>NZ_CP080599.1:4800000-7194887 GCF_019598965.1 Nocardiopsis sp. MT53 | reverse complement strand
CCCTCGGAGGCAAGCAGGCCTAACGGATCCCGCGCAGAAGGACTGAACAGGGGCCGCACCCGCTCGGGTGCGGCCCCTCGTCGTGTCCGGGGCATGTGGGAAATGTGCAGATCGCTCACTCGCCAGGTGGGAAACGAGACAGGTGTCCAGCGTCAAGGGGGGTCCCGTGACGGTTCAGTCTCGTTTCTGCACGATGGGATGACATTTGGGTCACGTGGTTTAAGCGAAGCTGAATGACCAGGGTAAACCGGGCTAAACTCGCCGCACCGAACAGCAATGGACAACGGTGTCGAATGCGCGCATACGGCACCGTTACCCTCAGATGCGCAAGGAGCGCGCGTGCGCACACGCCTCGTGACCGTGCTGCTCGCCCTGATCACCGCCATCCTGGTGATCCCCGGGCCGGCGGCGACGGCGGACGAACAGGGCGGTGAAGCGCTG
This sequence comes from Nocardiopsis sp. MT53, assembly GCF_019598965.1. NCBI lineage: Bacteria > Bacillati > Actinomycetota > Actinomycetes > Streptosporangiales > Nocardiopsidaceae > Nocardiopsis > Nocardiopsis sp. MT53. The sequence goes on along the minus strand of NZ_CP080599.1, from coordinate 7,194,446 downwards.
CAGGGTCAGATCCGCAACCCGGACGACCGGGATCAGGGTGTCGAAGGCATCACGATCCAGGTGTTCGACGGTGAGGACGAGATCGGGGCAGCCGAAACCGACTCTGATGGAAATTGGGTGGTGGAGCTGCCCGGACCGGGCACCTACCGCGTCGTGGTGGACCAGGAGTCCGTCCCCGCAGAGTTCTCCGTACGGGAGACGGCCATCCTCGTCGACGGCGAGACCGAGGTGGAGGTCGAGGCGAACGATCAGCGTCCCCTGATCATCGCTTTGGAACCCGCCGGAGGCGGCGGGGAGTCGGACACCGAGTCGCCCTCGGAGTCGGACTCGGAGACCCCGGCCGAGGACGACGCGGGCGCGGAGGAGGGCGATGTCGCCCCCGCGGCCGGCGGCTCCTTCGGCTCCCGGGTCATCCAGCTGACGGCGGCGGGCCTGCTCTTCGGCCTGGTGATCGCGATCTCGGCGATCGGCCTGTCGCTGATCTTCGGCTCGACGAAGATGATCAACTTCGCCCACGGCGACATGGTCACCTTCGGGGCCATGGTCGCGCTGGTGTTCAGCAGCGGTGCGGCGGGCATGGGCAACTCCCTGCTCGCGGTCTTCGCGGGCCTGGGGGGCGCGGTCCTCATCGGAGCCTTCCTGGAGACGCGGTTGGCGCGGACCGCCCTGATCATCGCCCAGTGGTCGTCGATCCTCGCCGGTATCGCGCTGGCCACGGTGCTGGGCGTGCTGGGCGACTCGGTGGGCTGGCAGGTCCCGCTGTGGATCGCGGCGGGTATCGCCGTGGTGATGGGCGCCGTGCTGGGCGCCTCCATGGAGCGGTACATCTGGCGTCCCCTGCGCCGTCGCAACGTGGCGCTGATCCAGATGTTCATCGTGTCGATCGGTCTGGCGCTGATCCTGCGCCACGTGATCCTGGTGCTGTTCGGTGCGGACCGCAGCCGGTACGCGGGCTTCCAGATCCAGGAGGTGGTGCGGCTGGGGCCGATCGCGATGCCCCCGCGCGACCTGGTGATCATGGGCGTCTCGGTCGTGGTGCTGGTGCTGGTGGCGTGTCTGCTGCAGTTCACCCGGATCGGCAAGGCGATGCGCGCGGTGTCGGACAACCGGGACCTGGCGGAGTCGTCGGGTATCGACGTGGACCGGGTCACGCTGTACGTGTGGGGCCTGGGCGGCGGTCTGGCGGCGCTGGGTGGTGTCCTGTACGGCCTGAACCAGGTGGTGCAGTACGAGATGGGCTTCCGTCTGCTGCTGCTGATGTTCGCCGCGGTGATCCTGGGCGGGCTGGGCACGGCCTACGGTGCGATGGTCGGCGGTATCGCCGTCGGCCTGGTGGCGATGCTGTCCACCCTGTGGTTCCCGTCGCAGCTGATGCAGGCGTGGGCGCTGGCGTTGATGATCCTCATGCTGCTGGTCAGGCCCCAGGGTCTGCTCGGGCGTGCTGAGCGGGTCGGCTAGGGGAGAAGACGATGGACATCCTTTCTATCCTGGTCGAGTCGGTCCGGTCGGCCCTGGGCCCGATCGCGGCGATCTACGCCCTGGCGGCCATCGGCCTGAACCTGCACTTCGGGTACACGGGCCTGCTGAACTTCGGCCAGGTCGGCTTCATGCTGGTGGGCGCGTACGGCGTCGGTATCAGCGTGTCGGTGTTCGGTCTGCCGCTGCTGGTCGGCTTCGGTGTGGGCCTGCTGTGCGCGCTGGCGCTGGCGCTGCTGCTGGGCATCCCGACGCTGCGGTTGCGGGCGGACTACCTGTCGATCACGACGATCGCGGCGGCGGAGGTGGTCCGGCTGGTGTACCGGGCCGGGTTCGCCGAGCCGCTGACCGGCGGTGTGTACGGTCTGCAGAACCTGGCGGGCGGTTTCCGCGAGCTGAACCCGTTCGAGCCGGGTGCGCGGTACGGCTTCGGTGAGCTGACGTACACGGGTACGCACCTGTGGACGATGGTGGTGACCTGGTCGCTGGTGCTGTTGATGGTGGGTCTGACGTGGCTGTTGATCCACAGCCCGTGGGGCCGTGTGATCAAGGGCATCCGTGAGGACGAGGACGCGGTCCGCAGCCTGGGCAAGAACGTGTTCGCGTACAAGATGCAGATCCTGGTGCTGGGCGGTCTGATCGGTGCGCTGGCGGGCTGCATGATGGCGGTGCACCAGGCGTCGATCCAGCCGGACCAGTTCAAGCCGCAGGTGACGTTCTTCCTGTGGGCGATCCTGCTGCTGGGCGGGGCGGGCCGGGTGTTCGGCCCGGTGCTGGGCGCGATGGCGTTCTGGTTCCTGATGAGTTTCACGGACGGTGTGCTGAAGTACGTCGGCCGCGACCTGGGGCTGATGCCCTTCCTGGACGGTCCGGACTACGGTGCGCTCCAGCTGGCGTTCGCGGGCCTGATGTTGGTGCTGCTGATCGTGTTCCGTCCACAGGGCCTGATCGGGGACCGCAAGGAGATGCTGATCAATGTCAAGTGACGAGACGGGCGAGAAGGTGGTCGACCGTATGTCGGGCACCGAGACGGTGCCCGGTTCGACCAAGGCCGACCCGATCCTGGTGGTCGACGGCGTGCGGCGTTCGTTCGGCGGTCTGACCGCGGTGGACGTGGAGCACCTGGAGGTGCAGCGCGGGACGATCACGGCGCTGATCGGTCCGAACGGCGCGGGCAAGTCGACCCTGTTCAACCTGTTGACCGGTTTCGACCGGGTGGACCGGGGGACGTGGTCGTTCCAGGGGCAGCGGATCAGCGGGAAGCGGGGCCACCAGGTGGCCCGGGCCGGAATGGTGCGCACGTTCCAGCTGACCAAGGCGCTGACCCGGCTGACGGTGCTCGACAACATGCTGTTGGGGGCCAAGGGCCAGGCGGGGGAGCGGATGGCGGGTGCGTTCGCGCGTCCGCTGTGGCAGCGCCAGGAGCGGGCCAACACCGAGCGGGCGCTGGAGCTGTTGGAGCGCTTCAAGCTGATCGCCAAGCGCGACGACATGGCGGGTTCGCTGTCGGGCGGGCAGCGCAAGCTGCTGGAGATGGCGCGCGCGCTGATGACCGACCCGGACATGATCATGCTGGACGAGCCGATGGCGGGCGTGAACCCGGCGCTGGTGCAGTCGCTGCTGGGGCACATCACGTCGTTGCGCGACGAGGGCAAGACGGTCCTGTTCGTGGAGCACGACATGGACGTGATCATGGGCATCAGCGACTGGATCGTGGTGCTCGCGCAGGGGCAGATCATCGCCGAGGGGCGTCCCTCGGACATCCGCTCGAACCAGCAGGTCATCGATGCCTACCTGGGTTCCCGTGAGGAGGACTGAGCATGAGTGAGAGCGGGACCGGGAACGGGGAGTTGGAGCCGAAGGCCGGGGCTGAGGCTGAGGCCGGAGCCGAGGCCGGTGTGAAGGCGGAGGCCGGGGCCGGGTCGAAGGTCGAGGCCGGTGTGAAGCCGGAGGCCGAGCTGATCCCGGAGTCGGCGGAGGAGGCCGTGGTGGCCCAGGAGCACCGTGAGGAGCTGCTGGAGCAGGCCATGGAGGAGTCCGTGGAGGTGGGTGACCCCGGGGACTACCTGGTGCTGGCCAAGGAGCTGGTGGCCGGGTACGTGCCGGGGGTGAACATCCTCAACGGGTGCACGCTGACGCTCACCGAGGGCGAGGTCGTGGCGATCATCGGTCCGAACGGGGCCGGGAAGTCGACGCTGATCAAGACGATCTTCGGGCTGATCCCGATCCGTGAGGGCGGTCTGACGCTGCGGGGGGTGAGCATCGCGGGTCTGCCGGCGCACAGCCTGGTGGAGCGCGGTGTGGGTTACGTCCCGCAGACGCAGAACGTGTTCCCGTCGCTGACGATCGAGGAGAACCTCCAGATGGGGGCTTATCTGCGGCCGAAGGCGTTCACGGAGCGGTTCACGTTCGTGGCGGAGCTGTTCCCGCTGCTGGGGGAGCGGCGCAAGGCGAAGGCCGGGTCGCTGTCGGGCGGTGAGCGCCAGATGGTGGCGATGGGGCGGGCTCTGATGATGGACCCGTCCGTGCTGCTGCTGGACGAGCCCACCGCGGGGTTGTCGCCGCTGTACCAGGAAGAGGTCTTCCAGCGGGTGAAGCAGGTCAACGAGGCGGGTGTCTCGGTGATCATGGTGGAGCAGAACGCTCGCCGGTGCCTGCAGATCTGTGACCGGGGGTACGTGCTGGACCAGGGTCGCAACGCGTACACGGGTACGGGTGCGGACCTGTTGAACGACCCGAATGTCATCGAGCTGTACCTGGGGACCCTCGGGAAGAAGGACTGACCGGGGGACCGGTCGGGGGGTTGTAAGACCGGCCGGGGAGTAGTGGGGAGGCGGGGCCTGAGGGCTCCGCCTCCTTTGTTGTGGGGGGTGGTTTTCCGGGGCCGCAGTGGTCGGTGCTGTGGGTACGCGTGGCGGCACCTTCTGGGGTGGGGTCGCGGTTCTGCCTTCCCCCTGCTGGCTGATGCTGCGGGTACCCGTGGCCTTCACCCCTCGGGGTGGAGAAGCGCGGTCTTGTGCCCGGGCTGGGGCTGGGGCTGAGGTTGCGTGCGGCCATACCCTCTGGGGCGGGGTTGCGGTTCTTCCTCCCAACCCCCCACAGGTTGATGTCGCGGGTATGCGCGGCCTTCACCCTCTGCGGTGGAGGTGCGCGGTCTTGTGCCCGGTCTGGGGCCAAGGCCGCAGAAACGTGCGGCTTTCACCCCCGGCACTGACCGGTACCGCGGTCATCCGCGGGAGTAGGCGACAGCGTGGAGCGCTCGCACCGCCGCCGGCGCCCCCAACCTTTCCAGGCGGTGCGGGTGTGCGCGCTCCGTGTGCACCCGGCTCCGGCAGTCACACCCCCACCACCCGCCACGTGCGCCCAACGCACCCGCCTGCCGGTCTGCCGGACACCGATTGCGGCCGGGGCCGGGCCCACCCGGCGCGGACCGCCGTTCCCAAGCGGCCGGCCTCTTGGAAACCTACAACTACCTCGGCGAAGACCCCCTGGGGCCGGGGGCTCCACTGGCCTGACACGGCTATGGCGGGCCACCCAAGTCGGGTGGGAAACCCCCTGCGGCGGAGGAGGCGCGATGCCCTCCGGATGTGGCCGCTCCCGGGCGGGGGAGGAGACCCGTTGGGGCGGAGGGGGTGCGATGCCCTCCGGGTGTGGCTGGCCCCCAGGGGGGTCCCCTGCGGCGGGAGTGCTGTGATGCCCTCGGGTGGGTGGGGGAATGGGGAGCGCCCCGGGCCTGGGGCCCGGGGCGCTTGGGGGGTGGTGGGTGGTGGTGTTACTCGTTGACCGAGTACTCCTCGAAGCCGAGGGTCTCGTATCCCTCTTCGCCGAAGTGGAAGATCTGGAAGGTCGCGGAGGTCGGGTCGCCGTTGTCGTCGAAGTCGATGTTGCCGCTGGCGCCCTGGTAGTTGATCTCCTCGCCGTCCGCGAGCAGGTCGCGGCACTCGGCGAAGGTGGTGCACTCGGTGCCCTCGGGGGCGCTGACGTTGGGCAGCTCGGCGACGTAGTCGGCCGGGGCGATGCTGCCGGCGGCCTCGGCGGCCAGGGCGATCACGGTGACGCAGTCGAAGACCTGCGGGCCGAACTGGAAGGTCTCCAGGTCCGGGGCGAACTCGGCCAGGCTGTCGTTGAACGCCTCGTTGTCGGCGCCGGGCGCGACACCGGTGATGCCGGTGACGATCTCGGGGTCGCTCTCGTTGACGGAGGTGCCCAGCTCGGGGCTGTTGAGGCCGTCGGTGATGTAGAGCTGGTCGCCCTCGGTGCCGGTCTCCAGGAGCTCGGCGATGACCTGGGCGCCCTCCTCGAAGGAGATCAGGGCGACGGCGTCGGCCTCGGCGTCGTTGACGGCGCTGACCACGGAGCTGAAGGTGGTGGTGTCGGGGTCGTAGGTCTCGTTGGCCACGACCTCGGCGCCCAGGTTCTCCAGCTCGGTCTGGAGGCCGCCCGCGTAGCCGGCGCCGTAGTCGTCGGCGCGGGAGACGATGGCGATGCTCTGGTGGCCGTCCTCGACGATCTTGCGCGCCATGACCGGGCCGGAGAGCAGGTCGCTGGGGGCGGTGCGGAAGTAGTAGCCGCCGTCGTCGATGTCGGTGAGGTCCGGGGCGGTGTTGGAGCCGGAGCACTGGACGATCTGCGAACCGGTGATGGTGTCGTAGGTCGCCTGGGTCATGCCGGAGGCGGCGGCGCCGATGACGGCGTTGACGCCGTCGGAGACGAGCGAGTTGGCGGCCTCGTTGGCCTGGGCGGCGTCGCCGGCCTCGTCGCCCTGGGTGGGGGCGGGGACCTCGGTGCCGAGGATGCCGCCGGCCGCGTTGATCTCCTGGATCGCGTACTCGGCACCGGCCAGCTGGGGCGGGCCGAGGAAGGCGAGGCTGCCGGTCTGGGGGTAGAGGATGCCGAACTGGAAGGCTTCGCCGCCGCCGGCGCTGTCGCCGCCGCCGTTTCCATCCTCACCGCCGCCACACGCGGTCAGCCCCAGTACCAGGGCCGCGGTTGCGGCAGTGAGGCCTAGGACCTTCTTGCTTGCCATGATGTGGTCACTCCGTTCAACCGGCGAGCACGTGCTGCGTGGTGCAGCCGTGCCGGATGGTGCTCTTGCGCCCTGATGCCCGCGATGTGTGGCATGACTTAATCGAGAGCGTTAGCGGAGCTTAATCACGGAAGTTCATGGTTCGAAAGCGTGGAATGCGCGTTGGTGCCGACTCGCCGTCAGGCTGTTATGGCTCTGTAGTCATCCCGGGCATCGTCTGGACGGTGGTTCTGCCTGGGTGGGCGCGGGGTGACAAAGTGTCGCGGCGGTGCGCGGGCAGGGGTCCGAGCGTCGAACTTTGCGGTCGGGTTACAGGGCGACTTCACAGTGTTGTGAAGGCGCCCTGTTTTCGGTCGGCCGTATTTTCAGTTGTTCGGCAGTTCCCGCAGCATGCAGGTGAGGCGGGACGTGCACACCTTGCGGTCCTGGTCGTCGGTGATGGTGATGTCCCAGGTGGCCAGGGTGCGGCCGAGGTGGACGGGGGTGGCGACGCCGGTCACGTGTCCGTCGGTGGCCGAGCGGTGGTGGGTCGCGTTGATCTCGATGCCGACGGCGACCTTGCCGAACTGCTGGGCGTGGAGGGTGGATCCGATGGATCCCAGGGATTCGGCCAGGACGCAGGAGGCGCCGCCGTGCAGGAGGCCGAAGGGCTGGGTGTTGCCCTTGACGGGCATGCGCCCGACGACGCGTTCGGCGGAGGCCTCGGTGATCTCGATGCCCATGCGCTCGGACAGGCCGCCGTCGGCGAGCAGCTTCCGCATCTCGGGGTCCATGGTGTTCCGCCTTTCGGTCGTCGAAGTGTCCGCGTCGCATCCTAGGATTCATCTGTGGTGACCAATCGTGAGACCCCCGAGACATCGCAGGCCGGCGGACGTCCCCGCCTTCTCCTCCTGGACGGCCACTCGATGGCCTTCCGCGCGTTCTTCGCGCTGCCGGTGGACAAGTTCGGCACGAGCACCGGGCAGTCGACCAACGCCGTGTACGGCTTCGCGTCGATGCTGGTGAAGCTGCTCAGAGACGAGGAGCCCACCCATGTCGCGGTGGCGTGGGACCTGTCGGGGCCCACGTTCCGGCACGAGGAGTACGCCGAGTACAAGGACGGGCGTTCGGAGACGCCGCCGGAGTTCCCCTCCCAGGTGCCGCTCACCCAGGAGCTGATGCGGCTCATCGGGGTGGCCAACCTGTCCTCGCCGGGCTTCGAGGCCGACGACGTCATCGCGACGCTGGCCCGTATGGGCGGCGAGGCGGGCGCGGAGGTGCTGATCGCCTCCGGCGACCGGGACGCGTTCCAGCTGGTCACCGATTCGTGCACGGTGCTGTACCCGGGCAAGAGCCTGTCGGACCTGCGCCGGATGGACCCGGCGGCGGTGGAGGAGAAGTACGGGGTGTCCCCGCAGCGGTACCGCGACCTGGCGGCGCTGGTGGGGGAGAAGGCCGACAACCTGCCGGGCGTGCCCGGGGTGGGCCCCAAGACGGCGGCGAAGTGGATCGTCAAGTACGGCTCGCTGGACGGGCTGGTCGAGCACATCGACGAGATCGGCGGCAAGGCCGGGCAGAACCTGCGCGACCACCTGGACGACGTGCTGCGCAACCAGCGGCTCAACCTGCTGGCCACCGACGTGGACCTGGGGGTGGGTCTGGACGACCTGCTGCTGGGGCGGGCGGACCGGGCGGGGGTGGACGCCCTGTTCGACAACCTGGAGTTCGCGTCCAACCTGCGTGAGCGCCTGTACGCGGTGGTGGCCCTGGAGGAGGCCGCCGCGGAGGCCCCGGCGGGCGAGGGCTTCGAGGTCGACCTGACGGTGGCCGGGACCGGGACGCTGGCGGCCTGGCTGACCGAGCACGCGGCCGCCGACGACGTCACCGCGGCGGCGCCGGCCGGCCTGGCCCTGGAGGGGGCGTGGGGCGCCGGCACCGGCCGGGTGGACGGGCTGTCCATCGCGGTGGCGTCGGGTGCGGCGGTGTCGGTGGACCCGGCGCTGATGGACGCCGCGGACACCGAGGCGCTGGCGGCGTTCCTGGCCGACCCGGAGCGGCCGGTGGCGGTGCACGAGTACAAGGGGGCGCTGCTGGCGCTGGGCGCCCACGGCTGGGACCTGGGCGGGGTGGTGAGCGACACCGCGCTGGCCGCGTACCTGGTGCAGCCGGGGCAGCGCCGGTTCGACCTGGTCGACCTGTGCCGCAAGTACCTGGGGCGGGAGCTGGAGGAGGAGGCCCCCGGCGACCAGCTCGCGCTGGACCTGGACGGTGGCGGGTCCACCGGCCGCTGGCAGGCCCTGGCGGTGCGGGCGGCGGCCACCCGGGACCTGGCGGCGGTGCTGGCGGCCGAGGTCGACAAGCGCGGCGGCGCGCACCTGCTGAGCGGGGTGGAGCTGCCGCTGGTGCCGGTGCTGGCGCGCATGGAGCGGGCCGGGATCGCGGCCGACCGCGCCTATCTGGAGGAGCTGCAGGGCGAGTTCGCGTCGGCGGCGCGGGCGGCGGTGGAGCGGGCGCACGAGATCGTGGGCCGGGAGTTCAACCTGGGTTCGCCCAAGCAGTTGCAGCAGGTGCTCTTCGAGGACCTGGGGCTGCCGCGGACCAAGAAGATCAAGACGGGGTACACCACCGACGCGGACGCGCTGACGTGGCTGGCGGCCCAGACCGACAACGAGCTGCCGGGGGTGCTGCTGCACCACCGCGACCAGACCAAGCTGCGGACCACGGTCGAGGGGCTCATCAAGACGGTCGCCGACGACGGGCGCATCCACACGACGTTCAACCAGACGGTGGCGGCGACCGGGCGGCTCAGCTCCACCGATCCCAACCTGCAGAACATCCCGGTGCGCACCGACGTGGGGCGGCGCATCCGGCGGGCGTTCGTGGTGGGGGAGGGGTACCAGGAGCTGCTCACCGCGGACTACAGCCAGATCGAGCTGCGGATCATGGCGCACCTGTCGCAGGAGAAGGCGCTGATCGACGCGTTCAACAGCGGCTACGACTTCCACGCGCAGATGGCGGCGCAGGTGTTCGACATCGAGGTGGGGGACGTCGACGGCGAGGCCCGGTCGCGGATCAAGGCGATGAGCTACGGGCTGGCGTACGGGCTGAGCGCCTACGGGCTGTCGCAGCAGCTGGGCATCACGCCGGAGGAGGCGAAGAAGCTCATGGAGGACTACTTCGCCGAGTTCGGCGGGGTGCGCGACTACCTGAACGCGGTGGTGGAGGAGGCCCGCAGGGTGGGGTACACCGAGACCATCCTGGGGCGGCGCCGGTACCTGCCGGACCTGACCAGCGACAACCGGCAGCGGCGGGAGATGGCCGAGCGGATGGCGCTCAACGCGCCCATCCAGGGGTCGGCCGCCGACATCATCAAGGTGGCGATGCTCCAGGTGGACGCGGCGCTGGCCGAGAGCGGGGCCGCCTCCCGGGTGCTGCTGCAGGTGCACGACGAGCTCGTGGTGGAGGTCGCCCCGGGCGAGCGGGAGGCGGTGGAAAACCTCGTGCGCCACGAGATGAGCACCGCCTATGATCTGCGTGTTCCGCTGGCCGTGTCGGTCGGCGGCGGACGCAGCTGGCACGACGCCGCGCACTAGCGGGGGAGGGGGACGGTGACGTGAACACGGGAGCCGCCGGGGACGGCGGTCTGGTCGTGGGGCCGGTCACCGTCCCCGCCGATGCCCTGGCGTGGCGGTTCTCCCGCTCGTCGGGGCCGGGCGGGCAGCACGTCAACACCTCCGACACCCGGGTGTCGCTGTCGCTGGACGTGGCGGGGTGCGCGGCGCTGGGTCGGACCCGGCGCGAGCGCGCCCTGGAGCGGCTGGCGGGGCGCCTGGTGGACGGGGTGCTGACGGTGTCGGTGCAGACGCACCGGTCCCAGGCCCGCAACCGGGCGGAGGCGCGGGAGCGGATGGCCGCGCTGCTGGCGGAGGCGATCGCGCCGCCGCCGCGCGAGCGCAGGGCGACGCGTCCGGGCCGGGCGGCGCGGCAGCGCCGGCTGGACGCGAAGAAGCGCCGCGGGGACATCAAACGGTCACGCTCTCGGCCGACTTCGGACTGACCGGAACCGGTGCGGGGGGCGTCCGGTGATGCCGGGTGACCGTCCCCGTACGGACCGCACCGATCGGTCCGGAGGGCCGCGGGAGCCCCTGTGGGGTCAGGCGTCCACCCAGTTCACGGGTGACGGTGCCGCCTAGTTGATCTTCACCTGTGCCTCGGGTACATTGCCGCCATTGCGATCTTCGCCGGGTTGGCGCTCCAGGGTTCCGATTGACCAGGAAGCCCTTGTCTCATATGCTGGCCGGAGCGTTGTGGGTTCGTGCGCCGTCTGATGTCTCCCGCCAGGGAGGCCGAGGGGCGGCACCACCAAAGTCCACGCTTCTGGACCCGGCGGTCGGTCGCTGCGGAAGGCTCCTTTCCGCGGTGGCACCGTTCCTCTCCTTCAGGATGACGGATCGGCGGGCTCGGATCTGCGGCGTGCCCATCTTCTGAATCTGTCCGTATCCGGAGTCCACCCACAAATGACGAGCAGCACCGAGGCCACCTCGACACCCCAGGTAGCGGTCAACGACATCGGGTCCGAGGAAGCCTTCCTCGCGGCGATCGACGAGACCATCAAGTACTTCAACGACGGTGACATTGTCGAGGGCACCATCGTGAAGGTCGATCGAGACGAGGTCTTGCTCGACATCGGCTACAAGACCGAGGGTGTGATCCCGTCCCGGGAACTCTCGATCAAGCACGACGTCGACCCCGGTGAGGTCGTCGCCGTCGGCGACCAGGTCGAGGCCCTGGTCCTCCAGAAGGAGGACAAGGAAGGCCGTCTGATCCTGTCCAAGAAGCGCGCCCAGTACGAGCGCGCCTGGGGCACGATCGAGAAGATCAAGGAGGAGGACGGCGTCGTCACCGGCACCGTCATCGAGGTCGTCAAGGGTGGTCTCATCCTCGACATCGGCCTGCGCGGCTTCCTGCCCGCCTCCCTGGTCGAGATGCGCCGCGTCCGCGACCTGCAGCCGTACGTCGGCCGCGAGCTCGAGGCCAAGATCATCGAGCTGGACAAGAACCGCAACAACGTGGTCCTGTCCCGCCGCGCCTGGCTCGAGCAGACCCAGTCCGAGGTCCGCCAGACGTTCCTCAACACCCTCCAGAAGGGCCAGATCCGCAAGGGTGTGGTCTCCTCGATCGTCAACTTCGGTGCGTTCGTGGACCTGGGCGGCGTCGACGGCCTGGTGCACGTCTCCGAGCTGTCCTGGAAGCACATCGACCACCCGAGCGAGGTCGTCGAGGTGGGCCAGGAGGTCACCGTCGAGGTGCTGGACGTCGACATGGAGCGCGAGCGCGTCTCCCTGTCGCTGAAGGCGACCCAGGAGGACCCGTGGCAGCAGTTCGCCCGGACCCACCAGATCGGTCAGGTCGTCCCGGGTAAGGTCACCAAGCTCGTCCCGTTCGGCGCGTTCGTCCGCGTCGAGGAGGGCATCGAGGGCCTGGTCCACATCTCCGAGCTGGCCGAGCGCCACGTCGAGGTGCCCGAGCAGGTCGTCCAGGTCGGCACCGAGATCTTCGTCAAGATCATCGACATCGACCTCGACCGCCGCCGCATCAGCCTCTCGCTGAAGCAGGCCAACGAGAGCGTCTCGCCGGACCAGGTGGACTTCGACCCCACCCTGTACGGCATGGCCGCCGAGTACGACGAGCAGGGCAACTACAAGTACCCCGAGGGCTTCGACGCCGAGACCGGCGAGTGGCTCGAGGGTTACGAGGCCCAGCGCGACGAGTGGGAGCGCAGCTACGCCGAGGCCCAGGCCCGGTTCGAGGCGCACCGCAAGCAGGTCGAGGAGGCCCGCGCGGCCGAGGCCGAGGCGGCCAACGCCCCGGTCGAGGCCGAGGAGGAGGACTACACCGGCGGGTCCCAGGGCTCCGGTTCCGGTTCGGAGTCCGCCTCCAGCGGCGCCCTGGCCTCCGACGAGGCCCTGGCCGCCCTGCGCGAGAAGCTCGCCGGCGGCGACGCCTGACCGGTTCGGTGAACCGTTCGGCGGGTCCCGTCCGCGGGACCTGACAGCCTGACGAAGGGCCGTCCCCACCAGGGGGCGGCCCTTCGCCGTGCCCTGGGGCGGGGCCGTGGGGCCGGGAGCGCGCCGCTCCGCGGCCGATCGGGCTAGTCTCGTGCCGTGCCCCGGCGGGCGGGGCGTGTGAGGAGACGGCGTGTTCGAGATCCACCCGGCCACCCCCGCCGACGCGGGGGAGATCCACACCCTGCAGCGGGCGGCGTTCGTCGACGAGGCCCAGGCCTACGGGGACCCGTTCATCCTGCCGCTGACCGAGACCCTGGAGCGGGTGGAGCGGCTGCTGGCCGACCCCGGGTCCCTGGTGCTCAAGGCCGTCGAGGGGCACCGGATCATCGGCGCGGTGCGCGCGCAGGTCACCGGCACCACCGGGGTGGTGGGCCGGCTGGCGGTGGCCCCGGACCGGCGGCGGCGCGGGGTGGCGGCCGCGCTGCTGGAGCGGATGGAGGAGGACCTGCGGGGCCTGCGGCCCGACCTGGCGGCGCTGACCCTGTTCACCGGGGCGCAGAGCGCGCAGAACCAGCTCCTGTACCGGCGTGCGGGCTACGCGGTGACGCACCGGGAGCGGGTCGCCGACCACCTGGTGATGGTGCACATGCGCAAGGAGCTGGCGGCGGTCACCTCCGGTTGAGGGGGTGGGCGCGCCCCCATCCGGTCAGGGCCAGGAACCAGCAGAAGAACGCGACCAGGTACAGGTAGAAGGCCACCGTCGCGTCGCCCCGCGCGACGAAGAAGAGCCCGGGGGCGACCCACCACGCGATCGTCTCCCACAGCTCGTACAACCCCCAGGACAGCATCGCGGTGATGTAGCCCGAGGCCAGGAGCATCCCGGCCATCCGCTTCGGCGTCCAGCGTTCGGCGTGGCGCAGGCGCACCCACAGCAGGACGCAGGCCGACACGACGGGGCCCGAGGCGAAGAGCAGCACCGTTCCCGCGGCGGGGTACAGCAGGGCGGCCCAGGCGGCGCCGAGTGCCGCCAGCCCCGCCACCGCGTACAGCAGGCGGACGAGCGGGCGGGCGGGCTCGTAGGGCCGGGGCTTCGCGGGTGCGGCCCGGCTCCAGCGCAGGATGCGCTCGATGCGCGGGTGGAGCCTGCGCAGGCGCTTGTCGCGCTCGGCGGTGAGAGCGTGCACCGTACGGCCCGTCGCCCTCCGGCCGCGGGCGGCGAGGACGGCCCGGTGGGCCTGGAGGGCGGCACGGGCCAGGGGCGCCAGGACGGCGGCCTCCGCGGCGTACGGATCAGGGCCGGGCAGGGGGCCGCGGGCCAGGTCGCGGCGGATCCGGCGGCGGCGCAGCAGCATGATGCGGCCGGCCCGCCACTCGTGGTCGCGCAGGCGGCCCAGGACGCCGCCGGCACCGGGCAGGGGCGCTCCGGTGCGCTTCAGCTCGTCGAAGGCGTCGACGCACGCGCGCAGGTCGGCCAGCGCCTGCTCGCGCGGGTGCAGCGGGCGGGTGGCGCGCAGGCCGCCGGGCTCCTCGGCGGCGGGCACCCACGGAGTGGCGGGCAGCAGGTGGGGGGTGATGTGGTCGACCCCGTGGACGGACCGCCGTTCCCGGGACCAGTGGCGGGCGCCGGCCAGGGCGGCGACGGCGAGGACGGCCGAGAGCAGGGCGGCTCCGGCCCCGGGGCCCGCGATCAGCTCCCGGACGGAGAGGTACAGCAGGTGGGCGGCCGCGGCGCAGGCCGCGGCCAGACAGAGGCCCAGGGCGGTGAACAGGACCGGGGCCGCCCACCGCGGTCCGCCCAGCGCGGGGGAGAACGTCCGGGGCCGGGCGTACACGGCGACCGCGCCCGCGCAGCCCGCCGCCCCCAGGCCCAGCAGGAGCCCGCCGGCCCAGGAGGGCGCCGGGACGAGCAGGGCGAGGGCGGCCGCGTACATGTGGACGCCGGCCGTCCACAGGTGGGCGCGGACCGGGTCGGGCGGGTCGAGCGCCCGGGAGGGGGCGGCCAGGCCGTCGAGCCGGGCGGTCAGCCGGGCGACCCGGTCCGGGGGAAGGCCGGGGCGGACGGTCGGCCGGGGTGCGGTCACGGGGTCTCCGGGGGGTGGGGGGCGGTGGAAGGGCGGCGGTCACTAGGGTCGTGACATGCTGAAAGTGGGACTCACAGGGGGGATCGGCTCGGGTAAGAGCGCGGTCTCCGCGGAACTGGCCGAGCACGGGGCCGTGGTGATCGACGCCGACGCGATCGCCCGCGAGGTGGTGGAGCCCGGCACACCGGGCCTGGCGGCGGTGGTCGAGGAGTTCGGGGAGGGCGTGCTCGCCCCGGACGGGAGCCTGGACCGGCCCCGGCTGGGGGAGATCGTGTTCGCCGACGAGGCGCGGCTGGCACGGCTCAACGCCATCGTGCACCCGCTGGTGGGCGAGCGCAGCGCGGAGCTGATGGCGCGCGCCGAGGCGGCCGGCGCCCCGGTGGTGGTGTACGACGTGCCGCTGCTGGTGGAGAACGGCCTGGAGTCGCTGTACGACGTGGTGGTGGTCGTCGACACCCCCGACGAGGTGCGGGTGGACCGGGTGGTCCGGAGCCGGGGCATGGACCCTGAACAGGTGTGGGCGCGGATCCGGGCGCAGGCCGACCGGGAGACCCGGCTGGCGGCGGCGGACCTGGTGGTGGACAACTCCGGGACCCGGGAGCAGCTCACGGAGCGGGTCGCGCAGGTGTGGGAGGAGCTGCTGGCCAGGGCGTCCTGACCGGGCACCGGCGCGGTGGCGCCCGGCCGGGCACGGGGGCGCCCCGGGGCCGCGGGGCCGGGTGCGGTGCGGGCTCGCATGGGGGTCGCCTCGGGGTCGGGGTGGGGAGGGCGGACGCGGGGGCGTCCGCCCGTCGGCGGGTCGGGTGGAGCGGCCCGGCCCCTACGGCGGTGCCTGCTCGGCCCGCGCGTGCAGGCCGCCGGCGCCGGTCGCGGCGAGGACCCAGCAGACCAGCGCGGCCAGACCGTACAGTCCGGCGGTGACGGCGTCCCCCGGTGCGGCGGCGGAGGCCTGCGGGGCGAGCCGCGCGAACAGGAGCGCCAGTGCGCCGTGGAGGTGGTCGGCCAGCGCGCCGCCGACGAGGAGGCCGACCAGGGCGACGCCCGCCAGGTACAGGCGCGAGGTCCCGGGGTCGTACCGCAGATTGCTCCACACGATGAAGGCGCCCACGGCGGCCCCGCACACGATCGCCAGGTGCACGGTGGCGTACGGCTGGGAGAGGGCGGACAGTCCGGCGGGCACCAGGACCAGGCCCGTGAGCGCGGTGGCCGCCCGGGACGACGGCCGGGCCCGTGCGCGCCGGACCGGGCCGGGGAGCAGGGCGGGGATCCCGCCGGCCCCGCGCGGCCGCGCGTCGGCGTGCTCGCGCGGTGCGCGCGGTCCTCCGTCCGCCACGGCGTCCTCAGCGGCGGTCCCGTGCGCCTCGATCCCCCGCCGCAGCTCCCGGACCCGGTCCAGGTAGGCGGCGCCGTACCGGTCGGGCTCTTGGGCGGCCCGCCGGGCCGGCGCGCCCAGGCGGACGGCCTCCTCGGCCTCCTCCGGCCGGTCCTCCTCGGAGAAGGGGATCTCCGTGTCCGGGTCGGGGACGAGGATCCGGATGACGTGGGCCGCGTAGACCTGCGCCCACTCCGCCCGGCGCATCAGCCCGGTCGCCCACGCGGCGTCCGGGTCGGGGGCGAGGACGCGCTCGGCCTCGGCGGCGCTGTCGGTGGCCTCCTGGAGGAGGAGCAGGTAGGGGGTCTCCGGCCAGGTCCCGGGCGGCCCGCCGCCGACGGGGTCGGGGTGGGGGTACAGGTAGGGGGCGGCCGCGAGCGCGGCGACGCGTTCGTCGACGCTCCGGGGCCGGTGCGGTCCGGGCCGCGGTGTTCCGGGCGGGGGCGCGGAGCCGGGGTCGTGGTCGGGGTTGGGCGTGGGACGAGCGTGCATGGGCCGCCTCGGCGTTGAGGTCGGTCGGGGGACGGGGTGCCGGAGCGGGGGCGGCCTCGGGGTGGGATGCCCCCATGATGTCCGGGGGCGGGGCCCGGAAAACGGGAATGGCCGCTACCGGCCGCGCGCACGGCCCTCGGCCGGGCAGGGCGGAGCGCGCCCCGGCGTCCGTGCGCGGGGGCGGGTGCGGACGGCCTCAGTCCTCCGTCGGCTGCGGGGCCGCGGGTTCGGGGGACCGGGCCTGACGTGGTCGGGGGATGTCCAGGGGCTCGCGGCGGGTCTGCCCGGCCTCGGGGTGAAGCGCCGCCGACAGGGAGGACCCGGCGTCCACGGCCTCGCGCACCAGTTCCTCCCGGACCGAGTGGGCGGCCCGCACGCTGAGCAGGCTGTCGTCGATCTCGTCGGTCTGCATGGCGCCGCGCGCGGTGCTCAGGGCCAGGTCGGCGTACTCGGCGGCGCGGTCGGCGATGGCCTGGCACTGCTCCCACTCGCGGTGGGCGGTCACCGCGGCGTGGACGCGCTCGCCGTAGTCGGCCAGGACGCCGATGCGTTCGGCCAGGGCGGCGTGGGCGCGGGCCACCGCCTCCTCCTGCGGCTGCAGGGCCCGGGTGACCTGCCGGGACACCGCCTCCCGCTTGCGCTGGACCAGCTCGCGGCGCAGGGCGCGCAGCCGCAGCAGCTCCTGCGACATGCGCCATTCCTCCTCGCGGAGCAGCGGCAGGGTGTGGGCGGCGTCGAAGGAGGCGCCCAGCACGCGGGTGCCCTCCTCGACGCGGTCGGTGGCCTGCTGCAGGCGGGCGAAGAGGTGGGCCTCGGGCTCCTCGTGCCGGGTGGCGTAGCTGTAGGGGCGGCCGAAGTCCTCGGGCAGCACGTACCGGCGGCGGTTCTCCGAGGCCAGCCGGGGCAGCATGCCCGGGCGCATGATCGCGCCGGCCCCGCCCCCGGCGACGGCCAGGTAGAGGGCGGCGGCGGAGGCGCTGCCGGGGACGGCGGCGGCCAGGGGTTCCAGGGCGTTGCCCAGGACCAGGTGGCCGGTCAGGACGGCGGCGGCGGACAGCGGCAGCGCCCAGAAGCCGTGCATGAGCAGGTCGGCCCAGTCGTCGGCGAGCGAGCCCCGGTCGGAGACCAGGCCCAGGACGACGGCGGTGACGATGAGGCACAGCAGGGCGATGAGCGGGGTGGCCGCACCGGGCACGAGCAGGGCGAGCGCGGCCAGGGAGGCGCCGCCGGCGGCGGTGAGGGCGGCGCCGCGGCGCCAGGTGAGCCGTGAGGAGGGGCCGACCGAATCCGGCAGCAGCCGCTCGGGGTGGGCGTGCAGACGGGCGATCGTCCGGCGCGGCAGGGTCGGATCGAAGGTGGGTCGGGAGGGGTGGGACACGGCTGGCACCTCTATTCCGGGGGCACGGTTTCCGGGGGTACAGTGCGCTGATTTCGATGGTAACCCCGGGATCCCCGCCCGGTCAGGGGTCTTCGGCGGGCTGTGGACGGACGGTCCGGCCGCCGGTGCCGCGGGGGAGGCGCGTCGGCCTCCGGCCGCGGGATGTCCTGGGCGGTCGGTAGCGTTAGGGGGACGGGGGCCCGTGTGCGGGGTCGGGCCCCGGGCGACGAGGGGATGAGGGCGACGTGCGACCGGTCACCGAGATCAAGCGCAGTGAGAACCCGTTCGAGGTGGTCTCGGACATGCGTCCGGCGGGCGACCAGCCCAAGGCGATCGAGGAGATCACCCGGCGGGTGCGCGGCGGCGACCCGCACACGGTGCTGCTGGGCGCGACCGGTACCGGCAAGACGGCGACGGTCGCCTGGACCGTGGAGCAGCTGCAGCGGCCGACCCTGGTGATGCAGCCCAACAAGACGCTGGCCGCGCAGTTCGCCAACGAGCTGCGGCAGATGCTGCCGAACAACGCCGTCGAGTACTTCGTGTCGTACTACGACTACTACCAGCCCGAGGCGTACGTCCCCCAGAGCGACACCTACATCGAGAAGGACTCCTCGATCAACGACGAGGTGGAGCGGCTGCGCCACTCGGCGACCAACTCGCTGCTCACCCGCCGGGACACGATCGTGGTGGCGTCGGTGTCGTGCATCTACGGCCTGGGCACGCCGCAGGAGTACGTGGACCGGATGGCGCAGCTGTCGGTGGGCATGGAGGTGGACCGCGACGACCTGCTGCGGCGCCTGGTGGAGATGCAGTACACCCGCAACGACATGGCGTTCACGCGGGGCACGTTCCGGGTGCGCGGTGACACGATCGAGATCATCCCGGTGTACGAGGAGCTGGCGATCCGCATCGAGATGTTCGGTGACGAGGTCGAGCGGCTGCTCACCCTGCACCCGCTGACCGGGGAGGTGCTGGGGGAGAGCGAGGAGATGTTCATCTTCCCCGCCTCGCACTACGTGGCCGGCGAGGAGCGCACCGCGCGGGCGGTGCAGACGATCGAGGCGGAGCTGGGCGAGCGGCTCGCGGAGCTGGAGGGCCAGGGCAAGCTGCTGGAGGCGCAGCGGCTGCGCATGCGCACCACCCACGACCTGGAGATGATCCGCCAGCTGGGGACGTGCTCGGGCATCGAGAACTACTCGCGGCACTTCGACGAGCGCCCCCCGGGCAGCGCGCCCAACACGCTGCTGGACTACTTCCCCGACGACTTCCTGCTCGTGCTGGACGAGTCGCACGTGACGGTCCCGCAGATCGGGGCGATGTACGAGGGCGACGCCTCCCGCAAGCGGACCCTGGTGGACCACGGCTTCCGGCTGCCGTCGGCGCTGGACAACCGGCCGCTGAAGTGGGAGGAGTTCGTCGGGCGGATCGGGCAGACGGTGTACCTGTCGGCGACCCCGGGCCGCTACGAGCTGCGCCAGAGCGCGGGCGACGTGGTGGAGCAGGTCATCCGGCCGACCGGCCTGGTGGACCCGGAGGTACTGGTCAAGCCCACCGAGGGGCAGATCGACGACCTGGTGCACGAGATCCGGGTGCGGGCCGAGCGCTCGGAGCGGGTGCTGGTCACCACGCTGACCAAGAAGATGGCCGAGGACCTCACCGACTACTTCGCGGAGCTGGGCATCCGGGTGCGGTACCTGCACAGCGAGGTGGACACGCTGCGCCGGGTGGAGCTGCTGCGGGAGCTGCGGGTCGGCGAGTTCGACGTGCTGGTCGGCATCAACCTGCTGCGGGAGGGCCTGGACCTGCCCGAGGTGTCGCTGGTGGCGATCCTGGACGCGGACAAGGAGGGCTTCCTGCGGTCGGAGACCTCCCTGATCCAGACCATCGGCCGGGCGGCGCGCAACGTCGCGGGCCAGGTGCACATGTACGCGGACAACGTCACCGACTCGATGCGGGCGGCGATCGAGGAGACCACCCGGCGCCGCGAGAAGCAGCTGGCGTACAACACCGAGCACGGTATCGACCCGCAGCCGCTGCGCAAGCAGATCGCGGACATCCTGGACTCCCTGAACCGGGAGGACGTGGACACCGAGGAGCTGATGGCGAGCGGGTACCGCGGTGCGGGCGCGGCGGCCAAGGCCCCGGTCCCGGCGCTGGGCGAGCGGGGCGTGGACGCGGCGAACATGCCGCGGGCCGAGCTGGCGGGCCTCATCGACCAGTTGAGCGGGCAGATGCACCAGGCGGCGGCGGACCTGCGGTTCGAGCTGGCGGCCCGGCTGCGGGACGAGATCGGGGAGCTCAAGCGGGAGTTGCGGGGCATGGACGCGGCCGGGACCCCCTGAGCCGTGGGGCTTCCCGCCCCGGTCGGTCTCGGTCCGGATACGGTGGGGCAACGATAGGGTCGCGTAGTTACCTCCGCGTGACATAATCTTGGTCTTGCGCAGGATGTATGTCGCAATTGCCGGATGAATCCGGGTGTGGGGGAAACGATGAGGGCTCGACTCCAGGTGGTCGCCGGCGGCGCCGTGCTGCTGGGCACCATGCTGACCGGGTGCGGCCTGGCCTTCGGCCGCGAGCAGATCGAGGGCCCCGACCTGCCGCCCGGGTCCGACGCCGTCACGATCCCCGAGGAGAACGTCGACGCCCACGACGTGCTCATCGTCGTGGACGACGGCTCCGAGATCCACGAGGAGTGCGAGGGGCGCGAGGTCGTGGTCTCGGCCGACGACGCCGTCGTGGTGCTCGACGGGTCCTGCGGCGTGGTCCGCGCCACCGGCCGCGGCTCCACCGTCGACGTGGGCTCGGCCGACAAGATCGTGCTGGTCGGAGTGGACAACACCATCTCCTTCGCGGGCGGCGAGCCCACGATCGTCAACCAGGGCCGCAACACCACCGTCGCCGAGGGCGGGGTCGCCCAGGAGTGACCCCCGCGGCGCCCGGGCGGCGCGATCCCGTGTCACGACGGGATTCCGTGTCGCCGGATTGACCGCCCCGCCACCTGAGAGTGACCTTCGATCGGTTACGGTGGTCAGCGTCCACGTCCGCGTCGGCGCGGAGGAGGGCCACAGATCGGGCGGATGCCACCACCGAGGGTGAACTTTCGGTGTCGGTCGGCTGTATCGTTCCCCCGTCCGACTCTGAGGCGGTACGGTCGTTTCGTCCCGCCCGTCGTCGGGGCGGCACGACGGCGGGGGCGGACACGTGAGACCCGCTAGGGGAGGGGTGGATGAGCGGTTATGTCGCCCGGGTGCGACATGATGAGTCGCCCGGAGGCGATGCGGGCCTCGACCCGCTGGTGCGGTCCGCCGCCCAGCGCTGGGCGGCCGCGGACCCCCTGCTGCCCGAACCGGTGAGCTTCGCCGCCGACTCCTACCCCCTGCTGACCGTCAGCGACGAGGACGGCCGCACGGTCGCGGCGGGCGCCATGCACTACACCTGGTACCAGCCCGGCGAGGTCGGCCGGATCTGGGGCGTGCCCGACCAGCACTGGCTGACCCCCATCGTCGGCGGCCCCGAGCCCTCCCGCGCCCTGGACTCGCTGCTCACCAGCTGGCGCGACCAGCTGGAGGACCTGCCCACCGGCACCGGCTCGGAGTCGGCCGCCCTGGTGAGCTGGCCCGCCCGCGACGTCTGCGGCATCATCCCGCTCCAGCGCCACGGCCTGCAGCCCTACACCGTGCTCGCCGCGCGCCAGCGCCGCCGCGGCGTGCCACCGTCGCTGCCGCCGCGCGACGTCACCATCCGCCTGGCCGACCGCAGCGACCTCACCCAGGTGGTGGGCCTCCTCATGGAGGAGCACCGCTACGAGCAGCACTTCGGCGGCGTCTTCCTCCAGCCCGACACCGCCGAGCAGACCCGCAAGGTGGCCGCCCGCGCCCTGGAGCGGGACCGCTCCTGGATCTGGCTGGCCGAGCGGCGCGGCCGCGCCGTGGGCCTGCTGTGGGTGTCCCCGCCCGAGCGGTCCCGCTGGGCCAAGTCCCTGGTCAAGGCGCGCCCGATCGCGCACATCGGCTACGGCGTGGTCACCGCCGCCGAACGCGGCAACGGCATCGGCACCGCCCTGGTCGGCCAGGCCCACCAGGCCCTGGACAGCCACGGGGTGGGCGTCTCGGTGCTCAACTACGCCGCCATGAACCCGCTGTCGGGCCCGTTCTGGCACCGCATGGGCTACCGCCCGGTCTGGACGACCTGGGAGATCCGCCCCGCCCTCGCCCTGCGCTGACCGCGGGCCGACCGGCCCCGCCTCCCGGGGCCCGCGGCCCCCTGGGCTAGCCTGTGCGCGAACGCACGGGCGCGTGGGAGGGGACGGACATGACCGTGGACGACCGGGGGCCGGCGGGCGGCGAGCACGTCGAGATCGTCGAGGTGGGGCCGCGCGACGGGCTGCAGAACGAGGCGAAGGTGCTCTCGGTCGAGGACCGGATCGCGATGATCGACCGGGCCGCCGACGCGGGACTGCGCCGTATCGAGGCCGTCAGCTTCGTCAACCCCAAGAGGGTCCCGCAGATGGCCGGGGCCGAGGAGATCATGAAGGGCGTGCGTCGCGCCCCGGGCGTCTCCCACATCGGGCTGGTCCTCAACCGGCGCGGCCTGGACCGGGCGCTCGAGGCCGCGGTGTCGGAGGTGAACGTCGCGGTGCCCGCCACCGACGGGTTCTGCGTGCGCAACCAGGGCACCACCGTCGACGGGATGCTCGACGCGCTGGCCGACATCGACCGGGCCCTGGAGGGCACCGGCGTCCCGCTGAGCGTCACCGTGTCGACGGCGTTCGGCTGCCCCTTCGACGGGGAGGTGTCCACGGAACGGGTGGTGGAGGTGGTGCGGCGCGTCGCCGACACCTCGGCGGTGGAGATCGCGCTGGCCGACACCATCGGCGTGGGCGTGCCCCGCCAGGTCACCGAACTCGTGGGGGCGGTGGCCGCCGTCGCCGGCGGGCGCACGCTGCGCTGCCACTTCCACAACACCCGCAACACCGGCTACGCCAACGCCTGGGCGGCGGCGGAGGCCGGGGTGCGGGTGCTGGACTCCAGCGTGGGCGGGTTCGGGGGCTGCCCGTTCGCGCCCGCCGCGACCGGCAACATCGCCACCGAGGACCTGCTGTACCTGCTGCACCGCAGCGGCCTGCACACGGGCGTGAGCCTGTCGGCGGCCGCCGCCCTGGGCGACTGGACGGGCGAGCGCCTGGACAAGGCGCCCCCGGCCTACCTGGGCCGCGCCGGGGACTTCCCCGCCTGACCGGCCGGCCCCGCCGGGGCACGGCCTTCTCGGGCGGGGGTGGTGGTGCGCGCCCCCGTGGGGCTCTTCGCGCCCTTCGCGGCGGGTCCTCTCGGCCCCGCCGGGGCGGTCGTACGCGCTCGGCGGGAACCTGCGTGTTCCTTCGCGCCCTTCGCGGCGGGTCCTCTCGGGGCCCGTCGGCCAGGGCGGTCGTACGCACTGGGCGGGGACCGGGGCGCGGCCCCCGCCGGACGGGACCGAGCGACGGGTGGGGCCTGTGGTGTTCGTCGCGGAGCGGGGGCGGAGCCGGAAGGAGCGGCGGCGGCCGGGAAGCCCCTTCCGGCGGGCGTTTGCGCGACCGTGACGCACACGACACGGCCGCCGCCGCGGGGGCGCCTTCCCCTGGCCCCCGGGATCGCCGCAGGTCGCGGTGGGAACAGCGGCCCCGGGAAAGGTGTTCTGCGGATGTGGTTCCGCGGGGGCCTGTTATCCTGGTGCCCCGTGGATGTCCGGGCGGACCGAAGCGATGATCCCACCGCCTCGGAACCGGACCGCCGCACGGCCGCTCTGGCTCCTCCGAGCCCGCCGTAGCCACTCAACCCACGGGAGCAACACTTTGGCATCCGCCGCGAGTACCAAGCACCTTTTCGTTACTGGCGGCGTCGCCTCCAGTCTGGGCAAAGGCCTCACCGCTTCGAGCCTCGGCCGGCTCCTGAAGTCGCGCGGGCTGCGGGTCACCATGCAGAAGCTGGACCCGTACCTCAACGTGGACCCCGGCACGATGAACCCGTTCCAGCACGGCGAGGTGTTCGTCACCGACGACGGCGCCGAGACCGACCTGGACGTGGGCCACTACGAGCGCTTCCTCGACACCGAGTTGTCGGCGACCGCGAACGTCACCACCGGGCAGATCTACTCCAGCGTCATCGCCAAGGAGCGGCAGGGCGCCTACCTCGGCGACACCGTGCAGGTCATCCCGCACATCACCAACGAGATCAAGTCGCGCATCTACGCGATGGACGACCCCGAGGTCGACATCGTCATCACCGAGATCGGCGGCACGGTCGGCGACATCGAGTCGCAGCCGTTCCTGGAGGCGGTCCGCCAGATCCGGCACGAGATCGGCCGCGACAACTGCTTCTTCCTGCACGTCTCGCTGATCCCCTTCCTGGGCCCCTCGGGCGAGATGAAGACCAAGCCGACCCAGCACTCGGTCGCCGCCCTGCGCAGCATCGGCATCCAGCCCGACGCCATCGTGTGCCGCTCGGACCGGCCCATCACCCAGAGCCTGAAGGCCAAGATCAGCCTCATGTGCGACGTGGACGAGGCAGGCGTGGTCTCCACCCCCGACGCCCCGTCCATTTACGACATCCCCAAGGTCCTGCACCGCGAGGGCCTGGACGCCTACGTCGTGCGCCGCCTGGGCATGCCGTTCCGCGACGTGGACTGGACCGAGTGGGACTCGCTGCTGCGCCGCGTGCACCAGCCCGACCACGAGGTCACCATCGCCATGGTCGGCAAGTACATCGACCTGCCCGACGCCTACCTGTCGGTCTCCGAGGCGCTGCGCGCCGGCGGGTTCGCCACCGACACCCGGGTGAACATCCGCTGGGTCGCCAGCGACAACTGCGCCAGCCCCTCGGGCGCGGCCGCCGAGCTGGACGGCGTCGACGGCATCCTCATCCCCGGCGGGTTCGGCGTGCGCGGCATCGAGGGCAAGATCGGCGCCATCCGCTACGCCCGCGAGAACCGCGTCCCGCTGCTGGGCATCTGCCTGGGCCTGCAGGCGATCGTCATCGAGTACGCGCGCAACGTGCTGGGCCTGGAGGGCGCCAACAGCACCGAGTTCGACGACAAGGCCGTCGACCCGGTCATCGCCACCATGGCCGACCAGGAGGACGTGGTCTCGGGCGAGCGCGACATGGGCGGCACCATGCGGCTGGGCCTGTACCCCGCCGACCTGGGCGAGGGCACCCTGGCGCGCGACCTGTACGGGGGCCAGGCGCAGGCGTCCGAGCGCCACCGCCACCGGTTCGAGGTCAACAACGCCTACCGGCCCAAGCTGGAGGAGGCGGGTCTGGTGTTCTCCGGGCTGTCCCCGGATGGCAAGCTGGTGGAGTACGTCGAGCTGCCCCGGGACGTCCACCCGTTCTACATCGCCACGCAGGCGCACCCGGAACTGCGTTCCCGGCCGACCAAGGCCAACCCGATGTTCCGCGGTCTGATCGCGGCGGCCTTGGAGAACAAGAAGTCCTGAAGGTGGGGCCGGGCGGGGCACGAGCCTGAGAGGCGAGAGCATATGAGTCACACCCGCCCGGCCGGAACCGACAACACGGGGGCGGACGCGAAGATCGCGGACGCCCCCGCGTCGTGGCCGGTGGAGCGGTCCGAGGACCGCTTCCGCTCCCGCCTGGTGGGCATGCGCACCGACTGGGTGCGGATGCCCGGCCCGGGCGGCCGCGGTACGAGCCTCGCCGCCCGCGACTACATGGAGCACCCGGGGGCCGCGGCCGCGCTGGCCCTGGACGACGCTGGCCGGGTGCTGCTGCAGCGCCAGTACCGGCACGCCACCCGGCACACGCTGTGGGAGCTGCCCGCCGGGATCATCGACGGCGAGGGCGAGGGTCCGCTGGCCACCGCCCGCCGCGAGCTGGTGGAGGAGGCGGGGCTGCGCGCCGACACCTGGCACGAGCTCGCCGACTTCTTCCCCAGCCCCGGCTTCTCCAACGAGCGCATTCACGTATTCCTGGCCCGCGGGCTGTCGGAGGTGCCGGCCGAGGAGATCGACTTCGAGCGCCAGCACGAGGAGGCCGACCTGGTCGCCGAGTGGGTGCCGCTGGACGAGGCGGTGGGCCTGGCCCTGGCCGGGCGGCTGCACAACGGGGCGACGGTGATCGGCGTCCTGGCCGCGCACGCCGCCTCCCGCGAGGGCTTCACCGGCCTGCGCGAGCCCGCCGAGCCGTGACGGGCGCGGGCGGCCCCTCCGGGGTGGAGCGGGTGTGCGCGGCGTTCCTGGACCACCTGAGCGCCGAGCGGGCGCTGGCCGACAACACGCTGGCGGCCTACCGCGCCGACCTGCGCCGGTACCGGGAGTACCTGGCCGCGGCGGGGGTGGACTCGGTCGACCTGGTCACCCCCGCCGTGGCGGGCTCCTTCGTGCGGGCCCTGCGCGAGGGCGGGGACGGGCGGGCGCCGCTGGCGGCGGCGTCGGCGGCGCGCACCCTGGCCGCCGTGCGCGGCCTGCACCGGTTCGCGGTCCGCGAGGGGCGGGCCGCCGCCGACCCCACCGCCGACCTGGCCCCGCCCGCCACCCCGATGCGGCTGCCCAAGGCGGTCCCGGTGGAGACGGTCGAGCGCCTGCTGGCGGCCGCCGGACCGGTGGAGGCCCCCGTCGCCGCCGGCGACCGGGCCGCCCTACTGGCGCTGCGCGACCGGGCCCTGCTGGAGCTGCTGTACGGGACCGGCGCGCGCATCTCCGAGGCGGTCGGCGCCGACGTGGACGACGTGGCCGACGCCGTCGGCCTGGACGCCCCCGTGCCCGAGGACCACGTAGGGCTGGTGCGGATCACCGGCAAGGGCGGCAAGGAGCGGATGGTCCCGGTGGGCTCCCACGCCCGGCGGGCGCTGGCCGCCTACCTGACGCGGGCCCGGCCGGTGCTGGCCCGCGCCGGGCGCGGCCGGGGCGGCCCGGCGCTGTTCCTCAACGCCCGCGGCGGCAGGCTCACCCGGCAGGGCGCCTGGGGCGTGCTGGGGGCGGTGGCCGAACGCGCGGGGGTGACGGGGGTGTCCCCGCACACCCTGCGGCACTCCTTCGCCACCCACCTGCTCGACGGCGGTGCGGACATCCGGGTCGTGCAGGAGCTCCTGGGGCACAGTTCGGTCACCACTACACAGGTCTACACACTTGTGACAGTCGACCGGCTGCGCGAGGTCTACGCGGCCAGCCATCCGCGCGCGCACCGCCGCGGCGGCTCCGACCTGCGGGAAAGCCCCCAGGGGTAGGGGATCGCGCGTGACCGGATATGTGCGTTCGGTTTCCCTCCGGGGCGAGGACGTGGGATTCTACACTCGGGTTTCATTGAAGTGCGTCGTGTCGGCGTTCTAGAGTCGCCGCACAGAGGTACGTTGCTGTCGACATATTGAGTTTCCGACGGCCGCCAGGCTCCAGGGGCACGGCATCCCTTCGGGCCGTGGCCGGTCCGTAGGGGAGGTCCAGGGTTGTGAACTGGTCGGAGAACGACGCCGCCGCGCACGGCGCGGCCGTCGGCGAGCAGGAACTCGCCGACCCGGTGACCAACCCCTGGGGCACGACACGCAACACGGGGGCCGATCTGCACGCGTCAAGACCTGAACGGACCTATCCGGTGCCAGAGCCCATCGACGAACACGGCCCGGCACGGATTGTAGCACTCTGTAACCAGAAGGGCGGGGTCGGCAAGACCACCACCACCATCAACCTCGGCGCCGCCATCGCCGAGTACGGCAGACGGGTGCTGCTGGTCGACTTCGACCCGCAGGGAGCCCTGTCGGTCGGGCTTGGCCGGCTCGACCCGCGCGAGCTGGACCTGACCGTCTACAACCTGCTCATGCAGCGGGACGTGACGGTCGAGGACGTCCTGCTCAAGACGGACATCGACGGCCTGGACCTGATCCCGAGCAACATCGACCTGTCCGCCGCCGAGGTGCAGCTGGTCGGCGAGGTGGCCCGCGAGCAGATGCTCGGCCGGGCGCTGCGACCGGTGATCGACGACTACGACGTCGTCCTCATCGACTGCCAGCCCTCGCTGGGCCTGCTCACCGTCAACGCCCTCACCGCCGCCGACGGCGTCATCGTGCCGCTGGAGTGCGAGTTCTTCGCGCTGCGCGGTGTGGCCCTGCTCATGGACACCATCCAGAAGGTCCAGGAGCGGCTCAACGAGCGCCTCGTCATCGACGGCTTCCTGGGCACGATGTACGACCCGCGCACACTCCACGCCCGCGAGGTCCTGTCCACCATCATCGACGGCTTCGGCGACAAGGTCTACGGCACGGTCATCAACCGCACCGTGCGCTTCCCGGACGCCACCGTGGCGGGCGAGCCCATCACCAGGTTCGACTCCTCCTCGGCCGGCGCCAACGCCTACCGGGAACTGGCCAAGGAGGTGCTGGCGAGGTGGCCTCTCAGCGGTCGCGGCGCGTGACCCTACCCGGGGCGGACGAACTGTTCTTCCGCCCCAGCGGCACCGAGGTGGACGCGGTGCCCGACACGGAGACCGAACGCCAGTACACGGCACCGGAACAGCGAAGGACCGAGCCCCGGACGCGCCCCGCGCGCGCCAAGGGCTCCACCAGGGTGGTCGACGGCGCACCCAAGCCCAGCGGCAGGCAGCGCCACGACGAGAAGATCACCGTCTACATCTCCGGGCCCGAGCTGCTGGCCCTGGAGCAGACCCGGCTGTCGCTGCGCGCCGAGCACGGGCTGTCCGCCGACCGGGGCCGCCTGGTCCGTGAGGCGGTCGCCGTCCTGCTCGCCGACTTCGAGGAGCACGGGCCCGCCAGCATGCTGGTGCGGCGGCTGAGCGAAGACTGAACAACGCCCGCCCGGTGTCGGAGGGGACATCGGGGGGCGGGGACGACCGAGGGTGTCACCGGCGGGGGCTGGCCGGTGACACCCTTGTGTGCATGGGTTACGACGACGAGGGGCCGGGGGTATGACGGGGGGACCTCCGGACGAGGCCGTGGAGGCGGGCGAGAACGCCTTCCTGGTGCACCTGGACAACTTCGAGGGGCCGTTCGACCTGCTGCTGGGGCTCATCGCCAAGCACAAGCTCGACATCACCGAGGTGTCGCTGTCGAAGGTCACCGACGAGTTCATCGCGCACATCCGCGCCCACGGGGAGGCCTGGGACCTGGACCAGGCCAGCAACTTCCTGCTCGTGGCCGCCACCCTGCTGGACCTGAAGGCGGCCCGGCTGCTCCCGCGCGGCGATGTGGAGGACGAGGAGGACCTCGCCCTGCTGGAGGCCCGCGACCTGCTGTTCGCCCGGCTGCTGCAGTACCGGGCGTACAAGGAGGTCGCGGCGTTCCTGCGCGACCGGCTGGGGGCGCAGGGCCGCCGGTACGCGCGCGCCGTGCCGTTGGAGGAGCGGTTCGAGGCGCTGCGCCCGGAGGTGCTGTTCAAGCTGGGGCCGCAGGAGTTCGCGGCGCTGGCCGGGATGGTGTTCACCCCCAAGGAGCCGCCGAGCGTCCCGGTCACCCACATCCACCAGCCCAAGACCTCCGTCAAGGAGCAGGGCGAGCTGATGGTGGCGGTGCTGCGCGAGCGGGGGAGCATGACGTTCGCGGAGCTGGCCGCCGAGTGCGACGGTACCTTCGAGGTCATCGCGCGGTTCCTGGCGCTGCTGGAGCTGTACCGGGCCGCGAACGTGGGCTTCGACCAGCCCGAGCCGCTCGGGGAGCTGGTCGTCACCTGGACCGGCGGCGAGGGCGAGGTCGAGGTGGACAGCGAGTACGACGCCGATCCGGCGGACGCGGAGAAGGGGGAGGACGAGTGACCGTGGAGGAGACCGCCGAGGTGCCGCCGACCCTGCGCCGCGACCTGGAGGCGGTGATGATGGTGGTGGACCAGCCGGTCTCGGAGTACGACCTGGCCCGCGCGCTGGGGGTGCCGGTGGCGGTGGTCTCCGAGACCCTCGAATCGCTGTCGCGGGAATACACCGAGCAGGGCAGGGGTTTCGACCTTCGGGCGGTGGCCGACGGCTGGCGCGTGTACACGCGGCCGGAGTGCGCCGACATCGTGGAGCACTTCCTCAAGGAGGGGCAGGAGGTGCGGCTGACCCAGGCCGCGCTGGAGACGATGGCGGTGGTGGCCTACCGCCAGCCGGTCTCCCGTGGCAGGGTCTCTGCGGTCCGCGGTGTCAACTGCGACGGCGTCATGCGTACCCTCGTACTGAGGGGGCTGATCGAAGAGTCCGGTCACGACCCGGAGTCCGGTGCCCTGCTGTACCGGACCACCTCCTATTTCCTGGAACGGCTCGGCCTGCGCAGCCTCGACGAGCTGCCGGATCTGGCACCGTTCCTGCCCGACGACATCGAAGGTCTAGACGACACCGGTGAGCACACCTAACGACAGTTCCCGCGGTGCGCGGGACTACGCCCCGCGCGGTGAGCGCGGCGATCGAAACGACAACGGCGGCGGCCGCGACCGCCGCGACGAACGAGGTCCCCGGGGTGGGGACGACCGCGGCCGCGCAGGCCGCTCCTACGGCGGGGACCGCGGCGGATTCCGCGGCCCGCGCGACGGTGGTGACTCCCGTGGCGGGCGTGACTTCCGTGGTACTGGTGGGGGCCGCAGCGGCGGCCGTGATTTCCGTGGCGCAGGTGAGGGACGTTCCATGAGTGATTCTCGTGACGGTGGAGACCGTCGTTCCTACGGCGACCGCGACTCCCGTGGCGGACGTGACTCCGGCGGCTACGGCGGCGGGCGTTCCTACGGCGGCTCCCGTGAGGGCGGCGACCGTGGTGGTTACCGCGGCGGGCGCGACGGTGGCGACTCCCGTGGCCAGGGTGGCTTCCGGGGTGGCCGTGACGGTGGGGACCGTGGCCGTGGCGGCTACGGGGGTTCCCGTGACGACCGTGGCGGGCGTTCCTTCGGCGGTTCGCGTGAGGGCGGCTTCCGCGGCGGGCGCGACGGCGACGACCGGCGTTCCTTCGGTGACCGCGACTCGCGCGGTTCCGGCGGCCGTTCCTTCGGCGGCTCCCGTGAGGGTGGCGACCGCGGGGGCTACCGCGGCGGACGTGACGGCGACGACCGCCGTTCGTTCGGTGACCGCGACTCGCGCGGTCCCGGCGGGCGCTCCTTCGGCGGCTCCCGCGAGGGCGGCTTCCGGGGTGGCCGTGATGGCGGGGACCGTGGCCGTGGCGGCTACGGGGGTTCCCGTGACGACCGTGGCGGGCGTTCCTACGGTGGCTCCCGTGAGGGTGGCGACCGCGGGGGCTTCCGCGGTGGGCGCGACGGCGACGACCGCCGTTCCTTCAGCGGTTCGCGTGAGGGCGGCGACCGTGGTGGTTACCGCGGTGGGCGTGACGGCGGCGACCGTGGTGGTTACCGCGGTGGGCGTGACGGTGGCGACTCCCGTGGCCAGGGTGGCTTCCGGGGTGGCCGTGATGGCGGGGACCGTGGCCGTGGCGGCTACGGGGGCTCGCGTGACGACCGTGGCGGGCGCTCCTACGGTGGCTCCCGTGAGGGTGGCGACCGTGGTGGTTACCGTGGCGGGCGTGACGGCGACGACCGCCGTTCGTTCGGTGACCGCGACTCGCGCGGTCCCGGCGGCCGTTCCCACGGCGGTTCCCGCGACGACCGCGGCGGGCGTTCCTTCGGCGGCTCCCGCGAGGGCGGCTTCCGTGGTGGGCGTGACGGTGACGACCGTCGTTCGTTCGGTGACCGCGACTCGCGCGGTCCCGGCGGGCGCTCCTTCGAGGGCGACCGGGACGCGCGTCCCAAGAAGCCCCGGCACAAGATCGACCACTCCGGCGACCTCCCCGGCGGCCGCAAGGTGCCCATGGGCGACATCAAGAGCGAGAACCAGCTCTCCAAGGCCGCCCGCGAGCGCCTCAACGCGCTGCGTTCGGAGTACGACCCCAAGGACGAGGACCGTCCCGACGAGGCCCGCGACAGCTACACCGACGTCGAGGGCGGCATCCGCCTCCAGAAGGCCCTCGCCGCCGCCGGCGTCGCCAGCCGCCGCGCCAGCGAGGAGATGATCGCCGCGGGCCGCGTCAGCGTGGACGGCGAGGTCGTCCGCCGCTTCGGCGCCCGGGTGGACCCGGAGAAGTCCGAGATCCGCGTCGACGGCATGCGCGTCGTCACGTCCCCGGACAAGCTCTACTTCGCGCTCAACAAGCCGCGCGGCGTCGTGAGCACCATGTGGGACCCCGAGGGCCGCCCCACCCTGGCCGACTACACCGGCCAGACCGAGGAGCGGATCTTCCACGTCGGCCGGCTCGACACCGAGACCGAGGGCCTCATCCTGCTCACCAACGACGGCGAGCTGTCCAACCGGCTCACCCACCCGCGGTACAAGGTCATCAAGACCTACATCGCCAAGGTGCCCGGCCCCGTCCCGCACAGCGTGGTCAAGCAGCTGCGCGCGGGCGTGGAGCTGGAGGACGGCCCGGTCGAGATCGACTCCTTCCGCGTGGTCGACAACGACGGCGCGAAGGCGCTGGTGGAGATCCGCCTCCACGAGGGCCGCAAGCACATCGTGCGGCGCGTCATGGAGGCCGTCGGCCACCCGGTCGCGGACCTGGCCCGCACGCAGGTCGGCCCGATCGACCTGAACACCCTCAAGCTGGGCACGATGCGGGCGCTGACCCCGCGCGAGGTCAGCGAGCTCTACAAGGCCGCCGGGCTGTAGGTCCCGGCTGGTTATACAGTTGACGGCGGTCGCGACCCGGGGTCGCGGCCGCCGTTCCCGTTCCTCCGACCGGGGACGGGTACGCGGAACGACGGACAAGGCGGGATCGACGTGGCGGTACGGGCCATTCGCGGAGCGGTGCAGGTCGACGCGGACGAACGCGGGCAGGTGCTGGAGGCCACGGCCGAACTGGTCTCCGAGGTGATGCGGCGCAACGGGTTGGAGCCGGAGGACGTCATCAGCGTGCTCTTCACGGCCACCCCGGACCTGACCAGCGAGTTCCCGGCGCTGGCCGCCCGGGAGCTCGGGTTCGTCGACGTCCCGCTGATGTGCGCCACCGAGATCGGGGTCCCGCACGCCCTGCCGCGCGTGGTGCGGCTGATGGCGCACGTGGAGACCGACCGCCCGCGCGCGGAGCTGCACCACGTGTACCTGCGGGGCGCGCAGGCGCTGCGGCTGGACATCGCGCAGTAGGCGCCGCCGCCCCGGCCGCCGTCCCGCGGGCCCGTCGCGGGCGGTGCCCGCCGGACACGCCCTAATCTGGGGTGACACGGAATCGGACGCACGGGGCGGGGGAGCACGGTGAGCGGGATCGGGGACGCGGGGGCGCGCGACGGACGGCCGTCCGTGCGCCGGGTCGCGGTGCTGGGGGCCGGCCTGATCGGCACGTCGATCGCGCTGGCCCTGCGTTCGCACGGCGTGGAGGTCCTGCTGTCCGACCCGGACGCGGCCGCCCTGCGGCTGGCCTGCGACCTGGGCGCGGGGGAGCCGCTGGAGGGCTCGGGCGGCCGCCCGGCCGACGTCGCGGTGATCGCCGCCCCGCCCGCGGTGGTCCCGCAGGTGCTGCGCCGGGCCCAGGACGACGGGCTCGCGCACGTCTACACCGACGCGGCCAGCGTGAAGGCGAACGTGGTGGCGGCCGCCGAGGACCTGGGCTGCGACCTGGCGACCTTCGTGCCGGGGCACCCGATGGGCGGCCGGGAGAAGCGGGGGCCGGGCGCGGCCCGCGCGGACCTGTTCCTGGGCCGCTCGTGGGCGCTGTGCCCGACGGGCAAGGCCGACCCGGGCGCGGTCGAGCGGGTCGCGGAGGTGGCCCGCCTGTGCGGGGCCGACCCGCTGGTCGTCGACGCCGCCGCGCACGACCGGGCCGTGGCGCTGGTCTCCCACGTCCCGCACCTGGCCTCCTCCGCGGTGGCGGCCCGGCTGCTCGACGCGGGCGAGGACGCCCTGACCCTGGCCGGCCAGGGCCTGCGCGACGTCACCCGGGTGGCGGGCGGCGACCCGTCGCTGTGGACGGAGATCCTCACCCACAACGCGGCCCCGGTCGCGCGGGTGCTGCGCGCGGTGGCCGAGGACCTGTCCCGGACCGCCGACGCGCTGGCCGGGCCGGACATGGAGGCCGGGCCGGTGCGGGACCTGCTGGTCCGGGGCCGGGACGGGCACGGGCGCATCCCCGGCAAGCACGGCGAGCCGACGCTGCCGGACTATACGGTGATCCCGGTGGTGATCCCGGACGAGCCGGGCACCCTGGGCCGCCTGTTCGCCGCGGCCGCCGACGCCGGCGTGAACATCGAGGACGTGCGCATCGAGCACACCCCGGGCCTGCCGCTGGGCGTGGCGCAGCTGTACGTGCTGCCCGCGGGGGTGGACACCCTCAGCCGGGCGCTGGCCGCCGACGGCTGGTCGGTCCACCCGGGCGCCTGAACGGTGCGCACCGCGTGGGCGGTGCCGCGCGTGGACGCCGCGAGTGTTCCGCGCCGGTAGGCTGGGGCGTCGGTAGTACGACGAGCGGTAGAGGCAGGATCACGTGAGCGGGCAGGGCAGCACCGAGGGCATCGTCATCGCGATCGACGGTCCCTCCGGGTCGGGCAAGTCGAGCACCTCCAAGGGTGTGGCCAGGGCGCGCGGCCTGCGCTACCTCGACACCGGCGCCATGTACCGCGCGCTGACCTGGTGGATGCTCGACAACGGCGTGGACGTGCACGACTCCGCCGCGGTGGCCGCCGCCGTCGGGCGCCCGGTCATCGAGATGGGCACCGACCCGGCCGCCCCGACGGTGTCCGTCGACGGCCGCGACGTGGCCGTGGAGATCCGCACCAAGGAGGTCACCGGCAGCGTCAGCGCCGTCTCGGCGGTGCCGCGGGCCCGTGAGCTGCTGGTGAGCGCGCAGCGGGAGATCATCGACGCCGCCCGGCGCGAGTGCGCGGGCATCGTGGTGGAGGGCCGCGACATCACCACGGTGGTCGCCCCCGACGCCCCGGTGAAGCTGTTCATCACCGCCAGCGCGGAGGCCCGCGCGCAGCGCCGCAGCAAGGAGATCCGCACCGGCGACGTGGCCGGCACCCAGGCGGCCCTGGAGCTGCGGGACAAGCTGGACTCCAGCCGCGCCCACTCGCCGCTGACGCTGACCTCCGACACCGCCGAGCTGGACACCACCGGGCTGGACCTGGACGAGGTCGTCGCCCTGGTCGTCGAGCTCGTCGACGAGGCCGCCGCGGCGGCCCGCGCCTGACCCTCCGGGCGCCCGCAGGGGCCGCCCCTCCCCGGTCCGGCCCCGTGAGCGCGGGGTGACATCGGACACCGGGGGGAACACACGGACACCCGCGGAGGTTGCCCTTCGCGGTACACACGCGGACGCCGACGGCGTCCGCGCCGATCGGGCCGCCCCGTATCGCACGGGCGCGGCCGGTCGGCTTTCGCACTCCCCGCGGCACGCATCCTGGGCGCGCGGGGACTCAAGGACCGGGAGCAGTACGTGAACGACGACTTCGAGAACGCCGACATCGGCACCGGGGGCGAGACCGCCCCGCTGCCGGTGGTGGCCGTGGTGGGCCGCCCCAACGTGGGCAAGTCCAGTCTCGTCAACCGCATCATCGGCCGCCGCGAGGCCGTGGTCGAGGACGTGCCGGGGGTGACCCGGGACCGGGTCGCCTACGACGCCGAGTGGCAGAGCACCCAGTTCACCCTGGTGGACACCGGCGGCTGGGAGACCAGCGTCAGCGGGCTGGCCGCGATGGTCGCCCGCCAGGCCGAGTACGCGGCGCAGACCGCCGACGTGGTCCTGTTCGTGGTGGACGCCACGGTCGGCATCACCGACGCCGACGAGGCCGTCACCCGCGTGCTGCGCGCCACCAACCGGCCCGTGGTGCTGGCCGCCAACAAGGTCGACGGCAGCATGCAGGAGTCCGACGCGCTGGAGCT
The DNA here is from genome assembly GCF_019598965.1 of Nocardiopsis sp. MT53. Classification (NCBI taxonomy): domain Bacteria; kingdom Bacillati; phylum Actinomycetota; class Actinomycetes; order Streptosporangiales; family Nocardiopsidaceae; genus Nocardiopsis; species Nocardiopsis sp. MT53. Next base: position 7,158,824 of record NZ_CP080599.1, on the reverse strand, counting down.
GTGGAACCTGGGCGTGGGCGAGCCCTACCCCATCAGCGCCCTGCACGGCCGCGGCACCGGCGACCTGCTGGACGCCGTCGTGGCGGCCTTCCCCGAGCAGGCCCGGGAGGCCGAGGCGCCCGAGACCGAGGACGGCCCGCCGCGGGTGGCCCTGCTGGGGCGCCCGAACGTGGGCAAGTCCAGCCTCCTCAACCGGCTCGCCGGCGAGGACCGCGTGGTCGTGGACTCGGTGGCGGGCACCACCCGCGACGCCGTCGACGAGCTGATCGAGCTGGGCGGCAAGACCTGGAAGTTCATCGACACCGCCGGCATCCGCCGCCGGTTCCGCGCCCTCCAGGGCGCCGACTACTACGCCACCATGCGCACCGGCACCGCCCTGGAGCGGGCCGAGGTCGCGGTGGTCCTGATGGACGTCAGCGAGCCGCTGGCCGAGCAGGACATCCGCGTGGTCGAGCAGGTGGTGGAGGCCGGCCGCGGCCTGGTGCTGGCGTTCAACAAGTGGGACATCCTCGACGAGGAGCGCCGGATCTACCTGGAGAAGGAGATCGACCGCCAGCTGGCGCGGGTCGCCTGGGCGCCCCGGGTGAACATCTCCGCCCGGACCGGCCGCCACATGGAGAAGCTGGTCCCGGCGATCGAGACGAGTCTGGCCGGCTGGTCCCAGCGCATCCCGACGGGGCAGCTGAACAACTGGCTCAAGGAGCTGGTGGCGGCGACCCCGCCGCCGGTGCGCGGAGGCAAGCAGCCCAAGATCCTGTTCGCGACGCAGGCGGGGGCGAAGCCGCCGCAGTTCGTGCTGTTCACCACCGGGTTCCTGGAGGACAACTACCGGCGGTTCATCGAGCGGCGCCTGCGCGAGGACTTCGGGTTCGAGGGCTCGCCGATCCACATCAGCATGCGGATCCGGGAGAAGAAGGGCGGGCCCGTGGGCAAGGCGTCCAAGGGCAGTGTGCGCCCGGACCGCCAGCGCCGCCGCCGCTGACCGCACCCGGGCGCGGCCCGGACGCCGAAGGGGGCGCCTCCCGGCCGGGAGGCGCCCCCTTCCCCTGTCCGCGGCTCAGGACTCGGAGGGCAGCCTGCGCACGTTGCTGGGCGGCACGTGGGGCCCGCTCTCGCCGGTGGGGCGCGGGTAGGGCAGCCGGGTGCCGCCCGGGGTGCGCTCGGGCACGGGGATGGCGGGCGCGCCCGGCAGCGGGCGCCCGGCGCTCTCCTTCATCCGCCACACCACGACCAGGCCGACGGCGCCGGCCCCCATCACCAGCCAGGCGGGCGAGTAGAGGTTGCCGGTGGACTGCACCAGCGACTCGGCCACCAGCGGGGTGGTGCCGCCGAACAGCGCCACCGAGATGTTGAAGCTGATCGCCAGCGCGCCGTAGCGGACGCTGGTCGGGAAGAACGCCGGGAGCGTCGCCGGGGCGGCGCCGGAGAAGTGCACCAGGGTGATCGCCAGCACCACGATGCCCAGGGCCACCCCCACCGGGCTCCCGGTCTGCAGCAGCCAGAACGCGGGCAGGGTGAGCACGATGGAGAACAGGCTGCCCGACAGCAGCACGGGCCTGCGCCCCACCCGGTCGCTGAGCCGCCCGAACCCGGTGACGGCGACCAGCATGAGGACCATCGCGGCCAGGGTGAGCAGCAGGGCGGCGGTCGAGCCGTACCCCAGCTCGGCCTCCAGGTAGGTGGGCATGTACGCCGTCACCATGTAGTTGTTGACGTTGAACACGAGCACCAGGCCGATGCACAGCAGCATGTTCCGCCACTGGCCGACGACGGTCTCGCGCAGTTGCCCCTTGCGGCGGTGCCCCTCGGGGTCCTTGGCGAACCCCTCGGCGTGCTCGGCGCTGTCGGAGAACACCGGCGTCTCCTCCAGCTTGATCCGCAGGTAGAGGCCGACGGCGCCGAGCGGCAGGGCGAGCAGGAACGGGATGCGCCAGCCCCAGGCGAGCATGGTGTCCGGGCCCAGCAGCAGGGTCAGGACGGTGACGATGGCGGCGCCGCCCACGTACCCGCTGACGGTGCCGAACTCCAGCCAGGAGGAGAGGAAGCCGCGGCGCTTGTCGGGCGCGTACTCGGCGATGAAGGTGGTGGCGCCGCCGTACTCGCCGCCGGTGGAGAAGCCCTGGAGCATGCGGGCGACGAGCAGCAGGACCGGCGCGGCGATGCCGATGGTGGCGGCCGAGGGGATGAGCCCGATGCAGAACGTGCTGACCGCCATGAGCAGCATGGTGAAGGCCAGTACGTGCTTGCGGCCGATCCGGTCGCCCAGCGGGCCGAAGAACAGGCCGCCGAGCGGGCGCACGAGGAAGGCCGCGGCGAACGTGGTGAAGGTGGCGATGAGCTGCACGCCCTGGGACTGCGAGGGGTAGAACACCAGGCCGATGGTGACGGCCAGGTAGCTGTAGACGCCGAAGTCGTACCACTCGGTGGCGTTGCCGATGGCGGCGGCGGTGACGGCCTTGCGGGTGGTGCGGTGCTCGGTGGCCAGCGCCGCCGGCTGCTTCGCGGCGGCCTCGCCCGGCGGATTCCCGGGCTGCTCCCCGGGCCGGTTCTCGCTCACGTGTCCCCCTCCATGAAATCACTCAAAGCAACACGATAGCGACCTTGTGTGATATTGCCTGGATTGTCGGGGTGTTCCGTCCGTGTCGTCCCGTACCTCCGGCGCGGAGGGGCGGTGGCGGGGGAGCGGTAACGTGGTCGGTGTCGCCCGGGAGGAGAGGAACATGGACAAGGTCCTGGTCAGCGCCTGCCTGGTGGGCCGCCCGGTCCGCTACGACGGCCGCGCCAAGACCGTCGACGACGCCCTGCTCGACCGCTGGCGCGCCGAGGGCCGCCTGGTGGTGCACTGCCCCGAGGTGGCGGGCGGACTGCCCGTGCCGCGGCCGCCCGCCGAGATCGAGCCCGGGGCCACCGCCGCCGACGTGCTCGACGGCGGGGCCCGCATCCTCACCCCCGACGGCGACGACGTCACCGCGTACTTCGTCGCGGGGGCCCGCGCCGCCCTGGCCTTCGCGCGCGAGCGCGGGGCGACCGTGGCCGTCCTGAAGGAGTCCAGCCCCTCCTGCGGGCTCCACGAGGTCTACGACGGCACCTTCACCGGGCACAAGCGCGTCGGGCGCGGGGTCACCGCCCACCTGCTGGCCGGGAACGGCGTCGCGGTCTTCAACGAGCACGGGCTCGCCGCCGCCGACGCCCGCCTGCGGGGCGCCGGCGACGGTCGGGCTCAGGAGCGCACGACCTCGTAGCGGGCGCAGGCGAAGGCCCCCGTCCGGTGCACGTCCAGCGGCCGGAGGTCCACCCGGCCCGCCAGCAGCGGGGCGCCCGACCCCAGCGTGACCGGGGCGATGGACACGATCACCTCGTCCAGCAGGCCCAGCCGGGCCAGGTCCGCGGCGATCCGGCCGCCGCCGAGCAGCCACAGGTCCTTGCCCCCGGCCGACTCCACCACCTTCGCGTGCAGGGCCCGCAGCTCGTCGTCGGAGTCGGCGGCCGCGAACCGGATGTCGTTCGCGCCCTTGAACGGCGGCAGCTCCCGGTGGGTCAGCACCCAGGACGGCATGTCGTAGGCCCAGTCCTTGTCGCCCTCGTGCCGGTGCACCCACTCGTAGGTCGTGGCCCCCATGAGGACGGCGCCGACCCCCTTCATGAACTCCTCGACCTCGCTCTCGGCGCTCTCACCCTGCGCCGCGCCCCCGGCTTCCGCGGCGAACAGCCACTCCAGCGAATGGTCCTCCGTGGCGATGAAGCCGTCCAGGCTCGTCGCGGTGTTGTAGACGGTCCGGGTCATGATGTGCCTCCGTATCGGTCCTGCAACCACTCGATGGGATCCCCGTGGTCCACCTCCACCCCCTCGGCGCGCAGCATGTGCCGCACCAGCTGCCTGCGGTGCGCCGCGTACGTCAGGACGTGCGCGACCACCGACCCCAGCACGAAGCTCTCCGGCGGATCGCACAGGGCGTCGACCAGGCGGTCGCCCCAGGCGCCGCGGCGGCCGATGCCCTCGACCGTCGCCACCCAGTGCGGGCCGATCACCCGGTGCCGCTCGGCGAGCTCCTCCAGGCCGTCGCCGCCGCGCTCGGGGAAGTCCGTGCCGTCGACGGACGCGCACCACACCTCCTTGGCCCACACCAGGTGGTCCAGGACGGCGGCGATCGACTCCTCGGGTCCGTCCCAGGTGAGGACGGTCCACCCGGGGGCGTGCACCCTGCGGTAGGCCTCCTCCGACAGCCCGGAGGCCGCCTCGATCAGTCGGCCGGTGTCGGCGATGTCGTGGTGGACCTGCAGGGACACGACGTCCATCGCGGGGCGCTCCTGGGGTGGCGACTCGATCCACAGGTGGATCGGGGGGTGGAAGTGGATGCCGTTCGGAGCGGGCAGCCAGGTGCCGCTGCCGGAGGTGGTCGCCCCCGGCGGGTGCCCGAAGGCCCGCCCGAACGCGCGGATGAACCCCTCCACCGACCGGTAGCCGGCGGCGAACGCGGCGTCGGTGACGCTGGACCCCTGCCGGATCTGCCAGGCGGCCCGCTCCAGCAGCACCCGGCGGCGCAGCGCCACGGGGGACTCCCCGGTGTCGCGGCTCAGCCGCCGGGAGAAGTGGAACGGCGAGCTGTAGGCCCGCTCGGCCATGGCGGCCAAGGCGGTGCCCTCACCGCCGTCCTCGTCCGCCAGGACCGCGTCGAGGAGCTCGCGGAGCCGGTCCCGGCCGGTGGTGGGTTCGGTCATGGGACCAGTATGTTCGGGCGGCCCCGGGCGGCGCTTGACCGTTCTTGCGCACCCGTGTCGGGGCGGGCCCGCGCGGGCGGTGGGCGGCCGCGCCGCCGCGGCGTAGGGTGTGCCGCATCCGGCCGGGGGCACCGGGCCTTCGGCCCCGCAAAGGAGCGGAGGGCACATGCGACTGGTCTGCGTACTCGACACCGGCGACCTGCGGGCCGCGGCCGACTTCTGGTGCGCGGCGCTCGGCTTCGAGCGGGAGGAGGCGCAGCACGGCCCGTACCTGGCGCTGCGCGACCCGGGCGGGCGGTGGCCCGACCTGCTGCTGCAACAGGTGCCCGAGCCCAAGGCGGGCAAGAACCGGATGCACCTGGACATGGTCGTCCACGACGTGGAGGCCGAGATCGCGCGGGTCCGCGCCCTGGGCGCGCGGGTGCTGCGGCCCGTTTTCGAGGAGGACGGGCACCTGCTGGCGGTCCTGGCCGACCCCGAGGGCAACGAGTTCTGCCTGGTCGAGCGGCTCGACGGCACCCTGGGCGGATGACCGGCCCGGGAGGCGGGGCCGTGTGTGTGCGTTCCGGGCCCGGGGGTAGCGGACCCGTCGAGGGGACCGGCCGGGAGGAGACGCCATGACCGGGCGCGAGGTGACGGTGCGCACCGCGGACGCCGCACTCGACGGGGACCTGGACCTGCCGCCCGCGGCCGTCGGCGCGGTGGCCTTCGCCCACGGCAGCGGCAGCTCCCGGCGCAGCCCCCGCAACCGGGCCGTCGCCGCCGTCCTGCGGGACGCGGGGATCGCGACGCTGCTGTTCGACCTGCTCACCCCGGAGGAGGAGCGCGTCGACCGGGCCACGGCCGGGCTGCGCTTCGACATCGGGCTGCTCACCGGGCGCCTCACGGGCGCGGTGGACCGGCTGGCGGAGTGGGAGGGCACGGCGGGGCTGCCGGTCGGGCTGTTCGGCGCCAGCACGGGGGCCGCCGCGGCCCTGCGGTGCGCGGCCGAGCGCCCCGGGCGGGTGGCCGCCGTGGTCTCCCGCGGCGGCCGCCCCGACCTGGCCGGCGAGGAGGCGCTGCGGCGGGTGCGCGCCCCGGTTCTGTTCGTCGTCGGCGGCGCGGACACGCGTGTGCTGGAACTCAACGAGCGCGCCCTCGACGCGCTGGGCGGACCCGGCCGGATCCACGTGGTCCCCGGCGCCGGGCACCTGTTCGAGGAGGAGGGCGCCCTGGAGGAGGCGGCCCGCGCCGCCTCCGCCTGGTTCGCCCGCGCGATGGGCGGACGCGGGGAATGAGGGAGGTGGCGTTCGGGCCGGGCGGTTCCGCCCGTGCCCTGTCGGCTCTCCGTGCCGGGGGCCCGGGGACGGGCTCCGCCGCCCCCGGGACCCCGTGCACACGGCGTGAACCGGGCCCGGGAGGTGCGCTGGACCCCGGGCCCGATCACGTCACGCGGTAGGGCTCTGTACGGGCAGCCGCCCGGGTCTCCGCACCGGGCCGGTGCGGGCCCGGCGCGGACGGATCCGTGTCACTGCCGGGGAGCGCCGTACAGGTGGTCCAGCAGGGCCCCCATGTCCGAGCGCTCCAGCCCTGCCGGGGCGGCGGGCTCGTCGGCCAGGTCCGCGAGCTGCTCGACACCGGGGTCGTCGAGGACCGCCCCCATGAAGCGCAGCTTGGCGGCCAGGCGCTCCTCGATGACTTCGTCGATCGTCTTCTCCGCGACCAGGATCCGCACGTTCGTCTCCGTGCCGGGAGCCAGGCCGAGGCGGTGGATCCGGTCCAGGCTCTGCAGGAACCGGCCTGCGGTGAAGTCCCGGTCCACGTACACGGCCTCGTGGCAGACCTGGTGGAGGCTGATGCCCTCACCGAGGGTCGCGGGGTTGGACAGCAGGACGAGGCATCCGGGATCCTTGCGGAACCGCTCGATCTGCTCGTCGCGGTCAGGGGTGCCGCCGTGGACGACGGCGGGAGCGCAGTCCCCCAGCATCCTCTCGAGCGTGGTCAGGCTGCGGACGAACGTCGACCAGACGATCGTCTTCCGCCCCCGTGCGGCGTTCGCGCGCACGATCTCACAGGCCTTCTTGTACTTCGGGGAGTCCTCGTAGCGGGGAAGGTTGTCCAACATGTGCTTGAGGGACGGGTTCCGCGGGACCTCCAGGCGGGGGAGGTCGTAGGGCAGGGGCTCGTACCTGCTCCCGCCCTCCGACAGCAGGGCGGGGGAGGCCGCAGCCATGATCAGGTACATGGAGACCCGGCCGTACTTCTCCAGGCCCTCGCTGCCCTGGCCGCTGCCCGCGGCCCGGAGGCCCTCCTCCCCGGCGATCGCCGAGTAGAGCTCCCGGTGCCAGTCGTCGAGGCCGACGCGGACGACACGGGGGTCGAGGGGCGGAAGGCCGAGCTCCTGCTTGGTCGTCCGGCAGAAGAGCGGCTTGAGCTCCGCACTGGCCTCGCGCAGGCTGCGGTCGGCGATGGCGCGCTCGACCCTCCTGCCCCCCTGGCCGGGCCAGACGAAGGAGAAGAGGCTCTGCAGGTCCTTGGCACCGTTGGGCGCCGGCGTGCCGCTGAGGGCGAGCCGGCGCCGCGCGAGCGGCCCCAGGGACAGGCAGACCGCCCCGTAGACGCCCTGCGCGCCGCGCTTCATGCGGTGCGCCTCGTCCAGGACCAGCATGGACGGTTCCGCGCTGAGCCACTTCGCCAGCGCGTCCTGGCTGCCGGCGAGGCGCTCGTAGTTGATGACCACGACCTCGGCCAGGGGGTCCAGCATCCCGCCGTCGGCGATGTGGACGACGGGTGGCTTCTCGAAGCACAGCTTCACCTCCTCCGTCCAGCTTCCGTGGGCCGACTTCGGTGCCACGACGAGCATGCGGAAGACCTCGCCCCGGTTCCGGGACGCGTGGAAGTCGGCGAGGGCGACCCGTGTCTTCCCTGCGCCGGGAACGCTGAAGTTGGCGCCGTGCCGCATCGAGAGGAGCCTGCCGATATCCCTGCGCTGGAAAGCCGTCAGGGGGGCCAGCCAGCCGGGCTCGAGCAGCTCGCCGACCTCGTCGGCGGAGACCTCGGAGGGGGCGGGGCCGTCGCCGTTGAGCCTGGCGCTGGCCTCCCCCGCCTCGCGTACGGAGTCCTTGACGAGGTTGGCGACCGACGTGTCCCAGCGGACGTCCTGCGACGGCCAGTGCTGGAGCGCCTGGAAGGCGGAGAGGAAGTCGTCGAGGGGGACGTGGACGGTGTCCGGGGACCGGTGGGCCGAGCCGCGGAACCGGCGGGCCATTCGGCCGAGTTCGGCCGTGTAGGAGGAATCGGCCTCCAGGACCACGGCGGTACCGGACGGGGAGAGCCTGATGGCGAGAGTGGGCAAGGGAGAGTCTTCCTTCACAGGTCTGCGACCGCGTCCTGCAGCCAGGACAGTCCGGGCCCGGGCTGGTCCACACCCCGGGAGGCGACGCGCGAGAGCTTCTTCAGGGCGGCCGCGAGTTCCAGGAGCGACTCGTCCAGGGCCTGGTGCTCCATGAGGTCCTGGCTGCGTGCCTGCGAGGCCTGCTGCGTCGACTCGCCGATGAGCTCTGCGGCGTCCCGGAGGGTCTTGGCCGCGGCGGTCTTGCGCTTGGCGCGGAGGGTCGCCCACTCGGCTTTCTGCACCCCCTGCTCGACCGCGTCCTTCACCTGGTTGAGCACGGTCCGGGCTTCGGAGGACTCCTCGGCCGTGAGCAGGGGGGCGGCGGCCTGCCTGGCCTTGGCCTGGAGGACCCGGTCGGTGAAGGCACGCGCACGCAGGGTCTCCGGGTCGTCGGCCGGGAGGGGCAGGCCGTCGCCGAGGTCGAGGCCGGGAAGGGAGAAGGGCTCCTCCGCCGGGTCGGCCGGCCGGGCGAACCCCTCGCCCAGCACGGGGACGAGGTAGGAGTTGTGGAAGTCGTGGCCGACGTAGCGGACCTTGGTCTTGGCGGTGCCCAGGACGATGGCGAGCAGCCGGTTCTCCCGCAGCGCTTCGGCCTTGCCCGCGTCGGCTGCCTGGTGGTAGCTGCGGTGCAGCTCGGACAGGGTCTCCTGGTGGCCCTCGAAGTCCATCAGGCGCAGGCTGGTCTCGTCCCCTCCGGCGAGCCGCTCCCGGCTCCGGTCGATCGCGTCGGAGATGAAGTCGTACACCCACAGGTCGCGCTTGATCGCCTTCGGCGTGGTCCGGAAGGCCTTCGCCAGCTCTTCCGGGGTACGTCCCGCCGAGGTCTGCTCGTGGACCGCGATCAAACGGTTGATGTAGGAGTAGTCGCGTCGGCGGTCCTTCCTGAGCTGCAGCTCCAGCTCGACCGCCGCGATGTCGGCCCAGGTGGCCGTGGCCGGCAGGACGGCCGCCCGGAAGTCGCGCTCCTTCAGGTCCCTGAGGGCCGCGCACCGGGTGTTGCCGTTGACCAGGATTCCGCTGGGGGTGATGATCCCCGCGTCCTTCTGGCCGTACGCCTCCAGGTCGTCCCTGAGCTTCTCGAAGTCGGGGTCCGTGGCGTCGGGGTTGTCCGGCTTGCACCGGAGGAGCTTGTGCAGGTACTCCTGGCTCTCCTCGGACCAGGGGTCCTCCGCGAGCCTGGCATCGAACACCGGGTCGTGGGAGCGCTGTGCCCGGATCCGGTGGGTCGCCGGGTTGTAGAGGAGGACCTCGGTCGGCACGGTGATGACCTTGAAGTTGGTCGGCTGCCCGCGCCACTCGACCCGTACGGTCTCAGGTGCTTCACCGGACCTGCGGGCCTCCTCCAGCCGGGCCTCCACCATGGTGCGGACCGCGCTGCCGGCGGGCGTCTCTGCGATCTCTGCGGGGTTCATGTCTACGCCTTTCCTTCTCGTGTCTGTCCGGCCGGGACGCGCACCGGTCCCGGCCGGCGGGGGTTTCGGGCCCGCTTGCCCGCCTACGGCCGGTGCCGCAGCCGATCGGCCACGAACGCGCGCGAACCGGACGGGAGGCGGCGGAACTCGGTCCAGAGCTGCTCCACCCTCCGGGGGCTCCTCCTGCCGCGCCGGACCCACTGCGCGAGCTCCTCGCGCTCTGCCGCGCTGAGCATGTCGAGTGCTGTCAGGACGTCCTGCAGCTGAGGAGCCGCCTCCTGGGCGCCGCCGGCCTTGCACCGCTTGCACTGGGTCACGTACCGCTGCTCCACGGACCCGTCCTCGAGGGTCTCCTTCCTGGCGCTCACGGAGAGCTGTGCCGTCTCCCCCCGCCGGGAATCGGGGTACTCCTCGCCGCCGGCGATACCGCATACGGTGCACATGTAGTCGTCGGCGGCGATGACGGCGGCACGCTCCTTGCTGCTGATCTCCTGCGGCGCGCTCCTGCGGGCACGGGGGTCCCACACGGCGTCGCCCGCCCGGACGAAGCACAGCGTGTTCAGCGGAAGGCCGGGGTCCTCGCGGTTGGTGTTGATGACCCAGCCGTTGGCCCTGAGGTCGCGCATACGGCGGTCGACCTGCTCGACCCCGGGGAACGCCTCCCTCAGCTGGGCCTTGGTGAAGAAGTTCCCCTCCCCGACCTCGTCCAGGAGCCACAGGGCGACCTTGATCTTCGTGCCGGCCCGCAGTTCCGGGTCGTTCCATGTAGGGCGCATGAGCGCTCTCCCTCCAGTGTCCGTCGTGCTGTCTCTTCTAGTTCGCCTGGACCGCGGCCGTGCTCCAGCGGGCGGCGTGGCCCTCTTCCCCGGCGCCGGCGTAGTAGGCGGCCAGCTGGTGCGCCGCCTCGCGGAGGCCTGACCGTGCCGCCCGTTCGAGGAGCAGCGGCCGGATCTCCCCTTCGTTGAGGAGGCCGCTGGCGGAGGCGGCCGTCTCGACGGCCTGCCTGGCAGCGCTGAGCTTGCGCTCCTGCGGTGCCTCGACCCCCAGGAGGCCGGCCGCCTCAGCGCTTCCCAGGGCCCCCGCCGCACGGAGCCAGGCATCGCCCTCCCCGGGGTGGCCGTCGAGGAGGCGCAGCAGTGCGAGGACCAGGGCCGCCTCGGGGTCCGCCCCCGGCGGGCGGGCAGCGGAGAGCAGGGCGGTCCCCGCCCTTCCGTAGGCCGCCTCGTACCTGAGCTGTTCGGCGTCCTTCCGGGGCGCCCTGGCCGGTGTGGGCCGGGCGCCGTCGGGGGGGCGCTGGTGCCCCTTCGGGTAGTCCCGGAACTCTGCGGGCAGGGCCTGCCAGCGGAACTCCTGCCACCGGCCCCAGAGCCGGTCGGCCTCGCGGAAGTCCGGCAGGGGGTCGGCTTCGCCCGCCGTTTCCCTTGCCGCATACAGGCAGGCCAGGGCGATGGTGTTGAACTTCGCCCGTGAGGGCGGGCGGCTCAGCTTCTTGTTGAGGGTCCTGCTCAGCGTTGACCAGGAGACCGGGTTCAGGCGTCCGCGTTCGCTTGCGTCGCGCTGCAGGACCTTTTCGGCGGCCTGCGCTACCTGGCTCTGCTGGAGTCCGTGTTCTGCGAGGAGTTCCTTCAGGAAGTCCGCGAAGAGGGAGGCGTCGTTGTCCCCTGGGTTCGGGGAAGAAGGCATGGCTTACCTCGTGTCTGGTTGCCGCAGTGTTCGGAAGCCCTTCGGAAAGGCCGGTCCGGTGCCTGTGTGCGTTCGGGGGAGCGCTTGTGCGAGTTCTCTCCGGGGGCTCGCTTTCTCGTCCTTTTGAAAGGACCGGGGGTATGTGCTTCCGCCTCCGTGGAGGCGGGTGCCGGTAGGCGCGCGGGGGACAGGGATGCGGGCGCGCCGAGGGCGGATCGCGCCCTGGCTCCGCGCTTCCTGCGGGTGGCGGAAGTCGACTATACCCAGTTTCTGTGGGTTTGGAAGGAGATGCGGCGGGTTTTCCTCTTGCATCTACTTGCAGTTTCTTGAGTCCGCCTTGGACCGGCAGGCGGGCCCGCCGGTCGGCGTTGTCGGCGGCGGTGCACGGAGAAAGGGGGATCCTATGATCCCACCTTTGGGGTTTTCGGGGTTTAATATCCCTTTTGTGGTGATTTTCTGGCGCGCGGAAACGGCGTGAATCCGTCTGGGGCCGACGCCGTTGTGCGGAAAGGGTCTCGGCGACGGGGTGCCGGACGTACCGCTGGCACCCCGCCGCCGTTGGCGGCAGGCGAGGGCGGCGGGGTGGGACCTCTCCTCCTGTGCCGGCGGCCGGGGTGCCGAAGGCCACACCCGGAGCGTGCTCCCGGCGCGCGCCCGTCGGCGGTTCGGTCGGCTTCCGGCGGCCGGCGAGGGGCCGGCAACAGGGAGGGGAGGCCCCTGGCGGGCGGTGCCCGCGCAGGGTATTGCGGAGGGGGATCCCCCGGTTCTGCTCCCGGGCTCGGGCACATGCGTAGAATCGCCCCTCAGGAGCATCGCGGATCCCGTGGGGAAACTCCTGCCGGTGCGCCGGCGGTTTCGTCCGGGTGCCGTGGCACCATCGTGGTCGCAGGCGGCTTTTCCGCCGGGTGTTCGATGTGTGTGGAGCGGTCGGGTCGCAGCGGTCGGCGGGGCGAGGACAGAAAGGCAGATGATGTCGGAGCGGGAGGACGAGTACACGTCCCTGGAGATCTGCGCCGGCGCGGGCGGGCAGGCGGTGGGACTGCACAGGGCCGGCTTCCGCCACCGGGCGCTCATCGAGGTCGACCCCCACGCCGTGCAGACGCTGCGGCACAACACCGGCAAGCAGAAGTGGGAGGACTGCGAGGTCCTGGACTGGGACCTGACGGACTTCGACATGGACGCGCTCAAGGAGATCGTGCCCCCCGGCTCCCTTAGCCTCCTGGCCGGAGGCGTTCCCTGCCCCCCCTTCTCCCTGGCCGGCAAGCAGCTGGGCGAGGACGACGAGCGGGACCTGTTCCCCGTCATGCTCGACATGGTGAAAGAGCTGCGCCCCCGCGCGGTGATGATCGAGAACGTGCGGGGCCTGCTCGAGCCCTTCCTCAAGTTCGCCTCCTACCGGACCCGCATCCGTGCACGCTTGGAGGAGATGGGCTACAAGATCCTCGGCTGGGAGGTGCTGGAGGCCCGTGACTACGGTGTGCCCCAGCTCCGCCCCCGGGCGATCCTGGTCGCCATGCAGGCGGACGGGGCCGCCCACTTCCAGCCGCCCCGGGGCCGGTCGGCCCCCGTCAGTGTCGCCGAAGCCCTGGACGCCAGTATGAGGGCGCGCTACGCGGCCTCGGAGCGCCCTGATGCGATGGACTACTACCGCAGGTGGAAGAGGAAGGCCGAGGAGCGGGGCACAGTCGCCCCGACCCTCGTGGGCGGCTCGAAGAAGCACGGCGGAGCGGACCTGGGTCCCACGCGCGCCAAGCGGGCCTGGGCCGAGCTGGGTGTGGACGGGCACGGCGTCGCCGACGACCTCGGCAAGACCAAGGACGAGGACCGGGACCTGTTCGGCGAGCGCGGGCCCAAGCTGACGGTCGCCCAGGCCGCGATCATCCAGGGCTTCCCCGAGGACTGGGAGTTCATGGGGCGCAAGACCGCTGCTTACCGGCAGGTGGGCAACGCGTTCCCGTCACCGGTGGCCGAAGCCGTGGGCAGGTCCATCCTCGACGCGCTGAAGGCCGCGGATGCCGGTGCCGAACTGCCCGCCTACCAGGCTCCGGGGCTAACCGAGCCGACGGGGCCGCTGCAGCTCGCCCTTACGGGCTGAGACGGCCTCGACGACGATCTCGGCGCACTCGGCGGGGTCCTGGTGCTCCCAGAAGCGCAGCACCAGCCATCCCGCCTCCTCCAACAGGGCGTCGGTGTCGCGGTCCCGGCTGACGTTGCCGCTGATCTTGTCCTCCCAGTACCCGGGATTGGTCTTGGGCGGAACGAAGTGGTCCGGGCAGCCGTGCCAGAAGCAGCCGTCCACGAACACCGCCACCCGGGTGGGGCGGAACAGCAGGTCTGCGGTCCGCCGCATCTTGGGTAGCGGCTTGGCCGCCACCCGGTAGCGCAGGCCGACGGCGTGGACCAGTCTGCGGAGGGCGAGTTCGGGCTTGGTGTCGCGGCTGCGGTTGCCCCGCATGCTGCGCCGGTTGGCGGCCGATGAGGCCCATGACCCCTGCGGCGGCTGCCAGCCGCCGGCCCCGGGCCGGACTGTCGGCTCAACCACTCGTGCCTGCCCGCTGCAGTGCCGGTCCCGGCCCGCCGGAGCCGCGCGTGGAGGGCGTGCCGGAAGCGCCCTGTACGGAGATGTCGGAGAGTCGCACGGTGGGAAGGCTACCTGCCCGGGCGGAGGCCGGCGGGCCGGACGCCCGCCCGGCGGCGTGCGTGCAGTTCGGGGCCGGCCCGTGCCGCCGACGGGAACCCGCAGGCCGTCTCCGGGGCATTGTGCCGCAGCGGACGGTCTCCCCGGCGCCGGGCACCTGTTCGAGGAGGAGGGCGCCCTGGCGGAGGCGGCCCGCGCCGCCTCCGCCTGGTTCGCCCGCGCGATGGGCGGACGCGGGGAATGAGGGAGGTGCGGCGCCGCACGCCCGCAATTGCGGTGCGGAGGGTCCGGTGGATGCGATAGAGTCTTTCCCGTCGGCGAGGCCAGCGGCCTGGCCCGACGGGACGTAGCGCAGTTTGGCAGCGCACTTGACTGGGGGTCAAGGGGTCGTGGGTTCAAATCCCGCCGTCCCGACAGGCGAAGGGCGTTCACGCGAGTGAACGCCCTTCTTCGTGTTCCGGGCGCGTGCCCGACGCGCGGGCCGGGGTGTCGGCGCCCCGGCCGGTCACAGGGAGCCGGCAAGCTCCCGGCAGGCCCGGGCACAGCGGCGGCACGCCTCGGCGCACACCCGGCAGTGCTCGTGCACGGAGGCGTGCCGCTCGCACTCGTCGGCGCAGCTCTCGCAGGCCAGCGCGCAGGCCTCCAGCACCGCGCGGGCGATGTCGGCGTCGTGGCCGGTGCGGCGCGAGAGCACCCGACCGGTGGTCTCGCACAGGTCGGCGCAGTCGAGGTCGGTGCGCACGCACGCGACCAGCTCCGCGACCGCCTCCTCGCCCAGGCAGGCGTCCGCGCAGGCGGTACAGGCCTGGGCGCATTCGAAGCACGCCTCGATGCACACCCGCAGCTTCTCGACGTCCACCCCGCCCGGGCCCCCGGGGTGGCTCTCCAGCATCCGACCCGCCGTACTCATGACGCCCCCTGGCGCAGTGGGGCTCCGGCCCGGACGCCGGACCCCGTCCTGCTCGCCACTGACCCCCGGGGCGCGACGGTAAACGCCGCGTCCCAGGTCAGGGGGGAGACCGTGCCCCCTACGGGGCCCACATGTCCACGAAGGTGAGCACCCGGTCCAGGCGCAGGGCGGCCAGGTCCCGGCGCAGGACCAGCCAGTGGACCACGAGCCCGTCCAGCCCGACCTCGTCCGGGGCGTCGTCGCCGCAGCGCCAGGTGGCCAGCAGCGTCCAGTCGTCGCGGCCGCCTGTGCGGGTGCGCTCGGAGCCCTCCTCGTCCGGGTCGTAGCCGCGGAGTCCCTCCAGGGGGTCGATGTTGGGGACCAACGGGTGGCCGCCCAGTTGCAGGCGCCAGTCGACGCCGCCGTGGCCGTCGCCGCCCGCGGCGTGCCACGCCTCGGACAGCCCGTAGGTCCGCATGTACTCGTCCTGGGGAGGGGGATCCCCGTACTGGTCCCTGGTGAAGCTCCCGGACTCCTGGGTACTGGGCCCGTACGCCACCGTGCGCAGCTCCCGCCCGGGGAAGAGCTCCCTGCCCTCGCCGGCGGGGAGCTCGGCCGTCGCCGTCCCGGCGGGGACGTACCGCACCACGTCCTCGCGGCGCCCCGTGAAGTCGATGTCCGGCACGGCGAAGAACAGCAGGTGGCCGTCGGCGGGCAGCGGCGGGTCGGTGGCGTCCGCGCGCAGGAGGGCGCAGTCGACGGAGGCGACGAAGCCGTGCGGGGGCACGGGCGCCCCGTGCGGCAGTCGCGGCCGCCCGCCCAGGCGGGCCGCCACCGGTCCGTCACCGCCGTCCGCCAGGTACGCCGCGGGCCGGAGGGACCGCACCCACCTCTCCGCGGCGTTCGGCGGCAGGCCCCGTTCCACTGCTCCGGCGCGGAAACGCCGCACCCTGTCCACGGTCTCGTCCGTTCCGTTCGTCACGCGGACACCGTAGACCCTTCGGCGGACGTTCCCGCCCCCGGCCCGGGCGCCCGCCGGACGGGTCGATCGGGTACGTCGCCGCGGAGATGACGACCCGGCGGTCGACGACCCGGGGGCGCCGGCCGCCGGGCACGGTCCGGCGGCCGGTGG
Source organism: Nocardiopsis sp. MT53 (assembly GCF_019598965.1). NCBI lineage: Bacteria > Bacillati > Actinomycetota > Actinomycetes > Streptosporangiales > Nocardiopsidaceae > Nocardiopsis > Nocardiopsis sp. MT53. The sequence goes on along the minus strand of NZ_CP080599.1, from coordinate 7,142,978 downwards.
TGGCGGCTTCCCGGCCCGGGCGGGCGGCGCCGCGCCGCGGCACCGCCCGCACCGGCCTCGGGGTCAGGGCTTGCGGCCGACGCCGCCGTACTGGTCCAGGCCGCGCTTGGTGTGGACCTCCAGGGGGGCCGGGCGCCACCGGGGGCAGGGCACCACACCGGGTTCGAGCAGCTCCAGGCCCTCGAACCGGGCGGCGATGAACTCCGGGCTGCGCAGCAGGTACGGGACGTCGCCCTGCTCGTTGCCGGCCTCGATGGCCCTGTTGTAGGCCTCGCTGGTGTTGGCTCCGTCGTAGCTGGCCAGGTAGCTGCCGGAGGGCAGGGCGTCCAGCAGGCGGCGCACGATCGGCTGGACGTCGTCCTCGGGGATGTGGCCCAGGATCCCCATGAGCATGAGCGCGATGGGCTGGTCGAAGTCCAGGGTCTTGGCGGCGCGCTCCAGGATCGCGTCGGGGTCGCGCAGGTCGGCGTCGATGTAGTCGGTGGCCCCCTCGGGGGTGCCGACCAGCAGGGCGCGCGCGTGCGCGAGCACGAGGGGGTCGTTGTCCACGTAGACCACCCGGCACTCCGGGGCGATCGACTGGGCGACCTCGTGGGTGTTGTCGGCGGTGGGCATCCCGGTGCCGATGTCGAGGAACTGGCGGATGCCCACGTCCCGCGTCAGGTGGGTGACGACGCGGATGAGGAACTTGCGGCTGGTGCGGGCCAGGTCCACGATCTCCGGGAAGCCCTCGGCCACCGCGTCGCCCGCGATCCGGTCGATCGGGTAGTGGTCCTTGCCGCCCATCCAGTAGTTCCAGATCCGGGCCGAGTGGGTCCGGGTGGTGTCGATGGCCGGGGGGCGGTCGTCGGAGCCCGCGGGGGAGGACGGGGACGGGGCGTCGGTCATGGGGCAACCACCTCGGTGCGCAGGGGGCCGCCGCGAAGGCGGGCCGTCGGCGTCCGAACGCCGCAAAGCCCGGCCACGGCGGGGTTCTCGTTCGCCCCCACACTAGACGACACCGCACCCGCCGCATCCGCCGCGCCGTCGGCGGAACACGTCGGGCCCGGTCGCCGAGCACTTGACCCCGACGCGGCGTCAGGGCGCACCATGGCGGCATGACGAGGAGAGAAGCGGGGTCCCCGCTGTCGGACGACGACAAGCGCGAGGTCTGGGGCGGTTTCGCGGACCGCGAGGAGGAGTACCTCGACGAGGTCGAACACCGGTGGGGCGGAACCGAGGCGTACGCCGACTCCGCCCGGCGCGTCGCCGGGTACGGCCGGGCCGAGTGGGAGCGGATCAACCGGGACAACGCGGCCATCGAGGCGAGGATCCGCGAACTGATGGCCGCCGGCGCGGATCCGCGCGGCACGGAGGCGATGGACGTCGCGGAGGCGTCCCGGCTCCACGTGTCGCGGTGGTTCTACGCGATGGACCACGGGTTCCACGTGGCCAAGAGCGAGCTCTACGTCCAGGACGAGAGGTACCGGCAGGGCATCGAGGAGAACACCGCCCCCGGCGCCGCGGAGTGGCTGCGGGCCGCGATCGTCGCGAACGCGGAGCGGGCCCGGCTGCGGGAACGGGCGCGGGAACGGGGCTGAGCCGGTCCGGCCCCGGGGCGCAGCCGACCGGGGGGTCAGGAGGGCAGGGCCACCTCGCGCAGCGGGTCGCCGCCGTCGATGAGCAGCACGCCTCCCGGCACGAGGGCGCGGGCGAGCCGTTCGAGCGCGAGCGCGCCGGCGCGGGGGTGGCGCCCGTCGAACGCGCCCACCCGGACGGCGAAGGCGAGGTCGTAGGGCTCCTCGCCCTCGGCGAGCTCCAGTTGCTCGGCGGTGCCCTGCCGGGCGGTGAGCAGGCCCGCCGCGATCAGGTCCGGCGCCGAGCGGGTGAGCTGCGCGATCGCGGCGGCGGAGCGGTCGACCGCGAGCACGTGGCCGTCCGGGCCGACCCGGTGCGCGACCTCGCGCGCCGCGGCGCCCGGGCCGCAGCCGATCTCGATCACGCGCAGACCGGGGCGCAGCGGGAGGGCGTCGACGACCGCCCGCAGCCGTGGGGACAAGGCGCTCATGCGGACATGGTAGGCGGACGGCGGCCGCTGCGGCGGGTTCCGCCGTGCCGGGTTCCTCCGCCCCGGGCCCCGCCGTGCCGAGGCCGGCACGGCGGGGCGCCCCGGGGCCGCCGGCCGGGGGCTAGCGGGTCGGGGGGACGGCGGGGACGAGGAGCTCGACGTTGCGGTCGCGGGCCGAGCCCAGGTTCGCGCCGTCGGCGTAGGGGTCGTTGACCGACAGCTCCCGGTACAGCGAGGCCAGGCCGTCCGCCGAGAAGTCGCCGTGCTCCACCCGGTAGGGGCTGTCCGCTTCGATGAGCGTGGTGAACAGCGACACCGTGCCGTCGGCGTTGTCCACGATCTCGATGCAGCGGGCCAGCTGCGGGTGGTCGATGTGCGAGGCGGTGTTGATCTCCCAGAACCCGCACTCGGGACGGTCGGCGGTGTGCGCCCGCACGGTGTTGCGGTGGGTGTGCCCGTTCACCCAGGCCAGGACGTTGGGGTACCGCTTGAGCAGTGACACCAGCACCCCGCCCGTGTAGCGCAGCTCGGCGGGGCGGCGCCGGTCCGGCAGCGGGTTGTCCATGGTGTCGCTGGTGTGGTGGCTGAACAGTACGAACAGCTCGCCGGTCACCTGCTGGGTGCGCCGCCGCCCGAGGAGGTCGTAGTAGACCGGGCTGCCCGCGCGCAGGGTGTTCTCCAGCCAGCGGTACTGGGTGTGCCCGATCGAGCCGTTGGCCAGCCCGGCGAGGGTGGTGGTGTCGAGGCTGATCCCGGTCACGCCCTCGGCGATGGTGAACGTGTAGAAGCAGTCCACCCCGTCGGCGTTCTCCTCGGTGAAGCCGTGGCCGACCGGCCCGGGGCCGGTGTTGGCCCCGTCGCGGTGGGCGGCGACGAACCCGGCCGTGTCGAAGGGGGCGCGGCGCTCGTCGGCCGTGACGGTGGAGACGATCGACCCGGCCGCGGTCGCCGCCCCCGGCTCGGCCAGCCCCTCGACGGCGGCGGGCAGCTCGCCGACGCTGTCGGCCTCGGTCATGGCCTCGGCGGTGCGGGCGGCGGCCCGTTCGTCGGTGTACATGATCTTGCGGTCGCCGGTGAAGCACTCGGTCAGGGTCCCGGCGGGCAGGGACCCGGCCGGGGTGTCGTCGTGGTTGCCGATGGTGCAGTACCAGGGGACGTCGAGCCCGGGGGCGCGGAACCCGGCCCGGGCGGCGGCCAGGAAGCCCGGCAGGACGGGGAAGCCGTGGTCGGCCTTGTAGCGGTCGGCGAGGTCGCGTTCGGGGTGCCAGTACAGCTCGGACCCGCTGTCCTGGACGCCCTCGTAGCGGCTCGGGTCGCCGGTGTCGGGGGTGAGGTCTCCGCCGTTGAACACGGCCATGAGCCAGTCGAGTTCGATCAGCTCGTGGTTGTCGGTGTTGTCGCCGGTGGTCATGACGAAGTCGAAGGGGCGCCCGGTGATCGGCCCGACCCGTAGGGAGTTCACCCGGGAGACCAGCGCGGAGGCGCCGACGGCGGACAGGGTCTCCTGCGGGCGGTGGGCGCTGGAGCCGAGCAGGGGGTGGGTGTACTCGAAGCGGACCGGGCTCTGGGCGTCCACGATGTGCAGATCGGTGAACTGGACGAACGCGGCCAGGGGGACGCGCCGGTCGTCGCGGCCGGACTGAGCGGGGACGAGGTCCTCGCGGACCTCCAGCGGCCAGCCGGGACCCGCGGACAGGAGGCGGTAGCCGTCGCCGACGGCCGCGGCGGCCTGGACCAGGGTGGTGCCCTCGGGGGCGGCGGCCCGGGCCAGGCTCCGGCGGACGAGGCGGTCGAGGGAGGCGGCGTCGAGTGCGTGCGCGGGGGCGGCGGGCAGGGCGGCCAGGCCCAGCCCGGCTGCGGTCCCCAGGAGTCCGCTCCCCAGGAGGAAGCGGCGGCGGTCGAGGGAGGCCATGGGCACGGTGTCCTTTCGGCCCGGGGGGCGGGCCTTGCGGGGGGACGGGGCGTCGTCATTGAAGACCGGGACCGGCCCGTTGGCAACGGGGGTGCGGACGGGTGCCCGCACCCCCGCGGGGAGGGGCGCGGGGCCGGTGGGTACGATTCCCGGTTCGGCTCCGGAGCGGGAACGCTCGGTGACGGCGCACCGACCCCGCGTGTGTCCCGGCCGGTCACCGCCGTGTCGGAGCCCGGTGGCCGACCGTTCGCGGCGGCCTCGGTGAACCGTCATAAAGGTGAGGGTTTTTCATATCTGGCCGGATGCGGACACCGCCGCCGCCCCGGCGGGGGAGCCGGACCGCCGGGAGGCCAGGACCGCGGGCGCCATCGCGAGCAGGGCGAGCAGCGCCAGCGCGGCACCGATCCACAGGGGCGCGCGCAGTCCGAAGGCCGCGATGCCCTCCCCGCCCGCCCAGGAGCCGACCACCACGCCCAGGGTGATGAACGAGCTGTGCGCGGTGTTGACCATGGTCCCGGCCCCGCCCACCCGCTGCACGCGGGTGACCATCGCCGGGTTGAGGGTGATGCCGACCAGGCCGATGCCCGCCATGGCGACCAGCGCCGGGACCGGGGACGCGGCGAACAGGGCGAACCCGGTCAGGAACACGGTGTTGAGGGCCAGCCCCGCCACGATGGCGGCGACCGCGTGGGAGGAGGCCAGTCGGCCCACCACAGCGGTGCCCGCGACCGTGGCCGCGCCGTAGCCGAACAGCAGCAGCGGGACCAGCTCCCGGGGCAGGCCGGTGACCTCGGTGAGGATCGGGGTGAAGTAGCTGAACGCGCTGAAGGTCGCGCTGATGATCAGGGTGGAGGTCGCCATGACCGCCCACAGGCGGGGGTCGCGGAGCGCCGCGGCCTCGCCGGTCCCGGCCCGCTTCGCGGTCCCGGCGCCGTCCGCGCCGTCCCCGGCGTCGATCCCGCCGCCGGTTCCGCCATCGGTCCGGCCGCCGTGCCCGTGGGCGGTCGCGGTCGGCTCCAGGCGGGGCAGGTACCGGGCGGTGGCCGCGGCCACCGCGACGGTCAGGACGCCGACGGCGGCGAAGGCGGCCCGCCAGCCGAGCCATCCGCCCAGGAGCGTCGACAGCGGGAGTCCCAGCAGGGTGCCCACCATCACCCCCTGGAGGGCCGTGCCGACGGCGCGGCCGCGCAGGTGGGCGGGGACCAGGCGGGAGGCGGTGGACACCGCCACCCCGAAGAAGCCGCCGGCGGCCGCCCCGGTGAGGACCCGGGCGACGAACACGGCGGGATAGGACCAGGCGAGGGCGGCCAGCGCGTTGCCCAGGAGGAAGACGGCGAACAGTGCCAGCAGGGCGCGGTCGGGGCGCAGGCGGCGCACCGCCAGGGCGGCGGCCGGGCCGCCCAGGGCCATGGCCAGGGCGAACGCGGTGATGAGGTGGCCGATGCGGGTGACGCTGGTCCCCAGGTCCTCGGCCATCTGCGGCATGAGGCCGCCGACCAGGAACTCGCTGGTGACCATGGTGAACAGGCCGAGTGCCAGGAGGGGCACGGCAGGGGGCACGGGGGCTCTCCTTCGTTTTTTGTACTGATCGTTTCAAAATTGGGGTGTGCGAAGCCCGGCCGGAGGGGGCCGGGCTCAGGCCCGCAGCGCCTCGACCGCGGTCCCGGCGACGGACTCCAGGACCTCCCGCCGGGCGCCGGACTGCCCCGCCACCCGGATGCCGGAGATCACCGAGACGAGATACCAGGCCGTCGCCTCGGGCTCGCGGTCCGGGTGGACCGACCCGTCGGCGCGGCCCGCCAGGACGGCCGTGCGCAGCGACGCCAGGCGCCGGTCGCGGTCGGTGCCGAGCAGCCGGGCGACCGCCGGGTCGTGCGCGGCGAACGACGTGGTCGTGTTGACCACGAAGCAGCCCGACCCGGGGCCCTCCTCCCGGATCCGCACCGCGTCGTCCACGATGCGGGCGAGCAGCGCCCGGATGCGGTCCAGGCCGCTGAGGCCGTCGTCGTCCAGGAGTTCCACCTGGCCGTCGGTGGTGTCCGTCGTGTACCGCGCCAGGGCCCTGAGGAACAGGTGCTCCTTGGACCGGAACGTGTTGTACAGGCTGGAGCGGTTCAGTCCGGTGGCCGCGCACAGGTCGGCCGTGGAGGTCCCGTCGAACCCCTTCTCCCAGAACACGTCGCGGGCGGCCCTGACCACCTGCTCCTCGTCGAACCCCCGTGGTCTTCCCATGGGCGCCACGCTACCCGGTTGTGGAACGTTCGGACCAGAACCGGTGCGCGGGCCCGGGGCGAAGGGGGCGGAGGCGGGGAGGGGCGGGTCGGCCGCGGGGCGGTGGCCGCGCCGATGCCGCGGCCTCCGCCGGTCACGAGGGTCCGCTCGCCGTCGGGGATGTCGCTCATGTCGTCGGTCGTCCGATCCGTGAAGGGGTCGCAGGGGAGGGCGGGGCAGGGCCGTGGGGACGCGGGGGCGATCCGTTTTGAATCGATCGTTTCAATACGGGAACCTAGCACGGGTCGCCGGTCGGGTACGGGTGACGTGGCTCACGGGCGGGGGCGCCGCGGGGGCACGGCTCCGGCGTGCCGCGCGGTGTCGCCGGCGCTGCCGCCGCAGGCGCCGCCCGGCGCCGGGTCAGCCCTTCCACTCCAGGGCCGACACGACCGTGTACGCGGTCAGGGTGACCACGCTGGCGCCGCAGCGCTCATGGCGTTGCAGGTCGATCAGCGCCGAGGCGACGAGGACGGCGTTGCGGCGCAGCTCGTCCTCGGTCGCGCCCACCGGGATCACCCGGCGCACGTGGTGGCAGCGCGCCCGTCCCGCGTCGTGCACCATCCCCACCACGTAGGTCCGGGCCAGGCGGCGCAGCGCCGCCGGCCGCGGGATCGGGTACCGGTACCGGCAGCGGGCCCGCGTCCCGTCCGGCTCCACCGCCTCCGCCTCGTAGGTGATGGACTCCCAGTCCTCGTCCACCTGCCGGACCGCGACGCCCCGGGACCGCGCCCAGGCCTCGATCTCCGCCCGGTCGTGGACCACCACCGCCTTCACGGCCTCCCCGGCGCCGCCGTCCGCCGTCCGCGCCGTCTCCCGGGAGGCGGTCCTGTCGCCGGGGACGGGCGTCACCGCTCCGCCGTTCACTCGCGACCGCCCCGTGGGCGGCCGCCGATGCGCATCATCGTCGGTGTTCCTCGAAACCGTCGGTGGGGTCCCGGACCCCCTCCCGGTCCGGGACCCCACCGACGCTAACCCGGCCCGCGCCCCGCAGGGGGTAGGGAATGTGCCCCCTGTCCGGCAAAGACCAGGTCACGGGCGCTCCGGTCGGCGGGGCGGGCGCGGCTCAGGCCGGGACGCCCACCCGGTCGGCCAGCCCGGCCGCCCGCGCGCGGTGCTCGCGCGAGTGCAGGCCCTCCATGATCATGGCGCGGGCGTGCCCGTTGTAGCGGATGGTCTCCGGGGCGATCGCGTGCGCCTGCGCCAGCAGCCGCAGCGCCTCGCCCTCCCGCCCGTCCAGCCGGTACGCCCGGGCCTGCTCGATCCGGTGCCGGGCCCGCCGCGGCCGCGACGGGATGGTGTGCGCCTCCGACCGCAGCGACTGGCGCACCCCCTCGCCGCCGTTGCGCAGCTCCACCGCCACCGTCACCGCGTGCGCGCCCATGACGGCCCGGGAGAACGAGGTGACCGGGTGGTAGAACCCCGCCGGAAGCCGCTCCGCGGCCCGCCGCGCCGTGTCCCACCGGTGCCAGGCAGCGCCGCTCTCGCCGCGCCGGGCGGCGGTGTACCCGGCCTCGAACTGCAGGGAGCCCCACAGCGACCGGAGCTCGTCGGAATCCCGCCGGTCCAGGTGGGCGCCCAGGTGCGCCAGTGCCCCCTCGGCCACCGCGTCCGCGGCGTCCCAGTCGCCGGCGTCGCGGTGCGCCTGGACCATCAGCCAGGCGGCGATGCCCAGGGCGCGCGGGTCGTCGGCCTCGCGCGCGGTCACCACGGCGCGCTCGCACACCCGCCACAGCAGGCTCTGCGCGGGCTGGTAGGCGATGAAGAACTGCGCCAGCGAGTACACCTCGGACAGCACCGCGCGGGCGGCCCGCCGGTGGGACTCGCGGTCCGCCGCGTGCACGGCGGCCTGCGCGTCCTCGATCAGCTCCGGCAGCAGCGCGCCCAGCACCTCGCGGTGGTCGGGGGCCGCGTGCCGGGCCCGCCACGCCCCGCGCAGCCGGGCCCGCAGGTGGGGCAGCCCCGGCACGGGGCGGTCGGCGGCGGGCGCGAAGGCGTTGACCGCCGCCCGCACGGCGGGCAGGCGCGGGTGCCCGGGGCCGCTGAACGGCTCGACCGGGATCGACCCGGCCCCGGTCAGCTCGGCCAGGTCGCGGATCCGCAGGGCGTCCGCCAGCTTGAGCAGCAGCGGCAGTTTGGGGGTGCCCAGGCGGCCGGTCTCCAGGGCCTTCACCCAGGAGGCGGAGCGGCCCACCAGCCCGCCCAGGACTTCGCGGGTCAGTCCTCTGCGGGAGCGGTGGAGCTTGAGGCGGGTGCCGAAGGGGATGTCGGAGCCGGCGGTTTCCTCGATCTCCCCGATGCCGTCGGAGGCCATGCGGAGTCCTTCCCGATACGCCGCCGCGGCGGCCCGTGCCGTCCGCCGGTGCCGCGCCGGCCGTGCCGCGCGGGCGGACGGCACCAGCGTAGGGGCGGCGCGCACGCTCCGGGAGGGTTTCCCCACGATCCGTCGCCGGACCGCCGTCGCGCCGGGGCGGGCGCGTGGCCACAGGTGGCCGGATTGCGGGAGCACCCGGAATTCGGGGGTGAAAAGCGTAAAATGTCCGGTTGACGAGTGGTGGCCGATGCGCCCTGTGAGCCGGAGGGGAACCGCACGAGAGTCCTGTGGACACGGGGGCCGGCGCGCCGACCGACCGCCTTCGCGGCGGACGGGTCGCCCCCGAGCGAGGAGTCCGCGATGACCGCGCAGACCACGGATCGAGCACCGGAGCGGGAATCGGCGGAGGAGTTCTCCGACCGGTTGATCGGCTTCATGGAATCCGGCAGCGCCGCCCTGCTGTGCGGTCTGGGGCACCGGCTCGGGCTCTTCGACACCATGGCGGGCCGGGGGTCGATGAGCGCCCCCGAGGTGGCCCGGGCGGCCGGCCTGAACGAGCGCTACGTGCGCGAATGGCTGGCCGGCGCCACCATGGCCCGCGTGGTCGAGCACGACCCTCGGACCGGCACCTACCTGCTGACCTCCGAGCACGCCGCCTGCCTGACCCGGGCGGCCGGCCCCGGCAACCTCGCCCGGCTCCTGCCGGTCCTGTCCATGCTGGCGCGCGTGGAGGACCGGGTGGAGGAGGCGTTCCGCAGCGGCGGCGGCGTCCCCTACAGCGCCTACGAGGACTTTCAGGAGACCGCGGCCGGGGACAGCGGGGTCCTGGTCGACGCCTCCCTCATCGGCACGGTGCTGCCGCTGGTGGAGGGCATGCCCGAACGGCTGGCGCTGGGCGCCGACGTGGCCGACGTCGGTTGCGGGCGCGGCCGGGCCGTCAACGTCATGGGCCTGACCTACCCGCGCAGCCGGTTCGTCGGCTACGACTTCTCCCCGCAGGCCGTCGCCTACGCCCAGGGGGAGGCCGACGCGATGCGGCTGTCCAACGTGCGGTTCGAGCTGCGCGACGTCGCGACACTGGACATCGAGGACGGCTTCGACTTCATCACCGCCTTCGACACCGTCCACGACCAGGCGCACCCCGCCCGGGTGCTCGCCGGGATCCACCGGGCGCTGCGGCCGGGCGGCCGGTTCCTCATGGTGGACGTCAGGGCGTCCAGCGAGCTGCACGAGAACGCGGGCCTGCCCTGGGCGACGTTCCTCTACACGGTCTCCCTCATGCACTGCATGACGGTGTCCCTGGCCCTGGGCGGCGACGGCCTGGGCTCGGCGTGGGGGGAGCAGAAGGCGTGCGCCATGCTGGCCGAGGCGGGGTTCGGCCGTGTGCGGGTCGCGGAGGTGGACACCGACCGGTTCAACAACTACTACGTCTGCGCCCCGGACTGACGGCGCCGGACGCCCGGGACCCCTTGTTCCGGGCGGCTCCCGGAATGCGATAGGGTTTCACCTGTTGGCGCCGCTGCGGTGGCGCCGGCGGGACGTAGCGCAGTTTGGCAGCGCACTTGACTGGGGGTCAAGGGGTCGTGGGTTCAAATCCCGCCGTCCCGACAGATGAAGGGCGTTCACCTCGGTGAACGCCCTTTTCCGTGTGCCGGGGAGCACTCCGGAGCCCTTGCCGACCGTCCGGGACCGCGGCCGCACCGCCTCGGGCGGTGCGTCTGGACGACGCCGCGGAGGTGGGTGGCGGCGGCGTCCTCCCAGGTGTCCTGGTCGGGGTGCCCGGTGCCGGGGGGGCGCCCCGGCGCGTCGCCTGACCGGCGCGCCCGCGGGGCGGGTCAGGCGGGGGAGGGGTTCGGCGTTTCGTGGGTGTCGGCCAGCAGTCGGGCCAGGGCGGTGAGCGGGGGGACGGTGCGGTCGGTCCGCCAGAGCAGCCCGAGGCGGCTCGACCCCTCCAGCCCCCGGACCGGGAGGAACCGCACGTCGGTGCGGGTGCTGTGCTCGCTCAGCGGGCGGCAGACCAGCATGGTGTGGTGTCCTGAGGCCACCAGGGCGAGCCCCTCCTGGAGGGTGGCGACGCCCCGGGTGGAGGGGATGGGGCGGCCCGCCGGGGTGGCCGGCGGGGTGTGGGCGGCCGTCCAGTAGTCCGGGGCGTCGCCGACGCGGTGCAGCAGGTCGGACCCGGCCAGGTCCTCCACCGGGACCGCCTCCCGGTCCGCCCACGGGTGGCCTCCGGCCAGGGCGAGCAGCCGGTCCTGGGGCGGGAAGAGGAACCCGACCGTCAGTTCCGGCTCGTGGACGGGGAGCTCGGCGATCACGGCGTCCACCGCGCCCTCCAGCACCGCCGCGAAGGGCGTGCCCAGGGGCAGGTCGCAGGTGTGCACCGAGACCCCGTGCTCCTCCCGCAGGGCGCGGAACGTCCGGGTGACCTCCTCGTACACCATGCCGGTGAAGCCGATGCGCAGTTCCCGCAGCGCGCCCCGCATGGCGTTCTCGCGCGCCCGGGAGAACGCGGCCGCCAGCGCCCGGTAGGCGGGGCGGACCTCCTCGACGAACTCGGCGCCCAGGCGGGTGAGCGCCACCCGCCTGCTGGTGCGCTCCACCAGCCGCGCGCCGACGCGCCCCTCCAGCGAGGCGATGAGCTGGCTGGCACGGGACTGGGAGTAGCCCAGGCGCTCGGCGGTCCGGCCGAAGTGCAGCTCCTCGGCCAGGGTGACCAGGCACTCGACCTGCTGGAGGTGCACCTGGTTCATCGGGGGGACCCGGTTCGTCGAAGGAGGGGTGTCCGGCATATCGATGAGCCTAGCTCATCGATCCTTGAGTGGATCGCCGTTGTTCCCGGGGCCCCGGAGCGGTGGGGTGGACCCCATGGAACGACTCTCTCCTCCCGCGCGCGAGCACGCGCGGACCTCTCCCCGCGGCCGGGCCGCGGTCGCCGTCCTGGCATCGGCCACGTTCACCGTGGTGACGTCCGAGATGCTGCCCGTGGGGGTGCTGACCCCGATGGCACAGGGCCTCGGGGTGTCCCCCGGGGCGGCGGGCACCAGCCTGACGGTCACCGGGCTGGTCGCTGCGGCGGTCGCGCCCGTGGTGCCCCGCCTGCTGGGGGACCTCGACCGCCGCGTCGTGCTCGCGGCGGCGATGGCCGTCCTGGGCCTGGGCAACCTGCTGACCGCCCTGGCCGGAGGCTTCGGGCTCCTCGTCGTCTCGCGGATCGTCCTCGGGATCGGGATGGGGGCGGTGTGGGGCCTGGCGGCGGCGGTCGCCGTCCGCCTGGTCGCGCCGCGCGACGCCGCCCTGGCCGTGTCGGTCACCGTCGGCGGGGTGGCCGCCGCCTCCGTTCTGGGCGTGCCGCTGGGCACCCTGGTCGGCGGACTCGCCGGCTGGCGGGCGGCGTTCGCGGTGTTCGCCGCCCTCGCGTTCGTGCTGGCCATCGGGCTGGCGGCCGTGCTGCCCCGGCTGCGGCGCCCGGAGCCCGCCGGAGCGGAGGACGGCGGCGAACGCCGTCGGCTGCTCCGTCCGGCGGTCGCCGCCGGCCTGGCCGCCGTGGCGCTCCTGGTCGTCGCGCACTTCGCCGCCTACACCTATGTCCGCCCGGTCCTGGAGGACCGGGCGGGGTTCCCGGCGGGGGCGATCGCCGTGCTCCTGCTGCTGTACGGGGTCTTCGGGCTCGCCGGCAACTTCGGCGCCGGGGCCCTCGCGGCCCGCCGGCCCGGGCCGACGGTCCTGCTGCTGGCCGGGGGGATCGCCGCGGCCGTCGCCGTGCTGGCGGCCTCCGGGACGGCCGCCGCGGCGGTGGCGGCGGTCGCCCTGTGGGGGGCGGCCTACGGCGGTCTCTCCGTGTCCGGGCAGCTCTGGATGACCGCGGCGGCGCCGGACCGCGTCGAACACGTCACCGGCCTGTACGTCGGGGTCTTCACCGCCTCCATCGCTCTGGGCGCCTTCGCCGGGGGAGCCGTCGTCGACGCCGCGGGGACCGCCCCGCTGCTGTGGGGCGCGGCGGGGCTCGCCCTGGCCGCCCTCGCCGTCGGGGCCCTCGGTGCGGGGGTCGGAGCGGGCGGGCGGCCGGGGCCCCGGGATCAGAGCAGCAGGTAGGCGGCCAGGGCCGCCGCGGACAGGACGGAGAACAGCGCCCAGGCACCGAGGCGGAGGTCCCCGACGCGCAGGTGGGCGACGAGGGCGCCGACGAAGTACAGGACGAGCCCTGCGGCGGCGGCCAGCCCCACGGCGGGTACGGCCAGGCCGGCCAGCAGCCCCAGCGCACCCGCGCCGAGCAGTGTGCCCAGCACGGGGATCCATGTGCGGGGCACACCCAGCCGGTCCGCCTCCTCGCGCGGGTAGCGGTGGCCGGTGAGGTTCGCGACCGCCGCGGCGGCGCAGAGGAGCGCCGCGGGCAGGACGGCGGCGAGGTGGAGAAAGGACATCGTTCGGCTCCGGACCGTTCGGGGTCGTTTACACCCCTGGGACGGACCGCGTCCCCCTGATGTGACACCGCGCCGCCCGGGCCCGGGGACCGCCCCGGGCGGTGCCCCGGCGCTCCGCCCGGGGCGGGCTACCGCTCCCGCCCCGGCAGCACGCTCGGCAGGAAGGTGTCCAGGGCCGCCTGGACGTGCCGTTCGACCTCGTCCTCGTCCAGGCGCGCGGCCCCGTCGCCCAACAGCATGGCGCGGTTGACCGGCTCGCCCATGACCAGCCAGTTCAGGTGGGTCGCGGCGAGCCCGGGGTCGGGCACGTCCAGGATCGCGAGGCCGTCGAGGGCGCGCAGGGTCGCTGCGAGCGAGGCGATCGCCCGGCGGGGGCCGTGCTCGTACAGCGCGGCGGCCAGCTCCGGGGACCGGGTCGCCTCGCCGATCACCAACCGCCGCAGGCCCAGGATCGCCGGGTCCAGCACCGTCGCCAACTGGGCGCGGAGCACCTCGCCGAGCACCGCGCGCGGGTCGGAGCCGGGCGCGGGCCGCGGCGGCTCGGCGAGCACGTGCTCGCTCGCCGCCACCGTCTTTGCGGTGACCAGTTCGAGGAACAGCTCCCGCTTGCTGCCGAAGTGGCTGTACAGCGTCTGCTTCGCGATACCGGACTCGCTCGCGATCGAGTCCATGGTCACCGACTCGTACCCGGTGGCCAGGAACTGGCGCTCGGCCGCCGCGAGGGCGGCCTCCCGTTTCCGGACCGAACTGGGGCGCACGCGCTCACTCCTCACACTTCTTCTCTTGCAGAAATCATACTGCGCAGTCTAATCTCAGAGAAGTAAGACTCATCAGTCCAGAAAGTGGGGCCGCCATGTCCGCCGACACACCTCTCGTCTTCGAGGCCGAACTGCGCACCGGCCCGGAGGCCGGCTCCTGGACCGTCTTCGACGTGCCCGGCTCCGCGGCCTTCTTCGGCACCCGGCGGCCGGTGCGGGTCCACGGCACCCTCGACGAGGTGCCCGTGCAGATCACGCTCATGCCCACGGGGAACGGCGGCCACATGGGCTCGGTCAAGGCCGCGACGCGCAAGGCGCTGGGCAAGGAGGCGGGCGACCGCGTCCGGGTGAGCGTCGCGGCGGTCGCGCCGTGAACGGGGTCTGGGCGCTCGTGCACGCCGAACGCCGCGCCCTCGTCGAGGACCTGGCCGGACTGCCGCCGGACCGGTGGGGGACGCCCTCGCTCTGCGACGGCTGGACCGTCCACGACGTGGCGGCGCACCTGGTCGACTCCGCGCGGACCACGCGCGTCGGCTTCGTCCTGGGCATGTTGCGGGCGCGGCTGGACTTCGACCGGCTCAACGGGGCCGGTGTCGCCCGCGAGCGCGGGAACGGCCCCGCCGACACCCTGGAGCGGCTGCGGGAGGTCGCGCCGCGGACGACGGCGCCTCCGGCGCCCCTGGACACGCGGCTCGTGGAGGAGGTCGTCCACGGCGAGGACATCCGGCGCCCCCTGGGGATCGTCCGCGCGTACCCGCCGGAGGCGGTGGAGCGCGCCCTCCGGCTCCAGGCCCGCACGCCGGCGGCGTACGGCGGAGGCCGGGAGAGGGCCGCCGGACTGCGGCTCGCCGCCGCCGGCGGAGGGCCCGGCCTGGGCGATGGCCCGGTCGTCTCCGGTACGGCGCTGGACCTGCTCCTGGCCCTCTCGGGCCGCGGGGCGGCCCTGGAGGGGCTGGGCGGCCCCGGCGCGGACGCCCTCCGCGCCCGGCTCTGAGGCCCCGCGGGCCACGCGGCCGGTTCCGGCCACACCCTCGCGAAGACGCCCACCGGAGCCCCGCCCCCGCTCCGACCTCCGGCTCCGCCGCCGGTGCGCCCGCGCCCCTCCGGAACAGCGCGGTCCGGGCGGCCCCGCCGCCGTGGAACCCCGCGGCCGTGGCGGAACCGCCTCCTTCGGAAGGCCGTCCCACCCGCGAACCGTACGACGGGAACGGGAGAGTGGGCACATGCGGGACGAAGACGCGGGATCGCGGCGGCTCCTCGCGGCCTTGGCGGCGCCCATCGCGGTAACGGTGCTCTTGGGCGCCTCGTACCTCCATTACGGATGGGCGCCGAACGCCGCCGGTGTGTTCGTCCTCGTGGTCGCCTGGATCGTCGGGGTCGTGCTGGTCCTCTTCGCGGTCGTGCGGGATTCCGCCGGCTGGACCCCTCTGGTCCTCGGCCTCGTGGCCGTCGCGGTCCTGCTCGGCGCAGTCCAGTTCCTGGGGCGCGGACTGGCCTATCGCACGGTCGCCGTGGTCGAGACGTGCACGGTGGCGTACGTCGACGGCGAGGCCATCGCCGGGCGCTCCGCAAGGGGACCGGGCCGGGTGTGGGGGGAGGACCCCGTCACGGGTACGGGGGACTTCACGGTCGAGTGGGACTGCGGCGGCACCCTGACGACCTCGCGAACGACCGCGACCCGGCCCGACGCGGAGCCCGGGCAGGTCATGGAGGTGGCCCGCGACCCCCGGGGGACCATGCCGTCGATGCGGGCCGAACAGGCGCTGGGCCTGCTGTGGCCGTCGGTGTGGTTCCTGGTCGGCGCCTCCCTGCTGGCCGTCGCCCTGCCCCGGCCGCGGCGTCCCCGGCCCGGGGAGGGCCCGCGGGGGGAGCGGCCGGAGTCCACCGGGTCGGCGGGGCGCCGGCCGGGCGGAGCTCCGCCGGACGAGCACTGGTCGGACGGCCGCTGGCAGGGGGAGGAGTACCCGGACGACGGGTGGCGGGGGGAGGCGGGGACCGGCGACCGGTGATCCGCGCGGGGGCTACCGGCGGGGGCGGGTGAGCGGGCGCCCCGGGGCCGGGCGGTCCTCCACCACGGAGGCCAGCCCGTTGAGGCGCAGCCGGGTGGCGCCCTTCAGGTGGGCGACGTCCTGGGACCCGTCCCCGGTCAGCACCAGGAAGGCGTACTGCTCGGTCCAGGTCAGCAGGGTCCCCCCGGTCTCGGAAGCGAACTCCAGGATCACCTGGGAGGTCCACCGGGTCACCCCGTTCACCCGGGCCTCGTACCCGTACACGATGCGCCGGTCGGGCGCGATGTCCAGGAACCGGGACCGGTACTCCAGCTCCTCCGGCCCCTCCGTGCCGGGGAAGACGCTCCCGGCCTCCTCGGTGCCGCCGGTCCGGAAGTCCAGCCGGTGGCGGGCCGTCGCCGACGGCCCTGGCATGCGGAACCACCGGCGGCGCAGTGGCTCATCGGAGAATCCGGCGAACACCCGGCCGGGGGCGGCGGCCAGCGTGAAGGGCACGGTGAAGGTGCCGTGCAGCACGGGGGAGGTCTCGGTCATACCGCTGCCAACCGCCGCCCGCCCGCCCTGATTCCGGGTCCGCTCACGTTCCCCGCCCGGGGCCGCCCCTTCCCCAAAAAATTGAACGATGGTACAACTTGTACTCTCGTTCAACTTTCTCGAGAGAAGGGAGACGCCCGTGGAACGCCCCGGAGCGCGCGCCTGGGCCGGTCTCGCACTGCTGTCACTGCCGACGGTGCTGCTCGGCCTGGACGTCACGGTGCTCTACCTCGTCCTGCCGAGCCTGGCGGCGGACCTGGAGCCCACGGCCGCGCAGACCCTGTGGATCATGGACGCCTACGGGCTCCTCATCGCCGGGTTCCTCATCACCATGGGGAGCCTGGGCGACCGGATCGGCCGCCGCCGGCTGCTGTCCGTGGGCGTCGTCGCCTTCGGCCTCTTCTCGGTCCTCGCGGCGTTCGCCCCCACCGCGAAGTGGCTGATCGCCGCCCGGGCGCTGCTGGGCGTCGCGGGGGCCACGCTCATGCCCTCCACCCTCGCGCTGGTGGGGACGCTGTTCCCCGAGCCCCGGCACCGCGCCCTGGCCATCGGGATCTGGGCCACCATGTTCGCGCTGGGGATGGCCGCGGGCCCTGTGGTCGGCGGCGCCCTGCTGGCGCACCTCCCCTGGGGGTCGGTGTTCCTGCTCGCGGTCCCCGTTGCCGCGGTCGTCGCGGCCGCCGCCCCGTTCCTGCTGCCGGAGCACCGGGTCCCCGGCCGGGGCGGCTTCGACCTGCCCGGCGTGGCGCTGTCGCTGGGGGCGCTGCTTCCGCTGGTCTACGCCGTCAAGCACCTGGCCGCCGACGGGCCCGACCCGTGGACCCTCGGCGCGGCCCTGCTGGGCGCGGTCTGCTCGGTGCTGTTCGTCCGCCGCCAGCTCCGCTCCCCGGAGCCGCTGCTGGACGTGTCGCTGTTCGCCGACCGCGCCTTCTCCGCCGCCCTGCTCGTGCTGCTGGTCGGGCTGGTCGGCGTCGGCGGGGTCATGTTCCTGGTCACCCAGTACCTGCAGCTGGTCGAGGGGCTCCCCGCCACCGAGGCGGGGCTGTGGATGGGACCGCCCGCGCTGGCGATGCTCGCCGCCGCGGTCGGCGCCCCGCTGGCCGCCCGGCGGATCCGCCCTGGCACCGTCATGGCCGCGACCCTCGGCGCCTCGCTGGCCGGGTACGCGCTGCTGGCCGCCGCCGGCCCGGGGGAGCGGGTCTGCGTGGTCGCCGGGTTCACCCTGGTCTACCTCGGGCTCGGGTCCATCGCGGCCCTGGGGACCGACATCGTCGTGGGCGCTGCGCCCGCGGACAGGGCGGGGTCGGCGGCGGCGGTGTCCGAAACCGTGCAGGAGCTGGGGCTGGCGGTCGGCGTGGTGCTGCTGGGCGGGCTGTCCACCGCCGTCCACCGCTCCCGGGTCGCACCTCCGGACGACGCGCCCGCCGCCGTGGCCGCGCGGGTCGGCGAGGGCCTGTCGGGCGTGCGGTCGGTGGCCCACCGGCTGCCCGAGGCCACCGTCCGGGACGCCGTCGACGCGTTCGTCGCCGGGCTCAACCTCGCGGCCCTGGCCACCGGCCCGGTCGTGGCCGTGCTCGCCGTGGTCTGCGCCGTCGCCCTGCGGCACGTCCGCCCCATCGGGGCCGGAACGGGCGGCGGCCACTAGCCTGGGCGGTGAGGGAGGCACCATGGGCGAGACGACGGCGGTCACCGACGGGCGCAGGATCAGAGGGGAGCGCCGCCGGGCCGAGATCATCGACGCGACCCTGCGGGTCGTGCACCGCGACGGCGCAGCGGGCGTCACCCACCGCACCGTCGCCCGCGAGGCC
The DNA here is from genome assembly GCF_019598965.1 of Nocardiopsis sp. MT53. NCBI lineage: Bacteria > Bacillati > Actinomycetota > Actinomycetes > Streptosporangiales > Nocardiopsidaceae > Nocardiopsis > Nocardiopsis sp. MT53. Next base: position 7,124,907 of record NZ_CP080599.1, on the reverse strand, counting down.
GGGGTGACCGCCAGTCTGACCACCTACTACTTCGCCACGCTCGACGACCTCCTCGTGGCGGCGCTGTCGACCGTCGCCGACCACTACACCGCGAGGATCCGGGCCGTCACCGCCGCCGGCGGGGACACCCTGCGGGGACTGGCCGAGCTCCTCGCGGAGTCCGCGGGCCCCGGGCGCGAGCGCGCGCTCGCCGAACGCGAACTGTCCACCCTGGCGGCGCGGCGCCCCGCGCTGCGCCCGCTGGCCCGGCGCTGGCGGGAGGAGGTCGCCGGGCTGGCCCGCGCCCGCACCGACGACCCGGCCGCCGTCGAGGCCCTGGTCGCCGCCTCCGACGGGCTGTGCGCCTCCCTGCTGCTGGGGGGCGCCGAGGCCGACGTCGACCACCTGCACGCGGTCCTGGGACACGCCCTCACCGGGGGCCGGTGACCGCCCGGCCCGACGCCGTTCCGGGCGACGCGGGGCACCGTTTTCGGAATCCCTTTTCCCGTTCCGGGCGGATGCTGTTTTTCGAACCCCGTGTTGTCCGGATATGCGGGGGCCCCGCCGGAATTCCGGCGGGGCCCTTTCTCGTTCGGGCCGGGATCAGACGCGGCGCAGCCACAGGTAGACGGTGGCTCCGCCGTCGCAGAGGTAGTCCGAGTAGCGGCTGCTCTGCACCTGCTTGCGCCCCTCTTCGTGGCAGGCGGAGTAGGTCCAGTACCAGGAGTAGTACTCCCAGCAGGGAGGAACGTTGCCGTTGTGCTCGCACTGCGGGGTCGGTTCGACCGCCGCGGCGGGGGAGGCGAGACCGAGGGTGACGACGGTCGTCATGGCGGCGACGGCGAGCGTCTTGGCGAACTTCACGAACCACCTCTTCTTTTGTCCCGTAAAGGGTGACCGGAAAGGAACCCGATGGGGCGGGTGCGCGATCGCGCTCATCCGGATCGAGATGATCATAAATTCCACGGGTCTAAAGCCGGGGGAAAGCGGGGGTAAAGCAATGGTCAAGTGAATTCATATATACGAATTCTGGTTTTTTATCGTGTTCTGTGGGGGCGGCCGGGGCGGCGGCGCGCTCCGGTCAGCCGCGGCCCAGGAGGGTCTCGCCCATCGGGGTGCGGGTGTGCAGCACCCGGTTCCCCTCCCGGCGGGCGTGGACCAGCCGGGAGCGGCGCAGCACCCCCAGGTGGTGGGAGGCCGTGGAGACCGCCATCCCGCAGGCGTCGCCCACCTCCGAGGTGGTCCGGGGCCCGTCCAGGCAGGCCAGCACCCGGGCCCGGCCCGCGCCCAGCAGCTCCGTCAGCGCCTCCTCGGCGGCGGCGCCGTGGATCCAGGTCTCGGCCAGCCCGTCCACCGGGTAGAACAGGGAGGGCTGGACCGGCGGCTCGGTGAGCACCGCGCACCGGGCGGTGCCCATCACCGACGGGGCGAGCACCACCCCGCTGCCCTCGCACCGCACGTCCTCGTCGTGCATGCGCAGCGCCACCTCGATGGTGTTGCGGTGCCAGCGCACCGTCTCGTGCAGGGTCGCCACCATCGCGCCCACCCCGCCGGCGCCCATCCGCCGCATCCGCAGGTCGATGTCCGCGCCCATCAGCCGGCGGATCTGCGGCCAGTGCGGGGCCATCGTCGCCTCCCACACCTGCTCCCAGGCGTCGGCGATCATGTCCCGGGTCCGCCGCGGGTGCTCGATCATGCCCGCCACCAGGTCCTTGGCGCGCCCCTCCGAGCGCACCAGCACCTTGCCCAGGTCGAAGCGGACCGCGTCCATCGGCACCGCGCGCAGCCGCTCGATCTCCTCCTCGGGGGTCATGTCCCAGCTCGGCGCCGCGGTGAGGAAGTCCGGGAAGTACCCCTCCCGGCGGATCACGGCGGTCAGCCGGTCCAGGGCCGCGGCCGGCACCGACGCCCGCACCGACCGCAGCCACCCCCACTGGAGCGGGTGCCGCTGCGGGTTCAGCAGGATGCGCACGGCGTGCGCCAGCTCGTGGCCCGGGGACACCCCGAACCGGATGGCCGACACGTCGTCGGCGCCGATGTGGAACCGGGCACTCTTTCGATCCATGTCGAAACAGTAGAGCCTCCCGGGGCCGCCCGCCAGAGTGGGGGCATCGGCCGGACGGCGGGGACGGAAACCGCTCGCAGGCCCCACAGGAGAAGAGGACACCATGGACGCCACCGCGAACACCACGGCCCCCCGCGCCATCCCGTTCGACGAGATCGTCATCGGCGAGGCCCGCCGCACCCTGCTCTTCGAGGGCCGCAGGTACGGCTCCGGGATCAGCTTCTTCCTCGTCGACAACGAGCCCGGCCAGGGCCCCGGCCTGCACCGCCACCCCTACAGCGAGACCTGGACCGTCCTGGAGGGCGAGGCCACCATCACCATCGGCGAGGAGCGCCTGGTGGCCCGGGCCGGGGACACCGCGGTGGTCGGCCCCCACGTGTGGCACGGGTTCGTCAACTCCGGCACCGGACGCCTGCGCATCATGTGCGTGCACGCCTCCGACACCATGATCCAGGAGTTCAAGGACGAACTGTGACCCGCCCTCCGGGGCCGGCGCCTCAGGCGGCCCGGCGCAGGACCCGCCCGGGCCGCTCGCCGGTGGCCTCGCCCCCCTCGACGGCGGGGACCCCGTTGACCAGTACCGCCTCGGTGCCGACGGAGAGCCGCCACGGGTCCTCGTAGGTGGACCGGTCCGCGACCCGCTCCGGGTCGAACACCGCCACGTCCGCCGCGGACCCGGGCGCCAGCACCCCGCGGTCGGCCAGCCCCGCCCTCGCCGCGGGCAGGGACGTCATCCTGCGCACCGCCTCCTCCAGGCCCAGGACCCCCTCGTCGCGCACGTAGCGGCCCAGCACCCGGGCGAACGTCCCGAAGCTGCGCGGGTGCGGCCGCCCCGGGCCGGAGGCGTCCAGGACCCATCCGTCGCTGGCCACGGCGCTGATCGGGGAGGCGAGCACGCCCCGCACGTCGTCCTCGGACATCGCGTGGTTGACGATGGCCACGTCGCCGTGCCCGGCCAGCACGGCCAGCACCACCTCGGCCGGGTCCATACCGCGCTCGGCGGCGATCTCCGTGACCGACCACCCGGCCCGGTCCGCGAAGGGCCCCGGGCCCGGCTCGGCCAGGACGATGCCCGCCGGGTCGATGTCCCGGCCGAAGCGCTCGTGCAGGCCCTCGACGATCCGGGCGCGCTCGGCCGTGTCCGCGAGCCGCGCCGCGACGGCGGCCGCGCCGCCGTCCAGGGCCCAGGCCGGCAGCCGCGAGGCCAGCGAGGTGCTGGACGCGGTGTAGGGGTAGACGTCGCAGGTCACGTCCAGCCCCCGCTCCCGCTCGCGCAGGATGAGGTCCAGCGCCTTTAGGGCCAGCCCGTGGTTGCCCGGGCCCATGCTCTTCAGGTGCGACACCTGGAGCCGCGCCCCCGCGGACCGGGCCGTCTCCAGGGCCTCGGCGACGGCCTCCAGGACCCGGTCGGTCTCGTTGCGGACGTGGGTGGAGTACAGCATGCCGTGCTCGGCGGCCCGCCGCACCAGCGCGACCACCTCGTCCGTGGCGGCGAACAGGCCGGGCGGGTAGATGAGCCCGGTGGAGAAGCCCAGCACGCCCTGTTCCGCCGCCCGGGACACGTGGCCCCGCATCTCCTCCAGTTCGGCGTCGCCGGGGGCGCGGTCCTCGCCGCCCAGGACCGCCGAGCGGATCATGTTGTGCCCGATCTGGAGCCCCACGTTCACGCCGGGGCGCCGCGCGTCCAGCATGGCGGCGTACCCCTCCGCGTCCGTCCAGGACCAGTCCAGGGCGGCCGGGTCGAAGCCCGCGAAGCCCCCGGCGTCCCTGTTCCGCTCGGTCAGCGGGAACGGCGAGTGACCGCAGTTGCCGGTGACCAGGGTGGTCACGCCCTGGGCGAGCTGGGTGACGGCCCCCGGCGAGGCGGGCAGGGTGAAGTCCGCGTGCGAGTGCAGGTCCACGAACCCCGGTGACACGATCCGGTCCGTGGCGTCGATGGTCCTGCGCCCCCGCAGTGGCCCGGTTCCGACCGCGGTGATCCGGTCCCCGTCGACGGCCACGTCCGCACGGCGGCCGGGCGCCCCCGTACCGTCGACGACGGTCCCTCCGGTGATGACGATGTCGTGCACGCGTTCTCCTCAGCGGGTCTCGATGAACATGATGAGGGTGTAGACCGCACAGACGGGGATCAGCACCGCCCATCCGGTGATCAGGACGTTCTTCAGGTTCGTCGACCGTGCCATGCCCATGGCGCCGACCATGTTCGCGTTGGGGAAGGGGCCGTACGTGTCGGCCTTGGACGCGAAGAGCAGGACGATGATCCACGTGGCCACGCCGATGCCGATGCTCGAGGCCAGGCCGCCGAACAGCTCGTCGATCAGCACCACCTGGGCCGCGGTGGCGCCGGGGACCCCGACCCAGCCGAGCAGGGCGATGGCGATCGCGAACAGGAAGGGGCCCAGGCCCTCCAGCCGCTCGCCGTACAGCTCCAGGATCACGTCGAAGGGCTGGAGGGAGTCGAGCACCACGAACAGCACCGCCAGCAGGACGAACAGCACCAGCATGCCGATCATGCTCCGGGCCCCCGTGCCCAGTGCCCGCAGGGTCCCGACCGGGCCCAGCCCGCCGACGAGACCGGTGAGCAGCCCCAGGACGGGCAGCGCGACCAGGGGGAAGAGGATGCCGACGCCGGAGGCCACGGCCCACACCACCGACCCCGCCAGGACGACGGAGAAGAGCGCGGTCGCGGTGCGGGCGCGCCGGTCGGGGCGGTCCAGTCCCTGGACCATGTCGGCCTCGCCGTACTCGTCCCCGGTGCCCTCGGTGCGGCGCTGCATCCACCGCACCACGGGCAGGCCCACCACCAGCGAGACCGCCGTCAGGGGCAGCGCGCCGTAGAGGAGGTACTCGAGGTAGCCGGCGTCCGCCGCCGTCATGATGGCGACGTTCGACCCGGCGAAGGGGGCCAGGGCCAGGCCGGCGCAGCCGCCGATGAACATCATCGCCGCGGTCGCGCTGCGCGTGTAGCCCAGGCGGGCCGCGACCGGGATGACCAGGGGCGCCGCGATGGCCAGGGCCCCGGCCAGGGTCCCCAGGGAGGCCACGAGCGCCAGGCAGGCCACCATGACGGCGAACGCGGTCACCAGGGGGCCGCGCCCGCCGACCAGGCCGACGATCCCGCCGACGATCACGTCGGCCACCCGGGTCCGGCGCATGACCTCGCCCACCGCGGCCCCGAACATGATGATCACGCCGATGAGCGTCACCTGGTTGCCGAGCGACGCCACCGCGATGTCGGCCATGGCGCCGGGGCCCGGCATGAGGATGAGCAGGCCGCCGACCGTGCTGACCACGGAGGCGGGCAGCATGTTCATGCCCAGGACGACCAGGGCGGCGAACAGCAGGATGGGCAGCAGGCCCCAGAGCGTGGGCGGCTCGTAGAGCAGTCCGCAGACGAGGCAGGCCACCAGGCCGACGGCCGACAGCACCGGGTTCAGGACGCGGACGACGCGTGCGCCGCGGGAGGTGTTCGCCGTCGCGGCCGCGCCGTCGGCGGTCCGTTCGGGGGGAGAGGCGGTCATGGTCTTCCTCGGGATCGTGGGAGGGGAGGGGGAGGGCGGCCCCGGAAGGGGCCGGCCCCGGGCGGCCGGGCGCCGTCTCAGACGGTGCGGTGCAGGCCGGTGACGAGGGCGGCGAGCAGGTCGATCCGCTCGGTGAGGCCGGACGCGGACACCCACTCGTCCCGGGCGTGGGCGCCGCCGCCGTGCGGTGCCAGCCCGTCGACCGTGGGGACGCCCAGGGCCCCGGTGGTGTTGGTGTCGGCGGCCCCGTCGGCGGGGCGCCCGCCCAGGCTCTGGCCGATGCCCGCGGCGATCTCCGCGACGGACGCGGCCAGGCCCCGGGAGGCGTCGTCCTCCCGCCAGGTGGGCCGGTGGGAGAGCAGCCGGGAGGCGACCCGGGCGTGCGGACGCACCGGGGTGAGCCCTTCGAGGGCGCCCAGGACGGTCCGCTCGTTCTCCGGGTCGGCGAAGCGCAGGCCCAGGTCGGCGTGGGCGCGGCCGGCGACGACGTTCGTCCGGCCGCCGCCCCGCACGGTGCCGGTGTTGAGCAGGACCGGGAGCCGGGAGGCGACCTCGCGCACCCCCAGGAGCTGGTCGATGAGCTCATCGATGGCGTTGGTGCCGGCGTCGGGGTCCAGGGCGGCGTGCGACTCCACACCGGTGACCTCGATGCGGGCCCGGGTGCTGCCCCTGCGGCCGGTCTTCAGGTCCCCGCCGGGGTGGGGCGGCTCCAGGCCCAGCACCGCCCGGGCCGACCCGGCCTCGGAGCGGACCAGGTCGCCCGCGGTCGGCGATCCGACCTCCTCGTCGGCCACGACGACCGCCCGCACTTCGGGGTGGGGCTCCCCTGAGGCGACGACCCGTTCGACGGCGGCGAGCAGGGCCACGATCCCGGCCTTGGTGTCGTACACCCCGGGCCCGCGGACCACGTCCCCCTCCACGCTCCAGGGCATGGAGTCCAGGGTGCCGGTCGGCCAGACGGTGTCGTAGTGGCTGAGGAAGAGCAGCGGCGGGCCGTCGACCCCGCGTGCCGGCAACGACCACAGGAGGTGGTCACCCGCCGTCCCGGCCCGGCGGGCGGTGTCCATTCCCGCCCGGCGCGCCAGCGGCTCCAGTACCCCCGCCAGGGCGGCCAGGGCCGCCGTGTCCCCGCTCGGCGACTCCAGCAGGGTGAGCGCGCGGAGGGTGCCGAGGGGGTCGTCGGAGACCGGGGGAGCAGTGGTGATCCGTTTCATATACGGATGCTATGGTTGCCACAAAAATCCTGTCAATAGGGAAAAAGCACCTGAAGGTCGAATGATACGTTCGCTATCTTTCTCCGGAGGCGAAGCGTGACGATGCGTGTCCAGCACTCCTCCCCCGGACGCCCGGCCTCGGACGGGATCACCGTCCGGGACCTCACCACCGCCGCGGAGTGGTCCGCGGCCTCCGGCCTCTACCGCTCCGTCTTCGGCTACGAGGGACCCGAGCACGCGGTCAGCCCTCGCCTCCTCGCCGCCCTGCGCGAGAACGGGGGCAGCGTGCTCGGGGCCTTCGACGAGAACGGTTCGCTGGTCGGCTTCTGCTACGGCGTCCACGCCGTCGACGGCGGAGCGCCCTACCACTACTCGCAGACCGCCGTCGTGGCCCCGACCGTCCAGGGGCGCGGCGTCGGCCGGGCCCTGAAGCGGGGGCAGGCCGAGGCGGCGCGCAGGACCGGCGTGGACACCATGCGCTGGGCCTTCGACCCCTACTCGCTGCGCAACGCGCACTTCAACCTCGAAGTCCTCGGAGCGGTCGGCATCCGCTTCCTCCCCGACTTCTACGACGACGGGGGCTCCGACCGCGTCATCGTCAGCTGGGGCCTGGGAACCGAGGCCGGCCGGCCTCGGGCCGAGGGGCCCGGCCACCGCACCACGGTCACCGCGCCCGCCGGGCCCCGGACCGCGGCGGAGGACCCCGGAGACCGGGCCCGCCTCTCGGCGGAACTGCGGGCCCGCTTCGCGGAAGGCCTGCGGCTCGTCTCGGTCGCCAGGCCGGAGAATGCTCCCGACACCGTGGTCTACACCTTCAGTCGAGGAGAGACATGACCCCCCAGCGCGGAACCACCCCGTCCGAGCGCTTCGACCGCAACGTCCAGCGCCGCTCCGCCCAGGTGCTCAAGCAGCGCGTCCTCGAACAGCAGCGCGCCGAGTTCGACACCGCCCTGGCCTGGGCCGCGGAGGAGGACGCCATCGAGCGGGCCGCCGCCCTGATCGTCTCCGCCCGGCGCCGCTACCTCCTGGGATCGGGCAAGTCCCTGGGCTACGCCTGCATGCTCGCCTCCGACCTCACGGCGGGCCTGTCCGGCGTCCACTTCGTCGACGGCTCCGCGCTGCGCGCACTCGACGTGCTCAGCGACATCCGCGCCGGGGACCTGCTGGTGGCGGTCTCCCTGTCCCGGTACCGGCGCGAGACCGTCGAGGTCGCCCGCACCTACGCCGAGCGCGGCGGAACCCTCGTCCTCATCACGGACGCGGAGGACGCCCCGCTCGTCCGCTACGCCGCGGCCGCGGTCGTCCTGGACCTCTCCAGCGCCTCCTACACCAACTCGCCCACCTCGGTCGCGCTCTCCCTGCACCTGTTGGCGACCCTGACCATCGCCAGTTCCAAGGGGGCCGGGCGCCGCCTGCGCGAACGGGACGCCCTCTCCGCCGAACTCGGCCTCTACACGGAGGAAGAATGACCCGCATCGACCGCATCGAACTCCACCGGGTGCGGCTGCCCCTGGTCCACCGCTTCCAGACCAGCTCCCACGCCAAGACGGAACTGGAGCACATCCTGGTCCGGCTCACCGACGGCGAGGGGGCGGAGGGGTGGGGCGAGATCGCCTCGCCCAGCGGCCCCTTCTACTCGGCCGAGACGGTCGAGACCTGCTGGTCGGTCGCGGTCGACCACCTGGTGCCGATCGTCCTGGGCGCCGACTGGGAGCACCCCGGGGAGCTGGCCCGCGCCATGGCCCGGGTGCGCGGCAACCGCTTCGCCCGCGCCGGCTTCGACACGGCGGCCTGGGCGCTGTGGTCGCTGCGCCGGGGCGTGCCCCTGGCCCGCGCGCTGGGCGGCGGGCGCGACACCGTGGAGGCGGGCGTCTCCCTGGGGATCGAACCGGGGATCGACGCCCTCCTGGAACAGGTCGGGCTCCGCGTCGCCGAGGGCTACCGCCGCGTCAAGCTCAAGATCGCGCCGGGCTGGGACGTCGAGCCGGTGCGGGCCGTCCGCGCCGCCTTCCCCGGCGTGCCCGTCCACGTCGACGCCAACGGCGTCTACGAGGACACCGAGGAGCACCATGCGGTCCTGCGGGAACTGGACGGGTGGGGGCTGCTCATGGTCGAGCAGCCCTTCGCCCCGTCGGCCCTGCTGGCCCACGCCCGGCTCCAGCGGACCATGGAGACCCCGGTCTGCCTCGACGAGTCGGTGGAGGACCCCGAGGACCTGAACACCGCGCTGGCCCTGGGGGCCGGGCGCGTCCTCAACATCAAGGTGTCCCGGATGGGCGGTCTGACCCAGGCCGTGCGCGCGCACGACATCGCCCGCGACCACGGCGTCCCGGTCTGGTGCGGCGGCATGCACGAGTTCGGCGTGGGCCGCGCGGCCAACGTCGCGCTCAGCTCCCTGCCCGGGTTCACCCTGCCCTCGGACGTGTCCGGCTCGGACAAGTACTACGCGCGCGACATCACCACCGAACCGGTGGTGTGCACCGGCGGAACCGTGCGGGTGCCGACGCGGCCGGGGGCGGGGTGGGTGCCGGACACCGGTTTCCTGCGCACGGTGGCGACCCGGAGCCTGGTCAGGGAGGCCTCCGCCGCGGCCGTCTGAGCCCCGGCGCCGCACCGGGAAGAAACCCCGCCGCGCGTTGTTGCCCATGGACGGCGACGACGCGAAGGGGGACGCCATGACGGGCGGAGCACCGGGAGGACCGCAGGAGGCGGAGGTGGTCGTGGTGGGCGCGGGCCAGGCCGGCCTGTCGGCGGCCTGGCACCTGCGCCGCCTGGGCCTGGTGCCGGGCACCGACGCGGTGGTCCTGGACCGAGGGCCCGCCCCCGGCGGGGCCTGGCAGTTCCGCTGGGAGGCGCTGCGCCTGGACGACGCCCACAAGGTCGACGACCTGCCGGGCATGCGGGAGATCGGGCTGAGCTTCGCCACCGCCGACGGCGACCGCCCGGCCCGCGACGTCGTCCGCGAGTACTACGACCGCTACGAGCGGGCCTTCGACCTGCGGGTGCGCCGCCCGGTCGAGGTCACGGCGGTCCGCGAGGCCGGCGACGGCCGCCTGCGGGTGGAGACCGACCGGGGGGCCCTGCTCACCCGGGCGCTGGTCAACGCCAGCGGCACCTGGGCCCGGCCCTTCCGCCCGTACTTCGCGGGCGCCGCGGACTTCCGGGGCGTGCAGGTGTCCACGCCGCAGTACCGGTCCGCGCGGGACTTCGCGGGCCTGCGCGTGGCCGTGGTGGGCGGGGGCACCTCCGCCACCGGCTTCCTGCACGAACTGGAGGGGGTGGCCGCCTCGACGGTCTGGGTCACCCGGCGCCCGGTGCGGTTCACCGACGACCCCGGGGCCGGGGTCGAGGCGGTGCGCCGGGCGGACGAGGCCGCCCGCGCGGGGCGGCCGCTGCCCAGCATCTCCAGCGGCACGGGCCTGCCCGCCACCCCGCGCAACCTGGCCGCCGTCGAACGCGGGCTCCTGGTCGCCCGCCCCATGTTCGCCGCCGTGGAGCCCGACGGGCTGCGCTGGGCCGACGGGGCCTTCGAGCCCGTGGACGCGATCATCTGGGCCACGGGCTTCCGCGCCGAGCTCACCCACCTGGCCCCCCTGGGGCTGCGCGAACCCGGGGGAGGGGTGAGGGTGGAGCAGGGCCGCTCGGTGCGCGACCCGCGCGTGTTCCTGGCCGGGTACGGGCCGCAGGCCAGCACCATCGGCGCCAACCGGGCCGGGCGGACCGTCGCCCGCCAGGTGGTGGAGTACCTGCGCGGCGCACCGGCCGCCGCCTGAGCCGACCGGCGCCGCCCCGCTCAGGCGGAGGCCTCCCCGGCCGCCACCTCCAGCGCGGCCAGGACCGCCGCCAGCGGTCCCGGCACCCGCTCGGGGGCCAGGGCCTGCGCCATCGCCCGGGCGTACTGCTCCTTGTTGTTGCTCATGAACCCGTGCAGCTGCCGGTCGGCGGGGCGGCCCCGGTGCGCGGGCTGCCTGCGGTAGATCCGCAGGGACCGCTCCCGGCCCTGGCCGGCGATCACCTGTTCCACCCCGGCCACGCCCAGCGCGCGGATCAGCTCGTCCTCCAGGTCGTCCACGCACACGTGGAAGTCCCGGCCCAGGCCCGCCCCGGCGAACGCCCGCGCGAAGTGCCGCTCCTCGGCGGCGTCGCACAGCCCCACCAGGCGCAGCCCGGCGCCCCGCGGCCCCAGCCGGGCCACGAAGCGGCCGACGTTGGTGGCCCCGCCCATGGGCACGATCGCCGCGCCCAGGACCCGCGGGTCCAGCCCGCGCCCCGGGGCCAGGGCCAGCAGGGCGGCGCGATCGCTCTCGCCCTCGACGAGGATCGCGGTGCCCAAGCCGTTCAGCCCTTCCACGGGCGTCACACTACGGTCCGCGGACCGGCGGCCGCACGCCGTTTTCGCCGCCGCACGATCGTTCAAGACGCGGCCGGCCCCGCGGTGCTCCGATACGTGCGGGGCGCCGGGCGGCGCCCGGACGGCACCCTCCCGGGAGGAGACGAGGACATGGCGATCGGTTTCGTCGGACTGGGCATCATGGGGACCCCCATGGCGCTGCGGCTGCTGCGCGCGGGCACCGACCTCGTGGTGTGGAACCGGTCCCCGCACCGGTGCGGCCCCCTGGAACGCGCGGGCGCGCGGATCGCCGCGGATCCGGCCGAGGTGTTCGACTCCTGTTCCGCGGTGATCCTCATGCTCTCCGACGAGGCGGCCGCCGACGCCGTGCTGGGCCGCACGGCGGAGGGGGAGGTGGCCGTCGGCGTCGCCGGGCGCACGGTCGTCCACATGGGCACGATCGCCCCGGCGGCCTCCCGGGCCCTGGGGGCGGACATCGAGGCCGCGGGCGGCCGCTACGTGGAGGCCCCGGTCTCGGGCTCGCGCGGACCGGCCGAGGAGGGGAGCCTGGTGGCGATGCTCGCGGGCGACCCGGAGCCGGTGGCGGAGGCCGCCCGGATCATCGCGCCGCTGTGCACGGACCAGGTCGTGTGCGGGCCGGTGCCCGCCGCCCTGACCCTCAAGCTCGCGGTGAACACCTTCCTCATCACCCTGGTCACCGGGCTGGCCGAGGCGTTCCACTTCGCCGAGCGCCAGGGACTGGACCCGGGCCTGCTGGCCCGTGTCCTGGACGCCGGGCCCATGGCCAGCGCCGTTTCCCGGGCCAAGGCGGACAAGCTCGTCTCCGGGGACTTCGCGCCGCAGGCGGCGGTCGCCGACGTGTTCAAGAACAGCCGCCTGGTCGTGGAGGCCGCCCGTGCGGCGGGCGCGGCGGCGCCGCTGATGGAGGCGTGCCTGCGCGCGTTCGCCGACGCCGACCGCTCCGGCCACGGCGGCCGGGACATGGCCGCCGTCATCGAGGCGCTGCGGGCGGCCGACCCCGGCCCCGCTCCGGAGCGGGCACCCGCTCCAGCGCCGCCGCCCAGCGGCCGGGGGTGAGCCCGTAGGCGCCCTTGAAGACGCGGGTGAGGTGGCTCTGGTCGGCGAACCCGGCCTCCACCGCCGCCGCGGCCAGGGGGACGCCCGAGGCGATCAGCCGCCGGGCCCGGTCCAGCCGCCGCATGGCGCGGAACCGGGTGGGGCTGGTGCCGAACGCCTCGCGGAACCGGCGCGCGACCGTCCACCGGTCCAGCCCGCAGGCCCGCTCCAGCTCCTCGGCGGAGTGCGCGGCGGCCGGGTCGTCGGCGATGAGCCCGCGCGCCCGCTCCAGCTCCGCCAGCGGCAGGGGCCCGCCCCGGGGCCGGGCCGGGGCGGACCGCCCCGACCAGGCCAGGAGCAGGTCGGCCAGGGACGCGGCCAGCTCCGCCCCGGCCAGGCCGTCCAAAGGGTCGTCCATGGTGCCCAGCCACCGCAGCAGGGCGCGGGGCACCCGCTCGGTGGGCACCACGGGGTCGGCCACGAACGGCAGCGGCACCCCGCCCAGCGCCCGCTGGACCAGCGCGGGGTCGATGTGGACGATCCGGTAGCCGAACCCCTCCTCGGTCCCGGCCGCCCCGTCGTGCTCCTCGTCCGGGTGCAGCACGTGGGCCTGCCCGGGCAGGCAGTGGTGGCGCCCGCCGCGGTAGCCGAACCCCTGGACCCCGGCCAGGGTGACGCCGACCGCGTACACGTCGTGCCGGTGCGGGGCGAAGCCCCCGGAGGAGAACGACACCGCCAGCCGCTCGATCCCCGGGGCGCCGCGCCCGTAGCGCAGCCTGCCGCCCCGGGCGCCCGCCAGGGGCCCGACCGGTTCCGGGGTCGTGTCGTCCATGGGAGGACCACGGTAGCCCAGGCCCTCCGCCCGGTACCGGGCGCGCCGCCGCCGCGGGGATACGATGCGACCGGCAGTGCCGTCGCCGGGAGGAGAAGCGGGATGCGGGCCAACGAAGTCCCCACGGAGGAGATCACACGCGATCCGGCGGCCTTCGCCGACCGGGTCACCGCGGACGGCCGGTTCGGTCGCGCCGCCGAGCCCGGGCGCTACCGGCTGGTGGTCAACCGGGCCTGCCCGTGGGCGCACCGGACCGTCATCGTCCGCCGCCTCATGGGCCTGGAGGGCGCGGTCTCCCTCGCCGTCACCGACCCCAGGCAGGAGGTCATCGACGGCGACCCGCACTGGGTGTTCACCGAGGAGACCGGCAGCCCGGGCGGCGTGGACCCGGTGCTGGGCATCCACGCCCTGCGCGAGGCCTACCTGGCCCGCGACCCCGGCTACACCGGCGGGGTGAGCGTGCCCGGCCTGGTCGACACCGCCACCGGCCACCTGGCCACCAACGACTACGACCGGCTCTGCCTGGACATGGCCACCGAATGGGGGCCGCTCACCCGCGAGGGCGCCCCCGACCTGTACCCGGAACCGCTGCGCGAGGAGATCGAGGCGGTCGGCGCGGAGGTCTACCGCGACCTCAACAACGGGGTGTACCGGGCCGGGTTCGCCCCCGACCAGGAGCACTACGACCGCGCCGTGGCCGGGGTGTTCGCCCGCCTGGACGACCTGGAGGCGCGCCTGTCCTCCCGCCGCTACCTGGTGGGGGAGACCCTGACGATGGCCGACATCCGGCTGTTCACCACCCTGGTGCGCTTCGACGCCGTGTACCACGGGCACTTCAAGTGCAACATCGCCAAGCTCATCGAGTACCCGGCGCTGTGGGCGTACGCCCGCGACCTGTTCCAGACCCCGGGGTTCGGCGACACCACCCACTTCGACCACATCCGGGTCCACTACTACTGGGTGCACACCGGCATCAACCCGACGCGGGTCGTCGCCGCCGGGCCCGACCCGCGGGGGTGGCTCGCCCCGCACGGGCGCGAGGCGCTGGGCGGGTCGCCGTTCGGGGAGGGCACCGCGCCCGGCCCGGTCCCGGAGGGCGAACGCGTCCCCGCCATCGCCGACTGAGCGCCGCCCCGAGCACCCGCCGTGCCGCCGGCGGGGCCGCGAGGCGCCGTCGGGGCCGAAGGCCCCCGTCCCCCGAGGGCACCGCGCAGGGCGGCGGCGCCGCGGCCGTCGGCCGCCCGCCGGGGACCTTCCGCCACCCGTCGGGCGGGCCGAAGCGCGGCGGGGTCCGCGAGGACACGGCCTAGATCGTTGATGGGAAATCCCTGAACCCGCTGCGCGCATGGCGAAGGGCGTCGAGGATCAGAGTGTGACCAATGACCTTGACGCCCTTCTGACAGCACTCTACGTCCATCTCGACGACCATGTGCTCCCTTCGGCGAACCAGCGCCGCGGCCCGGGCCGCCCCCGAAAGCTCACCGACGCCGAACTCGTCTGTGTCGCCCTGGCCCAGGTCCTGCTCAGGTGTGACTCCGAACGCCACTGGATGCGGGCGGCACCGGCCCGGATCGGGCACCTGTTCCCCCGCCTGCCCGGCCAGTCCGAGTACAACCGCCACCTGCGCGATGCGGCCCCGGTCCTGCTCAAGGCCGCGATGTGGCCGGCCCGCTCCGTCCCGACCTGGTGGGAGGGTGTGCGGTTGATGGACGGCACCCCGGTGCGGTGCGGGGCCTCTCGCGTGACGGTGGACCGCTCCGGCCCGGGCGAGGTGGCCGGGTACGGGCGGGACGTGTCCCACCACGCCTTCTACTGGGGTGCCAAGCTCGTGCTCATCACTACCGCGGAGGGGTCGGTGTGCGCGTTCTCCCTGGCCCACCCCAAGGAGTTGGACGAACGCAAACAGGCACTGCATCTGCTGCACGTCCGACCGTGCGCTCCGGGGCCGGCGGTGATCGTGTGCGACAAGGGCTTCGCCGGGGTCGGTATCGAGACGGCGGCCGCCGGGTTGGGGTTTGCCCTGGTGCGTCCGGCGCTCAAGGGCGAATCCGTCGAGGGCCGGTTCCCGGGCTGGTTGCGTCAGAGGATCGAGGCCGTCATCTGGACGTTGAAGAACCAGCTCGGCCTGGAGCGCCACCAGGCTCGCACCAGTGAGGGGCTGTGGGCGCGGGTGTGCCAGCGCATCTGCGCGCTCAACGCCGCGATCTGGCACAACTGGCTGGTGGGTGCCCCGGTCAAGCGGTCGTTGATCGCCTACGACCACTGACCAGGACACATTTCCCCATCAACGATCTAGAGACGGGCGGCGTGCTCGCGTAGCACCCGCACGGCCTCGGTGATCGCCGGCCGGCGGGACGCGCCCTCGCGCCACAGCACCGCCAGGCCCCGCACCGGTGCCGGGTCCACCGGCCGCACCGCCACGTCGGCGGGCAGCGGCCCCCGGCCCAGGCGCGGGACCACGGCGACGCCCAGGCCGGCGGCCACCAGCGCCAGCTGCGTCTGGTACTCGGCCACGTAGTGGGCGATGTCGGGCTCGGTGCCGGTGGAGCGCACCGTGCGGGTCAGCCAGTCGTGGCACACCGTCCCCGGGGGCTGGCAGATCCACCGCTCCCCGGCCACGTCGGCGCGGGTCAGGGAGTCCCGGGCGGTGAGGGGGTGGTCGGGCGGCAGCAGGACGTCGCAGCGGTCCTCGCCGATGCGCTCCCGCGCCACCCCCTCGGGGACGCTCATCGGGGCGATGTCCCAGTCGTGCACCACGGCCAGGTCCACGGTGCCCTGGGCGACCATGTGCGGGGTGGCGTGCGGGTCCTCCTCGAACAGCCGCACGTCCAGCGCGGGGTGGGCGGCGGCCAGCTCGGCGAGCACCCCCGGCAGCAGTCCTCGCGCGGCCGTGGCGAAGGACGCGACGGTCAGCCGCCCGTGCGGGCGGCCGCGCCGCTCCTCCAGGGACACCTCGGCCTCCTCGACCAGCGCCAGCACCCGCCCGGCGGTGCCCACGAGCATCGCGGCGGCGTCGGTGAGCACCACGCCGCGCCCGCGCCGCTCCAGCAGCGGGGTGCCGGTCTCGCGTTCGAGCTTGCCGACCTGCTGGGAGACCGCCGAGGGGGTGTAGCCCAGGGCCTTGGCGGCGGCCGCCACCGATCCGTGGACGTGGACGGCGTGCAGGGCGCGCAGCCGGGAGAGGTCGAGCACGGGGCGCTCCTTTCGGGAGGACACCACCATTATGTAGCAGGCGTGAATCCGACGGTGTAGGAATCTTCGCTGGTGCTTAATCCGCCGGGCGGCCATGATCGGACCCATGCGTCCCTTCCACCTGTTCCTGGCCGTGCTCGTCGCGGCCGTCTGGGGTGTCAACTTCGTCGTGATCGAGGTCGGCCTCGACCACTTCCCGCCCCTGCTCTTCACCGCCCTGCGCTTCCTCGTCGCGGCCGTGCCCGCGGTCTTCCTCGTCAAGCGGCCCCGGGTCGCCCTGGGGTGGATCCTCGTGGTCGGGCTGACCCTGGGGGTGGCCAAGTTCGGCCTGGTCTTCACCGGCATGCACCTGGGCATGCCCGCCGGGCTCACGTCGCTGGTGCTCCAGGTCCAGGCGGTGTTCACTGCGGGCTTCGCGGTGGTGTTCCTGGGCGAGCGGCTGCGCCCGCTGCGCTATGCGGGCATGGCCGTGGCGCTGGGCGGGATCGGTGTCGCGGCCTGGGCCCAGGGCGGATCGGGGCCGCTGGCGGCGTTCTCGATGATCATCGCGGCGGCCGCGTTCTGGGGCCTGGCCAACGTGGCGACCCGCAAGGCGGCTCCGCCCGACACCCTGTCCTGGATGGTGTGGGTGAGCCTGGTCCCTCCGCTGCCGCTGTTCGCGCTGTCCCTGCTCGTGGAGGGGCCGGAGGCGGGCCTGGCCGCGCTGCGCGGCCTCGACCTCACCGGGATCGGCGCACTGCTGTTCATCGCCTGGGTGGCGACCGTGTTCGGGTTCGGCGTGTGGGGGTTCCTGCTGCGCGAGCACGACGCCTCGGCGGTCGCCCCGTTCACGCTGCTCGTGCCGGTGTTCGGGATGCTCTCGGCGTGGGTGTTCCTGGGGGAGGAGCTCACACCGCTCAACCTGCTGGCCGCGGTGCTGCTGGTGGGCGGGGTCGCGCTCACCGCCCTGGGCGGCGGGCGCTCCCGGGCCGGGGGCCGGGACCCGGGGGAGGAGCGGGGGAACGGGCCGGAGGAGGGCGTCAGCGGCGGGCGAACTCCGGGGCGTGTTCCGAGCGCAGCCCCAGACCGATGAGGCGGGCGGGCACCGCGGTCATGAACGGCAGGTGCTCCAGCACCCAGAGCACCGGTGCGGGCGGCCCCATCCTGCGGCCCTGGAGGATCGGCTCGACCAGGATCTTCTCCATGGTCCGCTGGAGGCGCTGGACGACGGCGGTCGGCGCCAGCCTGCGCGCGCGCACCCGCGCCAGGGCGCGCCCGTCGGCGGTCCCCCTCCGGAGCGGTTCGGCCAGCAGGGTCGCCGCGGCCACCGCGTCCTGCACGGCGAGGTTGATGCCGACCCCGCCCAGCGGGGACATGGCGTGCGCGGCGTCGCCGATGCACAGCACGCCCTCGGCGTGCCAGCGGTGCAGCCGGTTCAGCCGGATGTCCAGGTGCTTGACGTCGTCCATGGACCCGATGGAGTCCACTCGGTCGGCCAGCTCCGGGAGCAGTTCGGCGACGTCGGCGCGGAACGCCTCCACGCCCCGGGCGCGCAGGTCGGGGTCGTTGCCCTTGCGGCCGATGTAGGCGACCTGGAGGTACCCCTCGCGGGGGATGACGATGAGGAACCGGCCCCGACCGGCCCGGGGGGTGAGCGCCATGGCGTCCTCCGGCGAGCCGGGCAGCCGGAACCACCAGGCGTCGATGCCCACCGGGAACTCCGCGGGGACCAGCCCCGCCTCGCGGCGGACCAGCGACCAGCGGCCGTCGCAGCCCACGGTGAGGTCGGCGCGGATCTCCCCCTCGCCGCCGGGGCCCCGGTACCGGGCGCCGACCACGCGGCCGCCCTCGCGGACCAGCCCGGTGGCCTCGGTGCCCATCCGCAGGGTGAAGGAGGGCTCCTCGTTCGCGGCCCCGGCCAGCAGGTTCAACAGGTCCCACTGGGGCACCATGGCGACGCTCCGGTAGGGGTGGGGCAGGCGGCGGAAGTCCGCGATGGTCACGATCCTGTCCCCGCCGAGGGGGAAGGCGACCCGGTCCAGCGGGCTCTGCGGCAGGGCGGCGAACTCCTCGCCCAGGCCGAGCTCGTCGAGCAGGCGCACGGTCGAGGGGTGGACGGTGTCGCCCCGGAAGTCGCGCAGGAAGTCGTCGTGCTTCTCCAGCACGGTCACCGCCACGCCCGCGCGGGCGAGCAGCAGGCCGAGCACCATCCCGGCGGGGCCGCCGCCGGCGATCAGGCAGGTCGTCTTCTCGGTCATCGGGGACTCCTGTTCCGGGGCTCCGTCGCCCCTGGTTCAGCGCGGCGGGTGGGTCGCCGCCGCTCGGAGGAAGGCGTCGCCGAGGACGGCGCAGGTCTCCTCCACGTCGGGGAAGTCGATGCCGGGCACCCCGGCCAGGGCGGGGCGCAGGGCGAAGTGGATGACGGCGGGGCCGACGAGCTGCTGGGCCAGCAGGGGCACGGGGAGGTCCCGCAGCCGCCCGGCGTCGATCTCCCGGCGCAGCCAGCCGCCCAGGGCGGCCAGCATGCGCGGGAAGAACCGGCTTGTCAGGAGGTTCCGGGCGGGGCCGCCGGGCCGGGCGAACACGTCGGCCAGCAGCGCGGGCATCACCCGGGGCTCGTCGGTGAACGCCCGGGCCAGCGCCCGGTGGACGCCCAGGACGGCGGCCGCCAGGTCCTCGCCCGGGTCGGCGAGGTGCCGTTCCAGCTCGGTCAGCGGGCCGTACCGCTCGAAGACCGCGGCCAGCAGGGCGTCGCGCGACCCGAAGGCGGCGTACACGCTGTGCACCGAGCAGTCGGCGGCGGCCGCGACGGCCTCCAGGGTGGTGGCCGCCAGGCCCGTCTCGCCCAGGAGGCGCGCCCCCGCCTCGACGGCCCGCTCCCGGACGGGAGGGCGCCCGCCGGGGTCGACGCCCGCCTCGCGGACCGCCGTGTCCAGGGCCCCGCGCCTGCCCCCGAGGCGGCGCAGGAGGGTGCTGCGGGAGACCCCCGCCTCCTGGGCTATCTCGATGAGAGGCACGTCGGCCACGTCCTTTCCCGTCCGCTCCGCGGCGCGGATCGCCGCGCCCACCAGATCGTCCGGAATCTTGGGGTGTTCGGTATCTGACATCAAGATAAAGGTAACCCGTAATCGAGTATCAGACAAGGGGGTCGGTGACGGAGTGACCACTGAGGAGAATGAGGAGAAAGAGTAGCTGTGTGCCGTCCGGGCCGGCGCCTGGGCCGGCGATGGGCGCCGGCCCGTCCGCCGGCTCAGGCGGCGGGTGGCAGCGCGACCGACGACAGCACCCGGGCGGCCCGCGAGTCCGAGTTCACCGCGCGGCGCAGCAGCGGCCGGGGCAGCCGCGGCAGGGCCCGCAGCGCCGCCGACCGCAGCGTCACCCCGAGCCGGGAGCGCGGGATGAGCGTGTCCATCGACGCCGCCCCCACCCCGCCCACCCGCCGCACGTAGGAGGCCAGGGCCGACTCGTAGGCGGCGGGGCCGGTCCGCGGGTCCTCCCCGAGGTGGTGGGCGAGCGTGTAGGCGCCCACCACCGCCAGGGTGGTGCCGCCGCCGACCGCGGCGCCCGGGCAGTACCCGGCGTCGCCGACCAGCGCCACCCGGCCGCGCGTCCAGGAGTCCATGGCGATCCGGCTGATGGAGTCGAAGTACAGGCCCTCGTCCCGGTCGGCGGCCTCCAGCAGCTCGGGCACCCGCCAGCCCTCCCCGGCGAACGCCTCCCGCAGGAACCGCCGCTGGGCGTCCAGGTCCCGGTGGTGCCCGTCGTACTCCCGCGCGTCCCGCGACAGCAGCGCGCCGCGGGCCCGGCCGGTGCCCGGCACCGGGAAGACCGCGGCCGTCCGGTCCACGGACTGGTAGAGCACCACCCGGCCGTCGGCCTCCCGCGGTTCGGGCAGGTCGAACACGGCGATGTGCCCGCCCAGGAACCTGCGGTACCGCTCCTCGGAGCCGAAGGCCAGGCGCCGGACGGCCGAGTGCAGCCCGTCGGCGCCCACCACCAGGTCGAACCGGCGCGGGGCGGCGCGCTCGAAGGCCGCGTCGACCCCGTCCCCGTCGTCGTGCAGGGAGGCGACGGAGTCCCCGGACAGGTACTCGACGTCGTCGCGGACGGCCTCGTGCAGGATGCGGGCCAGGTCGCCGCGCAGCACCTCCACGTGCCGGTCGTCGGTGGCGACCTCCGCCAGGGCGCCCATGTCGACGTCGACCGGGCGGCGCCCGGGGCGCTCCAGGCGGATGCGGGTGTTGCCGGTGGAGGCCTCGCGGATCCGGTCGATGAGGCCCATGCGCGTCGCGATCTCCACGGCGGGCTCGAACAGGTCCACCCCGAAGCCCCCGCCGCCCGCGGGCGCGCGCTCCACGAGCACGGGCCGGTGCCCCAGCCGGACGAGGCGGTGGGCCAGGACGGGGCCGGCGATCCCCGCGCCGGAGACGAGCACGGTCGCCATGGCGGCCTCCTTTTGTAGACTTACCGGAAGGTAAACAAAAAACACCGGCGATGGCAAGGCCCCCCATGGTCCAGACTGGTGACACCACGGTGGCCGAGAGGTGAGGTGAGGGGTGCCCCGAGCGCGATCGACCCGGACCAAGGACCGGATCCGGGCCGCGTCCCTGGAGCTGTTCCGGGAGCGGGGCGTCCAGCAGACCAGCATGCGCGACATCGCGGACCGGGTCGGCATCACCAAACCCGCGCTCTACTACCACTTCGCCTCGCGCGAGGACCTGCTGCGCTCCCTGGTCCGCCCGATGCTGGACGACTACGAGGCCGCCGTGGCCGCCGACGAGGCGGCCGGGGGCGCCGTCGACCCGCGCGTCCTGCTGGCCCGGTACTTCGACGTGAGCATGCGCCACCGGGAGGTCAACCGGGTGGTGTTCCGCGACGCCGCCACCCTGGCCGAGCTCGACCTGGGCGGCCGGGTCCTGGACTGGCGCCGCCGCATCACCGCGATGCTCGCCGGCCCCGGCGCGGAACTGGCCGAGCTGGCCCGCGTCACCCTGGTGCTGGGCGGCCTGGGCGACTGCGTGGTCCTGCTGGGCGACCGCCCCGCGGCCGAGCTGCGCGCCGCCGCCCTGGCCGCCGCCTACACCGCCCTGGGCCTCCCGCCCGGGCCGCCGCCCGCCCCGGAGCAGCCCGTCTGACCGAAGGTGGCCGACCCGGTGCGGTGCGCTCCGGCACGGTTGTGTCTCGTTCGCTCCACGGCGCCCGCAGCGCCTTCCCGGGCCGCGCGACCCCGACCTACGCTTCTTCCGTGCGTTCACGCATCCTGGAAGGGGCGCGGATGGCCTACGACGAGTTCGGACCCGAAGCGGAGGCGCGCCGCGCGCGGCGCCAACAGGAGATGGACGAGTACGTCCGTCGGGTGCGCGAGGAACAGGAGCGCGAACAGCACATACGGGCCGGGCAGGGCCGGCCCCCCGGGCCGCCGCCCGCGCAGCGGGGCGGCTGCGGGCGCGGCTGCCTGCTCGCCGTCGGCTGCCTCGTCCTGCTCCTCGTCGGATTCCTCGGCCTGGGGATGTTCGCCCCCTACCTGTTCGACATCCTGGGCCGGGAGAACATCACGGGCTCCGTCACCACGGAGGTGTGCGACAAGCGCGAGGACGGCGAGGACCTGATCCTGGTCACCGGGGCCGGCGAGTTCGTCCTGGGCGACACCCCCGAGAGCACGGCCCGCGAGCAGTTCGACGGGCTGGAGGTCGGCGGCGTCCATGAGATCGTCTACCAGGGCGCGCAGCTGCCCGGCCGCCCGCCGCCCGTGACCACGGGCGTGCTCGACGCCCCCGAGGGCGCCACCCCCGAAGGAGACTGCACGTGACCCACCCCCGGACCGATGTCCTCGTCGTCGGCGGGACCGGCGTGGACACCATCGTCCGCGTCCCCGACCTGGCCGTTCCCGCGGGCGACTCCGCGTCGGTGCCCCCGGTGCTGGACCACGTCGGGCACACCGGCAACGGCGTCGCCCTGGGCCTGCACCACCTGGGCCGGGCCGTGGAGTTCATCGACTTCCTCGGCGAGGACCTCCAGGGCCGCATGATCCTGGAGCGGTACGAGAAGGAGGGGCTGGCCTTCTCCCACCTGGTGTCCCCGCACGGCACGCCCCGCGGCGTCAACCTCGTCGACGACCAGGGGCGGCGGTTCTCCTTCTACGACGGCCGCCACCCCGTCGACCTGCGCCTGCCCCGGGAGTTCGCGCTGCCGTTCCTGGAGCGCGCCCGCCACGTGCACATGTCGATCATCAACCACAACCGCGACCTGTACCGGGACCTGGCCGGACTGGACGCCACCGTCTCCACCGACCTGCACGACTGGGACGGCGAGAACCCGCACCACCTCGACTACGCCCTGAACTCGGACCTGGTCTTCATGAGCGCCGCCGCCGTGCGCGGCCGGGTCGACGAGGTCCTGGCCGGGATACTGGAGCGCGGCCGGGCCGTGCTGGCCGTGGCCACCGACGGGGCCGCGGGCTGCCGGGTGCTGGAGCGCGGCCGGGACCGGCCGCGGCACTTCCCCGCGGTGGTCCCCGAGCGCCCGGTCGTGGACGCCAACGGGGCGGGCGACGCCTTCATCTCCGGGTTCCTGCACCGGTACCTCGGCGGCGCCCCGGTAGCGGAGTGCGTGCTGGCCGGGGCGGTGGCGGGCGCCTTCACCTGCACCACCGCCGGGACCCACACCGCGTTCGTCGACTCCGCCGGCCTGGACCGCCTGGCCGCCGCCGCGGCGGACGGGTGGCCCGGAGCGCCGGACGGCGGCCGGGCCGAGCGGGACGGTCAGCCGGTGTAGGGCGGGGGGCCGCTCTGCGGGGCGCGCGGCAGCGTCCACTCCCGCAGGACCTCCGACTCCACCCGCACCCGGGTCCGCAGCGAGTCCGTGCCCCGGCCCTGCGGCAGCCGGTCCAGGTCCGCCGCCAGCGAGCGCAGGGTGGCGCCCGCGGCGGACGGGTTCCCCTGGAGCCGGTGCAGCCGGGCGATCTCCAGGCGGAACGCCAGCGTGCGGGGGTCGTCGGCGCCCATGACCCGGGTCAGGTCCGGCAGGAGCATCAGCGCCTCCCACAGCGCCGCCCCGTGGTCGCCCAGCTCGCCCAGCCGGTAGGCGATCTCGAACCGGGTGGTGAGCGTGTCCGGGTGGTCCGGCCCCAGCACCCGGGTCCGGTCGGGCAGCAGCCTGCGGTGCTCGGCCAGCGAGGCCGCGTCGTCCCCCAGGTCCCCCAGGGTGTTGGCGACGGCCTGGCGGCTCGCGAGGGTGTCGGGGTGGTCGGGGCCCAGGGTCCGGACGCGGTCGCCCAGCAGGCGCTGGTGCTCGTCCAGGGCGGCCCGGTGGTCGCCCACCGCCGACAGGTGGTCGGTGATGTTCTCGCGGACGGTGAGGGTGTGGCCGTGGTCGGGGCCCAGCACCCGGACCAGGTCCGGCAGGACGGCGCGGTAGGCGGCCAGCGCGGCCTCGTGGTCGTTCAGCTCGCCCAGCTGGTAGGCGATCTGGAACCGGGTGCCCAGGGTGTCGATGTGGTCGGCGCCCAGCAGCGCCGCCTGGTCGGGCAGCAGGGAGCGGTACTCCTCCAGGGCGGCCCGGTGGTCGCCCAGGCCCTCCTTGCAGGCCGCGATCCGCGACCGCAGCTTGACGGTCCGCGGGTGGGCGGGCCCCAGGGACTCCCGCAGCCGGGGCAGCAGGCGCTCGTAGCCGGCCAGCGCCGCGGCGTGGTCGCCGCCCTCGCGCAGCCGGTCGAAGACCGCCGACTCCGAGCGCAGGGACTCCTCGGACTCGGGCACCCGGGAGGCCGTCCCCGCGGGGACGGCCGTTCGCGGGGCGCCCGTCGGCACCCCGTACGCCGGCGCGCCGGTGCCGTAGGCCGGGATGCCGCCCGAGGGGGTCGCCGCCCGTCCGCCGCCGTGCTCCGACGGGGAGCCGCCGGAGCCCGTCCACGCCGGACCGCCGCCGTGCGCCGGGCGGTCCGTCGGCGGGGGCGTGGCCGACCCCGTCGCGGGGCCGCCCGCCGGGCCGCCCCCGAAGTCCGGCCAGTCCAGCTCCGGATCGACGTCCCCGACCGTCTCGGCGACCTCCTGCGGGGTGGGCCGCTGCTCCGGGGCGTGCCGCCAGCAGCGGGTGATGACGTCCCGCAGGTCCGCCGGGACGTCCTCCGGGAGCTCCGGCGGGGGACCGATGAGGTTGCGCACGATCCCGGCCAGGGTGGGGGCGTCGAACGGGTTGCGCCCCACCGCCGCGTGCGCCAGCACCGTGCCCAGCGAGAACATGTCCGAGGCCGGTCCGACCTCCAGCGCGTCCACCTGCTCGGGCGACATGTACAGCGGGGTGCCCAGGGTGGCCCCGGTCCGGGTCAGCCCGGAGGAGTCCCCGCTGGGGCGGGCGATGCCGAAGTCGATGATGCGCGGCCCGTCGGAGGCCATGAGCACGTTCGCGGGCTTGAGGTCGCGGTGGGTCAGCCCGGCGCCGTGGATCGCCTCCAGCCCCTCGGCCAGGCCCACCGCCAGCACCCGAAGCGTCGGGTGCGGCAGTGGCCCCCGCCCGACCAGCACCTCGTGCAGGGACGGGCCGGGGATGAACGCGCTGACGATCCAGGGCGGGTCCCCGTCGGGGTCGGCGTCCACCACCGGCGCGGTGTGGAACCCGCCCACCCGCGCGGCGGCCGCCGCCTCCCGGGCGAACCGGCCGCGGAACTCGGCGTCGCCCGCGTACTGGGGCAGGATCACCTTCACCACGACCTTGCGGCCCGCGGCGGTGCGCCCCAGGTACACCCGGCCCATGCCGCCCGCTCCCAGGCGGTGGGTCAGCCGGTAGCGGCCGATGCGTTCGGGGTCTGTCGGATCCAGGGGCTGCACGGGCAGAGGTCCTTCTGGCGTCGGGGCGGGGACTGGTCGGTGCTCTGGGACGAGCGTTCCGCCTCTGCGGTTCAGCCTAGGGCTTGCTCGGGATTCCCGGATCCTCCCGGGGCGTCCGTCCCCGTGACCGGTGGTAACGGGGTTTTCACCGGGATTCAGGATGCGCGGAACACGGACCCGGCCTGCGCCGTGCACAGTGGGTCACGCGCGCGGCGGTCCGCCCCGCGCGTGGGCCCGCCGTGCGCCGCGGGTCGTAACCTTGGCCGCTGGGAGGGCTTGTGGAAGGGCTTGGGGGAGAGTTCGTGAGCGACACCTGGTTCGAGGACCGCACCTACCGGCACACCGACTGGACGCCGGAGCGGCTCCTGGACCTCAAACGACAGCGGGGACTGACCGTCAGCCTGGTCGTCCCGGCCCGGAACGAGGAGGCCACCGTCGGGGGCATCGTCTCCCGGGTGCGGGCCGCCCTGGTGGAGCGCACGCCCCTGCTCGACGAGGTCGTCGTCATGGACTCCGACTCCACCGACGGCACCGGCCGGGCGGCGGCCCGGGCCGGGGCGACCGTCCACCGGACCGTCGACGTCCGCCCCGACCTGGGGCACCGGCGCGGCAAGGGCGAGGCGATGTGGAAGTCGCAGTTCGTCACCTCGGGCGACATCATCGTCTTCCTCGACGCCGACCTCGTGGAATGGGACACCCACTTCGTCTCGGCCCTGCTGGGGCCGCTGCTCACCGAACCCGGGGTGGGGCTGGTCAAGGGGTTCTACGACCGGCTGCTCGACCTGCCCGGCGGCGCCCGGGTCAGCCACGAGGGCGGCCGCGTCACCGAGCTGGTCGCCCGCCCCACCCTGGCGCTGCGCTGGCCCGCGCTGTCCGGCGTGGTCCAGCCGCTGTCGGGCGAGTGGGCGATCCGCCGGGACCTGTTCGGGCAGCTGTCGGTGCCCACCGGGTACGGCGTCGAGCTGGCCGTGCTCATCGACACCCACCTGCGGTGCGGGGTGCGCGCGGTGGCCCAGGTGGACCTGGGGCGGCGCGCCCACCGCCACCAGTCGCTGCGCGGCCTGGGCGCCATGGCCACCGAGCTGCTCGCCATCGCCGACCGGCGGTGCGGGATCGAGCACGGCGGCGACGTCGCGATCCGCTGGTTCGACACCTCCGACGGACACGGGCGCCCGCGCACGGGTACGGTCAGTACCGTGGAGCGCCCGCCGGCCGCCGGGGTCGGGCCGGAGCGCTCCCGGGTGCTGGGAGGAGCTGTCGGTCGGTGATGAGGCTGCGGGGCCGGGAGTACGGCGGGCACGAGTCGCTGGTGATGGCGATCGTCAACCGGACCCCCGACTCCTTCTACGACAAGGGCGCCACCTGGGACGACGGGCCCGCCTTCGAGCGGGTGCGCAAGGTCGTCGCCGAGGGCGCCGACATCGTGGACATCGGGGGGATCAAGGCCGCGCCCGGTGAGGAGATCGGCGCGGACGAGGAGAAGCGCCGCGTCGTCGACTTCGTCGCCGCCGTCCGCGCCGAGTTCCCCGACCTCGTCATCAGCGTCGACACCTGGCGGGCCTCGGTGGGCCGCGCGGTCTGCGAGGCCGGGGCCGACCTGCTCAACGACGCCTGGGGCGGCTACGACCCCGGGCTGGCGGAGGTCGCCGCCGAGTTCGGGGCCGCCCTGGTGTGCACCCACACCGCCGGGGTCACCCCGCGCACCCGGCCGCACCGGGTGCGCTACGAGGACGTGGTCGCCGACGCGGTGTCCTCCACCGTCGCCCTCGCCGAGCGCGCGGTGGCGCTGGGGGTGGACCCGGCGTCGGTGCTCATCGACCCGGCCCACGACTTCGCCAAGAACACCTGGCACTCCCTGGAGCTGACCCGCCGCCTGGACGAGATGACCGCCACCGGGTGGCCGGTCCTCGTGTCGCTGTCCAACAAGGACTTCGTCGGTGAGACCCTGGACCTGCCCGTGGGGGAGCGCCTGACCGGGACGCTGGCCGCCACCGCGGTGTGCGCCTGGCACGGGGCCCGGGTGTACCGGGTGCACGAAGTGGCCGAGACCCGGCAGGTCCTGGACATGGTCGCCTCGATCCGCGGGGTGCGGCCCCCCGCGCGGACCGTGCGGGGGCTGGCGTGAGGGGCCGCCGCTCCGGAAGGGGGAACCGTTGATCGTCGCCACCGCCGTGTGCCCGTCGCCGCCTCTGCTCCTGCGGGAGCTGACCGGCGGCCGGGACGTGGCCGCCGACCTGCGCAAGGCGTGCGAGGAGGCGGTCGGCGCGCTGGTCGCCGCCGCACCGGACGTGATCGTGGTGCTGGGCGCCGACGCGCGCTCGGCGGAGCGGGTCCGGGGCCGCATCCCCGTGTCGGCCTTCGGCGGACCGGGGGAGCGTGTCCCCACGGCCGAGGCGCTGCCGACCTCCCTGGCCGTGGCCCGCCGCCTGCTGGACGACACGGGTGTCCGGGTGCCCGTGGAGATGGGCACCATCGCCGCCGACGCCGACCCCGCGGAGACGGCCCGGCGGGGCCGGGCGGTCGCCGACCGCCCCGAGCGGGTCGGGCTGCTGGTCATGGCCGACGCGGGCGCCCGCCGCGGCCTGCGCGCCCCCGGCCACCTGGACGAGCGGACCTTCCCGGTGGACGGGGCGATCCGCACCGCCCTGGCAGAGGGGGACGCCTCGGCGCTGCTGGACCTGGACCCCGCGCTGTGCGCGGACCTGATGATCAACGGCCGCTCCGCCCTCCAGGCCATGGCGCACGCCCGTTCCGGGGCGCCGGTCGCCGGGCCCCGCCTGCTCTACGCCGACGACCCCTTCGGGGTGCTGTACCTGGTGGCCGTCTGGCCCGGGGACCGGCGATGAGGGTCCTGCTCAACGAGATCGCCCCGCGCACGGCGGCCCCGGGGGACGAGGTCTCCGGGGAGGCGCTGGCGGTGCTGTACGCCCACCCGGAGCGGTGGACGCGCGCGAACATGGTCGCCACCCTGGACGGGGCGTCCACCGGCGGGGACGGGCTGACCGGGTCCATCAACACCCCGCCCGACAACGAGGTCTACCGGCTGCTGCGGGACCTGGCCGACGTGATCCTGGTGGGCGCCGGGACCGCCCGCGCCGAGGGCTACCGCCGCCCGGGGCCGCGGATGCGGCCCGGCCGCACGCCGCACCCGGACGTCGCCGTGGTGAGCCGCTCCGCGCTGGTGCCCCCGGGCCTGGCCGCCCCGGCCCGGGGCCGCGGCGGGGCGTGGATGGTCACCCGGGCCGCCGCGGGGGAGGACGCGCTGGAGCGCGCCCGCGCCCAGCTGGGCGCCGACCGGGTCCTGGTACACGGCGGCATCGAGGTGGACCTGGGCGCGGCCCTGGCCGACCTGGCCGGCCGCGGGCTGTCCCGGGTGCTGTGCGAGGGCGGCCCCTCACTGCTGGCCGACGTGGCCGCCCAGGGCCTGCTGGACGAGCTGTGCCTGACCACGGTGCCGCTGCTGGCGGGCGGCGAGGCCCGCCGGATCGCCTTCGGCGTCCCGTCGGACCTGGAGCTGCGCCCCCGCCTCATCCTGGAGTCCGAGGGGACCCTGCTGCACCGCTTCGTCCGGCCCACCCCCTAGGAGCACCGATGGACGTGCTGCGCGGACAACTGGTCCAGGCGGTCCTGGGCGCCCCGCCCGCCGACCTGCCCATGGTCGCCGCCCAGGCCCTGGCCCGCGGGCTGGACTCGCCCGCGCTGCGGGAAGTGGCCGGGCTGGGGCGCACGGACCCGGCGGAGGAGCTCTTCACCGAGGCGCTGGCGGAACTGGGCCTGTCCTGGCCCACCCCGGGGCAGGCCCACCTCTACGCGGCCCGGCACCTCTGCGCCCGGCTCCTCGGGGGCGAGCCGGACGCAGCCCGCGCGGCCGCGGCGGCCGAGGACGTGTACCACCACCTGTGCCTGGCCGCCGCCCACGGGGAGGGCGACCACGACTACAGGTCCTTCCTCGACCTGGCCTACGAGTGGGACGCGGACCGCCGGGCCGGCGTCGTGCCCGCCCCCGGACGGGAGCGGGCCGTGGTCGCCCACTTCCGGGAACTGGCCCGGGAGCTGCTGGCCGCGAGCGGCTGAGGCGCACGGGAGGGGCCGGGGAGGGCCCCGGCCCCTCCCCGGCGGGTCCATGCGGTCAGACGGTGTGCGCGAAGGCGCGGTCCTCGGCGGACTCCACCATCAGGGCCTGGACGCGCCGGGCCTCGGCGCGTTCCGCCTCGGGCACCTCGTGCAGCGCCCTGCGGCGGGCGCGGCGCCGGGCCAGGGCGACGGCCGCGGAGCGGCGCAGCCCCGCCTCCTCGGCCTCCAGCGCCAGGGCCCTGCGGACCCGGCGCCGGTGGGCGTGGCGGGCGGCGAAGTACACCGCCATGGCGATCCCGAAGTTCAGCAGCACCTTGAAGACGATGCCCGCGAAACCGTCCAGCAGCGGCGAGTCGAACAGCCAGTGCATCGCCATCGCGGTCAGGACCAGGACCGACGCCCCGAGGACCCGGCGGCCGCCCGGCAGCCACCCGGCGGCCGCCAGCAGGCCGACGCCGGCCCCCGCCACCGCGGACATCGCCCAGTGCGAGCCCAGGCCGGTGAGGAGCACCCGCAGGACGGCCGTCTGCGCCACGGCCAGGCCGCCGTTCACCCCGCCCGCCTGGACCACCGTGTTGAGCCCGTAGATGAGGTTCTCGGTCACCTCGAAGCCCAGGCCCACCAGGGCGCCGATCACGAACCCGTCGACCGGCCCGCGCACGGCGCGGGGGAAGGCCACGGCCACCAGGACGATCCCGGCGAGCTTGAACAGCTCCTCGTTGAACGGCGCCGTCATGGCCGCGCCCCAGACGGCCGAGAACTCCAGCCCCAGGGTCTTGGACCACACCCCGGTGAGCGCGCTGTTGGCGAGCAGGGCGCCGCCGGTCGCCGCGGTCAGCCCCCACGCCACCGCCACCAGCGAGGCGGCGGGGTCGGGGGCGCGTACCGGCCGGATGCGCCGGAACAGCCAGAACCCGAACAGCAGCGTCGCGGCGGCGAAGACCAGCCCCAGCGCCGCCTCGGCGAAGAACACCCGCACCGTCCCGCCCAGCCGGACCGCCAGCGTGACCAGCCCGAGCAGGCACAGCACGCCGATGACGACCATGGAGACGAAGGCGGGCAGGCGGTACCCCGCCACGGTCTGCTCGGGGGCGCGGGGCGCCGGGACCCGCTGCGGCCCGGGCCCGTTCCTGCGCCGCCGGCGCTGGGCGGGCACCGTCCCGGCCGCGGTGTCGGGGGTCCGGGGGTCGTTGGGCGCCTGGCTCATCGTCCGCCCTCCTCGGTGAACGTGACGGCGCGGGCGACGTCGGCGACCGCCTTCAGGTCGGCGGTGGTGGCGTCCTCCCCGCCCAGGGTCATCTCCACGGCGAACTCCCCGTCGGGCGAGGGGTACAGCACGGCGGCCCCCTCCTCGGAACGGCTGCGCATGACCCCGGTCAGCCCCTCGACGCCCTGCTCGGTGGTGATCGCCTCGGGCTCGCCCAGCCTCGCGGTGGGGTCCCCGGCGCGGACGATGTCGCCCATGCCCGCCCACAGGCGTTCCGCGTCGGGCAGCGGGTCGCCGACGGGCGTGACCGAGGTGACGGTCAGGTCCACGGGCCCCCGGTGGAAGCGGTAGGTCTGGCCGGCCTGGCTGGCCCCGACGTCGAGGTGCCACCCGTCCTGGGGCAGCGTCAGCGCGGCCCGGTACCCGCCGCCCTGGCCGAGCGTGATCTCGTCCCCGGCGCGGACCCGCTGGGCCCCCGGCAGCAGGGCGTCGAGCAGCGACCAGACGACCACCAGGAGGACCGCCACGGCCGTGGCGACGCCCAGCGGGATCCAGTGGTTGCGGCTCGTCCCCGGCGCCGTACCACTCGGCTGTGCCATGGCGCCCCTTTCGTCACTCATGGTGATGATCTGTCCGGACAAGGGAAACATCCGCGACCGGACGCACTGCCGGGAAAGTAGGAACTTGGCACATTTTGACGGGGATTTCATGGAATCGCGGAGGTTCTCTTCGAGGCCGAGGTCCTCGCCGGGGCGCCTTCCGCCATGACGCGGACACCGTCGGGCCGAGGGTGCGCGCCGCCTCCGGCCCCGTTGCGCCAGGGGTCGTCTTGTGCCACCCTTTCACTAATCAATTAGTGAAAGGGTGGTGAAGGCGATCGAGTACCGCATCGACCGGATGTCGGGCGTCGCGTCGTACATGCAGATCGTGCAGCAGACCAGACAGGCGCTCCGGCTGGGCGTCCTGCGCCCGGGGGACCGGCTGCCCACGGCCAAGCAGGTGGTCGAACAGACCGCGATCAACCCCAACACCGTTCTCAAGGCCTACCGCGAACTGGAACGCGAAGGCCTGGTCGAGGCCCGGCGCGGCCTGGGCACCTTCGTGACCCGGTCGCTGGCCAGCGACGCCGCCGCCCCCGACTCGCCGCTGCGCTCGGCACTGGCCGACTGGATGCGGCGGGCCCGGGAGGCCGGGCTGGGGGCGGAGGACGTGGCCGCGCTCGTCGCGTCGGTCACCGAGGACGTGTTCGGGGGCCGAGAGGACCGGAAGGAAGGAGACCGATGACCGGGGAAGCGGCCGTCGCCGCCGAAGGGCTGGTCAAGACCCGCCGGGGCCGGCGGGTGCTGGACGGGTGCACGTTCGAGATCCCGGCGGGCGCGGTGTGCGGGGTCCTCGGCCGCAACGGCGCGGGCAAGACCACGCTGCTGCGCGTCCTGGCCGGGCTGACCGCGCCCACCGAGGGGCGGGTTCTGGTGCGGGGGGAGTCCCCGCTCGCCCGCACCCCCGGACCCGCCCACCTGGGGCAGGACAAGCCCCTGCCCGGCGGGCTCACCGCGGAGGAGGTCCTGCGCACCGGCCGCGCGCTCAACCCCGACTGGGACGAGGCGACCGCCCGGCGGGTGCTGGCCGCCGGGGACCTGCCCGAAGGGGTGCGGGTGGGGCGCATGTCCGGGGGCCAGCGCAGCCTGGTCGCGCTCGCCCTCACCCTGGGCCGCCGTACCGGGGTCGCCCTGCTGGACGAGCCCTTCGCCGACCTCGACCCGCTGGTGCGGCACCGCGTGTCCGGGCTGCTCATGGCCGAGGTCGCCGACGGGGATCTGACGGTGCTGGTGTCCACCCACGTGTTCGCCGACCTCGCCGGGCTCTGCGACCACCTGCTCCTGCTGGCCCGGGGTCGGGTGGCGCTGGCCGGGGCGGTGGCCGACATCGAGGCGGACCACCTGCGCATGGTCGGAGTGGCCGACGACGACCCCGGACACCTGGACGGGCACACGGTCGTGTCCGACAGCCGGACGGGGCGCCAGGTGAGCGCGCTGGTCAAGACGGACGGCCCCGCCCCGCCACAGGGGTGGTCGGCACAGCCGGCGTCGCTGGAGGAGATCACGCTCGCCTATCTGGCGGGTGCCGGGAACAAGGGGGAACGACGATGAGCACGGACTTCGCACAGCGCACGGAGCACGGCTGGTGGCCGGCCTGGAGACACCAGCGGATCCTGGTGGCGGTGGCCGCGGTGGCCCTGCTGCTGGCGGTGGTCGGTGTGTTCTTCGACCTCCCGGTGCTGCGCCGGGCGGCCGACCTGGTCCTGCCGATCGAACGCCACACCTTCGGCGGCGACCCTTCGTTGCCCCTGCTGGCGGCCGCGGTGTGGGGCGCGCTCGTCCTGGGCGGCCGCGGGCGGCGCGACCTCATGTTGAGCCAGGGGCGGCGCGACTGGCCGCTGCCGGACATCGGGATCATGGTGCTCTGCCTGGCGGGGTTCGGGCTCCTGGCGGGAGGACTGCGAACCCTGTTCGTGGTGGGCGTCGAGGGGTGGTCCACGGTCGGACCGGTCCCCGTGTCGCACCCGGAGGGGCTGCTCTGGTGGGGCTCGGACCTGTACGGAGCGGCTCTGCCGGTCCTGCCCGCCCACCTGGTCCTGTACGGCGCGCTCGGGCTGGTGGTCGCGGCGCTGCTGCGCAGCCCGGTCCCGGCCCTGGTGCTCTCGGCCGCCCT
Source organism: Nocardiopsis sp. MT53 (assembly GCF_019598965.1). Taxonomy (NCBI): domain Bacteria; kingdom Bacillati; phylum Actinomycetota; class Actinomycetes; order Streptosporangiales; family Nocardiopsidaceae; genus Nocardiopsis; species Nocardiopsis sp. MT53. Next base: position 7,091,900 of record NZ_CP080599.1, on the reverse strand, counting down.
GTCCTACGTGGTCGAGGTCGGCTTCGGGGTCGTCCGGCCCCTGTTCGCGGAGAACGGACCGGACGGGCCGTCGGCGGCCGACGTGTGGACGGTCGCGGCCGGGGAGACGGTGGTGGTCCTGGTGGCGGCGGCCGCACTGTGCGCGCTCGCCCTTCTCCTGGCCCGCCGCCCCGACTGACCGGACGGCCGCCCGTCCCGGCGGGCGGCCCCGGGCCTCAGGGGTGCACGAGGATCTTCACGTGGTCGTCGCCGTGCGCGATCAGCTCCTCGTAGCCCTTCTCGCGCGCCTCCTCCAGCGAGAGCCGGCCGGTGATCAGCTCCTTGGGCTGGAGGACCCCGCGGCCGACCGCCTCGATCACCTCGGGGAAGTCGAGGGGCCCGTAGCCGAAGCTGCCCACCAGGCCGATCTCGGTGGAGGCCAGCACCGCGGCGTCCAGCACCACCGGCCGCCCCTCGGACACGGTGACCGCCCGGCCGCCCTTGCGCAGGGCGCCGATGAGCGTCGCCACCGCCTCCGTCCCGGTGCCGGAGGTCTCGAAGGAGACGTCGGCCCCCAGGGGCGCGGAGCCGCGGACGGCGGCGACCACGTCCGTCTCCGCGGGGTCGAGCACCAGGTCGGCGCCGAGCTCCTCGGCGACCCGGCGGCGCAGCGGGGACGCCTCGCTCACCGTCACGTGCGCGGCGCCGCGCGCCCGCGCGGCCATCAGCACCCCCAGGCCCACCGCTCCGGCGCCGACGACCAGCACGGTGTCGCCCTCGCACAGGCAGGCGCGGCCCACCGCGTGCCAGGCCACGGCGAGGGGCTCCACCAGGGCGGCCACCGTGGGGGAGACGTCCTCGGGCATCACGTGCACCCGGTCGGCGGGCACGACCACGTACTCGGACATGCCGCCGCCCCCGCCCATGAGGCCGATGAACCCGGAGTTCTCGCACAGGTTGTACTCGCCCCGGCGGCAGGCGGCGCAGCTGCCGTCGAACACCAGGGGCTCCACCGCCACCACCGCGCCCTGGGGCGCTCCGCGCACGTCGGCGGCGGCCTCGACGACCCGCCCGGAGAACTCGTGGCCCTGCACGTGCGGTCCGTGGGTGCGCAGCACGGGGTGGAGGTACTCGTCGGGCAGCACGGGGTCGAGGTAGTTGCGCACGTCGAACTCGCAGATGCCGTTCCACCCGACCCGGATCTTCACCGTCCCGGGCACGACCCGGGGCTCGGGCACCTCGTCCACCCGCAGGTCCCGGGGCCCGTGCAATCGCAGCGCCCGCATCCGGCCCCCCTCCGCCGTCCCTGACCCCTTATCTCCCCACCCCGCCCCCCTGCCTCCCCGCCTCCCCGTGTAAACACTTCCCCTGGCCGCTGTCACCGGAAGAGCAGGAGAGGCCGATGCGCCTGGTGTCCCTTCACCGCGAGGAGCGCGGCCGCCGCGTGCGGTTCCTGGACCCGAACGCCTACCTGGAGGCGCTGCCCGGGCTCGCCGCCCGCCTGCCGCCCGGTGCCCGGGCCTTCGCCGCCGACCCCGGCCACTACGACTTCTACGGGCCCCGGTGCGTGAAGGACCTGCGGCCGGCCGGGATCGCGATGGCGCCGGGCGGGGCGGGGCTGTTCGACCTGACGCTGACCTTCGAGCCCAACCCCTTCAAGCACGACGCGGGCCTGTCGTTGGCGTACACCGGTGTCTCCTCCTTCGCCGTGGAGGCCGACGGGGAGCGGGCGCGCACCGGCGGCGGATCGCTCCCGGGGCTGGGCGACGTCACCCTCGACGAGGTGCTGCCGCACGAGCGGGGCTGCTCGCACGAGGTCGGCCTGCTCGGCGGTCGGATCCTCGTGGTCGCCCGGGACGTGGTGGCGGCCTGGGGGGTGAGGCTCAGGGGTGGGGGTGGGGGGTGAGGTGGTCGGCGGGGGAGCCGCAGGCGGTGCAGGTGGGGGTGGTGTCCAGGACGGCGACGTGGTCGCGGTGGTGGAAGACCACCGGGGGCTCGTCGTAGAGCCAGGTGGAGCCCCAGTGGGCGAGGGCGGTGACGACCGGGGCGAGGTCGCGGCCGGCGTCGGTCAGGTGGTACTCGTGGCGCGGCGGGCGCTCGCTGTAGGCGCGGCGCTCGACGACGCCCGCCTCCTCCAGGGCGCGCAGGCGGGCGGTGAGACGGTCGCGCGGGGCGCCGGTGTTGCGGGCGATGGCGTCGAACCGGTGCACGCCGAGGAGGAGCTCGCGCACGACCAGCAGGGACCACTTCTCGCCGACGAGGCTCAGCGCGCCGGCCGCCGGACAGGGGCGGCCCGGGACGGTGGGGTTGGGCTTCGTCGTCTCCGTCTGCGCCATGCCTCCAGAATGGCACACCCCACCGAGTTGGAAAAACAAACCGACCTGTTAGGGTGCGTCCATGACCGACAGCACACCGGCCCCCGGCGCCTGGGGAGAGCCGCGCGAGAAGACCGTGACCTGGTACGACCCCAAGGTCGTCGCCGCCGGACGCGAGGGCCTCACCGGTGCCGGGCACCTGCGCGCCATGGCCGGCGGCGAGCTGCCCCCGCCGCCCATCGCCGCCCTCATGGGGTTCGACCTCGTGTCGGTCGGGGAGGGCGAGATCGTCTTCACCGGCACCCCCGACGACTCCGTCTACAACCCCCTGGGCATCGTCCACGGCGGCTACGTCTGCACCCTGCTCGACACGGTGGCGGGCTGCGCCGTCCAGACCACCCTGCCCGCCGGGTCCGGGTACACCTCGATCGAGATCAAGGTCAACTACCTGCGCCCGGTCACGGCCGGGACGACCCTGACCGCCCGCGGGTGGGTGCCCAAGCCGGGGCGCCGCGTCGCCTTCGCCGAGGGCGACGTCCGCGACGAGTCGGGCAAGGTCGTGGCCACCGCCTCCTCCACCTGCCTGGTCTTCGACCTCTAGCAGAGGGCGGCCAGCGCCGACCGCCACACCGGCGGCACCGGGCCGGTGCAGGCCACCGACCCCACCGCGGCCAGCCCGGCCAGGCCCTCGACCGCTTCCGCCAGCCCCGGTGCCGCCTCCTCGTCGTCCACCCACGCCTCGGCGTACACGCCCTCCAGCTCCAGCACCCCGCGCCGCCGGTCCGCGCGGGCCGCCACCCGCCCCACCAGCCGGTCCCCGTGCAGCACCGGCAGCACGTAGTACCCGAACCGCCGCTTCGCCCGGGGCGTGTACATCTCGTTGACGTAGTCGAACCCCCACAGCAGGGACGTCCGCTCCCGGTCGCACAGCAGGTTGTCGAACGGCGAGAGCAGCGTCGTCCGCCCCTCCCACCCGACGCCCGCGGCCTCCTCCACCAGCGGCAGCACGTCGGCGTGCACGAACCACGGCTCGGCGCTCCCCTTCACCCGTGCCCGCACCGCCCGCCCCTGGGCGACCAGCCGCTCCAACGTCCGGTCCGTGTCCCCGTACCGCTCGCGCACGAAGTGCCGGCGCACGTCCCGGGCCCGCCCGGCGCCCAGGGCCCGCAGCGCGTGCTCGGCCGACCGCTCCTCGATCTCGGCGTCGGTCCGCTCCGACCGGTCCGCCCACGCGGGCAGGCACCGCTCCGCCAGGTCCCACAGCCGGGTGCGCCCGCGCCGCCCGGCCACCATGATCCGCCCCTGGAACCACAGCAGCTCCAGCATCCGCTCCACGTTGCGCCCGGCCGTCCACCCGGTGGACTCCCAGGGCACCGCCGCCCGGTCCTCGAACCCGTCGGTGGGCAGCGGCCCGGCCTCGCGCAGCCGGTCCAGGACGTGCTCGCGCAGCTCCCCGTTGGCCTCGGCCCACGCCTCCAGACGGGAGCCCTCGCCCGGGTGGCGGCGCATCAGCCGCCGGTGCAGCGGCAGGTCCTCGGTGAGCACCATCGACGCCGCGTGCGCCCAGTACTCGAACAGCCAGCGCTCCTCCCACAGCAGCGCGTCCAGGTCGGCGTGCCGGTACCCGCCCAGCCTGCTCCACAGCACCAGCTCGTGACTGCGGGCGACCACGCCGATCGGGTCGATCTGGAGGCAGCGCAGGTCGCGCAGCACCTCGCGCAGGCCGTCGGGGCCGGGGCGGAGGCGGGGCCCGGACAGGTGCTGGCGGCGCACGGCCAGGCGGCGCACCGCCCGGGTGTCGAGTTCGAGGGTGTCCACGCGGGGCTCCGGGGGTGGGTGACGGGGGTGTGCGGCCCAGTGAACCGCACGCTCCCGACATTCCGCACGTCCCGGCCCCGCGGCCTACAGAGTGGTGGGCAGCGGGCCGCCGTTCCAGGCGACGGCGTCGTCCAGCGCGGCGCGCAGGTCCATCGGCTCCCCGGCCAGGTCCGCCCGGGCGCGGTGCAGGTTGAGCACGATGCGCTCGGCGTCGCCCCAGCCGGCGAACTCGCCCAGGTCCACGGCGCGCGCGTTCTCCAGCGGGCTCAGCCCGGCGGCGGCCCCCTCCCTGGCCGCGGCCAGCACGAACCGGTAGTACCGCTCGTGGGCGGCCAGCACCGCGTCAAGGTCGGCGGCGCCGAACACCGGCCCGTGGCCGGGCACCACGTGCGCGGGCTCGAAGGAGCGCAGCCACGCCAGCGACCGCAGCGCCCCCTGCACCGAGCCCATGAACACCAGCGGGGTCAGCCCGTGGAAGATCAGGTCACCGGTGAACAGCACCTCCTCCTCGGGCAGCCAGGCCACCACGTCGCCGGGGGTGTGCGCGGTGTACCCGGGGTGGCGCAGCTCCACCCGGCGCCCGCCCACGTGCACGGTCAGCTCCCGGTCCAGGGTGATGGAGGGGAGCCGGCGGGCGACCGGGCCCCAGTCGGGGCGCGGCTCCCAGACGGGCGGGCAGTCCTCGAAGATCGGGTCGTGCAGCAGCGCCTCGCGCATGGCGGCCTGGCCGATGAGCGCGGCGGTGTCGGGCAGCAGTGAGTTGCCGTAGGCGTGGTCGCCGTGCTGGTGGGTGTTGACCGCCCAGCGCACGGGCGCGCCCCCGGTGGCCGCGTCCAGGGCGGCCAGGAACCGGCGCGTGCGCTCGTGCGTGGCGCAGGTGTCCACGACCAGCACCCCGTCCCGGCCGACGACCGCCCCGGCGTTGTTGACCCACCAGGTGCCGTCGGGCTGGACCCAGGCGTGCACCCCCTCGGCGACCTCCGTGAGCGCGGCCGCCGCGGGCCCGGTCGCGGTGTTCCCTGCCATTGCCGATCCTCCTCGTCGCCGGTGCGCGGTCCGCCAGGCTACCGACGGCGGGGCCGCGGCGGGGCGGCCACGGGAATACCGTCCGGATTCGGGGGGATCATCCGTTGCGGTCGGCGGGCGCGGCGTCCGCCGGAAAACCGAACGCACCACCCGCGCGTCGTATGGTCGGCGCGCGTGCGCCGGTGCGAGGGGAGGCGTGCGTGGTCGAGGACCCGACGGTCGGCCGGGACACCGAGGACACCTCCCCGCGCGGCCCGCTGGGCTGGTGCGGCGCCGGGCTGTGCCTGGGCGGGGCGGCGCTGGCGTTCGCCCCCGAGGTCCCCTGGTGGGCCGCGCTCTCCGCGGCGGGGACGGGACTGCTGATGGTGGCGGCCGGGCGGCGCCGGATGCGGGCGCGCCCGCGGCGGCGCTCCCTGCCCCCGGCCGCGGCCGGGCTGGTGCTGGCCCTGGTCGCCGGGTTCGGGGTGCGCGCCCTGACCCTGTCCCTGATGGTCGACCACACCGTCGCCGCCACCGTCCCCGGGACCGCCCCGCCGGTCCCCGCGCGGGCGGCGGAGGTCGCCTGGTCCTGGACGCCGCCCGGGGACGGAGCCGTGGTGGACGTGCTGCCCGGCACCCTGGGCCCGGTCGTCGTCCTGGACGACGGGGTGGTCGCCCTGGACGGGGCCACCGGCGGGGAGCTGTGGCGCTACCGGCTGCGCGGCGCCGACGCCCGCGCCTCCGTCCACGGCGGCGGCACCCGCGTGCACGTCGCCCACGGCGACCCCGACGACCCCGGGCGCACCGGCGCCCTGGCCTGGGTGGAGCTGGACACCGCCCGCGGAGCCACGGTGGAGGCGTTCACCACCCCGCCCCCGCCGGACGGCGCGGACGCGCGGGTCCTGGCCGCCGGCCCCGGCACCCTGGTGTACTCCTGGCAGGAGGGGGACGGACCGCCGCGGATCAGCGCCCGCGACACCTCCGGCTTCCGGGAGGAGTGGTCGTTCACCGTCCCGGAGCGGCCCGGCCGCGTCTGCGGGCCCCGGCGGGAGTGGGACGCCGACAACACCCTGCGCACCCCCGACGTGTTCCTGGTCGCCTACGCCTGCGCCCCCCGCGATTCGCCGTCCGTCGCCTCCCCGACCGGGCCCGCCGACACCCCCGCAACGCACCTGACCGGAGTGGTCACCGCCCTGGACCCGCGGAACGGCGGGGAGCGCTGGACCCGCGAGCTGCCCGGGCTGGGGGACTTCCCCGCGCTGCGCACCGGAGGCCCGGCCGCGGACCCCGAGGCGCGCCCCGCGGTGGTGGCCGGCCCCCTCGCGGGCGGGAGCGCCCCGGCGGCCCTGGACCCGCGCGACGGGTCGCACGCGGTGCGGATCACCGGCGAGTCCTGGACCGACGGCCGGTCCGTGCTGGTGGGCGCCGACACCTCCGGCGCGGTCGTCGCGGAGACGGCCGCCGACCGTGTGCTGTTCCACAGGGTCGACCCGGCCGGGGAGATCGTCGAGACCGCCGCCCTGCCCGGCGACGAGGTGTCCGAGCACGGTCCGGGCCCGGCCGTGGGGCTGCCCGGCGCGGTCGCGGTGCCCTCCGGCGGGGGCCGGGCCGGCGCGGGAGAGGGGAGCGGCGCCCCGGCGCTGTGGTCGGTCCCCTTCGACGGCGATCCCCGGCTCCTGGTCCTGGACCCGCCCGGCGGGGCCCGGCCGGAGCCGCCGGGCCCGGACGCGGGCGACCACCGGGCGGTGGCCGTCCCCGGCGCGCTGGTCACCGTGGTCCGGGGCGCCGACACGGTCCGGCTGTACGGACTGGTGGCCTGACGCGGGCGGGCGGAGTCCGGGCAACCCCGGGAAAACCCCTGCGCCGCGGGGAGAGCACTGGTAGCTTCGCGGCATGCGGGAGTTGCCAGACCTCCACGAGGACCGGATCGCACAAGCCCTGGGCGCGTGGGGCATCCGCCCGGTCGCGCTCACCCACCTGCCCGTCGGCTTCGCCGACCACCACTGGCGGGTCACCGACACCTCGGGGCGGCGCTGGTTCGCGACCGTCGCCGACCTGTCCCGCAAGGCCTACCTGGGGCCGACCCCGGTGCAGGCCCGGGAGCGGCTGGCCGCGGCCATGGACACCGCGGCCCGGCTGCACGACGACTCCGGCCTGGGGTTCGTCGTGGCACCGCTGCGCACCCCCGAGGGGCGGACCGTCCGGGCGGTGGGCCGCGACCGGGTGCTCAGCCTCTTCCCGTACGTGGAGGGCGCCTCCGGCGAGTTCGGCCGCCCCCTGACCCCGTACCTGCGCGGACTGCTGCTGGACGCCCTGGCCCGGCTGCACCGCGTCGCCCCGCTGCGCGGGGTGCCCGCCGCACCCGCGGAGATCGGGCACCGGGCCCACCTGGACGCCGTCCTGGAGGACCCCTCCCTGATCGGGGCGCACGGCCCCTACTCCGGCCCCGCCGCCCGGCTGCTGGCCGAGCACACCAAGCGGGTGCGCACGCGGTTGGAGGAGTACGACCGCCGGGCCGCCCGGCTCGCCGACGCCCCGCTGGTCGTCACCCACGGCGAGCCCCATCCCGGCAACGTGGTCTGGCGCGGCCCCCGGCCGCTGCTGGTGGACTGGGACACCGTGGGGGCCGCCGCCCCCGAACGCGACCTGTGGCTGGTCGCGGAGGACGCCGCCGACCTGGAGCGCTACAGCGACGCCTCCGGCCACCCCGTGGACCCCGACCGCCTGGACCTGTACCGGCTGCGCTGGACTCTGCAGGACATCGCCGAGTTCGCCGACGCCTTCTCCCGCCCGCACGCGCGCGACCGCGACACCGACCTGGCGTGGCAGGCGCTGGAGGAGATCGTCACCGGCCTCTGACCCCGGGTCGGGAGGCGGGCGGCGGGTCTCCCCGCCCCCGGGCGCTGCGCTGGGTAGCATTCTGATCGCCCCGCGTCATCAGCGCCCGTTCCACGGAGACGACATGCGACTTCCGACGAGAATCAGCGACATCCCCCTGCGCCTGGCCACCGGCGCGTTCATCCTCAACTCCGGCCTGTCCAAGCGCGGCGCCGACGAGGAGACCGCACGGGGCATGCACGGCATGGCCGCCGGCACCTACCCCTTCCTCAAGGACGTCGACCCCACCACGTTCGTCAAGGCCCTGTCCGCCGGGGAGATCGCCCTGGGCACCGCCCTGCTGGTGCCGCTGGTGCCGAGCAGGCTCGCGGGGGCGGGGCTCGCCGCCTTCGGCGCCGGACTGGTCGGGCTGTACCTGCGCACCCCGGGCCTGCGCCGCCCGGGCACCCTGCTGCCCACCCAGGAGGGCACGCCCATCGCCAAGGACTCCTGGCTGGTCGGCGCCGGGCTGGCGCTGCTCATCGGCGACTGCGGCGGCGACCGCCGCCGCTGACGGCCCTCAGGCTCCCGAGGCCGGGACGAACACCCGCAGCGCCGCCGGCCGCTTGGTGAACCGCACGGTCCGGGAGCCCTCGACGACCTCCCCGTCCACGGCCAGCAGCCGCGGCTCCTCGGGCAGGACCAGCTCCAGCGCCCGGACGGTCCCCTCCCGGTAGCCCTCGCCCTGCCAGTGGCGGCCCAGCAGCACGTCCACGGCCGCCCGCAGGCGGGGGAACGGGGAGCGGGCGCCCAGCACCCGCACGTCCAGGCGGCCGTCCACCAGGCTCTCGCGCAGTGCCGGGACCCGGCCGTGCGTGCGGTAGCGGCCGTTGCCCACGAACGCCCACCACACCTTCGTCTCGCGCCCGTCCACCACCGCCGGAACGGGCGAGACCTCGCGGAGGTCGTGCCACAGGGCCAGGGCGAACGCGGGCCACTTGCCGATCCGCGGCGCCCACCGGTCGCGCCGCTCCACCATGCGCGGGTAGGAGCCGAACGACGCGGTGTTGAGGAACAGGCGTCCGTCGACCTCGCCCACGTCCACCCGGGCGAGGTGGCCGCCGGAGTAGGCGCGCAGCGCGATGTCCACCGAGGTCAGACCCAGCGTCCGGGCGAAGTTGTTGAGCGTGCCGTCGGGGATCACCAGCAGCGGCCGGTCGTGGTCCATCGCGGCGCGCGCCCCCGCGTTGACGGTGCCGTCGCCGCCCGCCACCGCCAGCACCGAGCCCGCCTCCGCCGCCTTGTCCATGACCATGGCGATGTCGTCGTCCTCGGAAAGGGCGACGATCGTGGCGCCCGGCAGCGCCCGCGCGATCTTCGAGGGCGTCCCGCCGGTCGCCGGCCCGGGCAGCCCCTCGGTGACCGCAGTCGGGAGCAGGTCGGCCGAGCGGGGGTTGACCACCACCGTCACGCCGGTCCCGGGCAGCGTCCCGGTGGACAGGGCGTCCTCGGCCGGGGCCGGCTCGCTGTGCACGCCCGCGGGCAGCGTCTCGGCGCCGTGGACCAGCTCCGGCCGGGGCGGCACCACCGCGCGCGCCGCCAGCCCCGCGGCCAGCCCGATGGCCGCACCGCCCAGCACGTCGCCGGGGTAGTGGACCCCGCTGTGCACCCTGGACACCGCCACCAGCCCGGCCAGCGCCGCCACCAGCGCCGTCAGCGGGCGCGGGGCGTCGGCGCCGATCCCCGCCGCGTAGCCGACGGCCGCCGCCGTGTGCCCGGACGGGAAGGAGGAGCTGCGGTAGTCGCGGTAGGGGATCCGGGCCCGCGGCACCCGCGCCAGGTCCGGGCGGCCGCGGTCGGTCAGGTGCTTGACCCCGGCGGAGAGCGCGTTGGCGGCCGCGGCCGCGGCCATGGCGCGCAGGGCGGTGCGCCGCAGCCGGGGGCCGCCGGTGGCAGCCAGCGTCGCCGACACCAGGAACCACGGGGCCATGTTGTCCGTGGCCTGCACGAACTTCGGGGTGTAGGGGTCCAGTGCGGGCGGCCCCAGGCCGGTCACGAAGCGGTGGATCCTGCGGTCCAGGCGGTCGATCGCTCGTAGTGCGCGCATTCGTCCACGGTGCCGCCGCGACCCCCTCGCTGTCCAGAACCGCTCCTGTTCCGGTGCTCTCGCGGCCCTGTGGCGCAGGTCACAGTATTTTCCGGTGCCGCCGCCCATCCGCGGCCGGGCCGGGCCCGAATACCCGGTACCAGCCCCCACCGAAGGGACACGTGTGGTCCAGGACAGGCACACCCACCGCCGCCGTATCGCCGTGATCGGCTCCGGGGTCTCCGGGCTGACCGCCGCGCACATCCTGCGCGAGCGGGCCGAGGTCACCCTGCTGGAGGCCGACGACCGCCTGGGCGGCCACGCCCACACCCACCGGCTCACCGGGGAGGACGGCGGCGAGCTCTCCGTGGACAGCGGCTTCATCGTCCACAACCGCCGCACCTACCCCCACCTGGTCCGGCTCTTCGACGAGCTGGGCGTGGAGACCCGGCCCGCCGAGATGAGCCTCTCGGTGTCCTGCGACGGCTGCGGCCTGGAGTACGCGGGTTCGCGCGGAGCCCGCGCCCTGCTGCCCACCGGATCCCGCGCCGGCGCCGCCCACCTGCGGATGCTCGTCGAGATCCCCCGATTCCACCGCGCCGCCCGTGCCCTGCTGGCCGCCCCGGACCACGGCCCGGGACCCACGCTGGGGGAGTTCGCCGCCGACGGCTCCCTGAGCCGCCACACCGTGGCGCACTTCCTGGTGCCCCTGGTGTCGGCGGTGTGGTCCTGCCCTCCCGGCACCGCACTGGACTACCCCGCCCGGTACCTGTTCGCCTTCCTGGCGAACCACGGGATGCTCGGCGTCTGGGGCTCCCCCCGGTGGCGGACGGTCGCCGGCGGCTCGCGCTCCTACGTGGAGCGGATCGCCAAGAACCTCGACGTGGTCCGCACCGGGGCACCCGTCCGTTCGCTGGAGCGCCGCCCGGGCGGGGTCCGCCTGCGGGCGGGCGGCGACGTCCTGGAGTTCGACGCGGCCGTCGTCGCGGTCCACGCCGACCGGGCGCTGTCCCTGCTGGAGCGGCCCACCCCCGACGAGCGCGCGGTGCTGGGCGCGTTCCGCTACTCCCGCAACCGGACCCTGCTGCACACCGACACCTCCGTGCTGCCCCGCGACCCCGTGGTCCGGGCGAGCTGGAACCACCGGCTGCCCTCCTGCGACCCCGACGCCGGGGCCGTCCGCGTCAGCTACGACATGAACCGGCTCCAGCACCTGCCCGGCCGGCGCCGCCACCTGGTCACCCTCAACGACGACGGGCGCGTCGACCCCCGCCTGGTCCTGGCGGAGATGGACTACGAGCACCCGGTGTACACACCCGCGGCACTGGCCGCGCAGCACCGCCTGCCCGACCTGAACGACGGGACCGTCGCCTTCGCCGGCGCCCACCACGGCTGGGGCTTCCACGAGGACGGCTGCGCCTCCGGGGTCCGCGCCGCCGAGAGCCTGGGGGTGACCTGGTGAGCGCCCCCGCGGCGCCCGCCCTCTACGAGGCCGTCGTCCGGCACGTCCGCGCGGCCCCGGTCCGCTCCGCCTTCGCGCACCGGACCTACTACTGGCTGACCGACCTCGACCACCCGCCGCGGCTCCCGTGGCCGCTGCGCCCCCTGGCGGGCTTCGGCCACCGGGCCTCCCGAGCAGACCTGGAGGAGTACCTGGCCGGGGCGGGCGCCCCCCTGGACGGAGGGCCGGTCCTCGTCCTCGGCCACGCCCGGGTCCTCGGGTACGCCTTCGACCCGCTGACCGTCTACTGGTGCCACCGCCGCGACGGCACCCTCGCCCGCGTCGTCGCCGAGGTGCACAACACCTACGGCGACCGCCACCGCTACCTCCTCGACGTGGACGCGCGCGGGCGGGCGGAGACCGCCAAGGCCATGTACGTCTCCCCGTTCCACGGGGTCGACGGGACCTACCGCCTGGCCCTGCCCGAGCCGGGGGAGCGGCTCTCCCTCACCGTCACGCTCCACACCGGCGGGGCTCCCCCCTTCGCCGCCTCGGTGCGGGGCCGCCGCGTCCCGGCCACCCCCGCCTCCCTGCTCCGCCTGGCCCTGCGCCGCCCGCTCGCCCCCCTCGTGGGCGCGGCCCGCATCCGCACCCGGGGCATCGGCCTCTACCTGCGCGGAGTCCCGGTCCACCCGAGGCCGGACCACCACGACACCACCGCACACGAGAAGACAGGTGCACGACCATGACCACCACGACCCCGCCCCCGGCGCCGCCCGCCGCCGTCGACGCACGCCGCTGGCCCGACGTCGCCCGGGTGCCCCGGTCCCGCCTGCGCGCCGCCGCCGCACGCGCCCTGGCCCGCCACGCCGCGCGCCGCGCGGGGGTGCGGATCACCGAGGACCCCGCCGCCGTCCGGGACCCGGGCACCGGCACCCCCGTCCTGTGCCTGCGCGACCCCGAGGCGTTCCACCGCAGACTGGGCGCGGGCGGGCTCATCGGGTTGGGCGAGTCCTACATGGCGGGCGAGTGGGACTCCCCGGACCCGGTGGCCCTGCTCACCCGGCTGGCCGAGCACTACACGGACCTGGTCCCGCGCCCCCTGCGACCCCTGCGCCACATCACCCTGCCGCGCCGGGGCCGGGGCGAGCGCAACACCCGGGAGGCGGCCCGCCGCAACATCGGCCACCACTACGACCTGTCCAACGACCTCTTCGCGCTGTTCCTGGACCGCACCATGACGTACTCCGCGGCGCTGTTCGACGGACCCGGCCCGCGCGACCCGGACACCCTGGCGGCCGCCCAGGAACGCAAGATCGACCGCCTCCTGGACGCCGTGGGAGCCGGTCCCGGCACCACCCTGCTGGAGATCGGCACCGGGTGGGGGTCCCTGGCGCTGCGGGCGGCCCGGCGCGGTGCCCGCGTCACCACCGTCACCCTCTCCGCCGAGCAGCGGGACCTGGCCGTGCGGCGGCTGGCCGAGGCCGGGGCGGACGGCGCCGCCGACGTCCTGCTGCTCGACTACCGCGACGTGGACGGCGAGTACGACGCCGTGATCAGCGTGGAGATGATCGAGGCCGTCGGCGAGCACTACTGGTCGGCCTACTTCTCCGCCCTGAACCGGCTGGTACGCCCCGGAGGCCGGGTCGGCATCCAGTCCATCACCATGGACCACCGGCTGATGCGGGCCTCCCGGCACTCCTACACCTGGATGCACAAGTACGTCTTCCCCGGCGGGCTCATCCCCTCCGTGGCCGCCATCGAGCGGCAGGTGCGCGACCGCACGTCCCTGCGGGTGGTCGACCGGCACGCGTTCGGCGCGGACTACGCCGACACCCTCCTGGTGTGGAGGCGCTCCTTCGACGCCGCCGCGGACCGGGTGGCCGGGCTCGGCTTCGACCCCGTCTTCCAGCGCATGTGGGACTTCTACCTCGCCTACTGCGAGGCCGGGTTCCGCTCCGGGATCATCGACGTGGAGCAGATCGTCATGGAGCGTGCCGGATGAGCGCCCCCGCCGCCCGCCGCGGCCGGCCGCGCGGCGTCGCCCACTTCCTCGCCCCGGTGCTCGCCGCGTTCTTCGACGGCCACCCGCCGGTGCGCCTGCGCGCCTGGGACGGCAGCGAGGCCGGTCCGGCCGACGCGCCCGTCGCCGTCCTGCGCGACCGCGACGCCCTGCGGTACGCGGTGACCCGCCCCGGCGAGCTCGGCCTGGCCCGCGCCTACGTCAGCGGCGCCCTGGACGTGGAGGGCGACCTCACCGACGCGCTGCGCCGGGTCGGCGCCGCGGTCCGCCGCCACCGCGCCTCCCCGCCCGGACCCGGCGAGTGGGCGGGGGCGGCCCGTGCGCTGCTGGCCGTGGGAGCCGTCGGCGCCCCGCCGCCGCGCCCGCGCGGCGAGGCCCGGCTCCGGGGGCGCACACACTCCCGCGAGCGCGACGCGGCCGCCATCTCGCACCACTACGACGCGGGCAACGCCGTCTACTCCCTGCTGCTGGACGAGACCATGGCCTACTCCTGCGCCTACTGGCCCGACGACGACCCCCACGCCACCCTCGCCGACGCCCAGCGTGCCAAGCTCGACCTGGTCTGCCGGGAGCTGGGGCTGCGGGAGGGTGCGCGCCTGCTCGACGTCGGCTGCGGGTGGGGCTCGCTCACCCTGTACGCCGCCCGCCGCTTCGGCGCGCACGTGACCGCGGTGACCCTGTCGGCGGCCCAGCGCGACCACGTCGCCGCGCGGGTCCGCGACGAGGGCCTCCACGACCGGGTCGAGGTGGGGCTGCGCCACTACCGCGACATCGACCGGGGCGGGTTCGACGCCGTGGCGGCCATCGAGATGGGCGAGCATGTGGGCCGGGACGAGTACGCGCCGTTCGCCCGGCGGCTGCGGTCCCTGCTGCGGCCGGGGGGCCGGCTGCTGGTCCAGCAGATGTCCCGCGGGGGCGACCACCCCGGCGGCGGCCCGTTCATCGAGCGCTACATCGCCCCCGACATGTACATGCGCCCCCTGGGCGAGACGGTGGGCCTCATCGAGGACGCCGGCCTGGAGGTGACCGGGGTGCGCTCGATGCGCGAGCACTACGTGCGCACCGCCCGCGCGTGGTCGGCGGAGCTGGAGCGGCGCTACGACGACCTGGTGGCGCTGGCCGGGGAGGAGGCCGCGCGGACCTGGCGGCTGTACCTGGCGGGCGGCGCTCTGGCGTTCGAGGAGGGGCGGATGGGCGTCCACCAGATCTCCGCGCGCCGGCCCGGTCCCGGAGAGGGGACGGCGTGAACCCCGCCGCCCTGGCCCTGACCTCGGCCCTGTCCGCGGCGGCGGTGCTCCTGCTCATGCTCGCGGCCTTCGCCGCCGGGCGGCGGCTGGGCCGGCACAGCGTCGTCGACGTCGCCTGGGGACCGGCGTTCGTCCTCGTGGCGGCGGTCTGCCTGGCCACCGCCACCGGGGACCCGCTGCGCCCCGCGCTGCTGCTCGCCCTGACGGCGGTGTGGGGCACCCGGCTGGCCGTCCACATCGGCCTGCGCTCCCGGGGCTCGGGCGAGGATCCGCGCTACGAGCGCCTGCTCTCCCGCGCCCCCGGGGACCGTGACCTGTACGCGCTGCGCGTCGTGTACCTGCTCCAGGGCGCGCTGGTCTGGCTGGTCTCGCTTCCGCTCCAGTTCGCCGCGCACGCGCCGGGACCGCTCGGCTGGTGGGCGGCGGCGGGCGCCGCCCTGTGGCTGCTCGGGTTCGCCTTCGAGACGGCGGGCGACGCCCAGTTGGCCGCCTTCCGCCGCGACCCGGCCAACCGGGGCCGGGTCATGGACCGGGGCCTGTGGGCGTGGACCCGCCACCCCAACTACTTCGGCGACGCCTGCGTGTGGTGGGGGCTGTTCCTCGTCGCGGCCTCGGGCGGTCCCTGGACCCTGCTCGCCCTGCCCGCCCCGCTGGTGATGACCTACCTCCTCACCCGCGGCTCGGGGCAGCGCCTGCTGGACGAGCACATGCGCGGGCGCCCCGGCTGGGCCGAGTACGAGGCCCGCACCAGCGCCTTCGTGCCCCGCCCTCCCCGCCCTCCCCGCTGTCCCTGAACCGCCCGGACCCGCGGACCCCGCGAGGCACCGGTCCCGGAGGCGGTGACGGGAAGACCGGTGCGCGGCCGCCCCGGCGGGGCCGGGGCGGCCGCGCCCGGGTCAGACGGTGGGGATCGCCCCGCCGTCCACCCGGATGACCGACCCTGTCACGTAGGCCGCCTGCGCGCTCGCCAGGAACGCCGCCACAGCTCCGTACTCCTCGGCCCGGCCGTACCGGCCCACGGGGATCGTCGCCGCGGCCTCGCGCTCGACCTCCTCCACGGTGCGCCCCTCCCGCTCGGCGCGCGCCCGGTCCAGGGAGTCCGTGCGGGCGGTGGTGATCCGGCCCGGGACGATGACGTTCACCGTCACCCCGTCCGCGGCCACCTCGCCCGACACCGTCTTGGACCAGGAGTGCAGCGACGCCCGCAGCGTGTTGGACACCCCCAGGTTCGGGATGGGCGCGATCGGCCCGGCCGAGGTGCTCGTGATGACCCGGCCCCAGCCGCGTTCGCGCATCCCGCCGATCACGGCGTCCGTCAGCCGGATCACCGGCAGCACCATCGCCCCGTACATGTCCTCCCACAGGCCGGGCTCCTGGCCCAGCGCCGGGGTGGGCGGCGGGCCGCCGGTGTTGTTGACCAGGATGTCCACCGGCCCCAGCCGGTCGCCCACGTACGCGGCCACCTCCTCGGCGCGGCCGTGGTCGGCCAGGTCCCACTCCACCGACAGGGCCGACGTCCCGTGGGCGTCGCAGTCCTCCACGGTCCTGGTCAGCCGCTCCTTGTCGCGCCCGGTCACCGCCACGTTCACACCCTCGGCCGCCAGGGCCACGGCGATCGCCCGCCCCAGCCCCGAACTCGCCGCCGTCACCAGCGCGGTCCTGCCCGCGATTCCCAGATCCACCTGTTCCGCCTTCCCGGCCCGGTATCGGTCGGGCGCACTCTACCGAGACCGGTGCGCGTACGAAAACGCCCGGACCCCCACGGGTCCGGGCGTTCGGCGCGCGGGTCACCCCGCGTGGGGCACCACCACGGCGCGGCCGGAGATCTCCCCGGCCTCCAGCCGCCGGTACGCCTCCAGGGCGTCCTCCATGCCGAACCGCTCCACCTCCGGGCGGATCTGCCCGGCCCGGTACATGTCCACGACCTCCCACAGGTCCTCCACCGTCCCCCAGTAGGTGTTGGTGACGTAGGACTCGTAGGGGTTGGTGAAGAACGAGAACTCGTGGGTGCCGCCCGCGATGCCGACCACCGTCACCCGCCCGCCCTGGGCGACGGTCGCCGTCGCCGTCGCGATCGTCGGGGTGATGCCGACGAAGTCGAACGCCGCGTCCACGCCCCGGCCGCCGGTGATCTCGCGGATCTGCTCCACCTGCCGGTCGCCGCCCGCGACGGTCACCGCGCCGTTCTCCTCCGCCCGGGCCAGGGCCTGGGGCTTGACGTCGGTGGCGATCACCGTCGCCCCGGTCAGCGCCTTGAGGATCTGCACGCCGATCTGCCCCAGCCCGCCCAGGCCGATCACCAGGGCGTGCCGGCCGCCGCCCGCCAGGTGCGGCAGCGCCTGCTTGATCGCGTGGTAGGGCGTGAGCCCGGCGTCCGACAGCGGGGCGGCGTCCACCGGGTCGGCGTCGCCCAGCGGCACCAGGTGGTGCTCGGGGACCGTCAGGAACTCGGCCATGCCGCCGTCGCGGCCCAGGCCTGTGGCCAGATAGGGCATGGTCGCGGCGTTCTCGCAGTAGGTGTCCTGGCCGCGCGCGCACTTGCGGCAGTGGCCGCAGCCGATCGGCCCGTACACGAGGTAGGCGTCGCCGGTCCTGACACGGTCGCTCACGCCCTCGCCGAGCTCCTCCACCCAGCCCGAGTTCTCGTGCCCCAGCACGAACGGCGGCTTCTGCGCGCCGGGGGAGCCCTCCTTGAAGTGCCGGTAGACGCTCACGTCGGAGTGGCAGGCGCCCGCGCCCGCCACCCGCAGCAGCACCTCGCCCGGGCCCGGCTTCGGCCTCGGGACGTCGGTCAGCGACGGGAACTGCTCGTAGTTCTCGAAGACCACGGCTCGCATCGGGTGTTCTCCTGCCTGTCGGCGGTTCGGCGGGGCCGGGCGCACCGTTGGACACGTCCGGTGGCCGGCCGACCGCTCGACGCTATCAACGCAGGTCACGCCTGTCTGTCAACGGCGATCCCGGAATCGGTCGACACTTCTTGACCCGCGAGACCCCGGGCGATCCGCCGGCGGTGGGCGGCCAGCCGGGAGGTCCGGCCGACGGTCAGCGCGCCGACCGTCCGGCCTCCCCGGCGGTAGACGACCTCCAGGCGCCGGTTCGGGAGGTCGTGTTCGAGGACCTCGGCCGTGTCCGCGGCCCGGGGCACCCCCACCGACCGGATGCGCAGCCCGAACTGGTCGGACCAGAAGGACGGGACCCCCGGCTCCCGCGGCGGTGCCCCGCCCAGCAGGGCCGCCGCGGCCGTGGCGGCGTGGTCGACCGCCTCGCTCCAGTGCCCGAGCGCGAGGTGCGCGGGCGCCCCCGGGCCGGGGAAGGGGTGTGGTGCCGCCGCCGCGTCCCCGAGGGCCACGATCCCCGGAACGGGCGAGCCGCGGTGGTCCAGCGCCCTCCTGCGGCCGTCGCACAGCAGCGCTCCGCTGACCGGGTCCAGGCCGAGCCCGGAGCCGCGCAGCCACGCCGTGTTGGGGCGGGCGCCCAGGGCGAGCACGACGGTGCGGGCCGCCACCCGGGTCCCGTCCGACAGCAGGGCGGACCCCCGGTGGTCCGGGAGTTCCGCCACGGTGGCGCCCATACGCAGGTCGACCCCCGCGTCGGCCTGCACGGCGGCCATGAAGGACCCGGCCGCCGGGCCGACAGCCGCTTCGAGGGGGGACCCGGCCGGGTCCACCAGAGTGACCGGGAGCCCCATCGACCGGGCCGCCGAGGCGACCTCGCAGCCCAGGAAGCCCCCGCCGGCCACCAGCACGGGCCCTCCCGCGAGCAGGGCCCCGCGCAGCGCGACCGCGTCGCGGCGCCCGCGCAGCAGGTGCACGCCCCGCTCCGGGGGGACGCCCGGGCCGGGCCACGGGGCGGCCGAGGCGCCGGTGGCGACCACCAGCCCGCCGTACCGCAGCGGGGTCCCGTCGTCCAGCACGACGGTGCGGGCGGCCCGGTCCAGCCGGACGGCGGCACGCCCCAGGACCAGGCGCGCGTCCAGGCCGGAGGGGAGCGGGAGTTCGGCGGCGGCCGCCGGCAGCCGCCCGGTCAGCACTTCCTTGGACAGCGGCGGACGGTCGTAGGGGGGATGGGGCTCGTCGCCGACGAGGGTCAGGCCGCCCGCGTACCCCAGGTCGCGCAGGGCGGTCGCGGCCCGCAGCCCGGCCAGGCCGGCCCCGACGACCACGACCGGGCCGGGGCCGCCGCTCACTCCCCGGCCCCCTCGACCGTGATGGCCCGGAGCGGGCAGTCCGCGGCCGCCCGCAGGACGGCGGCGGACCGCCCGAGGGGAGGGGCGGGGTCGTACACGAGGTTCTCGTCGTCGTCGAAGGAGAAGACGTCGGGGGCGGCGAAGACACAGCGGCCGTTGTCGTCGCAGGCGGCGCGGTCGACGTGGATCCTCATCGGGGGTCTCCGTTCGGGGCGGCCGGGGTGACCGGCGGGTTGAACTTGGAGTACAGGGGGGAGCCGGGGGACAGCAGGCCCGCGCCGGGAGTGGACACGGTGCGCTCGACCCCGAACTCGACGGTGCGGTCGGTGCCGTCCCAGTGGATGCGCGCGGTGCCGGTGAGCTGGAGGACCGCGCCCGTCTCCCAGTCCGGGAACAGCAGACCCGCCCGCGGCCGCCCCCACAGGTTGCCCAGGGTGTTGAACATGGCGTTGCCCGCGTAGTCGGGCCAGGAGAGCCGGCCGGGGGAGTGGACCCGCACGAACCCCGGCGAGCCGCCGCGGTGGTTGGCGTCGGCGTCGCCCCCGGAGGCCGCGGTGGCGATGAAGAAGGTGTCGGCGGAGCCCACCAGGTCCCGCTGCTCCGGGGTCAGGCGGTCCCCGGCGGCGGGCGTGCCCCGCCGGCCGGCCGGCACCGGGCGCGGGACGCGCTTCTGGATGTACTTGGGGCAGTTGGAGTAGACCTGGTCGGTCGTGACGCGTAGCCCTCCCGGGCGCGGGTGGGCGGCCCCGTTGATCCGCATCCGCCGCCGGGTCGCGGGATCGACGGCCAGGAGCCCGATGCGGGCGGGGGAGCGCCCGAGCGGCCCGTCCAGGGGGTCGCCCGCCCCGGGCAGGGCGTCCACCTCCAGGGTGCGCGGGCCGGTGACGCGCAGGAAGCCGGGCGGTCCGCCGAGCAGGGAGCACCACGGGTCACCGCCGCCGTCGACGGCTCCGACCGCCAGCCAGGTCCGCTCGGCGAGGAACGCGGCGGCGACGTCGGGGATCTCCGTGCGGATCGCCCCGTCGGAGAAGGCGGCCTGGTCGGCCAGCCCCGCCCGTTCCTGGACGGCGCGCTCGCCGGGGTGGTAGCGGGTTCCCATGGTCCCTCCTGTGGTCCGAGTGGTCGTGGCGCGGCCGGTGCGGCGGGCGCACGGGGCGCCCGCCGTCGGGTGTCCTCTAGAAGAAGCCGCAGGTGGGCGCTGCGCCGGCGGGGGCGGGGGCGGTCCCGGCCCCGGAGGGGGCGTAGATCTCCAGGCGGATCCCGTCCGGGTCGTGGAAGAAGATCCCGCCGGAGGCGGCGCCCTCGCCGTGGGGGACCACGCCGTCGTAGGCGAACTCCACGGCCAGGTCCAGCAGCACGCCCTCGGCGGCCCGGACCTCCTCGATGTCCTCCACCTGGAAGGACAGGTGGTGCAGGCCGGAGGAGGCGCGGTCGAAGGGCCCGTCCGCCTGCCGCCACAGGGTGAGGAGCAGCCTCCCCTCCCGTCCGAGGAAGGCGAACTCGCGCCCCTTCTCGTCGCCCTCTCCCAGGACCTCGAAGCCGAAGACCCGCACGTAGAAGTCGCGGGAGCGGCCGAGGTCGGTGACGTTCAGGCCCACATGCCCGGTGGTGAGGGCGGTCGGTGCCATGTCGGTTCTCCTTGGTTCGCCGGTCTAACCGTTGAAAGGAAATTTAGGGGTTAGTCGCAGCCGGAGTCAACCGGTAAAATCCATTTAGGTGGTTATCGCAGGTGGCTGGTAGCATCCGGCCACCGCGGGCTCCAGCCACGGGCCCGCCGACGGAGGAAGGGGGTGCGGGACCGGTGTTCGACCGACCGCTCCGGGGCGAACCGCTCGCCATGGACCTGCTCAACACCCGGTGGATCGCGGGCGGGGTCGACCACGACCTCCTCCGGGTCCCCGGCGGCCTGGAGCGGTGGCTCGCCGACAACGGCCTCACCGACCGCTTCCCCGCCGACGAGGCCTTCCTGCCGCCCCTCCTGCGCGTCCGGGACGCCCTCGCCGAACTCGTGGCCGAACCCGGATCCCCCGCGGCGGCCGCCGGGCTCAACGAGGCCCTGGCCCACGGCAGCGTGCGCCGGCTCCTGGGCCGCCAGGGCCCCGACACCGCCGTCGACCTCGACGACCCCTCCTGGGGGCCCGCCTGGGCCGCGGCGGCCGACTACCTCGACCTGCTCCGGGCCCCCGACCGCATCCGCCGCTGCGGCCACCCCGACTGCGTCCTGTACTTCTTCGACACCTCCAAGAACGGCACCCGCCGCTGGTGCTCCATGGCGGGGTGCGGCAACCGCGCCAAGGCCGCCCGCCACCAGGCCCGGGCCCGGGCGGACCGCCCGGCCTGACCGGCCCCCGCGGGTGCGGGCGGAGATCCGCCGGTGCGGCGCGATGAGTTCCGCGGCCCTCCCGGGTCCGTACGTGTGAACGATCCCGTCCGGACCGGAGGACCCCGTGACCGAACCCGAACCCGCCGCGCCCGCGCCCGCGGCCCGCCCCGACCGGCGGGCCCTGTTCGGCCTGGCCGTGCTGGCCCTGCCCACCCTGCTGCTCTCGATCGACATGAGCGTCCTGTACCTGGCGCTGCCCCACCTGGCCGCCGACCTGGCCCCCACCGGGCCGCAGCTGCTGTGGGCGGTGGACGCCTACGGCTTCATGGTCGCCGGGTTCCTCGTCACGATGGGCACCCTGGGAGACCGCATCGGCCGCCGCCGGCTCCTGCTCGTCGGCGCCGCCGCCTTCGGCGCGGCCTCCGCCGTCGCCGCGTTCGCGCCCACCATCGAGGTCCTCATCGCCACCCGCGCCCTCATGGGCGTCGCCGGGGCCACCCTCATGCCCTCCACCCTCGGCCTCATCGGCGGCATGTTCCCCGACCCGCGCCACCGGGCCGCCGCCATCGCCGTCTGGAGCGCCTGCTTCATGGGCGGCACCGCCATCGGCCCCATGGTCGGCGGGGTGCTCCTGCACTGGTTCTGGTGGGGGTCGGTGTTCCTGCTCGGGGTGCCCGTGATGGTGCTGCTCCTGGTGTGCGGGCCGCTGCTGCTGCCCGAACAGCGCGCCGACCACCCCGGCCGCCTCGACCTCACCAGCGTCGCCCTGTCCCTGGCCGCCGTGCTGCCCGTCGTCCACGGCCTCAAGACGCTCGCCGACGGCCACGCCCCGGCCGTCCCCCTGCTCACCGTCGCCGCCGGACTGGCCGCGGGGACGCTGTTCGTCCGCCGCCAGCTCCGCCTGGACGACCCGCTGCTGGACCTGCGCCTGTTCCGCGCGCCCGCCTTCGGCGCCGCCCTGGCCGTGATGGCGGCCGGGGCCCTGGCCATGGGCGGGACCTTCCTGCTCATCAGCCAGTACTTCCAGCTCGTCGCCGGGTACCCGCCGCTCACCGCCGGACTGTGGCTGGTGCCCCCGTCGCTGGCGATGATCGCCGCCACCCTGGCGGCCCCGCCCCTGGCCGCCCGGATCGGCCGCGCCACCGTGATCGGCGGCGGCATGTTCGTCACCGCGGCCGGGTTCGCCGTGCTGGCCCTGGCGCCCGCCCAGGACGGGGAGCTCCCCGTCATGGCCGGGCTGCTGCTCGCCTCGGTCGGGCTGGGCCCCGGCGCCGCCCTGGTCGCCGACATCGTCATCGGCTCGGCCCCCGCCGAACGCGCCGGCGCCGCCGCCTCCATGTCCGAGACCAGCGGCGAACTCGGCATCGCCCTGGGCATCGCGCTCATCGGCAGCCTCTCCGCCGCCGTCTACCGCGCCGGGTTCACCCTGCCCGAGGGGGTCCCCGACGCGGCCGCGGGCTCCCTGGCCCAGGCCGTCGACACCGCCCGCACCCTGCCCGACGACCTCGCCGCGGCCCTGCTCGGCCCGGCCCGTGAGGCGTTCACCGCCGGGCTCAACCTGGCCGGGGGCATCGGCGCCGTCGCCATGGCCGTCTTCGGCGCCGCCGCCCTGGTCCTGCTGCGCGTCCCGGAGAAACCCGCCGCACCCGATGAGTCCGGGGCCCCGGACGGGTCGGTACGGGTGAACGACTAGGACCCGCTCGCACACTTCCCGGGAGAGACCATGGCCAACCTCGACAGCATGCTGCTCGCCAGCACCGACCCCGACCGCCTGCACGACTGGTACGCCGCGGCCCTGGAGCCCCACTCCGACGACGACGTCGACTCCTACCGGGTGCTGCGGTTCGGCCGCTTCCACCTGCTCATCGACCGCCGCGACGACGTCGGCCCCGAGGCCGCCGACGCCGCCCGCATGATCATCAACTTCGACGTGGACGACGCCCGCGCCGTCGCCGCGCGCATGGACCGGCTGGGTACCTCGTGGATCGCGCCGCTGGAGGACCGCGGCGGCAGCCTGTTCGCCACCGCCGCCGACCCCGACGGCAACTACGTCCAGATCATCCAGCTCGGCGAAGCGGACCGCGCGGCCATGGCCGCGACCGAGACCGATTCCTAGGAGGGGACATGTTCGACGGCAGCCGGGCCTTCGGGTCCTTCGCGGTGCCGGACACCGCAAAGGCGCGCGAGTTCTACGGGGGCACCCTGGGACTGGACGTGCGGCCGGTCGAGGGCATGGAGGAGGAGGGGCTCGTCCAGATCGGCCTGGGCGACGGGCGGGCGATCCTCGTCTACCCCAAGCCCGACCACGTGCCCGCCACCTACACGGTCCTCAACCTGGTCGTGGACGACATCGGGGCCGTGGTGGACGAACTGGCCCGCCGCGGTGTGCGGACCCTGCGCTACGAGGGGTTCGACCAGGACGAGAAGGGGATCGCGCACGGCACGCCCTCGGTCGCGTGGTTCACCGACCCGGCCGGGAACGTGGTTTCTGTCATACAGGAGGCGTAGCGTGTCGGTCGTGGTGGAACAGACGACCGACCAGGACTTCGCCAGGCTCGCCGACCCCTACCGGCGCGAGCTGTACGCCCACTGCTACCGGATGCTCGGCTCGGTGCACGACGCCGAGGACCTGGTGCAGGAGACGTACCTGCGCGCGTGGAAGGCCTACGACGGCTTCGAGGGCCGGTCGAGCCTGCGCACCTGGCTGCACCGCATCGCCACCACGGCCTGCCTCACCGCACTGGAGCGCCGTCGGCGGCGGCCCCTGCCCACCGGGCTGGGCGGGCCCGCCGCCGACCCGTCGGCCGAGCTGGCCGACGGCCCCGAGGTGCCCTGGCTGGAGCCGGTGCCCGACTCCCTGGTCGGCGCCGACGACCCGGGCAGCGTGGTCGCCGCCCGCACCGGGGTGCGCCTGGCCCTGGTGGCCGCGCTCCAGTACCTCCAGCCGCGCCAGCGCGCCGTGCTGGTCCTGCGCGACGTGCTGCGGCTGTCCGCGGCCGAGGTCGCCGACATCCTGGAGACCTCCGTCCCGGCGGTCAACAGCCTGCTCCAGCGGGCCCGGGCGCAGCTGTCCCGCAACGCCCCGGTGGAGGAGGAGATCGTCGAGCCGGCCGAGGCCAAGGCGATCCTGGCCCGCTACGTGGCGGCGTTCGAGACCTACGACGTCTCGGCCATCACCGCCGTGTTCACCGAGGACGCGGTGTTCGAGATGCCGCCGTTCCGCACCTGGGTCCAGGGGGCCGCGCACATCGCGGAGCTGATCTCCGTGCACTGCCCGGCCTCGGCCGCGGGCGACATGGTGCTGGTGCCGGTCGAGGCCAACGGGCAGGCCGGGTTCGGGCTGTACATGCGCGACGGGGAGGGCGTGCACCGGGCGTTCGGGCTCAAGGTGCTGGACCTGGCGCCCGGCGGCGTGCGGCACACGGCGATGTTCTTCGACACCTCGCTCTTCCGGCGCTTCGGCCTGCCCGAACACCTCTGAGCCCGGGGCCTCCGGGCCGCCCCGGATCCGGGACCTTTCTGTGTACACATCGGACTTGACGTGGCGAAGGCGGCGGATGTAGCTTCCTGGAAACGTTTCCAGTGTGGCCTGCGTCTCCCTACGGTCGGCCTGGAAACGTTTTCACTCTCCTCGGCGGATCGTGACTGGAGCTTCGATGACCTCTTCACGGGCCACCCTGATCCAGGTGGCGGAACGGGCGGGGGTCTCCCTGGCCTCCACCTCCCGTGCGCTGCACGGGAGCGGCGCCAGCGCCGCCATGGTCGAACGGGTGCGCGCGGCGGCCGAGGAGCTCGGCTACAGCCCCGACGCGATCGGGCGCTCGCTGCGCATGAAGAAGACCTTCCAGATCGCCTTCGCCGTCGCCGACATCGGCAACCCGGTCTACGTCGAGATGATGACCGCGATCCACGAGGTGCTCGCCCCGCACGGGTACCGCGTCGTCGTCATGTCCACCGGCGGCACCACGGAGTCCACCACCGAGCTGGTCCGCAGCCTCAGCGGCGGGTTCGTCGACGGCATGATCCTCGTGCCGCTGCGCACCGACGACCGGCTCATCGACGCCCTCCAGCAGCGCGACGTGCCCGTGGTCGTCGTCGGCCGCCAGCTCGACGCCCACGGCATCGACTCGGTCTCCACCGACTCCGCCGCCGGTATCGGCCAGGCGGTCCTGCACCTGCGCAGGATCGGCCGCCGCCGCATCGGCTTCCTCAACGGCCCCCTGGACACCACCCCCGGCGAGGCCCGCCAGCGCGGCTTCGACATGGCCACCGCCGACGACGAGGACGCCCCGCGCCCCGCCGTCGAGGTGGCCGGGGACTTCACCGTCGCCGCGGGCGTGGTCGCGGCCCGGCGCCTGCTGGACGGCGCCGCCGAGGCCGGGGACCCCCTCGACGCGGTGGTCGCCGCCAACGACCTGCTGGCGATCGCCGCCATCCGCGCCGCCCGGGAGCGGGGCCTGTCGGTCCCCGAGGACCTCGCCGTGACCGGCATGGACGACACGGAGTTCGGACGGGTCTTCCAGCCGACCCTGACCAGCGTCTCCCTGGGCTCGGCCGAACGCGGCCGCTCCGCCGCCCGGATCATGCTCGACCTGGCCGAGGGCCGCGAGGAGGGCACCCGGCAGATCCGGGTGGGCCCCCGGCTCATCGTCCGCGAGTCGACCTCCGTCACCGGCGCCGGTGACGCCGAAGCGCCCGGGACCGCCGGGAACCGCGGGACCGCCGACACCGAGGGGGACTCGTGAGGACCCCCATGCCGACCGCCTCCGGCGGCACCCGCACCCGGCCCGGCCCCGCCGGACGCCGCCCGGCACCGCGCCCCGGCGGCATGGCCCGCGCCCGCCGCCGCGAGGCGGCCGCCCTGGTCATGCCCTCGCTGCTGCCGATCCTCGTGCTCAGCGTCGCCCCGCTGGTCGTCGGCCTCGGCCTGGCCTTCACCGACGCCCGCCTCGTGCGCAGGCCCGACTACGACCCGGTCGGCTTCGACAACTTCGTGCGCCTGCTGGACAACGGCTTCTTCTGGGAGTCGTTCCGCATCGGCATGGTGTGGGCCGTGTCGGTGACCCTGCTCCAGCTCGCCGCCGGGATGGGCCTGGCCCTGCTGCTCGACTCCGGACTGCGCCTCCAGGGGCTCACCCGGGTCCTGGCGCTCATCCCCTGGGCGATGCCGCCGGTCGTCGTGGCGATCATGTGGCAGATGATCTACTCGCCCAACGCGGGCCCCCTCAACGCGGCCCTGGGCGCGATCGGACTGCCCGACGACATCAACTGGCTGGCGGACTTCTCCACGGCGCTGCCCGCCGTCATCGTCGTCGGGGTCTGGGTCGGCATGCCGCAGACCACCGTCACCCTGCTCGCCGGGCTCCAGCAGATCCCGGGCGAGCTGTACGAGGCCGCCGCCATGGACGGCGCCGGCCCCTGGCGCCGATTCACCGGGGTGACCCTGCCGAGCCTGCGCCCCATCATCGCCTCCATCACCTCGCTGAACTTCATCTGGAACTTCAACTCGTTCTCGCTGGTGTACGTGCTCACCGAGGGCGGGCCCGGTGGCCGGACCATGCTGCCGATGCTGTTCACGTACCTGGAGGCGTTCAAGAACCGCAACATCGGCTACGCCGCGGCCATGGGCGTGGTGCTCGTCGTTGTGGTGGTCCTGCTGCTGGCCCTCTACCTGTGGTCGCAGTTCCGCGAAGACCGCGAAGGCAAGGTGGGCTGACCCGTGCGAACCCTCGTCCGTCCCGCCCAGTACCTCGCCCTGGCCGCGTACATCGTCTTCCTGGGCTTCCCGCTGCTGTGGCTGATCTCGGCGTCGCTGAAGTCGTCCGCCGAGCTCAACTCGCTCACCGTGTCCCTGCTGCCCGGCGAATGGCGCTGGGACAACTACGCCCGGGCCCTGGAACGCCAGGGGCTGGTCCGCTCCGCGGGCAACAGCCTGCTGGTCGCCCTGGCCTCCACGGGCCTGGTCGTCCTCATCGCCCTGCCCGCGTCCTACGTCCTGGCCCGGCTCAAGGGCGCGGTCCGCGGCGCGGGGGTCGGCTGGATCCTGGTCAGCCAGGTCTTCCCGGTCATCCTCATCATCCTGCCGCTGTTCCTGATCCTGCGGACCCTGGGCCTCACCGACAGCCTGGGCGGCCTGATCCTGGTCCACACGACCTACACGCTGCCGTTCGCGCTGTGGATGCTCCAGGGGTACGTGTCCGCGATCCCCGTCGACCTGGAGGAGGCGGGCTCCGTGGACGGGGCCGGACGCCTGGACGTGCTGCGGCTGGTCGTCCTGCCCCTGCTGGTCCCGGGGGTCGCCGCCACGGCCATGTTCGCGTTCGTGTCCTCCTGGAACGAGTTCTTCTTCGCCCTCGTGCTGCTCCAGTCGCCGGAGAACTACACCCTGCCCATCACGCTGAAGATGTTCATCGGCGGCGAGGGCAAGGTGGCGCTGGGGCCGCTGGCCGCGGGATCGGTGCTGGCCGCCGTCCCGAGCATCGTCTTCTTCTCCCTCATGCAGCGGAAACTCACCGGCGGGCTGATGGCCGGCGCCGTCAAGGGCTGACCCCGCGCGGACTCCGCCGCACCCACCCCCGAGGAAAGGAACCCCCGAATGAACACCCGAGCCGCGTCCATCGCCGCCGTCCCGGCCGCGATGCTGCTCCTCACCGCCTGCGGAGGAGGGGACGGGGGCGACGGCGGGCCGGTGACGCTCCAGTTCCAGTCGCTCTCCGACCAGCCCGCCGCCATCGAGGCCACCGAGAACATCGTCCGGGAATGGAACGAGGCGAACCCCGACGTCCAGGTCGAGATCGTGCCCGCGGGCTGGGACGGGATCTACGACAAGCTGATCACCCAGTTCAACGGCGGCGCCGCGCCGGACATCATCCACTACGAGGCCGCCGGGATCGTCCCCTTCGCGGTGGACGGCTACCTCGCCGACCTGTCGGACCACATGTCCGACGCGACCCGCGTGGACATCCCCGCCGGCGTCCTGGACGCGGTGACGGTCGACGGGCAGGTCGTCGCCTACCCGACCGAGATGCAGTCCTACGTGGTCTTCGCCAACCGCGGCATCCTGGAGGATGCCGGGGTGGAGGTCCCCGACGGGGAGACCATGACCTGGGACGAGCTGCGCGAGATCGCGCAGAAGACGACCTCCGGCGACCGGTACGGCCTGGGCTGGGGGCTGGGCAGCCCCACCGCCGTGTTCATGTCCATGGCCCCGTCGTTCGGCGGCACGTTCTTCGACGGCACCGGCGCCGACGCCGAACTGGTGCTGGGGGAGGGCGAGATGGCCCTGCCCGAACTGGTCGGGACCATGGCGCACGAGGACGGGACCATGCTCCCGGTCGGCCTCTCCCAGTCCGGCTCCGAGGTGCTCGCCTCGTTCTACGCCGGCGAGGTGGCCATGACGGTCCAGGGCTCCTTCCAGGCGACCAACATCGCCGCCGACGCCCCCGAGGACCTCGACTGGGTGGTGCTGCCCCCGCTGGAGGGCCCCGCGGGCCCCTGGCAGACGGCCAACCCGCAGACGCTGTCGGTCAACGTCGACTCCGAGCACGTCGAGGAGGCCGCGCGGTTCCTGGAGTTCTTCACCTCGACCGAGAACCTCGCGGTGCTGAACGAGGCCGACTCCCTCATCCCGGCCACCGTGTCCGCGCGCGAGGCCATGGCCTCCTCCCTGGACGACCAGCCCGGCTGGGAGCAGATCCTCGCCTCGGCCGACTACCTGGAGTCCTCCCCGTTCCTGTTCGTGGACTCCTACGCACAGTGGAAGGACACCGTGGCCACCCCCGCCTACCAGCGCTTCCTCGCCCAGGAGACGGACTCCGACCAGATGCGCGCCGAGCTCCAGGAGGGGTGGGAGGAGATCACCGGATAGCGGTCGGGCGGGGACGGAGAGTCGAGAGCCGAGGACGAAGGGCGAGAAGTCGTGGACTGGCTGCAGGACCGGGCGGTGGCCGTGATCACCGGAGCCGCGGTGGGTGACGCGCTGGGCGGTGCCACCGAGGGGTGGACCCCCGAGCAGATCGAGGAGCGCCACGGCGGCCGGGTCACCGGCATCGTCGGCCCCTGGTACCCGAACTGGCGCGACGCGCGCCCGATCGCGCCGTACCACAAGGGCGACGGGCACATCACCGACGACACCCTGATGACCCGGGCGCTCGTGGAGGTCTACGCCGAGCGGCGCGCGCACCTGGACGCGTACGCGATGGCCGAGGACCTCGTCCCGCTGATGATCGGGGAACCGCGCTGGATCCCCGAGCTGGAGTCGACGGCGCTGCTGCTCCAGCGGGTGTTCCTGGCCGAGAAGTGGATCGTGGCGCGGCTGCACTACGGGCACGTCGACCCCCGGGAGGCGGGCGTCGGCAACGTGGTCAACTGCGGCGCGGCCATGTACATGCCCCCGGTGGGGCTGGCCAACGCCGGGGACCCGCGCGGTGCCTACGCCGAGGCGATCGACCTCACCGGCGCCCACCAGTCCAGCTACGGGCGGGAGGCGGCCGGGGTGTTCGCCGCGATGGTCGCCGCCGCGGTGGCACCCGGGGCGACGGCGGACGACGTGGTCGCCGCCGCCCTGGAGGTCGCCCACGACGGGACCCGGGACGCCCTGGAATCGGTGGTCCGGGCCCTGGACGGCTGGGCCGGTCCGCCCGCCGACGACGAGGGCGAGCGCGAACTGGCCCGGCTGGTGCGCGCCGCGGTCGAGCCCTTCGACTCGGTGGGCCCGCACTACCGGCAGATGTCCCGGGACGCCCGGCGGCCCTCCCGGACCAAGGCGATCGAAGAGCTCCCCGCCGCCCTGGGCCTGCTTCTCGGGCACGGGGGCGACTACCGCGGCGCCGTCCTCGCCGCGGTCAACTACGGCAGGGACGCCGACTCGATCGCCGTCATGGCCGGTGCGGTCTGCGCGGGGCTGGGCGGGTCCGCCGCCGTCCCTGCGGAGTGGATCGACGCGGTCGAGGCGGCCAGCCGCATGGACATCCGTGCGACCGGCCGCCTCATGGCCTCGGCCGCCGCCGACATCCTGCGCGCCGACCGCGAGCGCGCCCTGGCGCGGCTGCGCGGGATGGACGCCCTGATCGGCGGGGACCCCGCCGGCCCGGCCGCGGCGGCGGGGGCCGCCGCGGCCGACGGCCCCGGGGACGGTGCGGCATGAGGCTCACCTGGGCGCAGCCCGAGGACCTGGTCGCCCACGAACTCGTCCAGTCCCGGGCCGAGGGGCGCGACACCGGCGCGGTCCTCGCCCGCTGGACCGCGGCGGGTGGCGACCCCGTACCGGTCGTCAGCGGGGCCGGGCCGACCCCGGCCCCCGCCCCGCTGCGGGCCCTGGCCCGCACCCTGCTCGACGAGCTGGACGCGCTGCCGACTCCGGCCGCCGACCACGAGCCCGACCCGTGGGAGCGGATCGAGGAACTGCTGCCCCCGCCCCCGGTGCTCCCCGCGCCCGGGGACGGCCTCGCCGAACGGGTGCGCGGCGCCTGGACCGGGCGCGCCGCGGGCTGCCTGCTGGGCAAACCGGTGGAGAAGATCCCCCGCGAGGGCATCGAGGAGATCCTGCGCGCCACCGGCCGCTGGCCCCTGGACCGCTGGTTCACCGCCGTCGGCCTGCCCGCCGACGTGGCCGCCCGGTGGCCGTGGAACCGGCGCAGCGCGGGCACGTCCCTGGAGGAGAACATCGACGGGACGCCCGAGGACGACGACCTCAACTACCCGATGCTCGCGCTGGAGCTCCTGGAGCGGCACGGCCCCGGGTTCACCACCGACGACGTCGCCGCGCTCTGGCTCGACCTCATGCCCGCGGGCCGGGTGTTCACCGCCGAGCGGGCCGCCTACCGCAACATCCTCGACGCCCGGCCCGTCCCCGAGACCGCCACGCACCACAACCCGTTCCGCGAGTGGATCGGCGCCCTCATCCGCACCGACCTGTACGGCTGGACGCACCCCGGCGACGTGCGTACGGCCGCCCGCCTGGCCTGGACCGACGCCCGGCTGAGCCACACCCGCAACGGCGTGTACGGGGCGATGTGGGCGGCGGCGCTGGGCGCGGCGGCGATGACCGCCGGCTCGGTCGAGGAGGTCCTGGACGCCGCGCAGACCGTGCTGCCGCCGCGCAGCCGGATCGCCGCCGCGGTGGGCCTGGGCCGGGAGGCCGCCGCCGAGGGCGACGTGCGCTCGGGCCTGGACCGGCTGCACGCCGCCTACGGCGACCTGCACTGGGTCCACGTGCTCAACAACGCCGCCGTCATCTCCTACGCCCTGGCCCGCGGGGGCGGGGAGTTCGGCCCCAGCGTGTCGATCGCCGTCACCGCCGGCTGGGACACCGACTCCGCCGCCGCCACGGTCGGCGGGGTGGTCGGCGCCCTGTCCGGGGTCGACGGCATCGGCGGGCGGTGGACCCGCCCCCTGGACGGACGCATCGCCACCTCGCTGCCCGGCGGGGAGCGGCGCATCGACGAACTGGCCGCACGCACGGCGGCCCTGGCCGCGGCCCGGCCCGCGCCGGGTCCGACGAACGACACGAGGACCGCATGACCTACACCTTCGACCCGCTCGTCCCGCGCCCCATCGACCGCCCCACCGAGGTCCCGGCCGAGCTCACCCCCGAACGGCTCGTCGCGCTGGACGACGCCAAGATCTTCGCCGCCCCCGAACGGGTCGCCGACCGCCCCGCCTGGCGGGCCCGCCTGCACGCCTGGCGCGAGGACGCGCGCGCCCGCCACGCCTACGACGGCTCGGCGTACGCGCGCCCGGAGGCGGCCTGGGCGGCCCGCTGCCACACGGTGGCGCAGGTGTGGCTGTGGGACGAGCTGCTGTACTCCTTCGAGGAGGGCCGGTTCACCCCCCGGCGGTTCCTGGCCGACGCGCGCGAGCGGTTCGGCGGGCTGGACGCCGTCGTCCTGTGGCACGCCTACCCCGTCATCGGCCTGGACGACCGCAACCAGTGGGACCACTACCGGCAGGTGCCCGGGCTGCGGGACCTGGTGGACGACCTGCACGCCGCCGGGGTGCGGGTGTTCGTCGACTACAACCCCTGGGACGTGGGCACCCGCCGCGGCGCGGACGACGTCACCGAACTGGCCTCGCTGGTGGCCGACCTGGACGCCGACGGCGTCTTCCTGGACACGCTCAAGAAGGCCGAGCCCGAACTGGTGGAGCGGCTGGAGGCCGCCCGCCCCGGGGTGGTCCTGGAGGGCGAGTCCAAGCTCGCGGTGGAGCGGATCGAGGACCACTCCGCCTCCTGGGCGCAGTTCTTCGCGGACTCCCCGGTGCCCGGGGTGCTGCGGGCCCACTGGTACGAGCGCCGCCACATGCAGCACCACGTGCGCCGCTGGCACCGCGACCACACCGAGGAGCTGCGGTCGGCCTGGCTCAACGGGGTCGGCGTCATGGTCTGGGAGGTGGTCTTCGGGGTGTGGGTCGGCTGGTCCCGCCGCGACGCGGCCACCGTCGCCCGCATGACGGCCGTCCAGCGCGCCGCCGGCGACCTGCTGCTGGAGGGGGAGTGGACCCCGCTGGCGGAACTGGACCCCGCGGCCGAGTGGGCCGGGGTGTACGCCTCCCGCTGGGAGCGGGACGGGCTCACCCTGTGGACCCTGGCCAACGCCTCCGACCGCGACCACGAGGGGCCCGTGCTCCCCGGGGCGCCCGCGGACGGAAGGCTGTTCGACCTCACCGGCGGCGGCCGGTCGGCCGACGGGCGCGCCGCCGTCCCCGCCCGGGGGATCGCGGCCCTGCTGCACGTGGCCGAGGGCACTCCCATTCCCGAATGGCTCCCCGGCCTGCTGGCCGAGCTGGGGCGGCGCCCGCACGAACCCGACGCCCGGTTCCGGCACCGCCTCGCCCGCCGGCTCGCCCCGGCGGCGCCCGCGGTCCCCGCGGGAGGGAGCGGCCCCGACGGCGCCGTCGCCGTCGTCCCGGCCGGCCCCTACGCGCTGACCGTCCGCTACCGGGCCCGCGAGACCGGCATGTACCAGGGCGCGCCCTACGTCGACGAGTGGAAGCCGCTGCCCCCGCGCCTGCACGACGCCCGCGTCCTCCAGCGCGACGGCGTGCTGGACACCCCCGTCGCGGTGGCCGCAACCGAGGTGACCCAGGCGCAGTTCGCCGAGTTCCTGGACGCCACCGGCTACACCCCGGCCCTGCCGCACCGGTTCCTCGCGCACTGGCGGGACGGTCGGCCCGCCCCCGGCACGCTGGACCGGCCGGTGACCTTCGTCGACCTCGACGACGCCCGGGCCTACTGCGCCTGGCGGGGCGGCCGCCTGCCCACCGAGGACGAGTGGCAGCTCGCCGGGGAGACCGGGGCGCTGCTGCGCGGCGAGCCCGCCGTGTGGAACTGGACCGAGAGCGAGCACAGCGACGGGCGCACCCGGTTCGTGATGCTCAAGGGCGGCAGCGACCACACCGCCGAGGGGTCGGAGTGGTACGTGGAGGGCGGGCGCCGCGGCCCGGAGTACAGCGTCAAGCTGCTGCTGCCGGGCCTGGGACAGGCGCGCTCGGCCACCGTCGGGTTCCGCTGCGCCTGGGACCTGCCGGGAGGTGCGCGGTGACCGTCTCACGCGACCCGGCGCGCGGGGCCCTCGCCGGGCTGCGCGTCGTCGACGCCGCCACCCTGTTCGCCGGACCGATGGCGGCGCTGCACCTGGGGGACATGGGCGCCGACGTGGTCAAACTCGAACACCCGGAGCGGCCGGACCCGGCGCGCACCCACGGGGCCTCCGAGAACGGGGTGAACCTGTGGTGGAAGACCCTGGGGCGCAACAAGCGGACCGCCACCGCCGACCTGTCCACCGAGGGCGGCCGGGAGGTACTGCTGGCCCTGGCCGAGCGCTCCGACGTCGTCATCGAGAACTTCCGCCCGGGCACCCTCGAACGCTGGGGGCTGGGGTACGAGGAGCTGTCCGCCCGCAACCCCGGGCTGGTGCTCGCCCGGGTCAGCGGGTTCGGGCAGGTCGGGCCCTACCGGACCCGGCCGGGCTTCGGCACCCTCGCCGAGGCCATGAGCGGGTTCGCGGCGATGACCGGCGAGCCCGACGGGCCGCCCACCCTGCCGCCCTTCGGGCTGGCCGACGGCATCGCCTCCCTGGCCACGGCGTTCGCGGTCATGGTGGCGCTGTCCGCCCGCGCGGGCACCGGACGCGGGCAGGTCGTGGACACGGCCATCATCGAGCCGATCCTCGCCATGCTGGGGCCGCAGATCACCCGCTGGGACCGGCTCGGCACCGTGCAGCCGCGCACCGGGAACCGGTCGGTCAACAACGCGCCGCGCAACACCTACCGCACCGGCGACGGCAAGTGGGTGGCCGTGTCCACCTCCGCGCAGTCCATCGCCGAACGGGTGGTCCGCCTGGTGGGGCGGCCCGAGCTGGCCGACGAGCCCTGGTTCGGCAGCGGCGCCGAGCGGGCCCGGCACGCCGACGTGCTCGACGCGGCGGTGGGCGGCTGGATCGCCGCCCGCACCCGGGACGAGGTGGTCGCGGCCTTCGAGGAGGCGCAGGCGGCGGTCGCCCCGGTGTACGACGCGTCCGACATCGTGGACGACCCCCAGTTCCGGGAGCTGGGGACGATCCACCGGATCGAGGACCCCGAACTCGGGCCGATGCTCATGCAGGGGCCGCTGTTCCGGCTGTCGGGCAACGACGGCGTCATCCGGTTCACCGGGCGGGCGCACGGGGCCGACACCGACGAGGTGCTGGCCGAGCTCGGCTTCACGCCGGAGCGGATCGCCGGACTGCGGGCGAAGGGACAGGTATGAGGCCGCCGCTGACCTGGCTGTACGTGCCCGCCGACCGGCCCGACCGGGTGGCGCGGGCGCTGGACTCGGACGCGGACGTGGTGATCGTCGACCTGGAGGACGCGGTCGCCCCGGCCCGCAAGGACGAGGCGCGGGCCGCGGCCGCGCGGCTGCTGGCCGGCGCCGACCGGCCGACGCAGCTGCGGATCAACCACCCGGACACCCCCTGGCACGCCGGGGACCTCGCGGCCCTCGCCGGCCTGCCCGCCGCCGTCGGGGCCCGCCTGCCCAAGGTGGAGTCCCCGGACCAGGTGCGGGACCTGGCCGCCCGCCTGCCGGGCCGCCCCCTGCACCCGCTGCTGGAGTCGGCGCTGGGCGTGGAACGGGCCTTCGAGATCGCGGCGGCCTCCCCGGCCGTGGCGTCCCTGGGCCTGGGCGAGGCCGACCTGTCCTCGGACCTGCGGGCCGACGGCGACGCCGCGCTGGCCTGGGCCCGGGGGCGCACGGTGGTCGCCGCCCGCGCGGCGGGACTGCCGCCGCCGGCCATGTCGGTGTACCCGCGGGTCGGGGACCCGGAGGGGCTGGCGGCGTCCTGCGCGGCGGGGCGCGCCCTGGGGTTCTGCGGGCGGGCGGCGATCCACCCGGCGCAGCTGCCGGTCATCCGCGCCGCGTTCCTGCCCACCCCGGACGAGGTCGACCGGGCCCGCACCGTGCTCGCCCGGGTCGCCGAGGCGGCCGACGCGGGCGTGGGGGCGATCGCGCTCCCGGACGGCACCTTCCTGGACCGGGCGATGCTCGACCGCGCCCGCGCCACCCTCGCGCTCGCGGACCGCTAGGCCGAGTTGCCGGGCCTCGCTCCGCCGCGGCCCGCCCGCCGGCGGCGGCGGCCGGACCGCCCGGGACAAGGGGGGTTTGCGCGGCGGCGCCGGCGGGATACCGTTCGGTCGTCTGGGAGCGCTCCCAGACCCGACCGAAAGGATGTGACCGTGTTACGCACCCTCCTGAACACGGCCCTCGCGGCCGTGCTCGCCGCGGCCGCCCTCGCCCCGGTTCCGGCGGCGGCCGCCGAGACATGCGCGGCCCGAGCCGTCGTCACCTCCTCGTGGGGGAGCGGCTTCACCGCCTCGATCACGGTGACCAACACCGGAGACGACCCGGTCTCGGGCTGGTCCGCCACCTGGACGCACCCGGCGGGGCAGGCCACCACCGCAGGATGGAACGCCGGGTTCGAGCACGACGGGGACACGGTCACCGCCCGCGGCGCCGCATGGAACTCCGACCTCGCCCCGGGCGCCTCCGCCGAGTTCGGGGTACAGGGCACCACCACCGGCGGGCAGGCCGAGTTCACCGGGCTGAGCTGTGCGTTCGGGGACGAGGGCAACGGAGGAGAAGAGGGGGACGCGGTGCGGATCATGCCGTTGGGGGACTCCATCACGGGCTCGCCGGGGTGCTGGCGGGCGCTGCTGTGGCGGGACCTCGTGGACGCGGGGCAGGAGGTCGACTTCGTCGGCACCCTGCCGGGCGACGGCTGCGGGTTCGCCTACGACGGCGAACACGAGGGGCACGGGGGCTACCTGGTCACCAACGTGGCCCGGCAGGGGCTGCTCGCCGGGTGGCTGGAGCGGAGCGACCCGGACACGGTGCTCATGCACTTCGGCACCAACGACGTCTGGAGCGGGATCCCCACGGCCGACATCCTGGCGGCCTACGACACGCTGCTGGCACAGATGCGGGCGCACGACCCGCACATGCGGGTGCTGGTCGCCCAGATCATCCCGATGGACCCCGACCGCAGCTGCGCGACCTGCGGGCAGGGGGTGCGGGACCTGAACGCGGCCATCCCGGCCTGGGCGGCGGCCAACACGACCGCCGAGTCGCCGGTCACCGTCGTCGACCAGTGGACGGGGTTCGACACCGACGCCGACACCTATGACGGCGTCCACCCGTCGGCGAGCGGCGACCGCAGGATCGCCGACCGCTGGTTCGCGGCCCTGGCGCCGTGACCCGGGGCGGGCCGGGTGGGGGCACCGCCCGGCCCGCCGCTAGGCTCCGACCATGAACTCCCGGCCGACACCGCTCGCCGCCATCGCCGCGCTGGCCGTCCTCGCGACGGCCTGCGCGCCGGCCGCGGACCTGTCCTCCCACACGGAACCGGAGGGCCTGCCCCAGGGCGGGTTCGACTACCAGCTGGGCGGGGGGTACGGGCCGCCCGACGGCGTGGGGATCGTGGTCCGGGACTCCACGGACGAGCCGGAGCCGGGCCTGTACTCGGTCTGCTACGTCAACGGATTCCAGACCCAGCCCGGCGAGGCGGACCGGTGGCTCGACGAGGGGCTGGTCCTCCTCGACGGCGCGGGCGAGCCGGTGGCCGATCCGGGCTGGCCGGACGAGCTCCTGCTGGACACCTCCGACCCGGCCGGGCGCGAACGCATCACAGAGCTGCTCGCCGGGACGATCGGGGGGTGCGCCGACGCGGGGTTCGCCGCCGTGGAGTTCGACAACCTGGACTCCTTCACGCGCTCGGACGGGGCGCTCACCGCCGAGGACAACTTCGCCCTGGCCGAGGCGCTCGTCGCGGTCGTCCACGAGCACGGGATGCTCGCCGCCCAGAAGAACACGGCGGAGGAGACCGACCGGGGCGTCGAGGCGGGGTTCGACTTCGCCGTCACCGAGTCGTGCGGCGCCTGGGACGAGTGCGACGTCTACGCCGCCGCCTACGGCGCCGAGGGGGTGCTCGACATCGAGTACCCGGACACGCTCGAAGAGCGGGGGACGACCTTCGCCGAGGTGTGCGCCGACCCGGACACCCCGCCGCGCACCATCCTGCGCGACCTCGACCTCGTGCCCGAGGGCGCCGAGGGGCACCTTTACGAGGCGTGCTAGCCCGGATTGCAGACGGGGCCCATGGTCACGTTTTCATTGCCGAATCCCCGCGAGACCCGGCCCCGAGTGCGGACATTCCACCCACCCCCGGCCGTACCGCCGCCCTCGGGTCGACCGGAAAGCGACGGAAGCGCAATCGGTCGTGTACGGAGAGTCCCGGTGTGGTGCACAATGAATCTGTCGGTGTTCCCTTCCTGGAACTTTCACGCACCGACAGACCCCGGGGGTGCTCGCACCCCCGGGGTTCTGCTTTCCCCGGTTCTTCCCGCCGTGCGTACAAAGTGGCGATTCGAGACCAGTGTCCGAATCTCCAGAAGTTTGAAAATCCCTTAATATCCGGTGGTATCTTCCCAGGTCATTTACTGTGCTCCCCACGCACGCGGGGATGGTCCCATCGACACCGACGCCCGCGCGAACTTCGGCGAGTGCTCCCCACGCACGCGGGGATGGTCCCCGGGGGCGGGGGCGATGGAGGAGCATCACGCCGTGCTCCCCACGCACGCGGGGATGGTCCCGGAGCCTCCATGCCCCCCAACGACCAGACGATGTGCTCCCCACGCACGCGGGGATGGTCCCGTGGGGACCTGTTGCCCCCGGCCCTGCGCCGAGTGCTCCCCACGCACGCGGGGATGGTCCCGGCGACCAGATCACCGTCATCGCTGGTCACATGTGCTCCCCACGCACGCGGGGATGGTCCCGTTCTTCCACATTTCCAGCACCGCAGGCATGAGTGCTCCCCACGCACGCGGGGATGGTCCCGGCGGTCTCGACCGCAACCGGAACCACTGGGAGTGCTCCCCACGCACGCGGGGATGGTCCCATTCGGCCGGGGACGACGATCGACCCCGGCTCGTGCTCCCCACGCACGCGGGGATGGTCCCCCGATGCTCGATGTCCTGGGCGTGCTCATCTAGTGCTCCCCACGCACGCGGGGATGGTCCCACGGTTTCGGCCATCATTATCAGCGACCGCATGTGCTCCCCACGCACGCGGGGATGGTCCCACCCCATAGCGCGTACGCGAACGAAATGACTTGTGCTCCCCACGCACGCGGGGATGGTCCCGGCGGCACCGGGTGCTCGGAGTCGTCCGGGGCGTGCTCCCCGCGCACGCGGGGATGGTCCCAGGTCGGTGCCGTCGGTGATGCCCAGGGCGTCGTGCTCCCCGCGCACGCGGGGATGGTCCCCACATCATCTACGCAGGCCAGCTCCAGCGCGAGTGCTCCCCGCGCACGCGGGGATGGTCCCCTCGCGCGACACCGGACGTCCAGGCGGTGCGGGTGCTCCCCGCGCACGCGGGGATGGTCCCGTGAACTGGTCTGCGGCGTCGACCTGGCCGCCGTGCTCCCCGCGCACGCGGGGATGGTCCCCTGCCGGGGAGGACGACGTCGACCGCCCCGTCGTGCTCCCCGCGCACGCGGGGATGGTCCCGACCGGTTCCGTCGCCGGGCTCTCCTCCGCGGGTGCTCCCCGCGCACGCGGGGATGGTCCCCGGGCGCTCCTCAGCGGTCCAGGCGACATGGTGTGCTCCCCGCGCACGCGGGGATGGTCCCCGGTGGTTCACCACCCAGGACCTCGCACTGTCGTGCTCCCCGCGTACGCGGGGATGGTCCCGAACTCATCGACCTGGGCCGCGACCTGGGCCCGTGCTCCCCGCGCACGCGGGGATGGTCCCGACGGGTCGTCGATCTCGCCGCGGGCGACGCGGTGCTCCCCGCGCACGCGGGGATGGTCCCTGGACAAGGATGGACAGCCTCCCGAGAACGGAGTGCTCCCCGCGCACGCGGGGATGGTCCCTCCCACTCCTCCTTCAGGGAGGGCTGGCGCTCGTGCTCCCCGCGCACGCGGGGATGGTCCCACCACCTACACGCTGACGCCGGCGTACCGGCTGTGCTCCCCGCGCACGCGGGGATGGTCCCCGGATCACGTCCACCTCCGCCGCGGAAAGGTCGTGCTCCCCGCGCCCGCGGGGATGGTCCCACCTGCCACCCCGCCGCCCGGGCGGTGGCCGCCAGCCGGGAGTGCTCCCCGCGCCCGCGGGGATGGTCCGGGCTAGGTAGCTAAAGGCGACCGCGCCTTTCTGTGCTCCCCGCGCACGCGGGGATGGCCCCACGGCGTCAACACCGAGTGGAGATTCGGACGAGTGCTCCCCGCGCACGCGGGGATGGTCCCGAGGGAGCGGCGGGGCTGAGCGAGGTGCCGCTGTGCTCCCCGCGCACGCGGGGATGGTCCCGTGAAGCTGGCGCACAAGGCGTGCAACGAGGAGTGCTCCCCGTGCATGCGGGGATGGTCCCGCCTTCTCCGGTCTTTCGGAAGCCATTCCGCGGCGGAACGTTCGGAGACTGCGTCGAGGCGGCCACCGCGCCCGCAGACTCCGCCGTCCCGGAGGCCCGACACGGAGAGGCCGGGGATCCCGTTTCCGTCCGGGCCGAGTGGGTCGTTCTCCTCGTCGGGATCCGTGCCGAACGCCGACCCGCAAAACACAGGTTCCTGGGCACGACCGCCCGGACGTGCTTTGCGGCCGAATAGGATCGGCCTCTGGCCTTTAGCACGACTTATCACCCTTCCGCAGGTGAACCGGGCGGTAGGCCATGACCGGGTCCGGTCAGTACAGATTTACGGTTTCCCCTGTAAAGCCGTAGCCCCAAGGACTATCAATGTGCCCATGACGACTGATGGGCACCCCGAGCCCTGGGTGGCCTCCCTTTTCCCTGCCGCGCGCGCCGTGTGGGCCAAGCACGACTTCGACACCGACGGCTGGCTCCCGCTGTACCGCCACATGGCCGACAGCGCCGCCGTCGGCGGCCTCCTCTGGGATGAGTGGCTTCCCCCGCAGGTCCGCCGCCTCATGGCGGCCGCCATGCCCGATGGTGAGGCCGACGCCCGCCTCCTCGTCACCTGGCTCTGCTGCGTCCACGACATCGGCAAGGCGACGCCCGCGTTCGCCGGCCAGGTCGACGGCCTCGCCGACCGTATGCGCGCCAACGGCCTGGACACCCCCTCGCGCAAGCAACTCCCCGATCACTCCCACGCCCCCCACGGCCTGGCCGGGCAGCTCATCCTCCGTGACTGGCTCACCTCCCGCCACGGCTGGTCGAAGCGCGCCACCCACCAGCTCACCGTCGTCGTCGGCGGCCACCACGGCGTCCAGCCCACCGACGCCGGTATCCGGGAAGCCGACAGGCGTCCCGAACTCCTGCGCACCCCCGGCAACGAGCAGGCCTGGCTCGATGTCCAGTACGAACTCCTCGACGCCGCCGCCACCCGCACCGGTGCCGCGTCCCGCCTCACCGCCTGGCGTGACGCCGAAATCCCCCAGACCGCGCAGGTCCTGCTCTCCGCACTGGTCATCACCGCCGACTGGATCGCCAGCAATCCCGACCTCTTCCCCCTCTACCCCAACGCCGGAACCCGCGCCCACGACCCCGTCCGCACTCGCGAGGCCTGGCGTCTCCTCGGCCTCCCTGCCCAATGGCGCCCCCGAGAACCCGAGGGGACCCCCGCCGAGCTCTTCGCGGCCCGCTTCGAGCTCCCTCCCGGCGCCACCCCCCGACCCGTCCAGGAACAGGCCGTCGAGGCCGCCCGCGCCATGCCCGCCCCCGGCCTGATGATCATCGAGGCCCCCATGGGCGAGGGCAAGACCGAGGCCGCACTCACCGTCGCGGAGGTCTTCGCCGCCCGCTCCGGCGCCGGCGGCTGCTTCGTCGCCCTGCCCACCATGGCCACGAGCAACGCCATGTTCGACCGCTTCCTCACCTGGCTCGCCCATGTCCCCGGCATGCCCGCCGAAGCCGCCTCCGTCTTCCTCGCCCATTCCAAGGCCCACCTCAACGAGGACTACCTCGCCCTCATGGGCGGCGGTATCACCCTCGACCTCGACCGGGACGGCGGTGACGACCGGGCCGTGACCGCCCTCATCGCCCACCGCTGGCTCCGCGGACGCAAGAAGGGCATGCTCGCCTCCTTCGCCGTCGGCACCGTCGACCAGCTCCTCTTCCTCGGCCTCAAGAGCCGCCACCTGGCCCTGCGCCACCTCGCCCTGTCCGGGAAGGTCGTGGTCGTCGACGAGGCCCACGCCTACGACACCCATATGAACACCTACCTCGACCGCGCCCTGACCTGGCTCGGCGAGTACGGCGTCCCCGTCGTCATCCTGAGCGCGACCCTCCCCGCCCGCCGCCGGCGCGAACTCGTCGCCGCCTATACCGGTGAACGCGACGGCCACGACCACGTCGAGCAGGCCCGCGCCTACCCCCTCATCACCACCGCGGTTCCCGGCGTCCGCGCGGACGTCACCGAGCCCCGCGCCTCCGGCCGCGGCGCCGACGTCCTCATCGAACCCCTCGACGACGACCTCGACACCCTCACAAGCCGGCTCGAGACCGAACTCTCCGACGGCGGCTGCGCCCTGGTCATCCGCAACACCGTCGCCCGCGTCCACGAGGCCGCATCCCGCCTCCGCGACGCCTTCGGCGAGAACACCGTCACCGTGGCCCACTCCCGCTTCCTCGACCTGGACCGCGCCGCGAACGACGCCGCCCTCGTCGCCGCCTACGGCCCGCCCGACCGCGATCCGGAGCGCCCCGCCCGGCACATCGTGGTCGCCACCCAGGTCGTCGAGCAGTCCCTGGACGTCGACTTCGACCTCCTGGTCACCGACCTGGCCCCCGTCGACCTCGTCCTCCAGCGCATGGGCCGCCTGCACCGCCACCCCCGCGGCGAGCGGCAGTCCGACCGCCCCGCACCCCTGCGCCGCGCCCGCTGCCTGGTCACCGGTGTCGACTGGACCGCCACACCCCCCGAGCCCGTCCGCGGCTCGCGCACGATCTACGGCGAACACGTCCTCCTGCGCTCCCTCGCGGTCCTGCGCTCCCGGCTGGACGCGCACGCCGACGCCGAACGCACGGTCCGCCTCCCCG
Source organism: Nocardiopsis sp. MT53 (assembly GCF_019598965.1). Taxonomy (NCBI): domain Bacteria; kingdom Bacillati; phylum Actinomycetota; class Actinomycetes; order Streptosporangiales; family Nocardiopsidaceae; genus Nocardiopsis; species Nocardiopsis sp. MT53. The sequence goes on along the minus strand of NZ_CP080599.1, from coordinate 7,049,136 downwards.
CCGACATCAGCCCCCTGGTCCAGGACGCCTACGCCGACGACGACGCACTCCTCCCGCCCGCCTGGAAGGACAGGGCCGAGGAGGCCCGTACCGCCCACGAGGTCGCCCGGCTGACCCAGCGCGAGAAGGCCCGGACGTTCCTCCTCAGGAAGCCCGCCACCCCGGGCAAACCCCTCATCGGCTGGATCGACGCGGGGGTCGGTGACGCCGACGACTCCCACAGGGGCCGCGCCCAGGTCCGCGACACGGCGGAGAGCCTGGAGGTCCTGGTCGCCCGCCGGGCCGCCGACGGCACCGTCACCACCTTCCCGTGGCTTCCCGACGGCCGCGGCGGCGTGGAACTGCCGACCCACACCGCCCCTCCCGCCGAAGCCGCCCGCACCCTGCTCGCCTCCGCGCTGCGCCTGCCCTACCAGTTCACCTTCGGCGCGACCATCGACCGCGCCATCGACGAACTCGAAACCGACATGGTCCCCGCCTGGCAGTCCAAGGACGCCCACTGGATCGCCGGGGAACTCGTCCTCTTCCTCGACGAGGACGACCGGGCCGACCTGGCCGGACACCACCTGCACTACACCCGGACCGACGGATTGAAGGCCACCCGTGCCGAATGACACAGCCACCGCACCCGTAACCTTCGATCTCACCACCAGCCCCTGGCTACCGGTCCTGCGAACCGACGGCACCGAGGACGAACTCTCCCTCACCGAGGTGTTCGCCCAGGCCGCCGACCTGCGGCGGCTGGTCGGCGACGTGCCCACCCAGGAGTTCGCGCTGCTGCGCCTGCTGCTGGCGGTCCTGCACGACGCCCTCGACGGACCCTCGGACCTGGACGAGTGGGAGGACCTCTGGCGGGAGGGCATCCCGGCCGACACCGTCGCCGCCTACCTGCACGACCACCGCGAGCGCTTCGACCTGTTCCACCCCGCCGCCCCGTTCTTCCAGGTCGCGGACCTGCGCACGGGCAAGGACGAGTACTCCTCGCCCGACCCGATCGTCGCGGACGTCCCCAACAACGCCCGGTTCTTCACCATGCGCGCCCTCGGTGCCGCCACCCTGACCTTCGCCGAGGCCGCCCGCTGGCTGGTCCACGCCCACGCCTACGACACCTCCGGCATCAAGTCGGGGGCCGTTGGCGACCCCCGGCTCAAGAGCGGCAAGGTCTACCCGCAAGGGGTGGGGTGGGCGGGGAACCTCGGCGGAGTCCACGTCGAGGGCGACACCCTCCGGGAAACACTGCTGCTCAACCTCGTCGCCTTCGATACCGACGGCCTGCGCTGGGACCCCGACTTCGACACCGAACCGGACCTCCCCGCCTGGCGCCTGCCACCCGACACGTCCGCACCCCTCGCCGGGACCGCGGCCGTCAGCCGACCGCACGGCCTGCGGGACCTCTATACCTGGCAGACCCGCCGCCTGCGCCTGCACCACGACGGGGAATCCGTCAACGGGGTCCTGCTCGCCTACGGCAACCCGCTGACCCCCCACAACAAGCACGACCGCGAACCCATGACGGCCTGGCGGCGCAGCCCCGCCCAGGAGAAGAAGCTCAAGCAGGCCACCGTCTACCTTCCCCGGGACCACGATCCCTCCCGGGCGGCCTGGCGCGGCCTGGGCGCACTGGTCACCGGGGAGGTCCGCGGCGCCGAACAACGCCATGAGGCCGCGGCCATCGTCCGTCCCCGCATCCTGGACTGGTTCCACCGGCTCGCGGTGCACGGGCCCTTCGAACCGTCGACCCTCATCAGGGTCCGCCTGGCCGGGGCCGTCTACGGCACCCAGCAGTCCGTCATCGACGAGATCGTCGACGACGCCGTCGCTCTGCCGATCGTCCTGCTGGGCGAACGCGACGCGGACCTCGGGCGGATGGCCGTCGACGCGGTCGCGGACGCCGAGAACGCCGTCACCGTTCTGGGCGACCTGGCCACCGACCTCGCCCGAGCCGAGGGCAGGGAACCCGACCCGCCCCGGAGCACAGCCCGCGACCAGGGGTTCGCCGCGCTCGACGGCCGCTTCCGTGCGTGGCTCTGCGCACTGAGGTCATCGGACGACCCGGGCTACCCGGCCGAAGAACGCCGACGGTGGCAGGCCGAGGTCCACCGGATCGTCTCCGACCTGGGCGGCGACCTTGTCCGGGCCTCGGGAGAAGCAGCCTGGCAGGGACGGGTCGTCCACACCGCGAAGGGGGACCTGTGGCTCAACGCCTCCCGGGCCGACCTGCGCTTCCGCTCCGGCCTGCGCAAGGCCCTGACCATGGCCGCCCCCGAGGACGCGGCGGACTCGAAAACGCCGGACGGTACCGGCGACGACGACTGAACCGGACAACGGAGACACAGCGGTGACCACCACGACCCCCACCGAGTACATGCCGGCGCTCCACGACCTGGGGACCTTCGTCGACGAGCGCATCCGCCCCATCCAGGGCGGCTACATGAAGGACCGGCCCGAAGCGGTGGCGCTCCTGGCCAAACTGCGCCGGGGCGCGGGCAAACCCCTCGCGGACGTCCCGGAACTGATCGGGCTCACCCTCGACCACGACTTCTACGAGAAGTTCCCGGCCGGCCACCCGCATGTGGAGCACGCCGAGGCCGCCGCCCACGAGGCCCTGACCCTGTACGCCCTGCACCAGCAGTCCAAACGGGACCAGGGCATGCACCGGCGGGGTCGCGACCTGGGCGGTGCGGTGCGGCGCCTCATGCCGGGCGGAACCATCGACGAACCCCTGCGCAGGCGCTTCGTCCAGGCCGGAAGCGCGGTGGACCACGGCGTCCGCCTGGACCGCCTCCGGGGCATCGTCAAGCTGCTGCGAGCCGCCGACGTCCCCCTCGACTACGGCCTGCTGGCCGACCAGCTCTACACGATCCGGGCCGTCAGGGGCGGCCCCTCCCTCGTCCGCACCGCTTGGGGTCGCGGGTTCCAGTCCTACCGCCCCGCGACCGCGGAGGAGGGCGGTACCGGAACGACGACGCCCCCGACGGACGGCTGACGGGGCCGGGCCTGGCCTGGCCCACACGCCCTCCGGCCGATCCCGGGACCCTCCTCCTGTCGCGCGCGCATCCACCGGATTCCGCCCCCGCTGCGACAGCGCGGAGCACACAGCACCACACCGACGAGACCACGAGGAACCGACGACCATGAGCCGCACCATTCTCGACGTGCACGTGTTGCAGACCGTGCCGCCCAGCAATCTCAACCGCGACGACACCGGCACCCCCAAGACCGCCGTCTACGGCGGCGTCCGCCGGGCCCGGGTCTCCAGCCAGGCCTGGAAGCGCGCCACCCGCCAGGCGTTCGGTGCCCTCCTCGCCCCCCAGGACCTGGGCACCCGCACCAAGCGCGTCGCCGAACTGGTCGCCGACCGCATCACCGAACTCGCACCGGACCTTTCCCGGGACGAGGCCGTCGCCCTCGCCGCCGAGACCGTTCAGGTCGCCACCGGGTCCAAGATCGAGGTGCCCAAGCGCAAGGCCGACGCCGCCAAGAAGAAGGGCGAGAAGGAGCCCGCTCCCGAGTCCTCCTACCTCATGTTCCTCAGCGCCCGCCAGCGCGACGGCCTGGCCGCCCTCGCCGTCGAGGGCCGCGAGGACATCAAGGGGTTCCTCAAGGACAAGGACGCCAAGGCGCGTGCCAAGGCCATCGCCGACACCCACCACTCCGTCGACATCGCCCTGTTCGGCCGCATGGTCGCCGACGGTGCCGACATCAACGTGGACGCCGCCGCCCAGGTCGCCCACGCCATCAGCGTGCACGCGGTCGAGAACGAGTCCGACTACTACACCGCCGTCGACGACCGCAATGAGGACTCCGAGCCGGGCGCGGGCATGATCGGCACCGTCGAGTTCAACTCCGCGACCCTCTACCGCTACGCCGCCGTCGACGTCGACCAGCTGCGCAAGAACCTGGGGGAGGGGCTGCGCGAGGACGAGCCCGCCACCGAGCCGCTGCGCCGAGCGGTGCAGGCGTTCGTGCGCGGGTTCGTGGAGTCGCTGCCCACCGGCAAGATCAACACCTTCGGCAACCACACCCTGCCGGACGCGGTGATCGTCAAACTGCGCAGCGCGCGGCCGATCAGCTTCGTCGGGGCCTTTGAAGAGCCCGTCGAGGCGGGCAGGGGACACCTCGCCGAGGCCTGCGCGCGGCTCGCCGACTACATCGTCGGGGTCGAGCGCGCCTACAACGCGACCGACGACGTGGACACCTGGGTGGTCCGGGTGGGGGAGCGCACGGCCAAGCTGTCCGGCGTCGGCGCCTCCGTCTCCCTGGCCGAACTGGTCGACCAGGTCGGCGAGGCGGTGGCCCGGCGGCAGGTGTCCGGCGCATGAGCGTCCTGCCCCTCGTCCTGGCCGGACCGCTCCAGTCCTGGGGGTCGGCGTCCAGGTTCGCCCGGCGCACCACGGAGAACGCCCCGACCAAGAGCGGGGTGGTCGGGCTGCTCGCCGCCGCCCTGGGCCGGGAGCGCACCGAGGACCTGTCCGACCTGGCGGCGCTGCGCTTCGGGGTCCGCATCGACCAGCCCGGGGTCCGGGTGCGCGACTACCAGACCGCCCGGCACCTGGTCACCGACGTGTCCATGCCGGTATCGGAACGCTTCTACCTGGCGGACGCGGTGTTCGTCGCGGCGGTCGAGGGCGACGACGAACTCGTCGGGACGCTGTACGACGCCGTGCGGGCCCCGGTCTTCCTTCCCTACCTCGGGCGGCGCTCCTGCCCGCCGGCCCGGCCCCTCGACCTGGGAGAGCCGGTCCCCGGCCGTGTGGAGGACGTGCTGGAGGGCCAGTCCTGGCAGGCCGCCCCGTGGTACCGGCGCAGCAGGCGCCGGGAGGCCGCGGTGGACCTCACCACCATCATCGACGCCGGACGAGGGACCGCTGGAGACCTGTTCCGCGACCTTCCGCTCAGCTTCGACCCCCTGCACCGGCGTTACGCCATGCGTGCGGTCGCCACCGCGTCGGTACGGGTGCGCAACCCGGACGCGCGCCGCGAGCGGATACCCGACCACGACCCCCTGCTCGCGCTGGGAGGAGACTGATGTACCTCACCCGCTTCCGCTTCAACACCAACAAGACGGGAAGCCGTCGGCTGCTGTCGTCCCCGCAGGTGCTGCACGCCGCCGTGATGGGCTGCTTCCCCGAGATACTGCCCTCCGAGCCGGGCGGGCCGCGCGTGCTGTGGCGACTGGACCGCAACTCGCGGGCGGAGGTGCTGCTGTACGTGGTGAGTCCGACCCGGCCGCTGATGGACGACCTCATGGACCAGGCCGGGTGGCGGGGCGTCGACGACCCGGAACGGGTGTGGAAGAGCCACGACTACACCGGGTTCCTCGACCGGCTGTCCAAGGGGCAGACGTGGGCGTTCCGGCTCACCGCCAACCCGGTGCACAGCATCCGGCGCAAGGACGGGGAGCCCACCAAGGTCACCGCGCACGTCACCCCGCGCCACCAGGCGGGGTGGCTGATCCAGCGGCAGGACGCCTCCGGGTTCGTGATCGTGCGCAAGCCCTCTGACCAGCAGTTGCTGCCGGGGGAGGACGAGTACGAACTGACCGTGCACGACCGGAACGCGGCGGGGTTCGACAAGCCGGACCCGCGGCCCGACCGCCGGGGGAAGCGGATGAGGGTGCCGATCGTCACGGCGACCTTCGACGGACGGCTCACCGTCACCGACCCGGAGGCGCTGCGCCGGGTGCTGTGCGCGGGGCTCGGCAGGGCCAAGGCGTACGGCTGCGGGCTGATGACGCTGGCGCCGGTGGGGACAGGGCGGTGACCGCCACGGCGGGGAGCCGCGGGGCGTCGACACCGTGGGAGCTGACCAGGGTCGGTGAGCGGATCTCGTTCGTGTACCTGGAGAAGTGCATCGTGCACCGGGAGGACAACGCGATCACCGCGGCGGACGGCGAGGGGGTCCGGCACCTGCCGTCGGCGACCATCGGGGTGTTGCTGCTGGGGCCGGGGACCAGTGTGACCGACGGTGCGATGAAGCTGCTGGGGGAGTGCGGCGCGACCGTGGTGTGGGTCGGCGAGTACGGGGTGCGGTTCTACGCGGCGGGGAGGGCGCTCACGCGGTCGTCCAAGCTGGTGGAGGCGCAGGCGACGGCGTGGGCGAACCCGCAGAAGCGGTTGAGCGTGGCGCGGGGGATGTACCGGATGCGGTTCCCGGACCTGGATGTCGAGGGGCGGACGCGTCAGCAGCTTCTCGGGTACGAGGGCAAGCGCGTCCAGGCCGCCTATCGGAAGGAGGCCGAGCGGACGGGGGTGACCTGGCGCGGGCGGCATTACGTGCCGGGGGACCACGACCGGTCGGACACGCCGAACAAGGCGATCACCTCGGCGGCACAGTGCTTCTACGGGATGGCGCACTCGGTGACGGCGGCGCTGGGATGCAGTCCGGGGCTGGGGTTCGTGCACTCGGGGCATGAGCGCGGGTTCGTCATGGACATCGCCGACCTGTACAAGGTGGAGATCGGGATCCCGGTGGCCTTCGACGCGGCTGCGCAGGGCGACGAGGACGTCGACGGGGTGACCCGGCGGTTGCTGCGGGACCGGATCAACCGCGAGGGGCTGCTGGAGCGCTGCGTGGACGACGTGAAGCGTCTGCTCCTGGGGGACGCGGCGGACGAGGCGGCCGATGAGCGGGACGAGGTGGCCCTCGTGGGCGACCGCGGGCGGTTGTTGGAGGCGGGGCACAACTACGAGTTCGAGGTCGTGTGGTGACGGTCCTGGTGCTGACCAACTGTCCGAAGGGGTTGCGGGGACTGCTGACCCGATGGCTGATGGAGATCTCGTCAGGGGTGTTCGTGGGCAGGCCCTCGCGGAGGATCCGTGATCTGCTGTGGGAGGAGGTGCAGCAGTACGCGGGGCAGGGGAGGGCGTTGCTCGTGTACACGAACGATTCGGAGCAGGGGTTCGGCTTCAAGACCTTCGAGCACCACTGGCAGCCGGTCGACCATGAGGGTCTGATCCTCATGAACCGCCCGAAGGAGTCTTCGCCGTCTGCTTCCACCAACCCACCGAAGAAGGGCTGGAGCAAGGCCTCCAAGCGACGTCGTTTCGGCCACTGAGCGATATTCGACTTTTGTGTTCTTTTGGGTTTAGTGTCCGAAATCCAAGAAGTTTGAAAATCGCCTGTTTCCCAAAGGGATCTTCGCAGGTCATTTACTGTGCTCCCCGCGCACGCGGGGATGCTCCCCCACCCCTTGGGGCGCCCCGGCCTGGGGCGCCGTGCTCCCCGCGCACGCGGGGATGCTCCCGGCGAGGGGCAGAGCGAGCAGGACGAGCGCCTGTGCTCCCCGCGCACGCGGGGATGCTCCCCGCTATCTCAAGCGCAAGGCGGACAAGTCGATGTGCTCCCCGCGCACGCGGGGATGCTCCCCGGGTCGACATGGCCAAGGACCGGGCGGAGGCGTGCTCCCCGCGCACGCGGGGATGCTCCCACCAAGCCGGGCACAGCCAAAACGACGTCCTCGTGCTCCCCGCGCACGCGGGGATGCTCCCGAGGGCCTGGTGCTGAGCCGCCAGGGAAAGGGGTGCTCCCCGCGCACGCGGGGATGCTCCCGCGCCGTCGGAGGTGCGCCCCGTGCTCTTGCCGTGCTCCCCGCGCACGCGGGGATGCTCCCCGAGAATCGGACAAAACGCCACATCGGACAAGGTGCTCCCCGCGCACGCGGGGATGCTCCCAAGGGCAAGGACCGCAAGGAGCAGCAGGAAGAGTGCTCCCCGCGCACGCGGGGATGCTCCCTCCAAGCGGATCCCCGCGTGCGCGGTCTTGTCGTGCTCCCCGCGCACGCGGGGATGCTCCCCCGGCCACCGCGCCGCCGCGGCGGGCGACGAAGTGCTCCCCGCGCACGCGGGGATGCTCCCGAAGACATGACTTCACCCCCTGGGGTGCCCGTGTGCTCCCCGCGCACGCGGGGATGCTCCCGAGCCACATGGCCGCCGCACCGGCCCGCGACCGTGCTCCCCGCGCACGCGGGGATGCTCCCGGGTGCAGCGGCCACAGTCCCTCCCGGAGCAGGTGCTCCCCGCGCACGCGGGGATGCTCCCACCACCCCGTGGGGCATCAGCTCCACCGCGACGTGCTCCCCGCGCACGCGGGGATGCTCCCCGGCCGCGGAGGCGCCGGCCACCTCGAGCCCGGTGCTCCCCGCGCACGCGGGGATGCTCCCGCCCCCAGTCCGAGCGCAGCCCCCGCGGACACGTGCTCCCCGCGCACGCGGGGATGCTCCCGCCAGGTAGGCGAGGGGCTCCTTGGTGGGCCGGTGCTCCCCGCGCACGCGGGGATGCTCCCGGCCACAGGCGACGCGGCAGGCGCGGAGGTGAGTGCTCCCCGGGCACGCGGGGATGCTCCCACGGCGGTGATACGAACGTCTCCCCCGATGCTGTGCTCCCCGCGCACGCGGGGATGCTCCCCCCGCCGACGGGCTGCCGTCGGTGACCGGGCGGTGCTCCCCGCGCACGCGGGGATGGTCCCGGGTGTGGATCTCCCAGGACTTCAAGAAGCGCGTGCTCCCCACGCACGTGGGGGCGGTTCCGCGTACGATGAGTTGTGCGTTTCATGCGTTTGAGCGCTCCCCGCGCACGCGGGGATGGTCCCTAGGTGTGTATTTGGCTGGATATTTTTCCGGTGCATTTCTCACTTCCGGACGTTGATGGCAATGGTTCATAAGGGGCGATTGCTTGCAAGCCTGGCGTTCAAGGCTTTTGGTGCCCGATGGTGGGCGCGCACGAACACCGCAGGTGGGTGTAGTGGGTATAGTTCGGAGAAGAATTCATGACAGCTGAATCGGTCGAACCGCACGGCATGGTAACTGAGTTGGCTGAGGCGTTGGCCGACCGTGGCTTGGTCCTGGTGTCCGCCGCCTATCTAGAAGAGCTTGAGGACATCGCCGATAGCGCGGTCATCGAAGCTCGTGCCAATGAGAAGACTGTCCCTTTCCGGGTTGAGGACTACGAGTGAGCCGTTACACGGTCGAGGTCACCACGTCTGCGCAGAAGGAGCTGCGCAGGCTTGATTCCTTGGTGCGCAAACGTGTTGTTCGAGCGATCGCCGAACTCGCTGAGGAGCCTCGACCGGTCGGTTGCAAAAAACTCAAAGCCCGAGATGGCTACCGTGTCCGCATCGGCGATCATCGCGTGATCTACACAATCGATGATGGGAGGGTCACTGTTGTGGTCATCAAGGTCGGCCCTCGAGGGGATGTCTATGACCGGTGACGGCTGTGCTTGCAGCCGTTGAACCGGTCCATTGCAGCTTGATGCTCCACGAAACCTGGGCAAAGGTGTTTCCCGGGGTGCGGCGGCTTTGGTGCAATGGCAGAGAGTGCTTCCGTCGGCTTCGGGGATGTGGTCCCCGTGCCGGCACTGCATGAGCACACGTGCCTCGGTTCGGCTTCTGCCTTCTCCGGGCTTTCGGGAGCCGCCCCGCAGCGGAACGTCCGGTGACTGTATCGAGGCGGCCACTGCGCTCGAAGGCTCCGCCGTTCGAGACGCCTGGCACCGAGAGGCCGGGGCTCCCTTTTTTGGCCGGGCCGAGTGGGTCGCTCTTCTCGTCGGGGTCCGTTTCGAACGCTGACCAGAGAAAGTGCTTCCCGCACCCGCGGGGATGGTCCCCACGTGCGAGCTCTGCGGCGCGCCTGCGCGCAGTGTTGCCCGTTCCCCGCGCACGCAGGGATGCTCCCGCCATGGGCGTGGCGGTCCTGCGCCTGGACGAAGTGCTCCCCGCGCACGCAGGGATGCTCCCGCGTCCAACGCCGACCTGGAGGAGGCGGCGAAGTGCTTCCCGCGCACGCAGGGATGCTCCCGGTCCTCGTGGCGGTGCGCCATCTCGTCGTTGGTGTTCCCCGCGCACGCGGGGATGGTCCCGCCACCGTCATGTCCAGCCGCAGCGACCGGCCGTGCTCCCCTCGCATGCGGGGGTGGTCCCTCCATGATGACGAGATGACCCGTCATCGCGGCGTGCTCCTCGCGGGTGCGGGGGTGGGGGCTCGGAGGGGCGGGAGCGGGGAGCGGCAGCCAAGGGCGTGGGGGCAGGGGAATCGGCGGGATGGGAGCGCTAACAACAGGAAACTGGAAGCGTTTACCTTGGGTGGGAGGCTGTTGCCGTGTGGGGGCAATGGGATATGTTAGCGCCCACCGTCCGGCTCGTGCCCGGCGGGCGTTCACCGAGCACGCGACCGCATCGGCTGTGAAGGAGCTGCGGGTGGCCCAGACCCCATCGACCCCCGGCGCGGCGCGGGAGCCCGCGATGACCGACGTCGCGCGCCTGGCCGGGGTGTCGCACCAGACGGTCTCCCGCGTGCTCAACGGCCACCCCAACGTCCGCGAGCAGACCCGGCTGCGGGTGCGCGCGGCCATCGAGCAGCTCGGCTACCGGCCCAACCGGGCCGCCCGGGCGCTGGCGACCGGGCGGTCGCAGCTCATCGGCGTCGTCGCCCAGAACTCGACCCTGTTCGGCCCCTCCTCGCTGCTGGCCGCCTTCGAGCTCGCCGCCGCGGCCCGGGGCTTCGTCGTCAGCGTCCGCCGGGTCCGGGTGCTGGACCGGGGCTCCATCGCGGAGGCCGTCGACCACCACCTGGAGCAGCGCGCCGCCGGGATCGTGGTGATAGCGCCCACCGCCGCCGCGGACGAGGCCCTGGCCGCGGTGCCGCCGGACATCCCGCTGGTCGCGGTGGACGGCGACCCCGCGCGCGGCGACACCCTGGTGACCGTGGACCAGCAGGCCGGCGCGCGGCTGGCCACCCGCCACCTGCTGGACGCCGGGCACCGGACCGTCTGGCACGTGGCCGGCCCCTCGGAGTGGTTCGACGCCGCCGACCGGGAGCGGGGCTGGCGGCGGACCCTGGAGGAGGCCGGCGCCGAGGTCCCGCCGGTGAGCCCCGCGGACTGGAGCGCCGCCTCGGGCTACCGGGCCGGGCTGATCCTCGCCCGCATGCCCGAGGTCACGGCGGTCTTCGCCGCCAACGACCACCTGGCGCTGGGCATCCTGCGGGCGATGTCGGAGCGCGGCCGCGCCGTCCCCGGCGAGGTGAGCGTCGTCGGGTTCGACGACGTCCCCGAGGCCGCCTACTTCATCCCGCCCCTGACGACCGTGCGCCCCGACTTCGCCACGGTGGCCACCGAGACGCTGGACGTGCTCCTGTCGTGCATGTCCGGGGAGCCCGCCGCCTCCACCCGCCGGACGATCACGCCGACCCTGGTGGAACGCGCCAGCGTGGCCGCCCCGCCCCGGTAGGCGGGGCGGCCGCGCCGGGTCAGGCCGAGGCCGGCTCCCGGGCGCCCGGGGCGGGCGCGGCGCCGCCCGCCCCGGGCCCGTCGCGGCGGACGCGCAGCCCGAACACCGCCCCGCCCGCGCCGATCCGACGCTTGTTGTAGATGTCGAAGGCCACCGCCAGCAGCAGCACCAGCCCCTTGATGAGCTGCTGCCAGTCCACGCCGAGCCCGATCAGGGACATCCCGTTGTTGAGGACGCCCATGACCAGGGCGCCGATGACGGCCCCCACCACGGTGCCCACCCCGCCGGACGCCGACGCGCCGCCGATGAACGCCGCCGCGATGGCGTCCAGCTCGAACATGGTGCCCGCGCCCGGGGTGGCCGCGTTGAGCCGCGCGGTGAACACCAGCCCGGCCAGCGCGGACAGCGCCCCCATGTTGACGAACACCCAGAAGGTGGTCCGCTGCGTGCGGATGCCCGACAGGGCCGCCGCCCGCTCGTTGCCGCCCACCGCGTAGATCCGCCGGCCCGGCGTCGTCGAGCGCGTCACGAACGAGTACCCCGCGATCAGCGCCACGAGCAGCAGCCCCACCAGGGGCAGGCCGTTGTGGGCCGCCAGCGCCCAGGTGAACGCCAGGATCGCCGCGACGAGCACCGCCGAGCCCGCCGCGGTCACCGCCGCGGGCTGCACCGGCAGCCCGTGCGCCCGGGTCCGCGCCCGGGCCCGCCACTGGATCCACACCACGACCGCCGCGCCCGCCGCGCCCAGCAGCAGGGTCGGCAGGTGCGGGCCGTCGGTCTGGCCGGGGAGGAACCCGCCCGCGATCCGCCGCAGGGAGGAGGGCAGGTGCGCGATGGACTCGCCGCCCAGGACGGCCAGCGTGGCGCCGCGGAACACGAGCATCCCGGCGAGGGTGACGATGAACGCGGGGACGCGCACGTACGCGATCCAGAAGCCCTGCCAGGCGCCGATGGCCGCGCCGAGCAGCAGCGCCAGGGGCACCACCGCGAAGGTCGGCAGCCCCCAGGAGGTGAGCATGATCGCCGACACGGCGCCGGTGAACGCCACCACCGACCCGACCGACAGGTCGATGTGCCCGGTGACGATCACCAGCATCATGCCGATGGCCAGGATCAGGATGTAGGAGTTCTGGAGGATCAGGTTGGTGATGTTGAGCGGGGTCAGCAGCAGCCCGCCCGTCAGGATCTGGAACAGGACGACGATGGCGACCAGCGCCACCGCCATCCCGTAGCGGCGGGTGTCGCCGCGCAGCAGGGCGCCGAGCCCGGCCCGCCCGGAGCCGGTCCGTCCCGCGGTCTTCTGTTTCATGGCCGGTCCCCGGTTCTCGTCATCAGTCTCATGAGGGTCTCCTGGTCGGCCTCGGCCGCGGGCACCTCGCCGGTGATGCGGCCCTCGCACATGGTGTGGACGCGGTCGCACATGCCCAGGACCTCGGGCAGCTCCGAGGAGATGAGCAGGACGGCGGCGCCCTCCGCCGCCAGCCTGCGGATGATCAGGTGGATCTCGTACTTGGCGCCGACGTCGATGCCGCGCGTGGGCTCGTCCAGGATCAGCAGCTCCGGCCGGGTGAACATCCACTTGGCCAGGACGACCTTCTGCTGGTTGCCGCCGCTGAGCGTGCGCACCGTCCCGGCGGCGACGTTCCCGCGCACGCGCAGCTCCTCGCCCATCCGCCGGGCCTCGACGGTCTCCCGCGCCTGGTCGATGACCCCGTGGCGCGAGACGCGGTGCAGCGCGGCCAGGGTGGTGTTGCGCCGGATGTCCTCGTCGAGCAGCAGCCCGAGCGTCTTGCGATCCTCGGGCACGTAGGCCAGGCCGCCGCGGACGGCCGCGGCGACGTCGTGCACCGGCAGGACCTCGCCGTCCTTGGACAGCGTGCCCCGCACGAACCTGCCGTAGGAGCGGCCGAACAGGCTCATCGCGAACTCGGTGCGCCCGGCCCCCATGAGCCCGGCCAGCCCGACGATCTCGCCCGCGCGCAGGTCCATGTCGACGCCGTCGACCACGCGCCGCCCCGGCCGGGTCGGGTGGTCGACCGTCCAGTCGCGCACCCGGAACCGCACCGGGCCGGCCTCCCCGAGCGGTTCGGGGTAGCGGCGGTCCAGGGAGCGCCCGACCATGCCGCGGATGATCCGGTCCTCGTCCACCGACGGCGTCCCGGCGGCGTCGCGCTCCACGGCGAGCGTCTCGATGGTGCGCCCGTCCCGCAGGATCGTGATCTCGTCGCTCACGTCCACCACCTCGCCGAGCTTGTGCGAGATGAGGATGCAGGTGACGCCCTGGGCGCGCAGTTCGAGGAGCAGGTCCAGGAGCCGCCGGCTCTCGGTCTCGTTCAGCGCCGAGGTGGGCTCGTCCAGGATGAGCAGCCGCACCCGCTTGGCCAGCGCCTTGGCGATCTCGACGAGCTGCTGGGCGCCGATGCCGAGCGCCGACACCGGGACGTCCGGGTTCTCGTCCAGACCCACCCGGAGCAGGAGCTCGCGGGCGCGGGCGTGGGTGGCGTCCCGGTCCAGGACGCCGAACCGGGTGATCTCGTGCCCGAGCAGCACGTTCTCGGCGATGGACAGCTGCGGGACCAGTGCCAGCTCCTGGTGGATGATGGCGATGCCCGACCGCTCGCTGTCGGCCACCCCGGTGAACGCGCAGGGCCTCCCGTCCAGGAGGACCTCCCCGGTGTAGGTCCCGGCGGGGTGGACCCCGCTGAGCACCTTCACCAGGGTGGACTTGCCCGCCCCGTTCTCGCCCATGAGGGCGTGGACGCGGCCCGCGCGCACCTCCAGGGAGACCCCGTCCAGGGCCACCATCCCGGGGAACTCCTTGCGGATGCCCCGCATGCTCAGCAGCGGGCCCGGCGGGGCGCCCGCGGCGGGGGCGCCGGTCACAGGTCCGACTCCTCGTAGTAGCCGCTCTCGACGAGCACCTCCCGGTAGTTGTCGATGTCGACCGACACGGGCTCCAGGAGGAAGGCCGGGACCGTCTTGACGCCGTTGTCGTAGGTCTCGGTGTCGTTGACCGGCACCTCCTCCTCCGCGAGCAGCGCCTCCACCATGTCGACGGTCTGGGCCGCCAGGGCCCGGGTGTCCTTGAACACCGTCTGGGTCTGCTCGCCGGCGATGATGGACCGCACCGACGACAGCTCGGCGTCCTGGCCGGTGACGACGGGCAGGGGGAGGTCGCCGCCGCCGTAGCCGACGGCGCGCAGGGACTCGATCACGCCCAGGCTGATGCCGTCGAACGGGGAGAGCACGGCGTGCAGCTCCTCGTCGGAGTAGTGGGCGCTGAGGAGGTTGTCCATCCGGGCCTGGGCGATGGCGCCGTCCCAGCGCTGGGTGGCGATCTGCTCCATCTCCGTCTGCCCGCTGGGGACCTCCAGCGTCCCGTCGTCCAGGTAGGGCCGCAGCACCGACATGGACCCGTCGTTGAAGAAGTAGGCGTTGTTGTCGTCGGGGGACCCGCCGAACACCTCCAGGTTGAACGGCCCCTCCTCGCCCTCCTCCAGTCCGAGGGCGTCCACGATGTACTGCGCCTGGAGCACGCCGACCTCGAAGTTGTCGAAGGTGGCGTAGTAGTCGACGTTCTCGCTGCCCATGATGAGCCGGTCGTAGGCGATCACGGGGATGCCGCTGTCGGCGGCGGTGTCGAGCACGTCGCCCAGGGCCTCGCCGTCGATCGCGGCGATGACGAGGACGTCGGCGCCGCGGGTGATCATGTTCTCGATCTGGGAGATCTGGTCGGGGACGACGTCCTCGGCGTACTGGAGGTCGGTGCCGAAACCGCGGGCCTCGAACTCGGCGACCATGTTCCGCCCGTCGTTGACCCACCGTTCGGAGGACTGGGTGGGCATGGAGATGCCGATGAGGCCGTTCTCGCCCTCGGGCCGGGCGGCGTCGCCGACGCCGTTGCAGGCGGTGAGCAGGAGGGCGGACGCTGCGAGCAGCGCGGTGCCCGCCGTACGTGGGCTGTGCGACATGGGGGGTCCGCTTTCGTGTCGGTGTGCGTGGAGGTCCGGGCCGGGAGGGGACCGGACGCGGGTCGGAGGGACGGGGGAGGGGCCGGGGGCCGGGGCCGCGCCGGGTGCGCGGCCGGCGCCGGCCGCGCGCCGGGTCAGACCGGTACGTACTCGATGCCGGCCAGCGCGCACAGGACGCGCCAGTCCTCGGCCCGGCGGCCGGTGTTCATGGCCATGTGGTGGGTGCCGCCCGCCCGGAGCCAGGCGTCCATGCACCCACCCACCCCGCTGTCGGGCCGGAACCGCCCGTAGGGCATCTCCAGGGAGGGGAGCGCGGGGGAGTCGAGGACCTCGCCCTCGGCCACGACCAGCCGGAAGCGGTCGCCGCCCAGGGCGACCAGGGAGGCCAGCGTGGCCGGGCCGGGCCGGTACCGGAACAGCAGGGTCGGCGGGTCGGCCAGCCCGCCGATGCCCAGGGGGCGCTTGATCAGGCGCACGGGCTCGTCCTCCCGGGCCAGCCGCCAGTTGCCCTCGCCCATGTGGCTCATGAGGACGGAGTCGCTCGGGAAGTCCATCGCGTACATCTCGGTGAAGTGGCCGTCCCCCGCCAGGCGGTGGCCCGCGTAGACCACCGAGGCGGCGAGCACGTCGCCCTCGCCCGCGAAGCCGTACCCCTTGGCCATCAGGGTGGAGGCGGCGGCCATGGGCAGCCGGGCGAAGCGGCCGTCCTCGCCGATCGCGTCGAAGTGGGTGGAGTAGGCCCCGCAGCCGGCCTCCTCCAGCAGCCGTTCGATGCCCAGCTGCATGCGGGCGTGGTCCTCCCGCTCCTCCTTGGACAGGCGCGGGTCCACGTCGAAGACCGAGTCCTCCCAGGACATCAGCTCGCGGACGGGCTCCTCGGGCAGGCCGGCCATGGTCCGGTGCAGGGCGCCCGGGGCGATGACGTGGACCTCGGGGCCGATCACCCGCAGCAGCGAGGTCTCGTCGACCCGCGCGTCCCCCATACCGTTCATGGGGTAGCCGAACACGCCGACCCGCAGGTCCCGCAGCGCGCGCACGGCCCGGGCCGCCCGGGCCCAGCGGCCCACCCGTTCGGCGAACTCCGGGCCCTCCCAGTCCCCGGTGACGACCTCGAACGGCACCCGTGCGCGGACCAGCGCGTTGGCGGTGTCCTGGGCGCCGTGGATCCCCTGGTTGTAGGTCATGTCGTCCATGTCCCACGAGGCGCTCACGGAGGGTTCGGGCTGGATGTTCGCCAGGGCCAGCGGCAGCCGCGCGCCGGTCAGCGCCCGGGTGATCCGCAGGGACGGCCCGTAGGTCAGCATGACCACCAGGACCCCGTCCAGGCCGGCCTCCTCGAACGCCCGCACCGCCCGCTCGGCCTCCTCGCGCCCGCGCACCGGCGGGGCGACGGTCCACTCGGCGACGCCGGAGAGCCGGTCGGCGACCCGGGCGGCGTACCGCGCCTGGTGCTCGGTGATGCCCGGGATCATGTCGTCGTAGAGCGGCTGCATGATGCCGAGCAGTCCGATACGTGGCGCGCGTCCGCGCACGGCCGGGTTCGGGGAGGGCTGAGCGGTGGGGACGGTCACGGGGGTCTCCTCGCTTTCGGTGGGGGTCACTGGCCGTAGGCGTTGCGGTAGCGCTCGTGGAGCGCGTCGATGTGCTCCTGGGGTAGGCGCTCGACGGGCCCGGCCTGCCGGGCGATGTGCACGGTGCGGGCCGCGTCCTCGCACATCACCGCGGCCTTGACCGCGGCCGCGGCGGTGGGTCCGACGGTGAACACGCCGTGGCCGCGCATGAGGACGGCCGGGGAGCGGTGGCCCGCCAGGGTGTCGAGCACGCCGCGGCCGATGGCGTCGTCCCCGATGAGCGCGAAGGGCCCCACCGGGATGTCGCCGCCGAACTCGTCGGCCATCGCGGTGATCACGCAGGGGACGGCCTCGCCGCGGGCGGCCCACGCGGTGGCGTAGGGGCTGTGGGTGTGCGCCACCCCGCCGATGTCGGGGCGCTCCCGGTAGATGTGGGCGTGGGCGAAGGTGTCGCTGGAGGGCCGGTGCCGCCCCTCGACCGTGTTCCCGTGGAGGTCGCAGACGACGATGTCCCCGGGGGCCAGGTCGTCGTAGGACACTCCGCTGGGCTTGATGACCATGAGGTCGGCGCCGGGCACCCGGGCGGAGACGTTCCCGCTCGTCCAGGTGACCAGGTTCCAGCGGGGCAGCTCCGCGTGCAGGGCGCAGACCTGCGCGCGCAGGCGTTCCACCTCGTCGCGGTGGGCGGCCAGAGCGGCCGCGTGCGCGGGCGTCCGGGGGGCCGTCACCGCCGCCTCCCCTCGCCGGAGGCCGCCGTGCCGGAGGGGCCGGCGGCGCGGGTGCCGTTGCGCAGGGCGCGGAGCCGGTGCAGGGCGTCGCTGCCGCCCCGGCCGAAGTGGTCGTGGAGTTCGGTGTAGACGGCGAACAGCTCCTTGTAGGCGGCCGCCGCGGCGGGGTCGGGCTCGACGGAATCGGCGCGGACCCGGCCCATGGCGGCGGAGGCGGCGTGCAGGTCGGGGTACAGCCCGGCGGCGACGGCCCCGTGGACGGCCGCCCCGACGGCGCTGCCGTGCCCGGTGGCCGCGACCCGCAGCGGCCGGTCCAGGACGTCGGCGTAGACCTGGAGGACGAAGGGGTTGCGCACCATGCCCCCGGCGACGGTGAGGTCGCGGACCGGGACCCCGGCGCCGGTGAAGGCATCGACGATGGTGCGGGCGCCGAACGCGGTCGCCTCCACCAGGGCCCGGTAGACCTCCTCCGGCCGGGTGGCCAGCGTCATCCCGGCGAGCAGCCCGGAGAGCGAGTGGTCGACCAGGACCGAGCGGTTGCCGCTGTGCCAGTCCAGGGCGACCAGGCCGTGGGACCCGGCCGGGGCGTCGGCCGCCCTGCGCGAGAGCAGCTCGTGCACGGACACCCCGAGGGCGCGGGCCTCGTCGTGGTAGGCCGGGGGGACGTGGGTGCCGGCGAACCAGCCGAAGATGTCGCCGACCCCGCTCTGCCCGGCCTCGTACCCCCAGGCGCCGGGCGTGATGCCGTCCCTGACCAGGCCGCACATGCCCGGGACCTCGGCCCTGACGTCGGAGTTCATCACCAGGCAGGTGCTCGTGCCCATGATGGCGAGCATCCGGCCCGGGCCGGTGGTCCCCACGGCGGCGGCGGTCACGTGGGCGTCGATGGCGCCCACCGCGACCGGGGTGCCCTCGGGCAGGCCGGTCCACTCCGCGGCCTGCGCGGTGAGGCCGCCCGCGCGCGTCCCCGGCGGGGAGAGCGGGTGGTCGAGCCGGGTCGCTGCGAAGTCCGCCAGGCGCGGGTCGAGGGCGGCCTGGTACTCCCGGGAGGGCCAGCGCCCGTCCTGGTACAGGCCCTTGTAGCCGGCGCTGGAGGTGTTGCGGGTCTCGTGGCCGCACAGCCGCCAGACGATCCAGTCGGCTGCCTCGATCCAGCGGTCGGCGCGCTCGTACACCCCGGGGTCGTCGCGCAGGACCTGGAGGGCCTTGGCGAACTGCCACTCCGAGGAGATCCGGCCGCCGTAGCGCGGCAGCCAGGGCTCGCCGCGCTCGGCGGCCAGGGCGGTGATCTCGTCGGCCTCGGGCTGGGCGGCGTGGTGGCGCCAGAGTTTGGGCCAGGCGTGCGGGCGGTCCGCGAGTCCGGGCAGCAGGCACAGGGGGGTGCCGTCGGCGGTGACGGGCAGGAAGGTGCAGGAGGTGAAGTCCGTGCCGATCCCGGCGACCCGCCCGGGGTGGACCCCGGCCAGTTCCAGCGCTGCGGGGACGGCGGTGCGCAGCACCTCCTCGTAGTCGCCGGGGTGCTGGAGCGCGGTCTCCGGCTCCAGCTCCCCCTTTCCGCCGGGGAGGCGGTCGGTGATGACGCCGTGGGGGTAGGCGTGCTCGGCGGTGCCCAGTTCGGCGCCGTCGGAGACCCGGACCACGACGGCGCGGCCCGAGAGGGTGCCGAAGTCGATGCCGACGACCACGGGATCGTCCGGCGGGCTTTTGTGGGCGCTAACATTCCGTGGCAAGGGCGCTTCCTTCCGAGATGGGGAGATTGAGGGGTATCGGGTGGATGGTGCCCTGAAGTGGGGGAGTGTCGGTTTTCCTGAAGGGGGAGGGGTGGGAGCGGGAGCGCGAATGTGATCCAGACAATATTGTTCGCGCTAACATTTTGGAATGTCAACCCCCGCAGGACACGCGGACCGACCCCGCTGTTCTGACGCGGGACACCTGGCGGGCCCGCCGGTCGCAGGGGCACCCGCCGTGACGAACCGGCACGTGCCCGCTTCCGTGTCCGCCGGGCGCGGTGCGTCGCCCGCCCCGGGGCAGCGCGCCGCATCTGGCGGAGCGCTGGTCGGAGCTCTACTGGTCCGCCGGGTGTTCCGGGGCGGAACACCCGTCCGGGAACCGTTCCGCTCGCCTTCCGGGGCCCGGCGGCCGCAGAGTGGCCGCCTCGCCCCGACTCGTCCGGGGACAGGGCGTTCCGCCGGAGTGGGCGGGTGCCCGGACGGTGCCGTCCCCGCCAGGGGGACGGCACCGTCCGGTGGTCCGCTGTGGGCGGGCCGGTCAGGCGTCGCGGCGGGGCGCGGGGGGATCCCCCTCGTCGGGGGGCATGCGCATCTCACCGGTACTGCGGTTCCAGCCCGTCGGATAGCGCCGCCGCTCGCGGGCGGGCTTGTCGGGGAGCCTGCGGTCGTCGGCGGTGTTGCGCCGCAGCACGAACACCGCCGCCACGACGATCGCGACGACCATGACCACGGCCACGACCCACGCCCATTCCATGTCCTTCACCTCTCCGATTCGGGGTCCGTTCGGTCCACCGCGCCGTTCACGCCGTCCCCGCCAGGGAGAAGCGCAGGGCGGTGTGGTCCAGTGACGCCGGCAGGTCCGCCGCCGACAGCGGGGAGGCGTCGGTGCGCGCCGGCGGGTCCCCGCCGGTGACCGCCGCCAGGAACCGCGAGGCGCTCGACAGCACCACGTCCCGGCCCGGGCACCCGGCGGGCCCGTGGCTGAACGGCACCAGCCCCGGCTCCGCCCGGGCGCGCCCGTCCAGCCAGATCCCGGGGGTGAACGCGTCGGCGTACGGCAGCCGCGGATCGCGGTGGAAGTAGGAGCTCACCACCACGAACACCGTGCCTCGGGCGAACTCCCGGTCCCGCCATACCGTCTCCCGCACCGCCTCCCGCAGGATCACGAGCGTCGTCGGCCACAGCCGCACCGACTCCTGGACCGTCGCCTCCCACCGGGCCGCGTCGCCGGCCGCCGCGTCGGGGCCGGCCCCCTCCGCGGACAGCAGGGCCAGGGACCGGAAGGCGGCGATGGCCGCCGCGTCGAAGGCGAAGAGCCAGTGCGCCACCTGGTCCTCGGGCCGCACACGGCCGTCCCGGGGCAGCCGCGCGGCCAGGCTCCCCGGCTCGGCGCCCTCGACGCCCGCCCGCACCCGGTCCAGGAACTCCTCCCTGGTCCGCCGGTCCACCGGCAGCGCGTAGGACCAGTCGGCGCGCGAGCGCAGGTGCCGGAGCAGCTCGGTGGTGAGGTGGTCTTCGGCGGCGTGCGCCCCGAAGACCAGCCTGCGGGCCAGCGCGTCGAACGACGCGGAGAACCGCGGCCAGTCCAGCCCGCCCCCGGCCTCGCCCAGGGCGCGGCGCAGCACCGCCGCCTCCTCGTCGGCGTGGGCGTCCAGCACCCCGCTGTCGGGGTGGGGCCGCCCGGTGGCCAGCGCCTCCTCGTTGGCCTCCCGACGGGGCACGCGGTCGTCGGCGTCGGACACGAGCACCCCGTGCGGCTGGAAGTGCGCCAGAGCGCCCCGCTTCTCCCGGCCGCCCGGCGAGAACGGGTCCGGGGTGCGCTCCAGGATGCCGCGCACGTCCGCCGGGTCCAGGACGAGGGCGACGGGCCGGCCCGCCACCGTCAGCGGCAGGGGCCGGTCCCCGTACCGCTCCCGCAGCTCCCGCAGGAGCTCCGCGAGCCGGCGGTCGGCGCCGAGCGCCGCGGCCAGGCCCTCCCAGGCGGGGCGGCGCACGATCACCCCCCGGGCGACCTGTGCGGACAGCAGCGGGAGCAGGCGCGCCCGCTCCAGCAGGCCGGGGGCGGGTTCCGTGCCCATCATCGGCTTCACCGCCTTCCACGGTGTTCGACCACGGGTGTGCACGGGGCGACTACCCATGAACGCCGGGAGTGAACGCGGGCGCCCCCGCCCCCGGCCTCACCGGACCGGCGGGTCGCCGCCCTCCGGCGGAGACAGGTCGTCGTCCGCCGGACCCTCCTCCGGCTCCCGCCGGGCGCTCCCGGCCCCGGGGCTCTGGTCCCACCCCCCGGTCGGGTACCGGCGGCCGTCGGGCCGCTCCTTCCAGTAGTCCGGCGAGCGGACGGCCTTCTGCTTGCGGGCGACGTCCCGGCGCAGCACCCAGATCACGAACAGGATCACCAGCACCGGGACGGCCGCGGACGCGAGGACCACCAGCGGCCCCGCGGACACCGGGCCCTCCATCGGCCCCGCCCCCTCTCCTGCGCACGCGCCCCTCACACGTGGTCGCGTGCGATCGTCTCGTTCCACTGGCGGGAGAAGATGCGCTCCCCGTTCTCGTAGGCGTCGAGCGTCCCGTACACCCGGAACTCGGTCTCGGTGCACTCCAGCGAGGTGTGCGTCTCGGTGCGGGTGGCCCAGTCCCCCCGGGCGAAGCGCATCGTCCAGGAGGTCTCGCCGCGCACCGACGTGAAGTCGTTCGCCACCGACTCGTAGTGCTCGCGGGCGCGGCGGCCCACGTCCAGGTCGATGCCCTCCAGGTGCAGGATCCCGCCGTCCTTGACGATCTCCAGCGAGGACCGGGTGTCGACCAGGTCCCTGTGCACCTCCCAGCGGTGCTCGGGCAGCTCGTGCCGGGAGGTCGGGATCTCCGCCGTCGTCTCGGGTTCGCCGAAGGGCCGGGCGGAGGGGTCCTCCCCCTCGGGCACCGGGCGGACCGGCAGGTCCAGGGCGCTGCCGCCCGGGTGGACGGTCAGCAGGACCGGCCGGGGCGGGGGCCAGGCCAGCGGCCAGTACGAGGTGGACAGCGACAGCCGGATGCGGTGGCCCGCGGGGAAGACCTGGGCCACCCCGTTGAGGACGATCCGCACCCGCCGGGGCTCGCCCGGCGGCATCTCCTCCGGTTCCGCGTGCCCGTCGCGGTGGGTCAGGTTGAGCAGCCCGAACGTGACGCGGGTGGCGGACCCGTCGGGGGCGATGTCGCTCAGCCGCGCCGCGACCATCGCCACCGGCTCGTCGGAGGACACCTCCAGCTCCACCTCGGGGGCCCCGAGGATCTCCACCGGCTCCCGGAGGGCCTCGGTCTCGAAGACCAGCGAGCCGCCGTCCTCCTCGCGCTGGTCGTAGGGCAGGTCGGGCGGCGCGCTGTAGGAGGCCCACTTGCCCGCGAACTGGCCCACGGTCAGGGGTGAGGACACGGTCAGCGGGTCGCCGGGCTCCTCGTCCTCGGCCGGGGTGTACCCGTCGGAGGTGAACAGCCGGTGCGGGCCCAGGCCGAACCGCGTCCGCTCCACCCCCGGGGACGGCCACCGGTCCTCGCGCACCCACCGCCCGGGCCGGTCCTCGTAGGAGGTGGCGGGCGGGACGGACTCCTGCATCCAGGACCACAGCGCGGACCCCTCGTCCACCCCGTTGTCCACCCCCTTGAGCCAGTGGTCGAACCAGCGCACGACCTCCTGGAGGTAGCCGATGGCGGGCCCGGGGAGCCCCAGGTGGGGGTAGCGGTGCGACCAGGGGCCGATGAGCCCCAGCCGCGGCGACTCCAGGCACTCCAGGACGCGCAGGACCGCGTTGGAGTAGCCGTCGGCCCAGCCGCCGGCGGCCAGCACCGGGCAGTCCACCCGTTCGGGGGCCTCGATCACCGAGGCGTGCCGCCAGTAGTCGTCCCTGCGCTGGTGGTGCAGCCACGTGATGATCCAGGGGCGGTTGGCCTCCAGCCGCTCCAGCCACATGTCCCGCCACCGGTCGCCCACCGTCATCGGGTCGGGCGGGCAGGTGCCGAACGCGAAGGTGGTCCCGGACTCGGCGAGGTTGTCGGAGAGCAGGCAGCCGCCCATGTAGTGGAAGTCGTCGTTGTAGCGGTCGTCGGTGAAGGACGCGATGGCGATGGCGCCCAGGCTCGGCGGGCGCCGGGCCGCCACCTGGAGCGCGGCGAAGCCGCCCCAGGACAGGCCCATCATGGCGGTCGTGCCGTCGCACCAGGGCTGCTCGGCGAGCCAGGCCAGGACCTCCTCGGCGTCCTGCTGCTCGCGCTCCAGGTACTCGTCGGTGAGCACCCCCTCGGAGTCGCCGCTGCCGCGCATGTCCACGCGGACGCAGGCGTAGCCGTGCCCGGCGATGTAGGGGTGGTGGGTCGAGTCGCGTACCGCGGTGAGGTCGCGCCTGCGGTAGGGGATGTACTCCAGGACCGCCGGCACCGGGTCCATCTCGGCGGACACGGGGAGCCAGGCCCGCCCGGCCAGGCGCACTCCGTCGGAGAGGGGGATCCAGAAGTGGTCCTCGGTCCGGACCTCGTACGGCAGGGTCTCGATCACCCGCATGGGGTCTCCTTCCGTCAGTGGTCGTCGCCGGGGTCGTCCTCGATGTCGAAGGAGAGCTCCTCGGCGCAGCGCTCGTACTTGGCGCGCATCTCCGTCTCGTCGGCGCCGCCGATGACGATCTTGGCGAGCTCGAAGCTGTAGCTGTCCTGGGCCTGGAGCCCGGAGAGCCGCTGCCCCTCCTCCGGCACGATCGCGATCCGCACCCCCGGCACGGCCTCCTCCAGCCGGCGGACCTCCTCGGGGGTGGGCACCCGGTCGACCATGCCGTCGGAGAAGCGGCGCAGGTACCATTCGGCGGCGATGTCGTACTCCCCGCGGAGCCCGTCCGGGAGCACGGGCTCCCGCCCCAGGGCGAGCCTGAGCATCCGCTCGTGGTTGGCGGCGCCGTCGACCATCTCGAACAGCGACGCGTGCGCCTGGGAGTGGCGGGGGTTGACCTCCAGCACCCGGATGTCGTCCTCGACGGGGTCGTAGAAGAACTCGATGCTGAACGTCGAGTCGTCCAGCCCCAGCCTGCCCATCACCCGCGTGGCGATCGAGGCCAGCCGCCGCCGGACGTCCTCGGGCAGGGTGGAGGGGTACTGGTGGCGCAGGAAGACCGGGCTGGCCGGGTAGTCGACCGAGTCCAGCGTGGCGTAGACGACGCATTCGCCCCGGTGGACGTAGCCCTCGACGGCCACCTGGACCCCGTGCAGGGCGGCCTCGGCCAGGCAGGAGGTGCCGCCCGCCTCGGCGATCTCCGGCGGGAGGTCGACGCGCTTCAGGATCTCCTCGAAGGGGCGCCCGATCTTGCCGATCCCCTCGCGCAGGCGCTCGACGGCCTCGTAGAACTCCTCGTCGTTCTCCACGCGGAAGGCGAGCTCGGAGGAGGCCGACTTCACGGGCTTGAGCCACATCGGGTAGCCGGGTTCGGTCGGCGGGACCGGGTCGTGCAGGTCCACCAGGGCGAAGGCGGGGTACTCGTCGATGACCTCGCTCTGGAGCAGGCGGCTCCAGTACTTGTGCTCGCACCGGACGACCGATTCCAGGGTGGGGGAGGGCAGGCCCCGGGGGCCGGCCAGGATCGGCACCAGCAGGGTGATGGGAAAGTCCCAGAAGCCCGCGATGGCGTCGACGGACCCGTCGAACCCGTCCATCGCGGCCTGGGCCCCGGCGATGGTCTCCTCGATGTCCAGGTGCTCGGACCTGAGGTCGTCCAGGGTGGAAAGGGGGTGGAAGTCGCACTCCCGGCCGGTGGGCGTCCTCCTGAGGATCTCGTGGTTGCGTTCGTCCAGGCCGGGGATGAAGACGTTCTTCCGTGGCATCGGACCTCCCTCGTCCTCCGGTTCCGCCCCGTCCCCCGTCCGCGGTGCCCCACTGGGGGACCGGGGGGACGGGGGATGTGGGAGGGCGACTACCCGAAGAGGCACCCCTCAATCGGTGTGCGGGGAGTTGAGGGCCGACAGGAAGCGGACCAGCAGCGCCTCGCGGGTGGCCGGCGCGAGCCCGTCGAGGATCGTGTTCACCGCCGCCGTCGGGGAGCCGCCCGGGCCGCCCAGGGTGACGCCGACCGCCGACAGCAGCTCCACGAACGCGCGGTCGTCCACCGCCTCCAGGTCCAGGCCCTCCACGGTCCCGGCCAGGCCCCCGGGCAGGTCGGGGCGCAGGCCGCCCACCGCCGCGACCGCCCCGGCCAGCACCTCCAGCAGCGCGTCCACCCCCGCCAGCGACACCCCGGTCAGCGTCAGGTGCAGGTTGGGCGGGATGCCCGCGTACGACAGCTGCGCCTGGAGGAACCACCCGGACTTCGCGACCTCGTCGGCCAGGACGAACACGTCCACCGCCGGGTCGGCCGAGGCCAGCGCCACCAGCGGCGCGTCCGGCTCGCCCAGCACCCGCAGCTCCGGGATCCCCGCGACCCCCTCGCGCAGCCGTGCGGCCGCGGCCATCGCCTCGGCGGCCAGCTCGCGGTACCCCGACGCGCCCAGCGCGTTCAGGGTCGCCCACGCCCCGGCCAGCGGACCCGCGCCCTTGCTGCTCTGCACGGTGGAGTTGATGACCGTGTACCCCGGCCAGTCGGCGCTGGCGTAGTACGCCGCCCGCCGCAGTTCCTCCGTGGCGAACAGCACGACGGAGGCCCCCTTGGGCGCGTACCCGTACTTGTGCAGGTCGCACGAGAGGGAGGTGACGCCGGGGACGGACAGGTCGAACGGCGGCGCGTCCGCCAGCCACGGCAGCACCCAGCCGCCCACGCAGGCGTCCACGTGGCAGGGCACCCCGTGCCGGGCGGCGAGCGCCGCGATCTCCGGCACCGGGTCCACCACCCCGTGCGGGTACGACGGCGCCGACGCCACCACCAGCGCGGTGCCCGGCCCGATCGCGTCGGCGACCGCCGACGGCACCGCGCGCAGGGTCCCGGGGTCCACCGGCACCGTGACGGGCGTCAGCCCCAGGTAGTGGCAGGCCTTGCGGAACGCCGGGTGCGCCGTCACCGGCAGCACCACCTCGCGCCCGCTCCCGGTGTCGCGGGCCGCCTTGACCGCCAGCATGATGGACTCGGTCCCGCCGCTGGTGAAGACGCCCGGGGTGGACGCGTCCCCGCCCAGGACGGCCGCGACCGCGCCCACCACCCGCTTCTCCAGGGCGACGGTGCTGGGGAACGCCGTCGGGTCGAGGCCGTTGACCTCCAGCATCTCCAGGTAGGCCCGGTGCCCGGCCTCGCGCACGTGCGGCCGCCCGGGGTCGTACACGTAGGCGGCGACCCGGCCCTCCCGCACCGGCAGGTCGCCCTCCTTGAGGCGGGCCAGTTCGGCGAGCAGGTCCTCGGTGGAGCGTCCGTTCTCAGGCAGCACTTTTCTCTCCCACGGCGGTCAGTTTCCGAAAGGCCAGCAGCGGCACCAGGCTCACCAGGAACAGCGCGGCCGGCATCAGGGTGAACCCCCAGCTCAGGCCGAGCAGGGCGCTCCCGGGCTGGACGACGGCCGACGCCACGTCCGAGGAGCGGAACGCCGTCGCGGCCAGCACGGCCGAGAACAGCCCCGGCCCCAGCGCCATCGCCCCCGTCTCCAGGCCGGTCCACAGGCCGGTGAACGTGCCCGCCTGGGCCTGCCCGCTGCGGCCGGCGTCCTCGCGCACGGTCTCGGGCAGCAGGGTCAGCGGCAGCAGCTGCAGGCCGGTGTAGAAGAGGCCCACCAGCCCGGTCACCGCCAGCACCGCGGCGGCGTGTTCGGCGAGCACCGCCGGGAACAGCAGGGCGGTGGTGGCGGTCATCGCGACCAGCGCCACGAGGTAGCAGTTCACCGTGCCGAACCGCCGGGCCAGCGCCGACCAGGCCGGGACGGCCACCAGGCTCGGCCCCACCACGCACACGAACATGGCGGAGGTGAGCCCGTAGTCGCCCAGCCGGTAGGTGGCCACGTAGGGCGCGCCCGCCAGCATCACCGACACCGCCAGGGACTGGGTGGAGAACGCGGCGGCCAGCGCGAAGAACGGCCTGTTGCCGCGCGCCGCCCTGAACGCGGCGACGGGCCCGAGCGTGCCGGTACCGGCACGGCCGGGGATCCACCGGGTCCCCAGCGTGGCGGCCAGCAGCGCCGCGCACAGCACCGCCCCGATGGCGGCGCCCATGGCCAGGTGGCCGGGGCGTCCGCCGCCCGCGGCCTCCACGACGACGGGGGCGAGCCCGCCTGCGGCGAGGATGCCCAGGGTCAGGCACACCACCCGCCAGGACATGGCGCGGGCCCGCTGGTCGCGGCGCGGCGAGATCTCCGCGGGCAGCGCCACGTAGGGCACCTGGAAGAGGTTGAACGCGGTGGTGGCCAGCAGGAACGCCGCGCCCACCCACAGCGCCGACCAGGCCGGCGACTGCGTGGGGGCCGCGAACATGGCGGCGAACAGCAGCGGGAGGGCGAGCGCCCCGGCGAGCATCAGCCGGGAGCGGCCGCCGGTGCGCACGGCCTCCCGGTCGCTGGCCACGCCGATGGCGGGGTCGACGAGCATGTCCCAGACCTTGGGCAGGACCAGCACGAGCCCGGCGGCCCCGGCGGCGACGCCGAGCACGTCGGTCAGGTAGTAGAGCAGCAGCAGGCCGGGCAGGGCCGAGAAGACACCGGTGCCGACGGAGCCGATCCCGTAGGCGAGGAGTCGGGAGCGGGGGAGCGGGCCGGCGGTCACGGGCGGCCGCCGCAGGGGCGGCCCGGGGGACGGGGGAAGGGGGAGCCGGGGCGGTTGACAGGGGCGCGCCCGGTGTACAGGGGGGAGTCCACCCGCGCACGTTACCGCCGGCGGGCGGGCGCGGGCAATGGCCCGCGGGTCCGTGACCTCGGTTTTCGCGCAGGGTGACCCCGGGCCCGCCGTCCGCGGCCGTGGACGGCCGGTGTGCGGCGCCTTCGGGGCCGCCGGGCGGCCCGAGGCGGGCACACGTTCGTCCCACCCGCCGCCACGTGCGGGTTTCCCCGACGTCGCCCCGGGTAGCCGTGTACACACATCCCTCCGACCGACGATTCCGAGCCGGGACACGACCGGTGGGGGACGGCGGGCGGCGGTCCCCGCCCGCTTCGGGGCGGCGGCCCCGGCCGCGCGGTCCTCCCGACAGCACGGAGGAGACATGCACACCGTGCACCCGAACCGACAGCCCCGTTCACAGCACCGCCCGCGCCCGTCCGCGCACCGGCTGCGCTATCCCGACCCGGCGCCGGAGCCGCCGATGCCGCCGGACCCGTTCCCGCCCTCGCCGATGCCCGTGCCCCCGCCTCCGCCCGAGCCGGGGCCGGATCCCGAACCGCCGGGCCCCGGCCCCTTCCCCGAGCCGCCCCCGCCGGAGCCCCAGCCCGAGCCGGCCTGAACCGGGGGCGGGCCGGACCGGGCCGTTCCCGCCGGTGACGGCGGTGCCCGGCGGGGAGGGTGTCGCCCGGGGCGAATCCGTTCCGTAAGGGGGATTGACCCCAGCGTGACGGAGGCTTAGGTTTCGGACAGGAAGGACTCCTTCCGGTTCGGTGCGGCCCCGGCCCCGGCCGCATCGGACCGCCGCCCCCCGCCGGAGGAAGCCGTGCCCCACCCCTCGTCCCGCCGTGCCCGCAAGCCCCGCACCGCCCCCGGGCGCCTCGCCCGCGCCGGGTCCGCGCTCCTGGGCCTCGGCCTGGCCGCGACCGCCGCGTTCACCGTCCACGGCCAGGCCGCCGCGGACCCCGCCCCCGCCGCCGCGGACGCCGCCGCCACCCCGGTGGGCGAACACGGGCGGCTGCGCGTGTGCGGCATCAAACTCTGCGACGAGAACGGGCAGCGGGTCCAGCTCACCGGGATGAGCTCCCACGGCCTCCAGTGGTTCGACCACTGCCTCACCGACGCCTCGCTGGACACCCTGGCCCACGACTGGAACGCCGACGTGCTGCGCGTGTCCATGTACATCCAGGAGGGCGGCTACGAGACCGACCCGCGCGGCTTCACCGACCGGGTCCACGAGCTCATCGGGGAGGCCACCGAGCGCGGCATGTACGTCATCGTCGACTGGCACATGCTCAGCCCAGGGGACCCCAACCACAACCTCGACGCCGCCCGCACCTTCTTCGCCGAGATCGCCGACGTGCACGCCGACAAGGACAACGTGCTGTACGAGATCGCCAACGAGCCCAGCGGCGTGCCGTGGTCCTCCATCAAGGGCTACGCCGAGCAGGTCATCCCGGTCATCCGCGCCCGGGACCCCGAGGCGGTCGTGCTGGTGGGCACCCGCGGCTGGTCCTCGCTGGGCCTCTCCGAGAACGGGGACCACCGGGAGATCACCGCGGACCCTGTGGACGCGGACAACATCATGTACGTCTTCCACTTCTACGCGGCCTCGCACACGTCCTACCACCGCGAGGGCCTCCGCGCCGCCGCGCGGGAGCTGCCGCTGTTCGTGACCGAGTTCGGCACCCAGGAGTACACGGGCGACGGGCCCGACGACTTCGCCTCCGCCCAGGCCTACCTCGACCTGATGGAGCAGGAGCAGATCAGCTGGGTCAACTGGAACTTCTCCGACGACTTCCGCTCCGGCGCGGTCTTCCGGACCGGGTCGTGCTCCTCGGGCGACTGGGACTCGCTCAAGCCGGCGGGGGAGTGGATCAGGGACCGCATCCGCGAGAGCGGCACCTCCGCCTGACCCCCGCACGCGGGCGGGGCGCGCCGCGCGGACGCGCCCCGCCCACCGCCCCCGGGGCCTCCGGACACCGGCGGACCCGCCGCCGCGGCCCGGACGGCCGCGCGCCCGGGCCGCCGGGCCCGGACCGGATCAGGCCGAGGACGCGGTGGAGATCCGCAGGCCGTCCTCCCCGTCCGCGTCCACGACCACGTCGTCGCCCTCGACGAGCTGCCCGTCCAGCACCATCCGCGACAGCCGGTTGCCCACGTTGCGCTGGATGGTGCGGGCCAGCGGCCGCGCCCCGTACGCGGGCTGGTACCCCTGCCGGGACAGCCACCCCACCGCCTCGTCGGTGAAGCGGATCGTGATCCCCTGGGCCTTGAGCCGCCGTTCGGTCTCGGCCAGCATCAGCCGGGTGATGCGGTCCAGCTCCTCGCGGTCCAACTGCCGGAAGACCACGATCTCGTCGATCCGGTTGATGAACTCGGGCCGGAACTCCTCCCGCAGCCGCCGCATCACCCGCTGCTCGGTGTCGGGGTCCATCTGCCCGTCGCTCGTGAACCCCATCGGGGCCCCGCCGGTGATCGCCTCCGACCCCAGGTTGCTGGTCATGATCACCACCGTGTTGCGGAAGTCCACCGTCCGCCCCTGCCCGTCGGTGAGGCGCCCGTCGTCGAGCAGCTGCAGCAGCAGGTTGAACACGTCGGGGTGGGCCTTCTCGACCTCGTCCAGCAGCAGCACCGAGTACGGGTGGCGGCGCACCGCCTCGGTCAGCTGGCCCGCCTCCTCGTACCCGACGAACCCGGGCGGGGCGCCGGTCAGGCGGCTGGTGGTGTGCCGCTCCTGGAACTCGCTCATGTCGATCCGCACCAGCGCGTCCTCGGACCCGAACAGCGCCACCGCCAGCGCCTTGGCCAGCTCCGTCTTGCCGACCCCGGTCGGGCCCAGGAACAGGAAGCTGCCCACCGGCCGGTCGGGGTCGCCCAGCCCGGCACGGGAGCGGCGGATGGCCTCCGACACCGCGGTGACCGCCTCGTCCTGGCCGATCACCCGCTCGTGCAGCACCTCCTCCAGGCCGACCAGGCGCTCGCGCTCCTCCTGCGTGAGCCGGGCGACGGGGATCCCGGTGCTGCGCGAGACCACTTCGGCGATGTCGGCGGCGGTCACCTCCGGCACCGCCGATCCGGTGCCGCGCGCCTGGTGGACGGAGCTCCGGGCGGCGTTGATCTCGTCGCGCAGCGCCGAAGCCCGCTCGTAGTCCTCGTCCTGGACGGCCTTCTCCTTCTGCTCCTCCAGGTTCTCGAGCCGCTCCTCCAGCTCGCGCAGCGCGGAGCTGGAGGTCCTGAGCCGCAGCCGGACCCGGGCGCCCGCCTGGTCGACCAGGTCGATGGCCTTGTCGGGCAGGAACCGGTCGGTGACGTAGCGGTCGGACAGCTCGGCGGCCGCCACCAGGCTCTCGTCGCTGAAGCGCACCTGGTGGTGGGCCTCGTACCGGTCCTGGAGGCCGCG
Organism: Nocardiopsis sp. MT53; assembly: GCF_019598965.1. Lineage (NCBI taxonomy): Bacteria > Bacillati > Actinomycetota > Actinomycetes > Streptosporangiales > Nocardiopsidaceae > Nocardiopsis > Nocardiopsis sp. MT53. The sequence goes on along the minus strand of NZ_CP080599.1, from coordinate 7,017,770 downwards.
CAGGATCTCGATGGTGTCCTCGACCGAGGGCTCGGGCACCAGGATCGGCTGGAACCGGCGCTCCAGGGCGGCGTCCTTCTCGATGTTCTTGCGGTACTCGTCGACGGTGGTGGCGCCGATGATGTGCAGCTCGCCGCGGGCCAGCGCGGGCTTGAGCATGTTCCCGGCGTTCATCGACCCCTCGGCGGCCCCGGCGCCGACGATGGTGTGGATCTCGTCGATGAAGACCAGCAGCCGGTCGGACTGGGCGCGGATCTCGTCGATGAGCGTGGTGAGGCGCTCCTCGAAGTCGCCCCGGTAGCGCGTCCCGGCGACCAGCCCGGCCAGGTCGACCTGGACCAGGCGGCGGCCGCGCAGCGTCTCGGGCACGTCGTCGTCGGAGATGCGCTGGGCGATCCCCTCGACGATGGCGGTCTTGCCGACGCCGGGGTCGCCGATGAGGACGGGGTTGTTCTTGCGGCGCCGGGCCAGCACCTCGATGCACTGGTCGACCTCGTCGTCGCGGCCCACGACCGGGTCCAGGCGGCCCTCGCGGGCGAGCCCGGTCATGTCGGTGCCGAACTCGTCGAGGGTGGGCGTGGCGGACGGCTCCCCCTCGGCCTGTTCCGCCGCGGCGGGGGCCGGGCCCGCGGCCCGCTGGAGGCTCTGCGGGGTGACCCCGGAGTCGCGCAGCAGCCGCCCGACGGCGCTGTCGGGGTTGACGGCGAGCGCGAACAACAGGTGCTCGGGCGTGATGCTGGAGCTGCCGGTGGCGCGGGCGATCTGGAAGGCGTCCAGCAGGCCGCGCTTGGCGGAGGGGGTGAGCAGGGCCGAGGCGCGCACCGACCTGGGAGCGTGGGCGGCGGCCTGGTCGATCACCTCCTCCAGGCGGCCGGCGCCGCCCGCGGTGCGTTCGACGAGGTCGCGGGTGGGCTGGTACCGCAACAGGGCCCAGAGCAGGTGGACGCTGTCCACGTCGGCGCTGCCGTTCTCCAGGGCGCGGCGGACGGAGGCGTCGGCGACCTGGCGGGCCTCCGGGCTCATCAGCTTGGACAGGTCCACGCGGCGCACCTGGCCGCGCGAGGAGCCCAGGAACCGGGCCAGGAACTCGTCGAACGAGCGGTCGCCGTCGTCGGGAAGGTCGGTGGTCATCGTGTGCGTCCCCCGGGCGAGAATGTAATGACCCCATAACCCTAAGTGACGATGTGTCCGGTGTCCGGTAAGGGATTCCGTCGGAGGCCTGGTGTCAGGGTGGTCGCGGTGTTACGCTGCGATCAATTCCCTACTTTTCCTATCTGGATTAAAGGAACAGGTGCGCCGATGACCGTCCCCGAACACCGGTGGTCCTTCGAGACCCGGCAGATCCACGCCGGAGCGGCCCCCGACACCGCCACCAACGCCCGGGCCACGCCCATCTACCAGACGACCTCGTACACGTTCCGGGACACGCGGCACGGCGCCGACCTGTTCAGCCTCGCCGAGCCCGGCAACATCTACACCCGCATCGGCAACCCCACCCAGGAGGTGCTCGAACAGCGTCTGGCCGACCTGGAGGGGGGCGTCGCCGCCGTCGCGTTCGCCTCGGGCTCGGCGGCCGTCACCGCCGCCGTCCTCAACCTCGTCCAGGCGGGGGACCACATCGTCTCCAGCGCCCTGCTCTACGGCGGCACGTACAACCTGTTCCACTACACGCTGCCCAAGCTCGGCATCGAGGTGGACTTCGTCCGGGACCAGGACGACACCGACGCCTGGCGGGCCGCCACCCGGCCCGCCACCAAGCTCTACTTCGCCGAGACGCTGGCCAACCCCGGCGGCAACGTCCTGGACGTGCGAGCGGTCGCCGACGCCGCGCACGGGGAGGGCGTGCCCCTGGTCGTGGACAACACCGTGCCCACGCCCTACCTGCTGCGGCCCGCCGAGCACGGCGCGGACGTCGTCGTGCACTCGGCCACCAAGTACCTGGGCGGGCACGGCACCACCGTCGCGGGCGTGGTCGTGGACGCGGGGACCTTCGACTTCGGGGCCGACCCCGGGCGCTTCCCCGGATTCAACGAGCCCGACCCCAGCTATCACGGGCTGCGCTACTGGGAGGCGCTGGGCCCGGGCGCCTACGCCGCCAAGCTCCGGGTCCAGCTGCTCCGCGACACGGGCGCGGCCATCGCCCCGATCAACGCGTTCCTCATCCTCCAGGGCGTCGAGACGCTCTCCCTGCGCGTGGAGCGCCACGTCGACAACGCCCTGGCCCTGGCCGCCTGGCTGGAGGAGCGGGAGGAGGTCGAGAAGGTCTACTACGCGGGCCTCCCCTCCAGCCCCCACCACGGGCTCGCCGCCCGGTACCTGCCCCGGGGCGCGGGCGCGGTGGTCTCCTTCGACCTGCGCGGCGGCGTGGACGCGGGCAAGGCGTTCGTCGACGGCACCGAGCTGTTCAGCCAGCTCGTGAACATCGGCGACGTGCGCAGCCTCATCGTCCACCCCGCCAGCACCACCCACAGCCAGCTCACCCCCGAGGAACAGCTGAGCGCGGGCGTCACCCCCGGCCTGGTCCGCCTCGCCGTCGGACTGGAGGACGCCGACGACCTCAAGGCCGACCTGGAGCTCGGTTTCCGGGCGGCGCGGGCGCTGCGGTGACCTCCGCTCCCGGCCGTCCCGCCGCCCGGTGGTCCGGCCCCCTCAGGGAGGGTCCGGCCGGAGGATGGCGGGACGGCGACCCGGTCGGCGGGCGCCGCTGGGTGCACCTGCCCGCGCCCCTGGAACTCGAATCGGGGGAGGCCCTGCCCGGGGTGCGCATCGCCTACCAGACCTGGGGGCGGCCCAACGCGCGCCGCGACAACGCCGTCCTGGTCCTGCACGCGCTCACCGGCGACTCCCACGTCGCGGGCCCCGCCGGGCCCGGGCACCCCGAGCCGGGCTGGTGGGACGGACTGGTCGGCCCGGGCCTGGCCCTGGACACCGACCGGTTCCTGGTGGTGGCCCCCAACATCCTCGGCGGCTGCCAGGGCAGTACCGGGCCCTCCTCCACCGCGCCCGACCGGAGGCCCTGGGGGAGCCGGTTCCCGCACATCACCCTGCGCGACACCGTCCGCGCGGAGGCCGCGGTCGCCGACGCGCTGGGGGTCGAGCGCTGGGCCGCGGTCGTCGGCGGATCCATGGGCGGGATGCGCGCGCTGGAATGGGCGCTCACCCTCCCCGACCGGGTGGACCGGGCACTGGTCCTGGCCTGCCCGGTGGCCGCCACCGCCTGGCAGATCGCATGGACCTCGCCCCAGCTGCACGCCGTGCGCGCGGACCCGGACTGGTCGGGCGGCGACTACCACCTCACCGGCCGCGCCCCGGTCGACGGGCTCGGGGTGGCCCGGCGCATCGCCCACGTCACCTACCGGGGGCCGGGCGAGCTCGACACCCGGTTCGGCCGCCGGCCCCAGGACGGGGAGGAGCCGGGGCGCGGGGGCCGGTTCGCGGTGGAGTCCTACCTCGACCACCAGGCGTGGAAGCTGGCCCGGCGGTTCGACGCGGCCAGCTACGTGGTGCTGACCGAGGCCATGAACGGCCACGACGTCGGACGGGGCCGGGGAGGGGTCGAACGCGCTCTCAAGGACATGCCCGAACGCACCATCGTCGCGGGAGTGGACACCGACCACCTGTACCCGCTCGCCCGGCAGGAGGAGATCGCCCGGCACCTGCCGGTGCCGGGGCGGGCGCGGGTGATCTCCTCCCCCCACGGGCACGACGGGTTCCTGCTCGCGGTGGACCGGGTGGGGGAGCTGGTCCGGGAACTACTCGGCGACCTCCGCTGAGGCGGGTGCGGGGATCTCGTCCAGGGAGGCGGAGATCTCCCTCCGGCCCTGCCGGGCCAGGAGCAGGAGGTTGTGGGCGCAGCCCCACTCCTGGGACAGCCGCCCGTGCGACTCCTCCGCCTCCGCGAGCTCCTCCGGGTCCTCCCGGTCGAAGCCCTCGTACTCCAGCACGCCGTCCACGTCCCGCAGCTGCAGGGCGAGGGACTCGAAGTCGTCGGGACCGAACCCGTCCTCGGCCGGGTGCCGGCCGTGCCCGCAGGGCTCCTCGGCGAGCGGGGCCAGCAGGCGCACGGCCTCGGAGAACGCCCGGTGCACCTCGGTGCGCATCGTCCGGATGTCCGCCCACTGCCGATCGTCGTTGCCCTCGACCGTCGCGGCCCAGTAGACGACCGACAGGGTGGACAGCAGGGAGACCACGACGGGACGCTCCGCCGACAGGTCGGCGAGCAGCCCGGAGGCCGCCGCCTCGACGCGCCCGAACGGATCGTAGGAGGGGTAGCCCTGGAATATGTCCTCCAGGTCGGGGAGCCCGTCCTCGACGTACTCGCGCTGCTGCTCTTCGGTGAGGGGTCCGGTGATGCCGTTGCTCATGGGACGTGTGATGCACCCGGGACCGGAGTGGTTGCAGCCGGTACCCGGGTGCCCGTCCGCGGGGTCAGGGGGCGGACGCCTCGGTCAGCAGGTCGGCGGACTCGGCGTCCAGGACCAGCGTGTTGACCGGCAGCAGGTCGGCCAGCTGCTCGGGGCCGCGGGCGCTGGCCAGCACCGAGGACACCGTCGGCCGGTCGGCCAGCCAGGCCAGCGCCACGGCGGCCTGCGGGACGCCCAGCCGCCCGGCGACCGTGTCCAGGGCGTCGAGGACGCGCAGCGCCCGCTCGTCCTCCAGCAGCGCTCCGGCCGAACCCGCGCGCGGGCTGTCCACGCTCGGGCCGCCCGGCCGGTACTTCCCGGTGAGGAAGCCGCGCGCCAGCCCGAAGTACGGCAGCAGGCTCAGCCTGCGCTCCCGCGCCAGGGGCACCAGCGCGTCCTCCACGCCCCGCTCCACCAGGTTGTAGTGCGGCTGGACGCAGACCGGCGCGTGCAGGCCCTGGTCCGCGCAGATGTCCAGCCAGGCGCGGATGCGGTCGGGTGTGTGGTTGGACAGGCCGATGTAGCGCACCTTGCCCGCGTCCACCAGCTCGGAGAAGGCGCGGGCGCTCTCCTCCAGCGGGGTGTCGGGGTCGTCGAAGTGCGCGTAGTACAGGTCGATGGCGTCCACGCCCAGCCGTTCGAGCGAGGCGTCGGCGGCGGCGCGGACGTTGCCCGCGGACAGGCCCGGGAACTCCGGGTGCCTGCTCACCTTGGTGGCCAGCACCAGGTCCTCGGGGCGGCCCCGGTCGGCCAGCCAGCGCCCGATGAGGGTCTCGGACTCCCCGCCCCGGTGTCCCGGGGCCCAGGCGGAGTAGGAGTCGGCGGTGTCCACGAAGGTGCCGCCGCCCGCGACGTAGTCGTCCAGGACACGGAAGGAGGCCGACTCGTCCGCGGTCCACCCGAACACGTTCCCGCCCAGGCACAGCCGGGAGACGTACAGATCGGAGTCGCCGAGGGGACGGGGCTTGACGTCGTTCATGCTCACCACGGTTCTTACGGGGGCGGATGCTGCCGCGCACAGGCTAGGGCACCGCCGGCCCCGCTGCCAGTGTCGCGGCCCCGGCCGGGACCCCGGCCGAGAACGGTCACCCTCCAGGGCGGACGCGGGACCGTGCGGGACCGGATCGGTAGGCTGCCCCTACCCCGGCAGCGCGACACCCGTGAGGTGGCACCTTGAGCGACGAACGGCCCGAACCCGCCCGCACCGAGAACAGCGTCGGCGACGTCAGCGGCGGGACCACCATGATGGGGCGCGACATCACCGTGAACATGGTCGGGCCGCAGGGCGGCGGCGCGCCGCTCTACGCCGTCCCCGCCCCGCCCCTGTTCGTCAACCGAGACGGGGAGCTGGAGCGGGCCCGGGACTTCGCCCTGGACGGGGGCCCGCACGCCCGCGTGCTCGTCGTCCAGGCGACCCCGCGCGGCAGCGGGGCCACCGCGTTCGGGCTCAAGGTCCTGCACGAGGTCTTCGTCCGGGACCCGCGGCGCTTCTCCGGCGGTTACTTCTTCGCCGACGTCGAACGAGACGGGGTGGCCGAGTCCGTCAGCGAGATCCTGCGGCGGATGGGGGTCGAGGAGATCCCCGCCGGGCAGCGCAGGCGGCGCGACCGCCTCCAGGGGGAGTTCACCGGCCGGGGCGCCGTCGCCGTCCTGGTCGACTCCCCGGCCGGGGTCAACGACGTCCTGCCCTTCGTGTCCACCGCCCCCGGCAGCCTCACGGTCGTGGCGACCGCCCACGACTTCGAGTTCGACGAGGTGCTGCCGCACGTGCAGGACGAGTGGATCGGCATCGGCGCCCTGCCGGCCGAGCACGCGGTGGAGCTGCTGTGCGCCAAGGCCGGGGTGGAGCCGGAGACCGACGAGGACCGCCGCCTGGTCGAGGACCTGGCCGGCTACACCGGAGGCAGCCCGCACCTGCTGCTCCAGGTGGGCCGCAACATCCGGCGGCTGCGCCGCCGGGCCGACGGCGCCCTGGCCGCCGTGCACCGGAGCCTCATCGTCCCCGCCCCGGCCGGGCCGCGGGACGGGGACGGCGAGGGCGCGGGCCTGCCCGCGCCGGTGCACGCGGCGGCCGTGGCGCTGTCCTGCCACCCCGAGACCGACTTCGGGGCGGGGGTGGCCGCCCGCGTCCTCCCCGGCGAGGACGCCGGAGCCCTGCTGGCGGCCCTGGTGGAGGGGGACGTGCTCACCGCCGTACCGGGGGGCAGGTACCGGTTCCGGACCGCCCGCGCCCAGCGCGAGCTGGGGGCGTCGGCCCACGACCGGGCCGCCGTGTTCGGACGGGTCCTGGAGTACTACTTCGGGCTCGCCGCGGCCGCTCACCGGGCGCTGCTGCCCGGCCGCTGGCTCCAGGCCGACCTCGACCACGACTCGGCGTTCCCCGACACGGCGGGCCCCCGCTTCGAGGACGGCGGGGCGGCCCGCCTGGCCCTGGCCCCCGACCGGGCGGCCCTGCGCGCCGCCGTCATGCACGCGGCGGTGCGCGGCGAGCACCGGCGGGCCGCCGAGCTGTGCGAGCACCTGTGGGCGTACTGGTTCACCTCGGGCCTCTTCGCGGACGTGGTCGACACCCACACCGAGGTGCTCCGGCACGCCCTGGGCGCCCACCGCCTGTCGCCCGCCCGGCTGTCCCGCCTGTGCGTGCAGCGTTCCATCGCCTACCGGCGCGACGGCTCCCTGGAACAGGCGCGCGAGGACGCCGAACTCGCCCTGGAGCTGGCCCGGGAGGCCGAGCCGGTACAGCCGCCGGTGCTGCTCACCGCCCTGGAGGCCGTCGGCGACGTGGAGCGGGAGGAGGGGCGTCCGGAGCCGGCCGCCGAACGGTTCGCGGAGGCGCTGGCCGTCGCCGAGGCCGCCGAGCCGCTCGACCCGCGTGCCGTGCTCAACGCCTCCCGCAAGCTCGCCCAGGTCCGCCTGGAGCAGGGGGACCGCGACGCCGCCCGCGGTCTGCTGGTCCGGGCCCGCGACCTGGTGCTCCTCAAGCGCCCCGACGACCTGCACAACCGGGCGCGGGTCGGCGCCGCCCTGGGCGACCTGCTGCTGGCGTGCGGCGACCGGGAACGGGCGCTGGAGCAGTGGGACGTCGCGGCCGAACTGCACACCCGGCTCGGCGACGACCGCCGGACCGGCGACATGTACGTCAAGCGCGCCGACGCCCTGGAGCCGACGGACCCCGCCGCCGCGCGGGCGGCGCTGGAGACCGCGCTGGAGCACTATTCCCGGGCCGGGGCCCGCCACCTGGTGGCGCGGGTGCGGTCCCGGATCACCGAACCGGGCTGACCGGTCGGGGCCGATCAGGGCCCCAAGCGCTCCACCCCGACGCGGACCGCCCGGTCGCCGATCCTCACGGTGCACACCAGGCCGTCCGGTTCGGCGACGGTGCGGCGCAGCCGCAGGAACGCCGACGCGTACGCGGTCGGGTCCGGGGCGGCGGCGCCGCGCGGGACCAACCGGTGGCGGACGCCGTCGCGGTCCAGCACCAGGCAGGCGTCCCCGTCGGCCTCGGCGGCCAGCCGAGTGCCGGGCAGGGCGGCCAGGGCGTCGGCGAGCCGCCGCCACGGGTCGCCGGGCGCGGGCCCGCACAGCACCGCGTCGGCGGCGTCGCGCCACCGCGTCTGGGGCTCGTCGGCGTGCACGACCGTGTGCGGGCGGCGCAGCGACAGCCGCCCGGCGGCGACGGGCTCCGCCGGGCGCCGGGTCACCCGGACGGCGGTCGGGTCGGCGGGGTCGGGCTCGGCCGTGGCGATCAGCGGCGGGACGCCCGCGGTGTCGGGCCACCCCCGCCGGTACGCGGCCGGCGGCTCGGGCGGGACGACGCGCACCGGCCGGTCCGGTTCGGCCAGGTCCAGGATCTTGTAGAAGGCGGACCGCAGCACCGCCGCCGACCCGCCCGGGACCGAGGTCAGCAGGCGCGTGGTGGCGGCGAACCGGTCCGGGGTGTGCCGGGCGGCGTCCGCGGCCAGCTGGGGGAGCAGGGGCGCGTCCGGGTCGAGCCGGGTCGCCGCGCGGCCGAACCGGGCGATGGGGGAGGAGGTCGCCAGTTCGTGGTCGGGGAAGGCGCCGAGCACGGTGTGGGTCCCCAGCGCGGCGCCGTAGAACGTCACCGACCCGTGGTCGCCGATGACGTGGTCGGCCGCCACGAGGGCGGCCTGCCAGCCGCTGCGGGGAGGCAGGACGCGCAGCCCCGCCCGTTCGGCGTCGGCCAGCCAGGCGCGCACCTGCCAGGGGCCGTGGCCGTGCCAGACGTTGGGGTGCAGGGCCAGGGCGACGCGGTACTCGTCGACCGGAAGTTCCTCCAGCAGGCGCAGGGGCAGGTCGGGCCGGGCGCCGAGGAGGGAGGTGGGACCCCAGGTGGAGCTGATCAGGACCAGGCGGCGGCCGCCGGTCTCCAGGTGGTCGCGGTAGCGGGCGCGCCAGGGGAGCCCGGCGAGGATGCGGTCGTAGGTCGGGTCGCCCGCGACGACGGCGGAGTCCAGGGCCTCGGGGCAGGCGGCGGCGAGGCGGTCGCGCTGCTCGGTGTGGGAGAGGACGAGCGTCCGGGGGATGAGGGCGCCGTCGCGCAGGAGGGTCTCACGGGAGAGGCCGAAGACGGCGTCGGGGCCGGGAATGGAATCGGGATCGGAATCCGCGGGAAAGGCCCGGTCGGATTCCGGCTTTCCGGCTTTCCGGCTTTCCGGCTTTCCGGCTTTCCGGCTTTCCGGCTTTCCGGCTTTCCGGCTTTCCGGCTTTCCGGCTTTCCGGCTTCATCAGCTTATTATAACCGGCCCCGTGGGAGAAGACGACCATCGGGGCCTTGATCAGGTGCAGATCGTCCCCGTAGCTGGCCGAGACGGCGAGGTCGAATTCCTCTTCCACCGCCTGTTCCCAGGGGGCCACCGCCGCGCCGATGTCGGCGAGGAATTCGGTGACCCCCTCGCGGAAGTTCGAGGTTCGCGCCCGGGTGAAGACGAGCTGCACCCGGGGGTCGGATTCCAGGAGCGGGATGATGTCGAGAAGGCGGGTCAGCGCGGTGACCGTGTGCGCCACCACCAGGACCCGCCGGGCGTCCGGGGCGGTCGACCACCCCGGTGCGGCCCCGATGGGGACCCGGAGCCGCTCTCCGACCGACATGCGCCCTCCCGCGGCCCTCGTGTTCCTCGCCCGTGTTCCGTCCGGCGACGGAACAGCGTACCGAAGGCGCCTCCCCGCGGGGAACGCGGAGGGGCGGCCGCCTCCGGCACCGGATCAGTGGACGCCGGGGTTGGCGGGGGTCTGGATGGTGATCTCGTCCTCCTGGCCCGGCAGGTAGTGGACGGTGACCACCCGGCCGACCTGGAGGGACGTCGACAGGCGGGCGGGCAGCCGCTTGACCGTGCGGGTGTGGAAGACGCCGCCGTCGGGGCGGGTCACCGCGACCTCCACGTCCATCTCCGGGTTACCGTTGACCAGGTTCCCGGTCGGGCGGACCTCGGTGATGACGCCCTGAGCGGGGATCCCGTGCGCGGCGATCTCCAGCGCCCGCGGAGTGGTCAGCCCCGCCCGCAGCATCACCGCGTCGAAGGCCGCCTGCGCCGCCGCCTGGTCGCCGCTGCGGTCGATGGCGACCACGCCCGGGCGGTCGGGGCGGTAGCGCACCGGCAGCAGGACGCCCGGCTCCAGCAGGCCCACCTCGGCCGGGTCGAGCAGTTCCTTGGCCACGGCGGTGAACCGGTGCCCCTCCGGGGTCTCCACGTCCAGGGTGACGGCGATCTGCGGGGCGTCGTTGACGGTCAGCCCGGTGCGCCGCCAGTCGGTGACGGTGCCGACCGCGATCGGGGCGCCCGCCATCGCCTTCGCGCCGCCCAGGCCCCGGAGCGACGACTCGATCCTCAGCGTGAAGAGCGACGTCAGCAGCACGACGCCGCCGCCGATCGCCATCCCCAGGTACGACTCCCAGGGGCTGGGGAACCCGCCGGCCGGGGCGTTCAGCCCCAGCCACAGGTACCCGCCGAGCAGGCCCAGCCCGATCAGCACCTCGACGGCGAACACCAGACGCAACACCGTTCTCACCACGGACATGGGACGCCTCCTCGGCGGTCGGTCTCTCTCGGTCTCTCTGCCGTCCACAGTCCACACCGCGGCCCCCGCCTACCGATCCCAGGTTCCGGGCGGGCCGGCCGCCGACGGGCCGGGTATCGTCGTTCCGTGCCGGAGATCCCCGACGAACGACTCCGCCCCCGGTCGCAGGTCATCGACCGGGCCTGGCGCGCGCTCGGCCCCGGCCTGGAACCGCTGAGCGGCCCCGACGGCGCCCCGCTCACCCGCTCGGTGAAGCTGGTCGTCCTGCCCCTGGTGCTGCGGCCGGTGCTGCGCCCGGACCTGGCCGGGGACCTGCTCACCGCGCGGGCCGCCGACCTGGCTGCCGGGCTGCTGCGCGCCGACGGGCCCCGCCTGGTGGCCACCGCCCGCTGGTTCGCGCTGCTCAAGCGGGTGCGCCGGGCACTGAAGGTGGTCGGGGGCAACCCCCAGGACCTGTACTTCCAGCGGTGCTACGAACTCGCGACCGAGCACGGCGCCCCCGACGGCCCCGACGCCGAGGAGGTCGCCCGCGCCGCCGTCCTGGAGGCGGCCGACCAGGGCGACCGCACGGTGTCCGCCCTGCGCGGCCACCTGGCCGACCCCGCGCGCGCCCGCGCCGTCGCCTCCGCCCTGGCCGCAGCCTGGGAGTCCCGCACCCCGCCGCCGCCCGCGGGTCCGGTGCCGAAAGAGGGGACGCGGGCGCTGGCGGACGCGGTGCTGGACGGCTGCCCGGACGGCGGGGGAGGGGAGGCCTTCACCGCGCTGGTCGACGGGGGCCACGGCGGCGCCCTGGGCTCGGCGCTGTGGGGAGGTGCCGCCTCCGGGTGGGGCCGGCCCGGAGCGCCCGCGCACCTGGGCCTGACCGCGGAACCCGTCCCGCCGCCGCCCGCGGTGGGCGCGGGGGCCTCCACCACATCCCTGCCCGCCCCGCTGGACCGCAGCGTCTACGAGAGGGTGTTCACGCTGCTGCGGGCTCCCGGACACGACGGCCTGCCGCCGGTGCCCGAACTGGTGGACGCGGAGACGGCGCGCGCCTGCGCGCCGCTCGGGCTGACCGAGGAGTCCCTGCGCGTCGCGCTCCTGGTGGGCGGCCGCCTGGCCGTGGGCCTGGACCCGCTGGGTACGGGCACCGGACCCACCGCCGCGCACCGGGCCGTGGACCGGCGCTGGCGGCGCGAGTCCTCGGTGTCCCGGGCCCGCCGCGCCACCGTCGACCCCGCGGCCGACCAGGGTCCCTTCGCCGACCTGGCCCGCGCCCTGCGCGACCCGTGGACCGCCTACGTGCGCCGCCTGTGGGCGCGCCTGCACGGTCGCGACGCCCACGCGGTGCCGGTGTCCGACACCGCGGAGCTGTGGGCGCTGCTGGACGGCATCGCCTACTCGGTGCTGCGCGACCACCGCGCCCGCGTCCGCGCGGTGCTGCGGTCCCTGACCGCCCCCGCGAACGACACCGCCGACGCCTCCGGGAGTGCCGCATGAACGCGGTCCCGCCCCGCGCCCACCGGTCCCGTCCCGGAACGCCCGCCGCCCGCGGCCGGGGGAGCGGCGCATGACCGACGTGGAGATCACCGCGGTCGAGGGCGGCGTCACCGTCGCCGTCGCGGGCCGGGGAGCCGCCCCGCCGCTGTTCGCCTCCTCAGTGGTCGACGCCGACGGCGGGCTGCTGACCTGGCCGGACATCACCGCGTCCGGCCTGCCCGACGCGCACCTGGACGACGTGTCCGCCGCCCAGGGGTGGCTGTGGGACCTCTACGGCCCCGACACCGCCCGCGCGGTCGGCGCCGCCGCCCCCGGCACGGCCGTCCGGGTCCCCGCCGGGCCGGGCGCCCTGGAGCGGCCCCTGGCCGCCCTGGCCCTGGGCCACTGGGCGGCCCGCTGGTGGCCCGCCTCCCGCCTGGACGGCGTCCCGGCCCTGGACACCGACCTGCTGGGACTGGAACTGGCCGTTCTCGCCCACCGCGCCCACCGCGCACTGCCCCCGGACGCGGCCGCCGACCTGCTGCTGGAGCACCGCGCCGGGATCGGAGCGCTGCTCGACGAGGGCCCGCCCGGACTCGCCGCCGGACTCGCCGCGGTCGCCGACGCGGCCGGGATCGACGGCGGCGACATCGACGCCCTCACGGGCGCGGCGGCGCCCCCGGCCGCCCCGCCCCGTGCCGACGGCTACGCCCTCGCGGCGGGCCCCGGAACCCCCGGGCGCGCCCGGACCCTGGCCCGCGGCCACGGCGCCAACGACTGGTGCCGCCACCCCGCCGGGTTCCTGGACGCGGCGGAGACCGCCGTCTCCTGGACGGTCCTGGCCCACGGCGCCGCCCGCTCCGTCGAGGTGCGCGCGGTCATGGGCCCCCTCGGGCCGCGCGCGTCCGCCCACCCCGTCGCCGAGGTCGTCCCCGCCCCCGGCGCGGCCCCCGTCCGGATCCCCCTCGCACCCGAAGGTGACGCCTGGGTGGGCGGCGCCGGTCTGGACCTCCCCGCCACCGCCGTGCCCGCTCCGGACGTCGCGGTGCTGCTGCCCGGGTTCGACCCCGGCCCGAGCGGTCCCGGCGCCGCGGTCTTCCGGGACCGGCTGCGCTCCCTGGCCGCCCGCCGCCTCGACCTGGCCCGCGGTGCCCCCGCCGCCCCCGGCGAGCCGCCCCCGTTCGCCGCCGAGGTCCGCGCCGCCCGCGCGGACGAGGACTTCTGATGGCCGGCGGACCCCCCGACGAGATCCCCGTCGAGTACGGCGTCTTCTTCGGCGAGCCCTACGACGAGTGGCTGGCCAAGGCCGGGACCCTCCTCGAACTCCACCGCTTCCGCGAGGCCCGCGACATCCTCGACCGGCTCCTCGAAGCGACCGGCGGCCTCGACCCCTCACCCGTGGTCGACCTGCTGCGCGGCACCCTGCTCTCCGACCTCGGCCGCGCCCGCGTCGGCCTGGCCGACCTCACCGGCGGGGCCGCCGACCTGGACCGCGCCCTGGCCCTCCTGCGCCCCCTGGGACCGCACGTCACCGGCCCCACCGCCCGCCCCGTCTGGACCGGCATCCTCGTCCACACCCTCATCGAACGCGCCGAGAACGCCCGCCGCCTGGGCGACACCGGCCAGGCCGAGGCCCTGCTGGACGAGGCCGGGGTCCGCGCCGACGACAGCGTCACCCCCGAGGTCCACCGCGCCGAGACCGCGGGCGGCCGCGCCCTCCTCCTGGTCACCCGGGGCGAGTGGGGCGCCGCCGAAGAGCTGTACCGCTCCGCCCTGGCGGCCACCGACCCCGGCCTGCACCCCGTTCCCTACCTGCTCTCCGGCCTCGCGGACCTGCTCGCCGAGACCGGCCGCCTCGACGAGGCCGAGGACCTCCTCGCCCGGGCCGCGGAGCGCTTCCGCGCCCACGGCGGGGAGCCGCCCTCCCTGGACGGCGGCCGCGCCCACCTGGCCCTGCTCCGCGGGGACGTGGCCGAGGCCGAACGCCTCTACCTGCGCGCCTCGGTCGCGTTCGAGCGCGGGGGCGACCCCGTCTCCCTGGCCGCCTGCGAACAGGTGCGCGCGGCCCTGGCGCGCGTGCGCGGCTCCACCGACACCGCCCGGGCCCTGGCCGCGGCCTCCCGCGCCCGGTTCGAGGAGCACGGGGTGCGCGCCGCCCTGGGCGAGGGCCTGCTGGAGGACGCCCACCGCGCCCTGGCCGCCGGAGACCTGCCCGCCGTGCAGGAGCACGCCTCCCGGGCCCGCGCCCTCTTCGAGGAGCAGGGGGCGTTCGAGCGCTGCGCCCAGGTGGACCTGCTCATGGCCACGAGCGCCGCCGCCCTCGCGGAGACGGGGGCCTTCCCGGGCCGCGAACACGAGCTGCTGCGCACGGCCCTGGCCACGGCGGTGCCGGTCGCGCTGGCGCTGGCGGCGGTGCGCGCGGACTTCGCCACCGGGCACGCCCGCGCCCGCTGGGGCGAGCTCTCCCGCGCCGCCGCCGACCTGGCCTTCCGCCTGGCCTGGAGCACCGGGGACCAGGGGCTGCTGTTCGAGCTCGTGGAGGTGGCCTGCGCGGGCGCACCACTGGCGGTGGACCGCGCACCCGGCCCCGCCGACCCGGTCGCCGCGCTCTTCCCGCCTCCGGCCGCCCACGCCCCGGGCCTGCGGGTGGGGCCGGTGCCCCGGGTGGAGGTGTCGCCGGGGCGCTTCGCCCTCCAGGAGCACATCGCCGCGGCCGAGGCCCGCTACCGCCGCCCGGTGGTCTCCGACGGGTCCGTCGCCCCGGTCGCGGGGGCCGACCGCGCCTACCCGGAGCCGATGCCGACGGTGCTGGTCCGCCTGGCCGACGCCGGGGGGCTCTACATGTCCTGGCGCTGGACGGCGGGAGCCCAGGGGTTCGGCACCGGCTACGCGCCGGGCCCGGACACCGACGCCGTGCTGGCGGAGCTGTCCGCCGCCCTGCCGGGGCCGGAGGGGATCGCCGCGGCCCTGGGCGGCGCGCTCGCCGACCCGGCGGCCGAGCACGCCCTGGCCTCCCGCCTGTCCGAGGTGCTCTGGCCCGCCGAGCTCACCGACCAGATCCGCACCGTCGCCCGGGGGCTGGGCATGCGTCCCCTGGTACGGGTCCAGCCGTCCCCGCGCACCGGCCGCGTCCCCTGGGAACTGCTGGCGGCGGGCCCCGACGGCACCCGCCTGCTCGACCTCGCCGACGTGTCCCTGGCGGCCCCGGCCGCCCTCACCGCCGGCCCCCGCCCGGAGCCCGCGCCCGAAGGGCTGGCGGTGCTGGTCCTGGACCCACGCGTACCGGGCTTTCGCGCCGACGCGGAACTCGGCTCGGTGCTGGGGCGGCCGGGCACCGACCCGGACGTGCTCGCCCTGGTCGAGGCCCACCGCGCCGCCGACGACATGCTGCCCCGGGTGGCCGCGCCGCACGAGGCGCTACGGCGCACCGACCAGGACCGCCACTGGCTGAGCGGAGCCCTGCGCGCGGGCGCGCGCCGCCTGCTCTACGTCGGCCACGCCACCTCCGCCCCGGTGGAGGAGGGCCAGAGCGAGGACACCCTGCTCCACCTGTGCTGCACCGCCGACACCGGGGGCCACGCCGAACCGGTGCGCGGGCACCGCCCGCTCAGCGCCAAGGACCTGCTGCTGGGCACCCCGGACGGCCGGCCCGGGCACGAGGTGTGGCCGTCCCCGGCGCGGGTGGCGCTCATCGCCTGCGACAGCGGCGCCGACACCCGGTTCGCCGAACCCTTCGGCCCCGCCTCGGCGCTGCTGCGCAACGGCGCCGACCTGGTCACCGCGGCCCGGTGGGCGCTGCCGACCAACGCCGCCTTCCACCGCTTCGGCGGGGTCCCGGCCGGGGAGCGGCCGCTCACGGAGCTGATCGCCGCCGTGGACGCCGCCCACGACGCCCCCGCGCCGGTGCGCGTGCTGGCCGACTGGCAGCGCACCCGCCTGGACCGCTGGCGCGCCACCGGCGACCCGGCCGCCGCCCCCCTGCTGTGGGCGGCCCCGGCCACCGCCACCGCGGGCCCCCGCTGAGGGTCCCCGACGGTCAGACCCCGTGGACGGCGCGGCGGACCTCGGCGTAGCGGGCGCGCACCTGCGGGGCGGGGGAGGCCCCGACCTCCTCCGCGATGCCCCCGGCGTTCCACTCCGGCGGGGCGTCGGTGCCCGCCAGCGCCCAGGCGGCCTGGCGGGCGGCGCCCAGCGCCACGTACTCGGCGGGCTCGGGCACCGCCACCGGCGCGTCCAGCACGGTCGCCGCCACCCGGCGCACCGCCTCCGAACGCGCGGCCCCGCCCACCAGCAGCACCCGGCGCACCGGCACGCCCCGGTCGGTCAACGCGGACAGCCCGTCGGCCAGCCCGCAGAGCATCCCCTCGACCGCGGCCCGCGCCAGGTGGGCGGCCGTCATGTTGTCCCGGCGCATCCCGTGCAGCGATCCGGCGGCCGCGGGCAGCGCCGGGGTGCGCTCGCCGTCCAGGTAGGGCAGCATCACCAGCCCGCCCGCCCCCGGCTCGGCGGCCAGCGCCAGCGCGTCCAGCCCGGCCGGGTCGGTGCCCAGCAGCCCCGCGGTCGCGGTCAGCACCCGGGCTGCGTTGAGGGTGCACACCAGCGGCAGGTAGCGCCCGGTCGCGTCGGCGAACCCGCACACGGTGCCGGAGGCGTCGCGGACCGGGGTCTCGCTCACCGCGAACACCGTCCCGCTCGTCCCCAGCGACACCACCGCGTCGCCCGGCCGCAGCCCCAGACCCAGGGCCGCGCCCATGTTGTCCCCGGTGCCGGGGGCGACCACCGCCCCGCCCGGGGTGTATCCGACCGTCTCGGCGGGCGCCGCCACCCGCGGGGTGTCCAGCTCCCGCCCGAACGCCCGCACCAGCAGGTCCGTCCGGTACCCGCCGCCGCTCGCCGACCAGTACCCGGTCCCGGAGGCGTCGCCCCGGTCCGTGGCCGGGGCGCCCTCCCGGCCGGTCAGCCGCCAGGTCAGCCAGTCGTGCGGCAGCATCACCCCGGTCGCGCGGGCGGCGGCCTCCGGCTCGTTCTCGGCGAACCAGCGGAGCTTGGACACCGTCAGCGAGGCGCCGGGGACGTTGTCCACCGCCTCCGCCCACGCCCGGGGCCCGCCCAGCTCGGCGATGAGGTCCTCGGCGGCCCCGGCCGAACGGGTGTCGTTCCACAGCAGGGCCTCGCGCACCACCTCGCCGTCCCCGTCCACGGTCACCATGCCGTGCTGCTGGCCGGCCACCGCGACGGCCGCGACCCCGTCCAGCAGGCCCGCCGAGGCCTCCTCCAGCGCCGCCCACCAGGCGCGCGGGTGGACCTCGGTGCCGTCCGGGTGCGGGGCGCGCGCCTCGCGCACCACGCTCCCGTCACCGGCGTCGCAGACCACGATCTTGCAGGACTGGGTCGAACTGTCGATTCCGGCGACGAGGGGCATCGGGACTCCGCGGTGAAGGAATTAGTCGGGGTTCCCAACGAATTTAGCCCGCGCCGTCCGTTCTGTCACGGGCGAGGGGCGCCCGCGGGCGCCCCTCCCCTCGCGTCCCGCGGAGTGCTTCAGGCCAGCGGTGCCACGCCGCCGAACGCCCCGCGGTGGTAGACCAGCGGCGGCCGCGGGTCCTCCAGCACCAGCGTGTGCGTCACCCGGCCGACCACCAGCCAGTGGTCGCCGATCAGCCGGGTGTCGAAGCGGTCGCACACCAGGTACGCCACCGCCCCGTCCAGCAGCGGGACCTCCGACGGGCCGGGCCGCCAGGCCGTCGGCGGGGCGAACCGGTCCGCCCCCCTGCTCGCGAACCGGGTGGCCAGCTCCGACTGCTCCTCGCCCAGCAGCTGCACACCGAACTGTCCGGCCAGCCGCAGCGCCGGCCAGGTGGTCGAGGAGTCGGCGATGTAGAACGACACCAGCGGCGGGTCCAGGCTCACGCTGGTGAAGGAGGTGGCGGTCAGCCCCACGGGCCGCCCCTCCACGGCGGCGGTGATGATGACGACCCCGGCCGGGTGGTTGCGCAGCGTCGCGCGGAAACGGCCGGCCTCGGTCGAGGGCGGGGGGACGGTCTCGGTGGCACTCAACGGACTCTCCCGGGGTGGTGGGACGGCGGGTTCAGGACGCGGTGGCCCGGGCGGTCGCGCGCAGCGCCGGCGCGGCGGCCCCGGCCCAGGGGGCGAGCACCTCGTCCAGCAGCGGGGCGGGGACGTCCGGGCCCCCGGCGGGGACGGTGTCCTGGAGCAGCGCCACTCCGGCGGCGGGCACCGTCGCGCCCAGCTCCAGCAGCAGCGGCCGCAGGTGCACGTCCACCGCGAGGGTGTGCGCGGGCGAGGCCATCACCAGCACCGGGACCGCGGTGACCCCGGCCAGGCCGCCCGGGGGCAGCAGGTCCAGGAACACCTTGAGCAGTCCGGTGTAGGTGGCCTTGTAGGTGGGGCTGGCCACGACCAGCAGCTCGGCGGCGCGCACCTGCTCCAGGGCCGCGGCCACGTCCAGCGGCGGGCCGGGGGTGAGCAGCAGGGGTTGCAGGCCGGCGAGTTCGAGCAGGTCGGCCCGCTCGGGGAGCCCGGCGGCCCGGGCGGCGTGGCGGGCCACGGCCAGCCCGGCGGTGGCGGTGCGCGAGTGCGGTCGGGGGTTGCCGACGAGGACGGTGGTGGTCATGGCGGGCCTTCGGGTTCGGTGTGTCGGTCGGTCGGACGCGGTCGGGACGGGGCGGTCGTCGCGGGTCAGATCTGCCCGTGCCGCGGGGGGCGGCGCCGGTTGAGGGAGTACTCGCCCAGGTGCTGGACCTTCCAGCGCTCCGGGTCGTGGACGGTGTGGGTGCGGGCGTCGCGCCAGAACCGGTGCAGGTTCTCGCTCTGGGCGGTGGCGCGGGTCCCGGCCACCTCGAACAGCGCCGAGGACACCTCCACGGCGGTCCGGCCGCCGGCGACCTTGGCGGCGGCCACCGCCAGGGAGGCCTCGGCGGTGGCGTCCCCGGCCTCGGGTGAGTCCTGGGCCAGGACCGCGTCGGCGGTGTCCACCCGGGCGGCGGCGGTGGCCAGCAGCGCCTCGGCGGCGCGGACCCGGACCTCCAGCTCGCCGAACCGGTGGACGAGCAGGGGGTCCTCCGCCGCGGTGTCCGCCCCGCTCTCGAACCAGGGGCGGCTCTTGGTGCGGACGAACTCTGCGGCCGCGTCCAGGGCCCCGCGCGCCGCGCCGACGTCGATGGCGGTGTGCAGCAGCTGGGCGAACGCGCCGAACGTGGTGGGGGCCTCGAACGTGCGGTACTGCTCCAGCACCAGCGCGCCGGGCACCCGCACCCCGGACAGGTGCACGGTGCCGCTGGCGGTGGTGCGCTGGCCCATCCCGTTCCAGTCGTCCTCGATCCGGACCCCGGGGGCGGAGGCGGGCACGAGGGCGATGTGCGGGCGCGGGCCGCCGGGGGTCTCGGCGGGGGCGACGACCGCGAGCCAGTCGGCGAACAGCGAGCCGGTGGCGTAGTACTTGGTGCCCTCCAGACACCACTCCTCGCCGTCGCGCTCCAGCCGGGTGGCGTGCGTGTGCGCGGTCCTCCCCGAGCGCTCGGCCTGGGCGTTGCCGAGCAGTGCCCCGGCCAGGACGTCGCCGAACACCCGCTCGCGGGCGGCGGGGCCGCCGCGCAGGCGCACGGCGTTGAGGAAGGCGAAGTGCGGCTGGGGGATCTGGGCGAGGCTGAGGTCGGCGGTGCCGAGCAGGCGCAGCACCTCGGCGACGGTGGCGGCGCGCACGCCGGCGCCGCCCAGGGAGCGCGGCACGGTGATGCCCAGCAGGCCGGAGCGCGACAGCGCGAGCACCTGCTCACGGGGGAGCGTGCGGTCCCGGTCGCGGGCGGCGGCGCCCTCGGCCAGGCGGGGGAGCAGGTCGCGTACGGCGTCCAGGGCCTCGGCGTCGGTGGCCAGGACCCGGGCGGGCGCCCGGTCGTCGGCCGTGCCTCGGGCGGGGCCGGTGATCGTCTCGGACACGGGGAACCTCCTGCTTGTGGCGCACACTGACCTGTGAATACCTACCGGAATTGTGTGGAATTACAGCACGGGTCGGCCTGCGACGGGCGGTGGTGCCCGATCTTCGGCGTGGCGTTCGGTGCGGAGGTCTCGGGCGGCGGGGGTGTGCACGCCCCGGGCCGGGGTGGCGGGCCGCTCCGCGCACGGCGGCCCTCCCGGCCCGGGGCGTGGGGACCGGCCTCGCGGCGTCCGCCCGGCGGGGTGGTCCGGGCGGACGCCGCGGGTGCGGCGGGTCCTGGCCGGCGGCTCCGCGATTCCGTCGGCCCCCTCTCCAGGCTGGAGCGCTAATCACATTTTGTCAACCAGAAAAGTAGGAAATCTTCGGCGGGGCGCCCTCGGGCGAGGTCGGGGGGTGTGTCCGGTGCGGGTGCGACGCGCGTGGCGCGGGAGTATGCCGACTAAACCTGTAGGGAATGTGGTTTACTGCGGTGCATGGCAGTCAGCACTCCGGTACACCCGCCGCGGACCTGGCGGAGGTCGCTCACCTTCGACGAACGCTGTCGGTGAGCGGCCGGCGCGCCGCGCCGCCCGCACCCGACCCCGTCCGCCGCAGCAGTGAGAAGAAGACGAAGCCCATGACCGCCGACATCGCCACCGCACCCACACCGCTCACCCTGGACCGCCTGGCGGCGCTGACCGCCGAAGTGGCCGAAGAGGTCCGCCGGGGTCTGCACGAGATCCGCTTCGACGCCGAGAACCGCTGGTCGGTGCGCCTGCACGCGGACGACCACACCGACGTCTGGCTCATCTCCTGGACCCCCGACCAGTCCACCCGGCTGCACGACCACGCGGGCTCCCTGGGCGCCCTGACCGTCGTCGCCGGCGAGCTGGTCGAGCGCTACTGGGCCGGCGGGCTGCGCGAGCGCACCCTCGCCGACGGCGGGGGCGGCCGCTTCCCGCTGGGCCACGTCCACGACGTCGTCAACGCCTCCGATGCGCCCGCCGTCAGCGTGCACGCCTACTCCCCGCCGCTGACGGCCATGCACTACTACGAGGTGGGCGGCGACGGCGCCCTGCGCCGCACCGACAGCGTCCTCACCACCGACCCCGAGCCCGGCGCACCGACCCTGGACGGCGTCCCGGCCCGCGAGGGGGTCCGGTGAGCGCGGTCGACCGTCTCCTCCACGGCAGGCGCGCCCGCCTGGAGCGCCTCTCGCCCGCCGAGGCCCTGGCCGCCCAGTGCGCGGGCGCGCTGCTGGTCGACACCCGGCCCGCCGTCAACCGCGAGACCGAGGGGGAGATCCCCGGCGCCCTGGTCATCGACCGCAACGTCCTGGAGTGGCGCCTGGACCCGACCAGTCCGGACCGGGTGCCCGAGGCGGACTCCGCCGACCGGCACATCGTGCTGTTCTGCAACGAGGGCTACGCCTCCAGCCTGGCCGCCGCCCAGCTCCAGGAGCTGGGCCTGAGCCGGGCCACCGACCTCGTCGGGGGCTTCCGCGCCTGGCGGGCCCAGGGGCTCCCGGTCCTCGAACCCCGGCCCTGACCCGGTCCGGAGCGCGGTGAGACCCGGGCGGACGGGTGTCCGCCCGGGTCTGGCGCTCCGCGCGGCCCTTAATTACACTAAATCAGTAGGTTTTGTAGAGAACTGGCGGCGCCCCCGCCGCGTCCCCCACCCCAGGGCGCCCCGACACCGGCACCCGGAGAAACAGAGAAGGACCATGAGCGAGACACCCCCCACCGGCCCCGAACGCCCCCGTCGCCGCCTCGGCGAGGACTGGGCCGCCACCATCACCGGACTCGTCCTGCTCGGCCTCGCCCTGGTCGGCGCCATCCCGGCGGGGCTGATCCCGTGAGCGACGCGACCCCCGCCCCCGGCGACGAGACCCCCGAGCAGGCCACCGGGGCCGCCGGGGCCGAGACGGTGCGGACCGAGGCGGACCCGGGCCCGCCGGAGGCGGCAGGGCAGGGCGCCACCGCCACCGAGGACACCACCGGAAGCGGCGGCGCGGACGCCCCGGCGGTCCGCGGCGGCGCCTCCCCGGCCTGGGCCGCCGTCGGCCTGGCCGTTGTCCTGGCGCTGGCCGCCACCACCCGGTTCCTCACCTCCTGGGTCCCCGAGGCCGCGGCGGGAACGGCCCTGGCCGGGTTCGCCGAGGCCGTCGAGTACCCGGTCTACGCCATCCTGCTGGGCCTGCTCGGCAACCTGGTGCTCACCCTGGCCGGCGTGCGCGACCGCCTGGCCCCGGCCTTCCGCACCGAGTTCTTCATCAAGACCGGCCTGGTCCTGCTGGGCTCCACCGTCCTGCTCGACGTCATCGTCCGGGCCGCGGGCCCCGCGATCCTCCAAGCGCTGTTCCTGGTCACCGCGGTGTTCCTGTTCACCTGGTGGCTCGGCGGCCGGTTCGGCCTGGACGACCGGCTGCGCGCGCTGCTGGCCTCCTCGGTCTCCATCTGCGGCGTCAGCGCCGCGATCGCCGCCGCCGGCGCCGTGCAGGCCCGCCGCGAGCAGCTCGCCTACACCGCGAGCCTGGTCATCCTGTTCGCCGTCCCGTCGATCTTCCTGCTGCCCTGGCTGGTCGGCGTGCTGGGCCTCGACGACGCCCAGGCCGGCGCCTGGATCGGCGGCAACATCGACACCACCGCGGCGGTCGCCGCGGCCGGCGCGATCGTCGGCGAGGACGCGCTCCAGATCGCGTCCATCGTCAAGTCCACCCAGAACGTCCTGATGGGCGTGGTGGCGGTGCTGCTCACCGCCTACTTCGCCGTCAAGGCCGCCCCCGCCGGGGAGGGCGCCGCCGCCCGCCCGGGCCTGACGACCCTCTGGGAGCGGTTCCCCAAGTTCGTACTGGGCTTCCTGGCCGCCTCGGTCATCGCCACGGTCTGGGCCAACACCGGGGGCGACGGCGCCCAGGACGGCCTGGACACAGCCAAGGCGCTGCGCGACTGGTTCCTCATCGCGGCGTTCACCAGCATCGGCCTGGAGTTCAGGGCGGGCTCGCTGCGCGAGGCCGGCTGGCGGCCGATCGGCGTCTTCGCCCTGGCCACCGTGTTCAACCTGCTGGTGGGCCTGGTGCTGGCGTTCCTGCTGTTCCGCGGCTTCTCCTTCTGAGCCGGAGCGCGGACGCGCGAGGGGGCGGGCCGGTGCCCGCCCCCTCGCCCTGTCCCGGGGTCAGGCGGCCGCCGAGGCGCGCAGCCCGGACAGTGCCCGCTCCAGGCCGCCCAGCTCGCGCAGCATCGCGTCGGCCGCGGAGTCCAGGGCCGCGCCGGGCCGGAACACCCCGGCCCCGTCCAGGTCGTCGCGCAGCCCGACCGTGACGACCGGGGCCGCCGGGACCATGCCCAGGGCCGCCGCCACCGGCTGGAACGCCTCCACCGCGCGCATCCCCCGCGAGGACATCCCGTAGCCGACGAAGCCCACGGGCTTGCGCCGCCACTCGTGGAAGAGGAAATCGACCGCGTTCTTGAGCGGGGCGGTGTACGAGTGGTTGTACTCGTTCACCACGAACACGAAGGCGTCGGCGGAGTCGACCGTCGCGCTCCACGCCCTGGTGTGCGGGTGCACGGGCGCGTCCTGGGAGGGGGAGCCCGGCTCGTCCAGGAAGGGCAGCGCCAGCTCGGCGAGGTCCACGGTGAAGGGGGTGAACACGCCGTCGCGTACCGCGCGCCCGGTCACCCAGGAGGCGATCGAGGGGCCGGGGCTGGTGGGTCGGGTGCTGGCGGAGAGGATCATCAGGCGGGGCATGGGAGTGCCTCCTCAGTTCTTCGAGGGCGAGCGGACGGGAGCGGGGGCGGGGAGGGGTTCCCCGGTGCGGAGCACGGACAGGAACGCCTGGGTGAGCGGGCCGACGGCGAGGGCGAAGAGCACGGTGCCGACGCCCACCGAGCCGCCGAACAGCCAGCCCAGGGCGAGGACGGACAGTTCGATCGCGGTGCGCGCCCGGGCGATGCTCAGGCCGCGCGCGGCCAGGCCGGTCATCAGCCCGTCCCGGGGGCCCGGGCCCAGTCCCGCGCCGACGTAGAGGGCGGTGGCCGCGGCGGTGAGCACGACGCCCGCCGCCAGCAGGGCCCAGCGCCAGAGCAGGGACTGCGGATCGGGGAGCAGGACCAGGGAGACCTCCACGGCCGGGCCGACCAGCAGCACGTTGGCGACGGTGCCGGGACCCGGCCGCTGGCGCAGGGGGAGCCAGAGCAGCAGTACCAGCGCGCCGACCCCGATCACGACCCCGCCCAACGGCAGGCCGGTGCGGTGGGCCAGGCCCTGGTGGAGCACGTCCCAGGAGGACATCCCCAGGTCCGCGCGGACCATCAGGGCGACCCCGAGGCCGAAGAGCGCGAGGCCGGCGGTGAGGGCGGTGTACCGGAGGGGGAGGGAGGACATGGCTTTCCTTTGGTGATGTGTCACCAAGAAGCCGATATCCCGGTGACGTGTCACCAATGTAGGGGGAGTCTTGGTGACATGTCAACGCTAGGGTGGGGGCATGGAACCACCACGCTGGCTCACCGCCCCCGAGGCCCGCGCCTGGCGCGGCTACCGGCGCATGCGCGCCCTGCTCGACCTGCGGATCACTCGCGACTTCGCCGAGGACGGGCTCTCGGACGCGGACTACGACGTGCTGTCCAACCTGGGCGAGGCCGCCGGGAACCGGCTGCGCACCCGTGAGATGGCCGCCCGCATGCTCTGGTCCACCTCCCGGCTCTCCCACCACGTCTCCCGGATGGAGAAGCGCGGCCTGGTCCGGCGCCTGGAGGCGGAGGAGGACGCCCGCGGCAGCGAGATCGCGCTCACCGGTCACGGGCGGGAGGTCCTGGAGGCCGCCGCGCCCGCCCATGTGGCGACGGTGCGGGAGCACTTCATCGACCTGCTCACCCCGGAGGAGGTCCGCGTGCTGGGCGACATCGCAGAGAAGGTGGTGGAGCGCCTGGCGCGGGACACGCCCACGCGCAGCCCGGAGCGCCGGGTGCGCGGGCGGGCCTGACGCGCGGCCGGGTGCGCCGTGCCGCGTCGGGGCCCGCCCGCCGCGCCGGCGGTCAGGCCTCGGCGGAGGGCGCGCCCGGCCCCCGGTAGATGTAGCCGACCCTGCGCACGGTGGCGATGAGGTCCCCGGCCGGGCCGAGTTTGCGGCGCAGCCGGTGGATGTGCACGTCGATGGTGCGCGAGTGCATCCCCTCCGCGGCGCCCCACACCCGCTCCATCAGCTCGGTGCGGGTGATCGCGCGGCCGGGGGAGCCGGTCAGGCACTCCAGCAGCTCGTACTCCTGGTAGGTCAGCTCCACCTCGCGCCCGTCCGACCACACCCGGCGGGCGTTGCGGTCCAGGAGCAGGCCGCCGGCGGGCGGCAGGGGGCGGACCCGGGTGTGGGGCTCGTCCACGACGACCCCGTACACCAGCATGTACTTGCCGCTCTCGGGAAGGGGCAGCACGCCCAGGAGCGAGTGCTCGCCCGAGTCGGCGCCAGGGGTCTCCCGGGGGCCGGGAACGGCGGTCAGGGCCGGGCGTGCGGGCCGGGCCTCGGTCTCGGCTGTGGCGGTGTGTGCGGTGGGCATGACTCCATGATGCGGCCTATTCTCGATATTAGCTACCGTATTAGTTGGTAATCTTGTCCCCCTGTGGCCGATGCCACGCGGCGCGGGGGGTGGCCGGGAGATTTCCTACCAAGGAGGTGGGATAGTCTTCCATTGGGTCATCGGATGTCCCATCGGACCCTCCGGTCCCACCCGAGCGCCGGTCGCGCACCGGTGCGGCGGAACCCCCCGCGATCCCCACCCTCACGATCACGAAGGAGCGCACATGCGCACGACCTCAGCCGTCATCGGTGCCGCCGCCGCTGTCACCCTGGCGCTCACCGCCTGCGGCGCCCCCAGTGAGCAGGCCGCGGAGGACAACGGGGGAGAGGGCGCGGCGGAGGTGCTGCGCGTGGGCGTCAGCCCCGTCCCGCACGGCGACATCCTCGCCTTCATCGACGAGAACCTCGCCGAGGAGGCCGGGCTGGACCTGGAGATCGTGGAGATCTCCGACTACAACACCCCCAACACCCTCCTGGTCGAGGGCGAGCTGGACGCGAACTACTTCCAGCACCGCACCTACCTGGAGGAGTGGGCGGCCAACGGCCCCGACGCCGACTTCACCTACATCACCGACGTGCACATCGAGCGCCTCGGCCTGTACTCCGAGAGCGTCGAGAGCGTCGCCGACCTGCCCGAGGGCGCCGAGATCGCCGTGCCCAACGACCCGGCCAACCTCAACCGCGCCCTGGGCATCCTCCAGACCGAGGGCCTCATCGAGGTGGACCCGGAGGCCGGCGAGCTGGCCACCGAGAACGACATCACCGACAACCCCAAGGACATCACCGTCACGCCGCTGGAGGCCGCGCAGCTGCCGCGCGCCATCGCCGACGTGGACGCCGCGGTCGTCAACGGCAACTACGCCATCGAGGCGAACCTGCCCGAGGAGAGCAACGTCCTGGCCTGGGAGCCCGAGGGCGACGACTACGTGCAGGCCTACGCCAACGGCCTGGTGGCCCTGGAGGAGAACGCCGAGGACGAGCGCGTTCGGCTCCTGGCCGACCTGCTGCACGACGAGCGCGTCCTGGAGTTCGTGAAGGAGTCCTGGCAGGGCGTCGTCCTGGCCGTGGACGCCGAGGGCAACGTCATCGAGACCGCCGAGTAGCACCCGGCGACGACACCGAGAGGGGCCCGGCGGGCCCCGCTCACACCAGGGCTCCGCGCCGCCCCCGGCTCGTCTCTCCGGCGGGCGGCGCGGGACCCCGCACACCGTGAGGGGCGGTGGGGCCGTGCGCCCCGCCGCCCCTCACGGCGTTCCCGGCCCGGACCCTCTGCGCAAGCTTTTGTGAGCTGGATCACCGTCGATTGAGTTCCTACTAATCCTACTAATTAAGTATGGTTTTTCCTGGTCGCTCCGGCCTCCCCCTACGTCGTGAAGAGGAATCCCGAGATGAGCAAGCGCACCACCGTGCTCTCCGCCGCCGCGGCGGCCCTGGCGCTCAGCCTGGCCGCGACCGCGTGCGGGGGAGCGGAGGACGGCGGCGGGTCCGGCGACGGCGCCCCGGCCGACTCCCTGACCCTCGGCTACTTCCCCAACCTCACCCACGCCCCGGCCCTGGTCGGCGTGGAGAACGGGACCCTCGCCGAGGCGCTGGGCGACGTCGAGTTGCAGACCCAGACCTTCAACGCCGGCCCCGACGCGATCAACGCCCTGTTCGCCGGGGAGATCGACGCGACGTTCATCGGCCCCAATCCGGCCATCAACGGCTGGTCGCAGTCGGACGGCACGGCCCTGCGCATCATCGCCGGGTCCACCTCGCGCGGCGCCGGGCTGGTCGTCCGCGAGGGCATCGACAGCGTCGAGGACCTGCCCGGCACCACCCTCTCCACGCCGCAGCTGGGCAACACCCAGGACGTGGCGCTGCGCTGGTTCGTCCGGGAGCAGGGCTGGGAGGTCGACACCGAGGGCGGCGGCGACCTGTCGATCCTGCCCCAGGACAACGCGGAGATCATCGACACCTTCCTGCTCGGCGAGATCGACGGCGCGTGGGTCCCCGAGCCCCACCTGAGCCGCCTGGTCGAGGAGGGCGGCGGCCACCTGCTGGTCGACGAGGCCGACCTGTGGCCCGAGACCGGCGGCGAGTTCGTCACCACCCACCTCATCGTCAACGCCGACTTCCTGGAGGCGAACCCCGAGGTCGTCGAGGGCCTGCTGCGCGGGCACGTCGAGACGGTCGACTGGATCAATGACAACCCCGAGGAGGCCCGGGCCGCGGCCATCGCCCACCTGGAGTCGCTGACCGGCGGCGAGCTGGACGCCGAGGTGGTCGCCTCCGCGTTCGGCAACATGACCTTCACCGTCGACCCGGTCGCGGAGTCGCTGCGCGGCGGCGCCGAGCACGCGGAGGGGGTCGGCCTGCTGGACCCGGTCGACCTGGAGGGCATCTACGCGCTCGACCTGCTCAACGGGGTGCTGACCGGGCTCGACCGGGAAGAGGTCGCCGGGTTCTGACCCGGCGGGGCGCCGCCACAGAAAGTGACCTGGATCACTTTCTGTGGCGGCCGCCGGTGGCGGCGCGGCCCCCACGAGGGGATTCGTGTCGGCGCACCGCTCTGAGCTGCGCTTTCTCTGCGGGACTCGGCGTGGTCGGGGCGGGGAGGGCGTCCGGGCCTCGGGCCCCGGGAATCCCGTGCTCCGGCCGGGGTGCGCGGTGACTTTCACAAATCCTACTTATTAAGTAGAGTTTTGTCCGTTGCCAGACCGCACCCGAAAAGGACTCCTCATGCGTGTGCCCTCCCCGCCCCTGCGGACCGCGGCCGCGGTCCTGCTGGTCCTGGGCGCGGCCGCCACCGGATGCGCCGCGGACCCCGAGCGGGACGACACGCTGACCCTGGGCTACTTCCCCAACCTCACCCACGCCCCCGCGCTGGTCGGGGTGGAGGACGGGATCTTCGCCCGGGCCCTGGGCGACACCGCCTTCGACACCCGCACCTTCAACAGCGGCCCCGACGCCGTCAACGCCCTCTTCTCCGGCGAGATCGACGCCGCCTACCTGGGGCCCAGCCCGGCCGTCAACGGCTGGCACCAGTCCGAGGGGCAGGCCCTGCGCATCGTCGCCGGTGCCGCCACCCGCGGCACCGGCCTCGTGGTCCGGGAGGGCATCGACGACGTCGAGGACCTGCGCGGCACCACCCTGGCCACGCCCCAGCTCGGCGGGACCCAGGACGTGGCGCTGCGCTGGTTCGCCCGCGAACAGGGCTGGGACACCGACACCGCCGGTGGCGGCGACCTGTCCATCGTCCCCCAGAGCAACCCCGAGACCGTCGACGCCTTCGCGCTCGGCGAGATCGACGGGGCCTGGCTCCCCGAGCCCTTCCTCGGCCGCGTCCTCGCCGAGGACGACGCGCACCTGCTCGTCGACGAGGCCGACCTGTGGCCCGGCGGGGAGTTCGTCACCACCCACCTCGTCGTCTCCGCCGACCTGCTCCGGGAGCACCCCGAACGGGTCGAGGACCTGCTGCGCGGACACGTCGAGGCGGTCGACCTGGTCAACGACGACCCGGACGCCACCCTGCGGGCCGTCTCCGCCCACCTGGAGGAGATCACCGGGAGCACGCCCGATCCCGACCTCACCGCCGCGGCGCTCGACAACATCGCCTTCACCGTCGACCCCGCCGCGGACTCACTGCTCACCGGAGCCGAGAGGGCCGAGGCCGTCGGCCTGCTCGACCCCGTCGACCTGACCGGAATCTACGCCCTGGACCCGCTCAACGCCCTCCTCGCCGAGGACGGCCGAGAGCCGGTCGCCGGGCTGGAAGGGGAGGCGCCCTGATGACCGCCGTCACCGACACGCCCCCGCGTACCGCCGCCGTCGAGATCGACGGCATCTCCAAGGTGTTCGGCCACGGCAGCGGTGCCGTGACCGCCATCGACGGGATGTCGATCACCGTCGGCACCGGGGAGTTCCTGTCCATCGTGGGGGCCTCCGGCTGCGGCAAGAGCACGCTGCTCTCCCTCGTCGCCGGACTCGACCGCCCCACCACCGGCACCGTGGACGTCGGGGACCACCGGGTCTCCATGATGTTCCAGGAGGCCGCGCTGTTCCCGTGGCTGAGCGTCGGGGCCAACATCGAGGTGCCGATGAAGGTCAACAAGGTGCCCCGGGCCGAGCGCCGGCGGCGGGTCGCCGAACTCCTGGACCTGGTGCGCCTGACCGGGTTCGAGCGCAAGCAGCCCCACGAGCTGTCCGGCGGCATGCGCCAGCGCGTCGCCCTGGCCCGCGCCCTGGCCCAGGACGCCGACGTGCTGCTCATGGACGAGCCCTTCGGCGCCCTGGACGCCATGACGCGCGACATCCTCCACGACGAGCTGGAGCGGATCTGGCAGGAGAAGGGGCTGACCGTCCTCTTCGTCACCCACAACGTGCGCGAGGCGGTGCGCCTGGGCGACCGGGTCGTGCTGCTGTCCAGCCGCCCGGGCCGGGTCATCTCCGAGTTCCCCGTGGAGGGCGAGCGGCCCCGCCGCATCGACTCCGCGCCCATCGCGGCCCAGGCCGCCGCCATCACCGACCGGCTCCGCGAGGAGGTCTCCCGCCATGCCTGACGCCGACGTGAGGGACCGGGACCGCGAGGTCCACGGGCTGGACGCCCTCGAACTCCAGCCCGCGCGCGGCACCGGTGCGACCGGGCTCGGCGCGAGGGCCCGCGTGCTGTGGTCGGCGACCTGGCCCAAGCTGGTCGCCGTGGTCCTGGTACTGGCCGCCTGGCAGGCCGTGGTGTGGTCGGGGTGGCGGACCGAGTTCGTGTTCCCCGGCCCGGACAGGGTGCTGCCCGCCCTGTTCGGCGAGATCACCACGCCGGAGTTCTGGACGGCGGTGCAGGTGACCATGCGCCGGGCCCTCACGGGGTTCGCGCTGGCGCTGGCCGTGGGCGTGGTCATCGGGCTGGCGGTGTCGCAGTTCAAGCCGCTGCGGGCGGCCATCGGGTCGCTCATCACCGGGCTCCAGACCATGCCGTCGATCGTGTGGTTCCCCTTCGCGATGCTGCTGTACGGCATCAGCGAGTCGGCGATCATGTTCGTCATCGTGCTGGGCGCCGCCCCCTCCATCGCGGGCGGGCTCGTGTCCGGCATCGACTACGTGCCGCCGACGCTGCTGCGCGCCGGGCAGGTCATGGGGCTGCGCGGGGCGCAGCGGTACACGGTGCTCATCATCCCGGCGGCGCTGCCGATGTTCGTCACGGGGCTCAAGCAGGGCTGGGCGTTCGCCTGGCGGTCCCTGATGGCGGGCGAGCTGCTGGTGATCATCAACCAGCAGAACTCCATCGGCTGGGCGCTCAGCCAGGCCCGCCAGCTCAACGACGCCGACCGGCTGCTGAGCTACATCATCATCGTCCTGGTCATCGGCATCGTGATCGACGTGTTCTTCAACTGGGCCGACCGCGCCCTGCGCCGGCGCTGGGGCATCACCGCCTGAGCGCGCGGACGGGCCGCCCCGGGACCCCGGGGCGGCCCGTTCCTGCGCCCCGGAGCGGATCAGGTGAGCAGGCCGGCGAGGTAGACCGCGCCGGTGAGGCAGACGAGGGCGCCCAGCAGGAGGCGCAGGGGCCGCTCGCCCATCCGGCGCGACAGGGCGATGCCCGCCAGGGAGCCCAGCGCACCGCCCGTGCCCAGGGCCAGGCCGGTCTCCCAGTCCGGGGCGGCCGGGGCCGCGCCGAAGCCGACCCGGTCGAAGACCGCGTAGGCGGTCAGCCCCACGACCGAGGTCGCGAAGGTGGTCGTCAGCGCCACCACCGCGGCCCGCGCGGTGACCCAGCCCGCCACCCCGATCAGCAGCGGCGACAGCAGGGACCCGCCGCCGATGCCCACCGCCGCGCCCACCAGTGAGGCGCCGCCCGCCGCGGCCGCGAGCAGCCGGCGGCCGCCGCGTTCGCGTCCCGGACGCGGGGGAGCGTCCCGCCGGGAGGGGGACAGCAGCCGCACGCCCGTGCCGAGCAGGAGCACGCCGAGCAGGCCGCGGAACAGCAGCGGGTCCGACAGCCACGTGACCCGCACCGCCGCCCCCGCGACCGCGCAGGGCACGGCGGCCGCCGTCACCACGAGCATCTCCGCGCCGTTCCCGCGCGCCGACCGGGCGAGCCGGGCGATGCCCAGCGGGGTGGCCACCACGTTGTAGAGCAGGTTGGTGGCGCTGACCTGGGGGCCGTGCATGCCCAGGGCGCTGAGCTGCACGGGCAGCAGCAGGACGGCCCCGGAGACGCCGACGGGGGCGGTCAGCGCGGCGACGGCGAATCCGGCCAGGGCGGCCACGAGGAGTTCCACCCGGCAAAGCCTATCGATTGAGTGGGGAATTTGGGAGGGCGTTCCGGGGCCGCCCTGTGGTTCAGTGGTGCGTGGTCCGGTAGGCCGGGGCGTCCCGCGGTGGGGGCCCGGAGCGCGAGGAGAGGCGAACGATGGAGGAGGAGTCCCGGCCCGCCGGGTCGCAGGCGGTGGTCCGGGCGCTGCGGGTGCTGCACTGCTTCCGCGACCACGGCCCCGAACTGGGTGCCACCGACATCGCCCGGCTGCTGGACCTGCGCACCAGCACGGCCCACCGGCTGGCCCGCACCCTGGTCTCCGAGGGCTTCCTGGAGCAGGACGCCGCCACCTCCCGCTACCGGCTCGGCGCCGCCGTCGCCGAACTGGGCCGCGCCCTGTACCGGCACCGCGGCCTGTACCGGATCGAACCCCTCATGGAGAGCCTGGCCGAGGCCACCGGCACGTCGCCGGGCCTGGCCGTCCGCAGCGGTTCGCGCGCGGTGGTCATCGCCGGGGAGGCGGTGGACCCCGAGTCGGGGCTGAGCGTCTACATCCCGCTGCACGCCTCGGCGATGGGCAAGGTCCTGATGGCCTGGGACACCTCGGTCGACCCCTCCCGGCTGGAGCTGGAACGACTGACCGCGAACACCATCACCGACCCCGACCGGCTCAGAGCCGTGCTGGAGGAGGTGCGCGCCCGGGGATACGCGGTCAACGACCGGGAGATCACCGACCGCAAGCGCACCGTGGCCGTGCCGCTGACGGACGCGGCCGGCCGGGTGCGGATGGCGCTGGCGCTGCGCGCCGACGCCGAGGACCTGCCGGTGGAGCGGTTCCCCGAGCTGGCCCGGATCGCCCGGGAGTTCGCGCCCGCGTTCCAGAGGCTGCTGCTGCACCCCGCCGAGTAGGGAATCCCAGGTCGGAGCACGTGTCGGCGTGAGCCGCGACCCTATTACCCAGAAAACCTACTGGAAAGGTTGACTTTGCCACGATGTGGCAAATACGGTGTGGACGTCCACCGGCCCACCCCAGGGCCCCGTCCCGAAAGCGACCGCCATGCCCCTTCGCCGCATCCCGGTGCTCACCCTGGCCGCCGCGCTCCTGGTCACGACCGCCGCCTGCACCGCCACCGGCGGGGCCGCCGAGGAGGGCGGCGAGGGCGCGGTCCTGCGCCTCATCGACCCCGGGAACGCCGGCCCCCTCGCCTACGCCAAGCGCGAGGGCATCTTCGAGGAGCGCCTCGCCGAGGTCGGCGCCACCATCGAATGGGGCGGCTCCTACGCCTCCTTCACCGCCGCGAGCGAGGCGCTGCGTACCGGCGACATCAACATCCAGCAGGGCGCCCTCTCACCCGCCGTGGGAGCCCTGACCACCAGCGACGACCTGCGCGTGTTCATGGTCGCCGACACCGCCGACCCCGAGGCGCCCCTGGCCGACGGCCTGGTCGTCCCGGCCGACAGCGACGCCGACTCGCTCCACGACCTCGTCGGCGCGCGCATCGCCGTCAACCGGGCGGGCAAGGGCGAGTACCTGCTGCTGCGCGCCCTGGAGGCCGAGGGCCTGGAGCCCGACGACGTCGAACGCGTCCACCTCGACCCGCAGGAGGGCGCCGCCGCGTTCGCCTCCGGCGACATCGACGCCTGGTGGGCCATCGTCGACGCCTACCCCGAGGCCGTCGCCAACGGCGCGCGGACCATCCTGACCGGCCAGGACGTGGACGACGCCGACCTGGGCATGTTCGCCGCCCGCGTCGAACTGCTGGAGGAGCACCCCGAGGCCGTGGAGGTGTTCTTCGAGGTCTACAACGAGCTGGTCCGCCAGGGCAACGAGGACCCCGAGGCCTTCCAGAACGTGTTCCTGGACGAGGGCCCCACCGCCCGCACCGGCGACCGCCTGGACGACGCGATCGAGACCACGCGCCTGGCCCACGAGTTCCGGTACCCGACCGGGGAGGACCTGGCGGCCATCGAGACCGTCGGCGGGGTCTTCCACGAGCACGGGATCCTCGCCGAGGCCGTCACCGCCTCCGAGGTCGTCTTCGACCTGTCCGCCGCCACCGGCTGAAGCCGCACCACCTCCGAGCGGAGCCCACCATGAGCGTGCTGTCCAACGCCCCCGCCGTCCCGGACACCGACCCCGGCCACGACCTGGAGCGCCCCGCCCACCTGGGGACGCGCCGCCGCCCGCCCGCGCTGTCGCTGGCGCTGCGGCTGAGCGTCCCGGCGGCCGCCCTGCTGCTGTGGTGGTGGGGCGTTCGCTCCGGGGCGGTGGACCCGGCCGTCCTGTCCACCCCGCCGGACGTGCTCCAGGCCCTGCGCGAACTGGTCGCCACCGGCCAGCTCACCGAATTCCTGGCCGCCTCCTTCACCCGCGCCGCCCTGGGCGTCGCGGTGGGGGCGTCGGCGGGGCTGGTCCTGGGCGTGGCCGCGGGGCTGTCCGCCCTGGGCGAGGAACTGGTCGACCCGTCCATGCAGATCCTGCGGGCGGTGCCGTTCCTGGCCCTGGTGCCGCTGTTCATCTCCTGGTTCGGAGTGGACGAGACCTTCAAGGTCGTGCTCATCGCGGTGTCCGCGGTGGCGCCCATGTACGCCTACACCTACCTGGGCGTACGCGGGGTCGACCGCAGGCTCGTGGAGGCGGCGCGAGGGCTCGGGCTGGGCCGGGCACGCCTGGTCGCCGAGGTGATCGTGCCGACCGCGCTGCCCAGCATCCTCATGGCGCTGCGCATCTGCCTGAGCGTGAGCCTGACCGGCCTCATCGCCGCCGAGCAGATCGGCACCACCGCCGGCATCGGCTACCTGGTCACCCTCGCCCAGCAGTACTACCGCACCGACTACATGGTGCTGTGCGTCCTGCTCTACGCCGTCATCGGCATCGCCATCGACCTCGCCATCCGCCTGGCGGAACGGCTGCTCATGCCCTGGCGCGGACATGTCGCCGCCCGCTGAGACCCCGGAAGGGACCGCCATGACCACGGCCGTGCGGCTGCGCGGACTGCGCAAGGCCTTCAGAGCCAAGACCGTCCTGGACGGCGTCGACCTGGACATCCCGCGCGGGGCGTTCACGGTGCTGCTGGGGCCCAGCGGCACCGGCAAGACCACCCTGCTGCGCATCCTCGCCGGGCTGGAGGAGCCCGACGCCGGCGAGGTCCTCGTGCCCCGCCGGCGCACCACCGTCTACCAGGAGCCGCGGCTGATCCCGGCCCGCCGGGTACTGGCCAACGTCACCCTGGGGCGGCGGCGCGGCCCGGCCACCCGGGCCGCCGGGGAGCGGGCGCTGGACGAGGTGGGCCTGGCCGACAAGGCGCGGGCCTGGCCCGCGACCCTGTCGGGCGGGGAGGCCCAGCGGGTCGCCCTGGCCCGGGCGCTGGTCCGCGAACCGGAACTGCTGCTGCTGGACGAGCCCTTCGCCGCCCTGGACGCCCTCACCCGCCTCCGGACCCAGGACCTGGTGGCCGAACTGTGCGCCCGGCACCGCCCGGCGGTGCTGCTGGTCACCCACGACGTGGACGAGGCGGTCCGGCTGGCCGACCGCGTGCTGATCCTGCGCGGGGGCCGCATCGCCCTGGACCGGGAGCTGGCGGAGGACCACCCCCGCCACCGCGACGACCCCGACGTGCTGGCCCTGCGCCGCGACCTCCTCGCCGAACTCGGCGTCCCCGCCGCCCACTGACCACCCGCCGACCCCGTCCGCCCACACCCACCACCCGTGCCCGCCGACCCCGGCCGCCGCTTCCGTCCGCCTGCCTCGATCGCTCGGCCTTCGCGGTCCGTTGGCCCCGGATCGTCCGACCGCCACCGCCACCGCCGCCGCCAGTGCCACCGCTACTGCCGTTCGCCCGCCCCGTCCGCTCGGCTTTCGCCGTCCGCCGGTTCCGGGTCGTCCGACCGTCACCGACCGCCACTGCCCGCCGTCCGTCACCGCCTGCCCCGGCCATCACCTCGGCCCCGGGCGGGGTCGGCCGCCCCGAAGCCGGCGCCACCCACCACCCGTCCCATCACCGCTCAGGAGCATCCATGACCACCTCCGTCACCGACGCCTCCGCGGTCGCCGGAGTCACACCGCCGCCCGGTGTGGACCGCGTCTGGTACACCCGCTGCCCCGTCCCCACCGCCAGCGGGCTGGCCCTCAACCTCGGCTGGCTCGCCTCCGGCTTCGCCGCACACGGCCTGGACGTCGGCGTCCTCCAGGACGCCCCGCCCGAGATCGCCGCCCACCACTTCGACCACCGCCTGCGCGGCCTGTTCCGCGAGGGCGGCAGCGTCCCGGCCCTGGCCGCCAGGTCCGAGGGCGCCCCCACCCGCCTCATCGGCCTCACCTGGATCGACGAGGGACAGGCCGTCCTCACCCGCCCCGACACCGGCATCACCGGACCCGCCGACCTGGTCGGCCGGCGCGTCGCCGTCCCTGGCCGCGCCGCGACCCCGGGCCGCGGCTTCCCCCGGGCCATGGCACTGCACGGCTTCGCGGGGGCCCTCGCCCTGGCCGGGCTCACCCTCGACGACGTCCGACAGGTCGAGGTCCCGGCCGCGTTCGAGCCCACCGTCGGAGCCGACTCCCGGGTCGGGAACTGGCCCGGCCTGTCCGCCCTCGCGGCGGGCGAGGTCGACGCCGTCTACGTCAAGGGCGCCCGCGCCGCCGAGGAGGGCGCGGCGATCGGCGCGGTCGTCGCCGTGGACCTGGACGCCGTGCCCGACCGGCGCTCACGCGTCAACAACGGCACCCCGCGGCCCATCACCGTGCACGAGCGCACCCTGGCCGAGAACCCCGGGCTGGTCACCGAGTTCCTCGTCCAGACCCTGCGCGCGGCCGCCTGGGCCGCCACCCGGCCCGACGAGGTGCGCGCCGTCCTGGCCGCCGAGACGCACTCGGGGGCGGCGGGCGTGGACCGCGCCTACGCCGACGGGTTCCACACCGACCTGGCCCCGGACCTGTCCGCCGAGCGCCTGGACCTGCTCGACCGCCAGCAGCGGTTCCTGCACGACCACGGCTTCCTGGCCGAGCCGGTGGACGTGCACGCCTGGGCCGCCCACGAACCGCTGGCCGAGGCGCACCGCCTCCTGGCCGCCGAACACGCCGTCCTGCCCGAGAACCCCACCGGCTGAGCCGCCGCACCACCACAAGGAGCACCGCCATGACCAAGGTCGGGTACTTCCCGCACAACAACTCGCTGTTCGTCCTGCGCCACCGCGGCATCCTGGAACGGACGCTGCCCGACGTGGAGTGGGTGGACCTGCGCGACCTGCCCCAGGGTGCGCGCCCCGCCCCCACCGACGGGCTGCCCACCGTCCACGCCGACCACCTCTTCGACGGCGGCTACGACTTCATCGGCACCGGCTTCACCCCGCCCATCACCGCCCAGGGCCACGGGCTGGACATCGTCTACGCGGCGATCTCCGAGCCCCGGGTGGAGAACGGGCGGCTCATCGTCAGGGCCGACTCCGACATCCGGGGCCTGGACGGCCTCCGGGGGCGCAGGGTCGGCATCGCCCACGGGTCCTGGCAGACCGCCCTGCTGCTGTTCGCCCTCGAACGCGCGGGGCTGACCTGGAAGGACATCGTCCCGGTCGACACCGGCGTCAACGCGGGGGGACAGTTCCTGGGCGGGGAGATCGACGCCTGGGTGGGCGCCTACCCGGGGCTGAAGGCGGTCGAGGAGCGGGTGGAGACCCGCGACCTGGTCGCCACCGACGGGCTGTTCAGCCATCGCTCGCTGTGGTTCACCCGGCGCGACTTCGCCGAGGAACGCACCGGCGAGCTGGCCGCGATCGTCGGGGCGCTCCAGGAGTCCGACGCCTGGATCCGGGAGAACCCGCGCGAGGCGGCGGAGATCTTCGTGGCCGACGCCCGCGAGCGCGGCAACCCGGACACCGACCCCGACGCCTGGGAGCACGCGCTGCGCACCCGGCCGTTCGGCCTGCACCCGGTGACGGAGGAGTTCGTCGCCGAGCAGCAGCACGCCGCCGACCTGCTGTACGCGGGCGGTCTGCTG
This sequence comes from Nocardiopsis sp. MT53, assembly GCF_019598965.1. Lineage (NCBI taxonomy): Bacteria > Bacillati > Actinomycetota > Actinomycetes > Streptosporangiales > Nocardiopsidaceae > Nocardiopsis > Nocardiopsis sp. MT53. Next base: position 6,980,146 of record NZ_CP080599.1, on the reverse strand, counting down.
CCGACCCGGCCCACCGTGGCCGACGCGGTGTCGGAGAAGGCCGGCGCCCTGGTCCCGCCGGTCCCCGGGGCCGCGCGATGACCGAGGTGATCCTGCGCCTGCCCACCAGGCCCGCCCCTGCACGGGGACTGGGCGCGGTGGCCACGGACGTGCGCGGCGACCTGTACGGGCCGCTGGAGGAGGCGTTCCAGACCTGGCGGGCCGCCGAGATCGCCGGGCTGGACGGCGTGCTCGCCCCGGACGACCCGGACGGGGAGGAGCCCTGGACGGTCGCCGCGGGGGTGCTGCGGGCCGGCCGCCACCTGCGGGCCGTCGCGGAGTTCCCACCCTCGTTCGCGACACCGGTGTACGCGGCCAAGCTGTCGGCCACGTTGCAGCGGGCCGCCCACGGGCGCCTGGGGTGGAAGGTGGCGGTGGGCGGCGACCCGGCCGTGCGCGCCGCCCAGGGCGACCCGGTGACGGGGGAGGACGCGCTGCGCCGGGCGCACGAGTTCCTCACCGTCGCGAAGGGCGTGTGGCACGAGAGGCCGTACACCTTCGAGGGGGACTTCTACCGGGTGCTGGGAGGCGGGTTCGGGCACCCGCTGGCGGGGCGGCCCTTCCCGACGGTGTACCTGTCGGGGACCACGCCGGGGGAGCTGGACCTGTCGGCGGCCCACGCCGACGTCCACCTGCTGCGGCTCGGCGACGACGTCGGGGCCGTCCGGGCCGAACTGGACCGCCGTGCCCCGGGGCGCGCGGTCCGGCTGGGCGTGGAGCTGTCGGTGTCCGTGCGCCATGTGGGGCAGGACGACGGGCCGCCCGAGGGCGTGGCCGGCCGCTGGGACGGATTCGCGTCCCTGGGGCACACGGTCCCGGAAGGGCTGGTGGGGACCCCCGCCGAACTGGCCGCCGAGCTGGACGCCCTGCGCCGCCGCGGCGTCACCACGTTCGTCGTCGAGGCCCGCCCGGCCCTGGCGGAGGCGTACCGCCTGGGCGAACACCTGCTGCCGGCCCTCGCCGGCCTCGCGGAGGAGGCGGTCGCCGGTGCCCGCTGACGCCGCCCGCCGCGCCTCCGGCCCCCGCCTGTGGGTGGTGCGCGTGCGGCGCGCCGCCCCCCGGGCGCCGGGCGCGACGCGGGTCCTGACCCGCCTCCGACACACGAACAGAAGGGAGCCCGACCGTGTCCGTTGACTTCTACTGGCGCATCGGCATGCACGGGGACCAGAGGTCCCTCACCGAACGCGCCGCCACCCGCGGCGACTGGGAGCCCGACGGGCCGGGCCGCATCGCCCCCGCCCTGCGCGGCGGCGTCCCCGACGGGCACGCCTACATCGAGCACATGGCCGACGTGGCGCGCGCCGCCGAGGCGGCCGGGTTCTACGGCGGGCTGATGCCGTCGTTCCCGTTCACCGACGACCCGTGGGCCGCCGCGGGGCTGCTGGCGCGCGAGACCCGGGGGTTCCGGTTCATGATCGCGTTCCAGCCGGGGTTCCTGAACCCGGTGCACGCGGCCCGCATGGCGGCGAGCCTCCAGCGGGCGACGAACGGGCGCGTGGTCTACAACGTCATCACCGGCGGGGGCGGACCCGCGCAGCTGTGGTGGGGCGACGAGGTCGCCCACGACGACCGGTACGCGCGGACCTCGGAGTTCCTGCACGTCCACAAGGGGGTGTGGAAGGAGCGGCCGTACACCTTCGACGGGCGTTTCCACCGGGTCGAGAACGGGGCGCTGCCGGACGCGCTGGCGGCGCAGGACCTGCCGGAGATCTACTTCTCCGGCTCCTCCGCGGCGGCGATCGACGCGGCCGGCCGGCACGCCGACCACTACCTGTCCTGGATGGAGCCGACCGCGGCCCTGGCGCGGAAGTTCGCGGCGGTGCGCGAGCACAGCGCCGCGCTGGGGCGCACGCCCCGCTTCGCGGTCCGGGTGGACGTGGTCGCGCGCCGGACCGAGAAGGCGGCGTGGGACGTGGTGCGGACCGGGTTCGAGTCGGCCGACCCGGCGGCGCTCGCCCAGTGGCGGACGGGGGACTCGGTGGGGGCGGCGCGGAGCCTGTCGTTCATCGACGGGCCGGTGTCGGGGTACCGGGACCTGGAGGTGGAGCCGAACGTGTGGGGCGGCTTCAGCCTGCTGCGGGGCGGGCCGGCGTTCGGCCTGGTGGGGAGTTACGCCCAGGTCGCCGAGCGGATCGACGAGCTGATCGCGCTGGGCGTGGACGCGTTCATCCTCGCGGGGGTGCCCCACCTGGAGGAGGCGCGGCGCGTGGGAGCGGAGGTGCTGCCCCTGGTCACGGGGGCCCGAAGGCCCGTTCCGGCCTGAGCCGCGGGCGCCGGGGCCCGGCCGGGCCCCGGTGCCGCTCACGCCCCCGCACGCCGGTCCGCGAGCCACACCGCCAGCGCGGCCCCGGCGTACGCCGCGCCCAGCACGCTGACGGCGCCCCACCCCGCCTGCGCGTACACCCAGGCGGCGGTGACCGCGCCCAGCGCGCTGCCCGACGAGTAGAACACCATGTACGCGCCGATGGTCCGGCCGCTCGACCCCGGATCGGCCGCGACGATGCGGTCCTGGCTCGTCACGTGCACGGCCTGCACCGCGAAGTCCAGCACCACCACTCCCGCCGCGAACCACACCAGCGAGTTCCCGGCCTGCCCGATGAGCGGCCACGCCGCCACCGCGGCCGCCAGCGAGCCCGTGGTGACGGCCCCGCCCAGCCCCCGGTCGGCCCACCGCCCGGCCCGGGCGGCGCCCAGCGCGCCCGCCGCCCCCACCAGCCCGAACAGGCCGATCTGCGTCGTCGACAGGTGCCAGGGCCCGGCGCCCAGCGGCAGCGCCATCCCGCTCCACAGCACTCCGAACGACGCGAACAGGAACAGGCAGACCAGCGCCCGGACCCGGAACACCCGGTCGGTCGCGGTCAGGGTGAACACCGAGGCCACCGCCCGCGTGTAGCCGACCGCCGGGCCGCGCCCGCAGGCCCGCCGCGCGGGCGGCAGGGCCACGACGGCCGCGGCCAGCGCCGTCACCAGCACCGCCGAACCGGCGTACACCCACCGCCAGTCGGCCAGGTCGGCGACCGTCCCGGACACCGTCCGGGCCAGGATGACGCCGACCACCACACCGCCGGTCACCGTGCCCATGTTGCGGCCGCGCTCGGCGGGCCCGCTCACCGCCGCCACATGCGCCACGGCCACCTGCACCACCACCGAGAACAGGCCGACCACGGCCATCCCCGCCAGCAGTACGGTGCTCCCGGTGGCCAGGGCCACCAGTGCGCACCCGGCCGCGACCGCCGCGAGCTGGACCGCGATGAGCGCCCTGCGGTCCACCAGATCGCCCAGCGGCACCAGCAGCACCAGCCCCACCAGGTACCCGGCCTGGGCCGCGGCCACCACCGCCCCCGTTCCGGCCTCGGGGATCCCCAGGTCGGCCCCGATCCGCTCCACCAGGGGCTGGGCGTAGTAGACGTTCGCCACGGCCACGGCGCACAGCACCGCGAGCAGCCCCCGCACTGCTCCGGTCACGGCCTTCGGTCCGGCCCCGGGGGCCGCGCACTCGGTCATTCGCCCACCCTCGACGGATTTAGGTAGTAGTTTGAAACCAATCAGAGGCTATGGCTAAATGGTTGCGAAGTGCAACCGAAAGGTGGGGCTGCATGACGGACCCGGAATGGACCGACCCGCACTGTCCGGTCGCCCGGACCCTCGACCTCCTCGGGGACCGCTGGTCGCTGCTGATCGTCCGCGACGCCTTCGACGGGGTCCGCAGGTTCAACGACTTCCGGCGCGGCCTCGGGATCGCCCGGAACATCCTCAGCGACCGCCTGCGCGCGCTCATCGCCGTCGGGGTCATGGAGCAGCGGCCCAACGAGCGCGGCACGCGCAACGAGTACGTCCTCACCGACAAGGGGCGGGACCTGTTCACCGTGGTCGTGGCCCTGCGCCAGTGGGGGGAGCGCCACGCCTTCGAGCCGGGGGAGGAGCGCTCGGAGCTGCTCGTCCTCGCCACGGGCGCGCCGGTCCCCCCGGTCGCTCCCGCTGCTGCCGACGGCACCCCGCTGGACGCGGCGGACACCCGTGTTCGAAAGGTGGGCGACCCGGGGGAGTGAGGGGCGGTCGGGAAGGGGAGTCGCTGGCTGGAGCGTCTGCCCCTGGGCGGATGGTGCCCGGTGGGCTCTGGCGGGGGGGGGGGGGGGGCGGTGGGCCTCGCGCATGTCTGCTCGCTCTGGCCGCGCCGGTTTCTACGGCTTGCTTTGAGCCCGCGCTGAATCCCGTGCCACAGTGCCCGGAGGTGATGGCTCCAGCCGCGCCGAGGCGGGAGCTGCCACTGGTTCCGGCACACGGCAGGCGGCCACCCGGTTGCGGGTGGCCGCCTGCGGCGCAAAAGTGTGCTCCGGCCTTCGGCGGCCCCCGTTCGGTCCCCGAAGACGACGGTTCAGTTCCCGGAGCCGACGATGGCGGTCACGCGGATCTCAACGCGCATGGCGGCGAGGCCGAGGGCCGTGACGCCGGTCTCGGTCCAGATCGGCGCGCGGCCGCCGAGCCGGCGGCGGAACTGCTCGGCCATGACCGCGTTGTGGTCCTCACCGATGACCCGGTCCTCCGGCGCGACCTTGTGGTACGAGTTCACGTGGATGACGTCCTTCCAGGTCGCGCCGACCGTGGCGAGCGTGCGCTCCACATTGTCGAAGGCCAGGACGATCTCGTCCTCCAGGGAGTCGGGGATGACCAGGTCGTCGTCCACCCCGGCCTGGCCGGAGATCTCGACCCGGTCGCCGACGCGGACGGCTCCGCTGTAGCCGAGGGCTGCGTGCAGCTTCTCCCCGAAGCCCGGAGTGACGCCGAAGGTGACGGTGCTCATGGCACATCTTCCTGTCCGTAGGGGTGCGTTTCCTCTTTGATGAGTTCACGCGTAAAGTGAAGCTAGCAAGCGATGACTTCAAGCGTCAAGTGATGGCGGATCACATCGGAAGGACGGGAAGGTTCATGGGCGACACGGCCGAGCACGGGGACGGCGAACTGCGATGGCTCGACGAGCAGGAGAAGGCGGCGTGGACGGGGCTGATCTCCCTTGTGCTGCTTCTGCCCGGCAAGCTGGAGTCGCCGCTGCGGCAGGAGAACGGCCTCACCCTGTTCGAGTACCTCGTGCTCAGCCACCTCTCCGAGGCGCCGCAGCGCAAGCTGCGGATGGGGGAGTTGGCCTTTCTGGCCAGCGGTTCGCTCTCCCGCCTGTCCAACGTCGTCAAGCGCTGTGAACAGCGGGGCTGGGTCGTGCGGATGCCGGACCCGTCCGACGGCCGGTACACCCTCGCCGAACTCACCGACGACGGCTTCGACATCGTGGAGGCGGCGGCTCCCACGCACCTGCGTTCCGTGCGCGCCGTCGTTCTTGATGCGTTGAGTCCGACCGACCAGAAGGCCTTGGTCCGCATCGCGGAGAAGCTCCGTATCGTTCCGGATGGTCTCGGGTGACGGTCGCTCCACGGCGACGCCCGGGAGGGGGATGCGGAACTTGCTTGCGGGCAACCGTGCTGTTCCTCTGCCCGCCTTGAGCCTGCTTCGGTTCTCGTGCCACAGTGTCCGGAGGTGGTGGCTTGGTCGTGCCGAAGTGCACGTAACGCGGAGATGACGCCCCGCGTTTTCCCTGGTCGTTAACTGTCAGCCCCGCGCACGCGGGGATGGACCCCGGTAGCCCGGGGCGTGGCGGAGCATCGTCGTGTCAGCCCCGCGCACGCGGGGATGGACCGTACGCATACTTCAAAGTGGCCCGAGGGGATCGGTCAGCCCCGCGCACGCGGGGATGGACCGTGCAGACCACCGGACAGGGTGAAGCCCACCCAGTCAGCCCCGCGCACGCGGGGATGGACCGCGTTCGAGGGCATGGGCCGCGGCATGCTCGTGGTCAGCCCCGCGCATGCGGGGATGGACCGCTCTACGTCGAGACAGTCACGCAAGGTACCCGGTCAGCCCCGCGCGCGGGCTCCGCACCCTGGGCCAGACCGCTATCGGCGCCAGCCTGGCCGGGCTGCTGCTCGTGGTTGCCACCGTGCTGACCGCCCTGCTATCCACCGGCGAGGCCGTCACCGTCGCAGTCCTGCTCCAGGCCCTCATCCCCCGGTCGCCGCGTACCTGTGGTGCCGCTGGGAGGGCCGACTGTCCAAGTAGGTCACGGAGAGTCGAGCTCCCCCGCCCTACCAGCATGGTGAGGCGGGGGAGCTTTTGCGCTGGGCCGCCGGTGCCCCCTCTCCAGTGGCCGCGGCTCGGGGATGGCCTGGTTTTGCACTCCCGGGGGAGCGGTCACCGGACGCCCGGGGTCTATGCGCGGCGCCGGTCCGTGGCCCACACCGCCGCGTCCGGGGAGCGCAGCCACACCGTCTGGGTTCCGCGGTGTCGGTCGACGGTCAGCCCGAACTCGGTGACGTCCGGCGCCCCCTGGGCACGCCACCATGACAGGCCAGCGGCGAACTCCTCCCACAGCAGGCGGCTGCCGGCCGACTCGACCCGGCCATCTGCGTGCAGCCACATCCATGACGCGCAGGATGTCGAGGCGACCCGGACGTGCGGCTCCTCGGTGTCGGGCTCGAAGCCCAGACCGTGCGCCCAGCCGGGCACGAGCAGGGACAACAGCACCGCCATGTCCCCGTCCAGCCACGCCTCGCGCGGATCGCCGGTGACCTGGTCCACCTGGTCCGGCCGGGCGTCCAGGTCCGGCATGGACCGCGCGGGCCGGCGCTGGCTGCGCGACCACATGAACGCAAGGCTGCCCTCGAACCGCCCGCGGGCCTGGTCGCCGTCGACGTCCAGGGCGGCGAGGACCCCGCCGGGGCCTCCGGGGGACGGCGACCAGGGCGTGACGATCCGGCCGCCCGGCCGGACGACGTCCAGCCACCGCCACGGCACGTCGGCCACCGTGCACGTGGCGATGAGCCGGTCCTGGGAGGAGGCCGGGACGGTCGGGTTCTCGCCGTCCCCGTGCAGGACGGTGGGCAGGTACCCGGCCGCGGCCAGGGCCGCGCGCGCCGTGTCGGCCAGGGTCTGGTCGACCTCGATCGTGGTGACGTGGTCCGCACCGACCAGTTCGGTGAGGAGCGCCGCGTTGTACCCGGTTCCGGTGCCGACCTCCAGGACCTGCTGCCCGGGCCGCAGGTCCGCAGCGGCCAGCATCCGCGCCATGATGCTCGGGGCGCTGCTGGAGGAGGAGGGGATTCCCATCCCCCCGGAGGCGCCGTCATCGACCTGGGTGACGAGTGGCTGGTCGGTGTAGGCGGCGCGCAGCCACTCGTCGGGGTCGGTGTTCCGGTCGTACCAGGCGCGGTCCTCACCCCAGAAGGCACGGGGCAGGCACCGGTGTCGAGGCACCCGGGCGAAGACGGTGGCGAGCCGGTCGGGGGTGCCCTGGGCGCGCAGCCCGTCGGCGAGGCCCTGGGCGAGGGGTGTGTGGTCGAGGGTCATACCCTCGGTCTGCCCGCTCACTTGCCGACCTTCCCGGTGCCGTTGCAGGGCTTGCAGGACACCCACTGGCGGAGGTTCTTGCCAGGGGTGCTGCCGTCGTTGGTCACCCACGCGCCGCCCGGGAGATCCCGCGCGGACCCCCGGGCCCCGGCCCTACCCGCGGACGGCGCCCTCGGGCCAGACCACGTGCACCGGCACCCCGTGGCGCCGGGCGGTGGCCACCGCGTCGGCGGTGCCGCCCCTCCCGGTTCCGGGCCTGCCGTCCCACACCGCGAACAGCCGCTCCACGCGGGCCAGCACCGCGGTGTTGGCCGCCGCGTACGCCTCCTCGTCGGCGGTGCGGAACGGCATGAAGCGCACCGCCGCGGCGCGCATCAGCAGCCCGTCGAACCGGTACAGGTCGTCCGCCCCGACCTTGGTCTCCCGGTAGTCGACCGACGGCAGGATCACCTCCAGGGTCCCGCGCGCCTCCCAGACCGACTCGGCGAACACCTGGTCGGCCCCCTTGGCCAGGCAGGTCACCCCGACCAGCTCGGGTCCGCCGCCGAACGCCGCCAGCTCGCGGTCCAGGGCCCGCCGCACCAGGGCGGTGGTCTCCTCGCCCAGATCGCTGTGTCCGGTGATGCCGATACGGGGCACGTCGTCCTCCGGGGGGTTGGGGCGTGGCGGGGCCACCAATCTAGCGCCGTGCCGCTCCCGCGGCGGTCGCACCGCCGACGCGGCGGACCCGCGACGGCGCCCCCGCCCCGCCCCACGCCACCCTCGCCCGGGAGTACGGAAAAGGGGCCGGGCGGCTCGCCCGGCCCCGTGCGCCGTGTCCTCTAGGAGTGCACCAGCGGGGTGTCCACCAGGTGTTCGGCCACGAACCACGCCTGGAGCTCGTTCTTGCGGATGACGTCCGACACCAGCAGGTCGTTGGTGCCGTCGTCGCCCAGCTCCTGCACCCGGGCCGCCGCGTCGTGCGCCTCCTCCAGGATGGTCTCGTGCGCCTCCAGCAGGCGCGAGAGCATCGCCGGGACCTCCTCGACACCGTTCGGAGGGCGCGGGATGTTGGTGATCTCCGCGACGTGCCGGGGGTCGCCGACCGCCACGCCGCCCAGGGTCTGGATCCGCTCGGCGACGGCGTCGATGAGCTCCAGCTGCTCGTCCGCGTGCTTGTCCATGAGCAGGTGCAGCTGGTAGAAGGTCTGGCCGCGCATCAGCCAGTGGTGCTTCTTGTAGAGGTCGTGCAGGATCCTCGTGTCGCACAGCACCTGGTTGAGCCGCTGGCACGAGTACATGCGCGCGTCGTAGGACAGCCCCACCGGGAGCTGGCGGACCGTGCCGAACTCCTGGATCTCCTTGCCCTTCTGGTGCAGCCAGGGCTGGCTGCCCTTGGACTTGGACGCCGTCCCTGACCTGTTCTCCGCGGTCGTCACCTCTGGTCCCCCTCCAGTCGATGTGACTCGTGTCCTGCGACGGGAGCCCCTGTCGGAACCCCGCCTGCCAGTCTCCGCCCCCTACCCCCCGCGAAGCCCGCATAACGGACCAATCACAAGTAAGTTTTCGGTGCTTCTTCGGCTCCCGCCCCCTCGCCCGCACCCGGTGCCCACCGCCCCCCGGGGGACGCGGAGCAGGGCCCCAGGGGCCGGAGGCGGGAGCCCCGGAGCCGGTCAGGCCGGGTCGAACCGGACCGGCAGCGCGAACAGCCCGTGCATGATCATGCTCGGCCACCAGCGCAGGTCCTCGGCGCCGTCGGCGAGGCGCAGCCCGGGCAGCCGGTCCAGCACCGCGTTCACCGCCACCTGCGCCTCCATCCGGGCCAGCTGCGCCCCGATGCAGAAGTGCGCGCCGTGCCCGAACCCCAGGTGCGAGTCGTTCCGCTCGGGGACGAAGGCGTCGGGGTCCTCGTAACGGGCCGGGTCGCGCCCGGCCGCCAGCAGCGACACCAGGACCGGCTCGCCCGCCGCCAGCTCCACCCCGCCCACGGTGGTCGCCCGGCGCGGGAAGCGCCAGGTGGCGTTCTGCAGGGGGCTCTCCATCCGCAGCGCCTCCTCGACGGCCGGACCCACCAGCGAACGGTCGGCGCGCAGCCGCTCCAGCTGGTCGGGGTGGCGCAGCAGCAGGTGGAAGAGGTTGCCGATGAGCGCCACCGTGGTCTCGTGCCCGGCCACCAGCAGCAGGAACGCCGCGGAGGTGACCTCGTCGCGGCTCATCTCCCCGCGCCGGTGCGCCTCCACGAGGTCGCCCAGCAGGTCGTCGGAGGGCGCGGCCAGCCGGACGTCCACCAGGGAGCCCAGGTAGGAGTCGAACCAGTCGGTGGTGGCGGCGATCGCCTCCAGCTCCTCGTAGGACGAGGAGTCGATCACCGCGGCCCGGCGGTGGAACTCCGCCCGGTCCGCCTCGGGCACGCCGAGGATGTCGCAGATGATCGTGATGGGCAGCGGGTAGGCCAGGTCCCGCACCAGGTCGGCCTCGCCCGAGCCGTCGGCGGTGATCCGGTCCAGCAGTCCGGCGGTCACGCGCCCGGCCCGCTCCACCAGCGTCCGCACCCGCCGCGGGGTGAACGCCGCGCCCGCCGCCCGGCGCAGCCGGGTGTGGTCGGGGGCGTCCACGTTGACCATGCTGAGCATCAGCGAGGGCCGGTGGTCGTAGGGCAGCCCGAGCCCGGCCTTGCGCCAGACCTCGTTCCCCGCGTGTGGGCTCTTGAGCATGTCGGGGTCGGCGAGCACCGCCTTGGCGTCGTCGTAGCGGGTGACGATCCACGCCCACGCCCCGCCGGGCAGGTCCACGCGGTGGACGGGGGAGTGCTCGCGCAGCCACCGGTAGGCGGGGTGCGGGTCGGCCTCGAACGCGGGGCCGTGCAGCTGCGGAGGGGAGACGGACATACCGGGGCCTTTCGGGGTGTGTCTGCGGGGACCCCTGACTCCTACCCACCCGCGTACCCCGCGCCCCGCGCACACGCCGCGCCCCGCGGCCGGTTCCGGACACCCGCCCGTCGTACGGGTCCGCTACCCTCGCCCCGCACGCCCCCCAACCCCTCCCGGAGCCCTCCATGAGCTGGAACATCGTGCTGATGCGGCTGCCGCACCACGTCACCTCGGTGGCGGACCTGACCGACGACGACGCGCCGCCGCCGATCGGCCCGGCGGCCGGGATCCTGGACCGCCTGCGTACCGCCTTCCCCGGCGTGGACCTGTCCGACCCCACCTGGGGCCTCCTGGAGGAACCGGGAGCCCGGGGCGCCGGATGGCTGCTGGAACTGGTCATCGGCGACCGGGACCCGGTCGAGAGCCTCATGGTGCGCATGCGGGGCGGCGGTAGCGTGCCCGCCGTGCTGTACCTGGCCGACCTCCTCGACTGCCGGGCCCTGGACCTGTCCTCCGGTGACATCGTCACCTGGGACGACTGGGAGCAGGACGGGGGCTCCCGCGCACGGTTCCACGAGGACCTGGCCCGGGCGCTCGGGCGCGATCGGGGCCGTGCCGCTCCGGACGGGGGCGCGTGACCGGCCGGTCGGGAGCGCTTGCCCGTCGTACGGGTCCGCTACCGTTCTCCCCGTGCCCCACCCCGGAACAGAGGAGACCCCGTGAGCTGGGACGTACTGCTGATGCGCTTCCCCGAGGACGCCGTTTCCGTGGACGACCTGTCCGACGACGACCCGCCGCCGCCGATCGGCCCGGCGGCCGAGGTCCTGCACCGGATCCGCACGGCCTTCCCCGAGACGAACCTGTCCGACCCCACGTGGGGCATTCTCGAGGACAGGGAGGACGGGTGGTCGATGGAGCTGGGCATCGGCTCCGAGGACCCGGTCCAGAGCATCATGCTGCACATCCGCGGCGGCGGGGACCCGGTGACCCCCCTGCGGCGCATGGCCCGCCTGCTGGACTGCCGCGCCCTCGACTGCTCGGACGGGGAGTTCTTCTCCGACGAGGGAGGCGGGGAGTCCTGGGAGGAGTTCCAGGCCTACCGGGACCAGGTCATCGGGCGGACCGGGGACTGACCCCCGGTCAGGGGGCGATGGCGCAGGCCGTCTCCAGGACGAACCGGGACCACGGCCGGTGCGGGTCGTGGCCGGTCAGCTCCCGCACCCGGCGCAGCCGGTAGCGCAGGGTCTGGGCGTGGACGTGCAGGGCGTCGGCGGCCGCGGTCGCCGCGCCCTCCCGGAAGTACGCGCGCAGCGTCTCCAGCAGGTGCGCGCCCGACTCGGTCAGCAGCGGCCCCAGCACGGCCCGGCGCACCGCGTCCGGGGCGACCGGGCCGCCGTTGAGCAGCGCCAGCACACAGGCGTCGGCCTCGCCGAGCAGCCCGCCGGCCCCGAACGCGTGCGGCGGCGCCGTCTCCAGGGCGCCGTCGGCCAGCCGGTAGGCCGCCGACACGTCCGCCAGCGGCCGCGGCGCCGGGATGCAGCCCCGCCAGTGTCCGCCGTCCAGCGCCCGCGCCGCCCGGCCGGCGTCGTCGGGCGCCAGCAGCAGCACCGCCCGCCCCGAGCGGGTGGTCACCAGGGGGTCGCCGCCCGCGGGTTCCATCCGGGCCGCCAGCTCCAGGGCGCCCGACACCGTCACCGGGGTCCGGTCGCCGACCGGTTCGGCCACCACCAGCACCCCCGGGTCCGGCGGGGCGATGCCCAGGGTGCGCGCCCGGTCGCGGATGGCGCCGCGCGAGGCCTGGCGGCCGATGACCAGGTCGTCCAGGAAGGTGCGCCGCGCCCGTTCCAGGTCCGCGTCCATCCGGCGGGCGGTCTCGGCGTGCCCGGCGGCCAGGCTCTCGGAGATCTGGTCGATGGAGGTCATCCACAGTTCGCTCAGAGCGAACACGTCCGCGGTGTCGAGCCGGTCGCCCGCGTACTCGGCCACGGCCCGCACGGCCGCCACCGACCCCACCCGGTGCGCCCGCACCACGGCGCCGATCGACCGGCCGTCGGCCGCCCGGCTGCGGCCGATCTCGCGCAGCCGTTCCACGTCCTCCGCGGCCAGCCGGGTCGCCCCGGCCGCCCACAGCTCCAGGGACCGGGTCACCAGCCACGCCGTGATCGCCCGCACCTCGGCCAGCTGCGACCCGTGCAGCGCCCGGTAGGCGGGCACCTCCGCGTGCACCTCGGCCACGATCCGCTCCACCAGCGCGGCGCGGTCCCGCATCAGCTCCGCGCCCACCGCGGCCCGCCGCTCCCGTCCCATCCCCGCCCCCCACCTCGTCGTCGCCCGGCCGTCGTGCCCGCGACCGTCCTGCCCGCGCGCCGCGCCCCGCGTCATGCCGAGCGCCCGCCGGGAACCGTGCCCGTGCGCCGCCGCCCGGTGGCGCGCCCGCGGACCGTCGGGCCCGCGCGCCGTCACGGTTCGGCGGTCCGCACCACCGGATCGGCGGTGCGATCGGCGGCCTCCCGGGTAAAAAGCCCGTACGGCGGCGGTGCAGCCACCGGAGCGCGGCCGGTCCGCCGTGGCAGTATGCCAAGTGTGCGGCCCGGGGGAGGCCGCGGGCCCGCCGACGGCCCTTCGGCGGGAGGCGAGGGCGTTACGGGCCGACGGGGGATGACGGCGATGAGGACGATGACGGTTCCCGAGCTCACACTCAACAACGGGCTGCGCATACCGCAGCTGGGCCTGGGCGTGTGGCAGGTCCCCGACGACCAAGTCGTCGACGTGGTCGCCATCGCGCTGGAGACCGGCTACCGCAGCATCGACACGGCCGCCGCCTACGGCAACGAGCGCGGTGTCGGCGAGGCGCTGCGGCGTTCGGGCATCGACCGCGACGACCTGTTCGTCACGTCCAAGGTCGCCAACCCCGACCAGGGCTTCGACGCCACCCTGCGGGCCTTCGACGCCACTCTGGAACGCCTGGGCCTGGAGACGCTGGACCTGTACCTGATCCACTGGCCGCTGCCCGCGCGGGACCTCTACGTCCCGACCTGGAAGGCCCTGGAGCACCTGTACGCGGAGGGCCGGGCGCGCGCCATCGGAGTGTCCAACTTCCAGATCGCGCACCTGGAGAGGGTCATGGAGGAGGGCGGCATCACGCCCATGGTCAACCAGGTCGAGCTGCACCCGCTGCTGGCCCAGGCGGAGCTGCGCGAGTTCGACCGGCGACACTCCATCGTCACCGAGGCGTGGAGCCCGCTCGCGCACGGCCGCCTCGTCACCGACGACACGGTCATCGGGATCGCCGAGGCCCACGAGCGCACGCCCGCCCAGGTGCTGCTGCGCTGGCACATCCAGCTCGGCAACGTCGTCATTCCCAAGTCGGCGACGCCCGAGCGCATCCGCGCCAACTTCGACATCTTCGGATTCGAGCTCACCGACCAGGAGATGGACCGCATCGGCGCGCTCGACCGCGGGGCCAGGACCGGCCCCGACCCCGACGCGTTCGACGGCGACTGACCGTCCGCCGCCCCGCGTTCGCGGGACACCTCCGGCGGACGCGCCGCCGGGAGCGTTCCGCCGGGTACGGCCTAGCTCTGCCGCAGCTCGCGGCGCCTGCGCGCGCCGGCCAGGGTGGCCTCGGTGCCCTGGCGCTTCATGCGCATGACGTAGACGAAGCCGCCGACGAAGATGGCGGCGAACAGCGCGAGCACCGCGACGAGGGCGAGCGCGGACAGCAGGAAAGTGATCGACATGGGCTCATCGTAGCCGCCCGCCCGGGCGACTCCCAGTGGGGTGTCCGCCCGGACGCGGCCGGTGGGCCGCCCCGCGACCGGAAGGGCCCGCCGGTGGACACCACACCGCACCAGATCGTCAATCCGCTGACCCTCGCCGACCCGGTGGGGTTCTCCCACGCCCTGGTGGTGACACCGGGCAAGGTGGTCCACATCGGCGGCCAGATCGCCCGCCGCTCCGACGGAGTGGTGGCCGGGGACGGCGTGGTCCAGCAGTTCGACCGCGCGCTCGGCAACGTCGTGGAGGCGCTGCGCGCCGCCGGGGCCGTGCCCGAGCACGTGGTCGACATGCGCATCTACACCACGGCGATGCGCTCCTACCGGGTCAGCAGCAACACCATCGGGTCGGTGTACCGCCGCCACATGGGCCGCTACTACCCGCCGATGACGGTGGTCGGGGTGACCGAGCTCATGGAGCCGGAGGCGCTGGTCGAGATCGTGTGCACCGCGGTCGTCCCGGACGTCCGCGACGCCGCGGAGCTGGACGAGGACGACGAGACCCGCGAGATGCTGGAGAGCATCGAGGAGTCGTCCGGGCCGGGCGTCACCGCGTCTCCCGGGACGGAGGACCCCGGCGACCTGCGCGAGCGCTCGCCCGCCTGAGGCCCGCGCGCCCCGTGCCGGGGCCGGCGGCCGTCACCAGGACCACCGCCGCAGCGCAGACGGCCAGGCCCGCCAGGGCGGCCGCGCCGACCGGGTCGCCGAACATCAGCAGGGACCAGAGCAGGGTCGTCGGCGGTGTCAGGTACAGCAGCGCCGACACCCGGGCGACCCCGAACCGGGCCAGGGCGGCCCAGTACAGGCCGTAGCCGCCGACGGTCGACAGCACCACCACCCAGGCCACGGCCGCCCAGAACCCGGGGTCCGCGGGCGGCGCGAGCGTCCCGGTCGCCGCCGCCAGGGCCGTGAACAGCACGGCGCTCACCCCGCACTGCACGGCCAGCGCCTGCGCCGGAGACCCGCCCGGCCGCAGCCGCCGCTCCAGCAGGGTCGCCGCGACCAGCGACAGCATCGCCCCGACCGGCAGCGCGTACCCCCACCAGGGGGCCGCACCGGGGGCGCGCAGGTCCGCGCCCACCACCAGGCCGACCCCGGCCAGGCCCAACGCCAGCCCCGCGACCTGCCGGGGTCGGACCCGCTCCCCGAGCAGCGGCACCGCCAGTGCCGTCGCCACCAGCGGTTGCAGCGCCGCGATCAGCGCGACCGTCCCCGCGGCCACCCCCGCCCCCGCCGCGGCGAAGACCCCGTACAGGTACCCGGCCTGGGCCAGCGCCCCCACCGCGGCGTGGCCGGCCGCGTCCCGCCCGGTCATCCGTCCGCTCCGGGCCCGTTCGCCTTCCGGCCCGGACCCGGAGGGCCCGCCCGTGTCGGTCCGGGCGGCCCGCGTCCGTCCGCCCCGCGAGCGCGCGCGGGCCCACAGGCACCAGGCGGCCAGCGGCCCGGCGACCACCAGGAACCGCCAGGCCAGCAGGGTCTCGGCCGGGGCGTGGCGGGTGCCGAGTTCGGCCCCCACGAACCCCGAGCTCCACATCACCACCAGCCCCGCGGCGAGCAGGGCCGGGGCGGGCGAGCGCCGCATCCTTCCACCTCCGGTGTCGTCGTCCGTGTCCTCCGCCCCTAGGTAAACACACCGGTCGGTATACTCGCGATGTAGTGACCTTCCGGCCGGGAGCGCCCGCCCCGGCCCGTCCGCCTCCAGGGGGAGCCATGACCGCCGCCACCGGGGCCGATCCGGCCGACCGCGCCGCCCGCCCCCTCACCCCGGCCGCCCGCCGGGTCCTCGAGGCCGCCGACGAGCTGTTCTACTCGCGCGGCATCAACACGGTCGGCATGGACCTCGTCGCCGAACGCGCCGGGGTCACCAAGAAGACCGTCTACGACCGGTTCGGCTCCAAGGCCGCCCTGGTCGCCCACTACCTGCGCGCCCGCGACGCCCGCTGGCGCGCCCACCTGGAAGCCCGCCTGGCCCCCGCCGCCACGGCGCGCGAACGCGTCGCCGCCACCTTCGACGCCCTGGAGGAGTGGGTCGGCGAGGACGGCCCGCGCGGATGCTCCATGGTCAACGCCTACGCCGAGCTCGCCGACCCCGACCACCCCGGCCGGGCCGTGGCCCGGGAGCAGAAGCGCTGGCTGCGCGCCCTGTACACCGACCTCGCCCGCGAGTCGGGCGCCCGCGGCCCCGAGGCCCTCGGCGACACCCTGACCATGCTGCACGAGGGCGCCGTCCTCACCCGGACCGTCACCGGCGTCCCCGACGCCGTCGGCACCGCCCGGGCCGCCGCCGACGCGCTGCTCACCGCCCACGGGGCGCCCTGAGCCGGGCCGGGGGAGTGCCGGGCCGCCGGCGCCCCGGTCACACGTAGCCGAGGCGGGACAGCTCCAGTCCCGCCACCTCCACCACGTCCGCGTGCTGGTCCCGGGACAGCCGCTCCCGCCAGGTCCCCACCCGCCAGGAGCGCCCGATCAGCAGCTCCGTCGCCGACACCCGCACCCCGGTGAACTCCCGCAGCCTCTTGGCGGCCTGCACCTCGCCGCCGTGCAGGTCCTCGTAGCGCAGTGTCAGCAGCCGGCCGGAGTCCAGGCCGCGGCTCAGCACGGCAGACATGCGCACCGCGCCCCGCCAGCGCATCGCGCACTTGGCCTCCACCGACCCGTCCCCGAACGTCTCCAGGTCGGAGGAGTCCTCCAGCCCGAAGAAGTGGTTGGGGAACTCGTGCTCCAGCTTCATGAAGCTCGGCTTGAGCCAGGCCAGCGAGCGCTCGTCGTCCAGCATCTCCGAGACGACGTCCCGACCGTCCCGGATGATCTGCACGAACAGCGCGTCGGGGAAGGCCGCGTGCAGGGCCTTGGCACTGAACAACAGGTCCGGGCTGGCGTCCCCGTACCGGGTCGCCTGCGCGCTGTGCTCGCACGGCTCGGCGGCGGCGCTGGCGGGCACCCGCTCCCACCGGCCCGCGCAGCGCGGGCAGGTCAGCGGCGTCAGCTGCCAGGACTCGGCGTACGCCTCGCGCAGCAGGGAGGCCGTGCCCGCCGCCTTCTCCAGGGCCAGCGAGGGTCTTCGGGCGACGGCGTACACGGCGTTGAGCACGCCCGGGGAGCCCGCGCTCAGGTGGAACCCGGGGGTGCGGGAAAGGGCGCGGGCGATCTCGGGGACACCGGAGTGGGGAGCGCCCAGCAGGAAGACGGGGCGCTGCACCTTGGTCCCGTTGACCACGAGGATGTAGGACGGCTGCTTCATGATCGTGCTGATTTTCGCACCCTTTGCCCTTCTCGTGTGCATCGGAGGGGCGTCGGTCCTGCGTGCCTTCGTGTGCTTTCCGAGGCTAGGGTGTGCAGGGGGTGCACGGGGCCGCCCTCCGTCAAGCAGAGGGAAAGCCGACACCAAGTCGCCGCAAGATCGAGGTAGGGCCGCGATGACGACAGACTCCCCAGCGTTCGCCGATCCCCAGGCGTTCGAGCGGGCCGCCGAACTGCTGGAGGCCGCGGACCGCATCACGGTCCTCACCGGCGCAGGCGTGTCCACCGACTCGGGGATCCCCGACTTCCGCGGGCCCAACGGGGTGTGGACCACCGACCCCGACGCCCAGGCCCAGTCCGACATCACCATCTACATGGGCGACGTGGACGTCCGGCGCCGGGTCTGGGCCCAGCGCCGCGCCCACCAGGTGTGGGACGCCGAGCCCAACGCCGCCCACCGCGCCCTGGCCGGCCTGGAGCGCACCGGGCGGCTGCGCGCGCTCATCACCCAGAACATCGACGGCCTGCACCAGCGGGGCGGCGTGTCCGACGAGCGGGTGGTCGAGGTGCACGGGACGATGCTGTGGGTGCGGTGCATGTCCTGCGGGCTGCGCACCCCCACCCCCGAGGTGCTGGCCCGGCTGGACGAGGAGTCCGACCCGCGCTGCACGGCCTGCGGCGGCATCCAGAAGTCGGACACGATCTCGTTCGGCCAGCACCTGGACCCGGACGTCATCCTGGCGGCCACGCACGCCGCCCGCGACTGCGACGTCTTCCTGGCGGTCGGCACGTCGCTGACCGTCCACCCGGTGGCGGGGCTGTGCGACATGGCGATGATGGCGGGGGCGTCCCTGGTCATCGTCAACGGCGAGGAGACGCCCTACGACGACTTCGCCTCGGCGGTCGTGCACGACTCCATCGGGAAGGTGCTGCCCGCCCTGGTGGAGCGGGCGGCCGCCGCCCGCTGAGCGGCCCCGGTACCGGCCCCGGCCCCGGTCCCGCCGGGCGGAACCGGGGCCGGACGGGGCCGCCGGGACCCGCCGGTCAGCGCAGGTGGGCGGTCACACGGGTGCGCCTGCCGCGCTGGGGGTTCTCCTGGTCGACGATGGCGATGATCCGCTCCACCGTCCCGTCCGGGAGGAAGCCCGGGGGGAACAGGGCCAGCACGGGGGCGACGGCGTCCTTCGCCAGCCGGTTCCCCGAGACCACGGAGTCGACCCCGGACAGGTACTCCCGGACCAGGCGCCGCAGGGGCGAGTACTCCGCGCCGTCCCCGGTGCCCGGCCAGCGCAGGTCCTCGGCCGCCTGCCGCAGCACCAGCAGCTCCAGTCGGCCCAGCTGGGTGGAGGTGAGCATGCGGCGGTAGGCGTTCAGGCGGCCCTCGGGGTCGATGTGGGGAGGGGACAGCCGCAGCTTGAGCACCTCGTGCGGCTCCAGCCACGCGCTGTCGCCGTCGGGGTCCAGGAACCAGGCCCCCATGTCGCCGTGGACCTCGCCGAGGTAGGGCAGCATCCCCAGGAGGACGCGGGCCCCGCTGCCGTTGACGCGCATGGAGATGGAGCGCAGCATCCGGGAGATCGTGCGGTTGTAGGCGATCGTCATGCCGTAGGGGTCGTAGACGTCCGGGCGCACCTCCACGTCCGTGTGCAGCTCGAACCCGATGCACTCGCCGACGTTCACCGGGTCTCCCACCTCGCGTGAGAGCAGCCTGCGGCTGCCCTCGCGGGTCCACGACTGCATGTGGCGCAGCCGCACGGCGTTCAGGAGGCCGAACCACTCCGGGCTGTCCAGGGAGCGCCAGACCCCCACCAGGGTGCGCCACTCGGTCATCGGCCCGGCCGACTGCGGGAACAGCTCGTCCAGGTCCACGTCGTCCTCGCGCACCAGCACCAGCAGTACGACGAGGTTCGCCGTGTAGTTGGCCTGGCGGACCGTGACCGGCAGGCGCTGGGGCTCGAAGTCGGCGTAGGAGCGGTTGGCCGCCGGGAACGGCGCCTCCCGGAACAGCTCGATGAGCAGGTCGGAGTAGTCGCCGCGCAGCCCCGGGTCCTCGGCGAACCGCCGCTCCAGCAGTTCGGCCAGGAAGTCCGGCACCTTGTCCCGGCCCGGCAGGCAGGCGAACGACAGCAGCGCGTACAGCTCCCCGTCGTCGATCCGCCGGGCCCGGCCGCGCCGCCGCGAGGTCCGCGAGCGCGAGGCGTCCAGCTCCTCCAGCGCCGCGACCACCGCCCGCGCCACCAGGTACTCGCCGAAGGTGGCGTGCAGGAACTCGAACACGCTCGCCGTTCCGTCACCGGTCCGGGCCCGCGCCTCGTGCACGAAGAAGAACCGGCCCAGCACCTGGTGGGCCGGGTCGATCCGGCCGTGCATCCCCGTGTCGTCCGGGTCCAGCGCGGCGTCGGGCAGCAGCACCGCCAGGTCGCGGTCCAGCTCCTCGGCGCTGACGTTCTGCCTGCGCCGGGTGAACATGGCCAGCGCCGCCACCTCGAGGCGGCGCAGCTCGCCCTCCAAGGCCTCGGCGAGGTCGTGCCGGCCCAGGCCGGAGTGGTGCTTGTCCACCTCCCGGCGGGCGAACATGGTGAGCAGCCGCTCGTACAGCTCCCCGTGGGTGAGGCCCTGGTCGGTGCCGCGCAGCGCGCCGTCCTCGGCGTCGTAGATGAGCAGCATCATCAGCAGCAGCGGCTGTTCGGCCAGGTCGCGGTAGCGCAGCACCGCCTCGGTGGTCAGCGCCCCGGTCGCGTCCGCCGCCCGGGCGTTGGCCCGGTTCCAGATGCCCACCAGGCGGCCGATCCGCGGCTCGTCGAAGGGGTCGAGCTTGATGACGGTCGTGCCCCGCGGGAAGCGGGCGCGGTCGGCGACGACGGTGCGGCTGGTGACGACGACCACCACGGGCAGGCCCATGGCCTCCTGCTGCTGCTGGAACTCCTGGACGCGTTCGAGGTAGTCGGAGCGGTCGACGCCGGTGGCCTGGAGGAGCTCGTCGAAGCCGTCCAGGATGACGACGGGCAGCGCCCCGTCGGCGGAGTCGGCCAGGTCGCGCCAGGAGACGCGGGTGTGCAGGGCGGCGGCCAGACCCTCTTCGATCTGCACGTGGATGGGCGAGTTGGGGCTGACCGCGCGCAGCTCCACCCGCACGGGCAGGAAGTCCGAGGCCGGCAGCCGGGCGGCCAGCACCTCCGTGAACTTCGACTTGCCCGCGCCGGGGTGCCCGAGCACCACGGTGGGGTGGTCGGTGGCGTCGGGGTGGGTCAGGTGGGCGGCGATGAACGCGGACAGGTCGTCCACCGGCCGGTGCAGGGACCACCACTCCTCGGAGGAGGGGACCGCATCGGGGGTGATGACCGCGACGCGCCCGCGCGGGGGGATGTAGGCGTCGGCCAGCGAGGGCAGCACCAGCCCGGGCGGGACGTCGGAGGCGCGCAGCACGGGGCGCTCCAGCACCGCGCGGTGGGCGGCGAACAGCTCCTCGCGGCGCCGGTCCACGGGACGGTCCGAGGCCACGGTCGCCAGCAGGCGGCGCAGCTCGCCCAGGCCGTCGTCGACGGCGGAGCGGGTGCGCCGGTGCTCGACCTGGTGCGCCCACAGCGCGAACTCGGGGACGTCGGCGGCCAGGAGGCGGTGCAGCTCCTCGTAGCGCTCGGTCGACCGGCGGCCCAGCTCCCGTCCCACGGCGGCCAGCAGGGGGTGGGCGGGGGAGTCGAGGCCGTGCCCGCGGGCGGCGGCCACCTGCGGCACCGCGTTCTGGAAGGCCTCGGCCAGGCCGTCGAAGTACTCCCGCCAGGCAGCCTCCTCCACCCCGGGCGCGTGCGCCCAGGGGGCTGCGGACGGGGCGGCGGCCTCCTGCGGGGCGACCTCCAGGGCCCGCGGGCCGGTGTCGGTGTCGGCGTTCCAGCGGTGGGGGAGCGCCACCCGGCCGGGCCGGCCGGGGGACAGCAGGGGGCCGAACAGGGCGGCCCGGTCCTCCTCCGAGAGGCCGAGCTCGTCCAGGGTCAGCGGGGCGTCGGCGGCCTCCCAGACCTCGTCCAGGGCCTCCAGGAAGGCGACCGCCGCGAGGACGCGCTCCGCGGCGAGGATGCGCTCGGTCCGGGTCAGGCGGCTCTCGCCGCGCAGGTGCTCCCGGATGCCCTCCACCGCCTCGCGGCCCTTGCTCACCAGCAGGCTCCGCAGCCCGAACAGGTCGGGGACCCCGAGGAGGCCGAGGCCGCCGTCGGCGAGCCGCTCGGCGAGGTCCCAGGCGTCGGAGTCCTTCTTGCCGAGGATCTTCAGTGCATCCGCGTAGGAGAGCTTCTTGGCCACGGGGGGACCTTCCGTCGTCGGAGGTGGTTCGGGGGATGGGAGGCGCGGGTCGGCCGGGGGCGGTGCCCCGCTGTCTATTGCGGGTCCGGACGGCTTCGTGCGAGATCCAGGATTCGGTTCACCACTCTTTCCGGAGGGAAACCTTTCGGAAAGGATTGCAGGACCGACCGTACCGTCTGCGAAGGGAGAAGAGTTCTCGTTTCCACGGAGCGTACTTCGTCCAGATATCTCAGGACCGCGCTTCTCAAATGGCCCAGGTCGCCTTCTGGCAGGTGGTGCCGCATGTCTTCTGCGGCCTGCTGGAGCACCAACACCTCCAGTCTTCCGAGCCGTGGACCGGAGAGCAGTCTTCGATAGGTGGCGGTTCGGGATGCGGAGAAGAGCCTGGGGAGTTCCAAGCGCAATCGTAGTACTTCGTGCATCTTCAGCCAGGCGACCTGGCCTTTGCCGTCGATGATCCCGTGCCAGGAGTCGAAGTCTTCCGAAACCCCTTGGATGTACGGGAGGATCCTGAGGAGGACGTCTGCGCCGGCGTCGTTGACGCACAAGGAGGTCGAACGGAGTGTCTGCGAAGCCGACGTTGAAAATTTTATTGTGGTCTGGTACGGGTCGCCGATGTCCAGTGAAAAATCACCGAAAGGAGGCGTGTTCTCGTAGCCTTCCATGATGAAGCCGATGCACTCTCCCATGTTCACCGGTTCGCCCGATTCGCGGACGATGATGGACCTCCTCTGTTCTGTTCCATCGTCGGCCTTCACATGCTTGACGCGTATCGTGTTCAGGAGGGAAAGCCATTCCGAGCTGTGAAGGGAGCTCCACAGGTTGGATGCCTTTTTCCACTCTTCTAGTGGATGGCCCGACTCGGGGAAGATCTCTTCTATGTCCACGGGGTTCTCGTGGGACAAGATCAGTAGGATGACCAGGTTCGCCGTGTAATTGGCCTGCCGGATGGTGCTGGGAAGGCGGGTCGGGGTGTAGTCGCTGTAGGAGCGCTCGTTTGTCGGGAAGGCCGCCTCCTGGAAGAGCTCTATGAGCAGGCCGGAGTACTCCGAGGTCTTTTCCGGGTTTTCCGAGAATCGATCCCGTAGTTCCTCGGAAACGAAGTCCACTATCTTTTCCCGGCCGGACAGGCAGGCGAAGGAAAGGAGGGCGTACAGTTCGCCGTCGTCGGCCGCTTGGGTTGATCTGCGCCTGTGCAGGGCCAGCTTTCGAGTGTCATTCAGGTAGTCCAGTGCCGCGACCACGGCCCGGGCCACCAGGTGCTCACCGAAGGTGGCGTGCAGGAACTCGAAAGTACTCGCCGTGCCGTTCTTGCTCTGTGCCCTCGCCTCATGTACGAAGAAAAACCGACTGAGCACTTGGTGGGCCGGGGCGATGCGGCCGTGCAGATCGGGATCGGCTGCGTATTCGAAGCCGCCGGGCATCAGGACCGCCAGGTCGCGGTTCAGTTCTTCGGCGGTCACATGCTGCCGCCGCCGGGTGAACATCGCTACCGCGGTGATCTCCAAGCAGCGCAACTCCCCCTCGACCGCTCGATCGAAACTGTTCTTCTCGAGTGAGGACCGGTGCTTCTTCACTTCGCGTTCGGTGAACTTGGTGAGCAGTCGCTCGTACAGTTCCCGGTGGGTGAGGTTTCGAACAGCGCTGCGCAGTGCGCCGTCCTCGGCGTCATAGATGAGCAGCATCGCCAAGAGCAGCGGCTGCTCGGCCAGATCGCGGTAGCGCAGGACCACCTCGGTGGTCAGATCTCGCAGAGCGCCGTCAGGTCGATCGTTCTCCCTCTTCCATACCTGGAGAAAACGGTCGATCTGAGCATCATTGAAGGGCTCCAGCTTGACAACGGTGGTCCCGATGGGAAAGCGGGCGCGGTCGGCGACGACGGTTCGGCTGGTGACGATGACGGCCACGGGAAGTCCCATCGCTTCTTGCAGCCGCTGGAATTCCTGGACCTGCTCGAGGTAGTCGGAGCGGTCGACGCCGGTGGCCTGAAGGAGTTCGTCGAAGCCGTCCAGGATGATCACCGGCAGCGCCCCGTCGGTGGAGTCCGCCAGATCCCGCCACGACACCCGGGTGTGCAGGTAAGCGGCCAGGCCTTCTTCGATCTGGAGGGGGATCGGGGCGTTGGGCGGGACGGAGCGCAGCTCTACCCGAATCGGCAGGAAATCAGATGGCGGCAGCTGCGCCGCGAGCATTTCTGTGAACTTCGACTTGCCGGATCCCGGATGCCCGAGAATCACAGTCGGGGTCTCTGTGCTCTGCGGATGTACGAGATGGGCTGAAACGAATCCCGCAATGTCATCCGTGACGCTGATTTCCGACCACCACTTCTCGGAGAAGAGAACCGCATTCCCTTCTTCCACGGCGATGCGGCCGCGAGGCGAGATGTACGTCTTTTCGAGCGAAGGCAGGACCAGGCCCTTGACGGGGCCGTCGTCCGTGGGCAGGACCGGCCGGTGCAGGACGTTTCGATAGAGGGCGGAAAGCTCGGCCCGCCGCCGGTCCACCGGTCGGTTCGAGGCGATCGATTCCAGCAGGCGGCTCACTTCGGCGAGCCCGGTGTCCAGTCTGCCTCGGATACGGCCGTCCCGCTGCTCGTGCATCCACATCGCGAACTCGGGGACCTCACCCGACAGGCTTCGTAGATGTTCGTCGTGACGAAGGGCCGCGGTCTCGGCCAACCTGTCGCCCAGTGCTCGCAGAGACGGATGGCGAACGTCGGCGATACCGTGCGCCTCGGCTACGGCCAGGCCTGTGACGAGCTTGAGAAAGGAGAGCTCCAGGTCCTCGAACCGGTCTGTGTGCTCCCACTCCGTCAGCTCGGAGAAGCCGGGGCCGTGACCGATTCCGTGCCATGCCGCGGCAGGGCTCGGTACGGGGGGCGGCCGGTCGGAGAGGAGTCGCCCGACCAGGGCGGTCTGCTCTTCGGCGGTGATCTCCAGGTCCCTGAAGGGGAAGGGCATCCCGGCCTGCTCCCAGGCCTCCTCCACCGCCTCGAAGAAGGAGACCACGACCAGGATCCGCTCCGCCGCCAGGATCTTCTCCGTCCGGGACATCCTGCTCTCGCCCCTGAGCTTGTCCCGCATCCCCTCCAGCGCCTTGCGGCCCTTCCCGACCACCATGCCCCTGATACCGAACAGGTCCGGCACCCCCAGCGCCCCCAGCCCCCCGTCGGCCAGTTTCTCGGCCGCGGCCAGGACCTCGGAGTCGTTCTTTCCCAGGAGCTTCAGGGCGTCCGCGTAGGACAGCTGCTTGGCCACGTGGGGACCTTCCGTCGTCGGGGGGCGGGACACGGGTCGGACCCGGCACCGGGGGTCGGTGCCGAGTCCGCAGGTCGACAGGGGTATGGGGGATGTGCGTACGGGACGGGCTAGGTCAGGCTCCAGTCCACCGGCTCCGCGCCCTGCTCCTTGAGCATCTCGTTCGTCCGGCTGAACGGCTTGGACCCGAAGAACCCGTTGCGCGCCGACATCGGGCTCGGGTGCGCCGACTCCACGCACGGGACCCCGGGCATCAGCGGCCGCAGGTCGCGCGCCTGGCGGCCCCACAGGATCGCCACCAGCGGCCCGCCGCGCTCGGCCAGCGCCCGGATGGCCTGGTCGGTGATGGCCTCCCAGCCCTTGCCCTTGTGGGAGGCGGGCGAACCGGGCTGCACGGTCAGGACCCGGTTGAGCAGCAGCACGCCCTGCTTCGTCCACGGGGTGAGGTCGCCGGTGTTCGGGATCGGCAGGCCCAGGTCGTCCTGCATCTCCTTGTAGATGTTCTTCAGGCTCGCGGGCGGCCGGACACCGGGGGCGACGGAGAAGCTCAGCCCCACCGGGTTGCCGGGCGTGGGGTAGGGGTCCTGGCCCACGATGAGCACGCGGACGTCCTTGAACGGCTGCTGGAAAGCGCGCAGGACGTGTTCGCCGGCGGGCAGGTAGGTGCGCCCCTCGGCGACCTCCTGTCGGAGGAAGTCACCCATCGCGGTGATCTGCGGCGCGACCGGCTCCAGGGCCTTCGCCCACCCGGCTTCCATGATTTCGTTGAGGTCCTTGGTGGCCATGGCCAGAACACTAGCGCCCGGCGGCGACATCCACGTCCCTTCCGGTCGATCGGCCCCCGAACGGACATCCCCGGGCCGCCCGCGGCCGCCGCCCGCCCCCTCAGGCCTTGGGACGGTCCCGTTTGGCCAGGCCGTGCCAGCGGCGCAGGTGGGCCGCCACGCGCACGGTCTCCGGGGACTCCTCGCCGAACACCCGCACGTGCCGCGCCACCAGCTTCCGGTACCGGCGGGCCGCCTCCGCCGGGTCGCCAGCGTGCCCCAGGTAGGCCGCCTGGTAGTGGTGGGCCCGCAGCGTCGTGGGGTGGTCGGCGCCCAGCACCCGCTCCAGTTCCGGGATCAGCCCGTCGAGCACCTCCACCGCCCGCCCCGGCTCGCCCGCCTCACCGGTCTCGAACGCCAGGTACAGCCGGGTGGTGAGCACCCGCTCGGAGTCCGGCCCGTACACGGCCGCCAGGTCCGGCAGCAGCTCGGCGTGCACCCGCGCCGCCCTGGCGTGGTCGCCCGCCCGGCCCGCGTTGGTCGCCAGGTAGTAGCGCACCGTCAGCGTCTCCGGGTGCCGGGGGCCGTGCACCCGCAGGATGTCCGGCAGCAGCGCCTCCATCGACTCCGCCGCCCGCGCGTGCGCGCCGCCTTTGCCCGTCAGGTACGCCTCCCGGCGCCGGGCCCGCAGCGTCTCGGGGTCGTCGGGGCCGAACGCCGCGCGCAGCCGGGGCAGCAGCGGGCGCAGCTGCGCGGCCGCCTCCGCGAACCGGCCCTCGCCCGCGGCCTCCTGGGCCCGCTCCACCAGGAGCCGCAGCTCGGTCCGGTCCCCGCCGCGGGCGGCGGGCGGCGGGGGCGCGGCCTCCGTGTAGGGCAGGGTCCTGGGCACCGGCAGCGACCCCCCGGTGTCGGGGCCGACCGTCGGGCGCGAGGGGCGGGGCACCGCGAAGGGCGCCAGGCGCTCGCGCACCTCCTCGGCGGAGGCGGGGCGCTCCTCGGCGCGCTTGGCGAGCAGGGCGTCCACCAGCTCCGCCAGCGGCCCGGGCAGCCCGGGCCGCAGGGACGCCACCGGCCGCGGCGTCTTCCGCAGGTGGCCGCGGAGCACCGTCAGCGGGTCGTCGCCGGGGAACGGGGGCTCGCCGGTGAGCATCTGGTACAGGATCGCGCCCAGCGAGTACAGGTCGCCCGCCTGGCCCACCCGCTCGCCCCGCACCTGCTCGGGGGCCATGTACAGGGGGGTGCCGAGCACCCGGCCGGTCTGGGTGAGGCGGCGGCTCTGCTCCGACGCGGTGAGCCCCGCGATGCCGAAGTCCAGGACCTTCAGGGTGCCGCCGTACAGCCCGGTCCGCTCACCGATCACCATCAGGTTGCCGGGCTTGACGTCGCGGTGCACGATCCCGGCCGCGTGTGCCGCGCCCAGCCCGGAGGCGGCCTGGGACATCAGGTCGGCGGCGCGTTCGACCGGCAGGGGGGAGGACTCGCGCAGCACGTCCGCCAGCGGCCGCCCGGCGACCAGCTCCATGACCGTGTACACCGAGCCGTCGGACTCCCGGCCGAAGTCGTGCAGGATGACGATGTTCGGGTGGCCGGCCAGGCGCGCGGTCACCCGCGCCTCGCGGCGGAACCGGGCGGCGGCCTCGTCGGAGCCGCCCCGCTCGGCGCGCACCAGCTTGACCGCGACCGGGCGGTCCAGGAGCTCGTCGACCCCCCGCCACACCTCGCCCATGCCGCCCCGGCCCAGGAGGGAGAGCAGACGGTAGCGGCCGCCCAGCACCCGTTCGTCGGCCATTCCCGTTCCTCACCGTCCCGAGCCCGTCCGCCGCTCCTGCGACCGTTCACGGCCAATGGGCCGTACAGGGCGTAAGAGTACAGTTGTCCGCGTTAATGTGGTCCCCTGTGCCCGCAGGCCGAACCCCCGCCGAGGGCGATGCCGCAGCCCCCACGTGGAATCGAGTACCACAGCCGTGAGCCTGAGTCTCTACGTCGGTCCGGACTCCCATCCGGACAAGTACCGCCTGGTGCGCTCCGTGGGGCGCGGCGGCGAGGCGACCCTCTACCTGGCGGAGGTCACCCTGGCGGGGCAGACGGAGCCGGTCGTGGTCAAGGCGCTGAACGCCGACATCACCGCGGACTCCGCGGAGTTCGCCGAGCTGAGCGCCCGCTGGGCCGAGCAGGCGGAGCTGCTGCGCTTCATCAACCGGCTCGGCGTCGTGGGAGTCCGCGAGCACTTCGAGGGCGCGCCGGAGCACCCCGCGGGCGGTACGGGGGAGCAGGCGGACCGCTGCCTGTACCTGGTGATGAACCACATCGACGGGCTGGACCTGCGCGACTGGCGCGCCGAGCACGCCCAGGAGGGCGTGCGCGGGCAGCGGGAGGTGCTGCGCTACCTGGAGCAGGTCGCCCAGGTGCTGGACATGCTCCACGCGGGGCGGGCCACGCCGTCCCGGCGGCCGGTGGTGCACGGCGACCTGTCGCCGGGCAACATCATGATCGACACCGACGGCCAGGCGACGCTGGTGGACTTCGGACTGAGCCGGATCGCGGCCCGGCACATGACGGCCCGGCCGTGGTTCACGCCGGGGTACGCGGCGCCGGAGATCTTCAGCGGGGAGTACAGCCCGGCCACCGATCGCTACGCGTTCGGCGCGGTCGCGTTCTACGCCCTGACGGGCGAGGACCCGCCGACGGCGCCGGAGCAGCTGCGCGAGCGCTTCGCGGCGCTGCCGCTGCTCGCCGACGCCGAGGAGCCCACCCGCGCCCTGGTGGCGTCGATGTTCTCGGCCGAGCCGGCCGACCGGCCCGAGGCCTCCGCCTGGGTGGGCGCGCTGCGCACCCTGGCCACCTCCGTGCCCTGGACGGGACCCGGAAGCGACCCGGCGGGCGACCCCGGCACCTCCGCGGTCTTCGCCGCGTCCCTGTTCAGCGCCGCCGCGGAGGACACCGACTCCACCGCCAGGCTCGACCCCTCGGTCCTCCCGCAGGCCCCGGCCGCCCCGGCCGAGGAGGAGCGCGGCACGGACGAGACGGTCGTCCTCCCACCGCCTTCCGGCGTCCCGCAGGCTCCGGTCGACCCCTCCGGTCCCAGTGCCCCACCGGTCCCGGGTGGCTCTGCCGGTGTTCCAGCGTCGTTCGCTTCTGGTGCCCCGCAGGGCTCGGCCGCCTCTGGCGGCGCCCAGGGCCCTGGAGCCTCATCGGCCCCGGGCGCTTCTGTCTCTGGTGCCCCACAGGCCCCGGCCGACCACGGTGCCCCGCCTGTTCCGGGCGGTGCTCCCGCCTCCGGTGGCGCCCAGGGCTCCGGCGCCCCGCAGGCCCCAAGCGCCCCGCCTGCCCCAGGGGGTACTTCTGCTCCCGGCGCCGCTCAGGCCTCCGGTGTCCCGCAGGTCCCGGGCGGCTCCGCAGACGCTTCGCCGCGGTCTGCCTCCGGCGCCGCTCAGGCCGCTAGTGCCTCACAGGGCTCGACCGCCTCTGGCGGCTCCCAGGGCCATCGGGCCTCTTCGGCCCCGGGCGCTCAGGGCTCCGGCGCCCCGCAGGCCCCGGGCGCCCCTGCCGGCGCTGTGTCCCCGTCCGCTTCCAGCGGCGCCTCGGGGCCCGGCGCCCCGCAGGCCCCAAGCGCCCCGCCTGCCCCAGGGGGTACTTCTGCTTCCGGCGGCGCTCCGGGTCCCGGGGCCCCGCAGGGCGCGGGCGGCGCTCCAGGCTCCGGTGGGCGGGGGGCGGACGTGACCGCGGTGCTGTCGCCGACCCCGGCGTTCGGGACGCCCGCGGTGGGCGCACCGACCCCCGTGGCCGGGACGCCCGCGGCGTCCGCGGACACGGAGTCGACCGTCGTCCTGCCCGGCACCGGGCCGGGTGTCGAGGACATGCCGCACCGGCCGGTCGGCGGGATGCGCGGACGCCCCGTCCAGCAGCGCCCCGCCGCCGGCCCCCCGCAGCCGAGCTCCCCGCCCACCGCCTCCGCCCCCGCCGGGCCGCCGCCCGGCCGGCCCGGCCGTCCCACCCCTCCCGGGGGCACGGCGCGCCCGCCGATGCCGCCGCCCGGGCCGGGCCGCGTCCCCTCGGGCCCGATGCCCTCCGGCCCCGCCTACGGCGGTCCGCCGCCCCCGCACTCCCAGCCCTCCTGGGGCCCGCCGCCTCCCCCCGCGGCCACCGGCGCCTTCCCCGCCTACGGCCACCGGCCCGCCCCCGAGCACCCCGAGCCCCGCAAGAGGTCGCGCAAGCCCGCCCTCATCGGCCTGGCCGTCTTCGCCGTGGTCTGCATGATCGGTGGCTCCGCCGTCACCTACGTGGTGATGGACCGCGGCCTGCCCTTCCTGGCGGACGGCTCCCAGCAGGTCGCCGCCGACGCCCCCAGCGACCCGGCCGCCCCCTCCGAACCCGAGGAGGAGGCCCCGCCGCTGGCCGCGCAGCCCACCGGCGCGCCCAAGGAGGACGCCTCCCCGCCCGGCACCGGCCCGACCGGGGACACCACCCTGCTCACCCAGATGGAGATCGTCGACCAGGACGGCCGCTGGGAGCCCGGGTCGGGCCGTGCCGAGATCGACGGGCAGGCCTACAGCCGGGCCCTCGTCCCCGGCGACCGCTGCTCCGACTACAACCCCTGCACCGGCTGGGCCGAGTACAACCTGGGCCGCGGCTGGACGACCTTCACCGCCCGGCTCGGCGTCACCGACACCTCCAGTTCCTCGGCGACCACCACCTTCATCGTCCACGTGGACGGAAACCCCGAGGTCACCGAGACGCTCAGGCTGGGCGAGACGCTGGACATCGAGGTCGACGTGCGCGACGCCCTGCGCCTGCGCATCGAGGTGGAGAGCGACGCCGGGGGCGTCTACCCCGTCTGGGCCGACCCCGCCCTCACCGCCTGACCCGGCCCCGAACACACCGGTGCCCCGCGGCCGTTCCCGGACGGCCGCGGGGCACCCGCCGTTCTCACTCGGCGCGCCAGCCGCCCTGCCGGTCGGCCAGGTTCAGCGCCGTCGTCACCAGCGGCACATGGCTGAACGCCTGCGGGAAGTTCCCCACCTGCCGCCCGATCCTGGGGTCCCACTCCTCGGCGAGCAGCCCCACGTCGTTGCGCAGCGCCAGCAGCCGCTCGAACAGGTCCCGCGCCTCGTCCTGGCGCCCGATCGACAGCAGCGCGTTCGCCATCCAGAAGCTGCACGCCAGGAACGCGCCCTCGTCCCCCGGCAGCTGGTCGGCCGAGTTCTCCAGGTCCGTCCGGTACCGCAGCACGAACCCGTCCACCATCAGGTCCTTGCGCACCGCCTCGATCGTCCCGATCACCCGCGGGTCGTCATAGGGCAGGAACCCCACCTCGGGGATCAGCAGCAGCGCCGCGTCCAGCTCCTTGCTGCCGTAGTACTGCGTGAACGTGTTGCGCTGCGGGTCGTACCCGTACTCGCACACCTCCGCGTGGATGGTGTCCCGCAGGGCCTTCCACCGCTCGATCGGCCCCTCCTTGCCGAACTCCTCGATGCTGCGCACCGCCCGGTCGGCCGCCACCCACGCCATCACCTTGGAGTGCACGAAGTGCTGGCGCGGCCCGCGCACCTCCCACAGCCCCTCGTCGGGTTCGTCCCAGCACCACTCCAGGTAGTTGACCAGGGACCGCTGCAACCCCCACAGGTAGTCGCCGCCCCGGATGCCGGTGCGCCGCGCCAGGTGCAGCACGTCCATGACCTCGCCGTACACGTCCAGCTGGTACTGGCCGACGGCGGCGTTGCCGATGCGCACCGGCCGCGACCCCTCGTACCCGGGGAGCCAGTCGGCCTCCCACTCGGTGAGCCGACGCTCGCCCCGGATCCCGTACATGATCTGCATCAGCTGGGGCTCTCCGGCGACCGCCCGGACCAGCCATTCGCGCCAGGCCAGCGCCTCGTCCGTGTACCCCGAACGGATGAGCGCCTCCAGGGTGATGGTGGCGTCGCGCAGCCAGCAGTACCGGTAGTCCCAGTTGCGGACGCCGCCGATCTCCTCGGGCAGGGAGGTGGTGGGGGCGGCGACGATCCCGCCGGTGGGCCGGTAGGTGAGCGCCTTGAGCACGATGAGGGAGCGGATGACGGCCTCGCGGTAGGGGCCGTCGTAGGTGCACTGGCTCACCCACTTCTCCCAGAACCGCTCGGTCCGCGACAGCGCCTTCTCGGCGTCGAGGTGGTCGGACTCCTCCACCTGGGAGGGGTGCCAGGTGAGGACGAAGGGGACGCGCTGGCCGGCGCTGACGGTGAAGGTCGTGTCGTGGGTGAAGTTGTGGCCCTGGAGGTTGACGGGGGTGCTGAGCCAGACGGCGTCGGGTCCGGCGATCGCGACCAGTTCGCTGCCGGTCCGGTGCATCCACGGGACCACGTGCCCGTAGTCGAACCGCAGGCGCAGCTCGGTGCACATGGTGACCCGGCCGCTGATGCCCTCCACGATGCGCACGATGTGCGGCGCGCCGCCGCGGGGCGGCATGAAGTCGATGACCCGGACCGTCCCGGTCTCGGTGTCCCACTCCGATTCCAGGATGAGCGTGTCGCCCCGGTAGCGCCGCCGGGTGGCCCGGGGCTCGCCGTCGGCGGGGCGCAGGGTCCAGTTGCCGTTCTGCTCGTCGCCCAACAGGGCGGCGAAGCAGGCGGAGGAGTCGAAGTCGGGCAGACACGCCCAGTCGATGGAACCGTCGCGCCCGACCAGCGCGGCGGTCTGCATGTCGCCGATCATTGCGTAGTCTTCAATCCAGCCGGGCACGCGGCTCACCCCCAACACGTTCGTCCTGAGTCTTGCGGTCGGCGCGGGCACTCTCGCCTCCGGACGGGGGTGGTGCGGTGCTCTGGGTCGGCCCGCTGCGCGCACGCCCGTGTGCACGCCCCGTCGGGGTGCTTCTCCCGGCCCGTTCCGATGGGGCGGTGCCCACCGCGGGCAGGGGCGCCGTTCGGGTCACGGCCCCTCCCCTCGCGACCACGCGCCGCTTGCCCCTGTACCCGGGTATGTGCCCAGGTGGGGGGCGACACAAAGGTCGGCTCGGGAGAGCCGCTCCGAAACGGTCCTTTCCGTTCACCGCGGTTCCCCATCTTCCCCCCTCTCCGGAGGGCGCGCCACCCGCAATTGCACGTGCATCGGAGAGTGCAGGGCGGTATGTGGTCAATTGGGGGAGTTTGCCGGACCAGAAGTTATGTCGTGGTGATCAACTAATGGCGAAGGGGTCACTGATTCGCCGATCGGATCGGTGTTTCCGGGAGGTTCTCGGACATCCGGAACAGGGGGAGGAAGATCTGGGTGAGGGGGCCGATCGCCACCGCGAACACCAGTGTCCCCACGCCCACCGTGCCGCCCAGCAGGAACCCGGTGATCACCACCGCCACCTCGATCACGGTGCGGGCCAGGCGCACCGACAGCCCCCGGGCGGCCAGGCCGGTCATGAGCCCGTCGCGCGGGCCAGGGCCCAGCTCCGCGCCGATGTAGTAGCCGGTGGCCAGTGCGCACGCCAGGATCCCCAGCAGTAGCCCGGCGACGCGGATCCACAGCACGCCGGTCTCGGGCAGCAGCCACAGGAACAGGTCCGCGGTCGCGCCGATCATGACCACGTTGCTCAGGGTGCCCAGCCCGGGCTTCTGTCGCAGCGGGATCCACAGCAGCATCAGCAGCGCGCCGACGATGATCGTCCAGGTGCCGATGGACAGCCCGGTGCGCAGGGCCAGCCCCTGGTCCAGCACCGCCCAGGGCATGGCCCCCAGGTCGGACTCGATCAGAAGGGCGACGCTGAGCCCGTACAGGGTCAGGCCGACGTACAGCCGCACCAGGCGGCGCAGCCGCGGCCGGGGCAGGACCGGGGTGATCATCACCCGGCTCAGCAGCGAGGGGCGGGGCGCCGCCGCGCCGCGGGCCTCCGGTCCGTCGGGGCGGAACTCGTCGGGGCGGGGTTCGCTCCGTTCGTCCACGGACCCGTCCTTTCAAGGAAAAGGGGGGATCATCGGATCGGGCGGTGCGGACCCCTCCCGGCTCCACCGCCATCCCCCGTGCCACGGTGGTGCCACTTCGGTATCCTGGCCCATATGGCACCGTACTCAAAGTGCCAATTCCAGAAAGTGGCCCCACGAGGGCGCGGACGCAGCGGGAACGGGTACGAGGAGGCGGCGCCATGGCGTCACGACAGGGCGGCGCGGTCCGGACCGCGGAGCGCTCCACGTCCGGCGGCGGCACCCGCCGGATCAACGGCCGCCTGCTGGCCCGCCTCATCGGCGAGGCGCCGGTGGAGCGCCCCTACTACCTCTCCATCGGCCGGGCCGTCAGCGGCCTGGTGCTGGACGGCCGGGTGCCCACCAACACCCGCCTGCCCGCCGAACGCGACCTCGCCACCGCCCTGGGCGTCAGCCGCAACACCGTAACCGCCGCCTACTCCTGGCTGCGCGACAACCGGTTCCTGGACAGCCGGCAGGGCGCGGGCAGCTGGACCGTGCTGCCCGACTCCGGCACGGGGGACCCCTCCCCGTCCCCGTTCCTGTCCGGGGCCGCCGAGCACATCGACCTGGGCGTGGCCGGGCCCCCGGCGGTGGAGGGCCTGCGCGACGCCGCGTTCCGGGCCGCCGAGCAGCTGGCCGCGCACGTGGGCGGCCTCGGCTACTACCCCCACGGACTGCCCGAGCTGCGCCACGCCATCGCCCGCCGCTACGTCGAACGCGGCCTGCCCACCACCCCCGAGCAGATCTTCGTCACCAACGGCGCCCAGCAGGGGGTGGCCCTGCTCCTGGACCTGCTGGTCCAGCCGGGCGACGAGGTCCTGGTGGAGTCGCCCACCTACCCGCACGCCCTGGACGCGGTCCGCCGCAGCGGGGCCCGGGTGCGCACGGTGGGGGTGACGCCGCAGGGCTGGGACATGGAGTACCTGGTGGACGCGTTCCGCCAGTGGCGGCCCTCGCTGGCCTACCTCATCCCCGACTTCCACAACCCCACCGGCGCCCTCATGGACGACGACGAGCGGCGGGTGCTGGTGCGCGAGGCGCGCCGGGCCGGGGCCCACCTGGTGGTCGACGAGTCGGTGGCCGAGCTGGCCATCGACTCCGGCGACCTGCCGGCGCCCGTGGCCGCCCACGACACCGACGGCCGCGTCATCACGGTCGGGTCCGTGGGCAAGCTGCTGTGGGGCGGGCTGAGGGTGGGCTGGATACGCACCACCCCGCCGATGGTGGCGCGGCTGATGGCGGTGCGCCAGCGCTTCGACCTGGCGGGTGCGGTGCTGGACCAGCTCACCACCACCCACCTGCTCGCCGACGTGATGCGCATCCGCGCCGAGCGCAGCCGCTGGCTGCGCCGCAACCGCGACGCCCTGCTGGCGGCGCTGCGCGACCGGCTGCCCGACTGGCGGCCCAACGTGCCCGGCGGCGGCCTGGTGCTGTGGGCGGCGCTGCCCCAGCCGGTGGCGAGCGCGCTGTCGGCGGCGGCGGTCCGGCACGGGGTCCACCCGGCGGCGGGGCCGGTGTTCGGGTCGGACGGAACCCTGGAACGCTACCTGCGGCTGTCCTACACGCGGCCGCCGGACGTGCTCGCCGACGCCGTGGACCGGCTGGCCGCCGCCTACGCCGAGACCCTGGCCCACCCGGTCCAGCCCCACGGCCGGCTGTACGTCTGACGGCCGCGCGCCCCGCGGCCCGGCCGTACGTCCGGGCCGGAGGGCGCGCCCCGCCCGGCCGGGCCCCTCAGCCGGTGAACCGGCGGGCGAACCGCACGACCTCGCCGATCACCTCGTCGCGGTTGGTCTCGTTGAACACCTCGTGTCGGGCCCCGGGGAAGATCCGGGCGGTGAAGTCCGAGCCGAGGACCGCCTCGATGCCGGTGAGGGTGCCGGAGAGCGGCACCAGGCGGTCGTCGGAGCCGTGCACCCACAGCAGGGGCATGTCCCCCAGCGAGCCCGCCGCCAGCCCCCGGTCGATCTCGGTGAGCATCGCGTCCACCGTGGCCCGCTTGAACGGCCCGTGCCAGACCAGTTCGTCGGCCACGTAGGCCTCGCCGACGGCGGGGTCGCGGGAGAGGGTGGCGGGGTCGATGGGGACGTCGGGGATCTCCTCGGCGGCGGACAGCGCCTCCAGTACCTCCCAGCGGCCCAGGACGGGGCCGGACAGCACCAGCGCGGTCGGCTCCTCCGGGTGGGTCTGGGCGTAGCGGGAGGCGATGAGGCCGCCCATGGAGTGGCCGATGAGGACCAGGGGCAGCGACCGGTAGGCGGTCCGGGCCTGGGTGACGACCCGATGGACGTCCTGGACCACCTCCGCGTAGTCCTCGATGAGGACCCGCTCGCCGGAGGAGCCGCCGTGTCCCCGGTGGTCGGCCCCGTAGACCACCGCCCCGGCGGCCACCAGGTCGGCGGCGACCTGCTCGTACCGCCCCAGGTGCTCGCCGTACCCGTGGACCAGGACGGCCAGCCAGGAGGGCTCGCCCTCCGCGGGCGCCCAGGCCCGGGCCGCCAGCCTCCCCGAACCGTTCGGCCCGCCCGCCAGTCCCCATTCCCGTGTGGTGATCACCGTGTCCTGCCTCCTCATCGGCCTGCGCGTCTGCGACGATCGCGGTGATGGTCGCCTGTGGCGTTGGACACCCTAGAACATCGCCCGCGCGCGTCCGCGCGACCCGGTCGGGTCCGCCGCGGCGGCGGGCTCCGTCCGGGGCCCGGCCGGAGCCCCGGCGGAGCGCCCCGGCCGCGACGGGCCCGGGTCCGGAGGATGCTCCGGAAACGGCGGTGTCCTCTCGTGCGCGCCGACGAAATATCTCAAAGCGTGTGATCGGGGCTACTCGCCCCGAAAGGCGATCTTCTACGCTGGACAGATGGGTATCCCTTCGGATGACCCCCGAGTGGTGCCGGTGGCGTTCTGCTCGACGACTTCGACTGAGAGGGTGACGCCCGTGCTGGCCGACTCCTATGGGCGAGTGGCGACGGACCTGCGGGTCTCGCTCACCGACCGGTGCAACCTCCGCTGCACCTACTGCATGCCCCCCGAAGGCCTGGAGTGGCTGCCCAAACCCGAACTCCTCACCGACGACGAACTCCTCCGCCTCATCGACATCGGCGTCACCCGCCTGGGCATCACCGAGGTCCGCTTCACCGGCGGGGAACCCCTGCTCCGCCGCGGCCTGCCCGCCATCGTCGCCGGGACCGCCGCCCTGCGCCCCCGCCCCCACACCGCCCTCACCACCAACGGCATCGGCCTGGCCCGGATGGCCCCCGCCCTGGCCGAGGCGGGCCTGGACCGCGTCAACGTCTCCCTGGACACCCTGCGCCCGGACGTCTTCGAGACCCTCGCCCGCCGCCGCCGGTTCGACGACGTCGTCGAGGGCATGGCCGCGGCCGCCGAGGCAGGGCTCACCCCGGTCAAGGTGAACGCGGTGCTCATGCGCGGCGTCAACGACGGCGAGGCCGCCGACCTGCTGCGCTACTGCATCGAGCACGGCTACGAGCTGCGCTTCATCGAGCAGATGCCGCTGGACGCCCAGCACGGCTGGCGGCGCGACGACATGGTCACCGCCGACGAGATCCTCGCCCGGCTGGAGACCGCGTTCGACCTCGCCGAGGCCGACCCGGGAACGCGCGGCAGCGCCCCGGCCGAGCTGTTCCGGGTCCTCGGGCACACCTTCCCCGACGGCCGCGAGGCCACCGTCGGGGTGATCGGCTCGGTCACCC
Organism: Nocardiopsis sp. MT53; assembly: GCF_019598965.1. Lineage (NCBI taxonomy): Bacteria > Bacillati > Actinomycetota > Actinomycetes > Streptosporangiales > Nocardiopsidaceae > Nocardiopsis > Nocardiopsis sp. MT53. The sequence continues at coordinate 6,942,898 of NZ_CP080599.1, read as the reverse complement.
GCCCCTTCTGCGGGACCTGCGACCGGGTGCGGCTCACCGCCGACGGCCAGATCCGCAACTGCCTGTTCGCCCGGGAGGAGTCCGACCTGCGCACCCCGCTGCGCGAGGGGGCCACCGACGCCGAGATCGCCGAGCGCTGGACGGCGGCGGTCGCCCGCAAGTTCCCCGGGCACGGCATCGACGACCCGGGGTTCCTCCAGCCCGCCCGGCCCATGTCCGCGATCGGCGGCTGACCGGCCGGGCCCGGACACCGCGGGAAAACCGGTGGACGGGCGGCCCCTTTTGCGGCTCAATGTTCCGGGGCGCGACCGCGCCCGAACCGTGAGAACAGGCCGTTCGCGAAAGGGAGGTGGCCTGTCATGACCTACACCGAGATCCCCGGCACCCGGATCCCCATCCGCATGTGGGCCCGCCCGGAGGAGGTCGAGGGCGCCGCCCTGGAACAGCTGCGCAACGTCAGCGGCATGCCCTGGGTGCACGGCCTGGCCGTGATGCCCGACGTGCACTACGGCAAGGGCGCCACCGTCGGATCCGTCATCGCCATGCGCGACGCCGTCAGCCCGGCCGCCGTCGGCGTGGACATCGGCTGCGGCATGACCGCGGTGCGCACCGACCTGACCGCCTCCCGCCTGCCCGACGACCTCGGGAAGCTCCGGTCGGCCCTGGAGGCCGCGATCCCCGTCGGGTTCCACTTCCACGACGAGGCCGTCGACCCGGCCGCCGTCCCGGGGCTGCGCAGCAAGGGCTGGGACGCGTTCTGGCGGGGGTTCGACGGCCTCGCCGATGCCGTCCACCCGCGCCGCGAGCGGGCGCTGCGCCAGATGGGGACCCTCGGCGGCGGCAACCACTTCCTGGAAGTGTGCCTGGACGACGAGGACACCGTGTGGCTGGTGCTGCACTCGGGTTCGCGCAACATCGGCAAGGAGCTGGCCGAGCACCACATCGGGCAGGCCCGCACCCTGCCGCACAACCAGGACCTGCCCGACCGGGACCTGGCGGTCTTCCTCACCGGGACCCCGGAGATGGACGCCTACCGCCGTGACCTGTTCTGGGCCCAGGACTACGCCCGCCGCAACCGCGACGTCATGATGGGGCTGGCCTGCAAGGTCCTGGCCGAGCAGGTGCCGGGCACCGGGTTCGGGCAGTGGATCTCCTGCCACCACAACTACGTCGCGGAGGAGACCTACGACGGGGTGGACGTGCTGGTCACCCGCAAGGGCGCGATCCGCGCCGGGTCGGGGGAGTACGGGATCATCCCGGGCAGCATGGCGACGGGGACGTACATCGTCCGGGGGCTGGGGAACGAGGACTCGTTCAACTCCGCCTCGCACGGGGCCGGGCGCCGGATGAGCCGGACCAAGGCGCGCAAGACGTTCACCGCCGCCGACCTGGCCGCCCAGACCGAGGGCGTGGAGTGCCGCAAGGACGCGGGGGTCGTGGACGAGATCCCGGCCGCGTACAAGGACCTGGAGTCGGTGATCGCCGCCCAGACCGACCTGGTGCGCGTGGTCGCGCACCTGCGCCAGGTGGTCTGCGTCAAGGGCTGACCGGCCGCGGGCCGTCCGCACCCGTCCCCGGGGCGGGCGCAAACGGCCCGCGGTGCCCCGGCGGGCTCCCCGCGGTGGTCGCCGCCCCGGCGGGCCGGCCCGGTGCCCCGACAGGGACCCGCGCCCGGTATGGGGCCCGGCAGCGGTACACGGCGGGTCCGGTGCCGTCCCTCAGGACGGGCTCCCGTAGCGCTCGGCCATCGCGGCGGCGCGGTCGCGCAGGGCGGTGCGCAGCCACTCGGGGGACAGGACCTCCGCGTCCGCCGCCAGCTGCCACAGCGCCCACTCGGCGTGTCGGCGGTCCTGGAAGTCCACCTCCAGCGTCGGCCGGCCGTCCCCGTCCTCCTCCCGCGCCTCGCGGACCTCCAGCGCGGTGTCCGCCAGCTCCTCCCGCCGCTGCGGGGCCACCCGGGCGAGCACGGACACCCGGTCGCCGCCGGTACGGAACCGCGCACCGCGCTCCCGCCAGACCCGGTCCAGGTCCACCCGGTCCGGCCGCCGCGCCGGTTCGTCCAGCGCCTCGGCGGCCAGGACCCGGGACAGCCGGTAGGTGCGGTCCTCCCCGGACCTCGTGGCCAGCAGGTAGCCCTGGTCGCGCACGGTGACCAGGCCGACCGGGTCGACCGTGCGCCACCGGGCGTCCCGGCCCGCGGCCGCGTAATGGATGCGCAGCCGGTACCCGGCGAACACCGCGCGCCGGATCTGGGCCACCACGGTGTCGGGCACCTCCTCGGCGGCGAGCCGGCGCTCCAGCAGGTCGGTCTCCGGGTCGACGAGCAGCCGCCGGGCCGCCCCGGCCGCCGTGGCCCGGTCGCCCTCCGGCAGCGCGTCGACCACCTTGCGCATGGCCGAGGCCAGCGCCGAGCCCAGGCCGAACGCCTGCGCCCCGCGCCGCGACCCGGCGACCAGCAGGGCGAGCGCCTCGTCGTGGTTCAGGCCGGTGAGCTCGGTCCGGAAGCCGGGCAGCAGCGAGAAGCCGCCGTGCCGGCCGCGTTCGGCGTAGACCGGGACGCCGGCCGCGGACAGGGCCTCGATGTCACGCAGCACGGTGCGGGTGGAGACCTCCAGCTCGCGGGCGAGCTCGGGCGCCGTCAGGCGCTCGTGCCGACGCAGCAGCAGTACCAGTGACACCAGCCGATCCGCGCGCATCCGAGAACTCTACAGAAATACCTGACAGAGGATGTCGTGTTTTCCCGGAAGGCTGGTCGGTATGACGAACAAGAGAGCGGCCACCGAGCCGAACGACCTGGGCAGGTACTTCATCGAGCGCGGCAACGCGGGCGACGTCGACGGATTGGTGGCGTTGTACGAGCCGGACGCCGTGCTGGCGTTCCCGCCGGGCAGCGTGGCCACCGGCCACGAGCAGATCCGCGCGGTGTTCGAGCAGTTCGCCGCCGCGGCTCCGGTGCTCGAACCGGGGAAGCAGCAGCCCGCGCTGGTGGGCGGCGACCTGGCGCTGACGGTGGCCACACAGGCCAACGGCGATGTGAGCGTCGAGATCGCCCGGCGCCAGCCGGACGGGACGTGGCTGTGGGTCGTGGACCAGCCCGCCCTCCGGTTCTAGCGGGAGAGGACGCGGCGGGCCCGCCGTCCGGTTCCGTACCGGACGGCGGGCCCGCTCCGCGAGGCCGGTGGACCGGGGGCGGGATCCCGGTCCGGTCGTGCCCGTGTGATGGTGCGTTCCAAAGCCCCGCCCGAAGGAGAGGGCCGACGACAGGGGAGGCGGAGAGGGCCGCGGCGGGGCATGCTGGGGGGATGAGCACTCTGGACGCGGTGATCCTCGCCGGCGGGGCGGGCACCCGCATGGGCGGCGTCGACAAGCCCGGCCTGGCCGTCGGCGGGCGCACCCTCTTGGAGCGCGTCGCGGCGGCGGTCCGCGACCATGAGCCCGAGGGGCGGACCATCGTCGTGGGCCCCGAACGGGACTCGCCGCGGGCGCTGTACGTCCGTGAGGACCCGCCCGGGTCGGGCCCGGTCCCGGCCCTGCGCGCGGGGCTGCCGCACGTGCGGGCGGACCGGTTCGCGCTGCTCGCCGCCGACCTGCCCCACCTGGCCGGGCGGCACCTGGCCCTGCTCGAACCGAACGCCGTGTTCGTCGACGCGGACGGGCGCGAGCAGTGGCTCACCGGCGTGTGGCGCACCGGCGACGTCCGCGCCGCCCTGGCCGCCTACGGGGGCCGTTCCCTGTACGGCCTGCTCGGCCCGCTGGGCCCCCGGCTCGTCCCGGCGCCGGACCCGGACGCCGTCGCCGACTGCGACACCCCCGAGGATCTGGAGCGCGCCGCCCGCCGCCTGGACGGCTGACCGGGAGGACCGGCCCGCGGCCCCGCAACGGGGGCGCGGGGGTCAGCCTGCGCCGGCCGCCCGGTTCAGCAGGGCCACGAGCCGCCGCAGCCCGTCGGCGTCCAACGCCGCCAGCGGGGTCTTCTCCAGGACGGCGCCGACCAGCTCGGCGCGTGCGCTGCGGCCCGCCTCGGTCAGGACCAGGACGCGGGAGCGCCGGTCCGCGGGGTCCACGGCGCGCTCCACCAGGTTCCGTTCGATGAGCTGGTTGGTGATGAAGGTCAGGTTCGGGGCGTTGCAGTGCAGGCGCTCGGCCATCGTCTTCATCGACGGCGGGGGCTCGTCCGGATCGATGGCCCACAGGGCCTGGAACGTCGCCGGTGTCAGCCGCCTCTCGGCCAGGGCCGGGCCGATCAGGTCGTTGGTCCGCGTCCAGATGTCGTGGATCGCGGCGACGGCCTCGAGGAGTCCGGTCCGTTCTGGCGTGTCCATGCCGCCATCCTATCGGTATTTCGAGGCTCGAAGGATCGTGCTACGTTCATACTTCAAGTCTCGAAGTAATGGAGGGTCTCATGGGAGACGACTTCCGCGGTGTCACGGCACTCGTCACGGGTGCGTCCAAGGGGCTGGGCCGGGCGTACGCGCTGGAACTGGCGCGCCGGGGAGCACGGGTGGTCCTGCTCGCCCGCAACGAGGCGCCCCTGCGCGAGGTCGCCGCGCAGATCCGTGAACGGCACGGCGGCCCCGACCCCGAGGTCATCACCGCCGACCTCTCCGCGCCGGACGGCCCCGGCCGGGTGACGGCCGAACTGCGCGACCGCGGCCTGTCGGTCGGACTGCTCGTCAACAACGCCGGTGCGGGCAGCGCCGGACCGTTCCTCGAACGCCCGTTGGAGCCGCAGCTGCGGTCCGTCGGGCTCAACGTCGGCGGGCTGCTCGCGCTGACCCACGCGATCGGCACCGAGATGGCGGCCCGGGGCTCCGGCGGCATCATCAACGTGTCGTCCACGGCCGCCTTCCAACCGCTGCCCTACCAGGCCGGCTACGCCGCGACCAAGGCGTTCGTGCTCTCGTTCACCGAGGCGCTGGCGGAGGAGCTGCGCGGCAGCGGCGTCCACGTCATGGCGGCGCACCCCGGGGCGATCGCGACCGGCTTCTTCGACGGCACCACGGCCGAGATCAACGCGACCGCCGCCGACGCTCCGGAGACCGTCGCGGCCCGCAGCCTCGACGACTACGCCCGCCGCCGCGCGGTGTCCTACCCGGGGTGGTTCCTGAACCGGATGATGACCTGGCCCGCACGCGTGCTGCCGCGCACCGCCGTCGCGCGGTTGGCGGGCGCGTTCAACCGGTGGCAGCGCTTCCACGAGACTACCGACCTCGCCTGACCGGGGGCCGGGGGCGGGGCGCTGTCAGCGTCGCCCCGCCGCCGACGGCGCCCCGCACACGGGCGACTTGCGCGATGCGGTCCCCGTCCCCCATCATGAGCGCCATGACGATCAGGAAGGGCGGTCTCCGCCCGGGCCTTTGAGCCCCACCGAGCCGGCGCAGGCGTCGGCCCACGAGCTTCTGTCCACCGTCGAACCCCTCTCCTGCGCCGCGCGGATGCGCGCCCTGGCGGACTTCGCCCGCCGGCACGCGGGAACCCCGGAACTCTCCGCGGTCGTCCGCGACCTGGAGGCCGACGGCCCGGGGACCGGGTTCGCCCCGCACGCCCGACGGGCGTTCGCCTCCCACCTGGCGCTGGTGTCCCGCGACCTGAACGCGGTCGCCCGCCACCTCGCCTCGCCCCACCCGGACCTGCGCCGCGCCGCCCTGCGCGCCGTGCGCACGCTCCCGGTCCCGGACGAGGCGGTGCTCCCCGTCCTGCGCGACGCGCCCACCGGGCTGCGGCGCGCCCTCTACCGCACCCTGTTCCACGCCCGCCGCACGGTTCTGGCCGACCGACTGCTGCCCGTCGTCCGCCGCGACCACGGCGCCCCCGAGGCCGCCGTCCTCCTCCCGGCCTGCTCCGCGCGGGCCGTCGCCGACCACCTGCCCGGCCTCGCCCACGCGGTCCGGTCCTGGAGCAGGCTCGCCCGCCGCCACCCCGACACCCTGGTCGCGTACCTGCGCGCCCTGGTCGGGGAACCGGACCGGAGGGCGCTGAGCGCCCTCGACCCGGTCCGCCCCGCCGCGGTCGCCGAACTCGCCGACCAGGACGCACGGCGGTGGCCGAACCTCTACCCGCACGCCGCCCGCCTCCGGAGCGGGGGCGACGAGCACTCCTACCCGTCCCGCTACCCGATGACGCCCTACGGCGACCGCAGCGTCCGGTCCCTGCTGCGCCTCATGCGCCAGTGGCCCGACCAGGCCCGGGTCGTCCTGAGCGCCATGGAACCCGCCGTGCGCACTCCCTACCTGGAGCGCTTCCTCGCCCGCCGCGACCACCTCTCCCACGCGGCGGTCCTCGCCCACCTCGACCTCGCCCCCGCGGACCTGGCCGAACGCGAGGCCCGGACCGTCCTGGAACAGATCCGCCGGACCCAGCGGTGGCGGCTCCGGTACGGCGACCCGTACCAGGACCTGGACGCCCTGGCCTTCCTGCCCTACGCCGAGGTCGCGGACGAGCTCGACCGGGCCGCGGCCTCCGGCGACGCCGGGCGCCGGGCCCGCGGCCTGGCCGCCCTGGTCGCCGCCGCGGGCCGCACGGGGGACCCGGGGACGGTCGCCGGCGTCCTGCTCACCCGCGCGGAGCGGGCGCGCGCCGAACGCGATCCGGTGCGCCGGGTCCTGCTGCGCTCGGTGGCCGGCCTCCCGGCGCCCCTGCTCGGGGAGGCGCTCCCGGCCCTGGAGAGGTTGCTGGCCGACACCGTTCAGAGCCGTGACACGAGCGCGGACACCCGGCGGGCGCTGCGGGACATCGCGACCCGCCTGCTGCGCCACCCGGACACCGGCGCGGACGCCGCCTCCTGGGCCCTGGACGTGTACGTGCGCCTGATCGAGCGGTTCGGCGTGGACGGCCTGGACCCGTGGGGGCGCCCCCGCGCCAACCCGCCCTGGTGGGCGGGGCGCCGGAAGGGGGGCGCGGCCGAACTCGAACCCCACCTGGACCAGGTGCTCCCCGCCGGACTGGAGACCGACCTGTACCGGCGGGCGGCCCCGGTGCTGGACGCCGCCCGCGGCCGCGGCGACCACGCCCCCACCGTCCAAGCGGCCTACGAACTGGGCGGCCGGGTCCGGAACCTGCCGGAGCTGGGCGCACACCTGCGCTCGGCGGCCCTGGAGGCGGAGGATCCGGCCGTGGCGGAGCGGGCGGCGACGCTGTACCTGTCCGGGCCGGACGCGGCGGACCGGGCCTGGGACCTCGTCGAGACCGCCCCGGACACCGTCTGGCTGCCGCGCGTCCGGCACCTCCTCGTCCGCACGCGGCCCACCGCCGACGTCCTGGCGGCCCTGGCCGCCTCCCCCTCCTGGATCCCGGACGCCGACCGGAGGGCGGCTTCGCGGTGGCCGGTGCGGCTGACCGCGGCCCTGGCCGACCGCCTGACGGCCGTCGCGGCCGACCCGGCCTTCGGGACCGACGACCGGGAGCGGGCGCTGCTGAGCCTGGGCGACCTTCCCCGCACGGCCCACCGGCTGCGGCCCTTCCTGGACGGGGACGACATCGTCCTGCGCGAGGCCGCGCTGTCCGCGCTGGGCCGCAGCGGCGACCGGACGCTGGGCCTGATCCTGCGGGGCGCGGACGGCCCGCAGTCGCGGGCCGCCGGCCCGGCGCTGTCGCGCCAGGCGTCGGCCACCCCGCCCGCGGAACTCGGCCCGGCCCTGGCCGGCGCCCTCGCGGGCCCCGCCAAGGTCACCGTCCGCAAGACGGCGGCGCGCCTGCTCGGACACCACCGTCCCCCGGGCGCGGTCGGGCACCTGGTCCGCGCGCTGGACACCGAGGGGCTGCACCGCGACGTGCGCGCCGCGGTGGTGGGCGCCCTGGTCCACTGCCTGGACGACCCGGCGGCGCTCCCGGCGCTGGCCCGGCACGCCCCGTCCTTCACCGAGACCGAGCTGCAGCTGGCCTTCCTGGCCCCGGGGCCCCGGTCCTGCCCGCCGGAGCACCGGAAGGCCGTGGCGTCCCTGGTGGACGCGCTGCCCGACCCGGACGCGCGCCACTGGCGGCTCAACGGCTGGGCCGCCCGCTGGACGCCCTGGGCGCCGGCAGCGGACACCGACGCGCTCGTCGACGCCCTCTGCGACATGGACCGGCCCTTCGAGCGGTCCCACGCGCGGATCGCGGCCCTGTGGAGGCGGGGGATCGCCCTCGACCGCGGGGACGAGGTGGTCCGCCGCCTGCTCGCCCTCGTCCCGCGGGGCGCTCCGCCCGTAGCGGTCCCGAGGGGGGAGGACACCCCGCACCGCAGGCTCGTCGCCCTGCTCGTGGTGCTCGCGGGCCGACCCGCCACGAGGCCGCCGCACGGCGTCCTGGAGGCCCTGGAATCCCGTGAGGAGTACCGGGTGGAGGCGGGACGGCTGATCGTACGGTGGATCCGGGAGCTGGTCCGGGCCGATGGAGGGGCCTCCGTGGAGGAGCTCGCCGGGCTGATGCTGCGGTACCTCCGGGCGGGCGGCCTGAGCGTGCGAGGGGAGGGAGACGGGGTGAACGTGTTCGAGGGGATGCTGCGCGACGGCCGCACCGGCACCGAGGTCCCGGACGGGATCGCCGCCGAGGTCTGCGCCCGTCTCCTGGACGCGGCGGAGCGGGAGGAGCCCCGGGCCCGGGACCGGGTGGGGCGGGCCGTTCTGGGAATGGTCGGCCGGGTCGTGCGCGAGCGGGGCTGGGCGGACCCCTGGCCCGCGCTGCTCACCCGTGTCGCGGAACTGGGCGACCCCGCCCTGCGCGCCGCCGCCTGGCGGCTGGCCGCCGACTGATCCGGGCCGGGCCCGGGGCGCCGAGCCCCGGGCCCTGGGCTCAGCCCTCGGAGCCGTCCAGCTCGTCGAGGGGCAGCGTCTCACGGAGGAACCCGCGCAGCCGGAGGAAGTCCTCCAGGTAGGCGCGGTGCTCGTCGCAGGCGGTCCACACCTTGCGCCGGTCCGGGGTGTGCAGCTTGGGGTTGTTCCACGCCAGGGCCCACACCGCCGCTTCACGGCAGCCGCGCCGTGAGCAGATCACGGCCTCGGCCCGCTCGGAATCACTCAACGCCACCCCCGGGGAAGAAAGAGAACGGACGCCCGGTCCACGGGCGGCAACGGCAGGCTAGGGGAAGCGGGCCGGAAAAGACAAAAGGCGACGCCGGGTGGCTACGGGGGCAAACCACCCGGCGTCGCATGCGATGTTCCGACGGGGGCTCGAAACATCGTCCCGCGCTCCGACGGGGGACCGGAGCGCCAAGACCCAATGTACACCGCCACCCCCGGGGGTACGTCAAGAGTCAGTTACGACGTTGTCTCGGGAGAGTCCCGGCGCTCGAAGGACTTAAGTCCCAGGTCAGGGCTTATATGCCCATTCTGTGGGGCCTCTGGGAGCGTGACGGAGGAGACGTCCGTGCCCTCTTGGTAACAGAAATCCCAACAGGGTCCAAAGTCCTTATCCGTACCGGGTCAAGTGCCGCGTCCGTTCCCTTCCCCCGCGCGGCGTGCACGAACGGGGCCGGTGTGACGGGCGGGGAATGTGGGCAGGCAGGTGGTCGGGGCCGGCCCGCGGGGCCGCGCGCAACCGATCAGTCAGGGGGTCCACACATGTCCGGACACACCTACCGGGTCACTGAGATCGTCGGCACGTCGCCCGAGGGGGTCACCGAGGCGATCCACAACGGGATCGAACGGGCGTCGAGCACGCTGCGCGGGCTCGACTGGTTCGAGGTCACCGAGGTCCGCGGCCACATCGAGGACGGCCGCATCGCACACTTCCAGGTGGGCCTCAAGGTCGGTTTCCGGCTGGAGGAGCCGCAGGAGTAGCAGCGCCGCCGGACGGCGGCGGGGCCGGGCGGGGGAGTCGTCCCCCGCCCGGCCCCGTACGTTCCGGTCGGCCCCGGCCGGCGCCGGTCAGCGCTCCTCGGACGGGTCGCTGCCGCGCTGCACGTCCACGTGCACGTGGTCCAGGTGCCGCAGGATCTCGTTGTCGGGGTCGGCCTCGTAGTCGCGCCACCCCAGCGACGGGTAGTAGGTGCTCCAGATGCGGTCGTCGAAGATGATGACGTCGATCTCGTAGTCGGGCGCGTGCGCGATCAGCCAGTGCGCCATGACCCAGCCCGCGCGCCGGTTGTCCTCGTTGACCGGGCGGTAGAAGATGTCCAGCGCCCGCCCCTCGTAGTGCGCCGACCGCTCGCCGTGGCCGGTGCTGTAGCCCCCGGGCACGAAGCCGCCCAGGCTGAGGCCGGAGAAGTGCTCCTCCACGCCGTCCTTGAGGTTCTGCGCCCGGGGCGTCAGGCCCGAGGGCTCCAGGTCGGGTTCCAGGACCAGGTCGCGGTTCTTGACGGAACGGCAGGTCAGCGAGGGTCCGGCGTCGTCCTCGGGGCCGTTCGTCAGGACGTCCATCACGGCATCGGGGATGTCGTCGGTGTCGGGCGCCTCCACGGGCGCGTCGTCGCCCTGGACGGCGACCGCGGCGGCGGTGGTGGCCCGCCGCGCCTGGTCGCGTTCGAGGCGGACGGTGTCCTCGCCGGTCCACACGGAGCACTCGGGGCCCCAGGGTGTGGAGATCGGGAAGGCGATCTCGCCCCGCTGTACGGCCCAGCGGGTGCCCAGGGCCGCGAGGGCGGCCAGGATGACGAGGATGCCCACGGCCAGGAGGACGCCGTTCCAGCGCCGCTCCCGTCGTACGGGTCTGTGTGCCATGCCCCTTGTGCCCTTCGCTCGTGCCGGGCGGTGGCCGCCCGGCGCGGGTTCCAGAGTGGTCAACTCCTCAGGAGATGCTCAGATTTCCGGCACAATGGACATTTTTCCCACATTGTCGATCGCCCACCCGTGGGAACGCGGGCCGGGGCGGCGCTCAGCGCACCGACCACAGCACCAGCAGGCCGCCCGCCACCAGGGTCACCGCCCAGATCCGGTCCATGGTGACCCCCTTCCACCGCAGTGCGTGGACCCCGAGGAAATCGTGCGCGACCAGCGCCGCCGCGGTGCAGGCGGCCAGCATCGCCGCGGTGTGCACCCCCGCCGCGAGCAGCCCGGTGAGCGTCGCGTCCCACAGGTCCCACACCCCGTCCCCCGGCACGTCCCCCACCCCGGGCCCCGCCGATCCGTCCGCCTCGGCCGACCCGTCCGCCTCTGGGGCCTGGGCGCTCTCCGCCGATCCGTTTGCTTCCGGGGTCCGGGCGCCCTCCGCCCCGGGCTCCGCTGCCCCGTCCGCCTCTGCGGTTCGGTCACCCTCCGCTGCCCCATGCGCCTCGGCCGCCCCGCCGGGCTCACCGGCCCCCGTGGCCGCCGGGGCCGCGGCGCCGTGGCCGGCGTGGCCGCCGCCGTGGCCCGTGCCGCCGTGCGAGGTCCGCCCCGCCAGCACCGGCATGAGCATCAGCCCCGCGCCGTGCGCCGAGGCCATGACGAACGACCAGGCCGCCAGCTGCCAGGGCGGCAGCCGGATCTCCATCCGGTGGACGTGGCGGCGCCACAGCAGCATCACCAGTCCCACCAGCACGATCACCCCGCCCCCGACCACGGGGAAGAGCACGGACGCGGTCACCGACCCGGTGACGGTGATCGCCACCGCGGCGGCCGCGACGCTCACCGCGTGGCCTGCGGCGATCGGGGGCAGCGCGCGCAGCACCGCGCCGCGACCGCCCTCCTGGAGGCCCCGGGCCACCGCCAGCATCCAGCCCATGCCCGGGTGCAGGCCGTGGAAGGCGCCCAACGCGACGAGGGTCAGAAGCTGAGCGGAGGTCACGGCGTCAGGTTCACACGCACCGGGGGAGCGGGCAACGGCCCGCCGCGGGCTGACCGACAGCGGTCACCTTGTGTGTCCGCGGTTTCACGCGGGGTCCGAGCGGGCAACCGCGCCGCCCCCGTGTCCCCGCGGCCCCGCCGATCCGGAGGTGAACGCCGGAGGGCGCCGACCGGAACCCGGTCGGCGCCCTCCACTGTCCTCAGGTCAGGGGCACAGGGCGTTGAGGTCGCTGGCCTCCTCGCCCACCTGGCGGCCCGGGTCGGCCGGGGACGGCTCGTCCAGGCCGGTGTACTCCTGCCACTCGGTGCGGTCGTCGCCGGTGCCCTCCCCGGCACCCTCCTCGCCCGCGGTGGCCGGGTCCGACGGGCTCGGGCCGTCGGAGGGCAGCTCGTCGCCCTCCGGGCCACCGGCCGAGATCGTCTCGGCGACCAGGGCACGGATCGCGTCCCAGTCCGGGTTCGCCGTGTTGACCTGCGGCGGGGAGAGCTGCAGCGTGCTCATCTCGCCGGTGTCGGTCACCAGGTCCGCCAGCTCCACGAACGCGGGCACCTTCGACTGCGGGATGTCCGTGCTCAGCGTCCGCTGCGTGGCGCCGGCCAGCTCCCGGTAGCTGGTGAGGATGGTGGTGGGCTCCACCTGCTCGGTCACGTACTTGATGAGGCAGCCCTGCCGCCCCATCCGGCCGTAGTCGTCGCTGTTCACCCGCGAGCGCCCGTACCAGAGCGCCTCGTGGCCGTCGAGCACCCGCACCCCGGGCTCCAGGACGCCGCCGTGGACGCCGTAGGGGATGGGCTCCTCGATCTTCACCCGGATCCCGCCGATGGCGTCGATGAGGTCCTGGAAGCCCCTCATGTCGACCATCGCGTAGTAGGAGATGTCCAGGTCCAGGTTGTAGCCGATGACGGCCTTGAGGGTGTCGGCCGACGGGTCGGGCACGCGCGGGTTGACCGCCAGCTCGTCGGGCTCCTCGGCGACCGTCTGGTAGACGTCGTTGAGGAGCAGGTCGAACCCGTAGGGCTCGGGGTAGCGCTCGGCCAGCGCACTGCCCTCGGGGAAGTGCACGTTCTCCAGGTTGCGGGGCAGGCCGATCAGCACCGCCTCGCCGGTGTGGGGGTCCAGGCTGGCGACGATCATCGTGTCCGTGCGGACGCCGTACCGGTTGTCCGCCGAGTCCGAGCCGATCAGCAGCACGTTGACCCGGTCGGCCCCGTCCCAGGGGTCGGCGGCGTTGTGCGGGGGCAGGTCCTCCCGCTCGGGGCCGCCGAAGATGTTGTTGAGCGCCTCGTACGCGGTGTACCCGCCGTGCAGGGCCAGCGCCGAGGGCGCCGCCACCGTCAGGCACAGCAGGACCACCACGGCGCCGCTGAGCAGGCGGGCGCCCGTGGTCGCCCCGGGGGGCCGGGTGATGACCCACGAGTGCACGATGACGGTCAGCCACAGCACCGCCACGACGAACACGACGCCCATGGCGGTCATCAGCCAGCTGCTGCGCAGGGCCAGGCTCGCCACGGACGTCAGAGTGCCCGCGTCGGAGCGCCCCAGGCTCAGCGCCCACACCGCCAGGGCCGCGATCCCGGCCAGGTACAGGCCCATGATGACCCCGCCCGCCACCCTGCGGCGCATCCGCAGGTGGGCGATGCCCGGAAGGGGGACCGCGGCGGCGGTCCACAGCAGGGCCCCGGCCGTGCTCGGGCGCGCGGGTGCCCCGTCCTGTTGCTCGTCCTCCGCTGCCACCGACGATTCCTCTCCAGGGGTCGGCCTTCCGGCCCCGTACTCTCCATTGTTCCCCGCCGCCGGACCGTTCGCGGTCATCGGGCACCGCTGCCGAACGGGTCCTCGACTCCCGGCGGGAGCCTCCGGGACGGAACGCGGAGGGCCACGCGCGGGCCCGGGGCGGACCGGGGTCCGCCGTCGGGGCCGGCCGCCTCCGCCACGGGGTGCGGGGTGCCCCCGGGGGTGTCGCGCCGACACGTGTGATCAGTGTGGCGCTTTGTCGGAGTTGTGTGCACGGCTACTCCCTCATTAGGGATGTTCTATACAAGTCTGTTATGTGGCGCAGACGCCGCCGATGGGGCATTGCGCGGACCCTTCCGGCCGTTCAAAGGGGTGAATCAGCCGATTTCTTTCTCGATCGGTAGTGATGGCGGCGCCGTAGCTGCGATGATCTGGCCGCAGGAGGGGGCGCCGTCCGGGGGAAGGGCGGCGTCATGGGAACGAAAGGCACCATTGTGCTCGATGCGGTTGACGCGGCGCTGATGCGCGCGTTGCAGGGGGACGGCAGAGCGACGTTCCAGGCACTGGCCGACGGGGTCGGCCTCTCACGTACGGCGGTGCGCGCCCGCGTGCGCCAGCTGGTCCAGTCGGGGGCGATCAGGATCGTCGGCGTCCTGCACGCCGGTGTGGTGGGCATGGAGGTCCTCGGCCATGTGTCGTTCCGTGTCACGGGACCGGTGGGTCCCTTGCTGGACGCTCTGGGGGAGCGCGAGGCGGTGACCTTCGCCGCGCAGACGGCGGGCAGGTTCCCCGCCGTCGCCCATGTCAGGGTGGCCGATGACGGCGCCCTGACCAAGGAGCTCGCCGAGTTGCGCGCGTTGCCGGGGGTGGACGGCGCGGAGGTGTTCCGGGCCGGGTCGGTGTTCAAGGACGCCCACAGCAGCGTGCGCGAACTGCGCGACGTCGAGTTGGACGCCCTGGACTGGCGACTGGTTCGCAGGCTGCTGCGCGACGGCCGGGCCTCGTACGCGGACCTGGCGCGCCAGGTGGGGCTGTCCCAGGCGGCGGCCCGCTCCCGGGTGGTGCGCCTGCTGGACTCGGGGGTGATCCACGTGACCGCGGTCGTGGAGCCGACGGCGATGGGCGCCAACGAGCAGCTGGGGTTCGGCCTGCGCTGCCGGGGCGACGCCGAGGCGCTGGGGACGGGGCTGGCGAACCTGCCCCGGGTGTCGTTCCTGGCCAGCGGGTTCGGCCGCTACGACGTGGTCGGGACGCTCAGCGCCCCCGACCGCTGCCGCCTGGTGGAGGCGCTGGAGGGCGTCCGCTCGACCTCGGGGGTGTCCCACGTGGAGACGTGGGAGCACCTGTCGGTCCGCAAGGAGCGCCGGGGAGGGGACCGCGAACTGGAGTGGATCCCGGGCTAGGGCCGGCCGGGGGCGGCCGTCGGACGCGCGAAATGTAACCAGCGGTAGCATTTTTACGTGTTTCCGTCCCGTACGCCTTGCATCACGCTTAAGTTACCCGTGAGTATGGAAGGGGTCGGTTCCAACCGGCCGCACCGGGCGCGGGTGTAGTGGGAGGCTGACGTGGCGCTTGCGGACACACTGACGGCTGTGGGGACTGTGGCGTTGGCCAGGTGCGGCGGCCGCCCCTTCGGTACGCACCTCTTCTCCGTCTGGCCCGGGGCGTCGTTCGCGGCGACCGCCTTCCCGGTGCGCTGCACCCCCGGCGACAACCTCGCCATCCACGTGGCCGTCGCCCAGGCCCCGCCTGGGTCGGCCCTGGTCGTCGACGTGTCCGGGGAGTCGGAGTACGGCTACGTCGACGAGATCCTCGCCGTGGCGGCGCGGGCCCGCGGCGTGCGCGGCATCGTCCTGGACGGGTGCGTGCGCGACGTCGCCGCCATCGCCCGCTGCGAGCTGCCCGTGTTCGGCGCGGGGGTCGCGGTGCGCGAGGCCCGCCCCGAGGCCGGCGGCTCGGTCGGCGACCCGATCGCCATGACGGCCGCGGGACCGGTCCCGCTCGCGGTGCGCCGGGGCGACTGGATCGTGGCCGACGACGACGGCGTGGTGTGCCTGCCCCGGGGGCAGGTCAGCGCCATCATCACCGAGACGATGGACAGCATCACCCGCGAACAGGAGATCATCGACGCCGTGTGCGCGGGGGAGAGCACCCTGGACCTGCTCGGCCTGGACCCGTCCCGGGTCAGCGGCTGGGAGGGCGGGGCGGACGCCCGCGGCCGCCGGGCCGGAGCGCGGCCCCGGACCCTGGGTCCCCGCCGCGAGGTCCCGGCCCGCGGCGCCGGGGGCGAGGCGGGCCGGTCGCGGCTGCCCTCCCGGCCCGCGGTGGGCGACTCCTACGGCGACTGAGCCCGCCGGGGCGCGGAGGGCCGCTGCGGCCCGGGACGCCGTCACGTACCGTGCGCACCACCGGCACCACAAAAAACTTCGGCCCCATCGGACGCGGCGCGGCCCCGGTCCCCGGAGGACGTTCCCGGGACCGGGGCCGAGGCGTGCGGAGGCCTCACTCCTCGGTGAGCGACAGCAGCTCGTCGATGTAGCAGGTGGCCTCGCGGACCGCGGCCGCCGGATCGGCGGAGCGGATCGCCTCGGTGAGCTTGGAGTGGTCGATGCCGTCCCCCGAGGGGGTGGGGTCGACGTCCTCCTTCTGGTTCTGCTCGTAGGCGGTGTGCGCGATGCTCGCGTGCACGACCTGCGCGATGTCGTCGTAGAGGTCGATGAGCAGCGTGTTGTGGGTGGCGTTGACGACCGCCCGGTGGAACGCGAAGTCGGCCTCCACGAACGCGCTCATGTTCCGCTCGCGCCAGGTCGCCTCGCGCAGGCCCATGGCCCGGTCGATGTCGGCCATGTCCTCCTCGGTGTGGCGCAGCGCTGCCAGGCGGGCGGCCTCCACCTCCAGGGCGCGGCGCACCTCCAGGTTCTCGCGCAGGCGCGAGCGCTCCAGGCGGCGGCGCAGGGCCCCGCCGAGTTCGCTGGAGGCGCGCACGAACGTGCCCGCCCCCTGGCGGATCTCCAGCAGGCCGGCGTGGGCGAGGGCGCGCACGGCCTCGCGCACCGTGTTGCGTCCCACCTCCAACTGCTCGGACAGCTCCGACTCGGTGGGGATGCGGTCGCCGATGCCCCATTCACCCGAGTCGATCTGCGCTCGTAACTGACTGATGACCTGGTCGACTAGACCGGTCCGGCGTGTCGAGGCGAGGGGCACGCTTTTACCTCCTAGGGGCGGGTCGCCGGATGACAGGGCCAGCGTACGGGTGCGGGTCGGTTAAAGCCGGAGCTTAGACCAGTCCCGTACGGGAATTGGTCTCGGACGGCAATGCGTTATCCTCATGCAGTACATCGGGTCATCCTACGAATATGTGAGCCGCCCTACATGAGTACCCGAGTCGTTCCCCGAAGCAGCGATTTGAACACCACCCCCGACGCCCCAGGCCGCCCCGGCGCCGGGGCGCTCCTCCTCATCGCCGCCGGCATCGCCCTGGCCGCGCTCAACCTGCGCACCGCCATCACCAGTGTGGGCCCCCTCCTCGACGAGGTCACCGCGGGCCTGGGCATGACCGCCGTGGGCGCCGGAGTCCTCACCACCCTCCCCGTGCTGAGCTTCGCCCTCTTCGGCGGGCTCACCCCCGCCCTGTCCCGCCGACTCGGGTCGCACCTGCTCCTGCTGCTGGCCCTGGCCGCCGTCACCGTCGGCCTGGCCGGGCGCGCCCTGGCCGACTCCCCGGCCCTGTTCCTCGTGCTGAGCGTGCTGGCGCTGTCCGGCGGCGCGGTCGGCAACGTGATCCTCCCCGCCCTGGTCAAGCAGCACTTCCCGCACCGCGTCGGGCTGATGACCACCGTGTACACCACCGCCCTGGCCCTGGGCACCACCATCGCCGCGGCCGCCACCGTGCCCATGTACGAGTCGACCGGGCAGTGGCGCGTCGCCCTGGGCTCCTACGCCCTGTTCGGCCTGGTCGCCGCCCTGCCGTGGCTGGTCACCCTGCGCCACCGGCCCGCCCCCGGCGACGGCGCGCGGGCGCTGGGCTTCCGCCGGGTGCTCTCCACCGGCGTCGGGCTCCAGGCGATGCTGTACTTCGGCACCCAGTCCTCGATCGCCTACATCATGTTCGGCTGGTACGCGCAGATGCTGCGCGACGAGGGCATGAGCGCCCAGAGCGCCGGGCTGGCCCTGTCGTACCTGACCCTGCTGGGCATCCCCATGTCCCTGGTGCTGCCCACCCTGCTGACCCGGGTGCGCGACCAGCGGCCGTTCGTGCTGATGTTCGCGGCGGCCTACCTGGTGGGCCTGGCCGGCCTGTGGATCTCGCCGCTGGACGGCGTGTGGGCGTGGACCACCCTGATCGGCATCGGTATGGGCAGCTTCGTCTACGCCCTCACCTCGTTCGCGCTGCGCACCCGCACCGGCGAGGGAACGGCGGCGCTGTCGGCCACCAGCCAGAGCCTGGGCTACCTCATGGGCGGCGCCGGACCCTTCCTGTTCGGCCTGCTGCACGAGCTGACCGGGGGGTGGCACGCGCCGCTGCTGCTGGTCCTGGTGCTGGTCCTGGGCAACATCGCCTCCGGCTGGCTGCTGGGGCGCCCCCGCTACCTGGAGGACGCCCTCGCCGCCCGGGACGACGCCTAGGAGGGCAGCCAGTCCAGGCGGCCGACGAGGTACACCGAGCCGACGAACGCCACGATGTCGATGACGGTGTGTGCCACCACGAGCGGCATCACCCGGCCGTAGCGGTGGTAGAACCAGCCGAAGACCAGGCCCATGACCAGGTTGCCGAAGAACATGCCCACGCCCTGGTACAGGTGGTAGAAGGCCCGCAGCACCGAGCTGGCGACCACCGCCTTCCAGGGCGTCCAGCCCAGCTGCCCCAGCCGGTGCAGTAGGTAGCCGACGACGATGACCTCCTCCAGGATGCCGTTCTTGGCCGCCTGGAGGACGAGCACGGGGACGTCCCACCAGTTGCCCTCCAGGGCGCTGGGGGCGATGGTGACGGTCATGCCCAGCCGCCACGAGACCACGTAGACGGCCAGGCCGCCCGCCCCGATCAGGGCCGCCAGCACGGTGCCCGACCGCAGGTCGAACCAGGGGCGGCGCAGGTCGAACCCGATGGTGCGCATCGACTCCGCGGAGCGGTGCAGCAGGTAGCCGGCCAGCAGCACCGGGGCCAGGCCCACCGCCACCCGGTACAGCTGCCAGGACAGGTCCAGCCACGGCCGCTGGTCGGCCTGGGGGCGGACGAGGCTGGCGGTGTGCTCGGCCAGGGACTCGGGTGCGGTGAGCACCCCGAGGAAGGAGATGACCGCCGACACCGCCGAGGCGCCCAGCGACAGTGCCAGCAGGCACACGATCTCCCAGCGCAGGGTGGTCGCCCCCGGCAGGGCGGGGGCGGTCGGGCGCGCGGTGTCCGGTGTCCGGGCGTCCCCGGCGGCCGGGGTGTCCTCGGGCGGCCGCCGGTCGGAGTGGATCTCGTCTCTCACGCAACGCAATCTACGCGCCCCGCGCGCCTGCTCGCGCTCCGGCGGTGTCCGCAGGTCGCGGCTCCGGTGCACGCCGGACCGCGGCGGACGGCCGCCACGGCCCCCGCGCCCCCGTCCGGCGGGGGCGCGGGGGCGCTCACAGTGACGAGGGGCGCGGGCGCCGGGGGAGCGGGTCAGTCGTCCCCGTCCTGGTCGCCGTCGTCCCCGTCGTTGCCGTCGTCGTTCCCGTCATTGCCGTCATCGCCGTCGTCGTCCCCGCCGCCGCCGTTGCCGCCGTCGCCGCCGTCCTCCTGGCCCTGCTCGGCGTCATCGTCGTCTCCGCCGCCGAGGTCGCAGGCGGTCGCGCCCAGCGTCACGGCGCCGGCCAGGGTCAGGGCGGCCAGCAGCGCGCGCAGCGACGCCCACCACGGGCGCGGGGTGTCGGGAAGTGTCACGGGTCCCTCCGCATCTCCTCCGCCGGGCCGGGGCCGGCCCGTGCGTTGTTCAGCCTAGGGGCGGGGGCCCCGCCGGGCCGGGAACGCGGCCGTGTCCGGCCACCGGTCCCGCGGCCGGGTCCCGGACACGCTCCGGCGGCCGCCTCCAGGGGATGGGAGGCGGCCGCCGACAAGCCGCCGGCCATGCGCGTGTGACACGGAGCGCGCATGGCCGACGGCTAGGGGGTGGCGGTCGTCCCGCCCCGCCCCAGCCACGAAAGCGGGGAGGGACGACCGCCGGGGAACGGAAGACCAGGGTCAGTGAGCCGCTGAGAACTGGTCTTCCTCGGTGGAGCCGGTGAGAGCCGTGGTGCTGGCCTCGGGGGAGATGGTCGTGCTGATGGTGTCGAAGTAGCCGGTGCCGACCTCGCGCTGGTGGCGGGTCGCGGTGTAGCCCTCGGCCTCCGCCGCGAACTCGGCCTCCTGCAGCTCGACGTACGAGGTCATCCCGTTCCGGGCGTAGCCCTTGGCCAGGTTGAACATCGAGTAGTTGAGCGAGTGGAAGCCCGCCAGGGTGATGAACTGGAACTTGTAGCCCATGTGGCCCAGCTCGCGCTGGAACTTCGCGATGGTCGCGTCGTCCAGGTGCCGCTTCCAGTTGAAGGACGGCGAGCAGTTGTAGGCCAGCATCTGGTCCGGGTACTCGGCCTTGATGCGCTCGGCGAAGTTGCGGGCGACCTCCAGGTCCGGGGTCGCGGTCTCCATCCAGAGCAGGTCGGAGTGCGGGGCGTAGGCCAGGCCGCGGGCGACGCAGGCGTCGACGCCGTTGCGGAAGCGGTAGAAGCCCTCGGCGGTGCGCTCGCCGGTGACGAAGGGCTGGTCGCGCTCGTCGATGTCGCTGGTGATCAGCGTGGCGGCCTGCGCGTCGGTGCGGGCGATGACCAGCGAGGGGACGCCGGCGACGTCGGCGGCCAGGCGCGCGGCGTTCAGCGTCTTGACGTGCTGGCCCGTGGGGATGAGGACCTTGCCGCCCAGGTGGCCGCACTTCTTCTCGGAGGCCAGCTGGTCCTCCCAGTGCACGCCCGCCGCGCCGGAGGCGATCATGCCGCGCATGAGCTCGTAGGCGTTCAGGACGCCGCCGAAGCCGGCCTCGGCGTCGGCGACGATCGGGGCGAGCCAGTGCGGGGCGCTGTCGTCGCCCTCGGCCCAGGTGATCTGGTCGGCGCGCATCAGGGCGTTGTTGATGCGGCGGACGACGGCCGGGACGGAGTTGGCCGGGTAGAGGCTCTGGTCCGGGTAGGTGTTGCCCGACAGGTTGGCGTCGGCCGCGACCTGCCAGCCGGAGAGGTAGATGGCCTTGAGGCCGGCGCGGACCTGCTGGACCGCCTGGTTGCCGGTGAGGGCGCCGAGGCTGTTGACGTAGTCCTCGGTGTGCAGCAGGTTCCACAGGCGCTCGGCACCGAGGCGGGCCAGCGTGTGCTCCTCGGTGACCGAACCGCGGAGCTTGATCACCTGGTCGGCGGAGTAGGTGCGCTCGATCCCGGCCCACCGGGGGTCGGTCTCCCACTCCCGCTGGAGTGCCGCGCTGGCTTCCTGTCGTCGAGCGCTGGTGCTCATGTGCGTTCCCGCCTTACGTGTAGTCCCCAAGGTGTTCGCACCGGTCGAGGGGAGGCCCTGCCCGGGGCCAGGGGGTGAGCCCTGGGCGGTAAGTTCCCCGCCGGTAACTATGATTCTTGGTGAAGATCCAAGCCTTTTCCACTCGAAATCGGGTGAAGATCGTTGTTTCTTTCCGTACCATGAACCCATGGCGTACTTTGGTGCTGAAGAAATACCGTCTTTGACAGGTGACCTAGATCTCGTCACCTTCGGCCAGCGGCTCCGTCATCTCCGCCGGGCGCGCGGCCTGACCCTCTCCGACCTGGGAGAACGCGTGGGCAGGGCGCCTTCACAGCTCTCCCTGCTGGAGAACGGAAAACGCGAGCCCAAGCTCTCCCTCCTCACGTCCCTCGCCTCCGCCCTCGGCGTCTCCGTCGAGGAACTCCTCTCCAAGCAGCCCCCCAGCCGGCGCGCGCAGCTGGAGATCGCGGTCGAGGAGGCCCAGCGCGACCCCGTCTACCAGACCCTCAACCTCCCCCACCTCAAGGTCGGCAAGCGGGTCCCCAACGACGTGCTCGAGCACATCGTGGGCCTGTACGACGAGCTCAAGCGCCGCAGCGCCAAGCCCACCGCCACCCCCGAGGAGGCCCGCCGGGCCAACGCGGACCTGCGCCGCCAGATGCGCGAGCGCGGCAACTACTTCGAGCACATCGAGAAGGCCGCGGCCGAGACCCTCGACGCCGTCAACTACAGCGCGGGCGCCCTCTCCCAGGGCCAGATCCTCGCCATCGCCACCCACCACGGGTTCAGCCTCCGCTACGTCCAGGACCTGCCCCGCTCGGTGCGCTCCCTCACCGACCACGTCAACCGGCGCATCTACCTCAAGCGCGAGACCACCCTGGGCATGCACAGCCCGCGCACGATCCTGCTGCAGACCCTGGGCCACGTCGTGCTGGGCCACCAGAAGCCCAAGGACTTCGGCGACTTCCTGCGCCAGCGGGTGGAGGCCAACTACTTCGCGGCGGCCGTCCTCATCCCCGAGTCCACCTCGGTCACCTACCTCCAGGAGGCCAAGCACGCCCGCGACCTGTCCGTCGAGGACCTGCGCGACGTCTACTCGGTGTCCTACGAGATGGCGGCGCACCGGTTCACCAACCTCGCGTACCGCCACCTCGACCTGGTCTGCCACTTCATCCGCAACGACGAGACCGGCATCATCTACAAGGCCTACGAGAACGACGGGCTGGTCTTCCCCACCGACGAGACCGGCGCCATCGAGGGCCAGCGCATGTGCCGCCAGTGGTCGGGGCGCCAGGTGTTCGCCTCCCCGGACCGGTACTCGATCTACTACCAGTACACCGACAAGCCCAACGGCACCCACTGGTGCGTGGCGCACGTCGACCCCAGCCGGGAGCGCAACTTCGCGATCACCCTGGGCGTGCCCTACAAGGAGTCGCGCTGGTTCCGGGGGCGGGAGACCACCAACCGCACCAAGTCCAACTGCCCCGGCGGCGAGTGCTGCGTGCGCCCGCCCGCGGAGATGGCCGCCCGCTGGGAGGGCAACGTGTGGCCGTCGGCGCGCGCCCACTCGCACGTCCTGTCGGCGCTGCCCTCGGGCACCTTCCCGGGCGTGGACGAGCACGACGTCTACACGTTCCTGGAGAAGTACGCCCACGAGGACTGACCCCGGGACCGGGCCGCTCCGCCCCGGTACGGACGCGGACGGGCCCGCCCGGAGAACCGGGCGGGCCCTGGTCTGCGCCGAACGGGTCGGCTACAGCTCGACCTCGTTGCCGCCGATGGTCACCACGAGCCGGCCGTCGGAGGCGAAGCTCCAGTCCAGCGACCCGGAGTACTGGGAGCAGCGGGAACCGTTGGAACCGTTCCAGAACTGGTTCGAGCCGTCGGCGTCACCCTCGTAGCGGTCGTTCGAGCCGCCGTCGCACGAGGTGTTGCCCCGGAACACCGACGAACCGCCGTCGAACTGGAAGTTGCGCTCCTCGTTGCCGACGCCCAGGTTGTTCGACACGGTCAGGCTGCCGGGGTTCGAGTTGTAGGTGAACCCGTGCTTGCCGTTGCCGAAGGCGATGCTGTGGGTGATGGTGTGGTCCACGGCGATGTCCGAGCCCCCGAGCTTGAACCCGTTGCGGTCGCCGTTGGAGTGCTGGGAGCCGTCCGAGAGCGAACCGTTCTCCAGCGCCAGGGAGTGCTCGATGGTCACCTCGCCGATGGGCCCGGTGTCCGACTTCGCGTACAGGTCGTACCCGTCGTCGATGTTGTTGTACGCCACCGTGTAGCGGAACACGTTGCCGTCCCCGACGGTGAGCTTGGGGGCGAACCCGTCGGCGTCCTCGCCGTCGGAGTCGGCGTTGTCGTGCGAGACCGAGGTGACGATGAGGTTGTTCGCGGGCCACTCCGACCGGGGAGCCCCGGCGGTGTACCGGGCCAGCTGGAGTCCGCTGTCGCGGTTGAACCGGGTGGTCACCCGCTCGATGACGTTGTCGCTGCCGCCCAGCAGGATGCCGTTGTCGCCGGCGCGCTGGACGATGAGGCCGTTGACGTGCCACCGGTCCCCGCCGATGGCGAGCCCGCGGTTGGCCGGGTCCTCGCTCTGCGCCGAGAAGTCCAGCACCGGGGTCTCGCCGGGGTAGGCGAACAGCTCGTTGCGGTCGCCCGACAGACCGTCGTTCCCCGGCTCGATGTGCACCGTCTCGGAGAAGTCGTAGGTGCCGCCGCGCATGTAGATCGTCCCGCCGGGCTCGATCCGGTCGATCGCCGAGGTGAGCGTCGTCGGGTCGGACTCGGTGCCGGGGGCACCGGCGCTCCCGTCCGGGGCCACGAAGAGCTCGTCGCCCGAGGGCTGGGGGGTCTGGCCGCCGCCGTCGCCGTCACCGTCACCGTCGCCGCCTCCGTCACCGCCGCCGGACGGGGTTCCGGCGTAGGTCTCGAACTCGGCGACGCGGGGGGTGCCGTTCGAACCGGTGATCTCGAAGTCGATCTTGCTCAGCGCCGTCGGGGCGAAGGTGATGACGCCCGCCCCGCTGCCGGTCGCCAGGACGTTGCCGGTGTCGTGGTCGACGACCCGCCACGAGCCGATGGCGCCCTCGGCGCCCGCCGCCTCGCGGATGTTGATCGCGGACACCGTGGTGTCGGCGCCCCACTTGACCGAGATGCGCCCGGTCGAGCCGCTCGGCGACCAGTAGGTGCCCATGTCGCCGTCGATGACGTTCCCGAAGCTGGTGCCGGAGCCCTTGCTGGAGCCGTCGGCGCCGGCGCCGATGCTGAGGTTGGTCCCGTCGGGGGGATCGGTGGGCTCCGGGTCGGTCGGTTCCGGGTCGGTCGGCTCGGGGTCCGTGGGCTCGGGGTCGGTCGGCTCCTGTCCGGCGCACTCGCCGTCCGAGACCCGGTTGCCCTTGCCCGCGCCGGCGATCTCACCGAGCATCGCGGGCACGCAGTCGGCGTCGTCGAGCTCGTAGGAGTAGGGGATGCTCACCGACGTGTTGGACCGCGGGTCGGGTCCGGCGGGGTAGTTCTCGTCGCCCTGGGCGGACCAGGTCACGTTGTCGAAGACGTTGCCGCCGACCTCCCAGGAGCCCCTCTCGTTGGTGTAGAAGGTGCCCAGGACGTCCTTGGAGTCCTCGAAGTAGTTGTTCTCCACCTTCGCGCTCGCCCCGGCCCGGGAGTTGATCCCGGACTCCGCGATGTCGACGTAGTGGTTGTTGTACATGTGCCCGACGCCGCCGCGCAGCAGGGGCGTGCGCGAGTCGATGTTCTCGTACACGTTGTGGTGGTACGTGACGAAGCCGTTGGAGCGGTCGCTCTCGCTGGACCCCACCAGGCCGCCGCGGCCGGAGTTGCGCAGGACGCTGTAGGAGAGGGTGACGTACTTGGTGTCGTTCTTCATGTCGAAGAGGCCGTCGTAGCCCTCCGACTCCCCGCCTGACGCCTCCAGGGTGACGTGGTCGACCCAGACGTTGCGCACGCCCGACTCCATACCGATGGCGTCGCCGCCGTTCGACGTGGGGGAGCCGGACTTCTTGACGTTCCGGACGGTCACGTTCTGGATGATGATGTTGCTGGACCCCCGGATGTGGATGCCCAGCTGGTCGAACACGGCTCCGCTGCCGACGCCCACGATCGTGACGTTGCTGATGTTCTTGAGCTCGATCACGCCGGCGGCCGTCTCGCAGCCGTCGCCCGACACCTTCGAGGTGTTGCCGTGGTTGATGGTCCCCTCGACCTCGATGATGACCGGGGTGGAGGTGTCGGGCCGCTCGCACAGGGCCTCGTGGATCTGGGTGCCGGTCGTGGCGCGAACGGTCTGCCCGCCCGCGCCTCCGGTCGTCCCGCCGTTCTGAGTCGCGTAGCCCGTGGCCTCGCCGGTCTGCGCCGAGGCCAGGGACATCGGCAGGGCCAGGCCGGCGGCGACCATGGCCGTCGCCGCCAGCGTCGATACCAGCCGACGCGTGCTTGTTCGTCTCACCGTTTCCCCTTTCTGGGGGACGAGTGTGGGGTGTGTCTCATTCGAGAGTTAAGGAAAGCGCTTTCCCCGTCAAGGGGGTCAATCGACCTTTTCTGGGAAACCCGGATGACGCGAGTGCGTCGTGCGCCCGTAACCAGCGATTCCGCGGAATTCGACGTGGAATTTAGGATCCGGTACCAAAGAGGACGCGATCGGGGCCGCCCTCCCGTGGTCGTTCGAGGACTCGATTCGATCCCTCCACCAGCCCCCATGGCTCTCGGTGCCGTGGTGCTCACCCCGGTCGGGCAAGGCCGGCCCGTATCTCCGTCGGCTTCCGGGGCCTTCGGGAGGGGATGCGGAAATGCCCGAGTGGTCCGGGTCGAGGGTCCGTTCGAGATGTTTCGGGGGTCCATTCACGGGCCGAATGTAACGGAAAGCGCTATCCCTCGAATCGGCCTCGGGTTCCGGTGGATGAAGCCCGCACGACCTGCGCGTTCGGGGTCAGAGGGGCTCCCTGTTCGGTTGGGCGGTGGAGGTGGACGGGCGCGACGGGTGGTGGATCGGTCGGCTCGGGGCGCGATATAGGCAAGCGCTCTCCAGAGATTCCTTCGGGCGGGGGCCGGTCGGGCTTCGTCGGGGCGCCCGCGCCCGCCCGTTCGCGGGTGCCCGGGTGGCCGTGCGTGCGGGCCTCCGCCGGGGTGGCGGCGTCGGCGCCGGGTGGCGATTGTGCCCGGCCACCCTTGGTGTTACCGTTGGTAACACGAGCTGAACCTCCCCCTCCTCCCCCGGAGGGTCCGACAAAGGATGTAAGCGCATGAGTGAGGCCACCGCGCCCGCCTTCAGCCTGGAACCGAGCGAGGACATCCGCGAGGTCCGGGACTGGGCCCACGGGTTCGCCGCCGACGTCATCCGCCCCGCCGCCGCCGAATGGGACGAGCGGGAGGAGACCCCCTGGCCGATCATCCAGGAGGCCGCCAAGATCGGCCTCTACTCCCTCGACTTCTTCGCCAACCAGTGGCTGGAGCCCAGCGGCCTGGGCATCCCGGTCGCCTTCGAGGAGCTGTACTGGGGCGACCCGGGCATCGCGCTGGCCATCACCGGTACCGGCCTGGCCGCCGTCTCCGTCGCCGCCAACGGCACCCAGGAGCAGATCTTCGAGTGGACGCCGCAGATGTTCGGCACCGCCGACGACATCAAGCTCGCCGCGTTCTGCTCCTCCGAGCCCGACGCGGGCAGTGACGTCTCCGCCATCAGGACCCGCGCCGTCTACGACGAGGCCAAGGACGAGTGGGTCCTCAACGGCACCAAGACGTGGGCCACCAACGGCGGCATCGCCGACATCCACGTGGTCGTCGCCTCCGTCGACCCCGAACTGGGCTCGCGCGGGCAGGCCACCTTCATCGTCCCGCCGAACACCCCCGGCCTGAGCCAGGGGCAGAAGTTCGCCAAGCACGGCATCCGCGCCTCCCACACCGCCGAGGTGGTCCTGGACGACGTGCGCATCCCCGGCGCCTGCCTGCTGGGCGGCAAGGAGAAGCTCGACGAGCGCATCGCCCGCGCCCGTGAGGGGCGGCGCTCCAAGGGCCAGGCCGCGATGAAGACCTTCGAGGCCTCCCGGCCCACCGTCGGCGCCATGGCCGTGGGCTGCGCCCGCGCCGCCTACGAGTACGCCCTGGAGTACGCCACCCAGCGCGAGCAGTTCGGCAGGCCCATCGGCGAGAACCAGGGCGTGGCCTTCCTGCTCGCCGAGATGGCCACCCGCATCGACGCCGCCCGCCTGCTGGTGTGGCGCGCCGCCTGGATGGCCCGCAACGGCAAGGACTTCGACAACGCGCAGGGCTCCATGAGCAAGCTCTACGCCAGCGAGACCGCGACCTTCGTGACCCAGAACGCGGTGCGCATCCTGGGCGGCAACGGCTACACGCGGGAGTACCCCGTGGAGCGTTGGCACCGCGACGCCACGATTTTTACCATCTTCGAGGGCGCCAGCGAGATCCAGAAGCTCATCATCGGCCGCGCGGTCACCGGTCTGCCCGTGCGCTGACGTCCGCGCCGGTCAGGGGGTTCCGGCCGCGCGGGGGCCGGTTCCCGCCGCCGCGGCCGCGAGCCGCGCCGCCGTCCCGTGGGACGGCGGCGCCCGCCCGGCGGGGCGCTCCGACGGGGACCCCGGTCCCCGGCCCCGCCGGGCCGTACGGCCCCGGGGCGGGTGCGGCGGGTTTCCCTGTCGCCGCACCCGCCCCGGGGCCCGTCCGCGCGGTGCCCGCCCTCCCGCGTACGGCGCCCCGCTCCGCCCGGCCCGCCGCCTCCGCCCCTCCGGGACGGGGACCGCCCGGGGCCGCGTCCGGGGCAGAGGGCCTTCGCCGCTTCGTGCCCGGGGCGCGGATGTGCCAGGATTCCGGGTATGCCCGGCACCGCACCCCCCGCCGACCCGCGCCCCGCGTCCGCTCTGGCCGTACTCGGCGCGCTCCTGGACCGCTCCCTGGTGCAGATCGAGGACGCCACCGCGGACGCCCGGTTCCACGACCGGGAGACCGTCCGCGCCGCCGCGGATGTCTGGGACGACAACACCCGAGCCCTCTTCGTCTCCGCCCTGGGCCGCACCCGCCGCGCCCGGGACCGGCGCGCCCGCCGGGCCCTGCGGTGGATGGCCGACCTCGGCCCCGCACGCCGGGCCTGGATGGCGGCGAGCGCCGCCGAGGCCGGGTACGACATCGGCGCATTGGTACCGCCCGCGCGGACCTCCGGCGACCCGGGCCCCGCGGCCGCCCCGGTGACCGGCGGCGTCGCCGAAGGGCTGGCCGCCGACCACCGCCTGGACACGGCCACCGTCAGCACGTTCTCGGTGGAGCGGCGGGGCACCCGGCTGACCGCCCGGGTCGTCCTCACGGCGGAGCGCGCCCGCCCCGGGCCGGAGGAGGGCGAGGGGACGGCCGACCTGGTCGTGCGCCTGCCCGAGGTGGACGAGGTCCGCTTCGACACCCGCGACGTTCCCGGCGCCCGCCTGTCCTGCGACCACTACGGGGTCACGGTCGCCTTCGGCGACGGCCTGCTGCGCGGGCCCGCCGCCACGGTGGAGGTCCGCAGGGAGGCCCGGGGTCCGGGGCTGCCGGCGGCCACCCGGAGCTGGTCGCCCCCGCCCCGGCCCTCTCCCGAACCCGCCCGAAGACGGGACCGGGGCCGCGAGGCGCGTCCCCTCACGGGGGAGGTCTCCGGGCCCGCCGCCCGGGCCGTCTGCCATCTGCTGGTCTGGACGATGATCAGGATCCGCTCGTCCGGCGGCCATCCCGGCCGGAGCACGACCCCGGTGCCCGCGCTGTGCCGGGCCCTGGCCGGCGCGGGCGCGGACATCGCCGCGGCCGCGGCGCACTTCACCCCGGGGCGGCGCGAACGGGCCTTCCGCGACCTGGCCCTGGCCTGGGTCCGCCGCGGCGGACCCGAGACGGCCGCCCACTTCGACCGGGCGCTGGACGCGGTGTCCCGCTCCTCGGGCATCGACGAGCTGGAGGCGGCCCGGCGGCTCGCCCGCGAACTGCGCGGGCGGGACAGCGCCCCGGAGCCGCGGACCGCTCCGAGTCGGGACCTCGACGTGCCCTCCGCCGCCGCCCTGCGCCTGGTCTCCTACACCGCCGGGCGGTCGTGGGAGGAAGGCGCCCTGAAGCCCGACGCCACCGTCCACCTGGCGGCCCCCGCCGACCCCGCCGACCCGGGGGAGCCCTGGCGGCTGCGGGTCCTCACCGCCCGCGCGCCCGACCGCGTGCGGGTGTCCACCCCGGCGTTCCGCGGCACCCTGCGGCCGCGCACCATCGACGACCACGACGGCCGCGCCACCCTGGTCGCGGCGGACGGGGCCCTGGAGGTCCGGGGCAGCTGGCACTGAGCACCGGCCGGCGCTCCGCCGGGGGACCCGCCCTAGGCTTGCGGCGGACCGCCGACCCGGCTCCGCGAGGAGGGAACCGCGTGCACGCCGCACTGACCGTCGCGCTCGACCACCGGCCCGTGCCGGGGGAGGACCTCCTGAGCGGTCTGGAGGCCGCCCTGGAGCCGGTGCTCGCCCCCTTCGACATGGAACTCGAAGTCCCCCCGTACCGCGACTACGAGTACGAGGACTGGGAGGAGGAGTACCGCTGGGCGGTGGAGTACTTCACCGCGCACCCCGACCGGCGTCCGGACCCCTTCGACCCGAACGACCGCCTCTCGCTGCTCAGCGCCCTCCTGTACACGCCGGTGCACCGGGATCCGGCCGACGGCCGCCTCTACGCCGTGACCACCGACAACCCCCGCGCGCAGTGGGACTACTGGTCGATCGGCGGCAGGTACCCGGGCATGCTCCCGGTGTCCGACCCCGATGACCCCCGGGTGCTGCCCGGCCGGGCGGGGCCCCGGGAGGAGCACGGGCCCTGGCCGGCCACCGGCGCCCCCGTGCGGCTGCTCGCCCTCGGGGAGCAGCGCGCGCGGAAGGCCGCCCGGGCGGCCCGGGACTGGGACCGGGCCCACCGCATCCTGACGGAGCACCCGTTCCCCGTGCGGCTGAGGGAGCTGGTCGCGGGGGCGAAGGGAGAGGAGCGGCAGCGGGCCCGCGCCCGCTACTTCGCCCAGCCCGCGGTGCGCGGGCTGATCGACGCCGGGCTGGCGGGCGATCTGGACTGCTCCATCGATGTGTACGACCGCCCCCGGGAGGAGTACGTCGCCGACGCCCGCGACGGGGTCGGCCTCGGCTTCGCCTTCCTGGACCTGGACGGCACCTGGTACGACCCCGACTCCCAGGCCGGGGTGCGGGCGCCGATCACCCACGGGAACCGGATCGACCGCCGCCGAGCCCACCTGGACCGGGTGGTGCCGCTGCTGGACGCGCTGCCCGGCGACGCCTACGTGGTCACCGTGGACTACCACTCCTGACCGGGGCCGCCGCGGTGTCCGTGATGCCGGCGGTGTCCGCGACATCCGCGGCGTCCAGGGCGTTCGTGATGTCGGCGGCGTTCGCAGCGTCCACGGCGTTCGGGACCGCACGGCCGCCGTTCCCGAGGGGGACGGCGGGACCGCCCTGTCGGGGCCGCGCGGAACGAGGCGTTCAGGGCCGGGGTGCGAGCAGCCGGTGTGCTGCGTCCGCGGCCGCCTCCTCCGCTTCGGCCGGGACCTCCCCGCCCTCGGTCAGATGCCGGCGCACCAGGGCCAGGGGCAGGTCCACCACCGCCGTCCGCACCCGCTCCAGGGCCGCGCCGACCGGTTCCCCGGGCGCGCGCAGCCGTTCGGCGACCTCCGCGAACGCTGTTCCCAGCCGGGCGTTCCCCCCGTCCCGCCGCTCCCGCTCGGCGGGCGGCCACCGCTCCGCCTCGAAGTCGGCGTCCGAGTACAGCAGGACGCGTGCCCGGTCCGGGGCGGCCCGGCTCCAGGCCGGCACGTGCCGGGCCGCGCCTACGGCCGCCGCCAGCGGGTCCCGTGCGGCCAGGGCGGCGAAGCAGCCCTCCTGGAAGTCGGCCAGGGCGGCCAGCCGGACGGCCGCCAGCAGCGCGGGCCGACCCGGGAACCGGTGGTAGACCGAACCGCTGGGCGCCCCCGCCTCCCGGGCCACGGCCGCCATCGTCACCGCCCCGGGCCCGCCCCGGGCCGCCAGGGCGGTGGCGGCCGCCACCAGGACGTCGGAATCGAAGCGCGCGGGTCTTCCCATAGGGGCGACTGTATGCTCCACTTGGTTTTAGAGACACCTCTCTAAAACAAGGAGTCCGCTCCCATGCGTGTCCGCAACCTGCACCTGCGCCACCTCGCGGCATCCCCCGACCGGGTCGGCGCCCTGCTCGACGGCCTGGCCTCGGCCGCCGACCCCCTCTGGCCCGCCGACCGCTGGCCCGCCCTGGTACTGGACCGCCCCCTGGAGGTCGGGGCGGCGGGCGGGCACGGCCCCGTCCGCTACACCGTCGCCGCCTACACCCCGGGGCGGCACGTGCGGTTCCGCTTCACGGCCCCGCGCGGGTTCGACGGGTTCCACGAGTTCACCGTCGAACCCGGGGAGGACGGCACCGTGCTGCGCCACCTGCTGGTCATCCGGGCGCACGGCCCGGCCCTGCTCACCTGGCCGCTGGTGTTCGGGCCCCTGCACGACGCCCTGCTGGAGGACTGCCTGGACCGCGCCGAGCGCGCCCTCACCGGCACCGTCCGCGCCCCCGCCCGGTGGAGCCCGTACGTCCGGCTGCTGCGCGCGGCGGCCGTGCGCGCCGGCCGGCGGCGCGACAATCCCCTGGGCGCCCGGGCGGCCCGTCCCTAAGATGGGCGGCGGCGCGCCATCCACACCCCCTCAGGAGACCCGTGTCCCACCTTCCCCTGCTGTTCCTGGACGTCGACGGCCCCCTCAACCCGTTCCGGGCACCGGGCGAACGCCGCCCCGACGGCTACACCACCCACCGCCTGCGCCCCCGGGGCTGGGAGGACGCCCCCAAGCCCCTGCGCGTGTGGCTGCGGCCCGACCACGGCGAGTACCTGCTCGCCCTTCCCTACACCCTGGTCTGGGCCACCACCTGGGAGTACGACGCCAACACGATGATCGGCCCCGTCATCGGCCTGCCCGAGCTGCCGGTGGTCGAGCTGCCGCACTGGTCCGACGCCACCGACGGGCTCTGCTTCAAGACCGCGACCCTGGTCGAGTACGCCGACGGGCGGCCCTTCGCCTGGGTCGACGACATGATCACCGACCGGGACGTCGACTGGGTGCACCGCCGCCACCCGTCCTCGGCCCTGCTGCACCGGGTGGACCCGCGGATCGGGCTGCTCGACGCCGACTTCCGGAGCCTGGAGGAGTGGCCGCCGGCCCGCCTGGCCGCCGCCCTCCCCGAGGACGACTGACCCCCGCGGGGGCGGCGACCGCCGGCGCCCTTCCCCCGCCCCCGGGCGGCCGGTGCCCTACGAACGGGCCCCGGCGTCCTGGCGGCGGGAAACGTCCCACCTCTACCCTGGGGCCATGCACGCGACCACGGGCAACGACGCCCCCACCATCACCATCCCCACCACGCACAACGGCCCCGACGGCTCCGGCAACGGCGGCTACAGCGCCGGACTGCTGGCCGCCCGCCTGACCGCCGTCGGCGGCCCGGCCGTGCAGGTCACCCTGCGGGTCCCGCCGCCCCTGGGCCGACCGCTGGCCGTCGAGGAGGAGGACGGAGCGCCCGTGCGGCTCGTCGACCCCGAGGCCGCCGATGCCAAGGCCCGGCTCGTCGCCGAGGCCGAGACCGTCACCGCCCCCGACACCCCCGCGGTCCCCGGCGAACCCGTCGACCCGGCCGCCGCCCGGGAGGCCGAGGGCCGCTACGCGGGCCTGGACCGGCACCCCTTCCCCCGCTGCTACAGCTGCGGAACCGAGCGCGCCGAGGGCGAGGGCCTGCGCCTGTTCGCCGGACAGGTCCGCGCGGGCCACGGCCCCGACGGGATCGGCAACACCGTCGCCTGCACCTGGACCCCGCACCCCTCCCTGGACGACGGCACCGGCGCCGTCGGCCTGCCCGACGTGTGGGCCGCCCTGGACTGCCCCGGCGGCTGGTCCAGCGACGTCGCCGGCCGCCCCGCCGTCCTGGGCCGCATCACCGTCCAGGTCCTGAGCGCCCCCCGGATCGGCCGGACGCACGTGGTCGCCGGACACCTGGACTCCGTCGACGGCCGCAAGATCCGCACCGGCAGCGCCCTGTACGACGCCGACGGGCTGCTCCTCGGCCAGGCGTGGGCCACTTGGATCGCCCTGCGCGGCTGACCCCGGGCCCGCCGCGCCGGGGACGGACCCCGCGAACCCCCGCGGGACCGCCCCCGGCGCGGGCACCGGACCCCTCGGCAACCTCTAAGCTCGAACGTTGTGGCCTACCAAGACGTGCGGCGGACCCCGATGACCGACAGCGACGACGCCCCCGGCACGGCGCCCGTGTCGGAGACCCTTCCCGCGCCCCGCGCCCGCGGCGGGCGGGGGAGCGGACGCGGGCGCGACCCCGAACGCCGCCGCGCCATCCTCGACGCCGCCGACCGGGTCATCCAGCGCGACGGCCCCGACGCCTCCATGATCGCCATCGCCGCCGAGGCCGGGATCAGCAAGCCCATCCTCTACCGGCACTTCGGCGACAAGAGCGGCCTGTACAGGGCGCTCGCCTCCCGCCACGTCGACCCCCTCATCGAGCGGATCCGCGACGAGCTGCACCGGCACACCGAGTTCGACGTGCGCGCCCGGGCCACCGTCGGCGCCTACCTGTCGATGATCTCCCAGAATCTCAACCTCTACCGCTTCCTCATGGACCGGGCCACCTCCGAGGACCAGCGCACCCGCAGCGACCTGGGCATGATGGTGCGCCGCATGGGGGAGGAGCTGGCCGAGCTCCTGGTCGGCGAGGGCCGCATCACCGGGCGGCTGCGCGCCCAGATCACCGCGCACGCCGTCGTCGGGATGGTGCAGGCGGCGGGGGAGTGGTGGCTGGAGCACCCCGAGGTCGGCGAGGAGGAGATCATCGACCACCTCACCGCGGCGGTGGTCGGCGCCGTCCAGGGCAGCAGTGACCGGGCCTGACGCCCGCGGGAGCGCGCCGCCCGGGACCCCGTTCGGCGGCGGCCCTTGACCTGGAGTGCACTCCAGGTCCCATGCTGGACCCGTGAAGGACTTCTACACCCCCGGGGAGATCGCCGAGCGCTTCGATCTCACCCTCGACACGCTGCGCTACTACGAGAAGGCCGGGCTGCTGCGCCGGGTGGACCGGGCGCCCAGCGGCCACCGCCGCTACCGCACCGACGACGTGGAGCTCCTCCACCTCATCCGCTGCCTGCGCGACACCGACATGCCCATCGCCCGCCTGCGCGACTTCGCCGAACTCGTCCGCGCGGGCGACCAGACCATCCCCGAGCGCCTGGACGTGCTCCAGGAGCACAAGAACCGGCTCGACGCCCGCATCGCCGAACTCATCGACCGCCAGGGCGCCATCGAGCACAAGATCGACTACTACCTCGGCGTCCTCTCCGACCGCGCCGCCGAGACCGCGCACACCCTCAAGGACGGCGACTGATGCGTTACACCGAGATCGGCGGCCGCAAGGTCAGCGCCCTGTGCCTGGGCGCCATGAAGTTCGGCAGCCAGACCGACGACGCCACTTCGGCGGCCCTGCTGGACCGGTTCATGGAGGCGGGCGGCACCTTCGTCGACACCGCCGACTGCTACCAGTACTGGGTCGACGGCTTCGAGGGGCACGAGAGCGAGACCTTCCTGGGCCGGTGGCGGCGCGAACGCGGCATCACCGACGAGGTCTTCATCGCCACCAAGCTCGGCGCCCAGCCCACCGTCCCCGGGGGCGGCCCCGAGTCCTGGGAGGGGCTGTCCGCCGGGGCCGTCGCCACCGCCGTCGAACGCAGCCTGCGGCGGCTGGGCACCGACCGCCTCGACCTGCTGTACACGCACAAGGAGGACCCGGCCACGCCGCTGGAGGAGACGATGGCGGCCCTGTCGCGGGCCGTCGACGAGGGCTCGGTGGCGCTGCTGGGCATGAGCAACCACCGCACCTGGCGGCTGGAGCGCGCCCGGGCCGCGGCCCGGGTCCACGGGCACCGGGTGACCGCGCTCCAGTACCGGTACAGCTACCTCCAGCCCCGCCACGAGGTGCAGCTGGAGTCCCCGGGGTTCACGCACGTCACCCCCGAACTGCTGGACTACGTGAACGCCGAGAAGGCCGCCGGGCGCGACCTGGTCCTGACGGTGTACACCCCGCTGCTCCACGGCTCCTACGCGCGCCCCGAACGCGCCGCCGAACTCGGCCCCGCCTACGACCACCCCGGCACCCGCAACCGGCTGGCCGCGCTCGACGAGGTCGTCCGGCAGACCGGCGCCACCCGCAACCAGGTGGTGCTGTCCTGGCTCATCGGCGGCGGGATGGTCCCGGTGATCGGGGTCAGCGGGACGGGGCAGCTGGACGAGGCGGTGGAGGCCGCCGACCTCGAACTCACCCCGGAGCAGCGCGAGACCCTCGACGCGGCCCACTGACCGGCCGCGGCCGCGGTGCGGGCCCGTTCCGGCGCGCGGGGGCGGGCCGGAACGGGGGCGGGCCGGGGCACGGCCGGAAGCGGACACCCGCGGGCCCCGCGCGCCGCGGCCGACGCGCGCCGGGCCCGGGGCCGGGCGGGCCGGACCGGATAGGGGCAGGTGGGAGCGGCCTCCCGGGGGTGACCGGAGACCCCCGGGACGCGAGTGACGCCTGAGCAACGGCGGACACGGGCCGTGCACATGTTCGCGAACACGGTTTTTACCGGCGTTTGACCGGATACCTTCCCTAGAGGCGGCGGTCGGATCCCACCGCCCGGGCGACCCGCGGGGAGGGGCACTTGCCGGAGAGCACGTACCACCAGATCCACTTCGCCTGGGCCGATCCCACCCTGCTGGGGCGCGTCGGCCCCGGGCCCGCCTCCTCCTCCCTCGCCGAGGACGAACGCCTCACCCTGCGCGCCTGGCGCAACCGCCTCCAGCCGGCCCTCACGGTCGACTACCGGGTGTGCATGCCCGACCCGGCCGAGCACCCCGAGACCCTGTGGGTGCGCGCCTACGAGGACGGGCAGGCGGCGCTCGTCTACCGCTGGCCGGGGGACGTGGAGTCCGCGCACGCCTGGGCCATCGTCGGCCCGGCCGAGGGGCTCACCCTCCCGCGCGTTCTGAGCCTGCACGAGAACCCCAACACCCGCCCGCACCGCACCCGTCCGCCCGCCCCGGGGTGGGCGGCGATGCCGGTGCTGGACGCCCCAGAGCCCTGGGAGCGGTCGGCGGCGCCGGGCGCGGTGCGCGCCCGCGACCGCCGCGCGGCCGACCTCGCCGCCCCGGGCGGGGAGGAGCTGCTGGCGCTGGGGGTCGCGGCGGCGCTGGAGCGGCCCGACCTGCCGGTGCGGGTGTTCCTGGACCCGGGACGGGCGGACCTGTGGAACGCGGTGCAGCTGCGCTTCCTGTGGGGGCTGCACCGGAGCCTGTACGAGGTGCTGAGCCCGCGCGGGACGAGCCCGGCGCCGGGCTGGGAGTGGTCGCTGTCCACGTACGACCCGGTACTGGAGGAGAGCCGACAGCACATCGTCTTCGGGCCGCCGACGGGGGCGGCGGGGCCGCTGCTGCGGATGCCCGGGGCCGGGTTCCGGACGGTGGCCGAGCGCCTGGTGGGCGTGCTGCGCGAGGAGGGCGGGGACGCGCTCGCGGAGCACCTCGCGGAGCGGGGCGTTCCGGACGCGCCGACGTTCGGGGAGCGCCGCGACCTCCTCACCGACTGGCTGGACCCCCGCCCGTTGGCACCCCGTGCCGGGGACGGGAGCGAGGACGGTGATGACCGGCCGCTCGCCGCGGCGGTCGCCGCCGACGGTGCGGAGCCGGGCGCCGAGGCCGCGCCGGACCGCTTGCCGGAGCCCTCGGTGAACGCGCCTGTGCCGACGGTGCCCGCGGCGAAGGCGTCCGCGGCCCGCCCGGAGGGCGCCGCCCGCCTCCGCCGCTTCGTCACCGAGGGCGCCTTCGGAGGCGAGGACACCGACTCCCCGGGCCCTAACGGCCCCGCCGATGCGTCCGCTGCTTCCGACGACCGGAACACCGGTCTCCCCTCCGGTGCCGAGCACACGGAGGGGCCGGTCGCCCCCGGTGGTCCCGCACGTCCCACCGGCCCTGGGGGCCCCGCCGACGACCCACTGGAAGCCGAGCCTCTTCCCCGGGAATCCGCAGGTCCGGGCGATTCAGCCGGTCCCGAACGCGCCGCGGCTGACGAGGACGCAGGTGATGAGCCGCCGGTGGCCGAGCCCCTGCCCCGGCTCCCTGAGGATTCAGGGCCTGCGGGCAGCGCTCGCTTCTCAGGGGCCGGGAAGGCTGCCGAGGTCGCACCTGCGGATGCCCTCGACGTTCCCGATGGTCCCACCGGCCCCGTGGACCGCACGGACAGCGGCGGCAGCGCCCCCTTCACATCGGCCATCGATGGCGACTCGATGGGTCCCGGCGATCTCACGGGCCCCGCGAGTCACACAGGTTCCATGAGCGCGGCCTTCGGGCCTGTTGATGGCGGAGATTCGGTCGGCCCTGCCGGCCCGACAGAGGCAGACGACGATCTGCCCGAAGCCGAACCCCTGCCCCGCGTTCCTGTCGATTCTGAACTCGCGGGCAGCGCTCGCCTTCCGGGGATCGGGGAGGCTGCCGAGGCCGTGCCTTCGGATGCCCTCGACGTTTCCGATGGTCCCACCGGTCCCGTGGATCGCACGGACATCGAGAGTGCGCCTTTCATGTCGGCTGACCTCGACGGTCCCACCGACCCCACGGGTACCGCGAGTGCGGCCTTCCCTGCCGGCGGCAGAGATTCGGTCGCCCGCACCGGTCCGGCAGAGGCGGACGACGATCTGCCCGAGGCCGAGCCCCTGCCCCGTGTTCCTGCCGATTCGGGGCCTGCGGGCAGCGCTCGCTTCTCCGGGGGCGGGGAGGCTGCCGAGGTCGCACCTGCGGATGCCTCCGACGTTCCCGATGGCCCCACCAGCCCCGTGGGTCGCACGGGCAGCGGGAGTGCGCCCTTCACGTCGGCTGACCCGGACGGTTCCACCGACACCGTGGGTCGCACGGACACCGGAAGCACGCCCCTCACGTCGGCCGACCGCGACGACCCCACCGACCCCATAGGTCGCACGGACACCGGAAGCACGCCCCTCACGTCGGCCGGCCTCGACGGCTCCAACGACCCCACGGGCCGCACGGGCAGCGGCAGCGCACCCTTCACCTCGGCCGACCCGGACGGCCCCACCGATCCCACCCGCATCACGAGCACCGAAGGGCCAGCGGGACCCTCCCGCTTCGCGGACCTCACGGACACCGCCGCGGCCGACGACGATCTCCCCGAGGCCGAATCCCTCCCTGGTGACACCGGCGGCGGTTCCGCGCCCCTGTCCTCCCCGTTCCGTAAGGCGTCCCCGGCCAGAGACCTCCCTGCCCGGGCCTGGGCGTCCCGGGAGGCCGCCGCCGAGGCAGCCTCGGCCCTGCCCGAGGTCGAGCCGCCCGGCACCGACGAGACCGGCCCCCAGGCACCCCCCGAGCCCTCGGTTCCCAGCGGCCGGGCCGCCGTGGAGCCACCCGATTCCAGCCCCGATCCCGACCCCGGCCCCGAGGAACCCCTCTGGCCCGGCCTCGCCCCCGCCTCCTCCGGAGGGGCGGACCCGGACGAGGCCCTGTGGCCGTCCACCACCCCGACCCCCGGCAGCGGAGCCGACGACGGTGCCCCCGGCCCGCACCGCCCCCGCATCGCGCCGACGCACACCGAGACGGCCACCGGCCCCGGCCCTGAGCCCTCCTCCCCGGACGACCGCCGACCGGGAGAGGGGCGCCCGCCGCGCATCTTCGACACCCCCGAACCCCGCAGGCCACGCATCGCCCCCGCCGTCGATCCGGAACCCCCGCGGGACCCCGAGCCTCCAAGGGATCCCGAACCCCCCGCCTCCGCCCGGCGTTCCCCCTCGCCCATCCGCACCGGCCTCTTCCGCAAGCGGACCACCCGCCGCGACACCCCCGCCGGCGGCACCTCCCGCGCCGAGGAACCGGACACGCCCCGCCCGGACGGCCGGGTCCGCGCCCTCGCCGAGGGCGCCTTCGGGGGCCGCCCCACACGGTCGACCCCGCAGCCCCCCGACCCCGAGGAGTTCCCGCCCGCCGCGGAGCGCACCCCGGACGAGGCCCCGCCCCTCTTCCCCGACACCCCCGAGCCCGATGCCGCCGCCGCTCCCCACCCCGAGCCCCCCGGCACCCCCGACTACGCCGCCGAGACCGCCCCCGAACCCTCCGAGCACGTCGCCCCGGAGGACAACTGGCCCACCCAGTACGTCGACCTCCCCCTGGACCGCCTGGAGCGCTGGCTCACCAAGTACGGCCCGGAGGAGGCCCGCATCGACCTCGTCGACGCCCGCGCCGCGGTGCGCGCCGAACGCTCCGAGCTCCAGCGCGTGCGCGACGAACGCGACCACTACCACGCCGAACTCCAGGACTCCCGCCGCGAGGTCGCCCGCCTGGACCGTTCCTGGATCGATCGGGAGGACGACGACGAACCCCTCGCCACCGGTTCCCCGCAGCGCCGGTGGCCCGTCCGCGCACTGGTGGCGCTGCTCCTGTTCGCCTTCCTCGTCACCGGCCTGGAAGCCGGGGCCCGCTTCGGCGTCGGTGCTCT
The DNA here is from genome assembly GCF_019598965.1 of Nocardiopsis sp. MT53. Taxonomy (NCBI): domain Bacteria; kingdom Bacillati; phylum Actinomycetota; class Actinomycetes; order Streptosporangiales; family Nocardiopsidaceae; genus Nocardiopsis; species Nocardiopsis sp. MT53. Next base: position 6,903,384 of record NZ_CP080599.1, on the reverse strand, counting down.
CGACCTCCTCGGGCGACTGGCCGACGCCTCCTGGTGGCCGCTCTGATCCGTCCGGGAGGTCGCGCCGCCCACCCCCGTACCGACCGGCACCGGCGGGGCGGCGGCCGCCCCGGCCGGACGCGTCCCGTCCGATGCCGCTCTTGCCCGGGCCGACTCCCGCAGCGCGGCCGACCCGCGTGCGGCCGACCCCCTGAGCGGGCTGTGACCTTCCGCCGCTTTCCCCGGCCCCGCCCGCGTGCGGCGCGGCCGGGGGACACCCGCTCCTAACCTGGAGGGATGACAGGAACACCGCCGGTCCCCGCCGCCCTCCCGCAGCCGCTGCTGGAAGCGGTCCACGCCCTTCCCCTGCCCGAGCACCGGCGCGTCGCGCTCGCCGCCGCCCCGGACGCGCACCTCCTCCTCGACGCCGCGTTGGACCTGGGCGACACCGACCCCGACGGTGCCCGCGCCCTCCTCGACGCCCTGCGCTCCCACGCCCCGCAGGAGGCGCACCGCCAGTACGCGACCCACGCGCTCGCCGTCCTCCTGCGCCGCCAGGGCGACGCGGACACGGCCGACCGGCTCATCGCCGGCCTCCTCGACTCCGGCCGCCTCGACCGGGTCCTCGCCCTCCTCCTCGCCGAGGAGTTCGCCGCCGACGGCGCCCTCGAACGCGCCCTGAACTGCTACAACATCGCCTGCCGCAGCATCCTGACCGGCCCGGCCGAGACCGTCGCCGACCTCAACCGCATCGGCCTGATGCCCCTCCTGGGCCGGGCCGCGGTCCGCGAACGCCTCGGCCTCACCCCCGACGGCCACGACCTGGCCGCCCGCGAGGCCGACCGCCACCTGCCCGACGCGGCCGCCGAACTCCGCCGCATGGCGGGCGACACCACCGCCCCCGACCTCCCCCTCCCCGAGGCCTTCTCCGGCTCCTTCCCCCAGGACACCGCCGACCCCCGCCCGATCCCGGAGACCGTGCGCGAGAACCACGCTTTCTTCCCCCACCCCGCCCTGGGTGAGGCGCGCGAACGCGGCCTGCTGCCCGCCGACCCCGGTTCCGGCTCCGGCGACCCGGCCGCCCACCACCACGCCGTCGAGCTCACCCTGCGCGCCCAGGCCCGCGGCTTCCCGGACGTCCGGCTGGGCACGATCCCGGTCACCCCGGCCGAGATCGCGGACTTCGCCGCCGAACACGGCCTCGACCCGGCCGACCCGGGCACCCTCCGCGCCTGGGTCTCGGCGGTCCCGGCGCCGGATTCCCCGAACGTCGCGCCCTGGCCGCCCGAGCGCAACCACCCCTGCTGGTGCGGCTCCGGCCGCAAGTACAAGAAGTGCTGCGGCTCCGCCTCCCTGCGCTGACCCGCCAGCCCGGTCCTTCGCCCGCCCGGCTCTCCGTCCGTCCGGCCCCCGACCGCCCGCCCCTCGGCGGCGCCGGGGCGGACCGGGGCACGGCGCGCCCCCTGACCGGGCAGCCCCAGGTGGGCGCCGGGGGCGGCACCACCGCCCCCGTTCGCGTTCCGCCGGAACCCGGAGCCCGTCCACGGCATCGAACCGTCGTCCCATCGCGACGATCCGGAAGTGAGATGGCGCCCGTGTTCGGAATCCTGCGCCCCTGTCGCCACACCCTGCCCGACGGACTGGCCGACGAGTGGATGGCCCACATGTGCGGGCTGTGCCTGGCCCTACGCGACGACCACGGCCAGGTCTCCCGGATCGCCACCAACTACGACGGCCTGGTCATCTCCGTCCTCACCGCCGCCCAGGCCCCGGAGCAGGCCGGGACCCGCCAGGCCGGACGCTGCCCGCTGCGCGGCATGCGCGGGGCGCAGGCCGCCGACGGCGCGGGCGCCCACCTGGCCGCAGCGGTGTCCCTGATGCTGGCCTCGGCCAAGATCACCGACCACATCGAGGACGGTGACGGCGTCTACGCCCGCCGCGGCGTCCGCGCCCTCGCGGGCCGGATGGCCGAACGCTGGCGGCGCGGCGCCACCGCCTCCGGCGACGGGCTCGGCCTCGACGGCTCCGCCCTCCTCGCGGTCATCGACCGCCAGCGCGAACTCGAACTCTCCGCCGGGCCCGGCACCGACGTCCTCACCGTCACCGCCCCGACCGAGGAGGCCACCGGCGAGGCGTTCGCGCACACCGCCGCCCTGGCGGGCCGCCCGGCCAACGCCGAGCCGCTGCGCGAGGCGGGCCGCCTCTTCGGCCGCATCGCCCACCTCCTCGACGCCGTCGAGGACCTGGAGGAGGACCGGACCCGCGGCGCGTGGAACCCGCTCGCCGCCACCGGCACCGGCCTGGACCGGGCCCGCGAACTGTGCGACGACGCTGCGCTGGGCGTCCGCCTGGCCCTGGCGGAGACCGCCTTCACCGACGACCGCCTGGTCCGCGCCCTCCTGGAACGCGAACTCGGCCGCGCCGTCGACCGCGTCTTCTCCCAGGCAGGCCACCACCCTCCCGGCCACGGCCACCCGCACCCCGGACGGCATCCGCACCCGGGACAACACCCCCACCCCGGGCAGCAGCCGTACCCCGGTCAGTACCCGGCCGGTGGCCCGCACCACCCGCAGGGCCACCACCCCCACGGCCACCAGGACCAGAACCGCAAGCGGCGCCGCAACGACAGCGGCACCTCCGGCGACGGCTACGACTCCTACTCGTCCGGCGGAGGGGACCGCGGCGGCCGCGACAAGGACGGCGGCGGCTGCTGTGAGTCGTGCACCTGCGGAACGCCGCAGCTGCACCACCCTCCCAAGCGCCGGGGCCCCATCGCCGGCTGCGCGGTGGCGCTGTTCATGTGCTGCACCTGCCAGCTCTGCTGCCGCGACCCCCACCCGGGGCCGTGGTCGGGCAAGCGGCGCGACGCCTGGTGCGACGGCTGCGACTGCCCGGACTGCAACTGCGACTGCTGCTGCTGTTGCTGCGACTGACCGCGGTCCCGCGGTTCCCGCCGGCCTCTCCGGCGGGGCCCGGCGCCGGGCCCGGGCCCCTCTGGGCGGTGGCCCGGCACCGGTCGGCCACCCCCGGCGGCGGGCGCCCTGGGAGACGACGAACGCCCGGCCGAGTGCGGGGGAACGGCCCGGCCCGCGCGCTCCCGCCCCTCAGCCCCGACGGGCTCGGGCCCTGTCCGCCGCCCGGCGCGCGGCCTTCGCGACCCGGGCGTCCGGATGCAGGCGGCCCAGCGCCTCCAGGGCCGTCAGGGCCCCGGGGTGGTCCACCCGCCACACCCGCTCCTGCCCGGACAGGAGGATCTCGCCGAGGACGTCCGTCCCCTCCCCGGACCCGGGGCCGAGCAGTTCCCCGACATGCTCCTCGCCCAGGGCCAGCAGCCCGGACACCGTGTCGATCGTCCACCAGGGGCCGTACTCGGCGAGCAGGTCCAGATGCTCCCCGGGCGGGGTCCCGGGCAGGGCCATCAGCGCCCCGGCCGCCAGGCCGGCCACCTCGGCGCTCGCGGATCCGAGCAGGGCGCGCAGCTCCGGCGCTGCCCCATCGCCCACCGCGACCAGCACCGACACCCCGACCGTGCGGCGCAGCGCCCCCCGAGGCCCGGGCTCGGCGGCCGCGGCCGCGATGTCCCGGACCGCCTCGGCGGCCGTACGCTCAGCCAGCCACGGCCCGATCTCGGCGTCGTGCCGGGGCGGGGGCAGGGCGCTCAGCCTGTCGAGGAGACCGGCGGTCCCGGAACCGGAGCCCCGCCCCGCGGCTCCGGCATCCCGGCCCCCGGCACCTGCGCCGAACGCGCCGACCCCGTCGCCCCGGTCGGCCCCGGCGCGCGGGGCGGGCACCGCGCCCCCGGAGACCGGTTCCCCACGCGGTCCGTCCCCGGGCCCCAGCGACCGCATCCCGTGCCGCCCCAGCGCGGTGAGCACCACCGCGCCGTCGACCGGCTCTGTCGACACCGCCTCCTGGGCGCCCGGCCAGAGCGGCAGGGGCGAGCGCCCGCGGCCGAGCCGGTGCGGGACCAGGAGCCCGGCGGGGGAGGCCCCGACCAGCCGGACCGCCCCGACCCGGGCCAACCGCACCACACCGGCGTACACCGTCTCGGCCGCCACCGCGCGGGCCCGGCGCTCCGGCTCCGCCGGGCGGCGGCCGCGGCGCAGGTGCCACGCCAGGTCGACCAGCCGCGTCAGCGGGACCGCGGTGCCCTCGGGCACCTCCCGCAGCACGTGCAGGACGGCCGGCAGGGCCTCGCCCCCGCCGACCTCCCGCCCGGGGACCTCGTCGCCCTCGACGGCCGACAGGAACAGGGCCTCCCACACGGGCAGGAGCCCATCGGTCCGCCCGTCCGCGAACCCGGGGGCGGGGCGCGCCTCCCGGGAGTCCACCTCGATGACCCCCAGCTCCACCGCCGCACGCCACAGGGCGGCGAACTCCGGCAGGTCCCCGGCGCAGCCCAGCCTCCGCAACCGGTCGGCGCGATCGGCCGCGGCAGCCTCCGTGACCGCGGGCCACAGACCCAGCTCCTCCACCGCGGCGCGCACGTCGTCGGCGCCGAGTGCTCCGGCACGGGTCAGCGGCCTGCACGGGGAGACCCACCGGGCCAGGTCCAGCAGGTCGCACAGGGGAACGGTCCGCGCGGCGGCCCGCGCCGGCCCCGTCCCGTCCGGCAGCGCGAACGCGACGCGGCCGCCCATGCCCCAGCCCGACATCGGCAGCGACTCCTCGAATCCGCCGTACCCGGGTTCGGCCACGACCCCCCGGGCCGCACACTCGCCGACACCCCCGGTGCCGCCGCCGGTCCCCGCCGCCGAGGGGTGCGCACCCCCGGGGGCGACCCGCGGCCGGACCGGCCGACCGCCGCCCGTGCCCGCGTACACCATTCCCGCCCCCGCTCCATCGCACCTTCCGCGATGACCGCGTCACCGCGCGCAACGACCACCGTTCTACCGCCCGCGGGGCGGCTCCGGGGGCGGTTTCGTGCAATCCGAGCCCATATTCCGCAACGGTCCGCCCCTATCCGGCACGGGTCCCCGCAACAACCCGCACCCGCCCCTCCCCGTAGGCCGAAACCCCGCCCGCGCCGACCGGCTCCGATACGCGTCCGCTCCGCCGACGGCGCGCCTGCCCGGCGTGGGCCGGTCGCAGACCTCGGCACATCCCGAGGCTCGCCCGCCTCCGCTCCGCCGACGGCGCGCTTGCCCGGCGTGGGCCGATTGCAGGACTCGGCACATGCCGGGTCCCACCCATCGCGTCCGCTCCATCGGCGGCGCGCCTGCCCGGTGCCGACCGGTCGCAGGCCCCCGTCACACCCCGGGAGACCCGCCCGCCGCCTCCTGCCCCCCGGAAACGGACGCCATCCGCCGGACCACCACCCCCAGGACCTGCCCCTCCGGGCAGGGCCCGTGCACCCGGGAGTCCGTGCTCAGCACGTTGTCGCCCAGCAGCGCCACGTGCCCCCGCGGGCACGCCCCCCGGAGGCCGACCTCCACCGGGTACCGGTCGCCTCCCAGGGCGACCACCCGCTTGATGTACCACCCCCGGCCGGCGACCCTCCCGTCCAACGGGGCCGCCCCGCGCCAACCGGTCACCGGGTCGGGCTCGCCCACGACCACCACGTCGTCCGCCGCCATGCCGGACACGCCGCGCCGGACCAGCACCCGGTCCCCGGGCCGGTAGGTCGGCTCCATGCTCGTCCCCCGCACCGTGATCACCACGTAGCGGCTGCGCAACCGCCAGGCCGCCGCCCCCAGGGCGGCGAGCGCCAGCACCGCCGGCCCCAGCACCGCGACCACGATCACGCCATCACCTCGTCCGGTTCCGCGGGAGGGCCGCCGGGTGCGTCGCCGGGCGCGTCGCCGCCGGTGTACCCCTCCGCCTGGAGGGAGAACAGCCGGGCGTACTCCCCGCCCCGGGCCATCAGCTCCCCGTGGTCGCCCCGCTCGGTGACCACACCGTCCTCGAGGACCACGATCCGGTCCGCTCCGCGTACCGCGCCCAGCCGGTGGGAGATCATCACCGTCGCCGCCCCTGTACGCAGGGCCCGCAGCCGGTCCTGGACCTCCCGCTCGGCCTCCGGGTCCAGTCCCGAGGTCGGCTCGTCCACGATCAGCAGGTCCCGGCCCCGCCGCATCATCGACCGCGCGATCGCGAGCTTCTGCCACTGGCCGCCCGACAGGGTCGTGCCCGACTCCGTGTCCTCGTCCCCGTCCTCCGACTGGTAGAAGACGCGGGAGAGCATCGTGTCGTACCCGTGCGGCAGGTCCCCGATGAACCCGTCCGCCCCGGCCGTCCGGGCGGCCTCGCGGATCCGGTCGCCGTCGTCCCCGTCCTCCAGGGCCCCGAGCGCGATGTTCTCCCGTACCGGCAGCTCGTACGACATGAAGTCCTGGAAGACCGCGCTCATCCGGCTCCGCAGCGCGCCGAGGTCCATCTCGCGCAGGTCCGTCCCATCCCACAGCACCCGGCCCCGGGTCGGGTCGTACATGCGGCACAGGAGCTTGACCAGGGTGCTCTTGCCGGCGCCGTTGAGCCCCACCAGGGCCAGCGACCCCTCCGCGGGGATGGTCAGCGACACCCCCCGGAGCACCCACGGCCCGTCGTCGGTGTACCGGAACCACACGTCCTCCAGCTCGATCCCCTCGCGCAGCCGCCCGACGGGACGCGGATCGGCCGGGACCGGGAGGTCGGAGGGGGTGGAGACGACGTCCTGGTAGTGGCCCATCAGCAGCAGGGCCTGGTAGGCGCCGGTCAGGCTCCCGACGATGCCGCCCAGGGACGACTGGACCCCCGCGACCGCCGCGATGAACGCCGACACGTCGCCGATCGTGAACTCTCCGCGCAGCGCGCCCGCCACCATCCACACCAGGCCGCCCGCCGACACCAGCGCGCCCAGCAGGGCCAGGGGCCCGTGACCGAGGACCGTTCTGCGGTCCAGGCGTTCCTCGGCGCCGTTGATCCGGAGCAGCTCACCGCGCATCCGCCGCAGCAGGAACCCCCCGGCGCCGAACAGGCGGGTCTCCTTGATGGCCGCCGGGTCCAGCATCAGCTGCTGGTAGAACATCTGCCGGCGCATGCGCGGACTCATCCGCCACAGCATCCCGGCCCGCTCGCGGTCGAGCATCATCTGCACGAACAGCATCGGCAGTGCGGACACCACCGTGATCGCGGTGATCACGGGGCTGATGGTCAGGAGGATCCCGAGGAAGCCCGTGATCGTCAGTGCCCAGCGCACGGTTCCGAACAGCGACCCGAGGATCTCCTCCGGAGCGGTGGTCGCCGCCGTCTGCGCCATCCGCAACCGGTCCAGGAACGCCGGGTCCTCGAACCGGCGTAGCCCCGCGATCCGGTCGACCGCGCCGTACAGGCGCTCCTGCACGAGCAGCGCCACCGCGCGCTTCAGGCGCGAGCTCAGGTAGGTCAGCACGTACTCGGACAGCGCGGAGACCAGGGTGAACATCCCGAGGAGCACCACGAGCAGCAGGGGCGCCTCCGCCAGCGGCCCCGGGACGCCTTCGGCGCCGTCACCGGCCTGGAGGATGTCCAGGAGCCACTTGGTGACGAGGGTGGCCCCGGCGGGGAGGACGCCGGCCGCCACCGTCAGGACGGAGTACAGGACCAGCGACCAGGGGGCCGCCCGCCAGGCGATCTCCAGCGAGCGGAGGGCCCGCGCACACGCGGCGCGCGGGCCCATCCCGTCCCGTGGGGCGGACCCGGGCGCGTCCGAGGGCATCAGGCCTCCAGGAAGGCGGCCGCGACGCTCCTGACCTCCACACCGGAGCGGACCACCACACCGTCGGCGTCGGCGAGGATGACGGCGGGGATGCCGCCGGGGGAGAACGCCAGGCCGACCTCGTCGCCGAGGCTCTGCATGACGATGGTGGCGTGCCCCTCCAGGACGGAGGTGTAGGCGTCCGCGTCGGCCTCGGGGTCCTCGTGCCCCACGAACGCGATGACCTGCTCGGGGGACAGGCCCGCCCGCCGGGCGAAGTCCACCAGGGGCTGGAGCTGCTTCTTGCAGGTGCCGCAGCTCGTGTCGAAGAACGCGTACACCGCCCGGTCGCCGAGCCGCTCCTTGGCGGAGATCTCGACCCCGTCCCTGGTCGTGGCGGTGAAGTCCGGGACGGGCCGGCCGGCCGGGACCTCCTCCAGGTCCGGGAACTCGGGGAACGCCCCTCCCCGCCCGGGGGCCTCCAGTTGGCGCAGGCGGCGCACCAGCGCCATGGTCAGCACCAGGTTGAACAGCGTGAGAGCGGTCAGTACCACGACCGCCGCGACGAGGACTCCCATCACGTTCTCCAGGTTCTATGCGTGGGGGAGGGGCGCGGACGGCGTGCCGCCCGCCCCGGGGCCGAAGAGGTCGACGAGGTCGTCGAAGTAGAACGTCACCGCCGTGACCGCGACGGCGGCCGCCAGCATCACCGCCGCTCCGCCTGGGGGCGGAAGCGCGGGGCCGAGCGCGAGGGAGCACCCCAGGCCGGCGGCGGCGAGCACGGTCAGTACGGCGTTGCGCCACACGTGCGGCCACCCCAGCGCGGATTCGGCCTTGCCGAAGCACGAGCACGTGACGGCCTTCTCCGCGCGTACGGAGTACAGGGCGAGCAGGGCGAAGGCCGTGAACAGAACGGTGGCCGCGATGAGGGCGGGCACCCTCGCCCACGCCCCGGCGAGCAGGGCGGCGCCCACGAGCAGTTCGACCGCGACGTGCGCGAGGGAGGCGGCACGGGCGGGGAAGCGCGGGACACGAAGGCGTTCGGCCAGGTCCGCCCAGGTCCGGAGGTTGGCGTCACCGCGGACCTTGGACAGCCCGGAGGTGAGGAGGATCCCGGCGACCGCGGTCTGCAGGAAGAACGTGGTGAGTACGAGCAAGGGGGTCCGCTTCACGGTTCGCGGGGGCGGGGGAGGAGGGGCGGGCGCGGCCCCGCCCTGCGGCGGGACCGCGCCGACCAGGGGTCAGCAGTCGCAGGCGATGGTCACCCACGAGCTGCAACGGGCATCGCCGCCCTGCAGGCAGCACTCGCGGCGCTGCCGGTACACGCGCCGGGGACAGGTGCTGCTGACGCAGCGGTACTGGTAGCCGCACGGGGCGGCGGCCGCCTGGGCCTCGGCCCGGGGGGTGAAGCGTTCGAGGATCCGGTCGGCGAAACGAAGGAGGGGGGATGCCTTCATGGGACAACCTTTCTCTCACCACGCCCTACTGCGGGGTGATGGCAGAACCTTAAAGGTTGAATGTCCAATTGCGCCAGGTTCGTTGGCTCGGTCTCCAGAAGTTAACACGGGCAACGGGAACTGCAGGAACAACAGAAACCGCAGAAACATTCGAAACAGTGGAAACGGCGGGACCGGCGGGAACAGAGGTCGGTGGAACCGTGCATTCCATGATCCCATCAACCGAGGTGCGGCGGGGGCCTTGCCTGGTTGGGGAGGTGTCGCCGCCCGGCGCCGGGCGGGCCTGGCGCGGGGGCCTTTCCCGCTCCCCCGGGGTATCGACGCGTTTCCGTAGCGGAGTCCGGTTCCGATGGCTCCGCGCACATAAAAAAGCGAGTGGCTGTATCGCTTTTTCATTCCCCCCTGGTCCTCGGAAAGTTCGGGAAACCCGGTGATCATCCGTGAGTGCGGCGTTTTTCGGGACGTGGTACCGGAACGGTGATGGGAATTCCGGCCCCGGTCGCCCCCGTACCGCCGTCGGCATCCACTCGCTCCTCGCGGGCTCCCTGAGGGTTCCCCCGGGCCCGGTGCCCCGACCGCGACGAACCCCGCAGGGACCGCAGGGGAGGCCCGGCGAACCTGTGATCGCGAGGTCCTGGATAGGCCCATGCCGCCCGCCCAGGATCGGTGCCACGGCTCGAACGGGACCCCGGGACGCGATCGGACGCGTCGCCCACCACCACCCGGCCCCGGGCCGGACCGGCCGCGGGAGACCACGACCGGCGCCCCCGGCGGCACCGGCGGCGCGACCGCCCGCACCGGCACCGCCCGCACGGGCCGAAGACCCCGGGCCCCGGCGGCGACAGCCCGCCGACCGCCCCGCGACCACGACACCGAGGAGCAGGACCATGCCACGCCGACCCATCCACATCACCATGCCGGACCTGACCGGGAAGCGCGCCGTCGTCACCGGCGCGAGCGACGGGATGGGCCTGGGAATGGCCCTCCAGCTCGCCGCGGCGGGCGCCGAGGTGATCATGCCGGTCCGCAACCCGGACAAGGGCGCGGCCGCGATCGCCGAGATCCGGAACACCGCGCCCGGCGCCGACGTCTCGCTGCGCAGCCTCGACCTGTCCTCGCTCGACTCGGTCGCGACCCTCGGCGACACCCTGCGTCGGGAGGCCCGGCCGATCCACATCCTCATCAACAACGCCGGCGTGATGCGGCCCCCGGGGCGGCAGACCACGGCGGACGGGTTCGAGCTGCAGTTCGGCACCAACCACCTCGGCCACTTCGCCCTGGTCGCCCGCCTCCTCCCGCTGCTGCGCGCCGGCCGGGCCCGGGTCACTTCGCAGATCAGCGTGGCCGCGCGGCGGGGCGCCGTCAACTGGGGGGACCTGAACTGGCAGCGCTCCTACGACGAGATGCGCGCGTACAGCCAGTCCAAGATCGCGCTGGGGCTGTTCGGCCTCGAACTGGACCGCCGCAGCACGGCCCACGGCTGGGGCATCACCAGCAACCTCTCCCACCCCGGGGTGGCCCCGACCAGCCTGCTGGCCGCCCGCCCCGAGCTCGGCCGCAGTGAGGACACCCCGCACATCCGCCGGATCCGGGCCCTGTCGGCCCGCGGGATCCTGCTGGGCACCCTCGAGACCGCGAAGCTGCCCGCCCTCCTGGCCGCGACCGTCCCCGACGCCGGGCGAGGCGAGCTCTACAGCCCCGCCGGCCCCGGCCGGCTCGGCGGCCCGCCGGCCCGGCAGCGGCTGTACCCGCCGCTGCGCAGCGAACAGGAGGCCGCGCGCGTCTGGCGGACCTCGGAGGAACTGACCGAGGTCGCCTTCCCCGCCTCCTGACCGCCGCCCGCACCGCCACCCCACAGCCCACGGAGGCCGCATGAGCACCACAGCCCCCCGCCCGCCCCGCCCCAGAAGCCCCTGGTGGGTGATCATCGGCAGCGGCACCGCCAACGCCGTCGGCCCCCAGATGTACCTGGCCACCATCGGCCTGTTCGTACTGCCGATCGCCGAGGAGACCGGGTTCGGCCGCACCACCGTCACCGGGGCGTTCTCGGTCGCGGCGGTCGGGATGGCCATCGGCCTGGTCGTCGTCGCACAACTCGTGGACCGCTTCGCCGCGCGCTACATCCTCGTGCCGGGCTTCGTGCTGTTCGCGGCCTCGATGGCGCTGATCGGCCTGGTGCCGCCCATCGAGTGGGCCTACCTCGTCCCCTGCTTCTTCGTGGGCCTCTTCGGGGCCGGAACGGCCGTGCCCGCCACCCGGGCGGTGGTGAGCTGGTTCGACAACAACCGCGCCCTCGCCGTCGGGGTCGTGACGGGCATCATCGGACTGGGCTCGGCCCTGGCCCCGCTGCTGGCCGGAGCGCTCATCGAGAACGTCGGATGGCGGTCGGCGTACGGCCTCATGGCCCTGGTCTCCGTCCTGGTGTCGGTCACGATGGTCACCCTGTTCGTGCGCGCCCGCGCCGAACACCACGTCCGCGGACGGCTCGTCCGGGAGACCCGGTCCCGCGGACGCGACGTCAGCCTCGAATTCCCCGGCCTGACCGTCGGCGAGGCGCTCCGCACCCGGCGGTTCTGGGCCGTCGCCCTCGGCCTGGGCCTGGTCGGGGTCGTCGTCTACGGCCTCCAGGTCCACCTCGTGCCGATGATGACCGACCGCGGGCTCGCCCCCGAACAGGCGGCCACCCTGCTGGTCGTCTTCGGCCTCGCCTCGCTCGTGGGCCGGGTCGTCGGCGGCCTCCTCCTCGACCGCGTGCACGCGACCGTCGTCGGCCCGATCGTGATCCTCGCCCCCATCGCCGGCATGCTCTTTCTGGAACCGCCCTTCGGCGCCGCCGCGGTCGCGGTCGCCTTCATCGGCGTCGCCTTCGGCATCGAGGGCGACCTGCTCGCCCTGCTCATCACCCGCTACCTGGGCACCCGCCACTTCGGCCGGATCCTGGGCCTGGTCCAGGCCGCGTTCCTCCTCGGCAGCGCGCTGGGACCCCTCCTCCTCGGGCTCGGCTACGACCTGCTGGGCTCCTACGACCCCGTCATCCCCGTCCTCATGGGCGTCCTCGTCGCCGGCGCCGTCCTCATCGCGACCCTGGGCCCCTACGCCCACCCGGCCGTCGACGGCTTCGACCGCCTCGCCGCCCGCGACGAACTCGCCGCCGCCGAGGTCCTCAGCGACATCGCCGGCAGCGGCCACCCCGACCGCCCCCGGGCCCGCCCCCACACCTGACCGCCCCACCCGCCCGGCCACCCCGCCCGGGCGGACGCCCCACACCGAACTCCTCCACCAACGTCCCCTCTGGTGACCCGCACCTCTCTCAAGCTCGCGAATACGGGACCGATCGAAGACCACGCGCGTCGACACCGACGTCTCGCCCCGGTTCCGCACCTGCCTTTTCCCTCCTCGTACCGGCCCCCGTCCTCACCGCCTCGCCCGTCGGCCGAGCGGACTGGAACGAACGAGAACCGGCGGTGAAAGCAGGGACAATGTGCCGCCAGGAATGCACAGGGCACCCGCGGAGCACTCGCTTCGTGGGCCCCGCACCCCACCTGCTGGGCCGTTGTGCACGGCTTCGAGAACCACGACACGGGCAGAGAGAAGTAGAGGACATGGCGGGGTTCGACCGATCCGCGCCGGGACCTGGCTTTTGTGCTCCGGTTGGCGGCGGACGGTTACCGGGTCGCGCGATCCTCTACCAGACCCCGAACGAGCACATCGGCGTGATGGGCTTCACCGGGCCGGAACCCTAGCAGCAGAAGCCTTCGGCCCTGCGGTTCCGGTTCGTCCCTGGTGCGGGGTTGAGGACACTCGGGGTCGCAGCGCAGCGCCGTGCCTCACTGGGAGAGGAAACCGGAACACCGTCGGCCGTTCGTCTGGGGACCGGACCCGCTCCGATACCGGCTGGCTCACTTCGGTGGGTTGGTGCGGGCGGCCTCGGAGGGATCCACGTCGAGCACGTGGACGCCCGCGGCGGATGAGACCACGATTGTGCCGTCAGGGGTGGCCAGAAGGTCGTGTACCCGTGGCGGGGCCGGCCAGGGCAGGACGATCTTCTGCGGGGTTTTCGTGTCCAGGAACAGGAGGTACAACAGCCCCGGAAGCTCCTGTGGGCGGTTTCTCTCCTGGACGATGACGGCGACCGGGCGTCCGTCCCACTCGGTCACCCGCGACACCACAGCCCACGGATCCCCCGCCGAGAACACCGGCTCCAGATCGGGCAGGGTGACTATGTCCTCGGCTTCGGCGAGGTAGGTGTTCCCGGCCGCGCGAACGATATCGACGGCCCGGCCCTCGGGGACCCAACCGTGGAGACCGACCTCGCCCACCCGGGAGCCGTCATCCGCCCGTTGTACGTGAACGAAGGGCTTGTCGATGGTGTCGAAGCCGTAGTCCCAGGCCTCGACGACCTCCTTGGTTGTAGGACATACCAGGTAGCCGTGCCGCAAAGTGAGGCACTCGCTGATTTCCCGGTAACGGCAGTGGTTGAATCCCAGGGCGGGGAGCGATTCTCCGGTGGCAAGGTCCACAGCTGACACCGAATGGTGGTGCCCCTCCCCGGCTTGGTGCAGGAAGAGCAGGTCACGGCCGCCGTGGTGGCCCATGGCCAGGTGGTACCCGTCAAAGGATCGTTTCCCCGTCCCTGTATCAGGTAGGGGGAAGGTCTTCAGAACGGAGCCGTTGCGCATGTCGGTGATCGTCAGGGTCTCGGCGGTGGCGGACGCCAGGACCGGGGTGGGAGCGAGAGCGGGAAGGCCGACCAGGTGGACCGGGGATCCGAAAGAGTTCATGGGGCCCAGGGGGCGGCGGCTCCTCAGGTCGAAGGCGACCGCGAGGAAGAGATCGGTGAGACGGGCGTCCTCGCGCTCGTCCTCCATGACGACCAGCAAGGTGTCCTGGACCAGCTGAAGGCATGCCCCTCTCCACTCCTCGCCCAGCAGACGGGTCTCCTGCATCGTGCCCCTAGCGTTGTGCATTCCCCGGCACGGTACTGCTCATCCTCGACCCGGGCCGAAGCCGGGGCCGCCGCAGAGGACCGGGCCGTCTCCGAAAGGGGCGGGTGACGGTTGCATCCGCCCCCACTCGTCGGCCGCTGTTCGTGTCTGATGTGCCGGTACCGGTCAGATGGCCCTGTGCATGGAGACGCTCAGCTCTCGGTCCGCTTGGGCGGACGCCCACGGCGCGGGGGAGGCGGTGCCCATGCGGAGACCTGTTCCTCGGTCAGCTCCAACCTGTTCAGGTACTCTGCGAACCTTCGCCTCAGTTCGACGCCGTCTCTGTGCGAACGGCGCGGGCCGATTCCGGCCCCGACGCGGTCGACCCAGGGCAGTATCTCGGCCAGGCCTGCGAGCAGGGGGACCACGGTCTGCGTGGGGGCCTGGGGTGTCGCCAGGTTCCGTTCGACGATGTCCACCAGTGCCCAGGCGCGGTCACGCGCGTCCCATCCGGCCCATCCGAGCATGCTGGTGGGGGACAGCCCGGGGGAGGGGTCGGGAGAGTAGGAGGTGAACCGTTCATTGGGCATGTCGAATTTGCCTCGGTTGGCCCAGTACGACTTCCTGAGGAAATCGGCCGCGGTGAACTTGGGGGGCGACGGCGCGCCCGACGGATCGGCGTCAGCGGTGTCACCGGACGGAGGAGGGTTCTCCCACCTCCACTGCAGGTCCCACAAGCGCGTCCATTCTCGGTGTTTGCGCAGGCCGGAAGCGCGAAACCTGAGCGCTGCGAGGAAGGGGACGTGTTCCTCCGCGAGCAGCGCGGCGAGCACCTTCCTGACGGTGGATCCGGGGCTGTGCGTCTCGACGGCGGCGATCACGTCCGGATCGTTCTCCAGCGCCCCGATCAACTCGGAGAGAGGCCGAACGGTCGGCCGCTCGACCCCGTCCGTCCCCAGTGTGTACCAGAGCTCTCGGCTCTCGCACCGCTGTAGGAGCCAGGCGGCGACTGCGGGGCGCCACACGGATTCCCACGGGGGAGTGGCCCACCGGTGTTTGAAGTCCGGTCGTTCCAGCACACGGAGCGCAGGGTCGTTACGTAGGGCGTCGATGCGCGCGAGCACGACCCGGCGGTAATCGGACGGCCAGTGGGCGGGCGGAGTCGTGGAGCGGCTGATGGCGTTCCTCGCGAACCACTCGCTCTCCTCGAAGGCCTCGGGAGCCTCGTCCTGCTCCCGGGCCAGTGCGAACTCGAAGGCCCGTTCTCCCTGAACGATCCCTTCGGGCAACGAGTCGAGGGGAACATGGGGGATGCTCCCGGTGGGAACGATCCCGTACGACTCGTAGACCCGCCAGTCGAGCTCCTCCTGGAGCAGGACCATACGCCCCAGGATGGAGCGCCACTCTCGGCCCAGTACCGCGATGCGCTCTCCGGTCGGGGGTGTTCCGGCATCCTCGACCTCGGCGCGCAGGGTGAGGAGCTCGCGCGCCAGCGAGTCGAGTTCCCGGGGTATCTCCGCCTCGGTGAGAGCGGGCAGGGGCAGTTCACGCATACGCGATGAGGTGAACTCGTAGATCGCCTCCCAGCCCTCCCCCGACCTGAGCTGGTCGCCCCTGGGGTTGCCCTTGCTCCGGCTGACCTGCTTCATCCAGAAGCACACGGTCGAACTGTTGAGCACCCCGAGTAGCGCCAGGGCCGTCTCTTCGGTGATGGAGGTGGGCAGTTCGATGACCGGAGCCGAATTCAGCGGCGCGTTCACGTCCCGGTTCAGGGCGAAGTGGGTGTGGGTGGCCACCCAGGGGAAGATGATCGACCATGAGGACACGTTTCGGTTGGTCGTCAACTGATGCCAGTCGTACCATTTCTTCGGGTTGATCCTGGACCGGTTGGCGAGCACCCTCTGATAGGGCCACAACCGCCTGAGGTGCCCGGGAAGGTCCCGCAGGTCGACGAGTTTCGTGCGCTCTTCCCACGTGCGGGGGAAAAAGGCCTTCAGGTCGCTGCGGACCTGCCAGTCGCGAACCTCCGAACCGGTGACCAGGTCGATGGTCGCCTCCGCCTCCACCTCCCAACGGCGCATCGAGGCGGGGGACGCGGAGAACAGCTCGTCCGCTCCGGTGCTGGCGATGTAGCCGATGCGGTGGACGTGGTCGCTCAGCAGTGTGTCCGAGCGCAGGGAGCGGAACACGGCTTCGGTCCGGGGCGGGCTGAGAAGCCAGGGGTGGGTCCGGAAATCATCCTGTGGGCGTTCGTGGGAGGACGTCCAGGCGTCCTCGCTGGGAACCTTGGCGAGTCGCTCCTTGAGGGAGGTCCACACCCTGCCCTGGCCCGGGTCGTCCGGGGCGGAGGGCTCGCCGCGCTCACAGTTGACGACGGTGACGCGTGAGCCCGGGGAGGGTTCCCGGTTGCGCCCGGTGAGGATGAGCGTCGGTATGCCATGGCCGGGGATGTAGGCGCCGGAGGTGTCGATGATGTCGCTGATCTGCACCGTGGGGAGGAATCGCTCGACCAGGGGCCTGCCGAATTCCCGCTTGGCGAAGGCGCTCGCCGTCAGCAGGCCGACGTACCCACCCGAGCGGGCCAGGGAGAAGGCGCACTCGGTGAAAGGGGCGTTCAGGGTGAAAGCACCGGATCGCGCGCTCCGATAGCCCTCGCGGTAGGCCTTCGTCGCGTCCTGGTCCCCTGGGACGATGTAGGGAGGGTTGGTGGCCACCGCGTCGTAGCTGGAACGCCGCAGGATGTTCGCGCCCGTGGTCAGGTTCAGGAGGGCGAGATCCCCGTTTCCGGCCCAGGGCCAGCCCAGGACCACGGGTGCGCCGGGCCCTTCCAGCAGTGAGTCCGCCTCGGCGACGAGGAGCCGCCACTCCCGCTCGGCCTCGGGGGAGGCGTTACGGGCCTGCCCGAGCACTTCGACCGCGAGGCGGAAGCGGCTGACCATGACGGCGATCGGGCTGAGGTCGCAACCGTGGACGCAGGCCAGGGCCAGGGCGATCGCCTCGCCCCCGGGCAGGTCCGGCCTTTCCTCGCGAATCCTTTCCAACACCCGGCGGAACGCGTTCAGGAGGAACCCGCCGGAACCGCAGGCGGGGTCGATGTAGCGCAACCCGTGCTCGGTGACGCTGTCGGTCTCCTTGAGGGCCCGCCCCAGGGAACGGTCGAGAACCAGGTCGATGACGAAGTCGGGAGTGCTCTGCAGGGCGTAGGCCTTGCGTGAGTCCTCGGAGAGGTTCTGGTAGAGGATCTCGAAGAGGGTGGTGTCCGGTCCGGCGCCGGTGGCCGAGGGGATCGGCACCGATCCCAGAGGCGCGCGTTTCCCGTTGCGCCAGAAGGCCACCAGGTGCCGGGCCGTGGCCTCGTCCGGCCGGTGCTCTCGCCATGTGCCTGCGCCGTGGAAGACCTCGCCGAGAACGGGGTGCGCTTCGACCGCCTCGTTCATGGACCGCTCGATGACCTGTAGGGGGCTGGCGGTCGGGAGGTCGGCCGGCACGTCCGTCCGGGTCAGGGACGTGTGCTCCACGAGCCCGATGTCCTCACAGAAAGCGACGAAGGCGGTGGCGAGCACCCACAGGACGGCAGCGTGTTCAGTGTCCCGCTCTGTTGCCCCGGTGGCGGTGGGCGCGGGTCGAAGGCCCTCCCGGACGATGCCCACCAGGCGCCGGAGTGGCCCCAGCGACAGGGTCTCATTCACGCGAACCGTCTCCTCGTCCCTCGAAATACCTGGTCAGATCGGCTCTCCCGATGGCGGGAGAGGTATCCGGTCGGCCTTGTTCAGGATAATGCATCTATTGAGTGCGGTAAATAGTTGTGCGTGCTGCAGCTGATTGGTACCGTTGTAGACGTAGAACCCGCCCGTGCTGTGGCCCGCTCGGGTGCGCCGCACCACACCCCCAGTTCGTCGCTCTCCGTAACTCACAAATGAACAGAGGTCGCAGACACATGCCTGTCAAGCTCGCCGCGGTTCTCATTTGCATGGCCATCGCCGCCTGTCTGGCGCTGCTGTTCGCCGTGATCGCCATGCTGCTCACCCGAGAGGAGAAGAAGTCGTGGTCGGCCGCGCTGCGCGCGTCCTTCACCACGTTCCTCGCCACGATGACCGCACTGATCGCCATGGTCGGCGTCGTCTTCGCGGTCCTATGACCGGGAACCCGCCGGGGCCGCGGACCGCGGCCCCGGCCCGAGAACGACGGGCCGGCTGAGCGCCCCCAAGGATCCGGTCACCAGGTCCGACCTCCGAGGAGGGAAGAGTTTCCGGTCAACCCCCGATGTTCCCGGGGAGTCCTATCGCGGGTAGGTCGCCAGGTCCTGTGGCACTGACGGCAGGGCGGAGTCGTCGAACGGCATCGCGAACCTGATCCGGTCCCCCTTGCGCAGGTCGCGGAGGAGGAAGTGGTCGATGAGCCCCTGGAAGGTCTCGAACAAGGCGAAGAACTCGGCGTGCCGGATGAGGACGTCGCCGAGTGGGCTCCGCCCGCCCGTGTAGCGGCGGCGGACGCACTCGACGGTGAGGTCGAACCGGTCGGAGAGCCGGGGAGGGAAGCCGCGGGCGCTGCTGATCGTCTGCTTGTTCCCGGCCCTGTTGCCCGGCCAGATCATCACCCCGCCGACCGTGTAGCCCAGGTTCCAGAACGTCTTGAACTTCCCGTCATCGAGCTCCGTGACGACGGCCCGGGTCTTGTGCGGGAACATGGAGACGACGGTGTCGCTGCTGAGCCAGAAGCCGCCTTGGTCCGACTCGTAAATGGGATAACCCGCCGACTCCCATCGGCGAGATCGAAGCACGTTCCGTCCGGAAGTTCCCTGATCCAGAGCGTCCGGTGGTAGAGGCGCAGGGTGTCGTTGTGGGCCTCAGGGGCCTTACCCACGGGAATGTCGGTGGTCGTATGTCGTGTCGATCAGGGGGTCATCGGCCGGCTGTGATCTGTTCGGCGGTCGGGTGCAGATCCGGGCGCACCGCCTCCGACGCGTTCCTGGGCGCGGGAGGCATGGTCGGGGCAGTAGATCCGCAGCTGCGCTTTCGTACACCGCGCGTGGTGGTGCTTGATGATGGTCAACCGGTCGGCGGCCAGGACGGTCCCGCATGTGGAGCACCTTAGGTGGCCAGGGCCGACGGTGTTCCGGTCGGGGAAGACCTCGCCCAAGACACGGGGTTCGTCGTACCCGATCAGGTCTCGTTCGTCGGTGACCCCTGCGCTCCCTTTCTGTGGTGCCCGGCCTCGGTGTCGGCTTGCCGGAGAAACAGAGGCGCCACGGTGATCCTGTCATCGGGACTCGTTCGCCGCATCGCCCGCTGCGGGGCGCGCCGGTCTCTTGGGCGGCCGGGTCAGGCTCCGATGCGGAGGTCGGTGAGAAGGTCGAAGATGTACGACGGCCCTTGGAGGTCCTGGACCTTCCCGGGGCTGCCCAACGGCAGGAGCGTGTGCGCCTCGGCGAATTGGGCTCCCCGGTTCTCACGGGGACGAGATCTGGTCCATCCGGTCAGTGAGCCCAGGCGATGGCAGGTGCCCTCGAAATGGGTCTTGTCCACCCTGCGCATGAACACTGCGGCGACGTCTCACGGACTGTGGGATCCGCGAGAGGGACAGAGTTCGGATCCGCGGAGCGGTGGGAACCACTGTGGACGAACCGGACGATGCGCGCGGCCAGTGCGGGGTGGTCCTTGAGGGCGACTTCGACGGCATTGGCCAGGTTGATGCCCTGCTTGGGCGACTTGAACTGGAGGAAAAGCTCCATGATCTTGCGCGCCTGGTTAGGGGACGATGTGGTCAGTGCGAGGTCCGCCTCCACGGAGGGCTCGTTCAGTGCCCGCAGCAGTGTGTCGGCAACGGTGTGGAACAGGAACAGATATTCGGTTTCTAGCAGGACAGCTTTGGGACCCTTGGGGTCCATCGGGACCAGTTCCGGGGACCGGCGCCCTTCGGCGGTCCGTCGTGACTTCATTAGGTGCAGGGTGCTGGAGGTGTCCTGGTGCTTGAGGTCCTTGCTCCAGTGACGCAGGAACGCCGTGCTGTAGGTGAGGGCGAAGAGCTGACGGCACTTCCCTCCTCGGGGTCCAGCCTGGTGGTCAGGGTGGAGTAGACGCCGTACGTGAGTTCGTCGGCCAGGCTGGACACCGGGTCGTCCACCACGACGACGGTCGAGGACAGCTCCCTGCCCCGCTCCTCCAGGCTCTGCAGGAAGCAGAGCAGGGCGATCGCGGTCTTCTCGCCCTCACTGAGGTGGCGTGCGGGCTCCCCGTGGCGCAGTACCCGGTACTGTCCATCCCGGTGCTCGAAGTCGATGACGCATCCTGTCTCGCGCCCCCGGACCCCGCTCGCCCCCTAGCCCGGCGACCCGGAACCCGAGGCCCGCACTGCCAGGCCTGCGAGCACCAGTCCGGTCGCTGGCTCCGCGCTCGGAACCTCCCCTGCTGGGCGGCCACCACGCCGAGTACCTGCGCGAGCACCGCCGCGCCGCCGCCCTCCAAGTCCGGCACCCGCACTTGGCCGTCTGGTTTGGTGAGGCCACCGGCTCCTACTGGGGCGCCTCCTCCACCGACCTTGCTGAAGTCCCTGATGGGGGACCTTTCACCGACTGCTCGGTCCGCTCCACACCGAGTGCTGAGCCCGGTTCCGAAGGACCTGTGCGGCTGCGCCTGGTGTGCGGCCGCACAACACTTTTCCGTCGCCTTGAGCGAGGCGGCCTACTCGATGCCGGGCTCCTCGACGGGTTCGCCCTCGACCGTATGGACGGCTCCGGGCCCCGGATGTCTGATCGACCGGATACCCGGGTTCCGGTAAGTGAGCTGTATCGGTTCCCGGGAGGGCGTGAAATCTCTGGGCAAGTCCGTGTCGAGCACGAAGATCTGGAACGTTTCCTCCCGTTCTGCGGCCATGGCCTGGATCTGCCGGTACATCTTTGTACTCAGCTCCTGGAGCGGGCCCAGGGATTTCTGTGGGCTGTCCAGGATGAGAAAACCGGGGAAGGGGTACTGAGGACTGCTCAACGCGACCGACTGCAGCGCCAACCAGTACCCCACGATGAAGGGGACCCGGTTGCCCCCGCTGATGCTCACGGTGTCGAATTTCTTCCCGTCGATGTAGGGGAGGAAATCCCGCGAGTAGATGAGCGCCTCCCGCACGTTGGGAGCCGTAAAGCTATCCAGCAGCAGCGCACTGTAGATCTCTGTCAGGCTGGAGAACAGCGTACTGGACGTGGACTCGAGGTACTCCTGGTGTCGGCTCAGTTCCTCTTTGGCGTCCGTCCACGCTTCAACAGCCACTTCGTACGCGGTGGCGAAGCTCGCCGCGTGTTCGGCAGTGGAGAGCAGGAGGTTGATCCGTTCGACCTCCGCCGTCGCCCCTGCGAGCTGTTCTGCGACCCGGGCGAGTTCCTCGGAGCCGGGGAAACCCAGGCGCGAGGTGAGAAGGTCCAGCTCCGCCTCCAGTTCGCGGAGTTCCTCCAAGAGGTCGCTGCGGTAACTTTGAAGAGTCGCGCGTTCCTGTTCTCCTTGGATTAGGAGCAGGCGTATCTCCTCGCTCTGGTCCGATAGTTGGGTCTCCTGGGCGGTTGCCTCTCCTGGCACGGCGAGCGGGAGCCGGTCCGGGCCGCCGGACCGCTCATGCGGTGTCCTTCTTGGGCGGTGAGGTTCCTGCTGTGGAATGTCCTGAAGGCATAGCCGACAGGCTTCGGGCTCTGCACGATGTTCATCCAGCTCCTGGAGGCATCGCGGGCATTGGCTGAACTCGATGGGGGCAAGAAGGACGTTTGCGGTACGGACGCGATCCAGCCTCGCCAGGGCTGCTGCCAGTTCCTCGGATCGTGTACGGCGCTGCTGTTGTGTCTGTTCAAGGCGTTGCAGTGCTTCGTCTGTTCTGGCCACCGTATTGCGAGTGGCCGTGAGTAGTCCGCGCAGTGCGACGATTCGGTCGTCACGGGCCCCGAGAGAGGAACGCAGCCTCTCATCGGTCCGTAGAAGTCGTTGCCGATGCTGCTCCGCCTCGGACAACTCGTTCATGAGGTCGTGCTGTTCAGGGAGAGCTGCGCGTTCGACCAGAGCCTGTACACCCTGGAGATGGGCGCCGGCATCACGCCGCTTCCCCTTGGTCTCATCGACCTTTGCCTCCAGGGTCGTGAGGCGTTCGTCGACAAGCCCGAAGAGCAATTCGAAGATGCGCTTGCGTCGAGGGGTCAGAGAGGTGACATCGTGGCGGGCGATACTGTGATCGATCTCGAACTGGGGTACGTGCATGTACTCCCATACATGTTCGAAAGTCACTACCTTACGTCGGCCGTTCACGGTGACCTCGATATCTGAAGGGACCCCCAGCCATCGGAGCAAGGCTGTGCCGATACCGATCTCGTCCTGGTCGGGAACGACCGGGTACTCACCGAGGGCTTCCTGGGAGTCAAGGTCGACGACTTCCACGATTCCGGGAGTGCGTACCGCACGTGCCAGGCCGAGCCGGTGATCGCCAGCCACGATCTCCACGGTGACTCGTTCCACCGAGCGTTCCACCACTGGGGTCTGCTGGGCTTTCATTCCCAAGCCGAAGCGGATCAGCTCGATCAGCGTGCTCTTGCCCGCTCCGGGGTCGCCGATCAGAAGGTTCAGGCCTTTCCGGAAGGTTCGCCGGTCATGTCGTTCCTTGTCCGTGTGGAGTTCGAGCGCTTCGACCCGGAACAGGATGCTCACGTGATCAAATCTCCGAAATCGTGTTCCTCGTTCAGGGACAAGCGGCCCTGGATCAGTCCCGCGATACGGTTACCGTTCATGCCACGGGCGGCTTCGGCCACAGCGCGGCAGCGGTCCGAGATCGCCGCCCATGCGGGCGTGACTGCCGCTGCCCGGGCCACCTCTATGCCATGAGCGCTCGGCCGCAAGGTCATGCGGGCCCGGCCTTCGGAGCCGCGGAGAAGCAGAGTCCGTCCGAGCAGTGCACCCACCACGGTGTAGTAACGCTCGTCCCATGGGCCGTAGCGGTGCCTGTGCATGGGGGCCTCCACAGCCCGGACATCGGCCTCCTCCCGGTGGAGACGGGGATCGGTGGGGTCGAGTTCATCGAGGACCTGACTGGCGAATAGGGGATAGCGCACCAGGAAGTCGAGTTTGGCCAACTGCCCCAGTCCATCTACGTATCCGGGCCCGGAATTTTCCTCGGAGACCGAATGAACGAGGAGGAGAACCCGAATCTCGTGGTAGTTCCGGTCCCGGAGGAAGTACTCCCGGTTCCGAGTCGGAATAGGGTGGTTCACGTCACTCGCTTCCTTCTTCGTCCTGGGCATCGGAAACGGGAGTGGAGGATCCGAGCAGGATGGCGTCGGCGTTGAACCGGAACGGTGTGAACCAGATGCGGCATTGATCGGAGGCATCGGCGAGCGCTCCGGTGAGGAGTGTCCGGGTCAGTCGGAAGGGGAGGGGTGGAAAGCTCTCGGGTGGCAGCCGTGTGGCGCTGTGCCATAGGCGGGTGCCGAACATCTCCTGTCCCACACCTTCGTTGCGCAGCTCGACATGGAGATCATCGACTCGGTCTTCCAGTTCGTCTGCAAACTCCTGGAGCTGGGCGTGGTTGCCCGGTGAGTCGTCGACCTCCGCTGCGCAGGTTTTTCGCCATGTGGCCATGCGGTCTTCGGCCCGCTGAATGGCGTTGGACTCCAGTTTGCCTACGGTCATTTTGACGGAGACCTTGTGTTCGAAGGGGAGTCCCGGTGCGAGAAAGACCTGAGGCCTGCGCAGAGCCCGCTCGATCACTGTCAAAGCCTGACCCGTGGTCACGGTGCGCTTCTCCACGGCCTCTGGTCCGAGAGCATGAGGCCGTGTGCTGAAGGAACGGATCAGGTCGGTGAGTCCTGCATCTTCTGTGGGGAGCTGGTCCTCCATGCTCTGTTCCACGAATCCGGTGAGCGCCTCCCAGACCGCCTCCGCCTCGGTCGAAGGATGTCCGAGCCGGTGGAGCACGGGTCTGACGAATCTCAGTGGCCCTGCGTCGACGATGTGCCTTCGGCCCGGGATGTTCGTGTCCAACAACAGGGAATCCAGGAAGCGTGTAGAGGAGGCGATCAGATCGTTATTCGGTTCGCAGTGGTTCACATGGTTTGAGCGCCCCTGGGACTCCTCTTCGCTCAGCCCGGCGTCCTTGTGGTGTACCAACAGGTACCGGGCCAAGGTGAGGTTCAAACCGGCTCGCTCCTCGGGGGACAGTGCGTTTCGAGGAGTGGCGTCGGCTCCGTCTTCGAGCTGGCACAGGTCGCGAAGGAGCCGCGTCTCCGGCATGCTTCGGATGGCATTGTTGGTCACCATGCGGCACCCAGGAGCTTCGGAGAGACGTCGGTAGTTCCGGTAGAGATGAGGGATTCCGCCATCGCTCATCAGGGTCGACCAGGTCCACGCCCCCTGATCGTTGTCGAGGTGTTTGGCGGATACCAGCCACCATCGATCCCCGTCGAATAGTGCCCAATCCTCGTGGCGTTCGCTGATCAACGCTCGATGGGGTGAAACTTCTCCGTGTTGCCGGTCGGTCAGATCCAGGCTGAGGAGGGCGAGGAGATCACGGGTGGCGACACGTGACTGCCAGCGATAGCGGTTGAGAGTACGGGAGCCGGAGTCTTCCTCTGGGGCCACCGCAAGGAGGGGAGTCTCGCTCAGAGATGTTCACCCTTTCCAGAGATTGGTCAAGCTGTTTCTACCACTTCCCTTGAGGCAAGGGGGCCAGGTCTCAGGTTTCTTCTCAGGAAACCGCGTGCAGGTGGCGGTGGGATGGTTTTCGAACGGCTCCCTGACGTGGAGTGATCTCGGGAAGCTTAAGGAGGTCGAAATCAAGTTCGAATAAAGTACTGCGTTGATGGCCGAATGTGGCCGCTCTTCCTGCGACTCTCCGCTGGTACGGCAAGCTTTGAGTTAGAGAGGCTTCCCGGGTGTAGAGTCCCGGGTCAAGGTGAACGTCGCTCGGATTCACGTGGACTCGGTGGGCTCTTCATAAGCTTCCCAGGGCTGGAAGTGCCGTTTGGTGGATGGAGTCGGCGATGGCGTCGATCCGATCGAGGAGAGCCTCCGGCTTGGTGCCAAGGTCAAGGACGTGCTGGTGTCCGGTGATCCCCCTGCCGCCGTGGAGATGGTGTCGGCCGCCCTTGGTTTTCGGACTCGCTGCGTAAACCAGGCGGCCATTCACGAGATCGAGCCGAGTGCAGTAAGCCAACATTTGGTGGCAGTCGCCGACATGCCCGCTTGTACCCTAGACCCGCTTGTACTTGACGTCCACCACGTCGGCGGGGCTGCCGCTGTCGGCTCCCAAGAGCTCGTAAACGAGACCTGGGCGAGTCGTGCTGTTCTCTCGTGGTCCAAGTGGGATCGTGAATCTTGGGGCAGACACCGGCCTCCCCTGACGCTCAAGGCGTCGGACAGGGCTCGGATGCCGAAGTCCTCGAAAACCTGCCACATGCGCAAGATCAGGCAGTCGGCGCGCACTGCGCGGTCCTCGCTGGGCTCGTAGGAACACGCGCTCAGGACGAGCTCGGCCAGTCGTAGAGGTTGTCGTGCTGGCCGTCGTGGGCCTTCTCTTCCCCGGTTCGCCGACGGAGGCGATCGTGGTGAACCTGGTGGCGGGCCTCATCGAGGCGCCGCTTCTCTTCCTGGGGGCGTGGCGGCTGTCCCGGCGGGGGGAGAACGGGAGGCGGATGGTCATCGGGGCGGGTATCGCGGCGTCCGTGCACGGGGCGAGCATCATCGTTCAGGTCTTCTTCCTGGGAGGGCCGGTGGACTGGGTGTTGATCGCCATCGTGTTCGGCCTGGTGAGCGCCGGTACGGCGGCCGGTGCCGTGGCCGCGGCCGCCCATCCGGACACCGGCCGCTGGTGCGCGGGCGGGGCCGGGGCGCGGTGAGCGCGGCGCCCCGCCGCGGCCCGCCGGGTTCCGGACCTAAGACCCTGGAGCGGTTCCCGGGGCTCGGATAGGTTCGCGCCACCGCGCGGTCTCCCCGGCCGCCGGTTCACGGCAGTGCGCCGACGCGATGGAGGAAGCGTGTACGGAAAGACCGCTGTCGAGTGGGAGCAACTGGTCGCCGCGACCGTGGGCTTCCTGGAGGAGCGCGCGCGGGCGGGCGCGGTCGTCACCTACACCGAGCTGAGCCGCGCCCTGGTGGTGCGGACCGGACAGCGGGCCCTGGACTTCTCCCAGCCGGACGACCGGGCCGCGGTGGGGCGGCTGCTCGGCGAGGCGGTGGACCGGACCCTGCCCGAGGTCGGCGCCATGATCTCGGCGATCACCCTCTACCAGGGCGGGAACGACCCGGGGCCGGGCTTCTACGCCCTGGCCGTGGACAAGGGGCTGCTGACCCCGAACGCCTCCCCGGCCCAGCGGCTGGACTTCTGGACCGGCCAGGTGAACCGGGTCTACGCTCACTACCGGTATCGCTGACCACCGGTCGCGGGCTCGGGGGAGAACGGCCCGACGCCGCCCGGCCGGTGCGCACGAAGGTGTTCCGCCGACGGTGCGCGGACCCTGAGACCCCCGGGCCTCCAGGGCCCGCCACCGTGTTCCCCGACCCGAGGGAGGACCCATGGACCTCCGTGTCCGTCCGGCGGGCACCCGGCTTCCGGTCCGGTGGCCCGCGTGACCGGGCGGTCCCGGCCGTTCGCCGTGCTCGACGGGTTGACGGCCCCCGACCTCGCCGCCTGGGACGGCCTGTGGCAGGAGCCGGCGCCGCCGGAGCCCGGAGCGCTGCGCGTGAAGTTCCTCGGGGTGTCCACCCTGCTGCTCCACGACGGGGAGCACGCCGTCCTCACCGACGGCTTCTTCAGCCGCCCCTCCCCGCTGCGCTTGGCCCTGGGCGGGATCGCGCCCGACCGGGCGCGGATCAGGGCCTGCCTGCGGCGGTACGGCGTCGGCCGGGTCGACGCGCTCTTCGTGGCCCACTCCCACTACGACCACGCCCTGGACTCGGCCACGGTGGCCGCCATGACCGGGGCGACCCTGATGGGTTCGGCCTCGACCCGGAACATCGCGCTGGGCCAGGGCTTTCCCGGGCACCGGTTCCGGGAGGTGGTGACGGGCCGGACGGTGGAGGTGGGCGGCTTCGAGCTCACCGCGCTGCCCGCGGCGCACAGTCCCGGGGACCGGGCCCCGGGCAGTGTCCGGGCGCCCCTGTGGACCCCGGCGCGCGCCTCCGGCTACAGGACGGGTGACTGCTACGCGCTGCACGTGCACCACGGCGGACGCGGTCTCCTCGTCCAGGCCAGCGCCAACAGCGTGCCGGGGGCGCTCGACGGGTACCGCGCGGAGACCGTCTACCTGGGCATCGGTGCCCTGGGCAGGCAGGACGAGGAGTTCCGCGAGCGGTACTGGGAGCACACGGTGACCGCGCTCGGGGCGCGGCGGGTCGTCCCGATCCACTGGGACGACTTCCTGCGCCCGCTGCACCGGCCGCTGCGGCCGCTGCCCCTGCTCTTCGACGACATGGCGGCCAGCATGGACTTCCTGGTCGGGAGGGGCCGGGCCGACGGGGTGTCCGTCCGGCTGCCCCGGCTGGGACGGGACGCCGACCCCTGGGCCTGAAACTCCGGGACGACCCGCGGGAGGCCGGGAACCGGGGCCGCGAGTACGCCCTCATCGTGCTGCGGGTCGCACCGGGGACGTGAGCGAAGTCCGGGGTTCGCGGCGCCTGGGGTTTTTGTCGCTATCCGGACTTCTTCCTCTGGGCGTCGCCGCAGGGCTCGGCTAGGTTCGTCACGCAGCGTGGCCGACGCCGCGTGCGGCGGTCGCTTCGGAGCCGGCGTGTACGGCAGAGCCGAAGAGGGACGGAATCGGCCGGTTGACGCGGTCGCGTCCTGCCTCGCTGAGAGCGACAGGAGCGCTTTGTGCGCACCATTCGGTTGGCCGAAAGCGGTCACCTGCTCGATTCCACCGACAGATATTCCGTTGACCTGATAAAACGTGCGTGCCGGAATGGTCGCGGACCGTGACAGAACGGTCCCTTTCGGCGAAGAGGAGTGTGCGCGGGTGCCGCGGGACGAGTCGCTGGTCAGCATCGGTTTCCAAGAGGACGTCACAGAGGAGGAGGCCGACCGGTACACCCGCGACCTGGTGCTCCTTCTGGAACGCCTCGACGTGGACGAGGTCCGGCCGGCCGAGGAGGGGGATTCCTCCGCCGGAACGCGGTCCGCCGACCCGGCCGCCGTCGCGGGAGCGGTGGTGGTCGTCGGAGTCCTCTTCAAACCGGTCCTCACCTCTCTGGTCTCGCTCGCCGGGACCTGGCTCGAACAGAGCGGGCAGAGGTCGGTCACCGTGGAGGTCGACGGGAACAGGGTGACGGTCCAGGGGCGGATGGACCCCGCCGAAGTCGAGACCTACGTGCGGGCACTGCGCGCCCGGGAGCCCCGGCCGGCCGGGGAGGCCGACAGGCCCGGGGGACCCCCGGAGCCTCTGGAGGCCCGGGAGGCCGGGGAACCCCTGGAAGCAGGGGAGGGCGCGGAGGCGGAGGACACCGGAGCGTGAAGCGCACCGCCATCCTCATCGGTGTCAACTGCTACGAGGAACTCGACGACCTGCGCTCGCCGCACGCCGACGTCCTCTCCCTGGAGCGGGTGCTCAGGGCCAACGGTCACTACGACCGGATCCAGACGCTCCTGGACCCCGTCCGGAACGAGGCCATGGAGGTCCTCGAGGCGGCCCTCGCCGAGGCCGGCCCCCGGGACCTCCTCCTGATCTCCTTCTCCGGACACGGGCTGAAGGACAAACGGGGCCGCCTGCACCTGGCGCTCCGGGACACGCGGCGCAAGCGGCTCGAGACCACGGCGATCTCGTCGGAGGTCCTCAAGCGGCTCCTGGAGGACTCCAGGATGCGCAGCAGGGTGCTCCTGCTGGACTGCTGCTACGGCGGCGCCTTCGCGGACGGTTTCGCCACGCGCGGTGCGGAGGAGGAAGACCCGCTCGACCTCGAACGCCAGCTCAGCGACGGTGCCGGAATCTACGTCATCGCCGCCTCCGGAGCCTTGGAGCGGGCGCGCGAGGGGGACAACAGCCAGGGCGTCCGCCCCTCCCCCTTCTCCAGCGCGGTCATCCGGGGGCTGGCGGGGGCGGCCCCCGACGCCGACGGCGACGGGTGGATCGACGCGGTCGACCTCTACCAGCACGTCCACCGGGAGGTGGACGAGGTGGACGGGCAGCGCGTCACGGTCTCCTCGCTCGGGGTGCGCGGATCACTGATCCTGGCCCGGCACACCGGCGCCGCCACGGCCACGGGTCTGCCCGGCCGCGCCGACGGCGCGGCGGCTCCGGACACGGAGGCGCGCGGAGCGGGGGCGGGAAGGGGGGTGCGGGACGCCTCCTCCGGCCGCGGCACCCGGACGGAGCCGGCGGCTCCGGCGTCGGCCCCGGGCACATGGTCGTGGGCGCCCTACCTCGACTACCTGCGTGACGGGCTGCTGCGCCAGAGCCTCCTCCAGCAGCTGCCCGATGCCGGGAGCCAGGACATCGCGGTCTGCGATATGGGATCGGAGGCCCTCCTCAGCCGGGCCCTGGAACGGTGGGCCCTGACCGGCCGGGCCGGGGACCTCGCCGGGGAGGCGGCCAAGGAGTCGCGTCCCCTGCGCTACGGCTACCCCGCGGTGCTGTTCGACCCCGCGCGCCGGGGCCGGAGGGGCGGGCGGCCCAAGGCCGCCCCCCTCGTCGTCATGGACGTGGAGATGGTGGAGGAGCCCGGGGGGCGGTTCCTCGTTCCGGTCGGCGAGCCCGAGCTCAACCGGGAACTGCTGCTCTCCGCCGAGGCCGTGGCCGAGGAGGACATCGAGGAGCTGCTCGCCTGGTTCGAGGCGGACCGGCCCGGGGACGGCGTCACCGCGCTGTCGGACAGGGCGCGCACCGTGTGCGGGCGCCTGGGCCTGGCCATGGTGGACCGACTGGCCGCCGGAGGGCTGCGGCGGGCCCTGGACCTCCGCCCGGGGGCGCGGCGCGGGGCCTACAACGCCGCCCTGCTCTACCGCGGGGATCCCGCCGCCACGGCGGTCAAACAGCTCGTCGGCGACCTCGACCACCGCGAAGGCGGGAACGGCATCAGGCCCGGCGCCATCCGCGGGACGGCCCTGGGGGCGCTGTCCGAGCCCGCGGAGGCCGCACGCGAACACGGTGCCCGTGCCCCCGCCGTGGTGACCGGCCACGGGAACTCGGCGCAGGAGGCCATCCTGGCCTCGGCGATGAACCGCACCCTCACCGTGGCGACGGGCGCCCCCGGCACGGGCAAGAGCGAACTCATCACCTCCGTGGTCACCACCGCCGTCGCCGCGGGGCAGTCGGTCCTGGTCGCCTCCACCAACAACACGGCCGTCGACGAGGTGGCCGGCCGGGTGAACCGGATCGGCGGCGGGGCGGCCCTCATGGTGCGCACCGGCAACCGTGAGCGGAGGGCGGCCGAGCCCGAGGCCCTCACCGCACTGCTGGCCGCCTCCTGGCCGGAGGCCGACGCCGCCACCGCCGGTGCCCGGCTGGCCGTCCACGAGCGGGCCCTCGGACAGGCCCGGCAGGAGTTGGCCGAGGCCGAGCGGCGCGAACGGCGGTCGGCCCTGATCGCCGGCACGCGCCGGCGCCTGCTCGGGGGCCTGCCCCCGCCCGTCGCCGCCGAGTCCTTCGGGGACTCGCCGGACCTGCACGGCTGGAGGCACCGCGTGGGGGCGGCGATGGAGGCCCGGTGGACCGGCTGGTGGCACCGGTGGCGGACCCGCCGCCTCCTGGGGATCGACGGTACGGAGACGGAGCTGGGCGCGGTCCTGTCCTTCCTGGAGGTCGAACACGAGTGGCGGGCCCTGCGGGCCTCCTCCGCCGCGGCGCCGAGCCCGGAGGAGACGGCCGCCCGCATCCGCCGGATCAGGGCCGAGCGCCGCGAGGCCTCCGAGGAGTACCTGCTGGGCCGGACGGCGGAGGCGCTCCACCGGGGGCGAGGCGTCATCGAGGGCCGTCTGCGCGACCTGGCGTCGAAGCAGAAGTCCTGGAAGGGCATGCGGTCCCTGGTGCGCACGGTGCGGGCGTGGGCCGTCACGTCCCGGTCGGTGCGCGGCGTCTTCCCCCCGGATCCGGGTCTGTTCGACCTCGTCGTGGTGGACGAGGCCACCCAGTGCACCGTGGCCGACCTCGTCCCCCTGCTCTACCGGGCGCGGCGCGCCCTCGTCATCGGGGACCCCCACCAGCTCCAGCCGGTCGATCCGCTCGACTCCGAGGACGACCGCCGCCTGCAGGCGGTGCACGGCCTCGACCGCGCCCTCCTCGAGGAGCGGTCGCTCGGCCTCACCGGTGCCTCGGCCTACCACGCCGCCGCGTCCGCGCTCGTCGAAGGGGGCGGGGAAGTGCTCTGGCTGGACGAGCACTACCGCTGCCACCCCGACATCATCGCCCCGGTGAACCGGCGGTTCTACGGAGGCCGCCTGTCGGTGCGCACCGACACCGCGTCCCTGGCCGCGCCCGTGGAGCCGGCCGTTCGATGGATCGACGTCCAGGGGAGCTGCGAGCGGCCCCGGGCCGGCTCGTGCCTCAACCGGAAGGAGGGGGAGGCGGTGCTCGAACTGCTGAGGGAACTCTGGCGGACCCTCCCCCCGGACGCGGGCATCGGTGTGGTGTCACCCTTCGCCGCACAGGTCCGCTGGTTCGAGGAGAACCTGGGCGAGCAGGCGGCCGAGAGGATCCGGGTGGGTACGGCCCACCGTTTCCAGGGCGGGGAACGGGACGTGGTCGTGATCTCGCCGACGGCCGCCACGGGGGTGCACCGGAACGCCGGGCAGTGGGCCCTGAGCCGGCAGAACCTGTGGAACGTCGCGGCGACACGGGCCAGGTCGCGCTTGTACATCGTGGGCGACCGGCGCTACTGGGAGGAGAAGGGCGGCCTGCTCGCCGACCTCGCCTCCGCCGGAGGCCCGGCCGAGGAGACCGGGCTGGACGCGGCGGGCGTCCTGCTCTTCGAGGCGCTCCTGGCGCGGGGGCGGGATCCCCGGGTCGGGCACCGCGCCGGAGGGTACCCGTGCGACCTGGTGGTGCCCGGGCCGGACGGGGACACGGCCGTCGTACTCGACGGGGCGGCGCCGGACACCACGGGTTCGTCCATCCCGGGGCGGGCCCTGGAGCGAACGGTGGACCGCGTCGGGCTCTTCGCCGCCGTCTCGGGGATGCGGACGGTACGGGTGCCCGCCTGGCGGTGCCTGGCCGAACCCGAGACCGTGGCGGCCGAACTGGTATGAGCCGGCGCTCCGGGCGGCCCTGCCGGCCTGCCGCCCCGGACCGGCGCCCGGCGGAGTCCGCGGGCGCCGTCCCGGGCGGGTGGGGGGCGGTCAGGCGTGGCGGGAGCGGCCGGTCGTGGTGCGGTGGAGCAGGGCGGGGGAGCGTGCGCCCCGCCGGGCGGCGGACCGGCCGGTGCGGCCAGGACCGGTGCCGGGGCGTCCGCGGACCGCGGCGAACCGGGCGCACCAGCCCGAGCACGAGCAGCCGGGCCGGGCGCAGCGGCCGGTGACGGCGCGGCGCTTCGGGGCCGCCATCGGCACCGGGCCGCACGCCGCCGAGTCGAGCCTCAATACGGTGCCGTTGCGTTTCCGAGTGTTCACCGGGCGAACGTACCCCGCCTTCCGGAACGGGGGAAAGGGATTTTCCGGCCCCGGCCGGGAGCCCCGGGGCGGGGTGGGGCCCCGGCCTCTCGACGGTGGTGGGCATGGGGCGGGTGGGGCTGGGGGAGTGTCGTGGGAGTGGGGTAAAACTGGGCGAAGTTCGTATATCCCCCGACAAGTGAAGACAGGATCCCCCGTGTCCCTGAAACCCCTGACCCGGAATCCGCGCGCGGCGCTGTGCGCGGCGGTGGTCGCGGCGACGGCCCTGACCGGATGCGCCCCCGCCGAGAACCTCCTCAACGACGTCGTCCGGGACGTGACCGGTGTCCCGATCACCCATGACCAGGTCGACCGCGACGACCCGTTCGGCGGCACCGAGGCCGAGGAGTACGGGGAGGGGTTCACCGTCCCCGAGGCGGCCGCGATCGGCGAGTACCCCGCCGACCGGGTCCAGGAGGCCTACGACACCACCGGCGAGCTGCTGGAGGCGGTCTACCTGGACCGGGAATCCGTCTTCGGCGGTGACGACATGCGCTTCCGGTCCCTGCTGAGCGGGCAGGCGATGGACTGGTACGAGAAGTACCACGGGCACGAGGACCCCGCGCTCGACAGCCGCTCCCTGCTCTTCCACCTCACGCCCGGGACCGCCGAGCCCATCGGCGACGTGGTCAAGGTGGACGGCCGGATGTGGGCGGAGACCGCCGAGGACCAGTACGGGATGCCGTACCTGGCGGTGCGCACCGAGTACACCGTCGTCCACCCCGTCGCCCGGCCGGGCGAGGAGGTGTCGGTGCGCCTGGTCACCTCGCACTACGGGGAGGTGTCCTTCTACGACGTCGGCGGCCGCTGGGAGGCCTGGCCGAACTGGTGGCGCTCGGCCGGCCCGGTGCACTGCGTGTGGGACGAGTACACCTTCACGCCCGCCTACTCCGACGAGATGCCCGAGGGCGAGCGCCCCGAGGGCTGGATCGAGGACGACCCCTACGACCTGGAGTCCGCTCGCGACATGGGCGAGGAGGAGTGCGGGGCCATCGGCGCGACCTGACGCCCCCGCCCCGTGACCCGCGGCCCGCCCGGCGACCCCCGCCGGGCGGGCCGCCGTCCGTTGACGGGGGTCCCATCCGTCACCGGGGCCGGGCCGGAAACGGGGGAGCGGGGGTGACCGGGAACCCCTCGGGTGGGCGTCGCGCCGCGGCCGGTAATGCGGCATTGGTGTTCCTTGCGGCTTTTGTGGGAGTGGCGGATCGCGGCTTTATGTCGCGATCTTCCCATGTGCGTGAGACATGGGTCACGGAAATAAAGTCCGGGGTTTCTTTTAAGGGACTTCGTACTTTTGTGTTATCGGATCACCGCTGATCGCGGTTCGTCGGGAAAATTCCCCGTTCGCTTGCGGGGCCGGTGGCGGCGCCTCTAGCGTGGGCAGCGCTTTCGCGGTCGGGGGACGCATTCGCATGCCGCTTCCGGTCCGCGTCCGGCGACCGAATCGAACCTTTTCCCACCTTGTTCCGGGGTCCCTTTCAGCGGGTGCGGAACGGGGACCCTCACACGACACAGGAGAGAGACGGCCGATGTCGACCGAAGCCCCCGAGGTGCGTAGCGGTCAGCAGAAGAGCCTGAGCACCGCCGCCGCGCGGAATCTGGCCACCACCACCAAATCCGCCCCGCAGATGCAGGGCAAGAGCTCCCGCTGGGTGCTCAAGACCCTGCCCTGGGTGCAGACCGAGGGCGGCGTCTACCGGGTCAACCGCCGACTGACCTACACCGTGGGCGACGGCCGCATCGAGTTCCAGCAGACCGGCTCGCAGGTCCAGGTGATCCCCCGCGAACTCGGCGAGCTGGCGCTGCTGCGCGGCTTCGAGGACGAGGAGGTGCTCACCGACCTCGCCGGCCGCTTCGAGCAGCAGGAGTTCGAGCCCGGCCAGGTCCTGGTCTCCGAGGGCGACCCGGTGGACCGCCTGTACCTCATCGTGCACGGCCGGATCAGCCGCATCGCCACCGGCCGCTACGGCAGCGCCGACCGCCTGGGCGTGCTCGCCGACGGCGAGCAGTTCGGCGAGTCCCACCTGGTGGCGGAGGACCCGGTGTGGGACTCCACCTACCGGGCCGACACCGCCGGCGTGCTGCTCTCGCTCACCCGCCGCGACTTCGCCGAGGCGGTGGACCGCTCCGAGGCGCTGAGCTTCCACGTGCAGATGTTCGGGGCCCTGCCGGAGCAGCGCCAGAACAAGTACGGCGAGGCCGAGATCGAGCTGGCCTCGGGCCACGACGGCGAGTTCGAGCTGCCGCAGACCTTCGTCGACTACGAGCTCAAGCCCCGCGAGTACGAGCTCAGCGTCGCCCAGACGGTCCTGCGCATCCACAGCCGGGTCGCCGACCTCTACAACAAGCCGATGAACCAGACCGAGCACCAGCTCCGCCTGACCATCGAGGCGCTGCGCGAGCGCCAGGAGCACGAGCTGGTCAACAACGAGGACTTCGGCCTGCTCCGCAACGCCGACTTCGGCCAGCGCATCCAGGCCCAGGACGGTCCGCCCACCCCGGACGACCTGGACGACCTCATCACCATGCGGCGCAACACCCAGTTCCTGTACGCGCACCCCAAGGCGATCGCGGCGTTCGCCAAGGAGTGCAACAAGCGCGGCCTGTCCCTGGATACCGCCGAGATCAACGGCAACCGGGTGCCTGCCTGGCGCGGTATCCCGCTGCTGCCCTGCGGCAAGATCCCCGTCACCGAGCACCGGACCTCCTCGATCATCGCGGTGCGCACCGGCGAGGACAACGAGGGCGTCATCGGCCTGCACCAGACCGGGCTGCCCGACGAGGTGGAGCCGGGGCTCAGCGCGCGGTTCATGGGGATCGATGACAAGGCCGTCATCTCCTACCTGGTCAGCACCTACTACTCGGCCGCGATCCTGGTGCCCGACGCCGTCGGGATCCTGGAGAACATCGAGGTCAGGCCGCGTGCCTGACGCATCGCCGACACGATCGGCGGCGGTGCCGGGCCCACCGGCACCGCCGCGGACGACACCGACGAAGGAGGGGTGACACGGTGTCCTCGCTGTCCAGGCTGTTCGCTGCTCCCGCCGCGTCCGAGATCGCGGCGCTGGTGGACGCGGTGCTGCGCGATCCCCGGCGCCCCGGTCCGGCCGAGCTGCCGGTGCGGGCCCCCGCCCCGGCGGGCCCGGGGGCCGGAGTCGGAACCCCGTCCCTGCCGGTCCACCCGCCGGGCCTGCGCCCGGCGGGGTCCTCCGGCGCGGTCGCCTCCGCTCCCGCGGTCCCCGCGACCCCCGCCGACCCCGGGACCCGGGTGGCGGGCGGGGAGGCCGACCCCGTGCCGGTCCTGTACTGCCCCCCGGCGGTGCGCGACGACCCGGCGCTGGGCGACGAGGTGGACGACCGGCTCGTTGAGTGGGCCGAGGAGGTCGGCGTCTACCCCGGCCAGCTCGACCGGGTGCGGGCCGCCGGGTTCGGGCGGCTCATCATGCTCGCCCACCCCGAGACCGACGACCCCGACCGCCTGCTGGCCGCAGCCAAGTGCGCCCTGGCCGAGTGGTCGGTGGACGACCACTACGTGGACGGGGAGGTCGAGGAGGCCCGGCACGACCTGCTCGGGCAGCGCCTGGCCATCGCCCACTCGGTGATCGACCAGGCCCACCTGCCGCGCCGCTACGCGCCCGTCCTGGAGCGGGTGGTACAGGCCGACCCGGTCGCGGTGGCGCTGCGCTCCAGCATCGACAACCTGGCCCGGTACGCCACCTGGCAGCAGGTGCGCAGGCTCCGGCACGAGCTGGCCATCATGTTCGTCGCCTACAACCAGGAGGGCGTCTGGTACACCAGCGGGCAGCGCCCGCCGGTGTGGGAGTTCCTCATGCACCGGCACGAGAACAGCTTCGTGCCCTGCATGGCCCTCATCGACCCGGTGGCCGGCTACGAGCTGCCCGCCGAGCAGTTCGGCCGCCCCGAGGTCCGGCGGGCGTTGACCCTGGCCGGATCGGCCAGCGTCATCGTCAACGACCTCTACTCCATGGGCAAGGAGGACGTCGACGACTTCAGCCTGCCCCGGCTCATCGAGACCGAGGACGGCTGCACGGCCCGCGAGGCGATGGTGCGCACCGTCGAGATCCACGATGAGCTCATGCACACCTTCGAGGCGGAGGCCGCCGCCCTGGCCGCCACCGGCCCGCCCGAGCTCGGCCGGTTCCTGTGGGGCCTGTGGGCCTGGATGGGCGGCAGCCGCGAATGGCACGCCAGCAGCGCCCGCTACCACCGGCCCGCCGAGACCGTCCAGGCCTGACGGCCGGCACGGGCCCCCGAACGCAACGCACACCCTTCCGGCACGCGCGCTTTCCGCGTGCCCGCGGGGCGCCGCCCCGCACCATCACGACGACAAGGAGTTCCCTCCCGATGACCGACACCATGCCCGCGCCTTCGGCCGCACCCTCGGAGAAGGTCCTGCGCACCGCCTACCAGGAGTCGGTGGCCGCCTACTGGAACGCCGAGCAGGACCCGGTCAACATCCGCCTCGGCGAGGTCGACGGCCTCTTCCACCACCACTACGGGGTGGGGGACTACGACCCCTCCGTCCTGGAGGGCCCGGAGGAGACCCGGGACCGGCGCATCATCGAGGAGATGCACCGCCTGGAGACGGCCCAGGCCGACCTGCTGCTGGACCACCTGGGCCCGCTCGGCCCCCAGGACCGGATCATGGACACCGGGTCCGGGCGCGGCGGGACGAGCTTCATGGCCAACGCCCGGTTCGGCTGCAGCGTGGACGGGATCAGCATCTCCCAGAAGCAGGTGGACTTCGCCAACGCCCAGGCCCGCGAGCGCGGGGTGGACGACAAGGTGAGCTTCCACTTCCGCAACATGCTCGACACCGGCTTCGAGACCGGCTCGCTCAGCGCCAGCTGGAACAACGAGTCCACCATGTACGTGGACCTGTTCGAGCTCTTCGCCGAGCACGCCCGCCTGCTCAGGCACGGCGGCCGCTACGTGACCATCACGGGCTGCTACAACGACGTGACCGGCGGCCGCTCCAAGGCGGTCAGCCGCATCGACGAGCACTACACCTGCAACATCCACCCGCGCAGCCACTACTTCAAGGCCATGGCGGCCAACGGGCTGGTCCCCATCTCCGTGGTGGACCTGACCGACGCCACCATCCCCTACTGGGAGCTGCGGCAGCGCTCCTCCGTCGCCACGGGCGTCGAGGAGCCCTTCCTGACGGCCTACCGCGAGCGCAGCTTCCACTACCTGCTCATCGCGGCCGACCGCATCTGAGGCCTCCGGGCCGCGGGGCCGCCGCCCCCGGCCCGGACGCCGTGCTTCCCGGAGCGGCCCGGTCCGCCCCGGGGAGACCGCGCCCCGGACCCCGGCGCACGCCGTGCCCGCCTCAGGCGGGCACGGTCCCCCGCATCCGCACCGAACCCGAGGACGGCGATGTCCCACTCCCTGAGCACGAGTACGAGCACCGCGGCGCCCGAGCGCCCCGCCCCGGCACCCGGGCAGGAACCGATCCTGCTGGAGCTGGTGGACGAGAACGGGGTCACCACCGGCATCGCGGAGAAGCTGTCGGCCCACCGCGCGCCGGGCGTCCTGCACCGGGCGTTCTCCGTCTTCCTCGTGGACGGGGAGGGCCGCCTGCTGCTGCAGCGGCGCGCCCGCGGCAAGTACCACTCGCCGGGGGTGCTCACCAACACCTGCTGCGGCCACCCCTACCCGCAGGAACGGCCGCTGATCGCGGCGCTGCGCCGGGTGGGCGAGGAGCTGGGGGTGGCGCCCGCCCTGCTGCGCGAGGCGGGGACGGTGGCCTACCGCCACCCCGACCCGGCGTCGGGCCTGGTGGAGCACGAGTTCAACCACCTCTTCGTGGGGCGCCTGGACCTGCCGGCCGACCCCGACCCCGACGAGGTCGAGGAGGTCCTCGCGGTGGGCCCCGCGGAGCTGGAGCGCCTGCGCGCCGCGGAGCCGTTCTCGGCGTGGTTCACCACGGTCTGGGACGCGGCCCGACCGCAGGTCCGCGAGCTGGCGCCCGGGGCGGGCTGGTAGACCCGTCCGGCGGCTCCGCGCCGCCACGGTGCCACCGCGTCACGCTGCCGTGCCGCCACGGCGCCGCGGTGCCATCGCACCGTGGCACCGCGGCACCGCGGCCGCGTCAGGAGGCGAGCCGGGAGAGCACGGGCGGCAGCGGGCCGGTGTGCGCGACGGCGAGGCGGCGGGTGGCGCGGGTCAGGGCGACGTACAGGTCGTTGGCACCGCGCGGTGCCGCCAGCAGGGCGTCGGGGTCCACGACCACCACGGCGTCGAACTCCAGCCCCTTGGACTCGGTGGCGGTCAGCGCCACCACGTCGTGCTCCAGGTCCCGGGCCCCGGCGGCCCCGGGCAGGGCGGCCCGCACCGCCCCGATACGCGCGTCGGCCGTGATCACCGCGACCTTGCCCTCGCCGATCTCCGCGCGCTCGGCCGCCACCAGGCCGGCCAGGCCCGCGAGGCCGGCGGGCAGCGGTACGGCGCGCGGCGGGGCGCCGTCCTCGCGCACCGACTCCAGGGGCTCCTCGTCCGGCGCGGCGGCGCGCAGCACGTCGGCGGCCACGGCCATGATCGGCGCGGGCGTGCGGTAGTTCACCCGCAGCCGCTCCACGTGCACCTTGCCCGGGGCGTACGGCTCCAGGACACCGGTCCAGGAGGCGGCGCCCGCGGCGCTGCCGGTCTGGGCGAGGTCGCCCACGACGGTGAGGGAGCGGGTGGGCACCCGGCGCATCACCGTGCGCCAGGCCATCGGCGACAGCTCCTGGGCCTCGTCGACGATGACGTGCCCGTAGGTCCACTCGCGGTCGCCGCCGGCGCGTTCGGCCGTGGTGAGGCCGGGGCCGCGGTCGCGGTGCCGCTCGGCCAGGTCGGCGGCGCTCATCATCCCGTCCTCGAACAGGCCGGTGAACTCCAGCACGCCCTGGGCGTAGCGCTCCTCCTCGGCGCGCTCGGCGGCGGCGCGGCGCTCCCGGGCCCGGCGGCCGGAGTCGTCGCGGCCCAGCAGCTCGGCGGCCTCGTCGAGCAGCGGCACGTCCTCGACGGTCCAGTCCGCGGCGCCCCCGTCCGCGGGCCGGTGCAGCAGGGCGGCCTCGGCGGGGGAGTACCCGGCCTGCCCGCCCACCCGGGCCAGCGCCTCGGCGTCGGCGAACAGCTCCCGCAGCAGCCGCCGCGGGGACAGGAGCGGCCACAGCGCGTCCAGGGCGTCGCGCACCGGGTCCTCGGCCCACAGACGCTCGCCGACGTAGCGCACGTCCTCCTCCGGCAGCGCGCGCCCCAGCAGCGCGGCCTCGGCGCGGGCGAGCTCGGCCAGCAGCGCGTTGACGGCGTACTTGCGGGCGACGTTGTGCCCCAGGCGCAGGCCGCGCGCGGTGCGCACGATGCGCTCGCAGGCCTCCCCGGGCACGGTCAGCACCCCGGCGTCGGCCTCCACCAGGAGGTCGTCGGAGCCGAACGCCTCGCGCGGGGTGCGCTGGCGGTCCCGGACCGCGGCGCGGACCAGGGCGGTGACGCGGGTGTCGCCCTTGAGGGCGGCGACCCGGTAGGGGTCGTGCCGGGTCGCGGAGACCCCGGGGAAAAGGTCGCCGACCGTGCGCAGGACCGCGTCGGTCTCGCCCAGGGAGGGCAGGACGTCGCCGATGTAGCGCAGGAACGCCGGGTTGGGCCCCACCACCAGGACGCCGCGCCGCTCCAGGACGTCGCGGTGGGTGTAGAGCAGGTAGGCGGCGCGGTGCAGGGCGGCGACGGTCTTGCCGGTCCCGGGACCGCCCTGGACCACGAGCACGCCGTCGAGCCGGGCCCGGATCACCCGGTCCTGCTCGGTCTGGATGGTGGCGACGATGTCGCCCATGCGCCCGGTGCGGCCGCCGCCCAGCGCGGCCAGCAGGGCGGCCTCGCCGACGAGCTGGCGGCGGTCGGCGTCGCCGAGCCCGTCGAGGTCGAACACCTCGTCGTCCAGCCCGGTCACCCGGCGGCGGCGCACCCGCAGGTGGCGGCGGCGGGTCACCCCGTTCGGGTCGCCGGGGGTGGCGGCGTAGAAGGGGCGGGCGGCCGGGGCCCGCCAGTCCACGAGGATGGTCTCGTAGTCGGCGTCGCGCAGGCCGATCCGCCCGATGTAGCGGGCCTCGGGGCCGTCGTCGTGCACGAGGTCGATCCGGCCGAAGCACAGGCCCTCCTCGACCGCTCCCAGGCGGGCGCGCTCCCGGGCGTGCTCGAAGGTGCGGGTCTCGCGCTCCACCAGGGCGGCGAACCCGCTGCGGTCCTGCAGCTGGGCGTCGGAGAGCCGCAGCTCGGTGCGGGCGCGCAGTTCGTCCAGCCGCTCGTACATCGCGGTGACCCGGGCCTGCTCGGCGGCCAGGGCCTCCCGTTCGGGCGACCGGGCTTCGGGAGCGGATTGACTCACTGGTCTCCTCGTGGTAAGATCAGCGTTGATATCAAGACTGATGTCAGGTATTCATCGGGCAGAGCCCCTCACCATAGCACGCCGACCCCGGGCGTGCCACCCGCGCTCCGCCGCCCGCGACGCGTTCCGGCGGATTTCCCCGAAGGCCTCCCCAGCGGTCCGCGCGCCCGCTACACTCTGCCCCATGCGAAACACCTCCGTTCAGGCCCAGTGGTGGCGCCGCTCCTAGGCGGCGCCCACGTTTCGCGTATCTCTCGCAGCGACCGCCCCGGACCGGCGGTCGTTCTCCTTTCGCGGCCCCGGCCGGTGCAGCCCACCCCGACCGACCAGCGCCCGAAGGACCGGCCGTGACACCCAGCGACGCACAGACCACCACGTACCGCACCCGGGGCGGCGTGACCGTCCACCGCCAGGCCACCCCCTGCGACCCCGAGGTCCTCACCGACCTCGTCCGCGACGTCGAGACCCGCCGCGGCGGCGTGCTGTCCTCCGGCATGGAGTACCCGGGCCGGTACGACCGCTGGCACCTGGGGTACGTGGACCCCTGTCTGGAGCTGACCGCCCGCGGGCGCCGGGTCACCGCCACCGCCCTCAACGACCGCGGCCGCGTGCTGCTCCCCGTCGTCGCCGGCGCGCTGGAGCCCACCGGCGTCGACTTCGAGAGCGGTCCCGCGCACGCCGCGGTCACCGTCCCCGAGCCCGACCCGGGCGTGTTCTTCACCGAGGAGGAGCGCAGCCGCCGCCCCAGCGTCTTCACCGCGTTGCGCGCCGTCATCGACGCCCTCAGCGCTCCGGAGGACCCCAACCTGGGGCTGTACGGAGCCTTCGGCTACGACCTGGCCTTCCAGTTCGAGCCCATCGAGCGGCACATCGACCGCGACCCCGCCGACCGCGACCTCGTCCTGCACCTGCCCGACGCGATCGTCGTGCGCGACCGCAAGCGCGAGACGTGCGTCCGCTACACCTACGACTTCGCCGTCCCGGCCGCCGGCGGCCGGGACGCGGCCGACACCCGGGGCCTGCCCCGCGAGACCGAGCCGACCCCGCCGGTGGTCGCCGCCGAGGTGCCCGACGGGCCCGAGCCCGGCTCCTACGCCGCCGTGGTGGCCCGCGCCAAGGAGAAGTTCCGCCGCGGCGACCTCTTCGAGGTCGTCCCCGGGCACCGCACCTACGCCCGCTGCTCCTCGCCCGCCCGCTTCTACGAGCAGCTGCGCGAGCGCAACCCCGCACCGTACGAGTTCTTCTTCAACCTGGGCGAGGGCGAGTACCTGGTCGGCGCCTCCCCGGAGATGTTCGTGCGGGTCAGCGGCGAGCCGGGCCGGGGGCAGCGGGTGGAGACCTGCCCCATCTCCGGCACCATCCGCCGCGGCGAGGACGCCCTGGGCGACGCCGAGAACATCCAGGAGCTGCTCTCCTCCGTCAAGGAGAAGTCCGAGCTCACCATGTGCACCGACGTCGACCGCAACGACAAGTCGCGGGTGTGCGAGCCGGGCAGCGTCCGGGTCATCGGACGCCGCCAGATCGAGATGTACTCGCGGCTCATCCACACCGTCGACCACATCGAGGGGACGCTGCGCCGGGAGTTCGACGCGCTGGACGCGTTCCTCACCCACATGTGGGCGGTCACGGTGACCGGGGCGCCCAAGACCTGGGCGATGCGGTTCATCGAGCAGAACGAGACCAGCCCGCGCCGCTGGTACGGCGGCGCCGTCGGGGTGATCAACTTCGACGGGTCGATGAACACCGGGCTGACCCTGCGCACCGCGCACATCCGTGACGGGGTCGCGGCCGTGCGGGTGGGGGCCACCCTGCTCTACGACTCCGACCCCGAGGCTGAGGAGCGCGAGACCTTCCTCAAGGCGCGCGCCCTGCTGGAGACCCTGGCGCTGAGCGAGGAGGCCCCGGACGCCGCCGGGGAGTCCGCGGGGCGGGAGGCGGACGCGTCGGCCGAGCGCCCGGGCGAGGGCCTGAAGGTGCTGCTGGTCGACCACGAGGACTCGTTCGTCAACACCCTGGCCGACTACGTGCGCCGCCACGGGGCCGAGGTCACCACGGTCCGCTACGGGTTCGAGCCGGAGCTGCTGGACCGGCTGGCGCCGGACCTGGTGGTGCTCTCGCCCGGGCCGGGGCTGCCCGAGGACTTCGGGATGGCGGCCCTGCTCGACGCGCTGGAGGCCCGCCGCCTGCCGGTGTTCGGGGTGTGCCTGGGCCTCCAGGGCATGGTGGAGCACGCGGGCGGGGAGCTGCGCACCCTGGACGCGCCGGTGCACGGCAAGCCGGGACGGGTCCGCGCGCTGGGCGGGGACCTGGTGGCCGGGCTGGGCGAGGACGGGGTGTTCCAGGCGGCCCGGTACCACTCCACCTACGCACTGCCCGACCAGGTCAAGAACTACCGGGTCACCGCGGTCATCGACGCCGAGGGGGAGGAGCCGGTGGTGATGGCGATCGAGGACCGGGAGAGCCGCCGCTACGCGGTGCAGTTCCACCCGGAGTCGATCCTCACCGCCTCGGTCGGCGAGGAGATCGTGGCCCGGGCGCTGCGCCTGGCCCGCCGCTGACCCGCCGGTGCGCGGCCGGGGCCCCTGCGCGGGTCCCGGCCGCACGCCGGCCCGCGCGGGCGGGCTGCGGGGGCCCGGAACCGGGGTCCGCGGGCGGATCGCGACCGTGGCGCGGCCCACACGGAGCACCGCCCACCAGGCCGGATCC
This sequence comes from Nocardiopsis sp. MT53, assembly GCF_019598965.1. Lineage (NCBI taxonomy): Bacteria > Bacillati > Actinomycetota > Actinomycetes > Streptosporangiales > Nocardiopsidaceae > Nocardiopsis > Nocardiopsis sp. MT53. The sequence goes on along the minus strand of NZ_CP080599.1, from coordinate 6,859,686 downwards.
GGTGCGGCACGGGGCCCGCGCGTTCTCCTCGCGGGGACGGCGAGTTTGATCGATTCGTTATCGGTTAGTGGTTGTGCATGGGTATTTTGCTGACAATCCTCGGAATCATCCTTCTCGTCGCCGGCGTCCTCGGGGTGCTGCGGGGCCAGCTCCTGTGGGGCATCATCGCCATCGTGCTCGGCCTCATCCTGACCCCCGGCTACTTCTTCGGCCTCTAGTGCCCGGCGTCCCGTACTCCCGGCGGGGCCGGGAGGTCGCCCCCTCGCGGCCCGCGGACGGTCCGCGGACGGCCCCGGCCCGCCGGGCGTGCGGCCAGCGCCGCCGCGCCCCCGGACGTGTACCCTCGTGGAAGGCTGATCAGCCCCGACCCCGTCACACGCCCCCGTGTTCCCGAACCCCAGGCCACGGCGCTCACGCGTGCCCGCGGGCCGGGGCCATGACACGGGAGGCAGTGCAGTGAAGAGGGTCGAACCACAGGTCCGACTGATCTCGCGTCCGCAACTGGACTACGACGCGATCGCCGACTACCTCAAGGAGGTCGGCGGGGAGTCCTGGCTGGAGCGCTTCGACCGGGGGGACCTGGACGACCACCTCAACGACCCGCAGAACCTCGCCGAGTTCGCCGGGCGGCTGTGCTACCGCTCCTGGGAGCCGGGCCTGAACCCCAACGTCACGCGGGTGCGCACCGACCAGGACGCCTACCTGGGCAACATCCTGGCCAGCCTGCACGGTTCGGTGCTGGAGCACGTGAACTTCGGGTTCGTGCTGCACAACGTGTCGCGCGTCCTGACCCACGAGCTCATCCGGCACCGGCCGGGCGTGGCGATCTCCCAGGAGTCGCTGCGGTTCGTGCGCCTCACGGACCTGCCGTTCTGGTTCCCCGACTGGGCCCAGGACGACCCGGAGCTGATGGAGCGCGCCGAGGCGATGCTGGCGCAGATGGAGGAGTTCCAGCTCTGGATGGCGGACCACTTCGGCCTCGACGACGAGGGTGTGAAGTTCGCGGAGAAGAAGCACAAGACCTCCTTCATGCGCCGGTTCGCCCCCGAGGGCGTGGCCACCGGGCTGGTGTGGACCGCCAACGTGCGCACCCTGCGCCACACCCTGGAGGCCCGCACGGCGCCCGGCGCCGAAGAGGAGATCCGCCTGCTCTTCCACCGGATCGGGGAGACCCTCCAGAAGGAGGCCCCGGCGCTGTTCGGCGACTACACCGTGGAGGACGGCGCCTGGGTGCCGCAGTGGCGCAAGGTCTGACCTCCCGCCGAGAACCACCGCGAAGGCGCGGGGCCGTGCGACGGCCCCGCGCCTTCGCCGTTCTCGCGGGGGGATAGTGGTATACCGTTAACCGTCGGGCTGAGCCGACGGCCGATCTCTCGCGCGGCAACGGCGCCCGCCACCCGGGCCCGCCGCGCCGGACCCGGGAAGGATCCCACGTGACCGCACACCCCAGCACCACGATCTTCCGCGACCTGCGCCCCCTGGGCGGCGACCCCGTCGACCTCGTCGTGGTCGACGGCCGGGTGGCGGCCGGCCCCGCCGACGGGGCGGAGGTGGTCGACTGCGGCGGCCGCGTCGCCCTGCCCACGCTGGTCGACGCGCACATCCACCCGGACAAGACCACCTGGGGCGAGCCCTGGTACTCGCGCCGGCCGGCGCGCGGCATCGCCGAACTCGGGGAGCAGGACGCCGAGGTGTTCGCCACCCTGCCCACCCCCGTCGGGGCGCGCGCCGAGCGCCTGATGGGCCACGCCGTCACCCGGGGCACCCGGGCGATGCGCGCCCACGCCGACATCGCCCCCGCCTACGGGCTGGCCGGGGTCGAGGGCGTCCGGGAGGCCGCGCGGAACCTGGCCCACGCGCTGGACGTCCAGGTCGTCGCGTTCCCCCAGCACGGGGTGCGGCGGGCGCCCGGCACCGCCGAACTGATGGAGGAGGCGCTGCGCACCGGGGCCGCCGACCTCATCGGCGGCATCGACCCCACCGAGTTCGACGAGGACCCCACCGGGCAGCTCGACCTGGTCTTCGGCCTGGCCGACCGGTACGGCGTCGGCGTGGACATCCACCTGCACGAGGGCGGGGAGACCGGGGCGCGCACCCTGTACGCCATCGCCGAACGCACCCGGGCGCTGGGCCTGGGCGGGAAGGTGACGGTCGGCCACGCCTTCGCCGTGCCCCAGGCCGGGGACGGGTTCGACGCGCTGGCCGCCGCCCTGGGCGAGGCGGGGGTCGCCCTGACCACGGTCGCCTCCGACCCCTACCGGGTGCTGCCGGTGGAGCGGCTGCGCGGGCACGGCGTGCTCGTGGGCCTGGGCTCCGACGGGGTCCGCGACGCCTGGAGCCCGTTCGGTGACGCCGACATGCTGCACCGCGCCCACCAGCTGGCCAAGGTCTCCCGGGCCCGTACCGACGAGCAGCTCGACGCGGCCCTGGACACCGCGGCGCACGGCGGAGCGGCCGTGGTGGGCCTGCCCGCGGCGGACTTCACCCCCGGCGCGCCCGCGGACTTCGTCCTGGTGGAGGGCGAGTGCACGCCCCAGGTCGTGGTGGACCTGCCGCCGCGGAACCTGGTGGTGCGCGCGGGCCGCGTGGTGGCCAGGGACGGCGTCCTCGTCTGACCCGGGCGGTGCCCCGCCGGAGCCGCCGGGTCCTCCCCGGAGCCGGGCGCGTGCATGCTCTCCGCCAACGCCGGGTCGGCGGCCCGTCAACCCGTCCCAAGCCCTGACCATCTCTTCCCTGATCTGGGAAAAATGCCGTTTCCCCCGCTCACAGGGGGTAGGGCGGCGGGGTGTGGGGTGGGTCGACGGGCCCGCCCGCCGACCGAAGGGGGAGGACCATGGCAGGCCACCGTGCGGAGAGGTTCGTGGGGCACCACGTGTTGGACGACGAGGGCAACGACATCGGGAAGATCGCCCGGGTGTACCTGGACGACCGCACCGGTGACGCGACCTGGGCCTCCGTCCACACCGGGCTGTTCGGCATGCGGGAGACGCTGGTCCCCCTCCAGGGGGCGCAGCCGGTCCAGGAGGACATCCAGGTCCCCTACGACAAGTCCACCGTCAAGGGCGCTCCGAACATCGACGCCAAGGAGCACATCTCGCCGGAGGAGGAGCAGACGGTCCGCCGGTACTACGAGGAGCACGCGCCCTCGTCCTCGGGCCGGGCCGCGGAGGGCCGGACCACCGAGGGGTGGGCCGCCGAGGGCCGAACCGCCGACACGGCGGGGCGGACCGACACGGCCCCCGAGGGGTGGGCCGAGCCGACCGGGGCCCCGCCCCGCGCGGCCGGGCCCGGCCCCGTCGGCACCGGTGAGCGCGAGGCGTCCGCCGGAGCCGACGAGGAGGTCGTCATCCGCTCCGAGGAGGAGGTCGACATCGGTGTGGAGCGGCGCGAGTCCGGTCAGGCCAGGATGCGCCGCCACGTCGACACCGAGCGGTTCGACGAGGCCGTCCCGGTCTCCCACGAGGAGCTGGAGGTCGAGCGCCGCCCGATCACCGACCCCGCCGACGTCACGGACGCGCACTCCATGGAGGAGGGGGAGGAGACCTTCACCCTCTACGAGGAGCGCCCGGTCGTCTCCAAGCGGCAGGTGCCGGTGGAGGAGATCCACGTGCGCAAGCGCGAGGTGACCCACGAGGAGCACGTCGAGGGCGAGCGTCGCGCCGAGCGGATCGAGTTCGAGGACGAGGACGGCAACCCCGACGGGCGCTGACGCGGTCGGCCGGGGCGCGGACGCCCCGGCGGACCGCGGTGGTGGCTCCGGCACCCCTCCCGGGGGGCCGGGGCCACCTCTAGAGTGGGACGACGCCCCGACGAGAACGAGGACCGTCCCATGCGCACCTTCGAAGCCCTCACCACCGACGACGTGGTGCGGCGGTTCCTGGCCGCCCACCCCGGGACCGACGCCGTCTCGCGGTCGGGCAACGAGTACGTGGAGGGCGTCCTGCGGCTGGCGGGGGAGCAGCGCGGCGGCCGGTGGTACCGGGCCGTCCTGACCGGCGACGACATCGCCGGGATCCTGCTGCCCTGGCACGCCGGCGAGTACGGGGAGCGCGAGCCGGTGCCCCCCGCCGGGGCCACCGTCGCCGAGGCGGCGGCCACCCTGCGGGAGTGGCGCGAGGACTACCACCGCACCAACCCGGACTGCTGGGGCCGGCTGTCCTGGATGGCCGAGGCCCCGCACGGCCCGCTGTTCCTGAGCGACGGCGCGGTCGACCACCCCTACTACGAGCGGATGGAGCGCCGGGAGGGGCTCACCCACCTGGACGGCCTGCACCGCATGCTGGCCTGGACCCTGTGGGAGCGGCTGCCGGACGAGGTGGAGGCCTACGTGGCCGGGTAGCCGGTCAGGCGCAGACGGACGAGAGGGACACGGCCAGGGCGGTACGGCCCGGGCGGTCCATGCCGCGCTCGTCGGCGACGCGGCGGGCGGTGCGGGCCAGTTCGGCCTCGCAGCCGGGGGCCGCCAGACCGGCGCCGGCGTCGGTGAGCGCGCCCACCAGGGCCGGGGTGATCCGGTCCAGGTCGGCCCGGGCGTCGGCCAGGTCCGGCGGCCGCAGCGGACTCCGGTCGGGGTGGGCGTACCAGTCGGCGTGCCTGCCCCGCTGGATCACCTTGTTGGCCTCGATCTGGTCGCGCATGACCGCCAGCGCGACCTCCGGGTCGCCGCCCAGGGCGCGGGCCGACCGCTCGGCCTCGGCCAGCACCGTCGCCTCCCGCTCGGGGGCCTCGACCGGGTCGCCGCTGTGCCACTTGGCGGCCGCCACCAGCTCGGCGGTGGCCAGCCGGTCGGCCGACAGCTCCACCACCGGGGCCAGGAGGGCGGTCACCGGGGGCGCGGCCGTGGCCGAGGCGGCGGTGGCACAGCCCAGGACGAGTGCCGAAGTGACGGTGGCGGCGATGAGACGCACGGTGAACCCCTCGGAAGACGGGAGGTGGACATCCGGAGTGTAACCACATGACCGCGGATTGTTAGGGAAAGCGGCCGATCCGGTTCCGCTTCCCCGGCTCGCGGTCGCCGTGCCCGCCGGGGTGTCATCCCGGCGATCGCCACGAAGGGCACATACAGTCGCACTGTCGGTCACCGGGAGGGGAGTGCCATGCAGGAGGACGTCGGCGCGGAGATCACCGAGGAACCCGTCGAGGGCGACACCGCCCCCGAACCGCGGGGCCGCGAGGCGGCGCCCGGGCGCGGACACACCCTCGTCATCGGGGCGGGCATGGCCGGTCTGTCGGCCGCCGACCGCCTGGCGGAGGCCGGCGAGCGCGTCACCGTCCTGGAGGGCCGGGCCCGCACCGGCGGGCGCATCCACACGTTCCGCGAATGGGACGGCGCCACCCTGGACGCCGGGGCCTCCTGGATGCGCGGCGAGGAGAACAACCCCCTGGCCGACCTGGTCCGCTCCCTGGGGCTGCGCACCGCCGTGTTCAACCGCTCCACGGAGACCGCCTACGACCCCAAGGGCCGCCGGCTGCTCTTCGACCGGCACCGCCGCAACATGGAGGACGTCAACCTCCTGCACGAGCACATGTACTGGGCCAACATCGGCGCGGGCTCCCAGGAGTCCATGGAGCAGGGCATCGACCAGGCCCTCTACGACGCGAACCTGGTGCGCGCCCGCGCCCGCGACGCCAAGGAGATCGTGCACCGCATGGTCGAGGGCGACCACGGCGCCGACGCCGAGGAGGTCTCCTTCGAGGCGGTGGGCGCCCTGCACGAGTTCAGCGGCGACGACGTGGTGTTCCCCGACGGCATGGGCCAGATCACCGACCACCTGGCGCGCGGCCTGGACGTGCGCCTGGAGCACGTGGTCCTGGAGGTGTCCCACGGCGAGGACGGGGTGTCGGTGCGGGTGGACACCCCCGACGGGGAGGAGACCCTCACCGCCGACCGGGTCGTGGTCACCCTGCCCCTGGGCGTGCTCAAGGCCGGCCAGGTGGACTTCCGCCCGGAGCTGCCCGAGGACAAGAGGCTGGCGATCGAGCGGCTGGGCAACGGCCGCCTGGAGAAGCTGTTCCTGCGCTTCGACGAGGTGTTCTGGGGCGACGCCGAGGTGCTCGTGCACCTGGGCACCGAGCACGGCGCCTGGTTCCACTGGTACGCGGGCCAGCGGGTGCTGGGGGTGCCGGTGCTGGTGTCCCGCAACGGCGGCGCCCCGGCGCGGTTCCTGGCGAAGATGTCCGAGGGGGAGGTGGTGGAGCACGCGATGGCGTCGCTGCGCACCATGTTCCGCAAGGCGCCCGACCCGGTGGACCACCACCTCAGCGCCTGGACGGACGATCCCTTCGCGAGGGGCGCGTTCTCCTACACCGCCGTCGGCTCCGGCGACGGGGACCGGGTGGCGCTGCGCGCCTCGGTGGACGACCGGCTGTTCTTCGCCGGCGAGGCCACCGAGATCGAGCACATCGCCACGGTGCACGGCGCGCTGCTGTCGGGACTGCGCGCCGCGGACATGGTCCTGGAGGCCCAGGGCTGAGGCGCGGGCCCGCCGGGGCGGGCCCGCGGCCGGGTCACAGGTCGCGCAGCTCCTGTTCGACCGCCTCGACCTTGCCCTCCAGCGCCCCGGCGACGCCGGGCCGGATGTCGGCCTTGAGCACCAGGGACACCCGGCCGGCGCCCTCGCCCGCGGCCTCGGTGGCGGCCTTGACCACGGCCATCACCTCGTCCCACTCCCCTTCGACCGTGGTGAACATGGCGTCGGTGCGGTTCGGCAGGCCGCTGTCGCGCACGACCTTGACGGCCCTGGCCACCGCCGGGGCGACGGATTCGCCGGTGCCCATGGGGCTGACGGAGAAGGCGACGAGCATGGGGTCCTCCCGGTTTCGCTGTGGTTCTGCTCCGGCCAGCCTCGCAGACGGCCCCGCGCCCCGGCCACACCCGGCGTGCGGGCGCGTCGCCCGGCCGGCGGGCGCGCCGGCGTCCGCCGGGGCGGCCACGTGGGGGAACGCTTCCGGGGCCCGGTTCGTTCGTCCTGGAGGATCACACGGAGCGAAAACGACATATCGGTCAATCGACCTGCAATGCCGCAGGGTACGATGGGCGGGCGATCGCCTGCCGGGCCACAGGGGGAGTGGGGCACCACGGTGGCGGAGAACGACACCTCGGACCGTTATCGTTGGCGTCATGGGGCGATCCGCGGAAGATGGCAGACTCGAGGCGGGGGGCGATGTGGCCAGCCCGGCGGTCAGTGACCGTATCTGGACGGTTCCCAACCTGCTGAGCATGCTGCGGCTGCTGGGCGTCCCGCTCTTCCTGTGGCTCGTCCTGGTGCCGCAGGCCGACTGGTGGGCGCTGGGCGTGCTCGCCTTCGCCGGGCTCAGCGACTGGCTCGACGGCAAGATCGCCCGGGCCTGGAACCAGACCTCCCGGCTGGGCACGGTCCTGGACCCGCTGGCCGACCGCCTCTACATCTTCGCCGCCCTGCTGGGACTGGTCGTGCGCGACATCGTCCCGTGGTGGCTGATGGCCATCCTCGTCCTGCGCGACGTCCTCATCCTCGGCGCCCTGCCGCTGCTGCGGTATTTCGGCTACGGCCCCCTGCCGGTCAACTTCGCCGGCAAGGCCGCCACCCTGTGCCTTCTCTACGCCTTCCCCCTGCTGTTCATCGCGGGTTACGCCAGCGTCGTCGGAGATGTGGCGCAGATTATGGGTTGGGCCTTCGCGCTGTGGGGAACGGCTCTTTATTGGTGGGCCGGACTGCTGTACGCCGTTCAGGGACTGCGCCTGATCGCCCAGACCCGCCGTGACGAACGCGTCGATCTCACCGACGGTCACCGTGCCGCCGAGGACGGCGACCCCGGTCGCGGCCTCGACCCGGGTCGTTCCGATCCGGCCACGCAGGCGACCGCCGACGGCGACCCCGGCGCGGACGTCGACGGCCTCGGCCTGCCAGGCCGGGAACAGGGGCGGACGGGCACCTGATCCACCGACGGACCGGCTCACCGAGAGTCCTGTCGGAACGAAAGGGAGTGTCGTCTCCACCATGAGAACATGTCCCACCGCGCGGTCGTCCGCGCGCTCCGAACACCTTTTCCCCGCGGTGCCTCCCGCGGTCCCCGCACCCTCCACCGTGCGGAGGTGCCGGCGATGACCGCCCGCGAGGAGGGCGCCGCGGCGTCCTCGCCGAACATGAAGGCCGTGGTCATGGCCGGGGGCGAGGGCACCCGCCTGCGCCCCATGACCGCCAACCAGCCCAAACCCCTGCTTCCGGTGGTCAACAAACCCATCATGGAGCACGTGCTGCGGTTGCTGCGCAAGCACGGTTTCACCGAGACGGTGGTCACCGTCCAGTTCCTGGCCACCCTGATCCGCAACTACTTCGGCGACGGCGAAGAACTCGGCATGAAGCTGCACTACGTCGCCGAGGAGGTCCCGCTCGGCACCGCCGGCAGCGTCAAGAACGCCGAGGACCACCTGCGCGGCGAGCCCTTCATCGTCATCTCCGGCGACGCGCTCACCGACATCGACCTGACCGACATGGTGCGCTTCCACCGGGAGAAGGGCGCCAAGGTCACCATCGCCCTCAAGCGGGTCCCCAACCCGCTGGAGTTCGGCATCATCATCGTCGACGAGCAGGGCCGCATCCAGCGCTTCCTGGAGAAGCCCACCTGGGGCCAGGTCTTCTCCGACACCGTCAACACCGGCATCTACATCATGGAGCCGGAGGTCCTGGACCGGGTCGCCGCGGGCGAGGTGGTCGACTGGTCCGGCGACGTCTTCCCCGAGCTCCTGGAGGAGGGCGAGCCCCTCTACGGCTACATCGCCGACGGCTACTGGGAGGACGTGGGCACCCACGAGAGCTACCTCAGCGCCCAGGCCGACGTGCTGTCGGGCAAGGTCGCGGTGGAGATCGACGGGTTCGAGGTCTCCCCGGGCGTGTGGGTCGGCGAGGGCGCCCAGGTCTCCGCCGAGGCCGTGCTCAAGGGCCCGCTCTACATCGGCGACTACGCCAAGGTGGAGGCCGGCGCCGAGCTGCGCGAGTTCACCGTCGTGGGCAGCAACGCCGTGGTGCGCGCCGAGGCCTTCGCGCACCGCACCGTGCTGCACGACAACGTCTTCATCGGCCGCGGGGCCAACCTGCGCGGCGCGGTCATCGGCAAGAACACCGACGTCATGGCGGCGGCCCGGATCGAGGAGGGCGCGGTCGTCGGCGAGGACTGCGTCATCGAGTCCGAGGCCTACCTCCACAACGACGTCAAGGTCTACCCGTTCAAGACCATCGAGGCCGGCGCGGTCGTCAGCACCAACGTCATCTGGGAGTCGCGCGGGCAGCGGTCGCTGTTCGGGCCGCGCGGCGTCTCGGGCCTGATCAACGTGGAGATCACCCCGGAGCTGGCGGTGCGGCTGGCCAACGCCTACGCCACCACCCTCAAGAAGGGCGCGATCGTCACCACCTCGCGCGACGTCTCGCGCGCGGCCCGGACGCTCAAGCGGGCGGTCATCAGCGCACTGACGGCCGCGGCCATCGAGGTGCGCGACCTGGAGGTCGTGCCGCTGCCGGTGGCCCGCTTCCACACGTCCCAGAGCGGGGTCAGCGGCGGCATCACCGTGCGCACCACCCCGGGGGACCCGGAGTCGGTGGACATCCTGTTCCTGGACTCCGACGGCGCCGACCTGTCGCCGGCGGCCCAGCGCAAGCTCGACCGGGTGTTCTCCCGGGCCGAGTACCGCAGGGCCTTCCCCGGGGAGATCGGCGAGCTGACGTTCCCCTCGCGCAACGTGGAGAACTACGCCCACGACCTGCTGCGCGCGGTGGACACCTCCGGGGTCGCCGAGGCGGGCCTGAAGGTCGTGGTCGACTGCGCGGGCGGCAGCGGCTCGCTCATCCTGCCCTCGCTGCTGGGCCGGATCGGCGTGGACGTGCTCACCGTCAACAACCGGCTGGACGAGGACTCTCCCACCGACACCGCGGCCAAGCGCAACCGCGACCTGGAGCGCCTGGGCGAGCTGGTCTCCGGCTCGGGGGCCGACTTCGGGGTGCGGTTCGACCCGGTGGCGGAGCGGCTCTCCATCGTGGACGAGAAGGGCGAGCTGGTGGACGGCGAGCGCGCCCTGCTCGCGGTCCTGGACCTGGTGTGCGCCGAGCGCAAGGGCGGCAGCGTGGCGCTGCCGGTGACCATCACCCGCGTGGCCGAGCAGGTGGCCCGGGCCCACGGCGTCGAGGTGCTCTGGACGGCCACGGCCATCAACGAGCTCACCAAGGCGGTACAGGAGGGGGACGACGTCATCCTGGCCGGGGACGGCCGGGGCGGCTTCGTCATCCCCGAGTTCAGCCCGACCAGTGACGGCATCGCGGCCTTCGTGCGGCTGCTGGGCCTGGTGGCGCGGACCCGCAGCACGCTGAGCCGGATCGAGGGGGCCATCCCGCACGCGCACCTGCTGCGCCGCTCGGTGCCCACCCCCTGGGCCGTCAAGGGCAGCGTCATGCGGGCGGTCGTGGAGGCGGCGGGCGACCGCGAGCTCGACACGACCGACGGCGTGCGCGTCCTGGAGCCCGACGGCAGCTGGGCGCTGGTCCTGCCGGACACCGCCGAGGCCGTGACCCATCTTTGGGCCGAAGGTCCCGACCCGGACACCGCCCACCGGCTGCTGGCCGAGTGGGCGAACGTCGTCGAACGCGCCGAGGGCTGACCTCGGATTCCGGCCGGGGTGCGGGCCGTGTGGCCCGCACCCCCTTCGGTGTACGGTGGAAACAACGGCCCCGGTGCCGGTGGCCGAGCCGTGCCCGCTGGCTAAACTGGGCATAACGACAGGTCGTGGCGGTACGGCGGCGGCGAGGCGAATCCGTGGGGCGCGGGAGCGAACCAAAACCCCCGGAGCGGCATCGGTAACCAGAGAGGTGTCTCTTCTCGTCGGGACCGTCCCCGGCGGAGTCGGTGCTCCGGGCACCGGATCCGCCGTTCGCCCCACCGCTCCCGAGGCGGGGTGTCCACGGCAGGCCGACGAGGAGCGAAGCCCTTCCCGGACAGGGATATGGTTTAAAGTCGAGTGTTCCCTGGAGCGCCGCGTCGCCTACCGCACGGGCCTTCCCGCAACGGCGGACCCGGTAGAGGTGATGAGGAGTACAACATGGGGGATGAGACCTAGCGACCGACCGTGCGAGGTGCGCCGCTGCCGCGACAGCGGATCGTCTCGCCGCGTTCCGGACGCCGTGCGGGCCCCTCGCCCGCACGACGACCGGAACGTGCCACCGATCAGCCGAATCAAGCACCGCCCCGTGCGGTAGGAGGCCGAGCCGACCTATGTCGAGCGTTTACTGCACGCAGTGCGGTCACGCCGTTGCGGATGATGCCCGTTTCTGCTCCCACTGTGGGACCCCCGTCCGCAGGGACGGACAGCCCGGTCCCCGGCCCGGGGGGAGCGGGGAGTCCGCCGGAGACGTCACGTCCACCATCTCCATCTCCGGCATACAGGCCCTGGAGGAGGAGGACTCCGGTGACGAGTCGGGCAACGTCGACCCCACCAACGTCGACGCCCTGCCGCCCGGTACGGCTCTCCTGGTGGTGAAGCGCGGTCCCAACGCCGGCAGTCGCTTCCTCCTGGAGAACGACGTCACGACCGCCGGGCGCCACCCCAACAGCGACATCTTCCTCGACGACGTCACCGTCTCGCGGAGGCACGTCGAGTTCTTCCGCCGCGGCAACGGTTTCGGCGTCCGCGACGTGGGCAGCCTCAACGGCACCTACGTCAACCGGGAGCCGGTGGACGAGGCCGAGCTGGGCGGCGGCGACGAGATCCAGATCGGCAAGTTCCGGATGGTGCTGCTGACCAAGCCGCGCCGCTGAGGAACGGTATCGGGCGTGCACGCGCACCGTTGACGGCGGCGGCCGGGGCCGAGTAGGTTTGCGGCCCCCCGCCGCCGGAGAGCTTTGTATCGAAGGGTGCCGATTTCGCCCTCGGGTCCTGATCCAACGGGGGATACAGGGACGAGCGCCCATCCGGCATGACGACTCGTGGGACGGAGCCGCTGTGAAGCACATGGAGTTCGTCGGCGTCCGGGTTGAGATGCCCTCGAACCAGCCGATAATCCTGCTCAAGGAATCCGACGGGGACCGCTACCTCACGATCTGGATCGGCGGGGTGGAGGCGACCGCGATCGCGCTCGCGCAGCAGGGTGTGGTCCCGGCCCGGCCGCTCACCCACGACCTGTTCCGGGACGTGCTGGACGCGCTGGACACCCAGCTCACCACGGTCAACATCACCGGGCTGAACGACGGCATCTTCTACGCCGAGCTCGTGTTCAGCAACGGTGCCGAGGTCAGCGCCCGGCCCTCGGACTCGATCGCGCTGGCGCTGCGGACCGGTACGCCGATCTACGCGCACGAGGACGTGATCGACGAGGCCGGGATGCCCATCCCGGACGAGCAGGAGGACCAGGTCGAGGCGTTCAGGGAATTCCTCGACAACATCACGCCCGAGGATTTCGGGCGCCGTACGGAGTGAAACCGCGCCGGGCGCTCGGGGACGCCCCGGAACACGGCCGCGACCTGCGGTGATGTTCCGGGGTGCCGGTGTTAGATTGGGGACGGGGAAGTGAACGTCGAGGTCGGGGCCGAAAAACGGGGTGCGCGCACACGGCGTGACCACCGCGGCTCCGCGGCACCCGGGGGCGCGCACTTGGCGACGCGCCGAGGGGTGTCGTTGACGCTGCCCTCCGGCCGCCTTACGGTCGGTGCAGTGGAACCCGCGGCGCACCCGTTCCCTCTGTGGACATCCCCTGTCGAGACCGCCGCGGGACGAGAAGCCGGAGGTCGGCGTGGCGGTAGCGAGCGGCAAGCGGGAACCCCATGACAGGCGGTCCGCGCTGCGGCTAGCGGGGCAGCAGGGCCTACCGTGCGAAGAGGACGTGGTGGCGCCGCCTATGGACGTCGGGTACCGGGGTCCCGCGGCCTGTACGGCCGCCGGGATCACCTACCGTCAGCTCGACTACTGGGCCAGAACCGGCCTGGTGGAGCCGAGCGTGCACACCGGTGCCCACAACGCCCCCCTGTACAGCCTCCCCGACGTCCTGCTGCTCAAGGTGGCCAAGCGACTGCTGGACACCGGGATATCCCTCCAACAGATCCGCACCGCCGTGGACCACCTGCGCGGCCGCCCCGCCCCCGAGCTGGCCCGCATCACCCTCATGAGCGACGGCGTCAGCGTCTACGAGTGCACCTCCCCCGAGGAGGTCGTCGACCTCATGCAGCGCGGCCAGGGCATGTTCGGGCTGGCGCTGGCCAACGTCTGGCGGGAGCTGGAGGAGGCGCTGGGCGTGGTCCCGGCCGAGGAGCGCGGCGAACTGCCCCCCGCCCCGCCCGCGGCCCCGGTGGACGAGCTGGCCCGCCGGCGCAAGGAGCGCCGCACCGGCTGACCCGGGCTCCGCGCCGAGCACCGCAAGCCGATGACGATTCCTGCAAGCGGATGCAAGCCGCTTGCGTTCCATGCCGTACCTTAGGGGCATGAAACGTCGACTCGCGGAGGTCGCCGAGAAGGTCGGGGTCAGCGAGGCCACGGTCAGCCGGGTCCTCAACGGCAAGCCCGGAGTGTCCCCCGGTACGCGCGAAGCCGTCCTGACCGCCCTTGACGTCCTCGGCTACGAGCGCCCCACCCAGCTGCGCGGCGAGCGCGCACGCCTGGTGGGCCTGGTGCTGCCCGAACTCCAGAACCCCATCTTCCCCGCCCTGGCCGAGGTCATGGCCACCGAACTGGCCCGGCGCGGCTTCGCCCCGGTGCTGTGCACGCGCACGGCCGGCGGGGTCACCGAGGCCGACTACGTCTCGCTGCTGCTGTCCCAGCAGGTCTCGGGCATCATCTTCGCCGGCGGGCTGTACGCCCAGGGCGACGCAGCCCACGACCACTACGCCGACCTGCACGAGCGCAACCTGCCCACGGTGCTCGTCAACGCGGCCGTCGACTCCCTGGACTTCCCCCGGGTGGCCTGCGACGACGCGGTCGCCGTCGAGCAGGTGGTCGCCCACCTGCGGGCGCTGGGCCACGAGCGCATCGGCCTGGTGGCGGGCCCGCCCGACCACGTCCCCTCCCAGCGCAAGCGGGCGGCGCTGCGCTCCTGCTTCGGCGACGGCCCGCCGCCCCCGGTGGAGCACGCCCTGTACTCGATGGAGAACGGCCGGGCCGCCGCCGAGCGGCTGCTGGAGCGCGGGGTCACCGGGATCCTGTGCGCCAGCGACGTGATGGCGCTGGGGGCGGTGCGCGCGGTCCGGCGGCGCGGGCTGTCGGTGCCCGGGGACGTGTCGATCGTCGGGTACGACGACTCCCCGCTGATGGCCTGCACCGATCCGCCGCTGACCACGGTGCGCCAGCCGATCGAGGCGATGGGCCGGTCGGCGGTGGAGGTGCTGGCCCGGTGGATCGACGGCGGCCGGGTCTCCCGCGAGGAGCTGATGTTCGAGCCGGAGCTGGTGGTGCGGGCCTCGGCGGGCCCGGCCCCGGCCCTCCCGGACGGCGGCCCCCGGGGCGAGAGGGCGGCCGTCCGGGGCTGAGACACGGGATCCCCGGAGGGGGCGTGCGCGGTCGCGCACGCCCCCTCTGTCGTGTCCGGGACCCCCGTGTGCCCGATGTCCCCGTCCGGGCGGTTCCGCGGGGCTTCGTTACGCCTTCGTTAGGCGGGTTCGCTCGACTCCCCTGTGTGATTCAGCTCGCATTATGCCTGTATTTCCAGGCTGTGTAGCTGATTTGCAAGCTCATGTTCGTTTCTTGCAGAAGTGTGTCCGGCTGTTTTATCGTTCCGGCACCACCACATGGCTTCCCCGGGGGAGGAGCCGGAAAGGAACGAGCAGGTTATGGGCACACACCGTGTCGCAGTTCCCCGGCGCACCGCACTCGCGGCCGCCGCCGTCGCCCTGGCGGTGGGCGTCACCGCCTGCGGCTCCGACGCCCCGGCCGCCGACGGCACCGTCACGATCGTCGTCAACGGCCAGCCGGAGCGGACCAAGCCGGTCGAGCGGGCGATCTTCGACGACGACGTGGAGGAGTTCCACTCCCTCCACGAGGACATCCGCATCGACCCCCGCGAGGGGTTCATGGACCCCGCGACGTTCCAGACCAAGCTCGCCGGAGGGCAGCTGGAGGACGTCTTCTACGTCTACTTCACCGACCCCGCCGCGCTCATCGAGCGCGGCCAGGTCTCCGACATCACCGAGCAGGCCGAGGCCCTGGGCATCACCGACCGGATCCAGCCCGGGCTGCTCGACGTGTTCCGCGACGAGGAGGGCCGCCTGTACGGGCTGCCCACCGCCAACTACTCGATGGGCCTGGTCTACAACCGGACCCTGTTCGAGGAGGCCGGACTGGACCCCGACTCCCCGCCCACCACCTGGGAGGAGGTCCGCGAGGCCGCCGACGCCATCAGCGACCTGGGCGGGGACCATGTCGGCTTCGCCGAGCTGAGCACCAACAACCAGGGCGGCTGGCACTTCAACGCCTGGATGAACTCCCTGGGCGCCGAGACCGTCGACCGCGGCACCATGACCGCGAACGTCGACGGCGCCCAGGGTCGGGAGATCCTGGAGACCCTCCACGCTATGCGCTGGGAGGACGGCTCCATGGGCGACCGGCAGATGCTGGAGTTCGAGGACCTCCAGCGCATGATGGGCGCGGGGACCCTGGGGATGTACATCGGCGCGCCCGACAACCTCAAGCCCATCGTCGACAACTTCGAGGGCGACTACGACGACTACGGCCTGGCCCCCATGCCCGAGCAGCAGGGCACGCTGATCGGCGGCGAGGGCTACATGTTCAGGGCCGGGCTCACCCCCGAGCAGATCGAGGCGGGCCTGACCTGGCTCCAGTGGAAGTTCCTGGAGCCCGACCGGTTCCAGGAGATGATCGACGACGCCCTCGAACTGGGCTCCCCGGTCGGCCTGCCGATGGCGCCCACGCCCGACATCTGGGTCGGCGGCACCCGCGAGGAGCAGCTGGCCCTGAAGGAGGCCAACGCCAACGTCCCGCTGGACAACTACCAGACCTTCGTGGACGCCCAGCCCGACATCCCCGGCTTCGTCGAGCCCCCGCAGGCCCAGCAGGTCTACGCGATCCTCGACACGGCCATGCAGGCGGTGCTGACCCGCGAGGACGCCGACATCGACGAGCTGCTCGCCACCGCGAGCGACGAGATCGACGCCGTCCTGGAGTGACGCCCCCGCCCCCGGCGGCGGCCCGCACCCCGGGCCGCCGCCCCGTCCCCACGGAGCCCGCCATGCCCGAAACCGGCACCGCGACCGTTCCCGCGCCGCCGGCACCGCCGACCCCGGCCCGCGCCCCCCGCCGGCCGGCCGGGGCACTGCGCCGCCGCGTCGCCGAGAACGCCGTCGCCTACGCCTTCCTGTCCGCCGCGATCCTCTGCTTCGCCGTCTTCTCCTGGTATCCGGTCACCCGGGGCGTCGCGCTGGCCTTCCAACAGGTCAACTTCGTCACCGACCCGGTGTGGGTGGGACTGGAGAACTTCCGGACCCTCGCCGAGGACCCGCTGTTCGCCACCGCCTGGGCCAACACCGCGCGGTTCACCCTGCTGGCCCTGGTCTTCGGCTTCGCGCTGCCGTTCGTGCTGGCGCTCGTCCTCAACGAGCTCAGGCACGCCCGCGGGTACCTGCGGCTGGTCGTCTACCTGCCGGTGATGCTGCCGCCGATCGTGTCGGCGCTGCTGTGGAAGTGGTTCTACGACCCCGGCCCCGGCCTGCTCAACGGGGCGCTGCGCGCGGTGGGCCTGCCCGGGCTGGAGTGGACCAACTCCGCCGACACCGCGATGATCTCGCTCGTCATCGTCTCCACCTGGGCCAACCTGGGCACCGCGACCCTCATCTACCTGGCCGGCCTCCAGGCCGTCCCCGGCGAGCTGTACGAGGCGGCCGAACTCGACGGGGCCGGGCTGCTCCAGCGGGTGTGGTCGGTGACCATCCCGCACATGCGGTTCGTGATCCTCGTGCTCCTGCTGCTCCAGGTCGTGGCGACCATGCAGGTGTTCGTCGAGCCCTACATCCTCACCGGCGGCGGACCCGAGGGGGCCACCACCACGGTCCTGCTGCTCATCTACCGCTACGCCTTCACCTTCGGCGACTTCGGCGCGGCCGCGGCCCTGAGCCTCATGCTCTTCGCGGTC
Source organism: Nocardiopsis sp. MT53 (assembly GCF_019598965.1). NCBI lineage: Bacteria > Bacillati > Actinomycetota > Actinomycetes > Streptosporangiales > Nocardiopsidaceae > Nocardiopsis > Nocardiopsis sp. MT53. The sequence goes on along the minus strand of NZ_CP080599.1, from coordinate 6,842,593 downwards.
CTGGCCGTGTTCTCCGCCCTGTACCTGTGGGCCACCCGCGCCCGCTGACCCGCCCCCCGAAGGAGAGCCATGATCCCGACCCGTCCCCGGCGGGCCCGCGGCGGCCCGCCCGCGCGCACCGGGGAGCGCACCCTCGTCTCCCCGCTCACCCTCAACAGCCCCCGGGGCAGGATCGGCTACCGGGTGGTCCTGCTCCTGGTGATCGTCCTGTTCACCGTGGTGTTCCTGGGGCCGATGCTGCTGGCGGTGAGCGGCTCCCTCAAACCCCCCGCCGAACTGGTCCGCACCCCGCCCACCCTGCTGCCGCAGGAGTGGCGGCCCGAAACCTACCTCCTCGCCTGGGAGACCCTGGACCTGGGCCGGTACCTGTGGAACACGTTCGTGGTGGTGGGCGGCGCCTGGCTGTTCCAGCTGGGGGTGGCCGTGCCGGCCGCCTACTCGCTGTCGCGGCTGCGCCCCGTGCTGGGCAACGCCGTCCTGGGGATGATGCTGGCGACCCTCATGCTCCCGGCCGCCGCGCTGCTCGTCCCCACCTACCTCACCGTCGCGGACGTGCCGCTGATCGGGGTCAACCTGCTCAACACGCCCTGGGCGGTGTGGCTGCCGATGGCCGCCAACGCGTTCAACGTGTTCGTGCTCAAGCAGTTCTTCGACCGCGTCCCCGCCGAACTGGTGGAGGCCGCCCGGCTGGACGGGGCCGGGCCCGCCCAGATCATGCTGCGGATCGTGCTGCCGCTGTCGCGGCCGATCCTGGCGGTGGTGTCGATCCTGGCGATCGTCGCCGCCTGGAAGGACTTCGTCTGGCCGCTGGTGGTGCTCCAGGACCCGCTGGTGCAGACCATCACCGTCCACCTGGCGCGGATCTCCACCGAGATGCCGCTCAACCTCCTCATCGCCGGGATGGTCGTCTCCAGCCTGCCGGTGCTCGCCCTGTTCCTGGTGTTCCAGCGCCAGGTGATCGCCGGGCTCTCCGCCGGCGCGCTCAAGGGATGACCGTCCCTCCCGACCCCTCCGACGACAAGGACACCGCAACGTGACCGGACACCACGACCCGGACTGGTGGCGCGGCGCCGCCATCTACCAGATCTACCCGCGCAGCTTCGCCGACGGCGACGGCGACGGCGTCGGCGACCTCGCCGGGGTGCTGCGGGAGATCGACCACCTGGCGGAGCTGGGGGTCGACGCGCTGTGGATGAGCCCGTGGTACCCGTCGCCGCTCGCCGACGGCGGGTACGACGTGGCCGACTACACCGACATCGCGCCCGTGTACGGCGACCTGGACCTGGCCGACCGGCTCATCGCCGCCGCCCACGAGCGCGGCATCCGGGTGATCATCGACATCGTGCCCAACCACTGCTCCAGCGAGCACGTGTGGTTCCGGGAGGCGCTGGCGGCCGGGCCGGGCTCGGCCGAGCGCTCGCTGTTCTGGTTCCGGCCCGGCCGGGGCGAGAGCGGGGAACTGCCGCCCAACAACTGGCGGTCCCGGTTCGGCGGCCCCGCCTGGTCCCGGGTCACCGAGGCCGACGGGAGCCCGGGGGAGTGGTACCTGCACCTGTACTCGGCGCAGCAGCCCGACCTGAACTGGGAGAACCCGCGGGTGCGCGAGGAGTTCGACGCGATCCTGCGGTTCTGGTTCGACCGGGGGGTGGACGGGTTCCGCGTCGACGTGGCCGACGGGATGGTCAAGGACCCGGGGCTGCCCGACGTCCCGGAGGGGGACGAGAGCGCGTTCTCCGACCGCGACGGGGTGCACGAGGTGTTCCGGCGGTGGCGGCGGATCGCCGAGTCCTACGGGCCCGACCGGGTGTTCGTGGGGGAGATGTGGCTGCCCGACCCGGAGCGGTTCGCCCGGTACCTGCGGGCCGACGAGCTGCACAGCGCGTTCAACTTCGACTTCCTCAGCTGCCCCTGGGAGCCCAAGGCGCTGCGGGCGGTCATCGACCGGACCCTGGCCGCGCACGCCCCGGTGGGGGCGCCCGCCACGTGGGTGCTGTCCAACCACGATGTGACCCGGCACGTCACGCGGTACGGGAGGGCGGGGGACACCGGGTTCTCGTTCGCGGACCGCCGCCACGGCGAGCCCGTGGACCTGGAGCTGGGCACCCGGCGGGCGCGGGCGGCGGCGCTGCTCGCGATGGCGCTGCCCGGCGGGGTGTACGTCTACCAGGGCGAGGAGTTGGGCCTGGAGGAAGTGGACGTCCCGGAGGAGCTGATCGACGACCCGGTGTTCGTCCGCTCGGGCGGCGCGGACCGGGGGCGGGACGGCTGCCGGGTGCCGCTGCCGTGGTCGGGGGAGGGGCCGCCGTTCGGGTTCGGGCCGCCGGGCGCGGCCGATCCGTGGCTGCCGCAGCCCGCGGGCTGGGCGGCGCGCACCGCCGCGGCCCAGGCCGCCGACCCCGACGGCATGCTGCGCCTGTACCGCCGGGCGCTGGCGGTGCGCCGGGCCGAACCCGCCCTGGGCGCCCCGCCCGCCGACGGCCCGGGGATGCGCTGGCTGGAGGCGCCCGAGGAGGTGCTGGCGTTCGCCCGCGGCGACGTGGCCTGTGTCGTCAACCTGGGCGGGGACCCCGCGGACCTGCCCGCGCACCGGGGGGTGCTGGTGGCCAGCGGGCCCCTGGAGGGCGATCGGTTGCCGTCCGACACGGCGGTGTGGCTGCGGATCGTCCGAGAGGGATGAAAGAGTGAGAGTCGAGGGCTTCGTGCGGAGGACGGCCGTGCGAAGCCCTCCTCGAACCCTGTCCGAGAGGGATGGGAGAAGGAGCCCGTGCGGAGGGACGGCCGCACGGGCTCCCCCCTTTTCCACCCCGGGTCTGGGTGTGATGCGGGACACGGTGTGTTCTCGGGGCGGGGGCGGTGCGACTGTCCGAGAGAGGAGTGCGGGGCCGCGCGAAGGCCCCGCCGGGGACCGTCCGAGAGAGGACGGTGGAGGGTCCGTGCGGAGGGACGGCCGCACGGGCCCTCGTTGCGCCCGGGCGCGCGAGGCGCGCGGAACGCGCGGGGGGACTCGGCCTGTGGCGATGTGATCGAGTACGGTCGTAACCACAACAGGGATGAAAACCGACATTCGCCCTGTCCGTACAAGTGAACACAGCGTCAGCAGGCTGTCGATACCGCGCGGGAGAGACCCCTGACCCAGGGGCGCCGACGGGGCAATACTCCCCAGTAACCTCTCAGGCACCACGGACCGTGCGGAGAAGGCCGCTCTGAAGCCTGGGCGCCGCCGTGCCCGGTGACAGAGGGGGAGACCGTGAGGAACACCGCCGATCCGCATCGGCCCTGTCACCAGGAGGTCTCCGTGTCCGACCAGCCCGTGAACGTCCCCGGCGCGCCCGCCCGGGTGTTCGCCGACCGCCACGTCGGACCCGCGCCCGGCGCCGTCGAGGAGATGCTCAAGACGGTCGGCTACGGCTCCACCGCCGAGCTCATGGCCGCCGCCGTCCCCGCGTCCATCCTCAGCGCCCCCGGACGCAGCGCGGACCTGGACCTGCCCGAGGCCATCGGCGAGGCCGAGACCCTCGCGGAGCTGCGCGCGCTCGCCGACCGCAACACCGTCGTCAAGCCCCTCATCGGCCAGGGCTACTACGGCACCTTCACCCCGCCGGTGATCCTGCGCAACATCATGGAGAACCCGGCCTGGTACACGGCGTACACGCCCTACCAGCCGGAGATCTCCCAGGGCCGCCTCGAGGCCCTCATCAACTTCCAGACCATGGTCTCCGACCTCACCGGCCTGCCCGTCACCGGCGCCTCCCTGCTGGACGAGGCCACCGCCGCCGCCGAGGCCATGACCCTGGCCCGCCGCGCCTCCAAGAGCAGGGCCGACGTCTTCGTCGTCGACTCCGACGTCTTCCCGCAGACCCTCCAGGTGCTGCGCACCCGCGCCGAGCCGCTGGGCATCGAGGTCGTCGTCGCCGACCTCTCCCGGGGCCTGCCCGAGGGTGACGCCTTCGGCGTCCTGGTCCAGTACCCGGCCTCCAGCGGTGCGGTGCGCGACCCGGGCGCGGTCATCGCCGCCGCCCACGAGCGCGGCGCCCTGGCCGTGGTCGCCGCCGACATCCTCGCGCTGACCCTGCTGCGCAGCCCCGGCTCCCTGGGCGCGGACATCGCCGTCGGCTCCACCCAGCGCTTCGGCGTCCCCCTCGGCTTCGGCGGCCCGCACGCCGGCTACATGTCGGTCGCCGAGAAGCTGCGCCGCCAGATCCCGGGCCGCCTGGTCGGCGTCTCGGTGGACACCGCGGGCCGCCCGGCCTACCGCCTGGCCCTGCAGACCCGCGAGCAGCACATCCGCCGCGAGAAGGCCACCAGCAACATCTGCACCGCGCAGGTGCTGCTGGCCGTCATGGCCGGGATGTACGCCGTCTACCACGGCCCCCACGGCCTGCGCGCGATCGCCCGCCAGGTGCACACCCGCACCGCGGCGCTGGCCGACGCCCTGGCCGAGCGCGGCTTCGAGGTGGTCCACGGTGCGTTCTTCGACACCCTGCGGGTGCGGGTGCCCAGCGCCGACCGGGTCGTGGAGAGCGCCCTGGCCGCCGGGTTCAACCTGCTGCGCGTGGACGCCTCGACCGTCGGCGTCAGCGTCGACGAGACCACGACCGCCGCCGACCTGGCCGCGCTGGCCGAGGCGTTCGGCGGGGCGGGGCACGGCCCCAAGGCCGCCGTGGCCGTGGACGAGGACGCCGACCGCGTGCCCGGGGACCTGGCGCGCGGGGTGGACTACCTCGACCACCCGGTGTTCAACACCCACCGCAGCGAGACCTCGCTGCTGCGCTACATGCGCAGGCTGTCGGACCGCGACCTGGCCCTGGACCGCACGATGATCCCGCTGGGCTCGTGCACCATGAAGCTCAACGCCACCACTGAGATGGAGTCGATCACCTGGCCGGAGTTCGCGGGCCTGCACCCGCTGGCCCCGCTGGACCAGGCGGCCGGCTCGGTGGCGCTCATCCGCGACCTGGAGTCCTGGCTGGCCGAGATCACCGGCTACGACGCGGTGTCCCTGCAGCCCAACGCCGGCTCCCAGGGCGAGTTCGCCGGCCTGCTGGCCATCCGCGGCTACCACCGCTCGCGCGGCGACGACCACCGCGACGTGTGCCTGATCCCCAGCTCCGCGCACGGCACCAACGCCGCCAGCGCGGTGATGGCGGGCATGCGCGTGGCCGTGGTGGCCTGCGACGAGGGCGGCAACATCGACGTGGACGACCTCAAGGCCAAGATCGCGAAGCACGCCGACGCGCTGGCCGCGATCATGGTGACCTACCCGTCCACGCACGGCGTGTACGAGGACACCATCACCGAGGTGTGCCGCCTGGTCCACGAGGCCGGGGGTCAGGTGTACGTCGACGGCGCCAACCTGAACGCGCTGGTGGGCTGGGCCAAGCCGGGCGAGTTCGGGGCCGACGTCAGCCACCTGAACCTGCACAAGACCTTCTGCATCCCGCACGGCGGCGGCGGCCCGGGCGTGGGCCCGGTCGCGGTCCGCTCGCACCTGGCGGCGTTCCTGCCCAACCACCCGGGCCAGCCCGAGGCGGGCCCGCACACGGGCGTGGGCCCGGTGTCGGCGGCGCCGTTCGGCTCGGCCGGCATCCTGCCGATCTCCTGGGCGTACGTGCGGATGATGGGCGGCGAGGGGCTGCGCACCGCCACCGAGGTCGCCGTGCTGTCGGCGAACTACGTGGCCAAGCGCCTGGAGCCGTACTACCCGGTGCTCTACACCGGCGCGGACGGCCTGGTCGCGCACGAGTGCATCATCGACATCCGCCCGCTGCAGAAGGCGAGCGGCATCAGCAACGAGGACGTGGCCAAGCGGCTGATGGACTACGGCTTCCACGCCCCGACGATGTCGTTCCCGGTGGCCGGGACGCTCATGGTGGAGCCCACCGAGAGCGAGGACCTGGCGGAGCTGGAGCGGTTCGTCGAGGCGATGATCGCCATCCGCGGGGAGATCGACAGGGTGGCGGCGGGGGAGTGGGACGCCGAGGACAACCCGCTCAAGAACGCCCCGCACACGGCGGAGGAGGTCACGGCCGACGAGTGGACCCACGGGTACACCCGCGCGGACGCCGCCTACCCGGTGCCGTCGCTGCGCCGCGACAAGTACTGGCCGCCGGTGGGCCGCATCGACCAGGCCTACGGTGACCGGAACCTGGTGTGCTCCTGCCCGCCGCCGGAGGCCTTCGAGCTGTAGTCCGGCCCGGTAGGGCGCGGGGGGCTCCGTCCGGATCCGGACGGAGCCCCCTATTCGGACATAAGGAAAATCTACGACATAAAGGTGAGGCTTCCGGGCTCCCACGGGGCACACGCGCCCCGAAGGGCGACACCGGCCCCCACGGCCCTCTCCCGCCGCCGTCGCGCGCGTTAGAGTTGCGGCGACACCCGCGTGTCCCACCGCGCGGACCCCCACCGGAAAGCGCCCAGCATGACCACGACGTCCGGACCCTCCGCACGCCACGGCGGCCCCGTCGACCCCCGGCCGCGGGCCGTCGACCCCCGGGACGCCCCCGCCGGACCCGCGCCCTCGGCGTCGGAGGCGGCCGGTCTGTGCGACCAGGCCCGCGACCTGGCCGAGAGCGGCCACCTCGACCGCGCCGCCGAGCTCTACCGCGGCGCCGTCGCCGCCGACCCGCCCCCGGACGTGCTGGCCCGAGCGCTGCTGGGCCTGGCCGTGGTCGAGGACGGCCGCGGCGACACCGCCGCCGCGCGCGACGCCGCCCGCCGGGCCCTGGACACGGGCGACGCCCGGCACGCGCCCCGGGCCGCCCACCACCTGGCGCTGTCGCTGGAGCAGGACGGCGAGGGCGTTGAGGCCGAGCGGGTCTGGCGCCGCCTGCTGGACCTGGGCGGTTCCGGGCACGCCGCCGTCGCCCACTACGGGCTGGCCCGCGCGGCCGAGGAGCGCGGCGACCCCGGGGCCGCCGAGGAGCACTGGGAGGCGGCGCTGGCCCCGCCGCCCGAGCGGGCGGAGCGGCTGCACGCCGAGACCGTGGCCGAGGCCGCCCGGGACCTGGCCGGGAGGCTGCTGGGCCGGGGGGCGCCGGGCGCCGCCCTGAGCGCCGCCGACCGGGGGCTGTCCGCGGCCGAGGACCCGGAGCTGCGCCTGCTGCGCGCCGCCGCCCACCTCGAACACGCCATCGCCGACCTGGACGCGGTCCTCGAACCGCCCGGGGAGGGCGGGGAGCCGGCCGCCCCGCCGACCGCCGGGGCCGCCGTGGAGCTGCTGGCCGGCCTGCTGGCGCTGCGCGGGGACGCCGAGGGGGCCGCCGGGGTGTGGCGCGGCGGACTGCGCGACCTCGGGGACGCCACCGCAGAGGAGGTCGGCGCCCGGCTGCGGCGCGGGTTCGCCCACGGGGGCGAGGAGGACGGGGAGCCCTGGTGGGAGCCCTACCTGACGGAGGCGGTGGCCACGGCCAGCGCGCCGGCGCTGGCGGCGGAGCTGTTCGCGGTGCTGACGCGGATGCACGCCCTGGCGGCGCTGCCCGCGCTGGAGGGGGAGGCGAACCCGGCGCGGCTGCGGGAGGCGCTGGTCCAGGCGGTGCGCACCCCCGACGAACTGGTGTGGGGTCCGGGCCTGCACGCGGACCTGCGGCGGCGGCTGGCGGAGGCCACCGGTGAGCGCGACCTGCTGCCCGAGGACTGGCCCGAGGGCCTGTGAGGCCGCGGGCCGCGGAGCGGTCCGCGCGTACCGCCGCCCGGGGGCTCTGCTCCCGGGCGGGGTTCGTCCGGCCCGTCGGGGGACCGGTGGGGGCGGTGGTGGTCGGGCGTTCGCGGTCAGGCGGCCAGGACGCGGGGGCGGTGCGGGGCGACGACGGCGCCGTCGGGCAGCAGCTCACCGGTGTCGTCGAAAAGGACGACGCCGTTGCAGAGCAGGCTCCAGCCCTGTTCCGGGTGACTGGACACGACGCGCGCGGCCTCGCGGTCGGTGTCCTCGAAGGACGGGCAGGCGGGTTCGTGGCTGCACATGGGATCGGCCTTTCGCTAGGGACTCGTCATTGAGCTGACGCCAAGAATAGTGGCTCACATCACATGCTTGTCGCGTTTCGGGGCGAAAACACGCGGTCGGTGTCGTCGTCCGCTCTCACACGGTGAGATACCCGCGGACCGCCTGTGGTTCGCATCACCTTCGGCCGGATCGTGCGGGGTCAGTACCCCTGGCCGCCCCGGGTCCGGCGCGCCGCCGGACGGCTGCGCATCCCGGCCCCGGCCAGGCCGCCGCGCTGGAACGCCCGCACCAGCTCGCCGCCCAGGTTCACCCCGGCGCCCAGCGCCAGGCCGACCATGACCGCCTCCACCAGCGAGAGCAGGCCCGCCACCGCCGTGCCCTGGGTGAACTCGATCAGCCCCCGGTACAGCAGGCTGCCCGGCAGCAGGGGCGCGATCGACGGCACCAGGTAGGGCAGCACCGGGCGGCGGGTGCGCCGGGCCAGCCAGTGGCCCACCACCCCCACGGCCACCGCGCCCACGACGGTGCCCACGACCGGCGGCACCTCGAACACCGCCCGCATGCCCGCGTAGATCACCCAGATCATCACGCCCAGCAGGCCGATGGTCACCAGCATCCGGGGCGGCACCGCCAGCGACACCGCGAACGCGATCGCGATCCCGGCCGCGCCCAGCAGTACGGGCGGGTCCATGGCGGTGCCCGCCGAGGGCAGGGCGTCCAGGTCGATGGACACGCCCAGGCGCACCGCCGTGTACGCGACCGCGCCCACCCCGGACACGATCGCGCCCAGGATGAAGAACGTCTCCAGCAGCCGGGCCGCCGCCGACACGTAGCTGCCGCTGATCCCGTCCTGGAGGCTGGCCACCAGCGGGCGCCCGGGCAGCAGCGCCATGATGTTGCCGGTGATGATCGCCCCCGCCTGGAGCCCCAGCTCCAGCTCGTGGCTCACCCACAGCAGCCCCACGCCGATGGTCGCCGCGACCATCGCCGCGGCGGTCATCTGGTAGAACTCGGCGACCCCGCGCCGGGCCAGGAACACCGACGTGCGGTCGCCCAGCACCGCCGCCAGGAACGCCACCGTCGCCACGATGAGGCCGCCGCCCATCATCACACTGGCGCTGGAGGCGATCAGCCCGAACCCGACCACGATCACCCAGTTGGGGTAGGGCATGCGGGCCCGCCGGATGTGCTCCAGCCTGGCTGCGGCGTCCTCCAGCTCCAGCAGGCCCAGGGCGGCCTGCTGCACCAGCGTGTGGAGCTCGTTGACCCGGAAGTAGTCCAGGGAGCGGCGGCGCACCACGCGCTCGCCGGTGATGGGCGGCTGGTCGCCGCCCGGGTGCGTGGACAGGGTGATGGTGGTGAAGGTGACCGACACCTCCGAACGGGGCAGGTTGAAGGCCACCGTGAGGCTGAGCATCGCCTCGCTGACGGCCTCGGTGCCCTCCCCGCTGGCGAGCATCAGCTCGCCGACCCGCAGCACCAGGTCGATGGCCCGGGCGTCGGGGAGGGGGCGCTCGTCCTCCTCCTCGTCCGGGGCCAGGTCGCGTTCGTGCCGGGCGCGCCAGTCGCGCATCCGGCTGAGCATGCGGTCCTCACCCGACGGCGGGCGGCCCCGCTTGTCCCCCATGTCCGTCCTCCCCTTCCCGCCGCCGCCCGGCGGCGGTCGACCCGGTGTTCACGACCCCTTCAGGGGACGCGGGCCCGTCGGCTCGGGTTCGCCCGCCCGGGGACCGGGTACCGGTGAGTTCGATCACCGGATCATCCTCCCAAGCCGGACGGGCCCGTGCGGCTGAACGCGCCGGGGGCCGCGGGGGCGGATCGGGGGTCATCCGTCCCGCTCCCCGGGGCGCACCAGCCCGCTCTCGTAGGCGTGCACCACGGCCTGCACGCGGTCGCGCAGGCCGAGCTTGGTGAGGATGCGGCCCACGTGCGACTTGACGGTGGTCTCGCCGACGATCAGATGCGCGGCGATCTCGGAGTTGGACCAGCCGCGGGCGACCAGCCGCAGCACCTCGCGCTCGCGGTCGGTGAGGGGGTCGGGGGCCGCGTCCCCGGAGCCGTCGGGGGCGGGCAGCAGCGGGGCGTACCGGGCCAGCAGCCGCTCCAGCACCTGGGGGGAGACCACGGCGCCGCCGGAGGCGACGGTCTCCACCGCCGCGACCAGCTCCTCGGGCGGGGAGTCCTTGAGCAGGAACCCGTGGGCGCCCGCCCGCAGGGTGCCCACCGCGTACTCGTCGAGGTCGAAGGTGGTGAGCACCAGCACCCGGACGTCCTGGTCCAGGGAGCGCGAGCGCTCGACGATGCGGCGGGTGGCCTCGACGCCGTCCATGCCGGGCATGCGCACGTCCATGAGGACGACGTCGGGCAGCAGCCTGCGGGCCGCCTCCACCGCCTCGCGGCCGTCGGAGGCCTCGCCGACCACCGACAGGTGCGGCGCGGCCTCCAGGATCATCCGGAAGCCGGCGCGGACGAGGGGCTGGTCGTCGACCAGCAGCACTGAGACGGGCACAGGCCGATTGTGCCGCATCCGGGGTGCCCGGCGGGGACGGTGCGCGACGTCAGGCCCCCGGGGGCAGGGAGGTGGGCAGCGGCGGAGGGGTGCCGCCGAAGGCCGGGCAGATGGCCTGGTGCTCGCACCAGTCGCAGAGCCTGCTCTTCTTCGGCTCCCAGACCCCGGCGCGGCCGGCCGCCTCGATCCGGGCCCAGATGTCGGAGATCTCGGCCTCGGCGGCGCGCAGCTCGTCCTCGGTGGGGTCGTACCAGCGGATCGCCCCGTCCCCGCCCAGGTAGACCAGCTGCAGCCGGGTGGGGACCACGCCCAGGTCGCGCCAGATCATCACCGCGTAGAAGAAGATCTGGAATTTGGCCTTGTCCTCGAAGCGCGGGGAGGGGGACTTGCCGGTCTTGTAGTCGACGACGCGGATGCGCCCGTCGGGGGCCACGTCGAGGCGGTCGACGTAGCCGCGCAGCCGCAGGCCGGTGGGCAGCTCCACCGAGATGCGCATCTCGCGCTCGCGCGGTTCCAGGGCGGTGGGGTTCTCCAGGTCGAAGTAGCGGCGGACCAGGTCGCGGGCGGACTCCAGCCAGGCGTCGCGGGCGGCCTCGTCGGCGAACAGCGACTCCACCTCGGGGCGCTTCTCCCGGAGCCTGTTCCACTGGGGGTCGACCAGGCCGATCGCGGTGCGGGGGGTGCGGGTCTCGGCGGGCAGCTCGTACAGGCGCTCCAGGCAGGCGTGGACCAGGGTGCCGCGCAGGGCCGCCGCGCTCGGTGCCTCCGGGAGCCGGTCGATGGTGCGGAACCGGAAGAGCAGCGGGCACTGGAGGAAGTCCGACGCCCGGGAGGGCGAGAGCGCGGACGGCAGGAGCACGGTGGTCATACACGTGAGCCTATGAGAAGGGCGTGACAGACGACACCCGTGCGCGCAGGCCCTGTGGTGCCGGGCCCGCGTGCCGGGCGCGGCACGGCCCCGTAACCTTGGGGGCGTGACCACCGGCAACGATCGTCCCGCGCCCCGCGACCGCTCCAACGGACTGCTCCTGGGCCGGCCCTTCGGGGTCCCCGTGTACGTCACCGCGTCCTGGTGGGTGGTGGCGGTCCTCATCACCCTGGTGTACGGCGGGATCGTGCAGGACCGCCTGGCCCTGCCGTCGGTGTTCTCCTATGCGATGGCGTTCGTGTTCGCGCTGCTGCTGTACGCGTCGGTGCTGGTGCACGAGCTGGCGCACTCGGTGGTGGCCCGGCGGTACGGGCTGCCGGTGCGGCGGATCGTGCTGTACGTGCTGGGCGGGGTCTCCGAGATCGAGAAGGAGGCGCCCACGCCGGGGCGGGAGTTCTGGATCGCGTTCGCGGGACCGCTGTTCTCCCTGCTGATCGCGGCCGGGGCGTACGGGCTGTTCCGGCTGGCGGACCCGTTCTCGGTGGTGGGCGAGCTGCTGTTCCAGCTGTGGGTGGCCAACCTGCTGGTGGGTGTGTTCAACCTGCTGCCGGGGCTGCCGCTGGACGGCGGGCGGCTGGTGCGGGCCGCGGTGTGGAAGCTGACCGGGCGGCCGCTGGCGGGCAGCGTGGCGGCGGCCTGGGGCGGCCGGGTGCTGGCCCTGGTGGTGGTGGCGGTGCCGCTGCTGCTGGGGTGGGCCGCCGGCGCCCTCAACCCGTGGGGCACGGTCTGGGGCCTGGTGCTGGGCGGGTTCATGTGGATGGGGGCCACCGACTCCCTGCGGGCCGCGCGGGTGCGCTCGCGGGTGCCGGGGCTGCGGGTCCGCGACCTGGCACGGGCGGCGCTGGCGGTCCCGGCCGACACCCCGCTGGCCGAGGCCGAGCGGCGGGCCGCGGTGATCGGGGCGACGGCCCTGGTGGTGACCGACTCCGAGGGCACGCCGACGGCGGTGGTGCATCCCGGGCTGGCCGCGGAGGTCACCGACGCGCGGCGGGCGTGGGTGCCCGTGGCGGAGGTGGCGCGGGCGCTGACCGCCCACTCGGTGCTCCCGCTGGACCTGGAGGGGGAGGAGATGCTGGAGCGCCTGACCTCCCATCCGCTTCCGGAGTACCTGGTGGTGGACGCCGACGGCGCGGTGCACGGGGTGCTGCGCGCCGCCGACGTCAACGCGGCCATGTCCGGCCGGGAGTGAGCCGGGCGGCGCCGTGACGCCGCCCCCGCCCCTCCCCGCCCGCCGCCCTCACCTGCGGGCGCCCTCGGGCCACAGGACGGACACCGGGCGGTGCAGGGAGCGGGCGTAGGCGACGATGTCGGCGGTGCCGCCGGGGCCGCGGGCGGGCTCGCCGTCCCACACCGCGACGAGCTGGTCGCAGCGTTCCACCAGGAGGCGGCCCGCCTCCAGGTGCGCCCGGGGCGTGGACTCCACGTGCGGCAGCGTGTGGACGAGGACGGCCTGGGCGAGCAGGCGGTCGTAGAGCGGGTGGTGTCCGGCGGGGAGCCCGTCGCGGTACTCCCGGGCGGGCACGATCGCCTCGAGCGGGGCCCCGGCGTCCAGGACTGCGGCGGCGAACAGGGTGTCGGCCCCGTCGGCCAGGCAGGAGAGGCCCACCAGGTCGCATCCGTAGGGTTCCAGGTGCGAGTCGATGAGGGCGGCGACGGCGTCGCCCACACCGGGGGTCAGGTTGCGATGGCCGGTGATGCCGATGCGGATCACGTCACCCTCCCTGCTGTTCGTTTAGCCGCCTTTGTACCCAGATGCAGGGACGGCGTTCACGAGCAGTGCGAGGCGGTCGTCGAGGTCTCGGACACACGCGGCCTGCGGCCCTCTGTAGCGCCGTCTGAACGAGCGGACGCGGTCCACGACCCGGGCCGAGCCGAACCGGGTCCCGGTCTCCAGGGCCTCCACGGCCAGTCGGAACGCCTCGTCGACGTCGCCCGCCTCGGCGTGCGCCGCGGCCAGCTCGACCTTGAGCACGGCGGCCTGCTTGGCGCCCCGCCCCTGGGGGCCGGACGCCTCGGCGAAGGCGTCGCGGGCGTCGTGCGGGCGCCGCAGGCGCACCCCCACCAGGGCGCGGTAGCCGGAGACCTTGGCCTGGTCGAAGGCGAACACCCAGGGCCAGGGCGGGTTGACGTTGCCCGAGCGGGAGATCTCCTTCTCGGCGCGGCCGATGGCGTGGGCCGCGGCGGAGCGGTCGCCGATGCCGGCGTGGGCCAGCGCCCCCACGCAGGCCAGCCAGGCGCGGGCGGTGGGGTGCGCGGAGGGGCCCAGGACGTGCTCGGCCTCCTGGACCAGGCCCAGGCCCAGTTCGGGGTCCTCCGCGGTGTCGATCTCGAAGGCGGCCAGGGAGCCGAGCATGTACACGTCGAGCAGGCGCATCCCGGCCTGGCGGGCGCGGATGACGGCGGTGCGGTAGTGCATGCGGGCCGACCCCATGTCGCCCTGGTCGGCGTGCAGCCAGGCGGCGAACCCGGAGGCCTCGCTGGCGGCGGCGCTGACGGCGGAGTGGTGGGCGGTGCCGCGGGCCTTGAGGAGCATCCGCTCGGCCAGGTGCACGTGGGCCACGGCGCTGGGCAGCAGGTCGCGGGCGGGCGAGGTGGAGTCCATGCGGCGCTGGCCGCCGGTGATGGAGCGCAGCGCGGGCGCGGTCGTCTCGTCGACGGCGGCGTGGCCGCCCTCGGGCGGGATGCCGAAGGCGGCACCGGCGTCGGCGGCGCGGGCGGCCGCCGGGGCGGGCGCGGGCGCCGGGTCCTCGTCGGCGTCGAGCGGCAGGGTGCCGTCGAAGCGCAGCAGGTGCAGCGGGATGTCCAGACGCCGGGCCAGGTCGTGCACCTGGGTGACGGTGAGCGACTGCTGGCCGTTGACGACCCGGGAGACCCAGCTCTGGGAGTAGGCGACGGCGCGCGCCAGGTCGCCCTGGGACCAGCCGCGGGCGGTGCGCACCCCCTCGATGACGGTCGCCATGTCGCAGGTGGCCAGGGCGGCCGCGATGCGCGGCCGGGACCACAGGTCCGGTGGAAGTTGGGACATGGAGTTCAGATTAGGGATTCGCGGTGCCGGAGGTGGCCGTGTTCGGTCCGGCGGTACCGGGTAAAGCCCGGGATCGCGGTTTTTCGTGGCTTCTCACAACCCCGTTCTAACGTTCTTAGGTGAGCGCTCCGCGCCTTGTGGCATGGGTTGTTGGGATAAGGGCGATAAAAACCTTCTGTCGGCTTTCATTGTGTTCCGGGGGTGTTCTCCGGGAGGGTGCGGCCTTCCCCGGGAGGGGCACGCATAACCGCTCATGCGTGATCCGCATAGGCGTGCTTTTCCGGTCCCGGCGGTGGGGCAGAGTGGGAACGTCGTTGGCGACCACAGGGGAGGCCTGAGTGACCGTCGATACCCCACCGGCGGGTGACCCGGACATGCGGTGTCCGGGCGAGATCGACCTCGTGCTGCGCGGGCTGGCCGCGGAACTGCGCTCGCACGGGGTGGAGGCCCGTGAGGACGGGGTGCACGGGATCGTGCACGCCGGACCGCAGCACGCGCTGCTCCGGCCGCACCGGGGCGACCTGTGGTGGTGGATGCGGTGGCCGGGGGAGCCCCGGCCGCTGGCGGGGGTGCCCCTGTCCCCGGCCACACGGACCTCCGAGGCGGTCCGCCGCATCCTGGGGGCCCTGGACCGTACCTGAGACCGCGCGGTCCGCACCGCGCCCCCCGGGGCGCGGACCCGGCCCGCGCCCCAGGGCGGGCGGTGCATGGGCTTCCCCGGAACCCAGTCTCCCTCTGTGCGGGGCCGCCCGGCCCCGCCCGCCCGACCGCCCCGCCCCCGGACCGCGCCCCCCGCGCCCGGACCCGGCGGGGAGACCGGAACGTCCCGACCGCAGTCCCTCCGCGGCCGGGCCGGGTCCGGAAGTGTTCCGGCCGCACCTCCCCCGTGGCCGGAGCACGACGACCGCCGGCACGGTCCCCCGTGCCGCGGCGGTCCCGCCCCGCGCCCCCGGGCGGTTCACGACGGGGCGCGCCCCGGCCCCTTCCCCTTTGCGGCCGGGGCGCGCCACCGCCCCCGTCCGAGGCGCGGGCCGGGGCGTCAGGCGCCCGGGAGCGCCGCCCCGGGGCCGTGGGCCGCCAGCGCCGCGCCCACGATGCCCGCCGTGTTGCGCAGCTCGGCCGGGACGATCGGGGTTCGGATGTCCAGCAGCGGCAGGAACTTGTCCGACTTGCGGCTCACACCGCCCCCGACCACGATCAGGTCCGGCCACAGCAGGTCCTCCACCACCCGGTAGTACCTCTGCAGGCGCTTGTGGGCCCACTCGTGGTAGGACAGGCCCTCGCGCTCCTTGGCGCCCGAGGACGCCTTGGTCTCGGCGTCGTGGCCGTCGATCTCCAGGTGCCCGAACTCGGTGTTGGGCACCAGGTGCCCGTCCACCACCAGCGCCGTGCCGATCCCCGTGCCCAGGGTGGTCATCAGCACCACGCCCGACACCCCCTTGGCGGCCCCGTAGCGGGCCTCGGCCACCGCCGCGGCGTCGGCGTCGTTGAGCAGCCGCACCGGCCGGCCGGTGACCCGGGCGAACAGCGCCCGCGCGTCGGTGCCGATCCAGCTCTTGTGCAGGTTGGCGGCGGTGCGCACCACACCGTTCTGCACCACGCCCGGGAAGGTGACGCCCAGGGGAGGAGCGTCCGCCAGGGGGAAGTGCGCGGCGATCTCGCCGACGATCTCGGCGACCTCCTCGGGTCCGGCGTGGTGGGGCGTGAGGATCTTCAGGCGGTCCTCGAGGAACTCCCCGGTGGTCAGGTCGACCGGGGCCCCCTTGATGCCGCTGCCGCCGATGTCGATCCCCAGCCCGGTGGTCGGCTCTGACATGGGTCCTCGTCTCCGTGTCCGTGCTCAGGCGAGCAGATCGGCCCGCTGGGCTGATACTGCCCTGACGGGCGGGGCTTCGCACACGGGGCCGGCGCGTGTCCGCCCGCCGCGGACGGGCCCAGGTGGTGTCGGCGGACCGATACGCTGGACGATCGCCCCGACCGAACCGAATCTGGGAAGACGAGAGCGACGTTGACCGGTATCCATGGCCGCCGTGGTCCCTTCACCGACGGTGACACCGTGCAGTTGACCGACCCCAAGGGGCGCATGCACACGATCACCCTCCACGAAGGGGGCACCTTCCACTCCCACAAGGGCAAGGTCGAGCACTCCGACCTCATCGGCCGGCCCGAGGGCAGCGTCGTGCGCTCCAACACCGGTACCGCCTATGTGGCGCTGCGCCCCCTGCTGATCGACTACACCCTGTCGATGAAGCGCGGGGCGACCATCGTCTACCCCAAGGACGCCGCCCAGGTCCTGGTGGAGGCCGACATCTTCCCCGGCGCGCGCGTCGTGGAGGCCGGCGCCGGGTCCGGCGCCATGTCCAGCTGGCTGCTGCGCGCGGTGGGGGAGAAGGGCATGGTGCACTCCTACGAGCGCCGCGCCGACTTCGCCGAGATCGCCCGCAAGAACGTCGAGCGGTTCTACGGCGGCCCGCACCCCGCGTGGAAGCTGACCGTCGGCGACCTCGTCGAGGAGCTCGACGAGACCGACGTGGACCGCGTGTTCCTGGACATGCTGGCCCCCTGGGAGTGCCTGGACGCCGTGGCGGGGGCGCTCATCCCCGGCGGCCTGCTGTGCTGCTACGTCGCCACCACCACCCAGCTCTCTCGCGTGGTGGAGGAGCTGCGCGAGGACGAGCGGTTCTACGAGCCGCGCTCGTGGGAGACCATGCTGCGGACCTGGCACGTGGAGGGCCTGGCGGTGCGCCCGGACCACCGCATGATCGGGCACACCGGGTTCCTGGTGGTGGCCCGCCGCCTGGCCGACGGGGTGGAGGCGCCCGAGCGCCGCCGCCGCCCGGCCAAGGGCGCCTACGGCCAGGACTACGAGGCGGCCCGCGCGGCCGCGGGCGGCGGCGCCGCGGCCCCCGAGGCCGCGCCCGCCGCGGAGGTCGCGCCCGCCGCCGGGGCGGAGCGGGAGCCGGCCGTCCAGGAGGCCCCCACACAGGACACCCCCGCCCAGGACACCGCCGCGGAGTGACCCCGCGCGGGGCCGCGCCGACCGCACCGGCCGCGGGACGCCCCGCGGCCCCGGCGGGGCGGCGGGCGGAACCGCGGCACGGCCCGTCCGGAGCACGTCTCCGGGCGGGCCGTCGCGTTTCCGGAAAAGGCGTCCCGGGGCGCTCCCCGGCGCTCGAGTACCGTAAACATGTCCGTTTCATCCCCGGCGACGTGCACGGCGCCGCCGCGCCGTCAAGGGGCCGAAGCGTGACCCGGCCCCGACCGAGAGGTTACTTTCTCATTACGTCGGGTCATCCTCTAGCAGCCTGACCTGCGGTGACGCAAGGTCTTGAAATGAGGCCTACGACACTCGTCAGGGCTGGGAGGTTAGGAATAGGGCAGGGGTAGGTACGCTCCCGAGTAGTCGTCCTTCTAAAGGGAGGTGGCGGACGTGGCCGAGCGCGACGACGAGCGTCAGAGCGACCGGGACCGTGAAGTCGCTGAACTCACGGCCCAGGTCTCCTACATGGAAAAGGAACTCAGCGTGGTCCGGCGCAAGCTCGCCGACTCGCCCCGACATGTACGCCTCCTCGAGGAGCGCCTCAGGGAGGCCCAGGCCAACCTGGCGGCGGCCAACGGCCAGAACGAGCGGCTGGTCTCCACTCTCAAGGAGGCCCGCGAGCAGATCGTGGCCCTGAAGGAGGAGGTCGACCGGCTGGCGCAGCCGCCGTCCGGCTTCGGCGTCTTCCTGGGCGGGCGCGACGACGAGACCGTCGAGATCTTCACCAACGGCCGCAAGATGCGGGTCAACGTGAGCCCCTCCGTGGACCTGGACGAGCTGCGTCCCGGCCAGGAGGTCATGCTCAACGAGGCCTTCAACGTCGTCGAGGTGGAGTCCTTCGAGACGGTCGGCGAGGTCGTGATGCTCAAGGAGATCCTCGAGGACGGCGAGCGCGCCCTCGTGATCTCGCACCACGACGAGGAGCGCATCGTCCGCCTGGCGGACCCGCTGCGCGACGAGCCGATCCGGCCCGGGGACTCCCTGCTGCTGGAGCCGCGCTCGGGGTACGTGTACGAGCGCATCCCCAAGTCGGAGGTCGAGGAGCTCATCCTCGAGGAGGTCCCCGACATCGCCTACACCGACATCGGCGGCCTGTCCGGGCAGATCGAGCTCATCCGCGACGCGGTCGAGCTGCCCTACCTGCACAAGGACCTGTTCCGCGAGCACAAGCTGCGCGCGCCCAAGGGCGTGCTGCTGTACGGCCCGCCCGGCTGCGGCAAGACGCTCATCGCCAAGGCGGTCGCCAACTCGCTGGCCAAACAGGTCGCCGAGCGCACCGGCCGCGACGTGGGCAAGAGCTTCTTCCTCAACATCAAGGGCCCGGAGCTGCTCAACAAGTACGTCGGCGAGACCGAGCGGCACATCCGCCTGGTCTTCCAGCGGGCCCGGGAGAAGGCCTCCGAGGGCACGCCGGTCATCGTCTTCTTCGACGAGATGGACTCGATCTTCCGCACCCGCGGATCGGGCGTGTCCTCCGACGTGGAGAACACCATCGTCCCGCAGCTGCTGAGCGAGATCGACGGTGTCGAGGGCCTGGAGAACGTCATCGTCATCGGCGCCTCCAACCGCGAGGACATGATCGACCCGGCGATCCTGCGGCCCGGCCGCCTGGACGTCAAGATCAAGATCGAGCGGCCCGACGCCGAGGCGGCCCGGGACATCTTCGCGAAGTACATCACCGAGGACCTGCCGCTGCACGAGGACGACATGGCCGAGCACGGCGGGTCGACCAAGGCCACGGTGGACGCCATGATCCAGACGGTCGTGGAGCGGATGTACACCGAGGGCGAGGAGAACCGGTTCCTGGAGGTCACCTACGCCAACGGTGACAAGGAGGTCCTGTACTTCAAGGACTTCAACTCCGGCGCCATGATCGAGAACATCGTCTCGCGGGCCAAGAAGATGGCCATCAAGGACTTCATCGACCACGACTCCAAGGGGATCCGGGTCGCGCACCTGCTCCAGGCGTGCGTCGACGAGTTCAGCGAGAACGAGGACCTGCCCAACACCACCAACCCCGACGACTGGGCGCGGATCTCCGGAAAGAAGGGCGAGCGCATCGTCTACATCCGGACCCTCGTCACGGGCAAGAAGGGCGCGGACTCCGGGCGGAGCATCGACACGGTGGCCAACACCGGCCAGTACCTGTAACGACCGCACCTCCGAGGACGACAGAGGGGGCCGACCGGACTTCCGGTCGGCCCCCTCCCGTGCCGGTGGTCCCCGGGCTCCGTGTCAGCGGGGTGCCGACACCTTTCCGACGAGGAGACACGATGATCGATACCCGCCTCGCCGGCCGGAACGTCCTGGTGACCGGCGGTTCCGGCAATATCGGCGCGGCGATCGGCCGCGCTTTCGCGGCCCAGGGGGCGCGCGTCGCGATCCACTACCTCGCCCAGGATCCCCCCGCCCCGGCGGGCACCGAATGGGCGCACATCACCCCCGCCGCGGAGGAGGCGGACGGGCTCGCGGAGGAACTCGGCAACGGCGCCTTCGCCGTCGCCGCCGACCTGTCCGAACCGGAGGCGGCCTCCCGGCTGGTGCGCGAGGTCGCGGCCCGGGCCGGCGCGATCAACGTCCTGGTCAACAACGCCGCCCACTGCGAGACGCCGGACACCGTCGACACGCTGACCGCCGCGTCGCTGGACCGCCACTACCGGGTGAACGCCATCGCCCCCGCGCTCCTCACCGCCGAGGTGGCGCGGCTGCACCGTGCGGAAGACCCGTTGTGCGTCGTCAACATCACCACCGATGCCGCGCGGGCCTTCCCCGGCCAGACCGGCTACGGGACGTCCAAGGGGGCGCTGGAGGCGCTCACCCGGTCCACCGCACTGGACCTGGCGGCCCGCGGCATCCGGGTGAACGCCGTCGCCCCGGGGCCCGTCCAGACCGGCTGGATGGACGAGGACCTCCTGGCCCGGGCGAAGGGGATCGTGCCGATGGGCAGGGTGGGCGAGCCGCAGGACATCGCCGACGCGGTGGTGTACCTGGCCTCGTACCAAGCGCGATGGGTCACCGGACAGGTTCTCCAGGTCGCCGGCGGGCACGCCCTGTGACCGTGTCGGCCACCGGGGTCCGTCCGCCGCCGACGCGGGGCGGGCCGCCTGCGACGGCGGCCGGCACCGGCCGGTACCTGTGACGACCACGCCTGAGAGGACGACGGAGGGGGCCGACCGGGCGACCGGCCGGCCCCCTCCGTGTTCAGGCCGCGTCCGGCGGCCGGGTACGGCCCGGTCAGAAGTCCACGGGGTCGCGGACCAGGGGGCAGGTCATGCAGTGGCCGCCGCCGCGCCCCCGGCCCAGTTCGGCGCCGACGATCGGCAGGACCTCGATGCCCGCCGCGCGCAGCAGCGCGTTGGTCTGGGTGTTGCGGTCGTAGGTGAAGACCACGCCCGGCTCCACGGCGACCGCGTTGTTGGCGCTGTCCCACTGCTGGCGCTCGGAGGCGTAGACGTCGCCGCCGGTCTCGATGGTCCGCAGCGCGGACAGCCCCAGCGCCTTCGCCACCACGTCCGTGAACGCCCGGGCGCCCTCGTCCACCACCTCCACGCCCGGGGCGCGGTCGGACGGGTACAGCGAGAAGGTGTGCACCGCGTCCATGATGCGCGGGTAGAGGGTGACCACGTCGCGGTCCACGAAGGTCAGCACGGTGTCCAGGTGCATGGCGGCGCGCAGCCTGGGCATGCCCGCCACGATGACCCGGCGGGCGGCCCCGGCGGAGAACAGCGCCGCGGCGACCTGCGTGACGGCCTGGCGCGAGGTGCGCTCGCTCATGCCCATGAGCACGACCCCGTCGCCCACGGGCATGACGTCGCCGCCCTCGAAGGTGGCCTGGCCCCAGGGGAGCTCGGGGTCGCCCCACCAGACGGTGTCCCCGGCGAAGTCCGGGTGGAACCGGTACACGGCCTTCATCAGCAGGGTCTCGTCGCGGCGGGCGGGCCAGTAGAGCGGGTTGAGCGTGACGCCCTCGTAGAGCCAGCAGGTGGTGTCGCGGGTGTAGAGGGTGTTGGGCAGCGGCGGCATGAGGTACTCGCGGCCGCCGGTGGACTCCTGGGCGAGCGCGAGGTAGGGCGAGCGGTACTCCTCGGGCAGGTCGTCGGCGGCCATGCCGCCGATGAGGAGCTCGGCGAGGCCGCGGGGGTCCAGGGACTCCAGGAAGGCGCGGGTGCCCTCGATCAGGCCGGTCCCGACCTCGTTCGGGGTGATCTTGCGGTCCAGCAGCCAGGAGCGGGCCCCGGGCACGGCCAGGGTCCGGGCGAGCAGGTCGTGGAGCTCGACGACCTCGACGCCGCGGCCGCGCAGCGCGGCGACGAACTCCTCGTGATGGCGCAGGGCGCTGTCCACCCACATGACGTCGTCGAAGAGCAGGTCCGCGGCGTTGGTCGGGGTGAGGCGGCGGTGGGCGAGCCCGGGTGAGCAGACCAGGACCTTGCGCAGGCGGCCCACCTCGGAGTGGACGCCGTGCGGCGGCGGGGCGGTGTCGGGCATGGCGGAGTCCCTTCGGAGCGGTTCAGAGCGTGATCAGGCCGGTGGCCAGGGCGGCCACGCCGGCCGCCGCCCCCGCGACGGAGACGGCGCACACGGCGAGCTCGGCCGGGGTGAACAGGCGGCGGCCCTGTTCGCGCCGGACCTTGACGAACAGCACGGTGGCGGGCGCGTAGACGATGAGGGAGACCAGGACGTACTTCAGGCCGGCCGCGTACAGCAGGAACGCGGTGTAGGCGGTGGCGAGCACCGCGATAGCGAGGGCGCCCCGGGACGCCCCGGCCCCGGCGCCCGCGGCGGGGCCCCGGGCGACCTTGACCGCGAACAGCGCCGCGAGCAGGAACGGGATCAGGGTCAGCGCGCTGGTCATGTTGAGCGCGAAGTCGAAGGCGTCCTCGGAGAACAGGGTGACGACCAGGACCGCCTGGGACAGCGCGGTGGTCATCACCAGGGCCGGGACCGGGACGTCGGCGGCGTTGGAGCGGCGCAGGAACCGGGGCATGTCGTCGTCCCGGGCGGCGACGAACAGCACCTCGGCGGCCATCAGGGTCCAGGCCAGGTAGGCGCCCAGCACCGAGACGATCAGCCCGGCGCTCACGAACACCGTCCCCCAGGGGCCCACGGCGTGTGCCAGGACCCCGGCCATCGAGGGCTGGCGCAGGGCGGCGATCTCCTCCATCGGCATGATGCCGTAGGACACGAGGGTGACCGAGGCGAAGACCGCGAAGACGCTGAGGAAGCCCAGGACGGTCGCCCGGCCCACGTCCTCGCGCCGGGCGGCGTGGCGGGAGTAGACGCTGGCCCCCTCCACCCCCAGGAACACGAACACGGTGACCAGCATGGTGCCGCGCACCTGGTCGAAGAGGGTCCCGGCGTCCGCGGTGCCGGTGAGGTTGTCGGCGAACACCGCCGGGTCCAGGAGGAACAGGGCCAGCACGACGAACACCAGGATGGGCACGAGCTTGGCGACGGTGACCACCCGGTTGATCGCCGTGGCCTCCCTGACGCCCCGGCGCACCAGCAGGAAGAACCCCCACAGGCCGGCCGAGGACAGCCCCACGGCCAGGAGGGTGTCGCCGTCGCCCAGGGCCGGGAAGAGGGCCCCGAGCGTCGACATGATGAGCACCCAGTAGGTCACGTTGCCGACGCAGGCGCTGGCCCAGTACCCGAACGCGGCGAAGAACCCGAGGTACTCGCCGAAGCCCGCCTTGGCGTAGGCGTAGACCCCGGCGTCCAGGTCGGGCCTGCGCACGGCGAGCATCTGGAAGACGAAGGCGAGCATGAGCATGCCGGTGCCCGCGATCACCCAGGCGATGAGGGCTCCGGCCACGCCGGTGGACTCGGAGAACCGCGACGGCAGGGAGAAGACCCCGGCCCCGACCATCGAGCCGACGACCATCGCCGTCAGGGTCGGCAGGGTGAGCCTGACCGGCGCGCCCCCGGACGCGCGTTCGGCGGCGTGCGCGCCGCTCATGCCTGCCGCTCGCGGGGTCCGGGGCGGTCGTCGCCCGGCGTGTTCGCAATGTGGCACATGGTCATAATCTAGGCGGATGGGTCCGTGTCGCCGGGCCTTGCCCGTGTCCTCGGGGTGTCTTGCGCTTTGCCGCGCGGACCGCGGCCGCAAGGGAGGCGGCAACGGTCGGCCGACTTTTCCCGGAAAACGGGTGAAAGGTTTTTCCCGGCCCGGGGAAAGCCGGTCCCACCTGCGATGACAACGGCGCGCCGGGAGGCCCGGAACTCCCGGGAAGACGGCGCTTGGGCCACAATCGACGCGGAAGCGTTCAAGACCGGCCCCCGGTGGATAATCTCTTCACCATGAGTGTGCGGCGGATTATGGGTATCGAGACCGAGTACGGGATCTCCGTGCCGGGCAACCCCGGGGCCAACGCGATGGTCACCTCAACCCAGGTGGTCAACGCCTATCTGGCCGCTTCGGCGGCCCGGGCGCGACGGGCACGATGGGACTTCGAGGAGGAGAACCCGCTGCGCGACGCGCGCGGCTTCGACCTGGCGCGTGAGGTGGCCGACCCCACGCAGCTCACCGACGAGGATCTGGGGCTGGCCAACGTCATCCTCACCAACGGGGCGCGGCTGTACGTGGACCACGCCCACCCCGAGTACTCGGCGCCCGAGGTCACCAACCCGCTCGACGCGGTGCTGTGGGACAAGGCGGGCGAGAGGGTGATGGCGGACGCGGCCGCCCGGGCGGGGGCCACGCCGGGGATCGAGCCCATCCAGCTGTACAAGAACAACACGGACAACAAGGGCGCGTCCTACGGCTGCCACGAGAACTACCTGATGCAGCGGTCGACGCCGTTCGGCGACATCGTGCGCCACCTCGTCCCGTTCTTCGTGTCCCGCCAGGTGGTGGTGGGCGCGGGCAAGGTGGGCATCGGCTCCGACGGGCAGGGGACCGGCTTCCAGCTCTCCCAGCGCGCCGACTTCTTCGAGGTCGAGGTGGGGCTGGAGACCACGCTGAAGCGTCCCATCATCAACACGCGGGACGAACCGCACGCCGACCCGGACAAGTACCGGCGGCTGCACGTGATCATCGGCGACGCCAACATGAGCGAGATCTCCACCTACCTCAAGCTGGGGACGACGTCGCTGGTGCTGTCGATGATCGAGGACGGGTTCATCAGCGTGGACCTGTCCCTGGAGACCCCGGTCGCCGACCTGCGGGCGGTGTCCCACGACCCGACGCTGGCGCACCGCGTGAAGCTGCGCGACGGGCGCCGGATGACCGCGCTGGAGCTCCAGGGCGAGTACCTGGACCAGGCGCGCAAGTACGTGGAGGACCGCTACGGCACGGACGTGGACCCCGACACCGCCGACGTGCTGGACCGGTGGGAGTCGGCGCTGACCCGGCTGGGCAACGACCCGATGGACCTGGCCGACGAGCTGGACTGGGTGGCCAAGCTCAAGGTGCTGGAGGGGTACCGCTCCCGGGACGGGCTGGACTGGTCGCACCCGCGGCTGCAGCTGGTGGACCTGCAGTACTCGGACGTGCGGCCGGACAAGGGGATCTACAACCGGCTGGCGGCGCGCGGGCGGGTCAAGCGGCTGCTGGAGGAGTCCCAGGTGCAGCGGGCGGTCACCGAGCCGCCGGAGGATACCCGGGCGTACTTCCGCGGCCGGTGCCTGGCCAAGTACGCGGACTCGGTGGCGGCGGCGTCGTGGGACTCGGTGATCTTCGACCTGCCGGGCTACGACTCGCTGCAGCGGGTGCCCACCCTGGAGCCCCGCCGCGGGACGAAGGAGCACGTGGGGAAGCTGCTGGACGCCTCGCCGACGGCGGCCGACCTGGTGGCGGTGCTGTCGGGCGGGCGCTGACCGCGGGCGCGCGGCGGGGCGGGGGCGGCGTGCGCCCCCGCCCCGCCGCACGCCGGGACCCGGGGCGCGGGACCCGGAACGGCAGGGGCCCGCGGGGATAGGCTGGGCCCGTTCCCGCTGAGGAGAGAGGTCCATGAGTCCTTCGATCGCGACCAACACCACCGTCGACCTGGCCGGGCTGCTGGAGTTCGTGCGGCCCCGGCACAACGCGCTGCTGATCACCCGCCGCGGCGACGGCGGGCCGCAGGCCTCCCCGGTGACCTGCGGTGTCGACGGGCAGGGGCGGATCGTCGTCTCCACGTACCCGGAGCGGGCCAAGGCCCGCAACGCCGCGCGCGACCCCCGGGTGAGCGTGGTGGTGCTGTCCGACGACTTCGGCGGCGCCTGGGTGCAGGTGGACGGGGAGGCCGAGGTACTGGACGGCGAGGAGGCCGTCGAGCCGCTGGTGGAGTACTTCCGCGTGATCGCGGGCGAGCACCCGGACTGGGCGGAGTACCGGGAGGCGATGCGCCGCCAGGGCAAGGCGCTGGTCCGGGTGACCCCGCGGCGCTGGGGCCCGATCGCCACCGGCGGCTTCCCCGCCGACCGCGTCCCCCCGTCCGCCGGCTGACCCGGACCGGGCTCACACCGCCGCGGCCCGGTTCTTGCGCACCAGGTCCGCCGAACCGGCGACGCGGGCGGTGGTCAGGACGGCCGACCGGCGACTGAACAGCCGGAGCAGGAACGGGGCGGCGGCGTCGGCCGCCCGCGACAGCGCGCTGGGGGCCGACCGGCGCCGGTCCAGGGCGCGCACCAGCGCCGCGGCGACCTGCTCGGGCGTCCGGAAGTCCCCCGGGTACCCCTCGGTGCCGATCCCGTCGAAGAACTCCGTGCGGGTCAGGCCCGGCGAGAACGCCAGGGTGCGCGGACCGCTCCCGCGGGTCTCCCACCACAGCGCCTCGGTGAAGCTCAGCACGAACGCCTTGCTCGCCGCGTACACCGCCATCCCCGGGATCGGCTGGTAGGCGGCCATGCTCGCGATGTTGACCAGGTAGCCACCCGGGTCCAGCCGCCCGATGAACGCCCGTGACACGTCCACCGGCGCGGTCACGTTGAGCGCGAGCAGCGCCTCCAGCTCGTCGGGGTCCTGTTCGGCGAACGTGCCGTCGGCGCCGATCCCCGCGTTGTTGACCAGGCTCGTCACGCGGATGCCGCGGCGGTCGACCTCGGCGGCCAGGTCCCGGCCCGCGCCCGGGCGGACGAGGTCGGCCGAGACGGTCTCCACGCGGACGCCGTGGGCCCCGCGCAGTTCGGCGGCCAGGGCCTCCAGCCGTTCGGTGCGGCGGGCGACGAGTACCAGGTCGGAGCCGCGTGCGGCGAGCAGGCGGGCCAGGGCCGCGCCGATGCCGGAGCTGGCACCGGTGATGAGTGTGGTCTGGGAGGCATGATCAAGGGTCATGGCGACACCCTACGCCATGTGTGACACTCGGTGTCAAGATCGCCTCTGGGTGCCTTTCCTTGTAGGCTGGCGGGATGACGACCGGAGAACCGACCCCCGGCCTGCGGGAGCGCACGCGCCGCGCGGTCCACCGCGAGATCGCCGAGGCCGGGATGGCGCTCTTCCTGGACCAGGGCTTCGAGGAGACCACCGTCGACCAGATCGCCGAGGCCGCCGGGATCTCCCGCCGCTCCTTCTTTCGCTACTTCGCGACCAAGGAGGACGTGGTCCTGGGCGACATGATCGAGCGGGGGCACCGCATCGGCGCGGCGCTGGCCGCGCGCCCCTCCGGGGAGGAGCCCTGGGCGGCGGTCCGGGCCGCGCTGATGGCGCTGCGCGAGGAGGCCTCCGGCGGCCCCGAGGAGGAGCTGCGCATCGGGCGGATGCTGCACGGGACCCCGTCGCTGCGCGCCCGCAGCCTGGAGAAGCACCTCGCCTGGCAGGAGGTCCTGGTCCCCGAGCTCGCCCGGCGCCTGCGCGAGGCGCACGGCCTCGACGGGGTGAGCGCCGACCACCGTGCCGCCGCGATCATCGCCACCGCGCTCACCTGCATCGACGTCGCCACGGACACCTGGCTCCGCGTCGACGGGGCGGTCCCCCTCGAAGACCTCTGGGACGAGGCCGTCGCCGCCGTCCGGGCCTGATCGCCCGGTACGGGCGACACGCCGGTTATGTGCTCTTGCGCTTAGAGCGCGTGCGCAACTATCTTCGTTCCCGACTCCGACGAAGGGCGCACCATGCAGATCGACCTCAGCGGGAAGACGGCGCTGGTCACCGGATCCACCCAGGGCATCGGCGCGGCGATCGCGACCGGCCTGGTCCGCGCCGGGGCGCGGGTCGCGGTCAACGGGCGCGGCCCGGAGACCGTGGACCGCGCGCTGGAGCGCATCGCCGCCGAGCACCCCGGCGCCGACCTGGTCGCCGCCCCCGGCGACCTGACCGACGACGGCGGCCTGCGGCGCGTCCTGGACGCCGTCCCCGCCGTGGACGTCCTGGTCAACAACCTGGGCGTCTTCGGCGCCCGCCCCGCCCTGGAGATCACCGACGAGGAGTGGCGCCGCTACTTCGAGGTCAACGTCCTGACCGCGGTGCGCACGACCCGGGCCTACCTGCCCGGCATGGTGGAGCGCTCCTGGGGCCGCGTCCTCAACATCGCCAGCGACTCGGCGGTGGTGGTCCCCGCCGAGATGATCCACTACGGCATGACCAAGACCGCCCTGCTCTCGGTCACCCGGGGCTTCGCCAAGGAGGCCGCCGGGTCCGGGGTCACCGTCAACTCCGTCATCGCCGGGCCCACGCACACCGGCGGGGTCGAGGACTTCGTCTACGAGCTGGTGGACCGGGACCTGCCCTGGGAGGAGGCGCAGCGGGTGTTCATGCGCGAGCACCGCCCGATGTCCCTGATCCAGCGGCTCATCGAGCCCGAGGAGATCGCGAACATGGTCGTCTACCTCGCCTCGCCGCTGGCCTCGGCCACCACGGGCGGCGCCCTGCGGGTGGACGGCGGCTACGTGGACTCGATCCTGCCCTGACCGCCCCGCCCGGGGCGCGGGGTCAGGCCCGTACGGTCCCGCCCGGCAGGACGGTGTCCCGGCGGCACAGGCCCAGGCAGACGAGTTCGAGGAGGCGCCTGGCGCGCGGCTCCCAGTCGCCCGCCGGGTCGAGCTGGTACAGCCCGGCGATGGCCAGCAGCACGTCGTCGGGTTCGAGGTCCTCGCGCAGGGTCCCGGCGGCGCGGTTGGCGTCGAGCAGCCGCTGGAGCGCGGAGGTGAGCGGCCCGCGGGCCTCCTGGGCGAACCGGCCCCTGCTGGTGGCGCTCTGGAGCGCCCCGATGAGGCCGGCCTTGGTCATGGCGTACCGGGCGAACCGGGTGAGCCACAGCTTGAAGGCGTCCAGCGGCGGGTGCTCGTCGAGCAGGTCGTCGGCGGCCTGCGCCATCTGCTGCACCTCGGCGCGGTACAGCTCGAAGACCAGGTCCTCGCGGGTGGGGAAGTGCCGGTACAGGGTGCCGATGCCCACCCCGGCCTTCTTGGCGATGGAGTTCAGGGAGGCGTCACTGCACGTGGAGAACGCCTCGCGGGCGGTCTCCAGCAGGTGGGCGCGCGTGCGGACGCCCTGGGCGTGCAGCTGCTCGACGCGCTTGGTCGACACGGTCGTGGTCCTTCGTTGGCGGAGATCTCTCCGTCATAGGTTAGCCGATATTTCGATTTTTTGTCATCCCAGTTCAGACGGTGTTTTCCGAGGGTGCTGCGGCTCGCGTCACAGGTTTTCGGGATTGCCTGGCGGAGACCTCTCCGGTAAGTTCTGTGTACGTGGCGGAGACCTCTCCGTCACTTCATTCTCCTCGGTGGGGGCCGTTCCTTCGGGTTCGACGGCCCCGCACCGGGTCACAGCACCTGTCCCTAAGGACCCGCCATGCAAGACAACGCCACTTCCCTGCGGATCGGTGTCATCGGCGCGACCACGGGCATCGGAGCGCTCATCGCCGCCGAAGCCCGTCAGCGAGGGCACGACGTGTGCGACATCCGCCGCGACCCCCTGGAGATCGGCTACGGCGACCTCGACGGCCTGGACGTCCTCGTCAACGCCCACCAGGCCCAGGTGGGCCGCGAACGCGACCACATAGAGGTCGACCGCCACCTGATCTCGCTGCTCACCGGAACCCCCGTGCGGCTCCTCGTGGCCGGCAGCCACGGACACCTGTACGCCGACGAGTCCAGGACCGCCACCTACTGGCAGAGCAGGATGGCCCGCGGCCCCCTGCGCGACCTGGCGCGCTCCCTGGAACGCGCCTACTTCCTCTACCAGATCAGCCTCGACCTGCGGTGGACCTACCTGGCCCCGCCGGTCGAACTCGTCAGCGAGGGCGAGCGCACCGGCCGCTACCGGACCGGCGGCGACGTCGTCCTCACCGACGAGCACGGGCGCAGCCGGCTCAGCGACGCCGACTACGCCGTCGCCTTCGTCGACGAGATCGAGACCGACGCCCACTCCGGACGGCTCTACACCGTCGCCGCCTGACCGCCGGCGGTCCTCCCCACGTGCGGCGGGGAGGACCGCCGGTGCCCCCGCGGGCGCTCAGTCGTGCCAGGTGCCGTCGGTGCAGCGCAGGGGGTGCAGGCTCAGCGCCGTCCACAGCTCCAGCCGGGTCCGCGGATCGGACAGCGGGCGGCCCAGCACCCGCTCGGCGGTGCGCAGCCGCGCCCGCAGCGTGTTGCGGTGCACCCCCAGGTCCCGGGCGGTCCCCTCCACCTGCGCCCCGGAGTCCAGGTAGTGCCGCAGGGTGTGCGCCAGCTCCGTCCCGTTGCGCACGTCGTGTTCCAGCAGCGGCCCCAGCACGGCCTCGGTGAACGCCCGCGACCCGCTCTCGGGGACCGCCGACCGCAGCAGCGCCCAGGCGTCCGCCTCGTCCACGTGCCGGTACCCCTGCGGGGGGACCGCGTCGCGGGCCCGGGACACCGCCGAGGCCAGGTCGGCCGGCCCGCGCGCCCGGCAGGCCCCCGCCGCCGGCACCCCCGGCAGCAGTGCGAGCAGGCGCTCTCCGGCGTGCGGGCGGCCCGTGTCGGGCAGCACCGCCACCAGCACCCCGTCCAGCGGGCACAGCCCCGTGCTCTGCGCGGCACCGGTGTCCCCGAGCACGTCCACCAGGGCGTCCGCCGCCGCGTCCAGCGCGCTCGGCGTCCCCGGAGCGGGGTCGCGCTCCCCGCCGGTCCGATAGCAGACCACCTCCCAGGGCGGGGGCGGCAGCGTGAGCGGAACGCCCACCGGCCCGCCCAGCACGGCGGCCCGCAGCAGCGGGGCGCGTTCGCGGAAGATCGCCCGGCGCGCGTCGCGCGAGTGCAGCAGGTCCACCGCCAGCAGCGACGCGGCGTGGTTGGCCAGCACCCGCACGCTCGTGGAGGGGGCGGCGCAGCGCAGCGCCAGCCACCCCAGCGTCCGGCCGGTGGTGCCCAGCGTCTGCAGCAGGATCACCCCCTCGCCGTCCGCCGCACCGCCCGTCCCTGGGCCCGTGCCGTCCGCCTCGGCGGCGCCCGGACCGTCCGCGCCCGCCGTGCCCCGGCCGTCCCCGGCCAGGACCCGCATGCCCGGCGTGCCGCCGGACCCGGCCACCGCGGCGCGCACCGGCGCGTGCCAGGCCGGCTCGGCGTCCGGGACGGCCCGGCTGGTCATCCCGTTGCGGTCCAGCAGCAGGCACTCCCCGGACGCCGCCGACGCCAGCTCGTGCATCACCCCCGCCGGCCCCGAGCGCAGCGCCGCCCGCGCCATCGCGTCCTGGGCGGCCAGCACCCTGCCCTGCTCCCGGCTCCGCTCGGCGGCGTAGTGGTCGGCCACGGTCTCCACCACGGCGATGAACGACGTCTCGCCCTCCACCCGCAGCACCGGGAAGCCGAGCCGGTCGCCCTCGTCCAGCACCTCCGGCGGGATCGTCCCGCCCAGCCACACGTCGATGGCGAAGGCCAGCGCCGCGCACCCCGCCCGGTGCAGCCGCCGGACATAGGCGCGCCGCTCCTCCTCGCCGGACCCCAGGCCCAGCCCCACGGTCAGCACCAGTTCGCCGCCGCGCAGCCAGCGCACCGGGTCGGGCAGTTCGGTGACGTGCGCCCAGCGCACCACCCGGTCCAGCTCCGGGGACCCGGCCGAGGCGTACACCTCCAGGTGCGGTGCCGAGGTGATGTCGCGGACGGTGATGCTCACGGCTGCTCCCGGGTCCCGGTCGTGCGTCCCGGCGGCGCGCGGTGGGACCGACTGTGCGCGCCGCACTTTTGTCACGGTACGCCCTGTGCGGAACATCCCGGCGCCGGTGACAGGGGAGTGTCTACGGTCACAACAACACCTGAGCAGCGCCCGACGATCGCGCCACACGCAACCGGAGTTCCCATGTCAGAGCGGACCGCCCCCACGTCCTCGCACCCCGCGCGTGCGGCCGTGGCGGCCTTCGTCGGCACCACCATCGAGTGGTTCGACTTCTACGTCTACGCCACGGCCGCGGCCCTGGTCTTCGCCACCCAGTTCTTCCCCGCCGGGACGGACCCGGTCGTGGGCCTGATGGCCTCCTTCGCGACCTTCTCCGTCGGCTTCTTCGCCAGGCCGTTGGGCGGCCTGGTCTTCGGCCACTACGGCGACCGGCTCGGCCGCAAGTCGGCCCTGGTCATCACCCTGCTCATGATGGGCGTGGCCACCTTCTGCGTCGGCCTGCTGCCCACCTACGAGCAGGTCGGGTTCCTCGCCCCGCTGCTCCTGGTGGTGCTGCGGTTCGTGCAGGGCATCGCCGTCGGCGGCGAGTGGGGCGGCGCCGTCCTCATGGCGGTCGAGCACGCGCCCGAGGACCGCAAGACCTTCTACGGCTCCTTCGCCCAGCTGGGCAACCCGGCCGGCGCCCTGCTGGCCACCGGCTCGTTCGGCCTCATCGCCGCCTGGAACGCCGACGCCCTCCACGACTGGGCCTGGCGCCTGCCGTTCCTGGCGTCGGTGCTGCTGGTCCTGGTCGGCCTGTTCATCCGCCTCAAGGTGGAGGAGTCCCCGGTCTTCGAGGCTGCGCAGCAGAAGGGCGCGCCCACCGAGCTGCCCGTGCGCGAGGCGCTGCGCACCTCCTGGCGGCCGCTGCTGCTGGGCATCGGGATCCTGCCGGTCGCGGTCGGCGGCTACTACATCGTCACCACCTTCCTCCAGGGGTACGGGGTCACCGAGGTCGGCATCAGCGAACAGGTCATTTTGAACGGCCTGAGCCTGGCCGCGTTCGTGGAGCTGGTCGCCACCCTGGGGGTGTCCTGGCTGGGCGACCGCTTCGGCACCGTCCGCGTGGTCACCATCGGCCTGGTCGGCGTCATCGTCCTGGCGATCCCGCAGTTCCTGGTCCTGGAGACCGGCAGCGTCGGCCTGATCTTCCTGTCGCTGTGCGTCATGCGCCTGGCCATGGCCGCGGTCTACGGCCCGATCGCCCGGGTGCTCGCGCAGATGTACCCGCCGCGGGCCCGCTACACCAGCATCTCCATCGCCTACCAGGTCGCCGGCGCGATCTTCGGCGGCCTGTCGCCGCTGGCCTGCACCGCGCTGTACGCGGCGACCGGCAGCATCCTGCCGGTGGCGGGCCTGCTGATGGCGATGGCGGTGGTCAGCATCATCTGCCTGGCCAACGCGCCCCGGCACCGCGACGCCGACCTGCTGGAGTCCGCGTCGGCCTGAACCGGGCGCACCCCCCGACACCCCCCGAACCGGAAGCACCGATCGACGTTCTTCCGTCCCCCCGGGCGGGCCGGCCGTCCTCCGGCCCGCCCCGGGGCTCCCACCCGCATCCGAACCGAGGAGGAAGCCGTGTCCGGCCTGCTCATCCACAACGCCGCCGTCCTGACCATGGACGACTCCCGCCCCCGCGCCGAGGCACTGGCCGTGCGCGACGGGCGCGTGCTCCTGGCCGGCACGGCCGAGCAGGCCCGCGCCGCGGCCGGGCCCGGCGCCACCGAGATCGACGCGGGCGGGCGCACCGTCCTGCCCGGGTTCATCGACCCGCACAACCACCTGCTGTCCACCGCCGAGTCCCTGGCCGCCGTGGACGCCCGCTACCCCCGGGTGGGCAGCGCCGCCGAGCTGGTCGCCGCCGTCGCCGCCGAGGCCGCCCGCACCCCGGCCGGGCAGTGGATCCGCGCCTTCTCCATGGACGACGCCAAGTACCCCGGGGGCCGCCCCACCCGACGCGACCTGGACGCGGCCACCACCGAGCACCCCGTCATCGTCTACCACGTGTCCGGTCACCAGGCCGTCGTCAACTCCGCGGCCCTGGCCTGGAGCGGCATCGGCGAGGACGTGCCCGACCCGGCGGGCGGCTCGTTCGTGCGCGACGAGGGCGGCCGCCTCACCGGCATGGTCACCGACGCCGCGATGGAGCTGCTGCTGCCGCTGGCCGTCGACATCGGCTGCCACGGGCCCAACTTCCACACCGACCTGCCCACCGAGCACCTCCTGGGCTGGCTGTCCGACGCCGCCCGCCCCTACCTCTCCGCCGGCGTGACCACCGTGTGCGACCCGCAGGTGTCGGCGCGCGAGCTGCGCGTGTACCGGGCGGCGCGGGACGCCGGGACGCTGCCGCTGCGCACCTTCGGCATGCCGCTGTCCCACCAGCTCGACGCCCTCACCCAGGCGGGGCTGGCCTCGCCGTTCGGCGACGACTGGCTGCGCCTGACCGGCATGAAGTTCTACTCCGACGGCACCCTGCTGGGCGGCACCGCCAAGTTCACCGTCCCCTACGGCGAGCGGGGCCAGTTCGCCGGGAGCCTGTACCACCACCCCGACCAGCTGGTGGACCTGGTGACCCGGGCCGCCCGCGAGGGCTGGCAGGTGGCGATCCACACCCAGGGCGACGCCGCGATGGAGCACACCCTGGCCGCGATCGCGTCGGCGGCGAAGGTGTCCGGGCCCGACCCGCGCCCGCGGGTGGAGCACTGCGGGTACCCGACGGTGGAGCAGGCCAAGCGGTTCACCGAGTACGGGGTCATCCCGGTCAACCAGCCCAACTTCCTCTACGACAGCGGGCGCGACTTCCTGCGCCGCCTGGGGGACCGGGCCCACCGGCTCCAGCCGATGCGCGAGGAGCTCGACCTGGGCCTGCGCCCGGCGCTGTCCAGCGACGCGTTCGTCTCCAGCCTGCGCCCGATGGACACCATCGCCAACGCGGTGGGGCGCACCACCCGCGAGGGCGACGAGATCGGCGCCGACCAGGCGGTCACCCTGCACGAGGCGCTGCGGGCGCACACCCTGGACGCCGCCCACGCGGTGGGGATGGAGGACCGGCTCGGCGCCCTCCGGCCGGGGTACCTGGCCGACGTCGTGGTCCTGGACCGCGCCGTCGAGGGGCTGGGCCCGGATGAGCTGCGTTCGGTGAACGCCTGGCTGACCGTGCTGGACGGGAAGGTCGTCCACCGGGCCTGAGGCCCGCGCATCCCCGAGTCCGGGAAAGGGGCGGGCCCTCCCGGCCGGGGACCCGCGGGGGAACGGGGGCGTCCCCGCCCGCGCTGTGCGCGCGGGCGGGGACACCGGGGGAGGGGGTGGGCGGGACGACTAGCTGGTGCGGATCCGCACGCCCCACGAGTTCACCATCGGCAGGACCTCCTGGTAGTAGGTGGTGCCGCCGCTGGAGCAGTTGCCGGAGCCGCCGGAGGTGACGCCCTGCGCCTGCGAGCCGGAGATGAAGGAGCCGCCGGAGTCGCCGGGCTCGGCGCACACGTTGGTGCGGGTGAGCGCGTTCACGGTGCCCTGCGGGTAGCGGACCGTCTGGTTGCGGGCCTGGATGGTCCCGCAGCGCCAGCCGGTGGTGGAGCCGGAGCGGCAGATCGCCGACCCGATCGGCGCCTGGGTGGTGCCGGTGACGGACTGGTAGGTGCCGTTGTAGCGGCTGACCAGGTTGGTCAGGGTGAAGTTCGAGGTGCCCCGCACGAACGCGGCGTCGTTGCCCGGGAAGACCGAGCGCTCGAAGGTGCCCTGGCCGTTGCCGATGGTCACGCCGGTGCCCACGGTGCCGCAGTGGCCCGCGGTGACGAAGCCCGGCTGGCCGGCGCTGTTGGTGGCGGCGAAGCCGACCGAGCAGCGGCCGCCCATGTAGTAGGCCAGGCCGCCGATGATGTCCGCGTACAGCTGCGGGGCCTCGTCGGTGGTGACGACCTCGACGGCGGAGGCGTCCACGTCGGCGTCGGCCAGGAGCGCGTCGACGTCGGTGCCCTCCAGGACCTCCAGGACGACGGTGTCGCTCGCGACGTCCGGGTACCAGCCGGTGACACCCTCGGGGGCGTCGGCCGCGTCGAGGGCCTCGACGACCTCGGCCAGGCCCTCGGTGCCGTACTCGACGACCTCGGCCTGCGCACCGGTCGCCTCGACCGCCGCGACGGCGTCGGCGCTGGTGACCAGGACGGTGAGGTCCTGGGTCTCGATGTCGTAGAGCGAGCCGCCGTAGGCGTCGCCGGCGGCCTCGGTCGCCTCGGCGTCGACGTCCAGGGCGTCCTCCTGGGCCTCCAGGAGCTCGGTGGCCTCGGCCTGGGTCAGGTCGAGGTCGCGGGCCAGTGCCTCCTGCATGGTGGCGGCGCTGTCATCGGCCACGGGGGTCTGTGGTGCGGTCGCCGCGTAGGCGCCGGGGGACATGGCGAGCACCAGGCCGAAGGCCAGGGCTCCCGTTCCGACGGCGGAGATAACGGGGGAGGGTCGCATGATCCCTACTCTCCAGGGGGATTGACGGGGGAATGGGCTCCCGTTCCGGTGGGGACGGGCGGCCCTTCCGCGGAGTGGGATTGGTCCACTCCGCGAAGCTCACCGAGACGCTCGGTAAACGATTCCAAACCATAAGTGGACACTTTGGCGAGGGAAAGACCCGCTTTCTCCGGAAAGCGCCCAAGTGGCAAGGGGATCATCCGATGAGACGGGGTCCCGCGGTGGCTGTTGGTAGTCGAATGTTGAACGACCTGTATTTTTCCGCAGTCGTCCGGTTACCCTGCGCGTAAAGCCGGGTGCCGCAAGGGGGGTTCCCTGGCCGGATCCGGTCACGGGACCCCGTCCCCTTCGTGACCGCGTGGCTACACGGCGGTAACAACCGAGGTCACGGTGCCGCCGCCCGCGGAGGCG
The DNA here is from genome assembly GCF_019598965.1 of Nocardiopsis sp. MT53. Lineage (NCBI taxonomy): Bacteria > Bacillati > Actinomycetota > Actinomycetes > Streptosporangiales > Nocardiopsidaceae > Nocardiopsis > Nocardiopsis sp. MT53. Next base: position 6,806,254 of record NZ_CP080599.1, on the reverse strand, counting down.
CGACCGGTCCCGGATCGGCCGGGGGCGCGCCGGGGCGAGGGGGCCGGAACGAGGAGGGGCCGGGCCGCGGCCCGGCCCCGTCGCGGAGGGCCTACTCCCGGAAGGGGGCCGTCACGAGGTCACCAGGGTCAGCCCCCACATCGCCAGCAGGGGGTTCACCTCCTGGCCGAACGTGGTGCACCCGCCCCCGGGCGAACCGGAGCCGCCCGAGACGATCCCCTGGGCCTGGGCCCCGGCCACGATGGGCGCGCCCGAGTCCCCGGGGCCCGCGCACAGGTTCGTCCGGAACAGGCCGCGCACGGTCCCCTGGGGGTAGCTCACGGTCTGGTTGCGGGCCTGGAGGGTGCCGCACTGCCAGCCGTAGGACGGCGAGGACATGCACAGCGCCGACCCCACGGGGGCGGGCGTGGAGCCCGCCACCTCCAGGTATGCGGTGCTGTAGCGCTCGACCAGGTTGGTCACCACCCAGGGCGGGGAGACCTGCACGAACGCGCCGTCGGAACCGGGGAAGACCGAGTGCCGGAACACGCCGACGGGACCGTCGGGGCCCTGGAGGACGTCCCCGGGGCGGCCGCAGTGGCCGGCGGTCAGGAAGCCCTCGACGCCGTCGCCGCGCGCCGAGAAGCCGATGGTGCAGCTGCCGCCGTAGGCGGTGAAACGGTGGCCGCCGATGATCCGCCCGTAGGTCGACGGCCGGGCGGCCTCGACCAGGCGCACCGCGTCGTCCGGCACGCCCAGGTCGGCGGCGGACACCCCGGAGCCGGGGAGGACCTCCACCACGACGGCGCCGGCCTCGGGGTACCAGCCGACGACGCCCTCGGGGGGCTCGGCGGCGTTCAGCGCGCGGACGGCCTCGTCCGGGTCGCCGTCGACGACCTCGGCCGCGGCGCCCAGCGCCTCGACGGCGGCCACGGCGGACCCGTCGGTGACGTGGACCGTCAGCACGCGCGTCCGGACGTCGAACACCGACCCGGCGTAGGCGTCCAGGTCCGCGGCCGCGGCGTCGATCTCCGCGGCCCGGGCCTGCGCCCGCGGCAGCCCGTGCGCCTGCTCGGCGGTCAGGCCCAGGTCCCGGACCAGCGCGTCCTCGACGGTGTCGGCCGCCGCGGGGCCGGCCGACGCGAGCATCGCGGCGGCCAGGCCCAGCGCGGCCAGAGCGGGGGAGTGCTTCATGGGGGTGACTTCCTTGTGGGAAGGGGCGGGGGGAGCGGGCCCCGTGGGCCCGTGACCCCGGGTATTCCCGCTTTTCCGTTCGGTCACCACCTGGGATCATCCGAGCACCGGCCCGCAGCGCCCGGTCCGGCCGAGCCCTCGCGCGCCCGCGCCCCCGGCCTGACGGGCGCCGCCGCAGGGCCGGTCACGGCGCGACGCGCCCGGGAGCGGGGGCCGCCGGTGCGGATTCCGGCCGCGCGTACGCCCCGTGGTTCGAGGTAACCAGCCGGTATCGGGCTCCGGGAAGTGGGTTGAGGTGCCCGGTGTTGGGCCAAGATAAGGGCGAGAGCCCCGAACGGGAGGTAGCAGGTATGGCGAAGGACACCGGCGGTCAGAAGCACGCGTCGCGCCGCGACGAAGAGGTAGAAGAGGTCGAGGCCTCCGCCGACGTTCAGGAGCGCAAGGACCAGCTGGACGAGGACGTCGACGACATCCTCGACGAGATCGACGACGTGCTGGAGAGCAACGCCGAGGACTTCGTCCGGCAGTTCGTGCAGAAGGGCGGACAGTAGCCCGGCGGCCCGGCCCCGCGGCGGTTCGCTGACAGCGCACCGGCGATGCCGTCGGCGCCGCCGCGGACCCGGCTAGGGTCTGATCCGAGAAGACTGAGGACGAGGCGTCCCGCCCGCGTCGGGGCGGGGCGCGAGTGGAGGGAGTCGCGTGTTCGAAGGGTTCGAGGGCAAGGGGTTGCCCGCCGCTTTCATGAGTGCGGGGACCTCGTCCTTCACCGAGTTTCTCCGGGAGGTCAGGCCTGAACTGATGCCCGGCCACGGACTGTCGGCACAGGCGCAGGGGGCCGCCGCCGAGCACCTCGCCCCCGACGCGACGACGATCGTCGCGCTGACCTTCCCCGGGGGCGTTCTGATCGCGGGCGACCGGCGCGCCACCCAGGGCAACGTGATCGCCAACCGCGACATGGAAAAAGTTTATCGAACGGACGAGTTCTCCGCGGTGGCCATTGCGGGCTCCGCCGGCTTCGGTATCGAATTGGCCCGTCTCTACCAGGTGGAACTGGAGCACTACGAGAAGATGGAGGGCCGCTCGCTCTCCCTCGAGGGCAAAGCGAACAAGCTCGCGCAGATGGTCCGCGGCCACCTCGGCCTGGCCATGCAGGGCTTCGTCGTGGTCCCCCTCTTCGTCGGCTTCGACGAGAACGAGGGCCGCGGCCGCGTCTTCAGCTACGACGCGACCGGCGGCCGCTACGAGGAGCAGCGCTACTACTCCATCGGCTCCGGGTCGGTCTTCGCCAAGGGCTCCATCAAGAAGCTCTACCGCGATGACCTCACGGAGACGGACGCCGTCAAGGCCGCCCTGGAATCCCTCTACGACGCGGCCGACGACGACTCCGCCACCGGAGGCCCCGACCTGCACCGCAGGATCTTCCCCCTGGTCGACGTGATCACCGCGGACGGCCACCGCCGCCTGCCCGCCGAGGACGTCGCCCGCCTGGCGACCGAGGTGGTCGAGGGGCGCGCCGTCCACCCGGACGGCCCCACCGCCCCCCTGGCCTGAGCCGCCGGCCCGGCCCCACCCGCCCCATTGGACTTCTAGGTAAGGAAACGATCCGCGGTGTCGATGCCGTTCTACGTCGCCCCCGAACAGCAGATGAAGGACAAGGCGGACTACGCGCGCAAGGGCATCGCGCGCGGCCGCAGCGCCGTCGTCCTGCAGTACGAGGGCGGCATCCTGCTGGTGGCGGACAACGTCTCCCGCACACTCCACAAGATCAGCGAGCTCTACGACCGCATCGCCTTCGCGGCGGTCGGCCGCTACCCCGAGTTCGAGAACCTGCGCCTGATGGGCGTGCGCTTCGCGGACGTGCGCGGGTACCAGTACGACCGCCGCGACGTCAGCGGGCGCCAGCTCGCCAACATCTACGCCCAGACCCTGGGCACGGTGTTCAGCGAGAGCCTCAAGCCCTGGGAGGTGGAGATCGTCGTCGCCGAGGTCGGCGACACCGCCGACGGCGACGAGATCTACCGCATCACCTTCGACGGCTCCATCGTCGACGAGCAGGGGTTCGTCGCGGTGGGCGGGTCCTCCGACCACGTCTCCCAGGCGCTCAAGGACCGGTTCTCCGCGACCGCCTCCCTCGCTGCCGCGCTCAACGCCGCCACCCACGCCCTGGCCAGGGAGAACGGCGAGGAGCGCGAGCTGGAGGCGGCCAACCTGGAGGTCGCCGTCCTGGAGCGCTCCAGGGAGCACCGCAAGTTCCGCCGCATCCAGGGGCAGCGCCTGGTCTCCCTCCTCCAGGAGGGGCGCGGCGGGGCCGCCCCCGGCGGTACCACCACCGAGGACGACGCATAGCAGAAGCGGTGCGGCGCCCCGCGGGCGCCGCACCGGCCGGCGGACGACGCGGCCCCGTCGTCCCGGGCCGACGGTGACGGGAAGTTGGTGAGGCCGCGTGGAACGACGGATCTTCGGGCTGGAGAACGAGTACGGGGTCACGTGCACCTTCCGGGGACAGCGCCGGCTGTCGCCGGACGAGGTCGCCCGCTACCTCTTCCGGAGGGTGGTCTCCTGGGGGCGCAGCAGCAACGTGTTCCTCCGCAACGGCGCCCGCCTCTACCTGGACGTGGGCAGCCACCCCGAGTACGCCACCCCCGAGTGCGACAGCCTCGTGGACCTGGTGGCGCACGACAAGGCCGGCGAGCGCATCCTGGAGGGGCTGCAGGTCGACGCCGAGCAGCGCCTGCACGAGGAGGGCATCGCCGGGGACATCTACCTGTTCAAGAACAACACCGACTCCGCCGGCAACTCCTACGGCTGCCACGAGAACTACCTCGTGGGCCGGCACGGGGAGTTCGGGCGGCTGGCCGACGTGCTCATCCCCTTCCTGGTCACCCGGCAGATCATCTGCGGGGCCGGAAAGGTCCTGCAGACCCCGCGCGGCGCCCTGTACTGCGTCAGCCAGCGTGCCGAGCACATCTGGGAGGGCGTCTCCTCCGCCACCACCAGGTCCCGGCCGATCATCAACACCCGCGACGAGCCGCACGCGGACGCCGAGCGCTTCCGCCGCCTGCACGTCATCGTCGGCGACTCCAACATGAGCGAGACCACCACCCTGCTCAAGCTGGGCTCCACCGACCTGGTGCTGCGGATGATCGAGGCGGGCGTGGTCATGCGCGACTACACCCTGGAGAACCCGATCCGGGCGATCCGCGAGGTCAGCCACGACATGACCGGCCGCCGCAAGGTGCGCCTGGCCAACGGGCGCGAGGCGGGCGCGCTGGAGATCCAGCGCGAGTACCTGGAGAAGGTGCAGAGCTACGTCGACCGGCACGGCACCGACGCGACCGGCAAGCGGGTCCTGGAGCTGTGGCAGCGCACCCTGGAGGCGGTCGAGACCCAGAACCTGGAGTCGGTCTCCCGGGAGATCGACTGGGTCGCCAAGTACATGCTGCTGGAGCGCTACCGCGCCAAGCACGACCTGTCCCTGTCCTCGCCCCGGATCGCCCAGCTCGACCTGACCTACCACGACATCCACCGCGACCGCGGCCTGTTCTACCTGATGCAGAACCGCGGCCAGATGGAGCGGGTGGTCGGCGACCTGAAGATCTTCGAGGCCAAGTCGGTGCCCCCGCAGACCACGCGGGCCCGGCTGCGCGGCGAGTTCATCCGCCGCGCCCAGGAGCAGCGCCGCGACTTCACCGTCGACTGGGTGCACCTCAAGCTCAACGACCAGGCGCAGCGCACCGTGCTGTGCAAGGACCCCTTCAAGTCGGTGGACGAGCGGGTGGAGAAGCTCATCGCCGGGATGTGACCGGCGGCACCAGCGGCCCCGGCGGCGTTCCCCCGCCGCCGGGGCCGTGCCGTGCCCGCCGTCGGGACCGCCCCGCAGTGGGGCCGGAACGCCTCCCGGCGCTTTCGAAAGGGGCGCCGCGCAGGGCCGCGGTGACCTTTTGTTACCGATGTTCCGCCTCGGGGGGAGGTGGTGGAGGTCGCGCTTTTCGGTAGTGTGACCCTGTCCCGAGCCGGAAAACAGAGGTAGTGACCCATGCACCGACGTGCCGCCGCCCTCGCGGTGCCCCTGACCGTCATCGCTTTGACGGTCTCAAGCTGCGGAAACATCCCCGAGGAGTGGCGCACTCCCGCCTTCATGCGGATGGACGGTGACCAGCTCGACTCCCGGCTGCCCACCGTCACCGGTGACGTCGGCGAGGCGCCCGAGGTCGCCTTCCCCGACATCGAGCCCCCCGAGGAGGAGCTCTCCGGTGTCGTGGACGAGGGCCCCAGCGAGGAGGAGCTGGTCCGCGCCGACGACCTCGTCATCGCCAACGTCGCCCAGTTCCAGTGGACGGGCCCCGGCGAGGGCGAGCCGGTCGAGGGCCAGTCCAGCTACGAGACCGGGGCCCCGGACCTCATCCGTATGACCGACATGCCCGAGCAGATCAGCTCGGTCCTGGTCAACCAGGCCGTCGGCAGCCGCGCGGTGTACGTCTTCCCGCCGCTGACCGAGGAGGAGCAGGCCCAGGCCGAGTCCATGGGCCAGCCGCCCCAGGTGGGCGCCAGCGTCCTGGTCGTCGACATCCTGGACCGCTTCGGCATGGGCTCGGTGGTGCCCGGCGAGCAGACCACCGACGGCGGCGACGGCCTGCCCACCGTGACCCAGGAGGGCCACAGCGAGCCCACGATCGAGATCCCCGAGGGCGACGCGCCCGAGGAGCTGGAGGTCGTCCCGCTGATCGAGGGGACGGGCGACGAGGTCGAGGAGGGCCAGCAGGTCATCGTCCAGTACACCGGTGTGCGCTGGGAGGCCGACGAGAACGGCGACCACCCCGTGTTCGACTCCACCTGGACCCGCGGCGGCGCCCCCTTCGACACCACCATCGGCGCGGGCTCGGTGATCAAGGGCTGGGACGAGGGCATCGTCGGCCAGAAGACCGGCAGCCGCCTGCTCCTGGTCGTGCCCGGCGACATGGCCTACGGCGAGACAGAGGAGGAGGCGATGGGCGCCCCGGCGGGCACCCTCGTCTTCGTGGTGGACGTCCTGGGCGCCTTCGACAACCCGCCGCCGGCCGAGCCCGAGGAGGGCGCCTCCGAGGGAGCCGAGGACGGCGGTGAGGAGGCCCCCGCGGACGAGGAGTCCCCCGAGGGCGAGGCGACCGAGTAGCGCACCCCCGCATCCCGCGAGCACAGGGGCCTCCCGGCGACCGCCGGGAGGCCCCCGCGCTTTCCCCGCGGGCCGCACCGGACACGCAGAGCGACGGCGGCCTCCGGCGGCTCCGCCGCTGTGCTGCGTAGAGTCGTGCCAAGGTGGACCGAGCGGAGGGGGAGTCCGTGGAGGACCGGCTGCGCTACTGCTACGTGTCGGGGCTGAGCCTGGGGGTCCCCGCCCTGGAGGAACTGTGCGCCCAGGGACGCCCGCCGTCCCTGGTGGTCTCCTACCCCGCCGAACTCGCCCACCGCTCCGGCTACGTCGACTACGAGGCGGTCACCCGACGCCACGACCTGGAGCACCTGCGCGCCTCCGACCTGGGCTCGGACGAGGTCCGCGACGCGCTCGCCGTCCGCGGCGTCGCCCTGCTGGTCGTCGCCGGGTGGTCCAGCCCCGTGCCCGAACGCCTGCTGGCGGCCCTGCCGCGGGGCGGGGTCGGCCTGCACCCGGCTCCGCTGCCGGTCGGCCGGGGCCGCGCCCCCATCCCGTGGACGATCCTGCGCGACATGCGGGCCAGCGCCGTCACCCTGCTGCACCTGGACGGGGGCGGCGACACCGGCGACATCATCGACCAGGCGTGGTTCGACGTCGAGCCCGACATCACCGCCACCGGCCTGTACGACCGGGTGGCCCGCCGCCAGGCCGAGATGCTCGCGGCCCGCATCGACGACCTGCTGGCGGGCACCGCGCCACGGCGGCCCCAGCGCGGGCACGCGTCGGTGTGGCCGCGCCGCAGGCCCAGCGACGGGCGCATCGACTTCACCGCCTCGGGCCGCGACGTGGACCGCCTGGTGCGGGCCCTGGCCGACCCCTACCCGGGCGCCTTCGCGATGTTCGGCGGCAGCCGCATCACCCTGTGCCCGGGGATGCTGGACGAGGGGGTCCGGGGCGGCGCCCCGGGCGAGGTGGTGTCGGCGGGACCGGGCCGCGTGTGGGGTGTGACCTGCGGGGACGGGGCGGTGTTCGTGCCCGCGGCGATCCGCGTGGACGAGGGGGTCCGCGCCGACCCGACGTCACTGGCCATGTTCCGGCCCGGGGCGTTCTTCGACGAGCCCTCGCCGCACTCGCTCACCCCGGCCCGGCCGGTCCCGGTGCCCGGCCAGGCGCCCGGCCCCGACGGCCCCGTGAAGGAGGTGCCGGGGGCGAGGGCCGTCCGCTGAGGGTCAGATGAGGGCGGCGCAGTGGCGGCCGGCGGCGGCCGCGCTCAGGAACGCCGCCCGGTCCTCCTCCAGGCCCCGGCCCATGGTGGAGGGCTTCACCGGCAGCGCCAGCAGCGCCTCCTCCAGGCCCTCCACACCCACGTCCACCAGCGTGTGCCGGGCGCCCAGCGGCGCCGCCTGGGCGCGCACCCGTTCCCCGAACACCCCCGGCAGCAGCGGCACCACCACGTCGGCGCGGGCCAGCGCCACCCGCCCGTAGGCCGTCAGGCTGTGGTGGGACACCCCCCGGTGCCGGGGGCGGGGGTCGGCCTCGCTGACCCGCAGCGCCGCCACCGGGTGCCCGTCCAGCACCGCCGCCGCGTTGACCGCCTCGCCGCAGGACACCCCCGAGAACCCCCAGGGGGTCCCGGTTCCCAGGTTGCCCGGGCCCTGGCAGACCACCGCCGCGTCCGCGCCCAGCACGTGCCGGGCGGCCAGCAGCCCGGAGTGGACCGTCACCGCCTCCAGGTCGCCGCCGAACGCCTGCCCGGTGGTCACGCACCCCGCCAGCAGCCCCTCCTCGCGCAGCACCCCGAGGGTCCGGGAGAACGCGGCGGGCAGCGCACCGCCGTCGGTCATGACGTTGACCACCCGCGCCCCGGGCCGCTCGTGCAGCACCCCGGCCAGCACCGCGGGCAGCGACGAGTGCAGGTCGGCGACCACCACGGGCATGCCCGCCAGCCCGGCCGCGTCGCGCAGCGTCGCGTGGTGCGGGGAGTCCTGCTCGTCGGCGCCCTCCACCAATGCCTGGAGCGGGGTGTACCGCGCCTTGACCAGGTGCCCGGGCCCCTCCCGGTCGGGCGGCAGCCGGTCGGGCAGGGCCACCACCATCGCGTACCCGCCGGTGCCCAGCCCCAGGTCCAGGGCCCCGGTGTTGAGCAGCACGGTGTCGCCGGGGCGGGGGTCGCCCACCAGACCGGTGTAGGCGATCGCCCGGCACTGCGCCTCCCCGCCCGCGCCGTCCTCGACGGCGGCCAGGCACACCCGCACCCCGGGCCAGGACGGGAGGAGTTCACGGACTTCACCACGGCGCCACCGGATCATGCAAGGCACGGTACCTTCGTTGCTGAGTCGGTACGGGGACGACGCGCCCCGGGGCCGACGGCATTCCACACGCGGGCGAGAAGAGGGTGCAGGCGATGTCGCGCAGGAAGACGGAACGGCAGTTGAACCTGGTCATCTGCCTGTTGTCCACGCGCCGCCACCTGACGGCCCAGGAGATCCGCCGTACGGTGTACGGCTACGCCGAGGCCGACAGCGAGCAGGCGTTCAAGCGCATGTTCGAGCGGGACAAGCGGGAGCTGCGCGACAGCGGCATCCCCATCCAGGTGGGCACCGGCGACGCGATCAGCGGCGAGGAGGGCTACCGCATCTCCCGGGCCGACTACGAGCTGCCCGAGATCGAGCTGCTGCCCGACGAGGCCGTGGTGCTGGGCCTGGCCGCCCGCGCCTGGCGGCACGCCTCCCTGGGCGAGGCCGCGGCCAACGCCCTGTTCAAGCTGCGCTCGGCCGGGGTGCCGGTGGACACCGAGGCCGCCCCGGGGCTGACCCCCGCCATGCGCACCGACGAGCCCGCGTTCGGGCCGGTCTGGCAGGCGGTGCGCGACCGGCGGCCGATCGCCTTCGACTACCGCAAACCCGGCCAGTCCGAGCCCGAGCGGCGCGAGGTCGAGCCCTGGGGCATCGTCAACCTGCGCGGACACTGGTACGTGGTGGGCCACGACCGGCTGCGCGACGCCCGCCGCGTGTTCCGCCTGGGCCGCATCCGCGGCGAGGTGGAGGTCCTGCGCGGCGGCCCCGACGTGGTCGTGCCCGAGGGCGTCGACCTGCGGTCGGTGGCGGCCGGGCACCGGGCCGAGCCGGAGGCGACCGCCACCGTGCGCGTGCGCGCCGACACCGCCCACGCCCTGCGCCGCGGGGCGCTGCGCGTGGTCCCGGGCGGGCGCGAGGGCGCCGACGGCGGCTGGGACGTCCTCACCGTCCCCTACACCGACGTCCCCGACCTGGTCGAGCACGTGGCCTCCTACGGCGCCAACGCCGTCATCGTCGAACCCGCCGAGGCCCGTGCCGCCGTGGTCGAGCACCTGTCGGCGACGGCCGACGCCGGGGTCCCCGACCCCGACCCGGCCCCGGCCGCCGAGGCGGCCCCCGGCGGCGGCCCGGCGCGCGGGCCGCGCTCGGCCGACCAGCTGCGCCGCCTGCTGATGCTCGTGCCCTACGCCCTGGGCCGCGACGTGCGGGTGCCGGAGGTGGCGGAGCACTTCGGCCTCACCGAGAAGCAGGTGGTCGCCGACCTGAGCCTGCTGTGGATGTGCGGCCTGCCCGGGTACACCCCCGGCGACCTCATCGACGTGGACCTGGACGCGGCCAGGGAGACCGGCGAGATCATCATCGGCAACGCCGACACGCTGGCCCAGCCGCTGCGGCTGACCGCCGACGAGGCGGCCAGCCTGGTCGTGGGCCTGTCGCTGCTGGAGGCGCTGCCCGAGGCCGAGGGCCTGGAGTCGGGCGCCCTCAAGCGGGTCTCGGAGAAGCTGCGCACCGCCGCGGGCACCGCCCTGGGCTCCCTGGCCGACTCGGTGCAGGTCCGCCTGGAGGACTCCGACGACGAGCAGGTCGAGCAGACGCGGCGGCGCTGCGCCGAGGCCCTGGAGTCGGGCCAGCGCCTGCACCTGCGCTACCTGTCCGGGTACCTGGACCAGGTCACCGAGCGCGACGTGGACCCCATGGGCCTGGTCGTCCAGGACGGCCACACCTTCCTGGAGGGGTACTGCCGGCTGCGCGAGGACGTGCGCCTGTTCCGCCTGGACCGGGTGCTGGCCCTCACCGTGCTGCCCTACCCGGCCGAGGTGCCCGAGGGGGTGGGCCGCCGCGACCTGTCCGGCGGGCTGCTCCAGCTCTCCGACCGCGACGCGCTGGTCACCCTGGACCTGGAGTCCTCGGCCCGGTGGGTCACCGAGGACTACGTGTGCGAGTCGACGGCGGAGCTGCCGGGGGGCGGGGTCCGCGCCTCGCTGCGCACCCCCGCGCCCGCCTGGGTGGTGCGGCTGGCCCTGCGGCTCGGCCCGCGGGGGCGGATCACGGCGCCGCCGGCGCTGGCCGAGCAGGCGCGGGCCGAGGCGCGCCGGACGCTGGAGCTCTACCGGGCGCCCTGAAACCCGCGGACGGTCGGCCGAGACCGATTCGTCGCACGAGTGAGCCTCGGTTGTTCATCCGGGGGCAGGGTGTAGGTCGGGGTGGAAGGGATAAGGTACAAGCGTGATCGTCCTGACTGTCCTGTTCGGCGCGTTTGCGGTGGGAGGCGTCCTCATCGGCGTCCTCGCGCTGCGTGTGCGCCGGGCGGCGGACGCGCTGGCCCGACAGGTGGCGCGGGCGTCGGGCGAGCACCGGACCGAGGGGGCGCAGGCGCTCCCCCTCCGCCGTGGCGGGGACGGGTGACGACCCCGTGTCCGGTGCGCGTACCATCGAAGGCGCCTGGTCGCGCCGCGAAAGGAAGTGAGAAGGATGGGTATCGGGGCACGTGAGATCCTGATCCTCCTGGTCATCGCACTGCTGCTGTTCGGAGCCAAGAAGCTCCCGGACCTGGCCCGCTCCCTGGGCCGCAGCGCCCGCATCCTCAAGGCCGAGAGCAAGGGCCTGGTGGAGAACGAGGACGACCAGAACCAGCAGGCCCAGCAGCAGCCGCAGGCCCAGCAGCCGCAGCAGCAGGCCGCGCCCCAGGCGCAGCCGCAGCAGCCGCAGACCTCCTACCCGCAGCTGCCGCCCGGCCAGCGCATCGTCAACGAGGCCGGCGAGCCCCAGCCCTACAACAACCAGCAGTAACGGCAGGCTCGCGCGGTCCCGGTGGGCCGTGGCGGCGGGCGCGGCGCCCAGGGGCGCGCCGTGCCCGGGCAGGCGGCCGCACCACGGGTGCGCGGCCCCGAGGGAGAGAAGAGTGACCACAGGATGAGGGCCCGACGCCGGGCGGCCAACCCGGATGCCCGGATGCCGCTCATGGAGCACCTGCGCGAACTGCGCGGCCGCGTGGTGAAGGCGGTGATCGCGCTCGCGCTGGGATGCGTGGTCGGCTACTTCGCCTACGACTACGTGTGGGAGTTCCTCAAAGCCCCCTACTGCTCGCTGCCGGAGTCGAAGGTCGCCGCGCAGGACGGCTGCTCCCTCATCGTCACCGGCCCCTTCGACGCGTTCTTCGTCGCGTTCAAGGTGTGGCTGTTCGTCGGCGCGATCGTCTCGGCTCCCTTCTGGCTGTACCAGGTGTGGGCCTTCGTCGCCCCCGCGCTGCACACCCGGGAGAAGCGCTACGCCTACATCTTCGCCCCGCTGGCCGCGGTGCTGTTCGTCGCGGGTGCCGCGCTGGCCTACTACGTCACGGCCTACGCGCTGACGGTGCTGTTCAGCTTCCTGCCCGACGACGCCGAGCCCTTCCTGACCATCGGCGAGTACCTGAGCTACATGCTCATCATGATGACCATGTTCGGCCTGGGCTTCGTGCTGCCGCTGCTGGTCGCCCTGCTCAACATCATCGGCGTCCTGCCGCACGCCGCCATCGCCAAGTGGCGCCGGGTCATCATTTTCGGCTCGTTCGTCCTGGCCGCCGTGGTCACCCCCGCCGAGCCCATCTCGATGCTGGCCCTGGCGGTACCGCTGGTGGTCCTGTTCGAGGCCGCCGAGCTCTTCGCGTTCTTCAACGACCGCCGCAAGAAGCGCCACGACCCCTACGGCGACCTGTCCGACGACGAGATCTCCGAACTGGACGACACCCCCTCCTCCCTGGACGATCCGGACCTGGAGGAGGAAGCGGGCAAGCGCTCCTGAGCACCTCCCGTACGCGCTAGGGTCGGCGTCGGGGGCCGTCGGGCCCCCGGCGCCGACCCCTTTCCCCCTCCCCGGACGGCGTCCCCGGCAGTGTGAAGAGGACATCCGATGAGCGAGCAGACACAGACCGGGCGGGAGCTCCCGCCCGAGGCCATGGGCAACGAGAAGTGGCACGACACCACCGACGCGGTGTGGATGCGCTCCTCCCTCTCCAACCCCGACTCGGAGGCGATCGTGGAGGTCGCCACCTTCGACGACGGCTTCCGCGCGGTGCGCGACGGCAAGTCGCCCGGGAAGGGCACCCTGTTCTTCACCCCCGCGGAGTGGGAGGCGTTCGTCCTGGGGGCCCGCGACGGCGAGTTCGACATCCCCGAGGAGTACCTCACCGAGGAGGAGGCCAGGATCCAGCGCGGCGAGGTGGACGTCGAGGTCGGATGGGTCCCCTCCCCGCTGAACAGCCCCAAGGCGATGGAGGAGTACCATCGCCGTCAGCGCGAGGAGGCCGACGCGGCCGCGCGGGGGACCGACGCCCCCTGAGCGGTCCGCGCACACCCGGGCGCGAGGGTGTGCGGCGTCCCCGCGCCGTCCGTACACCCTCCCCGCCCCCGGGTAGCGAAGGACCCCCATGCAGTCCCCTCACATCGCCCTGCTGGTCAACCCCAAGTCGGGACGGCGCCGCGCCGCCGTCACCGCGGTCCGCCTCAAGGAGGCGCTGCGGGAGGCCGGGGCGCGCGTCCACGTCTACAGCGGCGGTTCGGCCGCCGACAGCCGCCGCCTGGCCCGCCTCGCCGCCGCCGACGCACCGCACGCCCTGGTCGCCGTGGGCGGCGACGGGCTGGTCCACCAGGCCCTCCAGGGCGTGGTCGGCACCGGGGTGCCCCTGGCCGTGGTGCCCGCCGGCACCGGCAACGACATCGCCCGCGCCTTCGGCCGCCCGCGCGGGTCGGTCCGCGACGTGGCCGCCGCCATCCTGCGCGGGCGCACCCGCTCGGTGGACTGCGTGCGGGTCGAGCTGGCCGACGGGACCCGCCGCCACTTCCTCAGCGTGCTGGCGTGCGGGTTCGACGCCCGCGTCAACGAGCGCGTCAACGGGTTCCGGTTCAGGATCGGCCGGGCCGGGTACCTCGCGGGCGTCGTCGCCGAACTCGGCTCCTTCAAGCCCGTCCGCTACGAGATCGACGTGGACGGCCGGGTCATCGACGAGCCCGGCATGCTCGTCGCCGTGGGCAACACCACCTCCTACGGCGGGGGTATGAAGGTGTGCGCCGCCGCCGAGCCCGACGACGGCCTCATCGACGTGGTCTTCGGCCGCGAGACGCCGCTGGCCCGGTTCCTGCTGCTGTTCCCCCTGGTCTTCACCGGCGGCCACCTCGACCGGCCCGAGATCGTCTCCGAACGCGGGCGCACCGTCACCATCCGCGCCGAGGGCGTGCCGGTCTACGCCGACGGGGAACGCCTGGGCGGGGCGCCCCTGGTGTGCGAGGTGGTGCCGAAGTCGGTCGAGATGTTGGAGCTGACCTCATAGGCTGGAGGCCATATGAGTAGTCACGCTGAGCGGTACGCCGCCTTCCGTCGGCGCCAGGGCGCCTCCAGCCCCGCCATCGAGGCGTTCCAGGGGCTGTACGGGTTCGAGTTCGACCCGTTCCAGGTCCGGGCCTGCAAGGCCCTGGAGAACGGCCACGGGGTGCTGGTGGCCGCGCCCACCGGCTCGGGCAAGACGGTGGTCGGCGAGTTCGCCGTCCACCAGGCCCTGGCCGAGGGCACCAAGTGCTTCTACACCACGCCCATCAAGGCGCTGTCCAACCAGAAGTTCAACGACCTGGTCGCGCGCTACGGCGCCGACCGGGTCGGGCTGCTGACCGGTGACAACAGCGTCAACGGCGACGCCCCGGTGGTCGTGATGACCACCGAGGTGCTGCGCAACATGCTCTACGAGGGCTCGGCCACCCTCGGCGGCCTGGCGTACGTGGTGATGGACGAGGTCCACTACCTCGCCGACCGGTTCCGCGGCGCGGTCTGGGAGGAGGTGATCATCCACCTGCCCGAGTCGGTGCGCATGGTCGCCCTCTCCGCCACCGTGTCCAACGCCGAGGAGTTCGGCGAGTGGCTGCAGCAGGTGCGCGGCGACACCACGGTCATCGTGGACGAGAAGCGCCCCGTCCCGCTGTGGCAGCACGTCATGGTGGGCGACCGCATCCACGACCTGTTCGTGGACCTGGAGGCGGAGGAGGGGACCGGCGGGGACGGCGAGGACTCCGAGGCCGGCGACCGGGACCGCGGCAGGAACCGCAAGGGCGGCAAGAAGCGCAGGCGCGAGCGCGGCTGGCAGCCCCGCGAGATCCGCGTGGGCGGGCAGACGCTGCGGATCAACCCGCGGCTGTCGCGCATCGCCGAGGAGGACTCCCGGCTGACCCAGCTGGCCCACCGCAGGCGGCACCCGCAGGCGCGCTCGCGCGGGACCGTGCGCCCGCGCAGCCGGTTCGCGCCGCCCTCGCGCCCGGCGATCGTCGAGGAGCTCGACGACCTCGGGCTGCTGCCGGCCATCACGTTCATCTTCAGCCGGGCCGGGTGCGACGACGCCGTCCGCCAGTGCCTGTCCGCGGGGCTGGTCCTGACCACCCCCGAGGAGGCCGAGGTCATCCGCGAGTACGCGGAGACCCGCTGCGCCGACATCCCCGGCGCCGACCTGGCGGTCCTGGGGTTCGACCAGTGGCTGCGCGCCCTGGAGTGCGGGATCGCCGCCCACCACGCGGGGATGCTGCCGACGTTCAAGGAGATCGTCGAGCACCTGTTCTCGCGTGGACTCATCCGCGCCGTGTTCGCCACCGAGACCCTGGCGCTGGGCATCAACATGCCCGCCCGCACCGTGGTCATCGAGAAGATCGACAAGTGGAACGGCGAGGCCCACGTCCAGCTCACCCCCGGCGAGTACACGCAGCTCACCGGGCGCGCCGGGCGGCGCGGCATCGACGTGGAGGGGCACGCGGTCGTCGTCTGGCAGGCGGGCAGCGACCCCGAGACCATCGCCGGGCTGGCGGGCACCCGCACCTACCCGCTCAACTCCAGCTTCCAGCCCTCCTACAACATGGCCGTCAACCTCGTCGGCCAGGTGGGGCGGCGGCGCAGCCGCACGATGCTGGAGGAGTCCTTCGCCCAGTTCCAGGCCGACCGGGCGGTGGTGGGCCTGGTCAAGCAGCTGCGCAAGCACGAGGAGGCGCTGGAGGGGTACGCCGCGTCCGCGGAGTGCCACCTGGGCGACTTCATGGAGTACGCCCGGCTGCGGCGGGAGCTGAGCGACCGCGAGGCGATGCTGTCCAAGAACCGGTCGGCGCGGCGGCGGGAGGAGGCGCTGGAGAGCCTGGAGCGGCTCCGCCCCGGCGACATCATCCGCATCCCCGCGGGCCGCCACACCGGGCACGCCGTCGTGCTGGACCCGGGGCTGCGCCACGACCTGCCCGCGCCGCTGGTGCTCACCGTGGACAAGCAGGTCAAGCGGATCAACGCGGCGGACTTCCCGGTCCCGGTGCACGCGTCGGGGCGGATGCGCATCCCCAAGTCGTTCTCGGCCAAGTCGCCGCGGTCGCGCCAGGACCTGGCCTCCACCCTGCGCAACAAGCTCAAGGAGCAGGGCACCGACCCCGTCTACGAGCGGGGCCCGCGCAACGCGGGGGAGGACTCCGAGGTGCTCCGGCTGCGCGCCGCGCTGCGCGAGCACCCCTGCCACGGCTGCGCCGAGCGCGAGGACCACGCCCGCTGGGCGGAGCGCTACCACCGGCTCCAGCGCGAGACCGAGTCCCTGCGCCGCCGGGTGGAGGGCCGCTCCCACGTCATCGCCCGCACCTTCGACCGCGTGTGCGGGGTGCTGGAGGACCTGGGGTACCTGGACGGCGACGACGTCTCCGACGACGGGTCGCGCCTGGCCAAGGTGTACTCGGAGCTGGACCTGCTGGTCGCCGAGTGCCTGCGCCGGGGGCTGTGGAAGGACCTCTCCCCGGTGGAGCTGGCCGCCTGCGCGGCGTCCCTGGTGTACGAGGCGCGCCGCAACGACGAGGCGTACCCGCGCCTGCCCGGCGGCCGGGTGGACGACACCCTGGCCGAGATGGTGCGCCTGTGGGGCGAGCTGAACGAGGTGGAGGCCCGCCACCGGGTGAGCTTCCTGCGCCGCCCCGACCTGGGGTTCGTGTGGACGGCCCACCGGTGGGCGCGCGGCGACCGGCTGGACGCGATCCTGCGCCAGTCCGACATGACCGCGGGCGACTTCGTACGCACCGCCAAGATGCTGGTGGACATGCTCGGCCAGATCGCCGGGGCCACCGGCGACCAGAGCGTGCGCTCCACCGCCCGCAAGGCCTCCGACCTGGTCCGCCGCGGGGTGGTCGCCTACTCCTCGCTCACCTAGGAGCGCTCCCCCCGGCCCCGCTCCACCGCCCGGCGGCCGGGGGGATCTCGCCGGAGCCGCGGACGACCAGGGCGGTGGGCACACGCTCCTCTCGGGGCGGGGAGGTGTCGCCCGCGATGCGCTCGAACAGGCGGCGCACCGCGAGCGCCCCGATGCCCGCCACGTCCTGGGCGACCACCGTCACCCGGGGCATCAGCAGGTCGGCCATGGGGAAGTCGTCGAACCCCACCACCGCCACCTCGCCGTGCAGGCCGCGGGCCTGGAGGGTTCGGATGGCGCCGATCGTCACCAGGTTCTGGGCGGTGAACAGGGCCGTGGGCGGGTCGTCGGAGTCCAGCATCGCCGCCACCGCCTCCGCGGCGCTCCGCGGGTCGGACAGGTCCCACACCGCGCGGCCGGGCCGTTCGGGCAGGCCGCGCTCGGCCAGTGCCGCCCGGTACCCGGCCAGCCGCTCGACCGCGGTGCTGATCCGGTGCCCGTCGCCCAGGAACGCGATCTCGGTGTGCCCGTGGTCGGCCAGGTGCAGCACGGCCCGCCGCGCCCCCTCGGCGTTGGCGGACAGCACCGCGTCGGCGGCCAGGCCGCGCGGGGGGCGGTCGGCGAACACCACCGGCGTCCCGTTGCGGATCTCCCGGTGCAGGTAGCCGTGGTCCGGGCCGGCCGGGACCAGCAGGATGCCGTCCACCCGGTGCAGGGTGGCCGCCCGCACCAGCTCCCTCTCGCGCTGCGGGTCCTCGTCCAGGCTGCCCGCCAGGACCAGCGTCCCGTGTTCGCGGGCCGCGTCCTCCACGGCCCGGCTCAGCGTGGCCGAGAACGGGTTGGCGACGTCCTCCAGCAGCAGGGCGATCTGGCGGGTGGCCCCGTCGGTGCGGCGCAGGCTGCTGGCCGCCAGGTTGGGCTGGAAGTCCAGCCGGGCGATGGCGCGGGTGACGCGGTCGCGCAGTTCCTCGGAGACCGAGGGCACGCCGTTGATGACACGCGAGACGGTCTTGATGCTCACCCCGGACAGGGCGGCGACGTCGCGCATGGTGGCCCTGCGCACCGGTTCGGAGGCGGCCCCGGGGCCGCCGCTGTGGTTCACCGACACCCGCATCTTCTTCTCTTCGACGACAGGACCGCCCCGGGTCCCGGACGGAGCCCGGGGCGGTCCCATTGTTCACCATCGCCTGTTCACCGTCGTCCCGCGCCGGCGTCCGCGCCCGTCCGGGGAGCGGGGCGGCGGGGGCGGAACATCCGTCCCGAAAGGGGTGTTGGGCGCGATGGGCACCCCGTGGTCGAAAGCGGTCACGGCGGAGTCCATCATGGAGGGGCACGGGACTCCGCGAGGAGCCTGTAGTCCGCAAGACACCTGAAACGAGGACCGAGCAGTGCTGCGCACCCTCATCAACGGCAAGATCCACCGCGCCACCGTCACCCAGGCCGACCTGCACTACGTCGGCTCGGTGACCATCGACGCCGACCTGATGGACGCCGCCGACATCGTCGACGGCGAGCAGGTCCACATCGTCGACATCGACAACGGCGCCCGGCTCGTCACCTACGCGATCACCGGCGAGCGCGGCACCGGCGTCATCGGGATCAACGGCGCGGCCGCCCGCCTGGTCAGCCCCGGCGACCTGGTCATCATCATCTCCTACGCGCAGCTGACCGAGGCCGAGCGCGCCGGGCACGTGCCCCACATCGTGCACGTGGACCGGGACAACCGGGTGGTCGCCCTGGGCGCCGACCCGGCCGAGCCGGTCCCCGGCGACCCGGAGCTCGTCCCCGGCCGCTGAACGCCCCCCGCCGGCGCCCGCGGGCCGGGCGCCGGCCGGGGTGCCGCGGGCCCCGGGGGAGGGGCGCGGGGGGTGGCGCCGACGTGTGTCCCGACGTGTCCGAAAAGGGCCGAAAACCCCTGACGTATGGCCGGTTCCGGACTGGTCGGCGGGCCCGGCGCCGGGTACATCCCGGGGCGGAATGGACGACACGCGGGACGCCGAGCAGCGTCGGATCGCCGAGCACATCCAGTGGCAGAAGCAGGGTGCCTGGGTCGTGTTCTGGGGCGTCCACACCCGCCGTTATTGGGCGTTCGCCTGCTGGCCGGTGATCCCGGCGCAGGGGGTGGTGGTCAGCGCGGTCGACCCGGGCGACCTCTACTCCGCGATGCGCGAGGTCGAGCGCGAACACGACTACCTGGGCTGGCGCCACCGCCGCCGCTGAGGGGTCCGGAACGGTGGGCCATATGACATGGCGGACGATATGAACGCGGCGTTACGATTCCCCCGTTGATCGGACGAATCGGAAGTAGGTCGCGTGTCCACGCATATCGTTCCCGGCGCCCTGCCGGAGGAGACGCGCCTTCGCCTCCAGCGCCGCACCGTCGCGGCGCTGATGCTCACCCAGGTGGTCGGCGGCGTCGGCATGGGGGCGATGATCGCCGTGGGCGCGCTCATCGCCCTGGACCTCACCGGCTCCGACACCTGGTCGGGCATGGCCACCACCATGATCACCCTGGGCGCCGCCGTGTTCGCGCTGCCGCTGGCCTCGCTGGCGGCCCGCCGCGGCCGCCGCCCCGGGCTGGGGCTGGGCTGGGCGATGGGAGCGGTCGGCGGCCTCGTCGTCATCGCCGCCGCGGTCGCCGAGCTGTTCCCGCTGTTCCTGCTGGGCATGGTCCTGGTCGGGGCCGGGACCGCCACCAACCTCCAGGCCCGGCACGCCGCCGTCGACCTGGCCTCGGACCGCAGCCGCGGACGCGACCTGTCCGTCGTGGTGTGGGCGACCACCGTCGGCTCGGTACTGGGCCCCAACCTCACCGCCCCCGGTGCCCGGGTCGCCGCCGTGCTCGGCCTGCCCGATCTGCTGGGCCCGGTGGTGTTCACCACCACCGGGTTCGTCCTGGGCGCCCTGCTCACCTTCGCGCTGCTGCGCCCCGACCCGCTGCTCACCGCCGCCCGCGCGGCCGCCTCGGCCGACCCCGCGGCGAAGGCCCCGGGCCGGCTGCCGGTGGGTGAGGTCATGAGGATCGTCGCGGCCTCCCCGGGCGCGCTGCTGGCCGTGGTCGGCATCGTCTGCGCCCACACGGTGATGGTCGCGGTCATGACCATGACCCCCGTCCACATGTCCCACCACGGCGCCGCCCTGACCGTGATCGGCCTGACCATCTCCCTGCACATCGCGGGCATGTACGCCTTCTCCCCGCTGGTGGGCTGGCTCAGCGACCGGCTGGGCCGGATCCCGGTGCTGCTGGCCGGGCAGGCGGTGCTGCTGGCGGCGACGGCGGTCTCGGGCACCGCCGGGCACGACGAGGCCAGGGTGACCGCGGGCCTGTTCCTGCTGGGGCTGGGCTGGTCGCTCAGCCTGGTGTCGGGCACGGCGCTGCTGGCCGGATCGCTGGAGGTGGGCGTGCGCCCCCGCGCCCAGGGGGTCAGCGACCTGCTGATGAACCTGGGCGGTGCCGCCGCGGGCGGCCTGTCCGGCGTGGTCCTGTCCCAGACGGGCTTCGGCGGCCTCAACCTGTTCGCCGCCCTGTTCACCGTCCCGGTGTTCGTGCTGGCGCTGCGGGCGGCGCGCGCCGGGCGCTGAAAAACTTCCGGACCTTTACCGGAAACGCCCCGACTTCTTCCTCGGCCCCCGGACCGGCGCGGTTACCGTGCAGGTCTGGGGCGCCCACCGCCCTCGGTGGGCCGACGCCACTGGAGGGGTGTTCTCACGTGACCGATCGGGATCCCGAGGAAGGGCCGCAGGAGCGACCGCAGGAGAGGCCGGGCGACCCGGTGAACCACCACCCTCCGGAGGAGTGGCGCCCCGGGGACCCCGAGGACCCGATGGAGGGCGGCCCGCAGCCGCCCGGCGAGCCCCCGCACGTCTTCCCCGGCCGGTCGCACGGGGGGCACCCGGGGCCGCCGGAGGAGGGCGGCCACCTGCCGCCCCCGCCCGGGCCGAACTGGACGCCGCCGCCCCTGGGCGACCAGGGGCCCGGCCCCGGCCCCGGGTCCCCTCCGCCTCCGCCACCGCCGCCCGGCGGCTACCCGCCGGGCGACCACCCCACGGGCGGGCCGCCCGAGCCGGTGGGCGGAGAGCTGTCGGAGGGACCCAGCGGTCCCGCCCAGGCCGGATACGAGCACGCCGGATACGCCCCCGGCTACGGGGAGGCGGACGTGTCCGGGGCGGGCGCGGGCAGCTACCCGGAGCCGCCGTACCGGGGGGAGTCCGCGCCCGGCCCCGGCTACGGGGAGCAGGGGCCGCCGTCCGGTCCCTACGGGGCCGGGTACGGCGCCGCGTACGGGCCCGGAGGGTACGGCGGGCACGGCGCGCAGCAGGCGTACGGCCCGCCGCAGGAGAAGCAGACCCCCTGGGGCAAGATCCTCGGCATCGGCTGCGGTGTGCTGCTGCTCCTGCTGCTGGTCGGCGGCGGCTGCACCGCCATCGGCCTGGTCCTGGCGCAGAGCGGGACGCCCGGTGTGGGGGCGCCCGAGACGGAGGACTCCGGGTCGCCGTCGGAGGAGGGTACCAGCGGCGCGGAGGTGACGGCCGGGCGCACCGAGTTCGAGCCCGGGCCGCTGTACTCGTCGGGCGACTTCACCAGCGTCGACGTGTCCGTGCGCAACGACGGCCAGGAGCCGCTGGACGTCAACCCGCTGTACTTCAGCGTCATCGACGTCTCCGGGACGCTGCACAGCACCTCCGAGGGGATCGGGATGGACGAGCGCGAGCTGGACGCGAGCACCCTCGTCCCGGGGCAGAGCACGTCCGGGGTGATCACCGTCCAGGGGCTGGTGGAGGCCGACCGCGTCGTGTTCGAGCCGTTCTACGGCGAGCCGATCGAGGCCCCGGTCCTGTAGCCCCGGGCGGGGCGCGGTCCCGCGTCCCGCCACGGCGCGCCCCGGCCGGCGGCGCCCGCGCGGAGGGCTCCGCGGACCCGTCCCGGGCGGCCCGCCTCCGGCCCTCCCGGGCCCGCGGGCGCGCGGCCGGGTCCTCCCGGCGCGCCGCTGCTAGGCTGGCCGGCATGGCAGGCGCATCGAGTTCGGCCGCTTGTGCGGCAGTGACGAGGACGTCCCGCTAGCGGCGGGACGTTCGACGTACGACGACACACCACCACCTGGAACGTCCAGCCGCTTCGTGACCGGTCCGGAGCGGCGCTTTGTGCTGCTCGAAACGCTTCAGAGCGACGGAGCACTCGATGCTTTCAGGCATTCCCTCTTCCCACGGGCGGAGCCCGTCCCCCCTGCGCGCCCGGCTCGTGCTGTGCGCGATGGCCATGCTGCAGTTCCTCATCGCGGTCGACGTGACCGTGGTCAACATCGCCCTGCCCTCGATCGGCGCGGACCTCGGCGTCGGGGGCCACTCGCTGACCTGGGTGGTGGTCGGCTACACGGTCACCGGCGGCGGGCTGCTGATGCTCGGCGGCCGTCTCGGCGACCTGTTGGGCCGCCGCCGCACGCTGCTGTCAGGCGTGGCCCTGTTCGGCGCGGCGTCCCTGCTGGCCGGGCTGGCCCCCTCGTTCCCGGTCCTGGTGGCCGCGCGCCTCGCCCAGGGGGCCGGCGAGGCCGTGGCGCTGCCCGCCGCGATGGCCACCATCGTGCTGATGTTCCCCGAGGGTCCGCGCCGCTCGCGGGCCCTGGGCGTGTGGGCCGCGGTCGCCAGCTGCGGGCTGGTGCTCGGGTTCGCCCTCTCCGGGATCATCACCGCCCACCTGGGCTGGCGCTGGATCTTCCTGCTCTCGGTGCCCCTGATCCTGGCCGTGCTCGCGGCCGCGCTCGTGTTCGTCCCGGCCGACCGCCCCGCCTCCCGGGAGCGGGCCCGGCTTGACCTGCCCGGCGCGCTCCTGCTGACCGCGTGCCCGCTGCTGTTCGCCTACGCGGTGGTCGGGGCCGGCGAGCCCGGTGCGAACCCGTGGGCGAGCGCCGCGGCGCTGGCCGGCGCGGTGCTGGCCGCCGCCGGGTTCGTGCTGGTCGAATCGCGGTCGCCGGACCCGCTGGTGCCCCCGGCCCTCCTCGCCAACGGTTCCCGCGTGCGGGCGAACCTGACGACGGTGCTGCTCAGCGGCGCGCTGTCGACCTCGTTCCTGCTGTTCACGTTCTACCTGCAGGACCGGCTGGGGATCGGCCCGCTGGGAGCCGGGCTCACGATGCTGCCGCTGGCCGTGGCGCTGATCGCGGCCTCGGTCCTCGTGCCCCGGCTGCTGGGCCGCTGGGGGGCGCGCGTGTGCGTGCTGGCGGGCCTCGGGGCCGCGGCGGCCGCCATGGCGGCGATCGCCCTCGTGGCGGTCCTGGGCGCCGGGGCGGCCTGGCTGCTGCCGGCGATGCTGCTGATCGCCGCGGGGATGGGCTTCGGGCTCGTGGGGCTGCAGTACATCGCGGTCGGCGGGACCACCGAGGAGGACGCCGGGATCGCCTCCGGCGTCCAGCGGGCGGCCGACCAGCTCGGCGGGGCCGCCGGCGTGGCCGTCTACGTGGGCGTCGGGTTCGCCCCCGCCGTGCACGGCCAGGACCCGTTCCTGGTCGCGGCGGCCCTCGCGGTCGCCGGGCTGGCCGTCGGCGCCGTGGTCGTCGGCCGCTCCCCGGTCGCGGGGGAGCCGCGGCCGCAGGCCGGCTAGGGGGTCGTGCCGCGGTGCCGTGCCGGCCGACGGCGCGGCACCGCGGCGCCCCGACCGCCCGGGGGCGGGGTCAGGGGGCCAGCGCGGGGTCGCGCAGCCACTCCGCCAGGGAGTCCTGCCGTTCCCTGTCGCACTTGAGCGGACAGGTGGTGCAGTACCCGTGCTCGGGGTCGCCCTTGTAGTCGAAGCAGCAGGTGCCGCGCACCGCCCAGGTGCCCTGCGGGTGCCCGGGGGCGAAGGGGAACAGGCGCGGGCGCTTGCGGGTGACCGCGCCGGCCGCCACCACGGCGTCGGCCAGGCGCTCGGCCAGGTCCCAGGCCTGCTCGGCGTCCCGGGCCAGGTAGCGGGCCGGGTTGAGCATGTAGAAGTGCAGGGTGTCGAGCACCCAGCCCCACAGGGTGCGCTTGCCCGCCCGCGAATGCCCGTGCAGGGCGTCGATGAGCGGCTCGAAGGTCGCGAACAGGGCCTCGGCGGCCAGGCGGACCTGCTCGTCGGCGTCGCGGGCCGTCACGGCGCCGGACGCCCCGGCGGCCGGGTCGCCGGGCAGGACCGCGAAGCGCGTGTCCACCGAGACCGGGGTGCCGAACCGGGCGTCGGCGGTGTCCCAGGGCAGGTACAGGCCGTCGGGGTCGAGCAGGGGGGCGCGGCCGGTCAGGTACAGCGACGCCGACACCATGAAGATCGGCTCGCGCAGGGTGACCCTCAGGAAGTTGGTGGCGGCGGGGAGCCGGTGCCCGGGCCCGTGCTCGGTGCGCAGCTTGTCGAACAGGACCGGCACCCAGCCCTCGGCCGCCAGGGCGCGGGCCGAGTACCACTGCACGGTGCCGGCCGGGCGCCCGTGCAGTTCTCCGAAGGAGAGCAGCTCGGGGAGCGGCGAGAAGCGCAGGGGCGCGCAGGCGTCGCGGAGGGCCTCGATCGGATCGGAGGTCACCGGAGTCACCGTGGGGAACCTGCCCTTCGTCGCAGCGGAGCCGTCGTGTCCGGGGGTCGCGGTCGCAGGCCACCGGGGGACGGATAGAACGTCTGCGCCTCGTTAAGTGAGGCTACCCTAACGATCGGGGTCTCCGCAATGATCGCCGGGGTGACCGGAATCCTTCCCGTACGGGGGGAGGGGCAGGTCGCGGCCGTTCCAAGGTTCCGTTCGGGTTCGTCGTGCGGCGCCGGGAACGGGGTGCGCCGGGGCCGCGGGCGCACCCCCGCGGGTCAGGCGGCGGCCGGGCGGCGGCGCCGGCGCGGCCTGCGGTACTTGATCCACCACTCGACGAAGAGCAGCGGCACGAGCCAGGACAGGAAGCTGGACGCGGGGGCGATGGCCATCCCGAGCTCGCGCGGGTCGCCGGCCAGGGCCTCGGGGCTCGCCTGGAGGACGGCGATCGGTATCAGCAGGAAGATGATCACCCGGTTGAAGGCGATGCCGTAGATGAGGGCGAAGCTGCGCAGCATCCATTCGCGGTGGTCGGCGAACCTGCGGCGGCGGGCCATCACATAGCCCAGGACGGTGAAGCCCAGCCACAGCACCGCCCAGATCGTGTTGCTGATCTGGGTGCTGGTGCCGCTGCCGCTGAACGGCGAGATGAGCAGCGCCGGGATCCCCACCAGCGGGATCCCCGCCAGGACGTAGACCCGCCCGCTCCAGCGGTGCACCGCCGGGTACTTCGCGCGCAGCCACGGCCACACCTGGAGGATCACCAGCAGGGTCAGCAGGGTGCCGCCGAAGATGTGGGTCACCAGCATCGGGAAGTACCAGGAGGGCGTCTCCGGGATGGGCAGGCGGGCGTCGGCCGGGTCCAGGGAGAAGTAGGGCGGCACCGAGTAGAGCAGGAACGTGAGGCTGAACAGGGCCAGCGGCAGGATCCACGGCCGCTGCCACCAGCGGACGGGGGCCGGGGCCGGGCGGGCCGGCGGGGCGGCGGTGTCGGTCGGGGCGGGGGGTGCCATGGTCGGTTCTCCTTCGCGGATGCGGTGTTCACGAGTCTGGTCCGGGGCGGGGGAGGGCACGAGGGTGCGCCCACCCGGCCGCGGGTGGTGGGCGGCCGCCGCCGCGCGGGAGCCGCCCACCCGGTGGGGGAGTGGTGCGCGCACCACCCTCAGCGGCTCAGCGCCCGGAAGCGGCGCAGGGACAGCGGGACGCACAGGACGAGCAGGGCCGCGGGGATCGCCACGGCCAGGAGCCCGGCGTGGTCGGCGGGCCAGGAGTCGGAGGGCACGTCCGCGTTGCCGAACAGTTCGCGCAGGGCGGAGACGACCGCCGACAGGGGGTTCCACTCGGCGATCGGCGCCATCCAGGAGGGCATCGCGTCGGCGGGCAGGAACGCGGTCGAGAGCATGGTGAGCGGGAACGCCAGCGGGTAGACGATCATGCTCGACGCGTCGGGGTCGGGCATCACCAGGCCCATGAGGACCCCCAGCCAGACCAGGGACAGGCGGAAGAACAGCAGCAGCCCGATCGCCAGCGCGGCGTCGGCCGGGCCGTTCTCGGCCCGCCAGCCCAGCAGCAGGCCCACCGGGAGCAGCAGGGCCACCTCCAGGCAGGCGCGCACCATGTCGGCGGCGGTGCGGGCGGTCAGCAGCGACACCGGGGACATGGGCATGGACCGGAAGCGGCCCATCACCTCGCGGGAGACGTCGCGGGCGGTGCCGGTGGCGCTCCCGGCCACGCCGTAGACCATCACCATCGCCAGCATCGCCGGGACGAGGAACTCGCGGTAGCTCCCGGCCCCGTGCCCGGACATGACCTCGTCGAAGAGGAAGCCGAACAGCAGGACCATCACGACGGGCATGACGACGGCGATGCCCGGCTCGAAGGGGCTGCGCACCATGTGCAGGAGGTTGCGCCGGGTCAGGACCAGGGTGTCGGACAGGACCTTGCCGGGGCGGGCGGCGGCGGGCCGGGCCGGGGCGGCGCCGGGAGGGGTGTCGAGGACGGCGGTCATCGCGGATCACTCCAGAGGGGTCTCAGGCCGGAAGGGGGCGGGCGGTGCCGGCGCCGGTAGCGGCGTCGGTGTCGTGGCCGGTCAGGGCCAGGAACACCTCGTCGAGGCTCGGCCTGCGCACGCCGATGTCGGCGATGGCCGCGGTCGAGTCCTCCAGGGCGCGCACGGCCCCGGTCAGGACGGCCAGGCGGTCGGGGGCGGGCAGGCTGACGCGCTGCTCCTCGCGGTGCACGGTCGCCGGGGCGTCCAGCGCGGCCCCCAGCAGGGCCGCGACGGTGGACAGGTCGGCGGGGTCGCGCACGACCACGTCGAGGCGGTCGCCGCCCACACGGGAGCGCAGGGCGTCGGGCGTGCCCCCGGCGATGGCGCGCCCGTGGTCGATGACGGCGACGGTGTCGGCGAGCCGGTCGGCCTCCTCCAGGTACTGCGTGGTGAGCACGACGGTGGTCCCGGTCGAGACCAGGGACCGCACCGACTCCCACACGCCCAGGCGGCTGCGCGGGTCCAGGCCGGTGGTGGGCTCGTCCAGGAAGAGCACCCGCGGGCGCTGGATGAGGCTGACGGCCAGGTCGAGGCGGCGGCGCATGCCGCCGGAGTAGCCGTCCGACCGCCGGTCGGCGGCGTGTGTGAGGTCGAAGCGCTCCAGCAGCTCCTCGGCTCGTTCGCGGGCGGCGCGCGGGTCCAGGCCGTACAGGCGGGCGAACATCACGAGGTTCTCCCGGCCGGTGAGCAGTTCGTCGACGGAGGCGTACTGGCCGGTCAGGCCGATGGCGGCGCGCACCCGGTCGGCCCGGCGGACGACGTCGTGCCCGGCGACCTCGGCGCGCCCGGCGTCGGGGCGCAGCAGGGTGGCGAGCACCCGGACGGCGGTGGTCTTGCCCGCCCCGTTGGGGCCCAGCAGGCCGAAGACGGTGCCGGCGGGGACCTCCAGGTCGAGCCCGTCCAGGGCGCGGGTCTCCCCGTAGTCCTTGCGCAGTCCCTCGGCCCGGACGGCGGGGGGTTCGGCGGACATCCGTGTACCTCCTAAACTGTTTATGTGACACACTTATTGGTGTAAGTAATACACAGTTCTAGGATGGTGTCAACGACGACCCCGACGACTGGTGGCCCATGACGACCGAGGACGAGCGCAAGAGCCGGATGGCGCGGGATGTGGAACTGCTCTGGGGGCTGGACACGGCGCCCGCCCGGCGCGGTCCCAAGCCCCGCCTCAGCCGGGAGGCGGTGGTCCGCGCGGCGGTCGCCGTCGCCGACGCCGAGGGCATCGAGGCGGTCTCGATGCAGCGGGTGGCCAAGGAGCTCGGCTACACCACGATGTCCCTGTACCGGCACGTGGACAGCAAGGAGGACATGCTCGTCCTCATGCTCGACGCCGCCATGGACGGCGAGCCCCCCGGCCCCCGCGAGGACGGCGACTGGCGCGCCGGCCTGGAGGAGTGGTGCCACCGCGCCATCGACATGTCGCGCGCCCATCCCTGGTCGGTGTACGTCGGCATCTCCGGGCCTCCCAGCGGGCCCAACGGCCTGCGCTGGATGGAGTCGGGCCTGCGGGAGCTGGTCGCCTCGGGCCTGGACATCGGCGAGGCGCTCCAGATGCTGGTGCTGCTCTCGGCCGTCACCCGGGAGACCGCGCGCCTGGAGGCGGACATGTCGCGCGCCGCCCGCGCCGCGGGGGGCACCATGGTGGACAGCGAACGCGACTACAGCCTCGGGCTGCGCAGGGTCGTGACCGCCGAGCGGTTCCCCACCGTCGCCCGCATGCTCGAGGAGCACATCCTCGAAGAGGAGGCCGGGGAGGACGACGAGCGCTCCGGCGGCCCGGCGGAGGAACTCGACTTCGGCATCCGCCGCATCCTGGACGGGATCGAGGTGTACGTGCGGGCCAAGCGGGCGGGCGGGACGTGACGGGGGCGGTGCCGCGCCCGGCGCGGCACCGCCCCCGTCAGGCTGCTCAGCGGATGAGGACCAGGTGGTGGCGGGCCAGCACCGACACCACCTGCGCGGCCCGCTCCGGCTCCGTGCCCGCGGCCCCGGCCAGCTCCGCCACCGTCAGCGACCGCCGCTCGGCCAGCACCCCCAGCACGTCCCCGACCTCCGCCGGGAACGTGTACCGGCGGCCGCCCACCGACAGGGCGACCCGGTCGCCCTCGCGGGCCACCGGCGGCGGCAGGATCGGCACGAACTCCACCCGGGCGTCCGGCCCCGGCGCGCCCTCCTCCACCGGCCAGGGCAGCGAGAACGACGTGCGCCGCGGGAACCGCGCGTCCCGCTCGGCCAGGAACGCGTCCAGGTCGGCCTCCTCGGCCAGCTCCGCCAGCCGCGCCGCCAGCTCCCGCCGGTGCTTGCGCCGCACGTCCGGGTCGGCGAACCGGGGCAGGTCCCGCCGGAACGCCTCCTCCTCGAACAGCCGCCGCACCAGGGCCTCGGCCCAGTCCACACCGGTCGCCCGCGTGAACCCGAACGTCAGGTGCAGGCTCACGTCGCCGGTCCCGGTCACCGTGTGCCACCAGCCCCGGGGCACGTGCAGCACCTGCCCGGGCCGCAGCACCCCCTCCCACACCACCTGGAGCTCGCCGTCGGCGTCCCGCGGCGGGGTGTGCGCGTGGTCCACGTCGTTCTTCATCGGGTGGGGGCGCGACCCGGGGCCGTGCACCTGCCAGTGCTTGGTCCCCTCCACCTGCACGATCACCGTGTCGTGGTCGTCCCAATGGGTGTCGAACCCGCGCGACTCGCCCCAGATCAGGTACATGTTGGCCTGCACGCGCTCGCGCACGAGCCGCATCAGGTCGTCGGCCGCGGCCGCCACCGGCGGGTGCATCCGGTCCAGCCCGTCCAGCACCAGGCTCGCCCCGGCGCGCAGCTCCCGGTACAGCGCCTCGGGCCGCACCACCCGGCGCGTCACCCGGGAGGCCGTCCCCGCCTCGGTGTACCGGTCCACCGGGACCGGGGAGCCGTCCCGGTGCAGCCGCAGCCGCGGCGGCTCGGGGGCGCACGCCGCCAACAGGGCGTTGAGGTCGTCGAACGTCACCAGGGAGCGCACCGCGTCCGCGCCCAGGTCGGCGAACACGAACTCCTCCGACAGCCGCGCGGTCAGGGCCTCCCGGCCCACGGCGCCGCACAGCCCTTCACTGAACAGGTGGCCGGGATCGGTCACTGGGTTCCCGCCTTTCAACGGCGAAGGGGCCCGCCCGGCCCGGACACGGCCGGACCGGGCGGGTGCGGATGGGATCAGATGAAGTCGGAACTGGAGTCGGTACCGTCGCTGTCGCCGCCCGCGGTGATGTCGCGGGAGGTCACCTCGGCCAGCTCCTCGACCTCGACCTCGATGGGGTCCATGTGCCGCACCTCGCTTTCCGTGTGGGTTTCCTCTAGGACCAGGGCCGGCCCCGCGCCGGGCGGCGCGGCGACAGCCCCGTTCGGTGGGCCGCGAACGCGTGCGCGTCCGCGGCGAGCCCCACCGCGCGGCCGACCGCGCGCGGGCCGTGCCCGACGTCGCGCTCGTACCGCAGCAGGGCCGGTGGCCGCCCGTCCTCGGGCCGGGCCGCCGCCAGCAGCGCCGCGCACATCTTGCGCGGGTGGGCGGCGTCGGTCCGGGTGTCCCCGGCGAACCCGGTGAGCAGCACGCTCGGGTACCGCAGCCCCGGCGTGCGCACCGCACCCTCCAGGACCCGGTGGTAGGGCGAGTAGGACATCAGGGCGGCGAAGTCGTCGGGGTCGGCGACGGTCCCGAACTCGCGGGTCCACATCCTCCCCAGGCCCAGGTGCTCGAACCGGGCCATGTCGGCCAGCGGCGCCGAGGCGATCACCGCCGAGCACAGGTCGGGCCGGGCCGCGGCGGCGGCCAGCACCAGCAGCCCGCCGGCGGAGCCGCCGGACAGGCACAGCCCCGAGCGGACGCACAGGCCCCGGGCGACCAGGGCGTCGGCGGCCGCCACCAGGTCCTGCACCGCGCGCGGCTTGCCGCGTCCGGCCC
This sequence comes from Nocardiopsis sp. MT53, assembly GCF_019598965.1. Lineage (NCBI taxonomy): Bacteria > Bacillati > Actinomycetota > Actinomycetes > Streptosporangiales > Nocardiopsidaceae > Nocardiopsis > Nocardiopsis sp. MT53. Next base: position 6,775,991 of record NZ_CP080599.1, on the reverse strand, counting down.
CGGCCAGGTGCCACTCGCGGCCGATGTCGCCGCCGCCGCGCACGTGCGCCACCGCGTAGCGCCCGCCCGAGGCCAGCCAGGCCAGCACCGTCGCGCTGAACCCGAACCGGCGCGGGCGGCCGAACCCGCCGTAGGCGTGCAGCAGCGTCGGCAGCGGCTCCGCCGGCCGCCCCGCCCCGGAACCGGGGGGCGGAACCTTCACGGCGGCGCCGCGCGCGGTCAGGACGGTGACGGGCACCCGGGTGCCGTCGGCCGAGCGGCACCACAGCACGGTGCGCTCCACCTCCGGCGCGGGCGGCGGCGCGGCGGCCCCGGCGGGCCAGGGCAGCGGGCGGGCCGAGCCCGGGGCCAGGCGCAGCACGCGCTGCTGGGCGGTGACGTCGGCGTAGCCCAGGTACACGGCCCCGTCGGGGGCGGCGGCCGGACCGCTCACCATGCCCTCGCCGGGCAGGTCGACGGTGCGCGCCGGGGCCCCGGTCCGGGCGTCGTGCACGGTGGCGGAGTCGATGCCCAGCCGGGTGCGCACCACCAGCAGCTCGGGGGCGTCGGCGGTGCCGCAGGGGGCGAACGCGTCCAGCGTGCCGCCCTCCTGCTGGGGGACCACCTCGCGCCAGTGCTCCGGCCCGGGCCGGTCCGGGTGCGCGGCGCAGATCCGCCGCCAGGGGGCGTCCAGGGTGGTGCGCAGGTACAGCAGCCCGTCCGGGCCCAGGTCGGCCTCGGTCTCGGCCTCCACCCCCACCTGGACCGGCCGGAAGTCCGGCGCCTGCGGCGGCCCGGCCTCCAGGTCGGCCAGCCACAGGTCGGTGCGGTGCCCGGTGCCGTGGCTTTCGGTGAACAGCAGCAGCCGCCCGCCCAGGACCCGCACGCCGGGTACGGTCCCCGGCCCCGAGCAGGCCCGTACGAACGCCTCGGTGCCGTCGGCGGCCCGGCGCAGCCACACCCCGCGGGTGCCGCCCTCGTCGTCGCGCCGCACGTAGTAGAACGCGGGCGGGCCCTGCGGCGTCCAGGCCACGTGCGAGTAGCGGACCCCGCGCACCGGCGGGCCGATCGGGAGGCCGTCGGCGGTGCGCAGCACCTGGAGGACGCCGCGCTCGACCCCGCCGGTGGAGGTCTGCACCGCGACCAGGCGCCCGGTGGGGTCCGGCTCCCAGGCGTCCAGGGTGGTGCGGCCGCTGGGGTCGGCCGCCGCCGGGTCGTAGACCACCCGGGCCGGGTCGGCGCGCACCGCGGCGGTCCCGGCGGGGAGGCCGGCGGGGACGTCGAAGGCGACCAGGCGCGGGTGCTCGGCCCCGGCCGGGCGCACGGTGGCCATGACGAGCCCGGGGCGGTGCACCGGCACCGACCACAGGTCGGCGTCCAGGTGGAAGCGGATGCGCTCGGCGAGCCGGTCGCGCAGCGGCCACCCGGCGGCCTCGCGGGCGTGGTCGCGGGCCCGCTCCTCCAGCCACCGCAGCGTCCGCGGGTCGTCGGCGGACTCCAGCCATCGGTAGGGGTCCGGCACGGGGCGGCCGTGGAGGGTGTCCACGATGGACAAGGGTTCGCGGACGAGGGCGACTCCGGGGGCTCGGTTGCGCACCCTCACATCGTTCGGCCCGCCGTGTCGGACGGTCAAGAAAGAACCGGCTCACCCGGAGGTGACACGGGCCTTGCCGGAAGGTGAGGTCCGCAGGCCGGGACGGTGGCGGACCGCGCCCCCCGGGATTCGGACCGACCCTATCCGCGCGGAACGGGGTACCGGTGCGGACCGGACCGAGCGGAGGGCGGCGCACGTGAAAGGGCGGCGCCCCGCTCGGAGCGGGGCGCCGCAGGGCAGGGGTGTCAGGTGCCGGGCGTCAGTGGCGAGAGGACCGCCCGGCCACCTCGGGAGTCGACACCCCGTCCGAGTCCGCGTCAGACGTTGTCCGGGTGGCCGATGGCCAGGCCCGTCTCCTGGTCGAAGAAGTGCAGCTGGCTGACGTCGACCGCGAGCGTGATCGTGCTGCCCGGGCGCACCTGGCTGCGCGGGCTCACGCGGGCGGTGAAGAACGAGCGGTTCGCGCCCAGCGGCAGCGCGGCGTCGCCGTCGCCGTCGTCGCCCGCGGCGTCCTTGGCCAGGGCGGCGGCGTCCTCGTGGCGGACCGGCGGGGCGTCCACCGTGAAGATCACGTTGATCTCGGTGCCCAGCTCCTCGGTGACGTCCGCGGTGACCTGGATGCGCGGGTCGCCGTTGCCGTCGAGCTCGGCGTCGCTGAAGTCCGACGGGCGGATGCCCAGGATGATGTCGCGGCCCAGGTACTCGCGCAGGTTCGGACGGGAGTCCAGGACGGAGGCGGGGACCGGCAGGGTGTGCTCGGCGAACTTCAGCACCGCGCCGCCGCCCTCGGAGGTCAGCGAGGCGTCCACGAAGTTCATGGCGGGCGAGCCGATGAACCCGGCGACGAACAGGTTGACCGGGGCGTCGAACAGGCGCTTGGGGGTGTCCACCTGCTGGAGGCGGCCGTCGCGCAGCACCGCGACCCGGTCGCCCAGGGTCATGGCCTCGATCTGGTCGTGGGTGACGTAGACGGTGGTGACGCCCAGGCGCTCGTGCAGCTGGTTGAGGGAGGCGCGCATCTGGACGCGGAGCTTGGCGTCCAGGTTGGACAGCGGCTCGTCCATGAGGAAGGCCTGCGGCTCGCGGACGATGGCGCGGCCCATGGCCACGCGCTGGCGCTGGCCGCCGGAGAGGGCGCCGGGCTTGCGCTTGAGGTAGGGCTCCAGGCCCAGCATCTCGGCCGCCTCCTGCACGCGGCGGGCGATCTCGGGCTTGGGGACCTTGCGCAGCTTCAGGCCGAAGGCGAGGTTCTGCTCGACGGTCATGTGCGGGTAGAGCGCGTAGTTCTGGAAGACCATCGCGATGTCGCGGTCCTTGGGCGGGCGGTCGTTGACGATCTCGTCGCCGATGACCAGGGTGCCGGCGGAGATCTCCTCCAGGCCCGCGATCATGCGCAGCGCGGTGGACTTGCCGCAGCCGGACGGGCCGACGAGCACCATGAACTCGCCGTCCTCGATCCGCAGGTTCAGGTCGTCGACGGCTTTGACGCCGCCGCCGTAGATCTTGTCGACGCCCTCGAGGACGATCTCCGCCATGTCTGTGCTCCGCTGCATCGGGTCGGGGGTGACAGGGGTCTCGTGGCCGTCGACCCGGGTCACCCGGACCGGTTCGTGTTCGGGTTGATCGAACCGGACTGCTTTGCTGATCACATCAGACAGGATTCTGATCGAAAAGTCCAGAGTTGGATCGGAGTCGATCTGATTGCGGTCAGACTGAAACCCGGAGCGCTCAACTGGCATGGCGGCCCCAGGTGCGTTAGCCTGTCCGACGGTTCACCACTTCCTCCCCGACGGACACTCTGCGGGGCCGCCACGACACGGCGGCCGGGTTGAGGCATCCGGTTGGGGAGTCTGGGTAACCTAACGACCAGTCCAGCACTGGACGGACCGGTTGTGCGGCCCCCACTCGTCCGATCGGACGCTGCATCACGCGCCAGGTGCAGCCGGGATCGGGTGAGGGGCGGAAGTAGCGCGACCGGGCGGGGGGTTGGACCCGGAAAAGGCCCGAACATCCAGTAGACAACGGTCTTCCGAGCTCGCCGCCGACGGGACGGAGCCGGTCCGAAGGGTGGCTCGGGCCTTTTCCGCGTCCCCCCAATATGCTGACCGCACACCCTCACCACACCTGCGGAAAGCGAGACCCCACGTGGTCACCGAACACACGGAGCGGGGCGGGGCCCCCGCCGCCGGCCCCCAGGCGCCCACGGCGCCGGTGAGAGGCCCAGTGGCCGGCGTCCTCCCCCTCGGTCACCGCTGGGGACGGTACGACCTCCTGTGGCGCGTCCTCGCGGCCGCGGGCTCGGGCGTGGCCCAACTGCTCGCCCTGCCCCCCTACGGTCTGTGGTGGCTGGGGCCGCTGAGCGCCGCACTGCTCCTCTTCGCCGTCGCCGGGGCCCGGATGCGCCGCGCCGCCTGGCTGGGCGCCCTGTCCGGGGCCGCCCTCATGGTCCCGCTGGTGCGGTGGCAGGACGTGTTCGGCACCGACGTGTGGCTGCTCATCGCGGCCGCCGAGACCGTCTACTATCTGCCCATGGCCATGGGCATCGCGCTGGCCGCCCGGCTGCCGGGCTGGCCGGTGTGGACCGCCGCCCTGTGGGTCGCCCAGGAGGCCGTGCGCGCCCGCTGGCCGCTGGGCGGCTTCCCTTGGGGCAAGCTCGCCTTCGCCCAGCCCGACACGCCCTTCGCCGGCTACGCCGCCCTGGGCTCCTCCGCGCTGGTGACCTTCGCCGTCGCCCTCACCGGGGGCCTGCTGCTGTGGGCCCTGCTGCGGGTCGTCGCGCGCGGCCCGCGGACCGGCCTGCCCGCCGCGGCCCTCGCCCTGGCCGCCGCCGCCGCGGTCGTGCTCTGCGGCACCGTCGCCCCGGCCGTCGGCCGCCCCCCGGCGGGGGAGACCGTCACCGTGGGCATGGTGCAGGGCAACGTGCCCAACGTCGGGGAGATGTCCATCGCGGGCGAGCGCATGCAGGTCCTGCGCAACCACGCCGACGGCGTGCACGAGCTGGCCGGGGCCGCCCGCGCCGAGGGCACCGAACTCGACCTCGTCCTGCTGCCGGAGAACGCCAGCGACATCGACCCCTTCCGCGACCCGGCCGCCCGCGAGATCATCGACGCCGCCGCGGCCGACGCCGGGGTGCCCCTGCTGTGGGGGATGAGCCGCTTCAACGACGACGGCACCCGGTACGTGTCCAGCGTGGTGTGGGACCCCGAGACCGGCCCGGGGGAGATCTACGACAAGCGCTTCCTGGTGCCCTTCGGCGAGTACATCCCCTACCGCGACTTCTTCACCCGGTTCGTGCAGCGCCTGGAGCAGGTCAGCTCCGACGCGGTCCCCGGCACCGAGCCCGGCGCCGTGGAGATCGGCGGCACCACCCTGGCCGTGGGCATCTGCTTCGACGTGGCCTTCGACGCACCGGTGCGCGAGTCCGTGGCCGCGGGCGGCGGGATCATCGTCATCCCCACCAACAACGCCAACTACAACTTCACCGGCCAGTCCGACCAGCAGCTCGCCATCACCCGGCTGCGCGCGGTCGAGCACGGCCGCCCCGCCGTGGTGGTGTCCACCAGCGGCATCAGCGCGGTCGTGAACCCCGACGGCACGGTCGCCTACCGGTCGCCCGAGGCCGAGGCCGACATCCACATCGCCGAGCTCACCGCCGCCGACGGCCCCACCCTCGCCACCCGGCTGGGCGCGGCCCCCGAGGCGCTGCTGGCCGCCGTGGGCCTGGCGGCCGTGGCCGTCGCGGTGGTCGCCTCCCGCAGGGCCCGCGGGGCCCGCCCGGAGTGACCCGCGCCCGGGGCGAACGGCGGCGGCCGGGGAACCATGCGGGCCGGCGGGGCGTTCTTCCCGGTGAGGGAGGACCTCACCGGCCCGTACGACCCCGAGGATGGTTCCGTATGCCGATCCTGACAGTGCTCGCACTCATGGCGCTGCCCTTCGTCGAGGTGTGGCTCATGATCGTCGTCGGCGGCTGGATCGGCGTCCCATGGACGCTGGCCGCGCTGGTCGCCCTCATGGTGCTGGGCGTGGCGGTGCTGCGCCGGGCCGGGACCCGGGCCTTCCGCGACGCCGACGAGGCGCTGCGCTCGGGGCGGCAGCCGCGCGGCGGGCTGCTCGACCCGCTCATGCTCATGGCCGGCGGTGTCCTGCTGGTGATCCCGGGCTTCCTCACCGCGGTGGTGGGCCTGCTGCTGGTGCTGCCGTTCACCCGCCCCCTGCTGCGCTGGGCGTTCGCCGGCTGGGCGCAGCGGCGGATGCGCCGCATGCAGGACCGCATGGAGGAGGAGCTGCTGGCCCAGGGCGTGCGGGTGCCGGGCCAGAACCCCTTCGGCCAGAACCCCTTCGGGCAGAGCCCCTCCGGCGGCGCCGGGGCCGGTGCCGCCCGCGGCGAGGAGCGCCCCGCGACCTCGCGCGGCCGGGTCATCCAGGGCCACTTCGAGCCGGAGGGCGACACGAAGGACTGAACAGACCACCCTCCCTCCCGGTCCGCCGGGAGCGACGGGGCCCGCCGAGCGTCCGTCCCTCGGTGGGCCCCGTCCCGTGTCCGGGCCCGGCTTGGTATCGCCGATAACAGAAAACTGTTTCCCTTGATTGGTATCTCTGGTAGCGTTCACTTGTTATCAGCGATACCAACGGGTCCGTCCGCGACCCGTCGGCGAAGGGAAGCGCATGAACCAGCGCACGCTCGGCACCACCGGCCCCACCGTCTCCGCCCTGGGCCTGGGCACCATGGGCATGTCCGACCTGTACGGCCCGGCCGACGAGGCCGAGAGCATCGCCACCGTCCACGCCGCCCTGGACGCCGGGATCACCCTGATCGACACCGGCGACTTCTACGGCGAGGGCCACAACGAACTCCTCATCCGCGACGCCCTGCGCACCCGCTCCCGCGACGACGCCGTCATCAGCGTCAAGTTCGGCGCCCGCAAGCAGCCCGGCGGGGCGTTCCAGCACGCGCCCTACGACACCACCCCGGCCGGGGTGAAGGACCGGCTCGCCTACACTCTGCGCCGCCTGGGCACCGACCACGTCGACATCTACCGGCCCGCCCGCCTGGACCCGGGCGTCCCCATCGAGGACACTGTCGGCGCCATCGCCGAGATGGTGCGGGCCGGGTACGTGCGCCATATCGGCCTGTCCGAGGTGGGGGCGCAGACCCTGCGCCGGGCCGCCGCCGTCCACCCCATCGCCGACCTCCAGATCGAGTACTCCCTCTTCTCCCGGGGCGTCGAGGCCGACATCCTGCCCACCGCCCGCGAGCTCGGGATCGGCGTCACCGCCTACGGGGTGCTCTCCCGCGGCCTGCTCTCCGGCCACTGGAGCCCCGAACGGGCCCTGGCCGCCGGGGACTTCCGCGGCCACAGCCCCCGGTTCCAGGGGGACGAGCTCGCCGCCAACCTGCGCCTGGTCGAGGGGCTGCGCGCCGTCGCCGACCGGCTCGGCGCCACCGTCGCCCAGGTCGCCATCGCCTGGGTCGCCTCCCGCGGCGAGGACATCGTCCCGCTGGTGGGCGCCCGGCGCCGCGACCGCCTGGCCGAGGCCCTGGGCGCGCAGGACGTGAAGCTCTCCGCCTCGGACCTGGCCGCCATCGAGGCCGCCGTCCCGGCCGGGGCGGCGGCGGGCGACCGCTACATGGCCGCCCAGATGGCGTTCCTGGACAGCGAACGGCCGGCCTGACCGCGAACGGCCCCCGGGAGCCCGGGGGCCGGTGTTTTACCCGACCTTGGCGCCCTGTGGACGCGGCGGCGGACCGAACGGTGCGAGCATCCACAGAGATCGAGAACACGGCGGCCGTCACCCGCCCGTGACGGGCGGCGGCCGCCGCGTGCACGTCCGCGCCCGAGGGGGAGCCCCATGTCCGCCGTCCGATCCGCCCGATCCGCCGCCGGGAGGGCGTCATGACGCCCCGCGAGCCCGGCCGCACGGGCACCGCCGTCCCCGCCGTCCCCCGCCAGGCCGCCCGCGCCGAGGAACGCGGCGACCTGGGCCCCGGGCCGGTCGACGTCCTGCTCACCGTCAACGGCACCCGGCGCAGGGTCGCCGTCGAACCCCGGGTCAGCCTGCTGGACGCCCTGCGCGAGCGCCTGGGCGTGACCAGCCCCAAGAAGGGCTGCGACCAGGGGGCCTGCGGCGCCTGCACCGTCCACGTCGACGGCCGCCGCGTGCTCTCCTGCCTGACCCTGGCCGTGGCCTGCGCGGGCCGGGAGATCACCACGGCCGAGGGCCTGGCCGACGGCGACGAACTGCACCCCGTGCAGCGCGCCTTCGTCGAGGAGGACGCCCTCCAGTGCGGGTACTGCACCCCCGGGCAGCTGATGTCCGCGGTCGCCCTGCTGGAGGAGGGCCACGCCGGCGACGACGCCGAGATCGCCGAGTGGATGAGCGGCAACCTCTGCCGCTGCGCCGCCTACCCCGACATCCGGCGGGCCGTGCGCAGCGTCCGCGACGGTGCCGGAGCGGAAGGGGACCGGTGATGCGACCCTTCGCCTACACCCGCGCCACCGACGTCGACGCCGCCATCGCCGAGGTCGCCCGGGACCCCGGCAGCGAGTACCTGGCCGGCGGCACCACCCAGGTCGACATGCTCCGCATCGGGGTGGCCCGGCCGCGCCGCGTCGTCGACATCAACGACCTGCCCATCGCCGCCGTCGAGGAGCCGCCCGGCGGCGGGCTGGCCCGGATGAGCGACGTGGCCGCCCATCCGGCGGTCCGCGAGCGCTACCCCATGGTGGCGGAGGCCCTGGAGAAGGGCGCCTCGCCCCAACTGCGCAACATGGCCACCATGGGCGGCAACCTCATGCAGCGGGTCCGCTGTGCCTACTTCCGCGACGGCGACCGCGCCTGCAACAAGCGCGCGCCCGGCAGCGGCTGCGCCGCGATCCCGGGCGTCAACCGCGACCACGCCGTGCTGGGGACCAGCGATCACTGCATCGCCACCCACCCCTCCGACGCGGCCGTGGCCCTCACCGCCCTGGACGCGGTGGTGCGGCTGCGCGGGCCGGCCGGGGAGCGCTCCGTCGCGTTCGACGACTTCTTCCTGCTCCCCGGGGACACCCCGGACCGCGAGCACCCTGTCGGACACGGCGAGCTCATCACCGGCATCGACCTGCCCGACCTGCCGATGGCCCGCACCTCCCACTACCTCAAGGTGCGCGACCGGGAGTCCTACGAGTTCGCGCTCACCTCCTGCGCCGCGGCCCTGCGCATGGACGGCGACGCCGTCGCCGAGGCCCGCATCGGCCTGGGCGGGGTCGCCACCAAGCCCTGGCGGGCCCGCCGCGCCGAGGACATCCTGATCGGCGCCCCGGCCACCGCCGAGGCGTTCGCCCGCGCCGCCGCGGCCGAGATGGCCGACGCGGTCCCGCGCTCCATGAACGGCTTCAAGATCGCACTGGCCGAGAGGACCATGGTCCGGGCGCTGACCACCGTCGCGTCCCGTATCGCAGGAGGGGCGGCATGACCATTCCACCGCAGATCGGCCGGGGCATGGACCGGGTCGACGCCCGCGCCAAGGTCACCGGCGCCGCCCGCTACTCCGCCGAGCACGGGCCGCCCGGCACCCTGCGCGCGGTCCTGGTGGGCGCGCGGGTCCCCCGGGGCCGGATCACCGCGATCGACGCGTCCGCCGCCCTGGCGGCCGAAGGGGTCGCCGCGGTCCTGAGCCACCTGGACCTGCCCCGGGTGGCCGAGGCCCCGCACCTCATCCCGTCGCTGGCGGGCACCACCGCGCACGGGCAGAGCTTCTTCCCGATGCAGGACGAGCGGGTCCACTACGCGGGCCAGCCCGTCGCCCTCGTGGTCGCCGACACCCTGGAGCGCGCCGAGTACGCCGCCGGGCTGGTCGACGTCTCCTACGAGGAGGAGCCCTGGGTCGCCACCCTCGCCCAGGGGCGCGGGGACACCTACGAGCCCGAACGGATCTTCGGCGGGTTCGCCCCCGGCCGGATCGAGCGCGGCGACGTCGAGGCGGGCCTGGCCCGCGCCGACGTGCGGATCGAGAACACCCACCACTTCGCGGCCAACCACCACAACCCGATCGAGCCGTCCGCGACCACCGCCGTGTGGGAGGGCTCCGGGCTCACGCTGTACGACTCCACCCAGGGGCCCACCGCCACCCGGCTCACCGTCGCGCAGCTGCTCGGCATCCCGCCCTCGGACGTGCGGGTGATCAGTGGGTTCGTCGGCGGCAGCTTCGGCTCCAAGGCGATGATCTGGGCGCATCCCACCCTGGCGGCGATGGCCGCCCGGCACGTGCGGGCGCCGGTCACCCTGGCGCTGAACCGCGCCCAGACGTTCACCAACACCGGGCACCGCGAGGAGCAGGAGCAGGCGATCACCCTGGGGGCGACCCGCGACGGGCGGCTCACCGCCATCCGGTACTCCAAGACGTCGCCCACCTCACCCTTCGACGACTGGGCCGAACCGTCCATGGGGGCGGTGAACCGCATGTACGCGTGCCCCGCCTTCGAGGGCGCGCACCACCTGTTCCAGGCCGCCACCATGACGCCGACGTTCATGCGGGCGCCCGGCGAGGCCACCGGCGCGTTCGTCATCGAGACCGCGATGGACGAGCTCGCCCACGAACTGGGCATGGACCCCATCGAGCTGCGGCTGCGCAACCACGCCGACCTCGACCCCGAGAGCGGGAGGCCCTGGTCCAGCAAGGGGCTGCGGGAGTGCTACACGCTGGGCGCCGAGCTCTTCGGCTGGGCCGACCGCGACCCGGCGCCGGTCACCGGCGCCGCCCGCGACGGCCACTGGGTGCTGGGCACCGGCATGGCCGGCGCCATCTACCCGGTCTACGGGGTCTTCAACCCGCAGCGGGCCCGCGCCCGCGTGTACGCCGACGGGCGCGCCGTCATCGAGACCGGCTGCTCCGACTTCGGCACCGGCGCCGGCACCGTGCTGCGGCAGGTCGCCGCCGACGCCCTGGGCGTGGAGGCCGAGGCCGTGACCGCCCACTACGGCGACACCGATCTGCCCACCACCGTCGCCGCCGTCGGCTCCTCGGGGGCCGGGGCGATCAGCGCCGCCGCCCACACCGCCGCCACCGCCCTGCGCGAGCGGCTCGTCGCCCAGGCCGTCGCCGACCCCGGCTCGCCCCTGCACGGCGCCGACCCGGCCGCCGTCCGGGTGTCCGGCGGCCGCATGGTCCGGCCCGACACCGGGGCGGGGGAGACCTACGGGGAGATGCTCGGCCGCCACATGACCTTCGACGCCGAGGCCCTGGGCGAATGGACGCCGCCGGAACAGGCGGAGTACGGGACGGCCACCTTCGGCGCCCAGTTCGCCGAGGTCGCCGTCGACCCCGACCTGGGGCTGGTCCGGGTGCGCCGGATGCTCGGGGTGTTCGCCCCGGGCCGGGTCCTCAACTACAGGACCGCCCGCAGCCAGCTGATGGGCGGCATGCTCTGGGGGCTGGGCCAGGCGCTGCTGGAGGCCACCCACATGGAACCCAACCGGGGACGCTGGCTCAACACGGGCCTGGACGGCTACCTGGTCCCCGTCAACGCCGACGCCCCGGACGTGCGCGTGGAGATGATCGAGGTCGAGGACCGCGCGGTCAACCCGCTCGGCGTCAAGGGGGTCGGGGAGATCGGCCAGGTGGGGATGGCCGCGGCCATCGCCAACGCGGTCTTCCACGCCACCGGGCGCAGGTTCCGCGACCTGCCCATCACGGTCGAGGCGGTCATGGCCCCGGCCTGAACGCGGTCGCGGGGGAACGAGGCCGTGCCCGGAGCCGCATCCGGGCCCGAACACGAAGGAGACGATGTGAGCACGCAGATCCCCGAGCCGGTGGCGACGTTCTTCGACCGGGTGAACGCCCACGACGAGGCCGCCCTGGACGCCTTCGCCGACGACGCCGTGGTGGACGACTGGGGGCGCGAGTTCCTGGGCCGGGAGGAGATCGCGGCCTGGAGCGCCAAGGAGTTCATCGGCTCCAAGGGGGTCCTGGCCGTGGAATCGGTCGAGGACACCCCGGACGGGGTCCGGGTCGTGGGGGACTGGCGGTCCAACCACGCCAACGGGCCGAGCGAGTTCACCTTCGCCGTCGAAGGCGACACCATCACCCGCATGACCATCCGCGAGGGGTGAGCGCACCGGCCGTCCCGCGCCGCCGTGCGGGACGGCCGGTGTGACAACCGGGCGGCGGGCACGGTAGAACGGCACCGATCCGGTGGAGCACGACGGCGGGAGCAGCGGTGGGCGCAGGGGCGGGGACGGCGGAGCTGGAGGAGCACCTGCGCGGGTTCTGGCCGGGGCGGGAACTGGAGCCGGTCGCCCGGGAGGACGGGCCGGTCCTGGAGCGGCTCCCGGACTTCGCCGCCTACCGCGTGGCCCAGGGGAGCGGGTGGAACTACGCCACGGTCGGCGCCTCCGCCCTGGGCGGCCTGGAGTTCGTGCTCATGGCCCCCTCCGGGACCGACGACCACGCCGAGACGCTCGCCGCGGTCGCCCACTTCAACTCGTTCGAGGAGTACCGGGTCGACGCCGGCTCGGTCCTGCACCTCGGCCGCCCCTGGACGGACGGCTCCCGCATGGAGCACCTGCTGGTCAGCCCGCCCTACCCCTACGGGCCGCTGCTGGAGCAGGCCCCCGGCGGCGTCCGGTACCTGTGGCTGCTGCCCGTCCACGCCGCCGAGGCCGAGCTGGTCCTCGCCGAGGGCCCGGAGGCCTTCGAGGAGCTCCTGGAGGCCGAGGGCGTCGACATCCTCGCCGTCGACCGCCCACCCGTCGTCTGACCCTTGTCCTTTCGCGGTTTCCAGGACATGATCATATAGATCTTTGTATGGTCCCTCCGTGGACGAGCTGTGGAAGATCGAAATCGAGCCGGAGGTCCGACAGTGGCTGGAACTGCTCTCGGAGCCGCACTATGACAAGGCGGAACGGGCGGCCGACATGCTGGCGACCCACCCGACGACCTTGGGCGAGCCCTATTCCCGCCACCTCGGCGGGAAGCTGCGCGAACTGCGCTTCGTCCTGGGCGGCAGCGCGGTGCGCATCACCTACTGGCTCGCTCCCGACCGCCGGATCGTGCTGTTGACGGTGTTCCGCAAGACACGGTGGCGTGAGCGGGCGGAGCTCGAACGGGCACACCAGGCCCAGAAGGAGTGCGAGGCGCTGCACGGGCCGGCCGAGCACGACTACCGACGGATCAGGGGGGAAGAGTGAACCACTCCGCGTGGAGGACCCGCCGCGAGCGGGCACTGCTCGGTGAGCGGGTCGAGGAATCCCAGGCCTACGTGGAGGCGGGGCACGCCTTCGCCCTGGGCCAGGCCGTGTACGACCGGCGCACGGAACTCGGCCTGTCGCAGGCCGAGGTGGCGCGGCGGGCGGGCATGACACAGCCGCAGATCTCCAATATCGAAGGCGGGGACTCCACCCCGACCATCCCCCTGCTCACCCGTCTGGCCAAGGCGCTGGAGGCGTCGCTGACGATCGACCTGGACGGCGACGCCTCCAGCTTCCGCTTCACCCCGCATCCCGGGGGCAGGGGCTCCTCCGCGGCCTGACTCAGGAGCGGTCCGCGAAGCGGGCGTGGAGGGCGCGGACGGCCTCGGCCAGCTCGGGGACCGGACCCTCCACGGGCACGTCCGGGGCGACCTCGGTGACCGGCAGCGGCCGCACCGGGCCGGGCGGCAGCCCCCAGGACTCCCGCCACGCGGTCAGCTGCTCCGAGGAGCTCGCGTACACGATCCGGCCCAGCCCCGCCCAGGCGTGCGCCGCCGCGCACATGGGGCAGTGCTCGCCCGAGGTGTACACCGTCGCCGATGCCCGCTCCTCCACCGGCATCCGGGACGCCGCCCACTGCGCGATGGCCAGCTCCGGGTGGCGGGTGCCGTCGCCGCCGGAGACCTCGTTGTGGCCCTCGAACAGCACCGTCCCGTCGGCCGCCACCAGCACCGAGCCGAACGGCTCGTCTCCGGCGTCCAGGGCCTCCCCGGCCAGCTCCACCGCCCGGCGCAGGTGCCGCAGGTCGGTCTCGTCCATGGGTTCCTCCTCCTGTTCCCCCCGACCGTACACACGGCGACGGCCGTGCCGCCCGCCGGGGCGACACGGCCGTCCGCGTCCGTCAGACCGGGGTCGGCTCGCGTTCGGCCTCCTCGGCGGCCCGGGCCTCGGAGCGGGCCATCGCCCGGTCGTCCACCACCCGGATCACCGTGATCACCGCGATCGCCACGCCCGCCACCGCCAGGCCGGTCAGCAGCTTGCCGGGCTGGCTCACGTCCAGGTCGAAGAACCACCGGCCCAGCGGGGTCGCCATCGCCAGGGTCAGCAGCCCCACCATGGACCCCACCAGCGCGACCTTCCACCACACGTACGGCTTGGCCACCAGCAGCAGCACCCACAGCGTCGTCGTGCACAGCGTGATCACCACCGCCGTCCGGTCCGCCGGGTCGGGCACCGTCCGCCCGCCCAGCACCAGCAGGTAGGTGGTCACCGCCGCCAGCCCCGCCACCATGCCCGAGGGCACCGCCAGCCGCAGCGTCCGCGCCACGAACCCCGGCCGGGCGATGTCGGTGTTGGGCGCCAGCGCCAGGAAGAACGACGGGATGCCGAACGTCACCGCGTTGATCAGCGTCGCGTGCCGCGGGAAGAACGGGTACGACACCGCCAGCAGCCCCACGATCGTCGCCATCACCATCGTGTACACGGTCTTGGTGAGGAACAGGCTCGCCACCCGCTCGATGTTGCCGATCACCCGGCGCCCCTCGGCCACCACCCGCGGCAGCACCGCGAACCGGTCGTCCAGCAGCACCAGCTGCGCCACCGACCGCGACGCCGGGCTGCCCGAGCCCATCGCCACGCCGATGTCGGCCTCCTTCAGCGCCAGCACGTCGTTGACCCCGTCACCGGTCATCGCGACCGTGTGCCCCCGGTCGCGCAGCCCCTTGACCATGTCGCGCTTGCGCTCGGGGGTGACCCGGCCGAACGCCGAGTGGTCGTCCACCCGCAGCCCCAGCTCCGCCGGGTCCTCGGGCAGCTCCCGGGCGTCCACCGGCCGGTCCGCGCCGGGCAGCCCCAGCTCCCGGCCCACGGCGCCCACCGAGGCGGCGTGGTCGCCGGACACGATCTTGACGTCCACCCCCTGCTCGGCGAAGTAGTCCAGGGTGGGCCCGGCGTCCGCGCGCACCTTCTGGTCCAGCACCACCAGCGCCACCGGCTCCACCTCGCCGGGCGCCGCCGGGTGGTCCACCCGCAGCGGGGTGCGGCCCAGCAGCAGCACCCGCAGCCCCTGGGCGCCCAGCCGGGCCGCCTCGGAGGAGGCCGCGTGCCCCGGGGCGAGCACGTCCGCCGCGCCCAGCACCCAGTTCACGTCGCCCTCGGGGGTGCGGAACCCCATGCCGCTCCACTTGCGCGCCGACGAGAACGCCGCCTGCGCCGTGGGCTCCCAGTCCGGGGCCCGGTGCCCGCCGGCCCGCACCCCCTGGGCGATCGCCGCCATGCTCGCGTTGGGGTCGTGGTCGTGGGCGGCCAGCGCCGCCAGCACCTCGGTGGGCGTGGGCCCGCCCGCCGTGCCGCCGCCCAGGTCGCGGATCTCCGCCATCTTCATGCCGACCTCGGTCAGCGTCCCGGTCTTGTCGGTGCACACCACGTCGACCCGGGCCAGGCCCTCGATCGCGGGCAGCTCCTGCACCAGGCACTGGTAGCGGCCCAGCCGGATCACCCCCACCGCGAACGCGATGCTGGTGAGCAGGATCAGCCCCTCGGGGATCATCGACACCAGGGCCGCCACCATGCCGCGCAGCGCGTCGGCCAGCGGGCCGGAGATCTGCCCGCCCGCGGCGCCCTCGTCCAGGGTGACGTGGCCGCCCATGAACAGCTGGCTGTAGATCAACAGGCCGCCGATGGGGAACAGGGCGTAGGTGATCCAGGTGAGGATCCGGTTGATGCCCGAACGCAGCTCCGAGTGCACCAGGGAGAACCGGCTCGCCTCCTCGGCCAGCCGCGCCGCGTACGCGTGCCGGCCCACCTTGGTGGCGCGGAACCGGCCGGTGCCCGCCACCACGAAGCTGCCCGACATCACCGTGTCGCCCGGTTTCTTGACCACGGGGTCGGCCTCGCCGGTCAGCAGCGACTCGTCGACCTCCAGGCCGCCCGACCAGGTGACGGCGCCGTCGACCACGATCTGGTCGCCGACGCCCACCTCCAGGACCTCGTCCAGGACGATCTCCTGGGCGGACACCCGCACCACCGCGCCCTCGCGCACCACCCGGGGGCGGGCCGCGTTGACGATGGCGAGCTTGTCCAGGGTCCGCTTGGCGCGCAGCTCCTGGACGATGCCGATCAGCGTGTTGATGAGGATGACCATCGCGAACAGCCCGTCCTGTACGGGGCCGATCACGGCGATGATCGCGAACAGCACCGCGATCATCGCGTTGATGCGGGTGAACACGTTGCCGCGGATGATCTGGGCGACGGTGCGGCTGGCCCGGACGGGGACGTCGTTGGTCCGGCCCGCGGCGACCCGCTCGGAGACCTGGGACAGGGACAGTCCGGGTTCCTCCGGCGGCCGGGAGGGGCCGGTCGGGAGCGGGGACGGCCGCTCCGGGGCGGCCTCCGCGCCGCCGGGGCGGTCGTGGTTGTCGGGCACACGTGCTCCTGCGGATGACATGGACGGTGCGCGCCCGGGCCGGTCGGCGGTCCCGGGACGCCCCGAGGAGGGACCTCGGGAGTAGGGGAGGGACACAAGACTAGAAGATCGGTGACATCGGACGCAGTCGTGCCCGCTCCCGGACGCGGGTGGGGGCGGCACCACGCCCGGGGCGGGTGCCCGGACACCGGTGCGCGGGGAACGCCCGCGGGGCGCGCGGGAGGCGGGCGGGGCCGGTGGGACGGGCGGGTCCGCGGCGCGGACGGCGGAGAGGCCGGGGAGAGCGCCAGGGGGCGGGGACACCGGGCGCCGGGGGTGGGGCGCGGGATGCCGGGGTGCGGCGTGCGGCTGCCGGGGAGCGCGGATGCCCGGGCGGACGTCCGGGTGCGGGCGGCCGGGTGTGGGCGCCCGGGGAGCGGGGTACGGGTCCGGTCCGGGAGCCGCGGTGTACGGCCCGGGTGAGTCCGGGTACCGTGTTCCCAGCCTTCGAGGTCCCACCGCGGGGACCCGGAGAGACGGGTAGGTAGAGGTCCACATGTGCACCGTCATCGTCGGTTTCGACCCCGACGCCGACACACCCCTGGTCATCGCCGCCATCCGGGACGAGATGCGCGACCGCCCCTGGGACGGGCCCGGGCGCCACTGGCCGGAGCGGCCGGGGTTCGTCGGCGGACGCGACCGCCTGGCCGGCGGCACCTGGCTGGCGGTGGACCCGGGCCGGCCCCGCACCGCCGCGCTGCTCAACGGGTGGCCCTGGGACGGGAAGATGCCCTGGGAGGGCACCTACCCGGCCAGCCGCGGCGAACTGCCGCTGCGCGCCCTGACCCACCCCGTCCGCGACCCGCTCCAGGGCGAGGACCCGACCCTGTACGCGCCGTTCCACCTGCTGGACGCGGACGCCCACCACGCCGACCTGTACAGCTGGGACGGGCGCTGCCTGGACACCCGGCGGATCCCGGCCGGGGTGAGCGTCATCGTCAACACCGGCCTGGACCCGGCCGACCCGCGGGCGGCCCGGCACACGCCCGAGTTCGCGCGCACCCGCCCGGACCCGCGCCTGGCGGCGGCCCGCACGCCCGAGGAGGTCTGGGGGGAGTGGCCGCGGCTGATCACCGAGGCGGCCAAGGCCGCGCCGCGTTCGGCGGGCCTGGACGACAGCGGAGACCCCGGCGGCCTCATCGCCCACGCCGACCTGGGCGGCGGGAAGGTGTGGGCGACCGGGTCGGTGACCCTGCTGGCGATGGACCGGGACACGGTCCGCTACGCCTTCACCTCCGACCCGGCCGACCCGGGCGCCTGGGCCATGGTGGACACCGCGTCAGGCTGAGGCGGGGCCGGACCCGGCCCCGCCCCGGACGGCGGGCGGCCGCGGGCGCCCACGGCCTGTCGGCGCCCGCGCCCGGTGGTCAGTGCCCGCGCTCGATCCACTCCTTCAGGTGCGGGGCCTCCTCGCCGATCGTCGTGGGGTCGCCGTGCCCGGTGCGCACCACCGTGTGCGGCGGCAGCCCCAGCAGCCGGTCCCGGATCGATTCGATGATCGTCGGGAAGTCCGAGAACGACCGCCCGGTGGCCCCCGGACCGCCCCGGAACAGCGTGTCCCCGCTGAACACCGTGCCCAGCCCGGGCGCGTACAGGCACACCGCGCCCGGCGTGTGCCCCGGGGTGTGCAGCACCCGCAGCACGGTCCCCGCCACCGTGATCTCCCGCCCGTCGGCCAGCGCCCCGTCGGGCTCCCGGTCCGGATGGGCCATGTCCCACAGCACCCGGTCGTCCGGGTGCAGCAGCACCGGCGCCCCCACCGCGTCCGCCAGCGCGGGCGCCGCGTCCACGTGGTCGTTGTGGGCGTGCGTGCACACGATCGCCACCACCCGGCGCCCGCCCACCGCCGCCGCGATCGCGTCGGCGTCGTGCGGGGCGTCCACCACCAGCACCTCGGAGTCGTCTCCGACCAGCCAGACGTTGTTGTCCACCTGCCACTCGCCGCCGTCCAGGGCGAACACCCCGGAGGTGACCAGGTGCTCCACCCGCGCGCCGCTCACAGCACCACCACCGACCTCAGCACCTCACCGCGTTCCATCCGGGCGAACGCCTCCTCCACCTCGTCCAGCGCGATCCGCTCGCTCACGAACCCGTCCAGGTCCAGTCTCCCCTGCAGGTACAGGTCCACCAGCACCGGGAAGTCCCGCGAGGGCAGGCAGTCGCCGTACCACGACGACTTCAGGGCGCCGCCCCGGCCGAACACGTCCAGCAGCGGCAGGTCCAGCCGCATGTCGGGGGTGGGCACCCCCACCAGCACCACCGTCCCGGCCAGGTCGCGGGCGTAGAACGCCTGCTCGTAGGTCCGCGGCGTGCCCACGGCGTCGATCACCACGTCCGCTCCGAACCCGCCGGTGAGGTCGCGGATCGCCTGCACCGGATCGGTCTCGGCGGCGTTCACCGTGTGGTGCGCGCCGAAGCCCCGCGCCCACCGCAGCTTGCGCTCCTCCACGTCCACGGCGATGATCCGGTGCGCCCCGACCAGGCTCGCCCCGGCGATCGCCGCGTTGCCCACACCGCCGCAGCCGATCACCGCCACCGAGTCGCCGCGGGTGACGCCCCCGGTGTTGACGGCCGCGCCGATCCCGGCCATGACGCCGCAGCCCAGCAGCCCCACCGCCGCGGGGGAGGCCTGCGGGTCCACCTTGGTGCACTGCCCGGCCGCCACCAGGGTCTTGTCGGCGAACGCCCCGATGCCCAGGGCGGGGGACAGTTCGGTGCCGTCCTCCAGGGTCATCTTCTGCTCCGCGTTGTGGGTGTCGAAGCAGTACTGGGGGCGGCCGCGCAGACAGGCGCGGCACCGGCCGCACACCGCCCGCCAGTTGAGGACCACGAAGTCCCCGGCCCGCAGGTCGGTCACGCCCTCGCCGACCGCCTCCACCACCCCGGCGGCCTCGTGCCCGAGCAGGAACGGGAAGTCGTCGTTGATGCCGCCCTCCCGGTAGTGCAGGTCGGTATGGCAGACCCCGCAGGTGCGGACGGCGACCACGGCCTCCCCGGGACCCGGATCGGGTACCACGATGGTCGTCAGCTCGACGGGCTGCCCCACGGCGCGGGCCACCACGCCCCGGACTCGTTGCGACACGGAGATCGTCCCCTTCCGAACGGTGAGCGTCCGCGAGCGCGCTCGCGGTACCGCCACCCTCGTCCACCGGCCCGCCCGTGTCCACCACCCCACCGCCCGGACGCCACCCGCCCGGGCCGGGGAGGGCCGGACCGCCACCCCGGCGGTGACGCGTCCGGACGCTCCCCGTACCCTCCGAACGGCCGGACCGGGGAGCCCGGGCCGGCCGACGGGAACGGCCCCGGCCGAGACGTACAGCCCCCCAGGAGACAGAGAGAACATGCCGACACTCTTCGAGGCGTCGACCATCGGGTCGGCCCGGACGACGAACCGGATCGCCATGGCGCCCATGACCCGCAGCCGGGCCACCCCCGAGGGCCACGCGACCGACTCCATGGCCCGGTACTACGGCCAGCGGTCGACGGCGGGCCTGATCGTCACCGAGGGTGTCCAGCCCAGCCTCACCGGCCAGGGCTACCCGGACACGCCCGGCCTGCACACCGCCGAGCAGGCCGAGAGCTGGAAGCCGGTCGTCAAGGCGGCCCGGGCCGACGGCGCCCTGTTCTTCGCGCAGCTCATGCACGCCGGCCGGGTCGGCCACCCGGACGTCCGCGGCCTGCGGCCGGTCGGCCCGTCCGCCGTGGCGGCGCCGGGACAGATCTACACCCCCACCGGCCGCAAGGACCCCGTGGTGCCGCGCGAGCTCACCGCCGGGGAGATCCGCGGGGTGATCCGGGAGCACGTCGACGCGGCCCGCAACGCCCTCGCGGCGGGCTTCGACGGCGTCGAGGTGCACGGCGCGAACGGCTACCTGACCCAGCAGTTCCTCTCGACCAGCGCCAACCTGCGCACGGACGAGTGGGGCGGGTCGGTGCGCGGGCGCATCAGGTTCGCCGTCGAACTCGTGCGCGCCCTGGCCGACGCCCTCGGACCCGGCCGGGCGGCGCTGCGCGTGTCCCCGGCGAGCACCTCCCAGGGGATCGAGGAGGGCGACCCCCTCGCCCTGTACACGGCCCTGCTGGAGGAGCTGCGCGAGATCCCGCTGGCCTACCTGCACGTGGTCGAGGCCCCGGGCCGCCGCGACCTGACCCGCGCGCTGCGCGCGGCGTGGCCGCACACCCTGGTCCTCAACCCCCACCGCGACGAGGACCCGCTCCCGCCGCACGAGGCGGGCGCCGACGCCCTGGCGGACGCGGGGGCCGACCTGGTCTCCTTCGCCTCGGCCTTCCTGGCCAACCCGGACCTCCCGGCCCGCCTCGCCGCCGGGGGACCGTACAACCGGCCCGACCGCGCCACCTTCTACGGCGGCGACGACCACGGCTACCTCGACTACCCGACCCTGGGGGCGTAGCCGTGTCCCGCGTCGCCCCAGGTCATCCCCAGCCAGCCCCGCCCCGCGGGGATGGACCGGCGTCTCCGCGCTGCTCGGCGGTGAAGCTGAGGTCCGCCCCGCACACGCGGGGATGAACCGGGCCGCACCCGATACGCGCACCTGTGCCTGGGGGCCGCCTCGCGCAGGTGGGGATGGGCCGGTGGTGATAGTGGCTGCCTCGCCTACCTGCTCTTGGACGAGTCGTGTTCCAGCCAGTTGTACATCCTCGCTTTGAGCTGGTGGGGTCCGCGTGCGACAGTGTTCAGGGCAGAGAGTGGTACGTGCCAGATCTTTCATAACGCGGAGATAACGCTCCGCGTTTCCCCAGGTCGTTAACTGTCAGCTCCGCGCACGCGGGGATGGACCGCCCAGGCCGTGGCCTGGGCTTCTTTGCGGGCTGTCAGCTCCGCGCACGCGGGGATGGACCGTGGAGACGTGGGTCGCCCGGGGGCAGCGCGGAGTCAGCTCCGCGCACGCGGGGATGGACCGTGCTGCTATGACAGCATGTCAATAGCATCTAGGTCAGCTCCGCGCACGCGGGGATGGACCGGCTCGCAGGTGCGGCCATGAGCCACAGCCCGAGTCAGCTCCGCGCACGCGGGGATGGACCGATCGCCCTGTGGTTGGCGATCCCGGCCTCGGTGTCAGCTCCGCGCACGCGGGGATGGACCGCGGACGTCAGCGAGGACTACATCGGCCGCCTGGTCAGCTCCGCGCACGCGGGGATGGACCGGCGAAGCCGAAGGACTTCCTGCCGGAGTGGGAGTCAGCTCCGCGCACGCGGGGATGGACCGCTGTGGACGACCGCCCAGTGGGCGCTCAACGCGTCAGCTCCGCGCACGCGGGGATGGACCGCGGACGGCCCCGGGAGGGGACAGGTACTGCTTGTCAGCTCCGCGCACGCGGGGATGGACCGGAAGGGGTCGACGGCGCCCCGCCCCCTAGGGAGGACAGGGCGCCGTTGCCCCCGGGCTACATCAGGCCGGCCCGGTACGCCAGCGTGTGCAGGACGGCGGCCCCTACGACCAGAGCAGCCCAGATGCACCACGCCCACCAGGCGGCGCCGAGCAGCAGGGCGATTCCAGCGACGGCGAGCGCCGCCCATGTGAACCAGACGGCGACTTTGGTGCTCATGCTTCTCTTTCCTCGGGGGTACGGTGCACGATTCCGGGAGGGGCGGGCCCGGATGTCCTCTCCATCCGGGGTCCGCTCCACCGCTTCTCACGTGGAGCCGATCGTGGCTGAGCGCCGCCGGGGTCGCGACTCCAGCCGGGCGGGTGAAGACAGCATCCCAGGAACGACGAAAGCGCCCCTCACGAGCCCCGCACCGGCAGGGCGCGCTAGCCGCCGTCCTCTTCCGGAACCCCCGGCGTTCCGGGGCCCTCCGACACCTCTGGACCCTCCGGCTCCTCCGCACCCCCCAGCCCCTCCGGGGCCTCGGCGAGCCAGGCGGGATCCTCCTCCTCGACCGGCGCGGTGAACCTCACCAGTTGCAGGCCGTCGAAGTCCACCACCCGCCGACGCCGCTCACCCGCCGTCAGGACGACGTACCCCTGCTCGTTGTCGACCGTGTGCAGGCACACGGCGGCGCCATCCCCCACGGACTCGCTCACCGCGGCCCACAGCCTCTCGCGTACGCGGGCGTTCATCGTGCCCACGTACAGCCCCGTATCCGGCTCGATCATCCACCGGGACAGCGCACCGCGCACCCGGTCCGGTACCGCGGTCGTGGAGATCACCACCATCGACCCCATCAGTTCGCCTCCCCCGCGTAGTTCACCCCGCCGGAGACCGCGCCCAGGACGGGGTCCCATAGGTCGACCACCCGCCACCGCGTCGGCACCGGACCGTCGTCGTCCTCCTCGTCCTCCAGTTCCGGGTCGAGCAGCACCTGGATGTCCCGCACCATGCGCGGGATCATCCGGTACAGCTTCAACTCCGTCCGCAGCAGGGTCCGCGCCCGGGCCTCCGGGTTCTCCGCATCGTGCAGGGAGAAGGCCAGGGGGATCGTCGTCTTCGCCTTGTACAGGTCCGCGATGTCGTACACGAACGACTGCTGCTTGCCGGCGTGCACGAACCCCATGGCGGGCGAGCACCCCAGGTGCGCGATCACCGAGTGCACCACCCCGTACAGCGCCGCGTTCCCCGCCGACAGCGCCTTGTTGACCGGGCTCTGCTCGTCCCACACCGCCGGATCGTAGTTGCGCTTGAACGGCTTCACCCGGTGCTTGGTGGCCAGGCTCCGGTAGAGGGCCTTCATCCGCTGCCCCTCCAGGGCCCGCAGCCTCTCGATGCCGATCCCTTCCTCCACCTCCTCCCCGAACCGCATTTCGTACATCCGCCTGGCCACCGTGAGCCGTGCCGCCTTGTCGGTGTACGCGTGCGCCTGACGGTCCAGCCACAGGGTCGTCCGGCTCTCGGGCACCAGGCTCCCGTAGTGCAGGATGGCGCCCGACCCGCAGGAGACCACCGTCGTCCCGTGCCGCATGAAGGTGGCCAGCGCCGGTGACGTGATCGAGGTTCCGGGGCCCAGCAGCAGGCAGGCCAGGGAGGCCGTCGGGATCGGGACCCGGTGCACCGTCCCGGCCCCCGCCGCGACCTCGGCGCACACCCCGGTGTCGGTCTGCACGATGCGGCAGATGTCGGCGTACAGGAACGACAGGTTGTCCGAGACCTTCGGCAGCATCGCCAGGGTCGGCCGGGCCAGCGCCTTGCGCGCCTGCGCCTCGTTCGTCGCGGTCACCGGCCTCACCACTCCGCCGACGCGAGGCTGAGCATTCCGCAGCCGAACGACTTGCCGCGCCCCACGCCCTCGACCACGGCCCCGCGCACCGCCTCGGGATCGGTGACGACCGCGTACCCGTCGAACCTCGTCATGTGCAGGCGCACCTTGCGCCTCCCGCTCCGACCCGGGTCCAGGGCCGGGCCCATGCCGGTGCTCCGCACCTCGCGCAGCTCCAGGCCGCACCGCTCCGCGCGCTCGCGCCACCACTGCTCGGCATCGGCCCCGTACAGCGGCCGTGTGTAGGCGTTCACGCCCGGCCGGGCGCGCTCCCCGAGGCGTTCGGCGTTCTTCTCCGACTTGCCGAGCCGCTTGCAGGGGGTGGCGGCCAACCGGTACCGCACCTCCCGGCCCTTCTCCAACCCGGCGAGGAAGGGCGCGAGGTCGCGTTCGGCGGCCTGCCCGAACCCGTCGCCGAGCCGGTCCACGGCGAGCCGGCCATGGCTCTGGGCGAGCAGCACCGGACCGGTGCGCGCCTCGTCCACCCGGAACAGGATCCCGGCGTGCTGTCGGGGGGAGGGCATGGTCTCCTCTCCTAGGTGCTCGGAGGCCAGGTCGATGAGCAGACGGTGCAGTTCCCCGGCGTTGGAGAAGGCGGCGCGGGCCCGCCGCGACGACAGGTCGGGGGTGATCTTCGTGAGCCAGGTCAACGGTGCTCCTCAACGTAGGAGAACAGGCGCTTCCGGTAGTCGTGGCGGTCGGTGGCGACCAGGTGCGCGGGCAGGTCGGCCTCCTCCACTCGGACCTCCCGGCTCGCGTACCGGCGGTGGGCCGAGGCGAAGGAACGGGGGACGTCGTTGAGCACGGTCCGGGTGTCCGTGCCTCCGCCTCCGCCCGGGGTCTGCTCGGAGACCATCTCCACCGCCACGGTCGTGTCCCCGTCGGGGACACGTCGGTGCGGCAACGGGACCGACGTGCGCAGTTCGTGCTCCGGGTCCGGGACCCCGGTGCGCAGCACCAGGAGGGGATCGGGCACGAAGGACCGCCGCCCCAGGTAGGGCTGCCAGTGCGGCGACAGCAGCGCCCGCCCGATCTCCCCTGCTCCCGGGCCGGTGACGGCCACCGTGAACACCGCGTCGGCCAGGTACGACCTCCGCGTCACGATGGTGGTGGCGCCCTCGGGGCGCCGTTTGCCCTCGGCCGTGGGCACCGTCCGCTCCCGGGGCAGGCCGCCGCCGACCGTGTGGAAGTCGGTCATGTGCAGCCCGCGTGCGTCGATCCGCACGGTCAGCCGCAGCCCGTCGTACCGCTCCAGGGGGTCCTCCCGCCCGACCCCCTGCGCGGCGGCGAACATGCCCACCAGCCCGGACCGGGTGGGGAAGGACAGGGTGTCGCGATCGCCGAACGCGCTGTGCTCCCCCCAGCTCTGCATCGGCCCGGCCAGGCGCAGCAGCAGACCGGTCACGACCCGTCCCCGGGGTAGGCGGCGGCCACGGCGGTGTCGACCAGCTTCGGGTAGCCGGAGACCCGGTCACCGAGGTTCTGCACGGGCTTGTCGTCGATCCCGGCATGCACGGAGGCCAGAACGGCTTCGGGCCACCAGAGCTCGTTGATCTTCCCGGCGTACTCGCTCAGCCTGCCGACGGAGGCCGCACCGAACCCCTCGGTGTTGCGCACCGCGGCCTCGAAGGCGGGGGCGAACGACACCGGGCGGTCCGACCGCACCGCCACGTGGGCCAGGTCGGGCAGGGTCATCGCGGCGGTCGCGTTCTGCTTGCCCGAGGGGACAGTTCCCAAGAAGGCACGCAGGAACTCCGACACCAGCTCGCGGGCCGTGGCGGCGTCCCCGTCGAGGTTGCGCAGCAGCCCGCGCAGGTCGATGTTGGCGTAGCGGTAGAAGGTGCCGGTGCTGAACTGGCCCACGTTCATGTGGCCGCTGCCGTGGTCGTCCTCCTTGGGGACGTCGTCGACGGCGGTGAAGAAGTCGACCTCCACGCTGGTGCCGTGGGTGGTGAAGGCGTGCGCGAACTGCACGGCGCCGTCCACCTCGGTGGAGGGCAGTTCGGCGAGCATCCGGCCGAACAGGTTGACGGTGGCATTGCGCGAGCGCAGTACGGCCACGATGTCGTCGGCGGGCAGGATCCCCTTGGGGGTCTTCTTCGCGGACTCCTTGGCCACGGCGTCCTTGTGCTCGTGGGCGATGGCGGCCAGGGCGTCGATGGCGGAGACGGGGAGATAGAAGAGGACGGATGTGGCGGGCGGTTCGCCCTCCTTCTCCTTCTCCAGCTTGATCCCGCCCTTGGCGGCGGACAGGACGACCTGGCGCGCGCCCTGCTCGGCCACAGGGGCCTCCCACCCGAGGGCCGTGAGCCGCCGGGCGATCTCCCCGACGATGCGCCGGGTGCGCACGGCCGGGTCGCCGAGGCGTTCCTCGACCTGGTGGCGGACCGCCCGCTTCCAGCTCTGGCTGGAGATGCGGGTGCGCTCGGTGCCGCCGTAGACGACGGTCTTGGGAGAGCCGAGGTCGTCGCGGTTGACGTTGGAGTAGGGGAGCGTGTGCAGGACGTGGACGTCCAGGAACTCGGGGGTGCTCATGCGGCGGTGTCCTCGTCGGTTTCGTCGGTGGTGTTCGGGTCCGCGGGGGTTTTCTCCCGCCGTGCCCGTTCGGTCTCGATGACGCGGTGGTAGGACTGCACCCACTCCTTGGCGACGGCGTCGCGGTCGCCGCCCCAGCGGGACAGGTCCAGGGTCAGGCGGCCCCAGTCGATGTCGATGTCCCTGTCGCGGGCGTGCAGGACCAGGCGGGGGAGCTGGGAGTGCACGCCGTCGACGGACTGGCGGCACAACAGGTGGAGGCGCCCCTCCGTGGTCTCCCCGTTGAGCCGGCCCTCGGTGACGGCCCTGCCGATCATCGCCCCGAGGTTGGAGCCGCGCCGCAACGGGTCGGTGCCCTTCTGCCCGGTGCCCGGGGCTCTGCCGGTGCCCGGGGAGGAAGAGGGGCCGGGTTCCTCCGGCAGGGTGTCGCGGGCGTCCCCGCCGGTGCTTTCGGCCTCTTCCGTTCCCTCCGCGGCCTTCCGGTCGCGGGCCCGGCGGGGCTGGGCGGCGATCATCGCCGCCACCCCGTAGAAGGCGCGTTCCACATCCTGTTCCGGAGTCCGCCGACGGGTGCTGGGGTCGCTCTCGAGGTGGGTGAGCGGCCCGTTCAGGTAGCGGGCGACGAAGGTGTGCACGGGCAGGACGGCGGGGTCGTCCACCCGCCTGCCCGCGGCCCGGCGCAGGGTGGCCCGCACCGCGGGTTCGTCGCGCACCCTCTCTTCGAGGCTCTTCACCATCCGGTCGGCGGCGCGGAGGATCTCGGATTCGGTGCTCAAGAGGTCTCTCCTCGGTCGGTGCGGCGGGCGGGGTTGCGGTGGAACAGGTGCCGGCGGTGGTGCTCGACCACGGCGGCCACCCGGGGGCGGGAGCAGTAGGGGCCGGTCACCTCGTCATAGGCGGCCAGAGCCAGGCGGGAGAAGGAGACACCGGGGCCTTCGGCCTCCTCGTCCAAGGCGATCCGCCAGAACTCCTTCTCGGCGGTGGACCAGTAATGGGACAGGCCGCGCCGCAGCCAGGGGCCGGTTCCGGTGTCGGTGCGCGCGGAGCCGCCCGAGGGGCTGTTGCCCTCCTTCCAGGCGTCCGTGAGGGCCTTGCGCAGGCGGTACCCGAGGGATTCGGCGGAACGCCGGGCGAGCCGGATGCGCAGTCGCGCCCTGACCGCCTCCTCGGAGGTGTCGGAGGAGTCCTCCAGCCAGCGCAGCACCGGCGGCGTCGTGGCGGTGAACCACTGGCGGTCGCGGGTCTGCCCGTCCTGGTCGAAGCCGAAGGCGCGCAGCCGCATGCCTTTGCGGAGGTCCTCGGACAGGCGCGCCTGCTTGGTGAGGTGGTCGAACAGCCTCGGGCGGAACTCGTCCCGGATGTCCTCGGACAGCAGCGAGTCCAGGTCGCGCCAGACCGCACGCGCCGCGTCCGCGGGACGCGCGTACCGGCGGCCGTCCTTGCTGGTCTGGTGGATCAGGTACGGGTCGGTGGGCGGGACCGGCCGGTCCCGGCGCGACCAGGTGACATAGGCGTCCACGACCTTGTCGCCGCCCGGGTCGGGCACCAGCAGGACCGCGTGCGAGGCCTGGTTCAGCAGGGTGCCGGCCAGGCCGGTGGACTCCTCCGGCGCGCCCAGCGGGTCAGGGAGGCCGTCCCGCTCCCAGGGGGCGGGTTCCACGTCACCGGGTTCGTCCTCGTTGTCGGAACCGAAGGGGATGTTGAGGACCAGGCTCTGGAACAGGTTCCGGCCCAGGGGGTGGTAGGACACGGTTCCGCGCAGGGGCCCGGCCGTGCTGTTGGCCTCGGAGCGGCCGTCGACCGTGCGGGAGGTACAGCGCCCCGAGGGGCCGTACCCCAGGGTGGCGAGGAGGTGCCAGGCCGCTTCGTCGGGGAGCAGGGGGACCGGGGCCAGGTCGTGGTGATGGCCGCCCAGCCACACCTGGTTCTGGCCGGCGGTGCGGCCCCAGGCGAGCTTGTTGACGCCTGAGGTCTTGGAGCACTGCTCGCGCAGCCGGGGGTCCTGCGACCAGGGCCGCTCGGGGTGGAAGAGGTCGAACCGGTTCGGGAGGCCGGAGAAGTAGGCGTCCACCCGGGTCCGGTCGAACCCTCCCGCCTCGAGGACTCCGCGGCGCGCCCGGTACCACTCGGCGGCGTCGTCACCGCAGTCCAGGCCGGTGACGCGGGCGGCCAGCAGGGTCAGCACCCGCCACAGCTGGGCGGAGGCCGGGGGGAGGGGGAGTTCGATGTCGGAGAACTCGTGTGCGCGGTACAGCAGCTCGCGCAGCCCGACCTGGGGTGCGGGCGTGCCGTCGGCCGTTCTGACCGGCAGCCAGGGCCGCGTCACCAGGTCGTATGAGGGTGGGGTCACCGTCGCTCCGTGGGGAGGGTCGCTCGGAATGCGGAATGGGAAGGCGTCCGGGTGGCCGGGCGCGGGTCAGGTGCGGTACTCCAGGCCGTTGTCGGGATGGAGGAACAGGCGTCTGTCGCCGAGGAGGGCCTCACCGGCCCTGCCGTCCGCGTCGACCGGATGGACGAGGAGCACCAGGTCGTGGAGGTGGTAGTCGTCCTCCCACCCCTTCGGGACCCGGTTGGCCTCCGCCAGGGGCGGTTCCGTGTCGTGCGTGGCGCGCATGGGGATGGTGCGGGCCATGACCGCGCGCAGGTCGTCACCGTCCATACGGCCGTCGGCACCGGCCCCCGGGAGGCGCCGCGTCAGCCCGGCGTCCAGCCACAGGCCGCCGTGCGGGTCGCGGTAGCAGCACAGGACCCGCACCGAGTCGGCGCCGAAGCGGGTGGCCAGGAAGTGCTCGCCGATGGGGAGGTCGGACCTGGTGAGCGGGGACAGGTCCGCGTGCAGGTCCCGTGCGGTGGGGATCACCGCGTTGCGGCCGTGGGTGCGCAGGGCCAGCTCCTCCCCGATGCGTTTGATGTCGGCGTCGACGTCCTCGATGAGGGAGGCGTCGTCGTACAGGTCGTCCACCAGGGACTGGACGTCCTCGGG
The DNA here is from genome assembly GCF_019598965.1 of Nocardiopsis sp. MT53. Classification (NCBI taxonomy): domain Bacteria; kingdom Bacillati; phylum Actinomycetota; class Actinomycetes; order Streptosporangiales; family Nocardiopsidaceae; genus Nocardiopsis; species Nocardiopsis sp. MT53. Next base: position 6,747,053 of record NZ_CP080599.1, on the reverse strand, counting down.
AACCCTGATCGGCCGGTCACCCCGACGGGCCAACAGGGAGTGGGTGCGCATCAGCAGGGAGGCGGTGTAGATGTAGTCCCAGGACTTGGGGAGGTGCCCCCTGCTCTGCTCCTCGCGGGGGACCAGGACCGCCATTCGGGGCTCGTTCGCCCAGGCCGGGCGGGTGACGATACCCAGGTGCTCGTGCCGCCAGCAGCGGCCCGCGCGCTGCAGCAGCAGGCCGATGGGGGCCAGGTCGGTGATGAGCAGGTCGAGGTCCAGGTCCAGGGACTGCTCGATGACCTGGGTGGCCACGATGACGGCCCGCTCGGGGCGGACGTTCTCCGCGGCGCCCTTCCTGCCCAGCCGGTGGGTGAGTTCCGCGGTGATCGAGGTGCGCTGTTCCTGGGGGAAGCGCGAGTGCAGGAGGAACAGTTCGGGCGCCGAGTCCATGCCGGAGAACCACTCGGCCAGCAGGTCCCGGGTCTGCTGGGCCTCGGCGACGGTGGTGCAGATGACGGCCGCGCAGCCGCCCTCGGCGACCAGGGGGCCCAGGAGTTCGCGCAGGGCCTGCTCCCGGTCGGGCCGGCCGTCTTGGAGGGGGACGGGGACCAGGTCCGCCTTCAGAGGGTGCCGTTCCGTGGTGGTGAAGGGCTCGGGGGTGGCGGTGACCTCACCGGTGGCGGGGTGGACGTGCAGCCAGCCGGGGTAGGCGATCCGTTCGACGAACGGCGGTGCGGAGCGCTTCACCTTGCCCTTGGAGCCGGAGACATAGGCCTTGACCAGGGCGTTGGCCACCGAGTGGTGCAGGGTGGCGGACAGCAGGACGACGGGGACGCCGTAGACGCCGAGCCAGTGCAGGAGGCGTTCCAGGAGCATCTGCATGTACGGGTCCACGGCATGGACCTCGTCCACGATCACGACCTTTCCCGACAGGCCGAGCATGCGCACCGCGTTGTGCCGTGCGGGGAGGGCGGCCATGAGTGCCTGGTCGATGGTGCCGGTCGACCAGGACGCGAGCAGGCCGCGTTTGGACTTCATGAGCCAGGTGGTGGGGGCCAGCCCGTCGGGCTCGGAGAGCTCTTCGTCGGTGGGGGCGTACTCGGGGTTGAGCCAGGCCATGGAGTGCAGCAGGGCGAGGGGAGCCCGGACGTCGGCCCGGCGCAGGGCGTACTCGCGCAGGCGGCCGTACATCTGGTCGGCGGTGGCCATGGTGGGGAGCGCGAGGAAGCGGCCGTGGTGGCCGGTGGCGGCGCCCAACAGGTCGGCGGCGTGCAGGGCGGCCTCGGTCTTGCCCTCGCCCGGAGGGGCGGTGATGAGCACCAGGCCGCCGTCGGAGCAAAGGTCGGGGAGGTGCCGGGCGAGTGAGGCCTGGAGGCCGTTGGGGGTGTCGATCGAGGGGAAGGACTCGGCGAACGACGTGGGGGAGGTGGTGAGGGGGCGCAGGCCCGCGTCGTCGACCAAGCGGGTGACGGCGGGGAGCGAGGCGTGGAAGCGGGCGAGGAGCGCGGGACGGCTGCCGTCGGCGGGAGGTGTCTTCAGTTGGGCGAGGAGGAAGTGCTCCTGGCTGACCAGCCAGTCGGCGAGGATGACCAGCCCGCAGACGAGGGGGGCGATGGCGGCCTTCAACCGTTCGGGGGGCTCGGGAGAGCCGGCGGCCTCGCGGACCAGCAGGGTGGCGCGCTCGCGCTGCTCCGACCAGGGGCCCTCGGCGAAGCGGTGCGTCGTGTATTCGTCGAGGGGGTCGGGATAGACACCGTGGTGCCCGCCGAGGAGTTGGGCCACCAGGTCGGCGACGTATTCGTCTTCGCCCGGATAACCGAAACGGGGGAGGGCGGAGGTGAGCCATTGGTGGGTGACGAAGGAATGTCCGCTCCTGTCGCCGGGGGGTGTTCGTGGGGATAGGAGGAAAGGGCGACGGGGATTTGCTCCTGGAATTCCCGGATGAGTTTTCCGATGTCGTGGCAGCCGGCCCAGAAGGCCACCAGCGCGCGGGCGCGGGACTCGTCCACACCGAGACCGTCCGCGATGCCGCGCCTGACACCGGGGGAGAGGAAGGCGTCCCAGAGGCTCAGGGCTGCGGCGGTGGCGTCGAGGGCGTGGAGGATGTAGGGGTAGCGGCTGCCTTGGAGGTTGCGCTCTTTGGCCCACAGATCGAGGTCGATATAGGTGGGGTCATCGGAGGGATCGGGGGGAGGGGGTGGGGGAGGGGGAGGCATCCGGGTGTGCTCCAGAGGTCATGAGAGCATGGTGTGGAGATTGAAGTTAACGCGGGTGTGCGAGCTTCCGCAGGCGTTTGGTGGATGTGGCCGGATTAGGTCATTTCTTAACCCGCCAGTAGGTCTCGCGGAGATAATGGACCGCGTTATCCCAGGTCATTAACTGTGACCCCCGCGCAGGCGGGGATGGACCGATCTTCGTACTGCCGTATGGGCCCGAGGGCGAGTGACCCCCGCGCAGGCGGGGATGGACCGGCCACGGCGGCGACCACCAGTGCGGTGTCGTGGTGACCCCCGCGCAGGCGGGGATGGACCGCCGACGGCCTGGGCGTGCTCGCGTCCATGCTCGTGACCCCCGCGCAGGCGGGGATGGACCGGGTGTAAATCTCCTGCGTCACCCCTTTTCCCCCGTGACCCCCGCGCAGGCGGGGATGGACCGAAGAAACACGGCGCGTGGATCGACGCCTTCGTGTGACTCCCGCGCAGGCGGGGATGGACCGGGCAGCAGCACCCAGGCCTGCATGCCGCTCTTGTGACCCCCGCGCAGGCGGGGATGGACCGTTCACCTGCCCGGACAGCGCCGAAAACCCCGCGTGACCCCCGCGCACGCGGGGATGGACCCCAGCCCCGCATGATCTGCTCACTGGTCGCCACGTGAGCCCCGCGCAGGCGGGGATGGACCGATGGTGTCCAGTACCTCGCGCGGGTCGGCGTCGTCAGTTCCCCGCAGGCGGGGATGGGTCGCGGGCCGGGGTCATCCGCCGACTCGGAGGCGGACGACGCGGTCCGGTGGAAGGTCGGGGCGGCCGGGGACCGGCCGCTCGCCGACCTCCCACCCGGGGGCGCCGACCTCGGCGGCCACCCGCGGCCAGAACGCGGCGGCCGCCCGGTTCGCCTCCTGGTAGTACACCGCCCACCGGCCGGGGTGCGCCCGCAGCACCCGGGCCGCCGCGGCGAGTCCGTGCCCGCGCCCGCGCACCGGCCGGAGCAGGAAGAACGAGGACAGCACCCGCTCCTCCTCGTCGAGCGCCCGGACCAAGGCGAACCCGGTGGGGACCTCTCCCAGCCGGAACAGGTAGGCGCACCAGCCGGGGTCACTCAGCGCCAGGTCCAGCCGCTCCCGGCGGAAGCGGCCCCGCGCGTCGGGCAGCGCACCGGTGAATTCGGACAGGTCGTGCTGGAAGAGGGGCCACAGCCGTTCCAGGGCGGAACGGTCCCCGGGGCCCACCGGTCGAATGCTCAGTTCGCTCATACGGAAAAACCTCCACCCGGATCGAGCCGGACGGAGGCCTCCCGCACACTCTATCGGTCACCGGGCGGGTTCGGCCCGCCCGCCTCCTCCCGTCGACGGCCCGGGTAGCGCGAACACGGACAGTGCCCCGGCCGCCACCAGGCCGGCGCAGGCGGCGAACGCCAGCGCGTATCCCGAGGCGGGCGCGCCCGCCTGGGAGGCGGCGAGGGTGGTCAGGGCCGCCAGTCCGAGCGATCCGCCGACCTGGCGGGAGGAGTTGAGGACGCCGGAGACCGCCCCCTCCTCGCCGCGGCGGGCCCCGGCCGTGGCGGCCATGGCGATCGGCGCCGAGGTGAGCCCCAGCCCTCCGGTGATGAGCACACCGGGCAGCACGATGCCCGCGAGCAGGCCGCTGTCCGGCGTGATCGTCGCCTGCCAGGCGAAACCGGCCGCCGAGATCAGCGCCCCGGCGACCAGCAGCGGACGCAGGCCGAACCTCTCGACCAGCCGCGGTGTGGCCTTGGAGGCGATGATGACGGCCACGGTGTGGGGCAGGAACGCCAGACCGGCCTGTAGCGCGCTGTAGCCCAGCACCTGCTGCATGTGGAGCGAGAGGAAGTACCAGACCGCGAAACCCGCGGCCCCCAGGAAGAACTGCACCAGGAGGGCGCCGGAGACGGAGCGCGACCGCAGGATCCGCAGCGGCATCAGCGGGGTCCGCGCGAACCGGGCCTGCACCAGCACGAACACGGCCAGGGCCACCATGCCCAACACCAACGGGACCAGGGCGCGGGCCGACCCCCAGCCGTACTGGGGAGTTTGGAGCAGCCCGAGTTCCAGCGCCGACAGTCCCAGCGTCACCGCGATCGCGCCGGCCAGGTCGAGGCCGCGGGTCCCCGGAGCCCGCCTCTCGGTGAGCAGCCACAACGCGGCGAGGATCGCGACCGCCCCGATCGGCACGTTGATCAGCAGGGTCCAGCGCCACGACAGGTAGTCGGTGAGCAGCCCGCCCGCGAGTGACCCCGCGGTCCCGCCGATGGCGCCGACCGCTCCCCAGGTGGCGATGGCCCGGGCCCGCGCCGGGCCGGCGGGGATCGCGGTGGTCAGGATCGTCAGCGTGGCCGGGGAGACCGCGGCGGCGCCGAGCCCCTGAGCGGCGCGCGCGGCGATCAGCGTTCCCGGTGTGGTGGCGAGCCCGCCGACCAGGCTCGCGATCGTGAACACGACCAGGCCGGCGATGAAGGCGCGCCTGCGTCCCCAGAGGTCCGCCATCCGGCCGCCGACCAGCAGGAACCCGGCGAAGGTGAGGAGGTAGGCGTTGACCGCCCACTGCAACCCTTCGGTGCCCAGGCCGAGGTCGGATTCCATGGCCGGCAGGGCGACGTTCACGATCGCCGCGTCGAGGACCATCATGAACTGCGCCAGGCAGACCAGCGCGATGACCGGCCATACGGTGTCGGGCGGGTGCGCGGGGACGCGCCCGGCGGGCGGCCCCTCGACGTTGTTCGTCATTTTCCTGGTTCTTCGTCGGTGGAGGGGAACGCCGGAGGGGACGCCGGGCGCGGTCAAGGGCGGGGCGCCGGCGTCACACGACGGCGACGGCGTCGATCTCGACGAGGCACCCGGGGTTCAGGCCGGCCACCACGTGGACCGTGATGGCCGGCGGCGGGTCGGCCCGGTTCCACACCTGCTGGAACGCGGCCACCCCTTCGTCGAAGGAGTGGCCCTCCACCACGGCGATGGTCCAGTGCACGATGTTCCCCAGGCCCGCCCCTTCGCTCTCGAGGATGGCGGCGAGGTTGCGGAACACCTGGTGGGCCTGCTCCCCGACGGTGGGGCCGACGACCTTGCCGTCGGCGTCGACGCCGTTCTGTCCGCCGATGTAGATGGTCTTCGCGGGCTGCTCGACGACCACGGCCTGGCTGAACGCGGGGCTGCGGTGGAGGCCCTCGGGGTTGATGTGACGTACGGGCATGTGTCGCCCCTTTCAGTCGGGACACCGCTATAACCGGTGTCCAAGTGACACCAGTTATACTGGTTTCATGCGAGCGAGCACAACCGGACGCGTCCTGCACGACCCCAAGGGCGGGTCGTTCCGCTTCGATGCCGGCGCCCTGTGCCTGGACTTCGCCCACACGGGCGGCGAGGGCCGCTACGCGGTTTTCGAGACCCTGCACGACCCTTCCGACCTGGCCGAATGGCTGGCCCATCCGGCGCTGGGCGTGGTGGTGACGCAGCCCGTCACGGACGAGGAGCTGGCCGCCGCCAAGGCCCTGCGCCAGGCGATCTGGATTGCTGCGCACGACCGGGCGGCGGACTGCGCGCCCGACGCCGCCGCGGTGGCCGCGATCAACGCGGCGGCCGCGCAGGCGCCGCTGACCCCCGAACTCGCCGCCGACGGCACCACCGTGGGATGGGCCCGGCCGGTGCGGGCGGGCCAGGCGCTGTCGAGCATGGCCCGGGAGATGATCGACCTGCTGTCCGGGCCGCTCGCCCACCGCATCCGCGAGTGCGCGGGCGACAACTGCCCGCTGGTGTTCGTGGACTCCTCCCGCCCCGGCGCGCGGCGCTGGTGCGCGATGGAGCGCTGCGGGAACCGCCACAAGCTCCGCGCCCGCCGCGCCCGGCAGGCGGAGGTGTGAAGGCCGGGGCACCGCCGGTACCGCGGGGCGTGGGTCTCCTCCCGTGCCGTGGCCCGTGGCCCTGGAGGCGCCCGGCGCCCGCCCTGCCGTCCTGATCCGGCCACCGCCGTCGGCCGTCGGCAGGGCGGGGCCGGGTAGGAACCGATCACCGCCACGCCGGGGAGGTCCGCCATGTCCACGTCGCCGATGCTGCTGGTCGCGGCCGGATGCGCCCTCGCGTGCGCCTGGGCGCTGTGGGACGTGGTCGGCTTCCACAAGAAGATGACCGGTTCCCACGAGGAGGAGCGCCTCGAGAAACGCAACGATGTGCTCCCCCAGGTGGCGGCGGCCGCCGCCGGCGGCACCGTGTGCTCGGGCCTGCTCGTGCTCGTGCTCGCGCGGCCGGAGAGCACCGGCGCGAAGGTCCTCCTGGTGCTACTGGTCGCGGAGGCGCTCGTCTGCGCGGGATGCATCTGGGTGACCGACGGCCTGGACCGGGCCCGCCACCGAGACCGCATCCGTGAACTCCTGACGGTCGCGCTGGGGGCCGCCATCGGGTCCGTGTTCCTGGCCTCGGTGGGGGTCGTCTCCCAGCCCGGCGCCCGGGAGGCACTCGGCGACGTGGTCGACACGGTCGGCGCGGTCTTCGAGGGCCTGCTGACCCTGGTGGCCATCGTCGTGACGTTCATCGTGGTCCTCGGGTTCATGATCCTCCTGAGCTGGGACGAACCGAACACTCCCCGGCGCCCTCCGGGGATGAGCAGGCAGGTGTGGAACCGGCAGCAGCGGATGCTGCGGCGGTACCGCGAGCGGTACCGGGGCCGCGGTGACTCCGGCTCGGGCTACAGCGGCGGCTCCGGAGATGCGTCCGGCTACGACGGCTACGGCGGCGTGAGCGGTGACGGCGGAGACGGAGGGGGCGGTGATTGAACGTGCGCCGCGGGGGAGAGGGCTCGGCGGGAAGGCGGCGAGGTGAACCGGGAAGGGGCGATGGCCTGTCCCGGCCAGGCGGGCCTGACCGCCGTCGGCGCGGGGTAGGCCGCTCCCGAGCGGGCGGACCGGACGCCCGCCGGGAAGGAGGTCTCTCATGCGCAGAGCCAGGGGTGGCGGACCGAGTGTCGGCGGCCGGGTGCCGTGGGACCCGATCGACCCGGTCCCCGAGCCCGAGTCGGAGCCGGAGGCGGACAGGCCCGGCACCGAGCGCAAGCCGGGCTGACCCGGTCCCGCGCCTTTCGCGTGTTCCAGGCGTGCCAACTCCGGGTCTGCCCTCCGGGGCGGCGTGCCCGTGACCGTCGCTCATCCGGCGCTCGGGTGAGCCGGAATCCCGGCCCCGGCCGATGTCCTGGGAGAGCAGTAGGCTCCCGGGATGAACGATGACGAGTGGAACCGCATCATCCTTTCGGCGAAGCAGGACGAGTCCGGCCCCTGGTCGTGCCCCGAGTGCGACGAGTACACCGTCCATGTGGGCCAGCGGTTCGACCAGGGGCGCGTGGTGGAGTACACGCTGATGTGCTTCGCCTGCCAGGCAGAGGTCGTCTCACCCGCCTGAACCCGGCTGTGCCGGTCGCCGCCGGACAGGTCCGTGTTCGGCGGCGCGGACACCCCACGGCCCCACCGCGACCACGGCCCCACCCCGACCACTGCGGTGCCGACTCCGGGACGGGCGGACGGGCGGGCCGGGGAGGGGCGACGACCCGTCCCGGCCGGGACGGGCCCGCGAACGCCCTGCACTAGTGCACAGCGGACCATTTCCCTTTTCCCCAGGGGAAAGCAGAGGCCTCGTGCGTACGTTGTCCCCATGAGATACCTCGAAGGGCCCTTCGCCCCCGTCACCGAAGAGATCACCGCCCACGACCTCCCCGTCACCGGCCGGATCCCGGACGGCCTCGACGGCCGCTACCTGCGCAACGGCCCCAACCCCCTGGGCGTGGAGGACCCCGCCGTGCACCTCTGGGGCATGGGACAGGGGATGGTCCACGGGGTGCGCCTGCGGGAGGGCCGCGCCGAGTGGTACCGCAACCGGTTCGTGCGCGCCCCGGGCTTCGCCCCCATGGTCCACGTGCTCGGGCACGCGGGCCGCGTCTTCGCCATGGCCGAGGGCGGGCTCCCGCCCGCCGAACTGGACGGGGAGCTGAACACCCTGGGCCCCTGCACCCTGGGCGGGACCCCGGAGGGGTTCACCGCGGGCGCCCACTCCAAGCACGACCCGCTCACCGGCGAACTGCACTCGCTGTCCTACATGCCAGGGCGCGACTTCGTCCAGCACATCGTGACCTCCCCCTCCGGAGAGGTCGTGCGGGCGGTGTCGGTGCCCATGGAGCGGACGCCGTTCCTGCACGACTTCGCGCTCACCGAGCGGCACGTCGTGCTCTGGGACACGCCTCTGGGCTTCGACGGGTTCGACTGCCGGTGGGACCCCGAGCGGCCCACCCGGGTGGGCGTCATGCCCCGGACCGGCGGCGCGGTGCGCTGGCTGGAGGTCGATCCCGTCCACGTCAGCCACACCCTCAACGCCTACGACGACGGCGACGCGGTCGTCGTCGACCTGGTCACGGCCCAGGGGCCCTTCGATCCGGCCGACCCCGGCGGCATCCGTCCCGTCCTGGACCGCTGGACGATCGCACCGGGGGGTGTCGGCCGGGCGCGGATCGACGACCGGCCCCAGGACTTCCCGCGTGTGAACGAGGCGCGGGCCACGCTGGTGCACCGGTACGGGTACACGGCCGCCACGGACCTGTACGGGATCCCGTTCACGGGCGAGGGCACGCCGCCCGATGCGGCGTTCACCAACGCCCTGGTCAAGCACGACCTGGAGCGGGGCACGAGCGAGGTGCACCGGTTCGGCAGGGAGGAGTCGGTGGGGGAGGCGGTGTTCGCCGCCACCGGGCCGGGCGAGGACGAGGGGTTCCTGCTGGTGTACGTGCACGACCCCGGGCGCGGCGCCGCCGACCTGGTGATCCTCGCCGCCCAGGACTTCACCGGTCCGCCGGTGGCCCGTGTGCACCTGCCCGCGCGGGTGCCGCTGGGGCTGCACGGCAGCTGGCTGCCCGACCGCTGAGGCGTGGCAGCATGGCAGCGTGAACGATTCCCGGCCGGCCTACCTCAGGATCGCCGCCGACATCGAGGGGCGCATCACCCGGGGGGAACTGGCGCCGGGCGACCCCGTGCCGACCACCCGGGCGATCACCCGCGACTGGGGGGTGGCCATGGCGACGGCCACCAAGGCGCTGACCACACTGCGGCAGTCGGGGGTGATCGTGTCGGTGCCCCGTGTCGGCTCGGTGGTCGCCCCCCGCAGGGCGGTGCCGCGTTCGGGCGAGGGACCGGAGCGCGAGCGGATCGTGCGCGCGGCGATGCGGATCGCCGACGCCGAGGGCCTGTCGGCCCTGTCGATGCGTGCGGTGGCGGCCCGGCTGGGGGTCGCCACCATGACCCTGTACCGGCACCTGGACGCCAAGGCGGAGCTCACGCAGCTGATCGCCGATGCCGCGTTCGCCGAGATCGACTACCCGAAGCCGCCGCCGGGGTGGCGTTCCCACCTGCGGGTGGCGGCCCGGTTGCAGTGGGACGCCTACCTGCGCCACCCCTGGCTGCCGCGGCTGGTGTCGATCACCCGCCCGGCCCTGCTGCCGGGACTGCTGGAGTACGGGCGCTGGACGCTGGCCGCGCTCGACGGCCTGGACCTGGACCCGGTGGTGCGGCTGCACGTGTACGCCACGGTGGTCAACTACGTGCGGGGCACGGCGATGAGCATCGAGAGCGAGGCCCTGGCGGAGATGGACACCGGCATGACGAGCCGCCAGTGGACGGCGGCGCGGGTCGCGGCCGAGGGGATGCCGGTGCCCGGGGTCACGGATCCGCGGGTGGAGCTGGACCTGGAGTCGTTGTTCGCCTTCGGGCTGGAGCGGTTGCTGGACGGTCTGACCCATGTGGTGACGCCGCGCGGGCCCCGCCCCTGACCGGGCCCACCGCTTCCCCGAACACCACCGGGCCCCGCCCGCCCCGTCCTTCCGGGGCGGACGGGGCCCTTTCCGGTTCCAGGAGCGGGGCGGCCGATTTCGAACACGCCGCCCGCGGTCCGGGACCCGGCGCGGCCGTGTGCTTACCGTGGGCGGGCCTCGACCGGTCCGGGCGCCGTCGAACGGATGCGCGCCCGGTCCGGGCGGGACGGCCGTGCGGCCCGCGCGTGTTCGGGGGATGACCCGCACGGTGAGCGCCCCGGCCCCGGATCCAAGGGGCGGTTCCGGGCCCGGGGCGCCGACCGCGACACGTGACGGGCCCGAGGTGCTCAGGGGAGAAAACCGTCTCTATGGCGCTTTGGGGGGATTTTTCCGGGCAGGGTCAGGCTCACCGGATCCCCCCTTGGGCCTCATGTGTCACACGGGTGGTGGGTGCGGCCGGGGAGATACCGGCCGGCCCTGTCCACCCGCAGGGACGAGTTCCACGCAGGACACAGCACCGGGGGTTTTCTTGGTCCCGCCCGCAGCACACGCCACCCCGTCTCCGACTCCGACCGCGACTCCGACCGCGATGGCACCGGTCCAGGTGCCCCGGCCCCGACGCCCCGTCGACTCCCACGGCTTCGAGGAGGGCTCGGCCGAGGACATCCTGGCCCGGCTGCACTCCCTGGCACCCGACGCGCCCCAGGCCCGGGAGCTGTGGGAGCGGCTCCTGGAGGAGTTCGTTCCCCTGGTGTCCCGGATCGCGCGCGACTACCGGGGCAGGGGCGAGCCCCTGGAAGACGTCACCCAGGCCGCCATGGTGGGGCTGGTCAAGGCCGTGCACGGGTTCGATCCCGGTCGCGGCACGCCCTTCCTGGCCTACCTGCGGCCCACCGTGACCGGCGAGATCAAGCGGCACTTCCGCGACCACACCTGGGCCGTGCGGGTCGCCCGCTGCCACCAGGAGAACCGGATCAGGCTGCGCCGGGTGTCGGAGGGCTTCGAGCAGGAGCACGGGCGCCGTCCCACCACGGCCGAACTGGCCGGGCTGCTGGGGTTGTCCGATGAGGAGGTGCGGCGGCTGCTGCAGGCGTCCGAGGCCTACCAGTGCCTGTCCCTGGACCGGACCGAGCCCGACGATGAGGGCGAGGAGGCCGGGACCCGTCTGGAGGACCGCCTGGGCGATGAGGAGACGGGTTACGAGCTGGTCCTGGAACGCGAGTCCCTCAAGCCGGTGCTGGCCGGCCTGGACGACCGGGGCCGCGCCCTGTTGCGCCTGCGCTTCTTCGACGACCTCACCCAGGCCCAGATCGCCGAGCACCTGGGCTGTTCCCAGATGCACGTCTCCCGCCTCCTGCGCGAGGTCCTGGACCTGGTGCGCGACCGGCTCGGGGAGTCCGACCGGCCACCCGGCTGACGGCCCGGTGCCGCACCGCCGCCACCGGGCGGCCGATCCCCGCCGGCCCCTTTGCCCGGCCCCGGGACCGCGGTCCTGCCGGGCCGCTGCCCGCCCGGGCGGAGCGGACCGGTGGACGGCCCTCCGACGGTCCGCGACCGACGAGGAGCGGCCCCGGCGCCGCCGCGGGCACGCCGCCCCGTACCGGACCGGTCGCCCCGCCCCGCCTGCCGTGTCGGTCAGCCGAGGGGGAGCACCGCGACGGGGACGCCGTTGAGGACCGCGTTGCCCGAGAGCGGATCCACCACCGAGGGATCGGTGACGGCGTTGACGTTGACCCCCGGGTTCTGTGCGGCGACCGCCATGCGGGTGCCGGGCAGGCCGTGCCCCCAGCCGTGCGGCAGGCTCACCACGCCGGGGGAGACGGTGTCGGTGAGCTCCACGGGGGCGTTCACCTCCCCGTAGGCGCTGCGCACGGTGGCCTCGGCGCCCTCGGCCAGGCCCAGGCGGGCGGCGTCCTGCGGGTGGACGTGCAGGGTGCAGGTATTGCTGCCGCCGGTGAGCCGGGGGACGTTGTGCGACCAGCTGTTGTTCGAGCGCAGGTGGCGGCGGCCGACGAGCACCAGGGAGTCGCGGCGCGCGGCCAGGCCCTCGCGGAGGCGTGCCACGTCCTCGGCCACGGGTGCGGGGCAGGCCTCGATGCGGCCGGAGGCGGTGGACAGGATCTCGGGGACGCGGGGGTCCAGCGGCCCCAGGTCCACACCGTGCGGCGCGTCCAGCAGGCTCTGGAAGGTGAGGCCGCCGGGGCGGGCGCCGAAGGCGTCGCCGTGGGAACCCAGGCGCAGGAGCAGGTCGATCCGGCGTTCTGACCAGGTGCCCGGGTACAGGGCGGCGGTCAGTTCGGCGGGGTCGCGTCCGTACACGGACGAGTCGGGGTCGGCGACGGCGCGGGACAGGAGCCGGGCGGCCTCGGCCTCGTCCACCGCGTCGGGGTCGGCGTCAGGCCCCTGGCCGGCGGCGATCTGCACGAGTCGGCGCAGGATGAGCGACTCGTCTGCCTCCCCCTCGCCCAGGGGCAGGGGTGCGGGGGAGTAGCGGACGGTGTTGCGCACCGCCAGTTCGGCGAAGGCGAGGTCGAAGTGGGGGGTGCGGCTCGGCGGCGCGGGCGGGAGGATGACGTGCGCGTGCCGCGTGGTCTCGTTGAGGTAGGGATCCACGCTCACCATGAACTCCAGGCCCGCCAGCTCCCGGTCCAGGCGGTCGCCGCCGGGGGTGGACAGCACCGGGTTCCCGGCCACGGTGACCAGGGCCCGCACCTGCCCGGTGCCGGGGGTGGCGATCTCGTCGGCGAGGGTCACGGCGGGCAGTTCGCCCTTGGCCTCGGGCAGGCCGCGCACGCGGCTGCGCCAGCGCCCGAGCCGGAAGGGGCGGCTGCGGCCGGCTCCGGCCGGGCGGTGGGCTGGGCGTGGGAAGAGGGCACCGCCGGGGCGGTCGAGGTTGCCGGTGATCAGGTTGAGCACGTCCACGAGCCAGCTGGTGAGGGTGCCGAACTCGGCGGTGGTGGTGCCCACGCGGGCGTAGACGGCGGCGGTGGGCGCGGCCGCCAGGTCGCGGGCCATGGCGCGGATGCGGTCGGCGTCCACGCCGCAGACGGACGCGACGGCCTCGGGGGTGAACTCCTCGGACAGGGCGCGGACCTCCGCCAGGCCCTCGACGTGCCCGGCCAGGGCCCCCGGGTCCGCGAGCCCCTCGGCGAAGAGGGTCTGCGCCATGGCGAAGAGCAGGTAGGCGTCGGTCCCGGGCCGGACTGGGACGTGTTCGTCGGCCAGGTCGGCGGTGCGCGTGCGCCGGGGGTCGACCACGACCAGGCGGCCGCCGCGGGCGCGCAGCGCCTTGAGCCGGCCGGGGAAGTCGGGCGCGGTGCACAGGCTGCCGTTGGACTCCACCGGATTGGCGCCGAGCATGAGCAGGTGGTCGGTGCGGTCCAGGTCCGGGACGGGGATGGCCAGCGGGTCGCCGAACATCAGCCCGCAGGAGACGTGCTTGGGCATCTGGTCGACGGTGCTGGCGCTGTAGACGTTGGTACTGCCCAGGGTGCGCGCGAGCAGGCCCGAGTACAGCTGTCCGGCCAGGGTGTGAACGTTGGGGTTGCCCAGGTAGACGGCGGTCGCGTCGCGGCCGTGGCGGCGCAGGACCCCGGAGAGCCCCGCGTCGACGGCGGCGAACGCCTCGGGCCAGTCGACCTCGCGCCAGTGCCCGCCCTCGCGCACCATGGGGCGGCGCAGGCGGTCGGGGTCGTTGTCGAGGGCGGGCAGGGTCGCGCCCTTGGGGCAGACGAACCCCGCGCTGAACACGTCCCGGCGGTCGCCGCGGGCGGCCGTCACCCGACCGGTGTCGATGGTGAGGGTGAGGCCGCAGGTGGCTTCGCACAGCGGGCAGATCCGAAGTGCCGTTTCCATGGGGGGCTCCAGTGACATACCGGACAGTCGGTTTGGTGTGACACTACCTCCGCCCGTACCGGGGCGTACAGATCGGGGTGCTCCTCGGTCCCGGTCCCGGTCCCGGAGCCGGAGCCGGAGGCGGACCAGGACGGGGAGAAGCCGGGTACCGAACGCGGGCCCGCCGACTGAGCCCGCCCCGGGCACGGCCACAATGGCCGCATGACAAAGCGTGCGGGGGATACCCGTGTTCCGGCGACCGGTGTCGAGGCGGCGGCGAACGGCCTTTTGGGCCTGTGCGCCGTGATGTTCGTGCTGCACGTCGTCGCCCCGACGCACTGGACCACGCTGGCGGTACCGGTGCTCGCCCTGCTGGCGGTGGGCCTGCGCATCGAGGCCGCCATCCGCGGCCGGGGCCCGGCGGACGGCTGAGGCCGCACCGAGGCCACGGCGGCCGCCACGCCGCTGCCGGTACCGAGGGCGCGGCACGTGCGCCCCGAAGGATGCGCCGCCACCGGCCGGGCCGACCTCCACCCCGGACTCGGTCAGGCCGCAAGGGGGATCTACGGTCGGCCGGATCTCTCGCGGATGCGGATGCTGTAGCCGCCCATACCGTCGCCAAGCGCGCGCCTCGCCCCATTGTTCGGACGTCGACGGTCTGTCCTCCCGCGAATCCGTTAACGGAGAGTGACGATGGCCGGGACGCGGCGGGCAGTCGGCGCCCGCCGGGAACAAAGGAAGGACGCTCGTGAGCACCACCGAAGAGCAGGCCGCCGAGGCCTTGCAGGCCGCTCCTCCGATCATCCTGGCGCCCGGTCCGCGCACCACCGACCGCATCCCGCCCCCGCCCACCGACGTCTGGGACCTGCCCTACGGCACCGCCTGGGTCTACCAGGGCGAGGGCAACAGCGGGCTCACCCGCCCGGTCCTGATCGCGGACGGCTTCAGCTCCGGCCCCAGCGACCTCGCCCTCACCTGGGAGCTCCTGGAGTACGGACCGTTCCCGCTGCTGAGCGAGCTCCGCCGCCGGGGCCGCGACGTGGTCCTGGTCGGCTACCACGAGCGCAGCGCCCCGATCCTCCAGAACGCCGAGACGGTGATCGCGGCCGTCACCGAGGCGAACGACCGGCGGGTGGGCGACCACCCGCTGGCCGTCGGCGGCTTCAGCATGGGCGGTCTGGTCACGCGGTACGCCCTCGCCAAGATGGAGACGACGGGCACCGACCATCAGGCGCGGCTCTACTACTCCTGGGACAGTCCGCACACCGGCGCCTGGATCCCGGTCCCCCTGCAGGCGTTCGCGCACTACATCAAGAAGCTCGACGGCCGCTTCTCGGACCAGATCAACAGCCCGGCCTCCCAGGAACTGCTGACCAGGCATACCGCGAGCTGGAAGGACAAGCCCACCGCCAGTGAGAAGCGCCGGGCGTTCCTGCGCGCGCTGGAGGAGGTCGGCAACTGGCCCCAGGAGCCCAGGCTGATCGCCCTGGCGAACGGCCCGGCCACCGGTGCCGGCAACGGGGTGGACCCCGATGCCGAGGCCGTGGTCGGCAAGGGGCCGGCCGTCACCGGGACCGAGCTGCGCACCCAGGCCGAGGGTGACGACCGGTTGGCCGCCAAGCTCCGGGTGGTCACCCTGCCCACCCGCCAGATCCGCACCAGCGGACTGCCCGACGCCGACGGCGCGCCCGGCGGCACCCTGCCCGGCTTCGGGATCCTCGCCGACGCGCTGAACGCGCTCCCGGCCTTGCTGGGCTTCAAGGTCGACGCCCCGGTCCGCGAGCACTGCTTCGTCCCGGCCGTCAGCGCCGTCGCCGCGCGCGAGCCGGCCACCCACGAGGACCTGTACACCCCGCTCAGCGAGGAGGAACTGGAGAAGACGCCCTTCGACGCCGTCAAACTCGCCACGCGGAACGAGATGCACGCCCTGGTCAGCGAGGAGCTCGCCACCTGGTTCCTGAACCAGCTGCCCTGAGACCGGGCTCGGGACCGGGGGCGTGTCGGGGAGGAGTGACGGCCTGCCCGCCGCGCACCCGGGCGGACCGCACCCGGGCGGACCCGCGGACGCGAGCCCGCCGGCCGATCCCGGTCCCCGAGCTCCAGCGTGTCCCACCGGTCGGGTGCACCACCGGGCCCCGCCCTCCGGTACCCCCGGAGGGCGGGGCCCTCTCGTGTCCGGCGACCGGAGGGGGCCGGACGGCGCCCGGTCCGCCCGGGGCCCGCCCTCCCGCGGCGCCCGGGCGGCCCGACCGCGACTTCCCCGAACTCCCGGTTGCGATAAGCGATAAAATCGTTACCCAGAGCTATGGTCGAAGGGTGCTGGAAACCCTGGCGCCCCGTGTGCGCACCTCAGGCGGGTGGCCCCCGACGCCGGCGGCCCGCGGACTCCTCGCCGCGCTGGCCCTCCTCGTGCTCGCGCTCACCGGCTGCGTGGCCCCCACCCCCACCACCGACTCCCACCGGGCCTCCGCCGGGCAGACCGTCACCGACCTCCTCTCCGCCGTCAACTCCGGAGTCCTGGTCGCCGCGGCCCACCGGGACGGGAAGGCCTTCTCCCCCTACCTGGAGACGGTCGCCTGGGACGCCGAGTCCGCGGCCCGCTCGATCGCCGACACCTACGGGATCATCCAGCCCCCCTCGGCCGAGTCCGACCTCCTGCGCGCCCGTCTGGTCCCCCTGTGCGACGACGCGGTCAACGCCCTCGCCGACCTGCGCATCGCCCTGCGCAGGGACGACTCCGCGGGGGTCGCCGAGGCCGCGCGCCTGCTCACGGAGACGGCCGACGCCCTGGAGCGCCTCGAGGGGGAGCTCTCATGAGGTGGCTGACGGCCTTCACCCTGGGCCTGCTCACCGCCGTCGGCGGCTTCCTCGACATCGGCGACCTCGTCGCCAACGCGGTCGTGGGCTCCCGCTTCGGCATGACCCTGGCCTGGGTGATGCTCGTCGGGCTGGTCGGCCTGATGCTGTTCACCGAGATGTCGGCCCGCGTCACCTCCACCACGGGCCGGGGCACCTTCGACCTGGTTCGCGAACGCCTGGGCTCCCGGGTCGGCCTCGCCAACCTGCTGGCCTCCTACCTCATCACCCTCCTCACCTTCGCCGCCCAGCTCGGCGGCATCGCCCTGGCCCTGGAACTGGCCAGCGGCATCCACTACCTGCTGTGGGTGCCGGTGGCCGCCGCCCTCGTCTGGATCGTGCTCTGGCGCGTGCCGTTCGACCGGA
The DNA here is from genome assembly GCF_019598965.1 of Nocardiopsis sp. MT53. Classification (NCBI taxonomy): domain Bacteria; kingdom Bacillati; phylum Actinomycetota; class Actinomycetes; order Streptosporangiales; family Nocardiopsidaceae; genus Nocardiopsis; species Nocardiopsis sp. MT53. The sequence goes on along the minus strand of NZ_CP080599.1, from coordinate 6,730,006 downwards.
TGGAGAAGATCTACGGCTTCATGGGCCTGGCCCTGGTGGTGTTCGGCGTCGCGCTGTGGCGGCTGGGGCCGGACTGGGGGGTGCTGCTGGAGGACGCGCTCGCGTTCGCCCCGCCCGCGGACGAGGGCACGGCGGTCTGGTGGTACTACGCCATCGCCCTGTTCGGGTCCGCGATGACCCCCTACAGCGTCCTCTTCTTCTCCTCCAGCGGCGTGGAGGAGAAGTGGACCCCCAAGGACCTGGCCACGGCGCGCGTCAACATCTTCTTCGGCCTCCCCCTCGGGGGGCTGCTCGCCCTGGCGATCATGGGCTGCGCCGCGGTCGCGCTCCTGCCCGCCGGGATCCAGGTGTCGGACCTGGGTCAGGTGGCCCTCCCGGTCGTCTCCTCGCTGGGCAAGATCGGGGTGGTCATCGCGATCCTCGGGTTCTTCGCCGCCACCTTCGGCGCCTCGCTGGAGTCGGGCCTGGCCGCCGGGTACGCGGTGGCCCAGTACTTCGGGTGGCAGTGGGGCAAGGAGCTCCCGCCCCGCAGGGCCGCCTACTTCCAGCTCGTGATCCTGGGCGGCCTGCTGGCGGGGACGCTCTTCGTCCTCACGGGCGTCGACCCGATCACCGTCACCGAGTACAGCCTGGTGCTGTCGGCCGCCGCCCTGCCGCTCACCTACCTGCCGATCTTCGTCGTCGCCAACGACCGCTCCTATCTCGGGGACCGCGTCAACTCGCGCTTCACCAACGTCCTCGGGTCGGTCTACCTGGTGCTCCTGTCCGCGGTCTCCCTGGCCGCCATCCCCCTGATGGTCTACACGAAAGCGGGTCAATGAGATGTCCGACAGAGGAGACGGTTCCGTCTTCCGGATCGGGTTCACCGTCCTGGACCGCCAGATCGTCGACGCCGACGGCGACAACGTGGGCAAGGTCGACGACGTGGAGTTCGAGTGGCGTGAGGGGGAGCCGCCCACGATGACGGCCCTGGTCAGCGACACCGCGGCCCTCGGCCCGAGGATCGCCGGGCGCCTGGGCCGGTCCTGGGAGGTGCTCCTGGGGAGGCTGCGGCCGTCCGACGAGGAGCCCACGCTCATCCGTTCGGAGGACGTGGAGCGGTTCGCCCCCTCCACGGTCCTGTCCATCCCGGCGCCGTCGGGCATGCGCCCCATGGAGACCTGGGTGGCGGAGCACATCATCTGCCGTATACCCGGGGGCCGGCGGTGAGGCGGCTGCGCGCGGGCGAGCTGCTCGGGGTGCGGGTGGTGGACCGGTACGGGCGCGAGGCCGGCTCGGTCCAGGACATCGTCGTGCGCCACGAGGAGGGGGTCTACACGGTCCTGGGGCTGGTCCTGGGCCGCTCCGCGCTCGCCGGGCGCTTCGGGTACGGGGACTCGCTGGAGCCGCCCACGCCGTGGAAGCACCTGTTGGGCTGGCTGCGGCGCCACGAACGCTACGTGAAGTGGGAGGACGTCATCGCGGTGCGGGAGGACCGGATCGAGATCGGGGTCGACCACGGGTCGCTGCCCCGCCGCTGGCACGAGGCGCACTGACACACGGGGCGCACTGACACACGGGGCGCACTGAAGCGCGGGGCGCACTGAGTCGTGAGGCGCGCTGAAGCACAGGGCGCGGGAACGCGGGGCGCGGGCACGCCGGACGCGCTGAGGCGGGACCGCGAGGTGGGCGCGCGCCGGAGCGGAGGCACGCCGAGGCGGGCGCGCATCGAAGGAGAGGCGCGTCGGAGTACGGGTCGCGCCGGAGGAGGGCGGCGCGGGGGAGGGGCGGTAGGCGGGCCGGGGAGCCGTGCCCGCGGGTCCGGCGGGGCGCATGTGCCGCGCCCCGCCGGCTCATTCGTCGTTGGGCCCCCGGCCCGCCGAGAACCGCAGCCGGTACCTCTCCAGCGCCTCCTCCATGACCGTTGCCGCGAGGCGGGCGACCGGTTCGACCCGGTCCAGGAGCGGCTCGTGGTCCGGGCCGCGGGCGACCACCCGCCCGCGCAGGGCCCACCCGTGCCGGCCGGAGTCCTCCTCGGCCAGCGACGCGTACTTGCGCACCTGGCGGGCGAGCCAGTCCTCCAGCGGGCGGGTCCACCACGGCTCCGGCGTCAGCGGGGTCGCCGACAGCCCGGGCAGGTCCAGCCCGCTCTCGTAGTCCCTGCTGGTGATGCAGGCGTCCCGCTCGGGGCCCTCGGAGTACCGCAGGTACAGCGGGCGCGGGTCGCGGACGAGGTCCGCCAGGCCGCTCAGGTCGGTGACCACCGTCGGCTCGCCTCCGGCGGCGAAGAGTCGGGAACCGTCCGCCATGGGTGCCGACTACCCGCCCGGCCCCGGGCCATGCCAGGAACGCCCCTTTCCGGGGTGGGAGAGGGCCCCGGTCATTCCGGGAGGATACGGCCGCCCCTCGCGCGTCGCCCGCCCCCGCCCGCCTCCTTACCGGAGAATCACCCTGCCGTCACAGAAAGTGATCGACATCGAAAGGCGCTTCCGTGTCCCTGCTCGCACGCTTCTCCGCCCTCGCCCCGGCCGTTCTGGCGGCGGTCGTGGCACTCCCGGCCCACGCTCCCGCCCATGCCCACGAGACCGCCGTGTCCGTCCCCCTGCCCCTGGCCGCCGCGGTGGCCGCCCTGCCCGTCGCCGACGAGGCCCGGGAGGGCTACGACCGCTCGCTCTTCCCCCACTGGGTGGACGCCGACCGCAACGGGTGCAACACCCGCTCCGAGGTCCTGCTGGAGGAGGCCGTGGTGGCCCCCGAGGTCGGGGACCGGTGCCGGATCTCCGGCGGGGAGTGGTCCTCCTACTACGACGGGGAGACCGTCACCGAGGCACGGGCGCTGGACATCGACCACATGGTGCCGCTCGCCGAGGCCTGGGACTCCGGAGCCTCGCAGTGGACGACCGCCCGGCGCCGTGACTACGCCAACGACCTGGGCGAGCCGGTGGCCCTGGTCGCCGTCACCGCCCGCCAGAACCGCAGCAAGGCCGACCAGGATCCGGCCGAGTGGATGCCCGCCTCCGCGGAGGCGCACTGCCGGTACGTCACCGAGTGGACCACCGTGAAGACGCGGTGGGGCCTGTCGGTCGACACCGCCGAGCGGGAGGCCCTGCTCGGCTTCGCGCAGTCCTGCCCGGACGCGGTCGTGGAGACCGAGCCCGCGGCCTGACGAGTCCGCGGCCTGACGGAGGGCGCCCGCCGCCGGGCCCCGGCACCGCGTCCGACGCGGTGCCGGGGCCCGCGTGCGTTCCCCGCGGGGCTCCCGTGCGCGGCCCCGGCCGGAGTTCCGTCCGGGCTCCCGTGCGCGGCCTCCGGCCCCGGCCGCCGCTCCGGTGGCGGAAACCGCTCCGGGGAAGCAAAATGTGGCCTTCCGGTGAGGTCTACCGGGGCCGACCGGCCCGGGCCGGATTGGTCCACTGCCCGCGGGTGCGAACCACCCGCGCAATGGGACGGAATCCTTCCTGTTCCGGTTCGCCGGTGCCCGGCGGCCCCGCCCGTACCGCCGTGCGCAGGGCGCCCACTGGTCCTGTGGGCGGTCCGGTCCCGCCGCCCACCAGCGGATCCGACGCTTCGTCACGGGCTGCTTACCGGCCCCCGCGGGCGGGAAACCCCTGAGACAGAGGGATCCCGGGTACCCGCCCCCCACGGCTCGGAGCCCGTGGCCCCTCCGACACCTCCGCAGTTCCGAGCGCTCGCCTTCGCCCCGGGCCGGTACCGGCCCGGGACTCCCCCCAATGGATTCCCGCTACCTCCCGGCCTCCGCGGTGCCGGGACGCGATCCACGACCGAAGGACCCGCACCATGCCGACCCTCACGTCCGACACCTCTCGTAAGAAGCACCGTTTCCGCGCGGCGGCGGCAGTGGCCGCCGCGACCACCCTCTTCCTCGGCCTCATGCCCACGGGCACGGCCAGCGCCCACGGCTACATCTCCAACCCGATGAGCCGCCAGGCCCAGTGCGCCGCGGGCATCGTCCAGTGCGGCGGCATCCAGTGGGAGCCGCAGAGCGTCGAGGGCCCCAAGGGGCTCATGCGGTGCGACGGCGGCGTCGGCCGCTTCTCCGAGCTGAACAACGACAACCACGGCTGGCGGGTCACCGACGTCAGCCGGGTCCAGACGTTCAACTGGACCATCACGGCGGCGCACTCCACGTCCACCTGGGAGTACTTCATCGGCAACCAGCGGGTGGCCGTGTTCAACGACAACGGCGCCCGTCCGCCGTGGTCGTTCAGCCACACCGTGGACCTGTCGGGGTACAGCGGACGGCAGAAGCTGCTGGCCCGGTGGAACGTCGCCGACACGGCCAACGCCTTCTACGCCTGCGTGGACATCAACATCCGCAGCTAGAGACCGGTCCCGCGCACGCGGGACCTCCGAGGGCCCGTCCGGCCCGGCGGCGGCGTCGCGAACGCCGTGGAACCCGCCGGGCCGGCGCGGCCCGCCTTCAGGGCCGAGTGCGCCGGGAGGGGCAGGGGGCCGCGGACGCGGGTCCGGGCCCGTGTTCGGTGCCTGTGCCTGCGCCGGTCCCGGCCCCGTGCCTCCGCCGGAGCCCGTCAGGGGTGCGCGGCGGCCCGGTCGGACTCACTGCGCAGAACGCAGAACTCGTTGCCCTCGGGGTCGGCGAGAACCACCCAGCCCGAACCGTCGGGGTTCCGGTGGTCGGCGACGAAGGCGGCGCCCAGGCTCAGGAGCCGTTCCACCTCCCGGTCGCGTGAGGTCTCGGGGCGCAGGCACAGGTGGATCCGGTTCTTGATCGTCTTGGGCTCGGGCACCTGGTTGAAGTGCAGGATCGGGCCCTCCGCCAGCATCACCTGCGTCTCCGGTTCTCCCGGCTCGTCCTCCGGATGCAGCGGGCGTCCGGTCACCCCGCTCCAGAACCGGGCCAGCTCATAGGCATCCGCACAGTCGATCGCCACATTCTGCACTACCGAGACCATGCGGCCCAGCTTCGCCGATCCGCGCTCCGGACGCCACCGGGTTTCCCCGTGCCGGTGTCGTCCGCGAGGCCCGGTCGTGCGGGAGCGGGGAGGGCGGGGGAGGGGAGGAGCAGAGCAGGGGCGGGTTCGCGGCCCCCGCGCCGAACGCGGTGCCCGTGTCCTAGAGGGCTCGGTCGAGGGCCGCGGTCAGCGCGACCGGGGTGATCTCCAGGCGGTCGAAGCGCCAGCCGTCGCCGGTGCGGCGCGCCCCGTAGCGGTGGACCGCGGCCGCGATGGCCTCGGACTCGTCGTCCATGACGAACACGGCGATGTCGTGGGCGCGGACGGCGGCGGTGTCGCCGTCGATCTCGATGACGAGGTTGGACTTGTTGTGCAGGGTGCGGGCGTAGTCGTCGTGGCGCGAGCGGACGAGTTCGACGAGCGCCCCGATGCCGCGGGCCCGTCCGCGGAGGGACGTGACGACGACGTCCTCGGTGAAGAGCCGGTCGCTCTCGTCGTAGCGGCCCTCGTCGATCCACAGGCTGTGGCGGGCGACCAGGTCGGCCAGTTCGGCGCGGTCGGTGAGTTCGCGGACGAGGGTGTCGGTGCCGGTCATGGGAGGTCCTCCGGTTTGTTAGTGGAACTAATGTTAGTGGCACTAATGAATTTAGATCGTTAGTGGCACTAACGCAAGCCGGTAGCCTGTCCGCATGGAGACCGGAGACGAGCTGCGCTTCGACCACGGCGACGAGACCCCGGCCCGACTCAGGGGCCAGCTCTCGCGCCTCCTCGGGATGACCGCCGTCCAGACGGGCCGCGTCGCGGGTGACGCGCTCGCCGCGGTGGGCGCCCACAAGAACCACTTCATGGTGCTGGCCGCACTCGCGGAGTTCGGCGACGCCAGCCAGGCGGACCTCTCCGGCCGCACCCGGATCTACACCAGCGACCTCGTCTCGGTTCTCAACGACCTCGTGAAGGGCGGGTGGGTCCGCCGTGCCCCCGACCCGGCGGACAAGCGGCGCAACGTCATCACCATCACCGGCGCGGGCGAGCGCCGCCTCGCCGAACTCGACCGCGTCCTTGAGGGCGTGAACGAGCACGTCATGGCGCCGCTCGACAGTGAGGAGCGTGCGCAGCTGTTCGCGCTGCTGGGCCGGATCAACGCCCACCTGGCCGACCCGCAGGGGAGTGCCTGACCGCCGGGGTTGGAGCGGACGGCTGGCGGTTCCGGGCCCCGGGCGGGGGCGCACCCGGGTGGGGTGGAACGCCGCAGTGGGCGCGGGTGTGGTGCGGGTGTTCACGCCGTGCGGAAGCGGGGTGTGCACGGCCCGGCTGCGGTCGGCCGCCCGGGCGGGGACGCACGGCCGGTCACCCGGGCGGGCCGGGCCCGGACTCGAACGGGAGACTTCGGAGCCCGGCCGGGGCAGGGAGCCCGGCCGGGCGAGCGGGTGCGTGACCCGGTGGGTCAGACGCGGACGACGATCTTTCCCCGCACGTGCCCGCGCTCGGAGTGGGTGTGCGCCTCCACGATCTCCTCGAGCGGGTAGGAACGCTCGATCCGCGGTGTGTAGAGCCCCTGACGGCCCAGGTCCGCGGCCTCCTCCAACAGTGCGGAATCGTTGCGGGCGTGCGCCAGGTGCGTGCCCAGGAGCGGGGCGTTGACGTGGTCGGCGACGCTCGACACGCGGGCGGGGTCGCCCGCGATCGCGACGAGGTCCGCCAGGGAACCGGAGGCCGCGGTGTCCAGCACGAAGTCGACGCCGTCCGGGGCGAGGGAGCGGACGCGCTCCGCGAGCCCCTCCCCGTAGGTGGTGGCCCTGGCTCCCAGGGAGGCGAGGAACCCGTGGTTGTGCTCGCCGGCCGTGCCGATGACCGTGGCACCCCGCGCGAGGGCGATCTCCACCGCGGCGCTGCCCACGCCTCCGGCGGCGCCCTCGATGAGGAGGGTGCGGCCCTTGAGGGGGCCGAACACCTCCAGGCCGGCCAGGGCGGTCACGGACGCCAGACCGGCGCCGGCGGCCTCCTCGTCGCTCCAGGCGGCGGGCGCGGGGGCCCAGGCGGAGAGCAGGGCCAGCTCCGCCGTCGCGCCGGTGAGGCCGCCCAGGCCGAAGACGCGGTCTCCGATGCCGACCCCGTCCACTTCGTCGCCGATCGCGTCCACCACGCCGACGGCGTCGCGTCCGGGGACGGCGGGCAGCTCCACGGGGAGCATGTCGCGCACCGCGCCGTTGCGCACCTTCCAGTCGACGGGGTTGACGCCGGCCGCCGAGACCCGGATGCGGATCTCGGAGGGGCCGGGGTGCGGGTCGGGCGCCTCCTCGATGATCAGGGTGTCCGTACCGCCGTACTCGTGGTAACGGGCTGCGCGCATGGTGTCCTGCCTTATCGGATCGGTGGGCTCGCCGGGGGCGGTGGACCCCGACGCCGCTACGCTAAAACCTGACGTCAACGTCAGGTGCAAATCGGGCGGACGGCCCGGAGGGCGGGGGCGGGCATGGGGCGGGATGGAGGGCGGGGGAGCGGTGCGTATCGGTGAGGTGGCGGCCGAGGCCGGGGTGAGCGTTCGGGCCCTGCGGTACTACGAGGAGCAGGGGCTGCTGCGGTCCGAGCGCAATGCCGGAGGGCAGCGCCTGTACACCGAGTCCGCGGTGGAACGGGTCCGGCTGATCCGGCAGCTCTTCGCCGCCGGCCTGCCGAGCAGGTCCGTGCGCGAGGTGCTGCCGTGCGTGGACGAGGGGACGGCACCCCCGGGGCTGGTGGACCATCTGGAGGTCGAGCGCGATCGGATCAGTGAGCGGATCGCTGACCTGCTTGCGGCGCGCGACCGGCTCGACGTGGTGATCGCGAACACGCGGAACCCTCCTCCGGAATGCGAGCACATGTGGTGAGGGTGAGGGAGTGGTCGCGTCCGGGGCCGTGCGGGCGGGCCACCGGACGCAGCGGCGCCCCCGCCGCCCCGAGGAGATGGGTCGGGAGTGAGAGGGGAGCGGACCGTGTGGGTCAGCTCGGTCGACCATCCCCGCATGCGCGGGGAGCAGGCGGTCCCGAAGATCATCGAACGCCGGTGGCTGGGACCATCCCCGCGTGCGCGGGGAGCAGCCCCCCGACTCTTCGGAGTCGGGGGGTGCTTTGGGACCATCCCCGCGTGCGCGGGGAGCAGCGTCTAGCACCCCCGCTCAGCGGTTGTCTTATGGGACCATCCCCGCGTGCGCGGGGAGCAGGCGTACCCCACCGCCCCCGCCACCGTGGCGGAGGGACCATCCCCGCGTGCGCGGGGAGCAGGCCGAAGTCGGACCGCCATTGAAGCTTGTCGGGACCATCCCCGCGTGCGCGGGGAGCAGTCCTGTCTGTGCAGGTGAAACGGGTTAGAGGAGGGACCATCCCCGCGTGCGCGGGGAGCAGTCGGCCAGCAGCTCCTCGCGGGAGGCCTTCGGGGGACCATCCCCGCGTGCGCGGGGAGCAGGCTCGTTGACCTGCGCGGATTACGGCGTCAACCAGTCGAATTTGCAAGTTCTCAAGAAACGGACATTCCACCCGGGAACGTGCTGCTCACTGTAGCGGCCAAGCACAGCGCCAGCAGCTGATTCACCCATCCGCTTGCAGGCCCGGGATCGGAGCAACGGGGCGGCTTCCCCTCGGGTGCGAGCAGATACGGTCCCTATTGCTCCGAGAGCGGCTCAGTCCCCCTCCGGGTCGGTACCACCGCGCTGGGTGCGCTGCCAGGCGAGGAACTCGCCCTGGCGGCGGACCGCTTCCTTCTCCTCGTCGGTGAGGTCGTCCGGGATCGGGTCCCGGGCCGGATCGTAGGCGGGATCGTCCATGTCCTACTCCCTCGCTTCGGTGGTGTGGCGGCGGGCCAGCAGCTCCCGCATCCCGGCGTGGTCGGGGGCGGCCAGGCGCTCGTGCGGGTCCGGGCCGGTCCAGCCCGGCGGCCGGTAGGCGACGACCTCGGTGCCGCCGCCGGGGGCGGGTTCGAGGGTGAGGACCCAGCGGCCGTGGATGAGGTCGTCCAGGACCCGCACCCGCGGATCCGGGTCGGCGGGGTGGGTGGTCACAGGTCCTCCAGGGGGCTGCGCCAGATGAGCGGGTGCGGGTGGGGGTCGCGTCCGGCGGTGATCGCCACGCGGGTGGTGTGGCCGCTGGTGGCGGCGTAGACGGCGCGGCCCTCCAGGGTGGGGCCGAGGTAGCGCAGCGGCACCCGGTGGGTGTGGGCCCAGAAGCCGAGGGTCTGGATCGAGGGGAATTCGCGGATGTCGCACACGTGCCGCATCAGGCCGCCCTCCCCAGGTTGCGCTTGAGGATGCGGGCGGCGGCCAGGGCGTCCTTCCACAATCCGTCCCGGTCGGCGGTCAGCCGGGTGGTGGACCGGATGGTGGCCGTGCGGACCCGCAGCCGCGCGGCGGCCCTGCTCTTGGCGGTGGTGGACTCCGGCCGGGTGCGGGCTTTGGAACGCAGGGCCCGGATGCGGGGGCGGGACGCCACCGCTGCGGCGAATCCCGGGTCGGAGTCCGGGCTGGTGCGGGGCGCCGGGACCCGCGGACGGAGGGGTGTCGTGTCCTCGGCGGGGAGGAAGGGCGGCAACGCCGGCGGGGTCGGGTTCTGCCGGGCGAGCCACCGGCGGACCGCGAGGGTGAGCGGGGCGAGGTCGCGGGCCGGGTGGGTGACGTAGGCGCGGGCCCGGGCGGCCCGGCGGGGCCGCCGCCGGCGCAGGGCCTCGCCCGCTGGCCAGCGGGCGGCCACGGGTTCGGAGCAGTTCAGGTAGCGGTATCGCGCCATACGCGCACACCTCCGGTCAGGGGTGCCGGGTGGGTGGCCCGGCAGGGGTTGGATAGGGCTCCATTAAAAACGGTGAATCACCGTTTTTCAAGGCGGTACGGTGAAACGGTCATCGTGAAGATGGGAAGGTGAATCGGACATTGGCCCCAACGCGCTCACGCCCCTACCATCGACGCATGCCCGAATCCACAGGTGACTTCAGTCCGACCATCCGCCGCCGGAGGCTTTCCGAGGAGCTGAAGCAGCTTCGGGCGACGGCCGGGCTCACCTTGGAGCAGGCAGCCAAGAAGCTCGAATGGAGCAGGGCGAAAATCGCCAACATCGAGACCGGAAAGCGCCTGAGGCCCTACGTCACGGACATCGCTCTGCTGTTGGACGTCTACGGCGTTACCGACGAGGCTCGGAGAGAAGCGCTCTTCGAACTGACTCGGCAGTCCCGCATCAAGGGCTGGTGGACCCGATACAGCGACTTCGCCGGGGCCTACTTCGGGTTCGAAGCAGAGGCATCGTCCATCGCGACATACCAAGTGGGTGCCATTCCGGGGTTGCTTCAGACACCGGAGTACGCGGCCGCATCCACGCGGGCCGCGCTCACCCCGCCGGAGGATGTCGAGCGGATTGTCGACGCCCGCGTGCGCCGTCAGCGCATCCTTGATCGGGGGACGCCGCCGCGGTTGTGGGCGATCATCGACGAGGCGGCCCTCGCACGTCCGGCCACCGCCACCGATCCCGAGGTGATGCATGGCCAGCTTCGCCACTTGGTGACGATGACCAAACGTCCGAACATCACCGTCCAGGTACTCCCGTTCTCAACGGGACTGCACGCTGGAACCGGTGGCCCCTTCGTATTGCTGGACTTTCCCAACCCCCTAGACCGGCCCATCGTGTTCTTGGAAACCCGTCACGATGGGCTCTATCTGGAGGATGCGGAGCAGGTCGCGGACTACCGCGACGTTCTCGACCACCTCCAGGGCACGGCGCTGTCACCAGCTGAGTCCGTGCAACACCTGACCCGACTACTCACCGACTAGGACACTGCACGTGCACCTGACCGACGATCTGAAATTCCGCAAGAGCAGCTACAGCACGACCGCCCAGGAGTGCGTCGAGGTCGCCGACCTTCCCGAAGGCGCCGCGATGCGCGACACCCAGAACCGGGAGGACGGACACCTCGCTTTTCCGGCTTCAGAGTGGGCAATCCTGCTCGGTGTTGCTCGCCGGGAGCTGTAGGAGTGAACACGGAAGCCCCCAGGGCGAGGCTGAGGGCTTCCGTGCTCCCCGGGGCTCTCGCCCTACACCGAAGGGGCGGTCTAGGAAGGCACCGGGGCTCGGTGGCCGCATGGGGACAGGCAGGGTGTGAGAAGCCGGCCGCAGGGGATCACGGAGGGGTGATCATGAGCGCTGGCGGTTTTGAGCCGAACTTCCGCAAGTCGAGCTACAGCGACCGAAGCAACTGCGTGGAGGTGGCGGATCTGGGTGGCGAAACGGTCGTCCGTGACTCCCGGAACCCGGACGCGGGACTCTTTCACCTTCCCTCCTCGGAGTGGGTCTCCCTCCTCCGCGCGGCTGCCCGCAGGTAAGGGTGCGGCGGGCCGAAACTCCGGCATGGTCGGGCGGGCACCCCATGCCGTGTACAGAGCCGGGGCTTCCTGCCGACCTGGCCGAAGCCCTGGAACCCATCGTGTTCGTTGAGGCGGATGGAGCTGGTCTGTGCCTGGCTGAACGCCCTCAGGTGGACCGCTGCCGCAGAATCTCCGCCTTGCTCGTGTCTAGGAGCGCCGATGTACTCATCCACCGACCGGCCGGCCTTCCACAAGTCCAGCCACAGCGCTAACGAATCCGCGTGTGTCGAAGTGGCGGAAGGTGCAGAGACCTTGGTCCGCGACTCCAAGCAGCCCGAGCTCGGGCAACTCCCGTTCCCGGCGGCGGAGTGGGCGGCGTTCCTGCGCACGGCAGAGGCGTAGGGCGAAGACAAGAACGGGGCCCTCCGCAGAGGGTCCCGTCGTTCACCTACGGTCCCTGATCGGTTAGGAGCACTGATGTACTCATCCACTGACCAGCTCGTCTTCCGTAAGTCCAGTTACAGCAGCGGACAGGGTCAGGACTGTGTGGAGGTCGCCGACGTGCCCGATGGCGACGCCGCGGTCCGTGACTCCCAGAACCCCGATGCTGGATATTTCCTGCTGACCGGTCGGGAGTGGGGAGCGCTCCTGGGTGTGGTTCGACGCGGTTAGGTGCGGATAGTCGGAGAGGCCTCGGGGGCGGGAAGGCACCGGGGCCTGGTGGCCGCATGGGGACAGACAGGGTGTGAGAAGCCAAGCGCGGGGGACCACTGAGGGGTGACCATGAGTGCTGGCTCCCTCGAGCCGAACTTCCGCAAGTCGTCCTACAGCGCGACCGCGAACGACTGTGTGGAGGTGGCGGATCTGGGCGGCGACACCGCTGTCCGCGACTCGCAGAACCCGGACGCGGGGCTCCTCCGCCTCCCCTCCTCGGAGTGGGTCTTCCTCCTCCGCGCGGCTGCCCCTAGCTAAGGAGCCGGGAACCGGTGACTCCGGCGTGGCCGGCGGGGCTCGCGGTTTGCCGGTTATGGGGGCGTACGGGAGCACATCGCCACCCCTTCAAGGTCAAGCTTGGGTCGGCTTTGGTTCTACCGGCGCGATGTTCAACGCTCTGACCAGCGCAGACGGATGCATGCTGTCCCCGGATAAGCGCCCCGGTCCGCAAGGGCCCGTGCCCCCGGCACCGCTCCCGGAATCGGTGCCGGACCCGGTCCTCGACCGGGCGGACGACTCGCGAGGGCGCTCGAAGCTCAGGGGGACAAGATGTCGCTAAGTGCCGCACGCCTCACCGCCGCCGCGGCGGTCGGGACCGCACTGGCGCTGCTCGCGCCGATGGCCGCGAGCGCTCACAGCACGGTGGAGCAGGACCTCGCCACCGCCAAGAAGGCCACCACCAAGTACCAGGACGAGGCCGAGGCGATCGCCGACGGCTACGTGCCGACCGACCAGTGCGCGCAGAGCCCGGACGGTGCTATGGGCTACCACTACGTCAACCCGTACCTGATCGACCGGAAGCTGGACATCCGCACCCCCGAGGTGCTGGTCTACCAGCCGGACGGGTACGGCGGCCGCAAGCTCGTGGCCCTGGAGTACTACTACGTCGACGCCGACCAGGACGTGGAGACCGACGACGACCGTCCCTCCCTCTTCGGGCACCCGTTCGACGGGCCCGACGAGCCCCAGGAGCCGGGCCTGCCGGTCAACTACACGCTGCACGTGTGGCTGTACCAGCACAACCCGAGCGGCCTGTTCAGCCCCTGGAACCCGGCGGGTTCCTGCGGGTACTGACCGGCGGCCGCACGGCCCGGTGACCGCGGCCCCGGAGCGCCCGCTCCGGGGCCGCCCTGACGCCCCTACAGCCCCTCACAACTCCCCGACGACCTCCCAGGTCTCCGGATCCAGGAGCCGCACCCCCGGCTCCTCCGTTCTCACCGCGACGACCTCGCCGTCCGGGTGCGGGGCCACCAGGAGAGGCACCATCCCCTCCGGGAGGACATCCTCCCCGCTCCGCATATCCCACGCACTCCCGTGGTACTCCACCTTCTCCGGGGTGTTATCGAGCCATGTGGAGTACACCCGGCCGAGCCACGGGTCCACCACGAGTTCGATGACCCTGGGCTCTTCGAGATCCGCGAACCCCTCCATGGTGAACGTGTCGACCTGCGAACCGGTGACGAAGTCCTGGACGATGATCTGGTCTCCGCGCACGTAAGCGATCCTGTCGGTTCCGGCGATCGGGGCGAAGTCCAGTTCCGAGGCCGGACGAACGGTCTGCAGGCGTTCACCCCCGCGCGCGTCCCAGATGGTGATGCTCCAGTCGTCGAAGCTCACCAGCTCCGTCACCGCCAGCCTTTGGTCATCGATGAAGACGGGATTGTTCCCTGGAACGTCGATACTGCTCACGGGCTCTCCCGTCCCTCCGTCGATGACCGATACGGTGTGGTCAGGGCTCCAACCGGTCAGAGCCATCAGCCCGTCAGGGGAGACCGCCAGTTCGCTCACGCCGAGCTCTGCGTTCAGCCCCGTGCCTCTTGCCGGCTCCTTGAGCCGGTGCCGGGTGGTCGTGCCCGCCACCAGGTCGAACACGGCGGCGTTGAGGGGTGGGACCTCCTCTTTCGCATCGGGATCCGGTACGACTGCGGCGACGGTGCAGCCCTGTGGCAGGAAATCGACGGCTCCGGTCTCCGGGGCGCCTTCATGGAACCGGGCGATCTCCCTGCCCTCCGGCCAATCCCAGACACCCACCCCGTCCTGCCACGTGCCGACCGCCAGCAGGTCCCCGTCCGGAGAGAACGCCATGTGGGAGGCGTCCAGTTCCCCGCCGCTTCGCGCTTCGGGAGGAGTGAATCCCTCGGCCTCGGTGCAGTCGGTGACCACGGCCTCCGGTGTACCAGCGGGTTCGGCCGGCTCGCCCCCCGACACCACGAGCGCGGTGGTGGCGGCAGCGGTCACGGCGAGAGCCCCGGCGGCGAGCGGTACCAGGGGGCGCATCCCGTTCCGCTTCCCGTCGGCAGCGTCCTCTTCGCCCTCTTTTCCACGTGGCGCCGACTCCTCCGCTGCGGCCCCCGCGAGCATGTTCGCCAGTTCGCGCGGGTTCGGCCGCAGGTCCGGGTCGGGATGCAGACAACCGTCGATCACCTTCCGGAACCGGAGCGGGGGACCGGCCTCTCCCGCGATGGAGGACATCAGGGCCGCCCAATGCCGTACGGCCCCCTTCTCTCCTTCGGGCGGCTCAGCGAAGACCGGTCCCGCGAACACCGCGCCGCCCGGAGCCGGCAGCACGTCCTCCGCCCGCAGGGGTCCGATCGGCACCGCCACCGCGTGCAGGTCGGCCAGTCCCCTGGCCAGTGCTGTGGCCACGGTGGGGAACCGCTGCGGGGCCAGCGCACCCCCGTTACCCTCGACCAGGTCGGCCAGGGTCTCCTCCCCTGGCCGGACGAAGGCGACCCAGGGGACGGCGCCCCGGGTGTCGGCGTCGGCCACCGCGCACACGTACCGGCTCTTCAGTTTCCGCAGGGCCTCCACCCGGCGGGCGAACTCGGCACGGAACGACGGGTCGGTGGCGCGCGCGGGTTTCAGGAGCACGATGGTCACGGCCGCACGGTCACCGGTTCCGCCCACGTAGCTGCGTGCCGCCCCGTCCTCTCCGAGTCTGCCGAGCAGCGGGTAGGGGCCGATGGAGGGCGGGTCGTGCGGGTGCAGGGGGAGCATGCCGTTCCTTTCCGTCAGCCGAGTTCGGCCAGGACATCCGAGGTCGTGGCATCGACGATGCGGACGGAGGCCGCCTCCGGCGGCAGTACGGCGAGTACGCCCCCCGCCGGGTGGGCGGCAAGGCTCCTGGTGTCCCGCTCACCGGTGCCGGCCACCACTTGCTCTCCGGTGGAGAAGTCCCAGGAGACGGCCCATCCGCTGTCCCCGTTGAGGATGCCCGCCTCGTACACGACGTGGAACAGGTCCGTGCCGGGCACCGCGGTGAGTTCCTTGAACCAATGGGGCGGCTCGCCCTCCGGACGGAGGAGACGGGGTTCGTCCTCCGCCAGGAAGTTCACATGGGCGATCCCCTCCCTGGTGAGGTAGAGCAGATCCCCCTCATCATTGGGTACGGCGATCGAGCCGCGCGCCAACTCGGTGGCCTCCTCCCTGCGGAACACCTCTCGGCCGGTCGCGGTCTCCAACACAACGACGGCATGTTGCAGGTTCAGGGCGAGGTACCTTCCGTCCGGGGAGTAGGCGGGCCAGTGACTCGACTCGGCGAGGACGGTTTCGACCTCACCGGTCTCCAGATCGATCACTCGGGTTCCATGGCTGCTGAAACCCTGGCTGACCGCGATCTTCCCGCTGTCCGGTGAGAACGCGAGCGGGTCGTCGTCGTAGTGATCGATCGTCAGCTCCTCGGCGTACACGGCCCGTTCTCCGGTTCGCAGGTCGAAGACGTGCACCCCGCCTTCCCGGGACGTGTAGGCGAAACGGCACCCGTCCGGGCTCACGGTCGGGGTCCCCGCCAATTCGGGTAGGGAATCACCGGTGAAGGCGACCTCCGTTCCCGCCTCCCAGTCCCACAGGGCGACACCGGTCGGATGCGACACGGCCAGCAGGCCGCCGTCGGCCACGAAGCCGAGTGTGGGGCGGACTGCCAAGTCGAGGTCGTAGGTGTCCTCGCCCGGAACCTCGAACCGGTCCCGGGCGGCCTGTGCGTACTCGGCCGCGAATTCCTCGGGCCGCGAACACGTATCCGCCTCGCCGTCGTCCCCTTCGCCCTGTTGCGCAGTCGCTTCCTCCCGTGGCGGCCCGTTCCCCTCCGCATTCCGCGCCGAACCCGCCCACACCCCCGCGCCCACGGCCAGGACCAGTGCGGCCGCGCCGGCGCCCACCGCCCACGACCGACCACGACGGGAGGGCGCCGACCCGTTCCGCGGGTCCCGGGAGACGTACTCCCGGTGTTCCTCCGCGACCCCCTCCACCTTCCGGGCCACCTCGGCCGGAAGCCAGTCCGGGGCCGAGCCGGCCGGGTCCACCGGCCCGCCCAGCTCCTCCAACACCCCGGCCGCGGTCGGCCGGTCGCCGGGGTCCTTGGCCAGGCACCGGGAGAGCAGTGCACGCAGGTTCCCGGGGACGGAGTCCAGGTCCGGCTCCAGGCGGGTGATGCGGTAGGCCACCGCGGAGGGGTGCCCTTCGCCGAACGGCCCGGTACCGGTGAGCGCGTACACGGCGGTGCCCGCCAGGGAGAAGACGTCCGCAGCGGATGACGCCTCCGCGCCTCCGTACAGTTCGGGTGCGGTGTACCCGGGTGTTCCGGCGACCATCGTCTCCTCGTCCTCGGCGGATTCGGCCTCCTCCAGGGCACGGGAGACCCCGAAGTCGATCACCTGTGGACCGGACGCCGCGACCATGACGTTGCCGGGTTTGAGGTCCCGGTGCACCAGCCCGTTCCCGTGCATGCCCTCCAGTGCGGAGGCGACGGCCCGCAGCAGGAACCGCACCGCCCCCTCGGGGAGCGGTCCGGACTCCCGGACGAGTTCGTGCAGGGTGGGACCGGCCACGTATTCGGTGGCCATCCACGGGATCCGGGCGGCCGGGTCGCTGTCCAGCACACGCGGGGTGAAGGGACCGAGGGTGCGGCCGGCCAGGTCGAGTTCACGGGCGAACCTGGCGCGGAAGCCGGGGTCGTAGGCGAACTCCGCCCGCACCGACTTGACCGCGGCGAGGGTGCCGTCGGCGCCCGTCGCCAGGTAGACGCGGCCCATGCCGCCCGAGCCGAGAACGGCGAGGAGGCGGTACGGGCCGATGTCGCGGGGGTCGTCCGGGGAGAGGTCGTGCATGGGGCCTTCGTTTCAGCGGGGTGTCTCAGTACAGCTCGTCGACGACGGTGAGGTTCTCGCCGTCCAGTACCAGCACCTGGTCCGCCTCCGTGTCGAGCACGGCCAGGAACTCGTCGCGGGGGTGCGGTCCCACCGGTCCGGGCAGCAGGGCGTCGCCGTCGCGGAGGACCTCGCCCGTGCCGGTGTCCCACACGGTCCCGAGCAGGTCGGTGGCACCGAAAGGGTCCTCGACGCCGAGGTACAGCCGTTCCCCGTCGGAGGAGAACACGGGGGAGAGCGCGACTTCGGGGGAGTCCTCGCCGGCGCGGCCCAGGTCTCGGAGGGTGGTCCCGGTCCCCAGGTCCACGAGGCGCACCCGGTCGCCGCCCTCCAGCAGCGCCATCACCGACGGCTCGGCCGGGTGCAGGGCGAACCCCAGGTTCCCCGGGCCCTCGAAGTAGTGGACCCAGTCCCCGGTCTCCACGTCCCACACGGCGACGCCCAGCACGCGCTCGAAGTCGTCGCTGACGGTGCCGACGAGCATCTCGCCGTCGGCGGTGAACTCCAGGTCGAACACGTAGGTGAACGTGTCCGGCCCGAGGAGGGGGACGGTGAGGACGCGTTCGCCCGCCGGGACGTTCCACACGTGGACGACGTGGTCGATGGTGTCCCCGTCGAGTTCGTTGGCGACGACCGCCAGGCGGGTCCCGTCGGGGGACAGCGCCGGCCTGCGGGGATTGGTGCCCTGCTCCTCGTAGACCAGGACGGCCTCCCGGGCCAGGGGGCCGCCGGTGTCCCGGAGGAGTTCGATGCGGTCCTCGTGGTCGGGCCCCGAACCGTCCGCGTGGACCGCCGCGATCGTGCCCTCGGCGTTGATGTCGGTCTCGGACGGCGAGGGGTCCAGGAAGGCCGTCATCTCACCCGCCCGCCAGTCCCATACGGCGAAGTAGAACGAGCCGGTCACGTAGATCCGTTCGCCGTCGGGGGAGAAGGCCACCCCGTCGGCAGAGGACAGGCTCTGTTGGTACTCCTCCGAGGCGAAGGCCGGGTCGGCGGACGGTTCGCCGTCCGCGCCGCCCGTCGTGCCGCCTGCGCCGGCCGACGCTGTGCCGTCGCCCGTGCCGCCGCCCCCTCCGCCTCCGGGCAGAACGGTGAGCGCGTACCCGCCCCCGGCCACCAGCGCCAGTGCGGCGGCCGCCGCCCCCGCCGCCAGCGCGGGCCGCCGCCACCGGGCCCGGTCCGCACGAGCGCGCTCCCCGGCCTCCCGCTCCCGCAGGAGGCGGACGTCCTCGGTGACGGGGCCGGGCAGCCAGGGGTGCCCGGTGTCCGGCATCGGGACGTCGGCCAGTTCGGCCAGGATCCCGGCGATGTCCGGACGGTGCCCGGGGCCCTTGGCCAGGCAGCGGGCGAGCAGGTCGCGCAGCGGGCCCTCCGGGACCGCGCCCAGGTTCGGCGCCTCCTCCAGGATCCGGCGCAGGGTCTCCCGGGGCGGGGCGAAGCCGAAGGGCGGCTCCCCGGAGGCGGCGAACAGCACCGTCCCGGCCAGCGAGAACACGTCGCTCGCCGGGGAGACGTCCCGGCCCCTGATCTGCTCGGGCGAGGTGTAGGCGGGGGTGCCGAAGGTCTGCCCGGTGCGGGTGAGCACCGTGCCCTCCACCGCTCGCGCCAGCCCGAAGTCGATCACCTGCGGCCCGCGCGGCGACAGCAGCACGTTGCCGGGTTTGAGGTCGCGGTGCATCAGCCCGGCCGCGTGCACCGCCTCCAGGGCGCGGGCCAGGCCGGACACCAGCACGGGCAGGGACTCGGCGGGCAGCGGCCCGTGTTCGCGCACCGCCTCCTTGAGGGTGGGGGCGGGCACGTACTCGGCGGCCATCCAGGGGACGGCGGCGTCGGTGTCCGCGTCCACCACGGCCGGGGTGAGGGGGCCGGAGACCCGGCGCGCGGCGCGGACCTCGCGGGCGAACCGGGCCCGGAACTCGGGGTCCTGGGCCAGGTCGTCCTTGACGAGCTTGAGGGCGGCCAGGTCCCCGCCCGGGGTGCGGGCCAGGTAGACCCGGCCCATGCCGCCCGCGCCCAGGCGGGCCAGGATGCGGTGGGGGCCGACGGTGCGCGGGTCGTCGGAGGTGAGGGGGTACACGGGGCGGGGGTTCCTCAGGGCGTCGCGGGACCGGGGCGCCGTACCGGGGGCAGGGGAGGGCTCGGCCAAGATATCTCTCGGACGGCCGTGCGCGGAGCCCGTGGCCGAATGCGGACTCCGTGCCGTGCCGGACTGCGCACCCTCGGTACCGGGCCCCCGATCATCGCGTGGGCCCCGTCCCGGCGGCCCCGGCGGATCAGGCCGCCGTTGCCGCCGCCCGCGGGTTCCGCGGGCTCAGGCCGATGGGGCCGACGTCGCCGCCGGGGCCGCGTTCCGCGGGCTCCGCCGGGGCAGGGGGGCGAAGCCGACCGCGAGCCCGGCGCCGATCACCGCCATGCCGATCCACGCGCCGAGCGAGGGCATGGGGGCGCCCAGGGCGGTGGCGACCAGGGCGGCCGTCGGGGCGGCCGCACCCGCAGCCAGGCTCGCGGCGCCCGCGCCGATGCGCGCCACACCCGTGAACCACAGCACGAACGACAGCGCGGTCGCGACCGCCCCCAGGTAGACCACCGCGCCCAGCACCGCCGGGTCGGCGACCATCGCCCACCCCGCCGGGTTCACGAACAGCGACAGCACCCCGAAGACCAGCGCCGCCGTCACCGTCGTCGCCGCCGTGTACCCCCACGCCCCCATGCGCGGCAGCGCGGGCGCCCCGAACAGCGTGAACCCGGCCTCCAGCGCGATCAGCGCCAGCGCCATCAGCACGCCGATCACGTCCGCGTGCCCCCACCCGGTCACCGCGACCGCGCCGGCGCTGACCACCAGCGCCCCCGCCACGACCCGAGCCGACGGCCGTTCGCCGCGGGTCAGCGGCCCGGCCACCGACAGCACCATGGGGATGCACGCCACCGCCGCCGCGAGCACCGCCGGTTCCGCGTGCGCCGTCCCCACGATCAGGGCCAGGTTGAATCCCACCAGCCCGGAGAGGGCGCCGGCGATCACCCAGAGAACGTCCCGGCCGCGCGGCAGCGGCACCTTCTGGGCGAACAGGCGGGCCAGCGCGACGACCGCCACCGCCGCCACCGCGTACCGGGCCGACTGGACGACGAAGGCGGGCATGTCCGCGGTCGCCCCGATCACGGCGACGCTGCTGCCCATCAGCGCCATCCCGCCCAGGGCGGGCCCCAGCCCCCACAGGGACGGCGGCGCGGGGGCGGCGGACGGAGCGGAGGCCGCGGAGGCGGAAGGGGCGGGGCTCAGGGAAGGTGTCTTTTGCACGCCTCCACTCTGGACCCGGTATGGTCCGACCGACAGGACCAAGCATGAGCGTTCCGACCGGACCAAAGGGGGCGGGGGAGATGGCCCAGGGCTCGGACTTCCTGCAACTGGACGCCTCCGCCGTCCCGCGCGGCGAGCGCACCGAATGGCTCACCGGGGCCCTGCGCTCGGCCGTCGCCTCCGGTGTCCTGCCGCTGGGCACCCGGCTCCCGCCCACCCGCGTGCTGGCCGCCGACCTCGGCGTGGCCCGCGGCACGGTGGTCGAGGCCTACCAGCGCCTCACCGAGGAGGGCCTGCTCACGGCGGCCCGCGGCGCCGGGACCGCCGTGGCGGCCCGCCCCCTGGACGCCCCCGCCGCACGCTCCACCGGCACCTGGGAACCCACCGTCTACGCGCCCGAGACCGTCGACCTCGCCAGCGGCATCCCCGACCTGGCGGCCTTCCCCCGCGCCGCCTGGCTGCGCGCCGAACGCGAGGTCCTGTCCACCGCCACCGCCCGCTCCCTCGGCTACGCCCCGCCCCAGGGCACCCCGGAGCTGCGCACCGAGCTCTCCGCCTGGCTGGCCCGCTCCCGGGGCGTGCGCGCCGCCCCCGGGCAGATCGTGGTCACCGCCGGGGTCACCGGCGCCCTGAGCATCCTGTCCCAGGTCCTGCGCGCCCGCGGCCTGGACACCATGGCCCGCGAGGACCCCGGCGCCGACGGCAACCGCATGATCCTCGGGCACTGGCTGCGCTCCACGGTCCCCGTCCCGGTGGACGGCGACGGCATCGACACCGACGCCCTGGCCGCCACCGACGCCCGCGCCGTCCTGGTCACGCCCGCCCACCAGTTCCCGACCGGCGTGGTCCTGTCGCCGCTGCGCCGCCGCGCGCTGCTGGCCTGGGCGCGCGAGCGCGACGGCCTGGTGATCGAGGACGACTACGACGCCGAGTACCGCTACGACCGCTCACCGGTCGGCGCCCTGCACGGCCTGGACCCGAACCTGGTGGCGCACACCTCCAGCCTGTCCAAGACCCTGGCCCCGGCCCTGCGCGCGGGCTGGCTGGTCCCGCCCCCGCACCTGCTGGAGGACGTGGTCGAGGCGCGCTGGGCCGCCGACCTGGGCTCGCCCTCGCTGCCCCAGCTGGCCCTGGCGCTGCTGCTGCGCGACGGCACCATCGCCCGCCACCTGCGCACGATGCGGGCGCGCCACCGCGCCCGCCGGGACGCCGCCGTGGCGGCGGTCCGCGCCCACCTGCCCGGCTGCACGGTCCTGGGGGTGGCGGCGGGCCTGCACCTGCTGGTGCTGCTGCCCGGGGGAGTGGACGACCGGGAGGCCGCCGCCCGCGCCGAGCGCGCCGGGGTGGCGGTGCAGCCGCTGTCGCGGCACCGCACCGCCCCCGGACCGCCGGGCCTGGTCATCGCCTACGCGGGCCACGGCCCCGCGCGGTTGCGCGAGGCCGTGGCCCGGCTGGGCGCCGCCGTCCGCCTCTGACGGGCGGCCGGGGCCGCGGGTCCGCCGGGCGGCTCAGGAGACCTGCGAGGCCTCCCGGGACGGCTCGGCGGCGGCCTTGGCGGCCTCCGGCTCTCCCGCCCCGGCGCGCCGGTCCAGGAGTCCGGCCGTCAGCGCGATCCCCAGCCCCGTCACTGCCAGGACGGCGCCGATCGCGGCGGGGGAGGACAGCCCCAGCCCCGCGGAGATGCCCACCCCGCCCAGCCAGGCGCCGCCCGCGTTGGCGAGGTTGAACGCCGAGTGGTTGGCCGCCGACGCCAGGGCCGGCGCGGCGCCCGCCTTGTTCATCACGAGCAGCTGCAACGGCGTGGCCACGCCGAACCCGACCGCGCCCAGCACCACCACCGACGCCATCGCGGTCCAGGGGTTGTGCACGGTGAACGTGAAGACCACCAGCACCACGGCCAGCGACCCCAGCGCGCCGTAGATGGTGGGCCGCAGCGCCCGGTCGGCCAGCGGGCCCACGACCAGCGACCCCAGGGTCATGCCGATGCCGAACAGCGCCAGCACCACGGTCACGCCACCGCCGCTCATCCCGGCCAGCTCGGTCATCATCGGCGCGATGTAGCTGTACACGGCGAACACGCCCGCGAACCCGAACACCGCCGACAGCAGCCCCAGCAGCACCTGGGAGTTCCCCAGCGCCCGCACCTCGGGCATCAGCCGCCCGGTGCCGGTGCGCTCCAGCCGGGGCACGAACACGGCGATGCCGACCACGGCCAGCACGGCGATCGCGGTCACCACCAGGAAGGCGGACCGCCAGCCCAGCTCCTGGCCGAGCAGGGTGCCCGCGGGGACGCCGATGATGTTGGCGACGGTCAGGCCCAGGAACATGCGGGCCACCGCGCGCCCCTGCCGGGCGGGCCCGGCCATCTGGGCGGCGGCCAGCGCCCCGGCGCCGAAGAACGCGCCGTGCGGGAGCCCGGCGACCACCCGGGAGGCGAACACGGTCTCGTAGGTGGGGGCCAGCACCGTGGCCAGGTTGCCCACGGCGAACAGGACCATGAACAGGATCAGGACGGTCTTGCGCGGCAGCCGGGTGGCCATCGCGGTGAGCAGCGGGGCGCCGACGACGACGCCGAGGGCGTAGGCGGAGATGAGGTACCCGGCGTGGGAGATGCTCACGCCGAGCCCGTCGGCGACCTCCGGCAGCAGGCCCATGATGACGAACTCGGTGGTTCCGATGGCGAAAGCGCCCAGGGCGAGGGCGAGCAGGGCCAAGGGCATGGCGGACCTCTCTGAACGGCTGTGGAGTGGACCGGGGGGTGAGGTCGGTGTGCGGGGGTGCGGGCTCCGTTGCCCGGGGCGTCGGATGTCCGGACATCCGGCGACACTGGCACAACCGGGGCCGGGGGTGGTCTACTTCCCGGTAACCGCCGGCCACCGGGTGTGATGTCCGACTCGCCCGCCGACCTGCGGCGCGGCGGGCCGGTGCGCCGCCCGGCGGCCGGGCCGCGCGGCCCCCGGGAAAGGGGGCGGCCCGCCGGTGGGGAAGACCGGCGGGCCGCGCGATTCAACGGGGGTCACGGGTGCGCCCCGGAACGGCCCGGGGCGCGGGTGGGAGGGTCAGGGCAGGTTCCACCTCTGGACGGCGCTGCCGTCGCAGTTCGCGATCTCGGTGCGGGTCCCGTCGGTCTGCGCCCGGCCGACGGGCTGCAGGCAGCGCCCCGACTGCGGGTTGCGCAGCCCCTGCTGGGCGGTGTGCGTCCACTGCTGGGCGCCGGTCCCGTTGCAGGTCCACAGCTGAACCCGGGTGCCCGCGGCGGTGCCGCCGCCCGCCACGTCCAGGCACCGGCCGTAGGCGCGGACGGTGCCGTCGGAGCCCACCGTCCACTGCTGGGCCTGGTTCCCGTTGCAGTGGGCGAGCTGGATCGGGGTGCCGTCGGCGTTGGCCGCGCCCGCCACGTCGAGGCAGATCCCGTTGGAGGCGGTGATGGTGCCGGTCCCGCCGCCGCCCGCGCCGTCGAGCGAGTACACGCGCACGTAGTCCACCAGCATCTGCTGCGGGAACTGCGTGCTGCCGTCGGGGTAGCCGGGCCAGTTCCCGCCGACGGCCACGTTGAGGATCATGAAGAACGGCTGGTCGAACACCCACGGGTCGCCGCCGGTGCTGGAGGGGGTGACGGAGTGGTAGACGTTGCCGTCCACAGACCAGGTGATGGAGCCCGGGCGCCAGTCGACGGCGAAGGTGTGGAAGTCGTCGGCGAACGACCACCCCTGCGGGTGCATGTAGGAGCCGGTGATGCCCTCGCCGCCCGAGTAGCCGGGGCCGTGGACCGTGCCGTGGACCAGGTGGGGTTCGCGGCCGATGTTCTCCATGATGTCGATCTCGCCGGAGTTGGGCCACGGGGTGCCCGGGAAGCTCCCGCCGAGCATCCAGAACGCGGGCCAGATGCCCTGGCCGCGCGGGATCTTGATGCGGGCCTCGACCCGGCCGAAGTGGGGCTGGAACTTGTTCTGGGTGGTCATCCGGGCCGAGGTGTAGCTCCCGTCGGCCTCGCGGCGCGCGGTGATGACGAGGTTGCCGTTGCCGTCCAGGGCGGAGTTGGCGCGGCTGTTCGTGTAGTTCTGGAGCTCGTTGTTGCCCCAGCCGTGGTCACCGGTCTCGTGGTTCCAGTTCGCGGCGGAGGGAGCGCTCCCAGACGCGCCGTCGAACTCGTCGGACCAGACCAGCGCGGCCTGCGCGGCGGCGGCCGGCTCGGCCTCGGCGGGGGCGGGGGAGGCGGCGGAGGTGCCGGGGGCCAGGAGGGCCAGGGCGGCCACGGCCGCCGCCACGGAGAGGGGGGTGCGGAATCGTCTCGTGCGCATGCGCGTACTCCGGGGGAGTGGTCCCGCCCCGGGGGGCGGGGGAGCGGACGGAGCGGTCGTGCCGCCGGGGCGCGACCATGGCGACCGAGCGCGGTCGCCGTGTGACCCACTGAATCGTAAAGTGACTTTACGTTTAGTCAGGGGACCGGAACAAGAGGTGAGACCCGGTCTCTTGGGGGCCGCGTTCCCGGCCGCCGCCCGGTCGCCCCCGTCCGGCCCGCCGGGTCGCGCGCCATCCGGTGGGGTGTCATCCGGCCGCGTGCCGCCCCGCCCCGGCGCCGCCGGGGGCGGGCCGGGCCGGGACCGCGGGTCCCGGCCGCCGCGCGCGTCACTTGTAGGCGGCCGCCCCGTGGCGCCAGTACCCGATGAAGGAGATGTGCGTCTTGGGCACCCCGCGCCCGCGCACCAGCTCCCGGCGCAGCCCCGTCGGCAGGGCCCGCTCCCCGGCCACGAAGCAGTACGGGGTCCCCGCGGGCAGGTCCGCCGCCAGCACCGTCCGCAGCGCCAGCTCGCCGGGCACGCCACCGCCGCCGTCGCGCGGCAGCCAGTGCAGGTTCACCCCGTCGGGGACCTCGACCTCGCGGACGTCGGCCGTCTCGGGGACCTCCAGGAACACCTCGGCGCGCAGGTCTTCGGGAGCCTGCTCGACGATCGACAGCAGCGCCGGCAACGCGCTCTCGTCGCCCACCAGCAGCTGCCAGTCGGCGTCCTCGGGCGGCAGGTAGTAGTACCCCTCGGCGAACAGGCCGGCCTCGTCGCCCTCCTTGGCGTTCAGCGCCCAGCCGGAGGCGGGGGCCCGGGAGCCGTGCACCGCGAACTCGATGTCCAGCTCCAGGCGCTCGGCGTCGAACCGGCGGGGCGTGTAGTTGCGGAAGAGCGGCTTCTCGGCGGAGGGCATGAGGTAGTACTTGGCGATCCAGCCGTTGCCCGCGGCCTGGGGCAGCCGCAGCCGCTCCTGGCCCTCGCGCGGCAGGAACAGCCGGGCGCACTGGTCCAGGCCCAGGAACTCGAAGTCCGCGAGCTCCTCGCCGCCCAGGGTCACGGTGACGAAGTTGGGGGTGGTCCGCTCGGTGCGGACGACGCGGGCGCGGACCATGGCGCGGCGCTCGGGGTTGCGGATCTTCATGGGGGTCGTCTCTCTTCTCCCGGCGAAGGGTGGGGCCGGGCATCTGCGAGGGGACCCGGTCCTGGTTAGGTTAGCCTATCCAACTTCCCGTCCGGTGTTTCGGGTAGGGCTCCCCGGGGAACCGGTAGGGGACCCACCCGGGCGGTCGCCACAAAAAACCTCCGAAAGAATTCCGAAACCGCGTCATAGGCGACCCGCATGAACGTGTTGAGGGTGAACCGAAAACCCGGGTGTTGCGTCAACCCGCACGAGGAGTGCAACGCACGCCCAGGTCAGCCGTCCCCGATGGAAGGACCGCCGATGAGCGCCATCCCCGCCCCCGACCAGCCCTACCAGCGCCCCGCCGACCCGGCCGCCCTGGTCGGCCGCTGGGTCCGCGTCGACGACCGGGCCCCCGCCTCCGTCGGGGTCCTCGAACACGCCCGGCGGACCGGAGGGGGCGCCGGCTGGGAGTGGGAGCTGCGCACCTCCGACGGCGTCGTCTCGGGTCGCGGCCCGCTGGCCGCTCGTCCCCTGACCGAAACCGCCGACCTGCGCTCGGCCCGCCGCAGACTGCGCGCGGAGCTGGCCGACCTGGCCGAGTTCGGCGCCCCCGACGACCCGGCCCTGGCGCGGGCCGCCGCCGACCTGGACCTCCTCGAGCTGGAGGCCGCGGCCCGGCCCTGAGCCGGGTGCGCCGCCCGCTCGGAACAGGCGCGCTCCGAGCGGGGGCCGTCCCCGCCCCCGGCCCCCGCGGCCGGGTTTCGGACAGTCCCGGCCCCGGAGGGGGTGCCGGGGCCGTCCCGGCCGGAGGTCGCGACCGCCCCGCCTTCCGTCACTCTGGTCACGGAAAAGGACGGAGAGGACGTACGCGTACCTGCGGGCACTCCGTACCAATGGTGGCTGTCACACTCCTTGATGCCACTTCGTGACAACCCCCTGCGTGACCGGTGCGTCTCTGTCAGAGACGGTGGACACGCCGTCACACGCGCACCATGCGGCGACGTGCGCACGGCAGGGGGAAACGAGATGGAGGGACGCAACGGCGTTCTCATGGAGACCGGGGCCTACTGGCTCCTCTACGTGGTCTCCGTCTGCGGCGCGCTGATGCACTGGAGGCTGGGCAACGAGGAGCTGGCGGCGATCTGCGGGGCGGCGGCCGTCCTCGCGGCGCTCCTCATCGCCGCCCGGCACCGCGACGACCTCGCCGCCCACCGCTGATCGCGCCGGCCCCGGCCGAACCCCGCACGCCCGCCGCCGATTCCCCGTCCCCGTGGGGTGATCATCACCGCGGCACCGCCCCTCCCTGGGCGTTTGCCCACCCGGTGTCCGGATAGTCTTCCCGGTATGCGTTCTTGGTCTGCGCCTGACATCGTCCCCCTGCCGGGTACCGGCGGTCCCCTGCGGCTCCACGACACGGCCACCGGCCGGATACAGGAGACCGCCCCCGGGCCCCGGGCCGGAATGTACGCCTGCGGAATCACCCCCTACGACGCGGCACACCTGGGCCACGCGTTCACCTACCTGACCTTCGACCTGGTCAACCGGGTGTGGCGCGACGCCGGGCACGACGTGAACTACGTGCAGAACACCACCGACATCGACGACCCGCTGCTGGAGCGGGCCGAGGCCATCGGCGTCGACTGGCGCGACCTCGCCCACCGCGAGATCGACGTCTTCCGCGACGACATGGCGGCCCTGCGCATCATCCCGCCGACCTCCTACGTCGGCGTGGTCGAGTCGGTCGACCTCATCAGCGACCTGGCCGCCCGCATCCGCGACACCGGCGCCGCCTACGACCTCGACGGCGACCTGTACTTCTCCGTCGCCGAGGCCGAACGCTTCGGCGAGATCGGCCACCTGGACCGGGACGTGATGCTCGACCTGTTCGGGCAGCGCGGCGGCGACCCCGACCGCCCCGGCAAGAAGGACCCGCTCGACTGGCTGCTGTGGCGCGCCGAACGGCCGGGCGAGCCCGCCTGGGAGAGCCCGCTGGGGCGGGGCCGCCCGGGCTGGCACATCGAGTGCAGCGCCATCGCCCTGGACCGGCTGGGCCCGGACTTCGACCTCAACGGCGGCGGCAACGACCTGGTCTTCCCCCACCACGAGATGGGCGCGGCCGAGACCCGCTGTATCACCGGCGGCCCCAACGCCCGGGCCCACCTGCACGTGGGCATGGTCGGCCTGGACGGCGAGAAGATGTCCAAGTCGCTGGGCAACCTGGTGTTCGTGTCCAAGCTGCGCGAGCAGGGGGTGGAGCCGGCGGTGATCCGCCTGGCCATGCTCACCCACCACTACCGGGGCGCCTGGGAGTGGACCGACGACCACCTGCCCGAGGCCCACGCCCGCGCCGAGCGCTGGCGCGCCGCGTTCGCCCTGGGCGCGGCCCCCGACGCCGCCCCGCTGCTGGCCGCGGTGCGCGCCGCGCTGGCCCGGGACCTGGACTCCCCGGCGGCGCTGGCCGCGGTGGACGCCTGGGCGCAGGCCGCGCTCACCGAGGGCGGCACCGACACCGCCGCCCCGGCGCTGGCCCGCACCACCGTCGACACCCTGCTCGGCGTGGCCCTCTGACGCCCTCCCCGAGAAGGTTCCGGGGATTCCCGCTCTCGCGGACGCGCCGGGCCCGGCGCGTCCGCGATCGATGTTCACCGACGCCCGCGCGTCGGTCGTACCGACCGGTACCCACACGGCCTCGCAGGACCGGGGCGCGGGCGGTGAGGCCGCCGGCCACGAGTGGCGCGAAGAGGACCCCTGCGGGGAGCCGGCCGGCACCGCGCCCGCGGCCCGGCCGGAAACGGCCGGGCCGCAGGCGCGTTCGGGGCTTCGACCCGTGCGGACCGCCGCCGGGTCAGCGGCCGATGGTCCAGGCGCCGTCGGCCTGGATGTGGACGAACTCGACCGCTTCGGGGCCGTCGAGCAGGGGCAGGTCGCCGAACGTGCTGCCGCCCTCGTAGGAGCCGATCTCGTTGACGATGCTCGCGTAGCGCTCCCCGTCCGCGCCGTAGGCCACGATGATGAAGTTGCTGCTGCCGGAGTGGGTGAGCTCCAGGGCCGTGGAGGCCGACGCGGTCCAGTCGAGCCGGTAGAACGCCTCCCCGGAGCCGCTGAGCCAGTAGACGTCCTCCGCCCAGGCCTGGGCCTCGGAGGCGTCCATGGGCAGCCCCTCGGCCGGGGCGCCGGACTCCCCGGCGCCGGGGGCCTCGGCGGCCGGGCTCTCCTCGCCTTGCCCGGGGGCGTCCGGCTCGGCGGCCGCGGTGGGCTCCGCCGCGGCGGTCTCCTCACCGCCGACCGGCTCCAGTTCGCCGACCGAGAAGGAGCAGGAGGTCAGGGCCGTGGCGAGGGTGAGGGAGGCGATCGCGGCGGTCGCTCTGGCGAGCACGGGGGCGGTCGGGGAGGGGATGGCGGTGCTGCGGGTCATCAGGGGATTCCCAGCCTAGGGTGCGGGTGGTCCGCTTCTCCGGATCCGGGGTCCGGTGCAGGGGTGACGGGGGAGAAGCCGTTCGTCCCCTGGGACGCCGCCCCCGGCCGATCGGTTCCCCGGCCCGCCGGCCCCCGTCCGCGCGGCCGGGACCGGGGCCCGGAAACGTCGGTGGGCGCTGTCACGATCCAGGCATGAGCACAGGAACCGACGTACTCGCCGCCACCGACTGGAACCGGACCTTCCACGCCTACGGGCCGGGCACCGACGTGCCCGGGCACCTGGCCCTCCTGCTCTCCGACGACCCGGCGGACCGCTCCCGGGCCCTGGACCACCTCTACTCCGCGGTGATCCACCAGGGCACCGTCTACTCGGCGACGGTTCCGGCGGCCCGGTACGTCGCCGGCGTCCTGGCCGACCCCCGGCTGGACGCGCCCGTCGGCGCGGCGTCCCTGCGCGCGCACCTGCTCGGCTTCCTGCGCGACGCCGCCGAGGGCGTCGCCGGCCACCTGTGCGAGCCCGCGCCCCCGGCGCCGGACTCCGCCGAACGCGACCGGGTCCACGCGGCCCTGGCCTCCGACGACGAGGACGAGGCCCTCGGGATCTGGGAGGACGAGGTCCTCCACGCACTGATGTACCACGAGGCCGCGGTGGCGCTGCGCGACGCCGCCCCGGAGCTGTACGCGGCGGTGCGCCCCCACCTCACCCACCACGACGGGACCACCCGCATCCGCGCGGTGGAGGCGGCGGGGGCCCTCGCCCTCCTGGGCGGACCGGCCCCGGACCTGTCGGGGGCGGCCGACATGGCCGAGACCCGGGAGGAGGGCGCGGTCATCGTGCTGGTGATGGGCGAGACCGGCGGGGACACCACCGAGTTCCTCACCCACTCCGACCCGGCGATCCGCGCCTGCGCGGCGCTCGCCCCGGGACAGCGCGGGAACCCGGCCGCGCTCGCCGAACTGCTGGCGGCCGCGGGCGGCCCCGAGGTGCCCGACGCGTGGTTCGCGCAGCGGCCCGCGTACTTCTCCGGGAGCGTGCGGGCCACCCTCCTGCGCGAGGCCGCCCGCCGCTGCGGGCCCGGGGACGCCGAGCGGATGCTGCCGGTGTTCCGCGCGCTGGCACCCGCGGCCCCGGCGCTGCGGGCCGGCGCCGACCTGGGGCCGATGCTGGAGGCGGCCTTCCCCGCCGGGGCGCCCGCACGGCCGGGCCGGGTTCAGCGGGAGTACCTGCGCGTGCTCGCCGACAGCGCCCTGCCCTGGACGGGCGCGCACGCCACCGGGTTCGCGGCGCTGCTCGAACGGCTCGGCCTGCCCGGCGACCGCGACGCCGTGCGGGCCCTCGCGGCCGCCGGGGCGGACGACGCCCGGCCCGGCGTCCCCGCCGGTGCCCCGACGGGCGGCGGCCGTGCGGCCCGCGAACCGGCCGACCGCGAACCGGCCGACCGCGAACCCGGTTTCGGGGCAGGATGAAACCGCGGACATCCCGGGCGTACCGGGGGTGTTCGTCCGGTTTCGGTCCGATGTGAACGCGGGCGGTGACCACCTGTGGCCACCGGCCCCGCCGTTCAGCAAAATCCGCTACCGAAGCGTGGTGGGATACCCCCCATGAAGACGCAGCCCCAATCCCCCGTACGACTCAGCCCGGCGGCCGACCTCGTCGCCGCCTTCGTCTCGACCGGCGCCGCCCTGGGCGACCGGGCCGACCTGGCGCACTTCCTGCGCGCCCACCGCCTGGCCGCCGAGGGGGCCATCCCCATCACCCTGGCCGACCTGGACGAGGCCATCGCCCTGCGCGAGGGCATCCGCGCCGTCCTGGAGCAGGCCGCCGAACCCGACCAGGAGGCGCTGGCCCGCGGCCAGAAGGTGCTCGACGGCCTGCGCGTCACCGTGCGCCTGCAGCCCTCCCAGGAGCAGCTGGCCCCGGCCGTGGTGGACGAGGTCCGCCGCGGCCTGGCCCGCATCGCCGGGGCCTGGGCCACCGTGCTCGCCAGCGGCGAGTGGCGCCACCTGCGCCGGTAGGGCCCGCCCGCCGGGGCCCGGGACGTTCCGGCGGGCACCGGTGTCCGGGGGCGCCCGGGAGCACGGCGCCCCGGACCGGGGACCGCGGAACCGAGGGAACCGGGAACGGCGGCCCCGGCCGCCGGACGCGTGTGAGCGCCCGTGAGCCGCCTGTGAGGACGGCGGCGGACCCTGGGACAGGCCCCGGGACGGTCCCGGGCGCCCGCACCCCGGAGGAGACCCGTGCCTGTTCCTTTCGCGCGCCGCGCAGCCGCCCTCCTGCTCACCCTCCCGCTGGCGCTCCTCGCGGAGAGCGCCCCCGCGTGGGCCGACCCGGCCCCGGCGGCCGAACCCGCCTGGGAGTACGCGGGCACCTACAGCTCCATCCTCGGCCCCGGCGGCCGGACCTCCTGCGACTACGCCGGACGGAGGGGGCTCGAGGCGGGGGAGTGGACCGACTACCGCTGTACGCCCATCATCGTCGGCCCGCCCAACACCGTCAGGCTGTACGTCCTGCGGTGAACGGCACGGAGAACGGAGAAGGGGCGGACCGGGCCGCCCCGTCCGCCCCTCCCCGGGGTCGCTCACTCGTCGTCGCGGCGGCGCAGGTAGCGCTCGAACTCGCGGGCGATCGCGTCGCCGGAGGCCTCCGGGAGCTCGGCCGTGTCCTTGGCCTCCTCCAGGCCCCGCACGTAGGACGCGATGTCCTCGTCCTCGGCGGTCAGGTCGTTGACCCCCGCCTCCCAGGACACCGCCTCCTCGGGCAGCGAGCCCAGCGGCACCTTGGCGTCCAGGAAGTCCTCGACCCAGGCCAGCAGCGCCAGGGTCGCCTTGGGGCAGGGCGGCTGGGCCACGTAGTGGGGGATGGCCGCCCACAGCGACACCGCCTCGGTCCCGGCGGAGGAGAACGCCTCGTGCACCACGCCCACGATGCCGGTCGGCCCCGAGTACGTGGTGGCGTCCAGTCCCATCTCCGCGCCCAGCTCGCGCGGCGACGCCATGCCGGTGACCGGAATCGGCCGCGTGTGCGGGGCGTCCGCCAACAGGGACCCCAGCATCACCGCGCGTCGCACGCCCAGACCCCGGGCGATGGACAGCAGGTCGGCGGCGTAGGAGCGCCACCGCATGTTCGGCTCGGGCCCGGTGACCAGCACCACGTCGCGCCCGCCCGGCATGCGCGCCACCCGCACCCGGGTGGTGGGCCACTCGACCTGGCCGACCTGGCCGTCGACCACCGTCAGCCGCGGCCGCGTCACCTGGAAGTCGTAGTAGTCGTCGGGCGCCATGGAGCACAGCTCCTGCGCGTCCCACTCCCGGGCCAGGTGCTCCACGGCCAGGCTCGCGGCCTCGCCCGCGTCGTTCCAGCCCTCGAACGCAGCCACCAGCACCGGGTCCACGAGTTCCCG
This sequence comes from Nocardiopsis sp. MT53, assembly GCF_019598965.1. Classification (NCBI taxonomy): domain Bacteria; kingdom Bacillati; phylum Actinomycetota; class Actinomycetes; order Streptosporangiales; family Nocardiopsidaceae; genus Nocardiopsis; species Nocardiopsis sp. MT53. The sequence goes on along the minus strand of NZ_CP080599.1, from coordinate 6,697,396 downwards.
GGTGAGCTTGGTCATTCGGCGGCCCCTTCCTGCACACGAACGCAGTCCACCCTATGGGGTGGCACCCCGCGGAGGGAACGGTTATTCACAGCACGCGCTCTCCCGCCCCGGCGCCGTGTACGACACGCCGCCCGGACACGATGTAAGACATCCGTCTCAGGTCCCGGAACGGTCGATGTTGTAGCCTCGGTGCAGCGACTGATCCGGACACCGTTGTCCCCGGCCGCATCGACCCGACCGCACCACGGACGGGTCCAGTGAGCGACCAGCCCGGCGGCCTCGCCGCCACCGCTCCACGGGTCCGACCGAGCCCGCCACTGCTCGGCACGCGACCACGGGACGGGGAGAGCCGGACTGCACCGGCACGGGCACCCCACAAGCCACCGATCGGACACGGGGATACGGGGGGTCGAGCACCGGATCCCCCGGGTGCCCCGAGATTAGAGTTGCGGACTATGAAAGCTCGCCTGACCTTCCGTGAAGCACTTTCCCAGCGAGTCGTCGTGGCGGACGGCGCGATGGGGACCATGCTCCAGGCGCACGATCTCGACCTGGACCAGTTCCAAGGGCACGAGGGATGCAACGACATCCTCAACATCACCCGGCCGGACATCGTCCACGACACCCACGCCGCCTTCCTGGCGGTGGGGTCGGACTGTGTCGAGACCAACACCTTCTCCGCGAACTACGGCGGCCTCGCCGAGTACGGCATCGAGGACCGCACCTACGAGATCGCGGAGGCCGGCGCCCGCATCGCCCGTGAGGCGGCCGACTCCTACTCCACCGCGGACCAGCCCCGCTACGTGCTGGGCTCCGTGGGCCCGGGCACCAAGCTGCCCACCCTGGGCCACGCCCCCTACTCCCTCCTGCGCGACCACTACGAGCAGTGCGCCCGCGGCCTCATCGACGGCGGCGCCGACGCGGTCCTGATCGAGACCTGCCAGGACCTGCTCCAGGTCAAGGCGGCCGTCGTCGGGGCCAACCGGGCGCGCAAGGCCCTGGGCCGGGACGTCCCGGTCATCGCCCAGGTCACCATCGAGACCACCGGGACCATGCTCATGGGCTCGGAGATCGGCGCCGCGCTGACCTCCCTGGAGCCGCTGGGCATCGACATGATCGGCCTCAACTGCGCCACCGGCCCGGTCGAGATGAGCGAGCACCTGCGCTACCTGTCGCACTACTCGCGGCTGCCGATCTCCTGCATGCCCAACGCGGGCCTGCCCCAGCTGGGCCCCGACGGCGCCGTCTACTCCCTCACCCCGGAGGAGCTGGCCGACGCCCACGACACCTTCACCTCCGAGTTCGGCCTGAGCCTGGTCGGCGGCTGCTGCGGCACCACCCCCGAGCACCTGCGCCGGGTCGTCGAGCGGGTGCAGGGCCGCGGCATCAAGGACCGCCGGCCCGTCCTGGAGGCCGCGGCCTCCTCCCTCTACCAGAGCGTCCCCTTCCGCCAGGACGCCAGCTACCTGGCCATCGGCGAGCGCACCAACGCCAACGGGTCCAAGAAGTTCCGTGAGGCGATGCTCGCCGAGGACTGGGACGGCTGCGTGGAGATGGCCCGCGACCAGATCCGCGACGGCGCCCACCTGCTCGACCTCAACATCGACTACGTCGGCCGGGACGGCGTGCGCGACATGCGCGAGCTGGCCTCCCGGCTGGCCACCTCCTCCACGCTGCCGATCATGCTCGACTCCACCGAGCCCCCGGTGCTGGAGGCGGGACTGGAGGCGCTGGGCGGGCGCGCGGTCGTCAACTCCGTCAACTACGAGGACGGCGACGGCCCCGACTCCCGGTTCACCCGCATCATGACCCTGGTCAAGGAGCACGGCGCCGCCGTCGTGGGCCTGTGCATCGACGAGGAGGGCCAGGCCCGCACCGCCGACTGGAAGGTCCGGGTGGCCTCCCGCCTCATCGACCAGGTCACCGGTGAATGGGGGGTGCGCACCAGCGACATCATCATCGACTGCCTCACCTTCCCCATCACCACCGGCCAGGAGGAGACCCGGCGCGACGGCATCGAGACGCTGGAGGCCATCCGCGAGCTCAAGCGCCGCTACCCCGAGGTCCAGACCACCCTGGGCCTGTCCAACCTGTCCTTCGGCCTCAACCCCGCCGCCCGCATCGTGCTGAACTCCGTGTTCCTCCACGAGGCGGTCCAGGCGGGGCTGGACTCGGCGATCGTGCACGCCTCCAAGATCGTGCCGATCAACCAGATCCCCGAGGACCAGCTCGAGGTGGCCCTGGACCTCGTCTACGACCGCCGCGAGGGCGACTACGACCCGCTCTCCCGGTTCATGGAGATGTTCGAGGGCGTCGACGCCAAGTCCATGAAGGCCTCCCGGGCCGAGGAGCTGGCCGCCCTGCCGCTGTGGGAGCGCCTGGAGCGGCGCATCATCGACGGCGAGCTCACCGGCATCGAGGCCGACCTCGACGACGCGCTCCGGCAGCGCCCCGCCCTGTCCATCGTCAACGACACCCTGCTCGCGGGCATGAAGACCGTCGGCGAGCTGTTCGGCTCCGGCCGGATGCAGCTGCCGTTCGTGCTCAAGTCCGCCGAGGTCATGAAGGCCGCCGTCGCCTACCTCGAACCCCACATGGAGAAGAGCGACGCCGACGGCAAGGGCCGCATCGTCCTGGCCACGGTCAAGGGCGACGTGCACGACATCGGCAAGAACCTCGTCGACATCATCCTGTCCAACAACGGCTACGACGTCGTCAACATCGGCATCAAGCAGCCGGTGTCGGCGATCCTGGAGGCGGCCGAGCGCGAGCGCGCCGACGTCATCGGGATGTCCGGGCTGCTGGTCAAGTCCACGGTGATCATGAAGGAGAACCTGGAGGAGATGAACTCCCGGGGCATCTCCGAGCGGTTCCCCGTCCTGCTGGGCGGCGCCGCGCTCACCCGCTCCTACGTGGAGCAGGACCTGGCCGAGGTGTTCGACGGCCAGGTGCGGTACGCCAAGGACGCCTTCGAGGGCCTGCGCCTGATGGACGCGTTCATGGCGGTCAAGCGCGGGGAGGAAGGGGCCGCTCTGCCCGAGCTGCGCCAGCGGCGGGTCAAGCGGGGCGCCTCCCTGAAGGTCACCGAGCCCGAGGAGATGCCCGCCCGCAGCGACGTGGCCACCGACAACCGGGTGCCGGTCCCGCCGTTCTTCGGTGACCGGATCAGCAAGGGCATCCCGCTGGCGGACTACGCCGCGTTCCTGGACGAGCGCGCCACCTTCATGGGCCAGTGGGGGCTCAAGGCCGCCCGCGGCGGCGAGGGCCCCTCCTACGAGGAGCTGGTGGAGACCGAGGGCCGCCCGCGCATGCGGATGTGGCTGGACCGCATCCAGACCGACGGCCTGCTGGAGGCCGCGGTCGTGCACGGGCACTTCCCCTGCTACAGCGAGGGCGACGACCTGGTGGTGCTGGACGAGGAGGGCCGGACCGAGCGCACCCGGTTCACCTTCCCGCGCCAGCGCCGCGACCGGCACCTGTGCCTGGCCGACTACTTCCGGCCCAAGGAGTCGGGGGAGCTGGACGTGGTGTCCTTCCAGGTGGTGACCGTCGGGTCGGCGATCAGCCGGGCCACCGCCGAGCTGTTCGAGAAGAACGCCTACCGCGACTACCTCGAACTGCACGGCCTGTCGGTGCAGCTCACCGAGGCGCTGGCGGAGTACTGGCACACGCGGGTCCGCGCCGAGCTGGGCTTCGCCGGCGACGACCCGGCCGAGCTGGAGGCGTTCTTCAAGCTCGGGTACCGGGGCGCCCGCTTCTCGCTGGGCTACGGCGCCTGCCCGAACCTGGAGGACCGGGCCAAGATCATGCGCCTGCTGGAGCCGGAGCGGGTCGGCGTGCACCTGTCGGAGGAGTTCCAGCTGGTGCCGGAGCAGGCCACTGACGCGATCGTGGTCCACCACCCGGAGGCGACGTACTTCAACGTCTGACCTCCCCTGGAGAACAGCGCACCGCGGCCGGGCCCCGTGCCCGGCCGCGGCCGTGCCCGGACACGGGGCCCGCGCGGGTGTGGGGCACCTCTCGGCGGATACGCGGCCCTCGGCCCCCCGCGGCGGGCCGAGAGTTCGTACGGTGGAAAGGACGGCGACAGCCCGGCTTCACGGGCGGGCACCCCCGACCGGCCAGCATGGAGGGCCGACCGCCGTGCCGACGAGACCACCGCATCCGAGGGGAGAGCGCGGCGCGCCCGCACCGCCCGGGGCCGCCGCCGAGCGCATGACCGAGACCAGCAGCCCGCACCCGACCGCCGAGCGCCGCCTACAGGCGGTGCTCCTGGACATGGACGGCACGCTCATCGAGAGCGAGCACCTGTGGAACGAGGCGGAGGCCGAGACGGTCGCCGAACTCGGCGGGGTGTGGACCGAACGCGACCACGAGGCCAACGTGGGCAACGCCGCCGAGCCCGTGGGCCGCTACATCATCGAGCTGACCGGCGCCGACCACCTCACCCCGCGCGACGTCGCGGACCTGCTGTACGCGCGCTTCCGCACCAAGCTCTCGGGCGGCGCCCGGCTGCGCCCGGGGGCCAAGGAACTGGTGCGCATGCTGTCGGCCGCCGGGGTCCCGGTGTCGCTGGTGACCTCCACCGAGCGCGAGCTGGTCGCCGACGCCATCGACGGCATCGGCCTGGAGAGCTTCGACGACTCGGTGGCGGGCGACGAGGTGGAGGCCAACAAGCCCCACCCCGACCCCTACCTGCGGGCGGCCCGCCGCCTGGGCGTGGACCCCCGCCGCTGCGTCGCCTTCGAGGACTCGCTGGTGGGCGTGACCGCCGCGGCCGACGCCGGGTGCGTCACCGTCGCGGTGCCCGACCACGTGGAGATCCCGCCGCGCGAGGGCGTGGTGTTCCGCGACGGCCTGGTGGGCGTGGACCTGGAGTGGCTGGAGTCCCTGGTCGCCGACCGCTGACCCGCCGCCCGTGGTGCGCCGTCCCGGCGGGGCCGGCCCGCCGCGGGTACGGTGGTGACCAGCGGGCTCCCGCACCGCCCCGCCGGCCCGGGTAGAGGGCCCGGATGGGGGGATCGCCCTAGGGGATCGGCCCGATGTGCGCGGCGGTGTGGAGTGGGAGACTGGTGCCATGCCTGACACTCTGACGACGATGACCGGTGTGATCCTGGGCGGCGGCCTCACCCTCGTGGGCCTCGTCATCAGCTTCCTGGTGTGGCGGGCCAAGGGCCCGGCCTCGGGCCTGCGCGGTGTGGCCTGGTCGCTGGTGCCGCTGGCGGCGGGGCTGCTGGGGCTGATGAACGCCGTGTGGCAGTTCGTGCTCAGCATCCTGGGCATCCTGATGGGCCTGATCTTCAACCCGATGGTGTGGGCCGGCGTGGCCCTGGCCGGGCTGGCCGTGGTGCTCTACGTCGTCTCCGGGTTCATGCGCGCCCGCGGCGTGGGCACCCGGGGCCGGGCCAGGGAGCCCGGGGCCGCCGAGGAGGGCGGGGCCGCCGCGCCCCCCGCGGCCGGAGCGCCGACCGCCCCGAAGGGACAGGTGGGGGGCGCCGCCCCCAAGGGCGGCAAGAAGCAGGACGACCTCTCCGAGTTCGGCGACATCGAGGACCTGCTCCGCAAGCACGGCATCGAGTAGCCCGACCGCCGGTCCGTCGTCCGGGGCCGCTCCGCGCACCGCGCGGGGCGGCCCCGTCGCGTGTCGGGGGTGACCGCGCATCTTACGCCCCTCTGGCCACTGGTGCCCCAGGGGTCGTCCGTAATCACAGAGGGTGACAGAAACCCCATGCTTGGAGGACCCCCAGCAAACAGGAAGGACTCCGTACAGTAACGGAAACGTATCGACATGGGCGGACTCATAGCACTTGCCATAGCTTGTCCGACCCGGTGATGACGTGGGTGGATCACGCACGTATGGTTGGCCCGGCGATATACCCGTGTCTCCCCAGCTCGCGGCGGTCATCCGACGAATGCGAGCTATCTAGGCATTTGTAGTTATATGAGACTTTTCCGTGCTTTTGTCACGATTTAGCTACATGGCCAGAGATTGGACGATATGCACCCACGGGGCGAGTAGGTTTGTCGCTGTGTAACAACCCGGGCGGAACGTCCTGTGGTCGTGTCCAACTCCTCGTATGAAACCGGACACCTCCGCGGGCGGGGCCCACGGTGACGGGTCATCCTCCCGCACCGCGGACCCGGCGCCCACGCCAGCCAGCGTCGAGAACCGGCCGGCCCCACCCGTGAGACCCGCATGGGTCACCCCCCACAGGCCTCACGTGTGGGCTCTGTCCCCCCTCGGCCAGAAGCGTATGAGTGGAGAGTGGTGGCCTGATGAGCGCGCCCTCGCATGCCCCAGAGTCGGCGGAGCGGCCCGAGGCCGCCGCCGCGGGCGTCAAGGCGCCGGGTGGGCGCGGTGACGCCGACAGCCGGTCCCTGCGCCAGATCGCCTGGCAGCGCCTGCGCAAGGACAAGGTCGCGATGGTGTCCGGCGTGATCGTCGTGCTGCTCATCCTGGCCGCGATCCTCGCGCCCCTCCTGGTCAAGTGGTTCGGGCAGCCGCCCACCCAGTTCAACCAGGACCTGATGGAGCCCAACACCGGCCTGCCCTACGCCGACCCGAACAACCGGGAGCCGGCCCCCGGCCAGCCGCTCCCCGCGGTCGACACCTGGGGCGGCATCAGCGGCGACCACCTGCTGGGCCTGGAGCCCAAGACCGGCCGCGACCTGTTCAGCCGCATCGTCTACGGCGCGCAGATCTCCCTGCTGGTGGCGTTCCTGTCCACCCTGCTGTGCGTCGTCCTGGGCACCCTGCTCGGCATCATCGCCGGCTACAAGGGCGGCTGGATCGACACCGTCATCAGCCGCGCCATGGACATCTTCCTGGCCTTCCCGCTGATGCTCTTCGCGATCGCGCTGGTCGGCGTCATCCCCAACGGCTTCCTCGGCCTGGAGGGGAACGGACTGCGCGTCGGCGTCATCGTCTTCATCATCGGGTTCTTCAACTGGCCCTACATCGCGCGCATCGTGCGCGGCCAGACACTCTCCCTGCGCGAGCGGGAGTTCGTCGAGGCGGCCCGGAGCCTGGGCGCGAGCAACCGGCACATCCTGTTCAAGGAGATCCTGCCGAACCTCGTCACCCCGATCGTGGTGTACTCCACCCTGCTCATCCCCACGAACATCCTGTTCGAGGCGGCCCTGAGCTTCCTGGGCGTCGGCATCAACCCGCCCACTCCCAGCTGGGGCAAGATGCTCTCCGAGGCGGTCGACTACTACGCCACCGCCCCCTACTTCATCATCTTCCCCGGCCTGGCCATCTTCATCACCGTGCTCGCGTTCAACCTGTTCGGTGACGGCCTCCGAGACGCTTTCGACCCCAAGACCTCCGACTAGGCCCGTGCGCCCGGTGCGCGGCACACCCGCTCGGCCCGCACCACGGCAAGGGCGCACTCGGCCCCGGACGGTCCCACCCATCCCCACATCAGGTTCGCAAGAGAGGCAGTTCCTTGAGGAAACGCACCCTCGGCTTCGTCGCACTCGGTGCGGCGGCGTCCATCTTCCTTAGCGCGTGCGGTGGCGGCGACACCGGCGAGTCCGGCGACGCCGCCGCGGCCGCCGGGTACGACGCCGGCTCGACCCAGATCGTGAACCCGTCCGACCAGACGGGCGGCACCCTGCGGTACGCCATCTCGTCGGACTTCGACTCCACGGACCCGGGCGACACGTACTACGGCTTCAGCTGGAACTTCACCCGCTACTACGCCCGTACGCTGCTGGCGTTCACCCCGGCCCCGGCCGAGGCGTCCACCGAGCTGACCACGGACCTCGCCGCCGGCATGCCCGAGCCGAACGAGGACTTCACCGAGTGGACGGTCAAGATCCAGGAGGGCCTCAAGTACGAGGACGGCTCCGAGATCACCGCCCAGGACATCAAGTACGCGATCGCCCGCTCCAACTACAACGGCGGCGAGCTGCCCAACGGCCCGCGCTACTTCGAGTCCAGCCTCGACCAGGAGCCGTTCAACGTCTACGACGTCGACGACCCGATGGCCACCTTCACGGCCGTCGAGACCCCGGACGACTACACCCTGGTCTTCCACCTCAAGGAGAGCTTCTCGGAGTTCCCCTACATCCTGACCCAGCCGCAGACCGCCCCGGTGCCCCAGGAGGCCGACCGCGGCGCGCTGTACCGGGAGAACGTCCTCTCCTCCGGCCCGTACAAGTTCGACGGCGCCTACGAGCCCGGCGTGAAGCTGAACCTGGTCCGCAACGAGCACTGGGACCCCGAGACCGACCCGATCCGCCCGGCCCTGCCGGACGAGGTCACCGTCGAGATCGGTGTGGAGCAGAACGAGATCGACCAGCGCCTGGTCAACGGCGAGCTCGACGTCGACCTGTCCGGCGTGGGCGTCGGCCCGGCCATGAAGAGCCAGTTCCTCCAGGACCTGGGGACCTACGAGGACAACCTGGACAACCCGCTGTCCGGTGCCCTGCGTTACGTCAACGTCCACACCCCGGTCCTCGACACGGCCTGCCGCCAGGCGATCGCCTACGCGGCCGACCGTGACAGCCTGCACCGCGCCTGGGGCGGCGACACCGGTGGCGACCTGGCCACCAACCTGCTCCCGCCGACCATCCCCGGCTCGGACCCCGAGGCCAACCTCTACCCGTCCGAGGACAACAAGGGCGACCTCGAGGCCGCGCAGGAGAAGCTCGAGGAGTGCGGCGAGCCCGAGGGCTTCGACACCGTCATCGCCGTCCGCGACGGTCGCCCGAACGACCTGGCCACGGCCGAGTCGCTCCAGGAGTCGCTCAAGCGCGTCGGCATCGAGCTGGAGATCAAGACCTTCCCGGCCGAGGACTTCTTCGCGCAGTACGCCGGTTCCCAGGACTACGTCCGTGAGAACAACATCGGCCTGAGCGTCTCGGGCTGGATCCCGGACTGGGCCAGCGGCTACGGCTTCGGCTACAAGATCACCGCCGGCGACGCCATCCAGGAGACCGGTAACTACAACACCTCCGAGCTGGACGACCCCGAGGTCAACGAGCTCTGGGACCAGGCCCTCACCACCGAGGACCCGGACGAGCGCGCCGACATCTACGGCCAGATCGACACCCTGGTGATGGAGCAGGCCGCCATCCTGCCCGTCGTGTTCGACCGCGCGATGTTCTACCGCTCGGACGAGCTGACCAACGTCTACTACACGTCGTCCTACGCCATGTACGACTACATGGCCCTCGGCGTGAACCGGGGCTAACGCCCCTACCGGCCTGAACTAGTACGAGAAGGCAGGTGAACGCGGCGGGGGTCCACGGCCCCGTGGACCCCCGCCGCCGACCGCGATGCTGAACTATATTCTTCGCCGCCTCGGTGCGGGACTGCTGCTGCTCGCCGTCGTCACGGCGGTGACCTTCTGGATCTTCTACGTCCTGCCCAAGTGGGCGGGCGTGACCCCGCGCGGGATGGCCGCGATGTACGTGGGCAAGGCCCCGACCCCCGAGGCGCTCGACGCCACGGTGGAGCGGCTGGGCCTGGACCAGCCCGTCATCGTGCAGTTCTTCGACTTCATCCGGTCCCTGGTCTTCGGCGACCAGTTCCAGTTCGGCCGGGAGACGGTGGAGTGCGCGGCCCCCTGCCTGGGCTACTCCTTCACCACCAACAGCCCCGTGCTGGAGCAGCTGCTCGCCCGCCTGCCGATCACCGTGTCCCTGGCGCTCGGCGCCGCCGTGATCTGGCTCATCGGCGGCGTGGCCGTCGGCGTCCTGTCCGCGGTCAAGAAGGGCAGCCTCTTCGACCGCCTGGCGATGGGCACCGCCCTGGTGGGCGTGTCCCTGCCGATCTACTTCACCGGCCTGCTGGCCCTGGCCTTCATCGTCCACGAGTGGAAGGTCCTCCCGGTCCCGCGCTACACGCCGCTGACCGAGAACCCCGGTGCCTGGTTCACCGCGATGCTGCTGCCCTGGATCACCCTGGCGTTCCTGCACGCCGCCCAGTACGCGCGCCAGACCCGCGCGGGCATGCTGGAGGTGCTGGGCGAGGACTACATCCGCACCGCCCGGGCCAAGGGCCTGAGCGAGCGCAAGGTGATCTTCAAGCACGCCCTGCGCCCCGCGCTCACGCCCATCCTGACGATCTTCGGCCTCGACCTGGGCCTGGTCCTGGGCGGCGCCATCCTCACGGAGAAGGTGTTCTCCCTCAAGGGCGTGGGCGCCTACGCCATCGACGCGATCATCGGCAAGGACCTGCCGGTCGTGCTCGGTGTGACGCTCCTGGGCGCCGTCTTCATCGTCGTCTGCAACCTGATCGTCGACCTGCTGTACCCGCTGGTCGACCCGCGGGTGCGCATCGCGGCCTGACCCCGCGCCGGTACCGATCAGCTCTAGTGAAGGAATGTGACATGGCCTCGACCGAGCCCGTCGTCCGCGTGGACGACCTGCGGGTGACGTTCCCGACCATGGACGGCGACGTCCAGGCGGTGAACGGACTGTCCTTCGAGGTGCCCGCCGGGGGCGCCCTCGGCATCGTGGGCGAGTCGGGCTCGGGCAAGAGCGTGACCTCGCTGGCCCTGATGGGCCTGCACCGCGGCAGCCGGGCGAAGATCACCGGCGCCATCGAGGTGGCCGGGAAGAACGTGGTGACCGCCACGGACAGGCAGCTGCGGGCGATGCGCGGCAACGACATCGCGATGGTCTTCCAGGACCCGATGCAGTCGCTGCACCCGCAGTACACCATCGGCAACCAGCTGGTCGAGGCCTACCGGGTCCACCACCCCAAGGCGTCCAAGTCCGTCGCGCTCAAGCGCGCGGTCGAGGCGCTGGACCGGGTGGGGATCCCCCAGCCCGAGAAGCGGATCAATTCGTATCCGCACGAGTTCTCCGGTGGTATGCGCCAGCGTGTGGTGATCGCGATGGGGTTGATGTGCGATCCCAAGGTGCTGCTGGCCGATGAGCCGACGACGGCGCTGGACGTGACGGTGCAGGCGCGGATCCTGGACCTGTTGGACGAGCTGCGCCGGGATCTGGGGATGGCCCTGATCCTGGTCTCGCACGACCTGGCCGTGGTGGCGGGGTCGGTGGACGAGGTCGTGGTGATGCGCCACGGTGTGGCGGTGGAGCGCGGGGACGTGCGCACGGTGCTGTCGGCGCCGGAGCACCCCTACACGCAGGCGCTGCTGGCGGCGGTGCCGCGGGTGGAGGTCTCCCGGGCCCAGCGCCGCGCCCAGGACCGCGCCGACCGCCTGGAGAAGGAGAAGCGCGAGGGGACCGTCACCGACCCGGCGAAGTTCGAGGCGTTCACCCCCGCCTCCACCGACGGCGAGCCGCTGCTCAAGGTCGAGGACGTCGCCCAGCGCTTCAAGGTGCGCGGCGGGGCCATGGGCCGCTCCACCGACTTCTGGGCCGTCAACGGCGTCAGCTTCGACCTGTACAAGGGTGAGACGCTGGGGATCGTGGGCGAGTCGGGCTCGGGCAAGAGCACGCTGTCGCGGATGGTCATGCGCCTGCTGGAGCCCACCCGGGGCCGGGTGGTCTTCGAGGGCCAGGACATCACGCACATGTCCGAGCGCGCGCTGCGTCCGTTGCGGCGTGATGTGCAGATGGTGTTCCAGAACCCGTACTCGTCGCTGAACCCGCGTGTGACGGTGGGCGACGCGATCGGGACGGCGCTGCGGGTGCAGGGCGAGCGCGACACCAAGAAGATCAAGCGCGAGGTGCAGGAGCTGCTGGACCGGGTCGGGCTCCAGCCGAACCACTACAACCGGTTCCCGCACGCGTTCTCGGGCGGTCAGCGCCAGCGGATCGCGATCGCGCGGGCGCTGATCCTCAAGCCCAAGCTGATCATCTGCGACGAGCCGGTGTCGGCGCTGGACGTGTCCACCCAGGACCAGGTGCTGCGTCTGCTGTCGGAGCTGCAGGACGACTTCGGGTTGACCTACATCTTCGTGGCCCACGACCTGGCGGTGGTGCGCCAGGTCAGCGACCGGGTCGCGGTGATGCGCAAGGGCGAGATCGTGGAGCTGGGCGACAGCGACTCCATCTACGAGAACCCGCAGAGCGACTACACCCGCCAGCTGCTGGCGGCCGCTCCGCTGCTGGACCCGGACGAGGCCCGCAGCCAGCGCGCCGAGCGCGAGGCGCTGCGCGCCCAGGCCGTCTAGGGTCTGTTCCCCGAACGCCCTCCCGCGCCGCCGGGGGTTCGCCAGGCGCCCGGCGGGGCCGGGGGCCCGCCCCCAGGGGGCGCCGGGCACGGACCGAAGCGCAGTGGAGGTTCGGGAGAACACGGTCTGATACACCGGGCCACGACGGGGGCCGGTCCGCGATCCGCGGGCCGGCCCCCGTCGGCGTTCGCCGGGACCCTCAGAACGCCGCGGGCGGGCGCCCGGTGGCGGCGGCGCAGAACAGGTCGGCCAGCTCGCGGCCGTAGGCGTCGGGGGAGACGCCGGGCCGCTCGCGCAGGACGGCCGGGGCGCCCCGCAGCGCGGCGAACAGCACGTCGGTGAAGACCTCCGGGTCGAACCCCCGGAACTCCCCGTACCGCTGCCCCTCGGTGAGGAAGCCGGTCAGCTCGGCCCGCCCGGCCAGCTCCTCCGCGTCCAGCTCGGCGCGCAGGGCCTCGGGCAACGTGGCGGCGGACACGATCTCCCGCCGGGCCGCCATCTCCTCGGGGTTGCTCGCGCAGTAGGCGACGTTGCCGGTGATGATCCGGCGCAGGCCGTCCTCGAACCCCTCCAGCGGCTCCTCCCCGCCCTCCATGGCCTTGTCGAGCCGGGCGGCGATGTCCTGCATGACGCGCCGGATCAGCCGCTCCTTGGTCTTGAAGTGGTAGGTGATCAGGCCGGGACTGATCGACGCCCGCCCGGCGATGCGCACGAACGACGCCTTGGCGTACCCCTCGTCCGCGATGGTCGCGATGGCGGCGCGCACGATCTGGTCGCGCCGGGCGGCCTCCACGAACGTCTCCCCGGACCCCTCCGACTCATTTCCTGGTTGCATGTACAGGATACTATATGCTCAACTAGGAGTGAGTCCACCACAGGAGGGTCCATGGAATCCGGAACCGTGGCGCTGACACGGGTCACCGCGCTGGCCGGCGGCGACCTGGCACCGGTCGACGGCGCCCTCGTCATCGAGGACGGCCGGATCGCCGCCGTGGGTGTGGCCTCCGTCCCCGCCGGGGCCCGCGAGGTCCCGCTGCCCGGGTGCACCGTCCTGCCCGGCCTGGTGGACACCCACGTCCACCTGGGCGCCCCCGACGGCCGGGGCCCGCTCGCCACGGTCCGGGCGATCGCCGACCACCTGCGCTTCCAGCCGGGCAAGCGGCGGGCCTTCCTCGCCCACGGCGTCACCACCGTGTGCAGCCTGGGCGACGAGAACGCCTGGGTCCACGACCTGCGCCGCCGCGCCGCGGACGGCACCTTGGCCGGTCCGCGCGTGCGCATCGCCGGACCGCTCTTCACCGCGCCGGGCGGCCACCCGGTCGCCACCATCGGCGCCTCGCCCGGCGACGACTGGGTCCGTGTCCCCCGCAGTCCCGGACAGGCCCGCGAACAGGTCGCGGCACTGGCCGGCGGGGACGACCCCGTCGACGTGGTCAAGGTCGTCCAGGACCGGGGCGACCCCGCCCGGCGGTCGCTGGAGCCGATCGCCCCGCCCGTACTGGCCGCCATCGCGGACGAGGCCCACCGGCACGGCGTCCCCGTGGTCGCCCACTGGGGGACCCTGCCGGACCTGGCCGAACTGCTGGAGGCCGGGGTCGACCACCTCCAGCACCTGGAGCCGCGCGGGCCGCTGGCCGGCTGGCCCGCCGAGATGCTGGAGGCCATGGTGGCGCGCGGGGTCACCCTCGCGCCCACCCTCGCCGTCACCGAGGCGGCGCTGGACGCCGACACCGCACGGACCCTGCGCCGCCGCGTCCTGGAGTTCCACGAGGCGGGCGGCACCGTGCTGGCGGGCAGCGACAGCGGCATGCCCGCCGTGCGCCCGGGCGCGGGCCTGGTCCGCGAGATCGAGCTGCTGGCCGCCTGCGGCCTGGACCCGGCGCAGGCCCTGGCGGCCGCCACCACCGGGCCCGCCCGCACCCTGGGCGCCGGGGCCCCGCTGGCCCCCGGCGCCCCCGCCGACCTGCTGATCGTGCGCGGCGACCCGCGCACCGACCCCGGCTCCCTGCGCCGGGTCGCCCTGGTCGTGCGCGACGGCCGCCCGGTCGCCCGCCGCCGACCCCGCCGAGGAGGGACACCGTGAACACCGAGGAAAGAGTGAACGTGACCGCCCAGCCCGCCGCCCCGCCCGCCGTCGTCCGCCACGGTGCGGCCTACCACCTGTCCGTGTGGGGCGTCCTCCTGCCGCTGGGAGCGGCCGCGGGCGGACTGCTGTCCCTGCTCCCGGGTTGGCTGCTCGCCCTGCCCGACTGGGTCCTGGCCCTGCCGTTCCTCCCGGGGGCGGACAAGCTCGAACTGCTGGCGGGGGTGAGCGGGCCGATCCTCACCGCCGTCCTGACGGTCATCGGCGTGGTGGCCGGGTGCTTCCTGGCGCTGATGTCGTACGACGAGGTCATCACGGTGAAGGTGGACGGGGAGGCCGTGCGCGTCACCGCCTCGGGGGAGACCGCCGAGGTCCCGCGCGAGCGCTTCGGGACCGCCTTCCTGGACGGCCGGGAGCTGGTGGTCCTGGACGCCGGCACCGCCGAGGCGGTGCGGGCCCGGACCGACCACAAGGCGAAGCGGCTGCGCGCCGCCTTCGAGGCGCACGGCTACGCGTGGTCCGAGGGCGACCCGCACGCCGACGCGTTCCAGCGCTGGCTGGACGGCACCCCCGACCTGGACGCCCGCACCCAGGCGCTGCTGCGCACCCGCCAGGAGGCCCTGGAGCGCAAGGACGCCGACGACGCCGCCGAGCTGCGCGCCGCGCTGGCCGACCGGGGCCTGGTGGTGCGCGACCGGGAGCACCGCCAGTACTGGCGGGCCCTGCCCGGCCGCGAGGTCTGACCCCCGCCCCCGCCGGTCAGGTGCCGACGGTCCCGCCGTCGTCCTTGCGCACCGCCACCACCGCGCAGCGGGGGCGGCCCTGCGGGTCGAACCCGGGCCAGTTGCCGACCGCCCGCGGGTCCTCTGCGGTGGGCTCGCCCCAGCGGGCGTCGGAGGACCCCGGCCCGCGCACCGCCACGAACAGGGTGCGCTGGTCCGGGGTGGCGCTCACCCCCGCGATCCCGCACCCGCGCGGTCCGGTCATGAAGCGGCGCACCCGTCCGCTGTCCGGGTCGGCGCACAGCAGGGCGCTGTTGCCCAGCTGCTCGCGGCCGTCGTCCCGGCCCAGTCCGGTCACGTCGGTGGTGATCCACAGCCGCCCGTCCGCCCCGGAGAACACCCCGCCGGGCGAGGCGAACCCCGTGCCCTGCCCCGCCCGGGCGAACTCCCGCCAGGCCAGGACGGTGGCGGCGTGGTCCATCGCCCCCTCGGTCCAGGCCAGCAGGCGGCCGCCGCCGCCCTCTCCGGCCTCGGGCAGGTACACCTCCCCGGTGCGGGGGTGGACCGCCGGGCGGCCCGGCCCCCGGAACCCGGTCGCCCCCACCGCGGCGGCCGCCCGGCGGGCCCGCAGCAGCACGGCGGCCTGGTCGGCGAACCCGTCCCGGGCGGTCAGCCCGGTGCGGCCGTGGGCCAGCGGCAGCCAGGTCCCCGTCCCGTCCGCGTCCAGCCGCAGCGCGTACAGGGCGCCCTCGTCCAGCGGGCTCGCGGACGGTCCGCGCGCCTCCCTCCAGGGGCGGGCGGCGACGAACTTGTACACGTGGGCGTCGTCGGTCATGTACACCACCGGGCGCCCCAGCGACCGGGCGACGACCAGCCCCCTGTGCCCCAGCCGCCCCAGCGCGGTGCGCTTGGCGGGCGGGCCCTGCGGGTCGAACGGGTCGATCTCCACCACCCAGCCGAACCGGTCGGCCTCCCCGGGCGTGCGGGCCAGGTCGAACCGGGACAGGTGCCGGTGCCAGCCGCGGGCGGAGTCCGCGGTCAGCCCGTAGGCCTCGTGTTCGGACCGCGGGCGCCAGGAGGGGTCCCGGGTCCCGAAGGCGTCGGCGAAGGCGTCCTCCCCGGTCAGGTAGGTGTGCCAGGGGGTGACCGCGTACGCGGACCCGCCGGTGGTGCCCAGCGGTTCGGCCCCGGTGTCCAAGGCCTCGTGCTCGGCCAGGGGGCCGGAGAACACCACGGGGGTGTCGGCGGTGATCCGCCGGTTGAGCTCGTCGCGCGCCATCCGCCAGCGCCCCTCGGACAGCTCGACCCGCACCACGGTCGCCCCCAGGGAGGCGATCTCCTTGGCGGCGCGCTCGGGGGTGTCGGCGCGGCCGCCGTCGGGGTGCAGCAGCGCCGGGTCCAGCGCGCCGTGCCCGAGCACCAGCACACCGTTGCGGGTGCCCTCGCGGGAGGGGCCCAGCGGCAGGTAGTGCAGACCGCTGTGCCCGGTGCCGACCTGCTGCCCGGCGTGGGCGGCGGTGTTCGAGGCGTCGGGCCGCCAGACGGGCCCGCCCGGGGCGATCGGCGCGCCCCAGGGCAGCAGGACGCGGGCGGTGTACCCGGCCGGGACGGTCACCCGGTCGGTGCGGGTCACCGGGACCTCGGTGAACCCCGGGGCCCCGTCGTCGGGGGCGGCCAGGGCCGGGACGGGCGTTCCGCCCAGGGCGGCGGCCAGGGTCCCCGCGCCCGCGGCGCAGAGCAGGCTGCGCCGGGACACGGCGGGTGCGGCCGCGGCGGTCGGCCGGGTGCGGTCGGGCATGGGTCCCCTCCGGGGGTGTGTCGCGCTCGCGACGAATCTCTCCAATAGTGATGAGATAACCACACAGAGTAACCAATTGCCCGCAGGCGGGACTCGCGTCGCGCGGAGGAAATAAAAACGGTTATCATTTCCTTCTAGGGTGCACAGCGGCCCCGCAGTCCACAGGTGAAGGAGAGTCCCATGGCGCGCAACGACGTCCGCCCCATCATCAAGCTCAAGTCCACGGCCGGGACCGGATACACCTACGTGACCCGCAAGAACCGGCGCAACAACCCCGACCGCCTCACCCTGCGCAAGTACGACCCGGTGGTCCGCCGCCACGTCGACTTCAGGGAAGAGCGCTGACCCCGCGCCGCACCCCGGCCGCCACCGCGTACACGCACCCCGACCCCGGAAAGGGCACACGGACATGAAGAAGGGCATCCACCCCGACTACCGCCCCGTCGTCTTCCGCGACCGCGCCGGCGACTTCGCCATCCTCACCCGGTCCACCCGGACCAGCGACAAGACGGTCGAGTGGGAGGACGGCAACACCTACCCGGTGATCGACGTCGAGATCTCCAGCGCGAGCCACCCGTTCTACACCGGCAACGCCCGCGTCGTGGACACCGCCGGCCGCGTCGAGCGCTTCAAGCGCCGCTACAACAAGTAAGACACACGGTGACGGCGGGGCCCGCGGGCCCCGCCGCCGAACATTCCAGGACAGGACACGATGGCCGTACCCAAGCGCAGGATGTCGCGCGCCAACACCCGCACGCGCCGCTCGCAGTGGCGGGCGAAGACCCCCGACCTGGTGCCCCTCACCCTGGGCGGACGCGAGTACCTCGTACCGCGCAACCTGGTCCCGGCCTACCGGCGCGAACTGCTGCCCCCGCCGGCCTGACGCCGTCCGGCCCGACACGGCCCGGCCCGACACGGCCCCGGGCACGGGGGCGCCCGCCGGGCGCCCCCGTCCGCGTCTCCGGGGCGCCGCGCGCCGGGGCGGCCGGGAGGCGCCGAACGGACCGCGCGAAACGCCCCCGTCCCGGTGCCCGTGCACTCCCGCCGTCGGGCAGGCTGGTGGGGTGACGACGACCGCCACGGGGGACCCGTCCCCCGGCCCCACCACAGTGCGCGCTCCGCGCAGACCCGTCGACCTCCTCGTGGGGGTCGGCGGACTGTGCGTGATCGCGGTGATCCTGCTCGCCGCCCGGGCCGCCACCGACGGCCAGGCCGGCCCCGACGCCCTGCGCTCCCTGCTGCCCGCCGGACCGCTCTTCCTCGCCGCGCTGGGCGCCAACCTCGCCCTCATCGTCCTGATCTGCGCCTCGGTCCTGATCACCCTCTTCACCGGGGCCCTGCGCGACCTGCTGCGGGCCGGCGCGGCCGCCGTCGCCGCCTACGCGCTCACCTCCCTGGTCAACGCGGTCCTGTACACGCTCATCGGCCCCGACCGGGTCCCCCCGGGCCTGCCCGGCGCCCCCGGCGACCTGTTCACCGGCGCCACCCTGGGCTATGTCGCCGCCGCCCTGGCCTACCTCCTCACCATGCCGGCCGGCCAGCCCCGCGTGCGCTCCCTGCTGTGGGCCGCCACCGCCACCGCCGCCGCCTGCGCCCTGCTGGCCGGGGTCACCAGCCTGCCCGCCCTGCTGCTCACCGCCGTCGCCGGCGCCACCTGCGCCGGGCTGCTCGGCTACGCCGTCGGCGCGGGCACCCCGCCCCCCGCCGACGACGCGATCCGCGCCGAGCTGCGCCGGTTCGGCCTGGAGCCCGCCGACGTGGTCCCGGCCGGGACCGACCCCGAGGGCGACCCCCGCCACCTGGTCGAACTGGCCGGCGGCGGGCGCGCCGAGGCCGTCGTGCTCGGCTCGGAGAACACCGCCGGGTTCTGGCGGAGGCTGCGCGACCTGCTGCTGCTGCGCGGCCCCTTCGCCCCCCGCATGCTCTACGGGGTGCGCCGCCGCGCCGAGCACGCCGCCCTCATGGCCCACGCCGTGCGCGACGCCGGGGTGGCCACCCCCCGGGTGCTGGCCGTCGGCGAGCCCCGGCCCGGCACCGTCCTGCTGGTCCGCGAGCTGCCCGGGGTCCGGCCCCTGGACGACCTGGCCGAGGAGGAGTTCACCGACGCCCTGCTCGACCGCTGCTGGGAGGCGCTGGGGCTGCTGCACCGGCACCGCATCGCCCACGGCGACCTGCACGGGGCCACCGTCGGGACCGACCTGGAGCACGGGGGGATCGTGTTCACCGGGGTGGGCCGCGGCTCGGTGGCCGCGCCGCCCCTGACCGTCTCCCTGGACTCCGCCGCCCTGGTCGCCCTGCTGGCCACCCGGGTGGGCGCCGAACGCGCCGTCGCCTCCGCCGTGCGCGCTCTGGGGGTGCCCGCCACCGCCGCGATCCTGCCGTTCCTGCAACCGCCCGGGCTGCCCTACCCGCTGCGCCGCGCGCTGCGCGCCCGCAAGGGGCTCATCGGCCGGCTGCGCGAGGCGGTGGTCGAGGTCGCCCCCGAGGCTCCCGCCGAACCGGCGCGGGTGGAGCGGATGCGGCCGCGCACCGTGGTCAGCGTCATCGTCGCCACCGTGGTCGGCCTGGTCCTGCTCTACCAGCTCACCGGCGTGGACCTGAGCGCCGTCGGCCGGGCCGACCCGGGGTGGGCGCTGGCCGCGTTCGCGATGTCCACCGTGTGCATGGTCGCGGCGGCGATGGTGCTCATCGGCTTCGTGCCGGTCAGGCTGCCCTGGTGGCGCAGCGTGCTGGTGCAGTACGCGGCGTCGTTCGTGCGCATCGCCGCCCCGGCGGGGCTGGGGTCGATCGCCGTCAACACCCGGTTCGCGATCAAGGCCGGGGCGTCCACCCCGCTGGCGCTGTCGGGGGTCGGGCTCGGCCAGCTGGTCGGGCTGCTGGTGCACGTGCCGCTGCTGCTGGTGTGCGCCTACCTGACCGGGACCTCGTACTGGACGGGGTTCACGCCCTCGCCGACGGTGGTGACCATCGCGATCGCCGTCACCGTGCTCGTCGCGGCGGTGCTGCTGGCGCCGAAGCTGCGCCGGGCGATCGCCGACCGGGTGCGGCCCTACCTGCGCGGGGTGCTGCCCCGGCTGCTGGACACCCTGCAACGGCCGGCCTCCCTGGCGATCGGGCTGGGCGGGACCGTGCTGCTGACGGTGGCGTTCGTGCTGTGCCTGTACTTCTCGGTGCTGGCGTTCGCCCCGGACGCCGCGCAGGTGAGCCTGGTGGCGGTCGCCGTGGTGTTCCTGGCCGGGAACGCGGTCGGCTCCGCGGCGCCCACCCCGGGCGGGCTGGGCGCCGTGGAGGCCGCGCTCATCGGCGGGCTGACGACGGTGGCGGGGGTCCCCGCGGCGGTGGCGCTGCCCGCGGTGCTGCTGTTCCGGGTGCTCACGTTCTGGTTCCCGGTGCTGCCAGGGTGGGGGGCGTTCTCCTACCTCCAGCGGCGGGAGGCCGTCTGAGGGGCCGGTAACCTGGAGGAACGCCGGAAAAGTACCCATCCGTGCGGTTTGTCACAGAAGTCCGCGCGCGGTCGCGGCGGCGGTTAGTCCTGATTTAAGGTCGGATAAGTAGGAAATAACCGACCGGAACCGTGCAAAGGACCCCGACGATGCGCCGCCTGACCCTCGCCGCCCCCACCGCCGCCGCCGTCCTGGCGGTGGCCGCCTGCGGCGCCCCCTCCGAGAACGCGGCCGCCCCCGCGGAGGGCACCGAGGTCCTCACCGTCGGCGCCACCGCGGTCCCCGCGGGCGACATCCTCGGGTTCGTCGACGCCGAGCTCGCCGCGGACGCCGGCCTCGACCTGGAGATCGTCGAGTACTCCGACTACATCGCGCCCAACGCCGCCCTGGCGGAGGGGCAGCTGGACGTCAACCTGTACCAGCACGAGCCGTTCCTGCTGGAGTACAACGAGGGCAACGGCACCGACCTGGTGGCCGTCGAGCAGGTCTACCTGCCGCCGCTGGGGCTGTACTCCCGCACCGTCGACGCGGTCGACGACCTGCCCGAGGGCGCGGAGGTCGCGCTGCCCAACGACCCCACCAACGAGTTCCGCGCCCTGCTCCTGCTCCAGGAAGGCGGCCTCATCACCCTCTCCGAGGACGCCGACGCCGCGACCTTCTCCCTGGACGACGTGGAGGACAACCCCAAGGACCTGGTATTCCGCGAGGTCGAGGCGGCCCAGCTGCCGCGCTCGCTGGACGACGTGGACGCCGCCATCGTCAACAACAACTACGCCCAGGAGGCGGGGCTGGACTTCCAGGAGGACTCCATCCTGCTGGAGGCCTTCGAGGACAACCCGTACGTGAACATCCTGGCCGCCCGCGCCGACAACGCCGACGACCCGCGCATCGCCACCCTGGTGGAGCTGCTCACCTCGGCCGAGACCGCGGCGTTCATCGAGGAGGAGTTCGGCGGCAGCGTCATCCCCGCCGCCCAGGGCTGACCCGCGCCCCGGCGCCCGCCCGTCCGGCCCGCCCGAGGGCGGGGCGGGCGGGCGGCGCGTGTCACCGGGGCGGGGTTGAATGGTCCGCATGAACGCACCGGAGACCGCCCGCCGCCTGCCCGCGCCCGACCGGGTGCGGGACCTCTCCCGCAGGATCGCGCTGCTGGAGTTCCTCATCGCCCCGGACAGCCCCTACCGCAAGCACGCCTTCCGCGCCGGCCCGCGCCCCGGGTGGGACCTGGCGACCATGGCCAACGGGGGAGGGGACGACTACGCGATCGCCTTCTCCGACACGTCCGCGGTGATCCGCTGCTTCGACCACGAGTCGCCGATGAGCCCCTACGCCAACGGCGAGGAGCACCGGCCGGGGACCGTGGACCTCCTGCCCGCGGAGTTCGCGGACGTCCTCGCCGACCCCGGCTTCAACGGCGGCGACCCGCTCTCGGTGAGCGCGCTGATCTGGTGGCGGGACGGGTCGGGCCGGTGGGGGACCGGGGTCCCCGGCGACATGGACGACGGCTCCGGGTGGCTGCTGGAGGGCCTCTTCCACCCGGCCCCCGAGATGCACTACCGCGACCACTTCCAGGTCTACTACGGCCGCCCCCTCGACGAGTTCGCCGTGGTGGACGCCGTCCTGGGCGAGCCGACCGAGGAGACCGCGGCCCTGCTGAACCCGGACGCCGCCGATCCCGCCGACCTGCTGCGCCGGGCACGGGAGTCGGTGGGCCGGGCGGGGTAGGTCAGGCACCGCGGGTGATGGCCTCGGCCTCGACCTCCGCGGGCTCGGGGCCGTCGTCCACGCGGCGCAGGACCCGGCGGCCGGCCAGGGCGATCAGCGCGGCCACCGCCACCGATCCGGCGGCCGCGTAGAGCGGGGCGCCGGGGGAGACGGCGACCGCGATCGCCGAGGCGGCGGGCGGGGCGACCGCGCCGCCCAGGAAGCGGACCGCGGAGTAGGCCGAGGACGCCACGGACCGGGGCAGGTCGCTCGCCTCCATGACGCACTCGGTGAGCACGGTGTTGAGCACGCCCAGCAGCAGCCCGCCGACGATGACGCAGGTGATCAGCCCGGGTCGCGAACCGATGAGGGCGCCCGCCGCCACCAGGTCCGCCGCGAGCAGCAGCAGGGTGGCCCACAGGACGCCGGTGCGCGGCAGCCGCCGGGTCAGCAGCGGCGCGCCGAACACCGAGGTGACCGCCAGCCCCAGGCCCCAGCCGAAGAAGACCAGGCCCAGCCCCGTCTCGTCCAGGCCCAGCGGGAAGGGGGTGTAGGCCAGCAGGGCGAAGAACCCGATGTTGTAGAACAGCGCGATCAGGGACAGCACCAGGAGCCCGGGCACCCGCAGCGCGGCGAACGGC
Organism: Nocardiopsis sp. MT53; assembly: GCF_019598965.1. Classification (NCBI taxonomy): domain Bacteria; kingdom Bacillati; phylum Actinomycetota; class Actinomycetes; order Streptosporangiales; family Nocardiopsidaceae; genus Nocardiopsis; species Nocardiopsis sp. MT53. The sequence continues at coordinate 6,674,910 of NZ_CP080599.1, read as the reverse complement.
GCCGACAGCGGCACCGGGTCGCCCTTGGGGACGGTGTCCCCGCGCAGCAGCACGGCGATGGTGAGGAATCCGACCGCCATCAGCACCGCGGTGCCGAAGAACGGGCCGCGCCAGCTGACGCCGCCCAGTAGCCCGCCCATCAGCGGCCCGGTGGCGATGCCCAGGCCCAGCGCCGCCTCGTAGAGCACGATCGCCGCGGCGGAGCCGCCGCTGGCGGCGCCGACGATGGTGGCCAGGGCGGTGGAGATGAAGAAGGCGTTGCCCAGGCCCCAGCCCGCACGGAACCCGATGACGGCCTCCACGGTGTCCCCGGAGCCGGCGGCCGCGGCGAACACGACGATCAGCGCGAGCCCCGCGAGCAGCGTCCGCTTGGCGCCCAGGCGGCTGGAGACCCAGCTGGTGACGAGCATGGCCAGGCCCGTGACCACCAGGTAGCTGGTGAACAGCAGCGAGGTCTGGGTGGGGGTGGCGTCGAGGCTGCGCGAGATCGCGGGCAGGATCGGGTCGACCAGCCCGATTCCCATGAACGCGATCACGCAGGCGAACGCCACGGCCCAGACGGCCCGCGGCTGCCTGAGGAGGGACGGCGCCTCCGGGGTGGACACGGTGGGTGTTGCGGTCTCCGCCACCATGGGGATACGGCTCCTTCACGGGTTCAGGTGGGGAGGACGGCGGCCTTGCGGTCGGGGCCCTCACGGGAATTCATATAGGTAACCTATGTTAATCCCCGCGCATTCCCCGGCGCGCACCGGGGGAGCCGGTCAGCCCTCGCCGCGCCGCAACCGCCCGTCCAGCAGCGCCACCGCGTCGGCCAGCAGGGCGCGCTCGTGCTCGGAGAGGTCGTCGAACAGCGGCAGCAGCGCCTCGCCGACCCGGCGGCGCCAGTCGTCCAGCGCCTCGGCGCCCGCCGGGGTCAGCTCGTGCAGGTGCGCCCGCCCGTCCGCCGGATCCGGCCGCCGCAGCACGTACCCCGAGGCGTTCAGGGACTCCACGATCACCGTCATCGTGGGCTGGCGCACCCGGCAGAACTCGGCCAGCACGCCCAGCCGCAGCGGCCCCTTCTCCTGGAGCACGCTCAGCGCCCGCCAAGTCGCCGGGGAGGTCCGCTCCCCGGTCTCGTGGGCGGCGTAGCGCGCCAGGCGGTTGCTGATGTTGATCACGCGCACCAGCAGGCGGGCGACATCCGGGTCGTTCACACGGTCAGCCTAGTCGCGCGCGGTCTCCGAGAGCCCGGCGTCGTGGGCGATGATCGCCGCCTGCACCCGGTTGCGCACCCCCAGCCGGGACAGCACCGCGCTGACGTGCGTCTTGACCGTGTCCTCGGCCAGGTGCAGGGTGCGCGCGATCTCGGCGTTGGAGGCCCCCGAGCCCAGTTGGGCCAGCACCTGGCGCTCGCGCGGGCTGAGGGTGTCGAGCCGGGCGTGGGCGTCCGCGCCCCGGCGCCGCCGGAAGCCCTCGATGACCCGGCCGGTGACCTTGGGCGACAGCACGGCGCCGCCCGCCGCCACCGCCCGCACCCCGGCCAGCAGCTCGCGCGGGGGAGAGGCCTTGAGGAGGAACCCGCTGGCCCCGCCGTCCAGCGCCCGGGCCACGTACTCGTCCCGGCCGAAGGTGGTGAGCATCGCCACCGCCGTGGCAGGGGAGGCCGCGCGCACCGCCTCGATCGCGGCGAACCCGTCCACCCCCGGCATCTGGATGTCCAGCAGCGCCACGTCCGGGCGCTCCCGCGCGGCCAGGTCGGCCGCCTCCCGGCCGTCGGCGGCCTCGCCCACCACGGTGATCCCCGGGTCGGAGCCCAGGATCGCCGCGATGCCCGACCGGATCAGCGATTCGTCGTCGGCCAGCAGCACCCGGATCATCGCGTCCCCTCCCCGTTGAGCGGTACCTCGTCCTTGGCGGCCAGCCGGTCCTGCGCGAAGCACAGCCGGTACGCGCTCCCCGCGCTCCCGGGCCACCCCGTGCCGGAACGGTAGTGGACGCACTCCCAGCCGGAGGGCGCCGCCGCCTCGGGCGGGTCGAGCATGGTCCGCGGCGGCAGCAGCGGCTCCACCGCGGAACGCGGCGCGCCGACCTCCAGCCCGGCGTAGACCGGCGGCGGCAGCACGGCCCGCGCCGACGCGGAAGCGTAGTACCCGGACCAGGCCAGGACCACGAGCAGCAGCAGCGCGGCCGGGACGGCGGCGGCCTGCACCGCCGCGCGCCGGGCGCGGCGCGCGGCTCCGCGCCGCCGGTCGGACTCCGAACCGCCCGGTCCGGGCGCGGGGTCCGGCCGTGCGGGCAGCCGGGCCGCCACGCGGAAACCGCCGTCCTCCCCGGGCCCCGCCTCGAACACGCCGCCCGCGGCCGCCACCCGGTCGCGCAGTCCGGCCAGCCCGCGCCCGCCGGAGGCCGGTGCGGGGCCGTCCCGGCCGGGGGCGCTGCGCACCGCCACGGCGAACCCGCCGTCCCCCGTCCGGGAGGTGTCCACGGCCACCGCCGCGCCGGGGGCGTGCTTGACCGCGTTGGTCAGCGCCTCGCGCACCACGGCGTGCGCGAGGACGCGCACCGGGGGCGCCATGTCCTCCCACAGCTCCGCGCCGGCCGCCGACACCTCCACCGACGCGCCGCGCGCCCCCGCCAGCAGCCCCTCCAGGGCGTCGGGGCCGACCGCTCCGCCGGCCCTGGGGATCCCGGGAGCCCGGTGCTCGGCCGTGCCTTCGGGGTCCGTGTCGGGCCCGTCGAGCAGGCCGATGATCTCCTGCAACCGCTCGACCGCGCCGATGGCCCCGGCGCCCAGCTCCGCGGCGCCGCGCCGGTAGTCCTGCGGCGACAGGCCCTCGGCCACCTCCAGGGCCCCGGCCCGGACCGCCAGCAGGCTGAGGTCGTGGCCCAGGGAGTCGTGCATGCGCGCCGCGATCCGCTCCCGGGTCCGGGCGCGCTCCCGGGCCGCCACCAGCGCGCGTTCGCGTTCGAGCAGCTCGGCCCGGCGCCATCCCAGGTCGGTGACCTCCGACCGGTACCGCAGCGCACGCCCCACCAGCCACGGCAGCACCGTGCACAGCACCGCGAACCCGGCCTGCGCGGCGGTGAGCGTCGGGTCGGCCCCCCGCACGAGCGCCGCCGCCGGCCAGGCCGCGGCGCACACCCCGGCGAGCACCGCCCCCGGGCGCCCGTACGGGCCCCACCGGCCCGCGGCCGCAGCGGCCGCCGCCACCGCGAGCGAGGGCCAGGGCAGGGCGGACGGATCGGTCACCGGGAACGCGCACGCGGCCGCGGTCGCCGCGGCCAGCAGTCCCGCCCGAAGCGTGTCGGGCCCTCGTCCTCTGTGCACCGGCCCAGGCTACGCGCGCCCCGGCCCCGGCCGCCTCACCCGAAAGTGCCGGTCGCCCGCCCCACCCGCACCCGTTCGGGGGAGGCCCGCCCCCGGGCCCGGGACCTACCGTCCTCCGCATGCCCTTCAAGAGCACCGCCCTCGCCGCCGCGGCCCTGGCCTGCCTGGCCGTCCTGGCCCCGGCGCCCCCGGCCTCCGCGGCCCCGGCCGGACCCGCCCCCGCCGAACTGGACGCCTTCGTCGCCGACCACCTGGAACGCACCGGCCTGCCCGGCGCGGCCTTCGCGGTGGTCCACGGCGACCGGGTCGTGCACACCGGCGCCCACGGCCGCGACGGCCACGGCCGCCCGCTGCGCACCGACACCCCGCTGCCCGTCGCCTCGCTGAGCAAGTCCATGACGGCGCTGGCCGTCCTGCGCCTGGTCGAGGAGGGGGCCCTGGGCCTCGACGACCCGGTGCGCGAGCACCTGCCCGGGTTCGCCACCGCCGACCCCCGCGGCGCGGACATCACCGTCCGCCAGGTCCTCGACCAGAGCTCGGGGCTGCACGACCTCGGCCTGCCCGACGGCCCCGAACCCGCCACCCTCGCCGAGGCCGTGGACCGCCTGTCCGGAGCCCGGCTCGCCGCGGCCCCGGGCCGGGAGTGGAACTACCACAACCCCAACTACCACGTCGCGGCCCGCCTGGTGGAGACCGTCACCGGCGAACCCTTCACCGCGTACCTGGAGCGCGCCGTCCTGGCCCCGGCCGGGATGGCCGACACCCGGTCGGCCTCCGACGGGGCCCGGACGGCGCCCGGCCACTTCCGCGCCTACGGCCTGAACCTGCCCGTGGCCGAGCCCGCGCACTTCGCCACCGGGTCGGGCGACATGGTCTCCACCGCCGACGACATGGCCCGCTGGCTGCTGCTCCACCTCAACGGCGGCGCCGTCCCGGGCGGGCCCCGCGTCGTCTCGCCGGAGACGGTGGAGGAGGCGCACACGCCCTCCGCGCCCAACGGGCGCACCGGGCTCGGCTGGATGCGCCGCGGCCCCGCCGACGGGGCGTCCCGGGTCCAGGTCTGGCACGGCGGCACGAACTCCACGCACACCGCCTACCAGGTCCTCGTCCCGGAGACCGGGTACGGCGTGGCCGTCCTGACCAACGTCGGCATCGCGCTCACCGAGGAGGACACCTGGGCCCTGGCCGAGGGGCTGATCGACCTGACCGAGGGGCGGACACCCGCCCCGGCGGACTCGGTGTTGTGGAAGGTGGACGCCGTCCTGGGCGCGGCCACCCTCGCGGTGCTCGCCCTGGGTGTGCGCGGGGTGCTGCGCGCCCCGGCCTGGGCGGCGGCCCGCGCGGGCCGGCCCCGGTGGCGGGCGGCGGTCCGCCTGGCGCCCTACGCCCTGCCGCCGCTGGCCCTGGCCGCCTTCGACCCGGCGGTGACGTTCGTGATGGGCGGACGGGAGGGGACCTGGCTGCAGCGGTTCTACGGCGTCCCCGCCGAACTGGTCCTGCTGGTCTCGGCCGCCCTGGTCTGTGCCGCAGTGGCGGGCACCCGCCTGTGGCGCCTCCGCCGACGCCCCGCGGAGGGGGTGTCCGCGGCCCCCGGGGCCGTGCCCTCCCCCTGAACGGCGGACGGTGCCCGCGCCCCGGGGGAGAGCGGGGCGGGGCACCGTGTCCGGCCACCGGGGCGGGGCGCTACCGGCACATGTGCTCAGAGGGACGGGGCGGCCGGCCGCGCCTCGCGGGGGAGGGCGTCGGGAGCGGGGACGGTCTGCGCCCCGCCCGTCCCCCGGAGCGGCTCGAACGGCCGCAGCCCGTGGACGCGTGAGAACCAGAGGGCCAGGCCGGCGGTGGACACGAGGGTGAGCGGCACCGAGATCAGGAGGGTGGCGGGGTCCACCGCGCCCTGGTCCAGGGACGAGGGGCTGAACGGCGCCGCCAGGAGCAGCGTCAGGTTGTTCGCGGTGTGGACGGCGATCGCCAGCTCCAGGCCCCCGCTCTTCCACACGAGGAAGCCCATGCACAGCGCGAAGACCGCGATGTCCACCTGGCCCACCCAGTCGTAGCCGTGCCCGAGCATGAACAGCGGCACCGGGAGCACGATCCCCCACAGGGGCGAGCGCAGCCAGGTGCCCAGGACCTGCTGCGGCAGGCCCCGGAACGCGTACTCCTCGGCCGCGCACTGCAACGGGACCAGCGCCAGGCAGAGCAGGAGCCCGACGACGAGCATGGGGTCCGCCCGCGGCACCGAGGCGTCGGCGGGCGGGTCGAGCAGGAACGCCCCCCAGTACACGGCCGCGTAGAGCGGCACGAGGACGGCGGCCGCCGTGAGCATCATCCGCCAGCGCAGCCGGCCCGCGACCGAGTGGAGGATCCGCGAACGGCCGCCGCCCCAGCGCGCGCCGAGGAGGACCGCCGGGATCATCAGGGCCAGCATCCCGAAGGTGAGGAGCACGTCGGTCGGGTTGTCCAGGGCGAAGGAGTCGGCGTCCGACGGCTCGGGCAGCCACGTCACGAACATCGAGGCCAGGGGCAGGACCACGACGCTCAGGAGGCCGAGCACCACGAACAGCGCACAGGCCACGGCGACGGTCGCCAGCGGCCGCCACCACCGGGACGTGCGGTGTTCGAGGAGGGTGAGCCGGTGGTACGGCAGCCCCGTGTTCGGGCGGGGCCGCACAGGAAGGGTTTCTGCGGTCATGCCCCCAGGCTGCCCGCCCGCGCCGCGCGGCGGATCGGTCGTTCGGACCAGGACCGCGCCTCATCCGCGCGGCGGAGGCGCATCAGCCGATCGGTTGATCCGGTGCGCCCGGCGCCGTCCCTAGGATGGCGGCGTGACCGAATCCGTGATGCAGGCGCCCGGACCGGACACGCGCCGAAGGCGCGCGTTCCACCGGCGGCGCGGCGTGCGCGCCGTGTTCGTCTCGGTGCTGTGCAGCCTGCTGGGACCGCTCCTCTTCCTCCTGGTGCTCGGCTTCCAGCTCGAAGAGCCCGAACCCGGCGAACCCGTGGTGATGATCGTGTTCCTGCTGGTGGACGCGCTGGTGGGCCTGGTCGCCTGCGTCGCCGTGGGTCCCGTCCACCGGTCCCGGACGGGCAACCTCCTCCTCATCCCCGCCGGGATCGTCAGCGCCTGGGCGCTGCCCGCGTGCGCCGTCGCGATCGTGCGGCTGGGGGCCCGGCGCTCCTACCCCCTGGCCGGCCTGGTCATGGCGGGCACGGTGGGCGCGGGCACGGCGTTCTCGTGGCTGTACGCCGACCTCACCGGGATCCCGCAGGAGCCCCTCCTCTTCGTGGTCCCCGCCCTCGCGCTCTGCACGGCGGTCCCGCTGTTGTGGGGCTACGCCCTGGGCACGCGGGAGGCGCTGCTGGCCAGCCTGGAGGAGCGGGCCGAAGCCGCCGAGCGCGCCCGGGTCGCGACGGAGCGCGGCCGCAGCGCCGACATCGCCCGGACCCGCGCCGAGGAGCGCAACGCCATCGCGCGGGACATGCACGACGGCCTCTCCCACCAGCTCGCGATCATCGCCATGCACGCGGGCGCCCTGGCCTACCGCTCCGACCTGCCGCCGGACCGGATGAGCGAGGCGGCCCGCACGGTCAGGGACGCCGCGGCGGACGCGAACGGCGTCCTGCGCGAGGTGCTCTCGGCGCTGCGGGCCGTCGGGGACGACGGCCCGTCGCACCCCGACACCGCGCCGCTGCCCGCCCCCGGGGCCGTCACCGACCTGATCGAGGAGGCGCGCGCCGCCGGGCGGCCGGTCGAGGCGCGATGGCACGGACTGGCCCCCGAAGACCTCGGATCGCTGTCCCCCACGACCGCCGTGTCGCTGGCGAGGATCACCTCCGAGCTGCTCATGAACGCGCGCAAGCACGCGCCGGGGGAGCCGGTGACCCTCGTGTTCGCCCGCGAGGGCGACGAGCTGTCGGTGCGCGCCTCCAACCCCCTGGCCGGCGGCGCGCCCCCGGCCCAGGGAACCGGGCTCGGGCTCATCGGTGTCGCCGAGCGCGCGCAGCTGCTGGGGGGCACCACCGGGTACGGTGGCGTGGGCGACCGGTTCGAGGTGGAGGTGAGGGTCCCGTGGCGGCGTTGACCGGGGGCTCGGGAGAGCCCGCCGTGCGGGTGCTCATCGTGGACGACGAGGCGCTGATGCGCGCCGGCCTGCGGCTGATGGTCGACGGCACCGACGGCATCGCCGTCGTGGGCGAGGCATCGGACGGGGCGGGGGCGGTGGCCCAGGTCGCGGCGCTGGACCCGGACGTGGTCCTCATGGACGTGCGCATGCCCGGCACCGACGGCCTGGAGGCCGTCCGGGAGCTGCGGGCGGCGGGCTCCCGGGCGCGCGTCATCGTCCTGACCGCCTTCGACACGGACGACTACCTCCTGGAGGCGCTGCGCGGGGGCGCGGTGTCGTTCCTGCTCAAGGAGTCCCCGCCGGAGACCGTGGTGACGGCGATCCACGACGCGGCGCGCGGCCGGCCGGTGTTCTCGCCCAGTGTCCTGTCCCGGCTCGTGGCGCTGGCCGCGGCCAACGGCGGGACCGGGGGCGGGGCGGCGGAGGCCGCGGACCCGGACCCCGCCGGGCCGCCCGGGTACGTGACCTCGCGGGAGTGGGAGGTCGGACGGCTCGTCGCCGAGGGCCGGACCAACGCCGAGATCGCCGAGGAGCTCGGCCTGAGCGTGGCGACGGTGAAGACCCACCTCGGCAACCTGTACGCGAAGCTGCACGTCACCAACCGGGTGCAGCTGGCGATCCGCGTGCTCGAACACACGGCCCGCGCCCCCGGCGGCCCGCCGCCGGGCTGACCCCCGCCCGGGTGGTCCGGGTGCCGGGGCCGCCGGCGCCCTGTTCCGCGCTCCCGGTGCGGACCACCGGGCTGACGCCCGCCCGGGAGCCCATCGGGCGCCGGGACCGTCGCCGCCCCGTTCCGCCGCGGCTCCGGCCGCGCTTCCGGGGGAGGACCGCCGGGCTGACGTCCGCCCGAGCGGGGGCCGCCGGGTGTCGGGAGCCGTCGCCGCCCCGTTCCGCCGCGGCTCCGGCAGGGCCCTTCGGCGTGGGCCGGGCATGAGACCGCCCCGGCGCGGACGGTGCGCCGGGGCGGTGCCGTGCGGGTCAGGGCACGTCGGCGGGCAGCAGCGCGGTGAAGTCCTCCCGGGTCGCCGAGGCGCCCAGCCCCACCAGGCGGCCCGCCTGGCGGGTGATCATCCGCTCCAGCACCTGACGGGCGTAACGGGCGTTGCCGAACGAGCCGTCCCGCTCCACCGTGGCGAAGTGCGCCGCGAGCGCCGCCAGCGTCTCGGGCCCGCACTCGTACCCCGAGGACGCCGCCATGCGGGTGACGATGGTGACCAGCTCGCCGTCGTCGTAGGACGGGAACTCCACCCGGTGGTTGAACCGGGAGGCCAGACCGGGGTTGGAGTCCATGAACCGGTCCATCTCGGCCGGGTACCCGGCGACGATCACCGCGACCTCGTCGCGGTGGTCCTCCATCAGCTTCAGCAGCGTGTCCACGGCCTCCTGGCCGAAGTCGTTGCCCTCCCCCTTGGGCGTGAGGGTGTAGGCCTCGTCCACGAAGAGCACACCGCCCCGGGCCCGCTCGAACACCTCCGCGGTGAGCTGGGCCGTGTGCCCGACGTAGCGCCCCACGAGGTCCGACCGGGCGGCCTCCACGACGTGGTCGCCCGGCAGCACCCCCAGCGTGTGCAGCAGCCTCCCGTACAGGCGCGCCACCGTGGTCTTACCGGTACCGGGGGGACCGGTGAAGACCAGGTGGTGGCTCATCGAGGACACGGGCAGCCCCATCGACCTGCGCTGCTCCGCCATGAGCAGCAGGTTCGCCAGGTCGTTGACGGTGTCCTTGACCTGCGCCAGGCCCACCAGGGCGTCCAGCTCCTCGCGCAGCTCGGTGATCTGCCGGTCGCGGTCGGCGGGGGAGTCCTCCTCCACCGCCCCCGCCCCCAGGTCCTCCGGCAGCAGCAGGGTCAGCGATTCGTGGTCCTCGGGGGAGGAGGCGCCCAGGCGGTTCGCCTGGCGGTCGATCATCTCCTCGAACACCTTGCGGGCCTCGCGGGCGTTGCCGAAGTTCGGCCCCTTGGGCATCCTCTCGAACATCCCCGCCAGGGCGGCCTCCGTCTCCGGGGCCAGCCGGTAGCTGTGCCCCTCGCAGAGCCGGCGCACGATCTCCACCAGCTCGCCCACCTCGTAGTTGACGAACTCGATGGTCTTGCTGAACCGCGACGCCAGGCCGGGGTTGGCCGCCAGGAAGCGGTCCATGTCCTCGGTGTACCCGGCGACGATCACCGCCACCTCGTCGCGGTGGTCCTCCATGAGCTTGACCAGCGTGTCGATGGCCTCCTTGCCGAAGTCGGGGCCCTTGCCCCCGTCGCCGCCGCTGGAGAGGGTGTACGCCTCGTCGATGAAGAGGACGCCCCCCTTGGCCTGCTCGAACACCTCGGTCGTCTTGATCGCGGTCCCGCCCACGTACTGCGAGACCAGGTCGGCCCGGGCCACCTCCACCACGTGTCCGTAGCGCAGCACGTCCAGCTCGGCCAGGATGCGCCCGTACAGGCGGGCGACCGTCGTCTTGCCGGTGCCGGGAGCGCCGCCGAAGACCAGGTGGCGGCTCATCGGCGGGGTGGGCAGGCCCATCTCCGCCCGCCGCTGTGCCATCTGGTTGCGGGTGATGAGGGTCCGCACCTCCTGTTTGACGTTGCCCAGGCCGATCAGGGCGTCCAGCTCCAGCATCGGGCCGGCGGCGGCCTCCTCCCCGCCCGCGCCCTCCTCCTCCGGCAGCGGCGCCAGGGGGACGGCGGTGCCCGCCTGCTCGCCGAACGCGTCGGGCGAGCCGTTGCCCTGGCTGAACAGGTCCTCGGTGCGGGCCTGCTCGCTGGCCACGGTCTGGCGCAGCCCCGAACGCCCGTTGTCGCGCACCGTGCAGTCCTCCACCACCACCTCCTCGGTGGAGTGGACCAGGACGCCGTCGGCGCGGTTGCCGAACACCTCGCACCGGCGCAGGGTGGCCCGCGCACCGGCGGCCAGCAGCACGCCGTTGCGCCTGCCCTCCCGCACCCGGGTGCGCAGCACCGTCGCGCGGCTGCCGCCGCGCACCGACACCCCGTCCCCCGCCGACGCGGAGACCTCGCAGTCGCGCAGGTCCGCCTCGCCGTCCGGGCCCACGGCCACGCCCGCGTCGCGGCTCTCCGCGATGCGCGCCCCCTCCAGTTCCAGGCGGCCGCCCTCGCGCACCGCCACGGAGGCGCTGCGGGTCCGCTCGAAGGTCATCCCCTCCAGCCGGCCGCGGGCCGAGCCCTCCAGCAGGGCCCCGTGCCCGTCGGTGTCCGACACCGCCATGCCCCGCAGGAACGGCGCCCCGCCGGTGATGACGATGCCGTGTCCGCCGGTGCCGCCGACCTCGCCGCGGTCGAACTCCACGACGCTGTCCTCGGCCAGCAGCAGGCCGCGGCCGCCCCGCACCCGCAGGCCCAGGAACGCCGTGGACGCGCGCCCCCCGGAGCGGACCGCGTCCCCCCCGGACTCCTCCACCTCGCAGTCGGTGAACACGCCGCGGGCCCGCTCGGTGACGTGCACCCCGGCGCCCTTCACGCGCACCGACCGGGTCCGGGCCACCTGGGGGTCGCAGCTGCCGCGGACCACGATCCCGTCGCCGCCGACCTCCTCGACCGTGCAGTCCTCGACCACCGGGCGCGCCTGGCTGGACAGGGCGATGCCGTCCTTCTCCGTGCGGTGCACGTACAGGCCGCGCAGGGTCGTGGCGGCCCCGTCCTCCAGGGCCACGCCGGGCTTGCCGGTCGCCGTGATCTCGCAGCCCTCCAGGGTGCCCGAGGCGTCGCCGCTGGCGAACAGCCCGTTGCCCCCGGCGTCGCGGAACACGCAGGACCGGACCGTCGGCCGCCCCTGCTCCCCGATGACCAGGGCGCTGGTCCCGACGTCCTCGACCACGCACTCCTCGATGAGGCTGAGCCCGGGGGAGACGATGACCACCCCGGCGCCCCCGGCGCAGCTCACCCGGCTGTCGCGCATGGCGACGGCGCCCGTCCCGCGCACCGACACCGCGGCCCAGGAGGCGCCGACGACCTCGCAGTCGGCCATCTCGACCTGGCCCGCGGGGATGTCCACCGTGGGCCGTTCCTCGTCGCGGCCGCGCAGGACGAGACCCGAGAGCTTGACCGCCTCCGCGCCTGAGAGCACGGCGCTCCCGGACGGACTGATCACCTCCACGCTCCCGCGGCCGTCGCGGGCGACCAGGGTGACGACCTCCCGCAGGACGAGGCTCTCCTCGTACCTGCCGGGCGCGATGGTGATCAGCGCGCCGCCGGAGGCCTCCTCCAGCGCCGCGGTGATCGTCTCGTGCGCTCCCTGGGCGCCGGGGTTGACGGTGAGGAGCTGCCTGCTCATCGGTGCCTTCCTTGTTCGTCCGGCCGCGCCGCGGCCCGGGTGGGGGAGGGCGGGGCGGCCCGCAGGGCCGCCCCGCCGGGGTGTCAGGGGCAGGAGGCGCGCACGGCCGACGCGGCGACGTGGGCGCTCGCGCCCTCCTGCGCCGCCAGGGGGTCGGCGCCCGCGTTGGTCAGTTCGACGGTGAACTCCGCGGCGGGGGTGACGAAGCCGGTGACCTGGACCCAGCCGCCGCGGACCTGCGACTGGTCGAAGCCGAACACCGCCACGGGCGGCTGCTCGGTGCCCACACCCGGCCGGATCAGGTACCGGGCCTCGCCGGGGGCCAGCCACAGGGGGCTCTCGTCGTCGGGGACGTGGACGTACAGCTCGCAGGAGACGCCCTCCCGCCCGGGCACGAAGGACCACACCGCGTACTGCCCGTTCCCCTGCTCGGGGTCGCCGGACACGGGGAGGGCGTCGTACTCGCCCGCGCACCCCTCGCCGTCGTAGCCCCCGGGCCGGGTCGCCCAGCCCTCGTCCGCGTCCTCGGCTCCGCCCCACCGGCCCTCGTGGCCGTAGGAGGCGCCGGGGAGCGCCGGGCAGCCGGGCCCGGCCACGGCGAGGTAGGAGCCGTCGGTGGGGGCGAAGCGCTCGGCGACGCCCCCCAGGACGGAGGAGTCTCCGCCGTTCGCCGCGCTCGGGTCCTGGGGGACCCCGGGGTCCTGCGGCCCGGCGGGGTCGGCCGCGTTCGCGTTCTGCGCGGCGTCCCCGGAGTCCTGCGGTGCCGTCTGCCCGGCACCGTCCCCGGCGGAGCCCGTGTCGGAGAACGCCTCGGCCGCGGACTCCTCGCCGCGGCCCTCCTGGGCGCCCGCGGCCGCCCCGTCCGCGGCGTCGCCCTCCTGGGCGGGGGGCCCGCCCTCCGCTCCGGCGGCGTCCTCCCCCGCGGGGGGATCCGCCGCGGCGTCGGTGCCGGTCTCCGCCTCCGCCTCCCCGGCGGAGTCCCCGCCGTCTCCGGCGGTGTCGGAGGCGGGGTCCCCGGCGGTGTCGCCGGCGGTGTCCCCGCTGCCGTCGGACGCGGCCACCGCGCCGGTGTCCGCCTCCGCGCCCTCGGCGGCGGGCGGTTCGGCCTCCGGCGCGGACCCCCGGTCGGGGGTCGAGGTCTGCACGGCGGAGCCGCCGACCGTGTCGCCGGGGTCGGGCATGGTGGGGGCGCGCAGGTCGGGCTGGACCTCCGGGACGTAGCCGGTGTCGGGGGCGGTGTCGGTGACGGGGGAGCCGCCACCCTCCCCGCCCGCCGGCACCGACTGGCCGCTCCCGGTGTCGCCGCCGGCCTGCCCGCCGGGCTGTCCACCCGTCTGCCCGCCGGCCTGGGCGCCGGCCTGCGCCTGCCCGGAGAGGGCGGGGGACACCGGCTCACCGCCCGCCATGACGTCCAGGGACACCGGGCCCCCGCCGGTGCCGGTCACCACGGCGAAGGGCGCCGCGACCAGGATCAGCCCGGCGATGGCGGCGCCCGCCAGCATCGGCGCCCCGGGCCGGTCCAGCGCGGGCTCCGCCTCGGCGGCGGCCTCGCGGTCGGCGCCGACCACCGAGCCCACCCGGCGGGCGGGGCCCTCGGGGCCGGGGCCCTCCTGCTCCCGGGGGGCCTCCGGGGCCGGGGCCGCCGCGGTGGCCTGTCCGGCCGCCCTCTCGGCGGACTGTTCGGCGGCGGGGGCCCCGCCGTTGAGGGCCGCGCCGAAGTCCTCCGCGGCGGGCGCCGCGGAGGCCGGGGCGGGCCGGGCGGCCGCGCCCGGCGCCTCCTCGGGGACGGGGGCCCCGGAGGCGGGGTTCGGGCTCATCTGCGTCCTCCGGGGGTGAAGGTCCCGCCGAGGTCGATGTTGGCGTCCTCGGTCCCCTGGAAGCTGCCGCCCATATTGAGGGTCCCGTCCGCGGCCTGGCGCTGGGCCACGGCGATGAGGTCCAGCAGGGTGTACAGGACCTCCTCCGCCTCGCCGATGTTCTTCTGCATCTGCTCCGCGTACTCGCCCTTGGTCCCCCACGGGACGCCGAGCGGTTCGCGCGCGGCGCGGGTGTGGGCGATGAGCTCGTCCGTGTAGTCGGCCGCGTCGTAGATCCGCGAGCCGTTCCTCCTGATGCCCTCAGGGAAGGCCGACAGGCCTCGTCCCGGTGCTGTCATCGGTTCCTCCTTCGAATCCGTGTCCGGCGGCGCCGGGCCCTCACCCGAGGTCGTCCAGGGAGACGCCCATGCGGCGCAGCGTCTCCTCGGGGTCGAGGTCGCCCCGTATCGCCGCCTGCGTGTCGATGCCCTCGGGCATGAAGGCCTCGTAGGCCTGCGCGACGCGGTCCGCCATCTGCTTCTGCGCGCGGCCGACGACCTCGACGATGGCCGCGGACAGCTCCGCCGGGGCCATGGTCCGGTACCCCTCGGTGTGGAACTTCAGCTCAGTCAGACGACCCGTCCCGTCCACCGTCGCGGCCACCAGCCTGTTCTTGGCCACGGCCTCTTCGGTTGCCGACTCCAGGCTTGCGCTTGCGTCCGAGAGTTCCCTCATCGTCGTGTGAAGCCGTTCCAGTTCGGCCTCCATCTGCTCCCGCATCGATGAGCTCATGGCGCTGGGCCCCCTTCTTCTGCTGTCCGGGCACGGGCCGTCCGAGCGTGGCCCGCTGCTGGTTCTTGTCGGTCCCCCAGACCTTCTCGTCCTCGGAGAGCCAGGTGGTCCGGTTGCGGTCGCGGTTCTCGGCACCGCCGCCACCGCCCATACCGCCCATCGGCGGCATCATGGGCGACATCATCGGCGAGCCCATCCCGTTCATGTTCTGCTGGCCCGCGGCGCCCCCGGGGCCGCCCGCGCCCGCGGCGCCCGGGCCCCCGCCCCCCTCGGCCTGGACCTGGGGCCCGCCCGCGCCGGTGGGCGCGGCGAACATCTGGGTGCGGTCCGAGGAGTCGGAGCCGTTCCCGCCCCCGCCGCCCGAGGAGTCGTTGCCGCTGCCGTAGCCGCCGTAGTTGAGGCCCTCGGGCCCGCCGCTCTCGAAGCGCGGCGGCGGGTACTCCACCTCCTCCGACGGTCCCTCGAACCCGCCCTTGATCGCCTCGCCCGTGTCCGGGTCGACGGGGTAGGGCAGTCCGGTGACCGGATCGACCTCCGCGGGCTCCCCCGTGACGGGGTTGATCGGGACGTCCTCCCCGCCGCCGGGGAAGTTGGTGTCCAGGCCCGGGTCGATCGGCGGCGGGGTGAAGGAGTCGGGCGGCAGCGGCTGCCCGGTGACGGGGTCGACGGGGGCCGGGAGGCCGGTCACCGGGTCGTAGTCGATGGGCATCCCCGTGTCGGGGTTGTAGGGGAGCCCGGTGTCGGGGTCGACCGGGAACGGCCTCCCCGTCTCGGGGTCGATGGGCAGTCCCGTCGCCGGGTCCATGTCCAGCCGCGTCCCGCCGTCGCCGGTGACCGGTTCGCCGGTGACGGGGTCGAGCGGCAGGGGGAGGCCGGTCTCGGGGTCGTAGGTGATCGGCAGTCCGGGGTCGGGGGACACCGGACCCCCGGTGACCGGGTCCACGGGGTGGACCTGCCCGGTCTCCGGGTCGTAGTCGATGGGCAGGCCGGTGTCGGGGTTGTAGGGCAGGCCGGTCTCGGGATCGACCGGGAAGGGCCGCCCGGTGTCCGGGTCGATCGGCAGGCCGGTCTCGGGGTCGAGTTCGAGGCGGCTGCCCCCGTCCGGGGACACGGGCTCGCCGGTGACCGGGTCGATCGGTGTGACCCGGCCCGTCTCCGGGTCGAAGTTGATGGGCAGGCCGGTGTCGGGGTCGAAGGGCCGACCCGTCGCGGGGTCGACGGGGAAGGGCCGCCCGGTGTCCGGGTCGATCGGCAGGCCCGTCGCCGGGTCCACCGCCAGGCCGGTGGGCGGCGGGAGGTTCGCCCCGCCGTTGCGGCGGCCGGTGCCGCCGCCCGAACCGGGGCCGTTGAGGCCCAGCGGCGGGGGAGGTGGGATCACGCCGCCCGGGACGGGACCGCCCCCCTGGGGGAAGTCGGTGCCCAGGCCGGGGGGCGGCGGGACGGTGCCGCCGGGTCCCCCCGGACCGTTGACGCCGACGGGGCCGTTGACGTCGCCCGGGCCGTTGAGACCCAACGGGGGAGGGGGTGCCACGCTCCCGGGAGGGGGCACCACGCCGCCCGGCGGCACCTCGCCGCCGGGGCCGGTGCCGTCGCCCCCGGGGTAGTCGCTGCCCGGGTCGGGCGGCCCCTCCAGGCGGACGGTCTCGGGCCCCGGCCCTCCGCTGCCGTAGTTCCCGCCGTCGTCGGGGCCGCCCTCGTAGTCGGGCGGGCCCTCCCCGGGACCCTCGTAGTTGAGGTCGTCCGGGCCCCCGTAGCCGGGGGGCGGCTCCTCCATCCAGTCGGGGATGTCGGGGCCCTCGCCCCCGGGCGGGCCGTCGCCCCAGTCGATCTTGATCTCCGGAGGACCCTCCCCCTCACCGTCGCCGTCGCCGAACATGTCGTCGTACGGGTTGTCGGTGTCGTTGATGTCGGGGACCATGCTCAGCGGCAGGCCGCCCTTGGGGTCCTCGATGATGTTGAGGTCGGTGTGCGCCCTCTTGTACATCTCCTCCATCTTGTTGTACAGCTCGGACGCGGCCGTGAAGACGCCCTCGAACTGCTCGCGCCACCGGTTCTTCAGCTCGTTGTTGACGTTGCTGTCCGTGATGTCGTCGCCGACGATCCCGTAGACCGGCGGGTCCGCGTGGATGGGGATCTGGAACTGTCCGCGGGCGCTGTTCCACTGCTCGCGGCCGGTGGTCACGTTGAAGTACCAGTCGTCCAGGATCCGCCGCATGCCGCTTTGCGGATTGTTCAGCGCATTCGTCACCGCGTCCTGGAGCGCGACCGCCTTGCGGCGGATCGGGTCCATGACCTCCTTGAGCGCTTCGTGGTTGTTGTCGACCTGGCGCCTCAGGTCCCGCAGGCGCAGGGCGAAGTCGTAGAGCCGGGCCGCGTAGGCGGACGCCGCCGAACCCGTCATCGGCCCGTCGGGAACGTCGAGCTCGTTGTACGCGGTGCGCATCTTCTCGCTCTGCGTGTCCAGCATGGTGCTCAGCTCGGACAGGTGCGTGACGAGGTCCTTGACCGGCTGGCCGTGGAAGGTGGTGGAACCGGTCCCGGGCATGGAGTTGGGGATGACGCCGGCGAGGGTGGCCAGAGCCGTGCGGAACTTGGACTCGGCCGACTCGGGGCCGGTCCACAGCTCCTCGATCATCGTGTAGCCGGCGTAGTCCCAGCCGTTGGGCATCTGGTACGTGTAGTAGCCGGACGAGTAGGTCTGGTAGCCGGGCTTGCGCATGCGCCACCAGCGGTTCATCTCGTGGCCGCCGTAGTCGAACTCGAAGCCGACGAACGGCTTGGTGTCCTTGGCGAAGTGGTACCGGCCGTGGTCCACCCAGTTGACACCGCTGCCGATGATCGTGTCCACGCTCGGCATCGGGGGGTGGTTCCCCCCGTCCTCGGCGTCGGCGACGATGTTCATGATCTCGTGCAGTGCGGGCACTCTTCCTCCGACCTCCTCGGGGTCTCGGCGGGTCTCGGTGGCGCTGTCAGGGGGCCGTGGTGGTGGTGCCGCCGCTGCCGGTCGTGCCTGGCGGGCTCCCGATCAGGTAGACCACCTGGCTCGCGTTGAGCTCCTGGTCCTCTTCCAGCTGCTCGAACTCGATGATGTTGACCTCGAGGCGGTCGCTGATGTCGTCGAGCTCCTTGCGGATGTCCTTGACGATCCTGAAGAGGTTGCCCATGGACTGGTCGATGCTGCCGGCGAGGAGGCCCGCGCTGGCGAGCCCGGACGGGTTGCCGAGGAGGGTGACGCCGGTGGTCTGGCCCTCGGTGCCGCTGCCGCCGTAGACGGAGTAGTTGTCGTCGTGCGCGTTCAGGGCGGTGTCGAGCCCGTCCACGTACTCCGTCTGGAAGGACCGCAGGCGGTCGACGTCGATCTTGGTGCCCTGGCCCTCCTGGGGGCCGTCGCCGTTGCCCCCGGTGCCCTCGCCGTCACCGCTCCCGCCGGATCCCTCTCCGTCCTCGTCCTCCTCGTCCTCTTCTTCTTCCTCGTCCTCGCCGTCCTCCTCGTCCTCTCCCTCTCCTTCGCCGTCCTCGCCGTCCTCGTCGCCCTCTCCGTCCTCGTCCTCCTCCGGTTCCTCTTCCTCGTCCTCCTCCGGCTCCTCTTCCTCGTCCTCGGAACCGGTGCCGGTCACGCCGCCGGACGGCTGGGGGGTCGGGTCCGGAGCCGGCCCGTACAGGCCCTCGCCCCCGATCGGGTCCGGGACGCTGTCCGGGTCGAGGTGGGAGAGCCCTTCCGTGGTCTCCGTTCCGGGACCGGAGGTCTCCCCGCCCGTCGTGGAGCCGTCCTCCTCCCCGCCGGGGACCTCGGTGACGAACTCGGTGCTCTCGGTGGGGTCGAGCGTCGCCGGGTCGGAGACGCCCTCACCGGTGATCTCCTCCCGGGGGATGCGCTCGCCCACCACGACCGGTTCGTCCCCGGTCCCGGCGGGGGCGTCCGGGGCGGGCCCGTACATGCCCTCGGTGACGATCGGGTCGGGGACACTCTCCGGGTTCTCGCCGGAGTCCTCCTCCGGGTCGGATCCCGGGTCCGTGGAGCCGTACCCCCCGGTCCGGTCACCGGACTGTTCGCCGGGCGTGGGGCCGCCGACCAGGACGGGGGTGTCGTCGGCGACGGGGGTTTCCGGGGCGGGCCCGTACATGCCCTCGGTGTCGATGTGGTCGGGGACGCCTTCCCCGTCGTCCCCGCCGTGGTCCCCGCCGGGGTGCGAGCCCACGGGGGTGACCGAGCCGGGTGCCCCGCCCGAGGTGCCGGGGTCCTGGCCGGGGCGGCCGTGCACGCCCTCGTACCCCTCCTCACCGCCGGGGCGGTCCTCGCCGCCGGGACGGTCCCGGTCCCCGCCGGGCTCGTGGTCGTCCTCGTCGGTGACGCCCTCCTCGTCGCCGCCGGGCCGGTCCTCGCCGCCGGGACGGTCACCCTCCTCGTCGCCGCCGGGGCGGCCGCCGTGCTCCCCCTCGGAGCCCTCGTCGCCCTCGCCGTCCCCGGCGGGGCGGTCCTCGTCGTCGTCCTCGGAGCCCTCGTCCTTGTCGTCCTCGGAGCCCTCGTCCTCTCCCACCGGCTCGATGGTGACCAGGCCGGTCTCCGGGTCGACCGAGACGGTGCCGTCCCCGGGGTCGACCGAGACCTCGCCGGTCTCGCCGTCCATGACGATGCGCAGGTCGCCGATCTCGACGGTGACGTCCGCGAACTCGCCCTTGACCGGGTCGACCGCGAGGGTCCCCGTCGCCGGGTCGATCGTCATGACGAGGCCGCCGGCCTCCACGGTGACCGGAGGGGCGTCGGGACCCAGCGGGACGTTCTCGTCCGACGGCTCGATCCTGACGGCGCCGTCCTCGGGGCCGACCGTGATCCGCAGGTCCTCGGCGAGGATGACGGTCTCACCGGTCTCGGGGTCCACGGTGACCACCGGGCCGACGGCGCCGGAGGCCCCGTCCCCGGAGCCGTCGTCCCCGGGAGCGCTGATGGGGACGGCTTCGACGGGGGCGGACACCGGCTCGGCCTCGACCGCGGGGATGCCCGCCATGACGGGCTCCAGGCGGGCCTGCTCGACCATGGGCAGGCCCGCGGACACCGGCTCCGCCTCCAGGGCGGGCGTCGCCTCCACCAGGTCCGACTGCTCGGGCGCGCGGACGGACACCACGTGCACCGGATCCTCCAGCGGCGCGGACACCGGTTCGGCGACCACGCCCTCGGTGGTCTCCTCCCTGGAGGCGGGGACGCCCTGGACCATCGGTTCGAGCCGCTGGCCCTCCACGAGGCGGCCGGCCATGAGCGGCGACGCCTCCGCGGTGGCGCCCAGCACGAGGTCCCCGTTCCGCTCCACGACGGAGGAGGACTCGGGGTCGATCACCACGCTCTGGTCCGCCGTGTCCACCTCGACCGTGCCCGACCGGTTGGTCATCATGAGCAGGCCGGTGGCCAGGTTCAGGCTGAGCGGAGCCCCGCCCGTCCCCGAACCGGACCCGGTCTGCTGGGAGGACAGGGTGGTGAGGAGTTCGGCCTGCTCCTCCTCGCCCTCGACGGGCGTCTCCGGCTCACCGGAGAGGGCGGCGCGAAAGTCGTACAGCGATTCGGACACGTTCTCGGTCTCCTTGCCGCCCGTACGGGGGCGTCATCCGAACTAGGGGAGGTGCGGGCCGGACCCGTGGACGGTCGGGTCCGGCCCGGGGAGGCCGGGCGGCGCGATCGCGCGCACCGCCCGGCCCGGTCCGGCTTCCGGGCGGATCAGAGGAGGGAGGCCCAGTTCATGGCCTCGCGGCGGTCCGTGCCGGAGTAGTTGTTGCGGATGTCGTTCAGGGCGTTCTGGGCCTTGCCCAGCAGGGTGCGCATGTCGGCGACGTTGAGCCGCCAGGACTTCACCTTCGCCTCGTAGTTCTCCTTGGTCTCACCTTCGAGGTCGGCCAGGAGCTTCTGCATCTTGGCGTCGAGCTCCTCGATCTGCCGTGCGACCGCTTCGGTCTGCTGGCCCAGACGCATCGTCGCGTCGTCGACATGGCCGTAGCTGACGTCGAATCCGTTCATGGGTTCCGCCTTGCCGTCGTAGGGGTGCGTGGAGGGGGCTCCGGGGACCGCCGCCCGGGGTCAGCCCGACTGGTTCGGGTTCAGGTCGTCCATCCACCGGGAGCCGGTCAGGATGGCCTGGTCCTCGGTGGCGTTCATGGCCTGGACCGTGCCGCCGAAGGTGCCGATCATCTGGTTCATGTCGTTGGTGATGAGCCGCAGCTCCTCCAACCAGCCCACCAGCGCCTCGCTGTAGCGGTTGGAGGCCGCGCCCTGCCAGGACCCGCGCAGGCCGTCACGGGTGTCGTCGACGTTCTGGTAGATGTTGTTGCACTGCGTGTAGGCCTCCTGCATCGCCTCCTGGGCGAGCCGGTTGGCCTCATCGGTACTCCGTGTTCTCGACATGTGCATCTCCTCTGGTGTTGGGCGCTAGGGGCAGGCGGTGCCCCCGCCTCGGGGGGAGGACGCCAAGGGGAGCGAGGCGGCCTCCTGGCTCAGCAGCGGCCCGGTGGGCAGGACCCGGAGCAGCGACGTCGGCAGCGGCACCGCCTCGTCCTCCGTGTATCCCAGGGCCGTCAGCGCGGCGGTGTCGGCGACCGGGTACTTGGCCGCGGCGTCCGTCACCACGTAGTAGGTCGGGGCCGCGTCGGTGCCCGCCACGGGCCGCGCGCGGACCACGCCGCCCTGTCCGGCGGGGATGCCGACGAGGGCGGGAGTGGGGCACCCGGGTTCCACGAACGGGCGCTCCTGGACCGGCCACGCCCGGATGCCGGAGGGCGCGTCCATGGTCATGGCCATCGACCCGTCCGCCTCCCAGCGCAGGCAGGGCACCCCGGCGCCCACCTCCAGCGCGGTGGGCGGGGCGGGGGGCAGGCCCTGGGCCGCGTCCGGGGTGGCGGGGTCGGCGGCGAGATTTGCGTGCACCTCGGCCGACGCGAGCGGCACGGGCTCGGGGGAGGCGTCGCCGTAGGCGGGACCGGAGACCGCGGTGTCGCCGAGCAGCAGCAGCGCCTGGGTGAGCGTCAGGGGGGCCAGCCCGTCCCGGGTGAGCAGGTAGTGCTGGTCCTCCTGGCCGGGCGCGGAGACCGCGAACACCTGGCCCACCGACCGGGTGGAGCCCGCCAGCTCGCGGCCCTCCTCCCCGGCCCCGGCCACCTCGGGGGCGACCAGGTCCGGGCCCTCGGGGACCGTGTTGAGGAAGGCGGAGTCCACCGGCAGCGCGGGGGTCGTCCCGTAGCCGAGGGCCTGCACGCCCCCGGCCTCCTCGTCCATGCGCAGCCGGGTGCCCTGCCACAGCAGGTACGGGGTGCCGTCCGGGCCGGAGACGAGGACGCCGTCGCCGGACCCGACGACCCAGGGGTCGGGCGCCTCGCCGACCACCAGGGCGGTCCTGCCGCGCGGCGCGTCCTCCTCGCCGACCGGTGCCACGGCGCACAGGCGCCAGGTGCCCTGGGTGCCCGCCTCGGGGAGCCCGTCGGGCGCCCCGGCGATGCCCACCGGGCCGCCCATCGTCTCCCCCTCCAGGGATCGCTGGGAGACGAGGGAGGTGGCGGCGCCCTCGCCCACGGCCAGCTTGGCCGACGCCAGGTTGGCGACGGGGCGCAGCACACCGCCCGAGTACAGGTACGTGGCCCCGCCGTCGCGGTCGATGACGATCCGCCCCTCCTGGCGCCAGGAGGTGGCCCCGCCGGGGAAGATCAGGCCGAAGACCAGGAAGCCGATGCAGATCAGCGCCCCGATGGCCATGCCGACGTAGGTGCCGGTGCGCGTGCGGCGCATGGGCGCGTCGACGGCGTCGGGGTCGGCCTCCAGCATCGCCGTTCCCAGCCGGCCCACGGTGAAGTTGTGGGCCATCACCCGGTCGCGTCGTGACTGCACGTCAGCCCCCGATCCCGCGCAGGAGGCCGAACACCCCGAACTGCGCCAGTACCAGGGGCACCAGGGCCACGCACAGGATCAGCTGGATGATCTCCGCGGCCCGCCCCCAGTGCGGCAGGGCCCGCCGCCCCGGCAGGCTCCAGGAGACCACCGCGAGGATCGTCGTGGCAGCGAACAGGCCCAGCACGGCCAGGAGGCGGCCCAGGGGTTCCGCGCCCCAGGCCAGGGCGATGGCGAGCACGCCCAGGGCGGCCCAGGGCGGGCCCACCATCAGCGCGCGCTGCCAGGCGCTGCCGAGCCCGCGCGACTGGAGCAGCATCACCAGGCACAGGATCAGCACGAACGTCTTGGGGATCCAGCCCGGGGTGAGGGCCAGGACGCACGCGCACACCGTGATCACGGCGCCGGTGGAGGCGTACAGGGCGGTCTGGAACCGGTCGGCCAGGTGCGTCCGGTCCAGCACCCGCCGGGCCGGGAGCGGGTCGATCTCCTCCTGGAGCTGCTTGGGGTTGGCCGGCAGCGCCGGGAGCTTCAGGCCGGAGAGCCGGAAGGCCAGCTGGGGGGCGTAGGTGCCGGTGAACAGCGCCAGCATCGCCACCAGGGCGGCGGCGTCCGGGACGGAGGTGCCCGGCAGGAACATCAGGAGCAGCCCCGCGACGGCGCCCAGCACCTCGACGACGAACAGTCCGGCGAAGAAGGGGATGGAGCCCGCCACCGCGGCGACCCCGAGCACGCTGGCGCCCGCCGCCGTCACCGAGGCGGTCAGGAGCACCGCGCCCGTGAACAGCGTCCCCGGCTCCCCGGTGGGGACCAGCGCCCCCGCCAGCCCCATGGCCAGGGTGGCGCACCCGGCCAGGCCGGTGGACGCGGAGAGGTCGGCCATGGCGCGCGAGGCGGCCCAGGCCGACAGCAGCATGAGGAGCGCCGAGGCGGTCGCGCCCAGGACGGTGAACAGGTTCCGGCCCCCGGCGGTGAGCACGCCGAGCCCGATCAGCAGCACCACCAGCCCCATGACCTGGAGCAGGACGCGGGTGTGGGCGGGCGACCAGCGGTCGGGCCGCTCCGCCATGCCCGTGGCCACCCCGTCGACGATGTCGTCGAAGTGGACCGGGGGCAGCTGCTCGCGCCGGGGCCGCAGGTACAGGGTCTCCCCGTGGCACAGGCCCAGGGACGCCAGGGTCTCGTCCTCGTCCAGGGGCTCGTCGCCCAGCTGCTGGAGGACCCACCCGTCGTGTTCGAGGCCGCTCTCGTCCAGGTCCTCGCCGTCGTCGCCCTCGGCGTACAGCACGAGGGTGGGGATGATCTCGGACAAGGGGACCTCGACCGGGGCCGCGATCTCGAACGCGCGCCCGGGGGCGCGGATCAGGAGGCGGCAGGGGTCGGCGGCGGAGGAATCGGACATCCGGCGGCCGTTCGACGGGGGGCTACGGAACGGCACAGACACTAACACTCAGATATCGGTTTCTGGTGTTGTGTTGGTTTATGTATCCGAATTTGTGACCTTGTTTCGTAACGGTAGCTTTTCCCGTGGCCTGCCGCTCACCCTGCCGTGGTCTCCTCGTTCCGGCATCCGCGAGCGGCCCCGACCGGCCCCACCAAGGAGGACCCACCCCCGTGAGCACCATCCGCGTACGGCGCCCGCCGAGGCGCCCCGGCCCCGACCTGCCCTCGGGGGAGATCACCCTCCAGGAGCCGCCGGAGCTGACCGAGCAGCAGTCCAGCATGTCCTCGGTCTTCATGTACATGCCGATGGCGTTCACTTCACTCGCGATGCTCATGATGTTCATCCGGCCGGGGAACATGGGCAACAGCGTGATGCCCTTCATCGCGGGCGGCATGATGCTGGCCGGCGCCGTCCTCATGCTCGGCGGGCAGTACCTGCGCGCGGTCCTGGAGCGCCGCGCCAAGCTCAACGACGATCGGCGGGACTACCTGCGCTACCTGCGGCAGATGCGCACCCGGCTGCGCCAGGTCGTCACCGAGCAGCGCGACGCCATGCTCTGGCGCGCCCCCGACCCCGACGCCCTGTGGTCCATCGTCCGCACCTCGCGCCTGTGGGAGCGCCGGGCCGACGACGAGGACTTCGGCGAGGTCCGCGTCGCGGTCGGCGAGCAGGCGCTGTCCATGAAGATCTCCCCGGTCGCGTCCAAGCCGGTGGAGGACCTCGAACCCCTCAGCGCGCACGCCCTGCGCCGCTTCATCCGCGCCTACGGCACGGTCGAGGACCAGCCCGTGCAGGTCTACCTGCGCGGCTACGCCCGGGTGACCATGCGCGGCGACCTGGCCGCCTCCCGGGCGCTGACCCGCGCGCTCCTGGGCCAGCTCGCCGTCTTCCACTCCCACGACGAGCTGCGCATCGCCGTGTGCGCCTCGGCGGCGGCCCTGCCCAACTGGTCCTGGGTGAAGTGGCTGCCGCACAACCAGCACCCCACCGTCCGCGACGGCGCCGGGCCGGCCCGCCTGCTCTGCACCGACGCGATCGAGCTCGAACAGCTCCTCGGGGAGGGGCTCGCCGACCGGCCCCGCTTCGACCCCGCCGCGGCCCCCGGGCGCGAGGAGCCCTTCGTGGTCGTGGTCGTGGACGGCGGGAGCATCCCGCCCGGCTCCCGCCTGCTCGGCGGCGGGTACCGCAACGCCGTGGTCGTGGACGTCGCCGACCCCATGCCGCCCGAGGACGACCCCTACACCCTCGCGCTGCGGGTGGAGCCCACCCGGTTGGTCATGCTGGGCAGCGACAACACCGGCCGGGACACCGAGGAGGACCTCGGCCGCCCCGACTCCCTCAGCCTGTCCCGCGCCGGCTCCCTGGCGCGGCTGCTCGCCCCCTACCGGGCCAGCGGCGCCGCCGTGGAGGTGACGGAGCCGCTGACGACCGACTTCGAGCTGACCACGCTGTTGGGCATCCGGGACCTGCGGTCCCACGACCCGGAGCGGATGTGGGGGGAGCTGCACCCCAAGAACCGGCTGCGGGTCCCCATCGGCATGACCTCGGAGGGGGCGCCCCTGGAACTGGACCTGAAGGAGTCGGCGCTGGGCGGCATGGGCCCGCACGGCATGCTGATCGGCGCCACCGGCTCCGGCAAGAGCGAGCTGCTGCGCACCCTCGTGCTCGGGCTGGCGCTCACGCACACCCCCGAGACGCTCAACTTCATCCTCGTGGACTTCAAGGGCGGCGCGACCTTCATCGGCCTGGACGGGCTGCGGCACACCTCGGCGCTGATCACGAACCTGGCCGACGAGGCCATCCTGGTGGAGCGCATGCAGGACGCGCTGCACGGCGAGCTGGTCCGCCGCCAGGAGCACCTGCGGGCGTCGGGCGGCTACAGCTCGGTGCACGAGTACGAGCGGGCGCGCGAGTCCGACCCGTCCATGGAGCCGCTGCCGACCCTGTTCGTGGTGGTGGACGAGTTCAGCGAGCTGCTGGCCGCCCACCGGGACTTCATGGACCTGTTCGTGATGATCGGCCGGCTCGGGCGGAGCCTGGGCGTCCACCTGCTGTTGGCGTCCCAGCGCCTGGACGAGGGGCGGATGCACCAGCTGGAGAGCCACCTCTCCTACCGGATCGCGCTGCGGACGTTCTCCGCGATCGAGAGCCGGGGCGTGCTGGGGGTGCCCGACGCCCACCGGCTGCCGTCGGCGCCGGGCAACGGGTTCCTCAAGACCGACACCGAGACGCTGACCCGCTTCAAGGCCGCCTACGTCTCGGGGGCCTACCGGGTGAGCCCGCGCGCCGTCCGCGTCAGCGGCGCTGCGGAGGCCGACACGGTCCTGTTCACGGACGCGCCCGTCCGCATGTCGGAGACCGTCACCGAACAGGTCGTGGAGGAGCAGCCGCAGGACGCGCAGACCCCCCTGCTGGAGGTCGCCCTGGACCGCCTGTCGGGGCACGGGCCCGCCGCCCGCGAGGTGTGGCTGCCCCCGCTGGGCGTGCCGCCGCTGCTGGACGAGCTGCACCTCATGACCGGGAGCGCCATCCCCGAGGGCGGGGTGCTCTGGGACGACCGGGGCTCGCTGCGGATCGCCGTCGGAGTCGTGGACCGGCCCTTCGAGCACCAGCGCAAGCCCCTGGTCGCCGACCTCACCGGAGCGGGCGGCCACATCGGCATCGCGGGCGGGCCCCAGAGCGGCAAGAGCACACTGCTGGCGTCGTTCATCCTGGGGCTGGCGCTGCGCAACACCCCCGCCCAGGTGCAGTTCTACGGCATCGACTGCGGCGGCGGCCTGCTCCAGGCGCT
Source organism: Nocardiopsis sp. MT53 (assembly GCF_019598965.1). Taxonomy (NCBI): domain Bacteria; kingdom Bacillati; phylum Actinomycetota; class Actinomycetes; order Streptosporangiales; family Nocardiopsidaceae; genus Nocardiopsis; species Nocardiopsis sp. MT53. The sequence continues at coordinate 6,648,514 of NZ_CP080599.1, read as the reverse complement.
CAAGGGCCTGCCCCACATGGGCAGCGTCGCCGCGCGCACCGACGAGCGGCGCATCGTGCGGACCGTCATGGAGATGCACGAGATCCTCACCCACCGCGAGACGCTCTTCGCGGAGCAGGGGATCGACTCCATGGCCACCTACCGGGCCCGGCGCGCGGCGGGCGAGTTCGCGGACGAGCGGCACGGCGACGTGTTCCTGATCGTGGACGGCTGGGGCACCATCCGGCAGGACAACATGGACCTGGTCGCCTCCATCGTCCAGCTGGTGCAGCGCGGCCTCAACTACGGCATCCACGTCATGGTGGCCTCGCCCCGGTGGGCGGACTTCAACACCAGCGTCCGCGACCTCATGGGCAGCCGCTTCGAGCTGCGGCTGGGCGACCCGGTCGACTCGCTCGTCCACATGCGCGCCGCCCAGACCGTGCCCCGCATCCCCGGCCGCGGCATCACCGACGACAAGCACCACTTCCTGACCGGCCTGCCCCGGGCCGACGGGATCCCGGAGGCGGTGACGGTGGCCGCGGGCATGGGCGAGCTGGTCACCAGGGTGAAGGACGCCTGGGACGGCCCGGTCGCCCCGCCCGTGCGGACCCTGCCCGCCGTGCTCCGGGCCGCCGAGCTGCCCGGCTCCGACCTGGAGGGGACCGGCGGTGTCCTGCGGGTGCCGCTGGGCCTGGAGAGCCGGCGCATGCAGCCCTTCTGGCACGACTTCGGGGCCACGCCCCACCTGCTGGTGGTGGGCGACACCGAGTCGGGCAAGACCAACCTCGTCCGGCACATCACCAACGCGATTCGGAGCCACTACGGGCCCTCGGAGGCCCGGGTCGTCCTGGGCGACCAGAGGCGCAGGCTCTACGACGCCGTCCCCAAGGAGATGCAGCTGGGGTACGCGGTGACGGGCGACAGCGTGCGGGAGATGATGCAGGCCGCCGCGCAGGCGATGCAGGTGCGCATGCCCGGGCCCGAGATCACACCCGACCGCATCCGGCTCCGCGACTGGTGGAACGGGCCGGAGCTGTTCGTCATCGTGGACGACTTCGAGCTGGTGGCGGGCAGCGGATCCAGCCCCATGGCCCCGCTGGCGCCCATGCTGGCGCAGGGGGCGGAGATCGGCATGCACGTCATCCTGGTGCACGCGGCGGGCGGGTTCGGCCGGGCGAGCGGCGAGCCGTTCATCCGGTCGCTGATCGACCTGAACACGCCCAGCATCATGCTGTCCTCGCCGCCGTCGGAGGGGATGCTGTTCGGCAGCATCCGGGCCCGCCGGATGCCGCCGGGGAGGGCCCTGTGGATCTCCCGCCGGGACCCGGTGGAGGTGCAGCTGGCCCTGGTGGAGGAAGAGGGCGCCTGAGTGGGGGTGGGCCCGTCCTGGGGCCCCGGGACGGGGCGGGGCGGTCGGCCACGGTCGGCGGGGGAACCGCCTCCTGCGCGGCAGGGGGTTCCTCACCCGGCCGGGGCCCTTGGCCCCAGCCGGAGGGCATCGCTGAGTCCCCGCCGCAGGAGGTGAGGGCCGCAGGAGGCTTCCCGCCCCGGCCCCAGGGGGTTTCTCACCCGATCGGGGCCCTGAGCCACTGCCGGAGGGCGAACCGCTACCTCCGCCGCAGGGGGTTTCTCACCCGATCGGGGCCCTGAGCCACTGCCGGAGGGCATCGCTGCTTCCTCCGCCGCAGGGGGTGAGGGCCGCGGGTGGCTTCCTGCCCCGGCCCCAGGGGGTTGGGGTAGGGCGGTACTCGGCCCGGGCTCCAGGGGGTGAGGCGGACTGTGAGGTTTCCAGGTCGGTCACCGCTTGGGAAGGGCGGTCTGTGGTCGCAGCCACAGGTGACTGGTTTCCAAGAGCTGAATCGCTTGTGAAGGTACAGTCGCGGAGCGTGGATCCGTCCCCGCGCAGTCGGTGTCCGGCAGAGCGCCGGGCGGTTTCGTTGGGCGCACACCGTGGGTGGTGGGGGTGCGCTTTCCGGGGGCGGGTCCGCGCGAGGTGCGCACACCTGCACCGGTTGGAAAGGTTGGGGGCGCCGGCGGCGGTGCGGGGGCTCCACGCTGTTGCCTACTCCCGCGGATGACCGCGGTACCGGTCAGTGCCGGGGGTGAAAGCCGCACGTGCCTGCGACCTTGGCCCCAGCCCGGGCACAGGACCGCGACCCTGGCCGTAGGGGGTGAAAGCCGCGCGCTCCTGCGGCAACAGCCAGAGGGGGGTTGGGGAGGCATGACCGCGACCCCCGCCCTAGGGGGTATTGCCGCACGTACCCGCAACCCCGGCCACACCTCGGAGACAGGAACCGCGACCTCCACCCCAGGGGGTGTGGGAAGGAGGGCCCGCGACCCCTGCCCCAGGGGGTGAAAGCGGTACATACCCACAGCCTCGGCCACAACCCGGACACAGGACCGCGACCCCGGCCACGGCGGGGGTGAAGGTGCGCGGTCTCTCCTCCGGGCCTGGGCGGGGATCGCGAGCACGTGCACGTTCCACCCCCTGCGGCGGGGGTCACAATCCTTCCCCCCAACCCCCACTGGCTGATGCCGCGGGTACCCGCGGCCTTCACCCCCAGGGCTGAGGCGCGCGGTTCTTCTTCCCCCACCCCCTGGGGCCCGGGGCTGTGGGCACGCACAGCTTTCACCCCCCAGAGCTGAGGTGTGCGGTCCGGTGCCCGGTTTGGGGCCGGGCTTCCGGGTACGTGCGGCAACACCCCCTGGGGCGGGGGTCGCGGTCCTTCCTCCCCACACCCCCTGAGGCTCGGGGCTGTAGGTGTGTGCGGCCTTCACCCCCTGAGGCTGAGGGGCGCGGACCTGTGCCCGGTCTGAGGCTGAGGCCGCGGGTGCGTGCGGCTTTCACCCCCACTCCCATCCGTACCGCGGTCATCCGCGGGAGTAGGCACCAGCGTGGAGCCCCCGCACCGCCGCCGGCGCCCCCAACCTTTCCAAGCGGTGCGGGTGTGCGCGCTCCGGGTGCACCCGGCTCCGGCAGTCACACCCCCACCACCCGCCACGCGCGCCCAACGATTCCCCCTGGTGGTCTGCCGGGCGCCGACTGCGGCCGGGGCCGGGCCCACCCGGCGCGGACCGCCGTTCCCAAGCGGCCGGCCTTTTGGAAACCTACAACTACCTCGGCGAACACCCCCTGGGGCCGGGGGCTCCACTGGCCTGACACGGCTATGGCGGGCCACCCAAGTCGGGTGGGGAACCCCCCGCGGCGGGGGCCCAGCGATGCCCTCCGGCTGTGGCTCAGGGCCCCGGTCGGGTGGGAAACCCCCTGCGGCGGAGGGAGCAGTGATGTCCTCCGGCTGTGGCTGAGGAGCCCGGTCGGGTGGGGAACCCCCTGCGGCGGGGGCCCAGCGATGCCCTCCGGCTGTGGCTCAGGGCCCCGGTCGGGTGGGGAACCCCCTGGGGCGGAGGGAGCAGTGATGTCCTCCGGCTGTGGCTGAGGAGCCCGGTCGGGTGGGGAACCCCCTGCGGCGGGGCCCAGCGATGCCCTCCGGCTGTGGCCGAGGTTTCCAGGCGGGTGGACAACCCCCTGCGGCCGGGGCCCGCAGGTATGTGCGGCCTCCACCGCCTTGTGGCCGGGGCGGTGGGGACGCTCGCTCCGGCCTCTGGGGTCGAAGGAGATGATGCGCTCTCCGACCGTGGCTCGACCCCCAACAGCCCCACCCGTCACCCACCACAGCGTTGAAAGGGCATGGGGGCGGCCACGGGTCGGGGTCAGGGGACCGGTTCGCCCGGGGTGGCGGGGCGCCAGTCGCGGGCGCGGCCGTTGCGCACGACGGCGGCGGCCAGCACGCACATCACGATCAGGAGCCCGGCGCCGCCGACCACCGCCCAGGTCGGGAGGGCGTCCAGCGAGCCCAGGGGCGAGGGGTCGGGGACGAACCGCCCGCCCGCGGACAGGGCCGATTCTCCCGCGGGCACGGTGGTCAGCGCCGCGACGGGGTCGACCCGGCCGCCCCCGCCCACCGGGTCGCCCGAGCCCGACGGGGACGAGTAGGCGGTCGAGATGAGCCGCTGCCGCAGCTCGCCCGGGGTGAGCTCCGGTTCGCGGGCGGCCAGCAGGGACGCCGTCCCCGCCGCGAAGGCCGCCGCGACCCCCGGTCCCGAGCCGATCACGTGCCCGCCGCCGGGCCCCGGCCCCACGGTCAGGTCGCCCGGCGCCAGGAGGTCGACCCGCACCAGTTCGCCGTCGGCCCGCAGCACCGGCGCGGCCACCACGGGCAGCCCCTCGGGGTCGTGGGCCGCCACGCTCAGCGCGTCGGGGTGCTGGGACGGGTGCCCGGCCATCGGGCCGCGCACCGTGTTCACCGTCGCCGGGGCCACCACCAGGGATCCCGCCTCCGTCGCGGCCGCCACGGCGTCGTCCAGGGCGGTGCTGTTCTCCCAGGCCGCCGTGCCCACGAGGATGACGTCGGAGCCCGCGGCGGTCGCCTCGGTGATGCCGGAGGCGATCTGGCCGGGCGGGGTCACCCCGGTGTTGGGGTCCCCCGCCGGGATGAACCTGAGGGAGACGCCGGGCGCCACCCCCAGGGTCCCGCTGTCCTCCACGGCCCGGCCGCCCGCGACCCCCGCCAGGAACGTCCCGTGGCCCAGGCAGTCCTGGGAGCCCCCGCCCTCCACGGCGCCCTCCAGCGCCGGGCCCGCGGCGTCGAGCTCCGGGGCCAGGACGGCGATCTCCGTGCCGGAGCCCGTGCTCAGCCGGTGCGCCCGGTCCAGGCCGAGGAAGGCGCGGGTCCAGGGTTCCTGTTCGACCACCTCGGTGCCCATGACGGAGCAGGGCTGCCGTTCGCCCTTGAACTCGAAGACCTGGGGGAGGGGAGGCGGGGGCTCGTCGCCCGCCGTGTCCGCCGCCGCTGCGGCCGGGGCGGCCAGGGGGACCAGGGCGAGGAGCAGCGCGGCCGCCGCGCGGCCGACCGCTGCGCCGGGAGCCGGGGTGGATCTCAACGGGCTCTCCTGTCGAAGGGGGTGGGGAGGCGGGGCGCCGCGGGAGGGGAGGGCGCGGTCGGCGCCGGGGCTCCGCCGTGACGGGGGCCGCGCCGGGCGCGCAACACACCCTAACGGCTGCGCATCGCTCCGGGGAGTGGTGTCCGTCTCGCCGGGTCCGGTGTTCACGCCTCCTCCCCGCCGTCCGGGACCACCTCGGCGTACAGGACGTAGCCGCGGCCCCAGGGTTCGTAGGAGACGATGCGGTAGGCGGTGCCGCGGGCGAGGATGATCTCGCGTTCGTGGGGGTGGAGGCTGCGGTCGCCGACCCACAGGCCCCGGGTGCCGGGCGGGAGGGTGAGGCGGATGAGGTCGGTGGGGGAGCCTCCGGCGGCGCTGGGGCGGGGTCCCAGGGACGCGGACATGAACCCGGGGTCGGTGAAGGTGCGGCCGACGAGGGTGGAGGGGTCGGCGGTGCCCCCGGGGGCCAGGTGGTCGAAGCCGTAGACGCCGCGCACGGCTTCGACGCCTTCGGGCAGGGGTGCGTCGGTGGCGCCGTCCAGGCGCTCGATGATGTCGAGGACGTCCTGCGCGTCGGGGTACATGCCCCGCCCCCTCTTGTCGGGGAGTGTCTCGGCGATCCGGCCGGCGGGGCCGGCGTCGCGGTAGAGGTTCTCCAGGGCGGCCTCGGGGTGGCGGGAGTCGAGGACGCTCCGGACGGCCGCCTCCTGTTCGTGGGTGAGCCTGCCGCCGTTGAGGAGGTGGGGCAGGGTGTGCAGGGCGGGCCACCGGCCGTGGTTGGCCTCGTAGAGCTGCCAGCCGGGGTGGGAGCGGCTCTGTTCGCGGCGGCGGTCGAGTTCGGCCTGGACGGTGTCCTCGTCCAGGGGCTGGAGGCGGGAGAACTCGCCGATCCAGCCGTCGGCGGTGTACGCGTGGACGTAGCGGCGGGTGCGGGGCGGGAGCGCGTCGTGGGTGTTGGGGTTGAAGTCCGGGTCGTGGAGGAGGTCGCCGTATTCCAGAAGGCCCGCCTCGCCGGGGAACCGGCGGATGCCGTCGGTGCCCAGGACCCCCGGCCCCTCGGCCGGCGCCGTGTACTCGGGGGCCCCGACGACGAACACCGGGACGTCGGCGCGCAGCAGGGGCGGCACCGCGGCCGTGGCGTCGAACAGCCAGGACAGGTCGCCCGCTCCCGGTGCGGGGAGGGCGGCCGCCTTGGCGGCGCCCGGGTTGAGCTCGGCGTCGAAGAGCCGGAACAGGGCGTCCTCCGCGCCGCCGGTCTCCGTGACGGGGGTCTTCTCCTTCCCGTCGCGCAGGCGGTCGAGCAGTTCGGAGTAGGGGTAGTGGGGCGGGGACTCCTCGTCGCCGTAGGCGGGCGGGGGCTCCTCGCGTACGCCGTCGGCGTCCCGGGGCGGGCCGTCGTAGGCGGGCGGCAGGCCGCGGCCGCCGGAGTCCGAGGCGTCGGCGGGACCGCCCTCTCCGCGGTGGCGCGACCCCTCCGGGGCGCTCCCTCCCGGGGGCGGCGGCCCGTGGCGGCCGTCCCGGCCCGCCGGGGCGGGCCCGCCTCCGCGGCCGGTGCCGGGTGCCGGGGGAGCGCCCTCGTCGCCGGAGTCGTCCGAGTCGTCCGAATCATCGGAGTCGTCGCCCGTGTCCGGTGTCGCCTCGGGGACGTCCAGGTCCTGGAGGCGGGTGTTCAGGGTGTCCAGGTCCTGGTGCAGTCCGCGGAGGTCGGTCTCCAGTCCGCGCAGGCGGGGGAGCTCGGTGTCCGTGAGGTCGCTGACCCGGGTGTCCAGGTCTCCCAGACGCGTCTCCAGGCCGGTCCGGTCGGTCAGCAGGGTGTCCAGGGTCGTCCGCACCCCGTCCAGGGTGGTGCGCAGGTCCGGGCGCGCGTCGAGGAAGGGGGCGTGCTCCTCGGCGATCCGGCCGGCCTGCGCCCGCAGGTCCGCCAGGTGCTCCCCGGACCGGTCCACCAGGGACCGGACGTCGCGGGTCCCCTCGTTCACCCGGGTGACCGCCGTCTCGGTGGCCTGGCGTTCGGCCGAGACCGTCCGGCCCCGCTCCGCCACGGGCCGGTCGAGTCGCCCAGTCTCCTCGATGAGGGCGTCGAGCCGGTCCCGCATCCGCTGGACCTCGGCCCCGCCGCGTTCGGGCCGGCCGGCGAAGGCGGACAGCTCGGCCTCGAAGGCCGTGATCCGCCGGGCCAGGTCGTCGACCTGCGCGCGGGTGGTGAGGTCGGGGGCCGGCGGGGGCACCCGCGCGGCGTCGGCGCCGCGGGCGTCCAGCACCCCGTCCGCCCGGTCCAGGGCGGCCGCGGCCTGGTCGAAGGCCCGCCGGCCCTGGTCGCCCTCGGTGCGCACGTCGCCGATCACGTCGGCCACCAGCGGCCCGCCCAGGCGGGCGAGGTCGGCGGCCAGGTCCTGCTGGACCCGCGCGCGCTCCTCGAACCGGGGCAGGTTCCGGCGGGCCGCCGCGTCCGTGTCACCGAGGACCCGGTCGATCTCCGTGCGGACCGCGCGGTTGCGCGCGGCCAGCTCCCTCTCCTGGTCGTACAGGGTGTCCAGGTCGCCGCCCAGGCGGCGGACGTCGTCGCCCGCCGCGGCCTCCCGGGTCAGGGGCCGGTGCCGCGCCTGCGTGTTCAGGGTCTCGGTGCGCATCCGGCCCACGCGGTCGCCGACGGACTCCGCCAGGGCCCGGCCGCGGTTCATCCGGTCCGCGATCCTGTCCTGTGTCGCCCGAGTGAGGCGGGCCTGCTCCCGCGCCAGGTCGCGGTGCGCCTCGGCCCGGTCGAGGAGGGCGTGCGCCTCCGCCAGCAGGGCGTCCCGCCGGGCGTCGAGCGCGTCGATGTCGGCGGAGGACTCGTCCCCCGTCAGCGCGGCGCGGTCGCGCTCGAAGGCGTCGATCCCGTTGCGCAGGTCCGTCACGGCGGCCGGGGCGGGGGAGGCCGTGCCGGTCGGGTCGGGGAGGGCCGCCAACAGGTCGTTCGCGCTCCTGACCAGGGACGCGGCGCGTTCCACGTCCGCACGGGCCCGCTGCTCGCGCTGCCGCAGGTCGGTGACGGTGTCGCCGATCGCCTCGGTCTTCCCGCGCAGGTCGGCCGCGGGGTCCTGCGGGTCCCCGGCCCGGGGGTCGAGCTCGGTGTCCAGGGTCTCGCGCAGGGTGGTCCCGGACAGTCCCGGGGCCGCCGGGACGGTCCCCGGCGCGGGCGCGGCCGACGCGGACGGGCCCATGTCCCCGCGCGCGGCGTTGAGGGCGTCCACCCAGGCGCGGGTGCTCGCCTCGTACCGGCGCAGGCTCTGCCGGTACCTGTCCTCCTGGGCGCGGTAGGCGTCCCGGGCCTCCTGGAGGCGTTCCGCCGCCCACTCCGAGGTCTGGGAGGACCCGTCCCGGGGCTCGCGCGGCGGCCGGACGGCCCGCTCCTCCTCCGTCCGCCGGTGGACCTCGTGGGCGCGCAGGTAGTCGCGGACGGGCTCCTCCAGGCGGCCGCGCTCGCGGCCGTAAGAGCCCTCGTCGTCGCCCATGGTCTCGGCGGCGACGTGGACGCGCTCGGCCCCCGCGGCGAGTTCGGCGGCCCGCTCGGGGGTGACGATGCCCAGCCGCACGGCGTCGTCCTGGGAGACCCACACGCTCACGGTGTCCCGGGTCAGCCCCGTGTAGGAGTCCTTGCCCGAGGAGGCGCCGACGATCCAGGTGGTGTCGAGCTCGACGAGGTAGGCGGGGCCCAGGCGCTGGATCTCTGCGGTCGGCGGGCCCGCCGTGGCGATCTCGCGCCCGGCGGCGGCGGTCGTCGACGTGGCTCCCAGCTGGGTGTTGAGCGCCCCCGGCAGGACGCCGGTGTGCTTGTCGTAGACGTCCTTGTCGGTGGTCAGGCCGGCGGGGCGGAACGAGGGGTCGAGCGCCGTCCCCGAGCCGTGCTCGGAGGAGTCGGACATCCCGCTCTTCCTGCTGCTCGTGGTGCTCAGGCGGGCCCCGGCCACCACGTCCAGGATCCGGGCCCCGGACAGGTCGGGCAGGGCGGTCAGGCTCCACCGGGTCGAGCCCAGGTCCATGAGGGCGACGCCGTCCCCGTGGCCGGCGGTGCGGGAGAACAGCGCCTTGAGGGCGATGGACTCCAGCCCGCTGTCGAGGGGGGAGTGGCGGCGGTCCAGGTGCAGGGCGTCGGCGACGTGCTCGCGGGCGTGGCGCAGCCCGGCGGGGGTGAGGTTCCCGCCTGCGTCCCGGTCGCCGTCCCCGGGCTTCCAGCCCAGGGACCGCGCGACGACGACGGCTGCGGTGTCGCGGACGTCGCGCCCGCCGTCCTGCACGGCGGCCGGCATCATCACCAGGTCGTCGGGCAGGCGGGACGCGCGTCCGCCGGTGAACTCGGCCCCGGAGCGGTCGGCCAGGGCCCGCCCCAGGTCCCGGCCGCGGGCCCGGGACACCGTGTCGCGCAGGCCGCTCCGTCGGCCGGAGCCGCCCGAGGACTCCGTGGACCGGGGCGAGAGGTCCAGGTAGGAGGCGGGGTAGTAGGTGTGGATGCGCCCGGACTCCCCCCGGCCCGTGGCCTCCAGGTCGTCGGGCCCGCTCAGGCGCAGCACCAGTTCGCTGTCCTGCTCGACCTTGGCGTAGGGGCCGGAGATCTCCAGCTGCACGGTGTGGGTGACCTCGTCGGAGCTCCCGCGGGTGCGCGTGTCGGAGGCGGAGGCGCTGCCCGAGACGGCCGGCGAGGTGAACAGCGGCCGGCTGTTCGGCTCCTGCCCGGGCGGGTTCGCATCCCCGTCGAAGCGGGTGGGCTGGAGCGGGACGAGCTCGCCGCCGACCGTGTCGCCGGTTCCGCGGGAGTGGCTGCTCCCGGTGGCGGCCGTCCAGGTGTGGGACTCGATGATCGCGTCGCTGGAGGCCAGGTACTCGACCTTGCGCTCCCGGGTGCGCAGGTCCAGGTGGACCCGGGCGTCCTGGGCGGACCCGCCGTGGTTGGGGCCGTCGCCGGAGATCCTGCGCACGCGCACCGACACCGGCTCGCTCGTGCCGGACGTGGTGCCCAACCGGGTGGTGAGCGCCTCCAGCAGCCGCTCGCGGCTTCCGTCGGTGAGCTCGTACTTCTGGCGGCGCAGGTCCCCGACCAGGCTCTCCAGCGCCGCGGTGGGGTCGGCGGGGCGGATGCGCCGGCCGGAGTCCTCGAAACCGGGCCGGACCCGGACATCGGTGATGTCGGCCGGGTCGTCCTGGGGGGACAGGGAGAGGGTGCCGTCCCCGTTCTCGGTGACCCGGTCCAGGACGATGCCCGCCTCCTGGGCGTCCCGGGCCGAGATGTAGCCCGACATCAGGTCCTGGAAGCGGGCCGTCCACCCGCGGAAGTACTCCTTGGCGAGCCCCGGGCCCCGTTCGTGCAGCAGCGCCACCGCCTGGGTCGCCCGGCCCGCCAGCCGGTACGCGTAGCCCAGGGCGGCCTTGGGGACGATGGTCGTGGAGGCGGTGAAGGACGCCTTGGCGGAGGTGCCGTCCACGGACCGGAAGAAGTTCCAGGCGTTGTTGAGCCCGCCCACGGGGATCGGCCGGGTGGCGTCCTTGGGCGGAACGGCCGTGTCCGGGTCCTTCTGCCCGGCCTCGTCGACGATCCGGTTGCTCGTCCCGCCGCCCGTGGCGCCCACGCGGAAGGTGCCGCTCTTGGTGACGGTGTCGGAGGCGCCGATCTCCACGCTGGTCTCACCGTGGGCGATCGTCTGCATCTCGACCTGCTGGAACTCCGCGACCCGGTCGGGCTCCACACGGGTCGCGGTGGTGACGCGCAGGTCGCGGGGCGACAGGATGCCGCCGCTCATCTCCGGGCGCGAGCGCCGCCCGGTCGGGGCCGTGGTGGAGGGGTCGTCGGCCATGCCGGTGGGGGAGAGCAGCTCCTGGAAGTGGGTGCGCCCGCCGGTGGTGTTGAGGTAGGTGCGCAGTTTGCGCTCGAAGCCCTGGAACAGGCCGCGCCGGAAGCCGGAGAACAGCTCGAAGGTGCGGCTCGCGGAGCCGATGCCGACCCGCTCGACGGAGCCGCCGACCCGGACGAGGTCCTCGGCGCGGCGGCGCTCGCGCGCCTGCTCGGCGGTCTCCCTCGGGGGCCGTCCGGACCCCTCGGCCCCGTCGCCCGCCGACCGGTCCCCGTCGCGGTCCGTCGCGGCCTCCTCCGTGGCGCGTCGGGAGCCGTCGCCGTCCGTGCCGCGTTCGGAGCCGTCGCCGTCCGTGGCGCGTTCAGAGCCGCCGCCGTCTGTGGCGCTTCGGGAGCCGTCCCCGTCCGTCCCGCGTCGGGAGCCGTCCCCGTCCGTGCCGCGTTCGGAGCCGCCGCCGTCCGTCGTGGCGGTCCGCGCCGAGAAGGGGCCCTCGATCAGGGCGCGCGCCTGGGCCTCGGTGAGGTTCCGGTGGTCCTCGCCGCCCTCCCGGGGAGGCGGGGACGCCGTCTCGGTGAGGACCCGGGGCGTGATCACCGTGTACTCCGCGCGGATCGGCCCGGCGAACAGGTCCGTGCCCTGGTCGGTGCCGCGGGCCTGGTCGGAGCCCTCGTAGTCGCTCATGCGCGCCGTGAACGCGACGGGCCCCCGCCAGGCGTCGGAGCCGCCGGGGAAGAAGACGGTCTCGTCGGCCGTGTGGGTGACGGCGCGCGAGGTGTCCGAGGAGTGGGCGCGGGAGCCGCTCAGGGTGCCGCTCACCCCGCCCATCCGGCGGCCCATGCCGCGGGCGTCGGCCTCCCGGGAGCGCAGCAGGCCCGCTCCCGCCGTCAGGTTGACCGTGTGCGAGGAGCCCTTGCCGCGCGAGTCGCCGCTCCTGGCGTCGCCGCCCAGCCGCACGCCGGTCTCGGTGGGCGTGCGCCCGTCGAAGGACAGCGCCCCGAACTCCGCGTGGACGTGCACGGTGACGCTGTCCGGGCGCACCACCTCCTTGCCCTTGACCGTCAGCGCCGGGTCGACGAGGGCGTTCTCGGCGAGGTGGATCATCAGGCCCGGGTCCGACGTCAGCTCGCCGGTGCGGCCGTGCAGCGCGTCGGGGGTGAGGGCGTCCAGGACGCGCAGGGTGTTCTCACGGGCCACTTCGTAGTTGCGGCGGGCGCCGTACCTCTCGCGCCAGGTGCGCTCGCCGCGCGGGGCCCGCTCGTTGCCGGGGCGCCGAGCGTAGTCCCGGCGGTTGCGGGCCATGTCCGGGATGACCATGCCGGGGTGCTCGCGGGCGACGGACTCCAGCACCTGCTGTTGGAGGTCCTCGTACACCGTGGAGCCGTTGTCCCGGACCTGCGGGGCACTGCCGCGGTCATCCCTGTTCCGGTCCCGGTCGGGGTATTCGAAGCCGGTGATGGCCGTGCCGCTGAGGTCGGTGACGGTGTCCCCGCGCAGGTGGGCCATGGGCGGCCGGGGGGACTCGCCGTGGTCGCGCCCGCGCGGCCCGCCCCCGGCGGCGTCGTGGAGGGTCTCCGCGTCGCGGCGGGAGAGGATCTCGACCGTCTCGCCGGTGAAGGCGTGCGGGCTCTGCTCCCCCTCGATCCGCACGAAGATGTCGCGTTCGACGCGGTAGGCGAGGAAGTCCTCGGTGTCGGCGATGTCGCGGGCGATGGTGCGGCGGGAGCCGGTCCGGGAGGAGGAGTGCCCCTCGGAGTCCAGGGTGCGCGAGTAGACGTACTCCAGGGTGGGCACGTCGATGCGGGTCATACCGCCGCCGGGCAGCGACAGCTCGATGTTCACGCCGCCGCCGAAGCTGAACCCGAAGTTCCTGCTGCGGCTGCCGGAGGAGGTGACGGTGTGCTCGGCGCCGTCGTGGCGGGTGAGCTCGCCCAGGTGCGGGGCGTGCCCGAAGGCGCGGTACTCGGTGGCGGAGGACGCCAGGCGCACCATCCGGGACGAGCCGTCCTGCCCGAAGAGCTTGAAGGTGATCGGCCCCCGGTCCAGGTGGGGCAGGTACTCCTGGAGGGAGTCGTTGTCGAGCACGGTCCGGATCGCTTTGTGCAGGTCGCGCGCGGCTCTGCCCCGGGACCCCCGGGTGCCCTTGCCGGTGGCGCCCTCGGCGCCGTCCGGCGCGAGGCGGTCCGCGAGCCAGGTGCCGAGGTCGGTGTGGGCGGGGGCGGCCCCGTCCTCTCCGCCGTGGGGGACGATCCGCTCGACCTTGACGGGCAGGCCGCCGTGCAGGGTGCGGGGGTTGCGGCGGGGCGCGGGCCCCTCGGAGCCGGAGGAGGCGTCGTCCGCGCCCTCCCCGGCGGGCGGCCGGGGGATGCTGATGTGCTCGGGGGCGCCCTCGGGGCGCTTCTCGGCCTTGCCGGACAGGATCAGGGCCAGGCCGTCGCGCACCACCGCGGGGCGGGGTGCCCGGGCCGTCGGCCCGGCGGGCGGGGTGACGTCCAGGTCCACGCGCAGGTCGGTGGCGTAGACCTCGGCCGGTCCGCTGTTGTCCATCGCCTGCACGGCGGTGGACTTCGAGGAGCCGCCGCTCGCCCCGCCGCGCAGCCGGGTGCCGCCACTGGCGCCCACAGTGAAGCTGGGGCCGATCGGGTCACCCAGGAACGTCGGGCCGAAGTACAGCGGGTTGGCGGTGAACTTGACGCTGACGCCCCGGCGGGCGCCGCGCGTGAGGGTGTCGCCGGAGGAGACCGTGCGGGTGCGCTCCTGGCCGCCGATGATCGCGGCGTCGGTGCCCTCGCCGTCGCGGATGGGCACGTGCCGGTAGGCGGGCGGGACGCCGCCGCCGGGCCGGTCGGAGGACAGCCTGACGTGTACCGTCCACCGGTCCCCGGCGGGGCCGACGGTGATCTCCGGGCCGGTCCCGGTGAAGAACGGGTCCATGCCCTCCTCGCGCGCGATGCGGTCGACCTCGGCCAGCACCTCCTCCCGCCGGGCCCGCGGCATGCGCGGGCGCATCCCGCGCAGGGACCGCTCGACCGCGTCGGGGACGCCGTCGGTGCGCAGCCGGCCGGGGCCGACCATGCGCGATCCGATGAGGTAGTCGAGGTCGTGGGCCTCGCCATCGCGGTCCACGGCGAGCGAGCCGTCCAGCGTGTACGGCGCGGGGTCCCCGCCGTCCCCGTCGTCGGTGGTCCCGGTCCCGGAGCCGTCGTCGTCCGGGTCGCCGGGGTCGTCGTCGGGCGAGCGGTCCTCCCCGGGGGCGCGGTGCGACCCGGAGCCCTCGCCGGTCTCCGCGGGGGCGCGGTGCGTCGTTCCCGAACCCTCGCCCGTCTCCCGGGTGAGGGCGCGCCCGTCCGGCCCCAGGGTGTCCAGGGCGTGGTCCAGGAGGGCGAACACCTGGACATCGGTGGAACCGGGCACGGGCAGGGGGGAGTGGTCGCCGTACGGCGACTTCGGGCCGAGCGGGTCGGGCAGGCCCTTGGGGCCCTTGGCGTTCAGGGCCTCCAGCAGCTCGGTGTAGGGGTAGGGGGGAGGGGACTCCTCGTCGTCGTAGGCGGGCAGGGGCTCCTCGCGCACGCCATCCGTGTCCTGGGACTCCTGGGGGGCCCGGGGCGGGCCGTCGTAGGCGGGCGGCAGCCCGCGGTCGTCGGCGGTGCGGTCGAAGACGCCGTCGGTGTCCGGCACCGTGGAGGCGTCGTCGTCCGAGGGTGTGGACGGGGTGTCGGACGTGCCGTCGGTCTCCGTGTCCCGGGACGTGGTCTCCGGGGCCCGGTCCGTGCCGGAGCCGTCGGCCGAGGTGTCCCGCCCGGCCCCCCGGCCGCCGTCGCGGTCGTCGGACGGCGGCGGGCCGCGGTGCCCGTCCGAGCGGTCCCCCTCGGGATCCGTCCGCCGCGTCGATCCGTCACCCTCGCGGCGGCCGTCCCCGGGCGGGGGAGCGCCGTCGTCGTCGGAGCCGTCGTCCCCGCGCGTCACCGGGCCCGGGACCTCGGCGCCGTCCAGCCGCGCGCGCAGCCCCTCCAGGTCGCCCCGCAGGCCGCGCAGGGCGGCCTCCTCCCTTTCGAGGACGGGGATCTCGGTCTCGGTGAGGGTCCGGTTGCGGGACTCGGGTCCGTCCAGGCGGTCGGCCAGGCCGTCCCTGAGGCTCCGCAGGCGTGCGACGGCGTCCCGGGCAGCGGTCAGGGCGGCCCGCTCCGGGGCTCCGGGGAAGAGCGCGTCGGACCGCCCGGCGATCCCGCCGATCCGGGTGTCCATGTCCCCGAGCCGGGCGTCCGCGTCGTTCACCGCCGAGCGGACGGGGCCCAGGCGTCCGGCCGCGCCCGCCGCCGCGGCGCGGCCGGAGTCCAGGCGGGTGCCGACCTCGGCCTCGCGCCCGGTCACCGGAGCGGTGAGCCGGTCCGTTTCGGCGATCAGCTCCTGCCGCCGCCGCTCCATGGCCTCGACGTCGGCCGCGCCGCGCTCGGGGAGCGCGGAGAACTCCCGCAGGTCTTGGGCGAACCCCTCGATCCGCCGCTCCAGGTCCGCCACCTGCTCGGGCGTCGTGAAGCCGTCCCCGCGCGGCGGCAGCGGGGTGTGGGCGTTCGCGTGCCCGTCCAGCAGGCCGGTCGCCTCGTCCACCGCGGTCCCGTGCTCCGGCCGGCCCAGCCGGGTGCCCGGCGGGGCGGTGTCCCGCTCGACCCCGGCCGCGGCCGTGTCGACCAGCCTCTCGCCCAGGCCGGTGAGGATCCCCTCCAGTTCCGCGTGGAAGCGCTGCTGCTCCTGGAGGCGGAACAGTTCGGTGCGGGCCAGGGTGTCGGTGCGGGACAGCAGGCCGTCCAGGCGGGGTTTCAGCGCGTCGGCGGCCGCGGTCCGGTCGCGCAGCTCGCGGTCGAGCGCCTCCAGGGTCCGCCCGGAGTCCTCCAGCCGCGCGGCGGGCGCGGGGGCCTCTGGTGCGGGCGTCCCCTCGGGGGCCGGGGCGGGGGTCCGGAGGCGGGCGTCCTCCACCAGGCGGTCGTGCTCGGCCGCCGCCCGGTCCCGCTCGGCCCGCAGTTCGGCGAGGTCGCCGAGCGCCCGCTCGGCCCCGGTCCGGGAGGAGTCGACCAGGTCCAGGACGCCCCCGATCTCCGCCCGGGCCCGGTCGGCGGCGTCCGCCAGGTGTGCGCGCAGGTCGCGGGCCTGGGAGAGGAGGGTGTCCACTCGGTCCAGCAGGGCGTCGCGCCGGGCGGCCTCCGCCGCCGTGTCCCGGGGGGCGCCGGTGTCGGCGGAGAGCCCCTCGACGGCCGCGCGCAGGTCCAGCACGCTCCGCAGGCGGGCGTCGATGCCGTCGGTGTCGAGCAGGCGGTCCCCGCGCGGTACACGCGTGTCGAGGGTGCGCTCCGCCTGCTCGGCGCCGTCCTCGGCCTGCCCGACCCGTTCCCGGGCCCGCTCGCCGCGCTCGTTCAGCGCGTCCGCCGTCGTGCGGTCCTGCGCGACCCGGGACTCGAAGAGCGCCTCCGGCGCGTCGTACGCCCGGCGGGAGTCGGCCACCGACTCGGCCCAGGACCGGGCGCTCTCCTCGTAGGACTCCTTCGCCCTCTCCACCTCCGCCTCCTGGGCGAGGTAGGCGCTCCGGGCCCGGGCCAGCCGGTCGGCCGCCTCGGGGGACGCCTCCATCCCGTCGGCGGCGCGCTCGGCGCTGTAGGCGGCGTGCGCCTCCCGGTAGGCGGTGACCGGGTCGGTGAGCCCGCCCCGGGCCTCGTCGTAGGACAGCTCCTCGCGGCCCATGGCCTCGGCGGCCCGGCGGGTCTCCTCCGCCCGGGCGGCCAGGTCGCCCGCGTGCGCCTCGGTGACGACGCCGAGCCGGATCGCGTCCTCCTGGGACACCCAGGCGCTCACCTTGCCGCTGACCCGGCCGATGTGCTGGTGGTGGGAGTCCTTCAGGAACGGCAGGCCGCTCTCGGAGCGCGCCCCCAGCAGCCAGGTGGTGTCGAACTCGATGAGGTAGACCGGGCCCCGCTTCTCGTTCTGGGCGGTCGGGGGAGTGTCCGTCTTGGGACCGCCCCCGTCGGAGGAGGCGCCGGCCGGGCTCGTGGCCGACACGTTGGGCGCCCCGGTCATCACGGCGGCGTGGTCCTTGAAGTCCGGGTGCCCGGTGTTGATGCCGGTCGGCCGGAACCCGCCCTCGGCGGTCGCCCCCGCGCTGTGGGAGAGCCCGTCCTCGGAGGCGTGCTCCTCGGTGTCGCTCCAGTTCAGCCGAGAGTCGGGGAGCACGTCCAGGACCCGGGCCCCGCGCAGGTCGGGGGCCACGCCCAGCCGCCAGTCCAGGGAGCCGATCCTCATCAGGGGCACGCCCTCGTCCGCCCCGAGCGCCTCGGAGAACAGGGACTTCAGGGCGATGGACTCCAGGACGCTGTCGATGGGCGTGTACCGGGGGTCCAGGTCCAGCTCGTCGGCGAGGAAGTCGCGGGCGGAGTCGATCTCCTGCGCCGAGTAGACCCGGTCCGCCCCGTCGGCCGCGTCCCCGGGGCCGGGTGTCCAGCCCAGGGAACGGGCGATGGTGACGACCGCCGTGTCTCGGACGTCCGCCCCGTGGCCGCCGACGGCCGTCGGCATGACGATGCCGTCGCCGAGGCCGGTGGCCCCGCCCGCGGTGTACTGCCGGGCCAGCCGGTCCCGCATCGCGTCCGCCAGGTCGGGGCGGTCGTCGGCCGGCCCGCCCCCGATCCGGGGGCCGCCGCCGGAGCCGGTCTCCGTCCGCGGGGCGTCCGCCCCGGAGAAGTCCAGGTAGGAGGCGGGGTACAGGGTCCGGATCCGGCCCGCGTCGCCGTCGACGTCGAAGCCGACGACCTGCCTGTCGGTGAAGGGGACGTGCACCCTGCCCTTGCGGACGTCGGTCGGCCTGTCGAACTCGATGCTCAGTTCGAGCGTGCCCTGCTGGGCGACCTTGGCGTAGGGGCCGGAGGTCTCCAGCTGCACCGTGCGGGTCCGCTCCACCGTGTCGGAGTGGGTCCGGTCCTGCGAGGTCGTGTGGCCCGCGCCCCCGGCGGGGGTCAGGAACAGGGGCCGGTGGTCGGGCTGGTCGTCCGGCCCCCGGTCCTGGCCCTCGAAGGGTGCGGGGATCAGGTGCGTGTGGTCGGCGCCCACGGAGTTGCCGCCGCCGCGCGAACGGCTCCGGACCTCCTCGGACTTCCAGGTGTGCGACTCCACCATCTCGTCGGCCGAGCCCAGGTACTCCACCTCGGGCGCGGTCGTGCGCAGGTTGACCCGCACCACGCCCGAGGACGACGCGTGGCCGAACGGGGCGCCCTTGGGCCGCACCTTGACGGCGACCGGGACGTTCGTGCCCGAGGACTTGCCCAGCTGCGTGGTCAGCCTGTCGAACAGTCGCTTCCTGCTGCGGCCGGTGAGCTCGTACCCCTGCCTGTCGAGCTCCCGGGCCAGGGACTCCAGCGCCGCGGTGGGGTCGCCCGGGCGGATCCGCTGCCCGGTGTGCTCGAACCCCTCGCGGACGCGGACGTTCCCGGCGTCGTCGGGCTCGGGCTGGGCGCCCTCCTCCAGCGTCCCGTCCGCGTTCTCCCGTAGGCGGTCCACGATGACCCCGGCCCGGCGCGCGTCGCGCGCGGAGATGTAGCCGGACGCCAGGTCGGAGAGCGACGCCTTCCAGCCCCGGTAGTGCGTCGACCACAGGCCCGGGACGGCCAGGCCCCAGCCCTTCATGAGCTGGACCGCCTGGGTGACCGTGCCGCCGACTTGGAAGGCGTAGCCCAGCGCGGCCTTCGGCACGATGGTCAGCGACGAGGTGAAGGTACCGGTCTCCCCGGTGGTCCGGCCCGACCGGAAGAAGTTCCAGGTGTCGGAGAGCCCGGTGAGGGGGATGGGGCCGCGGGCGGCCGCCGGGGTGAGGTCGTCGGGGCCGTCGGCGTGGGCCTTGTCCGGGTTGGTCGAGCCGCCCGCGTTGGCGCCGATCCGGGCGCTGCCGCTGGTGGTGACGTTGTGCGAGGCCCCGGCGTTCACCGAGGTCTCGGCGTGCAGGACCGGCTGCATCCTGGTGAGCTGCATCCGGGTCACCTGGTCGGGGTCGGCCCTGGTGACGAGGTCGGCGCGCCCGTCGTTGGGCGAGAACAGGCCGCCGGTCATGTCCATGGCGTCGCGCTGGCCGCCGGGGGAGAAGGTGGCGGGGTCCCCGGCCATGCCGGTCGGGGAGAACAGGCGCTCGAAGAACGACCGGCCCCCGCGGGTGTCCAGGAAGTGCAGGAGTTTGCGGCCGGCCGCGAACTGGAGGGGCGACACGGGGGCGGACAGCAGGCCGCGGGCCCGCCCGCCGAGGTCGCCGCGGGTGCCTCCCAGGTCGTTGTTGACGCGTTCCAGCACGCCGTCGTCGACCAGGGCCCGCGCCCGGCGGGCGTCCTCCCGCGCGGCCTGCTCACGGCGCTCCCGGCCGGGGTCGCGGGTGTCGTCCCCGCGGTCTCCGTCGCGGTGGTCCTCGGTCCGGTCGGCGTCGCGGTCCTCGCGCCCTTCGCCGGTGCGGTCCCCGTCCCGGGCGTCCCCGTCCCGGGCGTCCCCGTCCCGGGCGTCCCCGTCCCGGGCGCCCTCGCCGTCGCGGCCTTCGCGCCCTTCGCCGGTGCGGTCGCCCTCGTGGCGGTCCCCGGTCCGAATGCCGTCGCCGTCGCGGTGCCCGTCCGTGCGGCCGTCCTCCCGGCGGTCCCCGTCCCGGACGCCGTCGCCGTCGCGGTGCCCGTCCGTGCGGTCGCCCCCGCGGCCCTCGCGGCCGTCGTGCCGTCCGTCGGTGCGGCCCCCGTCCCGGCCGTCGCGCCCTTCGTCGGTGCCGTCGCCCCGGTCCCGGTCCCCGTCGGTGCGGCCGCCGCCCTCCGTCCGGCCGTCGCCGCCGGACTCGGCCGGCGCGGCGGGGGCGGGCGGCGGGGGCGGTGCCAGCGCGCCTTGGACCAGGGCGCGCGCCTCGTCCGCGGTCAGGGTCTCGACATCGCCGTCCGCCGCCCGCGGCGGGCCGGTCACCGGCTCGGAGAGCATCTTGGGCGTGGTCAGGGAGTACCGCGCGTCGATCGGCGCGCTCAGCAGCGGCACGCTCTCGTCCCTGCCCGTCACCTGCTCCGAGGCGTCGTACTCGTGCAGGCGCGCGGTGAAGCGGACGTCGCCGCTCCAGTCGTCGGAGCCCTCGGGGAAGAGCAGGAGCTGGTCGGACTTGTGTTCCGAGCCGTGGGAGCGGTCCCTGTTCCAGGCCCGCGCGATGGTCGCGGCCACGCTCCCGCTGCCCATGGTCTTGGCCATGCCGCGGGCGTCCTCGGGGTTGCCGCGGGCCAGGCCCGGGCCCGCCGTCAGGGTCCCGGAGTGCGAGGCGCCCTTGCCCCGGCCCGACTCCTGCTTGGCGGCGCCGCCGACGTGGATGCCGGTCCTGCCGTCCTTGGATTCCTGGTGGGTGAGCGCGCCGAACTCGGCCTTCACCCGGACGGTGACCAGCCCGGGGCGGTGGAACTCCTTGCCGGTGAAGGTCCTCCCGAGGTCGATGACCGCCTTCTCGTCGAGGTGGATGGCCAGGCCGTCGCGGGAGGCCAGCGCCTCGCCGTTGTTGTTGAGGAACTCCTCCCGCAGCATCCGCTCGACCTTCTCGGTGTTCTGCCGCGCCACCCGGCGGTTGCGGCGCAGGCCCCAGTGCTCGCGCGGGGAGCGGGAGAAGTACGGGGCCCTCTCCCGGCCCGGCCTGCGCGCGTAGTCGGCGTGCGTGCGGGACAGCTCCGGGACCACGATGCCGGGGAGCCTCTCGGCCAGCCCCGTCAGGATCTGTTGGATGAGGTGCTCGGTGACCTGGTCGGGGCGCCCGTCCGGGGTGGCACCCCCCTCCGCCGCGTCCCCGTCCCCGGTGCCCGGCGTCCGCGGCCAGGAGAAGCCGCCCAGGCGGGACCCGTCGAACCGGGTGATCCGGTCCCCGCGCAGGTGGTCGAAGGGCGGCCGGGTGTCCGGCCGGGGCGCGGCGTGCGGGTCGGGCAGGCCCCGCGCGGCGGCGTCCAGGGTCCGGGCGTCGCGCACCGAGAGGAGTTCGACGGTCTCGCCGGTGAACGTGTGCCGCTCGGTCTCGCCGTCCACCTGCACCACCAGGTCGCGGTCGACCGCGTAGGCGGCGAAGTCGTCGGTGTCCGAGGTCGCCATGGCGAAGGTGTCGCGCAGGCCGGTCTTGGAGGAGTTCTGCGTCTCCGAGGACCACGTCCTGGTGTAGCCGTACTCTCCGACCGGGGCGTCCAGGCGCAGCCGGCCCCCGGGCAGGCGCATCTCGACGCCGAAACCGCCCCCCACGGTGAAGCCCGCCTTGGACGTGCGCCCCTGCGTGTCGGAGCGCGTCTGCTCGGTGCCGTCGTGGCGGACGAACTCGTCCACGCGCGGGGTGTGCCCCTTGGCCCGGTAGTCCGCGGCCGGGGACGAGATGTGCACGACCCGCTCGGTCCCGTCGGGCAGCACCGCCGTGAGCCGGACCGGGCCCTGGTCCATCGCGGGGAAGTACTGCCGGATCGAGTCGTTGTCGAGCTTCTTGGCGAACTCCTCGCGCCAGGCGCGCTCGGCATCGGCCCGCTTGTCCGTGGCGGGCCCGCCGTCGGAGCCGGTGCGCGGCGGCAGCAGCCTGTCGGCCAGCCAGGTGCCCAGGTCGGTGTAGGCCCTGCCGCCCCTGGGGCGGGGCCCGGTGGGGACGACGGAGGACACGCTGACCGGCAGGCCGCCGTGCTCCAGGCGCGGCCTGCGGGGCGGGGTGCCGGGGCCGCCCGTGGCCTCCCCGTCTGGCCGCGGCCGGAAGCGCATGACGGTCGGGGCCCCCTCGGGCCGGGGCCTGACCTCGCCGGGGACGACGAGGGCGACGCCGCGGGGCACCACGGCCGGGCCGCGGTCCGGCGTCGGGGCGCCCCCGTCGGTGCCGGGGGGCGGGCCGGGCGTGCGGACGCCGCCCGGGGGAGCGGCGACGTCCACGAGGACGCGCAGGTCGGACGTGTAGACCTCCGGGGCGCCCTTGCCCTTCACCTCCAGGGCGGTGGAGCCCTTCTCGGAGCCGCCGAACGTCATCGTCCGCAGCCCCAGGCCCGCGCTGCCGCCCGCGGACAGGACGGGGCCGAAGGCCCACCCGTCGGGGGTGGCGGACAGGAAGAGCGGGTTCACGTTGAACTTGGCGCTGAGGCCCTTCTTGGTCCCCTGCGAGGAGGACCCGCCGGCCTTGCCCTCGTGGGAGGCGGCGTCGGTGCGCATGGTCGCCGTCCGCACCTCGCCGTCGTCCGCGACGGTCGCGCGGTGGTACCCGTCGGTCCCGTCCCCGCCGTCGCCGCGCAGCCGCACCTGGAAGTGCCACTGGTCGGAGCCGCGCCGCACGGTGTGGGAGACCCCGTCGCGGCCGAAGAACGCGGTGGCGCCGGAGCGGCTCCGCATCTCCTTCTCGAAGTGGTCCAGGGCCTCCCTGCGCACGTCCGGGGGGACGAGGAAGCCCTGGGCGTCCACGGAGTCGGAGATCGCCGTGCGCACGTGCTCGGTCTCGACGTGCACGCCGTCGAGGTCGATGAAGCGGGTGGCGACGAGGTAGTCCAGGTCGACGGGGGCCGCGGTGCGCTCGGGCGTCCGGTCGCCGTCCCCCGGCGGCGGGGGCGGCGGGGCGTCGTCGGAGGTGTCGGCGGTGCGGTCGCCCTCGGCGGTGTGCGGGAGCGGTGCGGGGGCCTCGTCGTCGGACCCGTCGCGGGCGCGGTCGTCCCGCGTGGTGCGGTCGCCCCCGGGCGGCGGGGGCGCGGACGTGTCGTCGTCGTAGAGGTCGTCGAAGGCGCGGTCGCGTTCGGCGTCGCGGCCGCCGGTGTGCGGCGGGGCGTCGTCCCCGGAACCGGGGAGGGTGCGGTCGTCCGTGTCGGCGGGATCGCCGGACTCGGTCACGGGCACACCGGCCTCGTCCCGCGGCGGCGCGGCGGGCGGCTCCCCGCGGGTGACGGTCGGTGCCGGCTCCTCGGGGGTCTCCTCGGCGGGGACGGAGCGGTCCTCGGGCGTGCGCTCCACACCGCCGGAGCCGCCCTCGGACTCCGTCCCGGGCGGGATCGGACGGCCGCTCTTGTCGAGCCGGACCAGCGGGATCTCGGCGGTGAAGACCTGGACCGTGGTCGGCGGCGGCGGGGCCAGGAGGGGGACCGGCCCCAGCAGCCACTTGAGGTCCCCGGCGAACGACGGCGGGGACACCGGCGCCTTGGCATCCTTGGTCCCGGGGACGCCGACGAGGTCGCTGTACGGGTACGCGGGCGGGGACGACCGCTCGTCCTCGTAGGCGGGCGGCGCCTCGTCCCGTTCGGTGTCGTCGAACAGGTCCGGAGTATCCCGCCCGGTGTCGTCGGGCGGGCTCGTCGCGTCGGTGGCCACCGACTCCGCGTCCTCGCTGAAAACGCTGTCGGTCTCGCTCACGGCGTCGTCGTCGGACTCCGGGTCGTCGCGCTCCGCGACCGGGACCTCCGGGACCGGGGGCGCCTCCGCTTCGCCGGGACGGCCGCCCGGGTTGAGCTGGTCCTCGAACGAGTACGCCGGGGGAGGGGTGTCCGGCACGGCCGGGCCGTCCGGTCCGCGCTCCAGGGCCGCGTCGTCCGCGCTGGTGTCGCGCGTGTCGTCCGGCCGCACATCCTCGTGCGGACGCGGGTCCTCGTCCTCGGCCCGCGGCGGCGCGGGCGCCTCCTCCGGCCGCCCGTCCTCGTGCGGACGCGGGTTCTCGTCCTCGACCCGCGGCGCGGGCGCCTCCTCCGCGGCGGCCTCGCGGGACTCGGTGCCCCCGGCGGGCGGCGGGGGCACCTCGCCGCCGGTCGCCGGCTCCCCGGTGGAAGTCGGCGGCACCTCGAAGCGCCCGCCGTCCTCCGTTCCGGGAGGAGGCGGCGCGGACTCCCGGCCCTCGCCCCCGCCCGAACCGGGCGTGCTGGGGTCCTGCCCGTGGGGGTCCGGCGGGCCGGATTCCGTCGGCACGGGGGTGTTCGGGTCGACCGGGGCCGGGCCGTTCCCCTCCCCATTCGCGCGCGCCCCGTCCCCGGTGCGCTGCGTGCGGGTGTCGCCGCCCGTACCGCCCTGCTGCTGGCCGGGCTGGGGCGCGCCGCGGTCGCCTCCCGCCACCACGGGCGGCGGGGCGGCGGCCGGACCCCCGGCCTGCTCCTGGCCCGGCCGGTCGGTGCGCACGGCGCCGTCCGTTCCGGGAGGCGGCGCGGACTCCCGGCCCTCGCCCGAACCGGGCGTGCGGACGTCGTGCCCGAGAGGGGGAGAAGGGGACGCCGGGGCATCCCCGAACTCCTCGCGGCCGTCGATCCCGACCGGCGCGGGCGGGTCGTCCGGGGACGGTGCGGGAGCCCCATCGGCCTCCCCGCCCCGGCCCGGCGCGGGCGGGCGCTCCTGGTGGCCCCGGGTGTCCTGCGACGCCTCCGGGGCGCCGTCCCCGGAGCGCTCCGGGGACGACGGCTGCTCCGGCACACGCGCGGGACCGCCGGTCTCGGGCGGAGCGACCGGCCCGTCCTGGGGCCGGGGCGGCCGGACGCGGCCGTCCTCGTCGTCCGTGCGCGTGCCGTCCCCGTTCCGGACGGGCGTGCCGCCGTCGGAGTCCGGGTCGTCGTTCCGGTCGCCGCGGCCGAGGTCCACGACGATGTCCGTCCCGCCGCGCCCCGAACCGGGCCCGGGCCCCGGCGGTTGGTCGGAGCCCGCGCCGTCGGCGGTCTGCGTCGGCACCCTGTCCCGCGTCGGGTCGGCGACCGGCTCCGGCCCGGGGCGGGTGTCCTCCCCGGGCGGCGGCACCGTCTGCGTGTTCGGGTCCGGGGAACCGCTCAGGGCGTCGATGCCGGCCAACGCCGAGTCGGTCGACACCTGCTGGACGGTGTTCATGCTCGCGCCGGACGTGGCGGAGTACACCGACGCCTTGAAGCCCTCGCCCATGGCGGCGTTGCCCAGGCCTTCGCCCAGGTAGCCCTCGGCGGCCCCCGAGCCCGCGCCGACCCCGAGCTGGGTGAACCACATCCCCTTGCTCCGGAAGTGCTGGTACACCGGGTCGAGCATGTCCTGGGGCAGCCGCGACAGGTGCTCGCGCACGGGCGGCGGCAGGTGGTCGCCCAGGGTGCGCGACAGCTGCGCCCCCGCGTCCGGGGTGTTCCAGGTGCGCACCAGCGTGTCCGCGTAGTCGGAGCCCAGGCGGCGCGCCTGGTCGGCCCCCAGCGAGGCGCCGAAGTTGCGCTCGAACACCCCCGCCATGTCCTCGCGGAACCGGGCCCGGTTGGCGGCGTTGTTCCAGGCGGTCGCCCCGGGCGGGGCGTTGGAGCCGAACGGCACCGCCATCTCGTCCCGGTGCCGGGAGAACACGTCGGCGAGGTCGCGGTTGAGCCCGCGCCCGCCGGTTCCGGCCCCGGGGACGGGGACCGGGCCGCCGACCGGCGCCGGATCGGGGCGCGGCGTCGGCGCCGGGTCGGGGCGGGGGACCGTGTCGGGGTCGGGGCGCCCCCCGCCCGGGGGAGGGGGCGGGACGTCGGCGTCCGGACCGGTCGGGGGGACGTCCGGCCGCGGCGGCGGGGGGTCCGGCTGCGCCGACGGCACGGGGTCGGGCCGTCCGGAACCCGCGGGCGGCGGCACCACGTCGTCGATGTCGCGCAGGGGCGGGGGCGTGGGCAGGGGTTCGGGCACGCCCCTGCCCACCGGCGGCACGGGCACGGGATCGGGCAGGTCCCCCAGCACGTCGATCCGGTTGTTGAGCAGGTTGACGATCTGCCTGTCGAACACGGCGCCGACCAGCCCGGACAGCCCGGCCGAGACCAGCCCCTCCATCACCGCGCCGACGTGGGCCCCCTTGGTGAGGTCGTGGTCCCAGGTGTCGCGGGTGCCGTTGGCGATCTGGATGCGCTGGATGACGCTGTCCATGCTCGCGAAGAGCTGGCTGATGATCTGGTGGCCGGGCACGGTGAGGAGGAACCAGGCCAGGACCCGCTGCATGGCCAGGCTGCGGATCATCTTGAAGATGGGGATGTACTTCAGCGTCGCGCCGAAGGTGAACTTGGCCATGGCGATCGCCCAGGCGATCTCCACGAGGAGCTGGGCGAACTGCACCATCACCATCGCGGACATGTACTCCGCGTTGGCCGCGCCCTTGCGCAGCTCCACGGACAGGGTCCGGGAGATCTCCGCCGCCGACCCCAGGTAGTCGTTCTCGCCCTGGGTGAACTGGTTGATGGACCGGTCGTAGTAATCCGACGCACGGCCGCCGAAGTTCCTGCGAACACGGCCGCGCACGGTGTTCATCAGATCTTTGAGGTCCTGGGACAGCCTCGACCAGAGGCCGTCGTAGATCTCGGCCGCCGCGCGCATCGCCGGTGGGTCGGCGGTGGGCACCTCGATGCCGGTCAGGACCTGGATGGCCTTGCGGCTGGAGTCGGACATGTTGGGATCCAGCGGCACGCCCGATCCCCTCCCCTTCGACCCGCCCGCGGAGTGGGGTTACGTTAGCACCACGAACCGTGCATGTGGAAGTGGTGGTTCTTCCCTTTCTGTTCATGTTGGTGTGTCACGGAAACGTTGGACTTCGTTCGAGCACCGTGTTCGTGCCGGTCGGGAGACCGAGACTTCGCCGGGTGATCCCCCGCGGTTCATTCCGTGCCGGTCTCCCCGTGGGGCAGGTGTTCCACCCTGGATCCGGGGGTAGGCCAGAGGGACGGGCGCGGGCCGCCCGCACCGCCGCGCCGGAGCGCGGAGGTGCCGCGACACCGGCCCACGCAGCCATTCGGCTGCCCGTTTCTGTGCGATCCACCGGGCCTTCGGTTTTCGGTTGCGTCGAATCTCCCCTATGTAGGGCCTATTTCTCGTTCTGGGGGGTTGTTGTGTACTGTGCGCTCTCGGTACTCTCACGCTGAGAGAGCGTGAAACACACGCAAACCCACATCGGTCGGTGTCGGCCCGTCCCCCCGCGGACCCGCCCCACCTGCCGCTTCCCCACCCCCCACCCCCGTCCCGCCCGGGCGGAGCACACCGAAGGGAACAGGCCGCGATGCGATCCGGCTCGACCCGCCTGGCGCTCACCGTCTGCGCGCTCCTCGCCGCCGCCGGGTGCTCCGCACCCGCCGCGGAGACCGACGGCGCCGGAACGGAACCGCGGCCCGCGCCCACCGCCGCCGCCGGCGGTGACGAGGAGGCCGCCCTGGCGGCCTACACCGGGATGTGGGACGCGGTGGTCGCGGCCTCCCACGGAGACGAGGAGGCCTCGCGCGCCCTCGACGACCACGCGGTCGGTGCCGCCCGGGAGATCATGCGGACCGCGCTCGACGAGGCGGCCGCGGGCGGGAACGCCGAGGGCGAGCCCGTCCTCGACCCGGCCGTCACCGTCGAGAGCCCCGAACTCGCGGTCGTCGCCGACTGCGTGGACGACTCCGCCTGGCGGACCGGCGGCTCCGCGGGGACGGCGGGCCCCCGCAAGGTCGACGCCACGCTCATCCACGACGGACTCGCCTGGCGCGTGTCCGAACTGCGCATCTGGGAGGCCGGATCATGTTGAGACCCCTACCCCCCGCCGCTGCCGCGGCCGCCGCCGCCCTGGTGCTGGCGACCCTGAGCGCCGCACCCGCGCACGCCGACGACGGCTCCTTCCTCGGCAGCGTCGAGTGCGGCACCTCCGGC
Organism: Nocardiopsis sp. MT53; assembly: GCF_019598965.1. NCBI lineage: Bacteria > Bacillati > Actinomycetota > Actinomycetes > Streptosporangiales > Nocardiopsidaceae > Nocardiopsis > Nocardiopsis sp. MT53. Next base: position 6,621,182 of record NZ_CP080599.1, on the reverse strand, counting down.
GGCAACGGCTGCCAGATCCTGCTGCGCTGGCTCCTGGAGCACGGCGGCGTCCCGGGCACCCCCGGCGCCAGCGGCTCCGGGGGGACCGGCGGCGCGGGCGGCTCCGACGAGTACGCCGACGTCGACTGGGACGCCATCGACTGGGAGTCCATGGACTGGGAGAACATGGTCGACTGGGACGCCATCGACTGGGAGGAGGTCTTCGCCGAGGCCGCCGAGGGCGAGGAGGGCACCGACCCCCTCACCAGCATCGAGGAGGCCATGGCCTCCTTCCAGCTCCCCGAGCCCACCATCGCCACCTCCCCGGGCACCGACTCCCTCATCCTGGTCAACACCCCCCTGTGGCTGTGGGTCGACCCCCAGAGCTGGGGCGCCGAGTCCACCTCCGCCGAACTGGGCGACTCCTCCCTCACCGTGACCGCCACCCCCGCCCGCACCCTGTGGACCATGGGCGACGGCTCCACCGTGGAGTGCGAGGGCCCCGGCACCCCCTTCGACCCCGCCGTCCACGACGCCGACTCCGCCTCCCCCGACTGCGGGCACGTCTACACCTCGGCCTCGGACGCGGCCCCCGAAGGCGTCCGCACCGTCACCGTCCGCGTGCTCTGGGACACCGAGTGGAGCTTCTCCGGCGGCGGTGGCGGCGCCCTCGACCAGCTCACCAGCACCTCCGAGGTCGACCTCACCGTCCGCGAGTCCCACGGGCTCGTCACGGACACCCACTGACACCGAGAAGAACTGAGACAGACGTGGTCGAGACGACGACGGCCCCGCCCCCCGGGGCGGGGCGGCAGACACAGCAGCCCCCCGCCGTGCGGCTCTCCGGCGGCGGCGCCCGGCGCTGGCGGTGGCTGGCGCTGGCCCTCACCCTGACGACGGCGGGCGCGCTCAGCGGCGTCATCGCCCTGGAACGCCTCGACGACCGCACCGGGGTGGTCGTCGCCGACACCGACCTCCCCGCGGGCCACGTCCTCACCATGGACGACCTGCGCGTCTCGGAGATGTCGGTGTCCTCCGACCTGTCCTTCGTGGACGCCGCCCGCCTGGAGGAGGTCGTGGGCCTGACCCTCACCCTCCCCGTGGTCGAGGGCGGGGTCCTGCCCGAGTCCGCCCTGGGCGCCGACGCCGCCTTCCCCGAGTCCGACCGGGCCCTGGTCGGCGCCACCCTCCAGCCCGGGCGCTTCCCCGCCTCCCTGGGCGCGGGCGCCAGCGTGTCCGTGGTCGTGAGCGGCGGCGAACAGCAGGAGGACGGCGCCCCCCAGGCCTACCTCGCCCTGGTCCGCACCCTCGTCCCCGACCCCGGGGTCGAGGGCGCCGTCAACGTCGAGCTGCTGGTCTCCTCCGCCGACGCCGCCCGCATCGCCGCGGCCGCCTCCGCCGGACAGGTCAGCCTCGTGCAGGTCCACCCGCGCGGAGGGGCGTGATGACGACGACGGTCGCCGTCTTCTCCCTGGGCGGCGCCCCGGGCGTGACCAGCCTGGGCATGGCCCTGGCCGCGGTCTGGCCCGGGGACGCGCCCGGAGTGCTGGTGGAGGCCGACCCCTCCGGCGGAGCGGTCGCCGTCTGGCGCCGCCTGCCCACCGAGCCCGGCCTGACCGGCCTGGCCGCCGCCATGCGCCGCGGCGGCGGCGCCGACCCCGAGGCCCACACCCAGGCCCTGCCCGGCGGGCTCCGGGTCTGCCCCGCGCCGATCACCGCCGACCCCGCCGAGGGCGCCGTGCGGCTCCTGGGCCAGCACCCCCTGCCGTTCGGCGCGATGGCGGCGCCGGTCGCCGTCCTCGACCTCGGCCGCCTCACCCCCTCCTCCCCGGCCCGCGCCCTCGTCGCCCGGGTCGACCACGCCGTCCTCGTCGTCTCGGAGCGCCTCACCGAGCTGCGCCGCGCCCGCGAGCACCTCCTCGCCCCGTCCTTCCCCGCCCGCGACCTCACGGTCGTGGTCTGCGGCGGCCGCGGCGGCGTCGGCGAGATCACCGGCGCCCTCGGCTCCGCCGTCTGGGGGCGCGTGCCCGACGACCCCCGCTCCGCCCGGTTCCTGCGCGGCGAACAGGACATCGCCCGGCCCCAGAAGCGCCCCCTGTTCCGGGCCGCCGACCGGCTGGCGCGCGCACTGGCCGCCGCCCGGACCGAGCCCGTCGTCTACGCGCCGCTGCCCCCGGGGGTGAACGCATGACCCCGCCCGACGAGTTCGCGGACCGCGCCGCCGAGCGCTTCCTCGACCCCGGTACCGACCGGGTGGAGGCCCAGTGGGTCGCCTACGTGTCCGCCGAGGCGGGCCGCAGGATCAGTGAGGAGACCCGCGGCGAGGACCCGGACACCCCGCAGGAGCACCGCGCCCGCGCCGACCGGGTCATCGCCAACATCCTCGACGAGGCCGCCCGCGCAGCCCTGGCCGAGGGCCGCCCCCTGCTGGCCCCCGCCACCGAGGCCGCCATCGCCGCCGCCTCGCTCGCCCAGGTCACCGGTGTGGGGCCGCTCCAGCCCCTGCTCGACGACCCCGAGATCGAGAACATCAACATCAACGGCGTGGACGCCTGGGTGCGGCTCGCCGACGGCAGCCGCCGCCTGCACGCCGGGCTGTTCGCCGACACCGACGACGTCATCGCCCTGGTCCGCCGCCTGGCCGCCGAGTCGGCCAGCGGCGAGCGCCGCTTCGACCCCGGGGCGCCCATCCTCGACCTCCAGCTCCCCGGCGGGGAGCGCCTCAACGCGGTCATGGAGGTCTCCCGCCAGCCCTCGGTGTCGATCCGCCGCCACCGGTACACCCACTCGTCGCTGCGCCGGCTGGAGAAGCTCGGCACGCTCGACCCGGCCCTGGTCTCCCTCTTCCGGGCCGCCGTGCGCGCCCGCCGCAACATGGTCGTCACCGGGGGCACCGGCGCGGGCAAGACCACCCTGCTGCGCGCCCTGGCCTCGGAGATCCCCCCGACCGAGCGCCTGGTCACCATCGAGGACGTCTTCGAGCTCGGCCTGGACCGCGACCGCGAGGCCCACCCCGACTGCGTCGCCCTCCAGGCCCGCCCCGCCAACATCGAGGGCGTCGGCGAGATCACCATCGCCGACCTGGTCCGCACCGCGCTGCGCATGTCGCCCGACCGCGTCATCGTGGGGGAGACCCGCGGCAGCGAGACCGTCCCCCTGCTCAACGCCATGAGCCAGGGCAACGACGGCAGCCTCACTACCCTGCACGCGGCCGGCTCCGCCGGGGCGTTCACCAAGCTGGGCGCCTACGCCGCCCAGTCCGCCGAACGGCTGCCGCTGGAGGCGACCGCGTCGCTGGTGGCCTCCGCCGTCCACCTGGTCGTCCACGTCTCCGCGCTGCCCACCGGCGAACGCCGCGTCACCAGCGTGCGCGAGGTCGTGGGCGCGGAGGGGCAGAACGTGGTCTCCAACGAGATCTACCGCTACTCGCCGCGCCAGGGCCGCCTCGCCGCGGCCCCGCCCAGCCCGGACACCCTCGACGTGCTCGCCGACCACGGCTTCGACCCCCTCTCGCTCCAGGCGGAGACGGCGGGGTGGGGCCGGTGAACACGAACACGCTCCTGCTCGCCACCGCCGGGGGCGTCGCCGGACTCGGCGTCTTCCTCCTGTTCGTCTGGGCCGCCCCGCTGGTCTCCGAACGCCTCCGCCGGGGCCGGTCCCGGCCGCTCCCGCGCCCGGGCAGGGTCGCCTTCGCGACCGCCGCCGGCGTCGGCGCCTGGCTCCTGACCGGCTGGCCGGTGGCCGGGGCGCTGGCCGCCGCCGCGGTCTGGTGGGCCCCGCAGGTCCTGGGCAGCGACGCCGAACACAAGCAGCAGGTCGAGGGGGTCGAGGCGGTCGCCGCCTGGACCGAGATGCTGCGCGACCTCATGGCCGGGTCCTCCGGCCTGCACCAGGCGGTCGCCGCCACCGCGCCCATCGCCCCCGAACCGCTGCGCGGGGCCGTGCAGCGGCTGGCCGACGACATGCGCCGCGGCCGCGAGCCGCGCGACGCGCTCCACACCTTCGCCCGCACCGTCGACAACCCCACCGGCGACCTGGTCGCCTCCGCCCTGGCGATGGCCGCCACCCGGCACGCCACCGACCTCGGCGTCCTGCTCGGCGCCCTGGCCGAGTCCGCCCGCGACCAGGCCGCCATGCTGGTCAAAGTGTCGGCCGGCCGGGCGCGGCTGCGCACCTCCTCGCGCATCATCATGGGCGCGACGCTGGGGATGGCGGCGTTCATGCTCCTGTTCAACCCCGAGTACCTGGCCCCGTTCGACGGCCTGCTGGGCCAGATCGTCCTGGCGGCCATCGGCGGCATCTGGGCCACCGCCGTGGTGTGGATGACCCGGATGTCCCGTTTCTCCCTCGGGCCGCGCGTCCTGGCCCCCGACCCGCTCAAGGAGGCCGCGCTGTGAACCCCACGACCGCGGCGGCCCTGGCCGGCGCCGCCCTGGGCCTGGCCCTGTGGGCGCTGGCGGCGGCCCGCTGGGCCCGCCCGACCCTGGCCGAGCGCCTGTCCGGCCCCCGCCCGCCGGCACGGCTCGCACTGCGCCCCTCCGAGGGCGGCCTCCTGACCCGGCTCGGCCGGGTCGGCGTCCCCCTGCTGCACGCCGCCGGTCTGCCCGGCAAGCGCGCCGCGCGCAACCTCAGGATCTGCGACCGCGACCCGGGCGGCTACCTGGCGGAGAAGGCGGCGGGAGTGGTGGTGGGGGTGCTGTTCCCGCCGGTGATGGGGTTGCTGCTGTCCCCCCTGGGGGTGCTGAACGGGCCTCTCGTGCCGGTCATCCTCTGGGTGGGGTTCGCCCTCCTCATGTGGTTCGCCCCGGACCTGTCCCTCAACGACGAGGCGACCAAGCGCAAGGAAGAGATGCGCCGCACCCTGTCCGGCTTCGCCGACCTGGTCGTGGTCTCCCTGGCCGGGGGCGCGGGCGTCAGCGGCGCCCTCACCGACGCCTCTGCCAACGGCGGCGGCTGGGCGATGGCCGCGATCCGCGACGCCCTCCGGGAGGCGTCCCTCACCCGGGTACCCGCCTGGCAGGTGCTCCGCGAACTGGGCGAACGCTACGACACCCCGGAGTTCGCGGAACTGTCCGCTAGCCTGCACCTGGCCGGAGCCGACGGCGCCCGGGTCCGGAGTTCCCTCTCCGCCAAGGCCAAGACCCTGCGCGTGCAGTTCCTCGCCGAGATGGAGGCCGCCGCCCAGGCCTCAACGGAGCGAATGAGCCTGCCCGTCGTCCTGCTGTTCGCCGGGTTCCTGGTCCTTCTGGGATACCCGGCCATGAACCTCATCCTCTTCAGTACCTGATCCCCTGCTTGGAGAAGCACCATGAAAGAGCTGTACTACCGCATCGTCACCGCGCTGACCCTGCCCAAGGACGACGGCGGCTACTCGACCGAGACGGTGGTGGTCACCGCGCTCCTCATCCTCGTCGGCATCGCGGCGGTCGGCGGTATCAGCACCTTCGTCGCCGAAGAGATCGCCAGTTTCGGCACTCCGTAGGAGACTCCCTTGCGACAGCAGAAAGACGACCGGGGCAGTGCCGAGCTGGCAGTTGCGGCCCCCGCGCTCCTCCTCCTGGTCATGCTGGTCGTCCAGGCCGCCCTGTGGATGCACGGCGAGCACGTCGCCGCCGACCTCGCACGCCGCACGGCCGAGCAGTCGCGCACCGTGGAGGGCACGGCCGCCCCGGCGGCCGCGCCCTCCGGCTCCGTCCTGTCCGACATCGACATCGCCGTCGAACGCGGGGCCGAGGAGGTCACCGTCACCGTGACCGGCTCCGTCCCCAGCCTCGTCCCCGGGGTCACCTGGAACGTGCGGCACGTGTCCGTGGCCCCCGTCGAGCGCTTCGTCCCCGGAGGTGAGACACCGTGAGGCACCGCGACCGCGACCGCGGCTCGGCCTCGGTGGAGCTGGCCCTGCTGGCACCCGCCCTGCTGACCTTCGCCATGCTCATGGTCTTCGCCGGCCGCGTCGTCGACGCGCGGGCCACGGTCGGGGAGGTCGCCCACTCCGCCGCCCGCGCCGCCTCGCTGGAGCGCACGCCCACGGCCGCCTCCTCCACGGCGACCGCCATCGCCGCCGCCGGGCTCCAGGAGCAGGGCATGGCCTGCACCGACCACACCACCACCGTCGACCACGGCGGCCTGGCCGCCGGGGGCGCGGTCTCCGTCACCGTCCACTGCACGGTGGACTTCTCCGATCTGTACGGGGTTGCCTTCCCCGGCGGCCAGACCATCGAGGGCGGCGCCACCGTCGCCGTGGACACCTTCCGGGGGCAGCCGTGACCACCGCCGCCGCGCGGGACGACCGCGGACAGGTCAGCGCCTTCGTCGCGGTGATGGCGGTCGCCTTCATCGCGTGCCTGGGCCTGGTCTACGAGGGCGGGGAACTCCTCCAGGCCCGGCGACAGACCGCCACGCTCGCCCAGGAGGCCGCCCGGGTCGGCGCCCAGCAGCTCGACTGGAACACGTACCGCGAGGGCGCCGACGAGGTCCCGCTGGACCCGGCCGCCGCCTCCGCCGCCGCCCAGGCCTTCCTCTCCTCCGCCGGGGCCACCGGGACCGTCAGCGTCTCCGGCGACACCGTCACCGTCACCTGCACGATGTCCTACTCCTTCACCCTCGTCCCGGCCGGATCGACCACCGTCGAGACGACCGCCACGGCACGTCCCTACACACAGACGACGACCCCCTGAGCACCTTTGTGAGGCGGACATGCATCCACTGAACAGGCTCGGCGCGGCCGTGTTCGCGCTCGCCTTCCTCGTCGGCGTCCCCTACGTCCTGCTGTGGCACGCCGCCTGGCCCGACACGCTCCCCTCCTGGGACGTCGCTCTCGCCCACCTGCGCGGCTGGCGGCTGCCCCCGGGCGTGCCCGCCGCCGTGCTGATCACCGCGCTGTGGGCGCTGTGGGGGATGTTCGCCCTGGCTCTCGCCGCCGAGGCCGTGGCCCGCCTGCGGGGCGTGCCCCTGCGCCTGCGCCCGTTCGGACCGCTCCAGGCCATCGCCGCCACCGCCGTCGCGGCCACCGCGGTCACCCCCGCCGCCGCCTTCGCCGACACCGTCGCCCAGGACGAGGAGTCGCCGGACCGGGAGGAGAGCGCCCCCGCGGCCCCGCAGGAGACCGCGGAGCAGGGGCCGGTGGAGCGCACCCGCACCATCAGCGGGTTCGCGGTCGGATCGGCCGAGCTGACCGAGCGGATGCGGGAGGACCTCGCCCCCACCGTCGAGATGCTGGGGGACCACTGGGACGAGAACGTCCCCGTCGCGATCACCGGGCACGCCGACCCCAGCGGCAACGCCGACCGCAACCGGGAGCTGTCCCGGGAGCGGGCCCAGGCGGTGGCCGACTACCTGGAGGAGGAGCTCGGGGAGGACGCCCCGGACACCGAGGTCACGGGCAGGGGGGCCGAGCAGCCGGTGGAGGGGCCCGCCGAGAGCCAGCGCCGCGTCGAGATCGCCTACACCCTCGCCCCCGCGTCCGCTCCCGCCTCTACCCCGGCCCCGCAGGAGGAGGCCGGCACGGACACGGCCCCGGAGGAGACCGGCGACGACGCCGCTGACGGCGCCGCCGCGGCGGAGGAGGAGGCCGACCGGTCCCTCATCACCGTGGAGAACGCCGCCGCCGTCGAGGACGACGGCCCCCGCGTCGTCGTCCTGGAGATCCCCGACGGCGCGGTCGCCGGGTTCGTGGGGTTCGCCGGCCTCGCCGGGGGCTACCTCCTGGGCAAGCGCGGCTCCTTCGTCCCCAGGATGGCGCTCAGCCTGCCCCGGCGCCTCACCGGCCGCCCGCGCCGCCTGGCGCTGCCGCCGGTCCCGCCGCGCCCCGAGCCCGGCGCCGAGATCGACGAGCGGGTCACCGTCGAACTCGACCACGTCCCCGGCCTGGGCCTCACCGGCAAGGGGGCGGACGGGGCGGCCCGGCGCCTGATCGCCAACGCCCTCGACCCGACCGAACCCCTCGCGGTGCGGATCCTCATCACCGAGGACGAGGCCGTCCGGCTGCTCGGCGAGACCGGCCGCGACCTGCTGCGCGACCGCCCGTGCGAGCCGGTCACCCTGGTCCCCGGAACGGAGGACGCGCTGGCGGTGCTCGCCACCGAACTCCACGCCATGGCCGAGGAGGACCGGGCCCCGCTCGCCCTGATCATCTCCGCGCCCGAGGCCCAGCACGAGCACGCCCTGTCCGGCCTCCTGCTGCACGGGCAGCACCGCGGCGTCACCGCCGTCATCCTCGGGAGCTGGCCGCTGGGCGGCAACTGCACGATCGACGCGGACGGGCTCATCTCGCAGACCAGCCAGCCGCTGGCCACCCTGTTCCACTGCTCCTGGCCGGGCTCGACGGCCGAGGAGGTCCACGCGGCCGTGCACGCCCACCACGCGGCGGACCACTCGGGGTCGGAGCGGCCGGTACGGCCGTCCTCCCGGAACCGGGGGGCCGCCGAGCCGCGCCCGGTGCTGGTCGCGGAGGACTGGGACGATGACGACGCCTTCGTCCGGGTGGGCGACGACGCCGCCTGGGAACGGCTCACCCGCGCCTGGGAGGAGGAGGCCGCGGCCGGCACCACGGCCGACGACGACGGGGAGACCACCACCGCCCTGGAGCCCGAACCAGCTCTGGACCCCGAACCCGCCCCGGACGACGGGGCCACCGTGGACGCCGCCTTCCGGGCGCTCCGCGAGGGGGAGTACGCCGAGACCGCCACGGACACCCCCGCGCACAGGCCGACGACGGACACGACCACCGCGGCTGACACGACCACCACGGCGGATGCCGAGGACGACTCCTGGTGGGACGAGACCCCCGTCCCGGAAGAGCCCGTCCGAGAAACGGCCCCGGACGACTCCGCCACCACGACCGCTGAGGCCCCCGGCACACCGGAGCCCGACGACGCCCCGGGTCCTCACGAGAACACGGCCGCCGAAGCCCCGGCCGCCCCGCCCGCCGAGGTCGGCACCACCACCGGGCAGGAGGACGCCGACGCGTCCCCGACCGGCCGTCGGAGCTCACGCGATACCCCCGCTGAGCAGGGGGACGCCTTCGCCGCCCTCAACGGGGCGACCCCGGCACCGGAGAGCCCCGCGGCCGCTCCCGCGCCCGCTCCGGCCGAAACCCCGGAGCCCGTGCGGGACACTCCCGCCGTCACGCCCCCCGACACGGACGGCGCCGAGACCGGGGAAGAGAAACCCAAGGCCGGGGGAGAGGCACCCGAGGCCGCCGCCCAGGCCCCGCCCGCACCTCCGTCCCCACCCGCCGCTCCCGCGGCTCCCGCAGCCCCCGCGGCTCCCGCCCCGAAGGAGGAGCAGAGGACCCGGGTCCGCCACGAGCGCGCCCCCGGCCGCAAGGCAGGCCGGGTCCGCGTGGTCCGCGTGGACCGTCCGGAGGCCCCGGAACAGCAGGCGGCCGAGCCCGTGTCCGTACCGGTCCCGGCCGGCCCCGTGGCACCGGCCCCCGGCACCCGACCGGAACGGGCCCCGGCGGCGGCCGCCGCCCGTCCGCGCCGCAGGGCGGTCGTCCGCGACCGGGCGGAGCCGCGCGACGCGGAGCCCACTCCGATGGCCGAGGAGGAGGCTTCCCCGGCCTACCGCCCCCAGCCCGCCAAGCCCCGCAAGGCGGGCCGGGGACGCACCTGGAAGCCGCGCGACGACGGCTGACCCGCACCGGTCCCACGACGCCGAGGGGCGGCCCCCTCCAGGGGGCCGCCCCTCGGCGTCCCGGGCCTCACCCGGACCGTCAGCCGTTGCGGCCGCCACCACCCCCGCCGTAGCCCGACCCGGAGCCCAGGTCGCTGCTGACGTCGAAGGCGTAGTCCTCGCTGACCTCGTAGTTGCGGGCCATCTGGAGCGTCCGGTCGGCCGCCTGGTCGAAAGCCGTGGGCAGCGCCTCGCCGTACTCGTCCAGCGTCTCGATCATGGGGGTGAGGTTCTTCGTCAGGGACTCCGAGATGTCATCGCCCGACCCCCAGACCGCCCCGAGGGACTGCCGGGCCGTCCGCAGCCGGGCGAAGGCCTCGCGCACGAGCCGACCGGGTTCGCGCAGGTCCTCACCGGCCCGCGCCATATCTTCCGGCAGCACTGTCAGGTGGTCGTCGGACATCGGCGTTCCTTCCCGTACGGGGGCGCGGCCCCGCCTGACCGGAACCGCACACGTCCCCCGGCCACGTTCTAGCCCCGCCGGGTGATCGGCACCCATGCGCCCGGCAACGCGCGGGTGTACACGGGGAGTCGCCTCCCGGGGCGGACACCGTGGACACCACACCCGCAGCCCAGGGGGTTCCCACCCGGCCGGGCCCCTCACCCACAGCCGGAGGGCGAACCGCTACCTCCGCCGCAGGGGGTTTCTCACCTGACCGGGGCCCTGAGCCACTGCCGGAGGGCATCGCTGCTTCCTCCGCCGCAGGGGGTGAGGGCCGCGGGTGGCTTCCCGCCCCGGCCCCAGGGGGTTGGGGTAGGGCGGTACTCGGCCCGGGCTCCAGGGGGTGAGGCGGACTGTGAGGTTTCCAAGACGTCCGCCATCTGGGAACGGCGGTCTGTGGTCGCAGCCACAGGTGACTGGTTTCCAAGAGCCCGATCGCCTGTGAAGGTACAGTCGCGGAGCGTGGATCCGTCCCCGCGCAGTCGGCGTCCGGCAGACCACCGGGCGGTTTCGTTGGGCGCACATCGTGGGCGGTGGGGGTGCGCTTTCCGGGGGCGGGTCCGCGCGAGGTGCGCACACCTGCACCGGTTGGAAAGGTTGGGGGCGCCGGCGGCGGTGCGGGGGCTCCACGCTGGTGCCTACTCCCGCGGATGACCGCGGTACCGGTCAGTGCCGGGGGTGAAAGCCGCACGCACCCACAGCTCCGAGCCCCAGGGGGTGTGGGAAGGAAGGACCGCAACCCCCGCCCCAGAGGGTGTTGCCGAACGTTCCCGCAACCCCAGCCCCAGCCCGGACACAGGACCGCGCACCTCCGCCCCAGGGGGTGTGGGAAGGAAGAACCGGAACCCCCGCCCTAGGGGGTGTTGCCGCACGTTCCCGCGACCCCAGCCCCAGCCCGGACACAGGACCGCGCACCTCCACCCCAGGGGGTGTGGGAAGGAGGGCCCGCGACCCCCGCCCCAGGGGGTGAAAGCGGTACGTCCCCGCGACCCCGCCCCCAGCCCATAGGAAGAACCGCACCCCCCACACGGCGCCACCGAGTAGACCGCACCCGCATCCCACAGACGTCATCAGACGACGCCCCGCCTGCACGACTTCACGACCTCATCGCTTCACAACACTCCCAGAACCCTCTTTCGCCGCCGCCAACACCAGATCCCGGTACGGCACCGCTACCACCGGAAGAGCCTCCAACCCCAGAAGCCGTTCCGTCTCCTCCAACCGGCGCGCGACCTCCTCCCAGGCGTCCGCGGACACGATCTCGGTCTCCACGAACGAGCCCACACCCGCGACCTCGTCCACCACTACAGCCAGTCCCGGCCGCCTCGGCGCCCGATAACAGGTGCGCACCTTCTCCACCCGAACCAGCAGCACCATGCCCAACGCCTCCAACAACCGATGCGCGTGTTCGGCCTCTCCTCCATCGGCCAGCGCCACGTTCGTCTCCCGCTTGGCGATGACCCCCTCGGCGCTGCTGGTGTTCCCGTCGGAGGCCGGCTTGTAGGTGATCTCGCACCGGTCCTCCTTCGCCCGGACCCGCAGGCACTCGACCGTCTCCAGGAAGTCGACGTCAGGGCGGCTGTAGTAGGTGTCGACCTCCACCGCCGAACCGGCGGAGGCGAAGCCCGACTCTTCCAAGCGCCGTTCCAGCGCCCCGCGTTCCTCCAGAACACGCTTGCGCTCGATCTCCACCAAGGCCACCGGGATCATCCCCTTCCAGGGGTGAGGGCCGCGTACACGCGGGCGAGGTTGTGCTTGCTGACCGACTCTCGTACCCCTGTCAGCGCTTCGGCCAGAGTCCGGGAATCCGACGTCGGGATGTTACGGAACAGCATCAGCTGTTTGGCGTCCGGTAGAGGGTTGGCGAGCCTGGGGTCGGGGTTGCGGGTGGGTGCGGCCATACCCCTCTGGGGCGGGGGTCGCGGTTCTTCCTTCCCACACCCCCTGGGGCTCGGGGCTGCGGGTGCGCGCGGCCTTCACCTCCTGGGGCTGAGGTGTGCGGTCCGGTGTCCGGTCTGTGGCCGGGGCCGCGGGAACGTGCGGCAACACCCCCTGGGGCGGAGGTCGCGGTTCCTCCTTCCTCACCCCCTCGGGTTGATGCCGCGGGTGTGTGCGGCCTTCACCCCCTGGGCTGAGGTGCGCGGTCCTGTGCCCGGTCTGGGGCCGGGGTCGCGGGTGCGTGCGGCTTTCACCCCCGCTCCCGTCCGTACCGCGGTCATCCGCGGGAGTAGGCACCAGCGTGGAGCCCCTTCACCGCCGTCGGCGCCCCCAACCTTTCCAGGCGGTGCGGGTGTGCGCGCTCCGGGTGCACCCGGCTCCGGCAGTCACACCCCCACCACCCGCCACGCGCGCCCAACGATTCCCCCTGGTGGTCTGCCGTGCGCCGACTGCGGCCGGGGCCGGGCCCACCCGGCGCGGACCGCCGTTCCCAAGCGGCCGAGCTCTTGGAAACCTACAACTACCTCGGCGAAGACCCCCTATGGCCGGGCACCCCACTGGCCTGACACGGCTGGGGCGGAGCTCCCGGTCGGGTGGGAAACCCCCTGCGGCGCAGAAGGCGGTTCACCTTCCGGCTGTGGCTGAGGGACCCAGTCGGGTGGACAACCCCCTGCGGCCGGGGCCGACAGGTACGCGCGGCCTTCACCCCCGTGTGTCCGGGGCGACGGGATGCTCACCCCCCTCCCCTGGGGTCGAAGGAGATGATCCGCCCTCCAGCGGTGGCTCGGCCCCCGGCAGGCCCACCCGTCACCCACCACAGCGTTGAAAGGGCATGGGAGACCTTTCGGGCCGGGGCGGGAGACCACTTGCGGCCTTCACCCCCTTGGGGCAGAGGAAGCGGTTCGCCTCCCGGCTGTGGCTGAGGTTTCCAAGCGGGTGGGAAACCCCCGCGGCGAAGGCCGTGCGGCGGCCTTCGCCAAGGCCGACGTCGAGCGGATGAGTGCGGAGCCCACCGGCCTGCCACCGGCCGTGCGCCCCGGCGGATCGCCGGGCTGTGAGCAGCCCTGGACAAGGCCACGCCCACGCACAGGCGTTTCCGCCCGCCGGGGCGCTCACGCACCCTGCGACGCGGTCCCCACCCCGCGGTTCATGTCGTTCTCCTTTGTGCGAGCCGCTGGAGTTGTCCTGCGTGGATGTCGCCCACCCATTCCCAGCCGGGCTCGGGCGAGTCGATCCGCGGGTCGTCGGGGACACCGCCGTCACGCAGGGCGTGTAGGTACGCGCGGTCCTGTTCGATCCGTGCGTGTACCTGATCGGCCCCGCAGACGGACCCGTGTCCGGGGATGAGGACATCGACGTCGTCCGCCACGTCCTCGAGCCGTCGCAGTCCGACGAGGTAGTCCTCGATCGGGTCACCGGCGCCGTTGAAGTCGTCGAGCATCGGAACGAAGACGTCGGACAGCATGTCGCCGGCCACCAGCACCCCGCGCTCCGCGATCAGCAGCGCCGCATGGCCCGGGGAATGCGCCGGATGCTCGATGATCCGGACTTCGGGGCCGTCCCAGGGGATCCGCACGGTTCCGGCGGGCAGACCGGTGATGAGGCCGTACAGGTCCAGCGGTGTCTCCTCGGCGATCTCCGGCGGCAGCCCCTCGGCGGCGCGGGCCTTCCAGTCCGCTTCCGACCGCACGACCCGCATGGCGGCCGCGCAGCGGGCTGTGCCGTAACGGGGAACGTCGCCGAGGTCGGCGTGCCAGAGCACGTGATCCCAATCAGGGTGCGTGGAGAAGCCCGCCACGACGGGGCGGCCCGTCTCGGACAGGTCGTTCGCAAGGCAGGTCAGTTCGCCGTCGGTGAGCCCGGGGTCGATGAGCAGCACACCCTCCCGGCCTTGCACGACAACGGTGTTGTTCCGGAGCAACTCGCTTCGGTGGATCAGCACACCTTCCGCGACCTGTGTCAGCATGGCGGCCCTGCCCTTCTTCGTGGGTTGATCGAGTCATGCGTGACAGCTCGGTGAGGTCGGTGATCGCCGTCGGCGTGCGCCTGCCGGAGCCCGGCCTGCCGCTCGGGATGAGTTCGGGCTGTTCGTCGCAGATTATCGACGGCCAGAGACAGGAATCCGGCGGCGCGTCGGCCGGAGGCGCGAGGGGCGACGCCTTCAGGAGACGCCGGAGATGATCGCGGGGCCCTCGCCTCGGCCTGTCGGCTACGCGGGGCGGACACGGCCGACCAGAGCATCGGGTTCGGGCCATCTGTGGGAGAGCGTCATCGTGTTCACCATTGCGAGCTCCCAAGATCGAGAAGGCCACGCGTACGGTTAGTCTGGTTGCCTGTTCTATTCGACTGCCATCATCAAATGGCAAGACTCGAACGGGAATGCCATGGAGGAGTCCGCATATCCGGGCAAGAGGACTGACAGTGCTAGAAAAGAGCTCGCCTCCTTGCTGAGGTCCGCTCGGCTGAACAGCGGTCTGGCCGGACAGGAGCTGGCCGACGTTCTGGGCTGGTCGCAGTCGAAGGTCTCCAAGATCGAGAACGGTCGCACTAGGCCCACCACCGATGACGTCAAGGCCTGGGTGGATGCCTGCCGCGTCTCGAAGGATGTGGCGCGGCATAGCTCCGAACTGGCCGAAGCCGTACTGGTGGAGTCCCGCCACTGGAGAGTGGTGCACGCTCGGGGACTCCGTGCCGGCCAGGAGGGAGTCCGGGCGCTGGAGCAGCGCGCCGAGGTCGTTCGTTCCTTCCAGCCCTCCCTGGTGCCCGGTCTGTTGCAGACCGCCGAGTACGCACGGCAGGTGCTCAGCGCCGTCGACCTCTCCGGTCGGCGTGACATCCCCGAGGCCGTCGCGGCGAGGATGCGCAGGCAAGAGGCACTCTACGAACCCGATCGGCGCTTCGAGTTCACGCTCACCGAGGCCGCGCTGCGCTGGCACCCCCACGACGCGGACCTGCTGGCCGCCCAGGTGGACCGTCTGCTCTCGGTCGCCACGCTCACCAACGTCACGCTGCGCGTCCTGCCCCTGTCCTCGTCCTTCGGCCACCTTCAGAGCAATGGGTTTCTGCTGTTCGAGATCCCCGATGATCCCACCGTCATTGTCGAGACCTTCACGCGGGAACTGGTGATCACCGACCCCGAAGAGGTCGGCCAGTACCGTGACATCCACGCGGTCCTCACCGAGCACGCCCTGAACGAGGCCGCCAGTCGTGATCACCTCAGGGAGCTTGCTGCCTCCCTGTGATCCCGGCGGACCCGGGCGGGGCCTGCGGGGGCCGCTATCCGCGCGGTTCCTCCCCGGCCGTGGAATCGGTGTGCTCCGGGCCGCCCGGGGGTGGGGGCGGCGGGGTCAGGGCGTCGGAGAACATGCTGTTCAGCGTTTCCTGGCGCTCCTGGTCGGACTGCGTCGGCGAGGTCCCGGGCGGGCCAACGGGCACGACCGTGGGCGTACCCTCTCCGTCGGCCGGCTCCTCGGTGTCCGCTTCCTCCGCCGTCTCGGTCGGAGGCGGCGCGGTGTGCTCCGGGGGCACGACCTCGGCGTACAGGACGTAGCCGCGGCCCCAGGGTTCGTAGGAGACGATGCGGTAGGTCGTGCCGCGGGCCAGGATGACCTCGCGCTCGTGGGGGTGGAGACTGCGGTCGCCGACCCACAGGCCCCGTGTCCCCGGCGGGAGGACGAGGCGGATGAGGTCGGTAGGTGAGCCCCCGGCGGCGCTGGGGCGGGAGCCCAGGGACGCGGACATGAACCCGGGGCTGGTGAAGGTGCGGCCGATGAGAAGGGCCGGGTTGACGGTGCTGCCGGGAACGAGGTGGTCGAAGCCGTAGATGCCGCGTACCGCCTCGACGCCTTCGGGCAGGGGGGCGTCGGTGGCGTCGTCCAGGTGCTCGATGATGTCGAGGACGTGCTGCGCGTCGGGGTAGAGGCCCTGTCCTCTTTTGTCGGGGAGTGTTTCGGCGATCTCGCCGGCGGGACCGGCGTCGCGGTAGAGGTTCTCCAGGGCGGCCTCGGGGTGGCGGGAGTCGAGGACGTCGCGGACGATCGCCTCCTGTTCGGGGGTGAGGGTGCCGCTGTTGAGGAGTCGGGGAAGGGTGTGCAGGGCCGGCCACCGGCCGTGGTTGGCCTCGTACAACTGCCAGCCGGGGCGGGTTCGGCTCTGTTCGCGGCGGCGGTCGAGTTCGGCCTGGACGGTCGCTTCGTTGAGGGGTTCGAGGCGGGAGAACTGGCTGATCCAGCTGCTGGCGGTGTAGGCGTGCACGTACCGGCGGGTCCGGGGCGGGAGCGCGTCGTGGGTGTTGGGGTTGAAGTCGGGGTTGTGGAGGAGGTTGCCGTATTCCAGAAGGCCCGCCTCGCCGGGGAACCGGCGGATGCCGTCGGTGCCCAGGACCCCCGGCCCCTCGGCCGGTGCGGTCCCCTCGGCCGGGTCCGTGCCGCGCCCGCTCTCGTCCGGCCCGAGGCCCGTCCGGTCGGCGGTGTCCGTGGTCGGTGAGGTGCCGGTCTCGTGGGGGAGGGGGAGAGCCGGGGACTCGGGTGCACGGCTCTCCTCCGATCCGGTGGTCTCCACGGCCGTCGTGGTGGTGTGCGGCTCCGGCGCGGAGAGGGCGGACTCCTCCTCCCCGCCCTCGGTGCGGGTGGTGCCCTCCTCCGAGGCCGTCACCGTGACCTCCGGTTCGAGCGGTGGGAGTTCCCCTTCGGCGGGTTTCGTGGTCCCGGTGCTCTCCGGCTCCGGTTCGGGGTCGGTGACGGCAGGGTCGACCGGCGGGTCCGGCAGAGGGACGTGAACGGGGGTGACCCGGGGGGAGCCGGGCGGGGTGGCGTCGTAGAGGTCGCTCTCGGCGTCACCCTCCTCTGCCTTCTCCGTCTCCCGGGGGCCGTGTTCCTCCTCGTGGCGGGTGAGGGGGTCCTCGGTGGTCTCCGCCGACGGATCGACCACGGTGGTCTCCGCCGGATCCGCGACCGTCTCCTCCGCCGGGGGCACGGTGGCCTCCTCGTCGGGAGTGACCGCGGACTCCTCACCGGGAACCACGGTGGTCTCCTCGCCGGAGGTGTCCACCGGCTTCGTGGACTCCTCCTCGACCGGCGTCTCTGTGGCCTTCTTCGCGGGTTCCTTGACCGGTGTCTCTGTGACCTCCTCCACCGGTTCCTCGACCGGGGTTTCCGTGATCTCCTCTGCGGGTTCTTCGACCGGCGTTTCCGTCGGCTCCTCCACCGGGGGTTCCTCTACCCCCGGCTCCTCCACCGCCGTCTCTGTGACCTCCTCCACCGGTGCCTCCGTCGGCCTCTCCGCCGTCCGCGGGTTGAGCGCGCGCAGGTCGCGCAGGGCGTCGACCATCTCCCGCATCGCCCGGTTCCTGGCCTCCTCCAGTTCGCGGTACCGCTCGTCCCGCTCCTGGTAGTCGATGCGCAGCGTGTCGTCGGCGTGGTCCGGGTCGACCCGGTTCACGAACTCGAACAGCTCCCCGCGCGCCTTGATATAGGCCGCGTCGGCCTTGGCGAAGGCCGCCTCCGCCTCCGCGTACCGGTCGATCTCCGGTGCGCCGGTGTCCAGCCCCCAGGCGCGCGCCCGGTCCTCGTCCACCCACCGCAGCACGGAGGAGTCGCTCTGGCTCCCCACGGGCGGGGTCCCCGGCTCGGCGGTGTTCTCCGCCCACACCAGCCACCGGGCCGGAACCCGCACCAGGAACATCCGCCTGGCCCCCGGCCCCTCGGCCAGCGCCCCCTCGCGCTGGCCGGACGACACCCCGTCCTTGGCCCCGCTCAGGGCCGCGTTGTCGGCGTCGAGGTTCTCCCGGAGGCGGTCCGCCGGGCGCGCGGTCTCCGTGACCTGGCCGCCCAGGCCGGCGTTCTGCGCCCGGTTCTCCGAGGTGTTCTGGGAGCGGCGGGTGCCCTCCTGGTCCGAGTCCCGGGCGCGGCTGTCGCTGCTCACCCCCTCGATCACGGCGCCGTCCGTGTTCAGCAGCGCCCGCGTCTTGACCACCGTGTCGCCGTACTCGGCGAGCACCGCGGCGTCCTGTGTGGCCTCGGGGGTCAGGGACAGCAGCAGCATCTCGTGCCGGCGGACGGTGATCCCGGCGGCCCGCTCCAGGTCCGTGATCCTCCGGTCCAGGAACCGGGCCGCCGCGTCGACCTCGGCGGGGTCCAGGAGGCCCGGGCCGCCCGTGCGCGTCCACCCGGCCAGGAGCGCGGCGTTGACCACCGCCGCGTCGAGCACGCCGCGGCCCTCCCCCTCGATCGCCACGGGCACGGAGTCGAGCCCCGCCGTGCCGTCCTGGTACCCGTGCCCGTCGCGCCCCCGGTGCAGGTCCGCCCAGTCGTCCGGGTACGACTCGGTCCCGGTGTGGTCGAAGTTCGCGGGGGTGTACGGGGTCCCGGTCGGCGCGGAGCCGATGCCGGGGCCGAGCGTCTCCAGGTAGGGGAGCGGGTAGACCGCCTGCGCCTGCCGGTCCAGGACCGACGTGGTGAAGACCTGGTCGCCGATGCGCAGGCTCGCGTCCACCCGGGTCGGCGTCGTGACCACGGCGAAGGGCGTGAACACGACCCGCTCCTGTGTCTCCTCGCGGGTCCGGCTCCGCGAGGAGGAGTCCTCCACCAGCGTCTGCCGCCGGTACGCGGGGGTGCCGCCGGCGCTGATCGCGCCGACCTGCCGGCCCGTGGCGGGGTCCTCGCGGTTGCCGATCGGCGCGAGCAGGTCGATGCCGGCGCCGTGCCCGTACCCCCGGAACGTGGTCTCCTTCTCGGAGGAGGAGGTCGCCTTGATGTTGCGGTCGACGAACTCCATCTTCCCGCCGATCTGCTCCACGCGGGACCCCAGCGGGCGCAGGTCCAGGTCGAGGGTGGCCGTCCGCGACCGGTCCTTGATGCGCGGGGTCCGCTCGGAGGACTCCCACCGGGTGTCCGTCGGGACCACGCGCACCTCGATGCCCGACAGGTGGGTCATCCCGCGGTTGAGGTCCGAGGTGACCGTCTCGATCAGGTCCTCGCGCGAGTGGGTGGTCAGCTCCCAGCCTCCCCGCCGCAGCCGCTGCTCCAGCTCGGAGACGAGGGAGGCGACCTGGACGGGGCGGGAGTCGTAGCCCTTCCCGGCCAGGTCCGGCTTGAGCACCATCTGCCGGTGTGGCCCCTGCGGCGGCGGGTGCGGGCTCTTGTGGACCCGGCCGTCCGGCCCCCAGGTCAGGTGGTCGTCGACGAGCCCCTCCGCGAAGACCCAGAGCGCGGGGACCATCACCTTCTGCGCGTCGCGGACCTGGGACGTCCACGCCGTGTGGTCGCCGGTCCCGGGCGACCGGGGGACGGAGAACAGGAAGTCGAAGTCCTTCTTGTGCTCGGTGGCCTGGAGGACGACCCCGTGGGTGACGAACTCGAAGGTGGAACCGGTGAACTTGACCTCGCGGCGGGTGCGGAAGGACACGGAGGTGGATTCGCCGCGCCCGTGGCCGTGGGGGGTGTACCGCAGCTCCACGCCCGGCTGGGCGATGGGCGCGGAGGAACCGCGCGGGGCCTGTTCGGCGGTCTCCGCGGTGGGCTGGGAGCTGAACACCCCCCGGGCGATCAGGACGGTGCTGAAGATCGAGTCCCGGTTCGTGTCGAACCCGTAGGAGATCTCCTTGACCTGGTTGGGCTCCATCACCGCGAACTCGCGCAGGACCACCGACGCGACGTGGGTGGGCACGTACCAGGTCACCGTGGTCGGCCGGGTCCGCCACGGGGCGATGCCGTCGTCGAGCTGCACCCGGAAGCGGGAGCCGCCGTCCCGCTGGATCCCCGGCGAGGCGGCCAGGGACTGGGGAGAGGTGTGGTTGGCGATGATCGCCGCCGCGCCCTCCCGGGAGGACGCGGCGCGGGAGAACGCCCAGTGGTCGCGGTCCAGGCTCGCGTAGGTGAGTGAGGAGACGGTGATGATCTCGGGTCCCCGGCGCATCAGGGCCGGGTTGAACGCCTGGACGCTGGAGAACAGCCCCGACAGGCGCCGCGCCCGGTCCGTCCGGTCGATCCGCAGCTCCGGTTCGGGGGCGGGGGTGCGGCGGCGGCCGCTCCGGCCGGCCGGGGTGCCGGTGGTCCGCTCCCCGGGCGGTGCCGTCTCCGTCGTCCGCCGGGTCCCGGTCCCCGAGGTCCCCGTGCCCGTGTTCCCCGTGTTCCCCGTGTCCTGGGCCCTCGTGTCCGTGCTCCCCGGGTCCGGGACCCCCCTGCCCGTGTTCCCGGTGTTCGTGTCCCCCGTGCCCGTGTTCCCGGTATTCGTGCTCCCCGGGTCCGGGGCGGTGACGGCCGTGGTGCCCTCGGCCTCCTCGGTGCCCTCCCCGCTCTCGGTGACGGTCTCCGGCCCCTGCCCGGGGGGAGGGGGGAGCAGGCCCAGGTTCTCACTGAGGAACGCCGAGGGGCCGCGGTCGAAGAGCCGTTCCGCCTGGGACGGCGGCAGCCTCCTGGGCGGCTCCGGGGCCTGCGCCGGGGGCGTGTCGAGGGTGAAGCGCTGACCGGTCCGCGGGGTGTGCAGCTCCACCCGGGCCCGCACCGGGTCCGGCACGCCGTCGCCGTCGCCGAAGAGCTGTCGCCCCATCCCCGTCCGGGACGGCGCCTCCCACCGGGAGGAGCGCGGCACCACGGAGTCGTCGGGCCCCATCCACGCCGAGAACTCCACGTCGGCGAACAGCACCCTGCTCCCGCTCTTGTCCTTGACGTTGGTCTCGGAGGCCGCCGAGACCCCGTACTCGCTCTGCTTGCGCGAGCGGAACTCGTTGGCGGCCCGGAAGTACACGCCCCCGGCCCGGGCGGGTGTTCCGAACGAGTCGACGCCGGCGGAGATGCTGCGCAGGGTCACCCCCGTCCGGCCCTCGGCGGTGACCGTCGTGACCTTGTCGGACTTGCGGCCGATGCCCGACGACGCCCCGGTGGTGCTGCCGGTGTGCGAGGAGTCCAGCGGGGTGGTGGCCTCGGAGTAGCCGGTGACCCGGACCCGCGGCCACACCGAGATGTGGTCCGGCACGGTGAACCTGCGCTCGCGCATCTCGTTGCGGAACGGCAGGAACTTCGTCTCCACCAGCTTGATCTCGACCTGGCCGGACAGCCAGGCGTCCCGGTCGGCTCGGAAGGAGGAGGAGTTGACCTGGGCCAGGACCTTCTCGGTGTTCAGCTCGGCGGTCCTGCGGTTGCGCCGGTGGTTCCAGCCCGCGTGCGAGCGGGCGGGCTCGGGGGTGCCGGGGACCGCCAGGTGTGGCAGCACCAGGCCGGGGTACTCCCGGTCGATCTCCGTCAGGAGCCTGTGCGCGAAGTCGCGGAAGAAGGACTGCGGGAGCTCCCCGTCCTCGGCGCGCACCTCCGACCCGTCGGCGTGGGTCACGTCGCGGACCAGCGCGTCGCCGAGGTGGGTCGGACCCCCCTCGCGGTCCAGGAACGGGTCGCCCGTCCGCTCCAGGTCCTCCGTCTCGGGGCGCTCCCCGTCGAGGCGGCGGACGTCGTCGGCGGTGACGGCCTCCAGCGAGGACGCGTCGAAGTACGTGGGCTCTGTGTCCCCGTCGAGCCACACGGCGATCGTCCGCCGGGTCCGGTAGACGGCCGTGTCCGTGCTGTGGAACAGGTGGGCGTCCCACGTGTTGCCCGAACGCCCCCGGCCCTTGGACCACACCTGCTGGAAGCGCGTCTCGAAGTAGGGCGCGTCGACCCGGACCGCGTCGCCCGGGGTCCGGGTCACCACGCCGCCCGACACCGCCACGAAGAAGCCCTTGAGCCGGTTGGCGAGCACCGAGGCGCCGCGGGCGTAGCGGTCGGTGAACTTCATGTTGAAGTCCCTGGGGGTCTCCGGGACCAGCTCCATGGAGGTCGGCGGGGCCCAGATGGTCAGCAGGCGCGTCCCGCCCCCGGCGTCGGGGACGCGCACGGTCCGGGGCTCGTCCGTCATCGTGGGCAGCTGGGTCATGACGATGTCGTCGGCGAACACCTCCAGGACGCCGCGCCGGTCCAGTTCGCGGCGCAGGGCGCGCGACCCCGTCTTGGGGTGGGTCACCACCTTGGGCTCGTCGCTGCCCGGGCGCGGCCGGTGGAGCACCCGGCGGGTGTTGGAGCCCTCCCCGGGGGCCTCGAAGCCCAGACGGTCGGCGACCCAGGAGTTGAGACCGGTGGGCGCCTCGGCCGGCTCGGCGGACCGCGTCCCCCACGGGGGCAGCAGGCCCCGCCACCGCGATCGGCCCCCGCGCGGCGTGCCGGTGCCGGTGCCCTCCCCGGGGGTCTCGGCGCGGCGCGTGATGGACTCGATCGAGATCGGGTGGGAGTTGGCCAGGTAGCCGCCGTACTTCGTGGCGTCCGGTGCCCCGGTCGGCGGGTCGCCCTCGGCCGGGTCTCCCTCGGCCCGGGACCCGTCCCCGGACGCGGTTTCCTCCGTGGCCGTGGCCGGGGGGTGGAAGGGGTCGGTGAACGTGATCCGCGGGGGGAGGTCGTCGCGCCGCTTCAACCCGCCCATGAGGACGAGTTCCACACCGTCGTCGAGCCGGGTCTCGGTCCGGACCGGGCCGAGGTCCATACCGTCGGCCGGGTCGTTCCCGCCCGCCGTCTGCGGCGGGGGCGGCCGGTGCGGGGTCCACTCGGCGGTGAGGGTGCTGCTGTAGGTGGTCCCCTCCCCGGTCATCTCCGTGGTGAGGAGCTGCGTGTGGCCGCCGTCGCCGGACTGCTGCTGGATCGCCGAACCCCCGAAGGCGGAGGCCCGGAAGCCGACGGCCGGCGCGGGGAGCCCGCTGACGCCCAGCAGGTTGGCCTGGAAGGCCACGACCGGGCGGCGCGCGGAGCCGACCAGCCCCGACTCGCCCCGCGACTCCTGGGTCTGCATGTCGTGCAGGCCCTTGTACTTGGCCACCGGGGCGCCGCCCCGGTTCCGGCCGCCCTCGTGCCAGTCGTCGTCGGAACGCAGCCGCAGCGTGAACGCGGTTCCGTCGGCGGAGGTCTCGGTGACCCCGTCGCGGGAGAAGAAGTCGCGGGGGTCGGTGCCGAGCCTCGTGTGCAGGGAGGCGCGCACGTCCGCGGGCAGGTCCGGGCGCGTGTCCAGGACGGCGTCCGGGTCCACGCGGACGCCGTAGGACTCGATCCACCGCGACTCGATCAGGTAGTTGAGCCGCAGCGGGTCCGCGCCCTCCTCCGTGCCGTCCGGTTCCTCGGTCGGGACCTCGGTGCCCACCTCGTCCTCCTCCCCGGGCGGGGGCGGGGGAGGCGGCGGGACCCTGGTGATCTCCTCCTCTTCGGTACGGGTCTCCTCGGTCTCCTCCGTGCGGGTGTCCTCGGCCTCTTCGGTACGGGTCTCCTCGGGCGGGGTGGTCCGGGTGGCCTCGGTGTCCGCGTCCTCGTCCTTCGGCGGCGGGGAGGGGGCCTTGGGGGGCTCCGTGGTCTCCCAGGGGCTCCGCGTGTCCGTGTCCTCCTCGCCCGGCGGCGGTGACGGGGCGCGGTCGTGTTCGTCGGTGAGCGCGGGATCCCGGGTGTCCGCTTCCTCACCCTGCGGCGGAGCCGGGGGTGTGAACGCGGTGTCGGACTCCCCGGGTTCCGGCGTGCTCTCCAGCCGCGGGGGCCGCCCCTCGACGTTCGGGACGGTGAGGGGGCCGCGATCGAGTCCCCCTCCGGTGCCCCCGGCCGTTTCCGCGGCGGGAGCCGACTCGGTGTCGATGGGTATGTACACCGGCTCGTCCGCGAACCGGACCCGCCGCTCGCGGCGGACACCGCTCCGCTCCTGCTCCTTCGCCGTGTCGGAACGGCCGGGGTCGCGGGTCGTGTCCTCGGGGGCGGGGGATACGCCCGACGGGGTCAGCGAGCTGAAGAAGAGGTCCAGGTCCACCCCGCCCCCGCGCCGCTCCGGGGAGCCGGACGCAGCGGACGGCGGCGGGAAGCCCCCCGCGTCGTCCGGGTCCGTGAGGGCGCCCTCCCGGCGGAACGGCCCGTCGCCGGAGGGGGTACCGGGCGGCGTGCCGTTCCTGGTTTCCCCGTTCCCGCTCTCGCCCACGGCCTGGGACGGCTCGGTCCGGTCGCCGAACACCGGGCCGCGTTCGCCCTCGGGGGACGCCGCGGCGGAGTCCCCCCGCGTATCGGAGGACTCCCCGGGAGGCGGGGCGTGCCCGTCGGGGGGCGTGGTCGGCCCCTCCGGGGCCTGGGCGGAGGACTCGTCCCCGCCCTCGGCGGGGGTTTCGACGCTTTCCTCCGGGGCGGCCTCGCGCTGGTTCTCCCGGGTGCCCCCGCCCTCTTCCTCCGGAGCGCTCTCGCGGTGGTCCTCCCGGGTGTTCCTGCCCTCTTCCTCTGGGGCGGTCTCGTGCTGGTTCTCCTGGGGATCCTCGCCCTCTTCCTCCGAAGCGGCCTCGCGCTGGCCTTCCCGGGTGCCCTCTTCCGTGTCCCGGTCGGTGGCGGCGCTGCCGCCCTCCTCCTCGGCGGCCGGGGGAGGGGGCGCGGCGGAGGAGTCGTCCTCCTGTGCGCCGGACTCCGCGGGCACGTCCTCGGGGGCACCGCTCTCGGCTGCGCCGCTCTCAGCGGCCGAACCGCTCTCGCCGGCCGGACCGCCATCGTCCCCTCGGCCGGAGCCGCTCTCCGACCCGCTCCCGGACAGGGCCGTACCCGTGCCCGAGCCGGGCCCGGCACCGGTCGGCCCACGCCCGCTCCCGCCCTCCGGCACGGGTGTGGTCATGTGCCGTGTGTCGGGATCGCCGCTCTCGGTGCGCGGCGACCGGTCCCCTCCGCCCGAACCGGACCCCGACCCCGCCTCCGAAGCGCCCGGCTGGCCGGACCCGGGGGGACCGGCGGGGGCGTTCCCGGTCTCCGACCGTTCCGACCGGCCGGACACCGACGCGCCGTCCCCGTCCTCGTCGTCCGTTCCGTATTCGGATCCGAGGTCGAACGACATGTCGTCGCCGCCCCCGCCCCGCAGGTGCAGGACCGGCCCCTCACCGTCCTCGTCGTCCGACTCGAACCCGTAGTCCGATCCGTACTCGTCGTCCGTTCCGTATTCGGATCCGAGGTCGAACGACATGTCGTCGCCGCCTCCACCCCGCAGGTGCAGGACCGGCCCCTCACCGTTCCCGGACGAGGATCCCGACAACCCGCTCCCTCCGGCTCCCGGCCCCGGAGCGAACGGCCGGTCGCCGGCGTCCTCCCCGTCCGGGCCGAGCCCGCGCGGCCCGGACCCGTCCGGCTCCGGGAGGTCCACCGGGGTGTTGTTGAGATCGCGCAGGTCGTCGAGGGCGTCGATGGCCCTGAGCCCGCCGGTCACGGCCAGGTCGTGCACGACCGAGGTGGCGGCGCCCGCCACCGCCGACATCCCCGACGCCTCCCACTGCTGCTCGGGCGAGAAGAGCAGGTTGGTCAGGCCCTCGCCCATGTAGCCCTCGAACGCGCCCGAGCCCGCGCCGATGCCCAGCGCGGTCAACCGGTCCCGCCACCGGGTCCCGAACTCGGCCACGGTGTCGGCGAAGGCGTTCGGGACGTCGCGGGCGAGGTGGTCCCGGGTGCTCTGCGGCAGCGGCGCGCCGCCCAGCACGTCGTCGAGCGCAGAGGTCGCACCCGGGGTGTTCCACGTCCGCAGCAGGGTCTCCGCGTACTCGCGGCCCAGGGCCCTGGCGGCGTCATCGCCCAGCTCGTTCCCGAAGTGGCGGGCGAACACGTTCCCCGCCCCGTCGATGAAGCGCTCTCCGTGCCCGATGCCGCTGCTCGCGGTGTTGGGCCGCTGCGCGGGCCCGGTGAACTCGTTGGAGTTGCGGGCGAACAGGGTCACCAGGTCCCGGTTGAACTCCGGCGTGATGCTCCCCGGCGGCCAGGTCACCGTGGGGCCGTCCTGTCCCGCCCCGTCGCGCCCGGGCCCCTCGCCCGGCGGTGGCCCCGGGGGGTCGTTCGGCGGCCCGGGCGGGCCTCCCGCGTCGTCGCGGACGTTCGGCGGTCCCGACGGGCCGGAGCCCGCGCCGTCCGGGACGGTCTCGGGGACGTCCCGCAGCGGCGGGTCCGGGGTCGGCTCCGGGCCCCGGCCGACGGGCCCGGGCGGCGGCTCGGGGACGATGTCGCGGACCGGCGGCGGAACGGGGGGATCGGGGAGGTTGTTCCCGAAGAGGTCCGCCAGCTGCCTGCTGAGGAACAGGTCGGCGCCCATGGACAGGCCCGCGCTGAGCAGCCCCTCCACGAACGCGCCCGCGGCGGCCATCCGGGTGAGCTCCTTGTCCCACTCGTCCCGGTTGCCCTGGTCCATCTGGATGCGCTGGATGAGCAGGTCCATGGTGGTGCCGAACAGCTGGGCCACGAACAGGTGGCTCAGCAGGTTCCACACCAGCCAGTTGAGGATGCGCCGAATCGCCTGGCTGCGGATGAACCTGAACATCGAGATCCACGCGAGCGACGCCCCGAACGTGAACTTCGCCATCGCGATCGCCCAGGCGATCTCCAGCGCCAGCTGGACGAGCTGGCCGATGATCATCCACTTGGCGTACTCGACCTGGTTGGCGGACTCCTTGGCGTACGCCCGGATCTCCCCGGCCAGTTTCGCGGCCTCGCCGACGTAGTCCCGTTGTCCCGCGGTGAACTGGGCGAGGGAGTTCTCGAAGTACTCGGTGGTGCGCCCGTCGAAGGTCGACCGCACCTTGCGGCGCAGCACCACGATCAGCTCGGGCAGCTCGGTCGCCAGGATGTACTCGACCGTGGCGTACATGTCGGAGACGTCCCGCAACCTGTCCTCGTCCACGTTCGGCCACTCGGTGCCGGTGAGGCCGTAGAAGAGGTCGGCCAGTCCGTCGGGGATCTCCATCCCCATGCGCGTCCCCGCCCCCGATCCGTTCCGCCGCCGGTCGCCCGCCGCCGGGAGCCGCGGGGCCCGGCGGACGCGACGATCCTAGGGCGGGACGGAGCCCCGGAACGGGCCCCGTGCGGTCCTTCCCGGAGTGTTCGCCCGGCCGTCACCGGGCGCGCACCCGGCGCTGACCGGACGGCCGCGAACCCCTGGGGGACGGGTCATCCGGGCGCGGCGGACCGCCGCGCGCCGTGCCGGTGTGCCGCGCGCCGTGCCGGGCGGGACGGCTCCGGGGCACCCGCCCGGCGGTGCGGCCCGTCCTGCCAGCCCAGCCCTGTTCCGCCCCGTTCGGCCCCTGCCCCGTCCGGCCCCGCCGATCCCACGGCGACCGGCCCCGCTGCGGGCCCGGGTCAGAGGCCCTCCGCGCCGAGGAACGCGCGCACCTCCGCCAGGAACCGGTCGTGGCACTCCACCTGCGCCCAGTGCCCGCAGTCCGGCACCGTGACCAGCCGCGCCCGCGGCATCAGCCGGGCGGCCCGCCGGGAGCCGCGCGGGTCCACCAGGGGGTCGTCCTCCCCGTGGAAGAACAGGGCGGGCACCCCGATCCGGTGCACCCGGCCGCTCAGGTCGTTGAGCATCCCGCGCCGCCCCACGGTGGCCCGGTTGTACCCCAGGTGGCCCAGCTGCGACCCGGGCCTGCGGATCAGGCGGGTGAACTCCTCCACCACCGGCGCCGGGATCGCCGCCGGGTTCCGGACCACGGCCCGCACGGACATCTCGGGGAAATACCGGTCGACCGCGCGCAGCACGGGCAGCACCAGAGGGTCGGGGGTGTGCACCGCCGCCCAGGCGCCCGCCTGCGTGAACCGGTCGCGCAGCCGCGGCACCAGCCCGGCGGAGGCGACCAGGACCAGCCCGGCGACCCGCCCGGGCTGCTCCAGGGCCAGGTTGAGCGCGATGTCCCCGCCCATGGACACCCCGGCCACGACCGCCCGCTCCACCCCCAGCGCGCCCATCGCCTCGTCCACGACCGCCGCCAGCTCCCGCGGCCCGCCCACCGGCCCGGCCTCCAGGCTGCCGCCCCACCCGGGCAGGTCCAGCGCCCACACCCGGCGGTCGGCGGACAGCGGCTCCAGCAGCCGGTACCAGGAGACCGCCGCGCCGTCCGGGCCGCTGCCGTGCAGCAGGACCAGGGGCGCAGGTCCGGGCCGCGCGCCGCCGGCCCGCAGCACCCGCAGGCGCCCGACCCCGACGTCCACGTACTCTTCCCGCGCCCCGGGCGGTACGAGGTGGTCCATGGCGGCTCCCTTCCGTCCGCCGCCCACCCTACGCACGCCGGCCCCCGGACGGCCGGAGGATTCCCGTACCGCCGGGCCCTCCCGTCGCCCGGACCCCGTTGCGCGGGCGCCCCCGGGGACACGAGAATGCCGGTGTCGCACGGTAACGGAGGCCACGCACACCATGACCGACCCCTCATCCGACGAACACCCGCCCCCCATCGACACCACGGCGGCCCACTCCGCCCGGGTCTGGAACTACTGGCTCGGCGGCAAGGACAACTACCCCGTGGACCGCGAGGTCGGCGACTACGTGCTCGCCGCCTACCCGGAGATGGTCGAGGCCGCCCGCGCCGACCGGGGCTTCCTCATCCGAGCGGTCACCCACATGGCCCGCGAGGAGGGCGTCCGCCAGTTCCTCGACGTCGGCACCGGCCTGCCCACCCACAACAACACCCACGAGGTCGCCCGGCGGGTGGACCCCGGCGCCGCCGTGGTCTACGTCGACAACGACCCCATGGTCCTGGCCCACGCCCGGGCGCTGCTCACCGGCGGCGCGGGCGACGTCCACTACGTCGACGCCGACCTGCGCGAACCGGACAAGGTGCTGGCCGCCGCCCGCGACCACCTGGACTTCACCCGCCCCATCGGCCTGACGGTCCTGGGCACCATGGGGCACACCGAGGACACCGCCGAGGCCTACGCCCTCACCCGCGCCTACATCGACGCCCTGCCCCCGGGGAGCTTCTTCGCCCTGTGCGACGGCACCGACACCAGCGAACCGATGGTGGAGGCGGCCCGCCGGTGGAACGACACCGCCGCGCTGCCCTACCACCTGCGCACCCCGCAGGAGATCGCCGGGTTCTTCGCGGGGCTCGAACTCGTGGAACCGGGTGTGGTCTCGGCGTCCCTGTGGCGGCCGGACGGGACCGAGGTGGGCGACCCCGCCCACGTGGACCAGTACTGCGGGCTGGCCCGCAAGCCCTGACCCCCGGCCGGCGGCGGCCTGTGGCCGACGGGTTCCGGCCCCCGGCTGCCGGTGGCCCCGGCCCGCGGTCCCCGGCCGGCGGGCTCCAGCCCTCCGGGACCGGCGGCGGGCGGCGGCCCGGACGGACGCGCGCAGGCGGTCCCGGGCCCCGCCCCCGAGGCCCCGCGACCCGCCCCGGAACCGGTCCCGTCACCGGCCCCTCGCCCTCCGCCACCCCCGCCACCGGCACTCGTGACACAGCGGTGACGGCCCGTTCAGCAGGGGTATCCCCCCGGGTCACCCCGGTCGGGCACGATGTTCGCCTTCCCCCGCACACCGTGAAAGCGAGCACCCGTGCCCTCTCCCACCTCCCCCGAGGGGACCGGCCCGGCCCGGCCCGTCCAGGTCGGCACCGGCGGGCACCGGCCCGGCATCGAGGGCCTGCGCGCCGTGGCCGTGCTCCTGGTCGCCGCCTACCACATCTGGTTCGGCCGGGTCTCCGGCGGCGTCGACGTGTTCCTCATGCTCACGGGCCTGCTCGTCACCGCCTCCCTGCTGCGCGCCGCCACCGGCCCGGGCATCCGCTACGGCGCGTTCCTCGCCCGGCTGGCGGCCCGCCTGCTGCCGCCCGCGGCCCTGGTCGTCCTGTTCACCCTGGCCGGGACCTGGCTGTTCCTGCCCCGGTCGCAGTGGAGCGAGGCGCCCGGGGGAGCGGTCGCCGCCCTGCTCGGCCACACCAACTGGCGCCTGGCCCTGGACTCGGTGGACTACCTGGCCCGCACCGGCGTCCCCGACCCCTTCCAGCACTTCTGGTCGCTGTCGGTGCAGTGGCAGTTCTACCTGCTGTGGCCCGCCCTCATCGCGGGAGCGGTGCTGCTCGCCCGGCGCGGGGGGCGCGACCCGCGCCGGCCGCTGTTCTGGGCGCTGGCGGCGGTGTTCGCGCTCTCCCTGGCCTACTCGGTGGTGACGACCCGCACCGACCAGCCGTGGGCGTACTTCGACACCGGGGCCCGGCTGTGGGAGCTCGCGCTCGGCGGGCTGGTGGCCCTGCTGCTGCCGGCCCTGCGACCCAGGCGCACCGCCCGGCTGCTCCTGGGCTGGGGCGGGCTGGCGGCGCTGGTGCTGTGCGGGGCGCTGCTCCAGGTGTCCACGGCGTTCCCGGGCTTCGCCGCGCTGTGGCCCACCCTGGCGGCCGCGGCCGTCATCGCTGCGGGGGCGCCCGCAGGCGAGGCCGTCGGCGTCGACCGGGTGCTGTCCTCCCGGCCGCTGCGCTACCTCGGCTCCATCTCCTATGCCCTGTACCTGTGGCACTGGCCGATCCTGGTCTTCTACCTGGCCGCCACCGACCGCGACCTGGCCACCCCGCAGGGCGGGGCGGTCATCCTGGCGGTGTCGCTGCTGGCCACCGCCGCGACCACCCCGCTTGCCGACCGGCTCGCCGGGCTCGGGCGCGGGGCGGGCCGCCGGGCGGTGCTGCGCGGCACCGCCGTCGCACTGGCCTGCCTCCTCCCGGCCCTGGGCGCGGCGGGCGCCTGGGCGCAGGCCCAGGAGGCCGAACGCGCCCGCTGGGACGCCCTGCTCGCCGACGGCGGCGGCTACCCGGGCGCCGCCGCCACCGACGGCGGCGCGGCGGCACCGGACCTGCCGGTCTACCCGCCGGTGTCCCTGGCCGCCGAGGACGCCCCGGTCACCTACGCCGACGGGTGCAACCAGACCACCATGGACTCCGAGGTCATCGTCTGCGACTACGGGCCCGACCACGCCGAGCGCACCGTCGCCCTCGTGGGCGGCTCGCACGCCGCGCACTGGTTCCCGGCCCTGGAGGCCATCGCCGTCGAGAACGACTGGCGGCTGCTCAACATCGTCAAGGGCGCCTGCCTGTTCACCGACGCCCCACAGGTCTACAAGGGCGAGCCCTACACCTCCTGCGCCGAGTGGAACCGGGGGGTGATGGCGGAGCTGGAGCGGCTGCGGCCCGACACGGTCTTCACCACCGGCACCACCACCAGCCTGGACGCCTCCGCCGGGTTCGGCGAGGAGCAGATCGTGGACGGGTACGTGGAGCGCTGGCGCGAACTGGGGGAGTGGGGCATCGAGGTGGTCGCGGTGCGCGACACCCCCAGGTTCGGGTTCGACGTGCCCGGCTGCCTGGCCGAGGCGGACCCCGCCGACCCGGACGCCTGCACCACCGAACCGGAGCGGTCCCTGGCACCGGTCTCCCCGCTGGCGGAGGCCGCCCTGCCCGCGAACGTGACGGTGCTGGACCTGACCGACCTGTTCTGCGACGCGGACGTGTGCCGCCCGGTGATCGGCAACGTGCTCGTGTACTGGGACGGCAGCCACATCGGCTCCACCTTCATGCGCACCCTCGCCCCGGAGCTCGAACGCCGCTGGCTCCTCGCCGAACGCCGCTGACGACCACGGGACGACCGCCCGGCCGCGGATGAACACTCGCCGAACACCGGGGGACCGGTGTGGGTCCGAGGCCTCTGAAGGCTCGGAAACGCCCCTCTTTCTTTCCGGATCCCACGGGGCCCCAAACCTCTGATCCGCGACCGGACAAGGACATCTCGTTTTTCAGGTCGCCTTCTTCACCAAAGGTGCACCGTGTGCGCATTGGGACGCAGTTCTTGTGATCTGGGTCACTATTCCCCTGGGTGTCTCGGGTTGCTAATGTCCCGTTCCGTCTCAGGACGACCGCCACCGGTCGCGCCCGTATGGCGCGGCACCCCTGCTCGGTGATCCCCCTCGGTCCTGGGAGAGGAAGAACCTCGCCATGCCCCGCCGTGCTCGGGTGTGGGGTGCCGCCGTGCCGGCCCTCGCGCTCCTGCTCCCCGTCCTGTCCACCCCCGCCCACGCGGAGCAGGAACCGGCCGCCGACACCCCGGCCGTCTCCACCACCGGGCCGGCCGTTGAAGGCAGCCCCCCTGAGACACCTGTCGAGCTCTCGGACTCCCGCGGGGGCGCTTGTTCCTCCGACCCCGAGACCCCTCGGCTGATCAACGAGGCGTCGCCCACCCTCACCGCCTACGTCCGCGACCGCGACTCCACCTCGGCCAGCCGACAGAAGGTCAAGACCGAATTCACCTGGTCCGTCGACGGTTCCCAGGTCGGCAGCGCGGAGAGCCCTTCCACCGACGTCGCGGCCTGGCCCTCGGGTTCCTTCCAGTCGGCCGATGCCTCCGGACTGCCCGAGAACGTGCTGATCGCCTATCGCGCGCGGGCCCACGACGGCACCTCGTGGTCGGACTGGTCCCCGGACTGCTACCTGAAGGTCAACACCTCGCGCCCCGACCAAGGCCCGGCGGTGGCCTCGACCGACTACCCGGACGACGGCATGGCGTACGGGGAGCCGGGACTGCCGGGCGAGTTCACCTTCGGCAACAACGGGGTGGACGCGGCCGAGGAGTACCACTACGGGTTCAACGACGACTCCTGCACCACCAAGGTCACCCCGTCGACCCCGGGCGGATCGGTCACGGTGACCCTCACGCCCGGGCAGGATGGGCCGAACTGGATCTACGCCCGCACGGTGGACGGCTTCGGGAACTCCTCCGACTGCGTGCTGGTGTACTCCTTCCTCGTCGCATCGCTCAGGCATCCGATCGTCCACCTCGCTTTCGACGAGGGACAGGGGGCCCACACCGCCGACATCATGGACCCCGACCACGGCGCCACGCTCTCGGAGGGCGTCGACTGGGTCCGCGGCCGCATCGGGACCACCGAGAACCCCAACACGAACCCGTCTCCGCGCATGACCGGCACGGCGGTGCACACCAGCGGCTACACCGACGGCGACCCCGGTCCCTACGACCGGATCGACGTGGACCACTCCTCTGTCGATACCTCCGGCACGTTCTCCGTCGGAGTCTGGGTCAAACTCGACCGAGCCCGCGCAGACCACATCGCGATGGCCCAGGAGGGCAGCGGGCAGAGCGCCTTCCGTCTCGGCTACGACGGCGACAGCGGCCGGTGGGCGTTCGAGATGTCTCCGGAGGACGAGCACTGGAACGGATCGCGC
Organism: Nocardiopsis sp. MT53; assembly: GCF_019598965.1. Lineage (NCBI taxonomy): Bacteria > Bacillati > Actinomycetota > Actinomycetes > Streptosporangiales > Nocardiopsidaceae > Nocardiopsis > Nocardiopsis sp. MT53. Next base: position 6,588,165 of record NZ_CP080599.1, on the reverse strand, counting down.
CCGTGGGCGTCGGCCGTCTCGTCCCAGGCCGCCGAAGTGGACGTGTGGACCCACCTGCTCGGCGTCCATGATTCCCGGACGGGCGAGTTCACCCTGTACGTCGACGGTGTCGAGCAGGGTCGAGCCACCCACACCGGGGAGTGGAACGCCACCGGGCCGCTGACCGTGGGCCGTGACCCGGGTCAGGGCGCGGGAGACCACTATTGGCCCGGGGTGATCGACGACGTCAAGGTCTGGGACCGCATCGTCCGCGACAGGCCCGTGTCCGACCGCGTATCCGAGGACAACGAGGTCTGGCACCTGGCCAACGCCCCGCTCGCCCCCGAAGGCCGCTGGCTGCTGGACGAGTACGACGGAACACAGGTGCTCGATTCCACCGACCATGGCTTGGACGCCGCTTTGCAGGGTGATCCGCTCACCGCCTGGAACCATGCGGAGAACCAGGTCACGGGTTCGCCCGGTGTCCGGTTCAACGGCGAGGACGAGTACATCGAAACCCTTGGTCCGGTCCTGCGCACCGACCGCAGCTTCAGTATCGCCGCCTGGGTGCGCCTGGATGAATCCGAGTTGGACACGGACGCCGTCGCCGTCAGCCAATCCGGGGAACACCGGAGCGCGTTCCAACTGGGCTATGAAAGTTCCAATGGCACCTGGGTGTTCCGGTTCTCGTCCGACGACGAACCCGTGACCGGGGCCGAGGTGTGGAGCGGTGTTCATTCGACCTCTCCGGCCCGACCGGGGGAGTGGACCCACCTGGCCGGCGTCTACGACTACACGCGCAAGGAGATGGTCTTGTACGTCGACGGCTTCATGGCGGCCCGGGCGAGTGTGGACCACGCCTGGCACGCCGAAGGCGGTCTGCTCATCGGTGCGGCGCGGATCCAGGGTGCGAACGGCCGTTATTGGCCCGGCGATATCGACGACGTCCATGCCTACCAGGGTGCTCTCGGGTACTTCGGTATGATCACGGTTCGCAACGGCTTGTTCCCCAATATTCGCGGCTGAGTTCTCGTCGTCTGGCTCTCGCCCCGTGGGCGTTCCCTGAATCATCCGAAGGGATCGCCCGGGGGGCGCTTTCGGTTCCCAGCGATCCTGGTTCGGTGTATCTCCCTCAAGTGGGTTTCTTGTGTCCTCCGGGGCATGGGGTGAAAAGGGCGGTTCAGCTCAAGGGCGGAATTCTGCTGCTTTTACTGTTTTGGATGCTTCTCTAGTGGTGGAATTCAATGGCGTGGCCGTCGGGGGTGGGGAAACGGCTTCTCCGGAAGGGGTCTCCGCTGGTCAGGGGATAGTCTGGTCGGGGTCGAGCCGTTTCCAGAGTGCTGTCGCGGAACGGTTTCGAATGCGCGAAGAGTGCTTTTCGGGGAAAAGGGGAGATCATGGCCGGGGTCGAGGAGAAGAGCCGGATGGAGAAGCGCTTCGAGCTCTGGGACCGGGAGGGGAAGGGGTACGTCGAGCGCTCCGACGTCGAGGCCGGGGCCGTGCGCTTCGCGCAGGCGCTCGGTGAGCAGGGCTCGACGAAGGAGCAAGCGCTCATCGACGCCTACATGGGCATGTGGGACTCCCTGTCCCGGGCCGCGGGCACGGACCGGGTCGGGAAGGACGTCTTCCTGCGGCTCTCCGAGACAGCGGTCATCGGTCAGGGCGACGGCGGGTTCGACCGGGTGCTGCGCCCGGTGGTCGAGGCGCTCGCGGACCTGCTGGACACCGACGGCGACGGGCGGGTCGGCGAGCGGGAGTTCGTGCGATGGGCCGGCGTCATGGGGGTGCGCGGCCCCGACTCCGCCAGGGCGTTCGAGCACCTGGACGGGGACGGCGACGGGACCCTCTCACGCGAGGAGTTCACCGTCGCGGTCCGGGACTACCTGTTCGGCAGGCACGACGCCCCGCTGTTCGGCGCCCGCTGACCGGCGGCGCCGTCACCACGGCGGGTCGCCGGCCGACCCGGGCGGCCTCGGGGTGCGGACCAGGGCGCCGGTCCGGGCCGCGGCCTCCAGGAGCACCGGGTCGGCCGGGAGGATCATCGGGGACCAGGCCGGGGCGTCCGGCCAGGCCCGGGCCAGGGCGGCGGCGGTGACGCGGTGGAAGTCGTCCAGGACGGCGGACGCCTCCTCCCGCGCGTCCCACCGCCGCTCCGCCCAGCACCACAGCAGCACCGTGGCGGCGGTCCACCGGCCCACGCCTCGCCGCCTGGCCGGTCCGGTCAGGTCGGACCGCGCGTGCGGCGGCGGCAGGAGGACCTCGGCCCGGCCCTGGTAGACCTCCCCGGCCGCGGCCCGTTCCAGGACGGTGGCCGCCTCCGCGAGGAGCCCGGCGAGGGCCTCGGGGCGGCTGCCCGCGGGGACGGCCGCCGTCAGTGACACCGGCACCCTCGCCCACACCGGTGCGGCCTGGTCGGAAACGGACATGATCCTCCTCGTGCTCCTCGTTCGTCGGGCGGCCCCCTTCCCCCGCCGAAGTAGCGGGGGAAGGGGGCCTCGGTCCGGCGCGCCCCGGGGCCGCGCGGTCCCGGGGCGCGCTCCCGTCAGCCTCGGTGGCCGGGGAACAGGTCCTGGAGGACGCGGGCCGCCTCGGCGAAGGTCGGGGCGGCGTTCAGCCGGTCGCGCGGGACCGGCGCGCCCAGCCGGGCCGAGAGGCGGGAGCGGATCTCCACCGCGGTGATGGAGTCCACCCCGGCCTCCGCGAACTCCATGTCGGGCTCCAGGTCCCGGAGGTCGTCGTGGCCGAGCACGGCGGCCGTGCACTCCATGACGACGTCCAGCAGCAGCCGCTCCCGCTCGGCGGCGGGCAGCGCGGCCAGCCGCGCCTTCAACGGCCGTGTGTCGGCGGTCATCCGGCGCCCCCCGCTTCCCGGGCCCCGGCGCCCGCGGACGCCCCGGCCCCGGCCCGGGTCCCAGCCCCGGACCCGACCCCTGTGCCGGCCTCGCCCGCGCCCCCTATCGGGCGCTCCGCCCGCGGCCCGTCGGTCTCCTCCAGCCAGGACAGCAGCTCCGCGGCGAACCCCTCCGGCGCGTCGAGGTGGAGCATGTGCCCCGTCCCCGCGACGGTGCGGACGTCGAAACCGCGCGCCCGGCCGTCGTCCCCGTCGATCTCCGGGACGAGCCCGCGCCGCTCGGCCAGCAGGATGAGGGACGGCACCGCGGTCGACTCCGGGAGCGCGGGCATGTCGAAGGCGTGCAGGTCCACCATGGTCCGCGGGTCCCAGAGGGCGCGGGCGCGCGCCTCCGCCTCGACCTCGGCGCGGGACCACCCGGGGTTGCGCTCGGCGATCTCCTCCGGGGTCACGCCCACCAGCCGGGCCGCCGACCGGGGGTCGGGGAGGTCGGTGACCGCCCGGATGCCCCAGTACGGTTCGGCGTAGACCAGCCGCGCCGGGCGCAGGCCGTCGGCCGCGAGCCCGAGGAGGGCCGCGCCCAGCGAGTGCCCCAGCGCGAGGTCGGCCCCCGCGGGCAGCGTCTCCACCAGGTCGTCGGCGAGCGCCCGCGGACTGTAGTAGCCGCGCGGGCTCGCGCCGTGTCCGCGCAGGTCGGGGGCGACGACCCGGTAGCCCCGGTCGGCGAGCACGCCGGCCGTGCGCTCCCAGGTGCCGGAGTCGCAGGCGAACCCGTGCACCAGCAGCGCGGTCCGTTCGCCCTCGCCCCACGTGCGGGTTTCGAGCCTCACTTCGCCTCCTCCTTCGTGTTCCGCAGCCGGGCCACCACGCGCCCGGCCAGTTCGGTGACGGACGGCCCGGACACGATCTCCACGAGGGCCAGGTCGCAGCCGAACTCCTTGCGGATCGCCCCCAGGAGCTCGGTCGCCATGATCGAGTCGAACCCCAGGTGGTCGAGGGTGCGGTCGCGGTCGACCCGCTCCGGGGGCGCGCCCACCACACGGGCCACCACTCCGGCGAGCATCTCCGCGGCCACCGCCTCGGCCTCCTCCGGCGGCGCCTCCGCCAGTCGGCGCCGGGCCTTCTCCAGGGCGGTGGCGTCGCACCCGGAGGACTCCGGGACCAGGCTCCGCAGCCGCGGCCTCTGCATGACGTAGGGCCGGATCTCGGCGATCCGGGCCCAGTCGATGTTCAGTACCGCGGCCACCTCGGCGTCGCGGCCCAGGAGCTCCTCCAGGGCGGCGAACGCCCGGTCGGCGGAGATCAGGCCCATGCCGAGCCGGACCACGGTGCGGGCGACGCCCTCCTCGGCCAGGGCGCCCACGTCGCGGATGCTGCCCCACTGCACGGCGATGCCGGGCAGGCCGGCCCGCCGCCGGGAGCGGACCACCGCCTCCGCGGTGGCGTTGGCCGCCGCGTAGCCCGCCTGGTGCAGGTTGCCGATGGCCGAGGTCACCGATGAGTAGACCGCGAACAGGTCGAGGTCCATGCCGCGGGTGGCCCGGTCCAGGACGTGCGCGCCGCCCAGCTTGGGCGCCAGCACGGCCCGGATCCGCTCGTCGTCGGTGTCCTCGAACGGCTCGTCGTGCAGCACCATCGCGGCGTGCACCACACCGCGCAGCGGACGGCCCTCCTCGGCGAACCCGGCGATCAGCGACCGGACGCCCGCGGCGTCGGTCGCGTCCAGCGCGTGCACGGAGGCCTGCGCGCCGAGCTCCTCCAGGTCCCGCAGGAGCGCGGGGACCTCCGGGGCGGCACCGCCGCGCCGGCTCGTCAGCGCCAGGTGCCGGGCGCCGCGCCGGGCCATCCACCGGGCGGTGGCCGCGCCGAACCCGCTCGTCCCACCGGTGATCAGGTAGGTGCCCGCGGGGTCGAAGGCGGCCGGGCGGGGCGGGACGACCGCGGCGGGTGTCCGCTCCAGGGACACCACCGCGCACCCGGCGGTGGCCGGGGCGCGCGGCGCGCGGAAGGCCTCTCCAGCGCCCTCCGGCTCGTGCAGCTCCAGCGGGAGCGGGCGGTAGGCGCCGGCCTCGACGTGTTCGGCGGCGCGGGCGAAGCACGCGGCCGCGGCGGCGGGGCGCTCGGCCGCCATGCGCGCGGTGTCGACCGAGGCGAGCAGCAGGTCGCCGTGGAGCGGCGGCAGCGGGGACGGCAGGGCGGGGCCGTCGGCCGCCTGGACGAACCGGCCGCCCGGCGGCAGCAGTTCCAGCGCGAGGGCCGCGGCGGCGCCGGTGGCCGTGTTGTAGACCACGTCGGGGCCGCGCCCGCCGGTCAGCGCGGACACCTTGCGGGCCAGGGCGGGGTCGCCGGTGTCGAGCACGTCCGCCACCCCCAGCATGCCCAGCAGGTCGCGGCCGTTGGGGTGCTCGGCGGTGGCGATGACGCGGGCCCCGACCTCGCGGGCGTGGGCGACCGCGGCGGCCGCGGTCCCCCCGCCCAGGCCGTGCACGAGCAGCGTCTCGCCCTCCCCCAGGCCCGCCAGGTGCTCCAGGCCGTGCTGCACGGCCAGGTAGGCGGGCAGGGTGGCGGCCTCGGTGAACCGCGTCCTGTCGGGGATCCGCCCGACCATGTCGGCGCGGGCGCACACCCGGGTCGCGCCGGCCCCCGGGGTGAAGGCGTAGACCCGGTCGCCCGGCGCGAGGCCGTCGACGCGGCCGCCGACCGCCTTCACCACCCCGGCGCAGGCGTACCCCGCGGAGTGGCCTCCGCCGGCCGCGGGGCGCGCCGGGGCCTCGCCCAGTGCTTCCGCGGCGTCCCGGCCGGTCACCGCCACCGCCCGTACGTCGATGAGGACCTCGTCCGCGGCCGGTTCGGGGGCGGCGGTGCGCACCCACTCCAGCCGGGAGGAGGGGCCGGGGTCGGTGAGCCGCAGGCGGCACACCTCACCGGGCCCGGATTCGCCCGTGGCCGGGGGGAGCGGGGCGAGGCGGGGCACGAACCGGCCCTGCCCGTTCAGCACCACCTCGTCCTCGCTGTCGGGGTCCGCCAGCTCGGCGGCCAGCGCCGCGGTGTCGGCGCCGGGGTCGCCGGTCCGGAGCAGGGAGACGTGCCGCAGGTCCAGCCACGGCCGCTCCCCGTCCAGGACGCGGGCCACGCCCCAGGTGGCCGCGTCCTCCGGTGCCCCGCAGGGCTCCGGGGCGGGAAGCACCCCGCAGGGGCGGGTCACCGCCCACACCCGGGGCGGGGTGTCGCGTTCCTCGAGGGCGTCGACCAGGGCGCGGAGCGCGGCGACGCGCTCCACCGCGGCGCCCACACCGCCGTCCGGGTCCTGCGGCCGGTCGCCCAGGAACAGCACGACCTCGGAGGGGGCGTCCCGCTCCAGGGCCCGGGCCCATCCCGCGGCGCACCGGGGCAGGCCGGTCCGCGCGGCGTCGCCCCCGCCCTCGACGATCCGCTCCCGCAGCGCCCGGGCGTGCTCCCCGGCGCCGTCCTCGGCGGCGATGAGCACCCGGGCGCCACTGAAGCCGGGCACGGGGTCCCGCGGCGCGGGAGAGCGGTCGGAGCGCCGGGTCAGGAGCACCGACGACCGCTCGTCGGCGTCGCTGAGCCGGGTGGTCTCCTCGAACCCGGACGACTCCAGCAGGTCCGTCCACTGCCGGGCGGTCAGCAACGGGGAGTCGGTGCGCAGGTCGGTGTCGGTGTAGGCCCAGAAACCGTCCAGCAGCCCGAACGCCAGCGCCAGCTGCCCGGCGTCGTGGTGCTCCACGGCCAGGAGCCGGCCGCCGTCGGCGAGCACCTCCGACAGCCGTCCCAGCACCGCCCGCAGGTCGGAGGTGGCGTGCAGCACGTTGGCGGCCACCACCAGGTCGAACCCGCCCTCGTCGAGCCCCTGCTCCGTGGCCGGGACCTCCAGGTCGAGGGTGCGGCACTCGACGAAGCCGTGGTCGGCGAACCGCCGCACGGCCCTGGACACCAGGGAGGGGGACAGGTCGGTGAAGACGTACCGGGTGCGTTCGGCGGGCAGGAGCGGCAGCAGCGCGGCGGCGGTGGCCCCGGTGCCGCCGCCGACCTCCAGGACGCGCAGCGGGCGGTCGGCGGGCCAGCGCTCGACCAGCGCCGCGACCGCGGCGGCGGCGTACCGGTTGGCCGCGCGCGAGAAGGGCAGCGACTCGTAGATGTACCGGGCCAGGCGCGCGCCGGAGTCGGAGAAGACGAGCTCGACCGGGTCGAGCTCCCCGCGCAGCGCCTCGGCCAGGCGCCACCCGCAGCGCTCGTAGAGCACCAGTGCCGGCGCGGCCTCGGGCAGGGCCCAGGAGGCCTCCTCCATGGCGCGCTCGGGGTCGACGGGCCCGCACACCCGCCAGCGGGGTGCGCCGCCGTCCGCGGAGACGTCCTCCAACAGTCCTTCGGCCTGGGCGACCGAGGCGAGGATCCCCAGGAGCCGGTCGTAGTGCGGGCGCACGCCCGCGGCGACCAGGTCGGCGGTGCCGAAGGTCTCGGCGCCCGCCGCCAGCTCGGCCAGGGCCCGGGCGGCGTGGTGCGCGGTCAGGGTCAGGGCGGCGGCGTCGGAGGCGAGGCCGCGGGAGCCGGCCCACTCCCGTTCGGCCTCCCCGATCCCGGGCGCCGCGGCCTCCGCCAGCTCCCGGGGGCCAGGCAGGGCGGCGGGTGGTGGGGACACCTTGGGGGCCGCGCGCATCCGGGTGGCGTAGAGGACCGGGCGGGAGGACCCGGCGCGGAACCGCCGGCCGCGGTACCCCTCGATCTCGACGGAGACCGTCCCGTCCCCGTCGGTGATGAGCAGGTCGCAGACGATCTCGTCGTCGGTCGCCTCGCGCAGCCGGGCGTGGACGAGGCCGGAGGCCGCGGGACGGCGCCAGCGGCGCACCGCCCCGATGGCGGCGGGCAGGAACGCGTCCCCGCCGGGGTCCGTGCCGCACAGGGCCGCCGTGGTCTGGAGGGCGGCGTCCATCAGGACCGGGGAGACCTCGAAGTCCTCCGCGTCGGCGACCTCGTAGTCGGCCAGCACCTCGCCGTCGGCCGCGTGCAGGCGGCGCAGCGGGCGGAAGGCGGGTCCGTACCCGATCCCCGCCTCCGCCATCCGGGCGTAGTGGCCGTCGGCGCCCAGGTCCGGGCCGCACCGGGAGCGCACGCGCCCGGCGTCCAGCGGGGGCGGCGCCTCACCGGCCGGCGGCCGGACCCGCGCCCGGGCGTGCGTCCGCCAGTCGCCGCCGGTCCGGGCGGCGATGCGCACCGTTCCGGCGCCGTCCGGGACCGAGACCTGGGTGCGCACGTCCATCTCCGGGTCCTCCCAGGGCAGGGGGAGGACCCGGAGGATGTCCAGGGAGACGACCTCGACGGGGCCCGAGAGCGCCCGGCGCCCCGCGGCCAGCGCCATCTCGGCGAAGGCGGCCGCGGGCATCACCACCGCGCCGCCCACCCGGTGGTCGGCCAGCCACGGCAGGCGCGCGGGCTCGACCTCGCCGGACCAGGCCGCGTCGGGGCCGGGGACGCGCTGGCCGAGCAGCGGGTGCTCGTAGGGGCCGCGGCCGGCGCCGGTGAGCGGCGCCCACCAGTCCGCGGACCCGTTCCAGTGCCGTTCGCGCTGCCAGGGGACGCCGGGCAGGTCGGCCACGCGCCCCTGTTCGGGGAAGAACCCGGCCAGGTCGGCCGCCCCCGCGGCGATGACCCGGCAGGCGGTGGAGTCGAGGGCGGCCCGTTCGTCCGTCGTCCCGTCCTCGGCGGGCCTGCGCAGCGTCGGCAGCACCGCGGTCCGGCCGCGGCCGGTTCCGGACGCCCGCCGCAGGTAGCCGCCCAGCACCGGGTGCGGCGCGACCTCCACGAACACGTCGCAGCCCTCCTCCGCCAGGGTTCGGACGGCCTGGGCGAACAGGACCGGCTCGCGGACGTTGCGCCACCAGTAGGCGGCGTCGGGCTCTCCGTCGAGCAGGCGGCACGCGGTGACGGAGGAGACCATCGGGGTGTGCGGGGTGCTCGGGGCCAGCCCCTCCAGCGCCCGCAGCAGGTCGGCCCGGACCGGGTCCATCATGCGGCTGTGGAAGGCGTAGTCGAGGTCCAGCTCGCGGTGGAAGACGCCGCGCAGCGCGAGCAGCTCGCCCAGTTCGCGCAGGGCCCCGGTCTCACCGGCGACGTTGACGTCGGTGTCGCCGTTGACACCGGCGATCTCCAGCCGGTCCCGGAACGGGGCGAGCTCCTTCTCCGCCTCCGCCGGGGACAGGCCCACCGCGGCCATCCTGCCCGTTCCGGCCGTCGTCCCCTGCGCCCGGCTCCGCTCCGCGATCACCCGGGCGGCGGAGTCCAGGTCCAGCGCCCCGCAGGCGTAGGCGGCGGCGACCTCGCCCGCGCTGTGCCCGACCACGGCCGCGGGGCGGACGCCCCGCTCGGCCAGCGCCGCGACCAGGCCGGCCTGGACCGCGAACAGGGCGGGCTGGGCGACCTCGGTGCGCGCCAGGGCGGACCGCTCCCGCGGGGCGCGCAGCTCGTCGACGACCGACCACCCCAGGTGGGGGCGGAGCGCGGCGTCGACGCGCTCCACCTCCTCCCGGAACACGGGCTCGGAGTCGAGCAGGCCGGCTCCCATGCCGGCCCACTGCGACCCGTTCCCGGAGAAGACGAAGGCCGCCCGTGCGCCGTCGGCGTCCGTCGTGTTCGCCCCCTCGGCGCCGTCGGCGCCCGGGGCCCCGTCCGCGACCGCCTCCAGCAGGTCGGCGGCCTCGGCCGGGCCCTGCGCCAGCACGGCGGCGCGGTGGCGAAGCCGTCCCCGCCGGACGGAGGCGGTGCGGGCCAGGTCGTAGAACTCCTCCGGGGCGGCCGAGCGCAGCCGGTCGGCGTGCGCCCGGGCCGCCTGCCGCAGCGCCTCCCCGGTGTGGCCGGACACCACGACCGGCAGCCTCGGCGCCGCGGACCGGACGGGGCTCCCCGGCCGGTCCGGTGCCGTGTGGGCGCCCAGGACCACGTGGGCGTTGGCGCCGCCCGCGCCGAAGGAGCTCACCCCCACCAGGGGGCGCCCCCCGCCGCCCAGGGGGAGCCTCTCCCGCACCGGCAGCAGCCCCAGCCCGTCGAAGTCGATCCCGGGGTTGAGGGTCCTCGAGTGCAGCGACGGCGGGATCTCCCGGTGGCGCAGGACCACGATCCCCTTGAGCAGGCCGGCCACTCCGGCGGCGGCCTCCAGGTGGCCGAGGTTGGACTTGACCGACCCCACCGGCAGCGGCCCGGCCGGACCGCGGTGCACGCCCAGGGCGCGCCCGAGCGCCGTGCACTCGACCACGTCGCCGACCCGCGTCCCGGTGCCGTGCGCCTCCAGGTAGGCGAGGTCCCGCGGCGACACCCCCGCGCCCGCGTACACCCCGCGCAGCAGCTCCTCCTGGGCCTCCTCGCCGGGGTGGGCCAGGCCGGGGGTGCGGCCGTCGCAGTTGATCCCGGTGCCCAGGACGACCGCGTGCACCCGGTCGCCGTCGGCGACCGCGTCGGACAGCCGCTTGAGCAGGAGCATCCCGCCGCCCTCGGCGCGGACGAACCCGTCGGCGTCGGCGGAGAAGGTCCGGCAGCGGCCGGTGGGCGAGAGCATCCGGGCCTTGGCGGCGATGACGTACTCGTAGGGGTCGAGCAGGAGGTTGACCCCGCCGGCCAGCGCCAGCCCGGTCCGCCCGGACAGCAGCTCCCCGCAGGCGTGGTGGAGCGCCACGAGGGAGGAGGAGCAGGCGGTGTCGGTCACCGTGCTGGGGCCGCGCAGGTCGAAGTGGTAGGAGACCCGGTTGGGCACCGCCGTCGCGCTGCTGCCCAGAGCGGTGGGCGCGTCGATCGACGCCGTGTCCCGGGACTGCAGGGAGCCGAAGGGGAGCGAGTAGACGCCGAGGTGGACCGCGGTGTCGGAGCCGTGCAGCCCGCGCGGGTCGACCCCGGCGTCGTCGAACGCCTCCACGGCCAGCTCCAGCGCCATCCGCTGGCGGGGGTCGATCCGCGCGGCCTCACGGGGGGAGATCCCGAAGAAGCCGGGGTCCCACTCCTCGATGCCGTCGACGATCCCGCCCGCGAAGGTGTAGCTCTTGCCGGGGCGGTCCGGATCGGCGGAGTGGAACCAGGCCTTGTCGAAGCGGTCGGCGGGGACCTCGGTCACCAGGTCGCGGCCGTCCCGGAGCGCTTCCCACAGGCCGTCCAGGCCGGTGATGCCGCCGGGGAGGCGGCAGGCGGCGCCGATCACGGCGACGGCGTCCTTCCCGGGGGTCGGAGTTCGGTTCATGCTGCCCTTTCGGTCGGGTTCGCCGGGGCGCTCGGGGCGGGCCCGCGGCAGGCCGGTCGTGGAAGGTCTCTGGTGCCGGTGGGAAGGAGGGCGGGGCGAGAGGCGGGGGCGCGCGGGGGCCGGTCCCGCCGCGCCGCGGCCGGATCGGGCGCGGGGGCGGTGTCGGGGGCGGCCGTCACACCGACGGGACGGGACCGGCCGCGCGGTCGGCGGCCAGGCGCCGCAGCGCCTCCTTGTCGACCTTGCCGATCCCGACCGTGGGCAGGGCGTCGAGGACCACCACCCGGTCGGGGAGCTTGAACGAGGCCACGCCCTCCTCGCGCAGGAACGCGCGCAGGCCGCGCAGGGTGAGCCGCCCGGCGGCGTCCGCCGGGCCGCCGCCGGGGACGACGACGGCGCACACCCCCTCCCCGTACAGGGGGTGGGGGAAGCCGACCGCCGCGGCCGCGCGCACCCCCGGGTGGCGGGTGAGCACGGCTTCGAGGTCGTCGGCGGCGACCTTCTCCCCGCCCCGGTTGATGACGTCCTTGACCCGGCCGGTCACCGCCACGTTCCCCGCCGGGTCGACGCGCACCAGGTCGCCGGTGCGGTAGTGCCCCTCGGGGCCGAACCGGCCCGGTTCGCCCGCGGCGCGGCCCGCGTAGGCGGTGATGGTGCTCGGCCCGCGGGTCCACAGCTCCCCCTGCTCCCCGGGGGCGACCGGGCGGCCGTCCGCCCCGACCACGAGCAGCTCGTCGCCGGGGGCCACCGGGCGGCCCTGGGTCAGGTCGGTGACGGCCTCGGGGTCGTCGAGGCGGGTGAAGGTCAGCAGCCCCTCGCTCATCCCGTACACCTGCTGGACACGGCACCCCAGCTCCGCCCTGATCCGGCGGGCGGTGTCCGGTGCCAGCCGCGCCCCGCCCACCTGCACCACCCGCAGGGACCACGGCGCGGCGCCGGAGTCGGCGGCCCGGGAGGCCAGCTGCCCGGCGAGGCCGGGGACCAGTGCGGTGTGCGTGACGCGGTGCAGGCCGGCCAGCTCCAGCAGGGCGTCGGCGTCGGCGGTGCCGGCGAAGGCGACGGAGCCGCCTCGCGCGAGCGCGCCGAACATCCCGGGGTGGGCGCAGGTGAAGCTGTGCGTGGCGGGGAGCGCCGCCAGGTAGACCGAGTCCGGGCCCAGGCCCGCCGCCACGGCGGAGGCGCGGACCACCGAGCCGAGCGCCTCGTGGGTGCGGGGGATGGGCTTGGGCGGGCCGGTGGTCCCGCTGGACAGGAAGTACAGGGCGGTGTCGCCGGGGTCGGCGGTGTGCGGGCGGGGGCCAGGGGCCGTGCCGGGCGCGCACAGCGCCGCGAGGTCCGCCCCGTCCGGGCCGGGGGCGCCGGGGCCGAGCACCAGGACGGCGCGCGGCGCGGGACCGTGCCGGAGGAGCCCGCGCAGCATGGCCGGGTGGTCGGTGCGCCCGGTGGCGGCCGGGACCGCGGCCGCCACGGGGGCGAGGTCGGCCACGACCGGCTCCAGTTCGTGCTCGCACAGGGCGGGGTGGGCCAGGATGGGCGGGCAGCCGGCCCGGATCAGCGCGAGCGTGAGGACGAGGAACTCGACGCTGTTGGGCAGCTGCACGAGGACGGGGCCGGGGGCCCGCACGCCCAGACCGGCCAGGCGGCGGGACGCGGCGTCGACGGCCCCGGCGAGCTCGCGGTGGGTCAGCGGCCGCGGTCCGGCGACCGCGGGCCGGTCCGCGGCCGCCGGACCGCCCGCGGCGTGCCGCAGCACCAGGTCGTCCAGGAGTTCGGCCCGCCACCAGCCCCGGGCCCGGTAGAGTTCCGGTCCGCTCGCCGCCCGCATCTCCATCGCCCCCTGGAATTCCTTTTTGTGAACACGGCCCGAAGGCCGCACGCGAATGGACAGTACTACAGGTGGCGAAGCGAATACAGAGGGTTTCCTTTTTGGTCGTGTATTCCGTTGTCCGTTTTTTGTGAGCTGCGTGGAAGTGCGTTTTGGAAGGGTTTTCCTTTGCTCTGTGATTTCCGGTTCTTCTGCCCTTTCGCGAAGGGTTCACGGCCTCCGACCCGGTCGCGGCGGGTTTCGGAACCGGGGATGAGGCACTGTCAGAGCCAACGAAACGGGCGTATCCGGCTTCGGAAAGTTGGCGGCGTGCATGAGGGGTCGGGGCGCGCGGCCGTGCCGTAGCCGGTGCCGGACCGAGACCGGAGAGGGCGGTCTCGTTGCGAATAGGATGGCCGCTGTGCGGCAGGCGGGTCCGCCGCCCGGCCCAGACCGTGAGAGTTCCTCCGACCCCCTAGGAGAAAGGGGCCCGAACCGTGGCCCAGCGCACCCTCTACCTCGTACGCCACGGCGCGGCCGACGCCCTGGGGCAGGTGACCGCCGACGGCCGGGAGCAGGCCCGGCTGCTCGGGCGGCGGCTCGCCGGGGCGCCCGTCGACGCCGTCTGGCACTCGCCGCTGCCGCGCGCGGTGGACAGCGCCCGGATCATCGCGGCCGAGATGCCGCGCGTGCTGGTCGACGAGGCGGCCGAACTCGTGGACAACGTTCCGTTCGTCCCCGGACCCGAGGACGTGCCGCCCTCGTGGAAGGGGTTCTTCGACGGTTACGACCGCGGCGAAGCCGATGCCGGGCGAAGGACCGCGGACGCTTTGACGGCACGGTTCTGCGGGCCCAACGGCCAGGGGCGGCGCGCGACGCACGAAGTGGTGGTGACGCACGCGTACCCGATCGCCTGGATCGTCCGCGAGGTATTGAACGCGCCGCCCGCGCAATGGATGTCCCTGGCGGGCGTCGCGAACGCCTCCCTCACGGTGGTCGAATTCAGCGACGACGGACCCCCGGCCGTCGTGATGTTCAACGACATGTCCCACCTGCCCGCCGGGTTGCGGTGGACGGGGTTCGCGGGCGGCGGCCGGGCCTGAGCACCGTCGGAGCGGTGAAAGGGCCTTGCCAGGGAGTGGGCCTGCGGAGCGTGCGGCCGCCACGGGACCGCGTTCGCCCGGGCCGACCGGGTGCAGGGGCGGCGGTTCCGGCGGCGGTCGGCCGGGCGGGGCGGTCAGCCGGTCGACAGGCGGAGCTCGTACCGGCTCACCCGGGTGACGGGACCTCCGCCCGCCCGCTGGCCGGGCGCGCCGCCCACCGCCACGTCGCCGCGGTGCACGAACCCCCGGGCCTCGTAGTAGGCGCGCAGCCGCGCGTTGGACGCCACGCAGTCCAGCCGCAGGGCCTCGGCGCCGTGGCGGCGCGCGGCACCGGACGCCCAGCCGAGCATCACCGACCCCAGTCCGGCGGCCCGGCGGCGCACGGCCATCCGGTGCACGTAGCCCGCGGCGCCGCCGAGATCCGACCACAACGGGTCGTCCCAGTCCAGGGTGATCGTGCCGGCGACCTCGCCGCCCGCGCCGACCAGCCATGTCTCACCCCGCGACACCGCCCCCGCGACCCATTCCGCGTCGAACCGCGGGGGCCACTGGTCGATGCCCCGCGCGCCCAGCCACGCGGCCGCCTCGTCGAGCACCTCCAGGACCTCGTCGATCCGGTCGTCGGACGCGACCTCGAAGCCGACCTCGATGTTCCGATCGAACGCCATGCCCGGATGATCGCACGGCCCCGGAATCCCCGGCGCGGCGGACGCCGCTTCCGCGACGGGCCTCAGCCGGGGAAGCCCAGGGCGAGCTGTTCGGGGCGCAGGTCGGCGGGGGCCGCGGCGGGCCGCTCCGGGGCGCGGGCGCGGGCGCGGTGGGCGGGGCCCGGGCGGTTCAGTCCGTGGCGGCCGGCGATCTCGCGGACGGCCTCCGTGACGATCCGCCGGTAGGACTCGGGCGCGTAGGAGCCGCGGCCGTACAGCCTGCCGTACAGCGGCAGCAGCCCCGGGTGCTCGCGTGAGAGCCAGGCCCGGTACCACTCGCGGGCGCCCGGCCTCAGGTGCAGCACGATCGGGGTGACGCGGGCGGCCCCCGCCTCGGCGATGGCGGCCACGGTCTCCTCGATCTGTTCGGCCGAGTCGGTCAGGCCGGGCAGGATCGGCGCCATCAGCACCGAGCACTCCAGGCCGCGTTCGGCCAGGCGGCGCACCACGTCCAGGCGCGCCCGCGGGCTCGGGGTCCCCGGCTCCACCGTGCGCCACACGGCCTCGTCCACGGAGCCCACCGAGACCGCCATGCCGACCTCGGTGACACGGGCCGCCTGTTCGAGCAGGTCCAGGTCGCGCAGGACCAGCGTGCCCTTGGTGAGGATCGAGAAGGGGTTGGCGGCGTCGCGCAGGGCGGCGATGATCTGCGGCATGAGCCGGTAGCGGCCCTCGGCGCGCTGGTAGGGGTCGGTGTTGGTGCCCATCGCGATGTGCTCCCCGCGCCAGGAGGGGCGGGCGAGCTCGGCGCGCAGCCGTTCGCCGGCGTTGACCTTGACGACGATGCGGGTGTCGAAGTCATGGCCGCTGTCCAGGTCCAGGTACTCGTGGGTGCGCCGGGCGAAGCAGTACACGCAGGCGTGCGAACAGCCGCGGTAGGGGTTCACGCTCCAGCGGAACAGGGGGGAGTCGCCGGGGACCCGGTTGATGATGGACCGGGCCCGGACCTCGATCGCGACGGGTTCACCGTCCTGCCCCGCCCGTACCGGCCCGGGCCCGGCCGTGTGCAGCCCCGCCCGCCCGGTGCCCCGGGCCGGGGGCGGCGTGTGGTCGAACAGCGCGGTCTGTTCGACGGTCGTGGTTCCCTCTCTCAGGTTCTCCCAGCGCATGCCTGTGATTCGAACATGTTTTCGAACGGCTGTCGAGTGGTTCGAACGCCGGACGGGGCGTCCGGACGGCCCGGCGCCGGCGCGGCGCGGGCCGGTTTCCCAGAAGCGGCAGGGGTTTCCGAGGGGGCGGGCCGGTGTCCCGGGAGGGAGAAAATCGTGCCGGTGGGCCGGGGGAGGGGCAGGGGCTGCCGGGGAACCCCGTTCCCGTCGGCCTCGGCTCCGTGCGCTCCGCGTGCCCCGCGGGGCCTGGCCGGGTCCGGCGGGTTCACAGCCCGGCGGCGACGAGGATGCGGTACATCCGGTCCAGGGGCAGGGCGGGGTTGGCGGCGGCGTTGTCGGCGACGTTGTGGTCGGGATCGGAGAGCAGCCGGTCCAGCAGCGCGTCCGTGGCGTTGGGGTGGGCGGCCACCCCGCCGCGCAGGGAGGGGTCGGCGGCGAGCCGTTCGAGGTCGCGCGCGGGGAGTTCCGGGTCGTGCAGGGCCAGGCGGCGCACCCGGGGGTCGGTTTCGTCGACGAACGTGCGCAGTGCGTGCCGGGGGAAGTTCGAGTGCTCCACGAGAGGAGGTCCGGGACGGATGTCGCCGTGTTCGCGTACCAGGCGTTCCAGGACGTCCGGCGGTGTGTCCGGGCGGTGGGCGGCGATCTGGCGGACCCGGGGGTCGGGGTCGTCGTCCAGTCGGCGCCAGGCCTCTTCGGGAAGGTCGTGGCAGGAGGCCAGCACACGCCGGAACACCGTGTGCGGGCAGTCGAGGTAGGCCAGCCGCTCGTCGAGAGGGGTCTCGCGCAGCCAGCCGGGTTCGGCGGGGTACCAGTACAGGGCCATCTCTGCCTCGAGGCTCCCGTTCGCGTACTCGGCCTCGACGAGCGCGTACAGCCGGTCCCGGGTCGCGGCGTCCACGTGGCGGCTCAGCGCCGCCGCGATCCGCACGGACGGGTGGTCGACGTCCGCCAGCCGGGCGGCCATCTCCGCGGAGAGGTGGGGATTGTCGGCGACGGCCGTGAGGACCCCCTCGTCCCCGCTCCGCACCAGCCGCTCGAACTGCTCCGCCGTGAGCGGGACGCGGCTGGCCGCGTTGGCGCGCACGGCGGGGTCGGCGAGGCAGCGCTCCCGCCATTCGGGTGGGATGCCGGGCCGCTCGTGCCGGGTGGCGGCCGCCCGGACCCGGGGGTCGGGGTCTGCGAGCAGTTCGGCCTGCACGGCCGGAGGGCGGTCATGCCAGACGTTCGCGATGGCGGCGCGCAGGTTCGGGTCCTCCGCGCGGGCGAGCGCGTCGCGGGGGCGGGCGTAGACCAGTTCCAGGTCGTCGAGGCCGAGCGGCACCCCGCGCTCCACCATGTCGCGGACGAAGTCCGGGTACGCGTCGCGGATCTCGGGGTCGGGGTGCTCTGCGATCCTCCTGCGCATCTCCGGGGAGACCCGGTCCCCGTACAGGGTCACCGAGCTCCGGCGGTCGCCGTGCGCCAGCAGGGCTTCGACGACGGCGTCCTCCAGCCGCCCGGGGCGCTGGGTCAGGCCGCTTCTGCCGGCCCGGTGCGCGACCAGACGCACCAGGACGTCCCGGGGCGCCGCGGGATTCCGCCCGAGCCCGGACAGCCGCGGGTGAGCGAGGTTCGTCATGGGGCCAACCTAGCCGGGCCGTTCCGGCCGGGACAGCCGTCCTTTTTCCGCCGCCGGTGCCGGGGACGGGGGCCGTCAGGCGGCCTCCAGGACGAAGAACAGGAAGGCCGGGCTGGTGGACAGGACGCGGAAGTCGTCGGGGAACAGTTCGCGGGCGGCCGGGTCGGGCAGCGGTTCGCTGATGGCGGAGATCCGGAAGCCGGCCGTGGTGAAGGCGTCCGTCATGGCGTGCAGCGGCCGGTTCCAGAAGCCCATGGTCGCGGTCAGGCCGCCCATGGTCCACTCCTCGGTCCAGTGGTGGGTCGCGAAGTAGTCGGTCCTCTGCCCGGCCGCCCGCTGGACGGCGTGGACGGCGAAGGGGTGGTCGACGGACATGATCAGGCGGCCTCCGGTTGTCAGCACGCGCCGGAACTCGGCCAGTGTCGGACCCCAGTCCCGGAGGTAGTGCAGCACCAGCGACGCCACGACGTCGTCGAACGCACCGTCGGGGAAGGGGAGCGGGTCGCGCAGGTCCGCCACCCGCAGGTCCGCCTCCCCGCCCAGCCTCCGCTCGGCCAACGCGAGCATGCCGGGGCTGAGGTCGATGCCGCTCACGAGGGCGCCCCGGTCGCGCAGCGCGGCGAACAGCGGGCCGGAGCCGCAGCCGGCGTCGAGGACCCGGCGGCCGGCGACGTCCCCGGCCAGGGCCAGGATCGCGGGCCGTTCGTAGTAGGCGTTCATGATGCTGGACGCGTTCTCGGAGTCGTAGCCCGCGGCCAGGTGGTCGTAGTCGTTCACCCGGGTCGGGCGGGAGGGCGCGGCGTGGTCTTCGGGCGGGTTCGGCATACCGGGCATCCTCGCCCACCGGACGGCGCGGCACAACGCGGCTCCGGCGCCGCGTGTCCGCTCCCGCGCCGTCGGGCCCGTGACGGCGCCGGGCCGCCCCGCTGCGTGTATCCGATCCTGTGCCGCTGGGCCCGTGACGGCGCCCGGCCACCCCGCTGCGCGTGTCCGCACCGGTGGGAAGGAGCCCCGGCCGTCGGCTGTCGGCGGGCCGGAGGTTCTGTTACAGTCATGACCACTGCAAGTGAAGTACTTTGTTTGGAGTGATTTCATGCGTGAGCTCGTCTACTACGCCGCCGTCTCCCTCGACGGGCGCATCGCCGGACCCGCGGGCGAGTTCGACTTCTTCTTCGCCCCGCTGGCGGACGAGGAGCGCTCGGCCGCCTACAACGCCTGGGTCGACGCCCACTACCCCGAGGTCACCCCCACCGCCGTCCGCGAGGCCTCCGGACCGGCCGACGCCCCCAACCTCCGCTTCGACACGGTGGTCATGGGGCTGGGCACCTACCGGGCCGCCTACGACCACGGCATCGAGAGCCCCTACGCCCACCTGCGCCAGTACGTGCTCTCCACGACCCTGGGGCCGGTCTCGGCCCCGGAGGTCACCGTCGTGGACCGCGACCCCGTCGGCCTGGTGCGGGCGCTCAAGGAGGAGGACTCCGACCTGGACATCTGGCTGTGCGGCGGCGGGAAGCTGGCGGGAGTCCTCCTGGCGGAGATCGACCGCCTGGTGCTCAAGAGCTACCCGGTGCTGGCCGGGGCGGGCGTCCCCCTGGTCGAGGGCGGCTTCGACCCCGGCCTGTTCACCGTCGTGGACCGGCAGGTGTTCGACAACGGCGTGACCGTCACCGAATACGCCCGCGCGTGAACCGGGGCGGCCCGGACGCGGCCGCGCCGGGCGGCGGCCGGTCAGCCCCTCTCCTCGCGGACGTCCCTCCCCTGCTCGGCGAACGCCTTGAAGTCCTCCATGTGCCGCTGCGACTGCTTGTGGAAGGCGCCGGGCATGAGGAGCGCCATCAGCCGCATCAGCAGGCCGCTGAACCGGTACTCGCTCTCGCTCTCCCAGAGCGTCTTCTCCGGGCCGGCCTCGGTCAGCGAATCGCGCACGACGCTCCACATGCCCGCGCCGACGATCTCGCGGTCGAAGTGGACGACGGTCCCCTCGGGGATCGCGTGCAGGTCCGCGGGCTCCCGGCGGGTGATCGTCTCGACGCACTCGAGTTCCTGTTTCCCCGACCGCATCACGACCCGCGACTCGGTGCCGAGCTCTCCGTGCACCCCGTTCAGCGGCTCGTGCGCCACCAGGTCCCGCAGCCACATCGGCAGGTGCGCCGGGTCGGCCAGCAGCTGGGCCACCCTCTCCCGGGGCAGGGCGATCTCGATCGAGTTGGTGTACTTCACGGCGCGCGTTCCCTCCAGGTGCCCGGCTGCGGCGGCGACGTGCCCCGGTTCGCCACCGGCGGACCGGTGGGCCCGCCCCTGGGCCGGGGACGGCCGCTCGCGGCGGAACGCGGAGGGGCCACGACGTCCCATGATGCCCGCCGGGGGTGACAGGAACCCGGAGCCCGGTGATCCGGCGCCGGGAAACGCGGGGGACGCCGCACCGCTCCGAGGGACTCGGCGCGGGGCGGCGTCCGGTCAGGGCCGGTCGCGGGGCAGCACGCCCAGGAGGGTCGCGGTCAGGGCCAGCCTCAGGGAGTCCTCCAACCCCAGGTGGAAGCGGGCCAGGTCGGGCTCGGCCTCGTAGGCCGCCCGGAGGCTGGGCGGGGGAGTGCTGTACGCCGAGAACGTACCGGCCATGGCCATGGTCTGCAGGCCGAAGAGGGCCGCGCTCTCGCCCAGCTCCGGCAGGTACTTCCGGACCAGGTCGGCCATGGTGGCCAGGCGGTCCAGGGAGGCGCGCTTGTAGCGCGCCACGACCTCGACGGAGACGTTGTGCTCCAGGACGGCGGCCTGGGCGCCGAAGAGGTCGCACAGCACCACCCGGCCGGACAGCGAGCGGCTGAGGACCCCGGCCACCGCCGTCGCCCGCTCGGCCATGGGCAGGTCCCCGTCGACGCCGGCGGCCAGCTCCCCGGCCAGCTCCGCCAGCCACTCGCGCAGGTAGCGGTCGAGCAGTTCGAGCAGCACCGCCTCACGGGACTCGAAGTAGCGCAGCACGTTCGGCTTGGCCAGGCCCACCCGGCGGCTGAGCTCGTTCAGGGTGACCGCGGCGACGGGCATCTCGTCCAGCATCGCCGAGGCGGTGTCGAGGATCGCCCGCCGGCGGATCTCCCGCTGCTCTTCGGTCCGCGCCCGCTGGAAAGTCACGATCGCCAGCCTAGCTTGAGTACCCCCGGTACGTTGACAGCGTACCGGGGGTACTTTAGTGTCGCGAATGAAAGATACTCGCGGTACTTTATTTGGTCGGAGGCCTGGCATGGGCGAGAAGTGGACGACGGCGGACATCCCCGACCAGCGCGGACGGGTGGCCGTGGTGACCGGGGCCAACACCGGGCTGGGGTACGAGACCGCCAGGGCGCTCGCCGGGCGCGGGGCGTCCGTGGTGCTCGCCGTGCGCGACACCGGGAAGGGCGAGCGGGCCGCGGCCCGCATGGGCGGCGACGTGACCGTGCAGGAGCTGGACCTGGCCTCGCTCGACTCCGTCCGGGCCGCGGCGGCGGAGCTGCGGTCCCGGCTGGATCGGCTCGACCTGCTGATCAACAACGCCGGGGTGATGTACACCCCCAAGCGGACCACCGCCGACGGCTTCGAGATGCAGTTCGGCACCAACCACCTCGGCCACTTCGCGCTCACCGGGCTGCTGCTCGACCTGATGCTGCCGGTGCCCGGCTCCCGTGTGGTGACGGTCAGCAGCACCGGCCACCGCATCCGGGCCGCCGTCCACTTCGACGACCTGCACTGGGAGCGGTCGTACAGCCGGGTCGCCGCCTACGGCCAGTCCAAGCTGGCCAACCTGATGTTCACGTACGAGCTGCAGCGCCGGCTCGCCGCGCGCGGCACCACCGTCGCGGTCGCCGCGCATCCCGGCCTGTCCGACACCGAACTCACCCGCAACGCCCCCGCCGCGCTCCGCCTGCCCGTCACGTGGATGGCGCCGCTGATCACCCAGACGCCGGCCATGGGCGCCCTGCCGACCCTGCGCGCCGCCACCGACCCGGGGGTGCTCGGCGGCCAGTACTACGGCCCCGGCGGGCGGACGGAGGTCAAGGGCCACCCCCGGCTGGTCGCCTCCAGCCCGGAGTCGTACGAGGTGGCCGTCCAGCAGCGGCTGTGGGCCGTCTCCGAGGACCTCACCGGCGTCACGTTCCCCGTCGGGGCGGTCGCCACGGCGTAGGGCGGCGAGGGGACGGCCTTCGGTCCGGGGGAGGTCTCTGACTTGGCCGCCCCGCGCCCGCAGGTCGGGGCCGGGACGACGGCGTGCACGGCGACCGCTGCGACCGGTCGGCCTCGACCCGTCCTCGAAACGCATTGGGCCTTCGGAGCGCGCATCCCCGACGATCTGCGCGTGCGTGGTGGCCTGCTGCTCCGGGTGCAGCGGCGCCCGCCGAGTCGCATCGCCGCCGCTGTGCAGGGGGCCGGTGGCCTCAGGCTCGCGCAGCGGCCTTCCAAGCGGCGGTGACACATCCTTCTTCCCAGTGCCACCACCCCTCCGTCTCGCCGTGCTCCAGCAGTTCGCGGATTTTCGGAAGGTCCGCATGCGGTGGGACCTCCAGGGCCACCATCCGGAACCGCTCGATGCCTTCGCCGGTCGCGCCGAGGCGGTGGAAAGTCTCCAGCACGCTCTGCCGAGCGGCGGCCGAGCCGTTGTCCCTCAACACGATGAGGCGGATGGTGCAGTTCTGCGATGGCCGGACCGTCTCCCCGGCCCAGAGCATGCCGTTACCGTCCGGCCGCATCCTGACGATGTCGCCGCGGGCGATTCCGCGGACGAACCAGGGTGTGTTGTCCAGGCGCACCGTGTCGTCGCCGAGGTCGACAGCCCATAGGCTCTCGACGTTCGCCGGCGGCCAGCCGTTCTCGTCCGTGTCCATGCGGAAGTGGACCTTCATGTAGTCGTCACCGAGGTTCGTCACCGAATCATCATCCACATCGCGATCACCGGGCCGGACTGCGGAGTAGGGGAAGGCGGACACCTCGGCCAGGACCGTGGGCGCATGCCGGAGGCGCGTTGATGCTGAGGACAGCGGCGCCCGGCGGAGGCCGGAGGGCCTTGCCGGGCGTCGGTGGCGTTGCGGGGGTGGGGGAGGTGGATCGGGGTCAGCCGTTGGTGGAGTGGAGGAAGGCGGTCCACTCGGACGCAGGGAAGGGGAGGTGCCCGTCGGCGGGGTGCTTGGAGTCGCGGACGGCGGCCCCGCAAGGCAGGTCGGCGACCTCGACGCACTCGTTGTTGCCACCGCTGTAGCCGCTCTTTCGGAAGTTCGCGGGCAGGTGTGCGACCTCGACGCAATCGCCATTGACACCGCTGTGGCTGCTCTTCCGGAAGCGGGCGACTTCGACGCATTCCTGGCCTTGTGCGCTGTAGCTGCTCTTGCGGAACTCCAGCTCGTTGGCTGTCACGTACTCTCCAGGGACTTCAGGACGTCTTCGATGAGCTCGAACGACAGGGCGGTGGACAAGGCGACTCCCTGAACGTTGCTGAATGCCACGTTATATCGCTCTACGTCGTCCGTTTGGTCCAGATAGAGACCGTCGACCGCGGTCTCCACGTACACCAGGGGAGGGTCGATGGGGGTTGGGAAGTCCAGGATGGTGAAGGGGCCCGCGAGAGCGAGGTGAGCGCCCGCGGAATAGGGCAGCACCTGAACGTCGATGTGATGGCGTAGCGCCATGTTCTTCAAGTGCTCCAGCTGGGCTTGCATGACGGTGGGGCCGCCGATGACCCTGCGTAGAGCCCCTTCGTCGATGACCGCGATGAGGTGCGGGGGCTTGATCCGGTTGAAGATGTTCCTGCGCTCCATACGGGCCTGAACACGGCGTTCGACATCGGCTTCCGGTATGGCGCGACCGGCGCGGAAGACGGCTGCCGCGTATTCGGGTGTCTGGAGCAGGCCGGGGAGGGTGAGGCCTTCGAAGCGGCGGAGCATGGAGGCTTCGGCTTCGAAGTCGGGGAGGGCGTTGCTGCCGAAGATGTCCTTGTAGCTGGACCACCACCCGGTTTCCTTGGATTCCCGGGTCAGCCTGTGGAGCGCGGCGCGCACGTCGTCGGTGGTGCCATAGAGGTCGGCGAGGGCGTCGATGTCGCGTGTGCGGATGCGCCGGGCTGTGGCGTTCTCGATGCTGCTGAGGGTGGACAGGGGAACACCGGACGCTTTGGCTGCGGCGGCCAGTTTGAGGTCGTGCGCTTCGCGTAGGCGCCGGAGTTCTCGTGCCAGGCGACGGCGGCGGACGCTGGGGCTGATCGGGCTCTGCATGAGGGGATCCTACGTTCAAGCAAACTCAGATTTCGAGTTGAACCGGTTGACTGCTCGAAATCTGAGTTGCACTATGGATGTGTCCGGTGATCGTCAGGTGACGGAGTGCTCCTGCCGATCAGGCTACGACCTGCCCGTGCCCTGTGCTGCTGCAACCGTGAACACCCCCCGGGGGCGAGCGGGCGGAACCTCTGTTCTTCCACCTTGTGCAAGGAGTGTCTTCGTCATGCTCGCAATCGTTCCCTCGCCCCCGCCGATGCCGTCCTTGCCGGAGGTGACCCTCCCCCTCGGGGAGCTGGTGCCGCGGCGGTGCCGGCACTACTTCACCCCGCACGCCCGCCGGGCGCACTACAAGGTGCGCTCCTACGAGTTCGGGTCCTCGCCGCAGCTGATGCCGCTGGTGCGGGCGTTCCTGGACGCCAGCGCCGCCGAACGGGACGCCGACTACCGGTACCTGTTCACCCTGCTCGGCTCGGAGCTGGCCGCGAACGCGCTCACCCACTCCCGCTCGGGGCGGCCGTTCGGGACCTTCACGTTGCGCTGCGAGCGCAGCCGCACGGGACTTCGCCTGACCTGCACCGACCAGGGGCGCCCGGACGGGCGCACCACCCCGGAGGGACGGCGCGAGTACCTGGTGGCCGACCCCGCCGGGCTGGACGTGGTCGCCGAATCGGGTCGGGGGCTCGCCCTGGTCGACGCCCTGGCCACCTCCTGGGGAGACAACGGCATCGCCGACCACCGCCAGGTGTGGTTCTTCCTCGCCTACGACCTCACCGACAACCCCTGGACCACTGCGGCCTGAACCGGTGCGGGCGGGAAGCGCAGCCCCACCGGGCCAATGACACCCGCCCCCACAACACCCGAGAACACAGGTGCCCCGACCGGTGCGCGAACACCGGATCGGGGCGTGATCACCACCTGCACCAGCCAGGAGATGACCGTGGAACACCCTACAACCGGCCGCCACCGGCGGCCCTGCACCGGCATGCCCGCACGCGTGTGGGCCCTGGCCGCCGCACTCCTTGCCACAGCCCTGACCGCGCTCTTCGTCCCCCGCCGAGCCGACCGAAAGCCGCACCCATTCCCAGCCGCATCCGAACACAAAGACGTTCCCGGGTGCGGTGACCTGCTCGCCGCCCCGCCCGGATCCCCCGACCGGAACACCCGGCCCGCCGGAGCCTCCGATGCATCCGCCCGCTGGGGACAGGCCTTCACCGGCCCGAGCGACCTGACGGACACCGACCCCGACCGGATCGCCGGAGCCCTGGTCCGCCCCTACCTGGACCTCGTCCCCCGGCCGCGCCCGGCGGAGCCGGAGGACTACCCGGCCGCGCCCCCGGCCACGGACCAGGGCGAGTTCGTCGAGCTGGCCGACCGAATCCGCGCCTACCTGGCTCTGAACCCGGGTGTCGGGGAGGTCTCCTGACAACCGGGGTCGCCGCGGGCGGTGTCCTTCCGACACCGCCCGCGGCCGTGTCCCCGGGGGCGCCCGTGTGCGACGCTCGCTTGCGGGAGAGCGCCGGGCGACAGGGGAGGACCATGGGCGAGTCCGAGTTGTTGGTGGTGGGGCCCGCGCTGGCCGTCGCCGTCGTGGTGGCCGTCGCGGCCGCGGCCGGGGTGTCCGCGCTGGGCCGCCTCGGCCACGGCCTCGCCGTGCTGCGCGCCGGCGGCCGCGCGGTCCTGCAACTGGGCGCGGTCTCCTTCCTCATCGCGGCCGTCGTCTCCTCCGGCCCGCTCACCCTCGGCTTCGTCGCGGTCATGCTCACCGTGGCCTCCCTGACCGCCGGACGCCGCATCACCTCCGCCCGGTGGCGGCCCCTGTGGGCGTTCCTGCCCGTCTGCCTCCCGATCGTCCCCGTCGTGGTCGCGCTGCTGCTCACCGGCCTGACCCCCGTCAGCGGCCTGGCCGTCATCCCGCTGACCGGGATCCTCACCGGCGGCGCGCTGACCGCGACGGTCCTGGCCGGGCGCCGGGCCACCGAGGAGCTGCGCACCCGCAGGGGCGAGGTCGAGGCCGCCCTGTCCCTGGGCCTGTCGCCGCGCGACGCCGCCCTGGAGATCGGCCGCCCCGCCGCCGCCTCCGCGCTGCTCCCGGCGCTGGACCAGACCCGGACCGTGGGCCTGGTGACCCTGCCCGGGGCGTTCGTGGGCATGCTGCTCGGCGGCGCGACGCCGTTCGAGGCCGGGGCGGTCCAGGTGTTCGTCCTGGCGGGTCTGCTGCTGGTGGAGAGCCTGGCGATCGTGCTCACCGTGGAACTGGTGGCCTGCGGGGCCCTCCCGGTTCCGGAAAGGGAGTGAGGCCCGGGCACGCGACGCCTCTGCCATGCTGGGCCGTACCGGTCCGGAGAACGGAAGGGCGCGTGCGGCGGATGGGCGAGCGGGAGTACGAGCGGGCGCGGTGGCGGGAGTGGGTCGGCGCCGTGCTCGCCGACCACGAGAGCGGCACGGCCGGGCTGGACCGGGTCGCCGGCCTCCTCGTGCCGGGCGCGGCCGAGGTGACCTCGCGCCGCGGCCCCCTCTACGAGCGGGCCTGTGAACTCGCCGCGGAGTTGGAGCGCCACCACGACCTCCGTACGTCCACCTGGGACACCCCCGACGACGTCACCCCCGTCGATGACCGGCAGTTGGCGCGGACCGTCGCGGAGGTTCGGCGCCTGGTCGGGGCGGCATGAGGAACGCTGCGCCGCGGGCGCGGTACGCGGAGACGACCGGTGAGGTGGAGGTGTCCGGGACGCGGGCCGGGCTGCTCGCACTGGTCGGCGTGTTCCAGGATGGGGACACTTCCCCGGAGGACTGACGCCGTGGGGCCGCCCGGGCGCTACGGCCTCGCGGAGGGCTCCGCGCCCGTGGCGGCGGCCTTCGGCGGGGCCCCTTCGGACACCCGGGGCGCCCGGCCGCCCGGCGCCCGGCCCGAGCGGTCGGCGAGCACGCCCGCCAACAGCACCACCACGACACCCGCCACCGGCACCACCATCAGGCCCGTCCGCAGCGTCGTCGCGTCCGCGATCGCCCCCACCACCGGCGGCGAGCACAGGAACCCCATCCGCATCAGCCAGCTCACCAGCGCCAGCCCGGTCCCCGGCTTCAGCCCGCGCAGCTCGTCGGCCGCGTGCATGGCCGACGGGATGAGCGTCGCCACGCCGAACCCCGCCGCCGCGAACCCCGCGATCGTGCCCGGGACGCTCGGGAACAGCAGTGCCGCGCCCAGCCCCAGCGCGGCGATCGCCCCGCCCGCGCGGGCCACCGCGCGCTGCCCGAACCGGTCGGTGAGCGCGTCGCCCGCCATGCGGCCGACGAACTGCGCCCCCACCAGGGCGATGTACCCGAACGCCGCCAGCGACGCCGGCGCCCCCAGGTGGTCGGAGAGGTACACCGCACCCCAGGTGCTGCCCGCGTCCTCCACCATGATCCCGGCGATGGAGATGACGGCCAGTGCCGCCAGGATCGCGTACCTGGTCCAGGCCGCACCGCTCACCCCCCGGACCTCCTGCTCGGCCCCGCCGTCGGCCTCCGCGGCCTCCTCGCGGTCCGGCCCCGGCAGCGTCCAGCGGTAGGCGGTCAGCGCCGTCGCCGACAGCAGCACGGCCGCCACCGCCAGGTGGACGCCCGGGGACACCCCCAGCCCCGTGGCCGCCGCGCCCATCAGGCCGCCGATCACCGCGCCCACGCTCCACAGGGCGTGGAACGAGTTGAGCACCGACCGCCGGTACAGCCGCTGCACCCGCAGCCCGTGCGCGTTCTGGGCCACGTCCACGACCGCGTCGAACGCCCCCGCCAGGAACAGCGCCCCCGCCAGCAGCGCCCACGTGGGGCCCACCGCCGCGCCGAGCATGCACAGCGCCGTCAGCACCGTTCCGAACGCCGCCACCCGGGACGACCGGAACCGGCGGATGACCGGTCCCGCCGCCATCCCCGCCACCAGCGCGCCCGCCGGGAACGCCGCGATGGCCAGCCCGTACTGGGCGTTGCCCAGCTCCAGCGCCGCCTTGATCTCCGGGTAGCGGGGGACGAGGTTGGCGTAGAGCGCGCCGTTGGTGAGGAACAGCAGCGACACCGCGGCGCGGGCGCGGCGGACGCTCCGGTCCACGGGCGCGCGCCCGGCGGGTGCGGCGGGGGAGTCCGGCGCGCTCATGGGAGTCCTCCAGGGGAACGGCAGAAGGTGTACGACCGTACACCTGTCGCGTACGATCGTACACTCCGGGGAGGCGCGGATCGAGACCGCGCACCCCGGGGATCCGCGAGAATGGCCCCGTCGGAACCGGCGGCGGAGAGGAGTCAGGGTGGCGACCGGACGGGTGGACCCCGAGCGCAGGGAGCGCATCATCGCCGCCGCCGCCGACCTCATCGCCGAGGAGGGCGTGGCCGGGACCTCCCACCGCAAGGTGGCCGCCCGCGCCGAGGTCCCGCTGGGCTCGATGACCTACCACTTCGCGGGCATGGACGAGCTGCTGCGCGAGGTGTTCTCCCGCTTCGCCCAGGACCTCAGCCGCAGGTTCGAGCAGCGCCTGGTCCGGGCCCGGAACCTGGAGGAGGCCCGCGAGGCCGTCACCGCCCTGGTCCACGACGAGCTGATGACCTCTCCGCGCGAGCTGGTCCTCACCCACGAGCTGTACACCCTGGCCGCCCGCCGCCCCGCCTACCGGGAGCTCACCCGGGCGTGGATGCTCCGTAGCAGGCGCGCCCTGGAGCTCCACTTCGACCCGCTGACCGCCCGCCAGGTCGACGCGCTCATCGAGGGGCTGACCATCCACCGCGCCCTGGAGCTGGAGCCCCACGACCGCGCGCTGACGGCGGACGCCGTCGCCCGCATCACCGCCGTCCCGTCGCCGGGCGGCCCCGCCGAGGGCTGAGGGCGCCCCGCGGGCGCCCCGAACGGCGGCCGCTCGGGGTGGTTCGGGCGGGTGGCGTGCCCGGTCGGCCGGGGGGCGCCCCGGGCCGCTGTTGCGAACGGTCGTTCCGGGCGGCGGTCGTGCCCGGCCGCCCGCGCGTCGGCTCCCGTTTCCGGGCTTGTACGCCCTACCTGATCGGCCGTAGGCCGCTTCGGGTTGCTGTCGCGCCCGGCGGTTGCGGGCTACTCCGGGCGGTGGACGTCGCAGGTCGCCCGAGTGGATTCCCGAGGCTGGTGCGGACGGGTGACGTGCCAGGTCGGCCGCGGTTCGTTCCGGGCCGCTGTAAGCAGCGGCCGTTTCGACCGCCCGCACGTCGACTCTTGGTTCCGGGTTCGTAGGGCCTGCCCGGCCTGGTCCCGGTTCCTACTCCAGCCCCAGCTCGTTGACGACGCGGGCGACGCGGTCGCGGTCCTGCGGGCCGAGGCCGCGGAGCGGCAGCGGCAGGCTCGGGCCGCGCACCAGCCCCAGGTGCTCGGCGATCGCCGCGGTCACCCGGAGGCTGCCGTGCCGGGCGAACAGGTCCCACAGGGGTCCAAGGCGCGCGGAGAGCTCCTCGGCCCGCTCCGCCGCGCCGGACCGGGCGGCGCGCACGATCTCCAGGGCCGGGGCGGGCAGGGTGCCGCCGACGACCGAATACCAGGCGTCGCAGCCCGCGTTCAGCCCGGTGGCGCCGAAGGCGTCCCCGGACACGCCGACCGTGACGCCCTGGGGCAGGAGCTCCCGGAGCCGGGCCACCCGCCGGGCGGCCTCCGCCGGGTCGGCGGGCACCCCGGGGATCTTCAGCGACGCGACGCCGGGCAGCCGCGCGACGTCGCGGTAGAGGTCGTCGGTGAAGGAGAAGTGCGTGGTCCGCGGGTTGTCGTACACGACGAGCGGCACGGACAGGGCGCGGGTCACGTCCTCGTAGAGGCCGTACACGTCGTCCGGGGTGAGCTCCTGGTACGACACCGGTGCCAGCAGCACACCGGACGCCCCGGCCCGCTGGGCGTCCTCGGCGAACTCCAGGACGTGCGAGGTGCGCAGGGCGCCGATGCCCGCCAGGACGGGCACCTCCCCGGCGTGCTCCACTGCCAGCCGGACCACGCGGGCGCGCTCGTCGCGGGTGAGGTAGGCGTAGGAGCCGGTCGACCCCAGGGCGGTGATCGAGTCGACGCCGGCCCCGGCCAGGCGCCCGACCAGGCCGGCGAAGGCGGCCTCGTCGACGCGGTCGCGGTGGATCGGGGTGAGCGGGAAGGCGCTGAGGCCGGTGAACATGGGCACTTCCGTGGATCGTCGGGCGGTCCGGCGGGGGCGCCGCCGGGCGGGCCGGGTCCGGGACCCGGCGGCGGGAAGACTACCGCGTCGCCCCTCGCCCCCGGCGCCCTGTGATGGTGATCGCCCGGTCACGGGGAGTGTCGCTCGCCCACCTTCGGCGGCCGCTCCGATAGAGAAAGGGGGACGCCCCCGGTGGGCGACGCGCTCCTTCAGCCGCCGAGAGGACCATATGGGCAGCATCCCCGACGAGGTCGCCCCCGGTGTCTTCCGCCTCGGCGACGAGGTGGTGAACTTCTATCTCGTGGACACCGACGAGGGCCTGGTCCTCGTCGACGCCGGGCTGCCCACGCACAGCTCCGCGTTTCTGGACGCTGCGTCCCGGGTGGGCGGGCGGCTGCGGGCCGTCCTGCTCACCCACGGCCACCCCGACCACATCGGTCTGGCCGCCCGCGTCCTGGAGCACTCGGGAACGGCGGTGTGGGTGCACGAGGGCGACGCGCCGCTGCTGGGCGGCGGCCCCGCGCAGGCGATCGTGCACGCCCCTCCCGAGCGCTCGATGCTGCCCTACCTGCTGCGCCGTCCGCGGGCCGCCCGCCTGCTCGCGCACCTGGAGGGGTCGGGGGCGTTCAACGCGCCGCCGGTGCCGGAGTACTCCACGTTCGTCCACGGCCAGGTCCTGGAGGAGGTGCCCGGGAGCCCGCGGGTGGTGGGCGCGCCCGGGCACACCCCGGGCAGCGCCGTGTTCGTCTGGAACGACCGCGGTGTGGTGTTCACGGGGGACGCGCTGGTCACCTACGACCCGACCACCGGCCGCAAGGGCCCGACCACGATCAGCCGGATGTCCACGCACAAGGGCGCCCAGGCGATGGCCTCGCTGGAGCGGCTGGCGGAACTGGGGGAGGAGGCCGTGGTGCTGCCCGGCCACGGCGACCCCTTCGCCGGCGGGCCGCGCGCGGCGGCCGAGGAGGCGATCGCGCGCGGGATCCAGTAGGGCGCCCGGGGCCGCCCGCGCGGCGGTGCCGGGCGGGACCGGGCGGGGCCCGCCGGATCGGGGGAGAACCGCGTGGCGTTCACGGCTGTCTACCCGGACGAACGAGTTGCACCGGACCTATTGACTTTCGATAGGTACCTATCGATACTCGATGCATGCGCAGCTACATCACCCTGGTCCTGCGGGCCGGCGTCGCGATGGCGATCCTCACCGGCCTCTTCGGCCAGATCGTCGTCATCCCCGGTGTCGCCGCCAGCGAGGTCGAAAGCTTCCCTCCCTACGCTCCCTACGAACTCCCCTATGTCACCCTTGCCGTTCTCGGTGTCGCCTGTGTGCAGGTCGCCCTGGTCGCCGTGTGGGTGCTGCTCGCGATGGTCGAGCGCGACGCGATCTTCACCCGGCGGGCCTTCTTCTGGGTGGACGTCATCATCGGCGCCACCCTCGCGGCGTCCCTGATCACCGCAGGGGTCACCGGGCACCTGCTGGTGGACTCGAACATCCCCTCTCCCGCCGACGGCATGGAGCTGATCGGCGCGCTGGGCGCCGCCGTCGTCACCACCGCCGGGGGTGTCGGCTTCGCCCTGCTGCTCATCCTCATGCGTGGACTGCTGCGCAAGGCGGCCGACCTGCAGTCGGAGATGTCCGAGGTCGTCTGAGGCGGATGGCGTATCCGGTTCATCGCTTCGCCCCTTTGAAGCGGATGGCTCATCCGGTTGGTCGAATCGACCCACCGAACCGGATAGCCGATCCGGTTGGGTCAACTGGATAGTCCATCCGGATGGCTGGATCGTCCCACTGAACCGGATGGCCTATCCGGATGGTCGGATCGGCCCGCCGAACCGGTACGCGCGGGCTCTGGGCCCCGATCCTGCCTCCGCTCGCGCCCCGACCGTCCACGGCGCACGAGGGCTGCCGGACGATGGCCTTGCCGGAACGGTCGGCGGAACCGGGAGAGGAGGCCGTGGTGTCGCCCGGCCGCGCGACCCCTTCGTTGCCCAGCCGCCCACCAGCGCGGCGCCGAGCGGGTGATCGGGCGCGGGAGCCGGTAGGGGCGCCCCCGTGTGGGCGCTTGCCGCGGTCGTTCGCGCGGGATCGCCTGCTCGGATAGGCCCGGCGGTCGCGAGACCGCCTTGTCCCGGCAAGGCGGGCTGTTCCCGCGAAGCCTTGACCGGTGACCTCCACCCGGGGTCTTCCGCGGCCGCCCGTTCAACGCCGCGGCCACGGCCCGCGGATCCCGCGCGTGGTCCGCGCTTGGGCGTTCGCGCCGGGTTCCGGGCGGGCTCCGTCGGGATTCCGGGCTTCAGCAGGCCGCGCGGCGCCGAGCGGGTGATCGGGCGCGGGAGCCGGTAGGGCCGCCCGCCCGTGGACGTCTGTCGCGGTCGTTCGCGCGCGATCGCCTGCTCGGATTCGACCGGTGGTCGCGAGACCGCCCTGTCTCGGCAAGGCGGGCTGCTCCCGAGAAGCCTTGACCGGTGACCTCTACCCGAGGTCTTCCGCGGCCGCCCGGTCACACGTTCCTTCACCGGCGGACCGCGTGGCGGCCGAGCGGCACCGCACCGCGGCGGCGGCCGGGTCAGCCTCCGTGCCGGGGCTCCTGGTTGAGGTCGTCGGCGGCCCGCTCGTTGAGCACGGCGGCCGTCCGCACGGCGCCGTTGACCAGCCCCTCGTCCGCCTCGGCGCCCCGCTTCTCAGCGGGCTCCTCCGGCGGGCCGGGCAGGACCCCGGCCATGACCCGCATGAGCCGCTGCACCAGCGACGGGCACAGCCCGCGCGCCGCGACGACCGCCGCCGCCAGCGGAGTGATCACCAGGTACGGGCGCCCGCGCGCGGCCGCCTCGACGATCCGCCGGGCGGCGTGCCCGGCGCCCGCCGACACCAGCGGCAGGCCGGCGCCCAGTGCGAACCAGCTGTACTCGCGTTCGGCGTTCCCCGAGAACACCGCCGCCCGGTGCGAACCGGTGCGCATCAGCCCCGGCACCACCGTGGTGACCCGCACCCCCCGGCGCGCGAGCTCCGCGCCCAGCCCCTCCGACAGGGCGACCTCGGCGAACTTGGCGCACGAGTACGGCAGCAGGTGCGGCACGCTGAGGTGGCCGCCGATGGACGTGATGGTCACCAGCGAGCCGCCGGTCCGCGACAGCGGGCCGATCGCGGCCCGGGAGATCCGCAGCGGGGCCCAGAACATGGTCTCCATCGCGTCGCGGAAGTGCTCCTCGGTGAGCACCTCCTGCGGGCCCACCTGGATGATCCCGGCGTTGTTGACGACGAAGTCCAGGTGGCCGAAGGCCGCCTCGGCCTCCTTCACCAGGCGCTCGGCCCCCTCCGGGTCGCGCACGTCGCACCGGATGCCGCGGGCCGGAACGCCGCGCGCCTCCAGGTCGATCACGGCCCGGTCCAGCTCGTCGCCGTCGCGCGCGCAGACCACCACGGACGCGCCGCGCTCGCCGAACTCCCGGGCCAGGCTCAGGCCGAGCCCGCGCGAGCCGCCGGTGACCAGGGCGACCCGCCCGGCGAGCCGTGTGGTGTGCGGCCGTGGTGCCAGCGCCGCCGCTCCGACGCCCAGCGCGGCGCCGGCCGCGGCCCAGGGCAGTACCCCGCCGCTCCGGCTCCGCCGCGCCTGCTGTGGCTCGTCCCGGCGGAACCGGGACGCCGCCCGGGCCGCCAGGAGCGGGACCAGGACGGTCTTCGCCTTCATCACCGGTCGCCTCCTTCGCGTCTGCTCCGGTTCCGCGCGCCGCGGGGCCGGTCCGTTCCTGCACCGTGCGGCTGGTCCGTTCCTGCGCCGCGCGGCTGGTCCGTTCCTGCACCGCGCGGCCGGTCCGTTCCTGCGGAGCGAACCCCCGCAGGCCCTCGGGCGGGGAGCGCCGGACGCGCCCCGCGCGGTCCCCCGTGGCAGCGCCCCTGAGCACCGCCGTCCTGCGGACCCGTTGTGTAGGGACGCGGCTACCCGGGACCGCGCGGGCCGAAACAGCGGGCGGCCCGTGCCGCCCCGTCCCCCTCCGTGCCGCCCCGCCCTGTCCCGCTCCGTGCCGCCCCGTCCTGGCCCGCCCTGTCCCGCTCCGTCCCGCCCGGCCCGTGCCGCCCCTCCCCGCCCGGTTCCGCCCCGGAGTGGAACGGGCCACGGAGGCCACGACCGGCGTCCGGCGGCCCCACCGGTCGCCGGACGCCGTCCACCGAACACCGCTGCTCCGGCTCAGCCGGTGGGGTCGGGCTCCTGGGCGCGTTCCCGCTCACGGTAGGCCTGCGCCTGGAGGTCCCACAGCTCCCGGTACACGCCGCCCCGCTCCATCAGCTCCTCGTGGGACCCCCGGTCCACCACCCGCCCCCGTTCCAGCACCACGACCACGTCGGCCATCCGCACCGACGCCAACCGGTGCGTGATGAGCACGACCGTCGCCCCCGTCCGTCCCGCGTGCGCGTGCAGCGAGGAGAAGAACCGGTGCTCGGCCCGGGCGTCCAGCGCCGACGTGGGCTCGTCAGCGATCAGCAGCGGCACCGCCGCCCCGTCGTCTCCCCGGTGGAACCCCCGGGCCGCCGCGAGCCGCTGCCACTGCCCGCCCGACGGCTCGTGGCCGTGCGCGAACCGCTTGTCCAGCAGCGTCTCCCACCCGCGCGGCAGGTCCGCCACCACCGTGTCGGCGTGCGCGGCCCCGGCCGCCCGCGCCAACCGCTCCGGGTCGTCCTCCGGGCCGCCCATCACCACGTTGCCGCGCGCCGTCATCGGCCAGTGCGTGTGGTCCTGGGCGATCACCGCGATCCGCGAGCGCAGGTCGTCGGCGTCCACCCCCGCCAGGTCGGTCGCGTCCCAGCACACCCGTCCGGCGTCGGGCGTGTACAGCCCCGACAGCAGCTTGGCCAGGGTGCTCTTGCCCGACCCGTTCTCGCCGACCAGCGCCACCGTCCGCCCCCGGGGCAGCACCAGGTCCACCCCGGCCAGCGCCGGACCCGTGGCGCCGTCCCCGTCCCCGTCCGCCTTGGGATAGGAGAACGTCACGTCCTCCACCCGGATCTCCGCGAACCCCTCCGGGGCGGGCGGAAGGTCCCGGCGGGGCGTGCGCTCGCGGGCCTTCTCCTCCAGCTCCACCAGGTCGGCGACGTACAGCCCCGCCTCGTAGACCTGGCCCACCGACACCAGCACCGTGCCCAGCGCGCCCTGGGCGACCCGCACCGCCACCACGGCCGCCCCGGCCGCCGCGATCGGCACGACCCCCTCGACCAGCAGCGCCCCCAGCGCGACGAACACCACCACCGTGGCGGCCCCGCCCAGGGCCCCGCCCGCCACCCGGATCAGCGCCATCCGCGTCGCCAGCCGCAACCGGGCCTGGAGCTCCCGTTCGGCGAACCGGTCGAACTCGGCGCGCAGCCGCGGGCCCATCGTGTACGAGCGCAGCTCGGCGGCGGTGCGCCGGTCGATCATCAGCTGCTGGAGCATGAACTTGCGGCGCACGACCTCGGTGAGCCTCAGCGTCAGCCGGTACCGCAGCCGGGCGGACGCCGCCGAGCTCCACCACTGGGGGACCATCGCCACCAGGATCAGCGGCAGCAGCACCGGGTGCAGTGTGCCCAGCACGCCCGCGGCCGCGGCGATCGCCACCAGGCCGGTGAGCACGTCCAGGCTCGTGCGGACCAGCACCCCCATCTGGTCGCAGCCGGTGGCGTACCCGCGGAACACGTGGTCGTTGAAGGCGCTGTCGTCGAAGGCCGCCGCCTCCACCCCGGTGACCGTCTCGTTGAACCGGCGCTCGGCGGCCAGCACCACCTTGGGCTCCAGTCGGGCCTGGGCGCGCCCGGCCAGCGCCCCGCAGGCTCCCCGGGCGAGCAGGGCCGCCGCGAGCAGGAGCAGGGAGGGCAGCGCCGCCCGGA
Source organism: Nocardiopsis sp. MT53 (assembly GCF_019598965.1). Classification (NCBI taxonomy): domain Bacteria; kingdom Bacillati; phylum Actinomycetota; class Actinomycetes; order Streptosporangiales; family Nocardiopsidaceae; genus Nocardiopsis; species Nocardiopsis sp. MT53. Next base: position 6,552,525 of record NZ_CP080599.1, on the reverse strand, counting down.
CCCGGTCGGGGGTGGGCACGGCCGCGAACACCTCCTCCAGGACGGCGTTGGTCGCCACCAGCGCCCACGCGGTGGCCGCGCCCATCCCCAGCCCGAACACGACGGTGGCGGCCAGGTCTCCGGGCCCCGCCCGGCGGCCCACGGCCAGGGCCCGACCGACCAGCACGGGCATCCGGCGCGCCATCGACCACCAGGTGGCCTGGCGGGCCCGTTCGCGGAACATCCGGTACTCCGAGGTGGCGAGCCGCTCGGCGTCCGCGTCGGGGGATCCGGAGGAGGCATCGTGCCCTGGATCGTTCCCGGCTCCGGTGTCGGCGTCGGCGTTGGTGTCGTGGTCCTGCAACAGGCGTTCCTCTCCGTTTCCGTGGCGGGGACAGGCCGATCATGACGGTCCGGTCCGTCGCCGGGGGAGGGGGCGACCGATTGCGGTCCGACCGCATCGGGCCACGGAGGGTCCCGCCGGGGGCGCACACGCGCGTCCGGCGGTCGGGAGGGGCCCGGACCGGCCGGGTAAGGGGCGATCCGAATCCGTGTTCGATGCGGTCTCCGGTGCCCTTCCGGGGGTCGTCGCGCCGCCTGTCACCGACCGGGGGAGAACGTCACGGAGTTCGCCGTATGAGTGTCAAGAGGCCCTTTGTCTTCTTGATGCCCGTTCGGGTTCCGTGTCCGGGTACGCGCCCCGCGCGAAACGCGGCGATCACGCAGAACCCGCACTCTCCCGACCCGTGCCGATATCAATGGAACCGCGACCGCGCCCGCCCCCCGCCACGGCGTCCGGACTCCGGTGAGGGAGAGGTGGTACATGGCTGGTCTTCGGGCGCGCACCCGTGACCTGCGGCACCGGATCGAGCAGACAACGGCGGTGGTCCGCGACCGCCTCACCGCCCACACCTGGTCGGTGGTGCAGGCCACCCTCGCGGCCGTCATCGCCTGGACCGTCGCCGGCGGCCTCGTCCAGGACCACAGCCCGTTCTTCGCCCCCATCGCCGCCGTCATCGCGCTCAACGCCTCCGGCGGCGAACGCGGCTCCAACGCCCTCAAACTCCTCACCGGGGTGTTCATCGGCATCGGCGCGGGCGAGCTCGCCCTGGCCGCGGACGTCGGCGAACTCGTCACCATGAGCGCGGCCACCCTGCTGGCCATGCTCGTGGCCGTCGCCATCAACGCCGAGCGCATCGTCATCGGGCAGGCCGCGGCCAGCGCCATCCTGACCACGATTTTCATCGGGGACGGCAGCCCCGGCATCGACCGGCTCGTCGACGCCCTCATCGGCGCGGGCGTCGCCCTGGTGTTCAGCCAGCTGCTGTTCCCCGCCCGGCTGGTCGCGCTGCTGCGGCGCATCGAGGTGGACGCGCTCGGCGAGATGTCGGGCATGCTCACCGGCGTCGCCCAGGCCCTGGACGAGGAGGGCGACGTCTCCAGCCAGCAGATGGTCAACCGGCTCGGCGACCTCAGCCGGCCGATGGCGGAGCTGAGCCGCGCCCGCGAGGCCAGCATGACCACCATCCGGCTGTCCACGATCCGCTGGGGCGACCCGCAGCCGGTGCTGGACGAGGACGAGATCATCGAGCGCCTCATCCTGCTCGGGGAGAGCTGCCTGTTCCTGTGCCGCAGCACCGCCGCGATGGGCGCCCACGAACGCCGCGAGCTGGTCCCGATCGTGTCCGGCATGGCCGACGTGCTGGCCACCCTCGCCGACGACCTGAGCAGCCGCGAGGCCCGCGAGCAGGCGGTGGAGCAGGCGCTGATGACCGCGCGCATGTACGGGCCGGGGCGGCCCGACGACGACCAGGTCACCCAGGCCACCCACCTGGCGGTGGAGATGGTCGCCACCGACATCATGCTGTTCGCGGGCATCCGGTTCGAGGAGGTGGAGGAGGTCCTCCAGGGCGACCTGGAGGACCCGAGGATCCCGCCGCCGCCGGGGGTGCCCTGGCTGCCGTGGCTGCGCTGGCACCCCCGCCTGGGACCGGTCCGGGACCGTTTCGCCCGCTGGGGGCCGGGGCCGCGCAGGCCGGGCGGGCCCCGGCGCTTCGGCCGCTGGCGCCCGGGGCCGCCCGGCTGACGGGCCGGCGCGTCCGGGGTTGCGGTTGACGCGGGGTCAACGCCTAACGTCGGTGACCGGACCGGAGGTACCGGTCCGACGAGGGGAGCGGTCATGCCGACCTGGCCGACCGGGCAGGTGTGCCGGATGACCGGCGTCAGCTCGCGGACCCTGCGGCACTACCACCGCATCGGCCTGCTGCGGCCCGCCGCGGTGGGGGCCGGCGGGGTGCGCCACTACGGCCGCGCCGAGCTGCTGCGGCTCCAGCGCATCCTGCTCATGCGCGAGCTGGGGCTGCCCCTGGCCGACATCGCCGCCGTGCTCGACGCCGGCGGCGACCCGGCCGGGGCGCTGCGCGCCCACCTGCGCGACCTGCTGGCCGAACGCGACCGCGTCGACACCCTCGTCACCACCGTGCGCCGCACCCTGGACGCACTGGAGGAGGAGGGGACCATGGGCGCGCTCGACCCCGAGACGCTCTTCGCTGGATTCGACACCGCCGCCTACACCGACCGCGCCCGCGCGCAGTGGCCGGCCCAGTGGGAGCAGGCGGCCCGCGCCGCAGACGGCCGGGCCCCGGCCGACTGGGAGGCGGACCGGGCCGGACTGGCCGCCCAGTTGGAGCGGATGGCCGCCCACCTGGCGGCGGGGCGGCCGGTCACCGACCCGGCCGTGCAGGCGGAGGTGCACGACCACTACCTGCGGGTCTCCCGCATGTGGACGCCCGACGCCGACGCCTTCGCCCACCTGGGGCGCGTGTACGCCGAGGAGGGGCCCTGGCGGGAGGTGTACGAGGCGGTCGCGCCGGGGCTGGCCGACTACCAGTGCGAGGCCATGGCCGCCTACGCCCTGGCCCGCCTGGACACCCGGAGGGAGGGGACGTGATCCCGCCCCACTGGACGGCGCACCGCCGGGAGGAGGACGGCGAGGTCCTGGGCTACCTCGCCCCGGCGGGCGCGGGGGCCTACACCCCGATGACCCCGTTCGGGCACGCGGCGGGCGCCCCGTCCGCCGAGGCCGAGGCCCGCGCCGCCCTGGACGCCCGCGGGCTGGCCTACCTGGCCGACCGCTGGCTGCTGGAGCTGCCCGGGCGGGCCGAGCCGATCACTGTGCGGATCGTGGAGGTGGGCCCCGACCGCATGCGGGTGGCCAACGCCGACTTCGGCTACGAGGAGGCCGACCTGGGGCACGTCTTCACCCTGGACGTCCCCGAGCCCGGCCGCCTGCGCCCCGCCTGAGTGCCGGGCCCCGCCCGAGCCTTGGTCGCTGCGGCTGGAGATCCCCGGGCGCCCGGCCCGCCGCCTCAGCGGGCGGGCCCGCCCGAGCGCCGGTCGCCGCGGCAGGGCCCTGGGGCGCCGTTCCGCCGTCCGGCGTACGGGCCCGCCCGGGCCGGAACGGCCTTCCACAGCACCGGGTCCCGCCCGAGCGCCGGTCGCCGAGGCAGGGGACCCCGGCCGGATGGCGTCCCCGGCCCGGGGCCGCCGCCGGTGGGCGGCGGCCCCGGGCGGCTGCTCGGCGGGGGCGACCTGGAATTCCAGGTGACGGGAAAGTGGCCGGGAGATGAATGGAGTCCTCGGTGATCGGGGTAGGGAACACACAACGTGACCCTCCGTGTCCGGTTCTCCCGGAACGTCCTGACAGGAGACTTTTGCAGACCCGACGGACCCCTGCCCCCGTTCCGTTCGCCCGCCCCCGCGCCTGTTCCCGCCCGGTGAGAAGACCCGGGCCCCGCCGCGCGCCCACCGCCGCGGCGGGCGGACCCTCCCGCTCCTGAGGAGGGCGGCGCGCGGGGCGGCGCGGCCCGCACCCCGGCGGGCCATCGCGCCGCGTCCCCGCGGCGGTCCTCCCGGACCGGCCCCCGCACCGCGCGCCCCGTGTCCGGCACGCCCCCGGACCGCCCCCTCCCGACGCGCCCCGTGACGCGCCGCCGGTCCCCGGCCGCGTCCGCACCGCCGGTGCCCCGCACAGCACCCGCGGTCCTTCGGCGACCCCCGAGCGGCATCCCGCCATCACCGCCCGGGCCCTTGCCGTACCCGGAAACGGGGCGCCTCCCGACGCCGCCCCGACCACCGGAAAGCGTGGAACGCAGTGACCGTACAGATCGATCCCCCCTCCCACCAGCCCTTCCCCCTGCCGCGCGCCTCCGTGGACGCCCCCGTCCACGCGGGGGCGGCGGCCCCGGAGACGCGCGCGCGGCTCCGGGCGCCCGGGCGCGACCGCCGCGCCGCCCCGCCCCGGCCGGGCGCCGTCCCCGGCCCCCGCCCGAGCACCGACGACACGGCCCGGCCGGCGGGGGAGGACCCGCCCGACCCGCCCGCCCGCGCACGCCGCGCACCCCGCGCGTCCGGCCGGACCCCCGGTGGTCCCGCGTCCGCCCGCGGGGCGGACGCGCCCGCCGACGCCGCGGCCCCCGGGCCGGTGCCGGGGGCGCGGCGGGCGCTGCCCGCCCTGTGCGTCACCGTCACCGTCAGCCAGGGCGCGCTGTTCTACGCCTTCCCCGTGCTGGCCCCCGCGGTCTCCCTCGGCACCGGCTGGTCCCTCATCGTCCTCACCGCGCTCTTCTCCGGCTCCCAGGTGCTGGCGGCCCTGGCCGCCCCGCTGGTCGGCCGCTGGCTGCGCCTGCGCGGCCCCCGGCCGGTGATGACCGCCGCCGCGGTCCTGGGCGCGGCGGCGCTGGCCGCCTGCGCCCTGGCGCCGTCGCTGTGGGTGTTCGCGGCGGCCTGGCAGGCGGCGGGGCTCGCCGCCGCCGGGCTCTTCTACCCGACCGCGTTCGCCGCCCTCACCCACTGGTACCGGTCGGCCCGGGTCCGCGCGGTCACCACCCTGACCCTGGTCGGGGGGTTCGCCGGGACGGTGTTCGCGCCGCTCGCCGCGCTGCTGGAGGCCCACCTCGGCTGGCGCGCCGCCCTCCTGGCCCTGGCGGCCCTCGTCGCCCTGGTCGTGGCGCCCCTGCACCTGTGGGCGCTGCGCGCGGAGTGGACGCCCCACGGCGATCCGGAGTCCGGCCGCCGGGCCGTGCGCGGGGTGATGGCCGGTCGGGCGTTCTGGGCGCTGACCGCGGCCCTGGCACTGGGCGCCTTCACCGTCCACGCGGTGGTCGTCGACCTCGTCCCGTTCCTGCGGGAGCACGGGTTCGGCACCGCCGAGGCGGCCTGGGTCCTGGGCGCCACCGGTATCGGCCAGGTGCTGGGCCGCCTCGTCTACGCCCCCTGGGAGCTCCGCAGCCGTCCGGGGACGCGGGCGGTGGCGGTGCTGCTGGTCTGCGCGTCGGGGGCCGTGCTCACGGCGGTGCTCGCCCTGGCGGGCGCCGCCCCGGCCGCGCTGTTCGCGGCGGCGCTCGCGGTGGGCGCCGGGCGCGGCCTGCTCACGCTGGTGCAGGCCACGGCGATCGCCGACCGGTGGGGCCCTGAGCACTACACCACGCTCAACAGCATCATGCACACCCCGATCGCGCTCGCCGCCGCGCTCGCGCCGGGGGTGTGCGCGCTCGCCGCCGGGGCCGCGGGAGGCTACGCGCCGGTGTTCTTCGCCCTGGGGGCCGTCGCGCTGCTGGGCGCCCTCGTCGCCCCCGCCGGGTCACCCGCCGCCGTGGCGGCGGGTGATCGCGGGTGAGGGCCGGGGCCCGGGTCAGAGGGCGTCGGCCGGCGTGTCCAGGACGGTGCGGTCGCGGGAGGACACCAGGTCGAACCGCGGCCCGGTGCGCGGCAGCTCGTGCCGGAAGAAGTACGCGGCCGCCGCCCGCTTGCCCGTGTAGAACGCCTCGCCCGGGGCGTCGCTCCTGCCGTGCGCGGCCACCAGCTGCTCCAGCCACATCCACGCCACCACCACGTGCCCGACGGCCTCCATGTAGGGGGTGGCGTTGGCCAGCGCCTCCGCCGGGTCGCCGTTCGCCCAGGCCTCCGCCGTGGTCCGCACGACCCGGTCCAGGGCGGCGTCCAGCAGCCCGGCGAACTCCGCCTCGTCCCCGCCCAGGCCGCGGGCCCGGGCGGAGGTGGCGCGCGCGGTCTCCACCAGCAGCCCCAGCCCGGCCCCGCCGCCCTGCACCGCCTTGCGGCCCAGCAGGTCCAGGGCCTGGATCCCGTGGGTGCCCTCGTGGATCGCGTTGAGTCGGTTGTCCCGGTAGTGCTGCTCCACGTCGTACTCGCGCGTGTACCCGTAGCCGCCGTGCACCTGGATCGCCAGGCTGTTGGCCTCCAGGCACCACTGCGAGGGCCAGCTCTTGACGAGGGGGGTGAGCACGTCCAGCAGGGCGTCGGCCCGCTCGCGGTCCGCGGCGCCGTCGGCGGTGGCGGCCTCGTCGACCAGCCGGGCGCAGTACAGGACCAGGGCCATCGCCCCCTCCACGTAGCTCTTCTGCGCCAGCAGCATCCGCCGCACGTCGGTGTGCTCGATGATCGGCACCGGCGGGTTCGCCGGGTCCTTGTCGCCCAGCGGGCGGCCCTGGAGGCGCTCGCGGGCGTAGGCCAGCGACTTCAGGTACCCGGTGTAGCCGACGGCGGCGGCGCCCGCCCCCACCCCGATCCGGGCGCCGTTCATCATGTGGAACATGTAGCGCAGCCCCTGGTGCGGCTCCCCGACCAGGTAGCCGACCGCGCCGGGCTCCCCGCCGGGGGTGTGCGCGCCCTCGCCGAAGTTGAGCAGCGCGTTGACGGTGCCGCGGTAGCCCATTTTGTGGTTGAGGCCGGCGGGGACGACGTCGTTGCGCTCGCCGACCGACCCGTCGGCGTTCACCAGGTACTTGGGCACGATGAACAGCGAGATGCCCTTGACCCCGGGCGGGCCGCCGGGGATCTTGGCCAGCACCAGGTGGACGATGTTCTCGGTGAGCTCGTGGTCGCCCGCCGAGATCCACATCTTGTTGCCGAACAGCCGGTACGTGCCGTCCCCGGCGTCCTGCGCGCGGGTGGTGATGTCGGCCAGGGAGCTGCCGGCCTGCGGCTCGGACAGGCACATGGTGCCGGTGAACCGGCCCTCCACCATGGGCCGCACGTAGGTGTCGACCTGCTCGGGGGTGCCGTGGGCGAGCAGCAGCCGGGCGTTGCCGACGGTGAGGAAGGGGTAGGCGGAGGAGCCCAGGTTGGCGGCCTGGAACCAGGCGCTGCACGCGCTGGCCACCACGTGGGGGATCTGCCCGCCGCCCACGGAGGCGGGCAGGCCGAGCGCGTTGAGGCCGGTCTCGGCCAGGACCTCCAGGGCCTTCTTGACCTCGGGGATCACGTGGACGCGTTCGCCGTCGAAGCGCGGCTCGTTGGCGTCGTTGGCCTTGTTGTGCGGGGCGAAGTGGTCGGTGGCGACGCGTTCGGCCAGCTCCAGGGCGCCGTCGAGGGTCTCGCGGGAGTGGTCGGCGTAGTGGGGGCGCCGGGTGAGGGACTCGGCGTCGAGCCATTCGTAGAGCAGGAATCGCAGGTCGCGCGCGGACAGCAGGGTGGACGCCACGGGGTCGCCTCCTCGGAGTGATTGACCGACTGGTCGGTATGGTATCCGTTCGGGGAACCCGCCGGGCGGCCGGGGCCGCCGGGGAGCCCGGGGTCCTACGCTGGGCGTGCACGTCCGACCGCCTTCGACAAGGAGCCCCGTGTCCACTCCCGCCGCCGACCCGTCCCGCACCGTCCTGCTGCTCAACGGGCCCAACCTCAACCTGCTCGGCACCCGCGACCCCGGCCAGTACGGCACCACCACCCTCGCCGAGGTCGAGGCCCGGGTCGCCGCGCTCGGCAGGGAGCTGGGCGTGGAGGTGGTCTGCGCGCAGAGCAACGGCGAGGGGGAGATGGTCGACCGGCTGCACGCCGCCCGCGGCTGGGCCGGCGTGGTCATGAACCCCGGCGCGTACGCCCACTACAGCATCGCCCTGCGCGACGCCGTCGACGCCATCGAGGCGCCCGTGGTGGAGGTGCACATCTCCAACGTGTACGCCCGCGAGGGGTTCCGGCACACCTCGGTCACCGCCCCGGTGGCCGCCGGGTACATCGCCGGCTGCGGGGTGCCCGGCTACGAGCTGGCGCTGCGCGCGGTCCTGGGCCGGGCGGCCGAACGCGGCACCCTGGGCTGAGGCCCGCGCGCGTCCGCGCGCCCTCCGGTACCGACCGGTCGGTTTCCATGGGGCGCACGGACGCGCGGCACACCCGCCTCAGCGGAAGGTCGTCAGCGCCGCCCCGGCCCGCTCCAGGTGCGCGTGGTCGTTGAACGACAGCAGCCGGGTGCCGCCGCGCCCGTGCACCACCTTGGTGAGCGACCCGTTCACCACGATCCGGTTCAGCTCCAGGAACCCGTGCGCCGGGGTCCGCAGCAGCGCCGCGCACACCGCCGCGACCACCCCCGCCGACGTGAACACCAGGGCCGTCTCGCCCCGGCCCAGTCCGGCGACCGTGTCCTCCAGCGCCGCCCGCACCCCGCCGCGGAACGCCTCCCAGCTGCCCGGCCCGTCGCCCCCGGCGGCCATCCACGCCGACAGCCCGGCGTCCAACCGCTCCTGGAGGGTGCCCTCGGCGACGGGGTGCCGGGCCAGCAGCCCCAGGTGGTCGTACTCGTTCCAGCGCTCGTCGACCGTCGGCACGGCGTCGATCCCGGCCTCGGCCAGGGCGGTCGCCGCGGTCTGGCGCTGCCTGCGCAGCGACCCCGAGAAGACGGGGCCCGGGCGCAGCCCGCGTCGCTCGAGCTCGGCGCCCAGCAGCCGCGCCTGCTCGTATCCGGTGGGACTCAGCTCGTCGTAGTCCTCCGCCTCCGGCGATGCCTTGCCGTGGCGGATGAGGTAGATGCTCGGCATCGCCCCAGAGTACGAGTGCGGCCCGCGGCCGCGGCGCCCGGGGGCGGGCCGGGGGCGGGCCGGGGCGCACCGAGGGCGGGAACGCGGAGGGGGCCGGGGGCCGGCGGTCCCCGGCCCCCTCCACGGGGCGTCCGTCAGGGCCGGTACGCGGCGGCCCCGGAGAACTCGGCGATGGACCCACCCGCGGAGATGGACTCCCGCGCCGGGATCTCGGCGTCCTCCTTGGCCTTGAGCAGGGCGCCCAGGCCCACCGCCTCCTCCGGCGCCAGGAACGCCACGCCGTCGGAGTCGGCGAACACCACGTCCCCCGGGCGCACGACCGCGCCGGCGATGCTCACGGGGACGTTGATCGCACCCTCGATCCCGGCGATGCGGGTGGTCAGGGGGCTGTAGCCGCGGGAGAGGACGGGCAGGTCGTAGGCGAGGGTCTCGTCGTGGTCGTTGACCGAGCCGTCGATGACCGCGCCGACCGCGCCGCGGGCCTTGGCGGTGTAGGACACCAGGCCGCCGAAGCACGACCGCGCGAGGTCGCCGGACTGGTCGACGACGAGCACGTCGCCGGGCCGCAGCATGTCCGCGGCCATGTGGACGGCCGTGGAGTCCAGGTGCGGGATGCGCACCGTGACGGCCGTGCCGACGAACTTCAGCGGGCGCCGGTTGGGCGTCAGCCCCAGGGCGAAGCCGTGGTCGCGCAGGTGGCCGAGGGTGGAGACGCACACCTGGGACAGCTCGGAGACGATGGACGCGTCGATCTGCCGCGGCATGTCGTTGACGGTGAACAAGTCGGGTCCTTTCCGGTCGGTGGGGCGCGTGCCTACTGCGCGCTGGAGAGGTAGGGGATGAAGGTGGTGATCTCGGGGACGAGGATGAGGATGGCCACGACGACGACGTCGGCGACGATGAAGGGCACGATGCCGCGGAAGATCCGCCCCAGCCCGGCCTCGGGCACGGCGCCGGAGTACACGAAGGCGTTCATGCCGACCGGCGGCGTGATGAGCGCCATCTCGGCCACCTTCACGATGAGCACGCCCAGCCAGATGCCGTCGAACCCGTAGCCGACCAGGATCGGGTGCAGCAGCGGCCCCGCGATGAGGATCATGGAGATCCCGTCGAGGAACATGCCCAGCGGCAGCAGCACCAGCAGGCACAGCACCAGGACCAGGTAGGGGGGCAGGTCCGCGGCCAGGACCGCGTTCACCACCGCGGTGCTCGCCCCGGACAGGGCGAGGAAGTAGGTGAACACCCCGGCGCCGACCATGAGCAGGAACGTCATGGCGGTCAGCCCGACGGCCTCGGTCACCGACTCCTTCACCACGCGCATCCACCGGGGCGGGCGGGTGCGCAGGAGCAGGATGACGAACGCCGACACGGCGCCGAACGAGGCGGCCTCGGTGGCGGTGGCCACGCCCAGGTAGATCGTGCCGATGGACACGGCGAAGATGACCACCAGGAAGCCGAAGCCGACCAGGTCCAGGGGCGGGGGGCGGTTCCCCTCGGGGCCGGTCGCGGGCGCGGCGTCCGTGTCCGGGCCGTCCGCGGCCGCCGCGGGGGAGCCCGCGGAGCCGGGCGCCGCGGCCCCGACCTTCTCGCGTTCCGCGGCGCGCGCTGCCCGGCGGCGCTTGCCGACCGCGACGAGCAGCATGATGGTGACCGCGTAGACGAGGATCGTCAGCAGGCCCGGGCCGATGCCCGCCAGCAGCAGCTGCCCGATGTTCTCCTCGGTCACCACGCCGTACAGCACCAGCACGATCGACGGCGGGATGAGCACGCCGAGCGTGCCCCCGGCGCAGACGACGCCCGCGGCCAGGCGCAGGCCGTGCCCGGCCTTGACGATGGCGTCGGTGGACACCCGCGCCATGGTGGCCACGGTGGCGACGCTGGAGCCCGTGACGGCGGCGAAGAGCCCCGACCCGGACAGCGACGCCAGCGCGGTGCCGCCCGGCAGGCGGCGCAGCACCCGGGAGGCGAGGTCGAACCCCGCCTGGGCGAGCCGGGCGTGCACGGCGAACACGCCCATGAGGATGAACAGCGGGATGATGGTCAGCGAGTAGTCGGCGGCCGTGGAGTAGGGCTGGTTGGCCACCGTGCTGACCGCGGCGTCGGTGCTGCGCATGAGCACGATGCCGAGCAGGCCCGCCAGCATGAGCGAGAGCCCGACGTGGAGCCTGATCGCGAGCAGTCCCAGGAAGACCGCGACCACCGCGAGCAGGATCAGGAGCGTTCCTCCGGTCATCGTCCGACCTCCTCGTCGTGGCGGGCCGCGGACACCGGTTCCGGGGCGGTGTCCGCGGCCTCGGGGACGCCCGCCGCCTCGACCAGGTCCGCCACCGCGTCCCCGGAGGCCTCGCCGGACAGGCGGGCCCGGAGTTCGAGCACCTCCCGCCAGACGGCCGCCGCGAAGAACAGCAGGAAGGACACGAAGAGGACGAGCTTGGCCGGCCAGGTCGCCAGGCGCAGGATGTCGTTGGTGGTCTCGCTGCGGTCGACGGCGCTGAACAGCACCTCGGCCAGGCCCCAGACCATCAGCCCGCCGATGACCAGCAGCAGGAGGGCGCGCAGGCCCGACAGGACCGTCCGGGTGCGCTCGCCCAGGCGCGCCTCGATCAGGCCCACGGAGACGTGCCTGCCGTCGATCTCGGCGGCGGCCAGTCCCAGAAAGGCGACCATCACCAGGAGCAGCGTGGAGATGTCGACGGTGCCCAGGATCGAACGGCCCAGGGCGTTGCGGCTCACCACGTCGGCCACGGTCAGCAGCATCAGGGCGAGCAGCAGCAGGCCCGCGGCGAGGCCGAGGGCGGTCGACACGGCGGTGAGGGGCCGCGGCGGACGGAGCCGGTTCATGCGTCCTCCCCTTCCATGCAGGCGATCAGCGGGTCGGCGTAGTCGGAGGACGCGGTCTCCTCGGCGATGATCCGCCGGTAGTCGTCCAGGACCGACCGGGCGTCGTAGCCGCGCTCCTCGTAGCGGGCGACCCAGGTCTCGGCGGCGTCCACCTCGTCGCGCAGCTCGGCCACCTGGTCCTCGGGCAGCGAGGAGAACCGCGCCCCGGACTCCTTCAGCTCCGTGCAGGCGGTCCCGCCCAGGGCGTCCATCTCCTCCAGGCCGTGGGAGATCCCCCAGGAGGAGGCCTCCGTCAGGGCGTCGCGGTACTCCTGCGGCATGGACTGGAAGAGCTCCTCGTTGATGACCACGATCGAGGACGAGTACGCCCCGATCCCGGGGTCCATGACGTACGGGGTGCTCGTGGACAGGCCGAAGGTGGGCAGGTTGGCGATGGCCAGCGAGGTGTAGCCGTCCACCACGCCCCGGGACATGGACTCGTAGATGTCGTTGGCCGTCATGGCGACCGGGTTGGCCCCGGCGGCGAGCATGACCTCGGAGGTCAGGCCGCCCGCCCGGACGCTCCGGCCGCGCAGGTCGTCCAGGTCGTCCGCCTCCTCCTGGAGCCCCACCGCGGCGATGCCCAGCGGCAGGGGGAAGAGCAGGCGCACGCCCTGGCGGTCGAAGTCCTCCCGGTAGACCTCGTTCTCCTCGTAGAGGCGCTCGATGGCGGTCATCTGCACCTCGGGGTTCTTGGTCTCGAACGGGAGCTCGATGACGGTGAACATGGACAGGTCCGAGGCTGCGTAGATGGAGCCGACCTGGGCCATGTCGGCGCGGCCGTCCAGGGTGGCCTGCACCGACTCGTCCGCGCCCACCAGGCTCTGCGAGTAGTGGAAGCGGACGGTGACGCCGCCGCCGGTCGCCTCCTCGACCTCCTCGGCCCACCGCTGGATGGCGCGGGACTGGTCGGAGGTGGAGTTGGAGTACGTCGTGTAGTGCAGGACGTAGGTGCCGTCGGTGCCGGGGGTGCCGGAGCACGCGGTCGCGGTGAGCGCCAGGGCCGCGCCGGCGGCGGCCCACCGGAGCCGCCGCCGGACCCTGTTCGGGGTGTGGGATCCGAATGCCTTCATGGCGTCACTTCGCTGGTGTCACGCGGTAGCGCCGCAGGGACAGGGCGGGGTTGGCCTTGCGGACCGCGTCGAGGCGCGACCGCTCCAGGACGGCCGTCCCGACGCCGGGGGCCTCGCCGAGCGAGGCCAGGGCGATGCCCATGGGGTCCACGACCGCGCTGTTGCCCGAGCCGGTCGGGCCGCTCTGGTCGGCGGCGAGGACGTAGACGGTGTTCTCGATCGCCCGGGCGCGCAGCAGGGTGTTCCAGTGGTACTCCTTGAGCGGGCCGGGGACCCACTCGGCGGGCAGGGCGACGACGTCCGCGCCGGCGTCCACCAGGGTCCGGGTGGTCTCCGGGAAGCGCAGGTCGTAGCAGGTCTGCATGCCCACCGTGAACCCGTCGACCTCCAGCAGCTCGGGCGCGGCCGGGTCGGCGGCCAGGACGCGGTCGGACTCCTTGTAGCCGAAGGCGTCGTAGAGGTGCACCTTGCGGTAGACGGCGCGGACCTCGCCCTCGCCCAGGGCGACGAGGGTGTTGTGGATGCGGCCCCGCCCGGCGGTCTCGTTGACGCCGGCGATGGCGAAGACGCCGAGTTCGGCGGTCAGCTTCCGGAGCCGGGACACGGTGGGGCCGTCCAGGGGCTCGGCGCTGTCGACGAAGCGGTCGTCCATGGCGGGGGCGGTGTACACCGCGTACTCGGGGAGGACGACCAGGCGTGCGCCGCGGGCGGCGGCCTCGCGCAGGAGGCGTTCGATCTCGGCCAGGTTCGCGCCCTTGTCCTCGGTGGGGGCGAACTGGGCGACGGCGACGTTCAGGGTCATCAACGGCTCCTCAGGTCGTTCTCGATGGTGCGCAGGGCGTCGATCGCCCCGGTGAATCCGGCGAACATGGCGCCGTACTGCATGGTGGTCACGATGGTCGCGGCCCCCTCCTCCACGGCCAGGCGCTGCTCCGCCGGGCTCCAGGCGGGCAGGACCCAGGGCTTCCCGGCGGCGCGGGCGGCCCGGGCCAGGTGCCGCAGGTCGTCCAGGTCGGCCTCGGTGACCCCGTAGGCGCCGCGGTCGCGGCGCAGGGAGAGGTCGGAGGGGCCGATGAAGATGCCGTCGACGACGGGCAGCTCCAGGATGGCCTCGATGTCGGCGAACGCCGAGGCGTCCTCGATCATCGGGTAGCAGCGCGTCCCCCGGTCCTGCCGCGTCACCCACTCGTCGGTGAAGCCACGGTAGCCGGAGGTCCTCCCACCTGCGAAGGAGCGGTCCCCCAGAGGGGGAAACTTGGCGTACCCGCAGACCCGGGCGGCGTGCTCCACCGACTCCACGTGGGGGATCGCCACCGCGGTCGCCCCGAAGTCCAGGGCCTGCTGGATCGGGCCGCGCTCGGGCCCCAGGACCTTGGCGATGACGTCCATGCCCTTGGCCCGGATGAACGGGATGAGGGAGTCCAGGGCCGCCAGGTCGAACAGGCCGTGCTCGATGTCGAGGACGACGGTGCCGAATCCGGCCAGGTGGGCCATCTCCACGGCCGCCGTCGAGGGCTCCGTCAACCAGACGGCGTGCCTCTTGTCTCCTTGCGCGCTCACACTGCTCCTTGCCGAACGACTGTGATCCACAGCATGAAATCCTGTGCTGTGGACAACATGTATACATGGTGCATCCACCGAGTGCAAAGGTAGGGTGGGAAGGTGGAAGAACAAGCGAACAGCGGAAACCCCGGCACCGTAAGGCGTTCCGCGCGCGAACGCGCCTACGAATGGATCGGCGAGGCCATCCTTTCGGGAAGGTACGCCGAGGGGCAGTTCCTCGACGAGGTGGCGCTGGCCGGCGAGGTCGGCACCTCGCGCACTCCCGTGCGCGAGGCCCTCCACCGGCTTCAGGCCGAGAGCTTCGTGGAGCTGGTCCCGCGCCGCGGCGCGCAGGTCCGTGTCGTCACCTCCACCGAGATGAAGGAGATCTACCAGGCCCGTTTCGTCATCGAGTCGCACGCCGCGACGGAGATCTGCCGGCACCGGCGCGGGGCCCCCGCCGACGCCCGCGGGCTGATCGAGGCGATGGAGGCCGCCGGGCGCGAACGCGACTGGAACACGATGGCCCGCCTCGACCAGGCCTTCCACGGCTCGATCGTCCGCCACCGCGGCAACGCCGTCCTCGCCGAGATGTACGAGGCGATGCGCCCCCGGCAGGTGCGCCTGTCGGTGCGGACCATCACCGAGGCCCCCGAGCGCCTGGACACCATCGAGCGCGAGCACCGGATGATCGCCGACCGGCTGGCCGAGCACGACGGCGAGGCTGCCGTGGCCGTCCTCGCCACGCACCTGCGCGAGGTCCCCGAGGTCGTGCGGGCCTTCCCCGGCTGACGGCCCCGCCCGCGGCGGGGGACACGCCCCGGACCCCACCCGGCAGCTCGCGGGCGCGCGGCCCGATCCCGCGACACGGCCCCGCGGCGTGCCCGCGAACGGCCCGGCTCAGGGGACCGGGCGGCCGGCCGCCCGGTAGTCCCGGGGCGGCGCGCCCAGCAGGGCGGAGAAGGCCGCCGAGAACGCCGCCGGGCTGCCGTACCCCAGGTCCGCGGCCACCCGGGCGACGGGCTCGCCCCGGTCCAGCGCGGGCAGCGAGCGCAGCACACAGGCGCGCCGCCGCCACCGCGCGAACCCCATGCCGGTCTCGGCCCGGAACAGCCGGTGCAGCGTCCGCTCGCCCACGTGCAGCCGCGCCGCCCACCGCGCGGGCGGGTCGTGCACGTCGGGAGCCTCCAGGAACTCCTCGCACAGGGCCCGCAGCCCCTCGTGGACCGGCAGCGGCAGGTCCAGCGGCAGCGGGACCAGCCGCCGCAGCTCGTGCAGCAGCAGCCCGACCAGCGCCCCGTCCCGCCCCCGCCCGTCGTAGTGCGGCTCGATGTCCACCGCCTCCGACACCAGGGCGCGCAGCAGCGGCGACACCTCCACCACCTGGCAGCGCTCGGGGAACCAGGGGACCGCGGCCTGCTCCAGGTACAGGCTCCGGGTGCTCACGCCCTCCATCGTCACCTCGTGGGCGGTCCCGGCCGGGACGAGCACGGCGCGCTGCGGCGGCACCGTCCACGCGCCGTCCCCGGTGCGCACCCGCATCACCCCGGTGGCGCCGTACAGGAACTGGGCCCGGCGGTGCCGGTGCCGGGCCAGCACGAACCCGGGCGGGTAGTCCGTGCCGATCGCCAGGACCGGCCGGTCGATGTCCTCCACCTCGGAGACGGGGATGTTGCGCACGGCACCGGACCCTACCGGTCCGGCCCGCCGTGTCCGTTCGGCGATCGTTCCTGTCGCTTCACCGAATGCGCGCCACCCGCCCCGCCCGTACCGTGGAGCGGGTGCTCACCTCCTTCCTCCTGCTCCTGGCCCTGGGCTGCCTGAGCGGCCTCACCACCGTGGCCTTCGGTTTCGGCGGCGGCTTCGTGACCGTCCCGGTCGTCTACGCCGTCACGGCGGCCCGGGGCGGCCCGGAGGCGGACGCCATGGCCGTGGCCGTGGCGACCTCCACTGCCGTCATGGTCGTCAACTCCTCGGTCGCCACCTGGGCCCAGTACCGGGCCGGGCGGCTGCGCCGCGAACACCTGTGGCCGCTGGCCGCCTACATCGGCCTGGGCAGCGCGGCCGGGGCGTGGGCCGCCACGCTGGCCGGGGGCGAGGTCCAGCACGTGCTCTTCATCGCCTACCTGGTGGTGACCATCGCCGACAGCCTGCTGCGCAGGGGTTTCCTCGCCCGCCCCGCGGGGGAGGCGCCGCGGACCCCCGGCCGCGCGTCCACCCCGGTGGTCGGGGCGGGCATCGGCGCGGTGACCGGCTTCCTGGGGGTGGGCGGCAGCGTCATGACCGTCCCGCTGCTGCGCCGCCGCGGGCTGCCCATGCTGGAGGCCACCGCCATGGCCAACCCGCTCAGCCTGCCCGTCGCCCTGGCCGGGACCGCGGTCTACGTGCTGCTGGGCAGCGGCGGGGCGGGGGCCGGGTACGCCGGGTCGGTCGACCTGGTCGCCGCGGGGCTGCTGCTGGCCGGTTCGCTGCCCGCCATCGCGGTGGCCCGCCGCCACGTGGGCCGGGTCCCGGACCGCGTGCACGCCGTCGCCTTCGTGGTCCTGCTCGTGCTCGCCCTGGTGGCCGTGCTCCTGGTCTGAGGCGGGCCCTCAGCCCCCGGCGGCGTCCAGCACCTCGAACCCGAACCCGGCGGCCCGCAGCCGCCCGATCAGGGCGTCGCCCATGGCCGTCGCCGGGGTCACCTGGCCGCAGGTCGCGGGCAGGTCGTCGTACAGCAGGCACAGCGCCGACTCCGCGAGCATGACCGAGGTCCCCGCGTACCCGGGCTCGGGACCCGACACCCGCGTGTACACCCGGTGCCCGCCGCCCCGGCCCGCGAAGTGCACCGTGAACCAGCCCGCGGCCAGCTGCTCGGGGGTGGGGCCCTCGCCGGGGGCGCGCAGCGCCAGCAGCCGCTCGCGCAGCGGGGGCACCCGCGCCGCCGCGAGCAGCCCGCCCACGCCCGCGACCGCCGCGGCCGCACTGGCCGGGCGCAGGAACGCCGCGTAGTGCCCGTAGGAGAAGTCCGGCCCGTACCGCTCCGACGCGGCCGCCGACCGCACCACCACCTGTGGGTCCAGGGACGGCATCGGCAGCGTCCACCCCCGGGCCAGGCGGGTGCGCGGCACGCCCCGCCGGTCCACGCGCACCCGCCGCCCGGCGGGCGGCTCCTCCTGCAGGCGCCGCTCCCGGGCCGCCGCCAGGGTGCGGCCGGGGTCGGCGAACGCGCCCAGCAGCGAATGGAGGGTCCCCCCGGACGGGGTGCCCTTGGCCCGCACGAACCCCTCGACGTGCAGCGGCACGCCCTCGGGCAGCCGCTGCACGGTGAACAGGGCGCCCAGGTCGTGCGGGACGGAGTCGAACCCGCAGGCGTGCACGATCCGCGCCCCGCTCTCCACGGCGGCGGCGTGGTGCTCGACGTACATGCGGTCGACGAACTCCGGCTCCCCGCACAGGTCCAGGTAGTCGGTGCCCTCCGCGGCGCAGGCCGCGACCAGGGGCGCGCCGTGGACGGAGTAGGGGCCGACGGTGGAGACGACCGCCCGCGCCGACGCGGCCATGGCGCGCACGGATCCCGCGTCGTTCGCGTCGGCCACCAGCAGGTCGGGCGGCGGGGTCCCGGGGGCCTGCGCGGCCAGGCGCTCGCGCAGCGCGGCGAGCCTGTCCCGGTCGCGCCCGGCCAGCGCCCACCGCGTCCGGGCGGGCAGGTGCGCGGACAGGTATCCGGCGGTCAGCGCGCCGGTGTACCCGGTCGCGCCGAACAGGACGAGGTCGTGGTCGCGTTCCACCGTGACTCCCCGGGATCGGTCGGCTGCGCCGCCCAGTCTGGCAGCGGGCGCCCGGGCCCGCCGCACCGGCCCGCCCGAACCCGTGCGGCGGCGCCCGGCGGGCCCGGGGCCCGGCTCAGACGAGTCCGGCCAGGAGCGGGATCTGCTCGGGGTCGGACAGGGCGGAGCCGACCGCCACCATGCGCGCTCCGGCGCCGAGGTACTCCCGCGCGTTGTGCGCGTCCATACCGCCGGTGGCCACGATCCGCACGTCGGGGAAGGGCCCGCGCATGGCGCGGAACCACTCGGTGCCCAGCGCCGTCGCGGGGAAGGCCTTCACCCAGCGCCCTCCCGCCCGCAGCACGCCCTGCACGTCGGTCGGCGTGGCCACGCCGGGCAGGTGGGGCATGCCCGACCCCTCCGACGCGGCCATGACCTCGGCGTCGAAGCCCGGCGCGACGGTGAACGCGGCCCCGGCGCGGGCCACGGCGCGCACCTGGTCGGGGGTGATCACCGTGCCGGCCCCCACGGGGTGGCCGAGTTCGGCCCCGGCCCGGACGGTCGCGCGCAGCGCCTCCAGGCCGGCCTCGTCGCGCGCGGGCACCTCGATCGCGGTGACCCCCAGCTCCCACGCCCGCCGGGCCAGCGCGACCGTGGTCTCCACCGGCATGCCCCGCAGGATCGCCAGCACGCGGTGCCCCTCGAACAGGCCGTCCAGGCCCTCGTCACTCATCTGCTCCTCCTCCCGCGGCGGCCGCGGCCGCCGCAGCGCGCTCGGTCCACCGCTCGTCGGGGACCGCCAAGAGTTCGTCCACCAGCCGTGCCGGGGGAGGGGCGGCCAGGTCGCCCGCCACCCGCAGGACGCGCCCGGCGCACAGGTGCCCCAGGCGCAGGCGCCCCCGGGCGTCGAGGCCCCGCAGGCCCCCCGCCAGGTACCCGGCGGCGAACGCGTCGCCCGCGCCGACCGGCTCGACCACCTCCACCGGCGGCGCCGGCACGTACACCTCGCGGTCGCCCTCGAATTCGGTGGCGCCGTTCCCCGCGTCCTTGACCACCAGCCGGGGCGGTTCGGGCAGCAGGTCGCGCACGTCGCGGGCGGTGGGGGTGCCCCACAGCGCCTCGGCCTCGTCCCGGCCGACGAAGATGGTGTCGGCGAGGCGGGCCAGGGCCAGGAGGCGGGGGGCCGCCTCGCCGGGGCCCCACAGCCGCGGCCGGTGGTTCACGTCGAAGCTCACCGTCAGCGCGGGGTCGGACAGCAGGCTCTCGGCGAGGGCGTCGCACCCCGGGGAGAGCGCCGGGGTCACCCCCGACAGGTGCACCGCCCCCGCGGCCCGCACCAGCGGGTGCCCGGCGTCCTCCGGGCCGAGCGCCGACCCGGCCGACCCGGCCCGGTAGTAGTGGACGGTGCTCCCCGTCGGCGCCGCGTCCTTGGCGAACAGGCCCGTGGGGCGGTCGGGGTCGACCCGCACGCCGGACACGTCGACGCCCCGCTCCCGCAGGCCCTCCACGACGATCCGCCCGAAGGGGTCGTCGCCCACCCCGCCCAGCCAGGCGGCGCGGTGCCCGAGGGCGGCCAGGCCGCACGCGACGTTGGACTCGGCGCCCGCGACGCCCATGGACAGCAGCGGGGACCGGTCCAGGGGGAGCGGCTCGGCCGCGGTGAGCAGCAGCATGGTCTCACCGACACAGGTGATCTGCGGTGTCACGGGTTCCCTCCGAAAGCGCGGGCCGGCGGTGCGGGGACGTCGGCGGGGACCGAGAAGACGGCGCCGTCGCCGGGGCCGGGGCGGGCGAGGCCGGTCGAGGCGGAGGTGACGAACAGCCTCGGCTCGGGGGCCTCGACGACGCACACGCTCGTGGGCTGGGAGGCGGGCAGCTCGACCACGCGCTCCAGGGCCCCGTCGGGGTCGTAGCGGTGGACCCGCCCGGCGCCCCACACCGCGACCCACAGGTGCCCCTCGGCGTCGACCTGCATCCCGTCCGGGCTCCCGTGGTCCGTACGGGCGAAGACCGTACGCGGTCCGGGCTCGCCGTCCGCGGACACGTCGTAGGCGTCGATGCGGCCCGCGGCGCTGTCGGCCAGGTACATGCGGGTCCCGTCGGGGGTGAACGCGGGCCCGTTGGGCACGGTGTAGCCCTCCAGGACCCGGGTGACCCGGCCGCCGGGGTCGGCGCGGTAGAGCGACCCGGCGCCGGCGGTGCCGTCGTAGGCCATCGACCCGGCCCAGAACCGGCCGTGCGGGTCACAGCAGCCGTCGTTCATCCGCATCGGGGTGGCCGCGCCGTCCTCGGGGCGGGCCAGCCACTGTGCCACGCGGCCCCCGGACAGCAGCGCCACGCCGGTGCCCGCCGCAGCGACGTACGCGCCCGGCCGGTCCCGGACGGGCGCCACCGCGCCCAGCGGGACGTCCAGGGCGGCGACCGTCCCGGCGGGTCCGGGCTCCCGGGGGTCCAGCCGCAGGAGCCGGCCGGTGAGGATGTCCACCATCAGCAGGTCGGGGCCGTGCAGGCGCAGCCCCTCGCCCAGTTCGAAGCGGTCCGCGCTCCACGGTTCGACCGTCATGTGCTCCGCCCCCCTCACCATTCCGCGAAGGAGCCGTCGGCGTGGCTCCACACCGGGGGACGCCACCGGTGGCCGGTGCGGTCCGCCCGCCGCACGGCGTCCTCGTCCACCTCCACGCCCAGGCCGGGGGCCTCGGTGCGGTGGATGTGCCCGTCCGGGAACGCGAAGACGCCGGCGTCCAGGACGTAGTCGAGCAGTTCGGCGTCCCGGTTGTAGTGGATGCCCATGCTCTGCTCCTGGATGAGGAAGTTGGGCGTGGCGAAGGCGACCTGAAGGCTGGCGGCCAGGGCCAGCGGCCCCAGCGGGCAGTGCGGGGCCAGCAGCGCGTCGTAGGTCTCGGCCAGGGAGGCGATCCGGCGCACCTCGGAGATCCCGCCCGCGTGGGAGAGGTCGGGCTGGGCGACCGCGATGCCCGCCTGGAGCGCGGGCAGGAACTCGCTCCGGCCGAACAGCCGCTCGCCGGTGGCGATCGGCACCGGGCTGCTGCGCACCACGTCGGCGAGCAGGTGCCCGTACTCGGGCAGCACCGGCTCCTCGGCGAACATCGGGCGCAGCGGCTCCAGCAGGGGCAGGACGCGGCGGGCGGTGGCGGCGTTGAACCGGCCGTGGAAGTCCACGGCCACGTCCCGGTCCGGGCCCAGCACCTCGCGCACCCCGGCCAGCCGCTCGACGATGCCGTCGATCTCCCGGACTGTGGCGGAGCGGCCCACGATCCCGGCCGCGTTCATCTTGACGGCGGTCAGCCCCGACTCCACGCGCTCGGCGACGGCGTCGGCCAGCTCGGCCGGGTCGTCCCCGCCGACCCAGCCGTACACGCGGACCCTGTCGCGGACCGGGCCGCCCAGCAGCCGGTGCACGGGGACGCCCAGGCTCTTGCCCGCGATGTCCCACAGCGCCTGGTCCAGCCCCGCGACGGCGCTGGAGAGCACCGGGCCGCCGCGGTAGAACGCCGCCTTGGTGAGGCGCTGCCAGTGGTGCTCGATGGGGCGGGGGTCCTGGCCCAGC
Organism: Nocardiopsis sp. MT53; assembly: GCF_019598965.1. Lineage (NCBI taxonomy): Bacteria > Bacillati > Actinomycetota > Actinomycetes > Streptosporangiales > Nocardiopsidaceae > Nocardiopsis > Nocardiopsis sp. MT53. The sequence continues at coordinate 6,530,906 of NZ_CP080599.1, read as the reverse complement.
AGGAGGTCGGACAGCTCCCCGACGGCGGCCCGCACGGTCTCGGCCCGCCCCTCCACCACGGGTTCGCCCCAGCCGACGACCCCCTCGTCGGTCTCCACCCGGCACATCAGCCACCGGGGCGGGACCAGGAAGGTCTCGATACGGGTGATCTTCACTGCGGTCTCTCCAGATCGTCTTCGTGCGCGTCGTCCTCGGTGACGCGGAGCAGGTCCTCCCGGGCCTGGGCGAGCAGGGAGCGCATGGCGGCCTCGGCCGCGGCGGGGTCCCCGGCGGCCACGGCGTCGGTGACGGCGCCGTGGCTGGGCACCGGGTCCTTGTGGGCGCCCCCGTGCACCAGGCGGTCGCGCTCGGACAGCCCCGCGGCGAAGAAGACGTCGGTGCGGGTGAACAGCTCGTTGTGCGTCGCGGCCAGCAGGGCGCGGTGCCAGCGCAGGTCGGCGCTGACGGCCTCCTCGGCCGGGCCGTCGGCGGTCAGGGCCATCTCCTCCAGGGCGGCCCGCAGCTCGGCGGTGTCGGCGTCGGTGCGGCGCACGGCGGCGAGCCGGGCGGCGGCGGGCTCCAGCGCGTCGCGCAGCTCGGCCAGGTCGCGGAAGAAGACGTCGCCGGCCCCCGCGGCGATCTGCCACCGGACCACGTCCGGGTCGAGCAGGTTCCAGTCGCCGCGGGGGCGCACGAACGTCCCCTTCTTCTGCCGAGAGCCCACCAGGCCCTTGGCCGCCAGGACCTTGATCGCCTCGCGGATCGCGGTGAGGCTCAGGTCGAGCTCGTCGCTGAGCGCGGCCAGGTCGATCGTCTCCCCCTCGCCGATCCGGCCGGAGAGCACGCGCTCCCCCAGCAACCGCACCGTCTGGCCGTGCACACCGCGCCCCGAGTAGGCCGCCATCACATCCTCCGTTCCGGGCGCCTTACGACGACGCCTTGTAGATACTCCACCCTCCGTCGACCGGCAGGCTCGCGCCGGTGACGTAGGAGGCCTCCGCGGAGGCGAGGAAGGAGATGACGGAGGCGACCTCGCCGGGGTCGCCGAAGCGGCCCGCCGCGGTCTGCTCGACGCTGGCACGACGGTCCTCCTCGCCCACCCCCTCCCAGGCGGCGGTGAGCACGGGGCCGGGCAGCACGCAGTTGACGCGCACGCGCGGCCCGTACTCCACCGCCAGCTGGCGGGTCAGGGCGGTGAGCCCGCCCTTGGTGGTGGCGTAGGCCGGACGCCCCGGGAGGCCGAACCAGGCGTGCACCGAGGAGGTGATGACGACGCTGCCGCCGCACGCGGACAGGTCCTCCAGGCAGGCGCGCACCCCCAGGAACGCGCCGGTGAGGTTGACCGAGAGCTGGCGCTCCCAGGAGGCGAGCGAGGTCTCGTGGGCGGGCGCCTGCTCGAAGGTGTACGCGTTGGAGACCAGGACCCCCACCGGCCCGAAGGCGGCGCGGGCCCGGTCCACGACCCGGGTCCAGGAGGCCTCGTCGGCCACGTCGGCCCGCAGCGCGAGGGCCCGGCCGCCGCGGGCGCGGATGCGCTCGGCGGCCTCCTCCACGGCGGGGGACAGGTCGGTCAGCACCACCGAGGCGCCCTCGGCGGCCAGGCGGGCCGCGGTGGCCTCCCCGATGCCCTGCGCCGCACCGGTCACCACGGCGGTCGCCCCCGTGTGCCTGCCGTCCGTCATGCTCACTCCGTTTCCTGGTCGGTCGGTGGGTGCGCCCGGCGGGCGCCGGTCCCCCCGGGGCGCCGGTCCGGTCACCGCTGCTCCGGGGCGAAGTCCACGTCGGTCGGGGTGTCCGCCCCGGCCCCGGGGACCGGGGCGTCGAACCGGACGGGCTCGCCGGGCAGGGCCCGCGCGAGCTCGGTGCCGGACGCCCGGTGCACGAGGGAGCCGGCCCGCAGGGCCGTGAACGTCCCGGCCAGGCGGGCGGGCGAGGTCCCCGGCCCGGCCCAGTGGGGCACTTCCCCCCAGAAGCCGTCCGGGGTCACCCCGGCGACGGGCCCCGTGCCCGTGCCGAGGCCGAAGGCGATGGTCAGGGCCGTGGCGGCGCCCGGCGCCAGGTCGGTGAGGGGGCCCAGCGCCTCGACCTCGGTCACCCGGTCGACCGGGCACAGCCCGCCCAGGTGCTCCAGCGGCCGCTCCACCGGCGCCTCCAGCCACACCTCGGCGCGCGACCCGGAGTCGGGGTACTCGGCCTCCCCGTGCACGGCGAAGCGCTGGGTCAGGGTGCCCGCGGCGCCCACGTGGGCCAGCCACCCGGTCGCCGTGGGGAAGCCGACCTTGCCCACCACGTCCTGGGCGGGGACCCGCAGGACGCCGGGGGCGTGCCCCAGGACCTCCGGGTTGCCGTTGCCAGCCACGAGCGGGACGGTGTGCGGGCCCGGCCCGCCCACCCCCACGAACACGCCGCCCGCGTCCGGGCCGGCGCCGGAGCCGTCGATCTGCGTGACGTTCCACAGCGCCCACCGGCGGGCGGTGCCGGAGGTGTTGGCCGCCTCCAGGTCCAGCCGGAACCCGGCGGTGCCGGGCTCCAGGGTGATGCGGCGGCGCAGGCGCAGCCCCGACCGCGGGTCGTCCCCGCTGGTCAGGGTGAGCACGGCGGAGCCGTCGGGGGCGGTGACGGTCTCGGCCGTGTAGGCGCCCGAGTCCAGGACGGGGTCGGGGGGACCGGCCCACTGGCCGGGCCCGTCCCACCCCTGGGGCGCGGGCCAGGTCTTGTCCCCGCCCACGTTGTTCCACACGCTCATCGGCCCGTCCACCGGGCCGAGCTCCACGCCCTCCACGGGCCGCAGGTCCGCGTCCAGCAGGCGCGGGTTGCGGTACAGGTGCTCGCGGCCCCCGAAGCGCACCGACAGCAGGCGCCCGCCCAGGCCGGGGGCGGCCGTCAGCCGGACCGCCCCGTTGTCCAGGACGATCCGCTCGTGCGCCCCCGCGCCCTCGCGGCGGACCCCGACGCCGCTCACGCGGCCTCACCGTTGACCAGGCACACCTTGCCCCGACTCTCGCCCGCGGCCAGCCGGTAGGCGGCGTCCGCCTCGGAGAGCTCGAAGCGGTCCGAGACCACCCGCTCGGGGGACAGGCCCCAGCGGACCAGGTTGACCGACAGCTCGGCCATGGCGGGCAGCGAGGTCACCCACGACGCGTACAGGGTGAGCTGCTTGTGCAGCAGGGTGTCCGACACCTCGGTCTCCAGGGTGCCGCCCTCGCCCACCAGGGACACCCGGCCCCACTCGGCCGCCCCCTCCAGGGCGAGCGAGCGGCCCGCGCGGGAGCCGGAGCAGTCGATGGCGGTGGCCGCGCCCCGCCCGGCGGTGACCCGGCCGATCTCCTCGGCCGCCTCCTCCGGGGAGGCCACGGCGTCGAAGACGTCCAGGGACCGGGCCCACTCCCGGCGCCTGTCGGCGGGCTCCACCCCGATGACGCGGGCGGCGCCCATGCCGCGGCCGATCATGCCCGCGGCCAGCCCGACCGGGCCCAGGCCCACGACCAGGAGGTCGCCGTCGCCGTTGACGCCGATGCGCCGCAGGCCCTCGTAGGCGGTGCCGAACCCGCAGGCGATGAGCGCGCCGTCCACGAAGGACAGCTCGTCGGGCAGAGGAACCAGGGTCGACTCCTCCGCCAGCAGGTACTCGGCGTGGCCGCCGTCGCGCTGCCAGCCGTAGGAGGCCCGGCCCGGGTCGGTGCAGCTGATCATGTAGCCGCGGCGGCAGTTGTCGCACAGCCCGCAGCCCGCGATGTGGTAGACGATGACCCGGTCGCCGGTGCCGAACCGGCGGCACCCGGGGCCGGTCCTGACGACCGTGCCCGAGGGCTCGTGGCCCGCCACGACGCCCCGGTAGGCGGGGCCGTCGATGCCGCGGTGCGTCTTGTGCTCGCGGTAGATGTAGCCGATGTCGCTGCCGCAGATGCCCGAGGCGCCGACCCTGAGCAGTACCTGGCCCGGTCCGGGCTCGGGCACGGGCAGGGTGTCCACGACCGCGGTGGAGTCGCCGGGCAGGCGCACCCCGCGCATGGTGGCGGGCAGGGGACCGGAGTCCTTCGTGTTCACTGTTGTTCCCCCCGTTCGGGCTAGGCGAGCCGGTTGGCGGCGCTGCGCCTGCTGATGACGACGTTGATCAGGACGGCCCCGACGATGATGAGGCCGCGCACCACGTCCTGGAAGAAGGAGTTGACCCCGAGCAGGACCAGGCCGTTGGCGATGACGGTGATGAAGACGACGCCCAGGAAGGTGCCGCCGAGCGAGCCGCGCCCGCCGGCCAGCGCCGTGCCGCCGATGACGACGGCGGCGATGACGTCGAACTCCAGGCCGGCGGCGGCGCCGCCGTTGCCCGAGCCCAGGCGGGCCGCCAGCAGCACCCCGGTGATCGCGGCGAGCAGGCCGGTGGTCGCGAACAGCAGGACGCGGACCCGGGTGACGTTGAGGCCGGCCAACTGGGCGGCCGCCGCGTTGCCGCCGATGGCGTAGACCGAGCGCCCGTAGGCGGTGTACTTGGCGACGTAGGCGAAGACGCCGAAGAGGGCCAGCATGACGAGCGCGGCGGTGGGGATGCCGAGCACGGACCCGCCGAGCACGTCGAGCAGGGCGCTCTCGGGCAGCGGGACGGGCAGCGCGTCGGTCATGTACAGGGCCATGCCGCCCAGGACGCTCCACAGCCCCAGCGTGGTGATGAAGGACGGCACGTTGAACCGGGCCCTGAGCCACCCGGCGAGGGCGCCCCACAGCACGCCCATGGCCAGGGTGACCAGGATGGCGCCGATCACGCCCAGGTTCCACTCGGTGGCGCCCGTGGCGACGATGACGGACGCGAAGGCGACGGCCGGGCCGATGCTGATGTCGATCTCCCCGGCGATGATCACCAGGGTGACGCCCCAGGCCGCGATGCCGATGGTGGCGGCGTTGCGCAGCAGACCGAGCTGGTTGTCCAGGCTCAGGAACCCGGAGGCGGTGAGCCCCAGGACGATGTACAGGAGCGCGATGGCGGCCAGGAGGCCGATCTCGTTGAGGCGGTGGCCGTGGCGGCCGATGAAGTCGCCGCGGGCAGGGACCGCCGCGCCGGTGACCTTGGTGGTGGTGGTCATTGCTACCTCGCCGTTCACGCCGCCATCGCGGCGGCCATGATGTTGTCCAGGGTGATGTCTTCGCCGGTGAACTCGCCGTGCAGGCGCCCCGCGCGCAGGGCCAGTACGCGGTCGCACACCAGGGGGAGCTCCTCCAGTTCGCTGGAGACGAAGAGGACGGCCGCGCCCTGCTCCGCGAGCTCGCGGACGATGCCGTAGATCTGCGCCTTGGCCTCCACGTCCACGCCGCGCGTGGGCTCGTCCAGGAGGAGGATGCGACTCCCGGCGTGCAGCCACCGGCCGATGACGGCCTTCTGCTGGTTGCCGCCGCTGAGGTTGACGATCGGGGTGTCGGGGCCGGCGGCCTTGATCGACAGCCGGTCGATGAGGTCGCGGCCGATGGAGGACACCCGCGAGGGCAGCACGGTGCCGGCCCGCGAGGCGCCCCCGAACCAGGTCATGACCATGTTCTCGGAGACCCCCAGCAGGGGGACCACGCCCTCGCCCTTGCGGTCCTCGGGGGTGATGCCCACGCCCAGGCGCCGCATGGCGCGCGGGGTCGGGCGCGCCACCGGCGACCCGTCCACCTCCACGGTGCCGCTGGAGGGGGCGAACCCGGCCAGCGCCCGCAGGAGCTCGGTGCGCCCCGAGCCCATGAGGCCGCCCAGGCCCAGGACCTCGCCCGGGTACAGGTCGAAGGAGACCTCCTCGACCTTGGGCGGCACCGACAGGCCGCGGACCGCCAGCAGCGGTGTGTCCCCGGTGCGGGTGCGGCGCTTCGGAGGGGCCTGTTCCTCTCCGCCGCCCTCGCCCAGCATGAGGGAGACGATGTGCGCGGTCGTGGCGCCCCGTACGGGGACGGTCTCCACGACGGCGCCGTCGCGCATGACGGTCACGGTGTCGGCGACGCGGCGGATCTCGTCCAGCCGGTGGCTGACGTAGATGACCCCCACCCCGCGCGAGGCGACGCGGGCGACGGCCTCCAGCACGGTCTCGGCCTCGGCCGCGGCCAGGGCGCTGGTGGGCTCGTCCAGGATGAGCAGCCGGGGCCGGGCGCGGAAGGCGCGGGCGATCTCCACGAGCTGCTGCTGTGCCAGCGGCAGCTCGCCGACCCGGGTGCTCGGGGGGATGTCGACGCCGAGTTCGGCGAAGACCTCCTCGGCGCCCGCGCGCATGGCGGCGTAGTCGATGCGGCCGCGCCCGCCCGGCCAGGAGCCGAGGTAGAGGTTCTCCGCGGCCGACAGCTCCGGGACCAGGCTCAGCTCCTGGTAGACGGTGCCCACGCCCAGTTCGGCGGCCCGGCGGATGCCGCCGCCGGCCAGCGGGGTGCCGCCGATCTCGATGTCGCCGCTGTCGGGCGCCTCCACACCCGACAGCAGCCGGATCAGGGTGGACTTGCCCGCGCCGTTGCGCCCGAGCAGGGCGCGGACCTCTCCGGCGCGGATCTCGAAGTCGGCGCCGTCCAGGGCGGTGACGCCGGGGTAGCTCTTGGTGGCTCCGCGGACGCGGGCCACGACCTCGGTGTCGGGCGCCGCCGCGGCTGGGGTGTCGCTCATGGGTGCTCCACGGGTGGGACGGGACGGGCGGTGGGACGGGGGCCGGTCACGGGATGCCGTCCGGGTGGGCCTGGAGCCACTCCTGGCCGTCCTCGGGGGTGGTGTAGAGGTCGATCGGCGCCGGGGTGACGAACTCCTCGGGCGCGTCGCCCGCGATGATGCGCTGGACGGTCTCGCCCGCCAGCAGTCCGACCGCGGTGCCGGAGATGTCGACGTTGGCCTTGAGGATCCGGTGGTCGGCGAGCGCGCGGGCGGCGTCGGTGGACATGTCGCTGCCGAAGACCACGACCTCCCCGGCCAGGTTCCGGTTGGTGACCGCGCGGACCGCGCCCATGGTGGCGCCGCCGGCCTCGCCGTAGAAGGCGTCGAGGTCGGGGTGCGCGGTGAGCAGGCGCTCGCCCACGTCGACGGCCTCGTCGATGGTGGCGCCCTCCTGGTTGGCGACGATCTCGGCGTCGGGCAGGCGGTCGAAGAGCGCCTCCTCGAAGCCCTCGCGGCGCTGTACGCAGACCTCGACGAACTCGCAGTTCAGGACCGCGATGGAGGGGTCGTCCACGCCCTCGGACTCGAAGTGGTCGGCGGCGGCCTCGCCGAGCAGGCGGCCGAACTCGTGGGGGTCGCCCAGGATGTAGGAGGTGACGTACTCCCGCGCGGCCTCGTCCTCGATGCAGGTGTTGTAGCAGACCACCGGCACCCCGCTCTCGTGCGCCAGGCGCACGGCCGGGATGGAGGCGGTGGCCGAGACCGGGGACAGGACCAGGGCGTCGACGTCGGCCGAGGAGGCGATGTCGACGAAGGTGCTCTCCTCGGAGGCGTCGCCGCGGGCGTTGAGCTCCAGCAGCTGGATCTCGCTGCCCGAGCCCTCGGCGTAGTCCTGCATGCCTTGGCGGACCCCCGCGTAGAAGCCCTGGGCGTCCATGTAGACGACGCCGATGCGCCCGTCCTCGCCGAGCCGGGCGCCGCAGCCGGCGAGCACCAGCACGCACATGACGGCGGCGAGAGCGGCGAGCGGCCGTTGTGGTGGCCGTCTGCCCATGGGGGACCTCCTTGGCGTAGGGCGTACGTGCTCACCTGCGCGAACGCCTTCCTCAACTGCGGATGAGCATGTCAGAGTGGCCCAGGTAACGTCAAGAATAAATAGTAATTAATTATTTTTTCGGGCGCTCGGGGGCATGGGGAGGCCCCGCGGCGGGCGGCGGGGTGCCGTGTGCCGCGGGGCCTCCCGGGGGTCAGGCGCCCCGGTTGAGCCACCAGATCGCGGCGTTGAGCGCGGTCGCGAACGCCACCCACGCCCAGTACGGGACCAGGAGCAGGGCGGCGGCGGCCGAGGTCCGCCGGAAGGCCGCGATCGTCACGGTGATCAGCGCGAGCAGCAGCACGATGTCCACCAGGGCCGTGCCGCGCAGGCCCGCGGCGAAGAACAGCGGCGTCCACAGGGCGTTGAGGACGAGCTGCCCCGCGAAGAGGGCCAGGGCGGTGCCGCGCAGGGCTCCCCGCCGCCACACCAGCCATCCCGCCAGCGCGATCGCGGCGTACAGCACGGTCCACACCGGGCCGAACACCGAGGAGGGCGGGGCCCAGTCGGGCCGGGTCAGGCTCGCGTACTCGCCGGCGGTGTCGGGGCTGGCCAGGACACCGACGAGGGCGCTGCCGAAGGCCGCGGCCAGCAGTACCGCCAGCGCCGCGGCCTGGGCCGGGACCGAGGGGCGCGGGTCCGTGTCGCGGGGTGCTGCGGTTCCCATGGAGTCCTCCGGGGTCGTGGCGTGCACCGGCGGCGGACGTGTCCGTCACCGGAAGTCCTGACAAGAAAGTATCTTGGATTCCGTGCTAAATCCACGAAAAGCGATGATCGAATCACTGAAAGTGACGGGCTCCCGACTCCGGGGAACCGCGGGAGGGCCCCGGTGAGCCCCGCGCTGCGCCGGACGCTCATCGCGGCCGCGGTCGTCCTCGCCCTCCTGGCCGCGGCGGTCGGCGGGTTCGCCGCCTGGGGCCTGAACGCCTACCGCGCCGAGCCGGCCCCCTTGGGGGAGGCCCTCGCGCTGCCCGGGGTGCGGACCGAGATCGCCGACGACGCCGTCGTCCTCACCCCCGCCGACGGCGGGGACGGCACCGGGGTCGTGTTCTACCCCGGCGCCCGGGTGGAGGCCGAGGCCTACGCCGCGTCCTGGGCGCCGATCGTCCAGGACACCGGGGTCACCGTGGTCATCCCCCGGATGCCCCTCAACTTCGCGGTCCTGGACCCCGACCGCGCCGACGAGGCCGCGGCCGCCCACGGCGAGGGCGTGGACCGCTGGTACCTGGGCGGGCACTCCCTCGGCGGGGCCATGGCCGCCTCCCACGCCGGCGGCGACCCCGACCTCGCCCCGGCCGGGCTCGTGCTGTGGGGCTCCTACGCCACCGAGGGGGCCGGGCTGGCCGACCGCGACGACCTGCGGGTGCTGTCCGTCTCCGGTAGCGAGGACGCCCTATCCGACCCGGCGACGATCGAGGCCAACGGCCCCCACCTGCCCGCCGACGCGGAAAGCGTGGAGATCGACGGCATGAACCACGCCCAGTTCGGCGCCTACGGGGACCAGTCCGGGGACGGGACCGCCCGGATCTCCGACACCGACGCCCGCGGCGCCCTGGCCGAGGCCGTGACCGCCTTCCTCGCACAGGACCCGGGACAGGGACGGGACTGAGGAACCGGCGGATCGGGCCCCGCCCGGCCCGTCCGCTGGACTGCGGCCGCTCCCGCGCTAGCGTGTCCACAGGCGGCGAGGCCGCGAGGCGACGACGCGAGGAGCGGCATGGTCTTCCGGTACGAGAGCGTGGTGCCCGCACCGCGGGACGAGGTCTTCGCCTGGCACGGGCGGCCGGGGGCGTTCGCGCGCCTGGGCCCGCCCTGGCAGCCGGTCCGGCTCACCGCCGAGGCCGACTCCCTGCGCGACGGGACGGCGGTGCTGACCTTCCCCGGCGGCCTGCGCTGGGTCGCCGCCCACCTGCCCGAACGCTACGACCCGCCCCGCCGCTTCGCCGACCGGCTGGCCGCCCCGCCGCTGTCGGCGGTGCTGCGGTGGACGCACGCCCACGACTTCGAGGAGGACGGGGACGGCACCCGCGTCGTCGACCGGGTCGCCACCTCCCTGCCCGACGCGGTGCTGCGTCCCATGTTCGCCTACCGGCACGCCCAGCTCGCCGACGACCTGGCCGCACTGGAGCGCTCCCGCGCCTGGTCGGGCCGCCCGGTGACCGTCGCCGTCACCGGGGCGGGCGGCCTGGTCGGCCGCAACCTGTGCGCGCTGCTCACCACCTCCGGCCACCGGGTGGTCCGGCTGGTGCGGCGCGACCCGCGCGACGCCGGGGAACGGCGCTGGGACCCCGCCGCGCCCGCCCCCGACCTGCTCGACGGAGTGGACGCCCTGGTGCACCTGGCGGGGGAGCCGCTGTTCGGCCGCTTCACCGACGGGCACAAGGACGCGCTGCGCGCCAGCCGGGTCGGGCCCACCCGGGCACTGGCCGAACTGGTCGCCGCCCGGGCCGGGGACGGCGGCCCGCGCGTGCTCGTCACCGCCTCCGCGATCGGCTACTACGGGCCCGACCGCGGCGACGAGGTGCTCACCGAGGACAGCCCCCGCGGCAACGGGTTCCTGGCCGACCTGGTCGCCGACTGGGAGGCGGCGACCGGCCCGGCCGTCGCCGCGGGCGTGCGGTGCGTCCAGGTGCGCACCGGCATCGTGCAGACCCCGGCGGGCGGGGTGCTGGGACTCCAGTACCCGCTGTTCGAGGCGGGGCTGGGCGGCCGGATCGGCCACGGGCGGCAGTGGCTGTCGTGGATCGGCGCCGATGACCTGTCCGACGTCTACGTGCGCGCGGTCCTCGACGAGGACCTGTCGGGCCCCGTCAACGGGGTGACCCCCTACCCGGTGCGCGGCGCCGACCACGCGCGGACCCTCGCCCGCACCCTGCGCCGCCCGGCGCTCCTGCCCGTCCCCGGCTGGGCCCCGGCGGTCGTGCTGGGCCGGGAGGGCGCGGACGAGGTCGCGCTGGCGGACCAGCGGGTGGTGCCCACCCGCCTGCTGGCGGCGGGCCACCGGTTCCGGTACCCGTACCTGGAGGGGGCGCTGGCCCACCTGTTCGGCCGCGCCGTGCGGTCCTGACCCGGGGTCGGGTCACACCCGGCCGGAGGCCAGCGCGCCCTCGGTCCCCGCCAGGCCGATCTCGACGCTGTCGATCCGGTCCAGGGGCAGCGCGGTGGAGGCCCCCAGCCCCGAGGGGGAGCCGGACTCCGACCACGACCACGTGGCCGCCGTCGACCGCCCGCCCTCCTCGTCCACCAGGACGAGCGTGTACACGATGCCCTCGTCCCCGCCGCTGGCCGGGTAGTCGCAGGTCCAGTCGAACCGGGTCCCCCAGGCCGTGGGGGTGACCGTCACCGACGCCCGCAGCTCGACCTCGCCCACCGGGCTCAGCTCGACGGTCCGCGGCGCCTGCGCCACCGGCGCGGCGGGCTCCGGCGCCCCCGGCCCGCGGCCCAGCCGCCGACCCCGGCCGCCAGGACCGCGCCGGCCGCGACCGACGCCAGCAGCGCCCGGCCCCGGTTCCGGCGCCGCCGGGCCGCCGCGGCCACCGACGCCAGCGGGACGGCGTCCGGCGCCCCGGGCGCGGGCGGGCCGTCCGCCGCGGCCAGGGCCTCCTCCGCGGGCACCGCGCCCAGCAGGCCGGGCATGCCGGCCAGCTCCGCGACGGCCTCCCGGCAGGAGCCGCAGACCAGCAGGTGCTCCTCGAACTCGCGGCGCTCCCGCGGGTTCAGCGCGCCCAGGACGTACGCGCCGTCCCACTCGCGGTACGGGTCGCCCCCGCCCGCCACCGGGGAGGTCATGGCGAGACTCCTTTCTCCTGGAGGGCCAGGCGCATGGCGCGCAGGGCGTAGTGCAGGCGGGACTTGACGGTCCCCGCCGGGATCCGCAGCTCGGCGGCGAGCTCCTCCACCGACCGGCCGCGGTAGTACGCCCCCACGACCACGGCCCGGTGCTCGGCGGACAGCGCGGACAGGGCGTCCGAGACCAGCCACGCGTCCAGCACCGCCTGGCTGCGGTCGGCCTGGGGGCTCTCCGGCGGCCGGTCGGTGGTGAGCTCGCGGGAGTGCCGGGCGCTGCGCCTCTCATCGATGACGAGGTTGCGGGCGACCGTGTACAGCCAGGCCCGGACGGCGCCCTCCTCGCGGGCCATGACCTCGGGACGGCGCCAGGCGCGCAGCAGGGTCTCCTGGACCACGTCCTGGGTCAGGGGGACGTCGCCGGTCAGCCGCAGCACGTACCGGTGCAGCCTGTCGGCGTGCGCCGCGTGCAGCGCGGTGAGCAGGTCCTCCCGGGGACCCGCCCGCCCGCCGGGGCCGTGCGGGTCCATGGTCACGGATTCTGTACGAGGTCGAGCAGGAACTCGACCTCGCCGGCCTCCTCCACGGACACGAAGCCGAGGTCGGGGGCCTGGACGCCGAAGTCGGCGAAGGTGACGGGGACGCTCCCGGCGACCCGCGCCCCGGTCTCGGTGAGGCCGACCTCGGCGTCGACGGTCACCGGCAGGGTGACCCCGTGGACGGTGAGGTCCCCGACCAGCGCCACGGACTCGGCGCCCGGCTCCACGGCCGCCGGCTCGGTCAGCGCGAACGTCGCGGTCGGGAACTCGTCGGTGTTCAGGGCGTTGTCGCGGAAGTACGCGTCGCGGGCGTCGCTGTCGGTGGCGACCGTGGCCATGTCCACGGTGATCTCGGCGGCGGTGACCGACCCGTCCGCGACGGAGACGGTGCCCGTCACGTCCGGGGTGCGGCCGGTGACGGTGACGTCCTCGCCCTGGAGCACCTCGTCCACCCGGTACCCGGCGTAGGACTCGCCCCCGGCCACGGTCCAGTCGCCGTCGAATTCGGCCGCGTCGGTCACGTCGGCCACCCCGGGGGAGTCGACGGCGGGCTCCTCGGCGGCCCGGTCGGCGTTCATCCCCGCGTACAGGCCGGGGCCGAACACCAGGGCCGCCCCGCCCAGCACCACGACGGCCGCGCCCGCCCCGACCGCGATCTTCGTTCCGGTTCGCATGGTCCCCCTCGGGTTCGTGGATCACCGGTCGTCCGCACCCGGTGCGTCCGACTCCTCACCCCGGGAAACGGGGGAGGGGGTCCTCCGGTTCAACGCCGGGGGGTATGAACGGCGTCACTCGGCGGCGGGCTCCCGGCGCAGCAGGTCGCCGGGCTGGCAGTCGAGGGCCTCGCAGAGGGCGTCCAGGGTCGTGAAGCGCACGGCCTTGGCCCGGCCGTTTTTGAGGACGGCGAGGTTGGCGGGGGTGATGCCGACACGCTCGGCCAGCTCGCCGACGGACATCTTGCGCCGGGCCAGCATCACGTCGATGTCGACGACGATCGGCATCACACGACCTCTTTCGGTTCGGCCTGCGTCCGGGGGGCCTCGGCGCTGCCGACGATACCGAACACCGTCCCGGGAGCGGCGTACGGCGGCGCGGCCGGGTCTTCCATGGACTCCCCTCCATCGGACAACGATAGGAATCTATCGAAATTCGATATATAGGGCAAGGGGGGTGGGGCCTCGCCCGTGCTCAGGGCCGGTCCGGGTCCGCGGCGAGGTCCTCCAGGAGGAGGTCCGCCGCGCGCTCGCCGATCATGAAGGTCGGGCCGGCGGTGTTGCCCGCCGGGGTGAACGGCATGACCGAGGCGTCCGCGACCCGCAGCCCCGCCACGCCCCGCACCCGCAGCCGCGGGTCGACCACCGCGAGGGCGTCGGTCCCCATGCGCGCGGTGCCCACCTGGTGGTGCCCGGCGTCGGCCGCCGCGTGCACGTAGGCCCGCAGGTCCACCTCGCCGGGGTGCACCTCGGCGGCCACGTGGGCGGCCAGCTCCGGACGGCGCACCAGCTCCCGCAGCACCGCGACCTCCTCGATCAGGGCCTCCACGTCCCTGGGGTCGGACAGCGTGGCGGGGTCGATCCGCGGCGGGTCGGCGGGATCGGCCGAGCGCAGCCGCACCGTGCCCGTGCTGTACGGGTGCAGCACGACCGCCACCGTCGTGAACCCCGAGTCCGGCAGGCCCTCCTGCACGGTCGAGTAGACGTAGGGGATGACGATGCCCTGCCGGTCCGGGCGGATCATCGAGTTCTCGGTGCCCTCGCGGACCAGCTGCGCCTGCACCCCCATGCCCGGGACCCCGGGCGCCGCGCCGGCCCGCTCCCAGACCACCGGGACGACCGCGTGGTCGCGCAGGTTCTCGCCGACCCCGGGCAGGTCGACGACCCGGGTGATGCCGTGCTCGTGCAGGTGCCCGGCGGGCCCCACCCCCGAGAGCAGGAGGATCTGCGGTGTGCCGAACACGCCCGCGGCCAGGACCACCTCGCGCCGGGCCCGCACGGTCCGGGCCTCCCCGTCCGGGCCGCGGTACTCCACGCCGACGGCGCGGCCGTCCTCGATCAGTACGCGGGTCACGTGCGCCTCGGTGACCACGGTCAGCAGCGGGGAGCCCAGGACCGGGGCCACGTAGGCGCGCCAGGCGGTGACCCGGCCGCCGTCCACGAGGGTGGCCTGGACGAGGCTCGCCCCGAGGGGACCGCCGTCGTCGTTGTAGTCGTCGTTGCGCGGGTACCCCGCCCCCTCGGCCGCCGCGACGAACGCCGCGGCCACCGGGTCGGGGTCGTCGTTGCGCCGAACCGGTAGCGGCCCGCCGGTCCCGCGCCCGGCGCCCGGCCCGGGGCCGAAGTCCTCCAGCCTGCGGAAGTACGGTTCCACGTCCCGCCACGCCCAGCCGGCGGCCCCGGCGGCCTCCCAGGCGTCGAAGTCGGCGGCCGCGCCGCGGACGTAGGCCATCCCGTTGATCGCGCTGGTCCCGCCCAGGACCCTGCCGCGCGGCAGGTAGAGGGCGCGCCCGCCCAGGTGCTCCTGCGGCTCGGTGAGCAGACCCCAGTCGATCTCCGTGCCGAAGAGGGAGAACGCCGCGCGCGGGTCCTCGATGCCGGGCCGGGCGTCGGTGGGGCCCGCCTCCAGGACGGTCACCCGGTGCCCGGCGTCGATCAGCCGCCGGATCACCGGGGAGCCGCCCGGGCCCGTGCCGACCACGATGTAGTCGGCTCCCTCGCCGGTGCCGGTGTGAGTGGGGGTGTTCTCGTGGTGCATGGTCTCTTCCCAGTGGCCGGGGCGCCGCAGGGGAAACCCGGGGCGCCGGGAATGTACCCGATTCCGGGGAGGGTTCACCCCTCCCGGAGGTACGCACGAGCCGGGAAAACGACGGGCGGGCCGGCCGCACGGGGGAGTAGCGTGCGGGCATGGTGCCTCCCGAACAACTCCTCGCCTTCATCCCCGTCGCCCTCCTGCTGGTCCTCGTGCCCGGCCCCAGCGTCCTCTTCGTGGTCGGGCGCTCCCTCTCCCTCGGCCGCCGCGGCGGCCTGCTCAGCGTGCTCGGCAACGCCCTCGGCAACCTCCCCCTCATCGTCGCGGTCGCCTGCGGGGTCGGGGCGGTCGTCGCCGCCTCCGCGACGGCGTTCACCGTCCTGAAGCTGGCCGGGGCCGCCTACCTCGTCTGGCTCGGCATCTCGGCGATCCGCCACCGCCACCGGGCGGCCGAGCCGGAGCCGGCGGACGGCACGGCCACCCGGCTGCTGGCCCAGGGCTTCGTCGTCGGGGCGACCAACCCCAAGACCCTGGTGTTCTTCGCGGCGGTCCTGCCGCAGTTCACGGACCCGGCCGTCGGCTCGGTGCCCGCGCAGATCCTCCTGCTCGGCGCGGTCTTCGTCGCCATCGCCCTGGTGTGCGACGCCCTGTGGGCGCTGGGGGCGGGGCGGGCCCGCCACTGGTTCGACCGCTCCCCGCGGCGCCTGGCCGACCTGTCCGCCGGCGGCGGCGTGGCGATGATCGGCCTGGGCGGCGTCGTCGCCCTCTCGGGCCGCCACGCCTGAGGGCTCCGCCCCTGGCCGCCGCCGGGGCCGGGGGCGGGCCCGTGTTCCCACCGGGTCAGGCGAACATGCCGGGGCGGTAGCCGCCCGCGGGCTGGCGCGTCATGACGTTCAGGCGGTTGGCGGCGTTGATGACGGCGATGGCCGTCACCAGCGCCGTCAGCTCCTCCTCGCCGTAGTGCGCGGCGGCGTTGTCCCACACCTCGTCGGGCACGCCCCCGGCGGCGTCCGCGATGCGGGTGGCGTGCTCGGTCAGCTCCAGGGCGGCCCGCTCGGCGTCGGTGAACACCGTCGCCTCGCGCCAGGCCGAGACCAGGTGCAGGCGGGTGGAGGTCTCGCCCGCGTGCTCGGCGTCCTTGGTGTGCATGTCGACGCAGACACCGCAGCCGTTGATCTGGCTGGCCCGGAGCAGCACCAGCTCCCGGGTGACGTTGGACAGCGGCGAGTCGTCGAGGACCCGGCCGACCGCGGCGAGGTGCTTGAGGGCCTTCTCCGCGGCCGGGTTGCCGAGGAGCTTGAGACGGGTTTCCATGGAGGGCACTCCTTGCCATCGGTGGTGATGCACTGGTGCCCTTGAAGACACGGCGGACCCGCGTTCTGTGACACCTCCGGGAAAGGAGTCCGACGATCAGCCCCGGACCAGGCAGAACGGGTGGCCGGCGGGGTCCAGCAGCACCCTCCACCGCTCCGCGTTCGGCTGCCCGGCGGGCGCGGTCGCGCCCAGGGCCAGGAGTTCGGCCTGCGCGGTGTCCGGGTCCCCGACCGCGAAGTCGAGGTGGATCTGCTGGGGGACCTCCTGCCCGGGCCAGCGCGGCGGCCGGTACCCGTCGACCCGCTGGAAGGCCAGGGCGATGCCGTCCCCGGGCTCCAGCGCGGCGAAGTCGGCGGTGGACCGCGGGTCCAGGGGCAGGCCGGTGGCCCGCGAGTAGAACGCGGCCAGTTCCAGGGGGTCGGCGCAGTCGAGGGTGATCGCGGTCGGTCGCATGCGCATGGGGGCTCCGGTTTCCGGTTCGGGGACCGTCCCCTTCTACACCACGGGGCGGCGGGGGCGGGCCGCCCGGTCGGGGTGTCCGTATTGATCTACATTGTCCAGGTGGCGCTCCGAGTGTTCCAATTCCGTCGGAGGCAGGAGCGGAGAGCGCCGGACACCACTGCCCTGAACTGCGAGAACGGCGGACGGAGAACAGGTCGGGGACCGCTTGATCGGACCCCCGGCGGCCTCTAGGTTCGAGGGATGAACCCCCCGGAACCCCTCGCCCTGTTGCCCAAGGCCGACCTGCACGTCCACCAGGAGGCGACCCGCTACCTCGACCTGGTCCTGGCCGAACGCGAGGGCCGCGAGCCGTACGACTGGGCCGCCTGGCGCCGGCGGCTGGCGGCCGAGGTTCCGCCGGGCAGGGAGCGCCTGCTGCGGATCGGTTCGACGCAGCCGGTCCCACTCGCCCTGGACGCCGACGACGAGCTGTTCGTCGCGAGGTTCGCCGCGCTGATGCGCGACCACGCCGCCGCCGGCGCCTGCTACGTCGAGGTCCGCTGCGGAGGCGACGTCGTCACCCGCGACGGGTTCATGTCCCTGTTCCGCCGGGCCGAGCGCCAGGTCCGGGCCGAGTACCCGCGCCTGCGCGCCGAGGCCCTGGCGATCCTCGTCCACGGCGCGCGCGACCCCCGGCAGACGGCGGCCTTCGCCGAGGGCTGCGTCCGGGCGGCGGACGAGGGCCTGGCCGGGGTCGACTTCCTCTACACGCCCTACGACACCGAGGCGGACTGGACCCCCATGTACCGGCTGGCGGAGCGGTTCGCCGAGGCCGGGCTGGGGATCACGGCGCACGCGGGCGAGGTGTCGACGGCCAACATCGCCGCGGCCGCGGCGATGCCGGGCCTGACCAGGATCGGACACGGCGTCCACGCCGCGGCGGACCCGGAGCTGATGCGCCTGCTGGCCGACCGGGGCGTGACGCTGGAGTGCGCGCTGACGTGCAACGCCTACTTCGGGGTCCTGCCGGAGGTCGACGGGCATCCGCTGACGAGGCTGGTCGAGGCGGGCGTCCCGGTCACCCTGGCCACGGACAACCCCGTCCAGCTCGGCACGACGATCGAGCGGGAGTACGCCCTGGCGGCCGGGCTCGGCCTGGGGCCCGAGCGGCTCGCGGACCTCACGCGCAACGCGATCCGGGCGGCGTTCACCTCCGACGAACGCAAGGCCGCGATGCTCGCCGAACTGGCGGAGGCCGAGCGGGCCCGGCTCAGCGGCGGGCGCGGCGGTCCAGCCAGGCGGTGACCAGCTCCAGGGTCCGCGCCCCGTCGATGTCGTGCAGCAGCTCGTGGTAGCCGCCCTCCACCGGGTGGAACTCCTTGTCCTCGACGGGCAGGGACTCCACGAACGCGCGGCTCTGCCCGGCGTCGGTGACGTTGTCCCCGGTGCCGTGCACCACCAGGCACGGGGTGCGCCAGTGCGCGATCCTTCGGCGGACGCCCGCGTTGACCTCCAGCACGCTCGCCGCAGTCCGTAGGGGCATGCGCCCCCGGAAGACCCGTGTGTCCCGCTCGCCCGCCTCGACGTACTCCGCGACGCGGGTGAGCCGGGCGGGTCCGCGCCGGGGGATCGGCGCGGGCAGCCGGGGGAACAGCAGCCCCACCAGCTTCACGGCCTCGAGTACCGGTGGCGGCGGGAGCGGGATCAGGGCCGGGGAGGTCAGCACCACGCCCGCAACGTCCTGCGGGTCGACGGTGACCGATCCCGCCGTCACCAGCCCGCCCAGGGAGTGCCCGAAGAGCAGGACCGGCAGGCCCCGTTCGCGCATGCGCCGCCGCGTCAGCACGTGGTCGACCACGGAGCGGCGCACGTCCGGCGACCCGGGGCGGCCGGGGGAGTCGCCGTGTCCCTCCAGATCCTGGGCCCACACCTCGAAACCGAGTTCCACCAGGTGCGGGATGAGGCCGCCGTAGAGGGTGACGTACCGCTCGGAGTACTCGGAGTAGCCGTGCTGGAGCTGGACCAGGGCCCGGGGCGGCCCGGCGGTCTCCCACACGTGGACGCCCTCGGGGGTGGTGGTGTGCGCGGTCACGGGTGCTCCTGTCGTTCGGGGAGGGCACTGAGCCGGGCCGCCTGCATGGCCCCCAGCCTGCGCACGAACAGGACGGTGGCCACGACGGTCGGAACGACCAGCAGGTGCAGGGCCATACTGCCCCAGACGGCCGGGGTGAACTCGTAGGTGTACGGCGGGCCGCCGCGACCTCGTCGGCGAAGCGGCGCCGGAAGGTAACGTCCTCGGACAGCTCGGGCCGCACGGCCTTGATCGCGACGAGGCGAGCGGCCGAGGAACACCTGTCCCCTTCCGCCGCAGCCGATCCGCCCGTGCAGTCGGTAGGGGGCGAGAGTGGTGGGGTCGTCGTCGCGCAGGGGAGAGGCCATGGCACCGTTTCGCCGGGGGCGGGTTGGCCACGATGATCGCAGAATCCGCGCCGGGGCAGGGGGTCCATGCCGGTTCCGGCCACGACCGCCCCGCTCCGGACTCCCTCCGCCTGAGTGCCCCCTTCCCGTTCCCACGGCGACGGGACCTCGGGTGTTCCCGGCGTCCCGGCGTCGTGGAACACGGGCACGGCGGGCGGATGCCGACCGCCCTCCGCCGCGAGGGCGGAGGGGCCGCCCGTGTGCGGTCGTCGCACACGGGCGGGGGAGGACCCGTCAGGTCCGGGACGGTCCCTGGATCATGGCGAGTGTCAGCACGTCACCGCCGATTCCCCAGCCGCCGTCGGCGACCTCCTCGACGAGGACCATGGTGTTGGGGCGGACCCGGTCGCCGTAGATCTCCGCGTACAGGTCCGTCGTGCGGTGGACGATGACCTCCTTCTGCTCCTCTGTCAGCGTGCCCGCGGGAACCTTGAAGTTGGCGTAGGGCATGGTCGTTCCTCCCGGTGATGCCGGCGCTCATGGCCGGCCCCCTCTGCGTGTCGGCACCAGACTCGCCGTGCCGGCGCCGCGGTTCCAGTGGCCGTTCACCCGGGGGGCGCCGCCCCCTGGATCAGCGCACGCGCCTGCCGGAGACTTGAGGGATGAACCTGACCGAACTCGGTGTCTTCCTGAGGTCGCGGCGCGACCGGATCCGCCCGGCGGACGTCGGCCTGCCCGGCGGGCCCCGGCGGCGGGTGCCGGGGCTGCGCCGGGAGGAGGTGGCCCAGCTGGCCGGGGCGTCCGTCGACTACTACATCGAGCTCGAACGCGGTAGCGCGCAGCCCTCCGAGCAGATGGCGGTGGCGCTCGCCCGCGCACTGCGCCTGGACTCGGACGAGCGTGACCACCTGTACCACCTGGCCGGACGCCCGGTCCCGCCCTCCGGGGGCCCGTCCTCGCACGTCCACCCCGGCATGCTGGACCTGCTCGACCGGTTGACCACCACACCCGCCCAGGTCATCACCGACCTGCACGTCACGCTCGTGCAGAACCGCCTCGCCGTCGCCCTGTTCGGGGCGGCCCCGCCCGCCACCGGCATGGGGGCGAGCTTCGTCCACCGGTGGTTCACCGACCCCGCGGCGCGGTCCCTCTACCCGGTGGAGGACCACCCGCGCCAGTCGTGGATGTTCGTCGCGGACCTGCGCGCGGCGATCGCCCGCCGCAACGGTCGCGAACGGGAGGAGGCCGATGCCCTGGTGGCCGACCTGCTGCGGCGCAGCGCGGAGTTCACGGCCCTGTGGGAACGGCACGACATCGCCGTGCGCCGCGGTGACCGGAAGCGGATCCTGCATCCGCGCCTGGGCGCCGTCGATGTGAACTGCCTGACCCTGTTCGGTGAGGACGGCCGACAGCGGCTGCTGTGGTTCAGTCCGGTCATCGGCACCGGGGCGGCGGAGCAGCTGGACCTGCTCTCGGTCCTGGGCACCCAGGACCTCGGGCCGGACGCCCGGCCCGGGAGCGATCACGCCTTCTCGTAGTCCAGGGCGGTGATGCCCGGGGGCGGGGTGTCGGCGCGGCGTCCTAGGCTCGGTCCATGGATCGTGAACCCCCCTTGGTGCGCGAGGTCCCCCCGGAGCTGGTCGCCGAGCTCGCCGCCCTGCTGGAGGCGGAGGGCGAGCGGGACCTGGCGATCGTCGCCCACGACATCCGGCTGGTGCGGGCGTGCGAGTGCGCCGACGACTTCTGCCAGAGCTTCTACACGGCGGACCACCCCCGGGGGACGAAGTTCAGCGAGGGGCACCGGACGGTGGCGCTGATGCCGGAGGTCGGCATGCTCCACCTGGACGTGGTGTTCGGCCGGATCGTGTACGTCGAGGTGCTGGGGCGGCCGCCGCTGCGGGCCCGCTGAGCGGCGTCCCGGGCGTCCCCGGCGGCCGGGGCGCGGGCGGTTCTCTTCTTTTTCTACCGGGCGGTGACGCGTCCCCCGGCGCGGGATCCCCGGCGGGGTCGGCGTTCCCGGACACGGGGAGAGCCATGCCCACCTTTGTTCGCTATGCGAACCTTTGTGCGTTCTGCGAAACAGTGGCAATATGCGTGATTGTGTCGCGCTTCACGCAGTGGACCGCCCTGCGTCACATCCACGACACGTACGTCGAGGCGCCCCCGCGCGCCCGGAACACCGAGGAGGCGCACCGTGAACCAGACCGCCCGCAGTGCCGGGTGGCTCATGCCCCTGTGCTGGACCGCCGTCATGCTCGACGGCTTCGACATGGTGGTGCTCGGCACCACGCTCCCCACCCTGCTCGACCAGGGCCAGTGGGGCATCACCCCCAACAGCGGATCCGCCGTGTCGACCGCGGGCCTGGCCGGGATGGCGATCGGCGCCCTGTCCATCGGCACCGTCACCGACGTCATCGGCCGCCGCAAGGTGCTGATCTTCGCCGTCGCGAGCTTCTCCCTCTTCACCGCGCTGTGCGCGGTGGCCCCCACCCTGTTCGTCTTCGGGCTGCTGCGCTTCCTGGCCGGCGTGGGCCTGGGCGGCTGCCTGCCCACCGCGATCGCCCTGGCCACCGAGTACGCCCGCAACGGCAAGGGCGGCAGCGCCACCACCACGCTGATGACCGGCTACCACGTGGGCGCCGTCCTCACCGCCCTGCTCGGCATCATCGTGCTGCCCTCCCTGGGATGGCGGGCCATGTACGTCATCGGCGCGCTGCCCGCCCTGGTGCTGGTGCCGCTGATGATCCGACACCTGCCCGAGTCGCAGTCCTTCGGGACCCCCGCCGCCAGGACCGGGACCGGCGGTGTGGGCGCGGGCCTGGCCTCGGTGAAGTCGCTGTTCCAGAACGGGTTCGCGCGCTCCACCCTGGCGTTCTGGCTGGCGTCCTTCACCGGCCTGCTGCTGGTGTACGGCCTGAACACGTGGCTGCCGCAGATCATGCGCGAGGCCGGGTACGAGCTGGACGCGGCCCTGGGCCTGCTGCTGGCGCTGAACGCGGGCGCGGTCGCGGGCCTGCTGGTCGCCGGGTCGGTGGCCGACCGGGTCGGCCCGCGCCGGGCGGCGCTGGTGTGGTTCGGGGTCTCGGCGCTGATGCTGGCGGCGCTGAGCATCAAGCTGCCGGGTGTCGGCGCGTACGTGGCGGTGTTCCTGGCGGGCTGCTTCGTGTTCAGCTCCCAGGTGCTGGTCTACGCCTACATCGGCCGCATGTTCCCGCCCGCGAACCGGGCGACGGCGCTGGGCTGGTCGGCGGGCGTGGGGCGCCTGGGCGCGATCACCGGCCCGATCATCGGCGGCGTGCTGCTGACGGCGGGGCTGGCCTACCCGTGGGGGTTCTACATCTTCGCGGTGGTCGGCCTGGTCGGCGGGCTCGCGGTGTTCGCGGCCAAGCGCCCGGCCGCCGCGGGCGACCCTGCGGCCGGGACCGAGGCCGGGACCCGCGCCTGACCCCCGCCCGCACGGCCCGCCCCGGCCCCCCGGGACGGGCCGTGCCCCGAAGCCCGGACCTCCCCGGCCCGCGGTTCCGCCATCCGCGCCGTTCAGCCGTGCGGCCCCCTGCCCGCCGCCGAGTCGGCGAGGGGGCCGGACACGGGCCAGACGAGGACCTGGTTCCCGTCCGGATCGAGGAGCCGCAGGGACCCCGCCGTGTCGTCCGGCCCCGGGGGGAGGAGTTCCACCCCCTCCTTCGCGAGCCGTTCCCGGACGCCCTCGGGATCCCGGCAGGAGACGGTGACCTGCGCCGTACCGGAGCCGGAAAGGCCCGGGTGGTGGAGGAAGGCCAGCCAGCGGTTCAGGTACAGCACCTGACCGCTTCGGGCGACGCGGACGCCCAGGACGCGGGCGTAGAAGTCCCGGGTCCTCTCGACGTCCCGTACGTGGATCGCGACGCGGATGGCCAGGCCCGACGGCCCGGCCTCCGGATCACGGCCCCCGGTGTGCCGGGTGCGGTCCGGGGCCGCGGGGGAAGCGGGCCGGTCGACCACGACCTGCTGCCCGTCACCGAGGAGGAGGCGGACGCGGACGGTCGCCGCACCCTCCCGCCCTCCGTCCAGGACGGTGGTCCGCGCGCGCGAGACCGCGCGCCCGTCGGGGAAGGCCGCCGGCTCGCCGTGGTCCAGTTCCCCCGACCAGCGGTCCACGTCCACGACGGTTCCCGGGGGGCGCGTCTCCGCGTCCGTGTCCGCGCCGGCGGAGGCGGTGAGCAGGCGTTCGGCGATCCGTTCCAGGTAGGCGCGGTCCTGGAGGGTGTCGGCCGGCCCCGAGAGCCAGCCCGTCCCCTGGAGCGCCCCCAGGATCCCGCCCGTCATGGAGGCGAGGGTGTCGGTGTCGGCGTTGTTCAGGAAGGCCGCCTTCACCAGGCCGGAGCCGGGTTTGACGGCGAACCTCTCCGCCAGGTAGCAGGCCGCGGCGGCGGTGACGGTCCCGGCGCCGTTGACCGAGGGGTCGAAACAGCCGAGTTCGTGGAGGGTCTTCTCGTCGTCGGCGAGCGCGGACCTCTCCAGGGAGCGTTCACAGGTGCCCAGGAGCCCGCGCATCTCCTCGGCGGTGGCGCTCCAGGCGGTGTCGAAGCCGATGCCGCTGTTCTCCTCGAACGCGCGGACCCACTCCCGGGGAAGGGCCGAGCGGACGGGTACGGGATCCGGCCAGGCGGGTGTCGTGAGCAGCCAGGAGACCAGCCCCCCGTATTCCATGACCTCGGCGCGGTGCAGCATCCGCCCTACCGCGAGCGCGTGCACGACGGCCCCGACCAGGGCCCGGGGGTGTCCGTGGGTCGTGATCGCGTCCGACACGACCCGCGCGACCAGCTCCTCTTCGGTGCCCGGTCCCAGGAGCAGGGCGTGGGGGGCGGCGCGCATGGCCGCCCCGTTGGCCCCGGCCCGGAAATAGGCGTTCCTGTTCCCGGGGGCGCCGAGCCAGGGGGCCGTGCCGGAGCGCCAGGAGGCGGCGGCCCTGAGCACCGCCCGCCCGCCTCCCCTCTGGTAGACGGTCCAGGTGGGCAGTTCCACGGCGGTCAGGTGCTCCCACCAGCGGGGGCCCCGCAGGCAGGCCCGTGCGGTGGCCAGGAGCAACTGGGTGTCGTCGCTGTACTCGCCCGCCGCCACGGGGTCGCGGTAGCGCCGGTGGCGGGACCCGCCCCAGCGGTTCCAGGGGCGCGGTTCCAAAGAGGGTTCGGCGTGCCCGCTGCGGGCTTCCCCGATGATCCCGCTGCGCTGTTCCTGGGGCCAGCCCAGGGCGTCGCCCAGGGCCGCGCCCAGGAGCGATCCGCGGTACCGGTCGGGGTTGTTCTGCGTCGATGCGGGCTGCGTCATGCTCCCTCACGGTCGTGCGCCGGTGTCCAGGGGGCCGGGACGATGGGTACCCCCTCATGGATTCTCCTGCGCAGCTCGTTCTTGTCGAACAGCTCCGGGGAGACCGCCCAGACGAAGCGTTCCGGGCGCAGGCCGAACATGCGCAGCCTGGAGAACTCCTGGGCCGCCTGCTCCACGCCGGAGACCACGACGGCGGTGATGAACGAGGTGTCGATCGGACCGGGGACGAGGACCTCGGCCTGCAGGTCCGTGGCCGCGCCGGCCAGGTGCCGGTGCTTGCGCGTGTAGCCTCCCACACGCTCGGCGAAGCAGGATTCCAGGCCCTCGAGGCCCGCGCGCAGGTGGGATCCGCGTCCCGCGGCGGCGTTGCGCGGTGAGAACAGCGCTCCGGGACGGGCGACGAGGACGGGGGACAGCAGCACGCAGACCCAGTCCGGGTAATTGGTGTACTCGGGCCTCCTGCGGGCCTGGTCCAGATAGTAGGCGTTGGGGTATTGGAAGGTGCAGCAGATCTTGTCGGGATGCCCGTCGAACCGTTCCCTGTCGGTGGGCGAGAAGTATTCGGGGGCGTTCTCGGCCAGATCCCGGCTGCTGGTGATCCGGCCGTCCTCGATGATGTGCCGCAGATTCAGCGAAGGGGTGAAATGGGCGAGCCTGGTGACGCCGTACCGGCCCAGTGCCTCGTCGAACGCCGTTTCCGTGGCCGTCACGGCCGGACCTCCGTGAAGAGCGCGGGATCGGTGGGCAGGAGCGGGCTCCGCGTGCCGCTGTAGGTGATGACCAGTTCGGACCTGGCGCGGGTGATGGCCACATAGAGGAGCTTGGATTCGCGGGCGTGGGCGTCCTTCTCGTCGAAGGATTCCAGGACGTCCCTGTCGGGAATCCTCTCCGCCCCGCACAGGGGCAGGACGACCGCGTCGAATTCGAGTCCCTTGGCGGAGTGGTAGGTCGTCTTGTAGACGCCGGGCGGGGCCTGCCAGGTGAATCCGCCCTCCCTGAGCCGGGTGGCCCTGATCCCCCGGCAGGCGTGGTCGGCCGCCTCCCAGGTGCGCGCGATGACGGCGACGGTGCCGTCCCGGCCCAGGCGCTCGGCCGTCGCCCGGACGACCCGCAGCTCCTCGTCCTCGCCCGAGCACCGGACCAGGGTCGGCCGGGGGCCCGTGGCACGTGGCGCCAGGGGGGCGACGAAGTCGTCCGACTTCTCGAAGAACGGCATCTCGCTCACGGCGGTCGCCAGGTCGGCGATGGCCTTGGAGTTCCTGAGGTTGTCCCGGAAGCGCTCGACCCTGCGCACGCTCAGGCCGCAGGACTTCCAGGACATGGCCTGTCCATAGATCTGCTGTGCGTAGTCGCCGAAGAAGGTGACCGATCCGTCCTCGGGCACCGCGTCGACCAGGGACCGGATCTGCTCGGGGGACAGGTCCTGGCCCTCGTCGATCACGATGTGGCGGTACAGGTGCTCCCGCCGGTCGGCGGCCAGGCGCTCCCGGACGGCGGTGGCGATGTCGTCCCAGTCGAAGTCGTAGCCCGCGTCGCGCCGGAGGTCGCGGTAGTTCTCCATGACCTTCCAGATGACCGGGCGCAGCCCCCTGGAGAGCGGGGTCACCCGGCCGCGCCGTTCGGAGTCCGTGTAATGGTCGAGCTCGGTGAAGCCCATGCCCGAGATCCAGGAGATCTCGTCGGCGAACCAGGCGGGGCCCCGGTCCCACAGCCGGCTTCCCCGGTAGGCGGGGGAGACCGCGTCGACGGCCTTTTCGATGATCCGGATCCGGGCGGGGCCGCCGAGGATGTTGCTGCCGCGGACGAGTCCGGAGTTCGAGAGGTAGTGCCACGAGAAGCGCCCGTAGGTGCGGACGTCCAGGTCGCGGACCCGCAGGCCGGGAATGCCCTCCAGGTACTTGGCGAGGGTTTTGTTGTAGGTGACGAGAAGGGTTCTTCCGTGCCCTGGGGTATCGGGGGAGGAGAGATAGGCGGCGCGCCAGGCCGCCATGAGTGTCTTTCCTGTTCCTGCGGTTCCCAGGACCACGTGATGGCCGCTTCGGGGCAGGTATACGACGTCTCCCTGGCGCCCGCGGGGCGTGGGAAGGGACACAGGCGTCTCCTCTTTTCATTTGTCGAACGGATCACGGGAATCGGGGCTGAACGACCGATTCGGGACTCGAGCCCTTCGGGGGTGTCGGGGTGGTCTCGACCGGGGGTGTGTGATCTGTATTGATGTCATGAGGGGAGCGGAAAGCGCCATTAACCCTAGCGATCCCGGTCCGGGATCGCGAGCCGGTTTTCAGGGGTGATTTCCCCGCCGTTGACCGGCGCGGATATCCGGTACCGGGGAAAAAGGGGAGGCCGGGGCGCCGACGTGTCCGGATCGGTCCCGCGGGGGTCGCCGCCGAGCACACCCGCCGGGGCGGGCCGGGCCCCGAAGTCCGGGCCTCCCCGGCCCGCGGGTCAGGGGAGGGGGCGGGACAGGGCCGCGAGGTCGGCGTCCAGGAGGGGGCGCAGGAAGGCGCGCAGCCGGTCGGCGCGGTCGGCCGGGACGCCGCGGGTGGCGGGTTCGATGTACATGATCAGGTGCAGGTAGACCCGGTACAGGGCCAGGCGGCGCAGCAGGTCCGGGGTGAACTCCAGGGTCCCGCCGGCCTCGCGGTACCCGTCCAGGAACGCGGTGTCCTCCCGGATGTCCCCGAACAGGGCGAGGGAGACCAGGTCGGCGGCCGGGTCGCCGAAGAAGGCGCGTTCGGCGTCGATGATCCCGCTCAGCGCGGGCGCGTCGGGGGCCCCGTCCACGAGGATGTTGCCGTCCCACAGGTCGAAGTGCACCAGGACCGGGGTGGCCACCGCCCCCAGCAGGCCGCGGTGGCCGTCGACCGCGGCGCGGATGCGGTCCGGACCCCAGGGGAGCGCCACCCCGGTGCGGTCGGCGTCGGCCAGCAGCGCCCCGACCATCGCCGCGAACGCGTCGGGCCAGGCGGTGGCCGCCAGGGCCGGGCGGTCCGGGTAGCCGAACCCGGTGCCGGTGAGCGTGTGCAGTTCGGCCACGGCCCCGCCCAGCGCGCGGCGGACGGCGGCCAGCCCGGTCGGGGACAGCCCCGCGCGCACCTCCTCCAGCGGGACTCCCGGCAGCCGGGTCAGGAGCAGCCGGTACCGCTCCGGTTCGCCGGGCAGGGATTCCAGGCGCAGGGGGTCGGGGAGCAGCGCTCCCGGCAGGGGGCGGGCCAGGGTGTAGAAGCGCGCCTCGGTGTGCAGCAGCCGGTGCTCGTAGGACAGGCGCGGCTGCGCGGCCGGCGGCTCGGTCTTGAGCACGGTCTCGGTGCCGTCGGTGTGGGCGAGCAGGTGCACCGTGTTGTAGGTGCCGCCCGACAGCGGGGTGCTCCTGTGGACGGGCGCGGTCATGAGATGCCGTACCTGTCGGGGACGCCGTGCGGGGTCGGCTCGCCCGGGGAGGTCTCCAGGCCCAGGGCCTTCTCGATCCCCTCCAGGGCGGCGGCCAGCCGCGGGGCGTTGCGGCGGTACACCTGCGGGTGGGGCCGGCCGGCGAAGTCGGCGCGCAGCCAGACGTCGTGCCGCACCCCCACGGTGACCTCAAGGAACCAGGGTGCCAGGTACACGGTGGCCTCCGCCAGGCCGTGGGCGCGGCGCTCCTCGCCCGCGGCGTCGATCCAGGTGCCCGGCCCCGCCAGGGTGAGCGCCTGGGGTTCGGCGTCCGGGAGCCCTGCCGGGCGGCCCACCGGCACCCGTTCGGCCAGGTCGGCGGCGGTGGCCCCGGCTGCCGGGTCCAGGTCCATGAGCGAGGCGAAGCCGGAGTAGCCCTCGCCCGGGCGCAGCCAGGACACCCGCAGGGTGCGCGGGGCGCACAGGCCCTCGCCGGCCAGCACGTCGGCGGCGGTGTGCAGCCGGTCGCAGGCGTCGGCGAGGGTGAGGTCGTCGGTGTCGGAGGAGACCTCCCAGGACCAGGAGGCGATGGGCGCGGGCGCGGCGGGCAGCATCGGTGCTCTCGTGTCGGGCGGCGGCCCCGGTCCGGGGCCGCCGCGGCGGGTCACAGCCCGCTGTCGGGCTCGAAACGCACCACCACCGACTTGGAGGTGGGCGTGTTGCTGATGTCGGCGGTGGAGTCCAGGGGCACCAGGACGTTGGTCTCGGGGAAATAGGAGGCGGCGCAGCCGCGGGCGGTCGGGTAGTGGACCACCCGGAAGTGCGGCGCGCGGCGTTCGCGCCCGTCGGACCACTCGCCCACCAGGTCGGTGTAGGAGCCGTCGGCCAGACCGAGCTCGGCGGCGTCCTCGGGGTTGACCAGCACCACGCGGCGCCCGTCGGTGATGCCCCGGTAGCGGTCGTCCAGGCCGTACACCGTGGTGTTGTACTGGTCGTGCGAGCGCAGGGTCTGCAGCAGCAGGCGCCCCTGCGGCACCCGGGGCGCGTAGGTGCCGTTGACGGTGAAGTTGGCCCTGCCGGTGGCGGTGGGGAAGCGCCGGTGGTCGCGCGGCGCGTGCGGCAGGGTGAACCCGTTGCGCTGCCGGGCCCTGGCGTTGAAGTCGTCGAACCCGGGCACGACGGCGGCGATGTGGTCGCGGATCCGGTCGTAGTCGGCGAACGCGTCCCAGGCCACCGGGCTCTGGCCGAACAGGCGGGCGCCCAGGTCGCGGACGATGTCCACCTCCGAGCGCATGTCCTCCGACAGCGGCCGCAGCACGCCGTGCGAGGCGTGGACGCGGCTCATGGAGTCCTCGACGGTGACCCAGCGCTCCCGCCCGCCGTGGACGTCGCGGTCGCTGCGGGCCAGCGCGGGCAGGATGAGCGCGCGGGCGCCGGTGACCACGTGGGAGCGGTTGAGCTTGGTCGACACGTGGACGGTCAGCCCCACCCGGCGCATGGCGTCCTCGGTGACATGGGTGTCGGGGGTGGCGGCGACGAAGTTGCCGCCCATGGCGAAGAAGACGCGCACGTCGCCCCGGGCCATGGCGCGGATGGCGTTGACGGTGTCGTGGCCGTGCCCGCGGGGCGGCGAGAACCCGAACTCTGCGCCCAGGGCGTCCAGGAAGGCGTCGGAGGGCCGCTCGAAGATCCCCATGGTGCGGTCGCCCTGCACGTTGGAGTGGCCGCGCACCGGGCACACCCCGGCGCCGGGGCGGCCGACGTTGCCGCGCAGCAGCAGGAAGTTGACGACCTCGCGGATGGTGGGGACGGAGTGCTTGTGCTGGGTCAGGCCCATGGCCCAGCACACGACGGTGCGCTCCGAGGCGATGGCCATGGCGGCGATCTCCTCGATGAGCGGGCGCTCCAGGCCGGTGTCGCGTTCCACCCGGGCCCAGAAGGCGTCGGCGGGCTCGTCCAGGAGCTCCTTGGCGAACAGGTCGAAGCCGTGGGTGTGGGCGTCGATGAAGTCGTGGTCCAGGACGCGGGACCCGTCGCGGTCGGTCTCCAGCAGGACGCGGTTGACCGCGGAGAACAGGGCGAGGTCGCCGCCCAGGCGGATCTGCGCGAACACATCGGTGAGCTGGGTTCCGCGGCCCAGCAGTCCGCCGGGGTGCTGGGGGTTGCGGAACTCGCGCATCCCGGCCTCGGGCAGGGGGTTGACCGTGACGATGCGGGCGCCGTTCCTCTTGGCGCGCTCCAGGGCGGTCAGCATGCGGGGGTGGTTGGTGCCGGGGTTCTGCCCGGCGACGATGATGAGGTCCGCCCGGTACAGGTCGTCCAGGGACACGCTGCCCTTGCCCACGCCCAGGGTCTCGGTGAGGGCGGACCCGGAGGACTCGTGGCACATGTTGGAGCAGTCGGGCAGGTTGTTGGTGCCCAGTTGGCGGGCCAGCAGCTGGTAGGCGAAGGCGGCCTCGTTGCTCGTGCGCCCGGAGGTGTAGAAGACGGCCTGGTCGGGGCCGTCCATGGCGCGCAGCTCGGCGGCGACGAGTTCCAGGGCGTCGTCCCAGCCGATGGGGGTGTAGTGGTCGGCGCCCTCGGCCAGGTGGAGGGGCTGCGTGAGGCGCCCCTGCTGCCCCAGCCAGTACCCGGAGCGCTGCGCCAGAGCGCTCACGGAGTGCTCGGCGAAGAAGTCGGCGGTGAGGGGGCGGGTGGTGGCCTCCTCGGCGACGGCCTTGGCGCCGTTCTCGCAGAACTCCGCGCGGTGGCGCTTGTCGCCCTCGGGCCAGGCGCAGCCCGGGCAGTCGAAGCCGCGCTTCTGGTTGAGGGCGAGCATGGCGGGCAGTCCGCGCCGCACCCCGGCGTTCTCCCCGACCTGCCGGACGCTGTTGAGGACGGCGGGCAGTCCGGCGGCGGAGGTCTTGGGCGGGTCGATGCGCGGGGCGTCCTGCGCGGTGTCCGCGGGTACGGGGCGGTGGCGTCTCATGGCCGCATTGTCCCACCGTGCGGGGGCGCGCTTCAAAGGCGCCCCGGGGCGGATCGTGCGCTCTTGTCCCGTCGGTCAAGGGATTGACCGTCGCGGCGGTGGATTCCCGTCGTGTATTCGGTTCCGCGATATCCCTTATGTTCCGCGGGTCCGCGGGATATCCCCTTTCGGCGGCGGTTCCGGGCCACCGGGTGTGCGGGCGGCGGCGCGTGTGAGGTGGGGAGGCGATGCCTTTC
The DNA here is from genome assembly GCF_019598965.1 of Nocardiopsis sp. MT53. Classification (NCBI taxonomy): domain Bacteria; kingdom Bacillati; phylum Actinomycetota; class Actinomycetes; order Streptosporangiales; family Nocardiopsidaceae; genus Nocardiopsis; species Nocardiopsis sp. MT53. The sequence continues at coordinate 6,500,116 of NZ_CP080599.1, read as the reverse complement.
CCCGGCCGCCGGCCGTGCCGCCCGCGGTTCTCGCGGCGCGCCCGCCCGTGGGCCGGGGCCGCGCGTCCGGTTTTCCCGGTCCGGCGGAGGGACATTTCGATCCGCCGTCGAAGGGGATCGGCGCGGAGTCCGGCGCGGCCATTGTCGCCCCTGCCGCCCCGGTATTTCCGCGGCCCCGTCGGTCGGCGGGGGAGTGCGCGCCCGTGCGGGCCGCCGGCCCGTTCACCGGTGGGCGGGCCCGGCCGCGTCGGCCCGGGCCCGCGGGCATCAGGACTGGTCGAACAGGGCGCTCACGGACTCGCCGTTGTGGATGCGGCGGATCGCCTCGGCCAGCGCCGGGGCGATCGACAGCGTCGTGAGCTTGGGCGTGACCTTCTCCGGGGCCATCGGCACCGTGTTGGTGCACACGATCTCGGTGACGTCGTCCATCGCGGTCAGCCGGTCCAGGGCGCCGTCGGTGAACAGGCCGTGGGTGCAGGCCACCCGGATGGAGCGGACCTTGTGCTCGCGCAGCCGCTCGATCAGCTCCACCACGGTGCTGCCCTTGGCGACCTCGTCGTCGAGGATGATCACGTCGCGGTCGGCGACGTCGCCTATGACCGAGGTGATGCTGACCTTGTCGTCGCTGAAGCGCTGCTTGGCCCCGGCGGCCACCGGGGTGTCCAGGCGGCGGGCGAACGCCGAGGCGGCCTTGGCGTTGCCGAAGTCGGGGGAGACGACCACGGTGTTGGACAGGTCGTCGCCGCGGAAGTGCGAGGCGAGCTCGCCCAGGGCGTGCAGGTGGTCGACGGGGACGCTGAAGAACCCGTGGACCTGGGGCGAGTGCATCGTCATGGTGAGCACGCGGTCGGCCCCCGCCGTGGCGAGCAGGTCCGCGACCAGGCGGGCACCGATGGAGATGCGCGGCGCGTCCTTCTTGTCGGAGCGGGCGTAGGCGAAGTGCGGCATGACCACGGTGGTGCGGGCGGCGGAGGCCCCGCGGGCGGCGTCGAGCATCAGCAGCAGCTCCACCAGGTTCTCCTGGACCGGGGGCACGAGCGGCTGGATGATGAACACGTCGCGTTCGCGGCAGTTGTCCTGGAGCTGGACCTCCAGGCAGTCGTTGGCGAACCGCGAGACGCGGGTGGGGGAGAGCGGCTTGCCGAGGTCGGCGCAGATCTCCTGGGCGATCTCCGGGTGGGCGCTGCCGGAGAAGATGACGATGTCGCGCACGGATGTCCCTGTTCGTGGGTGGGATGGGCCGCCACGAGGTTACTACCCGGGTTTTCGCAGGCCGCGGCGCGGGAGGCCGGTGCACGCCCCGGCACCGGGCACGGGCCCCGGCGCCCCCGCGGCGCGCGCCCGCCGCGGGGCCGGGCCTCAGCCGTCCGCGCCCGGAGCGCCGTTCGGCCCCGCGGCCGAGGCGGGCGGTTCGGGCAGGGGGGAGGTGCGCGGCGGGGCGCAGGAGCTGCGCTCCACCAGTTCGGCGCCGACCCGGTACACCCGGCCCGGGCCCCGCCCGGGGGCCGGGGACTCGCGCATCTGCCGCAGCAGCAGGTCGAAGCACAGGCGCCCGAGCTCGTCGGCGCCGTTGTCCACCACCGTGACCGGGGGCTGCCAGCTGCGCAGCCAGCTGATGTCCTCGTAGCAGATCAGCGACAGGTCGCGGGGCAGGCGGATGCCCCGGCTGACGAGGGTGGGCAGGACCCCGAAGACGGCCTCGTGGTTGGCGGCGAACAGGGCCGTCACGTCCGGCCGGCGCTCCAGGAGCGCGCGGGTGCCCTCGGCGCCGAAGGCGGGCGTGAAGGGGCCCCGCTCGACCAGGGAGGGGTCCACGTCCAGGCCGTGCTCGCGCAGCGCCTGCTCGTAGCCCGCGAAACGCTCGCGGCCGGAGTTGGCCGAGGGCAGGCCGCCCACGAAGCCGATCCTGGTGTGGCCCAACTCCAGCAGGCGGCGGGTGGCGGCGTGGGCGCCCTCGCGGTCGGAGGCCAGCACGGAGGGGGCCCGGCCGTCCTCGGTCCCGCGGATCACGTTGACCGCGCCGGTCCCGGAGGCCATCAGCTCGTCGACCAGGTCGGAGTTGCGGCCGGTGCCGATGACGACGACGCCGTCCACGTTGTGCTCGGAGAGCATGCGCAGGACGGAGCGCTCCTTGGCGGGGTCGGCGTCGGTGATGCACAGCAGCACCTGGTAGCCCTCGGCGGAGGCGCGGCGCTGCACCACGTCGGCGATGGTGTGGAACGAGGCGTTGATGAGGTTGTTCATCACCAGTCCGATCAGGTGCGACTGGCGCGAGCGCAGCGCGCTGGCGGTGCGGTTGGGCCGGTATCCCAGGCCGCGCGCCGCGTTCTCGACCGCGGCGCGCGTCTCCTCGGAGATCAGCCCGGATCCGCTCAGCGCCCGGGACGCGGTGCTCCGGGAGACCCCCGCGGCCGTGGCTACGTCCTTGAGTGTGACCGCCATCTTCTCCCTTGTCGTGCACGGTACTGGGATCGGTTGCATACATCTTAACCCAGAGTCTCGTCAAGGCAACCCCTGAGTCATGCGACCGCGACGTTACAGCAGGTGAAGTTCATGTTTCCCCCTTGACTTTGTCCTGGTGTGGTGTGAACCATAATGCAACCGATCCCACACGGATGACCTGGGGCGCTTCGGATTCCCGAGACGGAAGAGGCATGCATGGACCGCACCGATGTGAACTGGCGGGGCTACTGGCCCGCGGCGCCCACGCCCTTCGACGCCGGCGGCGCCTTCGACGGGGCGGCCTTCGAGGCCCTGCTCGGGCTCTACGCCGACCAGGGCGTCCACGGGGTCCTGGTCAACGGCAGCACCGGGGAGTGGTTCAGCCAGAGCAGGGCCGAGCGCGAGCGCGTCGCCGAGACCGCCGTCGCCGCCGTCGCCGGACGCCACCCCGTCGTCGTCGGCGTCACCGCCTACACCCCCGGCGAGGCCGCCGACCTGGCCCGGCACGCCGCCGCGGCCGGCGCCGACGGCGTGCTCGCCACCCCGCCGCCCTACGTCCACCCCGGCGCCGACGAGATCCTCGCCTTCTACACCGCCGTCGCCTCCGCCACCGACCTGCCGTTCATGGTCTACAACTGGCCCCGCGGCGTGGCCGTGGACATGGCCGCCGACCAGGACCTGGTCCGGCGCCTGTGCGACCTGCCCACCGTCGTGGCCTTCAAGGACAGCACCGGGGACTGGCTGCGCATGCTCGCCACGGTGGAGTCCGTCGGCGACCGGGTCCGCGTCTTCGGCAGCTTCCTGCACCGCCGCGGCCTGGCGGTCCTGGGCGGCCTGGGCGGCGACGGCAACATCGACGGCGGCGGCCTGGGGGCCCCTTTCGCCGTCCCCGCCTACGAGGCCGTCCACGCCGGGGACACCGTCGCGGCCGCCCCGTGGATCGACCGCTACACCGCCCTGTCCTCGGCGCTCGTCGCCCCCGACTACAGCGGTCGGATCGCCTCGCCGATCTCCCAGCTCAAGGCCGCCATGGCCCTGCTCGGCCAACCCGGCGGCACCGTCCGCCCGCCCCTGCTGCCGGTCACCGACCCCGCCCGCCTGGAACGCCTGCGCGCCGCCCTGGACGCGGCCGGGCTGGAGCCCGCCGGGGGTGCGCGGTGACGCCCCGCTCCGCCGCCCGGGTGGAGGTGACCGTGGACGGGCGCCCCGTCCTGGTGCGCCCCGGGACCAGTGTGGCGGCCGCGCTGCTGGAGCAGGGCCGCTGGGACTTCCGCGTCGACCCGGTCTCGGGACGGGACCGCGGCCCCTACTGCGGCATGGGCGTGTGCCTGGAGTGCGAGGTCACGGTGGACGCCCGCCCCCACGTCCGGGCCTGCCTGGAGCGGGTGCGCGAGGGCATGCGCATCGACACCGCGGCCTCGGGGGAGGACACATGAGCGCCGACACCGCCGCGCCCGCGGCGCTGACCGCCGACGCCGCCGTGGTCGGGGCGGGCCCCGCCGGGCTCGCGGCCGCGCTGGAACTGGCCCGCGCCGGACTCGACGTCCTGCTCCTGGACGAGCAGGCCGAACCCGGCGGGCAGTACTACCGCCGCCCCGGCCCCGAGGTCCTGGACGCGGTGGGCGACCACCGGCCCGAGGGCGGGCGCCTGGTCGCCCGGGTGCGCGCCGCCGGCGTGCGCGTCCTGTCCGGGCACACGGTCTGGGGGGTGGACGACGACCGCCGCACCCTGCTGGCCGCCTCCCCCGGGGGCGCGGCCGTCCGCGTCCGGGCGCGGTGGGTGGTCGCCGCCACCGGAGCCTACGAGCGCTCCGTACCCTTCCCCGGCTGGCAGCTCCCCGGCGTCGTCACACCGGGCCTGGCCCAGCACATGTCCGCCGAGGGCGTCCGCCTGGGCCGCCGCGCCGTGGTCGCCGGCTCGGGACCCTTCCTCCTGCCGGTGGCCTGCGCGCTCCTGGAACGCGGGGTACGGGTCGTGGCCGTCGCCGAGGCGGGGCGCCCCTACACCCCGGGCCCGGCCTCCCTGGGCGCACTGCGCTTCCCCGCCCGCCTGGCGGAGCTGGCCTCCTACGCCGCCCGCCTGGCGCGGCACGGGGTGCGCGTCCACCAGGACACCGTCGTGGCGCGGGCCCACGGCGCGGACCGCGTGGAGGCGGTCACCCTGACCCGCTTCTCCGACCCCGAACGGGTCGTGGCCCGCCACGGCGTGGACCTGCTCTGCGTCGGCTACGGGTTCCGCCCGCAGGCCGACCTGCCCCGGCTCCTGGGCTGCGCCGTGGACCGGGACCCGGCCACCGGGGACACCGTGCCCCGGCTCACCCCGACCGGGCGCAGCTCCGTCCCCCACGTGTACGTGGTCGGCGAGGCCGCGGGCGCGGCGGGGGCGCCCACCGCGCTGGCCCGCGGCCGGGCGGCCGCACTGGACATCCTCGCCTCCTCCGGCCGCGCCCCCGACCGGGGCGAGCGCCGCCGGCTGGCCGTGCACCTGGCGTCGCTGGCCGGGTTCACCCGCCTGACGGCCGCCCTGTACCCGGCGCCCGCCGAGCTCGTCCCCGCGCTGGCCCGCCGGCTGCCCGGGCCCACGCTGGTGTGCCGCTGCGAGTGCGTCACCGCCGACGCCGTGCGCGCGGCGGCCGCCGCCGAGGGCGGCTCCGACGTCCCCGCCGTCAAGGGCGGCACCCGCGCCGGGATGGGCCTGTGCCAGGCGCGCGAGTGCGGCCCCGCCCTGGAGGCGCTGCGCGCCGGCGGCCCGGGCACCGGGACGGTCCCCGCCCGGGTGCCCCTGCGCCCGCTGCCGCTCGCCGCCGTGCTGGAACTGGCCGACACCCCCGGGGAGGACGTGTGAACGCCTACGACGCGGTGATCGTCGGCGCCGGCGTGCTCGGTGCCGCCACCGCCCTGGAACTGGCCGAGGCGGGCCTGTCCGTCCTCGTGCTCGAACGCGGCGCCCCCAACCGCGAGGGGTCGGGCACCACCGCCGGGAACCTGCACATCCAGGCGGTGCACACCCGCCGCCCCGGGCAGGCGGTCCCCCTGGACAGCGAGGCCCTGCTCCCCGCGCAGAAGGCCGCCGACGGGCTGTGGGCCCTGGCCGAGGAGCGGCTCGACGCGGACCTGGAGGTGCGCAGGAACGGCGGGTTCATGGTCGCCGAGACCGCCGAACAGCGCCGGGAGCTGCGCACCAAGCACGTGTGGGAGCGCCGCGCCGGGCTGCGGACCGAGCTCCTGGACGGCGACGCCGCCCGCGACGCCCTGCCGCTGCTGGGGCCCACGGTCACCGCCGCCACGTGGTGCCCGCACGACGGCTACGCCAACCCGCTCAAGGCCGCCCCCGCCTACCTGGCCGCGGCCCGCCGCCTGGGCGCCCGTGTGGAGGCCTTCACCCCCGTCACGGGCCTGGAGCGGCGCGGACCGGCCTGGCGGGTGCGCACCCCGCGCGGCCGCCACGACACACCGGTGGTGGTCAACACCGCCGGCCCCTGGATCAGTGACGTCAGCGCCCTGGCGGGGGTGGACATGAGGATGTCGCCCGTCGCCATCCAGATGCACGTCACGGTCCGGGAGCGGCCCGTGCTGCACCACCTGGTGCAGCACATCGGCGAGGGCATGTCCGTCAAGCAGGTCACCGCCGGGAACCTGCTGCTGGGCGGCGGCTGGCCCGCCCGCCGCATGGACCTGGACGGGCGCAGCTCCGCCGGTGTCGCCGGGCTCACGGGCAACGTCGCCCAGGCCGTCCGCATCCTGCCCTTCCTGGCCCGCCTGCGGCTGCTGCGCATGTGGGCCGGGCCCCTGGCCGCCACCCCCGACGAGATGCCGGTGATCGGGCCGGTGCCCGGCCGGGAGGGCCTGTACGTCGCGGGCGGCACCTACGCCTTCACCTTCGCCCCCCTGTGGGGGGAGACCCTGGCCCGCATGATCCGGGGCGAGCGCCCGCGGATCGACGTCTCCGCCTTCGCCCCCGACCGGCTGACGGCCCCAGCCGGGGACGCCGACCCCGCCGCCCCCGCACACACCGAGAAGGGAACCGCACCGTGCTGAACCACAACCGCGCCCGACCCGCCGCAGGGCAGGAGGGCTCCGACGCCTCCCTGTGGCTGACCGACGCCCATGTGGTCGACGTCCTCACCGGCTCGGTGGCGCGCGACCGCACCGTCGAGATCCGCGACGGCCGTATCGCCCGGATCGGGGACGACGCCCCGCCGCCCGGCGCCGCCGTCCTGAGCCTGGGCGGACGCCACCTGATGCCCGGCCTGATCTCGGTGCACACCCACCTGTCGGTCCTGTACCCCTTCGACGCCGCCGACTACGGCGAGAACCCGGCCACCACCGTCCTGCGGGCCGCGGCCCGGGCCCGCGACGCGCTCCGCGCCGGGGTCACCACCGTGCGCACCCTGGGCGAGCAGAACCGCGCCGACCTGCTGCTGCGGGACGCCGCAGCCAAGGGCTGGGCCCCCGCCCCGCGCATCATGGGAGGCGGGAAGGCGGTCTCCACCACCGGCGGCCACGGCAAGGGCGGGCTGAGCGTCTTCGCCGACGGCCACGACGAGTTCCTCAAGGCGGCCCGCACCGAGCTGGACGCCGGCGCCGACCACATCAAGATCTTCATCACCGGCGGCATCGCGCACCTGGGGGAGACCTTCAACGGCTCCCAGACCTCCGAGGAGGAGATGCGCGCCGCCGTCCGCGCCGCCCGGGAGCACGGCACCTACGTCGTCGCCCACGCGGGCGGCTCCGAGGCCATCCGGGAGGCCATGGCCTGCGGGGTCCGCGGCTTCGAGCACGGCTACGACCTCGACGAGGCCACCGTGGCGGAGATGGCCCGGCGCCGCGTCTTCCTCACCCCCACGCTCACCGTGACCCGGTGCCCGGACTGGATGCGCGCCCACGACTTCTCCGAGTGGCAGATCGAGCTGGCCATGCGGGTCGGCCCACAGCACCTGGAGAGCATCCGCCGCGCGGCGGCGGTGCGCCGCACCGACCCCCTGGACCCCGAGGCGCCCGGGATCACCATCGTGACCGGCACCGACTACCCGCCGGGCGAGCCCATGGACGGCACGGTCACCCAGGTGCGGGAGATGGAGTTCCTCACCCTGGCCGGGCTCTCCCCGCTGGAGTCCCTCCAGGCCGCGACCGTCAACGCCGCCCGCCTGGTCGGGCTGGAGGACGGGATCGGCCGGGTCGCCCCGGGGTACGCCGCGGACCTCATCGCGGTGGGCGCCGACCCCACCTCCGACATCACCGCGCTCCACGACATCCCCCTGGTCCTCCAGGCGGGCGGCGTGGTCCGCAACGACCTTCCGAAGACCTTCCCAGGAGGCCGCAAGTGACGGACACCAACGAGCGACCGCTGCGTCTGGCGGTGGACATCGGCGGCACCTTCGTCGACGCCCTCGCCTACGACGAGACCACCGGCCGGGTGAGCCTGCACAAGGCCTCCACCACGCCCGCCGCCCCCGCCGCCGGGGTGATGGAGGCGGTCCGCGGCCTGGCCGAGGACCTGGCGCCGGTGGCCGCCTTCGTGCACGGCACGACCCTGGGGCTCAACGCCATCCTCCAGCGGCGCGGCGCCGACGTCGGCATCATCACCAACGAGGGCTTCCGCGACCTGTTCGAGGTCGCCCGCGCCGCCATCCCCGCCGACCACATGTACGACTTCTCCTACGCCCCGCCCCCGGTGCTGGTGCCCCGGCGCCACCGCCTGGGGGTCCCCGGCCGGATGGACGCCCAGGGCGGGGTGGTGCGGGACCTGGACGAGGACGCGGTGCGCGAGGCGGGCCGGGTCCTGGTGGAGGAGCACGGGCTGGGCTCCATCGCCGTGTGCTTCCTGCACTCCTACGCCAACCCCGAGCACGAGCAGCGCGCGGGCGCCGTCCTGCGGGAGGCCTTCCCGCACGTGTCGGTGTCGCTGTCGACGGACATCACCCGCGAGTACCGCGAGTACGAGCGCACCAGCACCGCCGTCATGGACGCCTACATCCGCCCGGTCCTGAACGACTACATCAGCGCGCTGGAGGCGGGGCTGCGCGACAAGGGGCTGGCCGACCCGCTGCACATCATGCGCTCGGGAGGCGGCGCGATGACCTCCGGCCTGGCCAGGTCCGCGCCGCTGACCACGGTCCTGTCGGGGCCGGCCGGAGGCGTGGTGGGGGCGGGGCACCTCGCCTCGGTGCTGGGCATCGACCGCCTGCTCTCCTTCGACGTCGGCGGCACCAGCATCGACTCGTGCGTGATCGTGGACGGCGAGCCCAGCGAGGTCCACGAGGCCGACATCGACGGCTTCCCGCTGCTCATCCCGATCTTCGACCTGCGCACCATCGGAGCCGGGGGAGGCTCCATCGCCTGGGTCGACGACGGCCTGCTGCGCGTGGGCCCGCACAGCGCGGGGGCCGTGCCCGGCCCGGTCGCCTACGGGCAGGGCGGGACGGAGCCCACGGTCACCGACGCCGCCCTCACCCTGGGCTACCTGGACGCCGCGGAGTTCCTGGGCGGCCGGATGGGCGTGGACGCCGACGCGGCGGCCGAGGCCGTCCGGCACAGGATCGCCGAACCCCTGGGCGTGGACACCGCAGAGGCGGCGGCCAGCGTCTTCCGCGTGATGATGGCCCGCTCGGTGGGCGCGCTGCGCGAGATCACGGTGGAGCGCGGCCTGGACCCGCGGGAGTTCACCCTGCTGGCCTTCGGAGGCGCCGGCCCGATGCTGGGCCCCATGCTCGCCCGCGAGATGGGCATCGCCACGACGGTCGTGCCGCGCGTCCCGGCGGCGTTCTCCGCCTTCGGCATGCTGATGTCCGACCTGGAATACGAGTTCTCCGGCACGGTCCTGCGCCCCCTGGACGAGGACCGCCTCGCCGGCCTGGCACCCGTGTTCGGGGAGCTGGAGGACCAGGCCCGCGCGGTCCTGGCCGAGCAGGGCATCCGCGAGGAGCAGGGCCGCCTGGTCCGCCGGGTGGACGTGCGCTACCGCGGCCAGGAGCACACGCTGGGCATCGACCTGGAGCCCGGCGACACCGCCGCGGCGGTCCGGGACCGGTTCCACGCCCTGCACCGCTCCCGCTACGGCCACGCCATGGACGAGCCCTGCGAGGTCATGACCGTGCGCGTGCGCGCCGTGGGCCGCCTGCCCAAGCCGGCCCTGGCCCCGCAGGAGCCCGCCCGGGGACCCGCCGTCGCCTGCGGCTCCCGCAAGGCCTTCGACCTGGCGACCGGCGCGGTGGCGGAGTTCGCCGTCCACCGGCGCGAGGACCTGGCGCCCGGCCACCGGGTGGCGGGGCCGGCCATCGTCGAGGAGGGCACCGCCACCACCGTCCTGTTCGGGGACCAGGTCCTGACCCTGGACGCCTACGGACACCTGCTGGTCACCGCGGCCGGCACGGACAGCGACACCGACCGGGAGGAGCAGGAGTGAGCGCCAACGCGGCACCGTTGGACGGTGCCACCGTCGAGGTCATCCGCAACTACGTCCACTCCGTCGCCGAGCAGATGCGCCGCACCCTGGTGCGGTCGGCGTTCAACCCCGTTATCTACGACGTGCTCGACTTCGGGATCTCCATCTACGACTCCACGTGCCGGCTCATGGCCGAGGCCGCGGGCATCACCCACTTCCTGGGCGCCAACGACCACGCGCTCCTGAAGCTGGTGGAGTACGTGGGGGAGGGGGCGATGCGCCCCGGCGACGTCTACCTCATGAACTACCCGTACTGGAGCGGCGCCCACTCCTACGACGCCATGCTCTGCGCCCCCGTCTTCCGGGACGGCCACGAGGGGCCCGCCGCCTACCTGGCGGTGCGGGCGCACTGGATGGACCTGGGCGCGAAGGAGGCCGGGTACGTCCTGGACTCCACCGACATGCACCAGGAGGGGCTGATCTTCCCCGGCACCCGGATCGTCGCCGACGGCGAGGTGGTCCGCGACATCCTGGAGCTGATCCGGTTCAACTCCCGCCTCCCCGAGGCCACCATCGGCGACTTCCACGCCCAGCTCGCCGCGCTGCGCACCGGTGAGGAGCGGCTGCGCCAGGTATGGGAGAAGTTCGGCGGCGACACCGTGGAGCAGGCCGTCCACCAGGTCATCGAGCACGGGGAGCGGGTCGCCCGACGCGCGGTGGCCGCCCTGCCCGACGGCACGTGGAGCGCGGTGGACTACGTCGACGACGACTACGTCACCGACGACCCCATCCGCATCGCGGTGGAGGTCACCATCGCCGGCGACGAGATGACCGTCGACTTCAACGGGTCCTCCGGCGCCGTGGCGGGCCCGGTCAACCTGCCCATCGGCTCCACCCTGGGCCTGGCCAAGGCCGCCTTCAAGGGGCTGACCACGCGCGACGAGGCGACCAACGCCGGGCACTTCCGCCCGCTCAAGGTCGTGGCCGACCCCGGCACGTTCTTCCACGCGGTCTACCCCGCGGCGACCTTCACCCAGTGGAGCGCCATCGTGGCGTTCGAGCTGATCTACAAGGCGCTGGCGGGGGTCATCGACAGCCTCCCCGCCTCCAGCGGCGGGGACGAGCCCGGGTTCATGGCCCTGGGCAACGACCCCCGGACCGGACGCGACTACGTGGTCAGCAACAACGAGGGCATCGGCTGGGGCGCGGCCCGCGACCACGACGGGGGCACCGCCCAGCAGCACCCCTCCCAGACCACGGTGCGCAACACCCCCGTCGAGGTGCTGGAGCACAAGGCCGCGCTCTTCCACGAGAAGGTCGAGCTGATCCCCGACTCCGGCGGCCCGGGCCGCCACCGGGGCGGCCTGGGCGTGGAGCGGGTGGTGCGCTACACGGCGCCCGGCGAGGTCCTGTCCATGAAGAAGAAGAGCAAGACCCGGCCCTGGGCCATGCACGGGGGCCACGAGCCCGAGCCCAGCCACATGGACCTGTGGCCCGGCACGGACCGGGAGAAGCGGGTGGGCATGTACCGGGCGCCCATGGCCGCCGGGGACCGGTTCGCCAACCGGACCGCCGGGGGCGGCGGCTACGGCGACCCCCTGGAGCGCGACCCCGAGGCGGTGGTCGCCGACGTCCTGGACGGCTACGTCACCGCCCGCGCCGCCCGTGAGCACTACGGGGTGGAGGTCGCCGCCGACGGTACCTGGAGCCCCACCCCGGAGAGGACGGCGCACACCGGTGCGGACCCCGGGGCCTGAGCGCCCCGGGCCGGACCGCAGCACGAGTCGTCCGCGCGGGCGCACCGCGCCCGCGCGGACGAACCCCCGGCGGGACACGGACGCGAAGTCCCGTTCCCGCTGTACCGAGGCCGCAGCGCACGCCCCGCGCACGGCCCGTGGCGCCCCCGGGCGCCGTCGGGGCAGGCGGTCCCGCACCAGGACCTCCACAGGACGAAGGGCAGGCAATCCCCAGTGAGACACTTCCACGGTCGGCCGAGCCGACACCACACACCGCGTCCGGGCGGACCCGCCGGGCGCCGCGCCGCCGCTGGCGCGACCCTCCTTGCGGCCTCCCTGCTGATCACCGCCTGCGGCGGCGGGCAGGGGGGAGCGGGCGCGGACCTGCGGGCCGCCTCGCTGGTCATCGCCGAGAACGAGCCCCCGGCCACGTTCGACCCGGTCCAGGCCGACAACTCCACCGTCAACGAGGTGGTCCGCCCGGCCTACGACACCCTGGTCCGGTTCGAGGGCACCGAGCTCGTCCCCTCGGTGGCCTCGGAGTGGACGGTGTCGGAGGACGGCACCACCATCGAACTGACCCTGCGCGACGACGTGGTCTTCCACGACGGGTCCGCGCTCACCGCCGCCGACGTCGTCTACACCCTGGACCGCGTCCAGCGCCTCCAGATCGGCGTGGCCTCGTTCCTGTCCGCCTACGAGTCGGCCGAGGCCGACGGCGACACCGGGGTGACCATCACCCTGTCCGAGCCCTCCGCCCCGTTCCTGTCCGCGCTGAGCCGGGTGTACCTGCTCAACGCCGACCTGGTGGAGGAGAACGCGGGCGGCGACGACGGCCAGCAGTGGCTGTCGGCCAACGACGCCGGGTCGGGCCCCTACCGCCTGACCGGGTACACACCCAACCAGGAGGCCTCCTTCGAGCTGTTCGGAGACTACTGGGGCGGGGTCGACGGGCAGGCCCGCAACGTCGTGTTCCGCTACCTCGCCGAGGCCTCCACCCAGGCCACCGCCCTGCGCCAGGGCGAGATCGACATCGCCATGGACATCTCCCCCCAGGACTGGGAGGCCCTGGAGGCCGAGGGGTTCACCGTCGACCGCGCCGACACCAACGTGCAGCTCTACGCCCTGTTCGACATGACCGGCAAGGGCGAGACCGAGCAGCGGGCGCTGCGCGAGGCCGTCTCCTACGCCTACGACTACGACCAGCACGTGGAGAGCATCCTCAAGGGCGCCGGGGAGCCCGCCCGCGGGGTCCTGGCCGCCGGGATGCCCTGCCACGACCCCGACGTGGCCCGGCCCTCCTTCGACCCCGACAGGGCGCGGGAGATCCTCGCCGACGAGGGGCTGGAGGGCACCTCCCTGACCATGACCTACCTGGAGGCCACGGCCGAGATGGAGCAGGCCGCGACCCTGCTCCAGTCCAACCTCGCCGACGTCGGCGTCGACCTGACGCTCCAGGCCATCACCTACCCGCAGTACATCGAGATGACCTCCGCCCCGGAGGACGTCCCGGACCTGGGGATGATCTACTCCTTCCCGGCCTTCCCCGACGCCTCCGCCGTGCTGTACCAGGGCTTCCACTCCTCCAACGCCGGCGGCGGGCTGAACTTCGGCGGCTACTCCGATGAGGACGTCGACGCCCTCGTCGAGCGCGGCCAGACCGCGACCGATCCCGACGAGCGGTGCGAGGCCTACAACGAGGCGCAGGACATCATCGCCGACGACCACGCGGCCATGGTCCTGTCCAACCCGCAGTACGTCACCGTGATCGGCGAGGGGGTCTCGGGCTACGCCTACGACCCCGCCCACCACCAGACCGTGGACGTGTACCGCATCAGCAAGGGCTGAGGCCCGCCCCGGGCGGCGCCGGAAGGCGCGGCGCCGCCCGCACCCCCGCAGAACCACCACCCGGAAGGGGAGGCACGGTGCTCTCGTTCATCGCCCGGAGGCTGGGCATGATGATCCTGGTCCTGGCCGGCCTCATCACCGTCACGTTCCTCATGACCCAGGTCCTGCCCGGGGACCCGGCGCGTGCCGCGGCCGGCCGCAACGCCACCGCGGAACAGGTCGAGGCCGCCCGCGAACGGCTGGGCTTGGACCGGCCGGTCCCCGAACAGTACGTCTCCTACATCGGCCGCGTTGCCCAGGGGGACCTGGGCACCTCGGTCTTCACCCAGCGGCCCGTCCTCGACGACATCGGCCGGGTGCTGCCCTCGTCGGTGGAGCTGGTGGGCGCCGCGATGCTCGTCAACATCGCCGTCGCGCTCCCCCTGGGGGTGGTCTCCGCCTACCGGCGGGGCCGGGCGGCCGACCTGGCCGCGCGCCTGGTCGCCCTGCTCGGGGCCGCCGTCCCGGTCTTCTGGCTGGGCCTGATACTCCAGGCGTTCCTGTCCGCCCGCTGGGGGCTGTTCCCCCTCACCGGGCACCTGGGCTTCGGTGCGAGCGTCCCCGCCGTGACGGGGATGACCACGGTCGACGCCCTGCTGGCCGGGGACCTCGCCGCCTTCGCCGACGCGCTGAGCCACCTGGCGCTGCCCGCGGTGACACTGGCCGCGTCCTACGTCGCGGTGGTCACCCGGACACTGCGCTCGACCATGATCGGCGCCCTGGACGCCGACTACATCACCCTGGCCCGCGCCACCGGGGCCTCCGAGTGGCGGGTGGTCGTCTCCCACGGCCTGCGCAACGCCCTGGTGCCCACCAGCACCATCCTGGGCATGCAGCTGGGCTGGATGCTGGGGTCCACCGTCCTGGTGGAGTCCATCTTCGGCCGCGTGGGCGTGGGGGCCTACTCCGTCACCGCCGTCCTACAGAACGACCTGTACGCCGTCATCGGCGCCGTCCTGGTGATCGGGGTCGTCTTCATCCTCGCGAACTTCGCCGTCGACCTGCTCCAGCTGTGGCTCAACCCGCGCCTGCGGCGGGGCGGGCGGCGCGGTCGCGCGGTCGCGGACGAGTCCGCCGCCCAGGCCTTCGACACCGCCGGGGAGCGCACATGACCACCACCACACCCGCTCCCGCCCGGTCCGCGGGACCGCGCGCCCTCCTGGCCCGCCTCGGCGGAGACCGGCGCGGGCACACCACCGCCATCGACCGGATCGCCCTGGGCACGGCCGGGCTCATGGTCCTCCTGGCCCTGGTAGGCCCCTACCTGGCCCCGATGGACCCCTACGCCGTGAACCTGCCCGACGCCCTGGTCCCGCCGGGCGCCGAGTACTGGCTGGGCACCGACGCCAACGGCCGGGACATCCTCAGCCGCATCCTGGCCGGCGGGCGCACCACCCTGCTGGCCACCGTCGCCGTCATCGCCGCGGCCACCCTGATCGGCACCGTGATCGGCACGGCCGCCGCGCTGGGCGGCCGGATCGTCGACGAGGTCCTCATGCGGATCTGCGACATCGGCCTCTCCCTGCCCGCGATCGTCGTGGCCCTGGGCCTGGCCGCCGCCATGGGGCCGAGCCTGCAGTCGGCCGTGATCGCCCTGGCGGCCACCTGGTGGCCGGGCTACGCCCGGCTGGTGCGGACCCTGGTCCGCGAGGTGCGCGACGCCGAGTTCGTGGAGTCCGCGCGGGTCCTGGGCGTGTCCCGCACCCGCCTGGTCCTGCGCCACGTGCTCCCCAACTCCCTGAGCGCCCTGTACGTCCAGACCACCCTGGACGTGTCGGCCGTGATGCTCGTGATCTCCGGCCTGTCCTTCGTCGGCGTGGGCGCCCAGGTGCCCGCCTCCGAGTGGGGCGCGATGATCGCGGCCTCGCGCGACACCGCCGTCACCGCGTGGTGGACGGTGCTCTTCCCCGGACTGGCCATCGCCATCACCGCGGTCGCCTTCAACCTGGTCGGTGACTGGCTCCGCGTGCGCACCGACCCCACCCTGAGAACGGGAGGGCGCCGATGAGCGCGCACCCCACGGAAGGTAGCCCGCTGCTGGACATCCGCGGGCTGACCGTGTCCTACCCGGGCCCGGAGGGGCCGGTACAGGTCGTGTGCGGCGTGGACCTCGCGGTCGCCGCGGGCGAGAGGGTCGCCCTGGTGGGAGAGTCCGGGTCCGGCAAGTCCGTGACCGCCCGCTCGGTCCTGCGCCTGGACCCCGAGGCCCGCACCGGCGGACGCATCCTGCTGGAGGGGGACGACGTCCTGGAGATGGCGCCGCGGGAGGTGCGCCGCGTGCGCGGCGCCCGCGCCGGCCTCGTCTTCCAGGACCCGCTGGCCTCGCTCAACCCCGTCAAGACCGTGGGCTGGCAGATCACCCAGCCGCTGCGGATCCGGGGCGTGGGGCGGCGGGAGGCGCGGCGCCGCGCCGTGGACCTGCTGGGCCGGCTCGGGGTGGCCGACCCCGGCCGGCGCTTCGACGACTACCCGCACCAGTTCTCCGGGGGCATGCGCCAGCGCGTGGTCATCGCCATCGCGGTGATCGCCGAACCGCGGCTGCTCATCGCGGACGAGCCCACCACCGCGCTGGACGTGCGCGTCCAGGCCCAGGTCCTGGAACTCCTGGAGGGGCTGGCCCGGGAGCGGGGCATGGCGGTCCTGCTCATCACGCACGACCTGGGCATCGTCGCCGGGTTCGCCCAGCGGGTCGCCGTCATGCGCCACGGGCTCATCGTGGAGGAGGCGGACGTGGACCGGCTCTACACCGCCCCGTCCCACCCCTACACCCGGTCCCTGCTCGACGCCGTCCCCCGCATCGGCGACCGGCCCGGCCGCCGGCTGGGCGCCGGAGCCCCCGTCCCCGCCGCCTCCGAGGGAGAAGCACTGTGAACACCGCAGGGGAGGCCCCCCTCCTGGAGGCCCGCAACCTGGTCAAGACCTTCCCCGGGAACGCCGGGACCCGCGCGGTCGACGACGTGTCCTTCACCGTGGGCCGGGGGGAGGCGCTGGGGCTCGTCGGCGAGTCGGGGTCGGGCAAGTCCACCACCGCGCGCTGCGTCGCCGGGCTCGTGCGCCCCGACTCCGGCCGGGTCCTGGTGGCGGGCCGGGACGTCACCGGGGCCCGGGGCCGGGAGCTGCGCGCCATCCGGCGGCGGGTCCAGATGGTGTTCCAGGACCCCTACTCCTCGCTCAACCCGCGGATGACCGTGGCCGAGCTCGTGGGCGAGGGCATGTACGTCCACGGCATCGAGCCCGACCGGGCGCGCCGCCGGGACCGCACCGTCCAGATCCTGGAGACGGTGGGCATGGGGTCCGAGCACCTGGACCGCTACCCGCGCTCCTTCTCCGGCGGCCAGCGCCAGCGCATCGCCATCGCCCGTGCCCTGGCGGTCGGACCGGACCTGCTCATCTGCGACGAGCCCGTGGCCTCGCTCGACGTCTCCGTGCAGGCCCAGGTCCTGGACCTGTTCTGCGACCTGCGGGAGAAGCTCGGGCTGGCGCTGCTCTTCATCGCCCACGACCTGGCGGTCGTCCACCACCTCTGCGGGCGGGTCGCCGTCATGAACTCCGGGCGGGTGGTCGAACTGGGCGACCGCGAGCAGGTCTACACCGCGCCCACCCACCCCTACACCCGCTCGCTGCTCGACGCCGTCCCCGTCCCCGACCCCGCGGCGGAGCGCGCCCGCGCGGCCGCCCGCCGCCCCGTCCCCGCACACCGAGACCCCGAGGAGAACCGGTGACCACCGTCCGCATGTTCGTCAACGGCCAGGCCATGTCCGGCGGAGAGATCAGCCACGCCCTGGAGGGGGCGCGGTTCCTGGGCCCGGCGCTGACCGCGCCGCGCTACCGCTTCTACTCCGTGCGCGACGAGTTCCCGGGCCTGCACCCGGTCGGGGAGGACGGGCGCGCCGTCCCCGGGGAGCTGTACGAGGTGGAGTACGCGCAGCTGCGCGAGCGCCTGCTGCCCGAGGAGCCCGAGGAGCTGGAGCTGGGGGTGGTGGAGATGGCCGACGGGTCGGGGGCGCTGGCCATGCGCATGCGCGCCGCCTCCCTGGGCCTGCCCGGGGTGAGCGACATCAGCGACCGGGGCGGCTGGCGCGCCCACCTGGCCGCCGGGGAGGAGCTGTGAGCGCCGCCGACCTCGTCGTCCGCGGGGGCACCGTCGTCAACGCCGGCTGGCAGGGCGCGGCCGACGTGTTCGTCTCCGCGGGCCGGGTGACGGCGCTGGCCGAGCCCGGCGCCCCCGCCCCGGACGGGTCCCGCCCCGAGGAGGTCGACGCGACCGGCCTGCTCGTGCTGCCGGGCGGCGTCGACCCCCACTGCCACGTCGGCTTCACCTCGGGCGAGTTCACCTCCCTGGACGACTACCGGGGGTGCACCACCGCCGCGGTCTTCGGGGGCACCACCACCATCGTGGACTTCGCGATCCCCCGGCCGGGGCAGGACCCCCTGGAGGCCGTGCTGGAGCGGCGCGGGGCCGCCGCGCAGGGGTTGTGCGACAGCGCCCTGCACGGGTGCGTGGTGACCTGGGACGACACCACCGAGGAGCAGCTGCGCGCCATGGCGGGGCTGGGGGTGAGCACCGTCAAGATGTTCACCACCTACCGCGGTGAGACCATGGCCGACGAGTACACGGTGCTGCGGACCATGAAGGCGGTGAGCGCCACCGGCGGCATGGTGGTGATCCACTGCGAGGCCGACCACATCATCGAGGAGGCCCAGGAGCGGAGCGGGGCCCGCGGCCGCACGGGGGCCGAGCACATGGGCGACACCCGGCCCGGGCTCGCCGAGACGGCCTCGGTCGCCGAGGTGCTGGCGATCGCCGAGTCCGTGGACGCGCCCGTGTACTTCGTCCACCAGTCCTCGCCCGAGGCCGTCGAACTGGTCGCGGCGGCCCGGCGGCGCGGACGGCGCGCCTACAGCGAGGCGGTCGCCCACCACCTGGTGCTGGACGAGTCCGCCTACGCGGGCGAGCACCCCGAGCGGTTCGTGTGCTGCCCTCCGCTGCGCCCGCGTGCCACCGTCGAGGGACTGGGCCGGCACCTGTTCACCGGCGAGATCAGCACGGTGGGCAGCGACCACTGCTGCTACGACACCGCGCAGAAGGAGCGCTACCGCCACGACGTGCGCGCCATGCCCAACGGGCTGCCCGGGGTCGAGACCCGCCTGGCGGTGCTGTACTCGGAGTACGTGGCGGCGCGGGGGCTGCCCGCCACCCGGTTCGTGGAGCTGGTGGCGGCCGCCCCGGCGCGCCTCAACGGCCTGTACCCGCGCAAGGGGGTGCTGGCTCCGGGGGCGGACGCCGACATCGTGCTGTGGGACCCGGCCGCCCGGTGGACGGTGCGCACCGGGGACCTGCACATGGCCACCGACTACACCCCTTATGAGGGCCGCGAGCTGACGGGCCGGGCCCGCACGGTGGTCGTGGGCGGACGGGTGGTGGTCCGCGACGGGGAGCTGGCCGACCCCCGGCCCCTGGGGAGGAACCTCCCCTCGGGGCCGGTGGGGACGCTGCACTGAGGGAGGGCGCCGCGGTGGGCCGGGACCGGTCCACCGCGGCGCCGTACCCGGCCGGTCGGGAGGCCGCCGGGGACGCGGGCGTTAGAAGGGATAACGGGTCGCTGTTACCGCCGATACCCTGGAGTGCATGGGAGACAGGCAGGACACACGGCGGCGCGTGATCGACGCCGCCGCGGACATCCTCACCCGCCAGGGGCGCGAGGCCGTCACGACGCGCTCGGTGAGCGCCGCCGCCGGGGTGCAGCCGCCCACCCTCTACCGGCTGTTCGGGGACATGGCCGGGCTGTTCGACGCCGTGGCCGCCGACGGGTTCGACCGCTACCTGGCCGGGAAGCAGGCCCAGGTCGCCACCGGGGACCCGGTCCAGGACCTGCGGGCGGGCTGGGACCTGCACGTCCGCTTCGGGCTGGACAACCCCGCCCACTACGTGCTGATGTACGCTCCCGGCGCCTCCGGCGGCGGAGGAGGGGAGGCGGCGGCCCGGGCGCAGGAGATCCTGCGGGGGCTGGTCGGCCGGGTCGCCGAGGCCGGGCGGCTGGCGGTCGACGCCGAGACCGCGGCGGAGATGATCCACACCGCCGGGAGGGGTGTGGTGCTGCGCCTCATCGAGCGGGGCGCGGACGACCCGCGCCTGTCGGAGGCGGTGCGCGAGGCCGTGCTGGCCGCCGTGGTCACCGGCCCCGCGCGGACGGAGGGCGCCGGTGACACCGGGGTGTCCGCCCACGCCAACGCGTTGCGGGTGCTGCTGTCCCGGGGCGGGGCCGGCGGGCTGCTGACCCCGGGCGAGGCGGCCCTGGTGGACGAGCTGCTGGTCCGGCTGGCGTCCCACCGGCCCCCGCCCGCCTGATCCGCGGCGGCGGTCCCGGGCCGCACGGACCGACCGAGGAATCGCGGGGCGGGGCATGCCCCGACGGCGGTGGCCCCGGGCGGGGCGCCCACCGCACGCACCGGTCGCGACACGTGCCGACGGTGGTGCCGGTCGCGGCACACACCGCCCACAGCGCACACCGCCCACAGCGCACACCACCCACGGCGCGCACTGCCCACGGCACACACCGCCCACAGCACACACCGCCCACGGCGCGCGTCGGCTCCGGCAGGTTCAGACCGGGCCGGTGAGCAGGCGGACGCGGTCGCCGCCCGCGGCGGCGTCCACGCGGTGCGCGCTGCCGGGGTCGGTGTCGACCTCGGTGACCACCTCGCCCTCGCCGGAGGAGGCGTCCACGGCGTAGGCGGCCTCGGGCAGCGTGATGTCGGCGTCGCCGTCGCCGGTGCGCACCGTCACGGCGTCGGGGACGGCGGTGAGCTCCAGGTCGACGTCGCCGTCGGCGGTGACGGCCTCCACCTCGTCCGAGGCGAGCCCCCGGCCGATGAGGTCGCCGCCGTCGCTGGCCATGGTGAGGGGACCGATGGTGTCGGAGACCGAGACGCGGCCGTCGCCGCTGGTCGCGGTCAGGGGTCGGACGAAGCCGAAGGCCGTGATGTCGCCGCTGCCGCTCACCACGGTGAGGGTGGTGCCCTCCGGGACGATCACCTCGTACTCGGCCTCGCAGTCGGTGAAGGCCCCGCAGCGCACGCGCAGCCGGAGGGTGTCGCCGGTGAGGCCCCAGTCGGCCTCGGGGGAGCCCAGCAGGGAGCCGGAGGAGATCCAGCGGGTCACCTCGACCTCGTCGACGTCGCCGGGGGAGACGCGCAGGTCGCCGTTGTCGGCGTCGATGGTGAGCAGGTCGGAGGAGGGGGCGAAGCCCGCCTGCTCCGGTTCGGGGGCCCGGTCCGGGGCGCAGGCCGTGGCGGCCAGGAGTATCAGGATGCCTACCGCGGTCGCCGCGGCGGGGCGGCGCAGGGCCGCGCGGACCCTCCGGGCGCGGCGGGACGGGACGCGGGCGTTGCTCATGCCGCGACGTTAGTGCGCCCGCCGGCAGCGGACCCCCACGTGCGGGCACGTGTCGGGTCAAGCGCGGACCCGGCCGGAACGCCGGGGGCCCCGGGGCGGACGCCCCGGGGCCCCCGCGCGCTCGCGGAGGACGTCACTCCCGGCCGAGCGCCTCGTGGATGAGGGGGACGATGCCCTCCAGGGCGTAGGAGACGCCCAGGGTGGAGCCGCTGGAGAAGGCGTTGGCCAGCTCCGGGTCGTCCAGGATGATGAGGCGTTCGTCCTGCGCGGAGCCGATGCCCTGCAGGACCGGGTCCTCCTTCAGCGTCTCGGCGACGTCGCCGATCGGGAAGACGATGGTCAGGTCGGCGTCCAGGACCTCCACCAGCTCCGGGCTGAGGTCGACGTAGAACGCGCCGTCGGCCATGTCGGTGATCTCGGACTTGTACTCGAAGCCCAGGTCCTGGAGCACGTCGACGCGGCTGTCGCCGGGCACGTAGGCGCCGTACTGGCCGTCGAAGTAGGCGCCCACGGCGATGGTGACGTCGGCGAAGTCCGGGTTCTCCTCGCGCAGGGCCTCGAACTCCCCCTCCAGTTCGGAGACCAGCTCCTCGCCGCGCTCCTCCTCGTTCAGGGCCAGCGCGACCTGGCGGGTCTGCTCCTGCCAGGTGGTGCCGTAGGTGACCTCCACGCCGGGCGGCGGGCCGATCACCGGGGCGACCGGGGAGAGCAGGTCGTAGCGCTCCCGGCTGTTGTCGGAGCGGGTGTCGAGGATGACGTCGGGCTCCAGGGCCGCGATCTCCTCCAGGTTCGGCTCCAGGGTGGCCAGCTGGGCGGGCTCGGAGTCGAACAGGTCGGCGGCCCAGGGGCCGACGCCGGGGGAGCCGTAGGCCTGCCAGTCGGCGACGCCGACCGGCTGCACGCCCAGGGCGAGCGCGGTCTCGGCGTCGGACCAGCCCATGGCCACCACGTTCTCGGGGCGGTCCTCGACGGTGACGTCCCCGAAGAGGGTCGGGACGGTGACGGGGTAGCCCTCGGCGGCCCCGCCGGAGGGGGAGTCGGGCTCCTCGGCCGCCCCGCCGCCGCAGGCGGCGAGCATCAGGACGGAGAGCGCGCCGGCGGCGATCGCGCCGCCGCGGGTCAGCGGGCCACGGTTCATGGAGCCTCATCATTCTCGGGAAGGTCACGGTCAGCTTAGGCTTGCCTAAGGTGAATCATAGTGATGGACTCCGGGGTGGGTGCAAACCGGGATGAACGGCGCGCCGCGGGGTCGGCGATGCGGTGAGCCCCGCCCGCGGGCGGTTCCGGCACGGCCGGTGCCCCGCGCGCCGGCGCGCGTGTGACGTGGGTCATGGTCGACGGGGGCCGCTGCGGGCCGGACCCACGGGGCCCTCCCGTGCCCCGCGGGGGCGCGTTCGCGGCGGTGTCCGGGCCTGGCTAGCCTGTTCGCGGCACGACGACAGGGAATGGGACGATCGGATGACCACATGTTCAAGGGCGGGCGTACGCCCCGGCCCGGACGGGACGGCCGCGTGAGCGCAACCGCCGACGCCCCCGCCGACGCGCGCACCCCCGACGGCGTCCCCGCCGACGTCCGCGCCCTGGGCCGGCGCACCCTGCGCCGCAACCGCCGCGACGCCGCCTGCGCCACCGCCCTGCACTCCCTGCACCAGCTCGCCGAGGCCCTGGTCCCCGTGGCCATCGGCGTCACCATCGACCGGGCCGTCTTCACCGGCGACGTCGGCGCCCTGGCCCTGTGCGTCCTGGGCATGGCCGCCCTGTTCACGGTGCTGGCCCTCGCCTACCGCATCGGCGCCCGGTTCTCCATGCGGGCCGCCGAGAACGAGGCCCACCTGCTGCGGGTGGAGGCCGCCCGCCGGGCCCTGGACCCGCGCGGGGAGCGCAGCGGACTGCGCGCCGGGGAACTGCTGTCCGTGGCCACCTCCGACGCCGAGCAGGCGTCCCAGTACGTGCGCGCCTGGATCGGGCTCATCGCCATGGGCAGCGCGATCACCGTCACCACCGTCGCCCTGCTGGCCATCGACGTCCCCCTGGGGATCGGCGTCCTGGTCGGGGTGCCGCTGATGATGCTGCTGCTGCGCTTCCCCGCCGCCCGCATCACCCGGCGCAGCGAGGCCAAGCAGGCCACCGCCGCCGGGGCCACCGCCCTGGCCACCGACCTGGTCGGCGGCCTGCGCGTGCTCATGGGCATGGGCGCCCGCCGCGCCGCCGCTGACCGCTACCGCCGGGCCAGCGGCGTCGCCCTCACCGCCTCGGTGTCGGCCGCGGCCAGCAACGGCGTGTACCGCGGCATGGTGTCGGCCGCGGGCGTGCTGTTCCTGGCGTGCGTGGCCGCGGTCGCCGGCTGGATGGCGCTGGAGGGGCGGCTGACCATCGGCGAGCTCATCACCGTGGTGGGCCTGGCCCAGTTCCTGGCCGAACCCGTCCAGGGCCTGGGCATGGTCGGCCAGCTCTTCGCCACCTCCCGCGCCTCGGCCCGCCGCCTGGTGCGGCTGCTGACCGCCCCCGCCGCCGTCACCCCCGGCGAGCGGCCGGTCCCGGCCGAGCCCGTGGTGGAACTGGACGGGGTCGCCTACCGCACCCTGCGCGGGGTCGACCTGCGGCTGGCCCCGGGCGAGACCGTGGGCGTGCTGGCCACCGACCCGCGCGACGCCGAGGCGCTGCTGGAGCTGCTGTCGGGCCGGGCCGTCCCCGAGGACGTCGAGGAGGGCCGGGCCGCGGTGGGCGGAGTGCCCGTGCACGAGCTCGACCTGGCCGCGCTGCGCGCCGCCGTCCTGGTGGAGGAGCACGGGGCGACCCTGTTCGAGGGCACGCTGCGCACCAACCTGGCCACCGGCGGCGACCGCGACGAGGCGCACCTGCGCGAGGCGTTGCGCGCCGCCGGGGCCGAGGACCTGGTCACCGGGCACGCCCAGGGCCTGGACCGGCCCATCGCCGACCGGGCCGCGAACCTGTCCGGCGGGCAGCGCCAGCGCGCCGCCCTGGCGCGCGCCCTGGCCGCGGACCCGCCGGTGCTGGTCCTGCACGACCCCACCACCGCCGTGGACGCGGTCACCGAGGAGGCGATCGCCCGCGGACTGACCCGGGCCCGCGCCGACCGCGCCCCGGCGGGGGCCACCCTCGTGGTGGCCGCCAGCCCGGCGCTGCTCTCCCGCACCGACCGGGTGGTCGTCCTGGAGGAGGGGCGCGTCCGGACCGTGGGCACCCACGCCGAGCTGGTCGGCCGGGACCCCGCCTACGCCGAGGCGGTCCTGCGGTGACTCCCCTTCCCTCCCGCTCAGCCGGGAGTTTCCCCCGCGCGGCGACGCGCCACCGCGGTCCGGCGGCACGGCCCGGCCGCGGCGTGCCCCGCCGCGTGGCGGCACCACCCCGCGGTCCCGCCCTCCCGGGCACGGCGGCGGACGGCGGACCCGCCCGGGGCGGGGCGCCGGGCACAGAGGCAGGTTCCCCGGGCGCGGGCGCGCCGGGCACGGAAAGGACGGTGACCGCGTGAGCGCGATCGACGAACACGCGGACCTGCTGCCCACCGCGTCGGCCCGGCGCACCTGGGCGGTGCTCGGCGACGGGGTGCGGCGCAGCGGCTGGGGCACGCCCCTGTCCCTGGTCGTGGTGCTGTCGGGCAGCGCGGTCGGCCTGGTCGCCCCCTGGACGCTGGGCACCATGGTCGACGACATCTCCGGCGGCGCCGGACTGGACGCGGTGCTGCGCGCGGCCGGGATCATCGCCGCGGCGGCACTGCTCGGGGGCCTGCTCACCGGGGCGGGCGCCTGGCTGGTGACACGGGCCGGGGAGCGGATCCTGGCGCGGCTGCGCGAGCGGGTCATGGACCGGGTCCTGCACATGCCCGCCGCTCAGGTGGAGCGGGTGCGCATCGGCGACCTGCTGTCCCGGGTGGGCGACGACGTCGCAGTGGTCACCACCGGCATCGCCCGCAACGGCCCCGACGTGGTGATCGCGCTGGCCATGGTGCTGTCGACGGCGGCCGGGATGACCGCCCTGGACTGGCGGCTGGGCCTGGCCGGGCTGTGCG
This sequence comes from Nocardiopsis sp. MT53, assembly GCF_019598965.1. Lineage (NCBI taxonomy): Bacteria > Bacillati > Actinomycetota > Actinomycetes > Streptosporangiales > Nocardiopsidaceae > Nocardiopsis > Nocardiopsis sp. MT53. The sequence goes on along the minus strand of NZ_CP080599.1, from coordinate 6,475,241 downwards.
CCCTGCCGGTCTACGTGTGGGCGGCCCGCTGGTACCTGCCGCTCTCGGGCCCCTACTACGCCCGCGAGCGGATCGCGATGGGCGAGCGGTCGCACGCCATGATGGGCGCGCTGCGCGGGCGGTCGGCGGTGCGCGCCTACCGGCGCGAGGAGGAGCACGAGGGGCGGGTCTCCGACCGGTCCCTGGCGGCCATGGACATCACGCTGTCGGTGTTCCGGCTGCTCACCCGGTTCGGGTCGCGGCTCAACGGCGCGGAGTGCGTGGGGCTGACGGCGGTGCTGGTCGCCGGGTTCTGGCTGGTGCGCGGCGAACTCGTGACGGTGGGCGCGGTCACCGCCGCGGCGCTGTACTTCCACCGGCTGTTCGGCCCGATGATGTTCCTGGTCATGAACTTCAACGAGGTGCAGTCGGCCGGGGCGAGCCTGGCCCGGCTCGCCGGGGTGGTGGACCTGCCCGAGGCCCCCGAGCCGGAACGGCCGCGCGAGCCGCAGGACGCGTCGGTGCGGGTCAAGGAGGTCGCGCACCGGTACGGCCCCGACACCCCGCCCGCCCTGGACGGGGTCTCGCTGGAGATCGCCCCCGGGGAACGGGTGGCGCTGGTGGGCGCCAGCGGCGCGGGCAAGAGCACGCTGGCGGCGGTGATCACGGGCCTGCGCGTCCCCGACACGGGCGAGGTGTACCTGGGCGGGGTGCCTCTGGCCGACCTGGGCGAGCGCCTGCTGCGCGGGCACGTGTACCTGGTCAGCCAGGAGACCCACGTGTTCGCCGGGACCCTGCTGGAGGACCTGCGGCTGGCCCGCCCCGGGGCGGACGCCGCCGAGGCGGAGGCCGCGCTGGAGCGGGTGGACGCGCTCGGCTGGGTGCGGGCGCTGCCCGAGGGGCTGGACACCGTGGTCGGCGAGGGCGGCCACCCGCTCACCGCCGAACAGGCCCAGCACCTGGCGCTGGCCCGGATGGTGCTGGCCGACCCGCCGGTCGCGGTGCTGGACGAGGCCACCGCTGAAGCGGGCAGCGCGGGTGCGCGCCGCCTGGAGCGGGCCTCCCTGGCGGCCACCGAGGGCCGCACCACACTGGTGGTGGCGCACCGGCTGACCCAGGCGCAGGCCGCCGACCGGGTGGTGGTGATGGACCGCGGCCGCGTCGTCGAGCAGGGGCCGCACGCCGACCTGGTGGCGGCCGGCGGCCGCTACGCCGACCTGTGGCGCAGCTGGCAGGGCACCGCCTGAGCCCCGGCCCGGCGGGCACCGCGCCGGCCGGCCGTGCGGGGCGCGGGTTCCGGCGGAGTCCGGGCCCGCCGGGGCCGGGCGGCGGGCTCAGAGCACCTTCCGGGCCCCCGGCAGCGCACGGACGGGAAAGGCCAGCATCCAGCAGAGCGGCAGCCCCAGGGCCGCCACCAGCGCGAACTTCGCCACGGCCGGCGCCTGCACCACGCTGAACGCGTATCCCAGGGCCACCAGCACGACCGGGTGGACCACGTACACGGTGAAGGCGTGCTCCGACAGGAACCGCCCGAAGGCCCCCTGGCGGTCCAGGCGGTCCCGGAACAGCACCAGCAGGCCCGTGATGAGCCCGACGGCCAGTACCGACTCGGAGACCGCCATCACCAGGGACTGCCAGGTCCCGCCGCCCAGGAACTCCGTTCCCCCGGAGGAGCCGACGATGAGGACGAGGATCGCCGCCGCGGCCGCGCCCGCCGCGGCGAACCCCGCCCGTCCGGCTTTCCCGGACAGGCCCGCCGGCAGGCCGCGCCGGGCCGCGAGCACCCCCACGGTGAACAGCGCCGCGTACTGCGGCAGGTAGGCGGGGGTGGGCAGGCCCAGGAACCCGGCGTCCATCGGCAGCCAGATCCGCCACCCGTAACCGGCGAGGCCCAGCCCAAGGACGAAGCCCGCGACCGCGACCGGGCCGGGCGCCCGCCCCGGTTCCGGCGACGGCCGGTCCGCGCCCCGGCCTCCGCGCGTCAGGTACCGCCACAGGACGTAGAGCGCGCTGAACACGAACAGCACCTCCACGAACCACATCGGCCCCGGGGTGAGCGAGGTCAGGTAGTACTCCCAGTAGGGCAGCGCGCTCCCTTCTGCGAGGGCCGCGTCCCTCTCCGCCGTGTACTCGCCCACCGTCACCAGAGGGCGCAGCAACAGCAGCCAGGCCAGCAGCGGGATCCCCAGACGCAGCAGGCGTTCCCCGAGGAGGCCCCGGCCGCCCCTGCGGTCGTGGGAGCCCGGGAGGAACAGGCCCGCGATGAGGAAGAACGCACCCATGAAGAACGCCTGGTCGAACACCAGCATCAGGTCCAAGAACATCCCGGAGGGGTCGGCGGCCGGCTCCAGGTAGTACCAGCGCGGCACGTTGCTGTAGGCGATGGCGGCATGGTGCAGCACCACCAGCACCGTCAGGGCGGTGCGCAGGTTGTCAAGGTAGAGCAGCCGCGGGACGCCCGCGGACCGCACGGCCGGGGCACCGGTGGGCAGGGACATGGTTCGTTTCTCCTCGGGGGTCGTGGCGCGGGAGGGGCCGCCCGGGTCCGCGGGCACGCCGGGGGGTGGCCACGCGGGGCGGTCCGGCGCCGTTGCGCGGCGTCGCGAAGGGGCACCGCCGTACGCGTCGGCACCGGGGGCGGAGGAGCAGGGGCGGAAGAGCCGGGCCCCGGGGTCTCCAGCGGCCCTGAACCGAGGCTAGGGACCACCCGTCCGCGCGGGAATCCGTCCCGGCCCCGGTCCGGGGTGGGTCTGGACCCACACTTGCTCCGGACGGATGCGCTCGGCGGGGCCGCCCGGGAGAATGGCGGTGGGCGGCCGGGCCGCGCCGCACCGGGCGTCGGTCGGCCGGGACCGCCCGTCCCGAGAAACGCCCCCGTCCACGGCCGCGGCGGGACCCGCGCCCCCCGGCCGGAGAACCGGAGAAGAGCATGGACCGGCCCCCCGGCGGACCCCTCCTCGCCGTCGCGCGCCCTTTCGCCCAGGGGGCGGTGCGCTCCTCCGTTCTCCTCGTGCTCACCGCGTTCGTCCCCGGGATATGGGTGGCCGCCGCGTTCTTCTTCCTCCGGCTGACGGGCAGTGCGTTCGGGACCTTCTGGTGCGTCTTCGGCGTGGCGGTGCCCTGCCTCGTGGTGTTCCCACGCCCCGTCTGCGGCGCCGTGCGGTCGCTGGTCCTGCGCTGGACCGGAACGGCGATCCCCGACTCCTACCGGCCCCTGGTCCCGGTGACCAGGATGGCGACGCGCTACTGGTGGAACGGGTACGACTACCAGAGGTTCCGCTGGGTCTCGCTGTTCCACCGGTGGATCCTGTCCCGGGTGTACGACCCCGCCGCCTGGCGCGACATGCTGTGGCTCCTGGCCGCCCCGTTCACCGCCGGGGCGGCAGCGGCGGCCCCGCTGGCGCTGACGGCCGCGGGGGCCGCCGCGGTGGTGCGGCGGTGGTCGCCGCCCCCGCCGGTGCCGGACTGGGCCGGAACACCCGTGGCCGTGGCGGTCGCGCTCCTCGGAGTGCTCCTCCTCCCGGTGGGATGGCGGGTCGCCGTCCCCTCGGCCCGGCGCCTCCTCGGCCCGTCGGCCCCCGCGCGGTTCGCCGCGAGGATCGCCGCGCTGGTCCAGGGGCGGGCCGACCTCACCCACGCGCAGGAGGCCGAGCTGCGCCGGATCGAGCGCGACCTCCACGACGGGGCCCAGGCGCGGCTCGTCTCCATCGGCCTCTCGCTCAGCGCGGCCGAGCGGCTGCTGGACGACGACCAGACCGAGGTCAGGGAGCTGCTGAGGCAGACCCGGGAGAACTCGCTGGCCGCCCTGCGCGAGCTCCGGGAGCTCGCGCGGGGGATCGTCCCGCCGGTCCTCGCCGAACGCGGGCTCGTCGACGCGATCCGCGCGCTCGCCCTGGACGCGCCCCTGCGGACCGAGGTCCGTTCCACGCTGGAGCACCGGTTGGAGACGCCGATCGAGTCCGGTCTGTACTTCGCCACCGCCGAACTCGTGACCAACGCCGTGAAGCACTCGCACGGGTCGGCCATCGACATCACCATCGACCGCACCCGCCAGGGCGTCGCCGTCACCGTCGCCGACGACGGCCGCGGAGGGGCCCGCGCCGGTGCCGGATCGGGGCTGGCGGGGCTCAGGACCCGCCTCAACGCATTCGACGGTGTCCTCCGGATCGACAGCCCGCCCGGCGGACCCACCCGTATCACCGTGGAGGTGCCGTGCGCATCGTCGTAGTAGAAGACCTCTACCTCCTGCGGGACGGCCTGGTTCGGCTGTTGGAGGCTTACGGACACAAGGTCGTGGCCTCCGCGGGTGACGGGCCGACCGCTCTGCGGCTGCTCGCCGAGCACCGGCCAGACGTGGCCGTCGTCGACGTCAGGCTGCCGCCCACCTTCTCCGACGAGGGCCTCCAGGTCGCGCTGGAGGCGCGCCGCGGACAGCCGGGCCTGCCGGTGCTCATCCTGTCCCAGCACATCGAACAGCTCTACGCGCGCGAGCTGCTCGCCGCGGGAGGCGGCGGCGTGGGATACCTCCTGAAGGACCGGGTGTTCGACGCCGACCAGTTCATCGAGGCGGTGGAACGGGTCGCCCGCGGCGGCACCTCCCTCGACCCCGCCGTCGTCGCGAAGATCATGAACGCGGGCTCCGCGTCGCCCCTGGACGCCCTCACCGCCCGCGAGCGCGACGTCATCGCGCTGATGGCCGAGGGGCTGTCGAACCAGGCCATCGCCCGGCGCCTCTTCCTCAGCGAGGGGGCGATCAGCAAGCACACCACGGCGATCTTCGCGAAGCTCGGCATCGAGGCCGACGCCGACGGCAACCGCCGTGTCCGCGCCGTTCTCACCTTTCTCGGGGCGGCCGGCAGGACCTGACCCGTGCCGCGGCCCGCGGACGGCCCGCCGCACTCCCGGCCCTGACCGCGGCCCCGCCGGGGGCGCCCCGCACGCGGGTGCTCCGGACCCCGGTCCGCGTGCACGGCCGAGGGGGCGGTGGTGGGCGGTCGGGCGGCCGGTGGCAGGCTGGGCGGACGCGCCGGGGACCCGCCCCGAACGCGCCGAGACGAGAGGTCGGTGGGCCGCGATGACCGTTCCCGACACGGGGACGCCCTGGCTGCGCCGTTTCCATGCCAGGCCCGGGGCCCGGCTGACGGTGGTGCTCTTCCCGCACGCGGGCGGGACGGCCAACTTCTACCGGGAGTGGGCGACAGGCCTGCCGGAGGGGTTCGCGTCGGTCGTCGTGCAGTACCCCGGCCGGGAGACCCGGTTCGGCGAGCCCCTGGCCGCGCGGCTGGAGGACCTGGCGGCGGGGGCCGCGGCGGCCCTGGAGGGCCACCTGACCGGCCCGTACGCGCTGCTCGGCCACAGCATGGGCTCGCTGGTCGCCTACGAGGCGGCCCGCCGCCTGGCAGGCGGTCCGCTGGGCCCGCCGGTGCGCCTGTTCGCGTCGGCGCGGCGCGCCCCCGGCCGGGAGGGGCCCGCCTCCGGCGTCCACCTGCTGGACGACGACGGCCTGGTCGCCGTCATCGAAAAGCTCGGCGGCACGCCCCCCGGCCTGCTGGACGACCTCGACCTGCGGTCCCTGGTGCTGCCCTCGGTGCGCGGCGACTACCGGCTCGTCGACGCCTACCGGCCCGCCGCCCCCGAACCCCTGGACGTGCCCATTACGGCGCTGGCCGGGGCCGACGACCCCTCGGTCCCACCCGCCGAGGTGGACCGCTGGGGCGATCTCACCACGCGCGGGCACGTCCTGGAGGTGCTGCCCGGCGGCCACTTCTTCCCCGTCCGGCACCGGGCCGAGGTGCTGCGCGTCCTCGTCCGCGACCTCGCCGGCGCGGTCTGACCGGGGCGGCCGGCGGGAGGTCCCCCGAGGGGACGGCCCTCCCGCCGCGGCCGCGCCCCCGGTCACGGGCGGGGAGCCGTCACAGGCGCGGGTCCACCGGGTCCGCCGCGGGTCCCTCGATCCGGTACCGGTCCAGGGCGGTCACGACGTAGGCGCCCTCCCCGTCGGAGCGGTCGGTCCAGGAGGTGGTGCCGGTGACCCCGAGCAGGGCGTCGGCGGTCAGCGCCTCGCACACGTCCTCGATGTCCCCGGAGGCCACGGCCTCGGCCTGGTCGGCGCCGACGCGGTAGACCGCGTAGGAGCGGGCCCCGTCCAGCTCCTTCCAGGACAGCTCGGTGCCGTCCTCGCCGGTCTCGGCGCTCAGGCCGCGCACCTCCCCGACCTCGGGGTCGGTGTCGGGGGCCACGTCCGCCACGGGCGGCAGCGCCGGGTCGGAGTAGTACTCCTCGCGCAGGTGGCCGAACGCCTCCGCGGCCTCCTCGGTGAGCGACGTGAAGGAGAAGTACACGTCGCCGCCCACCTGCTCGACGCTGTCGGAGTAGTCGAGCTGGTCGGACAGGGCGCTCTCGCCGCGCCAGCCGGGCTCGCCCGCCCGGTAGGCGGCCTGGCCGATGTACAGGTCCACGCCGGTGCCCTCCACCTGGTCGGCCCACCAGTCGGTGAGGACCTCGTAGTCGGCCGCGGCGAACCCGCGCTCCCAGTACAGCTGCGGGACCACGTAGTCGATGGTGCCGTCCTGGATCCAGGTGCGGGTGTCGGCGTGCTGGGCGGCGTAGGACTCCAGGCCGTCGGTGTCCGACCCGGCGGGGTCGCTGCCCGCGTTGCGCCAGATCCCGAACGGGGAGATACCGAACCGGACCCAGGGCTTCTCCTCCTCGATGCGCTCGTGGATCCCGGCGACGAACCGGTTGACGTTGTCGCGGCGCCAGTCGTCGCGGTCGTCGAAGTCCCCGCCGTGCGCCTCCCAGGAGGCGTCGTCGTCGAACTCCTCGCCGTCCTTGGGGTAGGGGTAGAAGAAGTCGTCGAAGTGGACGCCGTCGATGTCGTAGCGCTCGACCACGTCCATGATCACGTCGGTGACCCAGGCCCGCACCTCGGGGTTGCCGGGGTCGAGGAACCCCTCGCCGCCGTAGCGGACCATCCAGTCGGGGTGCTCCTTGACGGGGTGGTCGTCGGCGAGGGTCTCCAGGTCGGAGGAGATGCCGACGCGGTAGGGGTTGAACCAGGCGTGCAGCTCCAGGCCGCGTTCGTGGGCCCCGGCGACGGCGTACTCCAGCGGGTCGTAGCCGGGGTCGCCGCCCTGCTCGCCGGTGAGGTAGCGCGACCAGGGCTCCAGGTCGGACTCGTAGACGGCGTCGGTGGTGGGGCGCACGTGCAGGAACACGGTGTTCAGGCCCAGCTCGGCGGCCTCGTCCAGGCGCGCGTCCAGCTCCGCCTGCTGCTCCTCGGCGGACAGGCCGGGCTCGGAGGGCCAGTCGATGTTGCCGACGGTGGTCAGCCAGGCGCCGCGCATCTCGCGCTTGTCGTCCGCGGCCCGGCACAGGGAGGCGCCGGGGCCGGGCGCGGGGGCGTCGGCGGCGCCCGCGACCGCGTAGCCGGCGGCGATCACCGCCGCGGCGGCGCCGAAGGCCGCCCACTTCCTGTAGGGGCGGGGAGCGGTGCGGGTGCTGTGTCGGCCGGATGCCACGTGACCTCCTCGGGGCCTGGCTCGGGGCGCCGTGCGGCGCACCAGGCATCAGAGTAGGTCATTACATAACATTTCAGACACACAGGAGCCTCGAAGAGAATAATTTTACCTTCGCCGGGTAAACCAGTGCGGCTCTGTGCGTCCGGTCAGTCGGTCACCGCCTGGCCGTGCTTCCAGTAGCCGATGAAGGTGATGTCGTCCTTGGCCACGCCCCGCTCGCGCACCAGGTGGCGGCGCAGCTCGGTGGGCAGCGCGTTCTCCCCGGCGACGAAGCAGTACAGGCGCTCCTGCGGCAGCTCGGCGGCGCGCACCGCCTCCAGGGCCAGGCGGCCGGGCACCGCGTGCGGGTCGGCGCGGGGCAGCCAGTGCACCTCGACCCCCGGCAGCGACCGCAGCGGGCGGACGTCGTCGGCCGAGGGCACCTCCAGGTACACGCGGGCCCTGAGGGTCTCGGGCGCCTGCTCCAGGGTCGACACGAGCGCCGGGAGCGCGCTCTCGTCGCCCACCAGCAGCTGGAACCCGGCGCCGGGGGAGGGCAGGTAGTAGACGCCGTCGGTGAGCAGGCCGATCTCGTCTCCGGGCCGCGCCGCCCGCGCCCACGCCGAGGCCGGGCCGCCCTCGCCGTGGTCGACGAACTCGATGTCCATCTCCCGGGCCGGGGCGTCGAACCGGCGCACCGAGTAGTTGCGCACGTAGGGCTGGCGCTCCTTGGGCATGTCGTACAGCTGCGACACCCAGCGGCGGTCGGTGGCGGTGGGCAGGTGCAGGCGGTCCTGGCCGGGGCGGGTCAGGAACAGGCGCACGAACTGGTCGCGGCCCAGGAACTCGAAGTCCGCGAGCTCCTCCCCGCCCAGGGTGATGTTGATGAAGTGCTTGGTGACCCGCTCGGTGCGCACGACGCGGGCGCGCATGATCGCGCGGTGGGCGGGGTTCTCGACACGCACGGGGCACTCTTCTCGGATCGGACGAACGAGCACGAACGTCCCTGAGGTTAGCCTTACCAACCCGCCCCCGTCGACCCGGGCCCGCCGACCGGCCCCTCTGGAATCGCCTTCCCGACCTTGGAGGCCCCATGTCCCCGACGGTTCCGACCTGCCCCTGGCCATGTCCGGATATGTACGCCCCTGGACGTACGGCGTCAGCCACTCCGAGCCGTGGTTGCGCACCGGGGTGCATCGTGTGCGGCGGGTTCACCGCCTGGCGGGTGGGCCCCGACGGCGGCCGCCGGGAGGTCGTCGCCCGGGCGGGATCACTCCTGAGGCCCCGATGAGCGAAGGGGCGATGACACGGGCCGGCGGGTGAGGCCGCACCTCGTGCCGCGGGACGCGCGGACCGGCCGGACCGGAGCGGGTCAGGCGGGGCCGAGGCGGCGGTCGAGGATGCCGGCGAGCACGGCGCAGCCGCGTCGCAGCTGGGGTGGGGACGCCGAGCCGTAGCCCAGGACCAGGCCGTGCACGGTCGGCTCGCCGTGGCTGGTGCGGCCGGTGTCGTCGACCACCACGCCGCGGGCGGCGGCCTCGGCGACCACCGGGGCCACCTCGCGGGCGGGCAGCGGCAGCATCGCGTGCAGCCCCGCGGTGTCCCCGGTCAGGCGCGGCCCCAGGTACTCGATGAGCAGGGCGCGGCGGCGCGCGTACTCGGCGCGCATCCGCCGCAGGTGCCGGTCCAGGTCGCCGCGCTCCAGCAGCAGCGCTGTGGCGGCCTGCACCGGGCCCGGGGTGCGGTCGGTCAGGTTGCGGCGCACCCGCGCCAGGTGCTCCACCAGGTCGGGTTCGGCGACGATCCACCCGATGCCCAGGTCCGGGGTGAGGGTCTTGGACAGGGTCCCCAGCAGCACCACCCGCCCCGGGTCCATCCCGTACAGGGCGGGCAGCGGGGCCACGTCGTAGCGGAACTCGGCGTCGTAGTCGTCCTCGATGACCACCGCCCCCGTCGCCCGCGCCCACGAGATCAGCAGCTCGCGGCGGGGCACCGGCAGCCGCCCGCCCAGCGGGTACTGGTGGGCCGGGGTGGTGTACACCAGGCCCAGGCCGTCGGGGAGCGCGTCCACGACCAGCCCGTCGCGGTCCACCGGGCACGGGACGATGCGCGCCCCGCGGGCGGCCAGCACGGCGCGGGCCTTCCCGTACCCCGGCTCCTCCACCCCCACCCGGTCGCCCGGGGCGATCAGCGCCGCCCCCGCCAGGTCCAGCCCGTTGCCGGTGCCGCGGGTGACCAGGACGTTCTCCGGGCCCACGGCGATCCCGCGGTACCGGCGCAGGTGCTCGGCGAGCAGGGAGCGCAGCTCCGGCAGGCCGCGCGGGTCCGGGTCGTCGTCCTGGGGCAGGTCGGCGGCGGCGCGCCAGGCCCGCCGCCAGGCCGCCCGGTCCACCGACCCCACCCAGGGCGCGCCCGGGCGCAGGTCGATCAGACCGCGTTCGCGCAGCTCGGCGCGGGTGGGCCGGTCCTCCGTCGCGGTGCGGCCGCTGCGGGCGGCGGCGGTGCGCCAGGCCGGTTCGATGGGGGCGGGCTCGGCGGGCGCGGGCGCGGCGCCCGGGGCGACGAAGGTGCCCGACCCGTGCCGGCCCTCCAGCCACCCCTCGGCGTACAGCTGCTGGTAGGCGTCGGTGACGACAGTGCGGCTGACCCCCAGCTGGGCGGCGAGGGTCCGGCTGGAGGGCAGGCGCTCGCCCGGGGTGAGGGACCCGCCGGTCACGGCCGCGCGCAGGGCGGCGGCCAGCTGGAGGGTGAGCGGCGCGTCGCCGGAGCGGTCCAGGCGCAGGGCCGGTTCGGCGTGCTGTCGGGGCACGGGCGCGGGCTTCCTAGAGTTCGAGGTGGTACAGGCCGACCGGCGCGGGCGGCGGCAGCGGCGGCGCGGAGCCGGGGTCGGTGCGGAAGGACCGCAGCAGGTGGCCGACCATGCGGCGGGCGGCGGCCAGCGCCGCCTCGGCGGTGTCGGCGCGGATGCCGTCGACGGCCATGAGGACCAGGGTGAGGTCGGTGCGCTCGAAGTCGGCGCGCAGGGCCCCGGCCTGTTTGGCGCGCAGGATCAGCCGCGCGAACCCCTCCTCGGCCCGCGCGCGGCGCTCCTCCAGTTCGGGCGAGAGGGGGGAGGAGCCCAGGAACGCGGCGCCGAACCCCCGGTCGGCGACCTGCATGGCGGCGATGCGGTACAGCGAGGCCGCGAACCCGCGCCAGGGGTCGGGGTCGGCCAGGGCGTGGTCGACGAGGTCGGCGCAGGCGGAGGCCTGGTCGGCGAAGGCCTCGGCGACCAGGTCGTCGCGCGTGGGGAAGCGCCGGTACAGGGTGGCGGTGCCCACTCCGGCGCGGCGGGCGATGGTGGCCATGGGCACGTCGATGCCGTGGGAGGCGAACGCCTCGCGGGCGGCGCGCAGGATGCGCTCGCGGTTGCGCAGGGCGTCGGCGCGCAGCGCGGGTCCGGCCGACGCCATCTGAGACGGATCTCCGGGCATGTGTCTCACATTACCGCTAAGTGGACGATGCCCTCCGTTTCCCTGGTTACCGTTCACGGGGCACGGGCCGGACGGCGGCCCGCACACCCCACCGTGAACGGAGGAGACGGGTGGCACAGGAGATGCGCGCGGCGCTGTTCGACCGGTACGGGCCGCCGGAGGTGATCTACCAGGGGCGCCTGCCGGTGCCCGACCACGGCGACGACCGCGTCCTGGTGCGGGTGCTGGCCACCAGTGTCAACGGCGGCGAGCTCTCGGGGCGCTCGGGCGCACTGGGCCCGCTGGGCGGCCTGGTCATGGGCGGGCCGCCCCGGCGGCTGGGCCTGGACTTCGTCGGCGACGTGGTCGCGGTGGGCGCGAACGTGCGCGGCGTCGGGGTCGGCGAACGCGTCTGGGGCCTGCTGCGCGGCTTCGGCGCCGCGGCCGAGTACGTGGCGGTGGCGCCCGACCGGATCGCCGCCGTCCCCCGGGGCATGGACCCGCTCCAGGCGGTCGCGATCCCGGTGGCCACCACCACCGTCACCGCCCTGCGCGACAAGGCGCGGCTGCGCCCGGGGGAGCGGCTGCTGGTGCGCGGCGCCACCGGCGGCGTCGGTGTGAGCGGGGTGCAGCTGGGCAGGGCCTACGGCGCGCACGTCACCGCCCTGGCCCGGGCCGAGCACCTGGACCTGGCCCGGGAGCTGGGCGCCGACGAGGCCTTCGACTACCGCACCACTGCCCCGGCCGACCTGGGCCGCTTCGACGTCGTCCTGGACACGGTGGGCACCGGCCTGCCCGCCTACCGGGCCCTGCTGGCCCCGGGCGGGCGGATGGTCGCGGTGTCCTTCGACCTGGACCGCCCGCTCCGGTCCCTGGGGTACATCCTGGGCTCGGCGGTGCACGGCCGCGGCCGGGTGCGGTTCTTCAGCGGGAACCCGCGCCGGGACCTGCTGGAGGAGGTGGCCCGCCTGGTCGAGGCCGGCGACCTGCGGCCGGTGGTGGACCGGGTGTTCCCGCTCTCGGACCTGGCCGGGGCGCATCGTGCGCTGGAGGCGGGCGGCGTGCGCGGCAAGGTGGTCGTCGACACGACCGCCTGAGCACCGAAGTGGTCGTGCGTTTCGGGGCGGAAGTGGCCCTGTTCGGGGGTCCACCCGGCTCCTAACGTGAAGGCATGCACTCGACCACCGAAACCGTTCCGGGCCGGGGCCCGCAGGCCCCGGCCGCCCCGGACCCCGCGTCCGCGCCCCTGTCCGCCACCGACCGGACCCGGCTGCGCCGGGGCAGGCACAAGCAGCGCGAGGACCGCGCCGAGCTGTACGCCCTGCTCGACGAGGGCCTGTTCTGCCACCTGGGCGTGGTCGTGGACGGCGCCCCCCGCGTGATGCCCACCGCCTACGGGCGCATCGGCGACACCCTCTACCTGCACGGGTCCACGGGGGCGCGGTCGATGAACGCCGACGGCGAGGTGTGCGTGACGGTCACCCTCGTGGACGCCCTGGTGCTGGCCCGGTCGGCGTTCCACCACTCGGTGAACCACCGGTCGGCGATGGTCTACGGCCGCCCGCGGGTGGTGACCGACCCGGACGAGCGCACGGCCGGGCTGCGCGCCCTGACCGAGCAGATCGCCCCGGGCCGCTGGGCGGAGATCCGCGAGCCCGACCGCAAGGAGATGGCGGCCACCCGGGTGCTGGCGCTGTCCCTGGCCGAGGCGTCGGTGAAGGTCCGCACCGGGCCGCCGGGGGACGAGGAGGAGGACATGGACCTGGACGTGTGGGCCGGGATCGTCCCCGTCCGGCAGGTGTACGGCGAGCCGGAGCCGGACCCGCTGCTCAAGCCGGGCATCGGGGTCCCGCGCCACCTGCGGGAGCACCGCTCGCCCGCCTGACCCCGGGCGGGGCGGGAACCTCCCGGAATCCGTGCGAGTGGAGGACACCAAGTGGCCTCCACCCCCGCGAGAGTGGGGTCACCGAAGCGGAACGCGCGAGACGAGGGAGCGACATGACCGTTCTGGTGACCGGTGCGACGGGGACCGTGGGGCGCCACCTGGTGCGGTGGCTGGCCGACCGGGGGCACCCCGTCCGGGCGCTCACCCGCCGCCCCGACCGGGCCGACCTCGGCCCCGGGGTGGAGGTGGCGGGCGGCGACCTCACCGACCCCGCCACGCTGAAGGACGCCTTCGCCGGGGTGGACGGCGTCCACCTCATCACCTTCGGCGGCGACGACGGGGCCGAGCTGGCCGAGGCCGCCGGCATCGTCGAGCTGGCCGTCGCCTCCGGGGTGCGGCGCGCCACCGTCCTGGGCGCCTTCGGCGGCAGCCCGATGGAGGACGCCGTGCGCACCGACCGCCTGGAGTGGACGGTGCTGGCCCCGATGGAGTTCATGTCCGGCGCCCTGGAGTGGGCCCCCGACGTGCGGGAGGCGGGCGCGGTGCGGACCCTGGCCGCCTGGCCCAGCGCCGTGGTCCACGAGGCCGACATCGCCGCCGTCGCGGGCGCGGCCCTGACCGAGGGCGGCCAGGGCGGCCGCGACCTGGTCCTGACCGGCCCGCAGGCGCTCACCCCCGCCGAGCGGGCGCGCGACCTGGGGGAGGCGCTGGGCACGGAGGTCGGCTGGGTGCACCTGACCGAGGACCAGGAGCGCGAGCGCCTGCGCTCCCAGGGCTTCCCCGAGGATTACGTCGAGTTCGGCGTCGCCCTGGCCCTGGGCCCGCCCGAGACGGCGGGCCGGGTGCTGCCCACGGTGCGGGAGGTCACCGGGCGCCCCGCGCTCACCTTCGCGCAGTGGGCGCGCGAGAACGCCGACGCCTTCCGGGCCTGAGCCGGTGCCGGGCGGCCTCAGGGCCGCCCGGCCTCACACCGGGACGGCCTCGACCAGCGTGTTCCCTGAGGGCGCGGGCAGCGTGCGCACCGACTCCAGCGCGAACCCGGTCCAGGCGCACAGGGCCTCGAAGCCGGCCCGGGTGCGCTCCCGGCCACCGGTGTTGACCAGCATGTTCAGGTCGCTCAGGAACGGCACCGGCGGACCGGCCGCGCCGGGGCCGTCCGGCAGCATCGGCTCCACCAGCAGCAGCCGGCCGCCGTCGGAGACCGCTTCCCGGCAGCGGGACAGGATCGTCGCCGCGCGCTCGTCGTCCCAGTCGTGGACGATGCTCTTGAGCAGCATCACGTCCCCGGCCGGCAGGGAGCGGAAGAAGTCCCCGGCCACCACCGAGCACCGGTCGGCGACCCCGGCCTTCTCCAGGACCGCCGGGGCGCGGGCGGCGCCGCCGGGCGCGTCGAACAGCACGCCGGCCAGGTGCGGGTGGCGGGCCAGCACCGCCGAGATCAGCGTGCCGTCGCCGCCGCCCACGTCCACCACCGTGGAGAACGGCGCGAAGTCGTAGGCGTCGGGCAGCACCCGGGCGGTGCCGCGGGTGCCGTCGGCCATGGCGGCGTGGAACATCTCCGCCCGGTCGGGGTGCCCGTCCAGGTGCTCGAAGAACGACGTGCCGTGCACGCGCTCGAACGCCACCGAGCCGTCGCGCACGCTCTGCGGCAGCTCCCGCCAGGAGTCCAGCAGCAGCGCGTCGGTGTAGAACCGGGCGATGGCCGCCCGGGAGTCGGGGTGGTCGGTGCGCAGCAGGTGCCCGGCCGGGGTGAGGGCGTACCGGCCCGGGCCGGTCTCGGCCACCAGCTCCACGGCCTCCAGCGCCCGCAGCAGGCGTTCGAGGGTGTCGGCGCGCGCGTCCAGGGCGCGGGCCAGCTCGGCCACGGTCGCCTCCCCCTCGCCCAGGGCGTCGGGCAGGCCCAGGCGGACGGCGCCGCCCACGAGGTGGGCGACCATGCCGCCGAACAGCATCCCGCCCAGGGTGCGGTGGGCGCGGGCTTCCTCGCTCGTGTCACCCAACGGGTTCACTCCTCGCTTCCGGTGCGGTGGGGGAGCACCGCGACCGGGACGGTGGCGGTGTGCAGGACGCCCTGGCTGACCGAGCCCAGGAACATGCCCTGGACGCTGCCGCGGCCCCGGGAGCCGACCACGATGAGGTCGGCCTGCGCCCCGGCCTCCACCAGGGCCTCCACCGGGTTCTTGCGGGTGCGCACCACGGACACGTCCACGTGCTCGACGGTCTCGTCCATGACCTCGGCCAGGACCCCGGCGACGATCTCCTCCGACTGCCGGTCCAGGAAGTCCTCGGGCGGGGTCCATCCCGAGGCGATCAGCGCCTGGGACGCGAACGGGGTGGGCGCCTCCCAGCTGTTGACCACGGTCACCTCGGAGTCCGTGATCCGGGCCGCCTCGTGCAGGGCGAAGTCCAGGGCGTGCTGGGAGTCCAGGGACCCGTCGACGCCGACCACGATGCGCCGGGGCTCCAGGGGCACCGGGCGGCCCTCGGCGGGCCGGGGCACCACCACGACCGGGCAGGCGGCACGGGCGGCCAGGCGGATACCCGCCGACCCGGCCAGGGCCGCGCGGACCGGGCCGAAGCCGCGCGAGCCCACCACGACCAGGTCGCCGGGGCCGGACCGGTGCAGCAGCGCCGCCGGGGGCTCCTCCAGGGCGAGGTCGGTGAGGACCTCCACCCCGGGGCGCAGCCCGCGGGCGTGGTCCGCCTCCTTCTCCAGGATGCGCCGGCCCTGCTCGGAGATCTCCTCACTGGGAGGGAACCGGGTGCGCCCGGCGTAGACGCTCACCACGACCGGCATGGACAGGGCGTGCACCACCTTCAGCGGCCACCCTCTCCGCTCGGCCTCGGCGCAGGCCCACTCCAGGCCCGCCCGCGCCTCCGCGGAGCCGTCCACGCCCGTCACCACCGCCGGTGCGCGTCCCTGGTCGTCGGTCATCGCTGCCGCCTCCTTCGCCCCTGGCGCCCCGTTCCGCGCCCTGAGAGGAGTGTGCCCCACGGGCGGTACGGGAACCGGGACCGCGGCTGGTGTGGCGGAGAACTCGGGCGCCCGGGGGCGGGGCACGGGTCAGCCGTGCGCGCGGTCCCCCGCCCCGGAGGTCCGGACCGCGTGCTCCTCGGCCCAGGCGACCAGCGGGACGAGCCGGGCGGTGACCTCGTGCCCGGCCTCGGTGAGGCTGTACTCCACGTGCGGCGGCACCACCGGGCGGGCGTCGCGCAGCACCAGGCCCTCGGCCTCGAAGGAGCGCAGGGTGCGGGCGAGCATCTTCTCGCTGACGCCGCCGATGCGGCGCAGCAGCTCGCTCCAGCGCAGCGGCCCCTCGCGCAGCGCCACCAGGACCAGGACGCCCCACTTGGAGGTGACCTCGCCCAGCAGGCGGCGGGACGGGCAGTCGGCGCTGAACACCTCGCCCTTGGGAAGACCTCCGGTCATGCTCACCCCGCCAACCTACCCGCAGGCGGCCCCGGGCGCGCGGGAGGGACGGCGGGGCGGACGACGGGGCCGGCGGCCGGGGCGCGCGCGAGCCCCGCGGACCCCGCGGGGCGGCTAGTGTCCGGTAGACGGGACGGGAACGGTCCCGGGCCCGGCAGGGCCAGCGAAGAGAAGGAAGCCCCGGCTTGCAGACGAACACCCCGGCCCCCCGGGACCCGAGCACCGATCAGCGGACCATGCCCCCGTGGCTGCCCCGCGCGGTCCTGATGGTCATGTGGACCGTCACGGCCTTCGGCGTGGCCCTGTGGCTGTTCCTGGAGCTGCAGGGGCTCATCGTCCTGCTGCTGATCTCCCTGTTCCTGGCGCTGGCGCTGGAACCGGCCGTCAACTGGCTGCACCGGCGCCACTGGCCCCGCGGCCCGGCCACCGGCGCGGTCATGCTGCTGGTGGTGCTGGCGACCGGGGTGTTCCTGAGCATGCTCGGTTCCATGCTGATCGGGCAGGTGCTGTCCCTGGCGGCCGAGACGCCCCGGATGCTGCGCGCGACGCTGGTGTGGGCCAACGCCACCTTCGGCACCGACTACTCGCCGACCAACCTCATGGAGTCGGTGACCAGCGCCAGCGGGGTGGTCCAGCAGTACGCCTCCCGGATCGCCGACAACGCGCTGGGCGCGGGGTCGACCCTGCTGGGGCTGCTCTTCAACGGGCTGGCGGTCGCGCTGTTCACGTTCTACCTGTGCGCCGACGGCCCGCGCTTCCGCCGGGTGATCTGCTCGGTGCTGCCGCCGCGCACCCAGCGCGAGGTGCTGCGGGCCTGGGAGATCGCGATCGAGAAGACCGGCGGGTACCTGTACTCGCGGGCGCTGATGGCCCTGGTCTCGGCCATCGCGCACTACCTGGTCCTGGCGGCCCTGGACGTGCCGTTCGCGTTCGCGCTGGCGCTGTGGGTCGGGGTGCTGTCGCAGTTCATCCCCACGGTCGGCACCTACGTCGGCGGGCTCGTCCCGGTGCTGGTGGCGCTGCCGCAGGGGCCCTGGACGGCGGTGTGGGTGCTGGTGTTCGTGGTCGTCTACCAGCAGTTCGAGAACTACGTGCTCCAGCCGCGCATCACCGCCAGGACGCTGGACATGCACCCCGCGGTGGCCTTCGGGTCGGTCCTGGCGGGCGTGGCGATCATGGGGGCGCCGGGCGCGCTGCTCGCCCTGCCGATGGGCGCCAGCCTCCAGGCGTTCCTGGGGTCCTACATCCGGCGCTACGAGGTGGAGGAGCACCCGCTGCTGAGCGCTTCGGAGGAGCCGGCGGAGGCGGCGGACGGTGAGCGGGACGAGCCGCCGCCGGGCGGTGCGGAGGGGCCGGAGGAGGGCTCCGGCGGGGACGGCGGCGCTTCCGGGGCGACGGACGCCGCCTCGGGCCCGACACCCCCCTGACACCCTGACCTCCTGACTAACCTTGAGGTGGGTACCTGATAAAAAGGTGGGTACCGGAACCTTGGAATGTGCCTCCCACCTGCGCGGTTGTCCCAGGGCAGCGACCGGGGACGTCCCGGTCCGGCAAGGGAAGGACCATCGCTCATGTCCGTCGTCATCGTGGGTGCCACCGGCCACCTGGGCCGCCTCACCGTGGAGGAGCTGCTGGAGCGGGGGACCCCGGCCGAGGGGATCGTCGCGGCGGGCCGCGACGCCGGGCGCCTGGCCGCGCTCGCCGAACGCGGGGTGCGCACGGCGCGCGTCGACCTGGACGACCCGGCCACCCTGGCGCCCGCCTTCGCCGGGGCCGACACCCTGCTGCTGATCTCCACCAGCGAGCCGGGCCGCCGGGTGCCCCAGCACCGGGCCGCGATCGAGGCGGCGGCCGCCGCCGGGATCGGGCACATCGTCTACACCAGCGCGCCCCGGGCCGACGACACGGTGCTGGTGCTGGCCCCCGACCACAGGGCCACCGAGGAGCTGCTCGCCGCCTCGGGGATCGCCCACACCGTCCTGCGCAACAACTGGTACCACGAGAACTACGTGCCGCAGCTGCACGCCGCCCGCGACCACGGGGAGTTCAGCGGCAGCGCGGGGCAGGGACGGGTGCCCAGCGCCGCCCGACGCGACTTCGCGGCGGCCGCCGCCGCGGTGCTCGCCGACCCGGCGTCCCACGCGGGCGCGGTGTACGAGCTGACCGGCGACACCGCCTGGACCTACGCCGAGCTGGCCGACACGCTCTCGGCCGTGCTGGGCACCGAGGTCGTCTACAAGGACCTGTCGACCGAGGAGCACGTGGCCTCCCTGGTCGGCGCCGGTCTCGACGAGGGGACGGCCTCCTTCGTGGCCGCCCTGGACGGCAACATCCGCGACGGCGCGCTGGGGGAGCCCACCGGCGACCTGCGCCGCCTCATCGGCCGCCCGGCCACCCCGATCGCCGACACCCTGCGCGACCTGCTCTGACGGATCGCGCGGCGGGGCCGGCCGGATTCCCGGCCGGCCCCTTCGTGCCTCACCGCCGCTTCAGCAGGGTCCGCATGTGCTCCATGTACGCCTGGGCCTGCTCGCGGTCCGCGAACCGCGGCGGCGCCTCCGGGAGGTCCGGCCTGCGTTCCGCGGGCAGCAGGGCGTACGCCTTCACCAGGTCGGCGTGGATCCTGTCGCACTCGCGTTGCAGCGCCTCCAGCACGCGCTCCTCGGCCGCCGCCAGCTCCTGCCGGGTCCCGTAGGCCGGGGGCTCGCCGCCTGACCTCTTCCCGAACCACCGTTTCAGTCCCATGGGCCGCCGCTCCCTTCCCGATGTCGCGGCGGCCCATTATTCACCCCTCGGCTCATTCACCCCTCGGCCAGGACGCGCTGGGCGATGCGGAACGCCGAGTTGGCGTCCGGGACGCCGCAGTAGATCGCGCTCTGCAGCACGACCTCCTTGATCTCCTGCTCGCTCAGCCCGTTGCGCAGGGCCGCGCGCACGTGCATGGCGAACTCCTCGTGGTGGCCGCGGGCGATGAGCGCGGTCAGGGTGATCATCGACCGGCTGCGCCGGTCCAGGCCCGGGCGGGTCCACACGGTGCCCCAGGCGTAGCGGGTGATGAACTCCTGGAAGTCGGCGGTGAAGTCCGTGGTCGCGGCGACCGCCCGGTCCACGTGGGCGTCCCCCAGCACCTCGCGGCGCACCGCCATGCCCGCCGCGCGCACCTGCTCCTGGGTCGGGGAGCCCGGATCGGCCGAGGCGGCGGAGGGCCCCGCGAAGTGTCCGCGCAGCAGGGCGGCGACCCGGTCCGGGGCCTCGGCCGGGGCCAGGTGGGCCACCCCGTCCAGGACCTCGACCCGGCCGCGGCGCACCCCATGGGCGAGGGCCTCCAGCGAGGCGGGCGGGGTGGGGCCGTCCTCGGCGCCCGCGACCGCGAGCACCGGCGCGGTGACCTCCCCGAGCCGGTCGCGCACGTCGAACCCGGCCAGGGCCTCGCAGACCAGCGCGTAGCCCTCGGCGTCGGCGTCCTGGAGCACGTGCAGCAGCGAGGCGACGACCGCCGGCTCGCGCTCGGCGAACCCGGGGGCGAACCACCGCTTCGCCGACGCCTCCACCACGGCCGGGGTGCCCGAGGCGCGGACCGTCGCGGCCCGCTCGCGCCACCCCTCGGGCTCGCCGATGCGCGCCCCCGTGCACAGCAGCGCCGCCGAGCGCACCGCCTCGGGGGAGTCCAGCAGCAGGTGCAGGCCCACGGCCCCGCCCACGGAGTCGCCCGCGTAGCAGAAGGAGCGGTCGGCGTCCCCGCGCGCCGCGGTCACCCCCCGGGCGAACGCCAGCACCCCGGCGGCCAGTTCGGCCAGGGTGAACGGCGCGTCCGCGGCCGGGGCGCCGCCGTGCCCGGGCAGGTTCCAGCCCACCACGTGGAAGGCGTCGCCGAGCCGTTCGGCGGCCGCCGACCACAATGCCGCGGCCGAGGTGCCCAGCGAGGGGCCCACGAGCAGCAGCGGCCGGTCGGGCCCGCCGGCGAGTTCGACTCCGGTGATGTGCGGGATGGTCATGTGTCGGTCTCCATGAAGCGGTCGGCGCGGACCAGGACGGCGTCGACGAGCGCGTCGGCGGCGCCCGCCGTCCCCTCCGCGGGTTCGGTGCCGGCGCCGGCGAACGCGGCGACGGCGCGGGCCTCGGCGGCCAGCCCCTCGCGGGCCCCCTCGGCGGTGGCGGCCATCCGGTCGGCGTCCACCCGCAGGCCCGCCAGCAGCTCCCCGGTCTGGGAGGCCGCCACGGCGGTGCGCCGGGCCAGGGTGCGCAGGGCCGCCCACTCGGCGTGCCAGGCCCCGTCCGGGCGCTCGTCCACGGCCAGCGCCGAGGCCAGGTGCAGGGTCGAGGCCAGCGGGGGAGCGGCCAGGGCCGCCCGCCGGACGAGCACCGACAGCACCGGGTTGCGCTTGTGCGGCATGGTCGAGGAACCGCCGCGCCCGTCGGCGGCGGGCTCGGCCACCTCGGCGATCTCGGGCCGGGACAGGGTGGCGACGTCGGCGGCCAGCCTCCCCCAGGCGTCGGTGCAGGCCACCAGGGCGTCGCCCAGGGCGGTGACGGTGCCGCGCGAGGTGTGCCAGGGCGGTGCGGGCTCCAGCCCCAGCCGCCGCGCGGTCGCGGCGGCCAGGTCCGTCGCCGCGGCCACCGGGTCGGCGGCGCCGCGCGCCCGGGCCAGGTCCACGACGGCCGCGAGGGTCCCGGCGGCACCGCCGACCTGCACCGGGAACCGGAGCCGGTCCAGGGCGTCGGCGGCGTCCAGCACCCCGCCCAGCCATCCGGCGGCCTTGAGCCCGAAGGTGGTGGGCACCGCGTGCTGGGTGAGGGTGCGCCCCGCCATCACCGTGTTCCGGTGGGCGTCGGCCAGCCCGGCCAGGTGGCCGGCCTGGCGGCGCAGCTCCGCGCGCACCTGGGCGACGGTGTCCCGGGCGCACAGCACCAGCGCGGTGTCCACCACGTCCTGGCTGGTCAGCCCGCGGTGCACCCAGGCGGCGCCGGGGCCGTCGGCGCGTTCGCGCAGCAGCCGGACCAGGGCGATGACGGGGTTGCCGCCGCCCTCGGCGGCCCGGGCCAGGCCGGGCAGGTCGTCGGCGCCGACCAGGCCGGAGAGGTCGGCCGCGGCCGGGGCGATCCCCGCCCCGGCCAGCGAGTCCGCCCAGGCCTGCTCGACGGCGACCATGGCCGACAGCCAGGCGCGTTCGGTGAACAGGTCGCCCGCGCGCTCGTCCCCGGGCCAGAACAGGTCGGTCATGGCGTCCGCGTCCGGTACCCGGCCAGGTCCAGGAACACGGTCTCGCCCTCGCCCTGGAGGCGGATGTCGAACACCAGCCCCTGTGCGTCGCGGCGGGCGACCAGGGTGGCGCGGCGCTCGGCGGGCAGCGACGCCAGCAGCCGGTCGGCGGCCAGCGCCGCGGCGTCGTCGGGCAGGTAGGCGCGGGTGAACAGCCGGTCCGTCAGCCCGCGCGCGAACACGGTGACCGCGAAGAACGCCGCCGCCCCGGGTTCGGTGGGCCCCGGCTCCAGGGTGCTGAACGTGTACCGCCCGTCGCGGCCGGTCGAGGCGCGCCCGAACCCGGTGAAGGTCCACCCGTCCCGGCGCAGCGACCCCGGCTCGCGCGGCACGGAGCCGTCCGGCCGGGCCTGCCAGACCTCCACCAGGGCGTCGGGGACCGCGTTCCCGGCGCCGTCGGTGACGAGCCCGGTCAGCCGGACCGCTCCGGCCGAGCCCGGCGGCACGAGGTCGCGGTCGCCGTCGTAGGGCAGGCCGTAGTGGAAGAACGGGCCGACCGTCTGTCCCGGGGTGGCGCGCAGCCGCGCCCCCTCGCTGGTGGTGCT
The DNA here is from genome assembly GCF_019598965.1 of Nocardiopsis sp. MT53. Classification (NCBI taxonomy): domain Bacteria; kingdom Bacillati; phylum Actinomycetota; class Actinomycetes; order Streptosporangiales; family Nocardiopsidaceae; genus Nocardiopsis; species Nocardiopsis sp. MT53. The sequence continues at coordinate 6,453,191 of NZ_CP080599.1, read as the reverse complement.
CACGCGCCGTCCCCTTCCTCTTGCTCCATGAGCGTGCCGTGCGCGCCGCCCAGGACGATGTCCCACCGGTACCCGGTCGCCCACTCGTGCGTGGTCAGGTCGTGGTCGTAGGCCGCCACGAGCATCTCCCGGTCCCTCGGGTCGGTGACCGACTGCAGGATCGGGTCCAGCGCGAACAGCGGGTCGCCCGGGAAGTACATCTGGGTGACCAGCCGCTGGGCGAACTCCGTCCCGAACAGCGAGAAGTGGATGTGCGCGGGGCGCCAGGCGTTGTGGTGGTTGCGCCACGGGTAGGGCCCCGGTTTGATCGTCTGGAACCGGTAGTACCCGTCGTCGTCGGTCAGGCACCGTCCCGCGCCGGTGAAGTTGGGGTCCAGCGGGGCCGGGTGCCGGTCGCGTTTGTGCACGTAGCGGCCGCCCGCGTTGGCCTGCCAGATCTCCACCAGCTGGCGGCGCACCGGCCGCCCGCGGTCGTCGGTGACCCGGCCGGCGACGACCATGCGCTCGCCGATCGGCTCGCCCGACCCGCCGATGGTCAGGTCGGCCTCCAGCGGGTCCACGTCGCGCTCGCCGAAGCAGGGGGCCCAGCGCTCGACGGTCTCGGGGTCGGTGTGGTGCGGGTCCTTGGTGGGGTGGCGCAGCGCGCTGCTGCGGTAGGGCGGGTAGTCCAGGGCCGGCTGGGGCGCGGCGCCGCGGGCGCGGGCCTCCTCGATGGCGGCGATCTCCTCGCTGACCACCGACTGGGGCTCCAGGCCGGACGCCGTGACGGGGGTGCTGTTCATGGCGGGAGGCTACGGCCGGGGGCGGGGTGGCGTGGCTCTCCTTTCCGCTCAGTGGAAGAATGTTCCCCATGGCGGGGAACACCGGTACGCCCGGGGCGACCGTGGCCGGAAGGGTCATGGCGGTCCTGGGCGCCTTCGACGAGCACCACCGGCGGCTGTCGCTGTCGGCCATCGCCCGGCGCGCGGGGCTGCCGCCGCCCACCGCGCACCGGCTGGTCGGGGAGCTGGTGCGCCACGGGGCGCTGGCCCGCGAGGAGGGCTCCTACGTGGTGGGCCGCCGCCTGTGGGACATCGGACTGCTGGCGCCGGTGCAGACCACGCTGCGCGAGGCGGCCTCGCCGTTCCTGCACGACGTGTACGCGACCACCCTGGCCACCGTGCACCTGGCGGTGCGCGACGGCGACGAGGTGCTGTACCTGGAGCGGATGGCGGGCCGGGCGTCGGTGCCGGTGGTCAGCAGCGTGGGCTCCACCCTGCCGATGCACTGCACCGGGGTCGGCAAGGTGCTGCTGGCGTACGCCCCCGAGGACGTGCGCGCCCGGGTGCTGGGGTCGCTGCGCCGGGTCACGCCGTACACCGTCACCCAGCCCGGGGTGCTGCTGCGGCAGTTGGAGCGGGTCCGCCGCGAGGGGTACGCCACCACGGTGGAGGAGATGACCCTGGGGGCGTGCTCGGTGGCGGTGCCGGTGCGGCGGGGCGAGGAGGTGGCGGCGGCGATCGCGGTCGTGGTGCCCGCGCTCAAACGCGACCGGGGGAGGCTGGTCACGGCCCTCCAGGTGGCGGCGCAGGGCATCTCCCGCAGGCTGTGACCTTTCACCTGCGGTTTTTCACTGAGCGGAAGGAAGGGTTCCGCATTCGGGGCTGTGACACGGTCCAATGGCGGTCATGACCCAGATCACCACCACTGACGTGGCCATCATCGGCGCCGGCCCCGCCGGCATGCTGCTCTCCCACCTGCTCGCCGCCCAGGGGGTGGAGTCCGTCGTCATCGAGGCGCGCTCGCAGGAGTACGTGGCCTCCCGCATCCGCGCCGGGGTGCTGGAGCACTCCACCGTCGAGCTGCTGCGCTCGGTGGGCCTGGCCGACCGCCTGGAGGCCGAGGGCGACGAGCACCGCGGCATCCACCTGCAGTGGCCGGGGGAACGCCACCACCTCGACTTCGTCGACCTCACCGGCCGCAGCGTGTGGATCTACGGGCAGACCGAACTGCAGAAGGACCTCATCGCCGCCCGCACCGCCGCCGGGCAGCAGGTGCACTACGAGGCCGCCGACGTCGCCCTGCACGACCTGCGCACCGAGGCCCCCTCGGTCACCTTCACCGACCCCTCCGGGGAGCCGCACCGGGTGCGGGCGCGCGCGGTGGCGGGCTGTGACGGGTCCTTCGGGCCCAGCCGGGGCGCCGTCGGCGCCGACCTGCGCAGGACCTGGGAGCGGGTCTACCCGTACTCGTGGCTGGGCGTGCTGGCCGACGTCGCCCCCTCCACCGACGAGCTCATCTACGCCTGGCACCCCGACGGGTTCGCTCTGCACTCCATGCGCTCGTCCACCGTCAGCCGCTTCTACCTCCAGGTCCCCAACAGCACCTCCGCCGACGAGTGGAGCCACGACCGCATCTGGGACGCGCTGGCCGCCCGGCTCGGCCACGGCCAGGACGGCTGGGAGCTCGAACCCGGGACGATCACCGACACGAGCGTGCTGCCGATGCGCTCCTACGTGCAGACGCCGATGCGCGACGGCCGCCTGTTCCTGGCGGGCGACGCCGCCCACATCGTCCCGCCGACCGGCGCCAAGGGCCTGAACCTGGCGGTCGCCGACGTGGCCCTGCTCGCCCCCGCCCTGGCCGACCTGGTGCGCGGCGACAGCCGGCAGGCCGACGCCTACTCCGACACGGCGCTGCGCCGGGTCTGGCGGTGCACCCACTTCTCCTGGTGGATGACCACCATGCTGCACACGGGCACCGACCCCTTCGACACCCAGCTGCAGCTGTCCCAGCTCCGCTGGGTCGCCACCAGCGAGGCGGGCGCCACGGGACTGGCCGAGAACTACGCGGGCCTGCCCATCGGCTTCTGACCCGGGGCCGGTCGGCGGTCCCGAGTGCCGCGCGGGCGCGCCAGGTGGGCGTTCCCCGGTCGGCGGGGCGCGGACACCGGGCGGGCCCGCCCATCGGCGTCGAACGCGTTCTCGAACCCGCTCACCACCCGGCGGCGCGGCGGTTCGGGGACGCGCTCGCCGACGACGGCGCGCCCGGTCCCGACCGGCCGTGCCGGGGACCGCCCCCGCCGGCCCCGGCGTTCGACGGGCGGTGCGGCCATGCGGTCGGCCGGGCCCCGAGGCCGCCGGCCGGACCGGGGATCACGAGCGCCGCGGGCGCGGGTGCAGTAGGGTCGGGGCAACGCGATGACGGAGACGAGTAACCGCGGGACCGCGTGGACCCAGAGAGCCGCCGGCGGCTGGGAAGGCGGCTTCACGCCCCGGGGTGAAGACCCTCCCGAGTGCGGGGAGGAACGGTCCGGCCACCGGGCCCGATGCCCCGCCGGCCGGCCCCCGTGACCGGGCCCGAACGAGGCCGCCGCTCCGTCGGCGGCGAAGGCGTGGTGGCACCGCGAGTTCCCTTATCGCCCACGCCCCCAAGGGATCATTCCGAGGTCCTCGGAGGACTTGAGATGATCCGTTCCACGAGCCGTACCCTGGTCCGCGACCTGCGGCGACACGTCGGCGAGACGGTGTCGGTCCGCGGCTGGGCGACCACCCTGCGGCGACAGAGCCGGATGCAGTTCGTCGTCGTGCGCGACCACACCGGCACGGCCCAGATCACCCACCGGCGCCGCGGCGCAGGCGACGCCGTCGAGGCCGCACTGGAGTCCCTGACCGCCGAGTCCGCTGTGCGGATCACCGGCACGGTGGTCGACAACCCCGTCGTCAAACTCGGCGGCCTGGAGCTGGTGCCCCACGAGGTGGAGGTGCTCAACAGGGCCGAGGCGCCGCTGCCGATCGACGACCGGACGGGGATCGAGCAGCGCCTCGACCGGCGCTTCCTCGACGTCCGGCGCCGCCCGGAGGCGGGACTGCTGTTCGCCGTGCAGACGACCCTGGAGCAGGGCATGCGCGAGTTCGCGTACGCCGCCGGCGCCACGGAGATGCACACGCCCAAGCTGATGGGCGCCGCCTCCGAGTCGGGGGCCGACGTCTTCGCGCTCGACTACTTCGACCGTTCCGCGTACCTGGCGCAGTCGCCCCAGTTCTTCAAGCAGATGGCGATCGCGGCGGGGATCGACAAGGTCTTCGAGGTCGGACCGGTGTTCCGCGCGGAGCCGTCCTTCACCTCCCGGCACGCCACCGAGTTCACGGGCGTGGACGTGGAACTGGCGTGGATCGACGGGGTCGAGGACGTGATGTCCTTCGAGGAGCGGATGCTCGCCCACGCGCTGGCGAAGGTCGCCGAGGCGCACGGCGACGCGGTCGCCGAGCGCTTCGGCACCGACATCGCGGTGCCGGAGACCCCGTTCCCCCGGATGACGATGGCCGAGGCCCAGGAGGTCCTGCGGCGCGGCGGCTGGGACCCGGAGGGCGCCAAGGAGGACCTGGACCCGGAGGGCGAACGGCGCCTGGCCGCGCACGTCGAGGAGGAGACGGGGCACGAGTTCGTGTTCGTCACGCACTACCCCGCGACGATCCGGCCGTTCTACCACATGCGCTCCGCCGAGCGCCCCGACCTGACGCTCGGCTTCGACCTGCTCTGGAAGGGGCTGGAGATCACCACCGGTGCCCAGCGCGAACACCGCCACGACGTGCTGCTGGAGCAGGCGGCGGAGAAGGGGCTGGGCACCGGACCGCTGCGCGACTACCTCGACTGCTTCCGTTACGGCTGCCCGCCCCACGGGGGGTTCGGCATGGGGCTGGCCCGTGTGCTGATGGTCCTGCTCGGCCTGGACTCCATCCGGGAGGCGGTCTTCCTGTTCCGGGGACCCCACCGCCTCACCCCGTGACCCGCGCCGTCCCCGCCCGCGGCCCCGCGGGCGGGGACGGCGTCCTCCGCTGTGGAAGCGCCCGCCCTTGCCGCGGGGACGGCCGCGGGACGGCCGCGCGCCGGGCCGACCGGGGGCCGCGGCCTCGTACAGTGGTGGTTTCACCCCGGGCGCGCAGGACCTTCCGCGCCCCGTGACCGAACACGAGCCCCGCACCGGCGGGGACACCCGGAGGGAACCCCTTGTACCTGGCCCGCATCAACCTCGACCCCGCGCGCAGCAGCGGCATGGACCAGTGGGCGGCCATGGGCCAGGCCGTGCGCAGGGCCGTCGACCCCGACCCCGCGTCCGAGGCCCGCGTGCTGTGGGCGCGCACCTCGCCGGGCACACTGGTGATCAGCTCCGACACCGCGCCCGCCTGGGGCAAGGTCCCCGGCGCGACCTCCGCCGCGATCCACCCGCTGTCGCGGCACCCCGAGGGCGAGAGCGTCCGCTGGGAGCTCATCTCGGCGCCCACCGCCCGGCGCGGCAAGCGGGTCCCGCTGGCCGAGGACGAGTTCGAGGACTGGCTGTCCGGCAAGTTCGCGGGAGCGCTGGACCTCACCTCGGCGAAGTGGAAGCGCCTGGGCGGCAGGCCCGCCCGGTACCACTTCACGGGGGAGGCCGTGGTGCGGGACAGCGACGCGCTCCAGGAGCTGTGCCTGAACGGGATCGGCGCGGGCACGGCCACGGGCGCCGGGCTGCTCCTGGTCAGCCCGCTGGCACCGCAGTAGGCGGCGCGCACCGGGTCAGGGGTCCCCGCCCGCGTTCGCGTCCCCGTCGTTGCCCACGGCCTCCAGTCCGTACCCCGTCCGCTCCTCCTCTGCGACGGGGTCCGACGGGGCCCTCCCGACGGTGAAGGACCGCCCGCGGCCGGTGCCCAGCTCCTCGGCGGTGACGTTGACGATGCCGTTGGCGTCGATGTCGAAGGCCACCTCGATCCGCGGGGTGCCGCGCGGCGCCGGGGACAGACCGGTCAGGTCGAAGACGCCCAGCTCCCTGTTGTCCCGGGTGAGTTCCCGCTCGCCCTCGAACACGCGTATACGCGCACGTTCCTGACCGTCCCCGGTGGTCGTGAAGACCTCGGAGCGCTTGGTCGGGATGGTCGTGTTGCGCTCGATGAGCTTGGTGAACACGCCGCCCTCGGTCTCGATGCCCAGGGACAGCGGGGTCACGCCCAGTAGCAGGAGGTCCTTGACCTCGCCCTTGAGGACGCCGGCCTGGAGCGCGGCGCCGATGGCCACGACCTCGTCGGGGTTGACACCCCTGTCGGGTTCCCTGCCGCCGGTCAGCTCCTTGACGAGCTCGGCGATGGCGGGCATGCGGGTGGAGCCGCCGACCAGCACCACGCGTTCGATCTCGCCCCCGCCGATCCCGGCGTTCTCGAGGACCCGGTGGAGGTCCTCGACGACCAGCTGGAACCGGACCCCGGTCCGCTCGACCAGGTCGGCGGTCAGCCGCTGGAACTCGGTGCGGGTGAGCTTCTCGTGCAGGTGCAGCGGGCCCTCGGCCGAGGCGGTGATGTAGGGCAGGTCGATCCGCGTCTCGCCGGAGGAGGACAGCTCGGTCCTGGCCTTCTCCGCGGCCTCGCGCAGGCGTTCCAGGGCCGTCCCGTCCCCGGTCGGGTCCGCGCCGGTGGCGTCGGCGAACCTCGCGACCAGCAGGTCGACGATCGCCCGGTCCCAGTCGTCGCCGCCCAGGTCGTCGCCGCCGACGGCCTTGATGTTCACGACGCCGTCACCGATGTCCGCCACGGCGAAGCCGAGGCCTCCGCCGCCGAGGTCGTAGACGAGGATCGTGGCCTCGTCCTCCTTCTTCAGGTGGTAGGCGAGGGCGGCGGAGGTGGGCTCGTTGATGATGCGCAGGACGTTGAGGCCCGCGATGGTGCCGGCCTCCTTGGTGGCCTGGCGCTGGGAGTCGCTGAAGTAGGCGGGGACGGTGATGACGGCGTCGGTCACGTCCTCGCCGAGGTAGGCCTCGGCGTCGCGCTTGAGCTTCTGCAGGATGAAGGCGCTGATCTGCTGGGGGTTGAAGGTCTTGTCGTCGATCTTCACCGTCCAGTCGGTGCCGATGTGGCGCTTGACCGACCGGATGGTGCGGTCGACGTTGGTGACCGCCTGGCGCTTGGCGACCTCGCCGACGAGGACCTCACCGTTCTTGGCGAAGGCGACGACGGACGGGGTGGTGCGGGAGCCCTCGGCGTTGGTGATGACCGTGGGCTCACCGCCCTCCAGGACCGCGGCACAGGAGTTCGTCGTACCGAGGTCGATACCGATGGCCCTCGACGAGCGTTTCCGTGCACTGAACGGGATGCTCCGGAGGCGCTCGGCGACCTCGCCGGCGCTCCGCGGGCGTTCGCCGGGGTCCTTGGCGAGGAGCTCGCGCAGGAGGCGGTCGAGCGGTTCCGGGACGTCCCACCTCCGGGCCGAGGCCGGGCGGGGCGGCCTGTTCACGTGCCCGTGGATGACGGCGGGCATGTCGCCCGTGAAGGGCGGCTCCAGCGTCAGCAGCTCGTACAGGGTGCAGCCGAGGGCGTAGAGGTCGGTCCGGGCGTCGACCGGCCGTGAGTCGAAGCGCTCGGGCGCCATGTAGGGCAGGCTGCCGAGTGCCCCCCGGGTGAGGCCGTGGGTACCGTCGTCCAGCCACGCGATGCCGAAGTCGCAGATCTTCACCCGGCCGTCCGGCGCCCTGAAGAGGTTAGCGGGCTTGATGTCGCGGTGGACGACGCCGGCCCCGTGCGCGGCGGCCAGCCCTTCGGCGACCTGGGCGCCGATGTCCAAGACGGAACCGAGGTCCAGGCCCCGGGTGCGGCCGACGAGCGTCCGGCCGAGGTCTTCGCCCTCGAGGAGTTCGAGCACCAGGTACACGCGCCCGCCGTGTCCACCGATGTCGAACACTTTGGCGATCGACGGGTGGTCCAGGCGGGCCGCCGCCCGGCCCTCCCGCCGCAGGCGGTGCTCCAGCTCCTCGGGGGCGTGGTCGAGGACGAGCTTGACCGCGACGAACCGTCCCAGGGCGAGGTCCAGGGCCCTCCACACCTGCCCCATGCCCCCGTGCCCGAGCCGGGAGTCCAGCCGGTACCTGCCGTTGAGCTCTACCCCCTGCCGCATGCCCACCTCGCCTCGGTCATGGGGATGATTGTGGCGTGCGGGACCCCGCGCGGGTAAGGGGCCGAGGCCGGAACACCCGCACCCGGCCCGCCGGGACCGCCCAGCCAGCGGGCGCTCAGTGGGCCCGGCCGGCGAAGACGACGGAACGGGAGCCGGTCCCGCCCGTGCGGTCCTCCAGGGTGAGCGTGTACACCCACCACCGGCCCGACTCCGGTGACGGGCAGGAGTCCGCGACGCTCGTCGCGAGGAGCGCGGGGAGCCCGACCTCCTCACCGCTCCGCTCCGCCAGGGCGGAGGGGCCGGACTCCTCCCAGGGCGACGCGGCGTGGCGGCAGGTCGAGGAGACGCTCAGGTCCAGCGGCCTCCCCGTCCCGTTGATGACCTCCACTCCCCAGGTGACCCGCTCCTCCCCGCCGACGTCCTCGTGGGAGATGCCCAGCAGCTGGATCCGGATCCCGTCGCCGTACTCGAAGGGCCGGTTCGCCGGTACGAGCACGGACCTGACACCCAGGACGAGGGTGACGAAGAGGATCACGAGCACGAGCGCGATCCACGGAGCGAATCTCCGCAAGGCGTCCTCCGGGGGGGGGCGGGGCGTGCGGGGCACCGGGGGAAGCGTACACACCGCGGCCCGCCGCCCGTTCCCGGCCGGGACCGCCCCGCCGAGGGGCGCGGGCCGGGCGGTCAGGGGGTCTCGCCGCTGAGGACCCGGGCCACGGGCCGGCGGGCCGCCAGGCGCGCGGGCAGGGCCGTGAGCGCCACCGTCGCCGCGAGGGTCGCCAGCGCCGCGCCGAACAGCCAGGGCGTGGGGGCCTCGACCGCGTTCCGGGCGGCGAAGAGCGAGAGCACGCCGTCGCCGATGAAGAGGCCGACGGCGGCGCCGGGCAGGCCGGGCAGGAGCTGGGCGATCGCCAGGCCCGCGGTGATCTGCCCGGGGGTGGCGCCCAGCGCCCGCGCGACGGCCATGCTCACCCGGGCCTCCAGGGCCGTGGTCCACGTGGACGCGACGGTGTTCACGACGGCGAGCACGACGAGCAGGACGGTGACCACCGTCAGCAGGCGGTGGTCGTGGACGTCCCGGAGGTTGGCCAGGTCCGAGGAGCCGTACACGCCGTAGCTCCGCACGGTCTGGACGGAGAGGGTCAGCGAGGCGGTGAGGGCGATGACCGTGGCGGCCGTGGAGCACGCCTGCAGCACGGCCCGGCCCGGCCGGCGGGCGGTGATCCGCAGCCCCAGCATGAGCGGCGCGGGCAGCAGCGCGGACAGCGCCGTCAGCCGGGAGCGGTCCTGCGGCCGCCGCGCGGTGTCCGCCAGGACGGCGGCGGTCGAGGCGCGCAGGGTCCGCAGCGCGGGACGCACGGTGGCCAGCGCCGCCACGGCCACGGAGAGCACGACCGTCACGGCCACGGCCGTGAAACCGGGCCCGGCGGCCTCCCCGATCCGGCTGGCGGTGGGTGCGGCGACCGCTGGGAGGGCCAGGCGGGCGATCACCAGCCCCAGCGCGTTCGCCAGCAGCGCCAGGGCCAGGAACTCGGTGAACAGCACGGCGGCGACCAGGCCGGGCGTGGCGCCGACGGCCTTGAGCACCCCCGCCCGGCGCGTCTGCTCGACGATGCGCCCTGCGGCCAGCACCGCCACCCCGGTGACGGCCAGGAAGCCCAGCAGCCAGCCGCCGACGGTCAGGATCGGCCGGACGTTGCGGAGCAGGACGGCGTCCTGTTCGGCCATGGACCGCCAGCTGCGGTACGCCACCCCGGGGACGGGGGAGGCGTTGGCCTCGATGAACTCCTCGGCCAGGTCCGGGTCGCGCAACCGCAGGTGCAGGGCCGTGGCCACGGGGAGGTCCCGGGCGGCCAGCTCCCGGGCGTCGGCCTCGGTCAGCCAGGCCAGGCCGCTGTAGTCCGTGGGTCCGCCGCCGGGGCCGACCTGTGCCGCCCAGGGGTAGACACCGGTCGCCGCGGTCACGGCGGTCCCCACGACCGGGTACGAGCGGTCGGCGATGGTCACGCGGTCGCCGACGCCCGCGCCCAGGGCGGTGGCGAAGCCCCGCTCCAGCACCACCCCTCCGGGGCTCACCCAGTCGCCCGACGTCAGCAGCGGACGGCCGACCTCGCCCGGGTTCTCGTCGGCCCCGTGCACCACCACCCGCGAGTCGTACCCGCGCGCCGTGAGGGTGGCGTAGACGACGGGGAAGGGCCCGTTGTGGGCGACGACCTCGGGCTCCCGCGCCAGCGGGGCCAGGTCCGGGGCCGGGGCGAGGTCCGTTTCGGCCGCGAGCACCACCACGTCCGGTCCGGCCGTGGCCTCCCGGGTCTGCATGTACAGGGACTCGGTCTCCCCGCGCAGGGACAGCCCCGTCGCCGCGGCGGCCGTGGCCACGGTCATCGCGAGCACCAGGATCACCGCCTGGGTTCGATGCCGGCGGATCCCGGCCCAGGCGAGCCGGGCGACGAGCACGACGCGCCCCATCAGTCCTCCAGTCCGACCAGGCCGCCGAGCCACCCGGTGCCCGTGCCCGCCAGCCGGGTGTCGTCGACGAACATGCCGTCGCGCATCGAGACCACCCGGTCGGCGACGGCCGCGACCCGCTCGTCGTGCGTGACGATCACCAGGGTCTGCCCCGCGGCGCGCAGCTCCTGGAAGATCCGCAGCACCTCCAGCGTCGCAGCGCTGTCGAGGTTGCCGGTCGGCTCGTCGGCCAGGACGGCCAGGGGCTCGTTGACCAGCGCACGGGCGATGGCGACCCGCTGGCGCTGCCCGCCGGACAGCTGCGCGGGCAGGTGCCCCGCCCGGTCCGCGAGCCCGACCCGCTCCAGCAGGCGGCCCGCGCGGCGCCGGGCCTCGCGCCGGGAGCGCCCCGCCAGCAGGGCGGGCAGCTCCACGTTCTCCGCCGCCGACAGCTCCTCCACCAGGTGGAAGGCCTGGAAGACGAAGCCCGCGGACCGGCACCGCAGCCGGGCCAGGGCCCGCTCGTTCAGGGTGTCGATGCGCCGTCCGGCGAACCACACCTCCCCGTCCGTGGGCCGCTCCAGTCCGCCCAGCAGGTGGAGCAGTGTGGACTTCCCGCAGCCGCTGGGCCCGGTGACGGCCAGCATCTGGCCCTCGGGCACGTCCAGGTCGACCCCGTCGACGGCACGGAACCCGCCCTGTCCCTGACCGTGGCGCTTCACCAGGCCCCGGGCCCGGATCACGGCACTCGACACGTTCATCTGTCCTCGGATTCGTCGTCGGCTTTCGACCAGGCCCGCTCGCAGGCGGCCAACCAGCGCAGGTCCGCCTGCAACCGCAGGACGACCCCCTCCAGCAGCAGGACGCCGGGGGAGCCCGCGGGCTCGGCCAGTGCCGCCTGCTGCACCTCGTGCAGGCGGCGCAGCAGTTCGCGGCGCTGCGCCGCCACGAGTTCGACCGGGTCGGCCAGCCGGGCCGCGGCGGCCGCGACGAGCTTCAGGTGGAACTCCGCGAGGTCGGGCTTGGGCCAGTTCACCTCGGCCAGCCAGGCGGCCACGCGCTGCTGCCCGGCCGGCGTGAGGGCGTAGACCTTGCGGTCCGACCGCTCGGGGAGGCCGTCGTCCGCCTGCTCGCAGACCACGAGCCCGGCCTTCTCCAGTCGGCCCAGGGTCACGTAGATCTGGCCGGGGTTCATCGACGCGCCCAGCGGCCCCAGGCTCTGCTGGAGCCGGGCGCGCAGTCGGTACCCGTGCGACGGCTCCTTGGCGAGCATCGCCAGCACTGCGTCCTGCACTCTGCCCCCTAACGGTTAGCCAATAGATAGCGGTTATCCGATCCGGGTGTCAAAACGTCCCGGTCGCACGGGTCCGCCTGCGGGGGAGGGGAGGGCCGGAGGCCGGGGCCGGGCGGCCCGCTCCCCGGCCCGGCACACGACGGCGCCCGCGCCCGGAGCCTGTCGGCAAGGGGCGCGGGCGCCGGGCCCGCCGCCGCGCCGGGGGAGCCCCCGGGCGGCGCGGTCGTTCTACCGCCGGACCACCGGGTGGCCGCTGGCGATCGAGATGCGGTTGAACGCGTTGATGAGCGTGGCCGTCCACTCCACCGCGGAGATCTGGGCGGTGCTCAGGTGGGCGGCCGCGCGGGCGTTGACGGCCTGCCGGTCGACGGTCGGGTCGAGCACCGTCAGGGACTCCGCCAGCTCGAACGCGGCCCTCTGCGCGTCGGTGAACAGGGTGGTTTCGCGCCAGGCCGGCAGCACGTCCAGCGTGCTCTGCTCGACACCGGCCTTGCGCGCCTTCGCGGCGTGGATGCTCAGACAGGTCGGGCACCCGTTGATCTGGGACACCCGGATGTTGATCATCTCGATGAGGTCGTCGCCCAGCCCGGCCTCGTTCGCCGCGGTCCGGGAGGCGGCGGCCGCCTTGACCATCGCCCGGTAGACCTCGGGGTGCTCCTTGTCGATGTAGGGGCGTTCCGCGCTCACGCGTCGCCCCCGCCCCTGACGGTCTCCTCGACCAGGGCCAGGTCGGCCGGTCTGGGCCGGCGGAACCGCCCGCCCCCGGCCGTGTACTCCTCGCCGTGCTTCTTCAGGTGCGCGGCGAAGAGCGGGCACACGGGCACGACGGTGAGGTTCCCGCGGACCGCGTCGGCCAGGGCCTCGCGGACGAGCAGCCCGGCCAGGCCGCGGCCGCCGAACTCCGGGGCGACCTCGGTGTGGAAGAAGACGCGCTCGCCGGGGGCACCGGGCGGGTCGACGAAGTCCGCGCGCCCGGCGAGGGCGCCGTCCTGCGTGCTCACGGTGTAGGCGCTGACGGCGCGCGTCCGGTCCAGGGCTATGGACACGGGGGCGCCCGTCCTGTCGGTGTGCTGTTCGGTCATCTCGGCTGCCTCTCTGCGGGGACGGTGCCCGGCCGGGTCGGTGGTGGGGACGGCGGGAGTGGTGGGTGCGGTGGTCGCGTTGGTTCGTGCGCCCGTGCGGGGCGGGTGGCGGCCGGGCCGGCGGGACCGGTACGGTCGGCGGGACAGGCGGCGCCGGTCAGCCGTTGAGCTGCGCGTGGGGCGGCGGGTTCTTGCGCGGCCGCATCCGGACCGGGGGCAGCTCCGGGGCGGGGATCCTGGACATCCCCTCGCGGTTCCTGCCCGGGCCGCCGTGACCCACGTACCCCTCGACGCGGCCGAAGCGCTCGCCCTGGGCCTCCCACTCCTCGCGGTACCGGCTGATCTCCTCCGTCGTCCGGCCCAGGAAGTTCCACCACATGACGACCTCCTCGCCGAAGGGGGCGCCGCCCAGGAGCACGAGCCGGGCCGGCTCGGAGCCCCCGTTGGCGACGCGCAGTGTCCGGGCGCCGATGCCGGTGTAGCCCAGGGCGTCCTTGGGGACGTGCACCCCTTCGAGGGTGACGCTCCCGCCCGTGTCCACCAGGAGCCCGTGCTCGAACCCGGGGTCGACGGAGAGGGTGAGCTCAGCGCCGGGGTCGAGGCGCAATTCGGCGCCCACCAGCGGCGTGTACGTGGCCACCGGCGACCGCGAGCCCAGCAGCGAGCCGAGGAAGACCAGCGCGGAGCCCCCGGGGAACCCGACGGGTTCGGGGACGAAGTGCTCGAACCCGCGCTCCGGGCTGTGCCTGGCCTCCTCCGGCAGGGCGACCCAGAGCTGGACCCCGTGGAGCCGGCCGGAGTCCGCGGTGGAGGTCTCGGAGTGGCAGATGCCCGCCCCCGCCGTCATCAGGTTGACCTCCCCGGGGAGGACGTCCGCGCTGTGGCCGCCGGAGTCGATGTGGGCGATGGCCCCCTCGAACAGCCAGCTGACCGTCTGCAGCCCCGTGTGCGGGTGTGGTGCCACGTCCATGCCGCCGGTGGCCGCCACGTCGTCGGGGCCGTAGTGGTCGATGAAGCACCACGCCCCGATCAGCGAGCGCTGGCGCTGCGGCAGGGTGCGGCGCACGTTCATCGCGCGCGGCCCGCCCAGGGGCACGTCGCGGGCGGTGATGATCTCGACCGGCACCCCGTCCTCGCGTGCGGCCAGCGGGCCGGGCAGCCCGCCGTCGGCGCACACGTGCGTGTCCGGCCGGGTCTCTTGGTTGGTCATCGCGCTCTTCCTTCTGGTCGGCGGGCACGGACTCGGTGGGCACGGACACGGTGCCGTGCTCCCTCCGCCCCGGGCGGTGTGCGGTCCCCCTTCGGCGCACCGCGGTGGAGTAGGGGACGGGCCGGACGTCCCGCGTCGACGGCCCCGGGTCCCCTGACGGTGCCGCGCGGAGTCCGGGACGGCCCGTGCCGGGCGTACACCCTCCCCGTCCCCTCCAGGCGGGATCCCCGCCGTGGTGTTCGGTCAGTCCGGCTGCTCGGCCATGTGGTCCGAGACGCGCCTGGTGAGCCGGGCGAAGGTGCTGAGCTGGTGCGGCGTCAGGGCGTCGATGAACAGGCGGCGAACGTGCTCGACGTGCTGCGGCGCGGCGTCCTCGATCGCCTCGTACCCCTCCGGGGTGACGACGACGAACGCGCCGCGGGCGTCGTCGGGGCAGTCCTCCTTGGCCACCAGCCCGCGCTTCGCCATCCGGGAGACCTGGTGGGACATGCGGCTCTTCTCCCAGTGCACCAGCCTGGCCAGTTCCAGGAAGCGCATCCGCCCGCCCGCTTCCGTGAGGTTGGCGAGCACGATGTAGTCGGAGGCGGACATCCCCGAGTCGGCCTGGAGGAGCCTGCCCAGGCGCCCCAGCAGCGTCTCCTGCATCCGGATGAAGCCGTCCCAGGCCGCCTTCTCGTCCGGGGCCAGCCAGCGCGGCGTCGCGTTCATGGGCGCAGTGTAACGAAGTGGTTGACACCTCATCCACTTGAACCCGATCGGCGCCGGTGCGCCCCCGGTGGGGAGGCGCCCGCCGACCCGCCCGCCGGGCCCCGCTCCGGTGCGCGGGCCGGCGGGCCGCGGCGGCCCCGCCGACCGGCGGCGGGACCCGGCAGCCGGCGCCGAGGCCGGCGGGCGGCCCCGGTCAGCCCTCGCCGTTCACCCGGGACGCCGCCTCCTCCCGCCACCGCAGGGGGTCGTCCTCCAGCGCGGTGCGGTCCCAGCGCCCGAGGTCCGCGGCGGCCTCGTAGGTGGTGCGCAGGAACTCCGCGACCGCGCGGTCGGGGTCGGGAGCGGAGCGGGCGGCCTCGTAGGGGAACAGGAACTGTTGGTACTCGGTGCTGTAGTACGCGCCCTCGGGGCCGACCGGGTGGTCGGCGAACCCCTCGGGTGCGGGGTAGGCGTAGGAGTAGAAGGCGCCCCCCTCGCCGCCGCCGGGCCAGAACCCGCAGCTGGACAGCTCCCGCGAGTACCCCTCGACCATGACCCAGTCCCCGCAGTTGGGGGCTCCGCCCGGGTGCGGCGGCGCCGACCGTCCGGAGAAGCGGGTGCAGGCGAGGTCCATGGCCCCCCAGAAGAAGTGCACCGGGCTGACCTTGCCGACGAAGTGCGACCGGAACTCGCCCATCACCCGGTTCGCCTGGAGCAGCTGGCGCCAGAACAGAGCGGCCGCCTCGCCGTCGTAGGAGGCGTGCTCGTGGTCCTCGGCGAAGGGGATGGCCGGGTCGACCTCGTTGGGCCGCGGCCGGATCGGCGCCTCGATCCCGAGCCGGTCGAGCATGTCCAGGACGCGGGCGTAGAACTCGGCGACCGCCATCGGCCGCAGCGGAAGGCTCTGCGCGCCGCCGTCGCTGCTGCGGACCTCCAGCCGGTGGCCGATGAAGTCGAACTCGATCTCGAAGGCCCCCGAGCGGTGGGGGACGGCCGACGTCGTCAGCCCGCGCGGGCTGACGTAGAGGGTCACCTGCCACCAGTGGTTGACCAGCGGTGTGTGGGCCATGCGGATCTTGCCCACGATCTGGGTCCACATGTGCAGGGTGTCGCGGGTGGGCGTCCAGTCCGAGACCCGCAGGCCGGGCCAGTTCGTCGTCGACGGGCCGGTCATGGTCGTCACTTCCTTCGCTGTGTCGCCGGGGTGGCGGGGCGGTCGTGTACGTGTCCTGCGGGCGGGCGCCGCGCCGCCCCTCCTGCTGCGCGGGTGCGACGGCGGTGATCGACGCGCCCTCCGGATGGTAGATGATGAATCAACTTTTTGGTAGCGGGAATCCCCTGTACGTCGGGTTCCGGGGTTTCCGAGGCCGATCGGTTGACACGTCAAGTACCGACCCTGAATAGTGGACACGTCATCCACTTGGATGGAGCCGGGCCGTCCGTGCCGCGGGCGCCCGACACCGGTTCGCCGCATCGGCGAATCGGTGTGCCGACAGGATCGGGCGGCGCGGGGAGCCGGTCGATCGAGCAGAGGGAGGGGCCGCATGGCGGTCGAAGTGAGGGACGCGCCCGAGGCCAAGCGCTACGAGGCCCGTGTCGACGGGGAGTCCGGGGTCGCGGGCGTCGCGGAGTACATCCGTACGCCGGAGCTCATCGCGTTCGTGCACACCGAGGTTGGCCCGGAGTACGGGGGCAGGGGGTCGGGTCCGCGCTGGCCCGCGCAGCCCTCGACGAGGCGCGGGCCGCGAACCTGCGGGTGCTGGCGACCTGCCCCTTCTTCGCGGGCTGGATCGCCCGCCACCCCGACTACCAGGACCTGCTGTACCGGTCCCGCAGCAGGGTGGAGGACTGAGCGGACCAGGAGCCGCGCCGTGCCGCCGCGACGGGAATGGTTGAGCGTTCAAGTGAGTTGACGGGGGCATGAGCACACCGACACGTCTCGCAGCCGGCACCTCGATGGGCGCCGTCACCCTCAACGTCGCGGACCTGGACGCGATGACCGCCTACTACCGCGACGGGGTCGGCCTGTCCGTCCTGGAGCAGGCCGGGCCGCAGGTGACCCTCGGACGCCCCGGCCGACCCGCCGTCGTCCTCGTGCACACCCCGGGCCTGCGCCACGCCTCACCGCGGGACGCGGGGCTGTTCCACACCGCCATCCTCTTCGACACGGAGGCGGCCCTGGCCTCGGCGGTCTACTCCGTCGCGCGCCTGCGCCCGGGGTCGTTCACCGGCTCCAGCGACCACCTGGTCAGCAAGGCGTTCTACTTCGACGACCCCGAGGGCAACGGCGTCGAGCTGTACTGGGACCGCGACCGCACGCAGTGGAGCTGGACCCACGGCCGGGTCGAGATGAACACCCTCTTCCTCGACCCGAACGCCTTCCTGCGCGACCACCTCGACGAGCGCGGGCTCGCCGGGGAGCCGATCGGGGACGCGCGGGTCGGCCACATCCACCTCTCCGTCGGCGACGTGGAGACGGCGCGCGACTTCTACTCCACCAAGCTGGGCTTCGACGTGACGCTGTCCCTGGGGGACCAGGCCGTGTTCGTCAGCGCCGGCGGCTACCACCACCACATGGCGATGAACGTGTGGAACAGCCGCGGGGCCGGGCGTCGCCGGCAGACCCTCGGCCTGGGGCGGGTGGACATCGAGGTGCCGTCGCCCGACGACGTCGGCGAACTCACCGAGCGCATGCGGCACTACCGGGTCCCGGTCCGCGACGACGGCCGGACGGTCGCCTTCGAGGACCCGTGGGCCAACGCCGTCCACCTCAGCGTGGCCACGCCCCCGCCCGACACGGCGGAGACCCCGTCCCCGGAGCCCGGCCCGACCGAGAACGGCCCGGACCAGGACTAGAGCCCCCGGGCGGGTCACAGGGGCGGGGCGGGGAGCCAGGGGGCGATGGGGCCGAGGTCCAGGAGGGCGCTGCCGGCGGCGCGCTCGGCGGAGGCCGGGCGCAGGGCGTCGGCTGCGCGGCGCAGGGCCGCCGGATGGCCGGCGAGGCGGGCGGCCTTGAGCACGAGGAGCCACAGCGCCTCCTGGAGGAGGTCGTGCGGGGGAGCGGGGACGGCGTCCAGGAGGGCCCGGGCGCGGTCGCGGTCGCCGGCGCGGGCGGCGAGCCAGGGCAGGACCCAGGGCGCGTACGGGCCCGGGTCCAGGTCCGGGGCCGGGTCGATTCCGCCACCGTCGGGGAGGGACGCGGCCTCCAGGAGCGCCGCGGTGCCCTCGGCCAGACCGGCCATGCCGGAGCGGGCCAGGACCGCGGCGGCCTCGGCGGGTGGGCGGTCCTCGCGCATACGGCGGTAGAGGGCCGTGAAGACCGCGGCGAGCGGCCGGTCGAACCGGTCGGCCAGGGCGTCCACCCGCTCCGCGTCCGCGTCCGCCTCGGCGAACAGCCCCAGCGCGCTGAGCGCCTGCATCCGGCTGATCCGCCCGTGGACCTCGAACGTCGCCAGGTCGTGGTCCACCGCCACGTCCACGACCTCCGCCGCCAGGTCGCGGCGCCGCCCCGCCAGCCCCGTGCGCCCGAACTCCTGCATCAGCCGCCCCGCCAGCGCCGTGCACAGCAGCCGCGGGTCCCCCAGTTCCCGGGCGATCCGCTCCGCCTCGCGCGCCTGCGCCCCGCGGTCCGCGGTGCCGCGGCTCTCCATCGCGACGGTCGCCAGCAGCCGCGCCCGCGCCGCCCGGCTCCCGCCGTCGCCGAGCCGGTCCAGGGTCCGCTCCGCCGCGGCGACCACCGCCGCCGCGCCCTCCGGGTCGTCCGAGCGCGTCCACACCCCCGGGACGTCGAACCGGCCGATGACGCGCGCCGTCAGTTCCGGGTCGCCGAACCGCTCGGCCGCCGTGATCGCCTCCAGCCGCTGCTCCGCCGCGGCCGCCACCGCTCCCGACACCGCCAGGTCGGAGATGAGCGCGGCCGTCGTCTCCAGCCGGCTGCGCGCCGGGACGGACGCGTACGCCGCCGCGGCGTTCGACCACACGTCCCGCTCCGACGCCGGCGACCGCAGCGCCGGGTCGCCGCGCAGGATGCGCACCTCCAGCTCCGCCAGCCGGGGGTCGGGGTCCAGCCCGAGTTCGTCGACCAGCCGGGCGCGGGCCCCGGCGAGCGCCGCCAGGGCGTCGCGCCGCCGGCCGCCCCGGTACAGCCCCAGCGCCAGCAGCCGCCAGGCCTCCTCGCGCCAGGGGTGGGAGCCCACCAGGGCGCTCAGCGAGGCGACCGCCTCGTCGATCCGCCCGGTGTCCAGCCGCGCCCGGGCGAGCCGTTCGACCGTGCGCACGCGCAGCTCCGCCAGCCGGGCCCGCTCCGCCCGCGCCCATTCCGCGTCGGCGAACTCCTCGAAGGGCTCCCCGCGCCACTGCGCCAGGGCGTCGCCCAGAAGGCGGGCCGCCTCCTCGGGCGGCGCCCCGCCCGCCTGCTCCGCCCACCGCTCCGCCCGGCGGACGTCGACGCACTCCGGCGGCGGCCGCAGCGCGTACCCCGCGCCCTCGGTGACCAGCACCCGCGGCCGCCGCCGGTCGGCCTCGAGCGCCCGCCGCAGGTCGGAGACGAAGGTGCGCACCGCGCCCTTGGCGCGCGGCGGCGGGTCGTCCGGCCACAGCTCGTCGACCAGCCGCTCCACGCCGACCACCCGCCCGCGGGCGGTCAGCAGCAGGCAGAGCAGTTCGCGCTGGCGCCGGCCGCCCAGCGCGACCGGCCGCCCGTCGGCGCCGACGACCCGCACCGGGCCGAGGACGCGCAGATCCCAGGTGTGCACCGTCGTGACGCTAGCACCGGTGCCCGGCACCGGTACTGATCGGACACTGATCGGCGCCCGCGATGCTCGTCGGTGTCAGGCTCCACGCACCGAGAGAGGTATCCATGTCCCGCACCATCCCCGGCTCCGAGACCGTCACCGTCGAGGTGGCCCCCGGCGTCCCGATCACCGCCGCCGTCCTGGGCACCGGCCCCGCCGTCGTCCTGCTGCACGGCTTCCCGCAGACCCACCTGATGTGGCGGCACGTCGCCCCCGCGCTGGCGGCCGACCACACCGTCATCTGCCCCGACCTGCGCGGGTACGGGGCCAGCGGCAAGCCCGCCGAGGCCGGCTCCGACACCTACGCCAAGCGCACCATGGCCGCCGACATCGTCGCGCTGGCGGCGGCCCTCGGGCACGAGCGCTTCGCCCTGGCCGGGCACGACCGGGGCGCGCTCGTCGCCTTCCGCGCCGGGCTCGATCACCCCGGCACCGTCACGCACCTGCTGTCCCTGGACGTCCTGCCGACCCTGGACATGTGGGACGTGCTGCACGGCGCCGACGCCCGCGTGGCCTTCCACCTCTACCTGATGGCCCAGCCGCCCGGGTTCCCGGAGCGCATGATCTCCGCGGTCGCCGACGACTTCTTCGCGAGCTTCATCGACGGCTGGGGGGCCGACGACCGGGCGATCCCCGCCGACGTCCGGGCCGAGTACCTGCGGGCCTCGCGCGAGGCCGTCCCGTCGATCGTGGCCGACTACCGCGCCTCCGCCGGGATCGACCTCGAACACGACCGCGCCGACCGCGCGGCCGGGCGGACCCTGGACATGCCGGTCACGGTGATCCAGCAGGACTGGGGCGCGGCGCTCGGCTACGACGCCGCGGGCCTGTGGGGCCGGTGGGCCACCGACCTGGAGCACCGCACCCTGGACGCCGGGCACTTCATGGCCGAGTCGGCGCCGGAGGAGATCACGGAGGCGATCCGCTCCCTGCTGCGCAGGTGAGCGAACGCTCCCCGGGGGCGGGGCGTTCTTTGCCGATCCCGTACCGGATCGGGATGTGCCCGCGCCCCGCCCTCGGGGACACCTGACCCTGCCGCCGCGTCGGGGTCCGAGCCCGTCGCGGCGCGTGCGCCCGCCCCCCGCCGCCGACGGCAGAGCCCCGGCACGACCGCCCCGCCGCCCGCGCGCGGCGGGGCGGCACGGGCCCGGGCGGGACGACGAAGGGTGAGGGTATGGATTCCACCGGGACGGCTCCCGGGGGCCGCCGGCGCCGGGTTCCGCCGGGCTTCCGGGGGTACCGGCGGGCATGGCTGCGCGGCGACGTGGTCGCGGGGCTCACCGTGTGGGCGGTCCTGGTCCCGGAGTCCATCGCCTACGCCACCATCGCCGGGGTCCCGCCGATCATCGGCCTGTACGCCGCCCCCGTCGCCCTGCTCCTGTACGCCCTGCTGGGGTCCTCCCGCCAGCTGGTGGTCGGGCCGATGTCCTCCACCGCCCTGCTGTCCGCGTCCGTGGTGGCCGCGGCCGTGGGCGGCGGCGGGGACGCGGTGGCCACCACCGCGGCACTGGCCCTGGTCACCGGTGTGATCGCGCTGGTCGCGGGCCTGCTGCGGCTGGGGTTCGTGGCCTCCTTCATCTCCGAGCCCGTCCTCAAGGGGTTCGTGATCGGCCTGGCGCTGACCATCATCGTCGGCCAGCTGCCCAAGCTCACCGGGACGGAGGGCGGCGAGGGCGAGTTCTTCGGCAGGCTGTGGGGATTCCTCTCGAGCCTGGGGGACACCGACGCGCTCACCCTGGCCGTGGGCCTGTCCGCCCTGGCCGCGCTGCTGCTGCTCAAGCGCTTCCTTCCGGTGGTCCCCGCCTCCCTGGTGGTGGTGATCCTGGCCGTGGGCGCCACTTGGGTCTTCGGCCTGGACCGCCAGGGCCTGGACATCGTGGGCCCGCTGCCCGGCGGACTCCCGCCGGTGGGGCCGCCGGACCTGGCGCTGTCGCAGTACGGGGCCCTGGTCGCGGGCGCGGCGGGCATCGCCCTGGTGGGGTTCGCCGAGGGGCTCGGGGCGGCCCGCACCTACGCCGCCAAGTCGGGGGACCGCATCGACCCCGACCGCGAACTCCTCGGCCTGGGCGGCGCCAACCTGGCCTCGGGGCTGTGCTCGGGCATGGTGGTCAACGGCAGCCTGTCCAAGACCGCCGTCAACGGCGCGGCCGGGGCCCGCTCCCAGGTGTCCGGGCTGACCGCCGCACTGCTCACGGTCCTCACCCTGCTGTTCCTCACCGGCCTGTTCGAGAAGCTGCCCGAGGCGGTGCTGGCCGCCGTGGTGGTCTCCGCCGTCCTGGAACTGGTGGACGCGGCCGCGCTGCGGGAGCTGTACCGGCTCGCCACCCCGGCGCTGACCGCCGTCTACGGCCTGGCCGCCCGGACCGACTTCCTGGGCGCCGTCGCCGCCCTGCTCGGCGTGCTGCTGCTGGGCACCCTCCAGGGCCTGCTGGTCGGCGTGGGCATCTCGCTGCTGCTCCTGCTGCGCCGCTCCTCCCGCCCCCACCTGGCCGAACTGGGCAGGGTCACCGGGCCCGGGGGCGCCTCCCCCCGGTGGGTGGACCGGGCGCGCGACCCCGCCGCGGCCGCCGAGGACCGGGTGGCCGTACTGCGGGTGGAGAGCGGCCTGTACTTCGCCAACTCCGAGTACGTGCACGACCGGCTCGTGGACGCGGCCCGCCCGCGGGACGTGCGGGCGGTGGTTTTGGACATGCGCGCGGTGCCCTTCGTGGACGCCACCGCCGCGCGCATGCTCGACCGGCTCGCCGACGGGCTGTCCGGACACGGGGCCGACCTGTTCCTCGCCCGCGACCTGGGCCAGGTCCGCGACCTGCTGCACCACCCCGAGGTGCTGTACCCGTCGGTGGAGGAGGCGGTGCGGGCCGCCCGCGCCCGCATCCGCGGCGGCCCGGGGACCGGAACCGAACGCGCTCCCGCATCCGACGACTGACCGGAGGAACCGTGCTCAACGCACTCGCGCAGGTCCTGCCGTTCGCGCTGGGGCTGATCGCCGCCCCGCTGCCGATCGTGGCCGTGATCCTGCTGCTCATGGCACCGGGCGGCCGGGGCAAGGCCCTGGTCTTCGTCCTCACCTGGGCGGGCGTCGTCTTCGTCGTCTCCACCGCGGTGGCGCTCGTCGCCGGGGCCGGGGACACCACCGCTGTCGGGGACTCCCCGGCGTGGGTCGGCTGGGTGCAGCTGCTGCTGGGCCTGCTGTTGCTGCTGGTCGCGGTCAAGAACCTGAGGGACCACATGAAGCGGCCCGAGGGGGCCGACCCCGCGCCGCCCGCCTGGCTGACCGCCATCGACTCCATGGGCGCCGGCAGGGTCGTGGGGCTGGCGGCGCTGCTGGCCGGGGCCAACCCCAAGAGCCTGGCGATGGTCCTCGGCGGCGGCGCGGCCGTGGCCTCCTTCGGGCTCGGGGCGGGCGGGACCGCTCTGGCCGCCCTGGTCTTCGCGGTGCTGGGCAGCCTCGGCCTGCTCGTGCCGCTGGTCGCCGTGGCGGTGTCCGGCGAACACGGCACACGGGCCCTGGAGAGGGCGCGCACCTGGCTGATCGCCAACAACGACACCGTCACCATGACCGTGCTGTTCGTCTTCGGCGGCGTCTTCGCCGCCAAGGGGCTGGAGGCGCTGCTCTCCTGAGCGCCCCGCCCTCGACGCCCCGCCGGACCCTTTTTCCTCATGTGCGGATATCCGGCATTTCTTCGAAGGATCCCCCTGTCCTTTTCGTCCCTTCGAATTTGCGTTTTCCTTGGGTTCTCTTGGCGTGAAACTTTCACCGCCGGACCGAAACCCCGTAAAGGGGGATGGAACAGTGGGAGCCGTTCCATCGGGAAAGCGTGAAAGGGAGGGCCATGCCCTACGGATCGGCAACGGGGTCGGGAGCCACACTGGCGGCGACGGGCCTCGCCACGGGACACCTGTGGCTCATCGCCATCGGGCTGGTGCTGACGCTCGTCGGAGCGCTCTTCATCAGGTTCTCGTTCCGTCCGGACCGGGGTCCGACCGAGTGACGACGGAACACGGCCCCGAGGAGCTTCCGACCGCGCGCTGCGTGCGCCCCGGAATGGTCGCCGCGCTCGCGGCGCTGGCCCTGAGCGGATTCTTCGCCTGGGGTGCGGTGCACCTCGTGGTGATGGTCCGCCACGGAATGGGATCCGAGACCAGTCTGGGGCTGGTGTGGCTCGCGTGCTTCGCCCTGCTGTGGTGGGTCCCGCTGGCCTGGTTCGAGCGCCCGATGCGGGCCACCGGCGAGCAGGCGGCCGGACTCGACCGCCTGTTCGTCACCGTGCAGATCCCGGTCTACAACGAGGACCCCCGGGTGCTGGAGATGTGCCTGCGCTCGGTGCTGGAGCAGAGCCGCCGGGTGGACCGGGTCCGGGTCGTCGACGACGGCTCCGCCGACCCCGACACCGGGGAGGCGGTCGACTACGCCGACATCCGGGACCGGTTCCTGGAGCGGGCGGCCGCGGCTGGGGTGGAGGCGACCTGGGACCGCACCCCGAACCGGGGCAAGCGCTACGCCCAGATGCACGTCCTCGCCCAGGACGACGCGGACGTCTTCGTGACGCTCGACAGCGACTCGGTCATGGACCGGCACGCCGTGCGGGAGGGGCTCGTGCCCTTCGCCGACCCGAAGGTGCAGTCGGTCGCCGGGCACGTCATCGTCCTCAACCGGAGCACCAACCTGCTGACCCGGATGACCGGTTTGCTGTACCTGCCGTTCACCCGGGGGCTGCGCAGCGCCCAGTCGGTCCTGCGCCGGGTCACGATCAACTCGGGGACGCTGGCCTTCTACCGGGCCCATCTGGTCCGCGACCGGGCCGGGGTCTACGAGAACGAGACCTTCATGGGCCGTCCGATGCAGATGAACGACGACTCCATGCTCACCTTCTACGCGCTGCTCGAAGGCGACACGGTCCACCAGCCCTCGTCGCTGGTCTTCACCCTGGTGCCCGAGCGCGCCGGGCACTACTTCGGCCAGCAGCTGCGCTGGATGCGCGGCACGACCGTCCGGCACCTGTGGTGGCTGCGCTACATGCCGGTGCGGGGCGTCGTGTTCTGGGTGACGGTGCTGGAGTACCTCCACCTGTTCCTGGGGTACGCGATCCCCCTGCTGATCCTGGCCCACCCGGGGCTGCGGGCGCAGGCGGGGGACATCGCCGTGGCCGCGCTGGTGATCGGGACGGCCGTCGGCTACCTGATGACGCTGCGGATCTTCACCATCGTGCGCTCGGACGAGACGGTGCTCCAGAGGTTCCTGCTGTTCCTGCTGGCACCGGTGGCCACGCTGTGGAGGCTCGTCCTCCTGCGGCCCCTGTACCTGTACGCGATGCTCACCTGCGGGCGCATCGCCGACTGGGGGACCCGGGACAGGGTCGAGGTCTCCCTGCCGTCGGAGGCCGCGGCGCGGTGAGGCGCCGGAGGGCGGCCCCCGGACCCGGGCGCCGCCCTCCGCGCCGCCCCGGCAAAAGAGACGTTGACCGCCCCTTGGCCCTGATCCGGGCGCGGGACGGGTAGATCCGACCCGGAACTTTCACGGTTCGGGGGTTGCCCCGGACCGAACAGCGCATCTTCAGGAGGGGTCCATGGCGCGTGCCACCGAGACCGGGAGCAGGACCGCAGGCGTTCCGCGGACCAGGGCGGGGGACGACCACACCGCCTCCGCGGAGCCCTCCCCGGACGACACCGCGGACTTCGACAACGCCAAGCGCGGGTTCATCGCCCCCGGCCCGCAGCACATCACCGGTGAGGACGGCAGGACCGTCTGGGACGTGCGCGACTTCTCCTTCCTCCTCGACGGCGCCGAGACCGCGCCGCCGACCGTCCACCCGCACCTGTGGCGGCAGGGCAGGCTGACGGCGATCAACGGCCTGTTCGAGGTCGTCGAGGGCGTCTACCAGATCCGCGGCATGGACCTGTCCAACATGACCCTCATCGAGGGCGATACCGGGGTGGTCGTCATCGACCCGCTGGTCTCGGAGGAGGTCGCCGCCGCCGGTCTGGCCCTGTACCGCGAGCACCGCGGCGACCGCCCCGTCACCGCGGTCGTCTACACCCACCCGCACCTGGACCACTTCGGCGGCGTGGCCGGGGTCGTGGACGAGGCCGACGTCGCCTCCGGCAGGGTGCCGATCGTGGCCCCCGAGCACTTCATGGAGCACGCGGTCTCGGAGAACGTCTACGCCGGCACCGCCATGATCCGGCGCGGCATGTACTTCACCGCCTTCGCGCTCGACCACGGCCCCGAGGGGTTCGTGGGGGTGGGCCTGGGCCCGGGCACCTCCCAGGGGAAGGTGGGGCTGATCCCGCCGACCCTGGAGATCACCCGCACCGGCCAGGAGGAGACCCTGGACGGGGTCCGGTTCGTCTTCCAGATGACCCCGGGCACCGAGGCCCCCGCGGAGATGAACTTCCACCTCCCCGAGCGCCGCGCCCTGTGCACCGCCGAGAACGCCTGCCACACCCTGCACAACCTGCTCACCCTGCGCGGCGCCCAGGTCCGCGACGCCCGCATGTGGTCGCGCTACCTCAACGAGACCATCGAGCTGTTCGCCGACGACTCCGACGTTGTGTTCGCCTCCCACCACTGGCCTACCTGGGGCACCGAGGACATCCGCGGGTTCCTCGCCGAGCAGCGCGACATGTACGCCTACCTGCACGACCAGACGCTCCGGATGATGAACAAGGGGTCGACGGGCATCGAGATCGCCGAGGAGCTGCCGCTCCCGCCCGGTCTGGAGCGGGCGTGGAGCATCCGCGGCTACTACGGCTCCGTCTCGCACAACATCAAGGCCGTCTACCAGCGCTACATGGGCTGGTTCGACGGCAACCCCGCCCACCTGTGGCAGCACCCGCCCCAGGCCCAGGGGGAGCGCTACGCCAAGGCCATGGGCGGGGTCGACGCCCTCGTGGACCGGGCCCGCTCCTTCGCCGAGGAGGACGACCTCAGGTTCGCCGCCGAGCTGGCCTCGCACGCCGTCTTCGCCGACCCCGACCACGCCGGGGCGAAAGACCTGCTGGCCGAGGTGCTGACCCGGCTCGGCCACGGGGCCGAGTGCGCCACCTGGCGCAACTTCTTCCTGGTCGGCGCGCAGGAGCTGCGCGAGGGGGTGCCGCCCACGGCCATCGCCCTGGCCGAGAGCATGGCGTCGGCGCTCAGCGTCACCCAGATCCTCGACTCGGTGGGCATCCGCGTCGACGGGCCGCGCGCCTGGAAGGAGAAGCTGTCGCTGGACCTGCACATGACCGACAGCGGCGAGCGGTACCGGGCGCTGCTGTCCAACGGGGTGCTCATCCACTACCCCGACCCCAAGGGCGGCGGCGCCGACCTGACGCTGACCCTGTCCAAGCCGGAACTGCTCGAGCTGCTGTCCACGGGCGACCTGGACGGGATCGAGCACGAGGGGGACGCCGGCGTGCTCCGGCGGCTGACGGCCGTCCTGGACGAGGCGCGCCCCGACTTCCCGATCGTCACCCCCTGAGGGGAGGCGGGCCGGGCCGGCGCCCCCGGCGGGCGCCCGGGACCCGCACCCCGCCGACGGAGCGGCCCGGCGGCCGGGGGCGTTCGTACGCCCCCGGCCGCCGCGTCGCGCCGGCCCCGGTCACCGTCCGACCGGGCCGGCCTCGACGAACTCGCCGCGCGTGGTCTCCACCACGATCACGAGCCGGTCGGGGACCCGGCCGCGCAGGTCGGCCAGCAGGGAGCCGACCGGCGGCACCTCCCGGGCGCGCACCTCGACGTGCATCGTCCGGGAGGCGGTGTACACGCGGGTGACCGACGCGTCCGGCTGCCGCGCGATCCAGCGGTCGGCGGCCTCCTCGACCCGGTGCGTCCACACCGCGATCAGGACGGTGGCGGTGGTGTTGACGGCCAGCAGGACGAATACGACCGCGAACAGCGCGCCCAGGACGATCCGCGGCCTGCGCCCGGACCGGGCGGCCCCGTCCCCGTCGGGGACGCCGTGCCCGGAGGCCGCGAACACCACCATGCCCGCGAAGACCAGGGCGAGCAGGTTGGACAGGAACAGCACCGCGGCCCCCGCCGACAGCCACAGCGCGCCCTGCCCCAGGCACACGCCCACCACGACCAGGGGCGGGACCAGGGAGATCGCGATCGCCACCCCCGGCAGGACCGCGGCCACGTCGCGGCGGCACAGGCCCACCGCCCCCGCCGCCCCGGTGGCCAGGGCGGCGACGAGGTCCAGCAGCCCGGGGGAGGTCCGCCCGGCGACCTGGCCGTTCTGGAGCAGGTCGTAGCCCCCGGGCACGACCAGGGAGAACACCACGCCGACACCGATCACGAGCAGGCACCCCAGCACGACCGTCCGGACCGAGTCGGTCCGGCTCCGGCGGACGATGCCCAGGGCGATCCCCATGATCGGGGTGGACAGCGGCGCGATGATCATCGCGCCGATCACCGTGGCCGTGGAGTCGGTCAGGACGCCCCCGGCGGCGATGAGCGCGGACAGCGTGAGCATCGTCCAGAACGCCGATCTCTTGGCGCGGCCGTCCCCCGTGGACAGGTCGAGGTCGTCCAGCAGGTCGTCCGGGCTGCGCAGTTGCGAGGCGGGCAGGACGCGTTCGAGGATTCCGCTGAGCATGGGTCGAGTATCGCGACGCGCGCCCTGGGAGCGGCGCAGGCGCGACGGGGGCGCCCGCGGCGGCCCGGACGGCGGCCGGGCACACGGAGCGGCCCCGCGCCCGGCCGGGGCCGGAGGCGGGGCCGCGCCCGGGCGACGCGGGGGTCAGCTCCGCACGTCCCTCACCCCGTCGGCGTCCACGAACGCCTGCTGCGCGGTCCATTCGCGCGCCCGCTCGCTGAGCGAGAACCCCAGCCCCGGCCGGTCCGGGACGCGCATGCGCCCGTCCGCGATCTCCAGCCGCTCCTCGAAGAGCGGCTCCAGCCAGTCGAAGTGCTCGACCCACGGGTCGATCTCGTAGGCCGCCGCCAGGTGCAGGTGGATCTCCATCGCGAAGTGCGGGGCCATGCGCACCCCGGCCCGCCGGCCGCGCGCCATGATCTCCAGGAAGGGGGTGATCCCGCCGACGCGCGGCGCGTCCGGCTGCATGAAGTCCACCGCGCCGGCCCGCAGCAGCTCCTCGTGCTCGGCCACGCTGGTCAGCATCTCGCCGGTGGCGATCGGCGTGGCCAGCTCGCGGGCCAGGGCCGCGTGCCCCTCGGCGTCGTAGGCGTCCAGCGGCTCCTCGATCCAGACCAGGTCGAACTCCTCCAGCAGCCGCCCCATGCGCACCGCCGTGCTCCGGTTCCACTGCTGGTTGGCGTCCACCATGAGCGGGAAGTCGCCGAGCTCCTCGCGGACCGCGGCCACCCGGGCCAGGTCGACCCGCCTGTCGGGGTGCCCGACCTTGATCTTGATCCCGCCGATGCCCGCCGCCCGGGCGGCCCGGGTGTTCTCCACGACCTCCTCCAGCGGCGAGGACAGGAACCCGCCGGAGGTGTTGTAGCAGTCCACGGCGTCCCGGTGCGCGCCGAGCAGCTTGGCCAGGGGCAGGCCGGCCCGCTTGGCCTTGAGGTCCCACAGCGCGATGTCCATGGCGGCGATCGCCTGGACCGCCAGGCCGCTGCGGCCCACCGACGCCCCCGCCCACACCAGGCGGGTCCACAGGCGCTGGATGTCGCTGGGGTCCTCGCCGACCAGCTCGTGCGCCACCTCGCGGGCGTGGGCGTACTGGCCCGGTCCGCCGGCCCGCTTGGAGTAGGTGTAGCCGATCCCCTCCAGCCCCTCCTCGGTGCGGATCTCGGCGAACAGCATCGACACCGAGGTGAGCGGCCGCTGGCGCCCGGTCAGCACCTTGGCGTCGCTGATCGGGGCGGCCAGGGGGAGGTCGACCCGGGAGAGGGAGACCGAGGCGATCCGGTCGGCCGCGCCGCCGCGCTCCGGCGCGGCGCTCGGGGTCCCGGCGGACGGGGAGGGGGTGTTCATGAGGGCTCCAAGGGAAGGGGGCGGTGTCAGCGGACCAGGGCCGGGCGGTCGGGGTCGAAGGCCCATCCGGGGATCAGGTACTGCATCGCGGCGGCGTCGTCGCGCGCGCCCAGCCCGTGCTCCAGGTAGAGCCGGTGGGCCGCGTCCAGGGCGTCGCGGTCCAGCTCCACGCCCAGGCCGGGCGCGGTCGGGACGGTGATCCCGCCGTCCTCGATGCGCGGCGGACGCCGGGTCAGCGCCTGTCCGTCCTGCCAGATCCAGTGCGTGTCCAGGGCAGTGATCGGCCCGGGGGCGGCGGCGCCCACGTGGGTGAACATCGCCAGGGAGATGTCGAAGTGGTTGTTGGAGTGCGACCCCCAGGTGAGCCCGAAGTCCCGGCACAGCTGGGCCACCCGCACCGAGCCGCGCATCGTCCAGAAGTGCGGGTCCGCCAGCGGGATGTCCACCGCGTGCGTGCGGACGCTGTGCGCCAGCTGCCGCCAGTCGGTGGCGATCATGTTGGTGGCCGTGGGCAGGCCGGTGGCCCGCCGGAACTCCGCCATCACCTCGCGGGAGGAGTAGCCGTCCTCGGCGCCGCAGGGGTCCTCGGCGTAGGCGAGCACGCCGTGCAGGTCCGAGCAGAGGGCGACCGCCTCGGCCAGCGACCAGGCGCCGTTGGGGTCCAGGGTGACGCGGGCGTCGGGGAAGCGCGCGGCCAGCGCCCGGACGGCGGCCACCTCCTCCTCCCCGGAGAACACCCCGCCCTTGAGCTTGAAGTCGCGGAACCCGTACCGGTCCGCGGCGGCCTCGGCCAGCGCCACCACGGCCTCCGGCGTGAGCGCGGGTTCGCGCCGCAGCCGCTCCCAGTCGTCGGCGGGCTCCTTCTCGGCGAGGTAGGGGAGCGGTGTCAGGGCCCGGTCCCCGATGTAGAACAGGTAGCCCAGCATGGGCACCCGGTCGCGCCGGCGGCCCTCGCCGAGCAGGTCGCACACGGGCACGCCCAGGTGCTGCCCCAGCAGGTCGAGCAGGGCCGACTCCAGGGCGGTGACCGCGTGCACGGTGGTGCGCAGGTCGAAGGTCTGCCGCCCCCGGCCGCCCCGGTCCCGGTCGGCGAAGGCGTCCTGCACCCGTCGCAGGAGCGGGTTGAGCTCGGCCACGGGGCGGCCGACGACGAGGTCGGCGGCGTCGGCGATCGTGGACCGGATCGCCTCTCCGCCCGGCACCTCGCCCAGCCCGGTGCGCCCCTCGCTGTCGGTGAGGATCGCGATGTTGCGGGTGAAGAAGGGGCCGTGCGCGCCGCTGAGGTTGAGCAGCATGCTGTCGTGCCCGGCGACGGGGACGACCTCGACGGAGGTGATGACGGGTGTGCTCATCAGGCCTGTCCTCCCGGCACCAGCGTGCCGTCGATCCGCCGGTCCAGCCGCCAGGGGTCGCCCTCCCGCAGCGCGGGCGGCAGCAGGGCGTCGGGCATCCCCTGGTAGGAGACCGGCCGCAGGAAGCGGTTCAGGGCGAGGCCGCCCACGGAGGTGCCGCGGGAGTCGGAGGTGGCGGGGTAGGGGCCGCCGTGCACCATGGCGTGCGCGACCTCGACCCCGGTCGGCCAGCCGCCGAACAGCAGCCGCCCGGCGCGCCGCTCCAGGACCGGCAGCAGGGCGTGCGCCGCGGCCAGGTCGCCGGGGTCCCCGGCGTCGGCGTGCAGGGTGGCGGTGAGCTGGCCCTCCATCCGCTCCAGGATCCCGGCCAGCGCCTGCGCCGAGGAGTGGCGGACCAGCAGGCCCGCGGCGCCGAACACCTCCTCCTGGAGGCGGGGGTCGGCGGCGAAGGCGTCCCCGTCCACGGTGAACAGCGCGGGGGCCGGGGCGTTGGGGCCGGGTCCGGCCTCGCCCCGGGCGGCGGCCTCGGTCCCGGGGTGGTCCTCCAGCGCCCGCACGCCCCGGTCGAAGGCGGCGGCGATGCCGGCGGTGAGCATGGTGTTCCCGGCCGCCTCGGACACGAGCCGCGCGGCACGGTCGACGAACCGGTCGCCGTCCGGGCCCTCGGGGACGAACACCACCCCGGGGTTGGTGCAGAACTGCCCCGAGCCCAGGGTGAGGGAGGCGACGTAGGCGTCGGCCAGCGCGGTCGCGCCCTCGTCGGCGAGGGCGCCGGGGAGGATCACGACCGGGTTGACCGAGGACATCTCGGCGAACACGGGGACGGGCTCGGGCCGGGCGGCGGCGAGGTCCATCAGGGCCCGGCCCCCGGCTCGCGAGCCGGTGAAGGCCACGGCCCTGATCCGGGGGTCGGTCACCAGGGCCCGGCCGATGTCGTTCCCCGCGCCGAACAGCACGGAGAACACGCCCGGCGGCAGCCCGGAGGCGGCGACGGCGTCCGCCACGGCGCGTCCGACCAGCAGCGCGGTGCCGGGGTGGGCGTTGTGCCCCTTGACCACCACGGGGCAGCCCGCGGCCAGCGCCGACGCGGTGTCGCCGCCCGCCGTGGAGAAGGCCAGCGGGAAGTTGCTCGCGCCGAAGACGGCGACCGGCCCGACCGGGATGTGCACGAGGCGCAGGTCGGGGCGGGGCAGCGGGGCGCGGTCGGGCAGCGCGGGATCGATCCGGGCCTGGAGGGCGTCGCCCCGCTCGACGATGCCGGCGAACATGCGCAGCTGGCCGGTGGTGCGGGCGCGCTCGCCCTCGATGCGGCCGCGGGGCAGGCCCGTCTCCCGCACCGCCCGGTCCACCAGCTCCTCGCCCAGCCCGTCGATGTTGTCGGCGGCACGGCGCAGGAAGGCGGCGCGCTCGGCCGGGGTCTGGGAGCGGAACGCGTCGAACGCCTCCTCCGCGGCCCGGGTGGCCTCCTCGATCTGGGCCGCGTCCACCAGCCCGATGGGCGGGCCGAACTCCTCGCCGGTGGCGGGGTCGACCGCGAGCAGGGAGCCGGCGGCCCCCTCCACGGGCCGCCCCGCCACGAGGGGACGGCCGTCCAGGGCCGCGGTCGCGGAGGCGGTGTGCTCGGACATTCAGGAGACCTTTCGGATCAGGGCGGCGAGTTCCGCGCACTCGTCCTCGGCGAGGGCGGTCAGCGGCGGGCGGACCGGCCCGCCGTGGCGGCCGACGGCGTCCAGCCCGGCCTTGACGATCGAGACGGCGTAGCCGCGGCCCCGGTCGCGGATCTCCAGGTACGGCAGCACGAACTCGTTGAGCCTGCGGTAGACCTCCGCCCGGTCCCGGGAGCGGACCGCGGCGAAGAACTCCAGGGCGAACCCGGGGACGAAGTTGTACATCGCCGAAGAGTAGGTGGTCACGCCCAGCTCCGTCAGGGGCAGGGCGAAGGTCTCGGCGGTCGGCAGGCCGCCGATGTAGATGAGGCGGTCCCCGACGGTGGCGTAGGTGCGCGTCATCGCCTCGATGTCCCCGACGCCGTCCTTGAGGCCGATGAGGTTGGGGTTGCGTTCGGCGAGGGCGGCCACCGTGTGGTGGGTGTACACGGCGTTGGCCCGGCTGTAGACGATCACGCCCAGGTCGGTGGCCCGGCACACGGCGCTCACGTGCTCGATCAGGCCCTCCTGCCCGGCCTCGGTGAGGTAGGGCGGCAGCAGCAGGACGCCGTCCGCGCCCGCCTCCTGGGCGGCGCGGGCCTGGGCGGCGGCCGCGGCGGTGCCGCCGGTCGCCGGGGCGAGCACGGGCACGCGCCCGCCGACCTCGCCGACCGCGGCGCGCACCACGCGATCGATCTCCTCGGGGGTGAGGGAGAAGCCCTCGCCGGTGCCGCCCGCGGCGAACAGGCCCGCCACGTCGTGCTCGGCCTGCCAGGACAGGTGCTCCCGGTAACGGTCCTCGTCGAAGGCGAGGTCGGCGTCGAAGTGGGTCACGGGGAAGGACAGGAGGCCCAGGGAGAGCCTCCGTGCCAGGTCATCGGGGTGCATCGGGTTCACGCGTCGTCCTCGCGTAGGTGGGGGCGGCCCGGTGGGCTGGTGCCCGCGGGTGTGTTGCCGTTACCGTACGGAGTGAGTTTCGATGCTGTCCAAGACTGGTTTTGCATCAACTGATACCGGGAGGGCATCAGGGGTCTCGTGTTCCGGGCCGGGGTCCCGCCAGCGGGGGAGGCGGGCGCCCTCAGCCGGGGTCGATCTCCAGGACGCGCCGGACGACGGGGTTGCGCGTGGCCCGCGGCCAGATCAGGTGCAGCTCCACCGGGTCCTCGGGCAGCCCCTCCAGCGCCTGGTAGACCACGCCCTCCACGCCCAGGCCGGTGGCCGAGGCCGGCACGAAGGCGATGCCCCGGCCCGCCGCGACCAGCCACACCATCGTCAGCACCTGGCTGACCGTGTGGACGACGTTCTGGTGGGAGATGGGCAGCAGGCTCACCACCAGGTCGTAGAAGTACCGCGCCTTGATGGGGGAGTGCATGATCAGCGGCACGTCGATGAGGTCGTCGGGCCGCAGCGGCCCCGGCCGCGCCGCCAGCGGGTGGTCCCGCGGCACGGCCACGAGCAGCTGCTCGCGGTGCTGGACCCGGGAGCCGAAGAGCTCCGAGTCGAACGGCGGGCGGCCCAGGCCCAGGTCGAGCTCCCCGGAGGAGAGCGCCGCGACCTGCTCGCGGGTGACCATCTCCGACAGCTCGATGTCGATCTCGGGGAGCTGCTCCTCCACGGTGTTGAGCAGGCGGCCCAGGACCCCGTAGGAGGAGGCCGCGGTGAACCCGATGTGCAGGGTGCCGCTGGACCCGGCCGAGATCCGCCGCGCCAGGTCGGGGGCGCGCTCGGCCAGGGCGAGCAGGCGCCGGGCCTCGGCCAGGAAGGCCTCCCCGGCGGCGGTGAGGACCACGTGGCGGCGGTCGCGCTCCAGGAGCAGGACCCCGACCTCGCGCTCCAGCTTCTGGATCTGGCGGCTCAGCGGGGGCTGGGTCATCGACAGGCGCTCGGCGGCCCGGCCGAAGTGCAGTTCCTCCGCGACCGCGACGAAACCCCGCAGTTGCTCGAAAGAGAACATGATGCCCTGAAGGTATCAGCTTATGCCGCATTCGACTTGGACATGCATGATCGGTGCTTTCTATGCTGCCACTCACCCGAACGCGTGACCCCGTTCACAGATGCGCCGGCCCCCCGGTACGGCATCGCAAGCAGGAGGAAACATGACCCACACACCGCGCGGGCGTTACGCGCGCCGCACGGCGGCCGCCGCCGCGGCCCTCGGCCTCTCGCTGACCGCCTCGGCCTGCGGCGGGAACCTGTCGGGCGGGGGCGGCGGTGGCGGCGACTACCCCCGGGGCCCGATCGACCTCCTCGTCGGCCAGGACCCGGGAGGCAGCACCGACCTCATCGCCCGCGCCCTGGCCGAGGGCGCCCAGGAGCCGCTGGGCGTCGCGATGCCCGTCGTCAACACCCCCGGCGCCAACGGCGCCCTGGCCGCGGGCGAGCTCGCCGCCCAGGAGCCCGACGGCCAGAACCTCATGGTCATCAACGCCTCCCTGGTCGCCATCACCCCGCTGGCCGTGGCCGAGGACGAGGCCGTCGACCTGGCCGACTTCGAAGTCGTCACCGGCATCTCCCGGGACGACTACGTGCTCGTCACCGCCGCCTCCTCGGACTTCGACACCCTCCAGGACCTGGTCGAGGACGGCGACGGCATCAAGTACGGCACGACCGGCGTCGGCACCGGCAGCCAGCTCGCGCAGGAGCTGCTCTTCGCCCAGGCGGGCGTGGAGGGCACCCCCGTGCCCTTCGACGGCGGCTCGCCCACCCTGGTCGCCGTCCTGGGCTCGCAGGTGGACGTGGGCGTGGTGCAGATCGGCGAGGCCATGCCGCAGATCGAGGCCGGCGAGCTGACCCCGCTGGCCACCTTCGCCGACGAGCGCAACCAGTACCTGCCCGACGTGCCCGCCGCCGCGGAGGAGGGCTACGACGTGCTGGTCTCCCAGTACCGGGCCGTGGTCGCCCCCGGCGGCACCCCGCAGGAGGTCGTCGAGAAGCTGCGCTCGGCGTTCGACGAGGTCTTCGCCGGCGAGGCGTACCGGACCTTCAACGAGGACAACTTCTTCACCCCGCACGAGACCGAGCCCGCCCAGGTGGTGGAGGAGTGGAACGCCTCCCGGGAGTCCTACCGGGCCATGGTCGAGGAGTACGGGATCGACATGCGCGGAGAGGGCTGATGGGGGCCGGACCCGGAAAGCCCGTGGTGCCGGAGGCCGGCCCGGCCTCCGGCGGGGCGCCCGCCCCGGACGCCGCGGACGCCGCCCCGCAGGCTCCGGACACCGCCGCCGCGCCCTCCGAGCCCGCCATGGGCACGAAGGGCCCCGGAGCGCCGGAGGCGGAAGCGCAGAACGCGGAAGCGCAGAGCGTGGAAGCGCAGGACGCGGACGCCGGGCCCGAGGACGCCCCGGAGCCGCTGGGCCCGGCGGCCAACGTCGCGGTCGCCCTCGTGGTCACCGCCTTCGGCGCGGTCGGATGCCTCGCCTCCTGGTCCCTGGGCGTCGGCACCCCGGCCGAACCCGAGGCCGGCACCTGGCCCCTGGTCATCTGCGCCGCGATCACCGTGCTGGGATGCGTCCTGCTGGGGACGGCCCGCCGCACCGCGGACACCGAGGCCTTCTCCGCCGCCTCGTGGAAGATCCTCGCCGGGGTCGGCACGATGGCCGGCTTCATCGCCCTGATCGGCACGATCGGCTTCGAGATCCCCTCGGCGCTGCTGGCATTCGTGTGGCTGCGCTTCCTCGGCGGCGAGTCCTGGCGGCTGTCCGCCGTGGCCTCGGTCCTCATCGTCGCGGCCTTCTACGCGGTCTTCGTGGGCCTGCTGTCCGTGCCGATCCCCCACCTCTTCTAGGAAGTGCCGATGGATTCCCTGGCCCCCATGATCAACGGGTTCGGCGTCGTCCTCGAACCGACCAACCTGCTCTACTGCCTGATCGGCGTCCTGATCGGCATGCTGGTCGGGGTGCTGCCCGGACTGGGCCCCGCGGCCACCATCGCGATCCTGCTGCCCCTGACCTTCGGCATCGAGCCCGTGACCGCGATCATCATGCTCGCGGGCATCTTCTACGGCGCCCAGTACGGCGGCACCATCACCTCGGTCCTGCTCCGCCTGCCCGGCGAGGCCTCGTCGGTGGTGACGGTGTTCGACGGCCACATGCTGGCCAAGCAGGGCCGCGCCGGGACCGCGCTGGGGATCGCCGCCATCGGGTCCTTCGCGGGCGGCACGGTCTCGATCGTCGCCCTGTCCGTGGTGGCCCCCCTGGTCGCGGGCTTCGCACTGGACTTCGGCCCGCCGGAGTACACGGTGCTGGCCCTGCTGGGCATCCTGCTGGTGGCCACCGTCGGCAACGGCGGGCGGGTCAAGGCGCTGGTCGCCGCCGGGCTCGGCCTGCTGCTGGCGACCGTGGGCCGCGACACCTTCACCGGTGCCGAGCGGTTCACGTTCGACTCCCTGGCCCTGGCCGACGGGCTCGACTTCGTGCCGATCGCGATGGGGCTGTTCGGCATCGGGGAGATCCTGCACAACCTGGAGCAGCGCCACCGCGCGATCTCCGGCCCGGTGAAGGTCGCCAACACCTGGCCCTCCCGCTCCGACCTGCGCCGGTCCTCCGGGGCGATCGCCCGTGGCTCGGTCCTGGGCTTCGTCCTGGGCATCCTGCCGGGCGGCGGCGCCACCCTGGCGTCGATGGCCTCCTACGCCCTGGAGAAGCGCCGGTCCCGCACCCCGGAGCGGTTCGGCCGGGGCGCGGTGGAGGGCGTGGCCGCCCCGGAGACCGCCAACAACGCGGCGGCCACCTCGTCGTTCATCCCCCTGCTGACGCTGGGGATCCCGGCCAACGCCACCATGGCGGTCATCTTCGGGGCGCTGCTCATCCAGGGCGTGCCGCCGGGGCCGCAGCTGGTCTCCCAGGAGCCGGAGCTGTTCTGGGGGGTGATCAACTCGATGTACATCGGCAACATCCTGCTGCTGATCATGAGCATCCCCCTGGTCGGCCTCTTCGTGCGGATCCTGCGGATCCGCCCGGCGGTCCTCGCCCCGATCACGGTGCTCATCACCCTGGTGGGCGTGTACACGGTGCGCAACAGCGTCTTCGACATCGTCCTGGTGGTCGTCTTCGGGGTGCTGGGCTACCTCATGAAGAAGTTCGGGTTCGAGCCCGGGCCCCTGGTCCTGGCGTTCGTGCTGGGGTCGCTGCTGGAGAGCTCGCTGCGCAGGTCCCTGCTGCTGTTCGACGGCGACGTCTTGGGCTTCGCCACGCGCCCCATCTCGGGGACGCTGCTGGCGCTGCTGCTCGTGGTCGTCCTCCTGCCGGTGGCGCGGATGCTGTTCGCCCGCCGCGCCGCCGCGGCCCCGGCCGAGCGCGAGAAGGCCCGTAGCAGTGAATGATCGGATGTGTGGTCGTGCTTCGAAGCCGCTTCCGTTGGTCCGCATCGCTTATCCACATATGTGCCACGTCGCCGAGGTCGGTACCCCGAGCGGGTATTCGTCGCGCCACATGTCCAGGCGGTTGCCCTTCGGCGGCCTCGGCGATGAACACGGAGGAACCCCGAATACCTTCCGGGGCCGGCCCGTCTCGGTGCCGTCCTCGGCCGGGGAAAGGCCTGTTCTGGCCGCGCGGGGGCATCCGCTTTCGGTCTGGTCCGGTCGCCGGAACCGAACCGGGTGCTTCCCTCCAACGGTCCGGCACCAGCACCGGACGTCACCGCCTTGGTCGGTGCGGCCTGCCACGGGAACGAGACGGGAATGGGGTCATGTGTCACCGGGGTGCGCTCCGCGCAGGTCGAACGGCTCTGTCATGAGGGCCCTATGTCCCGGCTTGAGCACACCTTCTTCGGGCATTCCACTTGTTATGAGATGAAAACTCACTATTAATTTTTTAATTTCCCATTCTGGATTTCCGTAGTCCCTCGTCACCGCCGCAGGAGGATGCCCCGGGAACTCGGTCGGGAGACACCGGTGCTCCACCTGGACGGGCAGGTGGAGCACCGGCGCCTCCCGACCGCGATGAGGGACACCGTGACCGTGTGGTGCCCGGGTCCACCCGGTCGGGGATCCATCTCACCATCTCGACGCCGACGGAGGAGGCATGAGTCGCTGGTCCTTGGTCTACGAGGGGGCGAAGCCGGCTCGGGCAGGAGTCCGTGAGACGCTCTGTACCCTGGGGAACGGCTATTTCGCCACGCGCGGTGCCCCTCCCGAATGCCGGAGAGGAGGGGAGCACTATCCGGGTACCTACGTAGCCGGCTGCTATGACCGGGCCTCCTCCACCGTGCAAGGGCACCGGGTCGAGAACGAGGACCTGGTCAATGCCCCGGACTGGCTGCCCCTGACCTTCCGAGCCGATGACGGCGACTGGTTCGACGAGCCCTCCCCCGACCTTCCCCAGCGCATGGAGTTGGACATGCGGCGTGGACTGCTGACCCGCACATTCCATGTCGTGGACGGCCCCAGGACCACCCGGGTGACACAAAGGCGCCTGGTCTCCATGCACGCCCCGCATCTGGCGGCTCTGGAGACGACCCTGCTGCCCGAGAACTGGAGTGGGACCGCAGTCGTCAGGTCGGCCCTCGACGGAAGGGTCACCAACGCGGGGGTGGACCGCTACCGCGATCTGAACGGTCTCCACCTGTCCCCCCTGGGTACCGGATCGGACGGCCCCGGGCTCGCCTGGCTGCACTGCCGAACCCTCACCTCGGCGGTCGAGCTCGCCTACGCCGCCCGGACCCGCATCACCCAAGGGGCGCTCCCCACGTCCCCGAAGACCCGCGCGGAGGAGGCATGGGTCGCCACCGACCTCGCTTTGGAGCTGACCGAGGGACAGCAGACCACCGTCGAAAAGGTGGTCGCCCTGCACACCTCACGCGACCATGCCGTCGGAGGCTGCCTCGAAGCCGCCCGTCTCACCCTGGCCCGGGCGGGCACCTTCGACGAATTGCTGCACGACCACACCACGGCCTGGCGTCATCTATGGCGTACCTGCGCGCTCTCCATCGAAGACGAGGAGGAGCAGATGGTTCTGAACCTCCATATCTTCCACATCCTGCAGACCCTGTCACCGCACACGGCCGACCTCGACGTGGGTGTACCCGCCAGAGGGCTGCACGGCGAGGCGTATCGGGGCCATGTGTTCTGGGACGAACTGTTCGTCCTGCCCTTCCTCAACCTGCGACTACCGGAGACCGCCCGTGCCCTGCTCCGCTACCGCTGGCGAAGGTTGCCGCAGGCGCGGGCCGCCGCCGCCGCTGCCGGCCTACGGGGTGCCCTCTTTCCCTGGCAGAGTGCGACCGACGGCCGGGAGGAGACCCAGAGCATGCACCTGAATCCCCGGTCCGGACACTGGATCGCCGACAATTCGCACCTGCAGCGCCATGTCGGCCTCGCGATCGCCTACAACGTCTGGCAGCACTACCAGGCGACCGGTGACCACGCCTTCCTTTCGGAGTTCGGGGCCGAACTCATCATCGACATCGCCAGGGCCTTCGCGGACATGTGCTCCTACGACAAGGCTCTGGACCGGTACACGGTACGCGGGGTCATGGGTCCGGACGAATACCACGACGGTTATCCCGACCGGACCACGCCCGGTCTGGACGACAACGCCTACACCAACATCATGGCCGTGTGGGTGATGCTGCGGGCCCTGGACGTACTGCGGATACTGCCCAGGCCCAGGCTCAGGGCCCTGGAGGAGACGCTCGGGCTCGGAAGCGGTGAGACCGAGCGCTTCGAGGATGTCACACGCAAGATGCACGTCCCCTTCCACGAGGGGGTGATCAGCCAGTTCGCCGGTTACGAGGAGCTGAAAGAGCTGGACTGGGACGCCCACCGCGGTGTCCGGCGCCTCGACCGCGCGCTGGAGGCGGAGGGGGAGAGCTGCAACGGCTACAAGGCTTCCAAACAGGCCGATGCTCTCATGCTGTTCTTCCTGCTGCCGGCCGAGGAGCTCGCG
Organism: Nocardiopsis sp. MT53; assembly: GCF_019598965.1. Lineage (NCBI taxonomy): Bacteria > Bacillati > Actinomycetota > Actinomycetes > Streptosporangiales > Nocardiopsidaceae > Nocardiopsis > Nocardiopsis sp. MT53. The sequence continues at coordinate 6,412,971 of NZ_CP080599.1, read as the reverse complement.
GAGATACTGCGCCGCCTCGGCTACGCCTACGACCCCGGGCTCATTCCCCGCACTGTGGACTACTACCTCGCGCGCACCTCCCATGGTTCGACCCTCAGTTCCGTCGTGCACTCGTGGGTGCTGTCCCGGACCGACCGTGAGGCGTCTTGGGTGTTCTTCCGTGAAGCGCTTCGAGGGGATATCGAGGACGCACAGGGGGGAACGACCGGCGAAGGCATCCACCTGGGGGCCATGGCCGGCACGGTCGACCTGCTCACCCGGTGCTATACGGGCCTGGCCACCATGACCGACGCTCTGCACCTCAGCCCGCTGCTGCCAGGGGGTCTGAGCCGTCTGTCCTACGACTTGCGCTACCACGATCACTGGGAAGTACGGCTCGACGTGCACCCGGACCATGTGAGGATCACAGTGCCGCCGTCGAAACTGCAGCCCATCGAGATCCGGCTCAAAGACAGGACGGTGTCGGTGGCACCCGGTTCGTCCTGTGTGCTTCCCCTGTCCCGGTAGGGAATGCACGGCCCGACAGCGTGTCGGGCCGACGGACGTCCCAACCAACGGGCCCGGCGTTTCCACCGGCCCTGTTCCCGGACGCCGTCCTCCGCTCATCCGGGAGCGTCAGGTCTGCGGTCGATGGACCACCATCACGGGCCGGTCCGAGCGGTACAGGACCCCTCGGGCGACGCTGCCCAGGGCAAGCCCCGCGAAACCGTGCCCGCCCCTGGCACCCACCACGATCAGACACGTGTTCCGGGTGTCGGCCGACAGCGCCCGAACGGGGTGCTCGCGCACCACTTCGAGCACTACCTCGGCGTTCGGATACCGCTTCGCCCAGGGTTCCACCGACTGTTGCAGGTCTTCGCGACGCCACCGTTGGATCCGGCCCTCCTCCTCCGAGCGAGGGGCCACCATCGATGCCGGGGCCGTCCATGCCCGAACCGCGCGGACCCGGGCACCCCAGAGGACGGCGGTCTCCAATGCCGTCGCCAAGGCGTGTCCGGCCCCAGGGGAGCCATCGACCCCCACCACGATGTCGCGTGCGCCCTCGGGCACGGGTTCGGGACGGACCAGGACCACGGGCACCGATGCGTGGGCGGCCACCTGGTCCGCCGTCGTTCCGAGTACGGTACCCGGCAACACACTGGTACCGTGCGTGCCGACCACCACCGAAGAGGCACGTTCGGAACGCTCCAGAAGGGCCAGGGTCGGTGAGGATCTGGCGACCACCTCTTCAGTGATTTCCACCTCGGGGGCCACCGCCGCCACGAGATCGGTCGCAGCACGTACCGCGTGCCGGGCCTCCTGTTCGCTGAGGCTTGTGGGCCTCACCACCCACCGGTGGAGCGAGTCCGCGTCATAGACACAGAGCACGAACAGGCGCCGAGCGCGCCTCCGTGCCTCACGGGCGGCCCAGAGGAGCGCGGCCATCGCCGCTTTCGACCCGTCGGTTCCGACCAGAATGTACTCGGACACCTGCAATCCCCTGTCTTACGATGTCGTCCCCCGGTGCCGGAACCGCCATGGACCAACGGCCGCTTGACCTGGACTCCACATCGGGCCCGCCACCGTCCGGTAGGCGTGCATCCACCACTGCGACGCCGGGTCGCGTCCCCTGTTCCTCGCCTCCTCAACGCGGACCAGAGCCGCCCACGCGGCGTCCGCTCATCGACCGGGGGACCAGGCGGACGAGGAGTTCGCGCTCTCCTCCCGCCCAGGGACGCACGGGAGCGCGAGACCTCAGAGCGGCGGCCTCGGCCGCCTGCGTGACAGGCTCCGCGGGCCCGGTCGTCAGGACGCTCCACCCCTCGCTCACAGCCCCGTCGACGCGATCGACCTCGAAGGCGCCGTCACCGGGGACGTACCCCGCGATCGATCCGTTTCGCGTCGTCCGGAAGACGATGGCGCCCTCATGGACGAGGTAGTTCACCGGAAGGATCGCTGGAACGGTCGCCCCCGCAGGGATGAAGCCGAACCGCCCCACACCGCCGGGCCGGATGAGTTCCATGCACTTCTCCGGTGAGAGCACGGTCGTCTCGGGGAGGGGCGCCGCCGTCGTCGCCGCACCCGGCGGCACGTCGGTGCCGCTCCCCAGCAGGAGGTCCTGTGTGGTGCCCAAAGCCGAGGCAAGGCGGTACAGGGCCTCCCGGGTCATACGTGTGGCATGCTCTTCCAGATAGGCGACGTAGCCGGGATCCATGTCGGCCCGGCAGGCGACCTCCTCTCTGGTGAGCCCCAGTTCCTTGCGTCGAGCCGCCGCTCTGCGCCCCAGATCGCTGCCCGGGTGGCCGCGGTGCCCTTCTCCTCGTCCCATGGGACGGCCTCTTCTCCCGGCGGAATGGGCGGTCACACCCGCGTTCCGCGTTGTCGCAGTTCTACCTATGCGGACACAGGCCTTCCTCGACGTGCCGAAACACGGCTCCCGACATGTCGGCGGCAACCGGCCTGGGCCGACTCCTGTGGAACGGGTTCATCGATCCGACGCCACTCTGCTCCGTGACCGCGCGTATGTGCGATGGTGCGGTACTCCAAGGTGAAAACTCCCTGTGAACGGTGGCCGAACCCGCCGACCGATCACGGGCCCTCCCTCTGCTCGGGGACGGCCGGGTCTCCGCCGAGCAGGGTGCCCTCACCCGCCGGGCCTGAACCGGTCTGTGCGCACGAGCCGCGATCGACCTACGCGAGGCCGGGATCATGGTGCGTTCCTCGCCGGACGAGTACCGGACCATCTCCCGGAACCCCGCTCTCCTCCCGCTCGCACGAGCCGTGTCGACCGTGCCGGCGTGCCCCAAGGTGGCGAGACCTGATTCGTTGGCCATGGGGCCCGTCGCGGATCCGTCCCCTCGGCGCCCTGTCTCACCGTTGCACCACCGATTCCAGGGCCATGAGGTCATCGTGCCGGTAGGACAGCCTGCAGTCGGCGCGGACCACTCCCTCGACGGCGCGCACAGCATGAGCAAGACGGGGGATATCGGAGCGTTGAGGAACATCGCCGGTCAGTGTGACCACCCCTCGGCGGACCGCCGTCTCGACATCGTCCAGGCCGAACATCCCGTGCACGATCTCGCGGTCCACCATCCGCTGGAGTTCGTCGTCGGGAACCTCGTACACCCGGAGCAGGTCGGCTCGGCTCACGATCCCCACCAGACGGCCTTCTCCGTCCACCACGGGGAGCCGCTTGACCCCGCGATCGCGCATGAGGGCCGCGGTTTCGCGGGGCTCTGCGTCGGCTGTGATGGTGACGGCCGGAGCCGTCATCAGATCCCTGACGACCGCCCCGCTGCTCTTGATCCGGTCGAGGCGCTCCCGGAAGGGCTCCGCCATATAGCCTTCCTCTGAGTCGGGGTCGGCGAGCTTGGTGAGCAGGTCGGCCGTCGAGACGATGCCGAGGACCCGGTTCTCGGCATCCACGACGGGTAGAGCGCTGACGTGGTGGCGGCGCATGAAGGCGGCGAGGTCCTTGTACCCGGTGTCCTCCCGGGCGGCGAAGACGTGTTCGGTCATCAGGTCGCCTACGGTCGCATTCATGGGAACCTCCCCCGACCGGTATCATCAGGTCCGCTCTCTTCAGGGTCCTGCCCCGACTCCGTGTAGGGCGCACGGCACGGACGTCCCCCGGTGAAGGGACGTTGGACCTCGACCCGCCACTTCCTCAGGCCCGGTCCCTCTGCGGTGGGAGCAGGAAGACGCGGGCCGAAGGAGCCCGGTGCCGTTCCCGCCGTGGCGGTGCGACACCCGCGTACACGGAGGAGGATCTGGAACGGTCTCCACTCCGGGCGATCCCCCCGTACTCACGTCCGGCCCGGGCGGACGGATTTCTCGATGCTCCGGGCAGTGGCCACCCTCTTGTGCACCAGGTCGGCCAGAACCAGCGCCGGGACCGCGCACACCGCCGCGGCCCAGCCGAGCGGTGGCGGCAAGGTGCCACCGAGCAGCGCGGGAAACGGGGGAACCACCAGGAAAATCCCCAGGGAGATGATCCCGGTCGCGATCGCCCACCCCAGCATCGGGTTCGTCCGAGGTGAGAGGGAGACCACCGGTGTGCTCTCGCTGCGGCAGGCGAGGGCCACCGCCATTTGACCGAGTACGACTGTGGCGAAGGCGGTACCCGAAGCCGTGGTGAGCAGTTCCGGCCCGGGATCCAGCCCCCACCGCCAGCCGCCGCTCCACAGAACGGCGGTGAACGCCCCCAGCGCCGCGGCGGCCTCGACGGGGCCGAGCACTCCGAAAACACGGATGACGACCTTCCGGTCGATCAGCGCACCCCGGGGCGGTCCGGTGGTCATGGTCCGAGAGCTGGGCGGTTCGGCCCCCAGCGCCAGGGCGGGCAGCAGGTCGGTGCCGATGTCCAGGGCCAGGATCTGGAGGACGCCCAGGGCGAGGGGGAAATCCCCACCACTCGCGGCCCAGGCCAGGAACGGGGTGAGCTCTGCGACGTTGTCGACCAGGTGATACGTGAGGAACCGGCGGATGTTGGCGAAAGTGGACCGGCCCAGTTCGATCGCCGCCACGATCGTCGCGAAGTGGTCGTCCAGCAGGACCAGGTCCGACGCTTCACGGGCGACGTCGGTCCCCGAGGCCCCCATGGCGACGCCGATGTCGGCGCGGCGCAGGGCGGGGCCGTCGTTGACCCCGTCACCTGTCATCGCCACTACGTGCCCGCGGCGCTGCAGGGCCGCGGTGATCCGAAGCTTGTCCTCCGGGGTCACCCTGGCCAGCACCGCCCCGTCGTGGTCCAGCAATCTCCCCAGGTCCCTCTCGTCGTCCGGCAGCGAGCTCCCGGTGGCGACGAGAGGCGTCCCGCGGACCAGGCCGACCTCCCTCGCGATGGCCAGTGCCGTACCCGGGTGGTCGCCGGTCACCATCGCCACACGCACCCCGGCCGTTCGACAGCGGGCGATCGCATCGCGCACCCCGTCGCGAGGAGGATCCTCCAGACCCACCATGCCGAGCAGCACCAAGCCGTTCTCGGCCTCCCGCGGTTCCTGGGGCATATGGTCGATCCGGCGCCGGGCCACGGCGAGCACACGCAGCCCGCGCCCGGTCATCGAGGTCAGCGCCGCCTCGGCCGCCCGGACGGGCCCGCACCGGGGCAGCAGCGCGTCGGGCGCCCCTTTGACGTAGACCTGGTCGCCGACCACCGCGGAGGACAGGCGGCGTCGGGGATCGAAGGGAAAGTACCGGTCCACCGCCTCGGCAGCGTCCGCACCAGTGCGGGCGGCCAGGGCGTGCAGGGCCGCCTCCATGGGATCACCGACCGGTCGGTGGTGGCCCTCGACCAGACGGACTCCGTTGGGGGAGCTGAGCGCCGCGGCCTGCGCCAGCAGTCGCGCCGCCCTCATCTGCTCCTCACCGCCCGACACCTCGGCCCTCGGTCCGTAGCCCCCACCTCGGATGTGGACGGTTCCGGAGGGGGTCCAGACCCTCACCACCTCCATTTCGTTCCTGGTGAGTGTTCCCGTCTTGTCGGTGCAGATGAACGTCGCCGACCCCAGGGTCTCTACCGACTCCAGGTGCCTGACCAGGGCGCGGGAGCGGGCCATGCGGTGTGCGGCCCGTGCCAGGGACAGGGTGACGGTGGGCAGTAGCCCTTCCGGGACCAGCGCCACCGCAACACCGACACTCAGCAGGAAACCCTCGGACGCACCGGCGCCCAGCAGAAGGGAGATCGCGAAGAAGACCACCGCGACCCCGGCTGCGATCCCCGAGATGACGGAGACCACTCGGCGCAGTTGCACGGAGAGAGGGCTGGGCGGTCTCCGGGCCTGGCGGGAGAGGGCGGCGATCCCACCCAGCCGGGTGTGCCCGGCCGTGGCGGTCACGACCCCTTCCGCCTCACCCTCCACCACGTAAGTACCGGCATGGACCCCTCCCCCCTCACCGGGGCGGACCGGTGCGCTCTCGCCCGTGAGGGGGGACTCGTCCACGGCCAGGCCGTGTGTTCGAACCAGGCGCATGTCGGCCGGTACCCGGGACCCCGACCGAAGCACGACCAGATCGTCCCGCACCAGCGCCGTCACATCGACCGGACGGCGGGTGCCGTCCCGGACCACCAGGGCGGTGGCGGGCATCATCTCGCGCAGTCGCTGCCCGGCACGGTCGGCACGGTACTCCTGGACGAACGCGAAACCGCCGTTCACCAGGACGACGACCATGATCGCCAAGCCCAGCTGGGGCATGCCCCCGACCACCGCCAAGAGCGCCGCGATCCACAGCAGCACGGCGAAGAAGTGCGTGATCTCGTGCAGCAGCAGGACGACCGGCGGCGAGCGGCGGGCCGAGGGCAGCACGTTGGGCCCGTCACGGCCCAGGCGCTCCGCGGCCTCGGCAGACGTCAGGCCGTGCACCTGCGGCCCGGGCGGAGGCGCCGCTCCAGCGGTGTCGCCCGTGCCCGGGACAGCGCTCACCGGGCTTCTCCACCGCCGAGGGGCTCATCGGGGCGGAGCGGAACCGTTCCCGCCTCCTCGCCGCCCTTCTCCAGAACGAAAGGCGGATAGCGGTCGGTCATCAGCGCGGCGTACGCCGCGACCCGCAGCCCCCAGCGGTGCATCCCGAGCAGGAAGTCGAACAGGCCCCGCGGATAGGACCCGGTGAAGAGCAGGGCCACCGCCGCGAACAGCACCAGCAGCCCGATCAGCCCGGGGGACTGGAACACGACCTCGGGGCCCTGCGCCCCCGGGGAGCCGTCCGGCTCCGAAACCGCCCGCACGGCCCCGGTGGTGAACAGGGCGACCACCAGGTAGTGGGGGATCGCCAGCAGCCACCACTTGACCAGGACCAGGCCCCGCGACAGGTCACCGGGCACCGCGACCTCCAGCCGTGCCGGGTAGTCGACATCGGCCGACAGGGTGAAGGGCGGGTAGCGGTCGGTCCCCAGCACCCCGTAGGCGTAGAACGCGACCCGCCAGCTCCACCGCAGCACCCCCACGTTGAAGCCGAAGATCCCCCGCGGGTAGCGGCCCGTGAACAGGATCGCGAAGAACGCCACCACGGTCAGCACGAAGAACGCGATCCACAGAAAGACCAACACGACGTAGTGGGGAATCACCAGGATCCACTTCACCAGCCACAGCCAGCGGCTCAGCGACGGGTCGAGAGTCCCCTCGACCTGAACCGGGTAGCGCGTACCGTCGTTCATGCCGACCACCTCCAAGGCGGGCCCCGACTGCGGCCATACCACTGCTCCCGACCCTTCCAACCGCCTTGCATGCCCACCAGAGGCTTCCGACGCCGATCACAGGGTCCGACGTCCCATGAGGGCGGTCCCGGCCGTGCTGTTCTCCGCCCTGTGGGCCGGAGATGATCCAGGGACGCGGGATCCACCGTGGGGCATCGCGCTGGCCAAGGCCCACCGCAAGCAGGACAACACTCGGTCTTTTGTTCATTACTCTTCGTGTCTCTCGAAGTACCCTGGCACCGGAGACCGGTCTGCCTTCGCACCGGCGGCATATCGGGACCCGGATACGGCCCGGCACCGCTCCTGGCGGCCGGGCCCGGCGCACGAGGCCTGGAGACCGACGGAGGAACTTCCATGACGCGGCCGATCCTGGTGGGTGTGGACGGCTCTGAACCGGCGCTCGGAGCGGTCGGGTGGGCCGCCGCCGAAGCGTCCCGGCGCGGCTGCGGCCTACTCCTGTTGACGGCTTTCGCCATGCCGCCGGCCGAGGCCGCGTTCACCCTGTCCGCAGAGGAGGTCCGCAGGGGCGTCGACGACGTCCTGGACACGGCACGGCAGAGGGTCCGGGATACACGTAACGACGTGTCCGCAGAGCGGGCCGCTGTGCTGGACTCCCCGGTGAAGGCGCTTCTGAACCGGGCTCCGCAGGCCGCACTGGTCGTCGTCGGACTCCGCGGGAGAGGCGGCGTTCCGGGCATGAAGGTGGGTTCAGTGGCCTACCGGGTCGCCGCGCATTCCCCGGCCCCCGTGGTCGTGGTCGGTCCCGAACCCCGAGAGGCGGACGAGCGGCTCATCGTGACGGGCGACGACGGCTCACCGCACGGCCGACGGGCACTGGCCACGGCATTCGAGGAGGCCGCCCTGCGCGGTGCGCGCGTACACGTGGTACGCGCCTGGCGACCGGTCAACCTGCCGGCGCCCGCGGTGGTGGGCACCTCCGAAGAAGAGCAGTTGGAACACGACCTGGCACCCCTGCGTGCCGAGCACCCTGACGTGCAGGTCGATGCACGGGTCCTGGAGGAACACCCGGTGACCGCTCTGGCCGATGCCGCGCAGGGCGCCGGCCTGCTCGTGATCGGCGCACGGGGACGCCACGGGTTCCCGCGCGCCGCGCTGGGGTCGACCGCACACGGACTGCTGCATTCGGCGCCCTGCCCGCTCATGATCGTGCACGCCTCCTGAGCGGAGCGGGGGCCGACGTCCACGCGGGGCGACGTACATCCGGTGGGCCGATGCCGCCGGGTCAGGGGGTGCCGGAGCGCCATCGGACGTACTCGGGCACGATGTCGTCGACACGCCAGCGCAGATCGGATTCGACCGCCACCACACCCTCCACGCCCCTGATCCGGCGGATCATCGCCTGTGCCTCACTGCGGTGCTCCACCGTCCCCGACAGCTTCACCACCCCGTCTGCGACATCGACGACGGGATCCTGGACGCGTACCGGCCGCAGGGCTTCTGCGATCTGGTCACGGGCCTCCTCTGCTATGTCGTCATCCTCTCTGATGAACACCGACAGCAGGTCGCGCCTGCCCACGATCCCGATCAGGTGCCCGCCACCGTCGACCACCGGCAGGTGCCCGATCCCGTGGCGCTCCATCGAACGGGCCGCGGCGACCACACTCCTGTCAGGGGACACCGTGATGGCCGGGCTCGTCATCAGCCCGCCTGCACTTCTGGCCTCGGCCTTGTCCGCGGCGTTCCCCCCGGCACCCGTCCGCGCCCGCAACCGGGCGCGCACAGGCGGCCGGTAGTCCCCTCCTGCGAACTCCTCCTTGTGGAGCAGGTCCTCCTCGGAAACCACACCGACCACGTGCCCCCCAGCGTCGGTCACCGGCAGCGCGCCCACCCGCCGCTCGACCAGCGCTGAGGCGACATCCCTGTAGTCGGCGTCCTCGGTGACTGAGAAGACCTCGGTCGTCATGACGTCTTGCACGGTACGCATCACGGGCTCCCCCCGGCCTCGGACCGGACCGCGTTCGTGCGGAGCAGACGGGGCGACACGGGTCGCCCGATCCGAACTCGATCCGAATCCACTCCTCGTCCGCCATCCTCCCTTCCTCCGCTTCCGGGGACCAGGGCCGTGGGTCCCGGCGCCGGACCTCATCGAGTCATTCCCAGGACGGGACGTACGCCCCTGGGGATGAGGCCTTTGAACGCTCTAACCTGGGAGAAGAGTGTCCTCTAGCGGTTAGGGGAGAACAATGGCCCAGAGTGCGAACGCACCCGTGGTGGTGGCTGTCAACGGATCGCCGGCGAGCGAGCGGGCCGTCGACTGGGCGGCGGGCGAGGCCCGTCGGCGAGGTCGGCGGCTCCGTCTCGTGTACGCCTTCTCCTGGCCCCTCTATCACTCCCTGCCCCGGGACCTGCCGGGCTTCGACGTGGACGAGTTCGCCCTCCGCATCGTGGGGAGCGCGCGCCTTCGCGCCCTGCAACTTGAACCCGACCTCACCGTCGAAGCGGTGCACATCACCAGTGACCCGGTCACCGTTCTCCTACTGGAGAGCCAGAAGGCGCACATGCTGGTCATGGGCGCACACCACCGGACGGCCGTGGACGCCGTCATTCCTGGGTCCACGGACCTGGAGATGCTCGTCTCCGCCCTGTGCCCCATCGTGATCGTGCCGGACCTGCCGCCCGGAACCGCTACCGGGCGCATACTGGTGGGGGTCGACGGTTCGGAGACCGCACGACTCGCCGTGGAATGGGCATTCCCCGCCGCTGATACACGTAAGGCGGTGCTTCGTGCGGTTACGGTGCACGAGGAGCACGCCTGGTGGCGCTTCGGCGCGCTGCAAGAACCGTCTTGGACCGGGAGTGAAAAGGAGAAGGAGACCGCGGAAACCGAGGCGCGAGCGGCAGCCGGACGTCTCTTGTCCGATGCGATCGCGGACGAACGCGTCCGGTGGCCGCAGGTGCGGGTCGAGGAGGTCGTCGCAGTGGGGCACCCGGCCCAGGCCCTGTGCGCCGCGGCCCAGGACTGCGACCTGATGGTCGTCGGCTCGCACGGTCGGGGCGGTTTCGCCGGAATGCTGCTGGGTTCGGTGAGCAGGCACGTGATCTCCCATAGCCCGTGCCCGGTCGCGGTCGTGCGCCGCCCCCGCCACTGACTGGCGGACGGAGCAGGGGACCGCAGCTCGCCGCCCCCAGGGCGGGCGGCCGTCACACCGACGCGGTGCCCGAGGCACCCGCCGCCGACAGGTCCGCGGCGATCGTGTCGGCCCATGCGTCGATCTCGTCCCAGTCCCGGAAGTCCCCGTAGTGGCCTCCGATGAGCCGGTAGAAGACCCGTCCCGGCAATGGGATGTGTTCCGGCCGCAGGGCGCCGGCGAGCAGGCGGTGCTCGCGGAGATCGAATCCCCTGCACAGCTCCATGATCTCCTCTGGGTCGCGGGCGTGTTTCTCGAACCAGCCCCCGACCGCCCTGGCCAGGCCTACGCTGAACAACCAGACCGGCATCCGCCCTAGCGCGTCGGTGTTGGCCCGGAGATAGTCGGATGCCTCCGTGAGCCAGGCGCCGCCGTGCACGGCGCTGCCCAGGACCGCGGCCTCGTAGACCTCCGCTCCCGGCGCCTCTGCCAACGGTTGCGCGTCCGCGGTGCAGCCCCGCTCACGTAGCCGTACCGCGATCCTTCGTGCGACTCCCTCTGTTGATCCGTGTTCACTCGCATAACCCACCAGCACTGTCATGACGGCACCTCCATGCCGTGTGCCCTTTTACGGGGCGGCTTACGTGCGGGCGACCGGCGGTCGGCCCCCGCGCCCGCCTCCGATGAGAGTTCGCAGTGGACGAGCGCCGGGGACCGGTACACGGGAGGGCCCCGCCAACGGGACGCTGATCCATCGGGAGTCGCATCCCACCCTCCCGTGCCGTTCGCAGGCGACCTGAAGCGGCGGCTACTCCTGGGCCTTGCGGGAGATGGGCACCCGTCGGCCGCTCTCCGAACGCGGGGACAGGCCGATGCTCACTTCGAGGATGCCCTTGTCGTAGGAGGCGGTGACGTCCTCCTCCGAGGCGTCCGCGGGGAGTGTGAGCGTGCGGCTGAAGGAGCCGTAGCGGAACTCCGAGTGCTGCGGCGTCGACGTGCTCTCGCTCCTCTCGGCCTGGATCACCAGGACCCCGTGCTCAACGGTGACGGCGAGGTCCTTGTCAGGGTCCATCCCGGGCGCCTCCACCCGGACCACGTACCTGTCGCCCTCCATCGCGGTCTCGACCCGCAGTCCCGCGGGCGACCTCCCGGCGAAGAAGGGTGCGTCGAACAGCTCGGCCAGGTCGGGGAAGAGCGACGGTCCGGTGCGGCGGGCGATGGCGTTCATGTCTTCATCTCCTCGGTTCAGGGGCACGGGCCCGAGTCGGCGGACCGCGGCCCTGCCTCCACTCGACCTCCGCCGCGGCCTCCGCGACAGACGCCGAAGGGTTCGTCCCGCAGGGACCTCCGTCACCCGTCCCGCGGGACCTCCCCCGGCGCGGCCAGCACGTGGAAGCCCTCCTCCTCCTGGGCGAAGTGCAGGCGCAGGACCGCATAGAGCTCGACGGCGACCCGCGCCGCGTACCGGCGTGCGTCGTCTGCGCCCTTCGGAGCGTCATCGGCCTCGTCCAGCGCGGCGCGCAGGCGGCGGGTCAGCTCCGCGATCTCCGTGTGCTCCCGACTCATCGCCGCGGTGGTGTCCGGTCCGCCCAAGGCGTCGGCGACCCTCGGGTAGAGCAGCTGCTCGTCACGCTGCTCGTGGGCGGACAGCTCGCCGAGGAACCCGCGCAGGCCCGCGACCGCCGCGGCCCGCTCGTCCTCCCCGCCTCCGACGAGGATCTCCGCGGCCGGCACCAGCGCCTCGATCCCCGGCCACAGCCGGATGTGCTCCTCTTGGAGCTCGCGGATCAGCTCGGCGTCGTCCCCGCGCAGTTCGGGGCCGAGCCCGCGGCGCCCTCCCGAGAGCGCCCGCAGGGCGTTGAGGATCACCGCGACGTCGATCCCCTCCTGGACCAGCGCCCCCGCCGTCGGCGGCAGCAGCCCGAACGCGGCCGCGACCATCGCCACCGCCGACAGGAGCATCCCCACCACCACGCTCTGGAGTGCGATCGCCCGCGTGCGGCGGGCGATCGCCATGCTCTCGGCCACCCGGGAGAGCCGGTCCACGGTGATCACCACGTCGGCGGTCTCGGAGGAGGCGGTGGAGCCGCGCGCTCCGAGTGCCACACCGACGTCAGCCGCGGCCAGGGCCGGCGCGTCGTTGACCCCGTCACCGACCATGACGGTGGGGGCCTTCGCGCTCTCGGCGCGCACCACCTCGGTCTTGTCGGTCGGGGACTGCCCGGCGTACAGGGCGTCCGCGCCCACGTGCGCGGCGATCCGCTCGGCGACGTCCCCCCGGTCACCGGTGACCATCACCGCGCGCTCGACCCCGGCCAGGCGCAGCAGCCGCAGGGTGCGCGGGGCGTCCGCCCGCAGCCGGTCGCGCAGCAGCAGGACACCGCCCAGGCGGTCGTCCACACCCACGAACACGGTGACCGCCCCGTCGCGCGCCGCCTCCGCGCGGACGGGATCCACCCAGCCTGGAAGGGTGTCCCCGGCCGCGGCCCAGTCGGCCTTGCCCACACGCACCGGGCGGCCGCCGACCGTACCGCGGACGCCGCGGCCCAGGACCTCCTCGGCGCCCTCGGGGTGGCGCAGGTCCAGACCGCGCTCCTTGGCCGCGTGCACGATCGCCGCGGCCAGCACGTGGGGGGACACCTGGTCCAGGGAGGCGGCCAGGCGCAGGACCTCCTCGGAGGACACCCCGTCCTCTGAGACCGCGCGGACCAGCACCGGACGCCCCTCGGTGACGGTGCCGGTCTTGTCGAAGAGCAGCACCCGGGCGCGCGCCAGCCGTTCCAGCGCGGCACCGCTGCGCACGATGACCCCGCGCCGGGCCGCACGCGACATCCCCGAGGTGAAGGCGATGGGAGCGGCGAGGATGAGCGGGCAGGGCGTGGCCACGACCAGCACCGCGACCGCCCTCACGGGGTCGCCCGACATCCACCAGGCCGCCCCGGTCAGCAGCAGGGTGACCGGAAGGAAGACCACGGCGTAGCGGTCGGCCATCCGCACGAACGGCGCGGTGTGCGCCTCGGCCTCGCGGGCCAGCCGGACGATGGCCGCGAACGCGCTCGCCCGGGAGTCGGTGGTCGCCCGCATCCGGAAAGGACCGCCGGCGTTGACGGTCCCGCCGCGCACGTCCTGGTCCGCCGCCCGTTCAACGGGGAGCGGTTCCCCGGTGACCGCCGACTCGTCCACCACGGCCGTCCCGTACGTGACGCGCCCGTCCACGGGCAGTATCTCGCCCGGACGGACCAGTAGCAGGTCCCCGGGGCGCACCTCCTCGACGGGGACGGTGGCCACCTCACCGCCGCCGTCGATCCGGTGTGCGGCGCGCGGCGCCCGGGCGAGCAGGGCGCTCAGGTCCCGGCGGGCCCGGCGCCCGGCCCGGTCCTCCAGCATCCGGCCGCCGGTGAGCATAACGGCGATGACCGCACCCGCGAGGAGTTCCCCGACCAGCGCGGACCCGACCAGCGCCAGGAGGGCGATCACGTCGACGCCGGGCCTGCGCTCCCGCAGGGTCCGCACCACCCACACGGCCGAGGCGACAGCGGCCACGGCGGTGACCGCCAGCCAGACCGCGTCGGAGGGGGCGGCCAGGCCGGACAGGCGCAGGACGACGCCGGCGGCAAGACCGGTCAGGCATACGGCCAGCAGCACGGTCGGGCCGCTCGGGAGCGGGCGCCCGTCGCGTTCTCCAGGTCCCATGGGGTCCAGTGTGCGCCGGACAGTGGGGCCGCACCAGGGCAGAAGGTCGCCTCCGAACGAAAAGAACGGGGTCCATCCCGGTCGGCCTCGATCAGTGTGAGCGCATCCGGTGTACCGGCAGGAGTTCGGCGAGGTCGGTCACCACGACATGCGCCCCGTGCTGCGACATCTCCGCTCGCATACCGGTGCGGTCTACCCCGATGATCAGCCCGAAACCGCCGCGACGACCGGCCTCCACCCCGGCCAGGGCATCTTCCACCACGGCCGACCGCGTTGGAGCGGCCCCCAGGCGCCGGACTGCTTCCAGGAACAGCGCGGGGTCGGGTTTGCCGGGCAGGCCCAGGCGTACCGCGTCGACGCCGTCGACACGAACGTCGAAGAGGTCTTCGACATGCGCGGCCCGCAACACCTTGGCGCAGTTGAGGCTCGCGGAGACGGCGGCCGCCGGGACGCCGGCGGAGCGCAGGGCCTTGACGAACTGCACCGTGCCCGGGAAGGCCCGCACACCGTATCTCGTCACGAGGGCCTGGAAGTGACGGTCCTTGCGATCGGTCAACAACGCCACCGTCACGGTCTCAGGATGTCCCGGGACCGGCTCCTGGGGCAGGTGCACACCACGGGAGGCGAGGAACGCTCGGGCTCCGTCGGCGCGCGATCGACCGTCCACGTAACGCAGATAGTCGTCTCTCAGGTCGAAGGGACGGAAGCGCGCGGACTCGTCGCGGGCGCGCTGGACCAGAAAAGCGTCGAAAACGCGTTTCCAGGCCGCGGCGTGCACAGAGGCGGTATCGGTGATGACACCGTCCGTGTCCAGTACTACCGCGCGTACACGGTCGAGTGGGAGGCCGGTTTCCCGATCGGTGTCCATGGGTCGTCACTCCTCTCCGTGGTGGCCTCCCTGCGGTGACGGTCCCCTACGAGCCGGGCCTCCTGAACGGTGAGCGATCGCCTACGCGGAACCGGTCTCGCAGGGGATCACGACCGGAGTACGGCGGCTCCGCGCACCCGGTCGGCGGAGAGGTCGGCCAGGGCCCGGTCGGCGGCGTCGAACGGATAAGGGGTGGTGGCCACTGACAGGTCGATATGTGACACCAGTTCGAGGAACTCCCGGGCGTCGGCCCGGGTGTTCGCGGTGACGCTGCGCAACGACCTCTCCTGGAAAAGGTCGTGGTCATAGTCGATCGGAGGGATCTCGGACAGGTGTATCCCCGCGATGGCGAGTGTTCCGCCGCGGTCCAGTGCCCGGAGGGCCACAGGCACCAGAGCTCCCACGGGTGCGAACAGAATGGCCGAGTCCAGGGGTTCGGGCGGTGGTTCATAGGCCCCGGAGGCGGAATGGCAGCCCAGTTCCAGCGCGAGCGTGCGTGCCCGACGGGACCTCGTCATCACATGCACGATCGCTCCCCGGGAGAGGGCGACCTGGGCGGCCAGGTGCGCGGAGGCGCCGAACCCGTAGAGCCCCAGTACGCCCCTGTCCGGCAGTTCGGCCCTCTGCAGGGCGCGGTAGCCGATGATGCCCGCGCACAGCAGGGGTGCGACCTCCGGGTCCGCCGACCCGGGCGGAAGTGGGTGTACGAACCGCTCGTCCGCTGTCAGGTAAGGGGCGAAACCCCCGTCGCGGTCCCAACCGGTGTAGGTCGATTCCGGGCACAGGTTCTCGTCACCGCTCCTGCAGTAGCGGCACTTACCGCAGGTGGAGGCGAGCCAGGCCACTCCCACCCGGTCCCCCGGTTCGTACAGGTCCGCCTCCGGACCACGGGCGTCGACCCGTCCCACAACCTCGTGCCCGGGGACCGTGCCCGGTGCGCGGGGCGGCAGGTCGCCCTCAGCGAGGTGCAGGTCGGTCCTGCAGACTGCGCACGCCGACACCTCTATGCGCAGTTCGCGGCCGCGGGGCACGGGAACCCGGCGCCGCACCCGACGCAGTGGCCGAGTAGAGATCGGGCCGGGGTCGATCACGGCCCAGGCGTCCATCATCGGTTCCATATCCCGAGTCCAACACGCCGGACGCAGACTGCCCAGGGGCCGATCGTCCCCTTATGGGGAGGGCTTCCGTCCGGGCGGACCGGTCACCGCGCATCGATCCGCTCGGGTTCACAAGGCCGTTCGATGAGAAAAAGGGGAATGCCGAGCGGCGGGCCCGTGCGTCCGGGGCGGGCCGGTGGCCTCGACCGGAACGCCGAAGAGCCGTGGGATTCCGTCCTGAGTCTCCGACGACGTCATCATCCCGACACGGGAGGTGGCTGAGCAGGAAGCGGCTCCTTCCCACCCATCGGCACCGTCCACGTCACAACGGTGCCCCCTTCGGGAACGTTGTCGACGTCGAATGTGCCGCCGAGCTCCGCCGCGTGTTCGGACAGGTGCCTCAGTCCGGCACGTCGGTCGACCCGGGGGACACCGGTACCGTCATCGACGACTTCGACCTTCAAACCACCGTTCACTACGACCAGCACTGCCACCCGACTGGCCACGGCCTCCAGTGCGACGTTCGACATGACCTCCCGTAGAACCGCGACGGCCTCGTCCGCGATCCGGTCCGGAATCCGGTCGTCGAGCACCCCCTCCATCGCCAACTCCGGGGTGAAGCCGAGCCGGGAGGCGGCAACGCCGATCTCGTCCATGATGCGGTCGCACAGCCGTCCGTGCTCCTGTTCCGTCTCATGTCCGGTCAGGGCGAAGATGGCCGACCGTATACGGTGGATGGTGGCGTCGATGTCGTCCACCGCCTGCCGGACCCGCTTCGAGACGAGCGGAGTGTCGACACGGTTCGTCACCCCACTCAAAGAGAGAGCCACGGCGGACAGCCTCTGGATCACGATCTCGTGCATTTGGCTGGCTATACGGTCCCGGTCCTCCAGCACTACGAGACGCTCGTTGTCCGCCCGGGCCCGGCTCGACTCCAAAGCGCTCGCGGCATGTCCGATGAAGGTGTGCAGGATCCGGGCCGCGGAAGGAGAGAACTGCTCCGCTCCCGACTTCCTGCCCACGCACAGAAGACCGCGCATCGGGGACGCGCCGCCCAGCGGTATCAGCAGGACGGGACCTATCCCCAGGTCACCGAACAAGGGGGATACGATCGGATCCGAAGAGATATCGGTGATCACCGGCTCCGCGCAAACCTGGGCCCGACCGGCCGGCGGTCCCTCGACGGCCATTCTGCGTTCCAGTAGTGCCTCGGCTCCCACACCGCTCGCAGCGCGCACGGCCATGTGCCGGCCGGAGTCGTCGGGGGCGGCCATGGCGGCGACGTCCGCGTCGACCATCAGACAGGCCCGTTCGACGACCCGGAAAAGTACCTTGTCGGCTCCCTCACCTCTCAGTAAACGCGTGGTCATCTCTTCGGATGCCCTCAATCCCAATTCACGGTGGTGTGCCTGCTCGTGAAGGCGGGCGTTCTCGATGGCCGGACCCGCTGCCGAGGCGAGCGCCGTGACCGCTGACTCATCGTTCTCGTCGAAGCGGTCGCCCCCGCGTTTCTCGGTGAGATAGAGGTTGCCGAACATCTTCCCCCCTACCCGGATCGGCGCTCGCAGACGAGTACTCATGTGCGGGTGCCCTGCCGGGAATCCGCGAGACCGGGGGGCGTCGGACATGTCGTATACACGCCGGGCAGGACCGGTGACGGAGACCGGGCCGACCAGGCCGCTGCCCCCTGGCCCGTGCTCGGTACAGGCGACCTCGGTGGCATCGGGGCCGATCGGGATGAACTGTTCCGGCCGACCGCCGTCCCCGATCACCTCGATCGCACCGTAACGTGCCCCGGAGAGGGCCATCGCGGCTTGGACGATCCGCCGCAATGTGTTCTGTAGGTCGAGTCCGCCACCGATTGTGACGACGGCGTCCAGCAGGGAACCGAGGTGTTCACGGCTCATGGCGGCCCCGCCGATACTGGGCCGCGGCTCTGAGGGAGGCAGGTCGCCTCCGTCTTTTCGCCACCCTGAACCCGGCTGTCGGTCCCAGGGCTCTGCGTCTCCACCCATCGGTACCACCTCGAAGCACTCACGGCACCGGGCGCTGTCCACGCAACGGGGCGGGTGGAGGGGCACGGGGCCGGCCCAAGGTGGCCGGCGCGGGCCCGTCGACGAACACCGCCCGTGTGATCACGGGACGCGACCGGTGCTGCTTGAGTAGATTGATACACCGCCCCACCATTTTAGGGCCTCGGCGGCTACCAGAATGAGGATGGGAAACATAAGGCTGCTGAGAGGGTGGTCCATGTGCCGGGGATTTTCGCTCCCATCCGAACCTGGCTCATCATTGGATACTCGGGGCACAGCAGAGACCGCATGGATTTTTTGGCGGTTTTTTGTATTCCAGGGCTTTCTATTGCGTGCCCGGGAGGATTCGGCCCCCCTGGCTTTCCGATCGGTTAGGGGGCCTGAGCCCCGTATCCGCCGAGACCCCTGGGGCCTTTCCCCTTTCCGGATCCGGCCCTGCCGGGTCGGGGACCGGAGGTACGGGGTCGGGGGACGGAAGGCCGAGGGCCCCGCCCCGGGCACGGGACAGGGGCGGCGCCGCGGGAGGCGCGGCGTCAGTCGGCGCGGGCGATGGCGATGGTCGCGCCCAGGCGGTGCCCCGCCTCGTAGAACATGTACTGCACGCCCCGGTCGGAGCCGAAGGACGGCGCCGCCGACCTCCCCGAGTCCGGGGGACCGGCCATCGGCGTGTGGACCACCCCCAGGTGGTCGCGCCGGGAGAAGTCCGCGCCCACCTCGGTCGCCCGGATGTCCCCGGCGCTCGTGTGGTAGACGACCAGCGTGCGCCCGCCCCGGGCCACCAGGTGGGGGCCGGACAGGTTCGCCACCCCCACGTCGGAGTGCCGGACCAGCGGCTCGCGGGCGAAGTCGAAGGTGATCCCGTCCGCCGACCACCCCCACCCGATGTCGCGGTGATTGTTCGTCCCGTTGCGCATGAACACCATGACGTAGTCCGCGCCCCGGTCCGCTAGCCGGTGCTCGAACACCCGGGCGTAGGAGGCCTCGGTGGTGCCCGGCACCATCGCGGTGTTCAGCACCACGCCGTGGTAGGTGAAGTCGATCCCGTTGCGGGAGCGGGCCAGCCGGGTGGTGGTGTTCTCGCCGTGGAAGTACAGCCACATCTCCCGGTGCCGGGTGTTCCACATGACGTGCGGCGAGGACACGTGGCTCACCGAGTAGTGCGGCGACCAGTTCCGGGACACGATCGGGTTGCCCGGGTGCTCGGTGAACGGGCCCTCCGGGCTGTCGGCGTAGGCCAGGCAGATCCCGCCCGGGGCGTCGTGCGGGGCGTAGTAGAGCAGGTAGCGGCCGGGGGCGTCGGACAGGCGGCCGACCGTTCCCCGCAGGCAGGGGAAGATCAGCTCCCCGGTCGGGTTGTAGGCCAGGTTCGCGGTGTCGAGCGCCTCGCGCACGAACCGGTAGGCGGGCAGCGCGTTCGCGGCGGCGGACGCCGGGGGAGCGGCGGGGGCGGCCGTCGCCGGGGCGGCCGCGCCGCCGGCGATCAGGGCGCCGGCGGCCAGGGTTCCGGCGCCCAGCAGGGCGGTCCGGCGGTCGATTCCCCGGGGGTTCGGTTCGGACATCTCGGGTCCCTTCGGGAGGGGGCGGGGGTGCACCGATGGCCACCGAGTCTCGACCAGGCGCGATGCGCTGGTCAAGGTTCTAATACGTATTAACGAAACTCTGCGGATACCGGCCGGAAATCTCCGCGGACCCCTTGACGAAACCCTGAGACGCGGCTCACAGTCATGGACTAATGCGCATTAGGACGCCGTATCGGAGGAGAAGCCGGTGGAGAACACTCGACAGCCCGCTGCCAGGGGACGGCGCAGGCCGCGCCAGTCCGACATCGCGCGGGCGGCCGGCGTCTCCCAGACCACGGTCTCCCTCGTCCTGCGCGGCACCACCGTGGGCATGTCCCTGGCGCGGGAGACGCGCCAGCGGGTCCTGGACGCCGCCGAGCGGCTCGGGTACGTGCCCGACCCCGTCGCCACCCGCCTGGCCTCGGCCGCCAACGCCATGCTCGGCCTCTACACCTTCAGCACCACCTTCCCCACCGACGTGGCGCACTCCTACTACCCGGTCCTGGTCGGGGTGGAGGAGGAGGCCGCCGCCCAGGGCCAGGACCTCATCCTGTTCACCGGCTCCTCCCGGGCCGGGACCGGGGCGGACGACCCCGCCGCGGTGCGGCGGGTGCGGGTCGCCGACGGCTGCCTGTTCTTCGGCCGCCACGTGCCCGACGAACCGATCCGGCACCTGGTCGAGGACGGCTTCCCCTTCGTCTACATCGGCCGCCGCGACGAACCCGACGTCCCCTACGTGGGCGCCGACTACGTCTCGGCCTCGGCCGCCGTGCTGGACCGGCTCGCCGCCGCCGGGCACCGGAACATCCGCTACCTGCGCGAACACGACCAGGCCCCGGCCTCCACCGACCGCGAGGAGGGCGTGCTGCGCGGCGCCCGCGCCGCCGGGGCCGGCACCGCCGGCCTGGTGGTGCGCACCGACGGCACCGACCTCGACGCCCTGCTGGCCGCCTGGCTCGCCGACGGCGTCACCGCGGTCGTCGTCGAGCAGACCGACACCGGCGCCGCCCTGTCGGGGCTGGGCGCCGCCATCGAGCGCGCCGGGCTGCGCTGCCCGCGGGACCTCTCCCTGGCCGTGCTCGGGGCGCCGGTCGGCGCCCGCGGCCGGGCGCCCGGGGGAGGCGCGGTGTTCAGCGGGTTCGACGTGCCGATGCGCGAGATGGGCCGCGACGCGGTCCGCCTGCTGCTGCGCCTGATCGCCGGCGAGGAGGGGCTGCGGACCCGGAGGCTGCTGCCCTGCGAACCGGTCGGGGGCGGCACCATCGCCGCCCCGCGCCCGCGGTGACCCCTCACCCCACGGACCGATCCCCCGCCACACGTGCCGCACCGGCGCCACCGCCGCGTGCGACGAACGGAAAGGAGAAGGGCGCCGCCCCGCCACCCGGGGCACCGCGCCCGACCACCCCATGACCGAGAGCAGAACCGAGATCCTCGTCGTCGGCGCCGGACTGGGCGGTGTCGCCGCCGCCCTGGCGGCCGCCGACTCCGGCCGCAGGGTCGTCCTGACCGAGCCGACCGACTGGATCGGCGGGCAGCTCACCTCCCAGGCCGTCCCCCCGGACGAGAACCCCTGGATCGAGAAGTTCGGCGCCACCGCCTCCTACCGCCGCCTGCGCGAGGGCATCCGCGACCACTACCGCCGCGTCTACCCGCTGCGCGCCGAGGCCGCCGCCGCGCGCACCCTCAACCCGGGGGCGGGCCGCGTCAGCAAGCTCTGCCACGAGCCGCGCGTCGCCCTGGCGGTCCTGGAGGAGATGATCGCCCCGCACCGCTCGGCCGGGCGGATCACCGTCCTGGAGCGGCACCGACCGGTCGCCGCGCTCACCGACGGCGGCCGCGTGCTGGCCGTGACCCTGCGCGACGCCGAGGGCGGCGAGCACACCGTCCACGCCGACTACGTGCTGGACGCCACCGAGGACGGCGACCTGCTGCCGCTGGCCGGGATCGACCACGTCACCGGGGCCGAGGCACGCTCCGAGCACGGCGAGCCGCACGCCCCGCAGACCGCCGACCCGACCAACCTCCAGGGCATCACCTACTGCTTCGCGGTCTCGCACCACGAGGGCGAGGACCACACCATCGACCGGCCGGAGATGTACGGCTTCTGGCGGTCCTACCGCCCGGACTTCTGGCCCGGCCCGCTGCTGGGCTTCCAGGCCCCGGACCCGCGCACCCTGGAGCCCGTCGCGCGCACCTTCGCGCCCAACCCCGACACCGACCCCCTGGCGGTCGACGCCGACCAGAGCGCCGACGCGGGGGACAAGGAGCTGTGGGGGTTCCGCCGCATCCTGGCCCGCCGGCTGCACCGGCCCGGCGCCTTCGACTCCGACATCACCCTCGCCAACTGGCCGCTCAACGACTACTGGCTCACCCCGGCCCTGGAGATCGAGGGGCTGGTGGACGCCGCCACCGTCCGCCGGGCCCACGAGGAGGCCCGCCAGCTGTCCCTGTCGGTCCTGTACTGGCTCCAGACCGAGGCCCCGCGGCCGGACGGCGGCACCGGGTTCCCGGGGCTGCGGCCCCGCCCAGACGTCACCGGTGCCGAACTCGGCCTGGCCAAGGCCGCCTACGTGCGCGAGTCGCGGCGCATCCGGGCGGTCACCACCGTCACCGAGCACGACGTGTCCCTGGACATCCGCGGCCCGCACGGCATCCTGCGCCGGCACGACTCGGTGGGCGTCGGCAGCTACCGGATCGACCTGCACCCCTCCACCGGCGGCGACAACTACATCGACATCGCCAGCGTGCCCTTCGAGATCCCGCTGGGGGCGCTGCTGCCGCGGCAGGAGACCAACCTGCTGCCCGCCGCCAAGAACATCGGCACCACGCACATCACCAACGGCTGCTTCCGCCTGCACCCCGTCGAGTGGAACATCGGCGAGGCCGCCGGGCGGCTGGCCGCCTTCGCCCTGGACCACGACACCACCCCGCACGCGGTGCACGCCAAGGACGAGCTCCTGGAGCGGTTCACCGCCCTGCTGGACCGCACCGGCGTCGAGCGCCACTGGCCCGACGTCCGCGGCTACTGACCCATCCCTCCATCCCCCCGCACCCTCCCCACCCACGAAAGGGGACCACCATGAGCGACCCGGGCACACGGCCGGCACGCGACCCCGTGCGCGTCGGCATCGACGTCGGCGGCACCTTCACCGACGCGGTGGCGGTCAGCGCCACGACCTTCGAACTCCTGGGCCAGGTCAAGGTGCCCACCAGCCACGACCACGAGGACGGGGTCGCGCACGGCATCATGACCGCCCTGGAGCGCCTGCTGGCGGAGGTCGGCGTGGCCGCCGACGACGTCGGCTTCCTCGCCCACGGCACCACCCAGGCCACCAACGCCCTGCTGGAGGGCGACGTGGCGACCATCGGCATCGTCGGCGTCGGCTCCGGCCTCGACGGCCTGGCCGTCGGGCGGCTGCGCTCGCTGGGCAGGCTGCGCCTGGACTCCGGGCACCGGCTGCCCGTCCGCTACGCCGCCCTGCGCCGCCCCGACGACCCGGACGCCGCCCGGGCCGCCGTCGACGCCGTGGTGGACGCGGGCGCGGACGTGGTCGTCGCCGCCGAGCCCTTCAGCGTCGACGACGCCGAGGGGGAGCGGGCGGTCCTGGAGGCGGCGGCCGCCCGCGGGGTGCCCGCCACCGCCACCCACGAGATCACCCGGCTCTACGGCCTCACCAAGCGCGCCCGCACCGCCGCGCTCAACGCCGGGGTCATGCCGCGCATGCTCCAGACCGCCGACCTGGTCGAGAGCAGCATCCTCAAGGCCGGGATCACCGCACCGCTCATGGTCATGCGCTGCGACGGCGGAGTGATGTCCCTGGGGGAGATGCGCAACCGGCCCCTGCTCACCGTGCTGTCCGGCCCCGCGGCCGGGGTCGCGGGGGCGCTCATGGGGGAGAAGGTCAGCGAGGGCGTCTTCCTGGAGACCGGCGGCACCTCCACCGACATCAGCGTCATCCGCCGCGGCCGCGTCCAGATCAGGCACGCCGAACTGGGCGGCCGGGAGACCTACCTGTCGGCCCTGGACGTGCGCACCGTCGGCATCGGCGGCGGGTCCGTCGTCCGCCTGGGCGGCGGGGAGGGCGACGGGGCCGCGGTCCTGGCCGACGTCGGCCCGCGCAGCGCGCACATCGCCGGGCTGCCCTACGCCTGCTTCGCCGACCCCGCCGAACTCGACGGCGCCCGGCTGGTCCGCGTCGCCCCGCTGGAGTCCGACACCGCCGACCACGCCGTGCTGGACAACGGCACCCGGCGCTTCGCCCTCACCGTCACCTGCGCGGCCAATGCCCTGGGCCGGGTGCCCGAGGGCGACCACGCGCGGTCCGACCCCCGGGCCGCCCGCGCCGCCCTGGAACCGCTGGCCCGCGCCCTGGGCACCGACGTGGCCGGGGCCGCCCGGGCGGTCCTGGACAAGGCGACCGAACGCGTCGAGGCCGTGGTGGAGGCGCTGATCGGCGACTACGGCCTGGACCGGTCGGTGGCCGCCCTGGTCGGCGGCGGGGGAGGCGCCGCCACCGTCACCCCGCACCTGGGCGAGCGCATGGGCCTCACCGCCCGCATCGCCGCGCACAGCGAGGTGATCAGCCCGCTGGGCGTCGCCCTCGCCCTGGTCCGGGAGTCCGTCGAGCGCATCATCCCCGGCGCCACCCACGCCGACGTCCTGGCGGTGCGCGCCGAGGCCGAGGCGGCCGTGGTCGCCCAGGGCGCCGACCCCGACGGGGTGGAGGTCGACGTCACCGTCGACCCGCAGCGCAACCTCGTCACCGCCGTGGCCACCGGCGCCACCGAGCTGCGCACCAGGGACCGCACCGCCGCCGTCGCCCGGGAGCAGGCCCGCGCCGCGGCGGCCGACAGCCTCGGCGCCGACGCCGCCGACCTCACCGAGTACGCCGCCAACGGGCGCTACCGGGTGCTCGGCCTGGTGCGCAGGCCCCAGGGCCCGTTCGGGCGCCTGTCCCGCGAACGCCGGCACATCCGGGTCGTCGACAGCGAGGGCGTGGTGCGCCTGCACAACGGCGACGCCGAGGTGGACACCCTGGTCGCCGGGCAGGCCGAGGGCCGCCTCAAGGACCTGGTCGAGGAGCGCACCTCCTACGGCGACGGCGGGGCCGTCCCGCCCGCCGTCTGGCTGCTGCTCGGCCCCAAGATCGCGGACCTGTCGGGGGTCATGGACGCCGGGCACCTGCTGGCGCTGGCCGGGACGGAGATCGCCCGGCGCGCCCCCGACGAGGAGGTCGTCGCGATCATGGAGCGGCGCCGATGAACGGCCCCACACACCAGGACGGCCCCGGCGGCCCCGGTGGACCCGCCGGCCCCGGGGCGCCGTACGCGGAGTACGCACGCATCGGCGCCGCCGACGAGGTCGACCTCGCCGCCGGCCTGCTGTCCCTGATCCCGCTGCACGAGGACCGCGACCCGGAACGGCTGCGGGAGTGGGCCGCCCGCGCCCTCGCCTTCGGCCGCGAACTGGCCGCCTCGGCCGAACGGGCCCCGGCCGCGGACACCGCCCGGACCGAGGTCGTCGAGGAGGCCGTCGGCGGCCTGGCCCCGGGCGAGGTCCTGCTGGCCGAGTACCTGCACCGCCCCTCCGGCGACCGCATCGTCGTCTACACCGACGCCCTGCGCCACGCCCACCGGGTGGCCCGCGCCGCGGGCTGGGGACGGGACTTCCCGCCCTCCGCGGTGCGCCGGGCCGCGCTGGCCCACGAGGAGGCCCACCGGATGCTGCACGGCGCCCGCGGCCGGGCCCTGCGCGACCGGCTCGGCCACGACCTCCTGCGCCTGGGGCCCCTGCGCCTGCGCGGCCACGTCGCCGGGGCCGACGAGATCGCCGCCCACGCCTACGCCCACGCCCGCTGCGGCCTGCGCCGCAGCCCGCTCGCCCTCACCGCGGCCATCGCCGCGACCCTCGAACACCAGGGGACCGCTCCCGGCGGACCGGACCCCGGCACACCCCTCGGAGACCGCCCGTGACCGCCCTGGGAATCCTTCTCGCAATGGCGGTGGGCGTCGGCCTGATGCTGACGCGCCGCCTGCCCACCGCCTTCGCCCTCGTCCTGCTCGCCGTCGCCATCGCCCTCATCGCCGGAGCACCGCTCACCGGCGAGGAGGAGAGCGTGGTCGGCACCGTCCTCCAGGAGGGCGCGCCGCGCCTGGCCGCGACCATGGTGGCCATCCTGCTGGGCAGCTGGCTGGGCACCCTCCTGTCCGAGACCGGCATCGCCTCCACGCTCGTCCGCAAGATCGTGGAGTTCGGCGGGGAGCGCCCCTCCCTGGTGGCGGTCGGCATCTTCCTGGTCGCGATCCTGTGCGGCAGCATCACCGGCTCGGCGCCGGCGGCGATGCTCGCCGGGGTGGTGGGCATCCCGGCGATGATCGCCGTGGGGGTCACACCCACGGTCGCGGCGGGCACGGTGCTGGTCGGCATCGCCGCCGGCCTGCCCCTGGAGCTCATCAACTGGCAGTTCCTCTCCGACGCGATCGGGGTGCCGGTGGCCACCGTCCAGCACTTCCAGCTGCGCATGTTCCCGATCGCCCTGCTCGGCGGGCTGGCCTACATCCTCGTGGAGATGCGCCGCAAGGGCGTGCGGCACACCTGGGCGGTGCGGGTCGGCGGGGGCGCCGGGACGGGCTCCCGGCGCGAGCGGGCCGCCCGGCGGCGGCAGCGCCGCGGGGACGCGCCCTGGTACGCCCTGCTCACCCCGCTGGTGCCCATCGTCCTGGCCCTGGGCCTGGAGATCCCCATCGTCCCGGCGCTGCTGGCCGGTGTGGTGTTCGCCCTGGCCACCGCCGTGCCCTGGCGGGAGATGACGACCACGGCCCTGCGCACCCTCTACCGGGCGTTCGACGTGGCGGCGCCGCCCATCGTGCTGTTCATCGCCATCGGCATGCTGCTGGCCGCGGTGAACCTGCCCGGCGCGGTCGCGGCCCTGAGCCCGGTCGTGGTCGCCGTCAGCCCGGGCCACGTCGCCCTGTTCGTGCTGGTGTTCGCCCTGCTGGTGCCGCTGGCCCTGTACCGGGGGCCGATGAACATCTTCGGCCTCGGCGCCGGTGTGGCCGGGGTGCTGGTGGCCGGGGGCATCTACCCGGCCCCGGCGGTGGTGGGGCTGATGGCCTCCTACGGCCAGGTCCTGGGCGTCTCCGACCCGACCAGCACGCAGACCGTGTGGAGCTCCCAGTACGCGGGGGTGCGCCCGGAGCGCTCGATGCTGTCCACCCTGCCCTACACCTGGGCGATCGCCGTCGCGGGCCTGTGCCTGACCGCCTACCTCTACCTGCTGTGACCGCCCGCCCGGCGGCCCCGGCCCCCGCCGGGGCCGCCGGCGACGCGGCCCCGACGGGACCGCGCGGGCCCGCGCCCGCGCGGCCGCGCTACGCCGACCTCTGCTGCGCCTTCCACGCCAGGTGGAGTTCGCGCCGGCGGTCGTACTCCTTCTTGGCCCGCCGCCGCGGGTCGGCCTCGGGCGTCAGCGCGGCCGGACCCATGATGTGCAGGAGCGCGTAGTTGATACGGAACCCCGTCCTGTACAGCAACGAGAACGAGTCGTTCCCACTCGGCTTGTCCATGGCCGTCCACCTCACTGGTCTTCGTGATCGCGGATGCACGCCGCAGGAGAGGGCCCGGGTGGGAGATCCACCGCCCTGAAGTCCGCGGCCACCCGCCCGGCCAGCGTACCGGCCCGTTTCCGGACGCCCCGGCCACCCCACCCCGCACGGCCCGCCGCCCGGTCCGAAGACCGGGCCGGCCCGGGGAAGGCCGCCTCCCCGGCGTCCGGCGGGTCCTAGCCGTTGACCAGCAGGATCTTGCCGAAGTGCCCGCCCACCTCCAGCAGCCGGTGCGCCTCGGCGGCCTCGGACATGGGCAGGGTGCGCTCGATGACCGGCTCGACGGCCCCGCTCGCGACCAGCGGCCAGACGTGCTCCTGAACGCCGGCCACGATGGCGGCCTTCTGCTCTGCGGAACGCGAGCGCAGGGTGGTGCCGTGGACCGACAGGCGCTTGAACACCAGGTCGGCGAGGTTGAGCGGCGCCTCGATGCCGTTCTGGAGGCCGATGACGACCAGGCGCCCGTCCACGGCCAGGGAGCGGATGTTGCGCTCCAGGTAGCTTCCGCCGATGATGTCGAGGATCACGTCGTAGGGTCCGTGGTCGGCGAAGTCCTCGGTGCGGTAGTCGATGACCACATCGGCGCCCAGCTCCCGTGCGCGGGCGGCCTGCTCGGGGCCGCCGACGGTGGTGGCCACGCGGGCGCCCCGCGCCTCGGCGATCTGGATCGCCATGGTGCCGATGCCCCCGGCCCCGCCGTGCACGAGGAGGGTCTCCCCCTCGCGCAGGCGCGCGGTCATGAAGAGGTTGGACCACACGGTCGCGGTCGCCTCGGGCAGGGACGCGGCCTCGACCAGGCCCACCCCCTCGGGGACCGTGAGCAGCTGGCCCGCGGGGACGGCGACCTTCTGGGCGTAGCCGCCGCCGGTGAGCAGGGCGGCGACCTCGTCGCCCACCTCCCACCCGGTCACGCCGGAGCCGAGCGCGGCGATGCGGCCGGAGACCTCCAGGCCCGGGTAGGGAGAGGCGCCCTCGGGCACGGGGTAGAGGCCGATCCGCTGGACGGCGTCGGCCCGGTTGAGGGCGGCAGCCGCAACGTCGACGACGACCTCGCCGGGCGCGGGCACCGGGTCCTCGACGTCGGTCCACTCCAGCACCTCGGGGCCGCCGAACTCCTTGATCGTGATCGCCTTCATGGCATCTCCTTCGTGGCCGGGGCGATTGAATGTATGCACTGCTTACATTAGGTACGCGAGTGTGCAGTGTCAACATTGGATCGCGCTCCCGGCCGGTGGCCTGTGCCACGCCGTATGGCGCGGCGCCATTGAGCGGGGTCGGTCGCCGGGCTAATGTGAGCGCTGCAAACACATCATGGGGGGCGGAACGATGACGAGCGTGCTCCAAGTGATCAGTGCGGCCGACCGCTGGACGCTGAACGACGGAACGGTCCACCCCTCCGGCTACTGGGCCGAGGAGGTCGCCGTCCCGCACCGGATCTTCACCGAGGCCGGATGGGACATCACCATCGCGACCCCCGGCGGCAGGGCCCCGACCCTGGACCGCCTCAGCCTCGGCCTCGCGGGCGGGACCCCGGGCAAGCGCCGTGCGGTCGAGGCCTACCTCGAGGAGATCAAGGACGCCCTCGACCACCCGGTCGCGCTCGACTCCGTCGACGCCGACGACTTCGACCTGGTCTTCTACCCGGGCGGGCACGGGCCGATGGAGGACCTCGCCTACGACGCGACCTCCGGCGCCCTGTTGGCCGACCGGCTGGCCTCGGGCCGCCCCCTCGCCCTGCTGTGCCACGCCCCGGCGGCGATCCTCGCCGCGACCGGCCCCGACGGCGCCTCGCCGTTCGCGGGCCGCCGGATGACCGGGCTGTCCAACCGGGAGGAACTGCTCAACCGGTTCGCCAGGAAGGCGCCCTGGCTCCTGGAGGACCGCCTCAAGGAGGCGGGCGTGGAGTACTCCAAGGGGCTGATTCCGCTGCGCCCGCACATCGTGGTCGACGGCGGCCTCTACACCGGGCAGAACCCGCAGTCCTCGGAGAAGCTCGCCGAGCGGCTGGTCGCCGACATCACCGCCGCGTCCTCCGGGGCCGGGCGCTGACCCGGGCGCGTCAGCGGCCGGCCCGTGCCGGCGCGGTCCGCGGGGCGGACAGCCAGGCCCGGTAGCGGCGCAGCGCCCGGCGCTGCCCGATCTGCTCGCGGAGCAGGGCGTACGCCGGGAGGGTGCCGGGCCGGGTGGACCTGCCGCGGGCGATGCGCCGCAGCTGGTGGCGGACCTGCGCCATGCTCGCGGCCGAGGCCAGCGCCTTGTTCGACCAGGTGACCGGCCGCATCGGCCGGTCGGCCTCGCGCCCGTCGCGCCAGCGGGCGGGCAGGTCCGGGGTGACGGCCAGTGCGGTGCCCATGCCGACGACCGCGACGCCGCTCGCCAGCACCGCCTCGGCGGTGGCGCGCCGGGTGACGCCGCCGGTGAGCATCAGCGGCAGCGGGCTGGTCTCCACCAGTTCCCGGGCCAGGTCCAGGAAGTAGGCCTCGCGGGCCCGGGTGCGCTCGTCGGCGGAGCGGCCGGTCATCGCCGGGCTCTCGTAGCTGCCGCCGGACAGCTCCACCAGGTCGGTGCCGAGGGGTTCGAGCATCGCGATCACCCGTCGCGCGTCGTCCACGTCGAACCCGCCGCGCTGGAAGTCGGCGGAGTTGAGCTTCACCGCCACCGCGAAGGACGGCGAGACGGCGGCGCGGACCGCGCGCACCACGTCCAGCAGCATCCGCGCCCGGTTCTCCAGCGACCCGCCCCAGGCGTCGGTGCGCTGGTTGACCAGCGGGGACAGGAACTGCGACAGCAGGTAGCCGTGCGCGGCGTGGATCTCGACCCCGTCGAACCCGGCCTGCTCGGCGCGGGCCGCCGTGACCGCGAACCTTTCCACGGTGGCTCGGATCTGCTCGGGGGTCATGGCGGTGGGGCGGCCGAAGTTCCTGCTGAGGCGGCCCAGGTCGACGCCCACCGCCGACGGGCCCCACACGACGCCGGGCATGTCGGCCTGCACCTGGCGGCCGGGGTGGTTGATCTGCATCCACACCGCGGCGCCGCCGGACTTGGCGGCCCGCGCCCATTCGGTGAAGGGCCCCAGTGGCGCCGCCTCGTCGAGGACCACGCCGGCGGGTCCGGTCAGGGCCTCGGCGTGGACCATGACGTTGCCGGTGATGAGCAGGCTGGTGCCGCCCGCCGACCAGCGCCGGTACAGCGACACCAGCCGCCCGTCGGGCAGCTGGCCCTCTCCCGCCATGTTCTCCTCCATGGCCGCCTTGGCGATCCGGTTGGGCAGAACCGCCCCGGAGCGCAGGCGCAGGGGGGAGTACAATCCGCCGGTCATCACAGTCCTCTTTCCTCGGGTGCGCATATGATGTGTGCAATGCTCACATTAGGGGGAGGATGTGGGCACTGTAAACATGAGGGAGCGTGATCCGTGTCGCAAGCGAACAGCAAGTACCACCACGGCGACCTGCGGGCCGCCTGTCTGCGCGCGGCCCGGGAACTGCTCGAGGAGGACGGCGGAGCCGCGCTGTCCCTGCGGGCGGTGGCCCGGCGGGCCGGGGTGTCGGCCACGGCCCCCTACCGCCACTTCGCCGACCGCGACGCGCTCGTCTCCGCGGTCGCAGCCCAGGGGTACCGCGAACTCGCCGAGTACCTCGCCGGAGCCCACCCCGCGCCCCGGACCCCGGACGACCTGGCCGAGATCGCCATCGCCTACGTCCGCTTCGCGCTGGAGCGCCCGGCCCTGTTCCGCGCGATGTTCGCCGAGCCCTGCGATCCCGACAGCGAGGAACGGGTCGCCGCGACCGCCGCGATCTGGGAGTACGTCCACGGCATCGTCCACGGGGTCTTCCCCGGGGCCGACCCCGAGGCGCTCTCCGTCGGGGTGTGGTCGTTCGTCCACGGCCTGGCGTTCCTCCACCTGGACGGCAAACTCGACGCCGACGACCCCGGGGCGGTCGCCGACCGGGTCCGGGAGGCCGTCCGGGCGCTGCTCACGGCCTCCGCCGCGATGCGGGGGGCGACGGCGTGACGGAGGGCGGCGCTGGCCTTTGAAAGCCGGCGCCGCCCTCCGTCGGCGGGAACCGCCGCGCCTCAGCGCATGCCCAGGCGCCTCATCGCCTTCAGCGCGACCGTCAGGCCCTGGGCCCAGGTCCGGTAGGAGAACCCCGGCGGGCGGGGTGAACCCCAGCAGGCGCTGGTGCGCGACCGTCTGCGGCTCGGTGTACTTGAGGATGCCCTCGGCGCCGTGGCGGCGGCCCAGCCCCGAGTCGCCCATGCCTCCCATCGGCGCGTCGATGCTGCCCCAGGCGGCCGCGAAGGCCTCGTTGACGTTGACCGTCCCGGCGTGCAGCCGGGCGGCCACCGCCCGCCCCCGGGCCCCGCTGCCGCTCCACACGCTGGCGTTGAGCCCGTAGGGGGTGGCGTTGGCCCGGGCCACCGCCTCGTCGACGTCGTGGTACCGGTAGACCGACACGACCGGCCCGAAGGTCTCCTGGGCGTACAGTGCCATCTCCGGGGTGACGCCGGCGAGGACGGTCGGCTCGTGGAACAGCGGCCCCAGGTCCGGCCGCGCCCGGCCGCCCGCCAGCACGGTCGCCCCCTTGGCGACGGCGTCCGCCACGTGCGCGGTGACCGTCTCCAGCTGGGCCGGGGTGGTGAGGCTGCCGACGTCGTAGCCGTAGTCGTACCCGGCCCCCACCCGCAGCGCCCTGGTCCGGGCGGCGAACTCGGCGACGAACGCGTCGTAGAGGGCGTCGGCCACGTACATGCGCTCGATCGAGACGCACAGCTGACCGGCCGAGGGGAACGCCGCCGCGATCGCCCCGTCCACGGCGCGGCCGAGGTCGGCGTCGTCCAGCACGACCATGGCGTTCTTGCCGCCCAGCTCCAGGGAGGCGCCGATCAGGCGCTCCCCGGCGTCGCGGGCGATCCGGCGCCCGCTCGCGGTGGACCCGGTGAACATCACGTAGTCGGCGTTGTCCATGAGCACCCCGCCGATGGAGCTCCCGCGGCCGACCACCATCTGCCACACGCCGGCGGGCAGACCCGCCTCGTGCATCAGGTCCAGGGCCCACAGCGCGGTCAGGGCGGTCTGGGTGTCGGGCTTCTGGACGACGGCGTTGCCCGCCATCAGGGCGGGGATCGCGTCGCCCGCGGCCATGCTCAGCGGGTAGTTCCACGGTGAGATGACGGTGACGACGCCCTTGGGGTGGCGCAGCTCGGTGGTGCGGGTCAGCAGAGGCATCGCGCCGCGGCGCCGCTTGGGAGCCAACAGCCCCGCCGCGCTGTGCGCGTAGTACCGGGCGGTCAGCGCGATGTCGGTGACCTCCAGGCAGGCGTCCCGGCGGGTCTTGCCGTTCTCGGCCTGCATCAGGTCCAGCGCCTCGTCGCGGCGCTCGATGACCAGGTCGTGGAAGCGCAGCATGATCCGCCTGCGCTCGCGCGGCGTGGTCGCGGCCCATGCCTCCTGGGCGATGCGGGCCCGCGCGAACGCCGCCTCGACGTCCGCGGGCGCGGAGACCGGCAGGTCCGCCAGCGGGCCGCCGGTGTAGGGGGCGGTGGTGGTCACCCGGTCGGCGTCCGGGGCGGCCGCGACGCGGGCGGTCAGCCGCCGGAGCAGGGCCGGGGTCAGCGTCGGCGGCAGCCCGGGCCCGTCGGCGGTCGGCGGTACCGGGGTGAGGGGAACGGTGGTCACGGCGGTGCTCCGGTGCCCCCGGCTGGTCGGCGGAGCGAGCGGTGCGGCCGGGGCCGTCTCGGGACCGGGCGTTCCCGGCCCGGCCACCGGGGTGGTGTCGGTCATCGCCGTCCCCTCCCGTCTCCGCGCCGGCGGTCCGGAACCGAGACCGGCACCGGCATGTGCAGCGCGGCCTGGCCCTCGGTGGTGACGTCGAGCCGGAGCGTCCGGATCGGGTCGAGCGAGCGCAGGTCGTCGGACATGCGGCCGCGGCCCGCCTTGAGGACGAGTCCGCGCGGCGAGCGGGTGCCGCCCGCCGAGAGCACGTTGGTCTGGTTCAGGGTGGCGTGCCAGGCGCCGCCGATCGTCGTGTAGGAGGTGAGCGTCGAGACCCGCTCACCGGACGGGTACGCGGTCTGGGCGGGCGTGGGCGCCGACAGCGTCAGGTCGTCCCCGCCGGCGTCGTCGAGGACCCGGGCGGTGGTCCGGTCGGCGTCGATGTCGACGTCGAGGCCGGTGACCCACTTGGGGAAGCCGTAGCCGTCGTGCCCGCGGACCCGGGCGATGTCGCTGCTGACCGGCAGGGACAGGACGTAGGCGTGGAGGTCGTCGTTCTTGAGGCCCCAGGCGAGGTCGACGAACCCGAGGCGGCCGTGCCGGGCGGGCCGGACCGGGATCGCGACGGCGGCCTCGGTGTAGAAGTCGATGTCGCACACGTCGTAGCGGAAGAACACGACCGAGGCCAGGCCGAGGCCGGGTGCGACCTCCAGCGGGTCCAGCTCCGCGGGCAGGCGGGAGCGGAGCGCGCGGGACCGGGCGAGCATCGTGACCCGGGCCGTGGAGATCCGGTAGTAGAAGTTCGGCGTGAGCGTCGGGCCGATGGGCGACTCGACCCTGGTCTTGGGCAGCCGGCGGAAGAAGTCGACGCCGCTGACACGCGGATCGCGGGCGACCTCCTCCAGGTCGGTGTCCATCCGGTAGCGGTCGTACAGGCCGCCCCTGGGAACGGCGACCGTGCGGCCGCCGAGGTCGACCTCGACCGTGTCCTGCGGGTTCGGTGACATCGGGCATCTCCTCGAACAGCTGATGTGTGCGGTGCTCACATGAGCGTAGGCGCCTGATGTATGCACTGTCAACAATGACTGCGGTCACACACGACGAGGCCCCGTCCCGGTACCGGGACGGGGCCTCGTCGCAGGTCGCAGGAGTGCGCGGGCGCGAGTGAGCGCGCCGTCATTCCGTGACGGGGTCCGTTGCGGGCACCCCGGCGTCCCTGGCGTCCCCGGCGGGCTCCGCGGCCTCCACGAGGGCGGCGAAGACCACGACGTTGTCCGTGTAGTGGCCGGTGGCGGCGTCGAAGTCACCGCCGCACGTGATGAGCCGCAGCTCGGGGCGTTCGGTGTCCCCGTAGACCTCCTCCGTCGGGAAGTCGTCCTTGGCGTGGCGCTCCACCGCGTAGACGGCGAAGTCCACCACGGTGCCGTCGGCGCGTTCGACCGAGACGGTGTCCTGCTCCCGCAGCCCGTCCAGCCGGTGGAAGACGGCCGGCCCGGTGGGGGAGTCCAGGTGGCCCGCCAGCACGGCGGGGCCCTCCTGGCCGGGCGCGGCGCCCCGCGAGTACCATCCGACGGCGTCCCACTCCTCCGGGGCCTCGAGGCGGCGGTCGTGGCTCAGGCCGAGTTCCACCATGTGCGAGGTGCGCAGGCCGATCGCCGGAGCGGTCAGGGACATCGGAGCCGACCTCCCCAATGCTGTGGGGGCCTCGGCCTGCGCCGAGGCGCCCGCCCGGACCGGGGCCTCGGGGGCCGGCGCGCCCACTGCGAAGGACGGCGGGGGAGGGGCGAAGGTCTGGCCCAGCCCCACCGTCAGGAGCGCGACACCGATCCCCGCGTACGCCGCCGTGACCGCCGCGGCGCTGGAATCGCCGCGGCGGTCGGGCCGCGTGTGGCGGCCCATCAGCCTTCGTGCCCCGGCCTGCGGGCCACGACGATCCCGCCCACCGCGGCCGCGACGAGGACGCCGCCCGCGGTGATCAGCCAGAAGTCGGAGCCGCCGTCGGCGGTCCCCCCGGCCCCGGTGTCGACACCGCCGACCGGGGTCTCCTCGTCCCCGCTCGGCTCCTCCTCGGTCGTGTCGTCGGGCTCCTCCGAGGCGTCATCGGCGGTCTCGTCCGTGGTGTCGTCGGAGGTCTCCTCTGTGCCGTCGTTCTCGGTGTCGTCGGACTCCCCGCCCATGTCGTCGCCCTCCTCACAACCGATGCCGTCCTCGTCGGCGTCGAAGTTGTGCGGGTCCCCCGGGCTGACCTCGAAGTTGCGCTCGGTGACGTCCGGGCAGTCCACATCCGGCCCCGTCGGCGGGACCGGGTCCTCCGCGAAGGCCGGCGCGGCGGTGCCCAGGGCGAGTGCGGTGCCGAAGACCAGGGTCGCGGCAGCGGCCGTGGCGGTACGCGTCATGTCCATGTGTTCCCCTTGTGCTCCTGAGGGGCCCGGCGTCGTGCGCCTCGTGCGCACCGGCCCCCGATTCAGCTTTCGAATCCGACATAAAGCAACAATCCGGGGGAAACTGCTTTTGCCCGTGGTGCTGAAAGGCCAAACTTTGTCGACATTCCCGGGGGCTTCATTTCCGGTGATCACGCCCCTTGAATGGGCGATGGGGGACCGGACGCCGATTTTCACGGTTCGGCCGTTCACCGTGAAAGAAGGGGATGTTCGGGCAGGTGCAAAAGACCGGTGCCGGGGAAGCACGACACCGGAGCGGTCCACCGCCCGGCGGTGCGAAGCGGTGGGCGAAACGAGCCGGGCGCCTCTCGCCCGCTGTAGCGTCGCCGTCCTCACCCTCACCATCCGGAGGTGCCGCGCGGGCAGAGCGGGTCCGTGCAGGCGCGGGGCGCCCAAGGTCGGTGTCGATGAGCTCCACCCGCCCGGCGACGATGCGGCGGGGCCGCAGAGCGACTTTCGGTGCGGCCGAGTCCAGGGCGGGTGTTTCCTCTGTCCCTTTTCCGGCCTGTCCCACCCATCCTTCACGACCGTCTGTGGTCGGCGCGGTGCCCTCGGGAACGGCGGCGGGTACGGCTCTCTCGGGCCGGGCCACGTGTCCGGAGCCCGACGAGCACACCACTCTGGAGGGCCCTTGCAGAACCGGATCGCGCCACCGCCGCAGCAGTCCCCGAGAGGGAGGGGCTGAGGCCGTGTTCATCAGCGCACGCTCCTTCGAGGAGTACCGGGCGATGTTCGCCCTCACCGAGCACGACCTGTCCCTGCGGATCCTGGACTGTCCGGGCGGCGCGGCCGGCTTCGTGGCGGAGGCCGGGGCCCGCGGCACGGACGCCGTGGCCGTGGACCCCCAGTACGGGGCCGACCGCGGTCGACTGGGCGAACTGGCGCTGCGGGAGATCGAGCACAGGCACACCGAACTGGTCGACGGCGACGCCGACTTCGTGTGGACCTGGTTCGAGGGCCCCGAGCAGTACACGCGGATGCGCTCGGAGGCGGCGCGCGCGTTCGCCCGCGACATCGCGGCCAGGCCGGACCGCTACGTCGAGGGCTCCCTTCCCCACCTGCCCTTCCCCGACCGCTCCTTCGACCTGGTGCTCAGTTCCCACCTGCTGTTCTCCTACGGGGAGCAGATGGACGAGGACTTCCACCGCGAGGCCCTGCTGGAGCTGGTACGGGTATCCCGGTGGCAGGTGCGCCTGTACCCGCTGTTCCTGCACACGCGCTTCCGGCGCTACCCGGCGCTGGAGGAGATGCGGGAGGCCCTGGCCGGGTACGGGATCGCCTCGCGGGTGGAGCCGGTGGACTACGCTTGCGACCCCGGAGACCAGGAGATGCTGGTCCTGGAGTGCGCCGACCGCGGGGCTCTGCCCGCCCGGGAGCCGGATCCCGACGCGGCCCGGCGCCATCACGACCCGGTGCGGTGGCGCCACCTGGACGCCGCCTCGGAGCGAACGGCCTCGTCCGAGGCATAGACGTCTCGGCGCGCGGCCAGGACGCACAGACGACCGGAGGACCACCGCCGAACCCTGTGGTGGCTTCCCGGGCCCCACCCCCGGATCCCGACGCGGTATGGCGGGGAGTCCGGGCATGCCGCGCACAGCCGGTGCGGTGCGAAAAGGGAGCGGACGGTCGCACGGGAGCAGTTCCAAGCGGAATGCCCGCCCCCGGCTTCGGTGCGCGCAACCACCGCCGGTTGTCGAGAGAACAGAGGTGACGCCAGCCTTCGAGGCCGAGCCCGTCCGTGCCCTGGCGTACCTCCCAAGGAAGGACCGGGTCCCGCTGTTCGAGAATGATGAAGCCCTCACCCGTACCCGTGAAGAACATGCGCTCCTCCGGCGTCGCGTTCTGATCCGTAGCGGGCACCGAGAGAAAAGGCGTAACTCTTGGGTCAACGCCGGGTCCTCGCACCGGTCAGCCCTGCGTGAGCGCTGACCGAAAGCGGCCACCGTGAGCTGACAAGGGATGTCATCACAGGTCAACGATGCTTCCGGTGGAACGTTGCGCAGGTGGGCCTGTGGGCTGTCAGCGTGCCTGACAGACACTGTCCGCCGAACGGGTCTTTCCGGTCAGCGGCCGGTGAGCCGACCGCCCGCTCACTGTTCGCGCTCCGTCGGCCCGCTGCCCGTCGCGCGTCAGCCACCCCGTTTTTCGTGGTCCTCGTCCTGATCACCCGAGACCACGGGAGACGAACCATGACCACCGGACCGCTGGCCACCGTGGAGCACGAGTTCCTGCGCCTGGATCTCGACCTGGCCGAACTCATCGACCAGATCGCCGCGTACACCACCGTGCGCCCCACCACCGCGCTGCAACTGCGGAACCTGCTGCTGTCGGGCACCATCGCCCGCCAGGTCCGCGACCGCCTCTGGCGCCGCCTGGTCGCCCGCGCCCAGGAACACGAGGAGTGGATGGTGGCCGCCCTCGGCATGGCCATGCCCGCTCTGAAGGTCTGCGCCCGCCGCCTGTGCCGCGGCCTGGACCCCCACCACGCCCAGGACGTCCAGGAGGAGATGCTCCTGGCCTTCGTCGTCGCAGTACGCGCCGCCGACACCACCTGGAACCGCCTGCCCTGGACGCTGTGCTGCCGCGCCCGCCGCGCCGGGATCCGCGCCCGCAAGGACGCCTTCGCCCAGCACCCCGCCACTCCCCGGCCCGAACCGCGAGCCACCCCCGCGGGCAACCCCGACCAGGTCCTGGCCCGCGCGGTCCGCGCGGGCGTCCTCACCGCCGACGAGGCCGAGGTCATCAACCGCACCCGCCTGGAGCACCTCCCGCTGACCCACCTGGCCGCCGAACGCCGAGCCAGCTACTGGAGCCTGGTCAAACGCCGCGCCCGCGCCGAGAAACGCCTCACCGAGGCGATCCGCTCCGGCCGCCTGTCCACCGAATCCCTGCTGCTGGTCGCCTGAGGTGCATCACCCGGAGAAGGCGGGAGACGCACAGCCGCCCGCCTTCTCACATCCCCCTTCTTCCTTACTCCACGTTCGTCCACAAGGGGGCGAGATGGCGAACCGACGACGGAGCACACCACCACACCGGAAATGGGTCCGGCCCACGGCCGTGACCGTGGCCCTGCTCCTGGGCCCGGCCCTGCTGCTGGGAGATCTGGCCACTGCCTGGGCCGATGGGGCCGGCGCCTACGCCGGGCACCTGCGCGACGTGGTGCGCCGCCTGACCCGCCTGGGCCAAGCCCTCGCCCTGTCCGTGGCGGTGCTCTTCACCGTGGTCGCCGGACTGCGCTGGACCGCCGCCGGAGGCGACCCCGGCGAGATAGACCGCGCCAAGCGCGCC
Source organism: Nocardiopsis sp. MT53 (assembly GCF_019598965.1). Taxonomy (NCBI): domain Bacteria; kingdom Bacillati; phylum Actinomycetota; class Actinomycetes; order Streptosporangiales; family Nocardiopsidaceae; genus Nocardiopsis; species Nocardiopsis sp. MT53. The sequence goes on along the minus strand of NZ_CP080599.1, from coordinate 6,374,414 downwards.
CTATCCGGAGCCGGGATCGGCTACCTCATCGCCCTGTGCGGCGAGGCCCTGCTCATGGCCCTGGAATACGTCACGGAGTACGAGTACTGATGCGCACTCTGCGCGAGCCCGCACCCGATGGCATCGCCACCGACCAGCCACAGGAACACGCCGAGGTCTTCGACTGCGGCGCACTGGAGGTGTCCTGCCACATCACCCGGTGGTTCCACGACCTGGTGCTGGACGTCCTCGATCCGCTTCTGCTCTGGCTCGCCGGCCACCTGTTCACCACCCCCGGACCCACCGCGGGGATCACCCAGGTGTGGCAGACCATGGCCACCACCGCCAACATCCTCTACTCCCTGCTGGTCCTGGCCGCCGGGTTCGTGGTGATGGCCCACCACGGGCTACAGGCCCAGACCGGGGTCCGCCAGGTGCTGCCGCGGCTGGTGGTGGGGTGGGTCGCGGGCAACGCCTCGCTGAGCGTGGTGGGGCTGGCCGCCGGAGCCTCCACCGACATCGCCCGGGCCGTCACCGAGGACGGCGCGGCCGTGAAGAAGGCCGTCTACGGGCTCGATGGCACGGTCTTCCCCATGCTGGCCGAGGAGACCACGGCGGTGGTCCTGTTCCTGCTGGTCTTCGTCGTGCTGCTGGTGCTGTGGGTGCTGGTGGAGATCGTCCGCATCCTCATCGTCGTTCTGCTCATGGTCGGCGGCCCGCTGATGCTCGCCTTCCACGCCTTGCCGCAGACCAACGCGCTCGCGCAGATGTGGTGGCGTGCCCTGGGCGCGGTGTGCCTGGTGCCGATCGCGCAGGCGATCGCCTTCACCGCCCTGTCCGAGATCTTCTTCGGCGCGGACTCCCAGGCCCTGTTCGGAATGGGGGACATCGTCGCGGGCGAGGCGAACCTTTTCGACCTCTTCCTGCTCCTGGGCCTGGTCTACGTGCAGATCCGCATCCCCTTCTGGGCCTATCGGGCGGTGGGGTCGCCCGCCGGCCGTACCCCTGGAGCGGGGGTGGCCAAGTCCCTGGTTCGCACCGCCGTCGTGGGCGCGGTCGCTCTGGCCGCCGGTGGGGGAGCGGCTTCCCTGGGCACTGCGCTGCGCAGCAGCGGCGGCCCGACCGGACGGGCCCTGCGAGCGGTCCGCCACCTGCACCACCACCGGACGACCGAACTACCTCAACGGGTGCGCACCTGGCGCTTCAGCACTCTGGACCGGACGACGGACCGGTTCCACCACACGGTCTTCCCTGACCGTCGCAGCCAGGGCGAGCGCCCCGGGACGGTGCCCGCGCCGGGCATGCCGCACCTCAGGGCCGTCCCGGTCACAGGACGGCTTCGCCCGCCCCGGGCACACGCACCCCGCAGCGCCCCGGGTTCTCCGAACGCGCCGGGCGAGCCCCGCCATGAGCCCCGTCGTTGGATCGCCCGCGACCACCGGCCACCGCAGCACCGCGAACCACTTCGAACACGGGACGCCTTCGGATGGGACCGTATCCCGCCCCGAAACGGAGGGCTCAGGCCGGAACCATCGGAAACGGACCGGCCCGAACGGCGTCCCTGGAGGCCGACGCGGCCCGTCACGGGAATGCGGCCGCCACTGCCCCCGCACTCGGCCCCGGTCGCCCTGCGGCCGCGCCGCCGCTGGTGGCCCCGGCCCGGACGCCACCGCTTCTGACCGCCACCGCGTAGATCCCACATCGGCCCCGCACACCGAGGAGAACCGCCATGGACCGCGAACCGTCCACCTGGCAGGCGCAGATCCCCACCGACATCGACGTTCCCGAACCGATCCTGTGGGGCCTGACCGCCCGCCAACTCCTCATCATGGCCCCGGCCGTCCTGCTCGGATGGGCGCTCTTCACCACCGTCTCCGCCCTGACGTCCCCGATCTCCGCGGTCCTTGCCGCCGCCGTGCCCATCGGCTGCGCCTGGGTGCTCTCCCGGACCCGCCGCGACGGCATCGGGCTGGACCACCGTCTGTGGCTGGCCGCCCGCTGGCACACCAGCCCGCGCACCCGCGACCCCGACGCCGAGCTTCCGCCCATCGCCGCCGACGGCGTCATCGACCACCGACACCGCTGCGCCGTGGTTTTGGAGTGCACCACCGTCCCGTTCCACCTGGCCTCCGGCCAGGACCAGGACCGGATGCTCGCCGCCTGGGCCGCCCTCCTGGACTCCCTGACCGAACCCATCCAGATCCTGATCCAGCGCCGCCGCACCGACCTGGACCCCCACCTGCGCCTGTTGCGCTCCCACCTGGACCGGCTACCCGAGGCCCTGTGCCGCTCCGCCCGCGCCCATGCCGTCTTCCTCGCCTCGCTCCAGCACCACCACGACCTCATCCACCACCGCGTGCTGCTGGTCCTCACCCACCGCGGCCCCGAGGAACAGAACGGCGACGCCCTACTCCTGCGCGCCCACGACATCGCCGCCCAACTCGCCGCCCTGGGTGTGCGAGTCCGCGTCCATGACGGGCCCGGTGTTCAGCTCCTCCTGACCTCCTTCCCGGCCCCCGCCACCGCAGAATCCGGCAGCGAACCGGCCACGACCGAGGCGGCCACCACGGAGGAACGATGAACGACCACCCGCCGCAGATCCACCTGCACCCCTACCACCTGGACACCGATGGGCACCTGTCCCGGACCATGATCGTCACCGGCTACCCGCGCCAGGTCCGTGCCGGGTGGGCCGATCCGCTGCTCACCTACCCCGGCGACGCCGACGTCTCCCTGCACCTGGCCCCGATCCCGGCACCTGCGGCACTGCGCCGCCTGCGCCACCGCCGGGCCCGCCTGGAATCGGCCTGGCGCACCGACACCCTGCGCGGCCTGCTGGAGGACCCCCACCGCGCGGCCGCCGTCACCGACGCCGCGGACCTGGCCGACCGGGTCGCCACGGGGGAGACCCGCATGTTCCGCCTGGCCGTCTACATCACCGTCCACGCCGCCGACCCGCGCGAACTCGACGCCGAAGTGCACCGCCTGTCCGCCCTGGCCGCCTCGGTCCTGGTCGACCTCGCCCCGGCCGTCTACCGGCCCTGGGCGGGGATCCGTTCCACCCTGCCCCTGGGCACCGACGCCCTGAACATGGGCCGCAGCGTCGACACCGACGCCCTGGCCGCCCTCATGCCCCTGGCCGGCGCCGACCTGGAGGCACCGACCGGCCGCACCGCCGTCGTCTACGGCACCAACGCCCACTCCGGCGGCGTCGTCCTGTGGGACCGGTTCCACGGAGGCCTGGACAACTACAACGCCGTCGTCCTCGCCCGCAGCGGAGCCGGAAAGTCCTACCTGGCCAAACTCGAACTCCTGCGCTCCCTCTACACCGGGGTCCAGGCCGTCGTCATCGACCCCACCGACGAATACGCCCACCTCACCGCGGCCGTTGGAGGAACCCGCATCCCCCTCGGGCTGCCCGAGGGACGCATCAATCCCTTCGACCTCACCGGGGGAGGGAAGCAGGCGTTCACCCAGCGGGCCCTGTTCCTCACCACTCTGATCACCGCCATGGTCGGAAGCACCGACCCGCAGGAGACCGCCGCCCTGAACCGGGCGATCCCGACTGCCTACGCCGCCCACGGCATCACCGCCACCGACCCCGCCACCTGGGAACGCACACCGCCGGTCCTGTCCGACCTGGTCACCGCCCTGCGTCGCGACGCCGAAAGCTCCAAGGACGCCGGCTCCCTGGCCGACCGCCTGTCCGCCTTCACCGACGGCACCCACCGCGGCCTCCTCGACGGCCCCACCACCGCGCACCCCACCGGCCACCTCACCACGGTGACCCTGCGCCACCTGCCCGCCGAACTCCGCACCGTCGGACTGCTGCTGGTCCTGGACGCCCTGTGGCGCCGCATCACCGACCCCGCCACCCGCAGACCCCGACTCATCGTCATCGACGAAGGCTGGACCCTGCTCCAAGACCCGGTCGGCGCCCGCTACGTGTTCGACCTGGCCAAGAACGCCCGCCGCCACTGGGTCGGACTCACCCTGCTCACCCAGGACGTGGCCGACCTGCTCGCCACCGACCTCGGCCGCGCCGTCGCCGCCAACGCCGCCACCCAGATCCTGCTCCGCCAGGCACCGCAGAACCTCGACGCGGTCTGCGACTCCTTCCACCTCTCCCACGGCGAACGCCACATCGTCGCCACCGCCGAACGCGGCATCGCCCTGCTGGCCGCCGGGCGCCACCGCACCGTGTTCCGCGCTGTGGCCTCACCGGTCGAACACCGCCTCATCACCACCGACCCCACCGAGGCCACGGACACGGAGGGAAGCCGATGATCATCACCCTGAACCTGCCGCTCCTGGCCGCCACCGCCGCCTGCGCCGCGGTGCTGTGGACCGCGCTGCTGCTCACCGCCCGCCTGGCCCGCACCCTCTTCCTCGCCCGCAACGCCCGACTCCTGGAGATCCACACCCCGCCACAGACCACCCTCGATCACGCCGCCGCCTTCTGGACCCACACCCTGGGCCTGGTCCGGCCACGCTGGTACCACCGGCTGATCCCGCCCCACCTGGCCTGGGAGTACATCGCCTCCGCCACCGAGATCCGCATCCGCCTGTGGGTGCCCGGAACCGTCAACGCCCACGCCGTCGCCCGTGCCGTGGCCGCCGACTGGCCAGGAGCCACCACCCACCTCACCCCGGCCACCACCGCCCTGCCCACCGGCACCCGCACCCTCGGCCGCTGGATCGGCATGGCCCGCGCCGACCACTACCCCCTGCGCACCCGCTTCACCGACGACCCGCTCCGCAACCTCCTGGGCGAACTCGCCGACCTCTCACCCGGCCAGCACGCCCTGGTCCGCATCTGCGCCCGACCCGCCTCCCCGCACCGCGCCGCAGGCGCCCGTACCGCCGCCGCCCGCCTGCGCGGCCTCCACCCCGGCCTGCTCACCGAACCCCGAACCCACACCGTTAGTCCGCCCGGCATCACCGACGACGTCCGCGCCATCCTCACCAAGGCCTCCACACCCCGCCTGGCCTGCCAGATCAGCTGTCACCTGACCACCGAACACGCGGGTGAACAAGCCGAGCGCCGCCTGCGCGCCCGCGCCCAGGGCATCACCGCGTCCCTGGCCGCCTACACCTCCGGCCTCAACGCCCTGACCCGCCGCTGGATGCCCTTCCCCGGCCTGTGGGCGAACCACCGCCACCTCGCCCGCGGCTACCTGCTCAGCACCACCGAACTCGCCGCCATCGCCCACCTGCCCACCGACACCGCCGTCCCCGGTCTGGTCCGCGCCGCCGCCCGCACCCTCGCACCCAGCCCCCACCTGCCCCGCTCCGGCCGTGTCCTCGGCGACTCCGACGCCGGGCCCGCACGCCCCCTCGCCATCGGTATCGCCGAAGCCCGCCACCACGTTCACATCCTGGGCAAGACCGGCTCGGGCAAGTCCACCCTGCTCGCCCACATGGTCCTCCAGGACGCCCACGCCGGACGCGGCGCCCTGGTCATCGACCCGCGCGGCGACCTCATCCTCGACATCCTCGACCGCCTACCCAAGAGCGCGGCGGGACGCACCGTCGTGTTCGACCCCGCCGACCCGGTACCGCCCCCACGGCTCAACCCGCTGGCCCTGGGCGCCCCTGACCTCGCCGCCGACACCGCCGCCGGGATCTTCCAGCGCATCCACGCCGACTCCTGGGGACCGCGCACCGACGACATCGCCCGCGCCGCCCTGCTCACCCTCGCCCGCACCGGCGACCCCAACGCCAACCTCGGCGACATCCCCCGCCTGCTCGCCGACCCGGCCTTCCGCCACCGTGCCCTCACCGCCGCCCGGCCGCCCCGGCCACTCGCCGACTTCTGGACCTGGTACGAACGCCAGAGCCCCCAGATGCAGGCCGCCGCCACCGACCCGCTCCTCAACAAGCTCCGCACCGTCCTGCTGCGCCCCTGGGCCGGCACGGTCCTGGCCTCCGGAGCCGCCACCCTCGACCTGCCCCACCTGCTCGACCACGGCGGACTCATCCTCATGCGCCTGCCCAAAGGCCACCTGGGCGAGAACACCACCGCCCTCATCGGAACCTTCGCCCTGGCCGCCGCCTGGCACGCCATCGCCGGCCGCTCCGCGATCCCTGAAAGCCGCCGTCGCGACACCTGCGTCTACCTCGACGAAGCCGCCACCTTCCTGCACCTGCCCGGCTCCCTGACCGACATGCTCGCCGAAGCCCGCGGTTACCGGGCCGCCATGGTTCTCGCCCACCAAGAACTCGGCCAACTCCCCGCCCGGGTCCGCGCGGCGGTCGACGCCAACTGCCGCACCAAGGTCTTCTTCAACACCTCCCCGGCCGACGCCGCCCACCTGCACCAGCACACCCGACCGCACCTGAACGACCACGACCTCTCCCACCTCGGCGCCTATCAGGCGGTCCTGCGCACCCTGAGCGGAGCCACCGAACTCCCGCCCGCCACCCTGCGCACCCGGCCCCTGCCCCCGGCTGTTCGCCGCCGCGCCCACCACATCCGCAAGGCCTCCCGACGCTTCAACGCCCCGCCGGTCCGCGCCACCCGCACAGATCCGCGCCATGCCAAGGGAGAGGACGAACACCGATGAGCATCACCATCACCGAACGCGACCTGCGCATCCTGGCCGCCCTGCACGACCACCGCGTCATGACCACCCCGCAACTGGGCGCCCTCTTCTTCTCCAGAGGCGGAGGGGTGCGCGCCGTCCAACGCCGCCTCAAGACCCTCGCCGACCACCAGCAGATCGAACGCTTCACCCCACGTGCGGCCCGCTGGACCATGCCCCACCACTGGATCCTCGGCCGACGCGGCACCCGCACCCTGGCCGCCCACCGGGGCATCGACCCGCGCCGCATCGTCCATCCCCGGCATCTGCGCACCTCACCGTTGATCGACCACATCACCGGCCTGGCCCAGACCTACGTCTCCTTCACCACCGCAGCCCGCACCACACCAGGAGCCCGCCTGGAACGCTGGTGGACCGAGGCCCGCTGCCGACGGGCCTGGGAAGCCGACGGCATCCGTCCGGACGGCTACCTGCGCTGGCGGCAGAACGGCACCGCCCTGGACGCTTTCGTGGAGTACGACATCCGCACCGAGGCCCTGCGCGTCTTGGGGAAGAAGCTCGACCGCTACCGTGACCTGGCCCTACGCACCCAGCTGCGTTCCACCGTGCTGTTCGTCGTTCCCACACCAGGGCGGCTGAGCAGCCTCTGCACGGCCCTGCCCGCCCCCGACCCCTGGGTGCAGACCCACGTCACCACTTCGGACCTGCTCACGGCTCCGGGGCCAGCCGCGCCCGTCTGGCGCACCACCGGCGACGCGGCCGGCCACCTGCGCACCCTGGCCGACCTGGCCCGCTGACCGGCTGTGTCCAGACTCGTCGCGGGCATCAGCGCGGGACTCTTCCTGCTGGTGTCCGTGATCGCCGCCATCGGCATGGGCGACGAGGAGCGCCACAGGGCCGAGCAGGAGACGATCACCTCCGTCCCGGGCATCCACCCCGTCCTGCTGGACGCCTACCAACGCGCCGCGGCCCACCTCGCCGACACCCACCCGGGCTGCACAGGGCTGACCTGGCCCGTCCTCGCGGGCATCGGCCACGAGGAATCCCACCACGCCGCAGGAAGCACCATCACCCCCACAGGCGACACCGACCCACCCATCATCGGCCCACTACTGGACGGCACCGGCGTCGGCAACAACTGGACCCCGCACTACGACACCGACCAAGGGCGCTGGGACGGCGACACCACCTACGACGCCGCCGTCGGCGTCACCCAGCTCCTGCCCGCCTGGTGGGCCGACCACGGCGCCGACGGCAACAACGACACCCGCGCCGACCCCCACAACGTCTACGACGCCACCTGGTCCAGCGCCATCGAGCTGTGCACCAGCCACCCCGAGCAGCAGGTCGACTTCACCGACGCCCAAGACCTCCACGACGCCCTGTTCCGCTACAACCCCTGGGACACCTACGTCGACAACGTGCTCGCCCACATCGAGCACTACCAACAGCTCACCGCCTCCACCGTCCCACCAGGGGGAAGCGAGCAGGGGCGCATCGCCGCCGAATGGGCGCTGGCCCAGGTCGGCAAGCCCTACCTCTGGGGCGGCACCGGTCCCGACAGCTTCGACTGCTCCGGGCTGACCATGATGGCCTGGCACGCCGCCGGAGTCTCCATCCCCCGCGTCACCACCGACCAGGTCAACACCGGCACCCGCGTCGACCTCGACGTCCTCGCCCCGGGCGATCTGCTCTTCTACGACACCGGTAGCGGCCCGGCCCCCTCCCACGTCACCATGTACGTCGGCGACGGCCAGATGGTGCACGCCCCCTCCTCCGGCCAGACCATCCGCGTCGAACCTGTCGCCGGCGCCTACTACTCCGCTCGCTTCATGTCCGCCACCCGCCCTCACTGAGCGGATCACACTGCGCCAAGGTGGTTCGGGCCCGAGAACACGACGGTCCATGCCAGAACGCTGCCAAAGTCGCTACTGCGCTGTTCCAGACGGAGAAAGCCGTAGACAGACCGCCGATGCCGACCTCGAACCGGCGCGGGTGAATGAACAAAGGGGCAGACCATGGCTGGTGGCGACAAGACGGAGGAACCCCTCTACGTTCGCGACCCTGCAGCCTGGCGCCACGCACTTGCCGAGGGCAACCGATTCCAGGCCCGCAAACGCGTCGCCGCCAAAGTCGTCCTGCACGACGAACAAAGACGCCTGCTGCTGGCCGATCCCACCTACAAACCCTTCTGGGACCTCCCCGGAGGCACGGCCGAGGCCAACGAATCCCCACACGAGGCCGCCCTGCGCGAGGTACGCGAAGAACTCGGTCTGGACTTCGTTCTGGGAGATCTGCTGTGCGTGGAGTGGGCCCCGCCCCGCGATCCCTGGGACGACCTGCTCATGTTCATCTTCGACGGTGGAGTGCTTGTACCCGAACGTGCCGCGAACCTGCGCCCGGTGGATCCGGAGGTCGGAGACATCGGCTGGTTCACCCCTGAGCAGGTATCCCAGCGCCTTCGCGAAGACGTCTGGGCCTGGACTCGGCAAGCCCTGCTCGCTCTGGAGAACAAGACCATCGTCTACCTCACCCCCGACAGGTGTTAACGGCAGCAAAGATCGATGTCGGCGCCTGCTCCGGCGGCCTGTTCCCCCACCATCTCCCAGCCCTGGCACTGGTGGTCTTCCCCGGCCATTTCCCATGACGCGGCTGGCTGAAGTAGGGGCGCTCCTTCAGTGTTGTCCGGAGCCATCGGATTAGAAGTTAGCTGGTTCGGTGCCGCCACGTGTCATTCTGTGCCGTTTCATGCCACCCCATCCGATCACTGCTGTCGTTTCGTATCAAGAGCTGCCCGCTGATGCCACCCCGGTCCAGAACTGTGGAGCACGAACGGAGCACACACCGGCCCCTGGCGGCGTCCGATGGCACCTCGCAAGGTCCAGCTGGGTGTGGTCTCTTCTGTCCCCCGCAACGCACAATTTCCTTTCTCGACAGGGCCGTCCGGGTATCTGTCACCTTGACAAGGAAGGAGAATGCCGTCATGGCGTCTGTTTCCTCCGCATCGCGGCTGGTAGCTGTGGCGGCTCGTGCTCGGCTTCGTCCTCTGGGGCTTCGGCAGCGCGGCCGGTCCCGGTTGTGGTTGGACGACCGTGGGTGGTGGCTGGGGCTCGTGGAGTTCCCTTCCCCTCAATGGAGTCAGGGCAGTGGGCTCCACGTCGGAGCGATGTGGCTGTGGCAGGACGTCGACCACTTCACCTTCAACGTCGGTGAGCGGTTGAGCGGAACCGTGGACTACCGCGACGATGGGCAGTTCGCACCGGTCGCGGAGGATCTCGCTCTTCTTGCGCGGGAGCGGATAGTGGAATTGCGGTGCAGGTTCGTCGATCTGGAGTCGGTGGAGCGGCATATGGCGGGGCGGCCGGTCGGGCGCGGGCTCCTGTGGGAGGCGTGGAACGCGGGGGTCGTGGCGGCGCTGGCCGGGGACACCGCGGCGGCCCGGAAACGTTTCGCGGCTGTCCTGGAGGAGGATCCCGTTGTCCCTTGGATGGACGGGGCCCAAAGGGCGGCGCGAGAACTGCTGGACATGGTCCATGACCAGGGGGCTGTTCGGGCCTGGGTGAGGGAGCGCATCTCGTCGTGTCGGCAACGCCTGTCTCTGGAGTCTTCGGAACCTGCGCAGGGAGTATTCGCCGGACTGCTGTGAGCGCGGAATCTGACAGCGGAGAAGGTGCGGGCCTCGGAATGGGAGCTTTGTGATCGCGAATGTGCCGTGATCGCCCCCTGGCTCTCGCCTTCTCTGAGCACCGTTGCCAGGGGTGAGACTGGGCTCGGAGGTGGTGGTCGTGTTCGGGTCTGGTTCTGTGTACAAGCGGTGCGGATGCCGGGCTGCCGGTGTGGGGGAGCGGACATGTCCCCGGCTAAGGCAGCGGAGCCATGGAAGCTGGTACTTCTCGGTCGATCTCGAGCACGTTCCGGGTCGGCGGTGCCGGGTGCGTCGTGGCGGGTTCGTCTCCAGGGATGCCGCTCGGGCGGCGCTGCGCAGAGCCCGAGGCAGCGGGGCTGACACGCAGTCGTGGACGGTGGCCGGATGGCTCCGGCACTGGATGGACACCCGGGCTCGGCTGCGCCTGCGCACCCGGGTCGGCTACGCCGAGCACATCGACCGCTACCTCGACCCGTATCTGGGAGAGGTGCTACTTGAGGAGCTGACCCCCGCCCTGGTGCAGGAGGCGTTCGACCGGATCTCCCGCCACACTCTGGCCGGAGGAGTCCTCCTTTCCCCGACGACGGTGCAGCGGGTACGGGCCACGCTGCGGGCGGCGTTGAACACCGCGGTGCGCGAACGTCTGCTCCCTGCCAATCCCGCCCAGGGGCTGCGGCTGGAGCCCGGGGCCGGCACACGGCCGGTGGTGTGGACCGACCAGGCCGTCGCGGAGTGGACCCACGGTGGGGCGCGGCCTGCGGTGGCGGTCTGGACGGTGGAACAGACCCGCCAGTTCCTGGACTTCGTCTCCGAGGACCGGTGGAACGCGCTGTTCCACCTGGTGGTGATGACCGGGCTGCGCCGGGGTGAGGTCGTGGGCTTGCGGTGGGAGGACATCGACCTGATCAAGGGGACAGTCCGTATCGCCCGTCAGCTCCAGTCCAATCGGGGCGGCCTGGTGGAGTTGGCGCCCAAGAGCGCGGCGAGCCGCCGCATGCTCGTGCTGGACCACGCCACCACAGGGGTGCTGCGCCGCCACCAGTGGCGACAACAGCAGGAGGCACAGACACGCGGGCAGGAGTGGGATCCGCGCGGGTATGTGTTCACCGTCCTGCGGGGAGGCCCGTTGGCCCCTGAGCGTCTGTCACGCCTCTTCCGGAAGCTGAACGCGGAGAGCGGGTTGCCGCCGGTGCGGTTCCACGATCTGCGCCACGGAGCAGCGACATTGGCACTGGCTGCGGGGGTGGAGTTGAAGGTGGTGCAGGCGATGCTGGGGCACGCCAGTATCGTGCTGACCGCGGACACCTATGCCAGTGTCCTGCCGGAAGTGGCCAGGGAAGCGGCTGAGAGGACCGCGTGGCTGGTGCTGCGCGATTCCGGGAGGGGGCGTCGGTGCGCGGCGCGGCGTGAGCGCCGGGGGTTGGACCCAGCTCGGGCCCACCCTGGACCCATCAGTGCGACGGCTCCTCTGCGGTGAGGATGTATACCCAGGTTGAACTGGGGTTTTGTGGCGCACCCGGCAGGATTCGAACCTGCGGCCATCGGATTAGAAGCGCACGAACGGAGCACGCATGGCCTATCAGCGGCATCCGATGGCACCTCGTAAGTGTCGTTGCTGTGGCTATGTTGCCTCATTACTTGACGTAAGAGGGCTGTCGTCACAGCACAGGAGATGCTGCCCAGCGGGCGGGTGCAGATTTCGCGCGACCCGGTAGCGATTGCAGGGGCGCCCGATTACCCTGAAATGACCGATCCGGGTTGTCGGCTGTACCGACAGCACCAGCGGCGCCTTTATCTTCCCTTCGCCCGGGGATTCGGCCGTACCGCGCCCACCAGCGAAGTCCGTACTTCGGCGTGTCCACGCGCCCTCTCCGCATACCCCAGGGGTCGGTTATGGCTGAACTCAGCTCTTCTTCGTATTTCCCTCAGGATTTCCTCTGCGAGCACGCACGCTCCAAGCACCGCGTACTCGCCCGCCTGTCCCACAACCGAGGCCCGGACCAGCTCCAGACCGTTCTCACCTGTGGGAGCCCGTTGCTCGCGCAACGTATCGCGAGGCTGCTCACCACGATTGCCGAAGAAGGCCTGGGAGCGGGGGCAACAGCACGAGCCAACGCGCTCGCCGCCGACCTTCCCGACGCACCGGCCGCCTCGTTCCGGAAGGTCGTGGAGCACCTCCAGGCAGGGGTATGGCCCACATCTGAAACCACCTCCGTCTCCTGGGAGGAGGTTTTCGTGGGGGACCCTGCAGATGACGAGGCGGAGAACGACGAGCACACCATGCCCCAGGCCCGGCTCAGTGACCTGACCGCACCAGTGGTCCGTGTCGTCCAGTTGCGGGAGTTCTACATGCACGACAAGGAACGGCTTTACCGGGCCGCTCGTGCCCGCGGCTTCGAACCCGCCCCGGAAACCGAACGCCTCGACCACGACCCAGAGGACCTCGTCGGCGCGGTCATGCACCTGGCCGACCCCCTCGACCCTGTTCCCCGGGCCGGCACGATCGCCGAGGAGTCCTCCGCCAAGTGGCTCCGAGTGGATCACGGAGATGAAGTCATCGACTGGTCGTCCCAGACCATCAAGGAGACCTTCCACAGCGGATCCCGGCTCCGTCGAGGGCCCGATCCCGTCCACACGAGGGAGACCCAATGGGGCACTCTCCCCGACTTCGCGCAGCTCTTCCCCCTGCTCGACGGGGGCTGTGACTGCAACAAGGTGGACTGCCCCGACTGCGAATCCTGGACGCTGATTCCGCGCACAGCCGACATCCTTTACTCCGCGCTCAGCATGATGGCGGACGAGGCTTACGACGACGTGAACAACGGAGACCGGACCGTCACCGGAAAGGACGACGCATGGATGTTCTTCGACACCCTTCCCTGGGTCACTTGGCAGATGCCGGTCCAGTGGCGTCGCCTCATGGCCAGGGCCTGTGACGACCTGGCAGAGGATCTGGCGGCAGGCCGCGAGCCCCGTCCGCGATGCCGCGCCGAGGAAGTCGCGCTGTTCCTCGCACTGGAGAGCGAGGCACAGGTCCACTTGGAGATGACCCAGGATCGGGAGGACGCGGACCACGAAGCACTGCCCGAGCACCGAGACGACTACACCTGGGATTTCTGCCTCGACATCTTATTCGAGGACCACGACGTGATGCTGCTGTTCGATCCCAGGTTCGACGGTGTTGAAGATCCCGGCTCTGAGCTGAACCGGCTCCAGGCGATGGGGGACATGCGTCCGCAGAGCTGGTTCGAGAACTTTGGAAGCCAGGATCCGCGTGACCCCGACCGCGGGTTCCGCCGCTGATCGAGTACAGGCGCTGAGCCCGGAGGGCCAGGACGGGGAGCGGTCTCTGACCGTGGCCACGGGGCGGGGGACGGTCTGTCGGGGCGGTGAGGTTGGATAGTGGACGTGGTTGAGTCCAAGGGTGTTTTTCAGCGCCACGCCGGGGTCATCTGCGCTACCGGCGGATCGCTGAAAAATCTGCTTCGAATCGATGAACCAGGCCTGTTGCGGCCAGGGACTTTACCGTCGGGTCCTCATTGCCCCTGCGAGGGGTAGCAACCTCGGAGGGGAGCGGGGGGACTGAGAGTCCCCGGGGTCCTCATTGCCCCTGCGAGGGGTAGCAACAAGGGGAACCCTCCGAGTGCGTCTCCCCATGCGAGTCCTCATTGCCCCTGCGAGGGGTAGCAACACGCCCTGTTGGAGGACTGGGGCACCGGCCACGAGGTCCTCATTGCCCCTGCGAGGGGTAGCAACGTGATGCCGAGCACGAGCAGCGTCTCGGGGGTGAGGTCCTCATTGCCCCTGCGAGGGGTAGCAACGGCCCGTCCAGACCACCGCCGAGCGCGACGAGAAGTGTCCTCATTGCCCCTGCGAGGGGTAGCAACACGCCCGGGTCGCCAAGGCCGTCGCTGACGCCTACGTCCTCATTGCCCCTGCGAGGGGTAGCAACATAGAGGCCACCAAGTGCCCGTCGTCGGCAAGGAGTCCTCATTGCCCCTGCGAGGGGTAGCAACGCGTCAGTCAGCGGGCTCACCGGGCCCCCTCCGCGTCCTCATTGCCCCTGCGAGGGGTAGCAACGCGGTGCGGCCGCGGCCGCCGTGTCCAACGTCCACCGTCCTCATTGCCCCTGCGAGGGGTAGCAACATGTCCAGGTAGGCCGCCAAAGTCGCAACCTTGGCGTCCTCATTGCCCCTGCGAGGGGTAGCAACGTCGGTCACCACTCCTGGGCGGAGATCCGCACCCGGGTCCTCATTGCCCCTGCGAGGGGTAGCAACGTCAGCGGGGTATCCACGGGCTGATCCTCTCAGGCGGTCCTCATTGCCCCTGCGAGGGGTAGCAACGTGTGGTCCTTGACGACACGACGACTCCGTACCGGCGTCCTCATTGCCCCTGCGAGGGGTAGCAACCCAGACGGGCGGGGATCACGCTGGAGAGCGTGTACCGTCCTCATTGCCCCTGCGAGGGGTAGCAACCGGCCGGTGCCGGCCGACCGGTCGCCGCTCGTTCCTGTCCTCATTGCCCCTGCGAGGGGTAGCAACAGGACCACGGCGGCCTGTACACCGCCCACCTGCCCCGTCCTCATTGCCCCTGCGAGGGGTAGCAACGGGCGCCCGTGTGGGAGCAGATCACCGCCGCGGTAGTCCTCATTGCCCCTGCGAGGGGTAGCAACTGGGCGAACGCCGCCGACTGGGAGGAAGTCGCGGCGTCCTCATTGCCCCTGCGAGGGGTAGCAACGACGACGCACACGACGGTGTAGCACCCACCCGGAGTCCTCATTGCCCCTGCGAGGGGTAGCAACGGCGGCAGCGGGGTGGGGTCCTGCCCCAGCAGCATCGTCCTCATTGTGCCCCTGCGAGGGGTAGCAACGCGGCCTCGCGGGCCCGGCGGCGGGCGGAGTGCCAGGTCCTCATTGCCCCTGCGAGGGGTAGCAACAGGAAGCTGGCGAAGGCGGCGCGGGCGTTCCCGACGAGTCCTCATTGCCCCTGCGAGCGGTAGCAACTCGGGACGGGAGGTGTGCTCACTCATGCGTTCGAGCGTCCTCATTGCCCCTGCGAGGGGTAGCAACGCGGTGCGGGTCTCCCACTCCTCCACGGTGAGCGGGTCCTCATTGCCCCTACGAGGGGTAGCAACTCGGCCTCGTGGCTGGTCACCTCGTGCCGGCGGGGGTCCTCATTGCCCCTGCGAGGGGTAGCAACGCGTCCAGCAGGATCGCGGCCCCGGTTCCCAGGGGTCCTCATTGCCCCTGCGAGGGGTAGCAACCTGCCTGGGCGGTGCGGGCGGCATCTTCGGCGCGGGTCCTCATCGCCCCTGCGAGGGGTAGCAACTGGTGGGGCATGGGGTTCTCCCTGAGGTGTTGAGCGTCTTCATCACCCCTGCGAGGGGTAGCAACAGCGGTTCACCGAGTGGGCGGCCGGCGGAATCGAGTGTCCTCATCGCCCCTGCGAGGGGTAGCAACCTGCGGACGCCCATCAGGGTGCGGTGCGCCTCCCGTCTTCATCGCCCCTGCTAGGGGTAGCAACACCCCGACGAGGAGGTGCAGTGGTGACCGCCCCGACGTCCTCATCGCCCCTGCGAGGGGAGCAGCACCCCGACCATCCACCGGAGAGTAACGAGGTCCTCGCGGTCGTCATCGCCTGTGCGAAGCGTGAGAGTAAGATTTGTGTGCCATATGCGCTAACCACAGGCCCCTTGGAGGGGTAAAAAGATGTGATTCTTCGGCGCATGTCGCATTTTTTAATCATCCCTTCGAGGGGTGCGGGGTGGGCGTATGCGCCCACCCCTTCCTTTTTCTGGCGTGCTATTCTCCTCGTGTTCGGACGAAATCTTGAAGACAGTCAACCAAGAACTACATCGACTGCACTTCGAGTGTGCGGGGTTCGAACGCTTGTTGGCTTATCGATGCGAATGGGGCGAACGATGGAGCTCTATGTTCGGAGCATGAGGATCACCTGGGGATGGTGGTCGAGGTGGTCTGGCCGTCCGAATTCGGTGGAATTGGAAGGAGTTGCGATCCGCTATTGGTGTGGTCGCAGGGGCATAGGAGGAATTAAGTAGAGTTCTGGGCTCGCATGCATTGGGTTGCATCTTCACTTCCTACATGAGAAGTGCGGTGTTCCCAGTGTGATCAGGGCGTGGCCGGTTGGCTGCGCTCTGATCGCCGCTCAGGGGTGGCGGCTGCATCGGCATCAGCGAAGCAGCCTCGGTTCCTTGTCGGGGGTGATGGCTGGGGGCATGTCCATCTAGGTCTCGAGGTGCCCTCGTTGATGGGGTGGAGGGGGCGGGATCGGAAGGAAGCTTGATCGGTCCTAGGTCGGGTCCCTTCGGCGAAAGATGGCCTTTGTGGCTTCTCTTGTCGAACGTGTTTTCGGTCTTTGATCCCCTTACCAGTTTTGTTCGCTCAGTGTGATGGAAATGCAGTATTTGGCCTTGGTTGGCCATCTTGCTGATCTGAGGGCTTTTCTGTCGGCGTTGGTTCCTACCGTGTTGCCTCGTCATCTGATGTTGAGTGAGGAGGTCACCTGTGCGTCTGCGAGTAGCGGTCCACACCAGGGCCCCGTCCCTGCAATGGAGGGAAGTGCTGCGCCCGGGCCGCGGCCTGGTCTATGAACTGCTCTCCTTCGGAGCGCCGGAGCTCGGTGCCCGGTTGCACGAACACGGCTGGGGGAAGACCGGCATGGTCCCCTTCGGCCACAGCGCCCCCACGTTCCCGTCCACCCCCCGCAAACGTCGCCAGTACACCGCTGGCGGAACGGGAGTGGTGGAGTTCGCCAGCCCTGTACCGGAGATCATCGAGGGCCTGGCCAAGGGCTTGGCTAGAGAGCACGTGCTGGACTGGGGCGGCACCGCCCTGCGGATCCAAAAGGTCGATGTCGTCGCCCCGCCGGACTTCGCCTCCGGGAAGGCGGTGCTACGGACCTCCACCCCGGTGGTGATGAAGGGCTCCGGACACAACGAGCACGGTGAGCGCACCACCCGCCAGGCCTGGGTGCTGCCGACCGAACCCGAGTTCCCCGCCTACTTCGAGGGGAACCTGCGCCGCAAGGCCCAGACGATCGGTGTCGACCCGGAGGTGTCGGTGCAGGCCATCACCTGGGTGGGACCCAAGCGCAGTTTCGCCGTGAGCCAGGGGCACAAGCCCGGGGCGGCTCTGGAGGCGGAGATCCACGGCGCCCCCGAGACACTGCGGTGCATCTGGAGCTGGGGGCTGGGGCAGGCCAACTCCGCCGGGTTCGGGTGGGTGATCGCGTGAGTTCCACGACCATCGGGCTCGGAGTGCGGTTGACCGCGCACCCCTTTCAGCGGATCGGTGCATTCGCCCTGTCCAGCCTCGTTTACCGGACTCGCAAGAACCTGAAGGAGCTCACCCACCCCCTGGAGCTGACGGAGGGGGATCTGCGGGCCGCGAACGCGAACATGACCCGCGACCTGGAACGCACCACCGAGATCGCCGACAGCAAAGGCCCTCACGGGTTCTGGCTCGGCGCCAGCTACCTGTTCTGGCCCAACTGCCCGATCAACACCACCAACCGCAAATCCCTGCTGGGGCAGGGGCTCAAGGACAAGCTCGCCGCCTGGCGGCACCTGCCCGAGACCGACACGGCCGTGGACGCCCGGTGCGTGCTGTGCGATCGCCCGGCCTGCGGGTTCTACGGCAAGGTCGACGTCCCGCTGACGGAGAGCTCCTCCTACCGCAACACCACCATCCCCACCCATGAGGGGATGGCCCTGTGTCGCGGATGCCTGCTGAGCTTCTACGCCCTGCCCTACGGGTGTTCGATCTGGGGCGGTCGCGCCACCGCCCTGCACACCTGGGACGACGACCTGCTGTGGGCCCTGACCAAGTTCCAGGTCGACCAGACCCGCCGCCACGCCCTCACCGGCGCCCCCGCCGGGGCCCGCCCCTCCTACGCCCGCCAGCTCGCCGCACTGAGCAGGGTGCGCGGCTACGAGGAACGGGTCACCGACGGTGTGGAGCTGATGGTGTTCACCAACAGCAACAAGGAGCAGGACCTGGCCGTGCACGCCATGGACCAGCCCGCCACCGAATGGATCCGCGACCTGCCCAAGCCGTCCTTGCACTGGCTGGGGCGCGCCCACCGGTGGGAGAAGGTCCCCGGCCGGTCCATGCTCGCCCGCAACCTGTTCGACCTCCCCGAGAGGGTCATCCCCACCGTCTCCCACTTCCTGCGGGAACGCGCCCTGGGCAAGGGCGGCATCTGCGCCCAGACCCCCCTGCTGTCCGCCACCTGCTCCGACTACGCCACGAAGGTGCTCCAGGTGTCCTCCACCGACATGGACCAGATCGACCAACTCGCCGCACGCATCGCCACTGTCCTCAACACCCACGACGACAAGGAACTGAAGAAGTTCCTCCAGGCCCGCAAGAAGCTCACGACCCTGCGCGCGTGGTTGCAGCGCCAGTCCGTCGACCGCACCCTGCGCACCCAGGACCCTGACCCGTTCATCACCCAGCGCCAGTGGCGGCTGCTCTTCGACGCTGAGGACCGGGTCTTCCTCCACCGGGACCTGTTGTTCATCGGGGTCCTCAACCACCTGCACGAACTCAAACCCTCCTGGCGCGGACACGACCACGACGACGTGTCCACCGACGACCTCATCGCCGACACCGACCTGGAAGCGGAGAACGACTAATGACCTACCTCGTGGGCAAGCTCGCCCTGGACATCACCGCTGGTGCCCCCAACAACGGCCGCGGCGAGGACAACACGGCCAAGGTCAAGTACCTGACCGTCGGCCGCGGGGAACGCGTCCCCTACATCTCCGCTCAGGCGTTCCGCCGCTGGTGGCGCGACTCCCTGCCCCTGGGTGAGAAGCGTTCCCCGGTCACCCGCTCGGGCACCGGTAAGAAGCAGCAGGCTTACACCGACGGGCGCCCGGACCTGTACCTGGACGACGACCTGTTCGGCTACATGGTCGCGACCAAGCAGGGCAACTACCAGCGCGACACCGTCCTGGCCACCGGCACCCTGGTGGCGCTGCCCGCCAAGCGCATCGTGACCGACTTCGGCACGATGAGCCGCGGCTTCCCGGCCGACGCCGACCCGGTCATCCACGAACACGAGCACTACACCGCCGAGATGGCCGCCGACGTCCTGGTGGACCTGCCGCGCGTGGGCACCTTCGAACAGGACGGGGGAGGGCTGCGCAAGGCCCTGTCCCCGGCCGCCGCCCAGGAAGCCGTCACCGCCGGGGCCGCCGAGTACGTGCTGCGCGGAGTCGGCGCCCTGCGCCTGCCCTTGGCCGAGCGGCGCCGCCGGGCCGCGGTGCTGCTGCGCACCCTGGCCCAGGTCCAGGGCGGGGCCAGCCGGGCCCTGCACTACGGCGACCGCGCCCCTTCCTTCGTGCTGCTGGCCCCCCTCAAGGGGGGCAACAACCCCTTCACCCGGGTGCTGGCCACCGGGCCGCAAGGGGCGTTCTTCGACACGGCGGTCTTCGCCGAGGAACTGCGGGCCTGGTCCGATGAACTGGACGGCCCCGTCCACATCGGCTGGGCTCCCGGGTTCCTCGGCGCCCAGCGCGACCAGGCCCGCCAGGACCTGGCCGAGGAGATCACCGCCGGGCGGGTGGTCATCGACCACCCGCGCACCGTGCTGGGCGCCTTGGCCAAGGAGATCGAGGCCGGCCAGCGCGACGCCTGGTTCGAGGACGCGACCGTATGACCAGCGCACTGGAGATCACGATCACCGCACCGGTGGCCTCGTTCCGCAACCCCCTGTACTCGGGGGTGCAGGTCACCCTGCCCTGCCCGCCGCCGTCCACCGCCGCAGGCCTGCTGGCCGCCGCGGTGGGCGGCTGGGACCGCATGCCCGCCGACACCCGCATCGCCATGGCCTTCACCGCCCAAGGCAAGGGCGTGGACGTGGAGACCTTCCATCCTCTGGCCACGGCGGGCAAGAAACCGGACCCCACCCCCAAGGACCACGAGTTCCTGGCCCGGACCACCCTCACCCTGTGGGTGTTGGACCATCTGGACCTGTGGGAGAGGGCGCTGCGCCGCCCGGTGTGGCCGCTGCGCCTGGGCCGCAGCCAGGACCTGGCCTCGGCCCGCACCAGCCGCATCACCCTCTACCCCGGGCAGGGCACCCAGGGCCACGCCCTGCTGCCCGCCGAGAACTCCAGGTCCGGCATGCAATTGCGGATGCCGCACACCATCAGCCCCGACCGCTCCCGCATCCAGTGGGGCACCTACCGGTACGCCGCCCAGGGCAGCAGCGCCCGCGTCGACTCCGAATGGCGCACCAGCGACGGCCAGGCGGTCGTTCCGCTGGCCCCCGTCCACCCCCATGCTGCCGCTGGCGCTCGGGTCGAGTTGCCACACATCTGGGCCAAGAGCCCCGACACGCGCAGCCAGCCTCCTCAGCCCGGAGAGGCGCTGACCACCCACCTACAGGCCACCACCCGCGCCCTGGACACCCTGCACACCCGCACCGGCACCCTGCCCGCAACCGATGCCCGCTTCTGGGACCGAGCCAGGCTCACGTGCCTGTTCCACGACGCGGGCAAGGTCCCGGACGGGTTCCAGACCATGGTGGGCAACCCCCCGCCCCAACAGCCGTGGGGCAGGCGGCACGAGGTCTACTCCCTCGCCTTCGTCGAACACGTCCTGGCCCACCTGCCGGAGGACGAACGCACCTGGATCGGCCTGGGCGTCCTCACCCACCACCGCCCCCTGGCCGGGGGCGAGGGGTCCATCCGCAACGAAACCCGCACCCTGACCGGCCCGAAGGACTTCCACGACCACTTCGGCCCCGTGGACCCGGCCTCGGCCAACGCCCTGGCCACCTGGCTCGCCCAGACCGCGAAAGCCCCCACCCCAGCAGAGGCCACCCCCGAGGAGCTGGCCGAGGCCGGGCACCGGTTGCTGGAACGCATCCTCACCCACTGGGACCGCGGCCAGAGCCCCGACGAGGAGGCCGGCCTCACCGCCGTCCTGCTCCAAGGCGCCATCACCCTGGCCGACCACGTCGCCTCCGCCCACGGCCACCTGCTCACCACCCACCCCTTGACCAGCATCGACTACCCCGCACGGCTGCGCGCGACATTGAAGGCCAAGAACGCCGACACCTACCCGCACCAAGAACGCGCCCACGCCACCACCACCCACATGGTGCTGCGCGCCCCCACCGGCAAGGGCAAGACCGAAGCCGCCCTGCTGTGGGCCACCACCCACACCCACCACACCGCAGACGAAACAGCAGGCACACCCCGCCTGTTCTACGCCCTGCCCTACCTGGCCTCCATCAACGCCATGGCCACCCGCCTGCGCACCGACCTGGGACACGACCAGGTCGGCGTCGTCCACTCCCGCGCCGCGAGCTTCTACCTGTCCACCGCCACCTGCGACACCACCCCCACAGACCCGGCCGCAGCGGAACGGCAACGCGCCTCGGGCGCGGTCGCCAAAGCCAACGCCAGCCGCCTGTTCCGCGAACTCGTCCGCGTCACCACCCCCTACCAGCTCCTGCGCGGAGCCCTGGGCGGCACCGCGCACGCCTCCACCCTCATCGACACCACCAACTCCACATTCGTCTTCGACGAACTCCACGCCTACGAACCCCGCCGCCTCGGCATGATCCTGGCCATGATGGGACTGTGGGCCCGCCTGGGCGGACGCATCGGCGTGCTCTCCGCCACCCTGCCCGACCGGCTCCTGGACACCATCCGGGCCGCCCTGGGCCCCGACCACACGGTGGAACTGGTCGAACCCGACACCGACTACACCTGGCCGCGCCGCCACCGCCTGCACCTGCGCGAGGACCACCTCACCGACCCCGCCAGCATCGAGGACATCCAAACCTCACTGCGCGCCGGACGAAGCGTGGCCGTCATCGCCAACAACGTCGCTGACGCCTGGCACCTGTACGACCAGCTCGCACCGCTCGCCCGAGAACTCCACGGCGACGACGCCGCCCTGCTCCTGCACTCCCGCTTCAAGACCGGCGACCGCAGCAGGATCGAACAGGCCATCCGCGACCGGTTCGGCACCCGGACCACACCCCGCCGCCCCGGACTGCTGGTGGCCACCCAGGTGGTCGAGGTGTCCCTGGACGTCGACTTCGACGTCCTGCACACCTCCGCCGCACCCCTGGAAGCGCTCCTGCAGCGCTTCGGCCGCATCAACCGCATCGGAGCCCTGGACCATCCGGCACCGGTCATCGTCCACCGACCCCACTACGCCCCACGCGGCAGGTCCGGACCCGACTTCGCCGACAAGGTCTACGACGCCGAACCCACCCGGCTGGGCTGGGACACCCTGGCCCGCCACCAGGGCCGCGAACTCGACGAACGCCTCTTCACGGCCTGGCTCAACGAGATCTACACCAGCCCCTGGGGAGACCGGTGGCAGGACCAGGCCGACACCTCCCGGGAGGACTTCCGCGACCAGTTCCTGTCCTTCGACCAACCCCTCAACGACACCACACAGCTCTCCGCGGCCTTCGACGCGATGTTCGACGGCGTCGACGGCACCCTCGCCAAGGACCGGCAGGACTACAAAGACGCCCTCCAGAACACCTCGCCCGGAGAGGAACGCGGCACGGGCAGGCTGCTGGCCTCCCAGTACCTCATCCCGCTCCCGCACTACGCCCGCGCCCTGGGCACCTGGGACCACACCCTCAACGTCCTGATCATCGACGCCGAATACGAACCAGACCGCGGCCTGATCACCATCCACCCGCCCGGCAACGCCGCCGGCGCCTACCAGCCGGGGGTGCTCCTGTGATCTCCGAACAGGACGTGGGCGGAGTGCACATCAAGTACCTCTACCACTGCCCCCGCCAGCTGTGGCTGTTCGCCCGAGGGTTCCGCCCCGAGGCCACCAGCGCCACCGTCCAACTCGGCGAAGCCGTCCACGACACCTCCTACCGGCGCGCCCACCCCGTCGACCTCGGTTCGGCGCGCCTGGACGACCTCGACGGAAACCTGTGGGTCCACGAGACCAAATCCTCCTCACGCCCCAGCCCCGCCGACGAAGCCCAGGCCATCCACTACTGCTACCGGCTCCGCCTCGTCGGCGTCGACACCCAAGGCGCGATCCTGCGCTACCCCAAAACCCGCCGCACCCAACGCATGCCCTACGAACCCGACTGGGACGAACGCGCCCGCACCGACATCGCCAACGTGCGCACCACCGTCGCCCAACCCCTCTCACCACCCCGGCCGGCCCGCACCCGGTGCCGGGGATGCAGCTACTTCGACTACTGCTGGAGCCAGTGATGCCCACCGCAGCCCGCACCTACTGGCTCACCACGAGCTGCCGCATCCGACGCAAAGACCAGTCCCTGCTCATCGAACGCGACCACGGCGAGCACGTGCGCATCCCCATCACCGACGTGCGCGACCTCATCGCCTGCAAACCCGTCGACGTCAACACCTCCGTGATCAGCCTGCTCAACCAGCACCACATCAACGTCCACCTGCTCGGCTACTACGGCGACTACACCGGATCCCTGACCGCCGCTGACACCGCGACCTCCGGAGAGACCGTCATCGCCCAGGTGGCCCTGGCCACCGACCCCGAAAGGGCCATGCCCATCGCCCGCGACATCGTGCGCGCCACCGCCTTCAACGTTCGCCGCATCATCGACCGGACCCTGCTCAAGGCCCCCTACACCGTGCTGAAGAACAACACCGAGGACGCACCCGACGCGGCCTCGCTCATGGGCATCGAAGGCAACTTCCGCCGCTCGGCCTGGGAGGTCCTGGACACCAAACTCCCCGACTGGCTGCAACTGCACGGACGCAGCCGCCGCCCGCCCAAGAACGCCGGAAACGCCTTCATCAGCTACGTCAACGGCATCGTCTACGCCCGCACCGTGACCGCCCTGCGCCTGACCCCGCTGCACACCGGCATCGCCTTCCTGCACAGCACCATGGAACGCCAACGCCACTCCCTGGCCCTGGATATGGCCGAGATGTTCAAACCGATGTTCTCCGAACGGCTGCTGCTGCGCATGGCCTCACGCAACCAGCTCAAACCACACCACTTCGACGTGGACTCCAACCAGGCGATGCTCAGCGACACAGGACGCAAACTCGTCGTCGCCGCGGTGCGCGACGAGTTCGCGACCACGGTCAACCACCGCGAGCTCAAACGACCGGTTGCCTACGACGAACTGCTGTACCTGGAAGCCCTCAAAGTGACCCGGGCCTGCCTGGAAGGCGACACCTACAAGCCGTTCCGGATCTGGTGGTGAACCGGCCGTGCACGTTGTGGTCGTCTACGACACCGCCGCCGAACGCAACCCGCAGATCCTGCGGACCTGCCGGCTGTACCTGCACCACGTGCAGCGCAGCGTCTTCGAAGGGCAGTTGAGCCCGGCACAGCTCAAACGCTTCGAGCGAGCGGTCAAGGACGTCATCGACGACGGGTACGATCACGTCCTCGTCTACACGTTCCCGCCGGGCGCCGTCCCGCAGCGGCTGGCATGGGGGATCACCAAACCCGAGCCGAGCGACATCCTGTGAGGGAACGGTGATCGTGCTCCGGGGCCGGTTTTCAGCGGCACACCGGGCTCTGCTGCACTACCGGAGGTTCACTGAAAAATGTGGTCCCAGGGCCCTCGGCGTAAGCCTGGGACCTGCGGCTTTACCGTCGGGTCCTCATCGCCCCTGCGAGGGGTAGCAACCTGCCCGCCGGTCGGCGGCGGCGAAGGCCAGCAGGGTCCTCATCGCCCCTGCGAGGGGTAGCAACGGCGATCACCTCCCGGTCCAGGTGCAGGTCCACCAGTCCTCATCGCCCCTGCGAGGGGTAGCAACGGTCGGGGTGGCGGTCCCTGGAGAGGACGCCCGGGGTCCTCATCGCCCCTGCGAGGGGTAGCAACGTGTGCATCAGCAGGTTCTTGCGGGTCATGCCCGTCCTCATCGCCCCTGCGAGGGGTAGCAACAGGGAAGGCGATCGCCTACGGCGAACTCGCCATCCTGTCCTCATCGCCCCTGCGAGGGGTAGCAACGCATCGGCCAGCGTGATACCGCACAGGTCTGCGACCAGTCCTCATCGCCCCTGCGAGGGGTAGCAACTTGAGAGGGCGGGGCCATACGGTCCCGCCCTTTGTGGTCCTCATCGCCCCTGCGAGGGGTAGCAACTAGAACGCGCGGGTCATCTGCCGGATGGCGGCGAGTCCTCATCGCCCCTGCGAGGGGTAGCAACTTGATGTTCGCGGAGGAGTGGCTGGAGTACACGGGCGTCCTCATCGCCCCTGCGAGGGGTAGCAACAGCAGCATCTGCACCGCCCGGCCGACGATCTCCCCGTCCTCATCGCCCCTGCGAGGGGTAGCAACAGGGTTTCCGTGTCCGTGAATCCGCTGGTCGTCGCGTCCTCATCGCCCCTGCGAGGGGTAGCAACGGGGCGGCCTGAGCGGCGCCGCCCCCTCCCCCACGGGTCCTCATCGCCCCTGCGAGGGGTAGCAACCAGCGCACCCACACCAGGACGACCTCCGCACCAAGGTCCTCATCGCCCCTGCGAGGGGTAGCAACGCGGTGAGCTGCCCGCAGAGGGCGACGGCGTCCTCGTCCTCATCGCCCCTGCGAGGGGTAGCAACATCAGGTACCGGGCGCGGGCTCGGCGGTGCTCGGAGTCCTCATCGCCCCTGCGAGGGGTAGCAACCGCTCGCGGCGGGCGACGAGCCCCCACCCGGCCCGGGTCCTCATCGCCCCTGCGAGGGGTAGCAACTCCACACCTGGCCGTAGCGGGGCGGGCTCGGGGGGTCCTCATCGCCCCTGCGAGGGGTAACAACGTGGCCAGGACTCCGGGCCCGGCCGCGCCCAGCTCGTCCTCATCGCCCCTGCGAGGGGTAACAACGCGGCGGAAAATCGCTGCTGGCGGGCGCGGTAGGGTCCTCATTGCCCCTGCGAGGGGGTAACAACACAACGGCACCAGCCTGCAGCGCGGGCACCCACTGCTAGGGGCCATTCCAGTTAGAACAGGGCCTCCTGGACTTGGTGCTTGGGGGGCATCCCCTCCCCAGCGGCGGAGCATAGCTCTGTCCAAGACGTGATCCCACCCTGCGTGGCCAGTGCGTGCAGGACAAGGGCTGCGGCCACGGCGTCCCACAGCGCTCGGTGCGGTCTGCCGGCGGGGACCAGCTTGTTGACGCGGTCGTGTAGCTCGAAGTGGTCCAGCAGAACACCGAGGTTTTTCGGGCCTGGCACGTCCAGGGTCCGTGCCAGACGCAGGGTGTTGATCAGCCCGGCCGGGGTCACCCGCGGGTGCCGCAGGCGGAGGAGCCTGTTATCGACACCCACGTTGTGTCCCACCAGGTAGTGGCCCTCCACCCGGGACACGAGGGCGTCGTCGATCTGCTCGGGGCGAGGCGCGCCTCGGAGGGTGTCATCGTCCAGGCCGGGGCTGATCCAGGGACGGCGTGGGACCGGTCGGCCAGGGTTGACGAGGGTGTCGTAGGCGGCGTTCATGTCGGGGGCCCCGTCGACCAATGGGACCAGGGCGATCTCCAGGATCGCCTCCTGGTCGCGGTCCTGGGCGCCGGTGCCCTCCAGGTCCACCGCGACCAGAGGCATTCTCGTCCACAGCAGGTCGGTCATGACGGGTCCCCTTCTCATGCCGGTCAGTCGTCCTCGTGACGTGCGGCCGCCGCCAGTCGCTCCCGGGCCTGGTCGAGCTGGCGCTGTTCGTCCTGGCTCAGGGTGTACCCGGCCAGGGTGCGCCCGTGCGCGCGGTGCAGGTGCGGATGGTCGACCTCCCACACCTGGAACCGCAGCCGGTGTTGCAGAGCGTAGCGTCGCTGCTCGCCGAGGGCGTGGGTGAGCACGTGCCCGCCCTCGACCAGGAACGGGGCGTCGGTGTCGTAGCCGAAGCAGTCCAGCGCGGCGCGGAACTCGTCCTGGGACGGCGCACGGTGGTCGTCGGCGCAGATCCTGCGCTGGGCGGCGGGGCAGATGTCGCACAGCTCCGGGACGCCCCAGTGGCCGTTGTAGTCGGGCACCTGGTGGGCGTAGGTGACCCCGCAGCTCGTTTTGCGGAACAGCGACACACCGGTGCCGTGCTTCCGCCAGGCCCGGACGACTTTCGCGTCCAGCTCTTCGGGCAGCACCTTGCGGCGCTGGTAGTCGGTCGCGTAGGGCACCTGCACACCGAGGTCGCGTAGGTAGGTGGCGTTCTCCTGTTTGTGGTAGTAGCCGGTGAACACCAGGGCGTCGACCCGGGTGCGGTCGGCGAGGTCGAGCACGTTCCGCATCGTGTCCGGGTCGTCGTTCCACCCGGGGGTGATGGGCCGCCAGTACAGGATGACCTTCGTGCGGCGGCGGTGCGCGGCGGCGGTCTCGATCGATTTCACCGTGGCCTGGGACTTCGCGATCGGCTCCACCCGGGAGTCGGTGATGCCGGAGTAGGTGAACAGCAGCGTCACCCGCACGTTGGCCAGGGCCTCGAAGCGTTCCATGTCGGCTCGGGTGACGTGGAAGCGGGTGATGATCAGCACCAGGTTGCGCAGGCCCTGCCGGTCCAGCTCCTCCAGGACCGCGAAGGTGTGCGGCTTGACTCCGGGCAGCATGGGATCGGTGGCCTTGTTGAAGAGCTGGATCGGGGTGGTGTGCGGGGCGAACGCCTCGTGGCCGGCCAGCATCTCCACTGCCTCTTCGGTGGTGACCAGCAGTTGCGGGGTCTTGTTGTCGAAGTCGCCCCAGAAATGCCTGACGCAGTAGCCGCAGTCCAGCGGGCAGCCGATGATGTGGTTCAGCGACAGCCCGCTCTTGCGGTTGGTGATGATCTGGCCCATGTACGGGTCCAGCTCGGCTTGCTGCTCGGCGGGCATCACGGCCAGGGTGCGGGGCCCGACGGGGATCGAGGCCCCGTCGGTCAGCGTGGTCTCGGTCATGGTGACAGCTCCTCGGATCGGAGGGTGGAGGTGAGCAGGTGCGTGAACGCCGGGCCGAACCACAGGTTGAACTCGCGCTCGGTGCCGGCCGGGTCATCGCTGGTGTGGATGAGGTTGTCGATGAACCGGCTCTCGGCGCAGGCTGCGGCGGTGGAGTCGGTGCCGTAACGGCCTCGGATGGTGTCCGGTTCGGCTTGGGCGGGGTCGTAGTGGCCCAGCAGGGCCCGGATCCGCTGCGGGGTGTCGTCGGTGGGGCCTTGGAACAGGGCGACCGTCACCCGTTGGCCGACCCAGTTGCGGCGCAGTTCGGCGGTCACGTCGAACGGGAACCGGTCGTCGAGGGCGAGCATGTCCGCGTAGTGGGTGAGGATCTGCGCCTCGGTCACGACCACGGCACGCCGGTGGACCAGGTGAGCGTGCGTGGCGATGTGCTCCAGGACGGTATCGACCAGGCCGCGGCGGGTGGCGTCCGGTTTGCACAGCGCCACCGCCCACCGCCCCCACCCACCGTCCGGGACGAGCACCGTCACGCAGCGACCTGCGCAGGCATGCGGTTCTTCCACCGCCGGGCGATCAGCCACCGGTAAGCCGGATCCAGCACCTCCAGATGGGCGGCGCCCACCGGCCCGTCGGTGTGCTTGATCTGCCGGTACACCTCGAACAGCAGAACGACCTGCTGCCAGTAGGCGGGTAGCGGCAGCGCGGCCACCTGGGCGGGGGTGTAACCGGTCCGGTCGGTGCGCAGTGCCTCCTCGTGCTCCAGGACCTGCGCGATCACGGCCATGGAGGTGCCGGTGCCCATGGTCGGAAGGGGCGGGTCGGGACGGACGTAGCCGGGGGTGCGGGGCTCGTTGAGCAGGCGGCGTACCGTCTTGGCGTCGCGGTCGTTGACGTGCATGGACCCGACGTGGTGGGTGTAGTGGCCCAGCTCGACACCGAGTTCGCGGGCGGCCACCTCCTGGAGGAAGGTGAACGCGAACACATCCGAGACCATGCCCATGTAGGCGTCGTTGCCGCGCATGTAACACGTTAGGTTCAACCGGCCCGCGCGCAGCAGGAACTGGGCGGCGATCGTGCAGGATACGTCCGGGTTGTCAGGCACCGCCAGTTCCTCGGCCCGGTAGATGGCCAGCACGGCGCGTTTGCTGCCGGGGTCGGCGCGCAGCAGCTCCAGCACCCGCGCCCATTGGGTGGCGTTGTCCTGGTCGGGGGTGAACAGCTTGGTGCCGTACGCGGTGCCGGTGAGGACCTTGCCGTCGGCGGAGTAGGCGGCCATGCCGGGCGCGTAGTAGCCGATCATGTCGAGGTCGTCGCGTCCGGCCGCGTACCACAGGGCCTCAGCGATGTTGTAGACGACGTTGACGGCCCGCCGTTCCAGGAACGGCAGCCGGTTGCGGGGGTCGGTGAGCCGGAAGCTCACGTTGGTGATCTCGACGGAGTCGTTACCTCGGGAAGAGGTGGTGTATTCCGGTTCAGCGGTGACCGCTTCCAACACGGCCAGGTAAGCGTCGTGGAAAGAAGCGAAGGGCGGGGGCTTCAAGGGCATGCCGGTTCTCCAGGTCAAGGGGATGAGGTGGGCGCTGGACGGGGCCGGCTCGTCGCCCGGAGGGCAGGGCCGGCCCGGGAAGGGGGCTTCGGAACCCGGAACGGCTCGTTGCCGGGCGGCCGGTCGCGTTCCTGCGGTCGGCTACAGGAGGAGCCCCACGGTCGACTCTGCCGGGTCACCGGTGGCGGCCTTCCTCCACGGTGAGGGTGACGCTGATGAGCTTGTGGTCGGTGTGGGCGGGGTCCCCGTCCCACACCCGGTAGGTGCCCGGGACCACGCCGATCTCGTTCGTGGCCAGGATCCAGTCGATGAGCAGCGACCCGGGGGTGTGGGTGGTGGGCTCCAGCAGGGCGGCGGGGCGGCCGAGCTGTTCCCAGTCGCGTTCGGCCACCGCGTACAGCCCGCACCCGTCACTGTGGCGGCGGGTGCCGGTGTCCTCGTCCCAGGGGCCGATCAGGGTGTCCAGGGCGCGGGTGTCGTCCAGCCACTCCCCGGAGGGCAGCAGCATCCCCTTCTGGCGGCGTTTGTGCGCCGGGACCTTGGTGTAGTCGCGGTGGGGCAGGTGCGGACCCGATCCTGTGCTGTTCAGGTCGCCGGCCACCACCATGGGGAAGTCCCTGTTGATCTGGGAGGCGAGGCTCTCGGCCTCCATCAGCCGGCGGGTCCCGGAGGAATAATCCAGGTGCGGGATGTGGATCCGCACCGCGGCATGGGGGTCGTGGCGCGCCGTGAGGGTCCAGGTGTTGCGGCCCCACCGGTGGTGGTCGGTCTGGGCTGTGGACTCCTCGATGAGCCGCCACACCTGGGGGTCCCACACCAGGGCGGGCGGGTTATCGGACCGCTCGATGGCTCCGATCTCGATCTCGTAGATACCGCCGAACATGGTCTCGAAGATGTCCAGGGCCTCGCGTGCGGGGAGGCCGCGCGGGATGCGCCAGCGGGCCTCGTTGATGGCCATGAGGGTGGGACGTGTGCCGGTGGCGGCGTAGTCGGCGAAGACCGGGTGCAGACGGGACAGACCGTGACCGTCCTCGAGGCCGTCCTTGAGGTTGACCAGAGCGAAGGGCACCTGCATGTGTGGGACTCCTGGCGTGGTGACGGATCGGATCGGGGATTACAGCTGGCGGCGTGTGAAGGCGTGGATGCCCTGGCCGTCACGGGCCACGGCCTCGATGTGGTCGGCCAGGGCGGTGGCCGGCCGCGGGGCGTTCACGCGGGTGGCCCCGTGGGGGCGGCCCTGCGCGGTGTGGTGCAGGAAGTAGAAGTGGCGGCCGGGGTAGACCAGCAGCGACGGCAGGGCCGTCCCCGGGGCGGCGACGGCCACCTGGAAACCGGCGCGGGCCTGGACCCGGAAGACGTGCGCCAGGAACTCGCCGTGGCGGGTGAGCGGAAGGTGGGGCACCCACAAGGTGCGGATGTCCAGGTGCTGGGACCTGTACACCAGGTAGCGTGCGGCCAGTTCGTCGCGTTCTCCGGCGAGCTCGTTGACGGCGCGGGTGCGCTCGCCCGCATGCCACCGGCACAGGACCTTGTCGGTGGGGTCGCTGATCAGGGTGCGTGCCTCGACCCGCCAGCACACCCCTGGCCCGCTGTGGCGTTCGTGGGCGTCGTCGAGCTCGAACTGCGGCTGGTCCAGGCGGTGCCCCTCGTGGTGGGCGAGCTGGTGGGCCCGGTCCAGGGTGTCGGTCAGCAGCGGGAAGGGCGGTGAGGTGCTCATCGCGGCTTTCTTTGTGGGTGGCTCATAGGCCTCAGATCGCTTGCCAGACGGCAGGTGAGTGGGGGCGTCCCCGCCCCGGGGCCGGGGCGGATACCCGGATGGGAGTCGGGGCGGGGACACCGGGCACCACCCGGGAGGGAAGGAGGGGCGGCGCCGGGAACGCCCGCGTTCTCCCGTTCGCAAGGGCAACGAACCGCGGGCGTGGGTCCAGGTCGTTACGAGGCGGGCACGGTCGCCTCCGTCCGTGGCAGCAGGGCGGTGAGGCGGTCCACGGTGGCCGCGATGGTCGCGTCTGCGGCCAGGTCGGTAACGGACTCGTTGGCCCAGGCCGGGTGTGCGGTGCGCAGGTGGGCGAGCACACCGACCAGGTCCAGAGAGGTCACGCCGGCTTCGGCCCAGGACACGTCCACCGAGCCGGGGGCGGTGCCGATGGTGCGGGTGGCCAGGGCCAGCACCAGGCCGGTGACACAGCCGTGGTCCTGGGCCGTCCAGGTGGCCGTGGCGGGAAGGTCCACGTAGGTGCGGTCCTCGGCGCCGGTGCGCTGCCAGACGGCCGGGGGCAGCTCGGCGCGTTCTTCACCAGGGGAAGAGGGGCCGGTGGGGGTGTGGCCGTGCACGTACAGGCCGGCGACGGCACGGAAGAGTTCGTCGGGGTCGGTGGTGGCGGTGGCCACCGGGGTGCCCGGGGCGGTATCGGTGATGTGGCCGGCCAGCACGGCCCGAGCTCCGACCTCCACCACGCCGGTGGGCTGCCCCTCGGTGAGGCGGCCGATGACGTCGGCGAAGCGTACCCGGGCGCGCAGCTGGTAGGCCCAGTAGTCGGCGCCGAGGCCGGTGGCGGGTGCTCCGGTGCTGGTGGAGACCATCAGAGCCGTCGGTGCGTTGGGCTCCAGGGTGTCCAGTTCCTGGCGCAGTGCCTCTTGGAGCGGGATGACCGCGGGGCTGTGGGCGGGCACCACGTCGCGGATCGCCTTGGCCCACACTCCCACCCGCTCCAGGGCCACAGCCGCTGCCGCGAGGTCGGCAGTGGTACCGGAGAGCACGCTCACCCGGGGGCTGTTGACCACGGCCACGTCCACGCCGTGCTCGGCCGCCACCGCCTCCGCCTGGTCGGCGGCTAGGGCCACGGCGAGCATGCCGCCCTTCCCGGACAGGGTCGCGAGTAGGCGGCTGCGGGCCGCGATGACCCGCGCGGACTGCTCCAGGGTGAGAGCTCCTGAGGCGTAGGCGGCGGCGACCTCCCCGGCCGAGTGCCCCACCCACACATCAGGGGCGATGCCCCAGGTGGTGAGGGTGTCGGCCAGGGCGACCTGGACCAGCCACCCGGCGTGCTGGATCTGCTCGAACCCCTCCAATGGTGCACCGGGAGCCCACACGGGCCCGTCCACGAAGGGTTGCAGGGCGGCCCGGCCGCGGTCCACGGCGGCGGCGAAGACGGGTGTGGTGGCGGCGAGTTCGACGGCCATGTGCTGGTGGTGGGTGCCGTGCCCGGAGAACACCCCCACCAGCCGCTCACGCGGGCCGTGGGCGGCCAGGGGGCCCAGGATGTTCTGGTGGGGAAGCCCGCTGGCGATCGCGTGCAGGGCCTCGGCCGCCTCGCCGGGGGTACGGGCCACCACGGCGGCGCGGTGGCGCGGGTCGTGGTCGCGGCCCCACAGCGCGGCCGCACCGACCGGCGCCAGGTCCTCGAGCGCGGCCACGGCGGAGGACCACCGGGCGGCGGTGCGGTTGAGGACCTGGCGGGTGTGCCCGGACAGCGGAATCACCACCGGTGCCGCTGGTGCCCTCTTGCTGGCGGGTTGTGGTTCGGGGGCGGGGGCGAGGATGAGGTGGGCGTTGGTGCCGCCGAACCCGAACGCCGACACCCCCACCGCCGCAGGGGTCCCGTCGGTGCCGGTGGGCCAGTCCACGGCCCGGGTGGGGACGGTGATGCGGCGGTTGCCCACCAGGGCGACCGGGTCGGTGTGGTTCAGGGTGGGCCAGATGCGTCCCGCGCGGGCTCCGACCGCCGCGCACATCACGTTGACGACCCCGGAGACGGCCTCGGTGTGGCCGAGACCGGGTTTGACTGAGGTGAGCAGAAGCGGTTGCTCCCGGTCCCGGGTGCGGTAGGCCTCGGCCACCCCGCGCAGCTCCTGGGCGTCCCCGGCTGCGGTACCGGTGGCGTGCCCGAGGACCGCGCCGACCTGGTCGGGGGACAGGCCTGCCGCTGCCAGGGCGCGGGTGATGGCCTTGGCCTGCGCGTGGCCGTTGGGGGCGATCAGGTGCGAGGTGCGGCCGTCGTGGGTCACGGCGCTGCCCAACAGGCGTACCCATTCCCTGGTGCCGGGGGTGAGGTCGGTGGTGCGGCGCAGGATGAGGGCGCCGCCGCCCTCGGAGCGCACGTACCCGTGCGCCGCTCGGCTGAACGGGGAGCACACCCCGTCGGGGGCCATCACCCCGTCGACCTGGTGGAAGTAGGCGTTGATGGCGGCCGAGTCCAGGCTGTTGACGCCTAGGACGACCGCGGTGTCCACCGTCCCGTCGGCCAGGTCCCGCGCCGCCAGGTGCAGGGCCACGGCGGAGGCCGAGCACGCCGAGTCCACGACGAAGCTGGGCCCGTGCACGCCCAGGTGGTAGGAGACGCGGTTGGCGATGATCGACAGGGCGCCGCTCTGCCCGGTGTGCGGGGTGGTGCGCACCCCGGGGGCGAACACCCGGCCGGCATGGTCGACCCCCGCGGCGCCGGCGTAGACGCCGGTGTCGGTGGCGGCCAGTGAGGAAGGGCGGATCCCGGCGTCGGCGAGCGCCTCCCACACCAACTCCAGGGCCAGGCGTTGTTGGGGGTCCATCTGCTCGGCCTCGTCGGCGCTGATCCCGAAGTGCCACCGGTCCAGGCCCCAGTCGTGGTCGGTGAGGGTGCCGCCGTGCCACCGCCAGCGGGGACGCTGGTCGGGGTGGACCTCGGCGACCAGCCGTTCCCACCGCTCCTCGGTCAGGGGACCGACGACGATGCGGTGCCCGGCCAGGGCCTGGGCGAGCTCGTCGGGGGTGGTGATATGGCCGGGCAGGCGCACCCCCATCCCCACCACGGAGACCGTGTGCGTGCTCATCGGATCGGCCCCCGCACCACGAACACCGCCGCACTGTGCATCACCCGTACATCGACCTGGGCGAAGCGCAGGTTCAGCTGCCGCTCCAGATCCACCAGCCGGTCACCGCGGTTGTGGAAGGTGTTGCGGCCCGGCTTGTTGTAGGCGCGCATCAGGAGGCGGGCCGGCAGGTTGTGGTCGGCGTCGGGGTCGCCCGCGCCCAGCAGGGTGTAGCCGAAGGCGACACCGTCGTCGGTGAGCGCGTCAACGAGCCCGTTGAACGCGGTGGCCTTGGCGGTGAACCCGGCCCCGGGTACGCAGTGCAGGACGTTGCCCATCGCGATGGAGGTGAACGTCCGCGACAGGCCGGGCCAGGGGGCGGCCAGGATGTCGTGCAGGTGGGCGGTGACCTGCGCCCGCCCCGAGAGCCGCTGCTGCGCGTGGGCCAGGGGCGCGGTGTTGATGTCGAGTACGTCGACGCGCCACTGCTCCGGGGGAGCGGGCGGTGGGGTGGTGGCCAGCATCTCGGCGTCGGCGGGACCGATCTCCAGGTGGCGGGCGCTCACGTGCTCGGCGTACAGGCCGGCCAGGGCGGTGTTGTCGATGCGCCAGGCGTAGGTGTGGGACAGCTCGCCGACGAGCCGCTTGTACCGGGCCAGGTTGCGGGGGCTGTACAGGGTGGGGTTGGGGGATGACACCCAGGAGGCATCGGTACGGGGTGTGTTCTCGGGCATGGGTGACCTCGCTTCGGCGTTGTCGCCTGCATCGAAGAAGGGGGTAAGAGGGCGGGGTGTCAGGCCATGGGGAGCATGCGGGAGAGCTCGGCGGGGTCGTCGAAGCCGCGCACCCAGGCGTTGGCGAACCTCTGGTCGGTGGCGGCCGTGGCCATCGCCGCCATCAGCTCCGGGGGGACGTTGCCGGTGTGGACGGCGTTGACCAGGTGCGAGAACGACGCGGTGTGGCGGATGTGCTCGTTCCACAAGGTGGTGAAGGTGTCGGTGAAGAACGCCTCGTCGAAGCCGCCGTGCTGGTTGTAGTGCTCGACCATGCGGTCGGCGGTGAAACAGGCGCTTTTGGTGGACAGCGACCAGCCCTGTCCGGTGCGGGGCTCGGTGGTCACGACCGTGTCGCCGACGCCGACGACGAAGCCGGTGCCCACGCGGGCGACCGGGGTGCGCACGACCGGGGTGACCGTGGTCAGCAGGGTGTCGCGGGGATCGGACAGCGTGGCGGAGTTGAACCGCTCACCCAGCTCCGGCAGGAGCCGGGGCAGCCGTTCAGCGAGTAGGGCGTACACGTTGCCGCGGCGGCCGTAGGCACTCAGGTCCAGCGGGTTGTCCTCGCCCGGGCGGGCGGTGACCATCACCGAGTGCGCGATTCCGGCCGAGGTCAGGATCGGCACCACGTACACCTCGCTGCTGGAGGCCGCGCCGGTGGCGACCGAGTACACCTCCACCTCGGCACCGGCGACTTCGGGGAAGTCCCGCAGGTACACCTGGGAGACGACCTGCCGCTCAGCGGCCAGCGGCCGGGAGGGGTCGGCGGGGAACAACCGACCCAGTTCACCCGCACCGACGGTGATGAGGACCGCGTCGAACAGGCGGGTGAACACGGTCAGGTCCGACAGGGTGATGCCGCTGATGGTGACCTTGCCACCGCGGTCCTCGAAGCACTCCAGCAGATCGGGGAGCTTGACACGGGGTTCCACCGCCGCCCCTGCCGCGCCCAGGTTGCCGGTGAACCCGAACTCGGCGCCGTCCCGGAGCCTGGTGATCATGGAGACGGTTTGAAAGAAGTGGTCCTCCTTCTCCCAGAAGTCGAGGTCCAGCGTGCGCTCCAGGCCCAGGGCGGTGGGCAGCGTCAGCTGGGTCATCTGAGCGGGACCCCGGCGCAGCTCTTCGGAGGACAGGGACGTGGCCACGGTGACGTCCGCGCCCCGGACGAGGAGGCGGTGGGCGAGCACGATCCCGGTCAGCCCGGCACCGACGATCAGAACCTTCACGATTTCAGCTCCCAGGTCGGAGGTGGGGGTCACACACGGCGGGCCGTGCGCTGGTTGATCACGTCGCCCAGCGCGGCGCGGGTGGCGGGCACCGACCGCACGTCGCACAGGGTCACCTGGCTCTCGGGCACACCGAACCGGTGTGCCACGGCCTCCGGGTCGGGGTCGCCGGGCACGTGGTCCAGAACGATCTGGACGGGCAGCACGTGTTCCGAGAGCAGGTCCAGGGCCGTCTGCGCCTGGTCCAGGTCCTCGGGCCCGGTCACGACCAGGGCGCCGCAGGCATCGCGCACCACGCTGGGCCACAGCGCGTCGAACAGGTGCACGTCGGGGAGCCCGAGCAGGTGGAGGTTGGTGGTTCCCACGGGGACCCGCCCCATGGACAGCTGCACCGACACCGGCGTATCGGCGTGCGCCTGGGTCGTGGCGGCGGAGGTGTAGAGCGTCTCCACGTGGGTGATGGGGGTGATGGCCGAGCAGGTGCCCAGGAACTCCGCGCCCCGGTGCTCAGGGGTGCCCAGCACGATCACCTTGGACGAGCGCAGGGACGCATCACAGTGTGAGGAGCGCCCCCAGGAGTCGCGGACCTCGTCGCGGGGGTCGAACACACCCCGGAGCTGCTGGCGGCTGACCCGGGCCCGGTGGTGGCGCAGGAGTTCCGAGACCAGCAGGATCGTGACCCCCCGGCTCATGCGCAGCCGGGTGGCGATCTCCATGATCGTCAGCGGCGCTGCGCCTTCGCGGTCCAGGTGGTAGAGGAGGAGCCACACCGTCAGGGCGCGCTCGCCCACGGTGTCGCCCACTTCGAAGGGCGCATCGCCCAGGGGCCGCACCAGGGTGTGCTCTCCCAGGGGCGGCAGCAGGACCTTCTTCGGCGTGTACGGGGGTACGGGGATCCTCGTGGCAGAGGACATCAGCGCCCCCCACTCAGGACAGGAGGCAGCGTGTGCAGGGCCGTATCGGTCCCCGCGGGCAGCAGCGGGGCGACACGGTCGGCGAAACGGGCCAGAACAGATCCCGCATCGGACAGCCCCCGTTTGGGGACCACCCCGGCCACCCACATGTCGTCGGTGGCCGGCAACAGGACCAACGCCCCGTCATTGAAGCGGACGACCAAACGCTCCACCGTGAGCGGAACGTCCTTTTTCAACCCCATTTCCGCATAAGCCCGGGAGAGGTTCTTCAACGCGTATCCGATCGCCCCGCACCGCTCGATCGCCTCACGGGACAAAGCAGGACTGGCGTCCACGACCCGGCCGTCGCTGGCGAAGATCACCACGTCGAAGCCGTGATCGGTGTGCAGGGTGCGGATCTGTTCGTGAACGGTAGCCGCAGGATCATCGCCTGCCAGGCTGCCCACAGGTGCCGTATCGCGGGGGTCGATCGTGTTCATGCCTCCATCATGGGCGCACCGGGAAATGAGGTTCAAGAATAACTCTGATAATTTCCATCAGCACCCTGATGGAAATCATCAGTGCGCTGATAAATGTTATCAGTATGCTGATATCCCTTCCGTTCGCTCGTTTGATGCGTGATTCTTTGCGCGAATGGAGGAGAAGCGAATGGGTCATTGTGCGAACTGCGGGCGCGACCGGGCCGCACGTCGCTGCACATGCGTTCCCGAGGTGTTCTGGGACCTGGACGATGTCCGCGCGGCGGTCA
The DNA here is from genome assembly GCF_019598965.1 of Nocardiopsis sp. MT53. Classification (NCBI taxonomy): domain Bacteria; kingdom Bacillati; phylum Actinomycetota; class Actinomycetes; order Streptosporangiales; family Nocardiopsidaceae; genus Nocardiopsis; species Nocardiopsis sp. MT53. Next base: position 6,336,390 of record NZ_CP080599.1, on the reverse strand, counting down.
GCGCGGGTGATGCCGCCGAGACCATCCGCCTCCTGCGGCGCGAGACCCGGCTCAGCCAGACCGCGATCGCCAGAATGGTCGGCCTGTCCCAGGGCATGGTCAGCGCCATCATCTCCGGCGGCCGGCTGATCTCCCGCGACCGTCACCAGCAGGCCCTGCGCGGCCTCGGAGCTCCCGAACCGGCCCGCCCCTCGTCAATACCCTGCGCAGAAGACGACCCCGACGACTTGGAGGCCATTCTGCGCGACGGCACCGACCGCGCGACCCTGGCCGGCATGGAACAGGAGCTCGCGGCCCTGTCGGCCGCCTACGTCAGCCGGCCCTGCGCCCCGCTGCTGCCCCGCCTGAACACCCTGCGCACCGGAGCACTGGAGCACTACCGTTCCGGAGCCCGCCCCCGCCATGCACACGACCTGCTGGTCATCGTCGGCGCCTGCGAGCTCCTGCTGGCCTACGCCGCCCACGACGGCGGCAACCCCGCCGCAGCCCTGGCCCACCTGGAGCGCGCCGCGCGGTGCGCGGACTTCACCGAACACCCCCACCTGCCCGGCTGGATCATCGGCACCCGCGCCCTCATCGGCGACTGGCACCCCGCCACCGGCACCGACACCCTTGCCCTGCCCGGCCATGCCCCCAGCCCCCAGGCGTGGGCACGCCTGACCGCCATCACCGCCCGCGCCGCCGCCCGCCGCCACGACAGGCACACCGCCCGCGCGGGACTGGACCGGCTCGTAGACCACCAGGCCCAGCCCGCCGACACCGACGACCTCTCCCGACGCCTGGGTGGCATCTTCGCGTTCCCCGACCCCAAGCGCGACTACTACATCGCCGCCACCGCCGTCCTGCTGGGCGACGGCGACCGCGCCACCACCCACGCCCACGGGGCGATCACCGCCTACGAGGCCGGTCCGGCGATCCAACGCAGCTACGGCGACCTCGCCCTGGCCCGCATCGACCTGGTCTCCGCCCACCTGCTGTGTGGCGACACCGACGCCGCCCACACCGCTCTGGAGCAGGTCGCTCGGATCCCTGCGAGCGACCGCATCCACCAGCTGCGTCCCGCCCTGCACGCCTGCGCCGAGCTGGCGTTGAACGCCCCCATCGCCCCGAGCCGGAAACGGGAGATCACCGACCGGCTGACCGCGTTGCGGCTACCGTGGGGACCATGAGCGCCCCCCTGACATCCGCTCCCGCCGTCCTGACCGAGGCCGCCCACACCCTGGGCGCCGACCCGGCCACCGCAGTCCTGGTCCGCCACCACGGCACCCAGGTCTGGCACCTGCCCCGAGCCGGGGCCATCGTGCGGGTGAGCGGCCTGCGCCACCACCAGGCCGCCGAACGCTCCGTGGCCCTGACCCGCTGGCTGCACACCCGCGGAGTCCCGGTCACCGAACCCCTCCTGGACCGCGTCCTTATCGAGGACACCAGCGTGGCCACCCTGTGGCGGTACTACCCCCAACCCGCCGGCACCCATCCCGCGCCCGCGGACCTAGGCAGCACACTCGCGGCCCTGCACCAGGCCGGACCGCCCCCGGCGGAGATCCACCTCCCCGCGGCCGCTCCACTGAGTTCCCTGCGCCACACCCTGCACCACACCACCACCCTGGCTCCAGGTGTTGTGGCCGAGCTGTCCGGGCGCATCGACGACCTGCTCGACGCCTACCACGAGCTGGACTTCCCCCTCGGGGTGGGGCTGATCCACGGAGACGCCTGGCTGGGGAACATCCTGTTCGACGGGGACCGGCCGGTGCTGGGCGACTGGGACGAGGCGGTGCTCGGCCCCCGCGTCCTCGACCTCGCCAACCTCTGGCAGGGGCACCGCCGGTTCGGTCGCACCCGCGCCGAGATGGACGCGTTCGCCGCCGCCTACGGCTACGACCTGTCCACCTGGCCCGGTCTGGACGTCCTGATCCGCATCCGGGACCTTCACACCCTGGGGTCCTACGTCCGCGCCGCGGACCGTGGCGACCAGGCCGCCCAGACCCAGCTCACCCGCAGACTCGCCACCCTGGACGACCCCGCAGCCTCCTGGACCTCCCGATGATCACCCCACCCGAGGACCGGGCCTGCGGGTACTGTCGGCGGTCGCGCGCCTCGGAGGGGCCTGGGTCGTGTGCGTGCATCCCGGCATGGTTCTGGGACGTGCCCGAGGTGCGCCGGGCGGTGGAGGAGCGGGATCCCAGTGAGCTGATCCGGTTGCTGCGCCGGCACACGGACCTGTCCCAGACCGCACTGGCGCTCATGGCCGGCATCTCCCAGCCGTCGGTGTCCGGCATCATCTCGGGCAAGACGACCATCAAGCACCTCGACAAGGTGAAGGCCGCCCTCAAGGGCCTGGGTGCCTTCCAGCGGTTGGCATCTGCTGATGTGTCCACCTTCACTGAACGCTTCCCATCCGAACTCGGCCTGGGGCTGAACGGCTCCGGGCAGCAGACCGCGTCAGTCCTTGAACGAGTGACCCGCCTGGATCTGGAGGAAGTCCCCGGGGCCGAGGAACAACCGCCCTATTCGGCAATCAGTTCGGCCGTACTGTCGTGGCTGGTATCCGAACCCTCCTCCGGTTCCGAGGAACTCCGGGGCGAGGAAGGTCCCGCAGCGGCTATCCAGGCTGCTGCGGCTGCGTTCGCGAGCCTGGACAACCGCTTCGGCGGCGACCATGCCCGGATAGCAGCCACGCAGTACCTCAGCGGCACGGTGGTTCCGCTGCTGCGCAGGTCCTACCCGAGCAGCACCGAGCGCTCAGTGTTCGCGGCGTCTGCGGAGTTCGTGCTCGCGCTGGCGTGGATGTCCTACGATGCCCAGCGCAACGGCATGGCCCGACGCTACTTCGTACAGGCCTTGGATCTGGCGGACCATGCTGAAGACCGCCTGCTGGGAGCCAGTGTGCTGTCGGCGATGAGCCACCAGGCCAACTACATAGGTTCCTACACCGAAGCACGCGACCTGGCACGGGCGGCGTTGACCGGAGCCGGGGAGCGGGCGACGGCGACCCTGCGGGCGCAGTTCCTGATGATGGAGGCGCGCGCCCATGCATCCCTGGGGGACACATGCATCCCTGGGGGACAAGGGCGCGTGTTCTCGGGCGATGGGCCACGCCGAGCAGGCGTTCAACCGGCGCGACCCCAGTGCCGATCCGTCGTGGATCGGGTACTTCGACCAGGCGGAGTACGCCGATGAAGTGGCCCACTGCCACCAGGACCTGGGGGAAACCCGTACCGCTCGACGGTCGGCCGAGCAGAGCCTGACCGCGTCCTCCGGGCAGGAGTACGCGCGCAGCCGGGTCTTCACCCGGCTCGTGCTGGCGTCCGCCATGCTCGGGCAGGGCGAGGTTGAGGAGGCCTGCCACCTGGGTGCCGCTGTGGTACCGCAGGTGCGGGTGACGTCCTCGGCCAGGTGCGCGGGATACCTGGACACGTTCATCGACAGCGTGCGCTCCTATCAGGGGCAGCCGGAAGCGGACCGGTTCCTCCGCCAGGCTGGGACTGTGAAGGCTCTGGGATCTCCAGGTCAGTAGGGATTCCAGGTGCGGGGGCGGCGGGGGTCGGCGAGGTCGGCGATCCGCCGAGCGATCTCGGCGTCGATCTCGGGGCTCTCTCCACCCTTCTGGGCGAGCCAGGTGGTCATCCGCAACTCCCTGACCTGCTTGTAAAAGGGGTAGCCGTCCCAGGAGGTGACGTCGAACCCGTAGACGTCGCAGAAGTCGGCGTACTCGGTGTCGCTGTGCCAGCCCAGGTCTCGGTACAGGGCGGTCAGGACCAGATCCCATTCGGGTGGGCCCCAGCAGATGCCGTCCAGGTCGAAGAGCACAACCCCCTGGGAGGTGGCCAGGACATTGCCGATGTTGGCGTCCCCGTGGATGACGCGTACGCCGAGGACAGGTGTGACCGCAGACCAGCGAGCGGCGAGGTCCTGGTGGTGTGCGCGGAGCAGCTCGCGCTGGGCGGTGTCGAGCCCGGGGGCGGTGTCGATGCGTTCGGCCACGCGGTGGAAGGGGTCCAGGGCGGACAGGCCGAGCGACGGTGGCGGGGTGAGATGGTGCAGGGTGCGCAGCAGCCGGGCCAGTTCCCGTGGGAGGGTCCATTCGCCCTGGACCGCCTCCCACAGGGTGACGACCAGGTCCTCGGCCAAGACGGGTTGCTTTCCGGGTAAGGGGCGGGTCACTGGAAGGGACTGTTCGGCGAGCCAGCGGGCGGCTCGTACCTCCCGGTCGGCTTCCTCCCACCTGTCCGCAGAGCGCTCAACACGGGCGATCACGTCACTGCCGAGACGGAACACCGCTCGCTCTCCCATCCGAACGAGATCGGGAGGACTGTCAGTCCGTGAAGCGGGAACCCCCAGGGCCCGGGCGGCAGTGCTGACAGCGCGAGCGGCACGCTGGGGGAAATCTTCGGTGTGGGCCACAGGCCCCAGGCTATGCCGGATCGGCTCCGCCGCCCCATGACTACCAGGTACTCGAACCCTACGCCACCACCCGGCACGTCCAGGAGTTCGACGAATTCCTCACCGACGCCTCGCCCCTTCGGTCATGAGCCCTTCACGTCCCCGGCATCCACCGTTTGGACAAGGAGGGATCCCTCAGAGAAACGACCCGTCGACGTGCCTCGGGCAGCAAACGAGGTTCCCGGGCGGTCCGAGCGCACAGCCAGGCTGTCATCCTCAACTCCCTGACCGCGGCCAGGGTCTCGAACCCGGACCAGTCCCGTACATCCCAACCGTAGGCGTCCACGAAGGCCCTGTACTCCTCGGCCGTGTACCACCCCACCCGTTCGTAGACGGCGGCGACCACCAGATCCCATTCACGAGCGCCGACACTGAAACGCTCCAGGTCCAAGACCACCGCCTGCCCGTCGGTGTTTTGGACGATGTTCTTCCTGTGGGCATCACCGTGGACCGGACCCGGCGAAACCGCATAGTTCAAAAGGGAGGCTTCGAACCTCAAGCCCGCCAGATGTGCCTGTAGGAATTCCTTATCCAGTGCTCCGAGGGCTGACCGATGAATGTACTCGTCTATTCCTGCGAACGGATCCAGGGCGGGCAAGGACAGCTTCTCGGGAGCGCGCAAGCGATGAAGGCGTCGCAAGGCCCCGCCGATCACAGCAGGGGATCCAGGGCTGGTCTGGGGAACGAAGTCCCAGAGGGTGATCACCCATCCGCTGTCATCGAGCCGGGGCACCTCAGATCGAGTGCGTACCGCGGGTACTCCGCTCTCCTTGAGCCACTGTGCCACCGCCAACTCCCGGCGAGCCCGAAGCAACCCTGTCTGCGAGCAGATGCGCAGAACAACCCCGGCGTCGGGCAGCAACAGGTTCGCGTTCTCACCGATCGGGCCGAGGACACGCAGTTCCTGGGCAGGCCATCCCTCACACTGAGCGACCCTGCCGCCGATGCCCAAGGCGCGTTCACGCGTCAAGCTCTCTTCGGTCACGCTCCTACGCTACGCCGAGAACGACCGGCTCAGTACCGTTTATCGAAGTACCCCACGCAGGACCTCTCCTTTCTCCACCGCAGTCGAACGGCGAACAAGAAGCATGGCTTGAAACAACGCCCTGTCTCGCTCCTGTTCGTTGCAATAGAGTCCATACTGAATGTCGATCATGATCGGAACGGCGGATTTCGATGACGCACCACCCAGCGCCGGTGTGCGGGTACTGTCGGCGGTCGCGCGCCTCGGCGGGGCCGGGGTCGTGTGCGTGCATCCCGGCATGGTTCTGGGATGTGCCCGAGGTGCGCCGGGCGGTGGGGGATCGGGATCCCAGTGAGCTGATCCGGTTGCTGCGCCGGCACACGGACCTGTCCCAGACCGCACTGGCCCGGATGGCTGGCATCTCCCAGCCGTCGGTGTCCGGCATCGTCTCGGGCAAGACGACCATCAAGCACCTCGACAAGGTGAAGGCCGCCCTTGAAGGTCTGGGGGCTCTTCGGCAGCCTGGATCTGCTGATGTGTCCGCCTTCACTGATGCGACCTCGGGTAGCACCTCCTCCTCCGGGAACGCACCGGGGAAGCTGGAAGATGTGAAGCGACGAGACTTCCTCGAAGTGGCTGGCACCAGCGTTATCACCGCTCCTCTCATCAACCTGCCCGGGTTCGGCACCGACACGACCCGGGTCACCCCTGGAGAGCTGGACGAGGTCCACCAAGCCGCCGCCGTCTTCTCCAGCTGGGACCACACCTACGGCGGCGCAGGCGTACGCGCCGCCGTCACCGCACACCTGCGCTGGGCCGTCTCCCTACTGGACCGAACCATCCCCTCAGCCCTGCGGGAGGACACCTTCTCCGCCGTGGCTAGGCTCGCCATGGTCTGCGGGTTCATGGCCTTTGACGCCTACGCCCACGACGAAGCACGGCGCATGTTCACCTTCGCCACCCGCGCAGCCGAGGAGGCGAACGACTGGCACCTACGTGCCAAAGTCCTGTCGCACCGCTCCCGTCAGGAGATCTGGTGCGGCGACCCCGAAGCCGGCCTGACCTTCGCCGAGCTCGCTCTGGTGCGCTCCGACCGCCTCTCGCCACCAGAGGTCGCCATGCTCCTGACTGCCAGAGCGCGCGCCTTCGCCAAACTCCGCGATACCCAGCAGACCCTCACCGCTGTGGCCCACGCCGACGAAGCCTTCGCCGCCCAAGGCGGCCCCCAGGTTCCGGAATGGATGGCCTACTACGATGCCGCCCAGCACGCAGGAGATACCGGCCACGCACTCTGGGATCTGGCTGTGGAGAACCTGCACCCCGCGAAACCGGCCCACGACCGCCTCCAGTCGGCAGTGGAAGGCCACTCGGACGCCTACCGCCGCTCCCGGGCCATCTCCGGCATCAAACTCGCCTCCTTGCAGACACGCAGCGACACCGAACAGGGCCAGGACACTGCCTTACGTGCCCTGGATGACATGGGCCAGGTGCGCTCCCGCCGCGCCGAAGACGACCTTCGGGAACTCGCGACCACAGCTTCGGACACCGCACCAGAGCTGAGCCGACTCATCATGGACCGGATCGAAAGCAGACCACGACCTTGACCCCCGCGGCCGAATACCAACAACTGCTCGCCCCAGCACTGCGCCAAGCCGGCATCCCCCGCTCACCGGAGCAAGCACGCCCTATCCGCTTGGGCGAGAACGCCATCCTCAGCCTGTCCGGCCTCGTCGCCCGTATCTCCCGGCCTGGACAAGCCCGTGCCGCACACCGAGAAGTGGCCATCGCCCGCTGGCTCGCCACACAAGGACTCCCAGTCGTCACCCCTCTCGATGTCGACCAGCCCATCATCATCGACAATCGAGCCATCACCTTCTGGGAAGAACTGCCCGAGCACGGCCCCGGCACCGTTGAGGACGTCGCACACCTTCTGCGCACCCTTCACGCCTTACCGGTCCCCGACCACCTGAACCTGGGACGGCTCGACCCGTTCGTGCGACTGCCCCAACGCATCGACGACGCCGCCGGGCTCAGCGACGCTGACGTGGCCTGGTTGCGCGAGCGTCTCGCCGAGTTGCAACAGGCGTGGAAGACGCTCCCCGCCGGCCTGAGACATACCGTGGTCCACGGCGATGCATGGACCGGCAACATTGCCCGCCATGCCCACGGCACGCTTCTCCTCGACCTGGAGCGCTGCTCGGTCGGTCCACCGGAGTGGGACCTGGTATCCACCGCGATGAAGACCCACTCGGTGCCGTGGCTTTCGGAAAGCGACTACCGCAGCTTCGTTCAGGTGTATGGGGGCGACGACGTCAGGGCCTGGCCCGGTTTCTCTACTCTACGGGACATCCGAGAACTGCGTATGACGCTATATTTCGTCCAACATTCATCACAAGAGCACATGCGCAAGGAAGCCCAGCTGAGAATCGACTGCCTACGCGGCCATCGAGGCCCTCGCCCTTGGCCGTGGACGCCAGCGACCTGAAAACAGGCCAAGCACATCCTTGTCGGGTTCGCCGGTTTCTCTGCGGACACCACACCTGCACGGCCATGGTGCCAACATCTCGATCTGAACAGCATCGACTCCCCCTGGCGCGACCATGTCAACACAGATGAGCCGAAGAAGCAGAGTCGAGAACCCAACCCTGTACGAGCGAGATCAGCGCTGTCAGGGGAAACGGTCTTCTTACTTCCTCCCGTGCCGGTAATCCCTGGGTGACATTCCGAACGTCCGGCGGAACGTCCGGCTGAACACTTCGGGCTGGGTGAACCCGCAACGTGCGGCGACACGGTGGATCGGTACCGGGGCGAGTGCTGGGTCGGCCAGGAGGCCGCGGGCCCGTTCCAGGCGCTGTTCCCGCACCCATGCCGCCACGGTGTGCCCCTCCTCCTGGAAGAGGCGGTGCAGGTAGCCAACGGAGATGTGGTGCGCGGCGGCGATGGCCCCTGGAGTGAGCTCAGGATCGTGCAGGTTGCGTTGGACGAAGCCGCGGATCTCCAGGACCAGGGAGCGTCGCCTGCTCCGCGGTTCCAAGGCGTCTTCGGCCTCCAGGGTTTGAGCGAACAGCGCCGCGGCCAAGTCAGCGACCACTGTCCCCAGGCGCATCTCGTCGGTGGAGCTGTAGGGCCCGGGTGCCCCGGTCAGGCTTGTGAGCATGCCGGTCAGTAGTCCGCCGATTCCCTCCCGGCCGGCCATTCGCCGTCCGGTGAGTCGGTGGGTGTGGGCCCGGGGCAGCGGTAGGAGGTGGTGGGGCAGCTCGACACCCGTGCACACGACGGGGGCGCCCTCGTTCCACGCGGTCAGCTCGAACGGGCGGGAAGTGTTGATGACGTGCAGGTCCCCGGGCCCGTAGGCCGACTCCTGCGCGTTCTGGATGTTGACCATTCGGCCCCGCTGGAGAAAGCAGAGGTTGTACGTACCGGGGTCGGAGCGGTCGATCAATTCCTCGGTACGCTTTAGCACCGCGGGATGCAAGGCCATGTTCCACACACGCACCTCGCCCAAGTGGAGGTCGCGCTGGACCATGCCGAAGCCGTCCGGGTCGCAGCCGGTGAGCTCCATGGGGGTGACGGGGACTGTGGACAGGAGTTCGCGGCAGAGTTCGTAGCGTTCCGCGGCGTCGATCGTCCCGGTGTCGAACTCGGTTGCGGTCACGGACCACCCTCTCTGTCCGGGCCCCTGCCTTCAACGGGCCCGGGCTTCGTGGGTGCAGTCTAGGAAGCCCGCCTTTCAAGCGCCTTACGTTCCCGCCTCGGTGGGGGCGGGCGCCCTGACCCGTTTCGCTGGAACCGCCCGGGGCCACGGTCGTCCGGTACGGGGCGGATCGGCGGTTGCGGACCGGGGCTTCCGTCCACGGGTTGGACCTCCTCCCCGGAAAGCAGAAAGCCCCCCGCACGGCATCGCGCCGGACGGAGGAGTCTTATCTGCGCTATTTATTCATTGAATTCCCTGGAATGGGTGCAGCCCCTGGAGTTCTGGTAGGCGCTGGTCGGCCACTCTCCTGGGCAGATGACGAAAGTGTATACGCCGGAGTTTCCTATGTTGTATCCCTTTTTGTTGCACCCGCTGTCGCTGCTGTCCAGGATCGTCATTACCCTCTTGTGTCCGGACGTGTCCCAGTAGGAATTGTAGAAAACCGCTCCGAACACGGGGGAGCCATCATTGGGGGCGGTGTCGCAGATTTTGAAGACGTCCCCGTCGTCGATGAACTGCATCGTCCCTGATCCGGTCGAGATCGTCATGTTCGCTGCGGCCGTGGCGGCGGAAGCCGGGGCTGCCGATACCAGACCGGTGGACATCACGGCTGCGGCGACGGCGGCGGCGGGCATGATCTTCTTGAGCATGGGGAGGTGTTCCTCGCTGGTTTTCGCTCGCCGGGGCGTCCCGGTCGAGGGGCTCGAAATTCGGGTCACCTCATTTTTTCAGTTTTCTCGGGGTCGTCGTTGACCAGGAGTGACCACTTCCTTGATCCTGGGTCCACCGGTTCATACGGTCAGCGATAGGGATTCGGCCCTCGGGGTGCCTAGGCCTGGGTCCCGTTCATCGGTGGAGCACGCCGCTCTGTACGGCCCTTACGCCTGCGGCGGAGGCGGGCGTGCAGAGAGTCAAGAACGTGGCGACGCAGAAACAGGGACGTCTTTGGGAGGTTCGGTGTGGCTTGAAGCGCTCTCGGGGTCCTCTTCGGAGGGAGCCGTCGCATGAGGCGTAGCAGGTCCTGAGGAAGATCGGCTTGCACCGCAGCACCAGGAGCGCGGCCTACAACCAGACCGGGTCGGAGTACTTGACTCCTATTGCTTCCAGGTCCCAGTGGGGTTGGTCGCTTCCGGTGCCGAAGTCGCCCTTCTCCCGCAGCTGCCGCTCCCGGGCCAGATCGAACCCCGGCCGGAAGTACTGGAAGGTCTCGGCGTTGTTGCGGCCCTGGGCGGTGACCGCGCCGAGCACGGCGGAGAACGTGTGGTGGGGGACGGTGAGCCAGTCCGCCCACCGTGCCCATTCCCGGGTGTCGTCCAGCAGCGTCTCACCGACGTCGAACACCACAGACCGCACCATGACACCCCTTGCCTCTACCCGGGTAGATCTCACGCCCGGCTCACCCTAGCGACCCCCTGGGCCGCCGAGCTCCCAAGGCGTGGGTTGCGGTGCGAACTGCCGCTAATCGGCAATTCATGTCATCTGGGAATTCCATGTTCCCCCGCCGCTTCTGGTGGTGTCCGATCAGGCCTCATGTCCCGTAACGGGGTGATTATCAGAGAACTGATAAAGATTATCAGCGCGCTGATCGCTTTTCTTGGGAGCTCTGTGCATGGTGGGTGCACGGGCACGGATCCGCCCCGGCAGCGGCCCGCCCTGCCGATGTGATCTTCGTGCTGGAGCGGACACACGCTCGGGCCACCGTGACAGCCGCACACGACCTCGACCATCCGACACAGGAATGAGATGCCCATGACCGATGTGAGCTCCGACCCCGGGCAGGTGGAGAAGATCCGCCGGCAGATGGTCGACACCCTGCTCCGGCTGCAGGAGGAGTGGGGCATGCCGCCGATTTCGGCGGAGGTCGCGGATGTGCTCAGGAAGGTTCCCCGGCACGTGTTCGTCCCCGAGGTGTCGCTGGAGGACGCGTATGCGACCGACTACGCGCCACCCGTCCAGCGGACCGGGGACGGCCTCATCACCAGTTCGATGTCCGCGGTGCGGGTGCAGGCCATGATGCTCGACCAGGCCGGGCTCGGACCGGGCATGCGGGTGTTGGAGATCGGCTCGGGCGGATACAACGCCGCCCTGATCTCCGAATTGGTCGGGGTCGGCGGTGAAGTGACCACCATCGACATCGACCCCGAGGTCTCCGACCGGGCACGCCGCTATCTGGATGAGGCCGGGTACAAGGATGTGCGCGTGGTGACCGGTGACGCCGAGTACGGCGTGGAGGCGTTCGCCCCCTACGACCGCATCATCGTCACCGTCAGGGCGTGGGACCTGCCGCCGGCCTGGACCGCCCAGCTCACCGACCACGGCCGCCTGGTCACCCCGATGCGGCTGCGCGGGGTGAGCCGCACCGTCGGATTCGACCGCGTCGGCGATCACCTGGCCAGTCGCCCCGATCACCACCTCACCGTGTTCGTGCCCATGCAGGGCGCGGGTGCGCACGAGGAGCGCGGGATCGCCGTGCAGGGGGACGACATCGCCCTGTACGGCGCAGAGGAGCCCGTGGACGTGGCCGCGTTGCGGAACTCCTTGCACGGCCCTCGCAAGGAGTTCTGGCCGGGGATCGAGTTCACGTACCCCGACCGGCTGCACCTGTGGACCGCGGCCCACGCCGACCGGTACGCGATGCTGCACGTGGCCGGCGACGTCCTCGAGCACGGGCCTTCCGGGCCCCTGGCCCGCCAGCCCGTGCCGGTGGTGCTCGCCGACGACGGGAGCGTGGCGGTGCGCACCAAACGCTCCCTGGGCGATGGCCGGTTCGAGATCGGCGTGTTCGCCTACGGACCCCGTGGCCAAGACGCCGCCCAGAACTACATCGACGTCCTGCGCGCCTGGGACCGGCACGACGGATCCATGGCCCGCATCGAGGTCTGGCCCAGCGGCACCCCCGACGCTGACCTCCCCACGAACCGGGTCCGGGTCTTGGACAAGCCGCACACACGCACCGTCCTGGCCTGGCCCTGAACGCACCCCACCCCGGGGTGTGCCCCTCCACCCGAAAGGAAGACAAGTATGTCTCTGGACCACCACCAGGTCGACGCCGACGGGTTCGACCTGGACGTCGAGGTCATCGAGAGCGCCCCTCGGCTCGACTCCCTGCTCAACCTGACCGGGGACAACTGCGGCTCCACGTGTGAGAGCGCCTGCTCCACCACCTGCCCCTAGGACGGCCCTTCGCTGAAACCCCGGCGCCGCAGCCAGCGGCGCCGGGTCATCCCCTCTTCAAGGAGCGCCCGTGCACCCCCGATTCACCGCCCACTCCAGCGGCGTGCTGCGCGCTTCCGCGCTCGCCGCCCCCCACGACCTCCCCTTGTGGCCTGACGGCCCCGCCGACAGCCCCGAGCACCGCAGTGCGTGGGTCGGATGGCTGCGGCAGGTGCGCGACCATCCGGTGCTGGGAGCAGCGATCAGCGACGCCGGCCCCATCCTTTTCCAGCGGATCGACCACGTCTGCCATGGCGGCGCCAGCGGGCGTGACCTCGCGCGGGTGGCCCGCTCCTGCGCCCGGTACGTGTTGCGCGCCCAGAGCCGGGCCGCGCCGTTCGGGTCGTTCGCCGGGGTGGCCCCGACCCGGTTCACCTCCGCCGTATCCGGGAACGTTGGCGTCGACCACCGGCCGGTGGCACGGGTGAGCGCGGCCTGGACCGCGGCGGCCGTCGATCGGTTGGAAACCTGCGAGCCGGAGTTCACCGCCCACCTGTCGGTCGTCGCCAACACCCTCGCTGTGGTGCGAGCTGGCCGGATCCTCATCGAGCACCAACCCGAATCCGGCGCCGACCACGGCAGGCGTTCCTCGCTGCGGCTGACCGCCCCCGCGCGCATGGCCCTGGAGACGGCCCGCACCCCCACGTCCTGGGCCCAGGTGGAGGCCGCGCTGAACACGGCGTTCCCCGACCGGGGAGACGCCGTCCGTGCCCTGGTCGGCACGCTGGTGCGTCACCGGGTGCTGTTGACCTGCCTGCACCCGCCCATGGACACCCCCGACCCGCTGGGGCACCTCATCGCAGCCGCGCGCGACGCCGGCGCCGACCGGTACCCGCACGCCGCGACGGTCCTCGCCCACCTGGAGACCGCGCAACGGAGCCTCGCGGACCACGACCATGCACCCGAACCCGCAGTGCGGGCCGCCGCGATGAGCCGCGCCCGCACCGCACTCGCCGGTGTGGCACCGGTGGACACCCCGACCAGCGTGGACCTGCGGCTGGAGAGCGACCTGGACCTGCCGCGCACCGTCGCCTGGCAGATCCAGGACGCCGCCGGAGTGCTCGCCCGCCTGTCTCCCGTCCGCCAGGGCACTCCCGCCTGGGCCGACTACCACCGGCGATTCTGCGAACGCTACGGGATCGGAGCAGTGGTACCGGTGACCGAGGTGACCGACCCCGACTGTGGACTCGGGCTCCCCACCGGGTTCCACGGCTCCCGGCTTCCCACGCCCCCAGCCCAGGCGCTGTCCGAACGCGACGCCGTCCTGCTCGGCCTGGCACAACAGGCCACCTGGGACGGGACGGGCGAGGTCGTGGTGGACGACCACCTCCGGGACCGCCTCGGCGCCACCCCGCTCGACACCGTGTGGCCGCACACCGAACTGCGGGTGCGTGTTCACGCCACCAGCCGGGAAGCCCTCGACGCCGGTGACTTCCGTGTCGTGGTCGCCGGGGCCTCCCGCGGGGCCGGCACCACCGTGGGCCGATTCCTCGACCTGCTGCCACCCTCCGGCCGGGACCCCTTGATCGACCTGTACCGGCATCTGCCCACCCTGCGCCAGGACGCGATTCTGGCCCAGCTCACCTGCCCGGCGGCATCCACGCGCGGCGACCAGGTAGCGCGCACCCCCACGGTGCTGCCGACCCGCCTGGCGCTGGGCCAGCACCACCCGGCCGACCCCAACGCCCTGGGACTGGACGACCTCGCCGTCACCGCCGACCCTCACCGCCTGCACCTGGTCACCCGCCACGGGCTGCGGCCGGTGGAGCCGGTCGTATTCCACGCCCTCGAATTCACCCGCGCCGCCCACCCCCGGATGCGGTTCCTCGCCGAGCTGCCCTGGGCCTTCACCGCCGTTCCCGTCCCCTTCTCCTGGGGAGCCGCCACCCACCTGCCCTACCTGCCCCGGGTGCGGTGGCGGCGATGCGTCCTGGCCCCCGCCCGGTGGCGGTTGGACGCCCACACCCTTCCCGGCCCCCACGCGCCGTGGCAGGAATGGGCCGACCACCTGGACCGGTGGCGAACCACCCACCGGGTCCCGGACGAGGTGGAGATGGGGGAGAACGACCAGCGCCTGCGGGTGGATCTGCGCCTGCCCGCCCACCAGGACCTGGTGCGCACCGGGCTGGTCCAGGCCGGGAGGATCTTCCTACGCGAGGCGTCCACCGACCAGGACCTGGGCTGGATCGGAGGCCGCGCCCACGAGATCGTCGCGACCGTGACCGCGAACCAGGCACCGAGCCCGGTCCGGCCCCTCCCCGGATCGGCTCACCCCCGCAGCCCAGAGCACCTGCCCGGCGAAGCCGGGTGGTGCTCGGTGAAGCTGTACGGCCACCCCGACCACGCCACCGCCCTGATCACCGGGGGGCTTCCCCGGTTGTCTGCTACCGGAACGCCGCTCTCCTGGTGGTTCCTGCGATACCGGGACCCCGATCCTCACCTGCGCGTACGGGTCCACATCAAGGACCCCGAACAACTCAAGGCCGTGCACGCCTGGACACGTGACCTCCGCGCCCAAGGCCAGGTCGCCGCCGTCGTCCACGACACCTACACCCCCGAGTCCGGAAGGTTCGGGCCCGGTACCGCGATGGAGGCCGCCGAGGCCTTGTTCGTCGCCGACTCCCGCGCGGTCGCCGCCCAACTCGCCACCGACCAGACCGAGGCAGGCACGCGCGTGTGGGCGGCCGCCAGCATGACCGACCTCGCCCACCACCTTCTCGGAAACGCACCGGATGCCCGACGGTGGCTCATCGACCACGCACCCGCAGGCACCACCGACCGCACCGAGGCAGCGCACACGATCACGCTCACCGACCCCGACCACGACGGCCCTCCCGCCCCCATCCGGGACGCCTGGGAGCAACGTGCCCAAGCAGCCCGCGCCTACGCCAAGGCCCTCGCCGACCTCGGCTTCACCGCCGCGGAAGTGCTGCCGGACCTGCTGCACCTGCACTCGACCCGGCTGTTCGGCCCCGACCCGGCCACCGAACGGGCATGCCTGGCACTGGCACGGGCCGCCGCTCTGAGCTGGAACGCCCGTACCAAGGAGCCCCAGTGACCACCGCCACCACCACCGCGAACCGGGCGCACAGCACTGCCCGGACGATCCTGGACAGCCTCACAGACCCCGACCACGTGCGGTTCCTGCCCGACAAACCGGCCCTGCGCCAACGCCCCTCCTCCCTGGGCGGCGGCACCGCAGGCGTAGCGCTGGCCCACATCGAGGCCGCCCGCACCGGACACGGGTCCTGGAACACCGCCAAGGCCTGGCTCACCCGCGCCCTGTCCGGTCCGGTCAACGGCAGTGACACCGCCACCCTGTGGTCCGGAGCCCCCGCCCTGGGTCTGCTCACCACCATCGCCGCGACCTCGCCCACCCACCTGGCCCGAGCACGCACCCGCCTGGACGAGGCCACCACACGCCTCACCCTCCACCGGCTGGACCAAGCCCACGCCCGCCTCGACCGAGACGAGCTCCCCACCCTGGCCGAGTTCGACCTCATCCAAGGACTCACCGGGCTCGCCGCCTACCACCTGCACACCCACCCCGACGCCGACATCACCGCCCAAGCGCTCACCTACCTGGCACGGCTCACCCTTCCACTGCCCGACGACCCCGACCAGCGGCCAGGCTGGTGGACCGAGCAGTCCCCCCACAACCACCTCGACCCCGACTTCCCCGGCGGACACCTCAACCTGGGCACGGCCCACGGCATCGCCGCCCCCTTGGCGGTACTGTCGCTGGCGCTGCACCACGGGGTCACCGTCGACGGGCACACCGACGCCATCGGCCGGATCCTCAACGTCCTCGACACCCGGCGCCACACCGGCCCGCAAGGGACGTGGTGGCCCTACTACATCACCCCCCGACGGTGGAGCACTGGCCCGACCACCGCCCCCTCCACCGCCCCCTCCACCGCGCAGCGGCCCTCCTGGTGCTACGGCACCCCCGGCCTGGCCCGCGCCCAACAACTCGCCGGGATCGCCCTGGGCGACCACGGCCGCCGGGCAAAGGCCGAGCAGGCGATGGCCGACTGCCTGCGCGACGCCTCCCAGCTCGACACCCTCACCGACCTCGGGCTCTGCCACGGATGGGCCGGGCTGCTGCACTGCGCCTGGCGCATCAACGCCGATGCCCCCGACGCGCCGCTGACACAGGACCTGGACCGCATCGCCCTCACCCTCATCGACCGTCTCGAACCCGACGGCCACCACAGCCCGGACCCCGAGTTCCTCGACGGCCGCGCCGGGATCGCGCTGGCCCTGCACACCTACGCCACCGGCACCGCGCCCGGCGTGCCCTGGGACGCCTACCTCGCCCTGGCCTGACCACCTCCTGGAAGGACACGACGATGAAGACCGACCCCACTCGCACCGGTGCGTGGCTGCAGGTCAACATCGAATTCCCCGACCCGGCCACCGCCGAACACGCCGGCGTCCACCACCTGGCCCCCGCCTTGGCCGACTTCCGCTGGTTCGTGATGCGCAAGGACGCCTGGCGGTGCCGCATCCACCTTCCCCACGACACCACCGAACAGATCATCCTCCAGGAACGGGTAACCGAGCTCCTGGACGGTCTCACCGCCGACGGGCACCTGCGCCGGTGGACGCATGTCGTGTACGAACCCGAGCCCCGCGCCTTCGGCGGCACTGCGGCCATGGAAGCCGCCCACACCCTCTTCTGCGCCGACACCCGCCACCTCATGGAGTTCCTCGCCACCTCCGAAGGAGGGCCGGACCGGCGCAAGGAGGTGTCGTTGCTGCTGTGCCACACCCTGATGCGCTCCGCGGGCCTGGACCACTACGAGCAGGGCGACGTCTGGGACCGCGTGTCCGCCACCCGCCACCTACCCACCACCCGCCCGCCCACGGAGAAGATCCACCACCAAGTACACCGCCTGCTGAGCGTCGACCCCGGCCCCCACGCCCCGCACTTCACCACCGGAGCCTTCGCCGGATTCGCTCCCTGGGCACAGGCGTTCCAGGACTGCGGGCGCGAGCTGGCCGACCTCCACACCCGCGGCCGACTGGAACGCGGGCTCCGCGCAGTCCTGGCCCACCACGTCATCTTCTGCTGGAACCGCCTCGGCATCCCGGCCCCCACCCAGGCGGTGCTCTCCCACACCGCGGCCCGAACCATCTTCGACCCCGAAACGGTGCACCTGTGACCGGTCAGGAACTCCCACCAGCGATCCGCTACATCCCGCTGGTCCCTCGCCCACGTCCCCCAGCGCTCCCGCTGCGACAACGGCTCACCGAACTCAACGGCCTTGTCCACAAGGCCGACCAGGCCCCTAACCCTGAGGAGGGGATGACGCGCACCTGCGAGGCGATGAACAAAGCCGCCCTGGTCGCCAGCGACACCGGCCAACCGGACCTCGCCGAGGCCCTGTGCTGGCAGCAGTACGACGTGTTCGCCTCAGCCGGGCCCCTAACCGCGAAAACCGCACTCCTGGCCCTGCAACCACTGGTGAACCTCGGCCGCCTGGCCATCCGCACCGGCCACCCCACCGCGGCCCACACGGTGTTCGAATCCCTGCTCACCGCCACCACCCCCGGGCAGCCCGCCCAGGTGCAAGGACGAACCTGCCCGGTGGCAGACCTGGTCACCAGCCCGAGCGAGCGCACCGAGCTACGCCGTTTCCTCTGGGCGGTCATGCTCGCCGACGGCACCCGCGCCCTGTGTGTCGCCGACCGCTGGCAGGACGCCGTCGAACACCTTCACCGCTACAACGGCATCGGCACCCGCCTCCTGGACGGCCGCCAGGTCGCCGTTCTGGCCGCACTCCACCGCCAAGATCCCGACGCAGCCCGGATCCTTCTGGAAGGGACCGTGTGCAATGAGCCGTGGGAGCAGGCTGTAGCCGCCTGCCTGACCGCGGCGAGCGCGCGCGTGGCGGGTCACGACCCTGCTGACGCCGTCACCGCTATGGCCCGCCACCTCATCGAACTACCGCCCACACCAGGTGGCGCCGTCTTCGCCGCCCGTGCAGGCGTGCTGGCCTGCGAGCTGGCCCCAGGCCACCGCGCTCTCGTCTCCCACGTGATCGACACCGTCATGGGAAGCAACGACGCAAACGCGGCAACCGCGGTCCTGGGTTCTCCGGTGGTCGGAGAAGAGCTGAGCCTCCGGCAGCGTCAGACCCTACGCGAGCGTGTCCGGCAGGCTGAGCTGGTCCGGGCCGACCAGCCCGCCTCACTGACCGAGGAACTGACGGTGATCTGCGACCAGGCAGCCACCCACCTGGTCTGCCGTCTCAAGCATGCGTACCCGCACCTGACACCATGAGGTGGACGCTGCGACAGGCCAGTTCGGCCAGACGCCGGGTGAGCGTGTGGGCGTAGTCGCTTGCCCCCACAACGGTCGCCTCCATCTCACGAACCACGTTGAAGACGACCGCTGCGAGTCCGTAGCGGGCGCGTCCATGGTCGATTGATACGCGTGATCCGCTCCAAGAACTCGTGTCCGCGGCCGGCTGGGTGCCCTCGCACGATCTTCCAGTGGGACGTCGGGGCCACTTCTGTGTAGGGCGCTGACGCTCCTGAAGGGCTCCTGTCGTGGCGCCGTGCCAGACTCTGCCCCACGCACGGAACAGCCGACTGGAAACGAGGGCCCTGTGACCCTGCGGATCGAACGCCACCGAGTCGACGAGAAAGCGATCGGGGAGGCCCTGGACGACTTCGCCGACAGGATCGGCCAGGACGTCAACGACCAGCAGCACAGCGGCCGGGACGGGTTCGGCTGGAAGATGATCGGCCGCGACCTGGTCACCTACGCCGCCGCCCGGTCCGCCACCGACCCGGAAGCAAAAGCCGACATCCGGGCCGCCCTGTACTCGGCCGCGGAGGCCTTCACCGGAGCGCTGCTGCTGGACGGAGCGCCCACCTCCGTCGAGGTCTCGGTCCACCTCACCTACACCGGGACCGGTGTCTCCTACCGGGACCTCGAAGAGTACGGAGAAAAACCCCGGGGCCAGCGGCCGATCGCTCCCGGCAGGTGGGCTCACGCACTGTACCTGTGCGTCATCTCCGGCCTGTGCGACGCCTACGAAGGCCCCCTCGTCCAGTTCGCCGCGGGCTTCACCGAGGATCAGGTGCTGCACCGAGCGCTCGCGTTCTACGTCTACCCGGGACTGGGCGCCGAGCGCGACCAGCTGACGGGGTACGTGGAGTCCGCGATGGCGCCCTTCTTCGCCTCCCTGGAAGAGGGGTCCCAGAAAGGCCTCCCCGACCTGGCCGCGGTCGACTTCGAACTGCTCTTCCTGCACGCCCTGCTCAGCCGCAACGAGCAGCTGTTCTGGTCCCTCATGGCCATGCGGCTGGCGTGGCTCCGCGACAATCGCGACAGCGAGGACCTGGACGCACTGCTCCCGGTGGCCGAGCTCGCCTTCGCCGCCCTGGCGGTGCGGGTGGAGGGCTGGACGATGCCCTTCGACACCGACTACCTGCCCCGGCACCTCGTCCAGGGCGGCCGCGGCCTTCGGGTCGGCCCCTACGGTGCGGACAAGGACCCCGACGCGCTGCGCCTGCTGGCCCAAGGGCCGATCGAGGTCGCCCACCCCGCCGAAGCCTCCACCGGTAACTGGACGGTCGAGAAGCTCTTCAAACGCAACGACACCTGGATGGGAGAGGCCGCGCAGGCCGATACCTCCCGTTACAGGACTGCCGACGACCTGATGCGCTACGCTGACTTCGAGCAGCTCACCTTCGGCCGGTCCCTGTCCGTCGATCCCCAAGCCCGTCACCCCCGACAGCTCGCCGCGTTCACGCATGCCTCCCAGTTCACCGCGGCCGCCTTCGCCTGCACCGCAGCGGGTGGGGAGAGCGTCGAGGTGGCCCTGGGGGAGTCCACGGCCGTGCTGCGCACGTTCGGATCCCGCAACGGTGTGTCCGGGAACCGGCTCGTCACCGCAGTGGAGTACGCCCTGATCTCAGGGGCACCCGAACGTCTGGAGGCGCTGTTGGGCATGCCGGAGGAACTCTTCCCGCGCCCGGGCGGCCCGGGCACCTCCGTCTTTCTCCGCTACGGGGTCGCGCTGCTGACCTACCTGCGGTCCGCCCCGACCGGTCCCGGCGCGGTACCGGGCCCGCGTGTGCGCGAGGCTCTCGACGCGGCACTGGAAGCGCTGGCCGGCCACACCCGCCCCGGTTCCCCGCCGCCCCCGGTGATCGCGCTCTCCCAGCTGGTGGCCGAAGACCAGGAGGGTTTCAACCTGGCCCTGGCCGATGCCCTGGAGGCGTACCGGGACGCGTACTCCTTCGGGGAACAGGCCCGACGCTCGGACGGGCTGGTGGACCGGCGGTCACTGACCCTGGCCTGTCTGGCCCGGATGCGGGGCTGGGAGGTGCGCATCGACAGCGGCTACCTGCCCCAGGGGCTGCTCGACCGGGCCGGAGCCCTTTCCGTTCCCTGACCACGGAGACACGCACATGGCCTCGGCCATCCCTGCACATGCAGCGAACCCCGGTGAGCGGTTCCGCAGTTGCCAGGTCGCTCCCGGTCTGCAGACCCCCGAGTACGCCCGCGCGGTCCTGGGAGCCTCGATACCCCAAGGGGGCGGCGGAGATCGACCTCATGATGGCCCAGCGCCTGGAACAACAGCAGATCCTGGACCAGGAACACCCGCCCGGGCTCCACTTCATCATCGACGAGGGCGCGCTGCGCAGGATGGTCGGGAGTCCGAAGGTGATGGTCCAGCAGTGGGAGCACCTGCTCGAGGCCACCGAACGCACCCACATCACGGTGCAGGTCATGCCCTTCTCCGAGGGGGCTCATGCCGAACTGGCCGACTCCTCTACGCTCATGGAGACCGAGTTTCACGGGACGATCCAGTACCTGGAGACCCTGGCCACCGGGAACATCGCGACCAACCTCCCGGCGACCGCCCTGGCCCGGGCCAGATTCGATTCCCTGGCCACGAACGCGCTCTCCGAAAAGACGGTGCGCACCCTACTGTGAGAGCTGATCAAGAAAGCGACATGACCGAAGAAGCTGATCTCCGGTGGCACAAGTCGAGCTATTCCGGAAACGTGGGCTCCGAGTGCGTGGAGGTCGCCGAAGGCCCCCGCACCCTGGTCAGGGACACTCGGAACAGTGATCTGGCCTGCCTTGCTTTCGGCACCGGGGAATGGTCCGCCCTCATGCTCACCCTGAATCTCGGCGAATAGCAAGAAAGCATCGGCCCCCATCACGCGTGGTGACGGGGCCCGACCTATACCGCCATATTCGACCTACTGCGCGCCTGCCTGCCTTCCCCGTCCGCACCGCTTGGAACTGTGCAAGACGCTTCTGCGCCGTGATGCGACACCCTGACACCCCGGTTCCCCAACGGTGGCGGGGTCCGACCACAGACGGGTCGGCCCTGCCACCACAGGAACCCCGGTAAGAACCATCGCCTCGGCCAGGTCGGACTTCACCTCCCGGGCCGTCTTCCGTTAGACATTGATCTTCGCCAGCGCCGTGTCGATGGGCTTCAACAGGGTCTTCTTCGTGACCTCGGCACGGATCCTGGTCAGCGCCTGCTTCTCTTGACCGCCTCCGCGCCCACCGAGGACCCTCACGGCTGCGGTGGCCATCCGCTCCGAGCGCAGCGTTTTGGATCCGCCCGGCCCCGTACCGGTGAACACGGTCAGCCTCTCCAGGACCTGCGCAGCCCAGGGCGTCGATTCCCGGGGCAGCAGGTCGACGCACCAGAGCATGCCGGTGAGGATGTCGTGGACGTGCGGCCGCAGATAGGGCGAGTGGGTCTCCCCGCTCTCGGCCGGCGCGGCGGGCAGGGCCGGGATCAGAGTGAGCATCTCCCTGACGGTCGACGCGGGATCCTCCAGAGCGTCCAACAGGCCGGTGGTCCGGCGGCACCACGCTTTGGAGGGGTGTGTCCCGGGCGGGGTGAGCAGGCCCGCGACCAGACCGGCCAGGCCCGGGGTCGCGCACAGGTCGGGATACTTACAGCGCAGCACGTCGCCGAACACATCGCCGGGGCGAACAGTTCGCCCAGGGGTAGGGGGGCATCCAGGCGCAGCAGGAGCTGCGCCAACCGGATCTGGGACCCCTGGAAGGCCGGGTTTGTCCGGGTGAACAGAGCGGACCCCTTGCAGGCCTGGGCGTACAAGTCGCGCAGCCGCTCCAGGTGGGGGCGAAGTGCCGCGTCAGGCGCGTCCTCGCACATATCGAGGACGTGCTCGAGGGGGACCAGGTACTGCGATGCCGCTTCCAGCAGGAGTCCCATCCGGACGGCGTCCCAGGCCCCTGCCTCCTCTTTCAGGTGAGTGACCAGATTCAGGTACAGACCATGGATGGTGCCCCGAGGATCGTCGGCGAAGTAGATCGTCTGATATCCGGCGGCCAGGCGACACCACAGCAACGCGCTCCAACGCATCTCCGGATCGAGCCTTTCAGCGACAGCCCGGACCTCAGGGCCAAGAGGCGGGAGAGGCCTGTGGTGCGGGTGCTGGAGGGCGGCGTCGGTGATCGCGGTGTGCAGGACGGTGACGACCTCGGGCAGGCCGGGCACGTACAGGCGCGCGAGGATGTCCTGGGCTCGGTCACGGATGTCGTATTCGGCAACGATCCGGGATGCCCATGCACGGGCCTGGGGTGTGGGCGTGGCGGTCGACAGCATGGATTCCTCACCGGGGGTGAACGGTACGGGAGCGCCACCCTAGTGAGGGGCAGCGACCGAACGCAGCCATTGCTTGGGCAGCACCGGGCCCGCCTGCAGGTCAGGGCCGAGCGGGAATCCGTGCCGCGGTGGCCCGGAAAAGCGCCCCGGCCGCGAGCACGGGCACAGGACGAGCAGCCGGCGCGCCGGAGCCAGCCGTGTTGCCTTCAGCGTCGATCCCGTGCCACCATGTGCGCACGGCGATGAGGGCGCCGCGCCTCCCCCACTCCACCCGGCGTTGGGGCGCGAGGCCAAAACGGCGGGACCGCCTGCCCTCACCCATCAATCTGCCTGTGGTGCGACAACAGGACCTCTTCGAGCGTGGCCGGGGCGCTGGGAGTCTCCATGTCCCGTCACATCAGCCTGGCCCGAGCACGCGCCGCCGCGACCGGGGAAACCCACCTGACCGCAGCCAAGGCCATCGCCGCATTGCCTGCCGAGTCGTCGATCATCCCCGAGGCCACCCTTGGCCAAGCCCACCTGGAGACCGACCTGCTCCTGGGGCTGCGCGACCTCATCTACATGGGTCCCCCCTATGACGTGCCGGTGGCCGTCACACGCCGCACCCCCGCCCGGGACGGTCTGGTGCTGGAGATCGCCCGTCCCCACCTCACCGACACCCTGACCCTGTGGTTGCCCTACACCGACATCGACGGCGAGTTCCACGGCATTCCCGGCCTGCGCGCCCGCCACCGCGGACACCGCCTGGAACTGCGTCTGCTCTCACAGGACGCGACCGTCACGATCCCCGTCTCCCGCGCCCAGTGGGGCTGGGCCCGCACCCACGTCCACGCCGTGCACGACTACCGCGGCACCCCTTTGTGGGCACAGGATCCCACCTGCCTCACGGCCGTGGAACGCGACACCCTCGCCCGACGCCGCAAGCGGTTCCATGGCCCACACGCGCAGCACTGGTACCGCTTGGGATCGGCCATGCTGCGCCGACTCGGGCTTCTCACCACCCACCACGTGACGGGTTTCGCCGGACATGCGGACCTGTGGCGCGGGCTCTCCTGGGCTGGCCCCCTGAACATGGAATGGGGGCGCCCCCACCACGTGGCCGCCCTGACCGAGCAGTTGACCGATCCTTCCTGCCCGACAGCACTGCCCGCCCCGTTGCGCCACAGCGTCGAACACGACTCGGAGAGGTCGATCAGCCGGATCCGCAGCGCACGCGGCATCGAACTGCAACTGCGCCCCTGCACGGCCTCCGGCGACGGCCCTATCTGGGAGTGGGAGAAGCACCTGCCGCTGCACGGACCGTACCGGGCCCCGCATCGGCGAAGCTCGCAACTGCTCCCCGACGCTGTCCGCAGCCTCCTCATTGACGCTTTCACCGGCGATCATGCCAGCACCCTCGGTGTGGCGGCCCCGCAGATCACCGCCCGGGGCGGGGGAGGCTGGAACGTCTCCCACGTCGACGGGCTCCTGGGCGCGGTCGGGTTCCTGCGCTACCTGGCCCAGTCGCAGAGGTTCGCCGACCTGTGGCCGCGCGACCTGCAAGACGCCACCGACATCAACACCACCCACGGCCCTTGGCGGATGGTACGGATCTGCGGGGTCGACGTGGCCTTCGAGTGAGGCCACGTCGGGTGTGGGGAACCATGGCGCTCCCGCCCCGCCCCGCCGCAGGCAGAGCCACGCCTGGGGTAGTCGGCCCCACGCACCTCAACCACCCGGCAGTCCCAGCAGGCCGGCGACCCTGCCGGCCGTGCCGGGGCTACTATCGGCGTGCACGACGGTGATCCCCAGCTCGGCCGCTGGAGAGAGGTTCTCCGCGCGGTCATCGACGAAGACGCACTCCCCGCCGTCCAAGCCCATGCGATCCAGGGTCCGCCGGTAGATCTCCGGATCCGGCTTGGCCAGGCCCTCCACCTCCGACAACACCTCCACCTCGCACAAGCCGGCCACCCCCAACACCCGGTAGGGGTCGTAAGGATCGCGTCCGAAACTGTTGGACAACAAGGCCGTGCGCACCCCGGCACGACGGGCCAGACGCGCCAGCTCGACCATCTCCACCGCGGGCTGTACCCGCGCCCACGCACGCCCCATCAGATCAACGTGTTCATCCACCCCCAGCAGCAGAGCCGTCAGCCGGTTCCACTCCGCCTGCCCCAGACGCCCCGCCTCCAGCTCCCGGTACAGCCGGCGCCCCTCAGGATGCCGCCCCAACACGTGGCCCCACGCATGTGCCGGCAACCCCTGGTCCACACACCAGCGCCGCAGGGGCGGACCCACCGGAGCGGTCAAGACACCGACGAAGTCCAAGATCAGACCGCGAAAGGGAAGAACAGGGGACGCAGAGGACATCGAGGGGGCTCCATCCGGCACAAGGAAACAGCCGTGCCCGGTCGTTCACGGCGGCTGACCCCCGACTTCCCATCAGATTTCCCCGTTCGGCCCCTATCCATGCCGCCCGCCGGTTACCCTCGCTGCGAGCTCGCCGACTCCACCGACTCCACCCCCGATCCAGGAGCCCCCTGTGACCTCCTCCACCGCCGCGTTCACACACGATGTCCTGCGCATCGCCGAGCAGGCCACCGTCGCACTGATGGATGACGCCGCCCACGCCCACCGCCTCATCGACGCCCTCGACGAGGACAACGAGCGCCTCATAGAGGCACGGCTCCCGAGCGACCCGCAGGCAGTGCACCTGCGCAACCTGGAGGAACACCTCAACAGCGCACGCAGTGACACCGCCCTCACCCATATGCACGCTGTAGAAGGCCAGGCCCGCGCCCACGCCGTGTGGTGGGCCGACGCCGCGTCCCAGGCCGTCCTGGCCCTGGACGGCTACGCCCCCGACTACCGACTGCTGGCCACCGACCCGGCCACGATCCTGCGCGAGGAACAGCTGGAACTGCTGTCCGGGCCTGAGGACGCCGAGCGTGCCCAGCTGCGCGCCACAGGCGGATGGACGGCATCCTTGAACGGGGCTGGAGCGATCTTGGACAGCGCCCGAGCCGCCTCCCTGGGCCTGAGGCTGATCCACGCTCCGCAGGGCCAGAACACCACGGTTGAACCGGACTGGACCCTGAAAGCCCGCTACCACGTCCTGTGGGGCCGCATGTGGCGAGAGCACAACCTGCCGCTGCTGCCCGAACCCGATCTCCTGGCATGCCGCTTGCAGGGCGCGCTCGACGAGGACCAGCTCCAGGCCGTGCGCACCGCCATGGACACCTGGAGCCAGATGGCCCAGAGCATCCAGCAGCTCCCTGAGCTGACCCAGCGGGACCTGCACGGCATCGGAACACCCGAGGAGCGTCACGCCGTAGGCGAGCAGTTGGAGAAGGCACAAGAAGACCGCCTGCAGTCCACCGAGGTACTCGCCGCTTACGCACGCGCCCTGACCGAGGCATGGAAGACCGCGGTCGGGGTGTCCGCCCACAAGCACTGAAGTGGAGCATCGGTGAGGTGGGCCGGTACTCACGCGGTCGCCTCCACAGTGGTGTCGGCGTGGTCGCGGTGGGCCACTGGCGGCACCGGCCGGACCCTGCTCGCGTCGATCGGTCAGATCGCCGACCTCCATCCGGCGGCGGCGGCGTGGAGACCGGTACCGCTGCCCGAGGACCTGGAGGACTGTCGCGGGTACCCCGGGCACTGCTATGAGTTCGCCGCCCACCTGGCCGATGCCGTGGACGGGCTGGTGTACGTGGAGGGCTACGCCACGCCGTTCGCAGGAAGCACCTGGGCGTTTCTGCACGCCTGGGCCG
Source organism: Nocardiopsis sp. MT53 (assembly GCF_019598965.1). NCBI lineage: Bacteria > Bacillati > Actinomycetota > Actinomycetes > Streptosporangiales > Nocardiopsidaceae > Nocardiopsis > Nocardiopsis sp. MT53. The sequence goes on along the minus strand of NZ_CP080599.1, from coordinate 6,309,705 downwards.
GGTGTCTGTCGGACGGGGCGGCACTGGATCCGACCTGGCCCGAACCCGGGACGGCCTACTACGGGATCCCGCTCCCCGCCGCGTACCGGCGCGATGCGCCGCGCGCCCGGGGCTCAGGCGCTGCTGCTGGAGATGCTCCCGCGCCCGGTGCGCACGGCCGGGCTCCCGGCCGGGGTTGTGGCCGCCGGCGCCGACGAGTCGGTGTGCGGACGTTAGCGCTCGGTGCAGGGCCCAGCAATCGGGGAGCCCCATGATTCCCGGCGCAGGCTCCGATGTGTGGGGGGCGAAGACACTGGTCGATCCCTGTGTTCGCACAGGGGGTGACTGGTGCGCACGAGTCGGGGCGCCGCCGGGGTGTCCCCGTGCGGCGCCCTCGCGTCGGTGAGGCCCCCTTGAAGAGGGCGGTGGTCACCGGAGCAGGGTGACCAGTGCGGCCAGGGCCGTGGTCAGGACCGCGGCCAGGGTGAGGGTGGCGGCCAGCGTCGCCGCGGCGTGGCGGATGGCCTTGGGGTAGGTGGCGCCGTCGCGGCGGGCCAGGTAGGCGGCGCCGGCCCCGGCCAGTACGGCCACGACCGTGACCACGGCACCGGACAAAGCCAGGGATACGATCCACGCGGACATGTCGGTTCTCCTCCGTCATCGGTGTTCTGTCGACGGGATCGAATTTGGCCGAAGGGGTGGCCGCCGGTGACCGTCTGGACGAAGATGAACACCGACGCACATGTGAGGCGGTCGCGACGGGAGGCGATGTGGACCAGGTCGACCCTCGGGAGGAACTGAGTGAGCGCCTGGACACCGCCCGGCTTCGGTTGGGGCTGACCAAGGAACAACTGCGCGCCCGCGCTGGGTTGGGCCGGACCACGGTCAGCAACGCGCTCAATGGCACCGGGCCGCTGCCCACGAAGGAGACCATCACGGCGCTGGCCCGGGCCCTGGGCCTGGAGTCCGGGCTGCTGTTGGAGCTACGCCGCAAGGCCGCGGATCCGCCTGGCCAGATCGGGGTGGTGGCCGCCCCCGGGTCGGCCCCGCCGGACCTCCCTGCTCCGGACCCGTCAACGCACGCCGCCAACACGATCATCGGCGACCTCTCCCACAGCACCGTGGTCCAGGCCCACACGGCCATCATCTCCCCACCGAACCCGCCCGCGCCAGCCCCCCGGCCCGCACCGGGCAGGCCCATCGGTGAATGCGACCCCCACGACCTGGAGATGCGCGTGGCGGGCAGCCCTCCGGATTCACTCGCTGCGACCGTGAGCGTGCCCCAACGCGACACGGCACGGCTGCCGGGGTACGTGCGGCGGGACCACGACGACGTACTGGACCGCGCCGTCCGGGCGGCCCTGGGCGGGTCCAGTCGCATGGTGGTGCTGGTCGGATTGTCCTCCACCGGCAAGACCCGCGCCTGCTGGGAATCGGTCCAGCCCCTGGCCGAGCACGGATGGCGGCTGTGGCATCCCTTCGACCCCACCCGCGCCGAGGCGGCGCTGGAGGGCCTGGGCCGGGTGGGTCCGCGCACGGTGGTGTGGCTCAACGAGTCCCAGCACTACCTCGGTCACTCCCGTTTCGGTGAACAGATCGCCGCGGCCCTGCACGTCCTGCTCACCAACCCCGACCGCGGTCCGGTGCTGGTCCTGGGCACCCTGTGGGAGGAGCACGCCGAGGCTCTGACCACCCAACCCAAGCCGGGACATCAGGACGCGCACGCCCAGGCACGAGCCCTGCTGGAGGGCCGGCAGGTCACGGTCCCCGTCGCTTTCACCAACGACCAGCTCGACAACGCCCGAGAGCTCGCCCAATCCGGCGATGGCCAGCTCGCCCACGCCCTGGAGCACGTCCGTGACGGGCGTCTGGCGCAGACACTGGCCGGGGCTCCCGAACTCGTGCGCCGCTACGAAACCGCCTCGCCGGGAGCCAGAGCGATCCTGAACGCGGCCATGGACGCCCTCCGCCTCGGGGTGAGCCTGCACCTGCCCCTGGGTTTCCTGGTCCAGGCCGCAGAGGACTACCTCACCGACGACGAACTCGACGCCTTGCCTGACCAGTGGGTGGACCAGGCCCTGAAGGAGACGGGAACAACGGTTCACGGCGGGCAGGCCCCACTGCGGCAGGTCCGGACCCGCCGCAGCGACCAGAACACCTCCAAGGCCCAGGGAGCCGTGTACCGGTTGGAGGACTACCTCGAACAGCACGGAGCCCACGAACGCAGGATGTTCTGTCCTCCATTGTCTTTCTGGCAGGCCGCACATGACCACCTCATCGACCCTGAAAGCCTCTACCATCTCGGAGGAGCAGCCAACATCCGCCACCGCCTGCACTGGGCGGCGCGGCTTTTTGTCGCCGCTTCCGAGCATGGACGCATTGATGCCTTGGTGAACGTCGCGCAAATTCGACATTTGATTGGAGATTCACCCGGAGCCGAAGAACTGTGCCGCCGCGCCGCCAAATCTGGACACATCGATGCCCTTGGTCATATTGTTAGAATGCGAGCGGAGAATCAGGATTACGCTGGAGCCGAAATCGCCTACCGCGAAGCCGTCGAAGCCGGGCATCCCGAGTTCTTGCTACAAGAAGCAATTAGAATGGAAGAGGAGGGTGATCTAGTCGAATCCAAAAAAATTTATCACCGACTTGCTTCCTCCGGAGATATCCAGTCCATGGTGAGGCTTGGGCGACTGTGTGAAATGGCTGGGGATAACGCTGGAGCCGAGGAGAGTTACCGGCAGGCAGTTGCCGCTGGGGATAAGTCTTCCCTGTCTCGTGTTGCGCGCATGCGGGAGTTGGTCGGGGACTTCAGGGGTGCGGAAAGACTGACCCGCCAGGGCGTTAGGGCAGGTGACAAGTGGGCTTTGGTGCGACTCATCTTAATGAGGGAGGAAAGTGGACGGCAGGATGCTGCCGAAATTCTGATCAGCCAAGCCATTGAGACTGGGGATATCGAAAGCATAGTTGAACTCGCGCGAGTGAAACACCGCGCAGGGGATTGGGAGTACGCCGAAAAGTTGCAACTGATGCTCGACTCGGCCTTTGAAGATTTCAATTGCGCGCTAGGTGCAGGCAGGGAGCGCCCTGAGGAGAAAAGGGTTCTCAGGGAGCATGAGGCCTCCGAAAAAATTTATTCCCTCGTAAAGCTTGCGGCATTGCAGGAGGAGGCTGGAAACCAGGCTGCGGCCGAACATCTAGCCCGTCGAGCCGCCGACGCAGGAAATACTAATGGCCTGGCAGAGTTAAAGCGTATACGGGAGGAGTCCGACGACGAAGAGGAATTCCTTCTCGTGAGCAGGTGGGAAAGCGATCTTTTGTGGCCGCATGGACTAGATCCAGATGGAACACCATCGCAACCATGGTAATATGCGGCACATCCCCACTGCATTTTTCGGATGCAGGAAAATATGCTCACACCTCCTCCATTGCACCCATCCTTAAATCCGATTGGCGAGACCACTGAGATTCTCCTACTGATATTTCATGTGGGTTGATGTTCGGGTTGGCCAGGGCCTGCTGGGACCCCATCACGGCCATGTACCAGGCGCCGAAAGCCGCGCTGAAACGCATATCGTCGCTGTTGGGGGAGTCGAAATCCAGCAGGAGAGAGTCGTCCATGGGCGCATCCCCGCAGGTGACAACGACAGCGCGGAACCCGTCCGCCCCTACTGGGGGAGAGCTAGCCTGGTGTCCGGTCGCGGCCAGAAGGCGCTCTTGGGGTGCGGGCCACAGGCCGGTCTTCTACGGTGGCGTACATGGACTCCCTGAGCACGTTGCCGACCGCCCACCCCCGGTACGCGGAGGAAGCGCGGTCAGCGCTGGCCCGCTACCTGGACCACGCCATCGCCGAACAGGGCCAGGTCGCGGCCCTGGTCGCCGGAACCACCGATGCCGAAGGCTGCCGGCGGCGGCGCGATGCGCTGGTGCAGGCCCGCCGTGTCCTGGACGCCGACGGCCCGTCGGCGGTGCCCACGATGGTGATCGCGGGGGCGGTGGGCCACTGGCAGGCGCGGTTCGATGAAGCCGACGACCGCATACTCGGAGGACAGGTCCAAATGGCGGAGCTGGGCCGGTTGCAGATCGACAAGATCACCGCGCTGTTGGCGGTCAACGCCCTGGCCGACCTGGCCCGGTCCCGCGGCATGAACCTCGGCGGGCCTGGGCTTCACCGCGCCGACGCGGTGCGGCGCGGCCTGGCCGGCGCCTGGGCGGCGGTCCGTGGCGTGTTCGAGCGCGGAGCACTCCGGCGCCCGCGCTGACCGGTGTCCGGCTGGCGGGGCCGGTCCGCGGCCGGGCCGGGCGCCGCCGATTCTCCTGTGGGTGCGGGTCGGCCGTGGAACGGAGGAGCGGCCAGCGAGGAAGGGGTTGGTGATGTCGCTGCTGATGGTGTGGCTGAACCGCACCCCTGAGCCGCCCGCGTACCCGCGCTGTTCGACGTGCCGCCATGTGGCCGATCCGCACGGGCCCGCGCCGGGCCGGATGCGTCTGCACCTGTCCCTGACCCGCGCCCACGGCGCCGAGGCGACCCCGCACGAATGGATCTGCCCGGCCTGCGGGTACACCGCGCCGCTGTCCACCGGTGACTACGCGACGGTGAGCGAGCCGCGGCGATGCCGCCGCTGGTACTGCCGCCTGGAGTGGATGGCGCCCCCCGAGGTGGAGCGCCCGGCCTGTCCGCGCTGCTACAGCCCGGCCCGCGCCCGTTGACTGCCGCGCCACCTGTTCACGGTGTCGCCTTCGGCGGGGGCACCGGGTAGAGCCCTTGCTTCTCGGGGTCGGGGGTGCGTATCCACTCGATGTCGATCTCACCGTCCACCGACTGGGGGTTGAACGCGCTCATGTAACCGGTGGAGGTGAGGACCTCGACCCCCGGCCAGACCCGGCTCTGCTCGGCCGCCAGCTCATCACACAGAAAGACGAGCGCCCCCCGGAAGGGGTTCTCCCCCGCCTCACTCCCGTCTCGGTCAGGTGCGGTGACGAGGACGACCGGACGGCCCAAGCCCAGGACCGCGGCCTCCAACCGCCACGGGCGTCCCTCTCCTTTCCGGGCGCTGGGGTCGCGCACGGCGTACAGCGCGGAGATGCAGTCCACGCGCACGTACATTTCGTCACTAAAGCCGAAGGTGGCGACAGAGGGCTGGAGCCAGTACTGGGTCATGGATCCCAGCATGCCGCTGGGCGTGGCCTGCGCGCCGGGTGATCGAAAAATCCCCCTCCCATCGTCCGGGTCGGCGCCTGCCCGCCGTGCCCGCTTCGCGCCCTACCGGCCCGGTGCGGAGACCGAGCGCAGGCGTCGTGCGCTGTCGGGGGTGGTGAGCCAGGACCGCCACGCCGCCGCGTCGGTGCCCACCCCGTCGGGGATCCCGAGCCGGGCCAGCGCCCCGGGGTATGCCGCCTCGTACACAGCGTTGGCGGCGGTGGCGTGCTCGGCCGAGCGCAGCAGCCACGGGGCGGGCAGGCGGCGGCACCACAGCAGGTCGGGGCGGTCCTCGTCCCACCAGGCGTCGATGACGCCGCGGTCGATGAGGCCGCAGATCAGGTGCATGCGGTGGCGAGCGCGCTCGCTAGGGGCACGGCCCTCCTCGCCGCGTCCGTCCAGGTTCTCGTCCTCCTTGACCAGGCCGTTCAGGTCCACGACCGGCGGCGGGGTGGTATGGGTCAGGTGCGCGGCCGCCCAAGGCAGCCCGGCCGCGCGCAGCAGGTGGGCGCGGTGGTTACCGTCCCCGGCGACCGCGTAGACGGGTCCGGCCCAGCCGGTGATCCGCTCCAGCTGCACCGGGTCGCCGCTGGTGAACAGGTCTTCGGTGAACTCGGCGACGTCTGCGGTATCAGCCAGGGCGCGCAGAACATCCAGGGGGACCTCGGGTTTGTGGTCGAGCCTTCCCCACACGGGGTGGTCGGTGGCGACGATGAGGTGGGCCGGTACCCACGCGGTCGCCTCCACCGTGGTGTCGGCGTGGTCGCGGTGGGCCGGCGGCGGTGCGGGCGGCCCCAGGGGCAGCCGGCACTGGGGGTGGGAAGCCTGGAGGGTCTCGGTGCGCTCGGCCCACCACCCCGCCAGATCCCGCACCCCGGCCAACTGGTGGCGCAGGGCGGTGCACGCGGCCAGGAACGCCGTGTGCACGGGCTCGTCTCCCTCCAGCAGGTCCTTCACCACGGTGTGGTCGATGAGCGTGCGGCCGGTGCTCTCGACCAGGGGGCGCGGGGCGTGCACGTGGGGCGGGTCCAGCACCACCCGCTGGCCGGGGCCGGCGAACTGGGCGGCGGCCCGGGCGGCCGCGGCGGGGGTGGGGGCGAAACCGTGTGCTGTCCCCACCTGGCGGGAGGTGCCGTCCTCGGGGAGGGGGCTGCGCAGCCGGAACCGGCCGTCGGACCGGTACCCGACCTTCCACACCGGTGCCCCCGTCGGGGGTGCCGGCGCCGCGGTGGCCTCCACCGCGGCGTCGACGCGCTCAGCGCGCAGCACCAGCAAAGCGTGGGCGATCTCGGCCGAGGTCGCCCCCATGTTCAGGCGGCGGCGGATGCGCTGGTCACGGGCGGCGTCGGTGAGCACTTCGACCAGGCCCCGAGTGGTGTGCAGGGCCCTGTCCAGGTCGCGCACCAGGCCGGGGGTGTTCACCCCCCAGTGGGCGGACGCCGCGGTGCCGCGCAGCTGCTCCAGGGTGCGGGCGGCGGTGTCCAGTTCGGCGCGGGCCGCGTCCAGGTCCGGATGCGGTCCCGTGGCGCGCTCAGCGGGCGGGACGGTGTGGTCGGGGGCGGTGACCAGCTCCTGGGCCAGTAGCCACCGCTGGGTGGGGGGCACCCGCGGGGCCAGTGCCGAGACGATGTCGGCGGCGGCCGCGGCCGCGAAGCGGCGCGGGTGCGCCAGGCGGCGCACCGCCTGGGTGGGGGTCCGGCACAGGTGTTGTTCGCCCACCCGGCAGGTGGGGCACACGACGGCGAGGGGGTAGATCATGGCCTCCAGCGTAGGGAGGGCGGCCCGGCCTCGGGGGCACTTCACCGGGGCCGACCGCTCCACGTCGCGGTTTCCTGTGTGGAGCACGGGTTCCCGAGGCAGAATGAGCGGTATGACCACCACACGCCAGCCCCCCGTCACGCTCGTCGGCGTGCAACGGGGTGGTGCTGACAAGACCTCCGCGACCGTGGACCTGGGCGCGTTCCTCCCCGCGGCGGACGATCCCGACCAGCCGCGCCCCACCCTGGTCGACGACGGCCATGTGGTAGGTGGGCGCTACGGCTCGGTGGTGCCGGGGATGGCCGACGATTACGACAGGGTGGTGCTCGACCCGCCGCCGCTGTTCGGCCCTTCGCGGGGCGACGACTGATGCGCCGGCGGTGGCGGGTGCAGACCTGCGCCGACATCGGGATGGGCTCGGTGCTCGTGGCGGGTCTGGCGCTCATGGGCGCTCCGTGGGAGTCCGTGGCGCTCCTGGCGGCGGGTGTGAGCGCGCTCGTGGTGCGCCGGGCCCGGCGCTCACGGGCCAGGGCCGACCGCCCGGTGGCAGTCCGGTAGCGGTCGTGGGAGCGTGGCGGGGCCCGGAACCCGGCGATGGGGTTCTGGGCCCTCGTTCGTGAGCCGGTCAGCTGGTGGGCTGCTCGCGCTCGGGCGGGGCCTGCTCCGGCTGGGGCTGGCGTATCTGCTCCAGCAGCTTGCGGCTGCGCTCGTCCATGCGGGCGGTGGCCAGCAGGCCGCCCTCGGCCTTGGCCTGTGGCGTCGGCTCGCGTCGCTGCCGGGTGTCCCGTTGGGCGCGGCCGCGTTTTCGCTGCGGCTTCTTGTCGTTCTGGCGTGGCCGTGCGGGAGCGGGCGTGGGCGGCGGAGCAGGGGCGGATGGCAGGGCGGGGGAGGGCGGCGGGGCGGGGGTGGGGACGGGCCGGTCGAACAACCCCTGGGGGGAGCGCAGCAACTGCGCCTCGATCTGCTCCCGCAATCCCGCAGGCAGGTCCGCCTGCTCCGTCAGGGACCGCTCCAGCTGGGCGCGCGTGTGGGCGTAGGTGTCGGGCATCCGGCGTTCCTGGGCCCAGCGCAGGGTGTCCAGCGCTTCCCGCAAGTGGGCGTGCCGGCGTACGTCGTGCCGTGCGGGCTGGGTCTGCCGGTCGCCCCTGGCCTGGCCGCGCCGGCGTGAGCGCCGCTCGGGGGCCGGTGTCCACGGCTCGGATCGGCGGAACCGGTCCTTGGGAAAGTGGCGCAGCTGCTGCTTGATCCGGTCCACCAGATCTGTGGGGGTGTCGGGGCGGTTGAGCAGTTCCACCAGGGCGGCGCGGTTGTCCTCATAGGCGCGGCTGTGCCCCTTGGCCTCGGCCCACTCCAGCTTGCCGATGTGGCGCTCCACGTCCTCGCGTAGGGGGTCCCGGGCCTGGAGGGAGGGCCGGTAGGGCTCCACGGTGGGCACACGGCGCGGCACCTCGATGACCTTGGCGCGCCGGGGCTGGGCCTGGGCGGCCTCGCGCAGCAGAGCGCGGGCCTCGGTGACCAGGTGCGGGGGCAGGCTGTGCACGCCCTGCTGGGTGAGCCGCCTGCGGAGCACCTCGGCCAGGGTGCGCACGTTCGCCGCATCGCCCTGGGCCAGTGCCTGGCGCAGGGAGGCCGCCGCCTGTTCCACGGGGTCGGGCGCTGAGGCGGTCTCGGCTACCGCCGCCTGGCGCGGGGCGGGGTTCGAGGGAGCGGGGGTGGCGGGCCGGGAGCGCGTGAGGTGGTCGCCGTGCAGGACGCACTCGGCCAGCGGTACCCACTCGACCTCGCCGGTGCCGTCACGGAATCCGACCTGGAGGGCCCTGTCGTGGTCGGTATCGTCTTCCAACCGGAACAACCGGTGGGGGACACTGTTGCCGACCAAGGCGCGCGTGACGGCTTCGTTCGCGCGCACCAGCCACACGTAGTCGCGCGCCTGGGGCGATTTCGCCAGACGCAGCAGCTCGGGGTCCGGGTCGTGGGTGAACACCAGGCGCAGCGGTTTGCCGCCGGTGGGCATGATCAGCTCGGTGCAGCCGCGCCCCTCCTCCAGGCCCTTGAACTCGGGCGGGGCCTGGACCGTCGCGTCCGTGCCCGGGTGCTCGCGCATCCAAGCGCGCAGGTGGCGGCGGGCGTAGAGGTGGTCGGCGCTCTGTCCGCCCCGGATGTGTTCGCGTCCCTGGGCCATGCGCGCGCACAGGTTGGAGTCGGCGCGATGGGCGAAGTGGGGGATCTTGTCCTCGGGGACCTTCAGGATCAGGCGTCCTCCGCACCCGCCCAGCAGCAGACCGCACCAGTGCGTCTCATCGCGCTCTTTGGCCTGGTCCCGGAACTCTTTGGCCTCGTCGGGGTCGGTGGGCATGTAGGAGGGTTCGTCTGACCCTTTGTGACCGGTCACGGCTGTGCGGACTCGGCGGCGATCCTCGGTGGGCATGTGCGCACAGATAACACAGCGTGCTCAGCCGTGTGGGACTTTCCGGGCAACTGGCCGAATACGGCCACTCTCCGCTCACGCCGGGGCGTTTGCGCTCAGGCCGGCCAGGCGCCGACAGCGGCCGTCGGCTCCGGCGTCGCCGGGGTCCTTCCCGTGTGCCTGCGGACCGGGGGCTCACACGTCGGCCCTGGTCCGCACACTGGATCCGGTCAGTGCGCAGTCGCCGCGGTGGACCGGCCACGTGGTGTGGTCGTCGGGACCGACTCCCGCCCAGCGCAGCACGGCGGCCGCGTTCGGCCCCCGTTCGGGCACCGGCCCTCCGCAGTGGTCGCCGCACTCGCGGGCCAGGTCCCGACAGGCCTCCAGCACGAACCGGTGCAGGATCTCCCGGTCGGCGTCATCGAAGCGCGTGGCGCCGGCGCGCAGGCGGCTCCGGATGTGGTGCTCGCGCAGCAGGAGCGCGTGCTCGGCCTCCTGGACCTGGACGTGGCGGCGGTGGGCGCGTTGGGCATCGCGCGCGGCTTTGGCCACCAGCACGCCGCGATGTATCAGTCGGGAGCCTGCTGGTCGGGGCGGCGTCGCCACCGGCGGACCTCGGCGTGGGTCAGAGGTGCGGTGCGTCCGGCCGAGAGACGGACATCAGCGACCGCCCGCCGCCTTGCGATACCAGGACTCCGCTTCCCCTTCCTTGCCCTGTAGCTCCAGCAGGGCCCCGAGGTTGTTCATGGCGCCGGTGTGTCCGCCCTCGGCAGCACGCCGGAACCAGGGCTGCGCCTTCTTCGCCTTACGCTGGTTCTTCAGCAGGGCCCCGAGGTTGTTCATGGCGTCGATGTGTCCGCCCTCGGCGGCCTTGCGGTACCAGAACTCCGCCTCCTCAAACTCGCCCCGCTGCTTCAGCAGGGCCCCGAGGTTGCTCATGGCCAGGGTCCGTCCGCCTTCGGCGGCCTTGCGGTACCAGGACTCCGCCTTCCCCGCCTCACCCCGGTCGGCCAGCAGGGCCCCGAGGTTGTTCATGGCCAAGATCTGTCCGCCTTCGGCGGCCTTGCGGTACCAGGACTCCGCTTCTTCGACCTCACCTCGGTCCCGCAGCAGGTCCCCGAGGTTGTTCATTGCCAAGATCTGTCCGCCTTCGGCGGCCTTGCGGTACTAGGACTCTGCCTCCTCGACCTCCCCTCGGTCGGCCAGCCGGGCCCCGAGATTGTTCATGGCGCCGGTGTGTCCGCCCTCGGCGGCACGTCGGAACCAAGTCTCGGCTTCCGCAGTCTTACTCCGCTCCCTCAGCCTGATCCCAAGATTGTTCATGGCGCCGGTGTGGCCGCTTTCGGCCGCCTTGCGGAACCAGGACTCCGCCTCCTCCACCTCACCCCGATGGTCCAGCAGGACGCCGAGTTTGATTTGGGCGTCGGTGTTGCCGCCCTTGGCGGCGCGGCGCAGGCGTGCTTCTTCCTCGTCCTCGGGTTCGGTGCGAAGCAGCCTGGTCTTGGCGAGGGGCGGTGGTGCGGCTTGTCCGGTCAGGAGCATGTCCCAGACCTGGCGTGCGGTGGGCCGCCGGGCGGGGTCCTTGTCCGTGCAGGCCAGCACGATGCCCAGCAGCGGGTCGGCCAGGTCCCCGGTCTGGGGCGGGTGGTTCAGCACACGGTTGATGCGCGCGGCCTGGGTGGGGCCGGGGAACGCCGCGGCGCCGGTGGCGGCGTAGACCATCACCACACCCCAGGCGAACACGTCGGCCGATGGTCCCACGGACGTGCCCTCGAGCTGCTCGGGCGCCATGTACCCCAACGTGCCGACCGGGGTGGCCGAGACGGTGTCGGCCTCCAGAGCGCGGGCGATCCCGAAGTCGATCACCCGCGGCCCGTCGGCGGCCAGCAGGATGTTCGCGGGCTTGAGGTCGCGGTGCACCACCCCGGCGGCGTGGATCGCCGCCAGCGCGGTGATGGTCTGCACCGCCAGCCGGTGCAGGTTCCCGCCGGTGCGCGGCCCTTCCTGGTGGATCGCTTGGGCCAGGGTCGGGCCGTCGATGTACTCGGTGGCGATCCACGGCCGTTCGGCGTCGGGGTCGGCGTCCAGGATCTCGGCCAGGCAGAACCCCTGCACCCGGCGGGCGTTGACCAGTTCCCGGGAGAAGTAGCGGCGCACCTGAGGATCGGCGGCCAGGTGCGGGTGCAGCAGCTTGACCGCCGCCCGCCGCCCGTCGGCGTCCCGGCCCAGGTACACCAACCCGAACCCGCCCGACCCCAGCTTCCGTATCAGGCGGAATCCGCCGATCTGCTGTCCCGTTTCGGTCATCGCTACCTCTGTCCGTCTGTTGTACGCCCCGAACCGGGCCGGGCCCGGCTTCCCAGGATTCCCCGCCGGGGGCAGCGAGAGGTCGCGGACAGGTCACAAAGCCCAGCTCGTGCGGGGACCGGGACTTGTCTATAGGCAGGGTCAGCCTGTGGGCTTGCGCTCGGTGCCGGGCTTGTCCGCCTCCGCCTTCGGCTCGGGGCCGGGCGGATCGAACTCATGGTTTCCGAAGCCAGGGCTGGTCTTGGATCTGTATACGGAGGTCTCCTTCCCCTGGGGGCGGCGGGCAGGCCCCGGTGGTCGTGAGGGCCACGGTCGGAAGCGCCCCTGCCACCGAGTTCTGTAATCATCCTCGTGACGGGCCGCTCGAACCTATGGGTGACGCGGTTCCGGTAGCTGGGAACGCCGCCAGTTGCCGAGGTGGGACTCAAGCTTGGACGTCGTCGATAGCCTCCAGAATTAGCTCGGGTAGGACGCCCAGGGACACGCGCAGCAGCTCTTCGATCGGAACCGCGTACGGGCTGGCGTCCACGTCGATGTGGCGGGCCCACTCCACGGGGTGGTAGCGGGCCAGCATCGAAAGCGTGTGCAGGATCGCCCACCAGGCCATGAGCGGGTGCATTCCACGATCGGCTCCTGGTGGTGCGGGGAACAGGTACCGGCCTCCCTGGTAGAGACGGCTTTTCCCGTGCAGGAGGGCGATCCGTTCGGTGTACTTCCTGCCGAGGTCCGCATTCCATCTCAGGTAGACCTCGCCAGAGCCGTCCACATGTGGTTCGTATGCGGGGTCGGCGTCTGGTCCGGGGCCGGTCTTGGCGAAGTCGTAGCCTGCGGCGTCAGGAAACACCGCGAGGTAGTCGTGAAGCGTCTGGTGGTCGGTGGTGGTGATCACCCATGGCGGGAGCGGCCAGGCCGGTACCTGCACCACATCCTGCTCCTGCTCCGGGACGTCGCGGATCTCGATCTGCAGGGGAGTGCGCCGGTCTGTGCTCGGCTCACCGAACAGCCACTCTCCGGTCTCGGGTATGCAGTCCCACAGCTTTTCCAGGGGCACCGCTGTGTCGCCCCACACCGGGGAGCCCAGGATCTTGGACAACCGTGTGAAGCTGCCCCGGTTTTCAGGGCCATCCGTGCGGATCTGTACGTCGGGCAGGGGATCGCGCAAGGTGTCGTTCCGGGGGCTGATGCCGTGTCCGACGAGTTCCCATTTGTCCTGCGCATTGCTGGCGGCGGCTGCGATGGCACGTCCGGCCTGGCTGAGCCCGTAGAACACGGTGATCGGGCGAGTTGCGGGAGCGGCGTCGGCGGCCTGGCGGAACAGCTGTTCGGCTTGTTCCAGGCCGAATTGGTAGGTGACCTTGCGCGGCTTCGGCTTGGCGGTGGGGGCCGGGGGGTTGGCGCGTGTAGCCCGGAGTCGGGCCCAGGCGCTGTCGTTGAAGTGCACGGCCTCAGGCTAAGGCGCGGCTATGCCTCTGCGGGATTCATACCCATCAGGCTCGGGCACGCCCACCGTAAACGCCCGGTCCTGGGGAGGCGGACAGCCCGGAGGATGTGTCTGCGAACCTGTCCCGCCGGTGCACGGGGGCCCGCCGCGCTCCAGGGCCGGGGCCGCGGCGGGCCTGGCTGCTACTTGACCTCGTCGATCAGCTCGGCGGAGGACATCGGGTAAAACTGGGCGTCGTCGTTGTCGTCGCCCCAGCGCGGCGCTACCAGGTGGCCCTAGACCGCCAGGAGCCGAGGGCCCATTCGCCTCGCTAACACAGACCCTCGTCCCCTGGCCACCGATCTCCCTACTGAAGGTCTACTCCCCCAGCCTCGGAAGAGCCACACTGCTCGGTCGCCGTCCGGGGCGGGTTCGTACACGGCCCGCGGGGACACCTGCCCGGGAACGCTCAGCAGCGCCCCCAGCTCCTCCACGGGAACCTTGTAGATCTCCCACCGCTCGCACACGCCCTACACCACCACCCCGTCCCAGCAAGGCGGACCGCCCACGAGGCGCACGACCACCGGGTCCGACTCGTCTCCTGATCCCATGGGTCGATGATGTGGCCGCCCCCACCCGAACGTTCTCAGGACACGCCCGGCCGCGCCGCATCGCCCGCACCACAGGCGATCCCGCACCCCGCCCTGCCCCTGCCCCGCTTCATCGGGGCAGGTCAGAGGCCGCGGCAGGAGTAAGCTTGCGCTACATTCTTCGAACGCAAGTTCGAAAGCGGTGTCCTTCCCCTGCCGCTCACGGAAGAGGAGGGGAGCAGGAGTGCTCGGCAGCCGACCGTTCGCGCATCTGCGGGTCGCCTCGCACTACTCGATGCGCCACGGCACCGCCGCCCCCGCCGCACTGGTCGAGCAGGCCGCCCACCAGGGCCAACCCATGGCGGCCCTGACCGACCGCGACGGGGTGTACGGGGCCGCCGAACACATTGACACCTGCCGCCGCACGGGCGTGCGCCCGGTGCTGGGAGTCGACCTCGCCCTCGCCTCACCCGACGGGGGACGCGTCGTCCTGCTAGCCCGCGGCGCCACCGGATGGGCGTCGGTGTGCCACCTGGTCACCACCGCCCACCACGACGGCGCCGGCCCGGCCATCACCCGCGACCAGGTGGCCGAGCACGCCCACGGGCTGGTCGTGCTCCTGGGGACCGATTCCGATGTGGGCCTGGCCCTGGCCCAGCGGCGCGGCTCCCACGCCCGCGACCTGCTCACCGCCTGGCGGGCCACCGGCGCCGAGATCGTCCTGGCCCCGCATCAGCACGGGGCGGACGGGCAGCTGCACACCGCCCGGTCCCTGGTGCGGATGGCCGACGACGAACGCCTCCTGGCCGTCCTGACGAACACGGTCCGCTACCCTGACCCGGGCGACGCCTCCGTGGCCCAGGCCCTGGACCGCATCCGCCTCTACAGCCCCGGCGGCCACACCCCCGGCCCGCCCACCACCAGCGCCCACCTGGCCGACGCCGCCCACATGGAGGCGGTGGCCGCAGGGGTGTGCGCAGGCGACACCACCCGCGCCCGCCGCCTCATCGCGCACACCCTGGCCCTGGCCGCCTCCTGCGCCCTGGACCCCGTCGCGGACCTGGGCGCGGGACGCATTCACCTTCCCGACCGCCCCGACGCACCCGCCGAACTGCGCTCGCGCCTGGACGCCGGCGCCGCCCGCCTGGGCCTGGACCGCTCCCGGGCCGTCCGCGACCGGGTGGAACAGGAGCTGGCGACCGTCACCCGGATGGGGTTGGAGTCCTACCTGCTCACGATCGCCGACGCGGCCGACGCCATCCGCGCCAAGAACATCCGCTGCTCCGCGCGGGGGTCGGCGGTGGGCAGCATGATCGTGCACCAGCTCGGCATCTCAGCGATCGACCCGCTGGAGCACGGGCTGCTGTTCGAACGGTTCTGCGGCCCCGACCGGCCCATGCCCGACGTCGACCTGGACGTGGAGTCGGCGCGGCGCCTGGAGGCGTACGACGCGGTGATCGCCGCCCACCCCGGCTCCAGCGCCGCGGTGGCGATGATCGACACCTACCGAGCCCGGTCGGCGATCCGCGACGCGGGGCTGGCGCTGTCCCTGCCCACGGTCGAGGTCGAGCGCATTGCCGCCCTGATGCCCCGGGTGCGGGCCTCGCGCATCTGCGACACCATCCGCGAGCTGCCCGAACTACGGGCCATGGACGGCTGGAACACACCGCGCATGCGGGAATTGGTGGATCTGGCGCAACGCCTGTCCGATCTACCACGCCACGTGGCGATGCACCCCTGCGGGCTCGTGCTGAGCGACCACTCCCTGCCCGACCGGCTGCCCACCCGCCCCTCCGGGAGCGGCCACGCCATGGTGATGGCCGACAAGGACGCCGTGGAGTCCTGGACCTGGGGGCTGCTCAAGCTGGACGTGCTCGGGGTGAGGATGCAGTCGACGCTGGCCCATGCCCTCGGCGAGGTGGAGCGCACCACCGGCAAGGCCCTGGACCTGGACGCGATTCCGGACGGCGATCCCGCGACCGCCCACATGATCGCCGCCAGCCGCACCATCGGCTGCTTCCAGACCGAGTCCCCAGGGCAGCGCGAGCTCGTCTCCCGGCTGCGGCCCGCCACCGTCGCCGACCTGACCATCGACATCAGCCTGTTCCGCCCCGGCCCGGTCGGCTCCGACCTCGTCACCGACTACCTCACCGCCCGCACCACCGGCCGCCCGGCCCCCACCGCCCACCCTCTGCTGGAGCCGATCCTGGCCGAGACCGGCGGAGTGATGATCTGGCACGAGCAGATGCTCCGCATCCTCGACGCCATGACCGGATGCGGCCTGCACCAGGCCGAATCCTGGCGCCGGGCCCTGAAAACCCCAGAGGGGCTGCGTGAGGTCGCCTCCGAATTCCACACCGCCGCCACCGCGCAAGGCCACACCCCCGCCACCATCGACGCCGTCTGGGAGCGGCTTGCCGCGTTCGCCGCATTCGGGTTCACCAAAGCCCACGGGGTGGCGTTCGCCCAGGTGGCCTACCAGTCCGCGTGGATGAAACGCCACCACCCTGCCGCGTTCGCCGCCGGGCTGTTCACCCACAACCCGGGGATGTATCCGCGGCGCACCCTCTTGGCGGAGATGCGCCGGTTCGGTGTCCGCGTCCTACCGATGGACATCCACGCCTCCAAGCGCACCTGGCGGGTCGAACAGGTGGATGAGGACCACTGGGGGGTGCGGCCAGCGCTTTCCGACATCGGCTCGCTCACCCCCGCCGAAACCGACCGCATCCTCGGCTCGCGCCCGTTCACGGGCCTGCGCGACCTCATCGTCCGCGCCCACCCCTCCACCCCCGCCTTGGACGACCTCATCCTCGTCGGAGCCCTGGACCACCTCACCGGCGCCGACCAGGACGACGGCCCCGACCGCCGCGACCTGTTACTGCACGCCCACAGCCTGGCCCGCGCCCACCCCCGGTCCGCGGCCGGGGCCGGGCAGCTCGCGCTGGCGACCACCCCGGACCAGGTGCCCGCTGGCCAAGGCACACCGATGACGCACACCGAGCGCCTAGAGGAGGAGGCCCGGATCCTGGGCTATGAGATCTCCGGCCACCTCATGGACCGCCATGCCGACCGGCTGGCCGACCTCGCGGCCCGGCCCCGCCCGCCGCTGGTGGCCGCCGCAGACCTGCACCGGGTTCCCACCGGCACCACCGTCGCCGTGGCCGGTCTCACGATCGCGCTCCAGACCCCGCCGATGCGCTCAGGCAGGCGGGTGATCTTCGCGAGTATCGAGGACCGCACCGGCGTCGTGGAGGCCGCCATGTTCGCCGACGCTCAGGAGCACTCGGCAGGTGTGTTCCGGACCGAGCCCGTCGTGGTGGTGACCGGCCGCGTCCGCCGCTCGGCCCCCGGAGCCCTGCCCACCCTCACCATCACCACGGTGCGAGCTCTCCGACCATGACCTCCACTCGCTTCCTGCTGATTGGTACGAAGAAGTGGGATAGGCCTTACCGAGGCAGACGCAGTATTCGCAGGCTGCGGCGAAGGGGTGGGCGGTGTTGTCGGGGGGCCGTGGCCTCAGTCGGCCTGGATGGACCGGATCGAGTTCCCCGCGAATTCCCGCTTGATCACGGTGACCGGGGGGCGGTTCTCGTCGTCGCCGGCGCCAGGACACGGGTGGTGCGCACCAGATCGTCGGCGGTGGCGCCCTCGGGCATGACGTAGACGGGGCTCAGAGCGAACCGGCTGACGAGCTCGTCGACCTCCTCCAGCTCGTCCGGGGTTCGGGCCACCACCTTGAACACGGCCCGCCCGCTGGCCGAGAAGGTGTTGAGGACGGCGGGAACGATGCGCTTGGCCGCGTCGACACCGGAGGTGGCGAGCTTCGGGGAGACGTTGAAGACCACGCCGTCGACCAGGAGTTCGTTCTGGGGTGCGATCGTGCCGTTGGTCTCGACCTCCACGCGCTTTCCCGCCGCCAGCAGCCGGCGGACGAGCGGGATGAGTGCGCGCTGCTGGAGGAGCGGTTCTCCGCCCGTGACGACCACCAGGCCCACGTCGGTCCTGCACGCCCAGTCCGCCAGTTCGCCCACGTCGCGGCGGTGTGCCTCACGAGTGGGGTCGTAGACGGTCCAGTCCCAGGTGTACTTGGTGTCGCACCAGGAGCAGGTCAGGTTGCAGCGCGACAGTCGGATGAACAGTGCCGGGACACCCAGGCTCGGCCCCTCCCCTTGGAAGGTCGGTTCGACGTCGCCGAAGCATTCCGCGACGATCAACGACGTCCCGTGGCCGGACACGTGCCGGGTTGCGTTGCCGGCGGGGGTCATGTTCCCTCCACGTCGAATCGTGCCCAGCTGCGTGCGGTCTCGCTGACCTTCACCGCTTGGAGGCGTCCGGGGATGTGGGGTTCGACGTGGGTGATGAACCATTCGGCCAGGTACCGGGCCAGTAGTTCGGACGTCGGCTCGACGGGGAGCACCTCGTGCAGGTTGCGGTGGTCGAGCTCCTCGTCGAGGTACTCCTTGAACGGTGCCAGGTCCGCGAAGTCGGTGATGAAGCCCGGCGGGGCCAGGCGGTCGGCGGTGAGGATGACTTCGACCTCGTAGCTGTGGCCGTGCTGCCGTGAGCACTTGTGCTCGGTGGGGAGGCCGGGGAGGCGGTGTCCGGCCTCGAAGGTGAACCGTCTGCCTATCGTGAGGGTGCCCTGCGGGCGGGGCTCGGGGGCGTTCAATTGCCTCTCCTCGCTTCACTGCTGAGAGAGCCGAGCGCTGACGGAACCGGCGGTTCGCGACAGCGAGCGTGGGGACTGCTCCTCACTCTGGCCCGGCCGAAGCCGCGTGGGATCCCCCGCGGGGGTACCCACCACGGGGGCAACGAGCTCGTACGTTTTCGGAAGCGAGCCCTCTCATGTCCGATGCCCCTTACGTTCCGCGCATGTTCCCTGTCTCCGTCAAGGGGGTGATGATCCGTGACGACCGGATACTGCTGCTGCGCAACGAGTGAGAGCCGCCCGGCGGCAAGATCGAGATCGGCGAGATTCCTGAGAAGTGCCCGCCCCGGGAGACCGGGGAGGAGGTTGGGAACCGAACCCACCGGTGTGAGGGCGGAGCCGACCCAGTCGCGGCCGGGATCAGGAGAGGCTCCTTGCCCCAGCTGGTGGTTATCGAGGCGGTCACCTCCGCCGAAGCATTGTCAGCGACGGGGGGTTTCACCGGCGCGCACGCCCTGTACGACGAGGCGCTTTCGCTCGCCGCCCGGCACGGGCTGCCGTACCAGGCGCAGTGCCGGGCGAGAAGTACCCGGGTGCAGAGGTTCGAGGAACTCCACACCGATCCTCGGTCAGGATTGGAGAGCCTACGCCGCTGGGGGTGTTCGCAGGTCGGCTCGCCGGCACCACCGGTCATTGAGCCCGAGTCTCGGAGTACATCGAGGCCTATGCCGCTCCAGGAACGAAGAATCGTGGGTCACGTGATGAACACGGCGGTTCCCAGAGGGGAACCTGGTCCTTGCCGGGCGTCAGCGGCGTTGTGCGGGATTGGGGAGGCGAGGGTCAGCCGCGGACGGAGTGGAGGAAGGCGGTCCACTCGGGGGAGGGGAAGGGCAGGTGTCCGTTGGTGGGGTGCTTGGAGTCGCGAACGGCGGCTCCGCAGAGCAGGTCGGCGACCTCAACGCAGTTGCCGCCGGTATCGCCGCTATAGCTGCTCTTACGCCAGACCAGGCGGAGTTCGGATTCGAGCGGGACCTGAGTCATGAGTACTCCTCCATGATCTCCTGGAGCCGAAGGCGGGACTGCGCGGGCTTGAGAGCCGCGAGGCGCAGATGCTCAAACGCTATCTGGTGCTCCTTGATCTCCATCGGCTGCTCCAAGTAGATCGACCCCGTGCGGTGCTCGATGTAGATGACTCCGGAGTCGATGGTGGCCGGGAAGCCCAGGATCGAGAAGCTGCCCATCATGCCCGGGTGGGCCCCGCTCCGCTGAGGCAGCACTTGGAGGGTCACCTTGGGCCGCTGGGACATCTCCAGCAGGTGGGCCAACTGCTCGCGCATCACCTCGGCGCCGCCCACGTTCCGCTGTAGCGCGGCCTCGTCGAGGACCGCCCACAGCCGTATCGGCTCATCGCCTTCAAGGATCTTCTGGCGGGACATGCGTATGTCCACGCGGCGGCGGATCTCTTCCTCTCCTAGTTCCGCGGTGCCGTTCTCCATCAGTGCCGTTGCGTAGGCGTGCGTCTGGAGCAGTCCGGGAAGGAGCTGAGTCTCCCAGGCGTAGATCTCCGAGGCTCCCTGCTCAAGGCCGAGGTAGAGGGAGAACCACTTGGGGACGGTCTCGCTGTGGTGCTCCCACCAGCCCTTCTTCTTGGCGTTGCGGGCGGCTTGCAGGTAATGCTCCCGGTGGTCCTGCGGGACCCGGTAGAGGTCGAAGAGGATTTCTTCGAGGTCGCGTGTGCGGGGTGGGACGACCGCGGTCTCGATGTAGTGGAGCTTGCCGGTGGTACAGCGCAGGGCGGTGGAGACTTCCTTGCGGCTGAGCCCGGCCTCCTCGCGGAGGCGCTTCAGTTCGTGGGCGAGCCAGCGTCGCCAGACTGTCGGGCTGGAGCCCATGGATGCCACCTCGTGTGTTTTCGGGGTCGGTGCGGTGAACGTTAGCGGAGTTGCGTCCGCTTGCTGGGGGAGTCGGCGGAGAACCTGGCTGGCCAGGTTCGGTGTTCCACTGGCCAACCTCCCATTGAGATCCTATATTGAAAATCAATATTGACTCTCAATGAGCTGAGAGGATCCACGCTCTGGCGCAAGCCCAGTCGCTGCGAGCTTGTGCCCTAGTGCTGCTGCACCTCCCCCTGAACTGCGATCTCATGCTGAGGAGTGTTTTTGCCATGCTCGGAATCGTCTCTTCGCCCCCGCCGATGCCGTTGCCGATGCCGACGCTGCCGGAGGGGACCCTGCCGCTGGGGCAGCTGGTGCCGGAGCGGTGCCGCCACTACTTCAACCCCAACACCCGCAGACTCCACTACAGGGTTCGCTCCTATGAGTTCGGGTCTTCGCCGCAGCTGATGCCGCTGGTGCGGGCGTTTCTGGACACCAGCGCCGCTGAACGCGACGCCGACTACCGGTACCTGTTCACCCTGCTCGGGTCGGAGCTGGCGGCCAACGCGCTCACCCACTCCCGCTCGGGGCGGCCGTTCGGGACCTTCACGCTGCGGTGCGAGCGCTGCCGCACGGGGCTGCACCTGATGTGCGCCGACCAGGGGAGCTCGGACGGGCGCACCACCCCGGACGGGGAGCGTGAACACCTGACCGCCGCCCCTACGGGCTGGATGCGAACACTGAATCGAGGCGAGGGCTGGCGCCGGTAGACGCCTTGGCGACTTCGTGGGGCGACAACGGCATCGCCGACCGCGGGCAGGTGTGGTTCTTCCTCGCCTATGACCTGACCTGCAACCCCTGGGCCACCGTGGCCTGAATCGATCCGGGTGGGAAGCGCAGCCCAAGGCCAATGACACCCACCCCCGGAACAACCGAAAACACAGGTGCCCCGACCAGTGCTCCCACACAGGGCCGGGGCGCGATCACCACCTGAAGCAACCAGGAGGAGACCGTGGAACACCCTACTATCGGCCGTCACCGGCGGCCCTGCGACAGCATGGCCGGGCGCGTGTGGGCCTTGGCCGCCGCGCTGCTGGCCACCGCCTTGGCCGCACTCTTCAGCCCCCGCCTGGACCGGCTTCCCCGTCGGGTCCCGCGCGCGTTGTCCACAGCGCCGGCCCCCAACAGCGTTTCCGGACGTGACGGGCGAGGTGGTGACCTGCTCGCCGATCCGACCGGCTTCCCCGAACAGCGTGCCTGGGAGAGCGGAGCGTCCGCCGCCTCGACCCGTTGGGAGCAGGCCTACCGAGAGCGCTTCACCCCCTTCGAGGAGGACAGGGCGGACGTCGACCCCGATTGGAGCGCCGGGGCCCTGGTGCGTCCCTACCTTGCACGAGCCACTGTTCCCCGGCCGCGTCCGGCCGAGCCGGAGGACTACCCGGCCACGCCCCCGGCGGCAGACTCCGACCCGGCGGAGGACGAGTTCGCCGAGCTGACCGACCGCATCCGCGTCTACCTGGCCCAGCGGGCCTGAACGGGGGATTCCATGACCAGGCTCGTACTCTCCCCGCCCGCCGCGGCCCGCACCTGGTGGGAGCACCGTACCTACCCCCGAGTCCTGCCCCATGTCGGGCGGGCCCGTCACGACCTGGCGCGAGACCTGGCCGGTTTCGACACCGACACCATCGACACCGCCCTGCTGTGCCTGGGTGAGCTGGCGGCCAATGCCGTGGAGCACACCTCCGGGCCCTGCTTCCACCGAGCCCTGGCCCTGATCGATGAGCGCATCCTCTGGCTGGCCGTGCTCGATGACGGCGGAGCGGTCGGCTCGCCGCACATCCCTGAACAGGCCACCGAGGACCTGTGGCGTACCTCGGAGGACGGTCGGGGCCTGATGCTGATCCAGGCTCTTGCCGTGGAGTGGGGCTCCTACACCCTGGGGCCTCGCGAGAACACGACCATCCTGGGCCGCGCGGTGTGGGCCGCACTGCCCATTGAGCCCGGTGCGATCCCGGCCGACCTGCCCGCGTTCGTCCTCACTCCCTGAGTAGCGTCCTGTCTCATGGGCGGTGTTCCTTCGGGGACACCGCCCATCTGGCCGTCTGCGCCGTTCCGCTGCCGCTTCCCTTTTCCTGGTTGTGTTTTCGCAGGCAGTCGGGTTGGACATCCCTGAGCGGTGAGTATGGCGACAGTTTTTCTCCCGCGAGCTACTCAGAACCGCTTGTGCGAAGCGCGGTAGGCGCACTACGTTCACTCAAGTCACTAAGAGTGACGATCAAATCACTCAAGGGAGTGCCTTTCTCGTGCGTGCGTTCGTGCTGTCCACGTTGTGCCTGGTGCTCACCGCGGCATGTTCCGGAACTCCCGAGAGCACCACCTCCATGGCCGAACCGTTGGCCCGATCCGCAGCTCCCCTGGCGGAAACGGAGGCCACGACACAGCCTTCCGAAGAGCAGGCGGTCACCGCCTACCGGGATTTCTGGGACGCGCTCGTGGTCGCCTCCGCCGAGATGGACCCCGATCACCCCGATCTCACGGAGCACGCCACGGGACAGGCACTGGAACTCGCCCGCCACGGTGTCCAAGGCGTCGCCGACGCGGGCAAGGGAATGGAGGGCGCGCCGGAACTGCACCCCGTGGTGGTGTCGGCCTCCCCCGAAGACGAGCCCACGGTCGTGGAGATCGAGGACTGCCAAGGAGGCGGCGACTGGACGGTCATCGGCGCGGACGAACCGGAGTCCGACAACGTCCTCGTCACAGCGACGGTCACCCGCGACGTGTTCGACTGGTGGGTCACCGAGATGCGCATCTGGGGTGAGGACACGTGCTGACCTCGCTCGTGTCGGCCGGAGCGTTCGCTGCGGGGGTGGCTGTTTCCGGGATTCCCATGCTTCCGATGGACGACAGTGCCGGATTGCGCGGATCGGCGGTGTGCGGTCACCACGGAGGGCCGGGCTGCAGCGCCACGGCCACCGCCCAACACGGCACCACTTCCTCTCCCAGAGGAGGAGACCCGGCCTCTCCGACGGGATCGGGAAGCGGACTTCGCCTCGTCGCGCAGGTCGCCTGCACCTCGTGGCGAGAACACGACGCCGAACAGGAGTGGACGTGCTCGGCCGGCTCCATGCCCGCACTGGCCGAACCCGTTTTCGTCGATCCGCGCATGGTCGCCGAGCAGGCCCGCGCCACCATGACCCTGCCTTCGCCTGATCCTGCAGCCTCCCCGGAATTCGGCATGGACACGGTCGTCGGCTTCCCGGTGTGGCTGTGGATGGCCCCTGCCTTTTGGGAACCGGTCAGCGCTACCGCCGAGGTCTCTGCCGGATCGGTCACCGTCACCGCCACCCCCGACCGTGCCACCTGGCACCTCGGCGACGGCACCACCCTGACCTGCGAAGGCCCAGGCGCCGTCTACAACCCCGACCGGCGCGAACCGGCAGCCCCTTCACCCGACTGCGGTCACATCTACACCCGCGCCTCGCACCGGGAGCCCGACGGCACGTTCCCCGTCACCGCCACCGTTGTCTGGACGGTGACCTGGTCGACCACCAGCGGCGACGGCGGCACTCTCGACCCGCTCACCACCACCGCCCGCCGCGCATTCAGCGTGCGTGAGGTGCACGCCCTCGTCACCGACTGATTCGCCCTCCGCCACCGACGAAAGGCCGCCGAACCCGTGACCACGATCTCCGCACCACCGGATTCGAATCAATCCGACCGGAAAAGCAGGAAAATCCGCTTGACCCCTACCCGAACCCGTCGGTGGAAGCGCCCCCTCGCCGGCATCACCGCAGCCGTTCTGGGAGGAGTGATCGCTGCCTGGGCGGCCGGATACGAGGAGGAGCGCACCCCCATGCTGATCGCCGCCACCGATCTCGTCCCCGGTGAGGTGCTCACCTCCTCCCACGTTCGCATCGTCCACGCCCTGGGCGTGGAAGGCCTGGACCTCGCCACCACCGAGAGCGCTCTCGGAGCACCGGTCGCTCTCCCCGTGCCCGAGGGAACCGTCCTCACATCCCCGATGTTCACCGACACCGCTTCCTGGCCCGCACCCGGGAACACGGTGGTGTCGATGCAGACCACCCCCGGCATGCTCCCCGCCTCGGCCGGTCCGGGCGCACCGCTGCTGCTCATGAGCGCCGAGACCGATCCGGTTCCGGCGCGGCTCCACGGCTCGGGGGAGGAGGGGGAGACGTCGGGCTCCCGTGTCATCGAGCTGATCGTTCCCGAGGACCGTGCCGCCGATGCCGTTCACGCTCTGGAGGGCTCCACCGCCCGCTTGGTGCTCACCCCCGAACCCTGATCGTCATTCCCGCTCACCCCGTCGCCCACGACAACGACCGAACACGAAAGAGAAGACGATGATCATCGCGGTGTGTTCGCTCTCCGGAGCACCGGGCGTCACCACCCTGGCCACAGCCCTCGCGGCCATCTGGCCCGCCGGTCCGCTCACCGTTCCGGTTCTGGTGGAGGCCGACGTCAGCGGCGGGGACCTGGCCGTATGGCACCGCATCGAAGGCCGACCCGGGCTGGTCTCCCTGGTCGCCTCCGTGCGCTCGGCCGCCGACCTCATCCAGGTGCGGCAGAACGGGGTCCGCAGGGCCCTGCTCGGCCATACCGCCGAACTGCCCGGCGGTCTGCGGGTGCTGACCGCACCCGCCACCCCGCATGAGGCCACGCCCGTGGTGGACGTCCTCGCGCACCGCAGAGCCGTTCTCGACGGCGGCGTCACCGTCCTGGACCTGGGCCGGGTGATGCCCGGGACCGCGGGCGCCCGTCTGCTCGCCCACGCCGATGCCGCGGTCGTCACCGTTGACGGCGACGACCCGGCACAGCTCCACCGGGTCGCCCGCTGCCGCGACATCCTCGACGCCCTCACCGAGAAGGGCGCCGTGGTGGGTCTGGCCGTGCGGGGGAACCGCTTCACCTCGATCGAGATCGAGACGACCACCGGCCACCGCGTGTGGGCCCACCTGCCCCACGACCCCACCGGGGCCGGCTACCTGCGCGGTGAACGCACCGGCCCCCGCGGCCCGCGCGAACGCTTCGCCGCCTGGTCCCACACCCGGCGCGACCCCGACGCCGTCACCTGGATGCCTCTGCTGGCCGCCGCCCAGCAGCTGGCCGATCGGATCGACGACCTGTGCGCCGACACCACGGCGGCGCGCACCGCCGCCCTCATCGAGGCGGGTGCCGCATGACCCCGACACCTTCCTCCCCACAGCCGGCCCCAACGGCCCTGCGCCACGTTCCCGAGCACGTACGCGACCTCGCCCACCACTGGGCCGACCAGGTCACCGACACCCTCGTGCGCCGGTCAACGGACGGCGACCACCTCGACCCTGGACAGACCTCCCGGCGCGAACGCGCCGACTCCCTCGTGTCCGTCCTCCTGGAGGAGCACGCCTGCCGGGCCCTCACCGGAGCCGCCCATCCCCTCGACGAACACGAGGAGGCGTGGGTCCGCACCCGCGTCCTGTCCCAGGTATGCGGCCTCGGCCCCCTGGAAGAGCTGCTCGCCGAACCCGGAATCCGCGACATCCACATCAACGGCACCCGCGTCTGGGTCGACTTCGGCGGCGGACAGCGCGAAGAGCGACCGCCCATCACCTCCACCGACACCGAACTCATCGCCCTCGTCCAACGCCTCGCCGCCCAGGCCCCTGGCGGCGAACGCCGCTTCGACGCCTCCGCACCCCTGCTCAGCATGGAACTGACCGACGGCGCCCGCCTGTCCGCGGTCATGGGCGTCTCCCGCCACCCGGCCGTCACCATCCGACGCCACCCCGAACGGGAACTCACCCTCACCGACCTGACCGCCTCCGGCATGCTCACCAAACCGGTCCGCGCCCTGCTCGTCGCGGCCGTCCGCGCCCGCCTGAACGTGGTCATCGGCGGAGCCACCGGATCGGGCAAGACCACCCTGCTGCGCGCCCTGGCCCGCCACATCCCGCACGACGAACACGTCATCACCATCGAGGACGCCTACGAACTCGCCCTGGACTCCGACCCCGACCGCAACTGCCTCGCACTCCAGGGCCGCCCGCCCAACACCGAAGGGGCAGGGGAGATCACCCTCGCCGACCTGCTCCGCCACGCCCTGCGCATGTCACCCGACCGGGTCATCGTCGGCGAGACCCGCGGACAGGAAACGGTCGCTCTGCTGCACGCCATGACCATGGGCACCGACGGCTCCATGGCCACCGTGCACGCCTCCTCCTCAGAGCAGATCCTCACCAAACTCGCCACCTACGCCAACCAGGCACGCGACCGCCTCACCCTGGAGGAGAGCGCCATCCTCATCTCCTCGGCGGTCCACCTGGCCGTCTACATCGACACCGACGCCCACGGCACCCGCCGCGTCGCCGGCATCCGCGAGATCGTCGGCTGCGACGGACCCCGCGTGGTCACCAACGAAATCCACACCGCGGAACACGGGTTCGTCCTCCCGCTGAGCCCGCCCTACGCGCGCAAGCTCGTCCGCACCGGCTTCGACCCGACCACCCTGCTCACCGGGAGCGGCGCATGACCACGATGCCCGTCGCCGCACTGGGCGGAGCCGCCGTCGGCGTGGGCCTGGTGCTGCTCGCCCCCACCCTGCCCACGCTCTTGTCCGCCCTCCGCTCCCGCCTGAACCTCACCGGTCCGGCCGGACTGCGGATCGCCGCGGCGGCCGGTGCCGGGACGATCACCTGGACCCTCACCTCCTGGCCGGTCGCCGCGCTCCTGGCCGCACTCGCCCTGTGGTGGCTGCCCCGCCACCTGGCCCCCGACCGCACCGTCACCGCCGAGGCCGACCGCATCGAAGCGGTCGCGGCCTGGGCCGAGCAGCTCCGCGACCTCATCAGCGCCTCGGCCGGACTCCACCAGGCCATTCGCGCCTCCGCCGGCACCGCACCCGCACCCATCCGCGAGGATGTATGCGGCCTGGCCGACGATCTCACCGCAGGCCAGGACCTCGACCGGGCACTCGTCGAGTTCGCCCACCGGGTCGACAACGAGACCGCCGACCTGGTCGTCGCCGCGCTCACCATGGCCGTCCAACGCCACGCCGCCGACCTGGCCGCGCTGCTGGGCACACTCGCCGAAGCCGCCCGCGACCGCGCCGCCATGCTCGTCCGCATCCAGGCCTCCCGGGCCCGCACACGAACCTCCGTACGCATCATCACCGCGACCTCCCTCACCATGGCCGCCAGCATGGCCGTCCTCAACGGCCCCTTCTTCGCGCCCCTCGGCTCGGCCGGCGGACAGGTCGTTCTGGCGCTGGTCGGGGCGCTGTGGGCGGCCGCGCTCGGGTGGCTGTCCCGCCTGGCCGAACCACCGCACACCGAACGCCTGCTCAACACCGCAGAGGGGACCCGATGAACGCCTTCGTCGCCGCCATGGCCGGAGCCACCGCCGGAGCCGGGCTCTGGTGGACCGCCTGCGCCCTGAGCCGCCCCGGCCTCGCGGAACTCCTCCCCACAGAAGAAGGAGAAGCCGTCGAAGCGTCGACGCGGCAGGGTGCGAGCGGAACGGGAGCAGGGATTCTGGCCCGGATCGGCCCCCCGGCCGAACGCCTCGGCAACGACCTCGCCGCCTGCAGCCAGGACCTCGACACCTACCGGGCCCACCAGATCGTCGCCCTGCTGGGAGCGGGCACCGCAGCCGTCCTCCTGGTGTCCCTGGCCGCACTGCCCGAGTTCCCGCTCACCATCCCGATCGCGCTCCTGCTCGGAGCCGTCCTCCTGGCCTCAGCGGTCTTCGCACCCGCCCTACTCCTGAGGTACCGCGCCGAGCACCACCGGACACAGCTGCGCCAGGCCACCTCCGCCATCGCCGACCTCACCGGCATCGCCCTCGCCGGAGGAGCAGGAGTCTCCACCGCCCTGTCCTCCGCCACCCGCGCAGGAGCCGGGCCCGCCTTCACCCGGATCCGCCACTGCCTGCGCGAAGCCGACCTGCGCGCCCACTCTCCCTGGGACGCCCTCGCAGGCCTGGCCCACCACACCGGCGTACGCGAACTCGACGACCTCGCCGCCTCCCTGCGCCTGGCCGGCACCGACGGCGCCCGCGTCCGCACCTCGGTCCAGGCCAAGGCCGCCACCCTGCGCACCCGCCGCCTCGCCGCCCTCGAAACCCGCGCCCACCAGGCCACCGAACGCATGACCCTGCCCGTCATGCTCCTGATCCTCGGGTTCCTCCTGCTCATGGGACACCCGGCCATCGTCCACGTCACCACCGGCTTCTGACACCGGCCACGGAAAAGAAGGAAGACCATGAGCCGTCTCCGGCGAACCCTGGCAGCGTTCCTCGAACCCCGGACCGCACGCTCCGACCGAGGATCCGCCGCCACCGAATACGTGCTGATCCTCGCGATCGTCATCGCCATCGCCGTAGGCGTCGGTGCCATCCTCACCCCGCGGATCCTCAACAGCGCCCAATCCATCGACCTGGGCGTCAACCCGTGAAAACCCCGCACCGGCGCGGTAGGGGCCGTGACCGGGGGAGCGCCGACATGATCCTCGCCCTCCCCCTGGCCTTCGCCATGCTCCTGGGCATCGTCCAGTACACGCTCTGGACCCACGCCCACCACCGCGCGCAGGCCATCGCCACCGAGGCCCTCGCCGGCGGACGGGTCTTCAACGGCACCGAGCACGAAGGCGAAGAACGGGGATACGCCCTGGCCGGCGACCTCGGCGGAACCCTGCTGCGCGACACCACCGTCGACGTCCGACGACAGGGTGGCACCACTCGCGTCACGGTGGACGCCACCACCCTCGGACTGCTCCCCGGCTGGAACCCCGGCGTTCACGTCTCCCTGACCGGACCCACCGAGCACGTGGAACGTCCATGACCAAGGTCCCCTCCACACGGAGGAACACCGGCAGGGGAAGCGACCGCGGCGGCGCCTCGGTCGACCTGATCGTGCTCGTGATCCCACTGCTGCTGGTCTTCCTCTCCCTGATCGCCCTCACCGGGCGCCTCTACACCGCGGCGATCGCCGCCGACGCCCTCGCCCACTCCGCGGCACGGGCCGCGTCCCTGCACACCGACCCGAGCCGGGCACGGGTGGCCGCCGAACAGGCCATCACCGACAGCGTGGGGGAGTGGGCGCGGGCCTGCCACGCCCCCACGCTCACCCTGCGACCGACCACCGTCGCGGACACCCGCGCGGTCCGGGCCGAGGTCACCTGCACCACCCGACGCGACGACCTCCGCCTTCCCGGCCTGCCCGCCGAGCGCGCTGTCACCGGCTCGGCCGTCTCCGTCCTGGACGTTCACCGTTCCCGGGAGCGCCGATGAGCGGCGGCAGCCCTACCGCGTTCGTCCTGGCCATCGCCACCACCCTCCTGGCCTGCCTGGCCCTGGCCCACGACGGCGCACGCCTCCTCCACGCCAAGACCCGGACCACCGCACTGGCGCACGAAGCCGCCCGCACCGGAGCCCAGCACCTGGACACCGCCCGGCTCCGTGAAGGGGCCGTTGCCCTGGACCCGAGAGCGGCTACGGCCGCGGCGCAGGCCCACGCCATCGCAGCAGGAGCGAACGCCGAAGTCCAGGTGGAGGGGGAGACGGTGACGGTCACCGTCACCACGGTGCGACAGCCCACCGTGTGGGGCGGCCTCGGTGAGGTCGAGATCGCCTCCCGGGCCACTGCCACCGCCCACACACCCTGACCGGAGGAGGAACCGCAGATGCATCCGGTACGAACGATGGCCGCGGGCACAGCCGCACTCGCGCTGCTCATCACGCCGCCGCTGATCCTCAGCCGGTGGGAATGGCCGGTGGGGGAGGAGGTGACCGGGACCTATCTGTGGTTGTCCCTGCTCAGCGGGACACTGCCGACCACGGTCCTGTACGCCTTGGCCCTCGTCGTGCTGTGGGGGCTGTGGGCGGTGTTCGCCATCCTGGTGACAGCCGATGTCATCGCCGTGCTGCGCGGGCACCTTCCCCGGATCGGGTTGGTGCGCGTGGCCGTCACCGGCCTCGCCGGAGGCTCGGTGGCGGTCAGCGCCCCGGCTGTCGCGGCGGTGTCGGCACCGGCTGACAGCACACCGACCACCGGCACACCCGACGCCGACACTGCGCCGACCCAGGGCGAACCGGCGCACCTGCTGGAGCGCACGCGCGTCCTGGCCGGATTCGGACTCGACTCCGCCGAACCCGGACCATCGATGGTCGACGAGTTGGGGCCCACCGTCCAGCTGCTCCAGCTGTTCGGCGACCGGAACACCCCGATCACCGTCACCGGGCACACCGACGCCAGCGGACCTGACGACCACAATCAGGTCCTGTCCGAGCAGCGGGCGCAGGCCATCGCCGCCCTGCTGACGGAACAGCTCGGGCAGGAGTGGGAGATCACCGTCGAAGGGGCCGGCTCCCGCTGGCCGCGTGACCATCCGGACCTCGGCGCGGCGGCCGACCGCCGGGTCGAGATCACCTACACGCTCAGCACCGGCCGACAGGCCCCTCCGCAGAACATCGAACCCGCACAGAACGACACCGCGACGGTGGAACCGGAACCACGGGAGAGCGGGATGGCCGTCCCACTGATGGCCCTGGCCGCCGGAGCGGTGGCCGGAGGTGCGGCGGGCGCGGTCATCGGGCGGCGCACCGCACCCGGACACTGCGTTCCCCCCGGCCTCGCCGACACACCCCGGCAAGCCGAAGAGAACGAAGAGCAGCAGGAGGCCGAGCCCCCGGAAGGCGCCATCGGCAATCCGGTACAGGTCAGCCGCCACACCAACGGGGTGCTCTTCACTCCGGAAGGGCACCTGCGCATAGCTGACACCCTCGCTATCGACCCCACCACAGGGCCGGCCTTCACCGGCGAGTACGCGGCGGCCGTGTTCTCCTCCATCCTCGACCGGGCCCTGGACGACCCCGCTGTACACGTGATCACCCCTGCGCCTCTCATGGCCGCGGTCGGAGCTTCGCCCCGGGCGGGCGGGGAGCGACTGCGCGTCCTCCCGGACCTCGCCTCGGCGCTGACCGAGGCCGAACTCTCCTACGTCACCGGCGACGAATCCACCCTGCTCCTGGTGGAGGCGCCGACCACACCTGTCCTCGCCGATCGGCTGACAGCGCTGACTTCCCACGAGGACGGCGACATTCGTGCTCTCGCCCTGGGCGAAGGAGGGGGATCCTCGCCCCGGGTGCACTGCGACAGCCTCGACACCATTCGCATCACCGCCGCCGACGGAACCACCGCCACCTACACGGACCTGCGCCTGCTTCACCGGATCACGCCTGCCGCAGCCCACGGCGCTGTGGAGGAACCGCCTGAGGCCGAGGAACCCGACACCCTGGATTCTGTAGATGAAGACCCCGCACCCGAACCCCGTCCAGAAGCGAACACCGAGCCCGAGCCGATGTCACGCATCCAGGTGCGGCTCCTCGCTCCCCAACCCGTCATCACCTACAACGGCCAGGACATCGGTGTCACCATGCGCGCTTCCGCCCGCAGGCTCCTGGCCTTCCTGGCCCTGCACCCGGCCGGGGTGAGCACCGACCTCCTCACCGACGCCCTGTTCCCGGACACCTCCGAGACCAAGGCCAAGACCCTGCGCAACACCGCCGCCAGCAGTGCCCGGCGCGCTGCCCGCCAGGCGTGGGGAGACCACGAACGGGAGATCATCGACGTAGCCCAAGGCCGCTACCGGCTCCGCGCCGAAGCGGTCAACGTCGACATCTGGCGTTTCAGCACGGCGCTCAAGGCCGCCAAGGACACGGAGGACGAAGCCCAGCGCCTGACACATCTGCAGGTGGCGGCCGACCTGTGCTCCCACGAGCTGTTGACCGAGGTGGACCTGCCTTGGATCGAGGAGAAGCGCCAAGCGCACCGCCGTGCGGTCGCCGACTGTTTCGTCGGCCTGGCCAAGGCCGCAGAAACCCCAGGGCAGGCGCTGCCCTGGCTGGAGCGCGCCCGCGAGGTCGACGACCTCAATGAGACCATCTACCAGGAGCTCATGCGCACTCACGCGCTGCTGGGTCGTCCGGACGCCGTCCAGCGCACGTACCAGGCACTGGTCGAGCATCTCAAGCCCATGCGGGTCCGTCCCAGCGCCGCTACGAACAAGCTTTTTCAGGAGGTGGTCTCCGCCGGCGGATGAACGGCGCACGTGGTCGAATGAGGGCTCCGAGGGCGAGATGAAGCGGTCGATGCCGGCTTTGGGGCCGCAGCCATTCTGCGTTGACCGTCTCCTGTCCGAGGAAAAGCCGGGCGTGGCCTGGGTGGCCTAGGGGCTGCACGGTAATCTCCACTTCGCCGCGGGCTACCCGGAGACCGTGCTCCTGCGGGTTGCGCTGTCGCTCGTGGGCGCAGCGGAGGTCCCCCGGCGGACATGGTACGGCTCCCCTCGACCGAGGCCGGGGCCATGGCCGCGCACGCCGTTCGGAACGTCCTGACGACCGTTGCCTCCTGCGCTCACCGAGGCTCTGACCGCGCTGCACGAGGTGGTCCCGACACCATCGGGCGGCCGCCTACGTGTTCCTCGCGGACCACCCGGCCAGCCCTCTGCGGTCTGCACGGGTGTGGGCGGTCGGCGGTCGCGTCGTCCGCGAACCGGGGGCCAGGTGCCCGTCGGCGGCCAGGGCGCGGATGTCGTGCTCCAGGCGGCTCCCGCCGGTGAGGTCCGAGGTCACCCGTGCGGCTCCTAGCGGCACCGGGCAACACCGTCCGTGGGAACAGGCTCCCGGTGTCTCTTCGAACGCGTGCCGCCGGTACGTTCCCCCTCATTTCGAGGCCGGCGCGACAACACGGGTCCGTGGTGGACCCCGACGACCGGCCGGTCAACAGATCGGCGCCTACCGCCGGATCCTGTGACCGTTCCTCACGTCCCGGCGAGGACGACGACGTGCTTTCCGGGGCGGTGACCGGACTCCAGGTCGTGCTGCGCCTGTGCCACCTTGTCGAGCCCTTCGTAGGTGTCGGCGATGACGACCTTCAGCGACCCGTCCTCGATTGCACGGAGGTACCGCCCGAGCGCGTCGGCGGGCAGATCGTCAGCACCGCCGGCGTAGCTGGTGAGGCGGACGCCGGTGGGGATGGAGAACGGGGAGAAGTCGGGGATGGTCCACTCTCCGTTGAGGGCGCCGACGAAGCAGACCGTGCCACCGGGGCGGACGAGGGAGAGCGTGGCCGGCAGCGCGGTCGCGGCGACCAACTCCAGGGCCGCGTCGAGGCCGCCCGGTACGAGGCCGCGGACCGCGTCCGTCAGCGTGTCGTCGTCGAGCAGGGCGTGATCCGCACCCACCTGCGTGAGGAGCTCGAACCTGGCGGGGTTCCGGGTGGTGGCAAGGACCGTGGCGCCGAGCCGGTGGGCGATGGAGATCGCGGTGAGGCCCACGGTGGACGTGCCTCCCCGGATGAGCACGTACTGCCCGGCCTGCAGGCCCAGGGTGGTGATGGAGCCGTGCGCGGTCTGCAGCATCTCCGGGAGCGCACCGAGGACGTCCCATCCCAGGTCGGTGTCGAACGGGATCGCGTTGGCCGCGTCGACGACGGTGTACTGCGCGTAGCCGCCGTCGATGGAGCGGCCCAGGCCGCCCATCATCGTCGCGACCTTCTGCCCGGGGGCCAGCCCGACACCGTCGCCGACGGCTTCGATGCCCGGGATCCGGGGGAAGGAGAAGTCGGGTCCGGATTCCCCCTTTCGGCTGGTGACTTCGGACTCGTTGACGCCGAACGCCATCACGCGGATGCGCACGCGCCCGGGCCCGACGTCGGGGACCGGCACCCGGGAGACGGTGAGTTCGTTCGGTGCGACAGGTCCGGTGAGCCGGATCGCGCGCATGGTGTCAGGCATGGTGGGCCTCCTGGGTTCGTGGGGCTGCGGTCGAGTGGGTGTCGAGGAGCGCTCGGTACGCGCGGCGGACCATGTCCTCCTCCAGCGGCGCGTCCTGGTGGAACAGGCGATAGCTCCACCACCCCCACATCAGGGCGTCGACGGCGCGGGCCCGGGCGTCGGAGAGACGGCCGCGGAGCAGTGTGAGCGATTCCTCTTGGAAGGCGCGGACGAGGTCGGCGGCGCGGGTGCTGCGCGCCGCGTAGTGGTAGAGCTCGGTGTAGAGGCGCACGTCCGCGGTGCTCGGACTCGTGGCCCCCACGGTGGCCGACACGAGCACCTCGATCACGGCGTCCGTGGTCGAGGCGTCCCGGAGCGGTGCGGCGAACCGGGGCTCCAGTTCACCCCGAAGCGTCTCGAACGCGGCGACGACGAGCCCGTCGAGATCGGGGAAGTAGTACGTCATCGATCCCAGCGGAACGCCGGCCTGTGCCGCGATCCGCCGGTACGAGGCCGCGTGCACCCCCTGCGAGCGGATCACGTCGAGCGTGGCGTGCAGGATCCGGGTTCGTCGTTGCGGATCGTTGGGTCTGCCTTTCCGCACGGGAGTCTCCTTGTGTCGGCCAAAGTACGTACCATGGTACGCACTTTCGCTCTCACGGCTTCGACCTCGGAGGACACATGCAGGAAGACGCACTGCAGCAGTACGCCAGAGACCGCGCCGAGGAGCTGCCCGGTGCCGGGCTCGAGTACCCGTTCGGCCCGGACTGGGAGGTGTTCAAGGTGCGGGACAAGGTGTTCATGCTGCTGACCGAGGTCACCGGCGAACCGATCGTGATCGTCAAGGCCGAGCCGGAGGACGGCAAGGCGCTTCGGGAGCGCCATGAAGAGATCACGCCCGGCTACCACATGAACAAGCGGCACTGGATCACCCTGAACCCCGGCGGAGACCTGCCGCAGCGCCTCGTGGAGGACCTGGTGACCGAGTCCTACCTGCTCGTCGTGGAGAACCTGCCCCGGGCGCGGCGTCCCGTGGACCCGGCGGCCTTCGAAAGGAGCAAGCGATGACGCTCTCCGGCGAACAGCTCCAGCAGACCGCCCGCGACACCGCGGCCGCGCTCGCGCACGTCGAACGCGGACGGCCGTTCACCCCGCACCTGGACGTGTTCAAGGTGCGGGGCAAGGTGTTCCTCATCGTCACCGAGGACGATCCGGACCTGCAGATCATCACCGTCAAAGCGAACCCGGACCACGGGGACGCGCTCCGCCGCGACCACGAATCGATCACGCCCGGGCACTACCTCGACAAGCGGCACTGGATCTCCGTCGGCGCGGGCCCGGGCATCACCGGGCGGCTGGTCGAGGACCTGGTGCACGACTCCTACGACCTGGCCTCCGGACATCAGGAAGGGCGGGAATCGTGAGCGGGCGGCCGCCGTCCCTGTTCGATGCGGACGACGCCTCCCGACCGCTGGCCGACCGGCTGCGCCCCCGCACCCTCGCCGACGTCGTCGGCCAGGACCACCTCCTCGCCGACGACGCCCCGATCGGACGGTCGGTCGGCGCACACCGGCTGGTGTCGATGGTCCTGTGGGGCTGCCAGGCTGAGGGAGGACCACCGACGCACCTGGCGTTCGAACCGCTGTCGGCGACCTTCTCCGGCGTCGCGAACCGAGATCACGGAGCGGCCGGCTGTTCGACCCAGATGTCGGCGGCGAACCACCGCAGCGCCGCACGCAGGCGCTCTGCTTGGAGGGGGTCCACCGCGTTGACCTCCTCGGCCCTGCACACGACCTTGCCGCCCTGGTAGTCCTTCAGCGTCCGGGTGGTCTCCAGCGGCCAGCCTCGACGCGGCCAGACCACGACCTGCGCGCCCTCCCCCTCGCCGACCACGCTGACCTGTTCGAGACGGTCCCACCTGAACGGCTTCTCACTTGCGGGAAGGTGCGGGGGCCGCAGCCCGGCGCGGGACAGGACGAGCCGCGGCGGTCCGCTGAAAAAAGCCAGGAGACCACCCAGGAGGCCCGCGATCAGTCCCCCCACCACGACGGCGACCAGCATCTCCGTCCCACTCACGGAGGGATGGGCCTCACCTGTCGCGTACATGGTCACCGCCAACAGTCCAGAGGCGATCCAGACGATCCCGCCGAACATGAGAGCCGGACCGCCCACTCCCGAGAGACGGCCGCCGGTGATGACGACCTGCTCGACCGGCTCCGGAGCCGGATGCGGTCCCGGGAGGACGTCGAAGGCCAACTTCGCCGTGTCGCCCCCGGACACCTTGACGCGCCGCGCCACGCCGCGGCCCTCGGAGCTCACCAGGAGCGAGCGCTGACCGGGAGGGACGGGGAAGGCACGGGAGGCGAACCCGGGGGCCGTGCCCAGGA
The DNA here is from genome assembly GCF_019598965.1 of Nocardiopsis sp. MT53. Taxonomy (NCBI): domain Bacteria; kingdom Bacillati; phylum Actinomycetota; class Actinomycetes; order Streptosporangiales; family Nocardiopsidaceae; genus Nocardiopsis; species Nocardiopsis sp. MT53. Next base: position 6,273,366 of record NZ_CP080599.1, on the reverse strand, counting down.
CGGTGCCGTCCACGGCCACCTCCACGGGGTGTGGGCTGAGGTTGCCGATGACCAGCTCGCCACCTGCTCCCTTCGGGGAGTCCCGCTGTTCGCCTGCGCCCGCGCCGACGCCCCGAACGCCACGGAGCCTTCGCCAGAACGTCGGCGTCTCCGGCTTGATCGTGTCGGAACCGGTGGCCTGAGGCATCTGCTTCGCGGGGCCGGCCGGACCCCCTTCGGGGTCCCGGTCCTGTCCGGGCTCGAACCGGGTGTAGGCGAGCGTGTACCGGGCCAGTGTCTCGGTGACGTCCGGGGGCAGCCACCGGCCAGTGTCTGAAGCTCGGGACACTCCCACGGCGGCCAGGTGCGCCGACACCTCCTCCGCACCCGGCCGGGACTCGGGGTCCTTGGCCAGACAGGCTCGCACCAGGTCGACAAGGGAAGCGGGGAGGTCGGCCAGGTCGGGCTCCTCGTGCACCACCCGGAAGACCACCGCGTGCACCGGACCGTCGCCGAAGGGGCTGCGGCCGGTGGCGGCGAAGGCGAGCACGCACCCGAGGGAGAACACGTCCGAGGCCGGGCCGACCTTCTGCGTCTTAGCCTGTTCGGGGGACATGAAAGCGGCGGTGCCCAGCACCGTGGAGGTGCGGGTGTGGGAGGTGGAGTCCAGGGCTCGGGCGATCCCGAAGTCGATCAGCCGCGGACCGTCCTCGGCCAGCAGCACGTTGCCCGGTTTGAGATCGCGGTGCACCACCCCCTGGGCGTGCACCGCCGACAGACCCTCGGCCAGCCCTGCCCCGAGCACCGCCACGGTCTCCACCGGCAGGGGGCCGTGGTCGGCCACGGCCCGGTGCAGAGTGGGGCCGGGGATGTAGGCGGTGGCCAGCCAGGGCGGGGTGGCGCTGGTGTCGGTGTCCACGACCTGGGCGGTGTAGAACCCGCCGACCTTGCGGGCGGCGGCCACCTCGGTGGCGAACCGGCGCCGGAACTCGGCGTCCTGGGCCAGGTCGGGGCGTACGACCTTGACCGCGACGGTGCGCCCACCGGGGGAGCGGCCCAGGAACACCTGACCCATCCCGCCGCCGCCCAGGCGCGCGTGCAGGGTGTAGGGGCCGGTCCGGGTGGGGTCGCCGGGCAGGAGGGGGTCGGGCATGGCACCGCTTCCAAGGGGGGTCGGGTCCGGTCCAGAACCGATGTTCCCAGCGAACCCCTCCGTCATGCCCCTTTCGGAAGCGGTCCGAGTACGCCGAAAGGGGCCATGGCCTGTCCCGGCCAGGTCGGTCTGTCCGCCGTCGGCGCGGGGTAGGCCACGCCCGTGGCGGGCGCACCCGACGCCCCCAGGGGAGGAGACCCCCGTGCACAGATCCAAGGGCGGCGGCCCGGCCAGCGGCGGCCGGGTGCCGTGGGACCCGCTCGACCCGGTCCCGGCACCCGAGCCGGAGACAGAGGTGGACAAGCCCGGTACGGAGCGCAAGCCCACTTGAGGCCACGCCCTCGTCAAGGCGGACCCCACGCAACCCCCGGTTGCGCGGAGGCCGTGCGCGCGTCCGGACCGATCGGTCCCCGAGGCCCACACCCGGTCGCCGGTGTCCGCACGTCGGAACGGCGCAAAAACCATTGGCCCCGGGGCCCGTCTTGGCCGATCATGCCCGGATGGTCGATCGACACTTCTCCGAGCCGGACCTGGCCGATCTGTACGACTACTTCAACCCCTGGGGCTCCACGCCCCAGGACGATTTCTACCTCGACCTGGTCCTGCGGTCCCGCGCTGTACTGGACGTGGGCTGCGGAACGGGCAAGATCCAGCGGGTGGCCCGCGAGCGCGGGCAAACCGGGCGTCTGGTGGGCCTGGACCCGGCCGCGGCGATGCTGGAGGTCGGCCGCCGCGACCGTGAGGACGTCGAGTGGGTCCACGGCGACCTGCTCGCCGGCCCCTACGATGACCCCGGCCATGGCCCGTTCACCGGGGCGTTCGACCTGGTGATGATGTCCGGGCACGCCTTCCAGGTGTTCACCTCCGACGAGGAGCTGCACGCCGTGCTGGCCGCGGTGCGTCGGGCGCTGGTGCCGGGGGGACGGTTCGCCTTCGAGACCCGCAACCCCGCGGTCCGGGGCTGGGAGGCCTGGACCCCCGAGCGGGTGCGCACCGTGCAGGGCCCCGGCGGGCGCCGGGCCACCTCCGTGCACCGGTTGCGGGAGGTGCGCGGCGACCTGGTGACCTTCACATCGGACTACCACCTGGAGGGCTGGTCCGAGCCCGTGGTCAGCCGCAGCACCCTGCGGTTCCTGGACGCCGACACCCTGGACCGCTTCCTGGCGCAGGCCGGGCTCGCCGTGGACGAGCGGTACGGCTACTGGGACCGCACCCCGCTGACCGCGACCAGCACGGAGATCATCACCCTCGCCCGCCCGGCCTGATCCGCGCCGTCCGTGTGACCGGAAGGCGTGGCCCGCTCCTTCCTGTGGTGGGGTCCACTCGAACAGGAGGGGCCCCAGCAGAACGGAGAACGACGAAGGGGCCTGACCTGGGGCCTTCGTCACCAGCGTCATGATCCGCCCGGGCCCGGGCGGTATGCGCGAGTGCCGCCAGGGGGCGGCGCCGGCGATGGGGGCGCGTCGCCTCAGTCGGCCGCGGTGGCTTTTCGGACGCAGTCGCGGAGCAGGGCGCGGCGCTGGTCGTGTACGTCATCGGCTTCCCGACTGCTGGCCGCGTACACGTTGCTGACCGGAGACCAGGCCATGGACATGGCGATGACCATGGCCATGATGTCGAACGGGTCGCCCGCGCGGACCCGCCCGGCGGCCTGGGCCTCGGCGATGGCCGTGAGCTTGCGGTCGTCGTAGTGCTGGTGCATCTCGACGAGGTGCCCGGCGGGCCGACGCTCCAGCCGTGTCCAGGTCGCCAACCGGATGAGGTCGGGACGGCGCAGGTATTCGTCGTACAGACGGACGGCCCACTCCGCCAGATCGTCGGCGTCGATGGGCACGACGTTGGTGATGCGCTCCAGCGAGTCGAGGAGGATCGCGTCGAAGAGCCGCTCCTTGTCGCCGAAGTAGGCGTAGAGCTGGGCCTTATTGGTGCGCGCCGCCGCCACGATGCGCTCGATGCGCGCCCCGGCGATGCCGTACTGGGCGAACTCTTCGGTGGCGGCGTCCAGGATGCGCTGGTAGGTCGCGGCGCCTCGCGAGGTCTGCGGTCGTTCCGGCATGCCCGCAGCCTACCAAACAGAACAGTTGGTTTGCCTCGGTGTGCGGACGCGCCTACGCTGAAACAGACAGAACAGTCTGTTTAAGGAGAGACGCATGCGGACGACCGACGGATGGCGGGCCACCGGCCCGACAGAACTGCGGCGTGTCCGACTGGAGCGCCGTGACCTGCGCCCGGACGATATCGCGGTGCGGGTCGACTACTGCGGCGTGTGCCACAGCGACCTGCACGCCCTGGGCACCCACGACCGGCATGCGGAAGCGCCCCTGGTCCCCGGCCACGAATTCACCGGCGTCGTGGCCGGAACCGGCTCCGAAGTGACCGCCTTCTCGGTCGGCGACCGCGTCGCGGTGGGCAACATCGTCGACTCCTGCGGCGAGTGCGCCATGTGCGAAGCCGGACAGGAGAACTTCTGCCGCTCCTTCCCGACCTTGACCTACGGCGGGACCGACCGGCGGGACGGATCGACCACCCTGGGCGGCTACTCCCGCGAGTACGTCGTGCGCGACGCCTTCGCCCACCCGCTCCCCGCCGGGCTCGACCCGGCCGCGGCCGCCCCGCTGATGTGCGCCGGCGTCACCGTCTGGGAACCCCTGCGCTCCCTCGGCGTGGGCCCCGGCAGCCGCGTCGCCGTGGCCGGCCTCGGCGGCCTGGGCCACCTCGCGGTCAAGATGGCCGTGGCACTGGGGGCCACCACGACCGTCATCAGCCGCACCCAGGACAAGCACGACGACGCCCGGGAACTCGGGGCCCACGACCTCATCGCCTCCACTGACCCCCGACAGATGGCCGCCGCCCGCGACACCTTCGACGTCCTCATCGACACCGTCTCCGCCCCGCACGACCTCGCCCCGTATCTGAAACTGGTGGCGATGGACGGCACCCTCAGCCTTCTCGGGTACCTGGGCCCCGTCGCCGTCGAGACCACCGACCTGCTCATCGGCCGCAAGAAGCTCGGTTCCGCGGGCAGCGGAGGCCGCCCGGCGACAGCAGAGATGCTCCGATTCTGCGCCGACCACAGCATCACCGCCGACGTCGAGATACTCCCGTCGTCACAGGTGAACACGGCTCTCGACCGCCTTCGGCGAAACGACGTCCGCTACCGCTTCGTGCTCGACATGTCCGACCTGGACTGAAGGGGCGGTGGGCCGGGTCGTGCGGTCCGGGCGACGGCCCGCGTACGGCCCGGCACCCCGTCCTCTCACCGTGGCGGCCGAACCACCGGCATCCCCGGCTTCCGGCACTGATCTTGTGGTGCGGTAACGGTCGGTCACCCGTGTGGGCCGTGGGGGCGCTTCTCCCAGACCGCTTCGGGTGGCAGGCCGCGCTCCCTGCGCGCGCGGTCGGTCACTTCCTGGATGAACGCGGTCTTCGCCTCGGTGTACTCGCCCGGGGCGACAGCGGTGGCCGCGAGTCTGCGCTTCAGATCCGCATAGCGTGCCGCCTCCTCCGGGTGGGAGCGCAGGTGGTCGCGGAGGATCCTCTGGTTGCGGGTGGGCCAGCTCGCCCGGGTGACGACGTGCAGGATGTGCGTGCGCACCCCGCCTGGGGCGCGCACGTAGAGCAGCCGGTCGGTCATGCCGTTCTCGTGCGGGGTGAAGCCGAGACGGGCCAGGGCGGGCTCGTGGTCGCTAACCCCTTGCAGGGACGCGGTGGCCGCCATCAGGTCGATGACGGGTTTGGCCGCGAGCCCCGGGACGGAGGTGGCCCCGATGTGCTCGATCTCCGTGAACAGCCTGGGGCCGGCCTCCTGGAGTCCGGCGATGGCGGCAGAAGCCATACCGGGCCAGCGCGGGTCGTAGTCGGCGATCGCTATCGCTGGGGGTGTCATGGAGAACAGGCTGCCAGTGGCACTGTCTCCCGTGTGGGGCGTCGGCCTCTTGCCGCTCGACGACTCCGAGGGGGTGAAGGCCCCGGAGGCGCAAGTGGTCGGAGTTCCTTGGCCGAATGTCCGCCTCTTGCGCACTGGGATTCGCACGCGGCCCAGGGACACCTGGCCCGTACCGTCGCCTGAGCGGGGGTAGGGTCGGTAGGGGCCGATGTGGGCCGGGTCGCCGGTCAGGAGGGGGCGGGTCCGGTCAGAACCGATGTTCCCGGCGAACCCGTCCCTCATGCCCCTTTCGGGGGCGGGCCGAGTAGGCCGAAAGGGGCCATGGCCTGTCCCGGCTACCGGGGCCTGTCCGCCGTTGGCGTGGGGTAGGCCGCTCCGGGAGCGGGCGCACGCGACGCCCGCCGGGAAGGAGACCCCGTGTACAGATCCAGGGGCGGCGGCCCGTCGGCGGGCACGCGGATGCCACGGGACCCGCTCGACCCGGTCCCGGCTCCCGAGCTGGAGCCGGAGGCGGAGAAGCCCGGCACCGAGCGCAAGCCCGCCTGAGGCCATGCCGGGATCACCCAGGGTCCCGCGCGGCGCGCGGGGCCTGGGTGCGTGTCGGGTGTCAGCGCGGGAATAGACCCCACATGACCGCACACCCCCTCCGCGCCCCCGCGGCGGCCCTGGCCCTGACGGCCGTGCTGACCGCCTGCGGCGCACAGCAGACCCCCGCGCCCGAGCCGGAGACCGCACAGCCGCCCTCTCCCTCACCCTCTCCCACCGGCCCCTCGGAGGAGGAGCTGCAGCAACAGGAGATCGACACCGTCTCGGCGTGTGTCCACGGCCACCTGGCCGAACGTGCCTACACGATGGCCGAGGGGAGCGCGGAGGAGGACGAGTCCGGCGCGGACGGCGGTGACCTGGCGGAGGCCTTGCTGGCCGTCGGCCACAGCTACGCCGCGTCGGCCCAGGCGTTCCTGGACACGGCGCTGCCCGAGGCCGGTGAGGCGGTGGCCGACCAGACCGACAGTGAGGGCCTGGTCATCGCGCTGACCCAGTGGTGCGTCGACACCGGGGTCATCGACGCCGAGGGCGAGCCGATCGACCCGCCGCCGGGGTACGAGCCCCCCGACGACACCGAGTGAGCCCCGGTGCCGGAACCCGGGGCCCGAGCAGGGGGGCGAGACCGGCAGGAGCAGGGACCGGCGCTATGACCTCCCGCGAGACCGTCGGGGCTCGGGCGGCCGGGATCCGGAACGCCCGGGGCTGTGCCGGTCGCTGCGGAACAGGGCCGTGCCCGATTCCGGCGGCAGGGCCGCTTGCGGTCGTGGCTCGTCCCGGCCACTGGCGTCTGCCCGTCGCCGGCGCGGGGTAGGCCGCTTCGCGGCGGGCGTACCGGACGCCCGCAGGGAAGGAGATCCCGTGTACAGGTCCAGAGTCAGCCCCTCCGTCGGTACCCGGGACCCGTTCGACCCGCTGTCATCGCCCGCGCCGGCCACCGAGCCGGAGCGGGAGGAGGAGAAGCCGGGCACCGAGCGCAAGCCGGGCTGACACCGCACGCCCCAGACCCCGCATCCCCGCCCCCAAGATCCTCCGATTCCTACAGCGGTAGGAGGCGCTTGCCTGCCAGGGCCCGGGGTCCATGTCCGGCACCGGCTTGGAGGCCGCGGACGTGGGCCCGCGCGCCCGAAGCATTCGCGCTCCTCCGGATCGGCCTCGCCATGACCGGCCGGGCCTCTCGTACCAGCGGCTTCGCCCCGTACTTCTGACCGGCGAGCCCCGCCGGGCCACCGGTACCGACCACAGCCCGTCGCCCCTGAGAGGGCACCCGGGGATACCGTGACGTGAACCATCGCCGGTGGCCCGGCGGCCGCATCTGCCGCCGTCGGAGGCCTTCGGCACGCTGGCCCGGCCGCCACCGCCGACAGTCGCCGGCCTCGCGCCCCCATGTTCGCCGCGACCGCCGTACATGACCGCCGCGGTGAGCCGGCGGGCATTCCCATCACCCTCGCACCGGCCGCGTTCGTCGCGGTCCTGCGTGTCAGCCCTCGCGCGCTGTCCGAGCGTGGAAAAGGAGCACCGCGATGGCCCCCTTCTCCACCACGCCCCGGCCCGCGGGGCCCATGACGCCCTCCCACCCGAACGCGCACGCACCCGACCGGTCATGAACCTCTTTCGCCTTTCGCGCATCTGATGTCGTTGCCCGTCCGGGAGACGGGCCCCGGTTCCCAGACCTTGCCACCCCCTCCAACGCAAGGAGCAACTGTGAGATCCCCGATCGCGGACCGCTACCGCCTCGACGAGGTCATCGCCGCAGGCGGTATGGGAACGGTCTGGCGAGGCCACGACACCCGGCTGAACCGCCCGGTCGCGGTCAAGCTTCTGAGGGATACCACCGCCGCGGACACCGAGGGCGCGCGCAGGCGGTTCGAACACGAGGCCATGGCCGCGGCCAGGCTCCAGGGCCCCGGCTTCGCGGCCGTGTACGACCACGGCGAGGCCGTCGCCGATGGGGAGAAGATCGCCTACCTGGTGATGGAACTGGTCGAGGGGGCGTCACTGTCCACGCTGGTCGGGAGCGGGGAGCCGCTCGCGCCCGAGCGGGCGATGGAGATCGTCGCCGCGGTCGCCGACACCCTCCAGGTCGTCCACGGCGCGGGGATCATCCACCGCGACATCAAACCCGGCAACGTCCTCGTCACCCAGGACGGGGAGGTCAAGCTCGTCGACTTCGGCATCGCCCGGATCAACGACGTGACCTCGCTGACGTCCACCGGCGTCGCGCTGGGAACGCTCTCCTACGCCTCCCCCGAACAGCTCAACATGCGTGGACTCACCCACGCCACCGACATCTACTCCCTCGGCGCGGTCGCCTACCAGTGCCTGGCCGGGAAGCCGCCCTTCGACTCCAACGACCACGCCGCCGTCATCGCGGCCCACCTGACCGCCGAACCGCCCCCGCTTCCCGACCGGGTCCCGGAGCCGATCCGGCACGTGGTCCTCAGAGCGCTCGAGAAGGATCCGCGGGACCGGTGGGCCTCGGCGGAGGAGTTCGCCACGGCCTGCCGGGACGCCGCCGCCGGGGACCCGACGGTGCTGAGCCGGCGCGCCCCCGGCAGGGGGCGGAGGGGGCACGGAATGTGGTCCTGGCGAGGCGGGTTCGTGGCGGCCGCCGTGGCCGCCCTGCTGCTCCTGACCACGGCACTGGCCTGGTCCCCGCTGACGGGGGGCGACGACCCCTCGGCCGTCGCGGACGGGGGCGGCACCGTCGCGGCCACCGGGACCGACGACGACCCGACCGACGGCGGCGGACCGTCGGATCCCGACCCGAGCGGCGATGCGCGGGAGACGCCCGACGAGTCGGCCTCCTCCTCGGACGGCGGGGAGGCGTCGGCGGAAGGCACGTCGGGCGGGGCCGACGACGAGTCGGACGACGGCTCCGGGGAGGAGCCGGACGGCTCCGGCGGCGGGGGAGGCACCGCCGGTTCGGGGGGCGGGGGTGGCGGCGGAGGCGGTTCGGGCTCGACCGACGGAACGGTCCCCGCCGTCGTCGGGATGTCGACGAGCGAGGCCAAGAGCGCCCTCCAGGCGAGCGGCTTCACGAACATCCAGGGCACCCCCGGCTACGGTCCCCCCAGCGGCGAGGGCAGGTTCATCCCCGAGTCGTGCGAGGTGCTGAGGCAGTCCCCTGAACCCGGTACGACCCTGGACAAGAGCGAACCGGTGCAGCTGACCTACTACTACGTGGGCAGCAACTGCGGCTTCCCTCCCTCCTACAACTGACGGGCCCGGCCGGGTGCCGACGGCGACTCGGCACGCCCATCGCTCGTGGCGGGTCCCGGCCGCCGTCAGAGGTGACCGCCTACCCCGGGGCCGCCGCTTCGGGGCGCGTACCGGGGCCTGAGACGTGACCCTGGCACCGTGTTCGGGGACCGCGCCCGGCTTCACGTGGTTTCGCGGCGGCGCCGACCGTGCCGGTCAGCCGCCCGCCGTCTCCCTCGACCGGAGCTCCTCCATGGCCTGCCGCCCGAGGCTCTGGGAGATGTGCGCGCGCATGACCTCCGCGGCCCGTGCCCCGTCGCCGTCCGCCACGGCGTCGGCGAGCGCTTGGTGTTCGGCGCGGACGCGCTCTATCTCCGCCTCGGAGTCCGTCCGGTACTTCAACGTGAACTGGCGATAGCGGTCGGCCTTGTCCCACAGGCTGTCGAGGATCTCGATCATGGGCTGGTTGTGCGAGGCCCGGTAGACGGCGCGGTGGAACTCGCGGTGGGCGGTGAGCGCCGGGATCCCGGCGGTGCCGGTCAGCGGGTGCAGGTCACCGACGGCCTTTCGGATGGCCGCGACGTCGGCGTCGGTGCGGCGCTCGGCGGCCCACCGGGCGGCCAGGGGGTCGATGTTGAGGCGGATCTCGTACAGGCTCTGGGCTTCGGCGAAGGTCAGCTCGGACACCCGGGCGTCCTTGTGCGTGGCCAGCACCATCAGCCCTTCGCTGGCCAGGCGCTTGAAGGCCTCGCGTACCGGCGTGGTCGAGATGCCCAGTTCGGCGGCGACACCCTCCTGGTTCACCGCGGCCCCGGGGTGCAGGGCATCGGTGAGGATGCGCTGCTTGATCTCCTCATAGGCGTACTCGCTCTTGCTGAAGACCCGCTTCGTCGTCACGTGCTCCCCGTCCTCCCTGAGGGAAGAGGATACCGCCCGATCACGCCTGCTTGCATCATGTAGCCTATAGGCTAGGAGGTGCGATGTCGATCGATTCACACCGCAGCCGGCGGAGGCTGCGGACCACTACGGGCAGTGTCGAGTTCTTCCACCTCGGTGCCGTACCGGGAACCGAGGACCTGCCCTTCGCGCACAAGGTGATGCTGGAGAACCTGCTACGCCACGAGGACGGCGACCTCGTCTCGGCCGCCGACATCGAGGCGCTCGTCGCGGGCCGCGTCGGCTCCCACGAGATCGCCTTCCACCCCTCGCGGGTCTTCCTGCACGACACCAACGGCGTGCCCGTGCTGACCGACCTGGCCGCCCTACGCGACGCCGTGGCCGAACGCGGCGGGGACCCGGCCGCCGTCGACGGCGCCATCCCGGCCGAGCTGACGGTCGACCACTCGGTGTCCACCGACTTCTTCGCCCGCCCCGACGCCCCCGCCCTCAACGTGCGGCGCGAGTACGAGCGCAACCGCGAGCGCTACCGCTTCCTCAAGTGGGGGCAGCAGGCACTGAGCACCCTGAAGGTGGTGCCGCCCGGCGCGGGGATCATGCACCAGATCAACGTCGAGTACCTGGCCCGGGTGGTCGAGGTACGCGACGGCCTCGCCTTCCCCGACACCGTGGCCGGGACCGACTCCCACACCACCATGGTCAACGGCCTGTCGGTGCTGGCCTGGGGTGTGGGCGGCATCGAGGCCGAGGCCGCCCTGCTGGGCCAGCCCGTCTCGATGCTCATCCCGCCCGTGGTCGGGGTCGAACTGGTCGGGGAGCTGCGGCCCGGGGTGACCGCCACCGACCTGGTCCTCACCGTCACCGAGCGGATGCGGGGCCTGGGCGTGGTCGGGGCGATCGTGGAGTTCTTCGGGCCCGGCGTGGCCGCGACGAGCCTGGCCACCCGGTGCACCCTGGCCAACATGAGCCCGGAGTTCGGGTCGACCGCAGCGCTCTTCCCCGTCGACCGCAACACCCTGGACTACCTCCGCCTCACCGGACGCCCCGAGGAGCAGGTACACCTGGTGGAGGCCTACGCCAAAGAACAGGGGCTCTGGCACGACCCGGCCGGCCGCCCCCGCTTCGACCGGACCGTCACGGTGGACCTGGACGGGATCACCCCCAGCCTGGCCGGACCCCGGCGCCCCCAGGACCGCCTGGACCTGGGCGACACCCGGCGCGCACTGCGGGAGGCCCTCCCCGAACACCCGCGGGACGACACGGACACCGGGGGCGGGGGCACCGGCGACGGGCCCCGGGACGGTGCGGTCGCCATCGCCGCCATCACCTCCTGCACCAACACCTCCAACCCGGCGGTGATGATCGCCGCCGGACTGCTGGCCCGCAACGCGACCCGCCTCGGCCTGCGCCCCCGCCCCTGGGTCAAGACCAGCCTGGCCCCCGGCTCCCGCGTCGTGGTGGACTACCTGGAACGCGCCGGGCTGATGGGAGACCTGGAGGCCCTGGGATTCGGCCTGGTCGGCTTCGGCTGCATGACCTGTATCGGCAACTCCGGGGCCCTCCTGCCGGAGGTGGAGGCCGCGGTCGGGGAACGAGGGCTCGTGGCGGCCTCGGTGACCTCGGGCAACCGCAACTTCGACGGGCGGATCAACAACGACGTCTCCCTGAACTTCCTCGCCTCCCCGCCCCTGGTGGTGGCCTTCGCCCTGGCCGGCACGGTCGACATCGACCTGACCGCCGAACCGCTCGGCACCGGCGCGGACGGCGGGCCCGTGATGCTCGCGGACCTGTGGCCCGGCGAGGCCGAGGTGGACGCGGTGGCCCGGGCCTGCATCGAGCCGTCCTTGTACACCGGGGTCTACGGCACCCTCTTCGACGGGGACGACAACTGGAGGGGCCTGGACGCCCCCGAGGGACCCGTCTTCGCCTGGGATCGCGAGTCGACCTACCTCCGGCGGCCCCCGTTCCTGGACCGCGCGACAGGCACCACGCCCCCCGGGCAGCGCGACATCACCGGTGCCCGGGTCCTGCAACTGCTCGGCGACTCGGTCACCACCGACCACATCTGCCCCGCCGGGCGCATCCCCGCCGCGAGCGCGGCCGGACGCTTCCTCACCGGACAGGGCGTGGCGGAGCGGGAGCTGAACACCTACGCCTCACGCCGCGGCAACTGGCAGGTCATGCTGCGCGGCGGCTTCGCCAACCCGCGGCTGGAGAACCGGACGACCCCCGGCCTGCCGGGCGGGAAGGCCGTCGACCTCGGCCCGGACGGGGCCGACCGCATCACAGACGACGTGCACGTGATCGCCGAACGCCACCTGGAGAGGGGGCAGGACCTGATCGTGATCGGCGGCAAGGAGTACGGGACCGGTTCGTCCCGTGACTGGGCGGCCAAGGTCACCGCCCTGCTGGGCGTGCGGGCCGTGATCGCCGAGTCCTTCGAGCGCATCCACCGCTCCAACCTGGTCGGCATGGGGGTGCTGCCGCTCCAGTTCGAGGACGGGCAGAGCGCACAGAGCCTGGGGCTGACGGGGCGGGAGGAGTACACCGTCGCCGGGATGGAGGGCCGGCCCGAGGTGCCCGCCCGCCTTCGCGTCACCGCCCGGCACCTGACCACGGGCGACGTCGTGGAATTCACCGTACGGGCCCGGTTGGACACCTCGCGGGAGCGGCTCTACCACCGGCACGGCGGACTCCTGCCCTACATCCTGGACCGGGCGTTCCGGGCATCAGCACGCGGTTGACCCCTGCCGGCCTCACGCGCGAGGGCCGCCCGGAGTCTTCCGGGCGGCCCTCGCGCGTGAAGTCCGCGGGGCGGTCAGACCCGGTCGTGCGCCTCCGCTCCCTCCTCGTCCGCAGGGCGGGTCGGGACGGCGGGGCGGAACCTCCGCCACAGGGTCCAGACCAGTCCGAGCAGGAGGAGGCCGTACAGGGTGATGGTGATGGGACTGCCGACCAGGGTGAGCGGGTCGTTGCCGGAGTTGGCCATGGCGTCGCGCAGGGAGTACTCCGCCAGCGGGCCCAGGATGACGGCGATGAGGATCGGGGCCAGCGGCACCCCGGTGCGCCGCATGACGAAGGCCAGCGCGCCCAGGACGCACATGATGGCCAGGTCGGTCTTGCTGGCGCCGGTGGCGTAGACGCCGAGGCAGGCGAAGACGGTGATGCCCGCGTAGAGGTAGGACTGGGGCAGCAGCAGTAGTTTCGCCCAGAGCGGGGCGAAGGGCAGGTTGATGACCAGGAGCACCACCGTGGCCAGCAGCAGTCCGGCCAACAGCGCCCAGACGATGTCGCCGTTGCGCTCGAACAGCAGCGGGCCGGGCTGCATGCCGTACTGCTGGAAGGCCGCCAGCAGGACCGCGGCCGTCGCCGAGGTCGGCAGGCCCAGGGACAGCAGCGCGCCCATCGCGCTTCCGGCGGTGGCGTTGCCCGCGGCCTCGGGTGCGGCCACGCCCTGGATGGCGCCCTTGCCGAACCGGGGTTCCCTGCGGCGTTTGTCCAGTTGGCGCTCGGTGCTGTAGGCGAGGAAGGTGGGGACCTCGGCCCCGCCGGCCGGGATGATCCCGAAGGGCACGCCGATACCCGCACCCCTGAGCCATGCGGGCAGAGCGGCGCGGAAGTCCCGCCCCGACAGCCAGGGGCGACCCGCGGAGGGCACGATCTCGTGCGCTCCGCGGTGGCCCACGCGTCCCGCGGCGTGGAGTACCTCGCCCACCGCCAGCACGGCCACGGTGATCACCACGACGCTGATCCCGTCGAACAGGGCCGGAACCCCGAAGGTGAAGCGTGCGGTGCCCGTGGACTGGTCGGTGCCCACCAGGGCGAGCCCCAGGCCGATGGCCAGCGCGGCCAGGCCCTTGAGCGGCGACTCGGAGACGATGGAGGAGATGGCCACGAAGGCGAACAGCGCCAGGGCGAAGTACTCGCCGGGTCCGAACTCGGTCGCCAGGTCGGCCATGGTGGGGGCGAAGAACACCACCAGTACGGTGGCCAGCAGACCGCCGACGAAGGCGCCGATGGCGGAGGTCGCCAGCGCCTGCGGGGCCCGCCCGTTGCGGGCCATGGTGTGGCCCTCGAAGGTGGTGGCGATCGCGGTGCTGTTGCCCGGGGTGTTCATCAGGATGCCCGCGGTGGAGTCGCCGAAGAGCCCGCCGAAGTAGACGCCGCTGAACAGGATGAGCGCGGCGAGGGGATCCAGTGTGAAGGTCATCGGCAGCAGCAGCGCGACGGCCATGGCCGACCCCAGGCCCGGCATCACGCCCACCGCGGTGCCCAGGAAGGCGCCGACGACGATCCACACGAGGTTCATCGGGGTGAGGACGTCGCCGAACCCGCCGAGCAGGTGTGTCAGTTGCTCCATGTCACAGACCTCCCAACAGGCCGGACGGGAGGTTGAGGCCGAGCATGCCGCTGAACACGATCTGGACGGTGGCCGCCATGACGAACCCGACGGTGAGGTTGCGCAGCAGGTTGCGGTTGCCCAGGCCGGTGGCCACGGTCGCGAACATCAGGGTGGCCATGACGAGCCAGCCCACGATGTCGATCAGGGCGCTGAAGGCGATGACACCGGTCAGCACCAGGCCGACGGCGCGCCAGTTGGTGCCCTCCTGCTCGGCCAGTGCGCGGCGGCGCTCGGGGGTGCGCCGCAGCGTCGAGGCGACCAGCAGGGCACCGACGACCGCCGCGAGCGCGGCGACGAACCAGCCGAAGCCCTGGGGGCCGAGCAGGCCCCCGTCGCCGATGACGTCCATCCCGAGGTTCCCCAGGGCCAGGACCGCCGCCATGAGCAGCAGGACGGCGCCGATGAGCAGTTCGCCGCGTCCTTCCCAGAAGGACAGGGGGCGCGCCGGCTCACGGTCTCCCGGCGGGTCGGTGGTGGGGGACGGGTCAAGGGTGGTGTCGGACATGTTTCTCCTCCGTGGGGTCCCGGGTCAGGCCTCGTCGATGAGGCCGAGGTCGATCATGAGTGCGCGGGTCCGGGTCTCCTCCTCGGCGATGAAGCCGGTGAACTCCTCCGGCCCGGCCCAGTTGGGTTCCCAGCGGTTGCGGTCGATCGCCTCCTGCCAGGACCCGGCCCGGTACATCTCCTCGGTGATCGCCAGCAGCTCGGCCTGCTCCTCGTCGGAGATCCCGGGGGCGGCGACGATGCCGCGCCAGTTGACCAGGTCCACGGAGGGGTAGCCGAGTTCCGCCGTGGTCGGTACGTCCACGCCCTCCAGGCGTTCGGGGGCGACCACGGCCAGGGCGCGCAGCCGGCCCCCCTCGATGAGGTCGCGGAAGTCGTTGAATCCGCTGACCCCGATCCGCACGGTGCCGTTGGCGTCGGAGAGCAGGGACAGGGTGAGCTCGCCGCCTCCGGCGTGCGGTGTGTAGTGCAGGTCCGCCGGATCGAGCCCGGCCGCCTCGGCCAGCTGTCCGGCGACCAGGTGGTCGGGGGAGCCCGCCGACCCTCCGCCGACGGGGATGGTCGGGTCCTCCCGCCAGTCGTCGAGGAACTCCTCCAGGGTCTCCCACGGGGAGTCCGCGGGCACCGCGATGACCTCGAAGTCGTCGGTCAGCCGGGCGATCGGGGTCACGTCGCTCAGCCGTGCCGAGGACCCGCCCATCTCCACGCCGCCGACCATCGCCGCGCCGGTGATCATCACGGTGGCGGGGTCGGCTTCCAGCTGCCGCAACTGGCCCAGCCCGATCGTGCCCCCCGCGCCGGGGACGTTCACCACCTGGACGCTGTTGACGATCGACTCGGTCCTGGTCGCCTGCTGGAACTCGCGGGCGGCCAGGTCCCAGCCGCCCCCGGCCGCCGCCGGGGCGATCACGGTCAGGGCCGAGCGGGCCAGCGAGCCCTCGTCCTGCCCCATCGCGTCCTGGACCGCGAAGAAGCCGGTCACCAGTACCAGGACCGCGCCCGCGGCGGGTGCGATGAGCCCCTTGTCGCCGATCATGAAGAACCCTCTCTCGTCGTTCCTGTCACGCGGGTCAGGCCTTCACCGACAGGACCGGGCACTTCGCCTCCAGGATCAGGCGCTGCGCCGTGCTGCCCACGAGCAGTTTTCCGATCGCCGACCGGTGGCGGACCCCGATGACCAGGAGTTCGGCGTCCGCCTTTTCGGTCAGGTTCAGCAGCGCCGCCGCCGCATCGGAGTCGGCCAGGTGCACCGCTCGCGCCTGTACGCCCTCCTGTCGGGCGCGCTCGACGAGGCTCTGGAGCGTGGAACCCCCCACCGCGCGGGTGTCGGCCGGGGCGTCGTGCGAGGCGGCGTTGGCGATCACCAGATCCCACCCCTGAAGAGAGGCCTGCCGCACCGCCGCCCCGAACGCCGCCTCGGCGGAATCCACCGGGGCGTGGGCCAGTACAACCGTCATCTGTTCCTCCTCGTGCACTGCCGTGACCGGCATCACAGTATGTAGTGTATAGGCTGTATCATTCTTCGCATCCCGTCAACTCCTGGGAAACGGTGGGGAAACGGGCGGCGGAGGGCGCGGTGGCGTTCAAGCGGTGCGGGCCACGGTGCGGGCGGCGACGAACACTGCGGGCCGGGTGCCGGAGGCCGGAAACGGATGTCGGTCTTCCGTCCGGATCGTGGTCCTGGGCCTTCGCTCAGAGGCGAACACCGTGCTTGAGGCTGACGGTGCAGGTCACAGGGGTTTTGGGTGGGCTGACGGCGGGGCCGAAAGGTGGTGCCCTGGTGGGCTCCCCGGGGCGGGCCGGGAGGGGGTGTCCAATCTCGGCGGTGGGGTGGCTTCTTTCCCGGGTGGAAGGTTTTTCTGCTGGAGGGAGGGGGCGGTATGGGGAAGCCGGAACGGGCGCGGCGGTGTCGACACGGGGTGCGGCTGCGGGCGGTCGGCGAGCGAGGGGAGGCCGGGGCCGGGCGGTGGAGCGGACCGTGTCGGCAGGCCGGAGCGGACACGGTGCCGGACGCCGGGATGGTGGAGCGGCGGGAGCTGGTGGAGGGGCTGCGGGCGCTGGCGCGGTTCCTGGAGGCGGATCCGCGGCTGCCGGTCGGGCAGGCGGCGCGGGTGGAGCTGTCGTACTTCCCCGAGGGGTGCGACGGGCGCCAGGAGGACGAGGTGCTCCGCCTGGCGCAACGGATGGGGACGCCTGCCGGATGGGAGGGGGCGCTGTTCGTGGCCGAGAAGCGGTTCGGACAGGTGGCCTACCGGGTGGTGTCGATCCCTCGGGCGGTGGGGGAGAGGGAGCGTCCGACCGGGTGGTGAGGGAACAGGGGAAGGCGTGCCCCGGGCCGTGTACGGTCCGGGGCGTTCCTGCGCGACTGGATCGCGGGGGCGAGGCCCGAGGGGGTTCCGTCCGCGATCGCCGGGGTCATCGACCGGAACGCCCGGGCCGCCCTCGTGCTCGACGGGTTCCACCGCAGGCTGCTCACGGTGAGCAAGCGGACGCCCTATCCGGCCGCCGACATCGAGCGGGCCGGGCCGGGTCCCCGTCCGGCGGGGTAGGGCCGGGCGCGCGCCCGGGAGCCGCAGCGGCCGCCGGAGGGAACGCCTTGAAATCCCCTAGGCTGGGCGGCGCCCCCGCCCCCTTTGCGAAACACGGTGCCATGAACACCCCGCCCCCCATCGACACCTCACAGGCCCACTCCGCCAGGATCTGGAACTACTGGCTGGGCGGCAAGGACAACTACCCGGCCGACCGCGAGGCCGGGGACCGGATCGTCGCGGTCCTGCCCGAGATCGTCGACATCGCCGTCGCCACCCGGGCCGTCCTGGTCCGCATGGTCACCCACCTGGTCCGGGAGGCGGGCATCGACCAGTTCCTGGACATCGGGACCGGGCTCCCCACCGCGAACAACACCCACGAGGTCGCCCAGCGGGAGGACCCGGCCGCCCGGGTCGTCTACGTCGACAACGACCCCCTGGTCCTGACCCACGCGCGCGCCCTGCTCACCGGCACCCCCGAGGGGGCCACCGACTACATCCACGCCGACCTGCGCGATCCGGACACCATCCTGGACCGGGCGGCCCGCACCCTGGACCTCAAGCGCCCGGTCGCGATCACCCTGTTCGGGGTGCTGCCGTTCGTGGGGGACGACGCCGAGGCGAAGCGGATCATCGACCACCTGATGGGGGAGCTGCCCGCGGGCAGCCACCTGGCGATCGTGCACAGCACCAGCGCGGTGACCGGCGAGGCGATGGAGGAGGCGGTGCGCCGGTGGAACGAGGCGGGCTCGGCCGTCTACCACCTGCGCACCCCGGAGCGGATCCGCGCCCTGTTCGACGGACTGGAGCCGGTGGAGCCCGGGGTGGTCTCGTGCCCGCTGTGGCGGCCCGACCCCGTCGAGGTGGGCCGGGCCCGGGAGATGGACGAGTTCTGCGGGATGGCCCGCAAGGGGTGACCCGGGGCCGGGCGCACCGGGCCCCGTGTCGGCGTTCCGAATCCCCGGATTCCGGGAACCGGAGGCGCCCCGGGGACGACGTACAGGGCGGGCACGGCGAATGTGCACCCCACGGGTCCCGCGGTCCCGTGGTGGGGACGGGGGAGGAGCGGAACGCGGGTCCCGCTCCGGTCCCCGGTCCCGTCGCCGTCCCGTCGGTCGGGCGGCCCACCGGTCGTTCCCGGTCGTGTCGCTGCGGTCGCTCCGGTCACCGCGCGGCGCCACCGGGGAGGGACTCCCGGTCCGGTGCGGTTCCCCGGCAGGGGGTGTTCGGGCGGCGCGGCCTCCGAGCACCCCCTTCTTCCGTGTCCGGCCTCCCGGGACGGATACCTGTGGCCGGAGCGGGACGGAGCTCCCGGACGGCAGGGTGTTTTGGCATCATCGACGCTGACGACCGGACGAACACCCCCTCACCCGGAAGCGGTGCCATGCCCGACCCCCTGTACGACGGCGATCCCGCCCGGATCGGCCCCTACACGCTGCGGGCGCGCCTGGGCGGCGGCGGGATGGGCCGGGTGTTCCTGGGGACCTCGCCCGGCGGGTACCCGGTGGCGGTCAAGGTGGTCCGCCCCGAGCTGGCCGAGGACGCCGGCTTCCGGCGTCGGTTCGCCGCCGAGGTGGCCGCCGCCCGCAAGGTCGGCGGACTCTACACCGCCTCCGTCGTGGACGCCGCCACCGACGCCGACCCGCCGTGGATGGCCACCGCCTACATCCCCGGCCCCTCCCTGGACCGGGCCGTGCACGAGCGGGGGCCGCTACCGCCGGAGGCGGTCGCCGCGCTGGGCGCGGGCCTGGCCGAGGGCCTGGCGGCGGTGCACGCCCAGGGGGTGGTGCACCGCGATCTCAAGCCCGGCAACGTCCTGTTGGCCGAGGACGGGCCGCGGCTGATCGACTTCGGGATCGCCCGCGCCCTGGACTCCACCTCCCACACCCACTCCTCCGCCGTGCTGGGGACCGCGGCGTTCATGTCCCCCGAGCAGGCCCGCGCCCGGGAGGTCGGCCCGGCCTCGGACGTGTTCTCCCTGGGGTGCGTGCTCGCCTTCGCGGCCACCGGCGCCAGCCCGTTCGGGGACGGCCCGGTGCACGCGGTCGTCTTCCGCATCGTGTACGAGGAACCGGACCTGTCCGCCCTGCCCGGGCCTTTGGCCGCCCTGCCCGGGCCTTTGGCCGCTCTGGTCGCCGACTGTCTGGCCAAGGACCCCGCCGCCCGCCCCGGCTTGGATCGCGTACTGTCCGCCCTGGCCCCGCGGGCACCGGACGCGGGGCCGCGCGCCGCGGGCGGGTGGCCGGACGGGGACCTGACCGAGGCCATCACCCGGCACCGGACCCGGCTGGTGACCGTGGCCCGGACGAGGGCGGACCCGGACGGGTCCGCGGAGGACGCCCTCCTGTCCCTGATCGCCCTGCCCGAGGACCGGGCGAGGATGTTCGTGCTGCTGGGTTCGGCCCCCGGCCCCGACATCTCCACCGAGGCGGCCGCGGCCCTGGCCGGGTTCCCGGCCGACGAGCCCTCGCGGGCGGAGGAGGCGCTGTGGGACCTGGCCGCGGCGCACCTGCTCACCGAGCGGCCCGGCGGCCGCTGGTCCATGGACCCCGCGTTCGCCGACCGCGCCCGCACCCTCGCACTCCGGCCCGGACCCGACACGGGGGGAGGGGAGGGGGACGCCCGGGAGCGGGCCCTGGACCGGCTCCTGGACTTCTACACCACACGGGCCTATGCCGCGGACGCGCACGTCCGCGCCACGGACGGCGGCGCTCCGAACGAGGTGTTCGCGGACCGCGAGGCGGCGCTGGCGTGGCTGGGCGCCGAGCGGGAGAACATGGCCGCCGCCGTGCGTACCGCCCACGACACCGGACGCGCCTCCACCACCGTCGATCTGTCCGGCGCCCTGGGCGCATACCTGTACGTGCAGGAGCGGTTCGAAGAGGCCGTCACCGTGTACACCCTGGCCCGGGAGGCCGCGCGCCGGGCCGACGACGGCCACGGCGAGGCATGGGCGTGCAACAGCCTCGGCATGACGTTGGGCGAGGTACGCCGGTTCGACGAGGTGGTGGACGCCTGCACCCGCGCACGCGACCTCTACCGACAGTTCGACGACACCTACAACGAGGGCCGGGCGTGCCTCCGGCTCGGCTCGGCGCTGCGCGAGATGCGCCGGTTCGAGGAGGCCGTGGACGCCTGCGCCCGTGCGTGCGACCTCTGCCGACGGTCCGGCGACACCGAGGGGGAGGCCGTCGCGTGGAACAACCTCGGCAAAGCCCTGCGGGGGGTCCTCCGGTTCGATGAGGCGGTGGATGCCCAAACCCGGGCGCGCGACCTCTTCCAGCAGCTCAACGCCACCTTCAACGAGGCCGTGGCCTGGAACGATCTGGGCCTGGCGCTGTACGACGCGCACCGGTTCGACGAGGCGGTCGGCGCCCACACCCGGGCGCGCGACCTCTACCGGTGGATCGGCGATACCGTCGGCGAAGCCGACGGATGGGACTTCCTCGGTTCGGCGCTGCGCATGGTGCGCCGGTTCGGGGAGGCGGTCGAGGCGCACACGCGTGCCCGTGACCTCTGCGAACGGCTCGGCGATACGCGGGGCGAGGCCAGGGCTTGGAACAACCTCGGCAACGTCCTTCAGGACACCTTCGCGGCGGGGGAGGCGGTCGACGCGCACACGCGCGCCCGCGATCTTTACCAGGGGCTCGGTAACACACAGGGCGAGGCTCTGGCGTGGAACAACCTCGGTTCGTCGTTGCGCGAGGCACGCCGGTTCAAGGAGTCGATCGATGCCCATACCCGGGCACGCGACCTCTACCGGCAGGTCGGGGATGAAGCGGGTGAGGCCCTGGCCTGGACGAACCTCGGTTCGTCCTTGGACGAGATGTACCGGTTCAAGGAGGCGATCGACGCTCACACTCAGGCCCGTGAGCTCTCCGAGCGGCTCGGCGACGGCCAGGGGGAGATCCTGGCGTGGAACCGACTCGGCCTCGCACTGCGCGAGGCGCGCCGGTTCGATGAGGCCCTGGACGCTCACACCCGGGCCCGTGAGCTCTCCGAGCGGCTCGGCGACACCAAGCAAGAGGCCGACGCGCGGAACAACCTCGGCAACGTCCTGTTCAGCATGCGACGGTTACCGGAGGCCGCCGACGCCTACACCGGGGCGCGTGACCTCTACCAGCGGCTCGGGCACACCCACGGCGAGGCCCTGGCCTGGAACAACCTCGGCCTGGTGCTGCGCAGATCGGACCGGCTCGACGAGGCGGAGGACGCCTACACCCGCGCACGCGACCTCTCCCGACGGTCGGGCGACATCCACAGCGAAGCCCAGGCCTGGGAGGGCCTCGGTGACACCTGGCGGGCGACCCGGCGCAGGGACGAGGCCCGCCACGCCTACGCGCAGGCGGTCCGGGGCTACCAGGCCACGGGGGACGCCCGGCGGCTCCGCGGGCTCAAACTGTTCCTGTTCCTGCGCGGGCCGCGGTAGGGGCACCGGCCGTGCAGGGAGCGGCCGGTGCTCACGGGCGGGGCAGGGCCACCGGGGCGGTCCACAGGCCGGCGAGGGCGTCGGCCAGTCCGGACGCCGCCCGCTGCCAGGAGTCGTGCGCCGTGTGCGCCCCCTCGGCCAGGGCGCGCTCCCGCTCGGCGATCATGTGGACCATGAGGATGCGGACCATCTCCTGGCGCTCCTCGCGGACCTCCTCGGGCAGGTCGGGCAGGCACCGGAGCAGTTCCCTGCCCGCGCGGGCCAGGGATGCGGAGTCCAGGGCCTCCAGCGCCATGATGTCGCGGTAGGCGGGGTCGGCCATGACCTGGGCGCTGAACCGCCCGAACCAGGAGGGGACGCCCAGGTCCGCCAGGTGCTGGGCGAAGGGCGCCACCATGCAGGCGATCCAGTCCCGGACGTCGTCGGAGCCCTCGGCCCGCAGCACCATGTGGCGGCGGATCTCCTCGATCCGGTCGGTGTGCCTGCGCACGATGGCGCGCACCAGGCCCTCCCGGGAGCCGAAGTGGTAGGTGACCGCCGTGTTGTTCCCCTGCCCGGCCTCCTGGCCGATCTGGCGGTTGGAGACGCCGGAGATCCCGTGCTCGGCGAAGAGCCGCTCCGCCGCCGCCAGGATCGCCTCGCGTGTCGTGACGACACGTTCCGACCTCGTCCGCCTCTCGCTCATGGGGACCACCGTACCGATCCCGTCCGGCAGGCCCGTTCCGGCGCCCGGCGGGGCGGTCCGGGGCCTGGCCCGGGGCGCGGTCGGCCCGGACAGTGACGCTGACCACACCGGAACCGCTCCTGCCCAGCTGACGGCGCCGCCGCGTCCCCGCCTTCCCTCCGCGTCCGACCGAAAGGGGATCCGGTCCGGTACACACTGTTATCTTAAGTCAGGCGACTGACTTAAAAGTCGGTATCGGTGCACGTCAGGAGACGGGGGTCCCCTCATGGGCGGTGTCCGCGCCCGGGCGCCCGCAGGGCCGCCACGCGTACGGCCCGGCCCGGTCGTCCCGGTCCCGGCCTCCGGCGGGGCCGGTGTTCCGCTCATGCGGGCCTTGGGCATCCCGTCCATCCCCCTACTGCCCGAGCCGCCGTTGCCGACACCGCCCGCGCGGTCGCCGCCACCCTGTCCGTCCGCCCCTACCGCCCCCGCTGTTCGTACCGCCGAGGACCGCTGAGCCCGGCCCCGGCGCATCCCCCTCCCGCCCGCCCCGGCCCCGAGCCGGGACGCGACCCCTGGACGCCGCACCCGACCGGCGCCACGGTGAGAGACCGAGAGGAAACCGCATGCCGGCCACGGACCACGCCCCGGAGATCGACCTCGACGCGCTGCGGGCCAGGTACGCCCGCGAGCGGGACCGCCGCCTGCGCCCCGACGGCGCGGTCCAGTACCGCTCCGCCGCCGGAGAGTTCGGCTACTACGCCACCGACCCCTACACCCCGCGGAGGGAGCGCGAGCCCCTGACCGACACCGTGGAGGTGCTGGTCGTCGGCGGCGGGTTCGGCGGCCTCGTCACCGGCGCCCGGCTGCGCCAGGCGGGCGTGGAGTCGATCCGGATGACGGACGAGGCCGGGGACTTCGGCGGTACCTGGTACTGGAACCGCTACCCGGGCATCCACTGCGACATCGAGTCCTACTCCTACATGCCGCTCCTGGAGGAGGTCGGCTACGTACCGGAGTGGCGCTACGCCCCCGGCGAGGAGATCCGCCGCCACGCCGTGGCGATCGCCGAGACCTTCGACCTGTACCGTGACGCGCTGTTCCACACCCGGATCACCTCCCTGGACTGGGACGGCCGGGCGCGGGAGTGGACGGTGGGGACCGACCGCGGGGACCGGATGCGCGCCCGGTTCGTCATCACCTCGTCCGGCACGCTGACCCGGCCCAAGCTGCCGGGCATCCCCGGGATCGAGGACTTCGCGGGCCACACCTTCCACACCAGCCGCTGGGACTACGGCTACACCGGCGGCGACCAGGACGGCGGCCTGGTCGGCCTGGCCGACAAGAGGGTCGCGGTCGTGGGCACCGGGGCCACCGGCGTGCAGGTCATCCCGCACCTCGCCCGCGACGCGGAGCACCTGTACGTGTTCCAGCGCACCCCCTCCACGGTGGACGTCCGCGACAACCGCCCCACCGACCCGGAGTGGGCGGCCTCCCTCAAGCCCGGCTGGCAGCGCGAGCGCATGGAGAACTTCCTCGCCGTCGTCTCCGGCGAGCCCGTGGAGACCGACCTGACCGGGGACGGCTGGACCGCCACCGCCCGGCTCCAGCGCAAGGTGGTCTCCGGAGCGCTGGACACGAGTGTCCCCCCGCAGGAGCGCGAGCGCCTCGACGAACTCGCCGACGCGCGCACGATGGACCGGATCCGGGCCCGTGTGGACGAGGTCGTCGACGACCCGGCCACCGCCGAGCTGCTCAAGCCCTGGTACCGGTACATGTGCAAGCGGCCCTGCTTCAGCGACCACTACCTCCAGACCTTCAACCGGCCCGACGTCACCCTGGTCGACACCGCCGACCACGGCGGCATCACCCGCATGACCCGGGACGCGGTCGTCGTGGGCGACGCCGAGTACCCGGTCGACTGCGTCGTCTTCGCCACCGGGTTCGACGTGGGCGTCTCGGGGGTGCTGTCCGGCGCGCTCCCCGTGCGCGGCCGCGACGGCCGGGAGCTCCTCGCCTCCTGGAGCCGCGGACCCGTGACCCTGCACGGCTTCTACAGCCCGGGCTTCCCCAACCTCTTCCACCTGGGGGCGCTGCAGAACGCCAACTCCGTGAACTTCGCGCACATCCTGCTGGAGCAGGCCGAGCACATCGCCGCCGTCGTCGCCGCGGCCCGCAAGGCCGGGGACGTGGTGGTCGAACCCTCCCCGGAGGCGGCCGAGGCGTGGGGGCGGGAGGTGCGCGAGACCGCCCACGACAACTGCGCGTTCCAGGCCGAGTGCACGCCCGGCTACTACAACCGCGAGGGCGCCGGCGTCCACGGCGGCACCTCCTACAGCCCCGGGCCCGTGGCCTTCCACCGGCTGCTCGGACGGTGGCGCGAGGAGCGCCTCCACGAGGTCCTCAAGCCCGGGGACTGATCCCCGGACGGGCCAGGGGTGCGGGGCCGTGCGCCGGTCCCGTGCCCCCGCGCCCGCATCCCCGCACGAATGGTCCGCACCCGTGCCACCGAACGCACAGAGCAAGAAGAGAAAGAGAGCCCCCATGCAACAGCCCCCCTCCGCCGGGCGGCGCGCGGCGGCCGCCCGAGCGCTCGCGGCGCCCGTCCTGGCGGTCGTGGTGACGGCCTGCTCGGCCCCCGAACCCCCGGACCCGGATCCCGCCCAGGCCCCGGCACCCGGGGCGGCGGCGCAGGTGACGGCCGAGCTCCTCACCAGAGTGACCTCCGTCCACGAGGAGACCGGGATGACCCTGCTGGAGGGGCCCGTCCTCGCCCCCGACGGAGGGCTGCTGGTCGTCGACGTCACCGCCCCCGAGGGAGAGCCGAAGGTGCTGCGGGTGGACACCGGCTCCGGCGAGGTGGAAACCGTCTTCACCGAGGGGGACGGCGCGTACACCTCCGCCCAGTTCAGCCCCTCCGACGGGCGCCTGTACCTGACCGACTTCGCGGGCGGGAGGATCGACAGCCTCACCGCCGACGGGGAGGACCACACGACCTTCTTCTCCGGCGAGGTCGACGGGGCGGTCATGCGGCCGGACGACCTCGCCTTCGACGAGGACGGGAACCTGTACGTCAGCGACTCCACCGGGTTCGACGGGCCGGTCTGGGAGGCCCGGGGCCGGGTGGTCCGGATCGACGGGGAGACGGCGGAGGCGACCGTCCTGGCCCGGGACCTGCCCGCGCCGAACGGCATCTCCTTCACCGAGGACTTCACCGGGCTGTGGGTGAGCCAGTACGCGGCGAACCGTGTCGACCACCTGGCGCTCGACGGTGACGGCACCGCCGTGGAGACGGCCCACACCGCCCTCCACTTCAATGGCGGTACGAGCCGGGTGGACTCCAACGCGATCGACGCCGCCGGGAACCTCTACCAGGCCGTCCACGGCCGGCCGGGCATCCTCGTGTACAGCCCGCTCGGCGAGCACCTGGCGACGGTCGAGGTGCCCGCCGACGACGCCGAGGGCCTGGACTCGGCGACCAACGTCGCCATCGCACCGGGGGAGACCGACGCCTACATGACGGTCAGCGGCCGGGACGGCGGGTTCGTCTACACCTTCGAGGCGCTCGCCGAGGGCATCCGCCAGTCCAACGGCGGCTGATACCCATCGCGGACGCGGGGGCGGGCCGGGGCCCCTTCCGGTGATCGGGAGCCGTTCGCGGGGTGTGCGGGGCGACAGGTCCGCTCCCGCGACGCAGTGCGGGCGGCGGCGACGGAGCCCGGAGCGGCGGGAGCACAGCGCTCCCACCGCCCCGGCAGCCCCGCCGGTGTCGCGCGACAGCGACGGCACCGGGACGGACCCCGCCGCCCCGGGCGCCCCGGAACCCGTTCCGGACCGCGGTTCCGGCCCCGGGGTCAGGCGACGGCCTCGCGGCAGACGTCGATGAAGGCCTGGACCCGGCGCACCGGCTTGCGCCCCGCGAGCCGCATGATCTCGATCCCCAGCCCCTCGGAGCGGATGTCCAGCTCCCGGGTGGCGTACGGCAGGTTCTCGTAGCTGCGCTCCAGCACGGTGCGCTGGGTGAGCAGGGCATTGCCCAGGTCGCGGGCGACCAGGGCGCGCACCATCTCGAAGCTGCCGGTGCGGAAGCGCACGTTGGGGGTGAGCCCGGCCCGGTCGAACAGGCCGAGGAAGTAGTCGCCGCCGGGCGGCAGGTCGAAGAGGATCAGCGGCTCCGTGGCCAGGTCGGCCAGGGTCAGCTCCTCCTTCGCGCTCAGGGCCCCGTCCACCGGCACGAGCGCGTACGGCGGGTCGGACCGCAGCCACTGCGTGGCCACCCCGGTCGGCGGCCGGACGGAGGCCAGCTCGTAGTGGTAGGTGACGGCCAGGTCGATGCGCGAGCCGAGCAGGTCGTCCAGCAGGGCGCCGTGGGCCGCCTCCACGAACGAGAGCCGCACCCGCGGGTACCTGCGCGAGAACTCCGCGATGACCTTGGGCAGCAGGATCGGCGCGATGGTCGCGTAGCAGCCGACCGTGAGGTCCCCCTCCACCTCCTCCCGCTCCCGGTGCGCCGACTCCCGCAGCTGTTCGAGGCTGGCCCGCACGTCGTCCGCCACCGCCAGGGCGTGCCGGCCCGACTCCGTGAGCCGCATCCCCCGGGGCGTGCGGACGAAGAGGGCGACCCCCAGCGCCGCCTCCAGGTCGGTGAGCGCCGTCGACACCGTCGACTGCGAGACGAACAGCTCCCGGGCCGCCGCCGTCACCGACCCCAGCCGCGCGATGGCCCTCAGGTACTCCAGCTGCCGCAGGCTCACGTCGCTCATCAGGGGGTTCCGTTCTCCGGGGTATCGGTTTTTCCGAAGGGGAGCTTCGGATCTATGTGTTTTACAGATCGTACAGACCGCCCCGATAGTGGTGACCCATGACACAGGCGGGTCGGACCCCGCGGCCCCCGGGCGCTCCCGGCGCCCTCGCGGACCTCGACCGCACACCCCCGTGTGCGAGCGGCCTCCTGGTCATCGAAGGAACCTCCCGCGGCGGCGGGGCCGCCACGGCCCCGGGCCCGGGGGAGGACCAGGACCGCACCCCCAGGAGGACGGATGACGAGTGAGCTCTCGGAGCGGGTGGACCGCAAGGACCTGCGGAGGAGCGTGTTCGCCGGAGCGGTGGGCGTCTTCGTCCACTGGTTCGACTGGGCCGTCTACGCGTACCTGGCGACCACCATGGCGCAGGTGTTCTTCCCCGAACAGGACGGCACCACCGCGCTCCTCTCGGTCTTCGCCGTCTTCGCGGTGGCGTTCTTCGTGCGCCCGCTCGGATCGGTGCTCTTCGGCCACCTCGGCGACCGCTTCGGCCGCAAGGCCACCCTGTCGATCGTCATCATCTCGATGGCGGCGGGCACGCTCATGCTCGGACTGCTGCCCGGCTACGACTCCGTCGGCATCCTCGCGCCGATCCTGCTCGTGGTCGCCCGCGTCATCCAGGGGCTGGCCGCCGGCGGCGAGTTCGGCTCGGCCGCGGCCTTCCTCGCCGAGTTCTCCCCGCCCAAGCGCCGCGGGTTCGGCTGCTCCTGGATCGAGTTCGGCTCGGTCGCCGGGTTCCTGTGCGCGTCGTTCGTGGTCTGGGCGCTGCACGCGGCCTTCCCCGCCGAGACCGTCCTGGACTGGGCGTGGCGGATCCCCTTCCTGCTCACGGTGCCCCTGGCCGCGGTCGGCCTCTACATCCGCCTGCGCATCGAGGACACCCCCGAGTACCGCGCCCTGGAGGACATGAACAACGTCCCCAGCCAGCCGGTCGTCGAGGTGTTCCGCTCCAACCGCAGGCAGTTCCTCCAGACGGTCGGCATCGAGACCTTCATGAACTCGACCTTCTACATCGTCCTCGTGTACCTGATCACCTACCAGGAGGAGATCGTCGGCATCCCCGCCGACCGGGCGGCCCTGCTCTCGGCCGCGGCGTCGGTGGTGGCCATGGGGGTCATCCCGCTCTCGGGCATCGTCTCCGACCGCGTGGGCCGCAAGCCCGTGCTCTACACCGCCGCCGCCCTGCTGGTCGTCGCAGCAGTCCCGCTGTTCCTGCTCATGCAGGCGGACGCCTCGTGGGCGGCGTTCGCCGCGACCTTCGGCCTGGCCTTGATCCTGGCGATCATCCTGGGCACGCACGCCTCCGCGGTGGCCGAGCTGTTCCCGACCCGGACCCGGCAGAGCGGCCTGTCGATGGCCTACAGCGTCGCCGGGGCGTTCTTCGCCGGCACGCTCCCGTACCTGATGACCTGGCTGATCTCGTTCACCGGCAGCTCCATGGTCCCCGCCTTCACCATGATCGTCATCGGCGTCATCGGCGCGGTCACGCTGCGCACCATGCCCGAGACCGCGGGCTCCAGCCTGCTGCACGAGAGCGACCGGGCCCCGCGCTGAACCGGCCACGGCCCGGACACCGGCAGGCCCCGCCCCGCGGACCCCCCTCGCGGACGGCCGCCGGACGGTCCGGAGAGAACACGCGGGGCGCGCCCGCCCCGCGACACCACACGCGTTGAACGAACCCCGGAGGTTCCGCATGTCAGTCGAAGAGATCGAGGTCGTCGTCGTGGGAGGGGGGCAGGCCGGGATCGCGATGAGCGAGCACCTCGGCGACCGCGCGGTGCCGCACGTGGTCCTGGAACGGCACCGCGTCGCCGAGCGCTGGCGCTCGGAGCGCTGGGACTCGCTGGTCACCAACGGCCCCGTCTGGCACGACCGCTTCCCCGGCCTCGAATTCCCCGGCCTGGCTCCCGAGGACTTCGCCACCAAGGACCAGGTGGCGGACTACCTGGCCGACTACGCCGAGAAGATCGGCGCGCCGATCCGGTGCGGGGTCGAGGTGACCTCCGTGCGCAGGCGCCCCGGCGGCCGGGGGTTCCGGGTCCGGACCTCGGACGGCGACATCCACGCCCGCTACGTCGTGGCCGCCACCGGCCCGTTCCAGCGGCCGGTCGTCCCCCCGATCCTCCCGGAGGGGGCCGTCCCGCACCAGCTCCACTCCAGCGCCTACCGCAACCCCGCCCAGCTGCCCGAGGGCGCCGTGCTCGTGGTCGGATCCGGCTCCTCGGGGGTGCAGATCGCCGACGAGCTCCGGGCCGCCGGCCGGCGGGTGTACCTCTCCGTCGGCCCGCACGACCGCCCGCCGCGCAGGTACCGCGGACACGACTTCGTCTGGTGGCTCGGCGTCCTCGGCAAGTGGGAGGCGGCGACCCCTCCCCAGGGCGCCGAACACGTCACCATCGCGGTCAGCGGCGCGCACGGCGGCCACACCGTGGACTTCCGCACCCTGGCCGCGCGCGGCATCACCCTGGTCGGCCGGACGGAGTCCTTCGACGCCGGGACCGTCCGCTTCGCCCCCGACCTGCGGGACAACATCGCCCGGGGCGACGCCGACCACCTGGCCCTGCTCGACGAGGCCGACGCCTACATCGAGCGCAACGGCCTCGACCTGCCCGAGGAGCCGCAGGCCCGGGAGCTGGGGGAGTACCCGGAGTCGGTGACCGACCCCGTCCTCGAACTCGACCTCGCCGCCGCCGGGATCACCACCGTCCTGTGGGCCACCGGCTTCACCGCCGACTACTCCTGGCTCCAGGTGGACGCCCTCGACGCCGACGGCAGGCCCCGGCACCAGCGCGGGGTCTCCTCCGAGCCCGGCGTCTACTTCATGGGGCTGCCGTGGCAGTCCCGCCGCGGTTCGAGCTTCATCTGGGGGGCCTGGCACGACGCGAGGTACGTGGCCGACCAGATCTCGATCCAGCGCGGCTACATGCGGCACCACGACGCGCGGCCGGACCCGCGACGGCGGTCGCAGTCGCAGGCGCAACCGCCATCGGGTTCGCACGCGAATCCGAGCCCGCGCCCGTTCCCGTCTCCGTCCCACGCCCAGGGGTGATCACACCATGACCACGCACACGCGCATCCGCAAGTTCAACACCAGGGACACCTACCCCGAGCAGAACCTGGACAACGACCTGTGCCAGGCGGTGGTGGCCGGAGGGGTCGTGTACCTGCGCGGCCAGATCGGCCAGGACCTGGACACCGGGGAGTCCGTCGGCGTCGGCGACGTCCGCGCGCAGACCGACAGGGCCATGGCCAACATCGACCTCCTGCTCAGGGAGGCGGGCAGCGGACTCCAGGACATCGTCAAGGTGACGGTCTACCTCGTCGACCCGCGCTACCGTGAGGAGGTCTACCGCGAGATGGGGCGCTGGCTGAAGGGCGTCCACCCGGTCTCCACCGGTATCGTCGTCCAGGCCCTGGCCCGGCCCGAGTGGCTGGTGGAGATCGACGCGACCGCCGTGATCTCGGGAGGCGGGGCATGACCTTCTCCATCGCGGCCCACCAGGACGGCAGGTTCGGCATCGCCGTGTCCTCGTCCTCCCCGGCCGTCGCCGCGCGCGTCGTCCACCTGCGCGACCGCGTCGGCGCGGTCGCCTCCCAGAACATCACCGACCCGAGGCTGGGGACGGCGCTGCTGGACCGGCTCGCCGCGGGGGAGGGGGCGCGGGAGGCGCTCGACTCCGTGGTCGGCGGCGAACCGAACGCCGCGTACCGGCAGCTCACCGTGGTGGACGCCTCCGGCGCGGCGGCCGCGTTCAGCGGCGGGCACACCCTCGGCGTCCACGGTGAGGCCACCGGGCCGCACTGCGCCGCAGCCGGGAACATGCTCGCCGACCCCGGCGTCCCCGCGGCCATGTGCGCCGCCTTCGGCGAGACCGGGGGAGAGCTGGAGGAGCGCCTGCTCGCCGCCCTCGCCGCGGGCCTGGCCGCCGGCGGAGAGGCGGGGCCGGTGTACTCGGCGGGGCTGTCCACCGTGTCGGCGAACGGTTGGCGGGACACCGACCTGCGCGTGGACTGGCAGGAGGACCCGGTGGGGGCGCTGGGCGGGCTGCTCGGCGTCTGGCTGCCGCAGCGCGACGACTACGTCCGGCGCGGCCTGGACCCGGCCGCCGCACCGGGATACGGGGTGCCCGGCGATGACCGCTGAACCGGGGGCTGTGGATGGGGGCGGGGGTGCCTCCGGTGGGTCCGGTGGCTCCTGGGACCCCGACGGGACCGGCGTTCCCGGCGAGACCGTCGTCCCAGGCGTCTCACGTGTACCGGGCATCGCAGACGGCTCCGGATCCCCCGGCGTTCCCGGCGGGACCGGTGTCCCGGGAGTCTCACGTGTACCGGGCATCGCAGACGGCTCCGGATCCCCCGGCGTCCCCGGCGGGACCGGTATTCCAGGTGCCCTGGATATCTCAGGCGTAGCCGGTGGCTCCGGCACCTCCGATATCCCCGGTGCCGCCGACCGCTCCGGCGCTCTGCCGGACGCGACCGGACACCTCGACCGGCTGATCGCCTACTCCGAGACGCTGCACGCCCACCCCGAGACCGCCTGGGAGGAGCACCGCGCCGCGCGGTGGACGGCGGAGCTGCTGGAGGAGTTCGGCTTCGCCGTCCGGACCTCCTACCTCGGCTTCCCCACGGCGCTGCACGCCTCCTACGGCTCCGGGCGGCGCCGGGTCGGCTTCATCGTCGAGTACGACGCGCTGCCCGGCCTGGGCCACGCCTGCGGACACAACCTGATCGCCGCCATGTCCGCGGGGGCGGCGATCGCGCTGCGGCCGTGGGCCGAGCGGTTCGACCTGCGCGTGGACGTCATCGCCACCCCGGCCGAGGAGGGCGGCGGCGGCAAGATCGAGATGCTCGACGCCGGCGCCTTCCGGGACCTGGACCTGGCGCTGATGGCCCACCCCGCGCCGGTCGACGCCCCGCGGGCCGAGCCCTACGCGGTCGCCCACGACCACGTCCGCTTCACCGGCCGGGCGGCGCACGCCGCCGCCTACCCGCACGAGGGCCGCAACGCCAACGACGCGTTCGTCGTCGCCCAGGTCGCCCTGGGGCTGCTGCGCCAGCAGCTCCCGCCGGGCACCCGCGTCCACGGGATCCAGACGGTGGGAGGCCAGGCGCCCAACGCCATCCCCGAGGTGACCGAGGGGCGCTGGTACACCCGCGCCGAGACCCTGGCCGAACTGGAGCCGCTGCGCGATCGGGTGCGGCGGTGCTTCGAGGCGGGGGCGCTGGCGACGGACACGGCGCTGGAGTTCACCCCGGAGTCGCAGTCCTACTCCGAGTTCCGCACGGACGAGCGCGCCCTGGAGATCTACACGCGCCACGCCCGCGCGCTCGGGCGGCGGCTGGACGCCCCGGCGGAGCAGCAGACGATGAACCGGGCCTCGACCGACATGGGCAACGTGTCCCGGCACGTGCCGGCCATCCACCCCTACATCGGCCTGGGGTGCTTCCCGGTGAGCAACCACCAGCCCGGGTTCGCCGCCGCCTGCGTGGGGGAGGCCGCGAACCGGGTCATCGCGGACGGCGCCACCCTGCTCGCCCGCACGGCCCACGAGTACTTCGGCCCGCCGGCCGACCCCCCGCCCGGCCGCGTTCCCGCCCAGGTCTGAGCCCCGCGAGCGCGCTGTGCCCGCCCCGACCCCGGGGCGGGCACAGCGCGCTCGGCGGTGGATGGGCGGAGCGGGTTGAGAGCTCATCTCATTTGGCGAGTCCGCGGTACCGAATGAGGATGCGGGCGATGCCGGCGAAGGTGAGGGAGTGGTCGGCCGGTGGCGGCATCCGGCCGGTCACTCCATGGTGTGTTCGACCTGCTACCGGTGGCGCCCCAACCGTTTCGAGGAGGACTCCCCACTCGTGTGGGTCGGACGGTGGACGATCCCTGTTGCCTGAGCCAGTGGTGCAGGTGGTCGCAGCCCTTGTGGCCGTGCAGCTCGGCCGTGCGGCGTCGTGGTGGTCCATGGCTGGAACGGAGGGGAGGAATCCCTCCAACCAGGGGTCGTAGGGCCTGGTTGTCATGGGTGCGGCCCCGGAGATGAACACGGACAGGGGCAGGCCGGATCGACCGGTGATCAGGTGGATCTTCGCCCCCTTCTTGCCCCGGTCGACAAGATCAGGACCCGTCAGATCCCCCCTTTGAGGGCACGCATGTTCACCGGTCCGATCGCTCACCGCGACCAGTCCGACTCACCTCGGGAACCGAGCTCGTCCAGGACCAGCCGGTGCAGCTTGGCCCAGCCCCGGGTTACAGGTGTAACCGGCGTGGCCACAAAGATGGTCGTGGCCAGGGCCTTCCGGTCGCCGTGTCTGCGCCGTCCGCCGCCCCGGGGATGGATGGGTGCCTCGGGCACCAACCGCTGGAACGGTTCCCCGGCTCGTCTGGCACAATCCATTCCACCATCGACGCACAACCAGGCCGCCGAGAATCCCAATAAGAGAATTCCTGAGATGTAGGATAAAGGAAGCCTGTCGCCGAGAAGAGGGTTTTCCCCTCTTTGGGAATTCAATGAAAAGTCGACATTGTGGCGCCCTCTTTGGTTGCACTTGGAGTTGCAGTGAGTTTTCCCGTGCGGGTAATCGAATTTGAATGCCTTGCTGGAATGGTGGAGGGAGAGGCTTTTGTTTTCTTTCAGTCCCGGTGTTGAGTCTCTTTTGGGGTCCGGATTTGTGGGTGATCTGCGGCGCAAAGATTTTCCAGAAGATTTTTCCGATGTCGTAGTAGATGGTTGGATCATGGAAGATGGTTCTGCCCTGCTCTCGAAGTTTAAAAGATTCTACTTTGGATCGAGAGCCTCATTCCCTGGTCCAGGTGAGTACGAGTTGGCCGTTAATGGCAGGGGTATCCCAGATGAGGACATGGACACGAACGGTATGGAAGGAGTTGCGGGCCTCCTTGGGAGGGGGACTGCCTTTGCTTGGGAGGTTCTTTATCGGGCCAATCTTCAAATTCCAGATCGCAGGATCGTTTCCAGGGTGAGCGCGGCTCCGATCATGGGAGATCCTGGCATGTTTTCTGGATATGTGACTTTCTTTTCTTTTGATTACATGGAGGATTTGGGCATGAGTTTCCGAAAAAATCACGAAGATTGGCGGATTTATATTTCCTCGGAGGAGTGCTCTTTGCCTTTGTCTGATTAGTTTTCAGATGTAACCGATGATTCCCGGAAGTTGGTGTCATGCTGTGGGCGCTAGTTGTCTAGGTCTCGTGAGTCGTACGCAAGGAGGAGGCGGGTTCGTGCCCCGAGAGTGAGAACGACGAGAATGGCTGTGGATGCACGTGGCCGAGCGTTCCGCAGGCAAGGCTGGATCATTATCGGTGAGTGGTGGTGCGAATCCTGTTCGCTGAGATCGCTCATGTCCAGTAGGCAATGATGCTGCCTATCGGGACATCCGTGGTATTGATGATTTATTTTCCCGGGGATCCACCTGTATGAATGACGCTAGGCGGCTATGGGGTTTGCTGTAGGGCGGGCTGTGATTCCTTGGTGTGGCAGGAGAACGTCAGAAGGGCCGGCGCGAGCATCCTGATCTTGGACGAGCTCATCGTGATGTGTCGCAATACCCGCCACCGCACGCTCGCCGATGCACCTCAAGGCTCGTAGCAGCAGGCTGCGGGCCCGGTCGTTGACGTTCCCGGTGGTTCCGGAGGCCGCCCCTGTTGCGACCAAGTCCTGCGACCTCTGGCCGTGGAGTCCCCGACGGTCCGTTTCCGTCGTGGTCCCGCGGGCACGAGCCGGCCGAACCGCACGGGGCAAGGGGTGCGGTCACGCCCGTCTGCGCGGCCGGA
This sequence comes from Nocardiopsis sp. MT53, assembly GCF_019598965.1. Classification (NCBI taxonomy): domain Bacteria; kingdom Bacillati; phylum Actinomycetota; class Actinomycetes; order Streptosporangiales; family Nocardiopsidaceae; genus Nocardiopsis; species Nocardiopsis sp. MT53. Next base: position 6,238,598 of record NZ_CP080599.1, on the reverse strand, counting down.
CGCGCGAGCGGGGTGTCGCGCCGCCCGGCCCGCCGGGGTGGGGAGTCTTCGCGGCGGCCGGGCGGGCACCGGTGGCGGGCGGAGCGCGCCGTGCCCCGGGCGGCCGGATGCCGCCGGCCGCACCGACGCCACCGGCCGGCCGCTCCCGGCCTTTGCCGGCATCGCCCGCACTCTCTGGTCTGCCAGCGCCCGTCCACCACAGGGGATGAGTCCTGGGGTGTGCGTTCGGGGCCGGGGATGGTCGCGGGGTTCCCGGCGGGTGGCCCGGTGGAGGGCCGCTCCACCGGGTTCGGTCGACAGGGGCCGGTCGGCTTCGCCTCCCGGCGTTGCGGCTAGCGGAACCCGGCGGGGAGGGCCATGAGGTCGATCCCCCACAGCAACGGCAGCATGAACAGCACCCCGGCGACGATGAGGGCGAGGGCGATGACGTTCAGCCAGAACCCGGACCTGACCATCTCCATGATCTTCACCTTGCCGGTGCCGAACATGATCGCGTTCGGAGGGGTGCCCACCGGGAGCATGAACGCGCAGTTCGCGGCCATCGCGCAGGGGACCATCAACGCGTACGGGTGGATGCCCAGGGAGACCGCGAGGGCCGCCATGACCGGGAGGATCATCGTCGCCGTCGCGGCGTTCGAGGTGATCTCCGTCAGGAACAGCACGAGCGCGGTGGCGATGACGATGGTCAGGATCACGTCGACCCCGTCGAGCACGCGCAGCTGTTCGCCGATCCACGCGGAGAGGCCGGTGTCGACGAACCCCGCGGCGATGGCCAGCCCGCCGCCGAACAGCAGGAGGATCCCCCAGGGGATCTTCTTGGAGTCCTCCCACCGGAGGATCCTCTTCTCCCCGGCGCTGCGGGTCGGCAGGGTGAACAGGACCACCGTCGCGACGATCGCGATCACTCCGTCGCTGATCCCGGGAAGGAGGTCCTCCCAGAGGAACGACCGGGTCACCCACATGAACGCCGTTCCGAGGAAGACGGCGAGCACGACCTTCTCCTCGGTGGACATCCGGCCGAGGGACCTCCGCTCCTCCCGGATGATCTCCCTGCCGCCGGGAAGCTGCTTGAACCGGACCCTGAGCTTGACGCCCGTCAGGTAGAACCACGCCAGGGCCAGCAGGAGGACGGCGGTCGGGACCCCGAACACCATCCACCCGCCGAACGAGATGCTCTCGCCGAAGAGCTCCCCGACGGTCGCCGAGAGAACGGCGAGCGGCGGGGTCCCGATCAGCGTTCCGAGGCCGCCGATGGTGGCCGCGTATCCGATGCCGAAGACGATGGACTTCTCGAACCTGGGCAGGTCGTCGGCGAACTCCCCTCCCCGCAGCGAACGGGCGGCCTGGTACACGACCGCCAGTCCGACGGGGATCATCATCATGGTGGCGGCCGTGTTGGAGACCCACATCGACAGGAAGCCCGTCGCGACCATGAAGCCGAGGACGATGCGGCGCGGACTCGTCCCGATCGCCGCGACGATCGAGAGGGCGATGCGCTGGTGGAGGTTCCATTTCTCCATCGCGATCGCGAGCGAGAACCCTCCGAGGAAGAGGAAGATGATGTCGTTGCCGTACGCCGCGACCACGGTATCGCCGTCCAGTGCGCCGGTCAGCGGCAGGAGTACGACCGGGAGCAGGGACGTGACCGGGATGGGGATCGCCTCGGTGATCCACCAGGTCGCGACCCACAGGGTGGTGGCGAGGACCGCCAGCCCCGCCGGTGAGAGCCCCTCGGGTTCGAAGAACAGGAGCGTCACCACGAACAGCAGCGGGCCGAGCACCAGCCCGGTGACGCGGGCGGGCGTGTAGCCGGGGCCGGGGCCGCCGGGCTCCGCGGCCGGCCCGGTGGCCTCGGAGCCCTCGTGTGCGGCGGGTCCGCCGGAGGCCGCCGACTCCGCCCGCGGCGGTTTCCCGCGCTCGGAGAACATCAGGAGCCCTTTGATCTGCCGGTGGGACGCCCACAGGCTCTCCCACAGGGGGTACGGGTACGAGGTCGCCATTGCTGCACCTTCTCTGCTCTTCGGCCCGGCGCGGACCGCGGCGAAGAGACGGGTTCGGGGGGTGAGCGGATCGATCCCGGCCGTGTTCGGGAACAGGGCCGAGGGGACTCCGCGGGGAGGTAGGGGACCGTCGCCGGTCGTGGCACCGGCTCCGTCGGCGGCGCCCGTGGCCCGGGCGGTCGTTCGCGCCGCCTCGGAGACGCGATGTGCGGTATCGGAGACGGCGGCTCCCGTGTGCGCGACCGCCGCGGGAGCCGCCGGTCCCGGGCGGTCAGCCGTGCAGGTCGCGGAGGACCTTGTAGAACTCCGCCTTGCCCTCGAGGCCGATGCCCGGGAGGTCGCCCGGCGCCACACGGCCGCGGGTGACCACCGCGTCGTCGGTGAAGCCGCCCGTGGGCTGGAACTCTCCGGGGTAGGACTCGTTGCCGCCGAGCTTGAGGGCGGCGGCGATGTGCAGTGAGAACTGGTGCCCGCCGTGCGGGATGCACCGGCGTGAGGACCAGCCGTGCAGGGCGAGCATGTCCAGGATCCGGCGGTACTCCGTCAGGCCGTAGCTCAGCGCCGGGTCGACCTGGATGAAGTCGCGGTCCGGGCGCATGCCGCCGTAGCGGACCAGGTTCCGGGCGTCCTGGAGGGAGAACAGGTTCTCTCCGGTCGCGATGGGGTTGCGGTAGTTCTCCGACAGCGTCGCGTTCAGCGCGTAGTCCAGCGGGTCGCCGACCTCCTCGTACCAGAAGAGGCCGTACCGGTCGATGGCCCGGCCGTACTCCAGGGCGGTCCGCAGGTCGAACTTGCCGTTGACGTCCACCATCAGCCGGGACCCGTCGCCGTCCAGGACGTCGATGACCGCCTCGATGCGCCTGAGGTCCTCGGCCAGGTCGGCGCCGCCGATCTTCATCTTGACGATCTCGTACCCGGCGTCGAGGAAGCCCCGCATCTCGTCCCGGAGGTCCTCCAGGGTCTTGCCGGGCGCGTAGTAGCCGCCGGCGGCGTAGACGAAGACGTCCTCGTCCGGGGCGCCGTCGCCGTAGTGGTCGGAGATCCACCGGTACAGCGGCACTCCGGCGGCCTTGGCGGCGAGGTCGTGCAGCGCCATGTCCACCACACCGACGGCGACGGAGCGTTCGCCGTGGCCGCCGGGCTTCTCGTTGCGCATCATGACGTCCCACGCCTTAGCGGGGGAGAGGTCGCCGTTCGCGTCCAGCAGCTCTTCCGCCGCGGCGTTCCGCAGCCGCGGCAGCATCCGCTCGCTCAGGATGGCGGTGGCGTTGTACCGGCCGTTGGAGTTGAAGCCGTAGCCCACCAGGGGCCTGCCGTCGACCACCACGTCGCTGACCAGGGCCAGGATCGTGCAGTCCATCTTGCTGAAGTCGATGTACGCGTTGCGCATCGACGAGCTGATCGGGATGGTTCCCACGTGGGCGGAAACGATTCGCATGGGTCTCTTCCTGCGGAAAGGGGTCTTATAAGTCTCTTATAAGTTATGCGGGACCCTATACTGGCCGGGGTGGGGCCACAAGCCCATGAGGGAAAATCTTGTGAGAGAGGTCACGATGACCGGCGCGAACGTCTTCTCCAGCAAGGGCGGGCTGGCCTATACCGAGCTGCGCCGCCGCATCACCTCGGGTGAGCTCGCCCCGGGGTCACGCCTGTCGCAGTACGAGCTGGCGGAGGAGATGGGGATGAGCATCACCCCCCTGCGCGAGGCGATCAGGCGGCTGGCCAGCGAGGACTGGGTCGTGATGGACACCCACCGGGATGTGCGCGTGGCGGCCATGAGCGCCTCCGAGGCGCGCGAGCTGCTGGAGGCCCGCTTCTCGCTGGAACCCTCCGCCACCGAGCTCGCCGCGCTGCGCCGGACGGAACGGGAGATCGCCGCGATGAGGGCGGCGGCCGACGCGCTCCTGCCGGTCACCCGCACCTGGGGCGAGGAGGCCATCGCGGCGCACAGGGCCTTCCACCGGGCGATCTACACCGCCTCCCACAACAACGTGATGATCCGGCTCCTGGACGACCTATGGGACAAGGCCGACCGGTACCGGCGGATCGGCCTGGAACTGCCCGCGGGCGCCGAACCGCGCACCATCGACCTGAACCAGCACCACGAGATCCTGGAGCTCGTCGTCATCGGCGACGGCGCCGCCGCGGCCGGACTGGTGCGCTCCCACATCCTCAACAGCCTCGGCGCCATGGTCACGGACACCCTCGAAGGCAGGGAGCACGCCGCGTACCACCCGATCGCCGGGCACTAGGCCGAGCACACCGCGGCCCGGGCGGCCGGGGCGGGGCCGCCCGTCGTGGTCAGGGCGGGGTCGGAAGCCAGGCGTCCGTGCGGCGGTGGCGGCCGAGCCCGGCCGCGTCGAACTCGTCGAAGTGGTCGCCCCTGGTGACGCCGAGCCTCCGGAGCGCCTGGGAGATCGGGCTGCCGGCCGGTGGGGCCGGTTCGCCCTCCGCGGTGTGCAGGGGGCCGAGGACCACCTCGCCGCGGTCCCACACCTGCGCGGACTGCGTTCCGGTCCCGCCGAAGAAGTCCGCCTCGACGTAGGCCACCGGGCCGTGCGCCGAGCACGCCGCCGACCTGTCGCCGAGCCCGGCGGGCGCCTTCCAGAACCCGTCGAGGCCCGGGGCCCCGGCGACGGTGAGCGCGTCGAACAGCGCGTCGGTCATCGGCAGCAGCGACAGGCCCTGGTTCAGGGGCACGATGTGCGCCTGACGGACGGGGCCGGCCAGCTCACGGAGCACCGCTCGGTCGGCGATGACTGCTTCCAGCTGATACACGCCCCCATTGTCGTCCGGCCGCCGGAGGTGGGGGAGGGCGGGGCACCCGTTCGGGGTCATTCGGGGTCAGGGGGTGGGGTGGTGGGGCCAGTGGAGGCGGGCGCCGCCGTGGGCGGCGGGGTCGGCGCCGACCGGGCGCAGGTCCGGGACGCGGTCCAGGTGGCGGGTGGCGGGGGAGAGGTGGGAGCCGACCACCAGCGTGTGCGCGCCCGAGGCCAGGCCGGCGAGGATGCCCGCCTCCGCGTCCTCCAGCACCAGGCAGCGGTCCGGGGCGACGCCCAGGCGCTTGGCCGCGGCCACGTAGCCGGACGGGTCGGGCTTGCCCGCGGCCACGTCCTCGGCGGCGACGAGCACCTCGGGCACGGGGAGGCCCGCGGCGAGCAGGCGCGCCTCGGCCAGCGGCCGGGAGGCGGAGGTCACGACGGCCGTGCGGGCGCCGCGCAGCAGTTCCAGCAGGCGGCGCGCCCCGGGGATCTCGGTGATGCCGTCGGTGCGCGTGGTCTCCTCCCGCTCGATCTCCTCGGCCACCGCGTCCACGTCGTGCCCCGGCGGCAGGAAGCGAAGCAGCGTGTCCTTGGTCTGGCGGCCGTGCGAGTACGCGAGTACGTCGGCGAGCACGACGCCGTGGCGGGTGGCGAAGCGGGCCCACACGTCCTCCACCACCGCGGTGGAGTCCACGAGGGTGCCGTCCATGTCGAACAGCACCGCCTCGACCTCGACCGTGGTGCGGCCGGCCTGGTCCGTGCTCATCGGGCCTCCTCGCGATAGTTTTACTCGGAGCCCGAGTATATTTCCCGAGTGGAAGGACTACCAGTCGTGACCGGAGACCGGATGTCCCGTTCGGCGCGCCTGCGGTGGTCCACCGCCTCGGAGCTGCTCCGGCTGGTGTACGCCGAACCCGGGATCACCCGTACCGCGGCCTGCGAGCGGCTGGCCCTGGCCAGCGGCGCGGCAGCCGAGCTGATCGAGCGGCTGCGCGCCGCCCGCCTGCTGGCCGAGCACCGCGCCGGGCGCGGCGGGCCCGGCCGCCCGACCACCGTGCTGGGCGCCCACCCGCGGGGTCCGCTCGCGGCCGTCATGGACCTGCGCGCCGCCGGGTGGCGGGTGCTCCTGGGCGACCTCGCCGGCACCGTGACCGAGGCCGCCGCGGGCACCTACGGCGACCGGGAGCCCGTGGACCTCCTTCCGGAGGTCGCCGGGGCGGTGGGCGCCGCGGCGCGCCGCGAGCACGGCCGGGTCGGGGCGGTCGTCGCCGCGGTCGCGGGCGCCGTGAGCGGGACCCGGCTGCTGCAGTTCTCCACCCGCGGCTGGCACGAGGCCGACCTGGGCGTCCTGGCGGGCGGCACCGGCGTACCGCTGCTGGTGGGCAACGACGCGACGCTCGGCGGCATCGCGGAGGCGCGCGGGGGCGCCGCCCGCGGCGCGCGCGCCGCGCTGCACCTCCTGGTCGCGGTCGGCGTCGGGGGAGCGCTGCTGGTGGACGGCCGTCCGGTGACGGGGGCGCGCGGAGCGGGCGGCGAGTACGGGCACCTGCCACTGGGCGATCCCGACCTGGCCTGCCCCTGCGGGGCGCGGGGCTGCTGGGACCTCATGGTCGACGGCCGCGCCCTGGCCCGCCACCGGGGCGACCCGGTCCCCGGGGACCCGTTCGCCTACGGGCGGGAGGTGCTGGAGGCCGTCCGCTCCGGGAGGGTATCGGACCGGGACCGGCGGGCGGTCGAGCGCACCGCGCGGGCGCTCGGGGCGGGGATCGCGGGCCTGGTCAACCTGCACGACCCCGACGCGGTCACCCTCGCGGGCCTGGCGCCCGGCCTGCGGGCCGCGGCCCCAGGCGCCTTCGCCGACGCCTACCGCGGCGGCCTCATGGCGCTCCACCGCGCCGACCCGCCGCCCGTGGCCGACGCGGTCCACGGCTCCGACGGCCCGGTGCGGGGCGCCCTCGCCCTGGGCTTCGACGAGATCACCGGGCCGGCGGCACTGGCCCGCTGGAGCGCGCGCAGGACCCCTTGACCGCCTCTTCGGCACGGTGCGGGATGAAGCGCGGATCATCGCCTTTGGCGGTGGCGCTGTTGCTTTTTCCCTGTCGACTTTTCGCGTGTCCCTGACCTGGGCTGCCACCCCCGGCCGAGGACGACGGCGAGGATGCCTCCCATCGGTCCGCCCCCCGCTTCTGTATCGCCTTCCGCCTGTCGGCCGACTGCACCGGCCGGCTGCGCAAGGGGCTGGACCCGCGGTTCACGCTGTCCCGGATGTCCGACCACAGGGGCGTCCAGAGCCGGGGAGAGCCCGACGGACCGGCCGGAGTCCGGCCGGTCCGGACGCGTCCCTGGCCGGACGCGACGGGGGCCGACCATCTGCGCTCCGGTGCCCACCACCACCGCCCGGTGGTGCGGGGCACCGTGCTCCCCGGCTCAGGTCGCCGCCGCGAGCACGCGTTCGGCGATGCGGTCCGCCGCCGCGCCCTCCTCCTCCGCGACCGCCACGGCCAGCTCCCGGGCCCGGCCGGAGCACGCCGCGGCCCCGTCGATCGCGGCGGCCAGCCGCTCCGGGGTGAGCCTCCCGGTCAGCGGGGCGGGGCCCGCCCCGATCCGGTGGACCCGGTCGCCCCAGAACCACTGGTCCCCGGCGAACGGCCGCACGGCCTGGGGGACCCCGGCGCGCATCGCCGCGGCGACGGTCCCCGCCCCGCCGTGGTGCACCGCCGCCGCCACGTGCGGTAACAGCAGGTCGTGCGGGACCTCGTCCACCACCAGGACGTTGTCGGAGGGCGCGGAACCGGGGGAGAGGGCGCCCCAGCCGGAGGCCAGCACCGCGCGGCGCCCGCTGAGCCGCACCCCCTCGACGACCGTGCGGGTCAGCCCGGCCGGGTCCCGGTGCACCGTGCTCCCGAAGCCGACGTACACCGGCGGCTCCCCCTCTTCCAGGAAGCGCGCCAGCGCCCCGGGCAGGGCGCGGCCCTGTTCGGGCGGCAGGTGCAGGGCGCCCAGGGGAGTGGCGGAGGGCGGCCAGTCGGCCGGCGCCGGCAGCAGGTGGCGGCTCCAGGCGTGCACGGCCCCGCCCGCGGTGATGCGCTCCGGCAGGTCCGGGCCCGGGCCCAGGTCCAGCCTCTCCGCGCGCCATCGGCGCAGCATCCGCCGGTAGGGCGCCTCCACCGCCGAGGCCAGCCGCCAGCTCGGCCGGTTGAGCGCGGCGGGCGGGCGGAAGGGCAGCAGTGGGGAGGCGAACCCTCGGGTCGGCGTGTACAGCGGGATCGCCAGGAGCGGGACCGCGGGCACCCCCAGCCGGTCCGCGAGGTCGGCCGCCCCCAGCGCCTTGGGCGCGAAGACGACGGCGTCGCACGCCGTCCCGGCCAGCCCGGCCACGCTGTCCAGCCAGGCCCGCAGGGCGGGGGCGACCCGGCGCGCCGAGGTGAGCGCGGCCATCGTCCCGCGGCCGGCGAGTTCGTCCTGGAGCGCGAGCGTCCCCTCGTCCAGGGCGGCGAAGTCCACCCCGTGCCGGGAGACGAACGCGGAGAACCGGCCGGGCGCCGCGAGCACGGCGTCGTGGCCCCGCCGCCCCAGGGCGAGGGCCAGGGCCGTGAACGGTTGGACGTCGCCCCTGCTCCCGGTGGTGACGAGCAGCGCCCTCATCTTCCGCGCCCCTTCCTGACCCGGTCCCATTCGTCCAGCAGGTCCGGGAACCGGTCGGCCATGAACCCGTACATGTCCCGCATCAGCTCCAGCCGCTCGCGGCGCCGGGGATCGTCCCCCACCGCGGCCAGCCCGCGTTCGGCCAGGGCCCGGAAGCGGTCGAACTCGGCCATCTTCGCCCGGAACGCGCGCTGGAAGACGTCCTCGGCGAGCCGGTACCGGTCCCGCCGCTCCCCGGGCCGCCGGAACCGCTCCACCAGGCCCGCCTGCTCCAGCCTGCGCAGGGAGACGCTCATGCTGCTCTTGGCCACGCCCAGCGCCTCGCACAGGGCGGGGGCGTCGGCGTCGTCCTCGGGGGCGCTCAGCAGCCGGCCCATGACGCGGCCCTCGGTCCGGCTCAGCCCCAGGCGCTCGTAGAACAGCCCGGCCTCTTCGACGAAGGCCGCCACGGCCTCTTGTTCGCCCATGCCCACCACTTCCATCGATTTGTTCGGATCATTCCGAACAAACAGGAAATGGTCAAGGCCGTACGGCCCGCCTTCCCGGAGGCGGGGATGGAGCGACCGCCACCGGTTCCGGGAAGCGGCCCGCCTCCCCGAACCGGGGCCGGAGACCGTGTGCTCAGGCGTTCTCCAGGCGCCGGCGGGCGCGCCGGACCAGCGGCCACCCGGCCGCCGCCGTCCAGGCGATCCCGAGGGGCAGGCACCACCACGGGGTCAGCGGGCCGGCGTCGTAGCCGGGCAGGGCGAGCGCCGCCCAGACCGGGGGCAGGACGGCCGCGGCCAGGTTCCACGGGAAGGGGGCGGCCCAGGCCAGGACGGGGCTCAGGACCAGGACGGCGCCGACGGCCTTGGCGGCGACCAGCGCCTCCACCGTGTTCGCCGCGAACGCCGCCATGAGCGCCACCAGCAGCGGGGCCTGGAGGGACGCCAGCAGCACGGCCGCCACGGGCAGGGGCCCGCCCCCGCCCAGGGACGGACCGCTCAGAGGCAGCGCCACGGTCAGCCCGGCCAGCGACGCCGCGCCCGCCAGTGCCATCCGGTAGGCCAGGTAGGCGGGGACCGACACCGGGGAGACGCGCAGGACGAGCAGGACCCCGCCGTCGAGCTCCTCGGCCGCCCGCAGCCCCTGGACGAGCCCGAACATCATCGGCACGTGCAGCAGCACCAGCGCCGCGACGAGCGCCGGGGCGTGGGGCCGCAGGTCGAACCCGAAGGCGTCCATTACGAACCCGGACACGGGCGGGAACAGCAGCCGCAGGCCGACCGCCAGCAGGGCCGGGGAGCACAGCAACAGCAGGAGGAGGGGGTCGCGGCCGGTGCCGAACAGGTCGGTACGGGCGAACCGCACGATCGCCGGCGTCCGCCCCCGGCCGACGGCCCGGGTCCCGGGGCGGGGACGGACGCGGACGGGCCGTGTGCGCCCCGGCGGCGCCTCCGCCCCCGGGCGGACCAGGAGGGGGCCGAGCACCGCCCACCCCAGCGCGTACACTACGGCGGCCGGGGGCGGGGAGCCTGCGCCCCCGGCCAGGCCGGAGCGGATGAGCTCCGCGCCCGCCGTGGTGGGGACCGCGTACAGGAGCGGGTGCCCGGACGGCCCGAAGACGTGCACCAGCGGGACCAGGACGAGCGGCGCGACCACCGGCGGCAGCACCAGCAGGAAGCGCGGCAGGTCCGGGCTGCGCGCCCCCGCCGCCAGGCACGCCGCGGTCAGCAGCGCGGACGTGAGCGCCACGCCGCCCAGGACGGGCGGGAGCGCCGCGACCAGGTCCGCGGGCCGGTCCCGCAGCGCCGCCACCGCCATGGGCAGGGCGATGAGCAGGGCCAGGGCGGTCAGCGTCGCGATCCGGGCCGCCGCACCCTCCGCGGGCCGCAGCGGGCTCGCCTCCAGGGACCGCCGCGAGCCCTCGACCCGCTCGAAGAGGAGCAGGAAGGCGCCGAAGAGCGCGCCGAAGCCCGCGGTGTCGAGGAACAGCAGGTGGGCCGCCACCTCGTCGGCCGCCCCGGCGGGCAGGGCGACCAGGGTGAGCGTCCACACCGCGCCCAGCGCGGCGGCGACGGCCGCGATGCCGTACCTCGCCTGGAGCCGGGCCTCCAGCGCGGCGGCGGCGAGCAGCCGGTTCACAGCCGCTCCCGGGTGACCTCGGTGAAGACGTCGGCCAGCGACGCCTCCCGGGTGTGCAGGGTCTCCACGGCGCCCTCCCGGAGCAGCCCCAGGAGTTCGGCGTCGTCGGCCAGGGCCCGGGCCGCGACCTCCCGGACGCCGCCCCCGCGCAGCTCGGCGACGATCCCCGGGCGCCCGTGGCGGAGCCTGAACCCGCGCGGGGAGTCGACGGCGGCGATCCGCCCCCGGACCACGAAGGCCACCCGGTCGCACAGCAGGTCGGCGGTGGCCATGTCGTGGGTGGTCAGGAAGACCGCGCACCCCCGGTCGGCGGCCGCCCGGACGACGTCGCGCACCAGGGCGGCGCGCACCGGGTCCTGGCCGGAGGTGGGCTCGTCCAGGAAGAGGACGTCGGGCCGGTTGACCAGGGCCCGGGCCAGGTTGAGGCGCATGCGCATCCCCTTGGACAGCTCCGACAGGCGCAGGTCGGCCGCCCCGGCCAGGTCCACCCGCTCCAGCAGCTCCACGGGGTCCTCGACCGGGCCCCGGTACAGGGAGGCGAACGCGGCGAGGTTCTCCCGGGCGGTGAGCCGCCCGAACCCGGCCGGGAGCTCGAACCCCACCCCCACCCGCTCGAAGTAGTCCCGTCCCCACTCCTCCAGGCGCCGGCCCAGGACGCCCACCTCGCCCCGGTAGCGGCGGAGGAGCCGGGTCAGCACCTTCTGCGCGGTCGACTTGCCCGCGCCGCTGGGCCCCAGGAACCCGAACACCTCGCCGCGGCCGACGGTGAAGCCCATGCCGTCGACCGCCGGGGACGCGGCGCCCGGGTAGCGGACCGAGAGGCCCTCGACGGTGATGACGGGGGCGCTCACGGGCGCGTTCCCTGCTCCGGGGCGGGCAGTCCGCGCAGTGCGTGGAAGACCCGGTCGATCACGTCGGGCAGCTCGACCCGCTCGTGGGCCTCGCTCCAGGCGATGACGGCCTCGGCCAGGGCCGACGCGCACGCCGCGGCCACCGCCCGGGTCTCCATGTCGGGCTCCCGCCCCTCGGGGGTCAGCCCGCGCTCGAAGGCGGTGCGGGCCGAGGCGAGGTTCTCGCCGATCCGGGCGCGCAGGCCCGGGATCGACAGCAGGAGTCCGACCCGGCCCAGCAGGGCCTCCCGGTTGTGCTCGTAGACCTGCCCGAGTCCGGCCATGGTGGCCCGGTGGACGCGCTCCACGGGGGGTTCGGCGGCGGGGCGGGCCCGGACCAGCTCCTCCAGCATGGGGTCGTAGTCGTCGTCCAGGACGACGTCCTCCTTGGTCGGGAAGCACCGGAAGAACGTCATGTGCGAGACCCCGGCCTCACGGGCGATCTGCGCGACCGTGGTCGCCTCGTACCCCTGCTCGGCGAAGAGCCGCAGGGCCGCCTCCTGGATGGCGGCCCTGTTCCGTCGCCGCGTGTGCGTCCTGCCGTCCATGCCGCCGCCCGTTCCCGCCGCAGAAAGTGTTAGTCACTAACATAATGCGGGTCGGGGCGCCGCGCCACCCCCGGCCGGGCGTCCTTCAGGCGGGCATGTCCCGGCGGTGCAGGGCCCACGCCCCGGCGGCGGCCAGCGCCCCCGCCAGGAGGGCCAGCACCAGGGGAGCGGCGCCCGGCGCACCGTAGTAGGGGTTGACGTGGGCGAACGGCGAGGTGAGCAGGAACAGGACCTCCGGCACCGCCCCCGTCTTCACCGCGATCTCGACCAGGATCCCCGTGCCGAGCGCCGCCCACCCCAGCGCCGCGCACAGGCGCGGCAGCGCCCCGTACGCCAGGAAGGCCACCGCCGCCACCACCCACACGGACGGGACCAGCGAGAGGGTGAGCCCGGTGAACCGGACGAGGTCGGCCGCCGACCCCGGACCGCCCAGGAACACCCCGGCCCCGACCGCCGTGCCCAGCACCGCGAGCAGGACCGCGGGGCCCAGGAAGGCCACCGCCAGGTGCGCCAGCGCCCAGCGGAGCCGCCCCACCGGCCCCGACAACAGCAGCTCGGCGGTCCCGGCCGCCTCCTCCCGGCGGAGCCGCAGCACCGCCAGGACCGCCTGGGCGGCGATCGGGAAGACGAGGACGAAGACCACGTACACGAAGAAGGCGTCCCGGGGCGCCACCCCCAGCGCGTCGGCCATCGCGCGCACCCAGGGCGCGCCCGCGTACTCGGCCATGGCGCCCGCCCCCACGGCCCCCATCGCCAGGCCGACGCCCGCGACCGCCCCCGCCCACAGGGCCAGGGAGGTCCGCTCCGAGCGCAGCGCCAGGGCCAGGGGGGACCGCAGCGAGCGGGCCGCCCGGGCCGGGCCCCGGCCGCGGGGGAGCAGTCCCTCGCCCGGGTCGCGCCGGTCGGCCAGGGCGAAGGCGGCCGCCGCCAGGGCGGCCGTGCACAGCAGCACGGGCACCAGCGCCCACCAGCGTTCGCCGGCGAAGGGCCGCACGTTCTCCAGCCACCCGGAGGGCACCGCCCAGGTGACCCACAGGGCCGGTCCGCCCGCCATCGCCCCCAGCCCGCGGACCAGGTGCAGGGCGTAGAAGGCCCCGAACGCCAGCCCCACCGCAGTCCCGGTGCGCGCGGTGAACTGGGCGGCGACGGCGGCCAGGCCCGCGCCCACCCACGCCGCCGCGCCGACGACCAGCCCGAAGGCCGCCGATCCCGCGGCGGGCGCGCCGGTCGCGACCAGGCCCGCGGCGACGGCGGCCGCGATCGCCGCCCCCGCGCCCAGGGCCACGGCCAGGGCCGCCGCCAGGTCCGCGTGCCGCCCCAGCGGAAGCCCGGCGAGCAGCTCGCGCCGCCCGGAGCCCTCCTCCCCGCGGGTGGCCCGCACCACCAGCAGCACGGCGCCCAGAGCGGCGCACATCGTCCCGGCGCCGAACGCCTGCTGGACGGCGAGCGCCTCGGCGGAGTCGTCGAACGCCCGGCTCTGGAAGAGCACGAACATGGGGATCTGCCGGAGCTGCTCCCAGCGCGCCGCGCGGTCGGCGGCGGTCGGGTAGGTGGTCCCGGCCGCGGCCACGCCGCCCAGGGCGATGCCGACGGTGCACAGGGACCACACGGCGAGCAGGACGCGCTCCCGGCGCAGGACCGCCCGGGCCAGCGGGGCGGCCCCGGCCGCCGTCCCCCCGGCGGGGCGGGCGCCGACGGCGGTCATCGCGCCCCCTCGGCGGCCGTGTCGTAGTGGCGCAGGAACAGCTCCTCCAGGGTGGGCGGATGCGCGCCGAGGTCGCGCACCCCCAGTTCCCCCAGGCGCGCGCACAGCCCGGCCAGCGCCGCCGGGTCGGCGTGCAGCCGCAGCCGGTCGCCCTCGACCTCCAGATCGTGGACGCCGGGCAGGGCGGCCAGTCCGTCCGGGGGAGCGGACAGGACGGCGGTGACGGTGATCCGGGACAGGTGGCGCAGGTCGTCGAGGGTGCCGCTCTCCACGGTGCGGCCCGCGCGCACGATGGAGACCCGGTCGCAGAGGGCCTCGACCTCGGACAGGATGTGGCTGGACAGCAGGACGGTGCGGCCCCGGTCGCGCTCCTCGGCGACGGTCCGGCGGAACACCTCCTCCATGAGCGGGTCCAGCCCGGAGGTGGGCTCGTCCAGGACGAGCAGCTCGGTGTCGGCGGCCAGCGCGGCCACCAGGGCGACCTTCTGCCGGTTGCCCTTGGAGTAGGCGCGGCCCCGGACGCGGGTGTCCAGCGCGAAGCGGTCCACGAGTTCGGCGAGCCGCCGTCCGTCGGTGCCGCCGCGCATGCGCCCGAGCAGGTCGAGGGTCTCCCCGCCGGACAGGCCGGGCCACAGGGCGACGTCGCCGGGGACGTAGGCCAGCCGCCGGTGCAGGGCGGCGGCGTCGTGCCAGGGGTCGCCGCCGAGCACGGACGCGGTCCCGGCGTCGGCGCGGGTGAGCCCGAGCAGGATGCGCAGGGCGGTGCTCTTGCCCGCGCCGTTGGGGCCGAGCAGGCCGTGGACCTCCCCGGTGCGAACGGTCAGGTCCAGGCCGTCCAGCGCGGTGGTGCGGCCGAAGCGCTTGGCGAGTCCGCTGACGCGGATCGCCTCGGTGGTCGTCATGGCTCTTCCTCCCGGGGGGTGGGGGGTGCGTCGCCGGTGAGGGCGTCGGAGATCGGCCGGCCCTGCTCGCCGGACAGGAACGCGACCGTGGTCGTGTACACCCCGACCATGGCCGCGGCCAGCCGCGGGGTGTGGGCGGGGTCGAGCGGGTCGACGCCCATCCTGCGGCGCAGGTGGGTGTGCAGGGTGAGGGTGGACAGCTGCATGGCGCCCATGACCGCGGCGGCGTCCCGTGTGGCCTCGGCGCCGGGTGGAAAGCGTTCGGGGTCCTGTTCGGTGAGGAAGCGCTCGGCGAGCGCCGCCCCGGTGTCGAAGAGCTCGGCGGCCGCGGGGGAGTCCTCCACCAGGGCGCGGGCCAGGTAGCGGGTGCTCGCCCCGCTCGCGCGGTGCATCGAGTCCATGAACCCCGGGGCCGCGGTGTCCTCCTCCAGGGCGCGCCGGGCCTGCTCCAGCAGGGTGCCGACGGCGTACTCGTCGCAGGCCCGCCGCAGGCCGTCCTTGGAGCCGAAGTGGTGGCGGATGAGCCCGGTGGAGACGCCCGCGGCGGCGGCGATGAGCTGCACGGTGGCGCCCTTGGTCCCGCGTTCGGCGAAGACCTCCAGTGCGGCGTCGCGTATGCGCGCCCGGCCGGTGAGGTCCTCCGCGGGTCGTTCCGTGTCCATGCCCCGATGCTACACGTTCGTGTAGTCGACTACACGAACGTGTAGCGCTAAGAGAGCGCTAAATCCGTTGAAAACAAAAATTCAATCTGTTCATATGTTTCCAAGGGGTCCGCAGGGCCCCGCGACGAAAGGCACCCCCATGGAACAGCTCCACGACTTCCTCGCCTGGGCCTGGCCGCGCCACCTCAACCCGCTGAGCTGGTACATCCGGCCGCTCTTCTTCCTGCCCATCGCCTACTTCTGCTGGACCAGGCGCCCGGCGGCCCTGGCCCTGACCATCGTTGCCCTGCTGACGAGCTTCTTCTGGTTCCCCGAACCCGAGGAGATCGACCCGGCCATGGCCGGGGTCCTGGAGATGGAGGAGCGGCTGTTCGCCGACCCCACCTGGGTCACCTGGCTCAGCCTCGCGATGGTCCCGGTGCTGCTCGGCTCCCTGTGCGCCGCCTTCTGGTACCGCTCCCCGGGCTGGGGACTGGTCGTCATCAACGGCGGACTCGCGCTCAAGATCGGCTGGACCATCGCCAACTCGGGCACCGACGGCCTGGCCACCCTGCTCCCCCTGGGATCGGGCATGGTGATCATGACCGCCGTCGTCGTCTGGACCGCCCGCCGCCGCGGCCTGCCCCTGTCCCTCACGGGCGGGCGCCCGGGCGGGCACGGGAGCGGCCCGCGGGCCGAGACGGCCGCCCGATGACCGGGCGCACCACCCTGGAGGAGAGGACACACATGCCACCGGCGTTCACCGGACAGGAGAAGGCCCGCATCACCGGACTGCTGATGGAGGCGGGGGCCGACCTGTTCACCGCGCGCGGCCTGCGCAAGACCTCCCTGGAGGACCTGGTCGCACCCGCCGGCATCGCCAAGAGCAGCTTCTACGCGTTCTTCCGCTCCAAGGAGGACCTCTACCTGGAGCTGATGCTGGCCCGGATGGCCGACGTCAAACGGCGGGTCGTCGACGAGGCCCTGGAGTCCACCGACGACACCGAGGAGGCGCTGCGCCGCTTCCTGCGCGCCACCCTGGAGGTCCTGGACACCGACCCCCTGTACCGGCGGCTCGTGACCCACCCCGAGGAGATGGACGCGGTCCTGCGCAGGGCCGACCCCGAGCGGCTGACCGCCTCCCCCGACAACCCGGCCAACGGGCTGGCCGCCTTCGTCACCGCCGCGCTGGAGCGCGGGGACCTGGTGCCCGCCACCCCGGCCGCCGTGGTCGGGGTCCTGCAGACCGTCATGCTCGTGCCCGTGAACGCCGGCCGGCTGGCCGACCCCGCGGCCTACGACCAGACCGTCGACCTGCTCGTCGACGTCATCGCGCGCGGCCTCACCGCGCGGAAGGAGTGAACGTGCACGCCCTGCTGCTCACCCACGGCACCCGCGGCGACGTCCAGCCGTTCCTGGCCCTGGCACTGGCCCTGGAGGCCGCTGGCCACACGGCGACGGTCGCCGGACCGGAGTCCTACGCGCCGCTGGCCGCCGCGCACGGCGTGGCCTACCGTCCGGTCGACGACGGCCCCAACGCCCTCATGGAGGACCCCGGCCTGTCCGGGGTGCGCGAGACCGGCCTGCGGGGCCTGCGCGGCGCCGTCCACACCGTTTCCCTGCTGCGCGCGATCACCCCGCTCATGCGCCGGGTGTACACCGACATGGCCGCGACCGCCGACTCCGGCGCCGACATCGTCGTGCACATTCCCGGCATGCCGGGCGGGCACATCGCCGAGCGCCTGGGCGTGCCCGCGGTGCCGGTGGGGCTACAGCCCTCCTGGGTGCCCACCGGCGCCTTCCCCGCCCCCGGCGTGCCCTGGCCCGGCTGGGTCCCCGCCCGGTTCCACCGGCTGAGCTACCGGCTGGCCGGGGCGGCCCTGCGCGGCCAGCGCAAGGTCGCCGAGGACCTGCGCCGCGACCTGGGGCTCGCGCCGCGCCCCGGCGCCCACGACCCGCTGCGGAGGCCGGACGGGACGCCCGCCACCGTGGTCCACGCCTTCAGCGGGCACCTGGTGCCCGCCGACGCGGGCTACCCCTCATGGGTGCGCACCACCGGGTTCTGGTTCGTGCCCGAAGACGCGGAGGGCGGCCTGCCCGACCGCGTGGAGGAGTTCCTGGCCGCGGGGGAGCCGCCGGTGTTCGTCGGGTTCAGCAGCCTGCCCACCGCCGACCCCGCGGCCACCGGCCGCACGGTCGCCGCGGCGGTCCGGCGGGCGGGGGCCCGCGCGATCGTCGCCTCCGGAGGCGGGGGAGCCGTCGCGGCGGACGGCGGGGACGTGCTGGCCGTCGACCGGGTCCCCCACCTCGCCCTCTTCCCGCGCTGCGCCGCCGTGGTCCACCACGCCGGCGCCGGGACCACCGGCGCCGCCCTGGCCTCCGGGCGCCCCCAGGTCGTGTGCCCCTTCTGGGGCGACCAGCCGTTCTGGGCGGGGCGCGTCCACGCCGCCGGGGCCGCGCCCGCCCCGCTGAACGGCCGCCGCCTCACCGAGGACGCCCTGGCCGCCGCCCTGGACACGGTCCTCACGGACGCGGGGACCGCCGCCGGCGCCGCCGCCCTGGGCGAACGGGTCCGCGCCGAGGGCGGGGCCGCCGGGGCGGTCCGCCTACTGGAGGAGGTCCTGAAGCCCTAAGTTCTGCTGTCGGCGCGGCCTTCCGCGCCGCCGGGGGGCGGGGCGGCGCCCGCCGCGTCCGGGGCGGCCGCGCGCAGCACCAGCCGCATGGTCAGGCCGCCCCCGGGGGTGGAGTCGGGGGCGAGCGAGCCGCCCATCGCCTCGGCGAACCCCTGGGAGAGCGCCAGGCCCAGCCCCAGGCCGGTCCCCGTGTCGGTGTCCCCCAGGCGCTGGAAGGGCACGAACATCCGCTCGCGGTCCTCCTCCGGGATCCCCGGCCCGTGGTCGATCACCAGCACCTCCACGGTGTCCCCCACCCACGACGCCGACACGGCGGGCGGCGCCCCGGCGGGGCTGAACCGCAGCGCGTTGCCGACCACGTTGGCCAGGACCCGGTCCAGCAGGCCCGGATCGGCCCGCACGTCGGGCAGCTCCTCCGGCACGTCCACCCGGACCGCGGCCGCCTCCCCGCCGAACTGCTCCAGCGCCGCGAACACCGATTCGCGCAGGGGCAGCGACTCCAGCCCCACGCCCAGCACCCCCGCCTGGAGGCGGCTCATGTCCAGCAGGTCGGTCACCAGCCGGGTGAGCTGGTCCAGGGACTCGTCGGCCATCGCGAGCAGGCCCTCCCGGTCCTCCTCGCTGAAGCTCACCTCCCGGCTGCGCAGGCTGGTGACGGACGCCTTGGCGGAGGCGAGCGGCGCGCGCAGATCGTGGCTGACCGCCGACAGCAGGGCCGTGCGCATCCGGTCCGCCTCGGCCAGGGGCTTGACCGTGGCGGCCTCCCGGGCCAGCCGCTCCTGGCGCAGGGCGACCGCCGCCTGCGCGGCGAACGCCTCGATGACCCGGCGGTCCCCCGCCTCGGGTTCGCGGCCGCGCACGACCAGGGTGAGCCGGTCGTCCACCGGCACGTCGATGTCCCCCTGGGCCGGCGCCCGGCACGACTCCTCGCCCTCGCGCACCGCGGAGGCGACCACCGACCAGTCCCGGGGGTCGCGCCGGTGCTCCGGCCCGCCGACCGCTCCGGGGCGCCGCTCCAGCAGCGAGACCGACGTGAACGAGAAGGTCTCCAGTAGCCGCTCCATGAGCGCCTCCAGCGGGCGCGAGCCGCGCAGCACGTTCCCGGCCACGGTGGCCAGGAGCTGCGCCTCGGCCCCGGCCTGGGCGGCCTCCCGGGTGCGCCGGGCCGCCTGGTCCACCACCAGGCTCACCGACACGGCCACGACCACGAACCCCGCCAGGGCCAGCAGGCTCTGCGGGTGGGCCACCGTCAGGGTGAAGTAGGGCTCGGTGTACAGGAGGTTGAGCAGGGCCGAGCCGCACACCGACGCCAGCAGCGCGGGCCACAGGCCGCCCACCAGGGCCACCACGGTGACCGTCGCGAAGACCAGGACGACCCCGCTGGCGAGGTTCGCCTCGTCCGTGGAGAACCCCAGGCCGAAGCCCACCGACAGTAGGGCCATGAACGCCAGGGCGCAGGCGGCCAGGCGCCTGCGGCGCGAGACCGGGCTCACCGCCCGGGCGCGGGTCCGCAGCCCCACCTGTTCGTGCGTGACCAGGTGGACGTCGATCGCCCCGGACAGGGCCGTGGTGGTGGCCCCGATCCCGGGGGAGAACATGCGGGCGATCCGCCCCCGCCGGCTGGCCCCCAGGACGAGCTGGGTGGCGTTGACCCCGCGGGCGAACGCGATCAGGGCGCGGGGCACGTCCTCGCCCAGGACCTGGTGGTACGTGCCGCCCAGGCTCTCCACCAGCAGGCGCTGGCGGGCCAGCAGGGCGGGGTCTGCCCCGGTGAGGCCGTCGCTGCGGGCCACGTGCACCGCCAGCAGGTCGGCGCCCTTGCCGCGCTGGGCGATCCGGGCGGCCCTGCGGACGAGCGTCTCGCCCTCGGGGCCGCCGGTGAGGGCGACCACGACCCGCTCCCGGGCCTCCCAGGTGTCGGTGACCCCGTGCTCGGACCGGTACTGCTCCAGTTCGGCGTCCACCCGCCCGGCCAGCCACAGCAGGGCCAGCTCGCGCAGCGCCGACAGGTTGCCCGCCCGGAAGTAGTTGCTCAGGGAGGCGTCGATCTTCTCCGGGGCGTAGACGTTGCCGTGCGCCAGGCGGCGGCGCAGCGCCTCGGGGGTCATGTCGACCAGCTCGATCTGGTCGGCGCCGCGCACCCAGGCGTCCGGGACGGTTTCGCGCTGGCGGACGCCGGTGATCTGCTCGACGACGTCGTTGAGCGACTCCAGGTGCTGGATGTTGAGGGTGGACAGCACCGTGATGCCCGCCTCCAGCAGGACCTCGATGTCCTCCCAGCGCTTGGCGCTGCCGCTGCCCGGGACGTTGGTGTGGGCGAGCTCGTCGACCAGGACGACCTGGGGGCGGCGCCGGAGCACGGCCTCCAGGTCCATCTCCTCGAAGGAGGACCCGCGGTAGGCGACCCGCCGCCGGGGGACGGTCTCCAGGTCGTCGACCATGGCCTCGGTCAGGACGCGGCCGTGGCACTCCACGAACCCGATGACCACGTCCGCGCCGCGGTCGCGGCGCCGGTGCGCCTCGTCCAGCATCCGGTAGGTCTTGCCCACCCCGGGGGCAGCGCCCAGGTACACCCGCAGCTCACCACGTGTCACCACATCGCCTCCTCCGGGTTCATTCTCACCGGTCAAAGGGCGTTCTGATGTCGTATGGCGCTAATTGTCCGCTAAATCCGCCGGTCCAGGCGCTAAGGGAGCGCTATCCCGATGGCCCCGCCCCCGGCTCCGGCCCCACAGTCGTTCGGGCGGGTGCCGCATCGGCGGAGCCCGCCGGCGGGGCCGCCCGGCCCCGCCGCGACCACGACAAGGAAAAGGACATGGCGGACACACTGCTCGTCCTGGCGACCATCGGCTTCTTCGGCCTGTGCGTCGCCTACGTCCGCGGCTGCGAACGCGTCATCGGGGACGCCCCGGCGCTCGGGGACCCCGGGGACGGCACCGGCGCCCCGGCTTCCGAAGCGGAAACGGCGGTACCCCGATGACCTGGGAAGAGATCACCGCGCTGGCGATCGCGATCCCCCTGGCCGCCTACCTGGCGGCCGCCCTGCTGTTCCCGGAGAGATTTTGATGACCGTCACCGGATGGGCCCAGTTCCTCGCGCTCATCGCGCTCCTGGGCCTCACCGCCCCCGTGCTCGGCCGCTACATCGCCGCCGTCTACGGCTACGCCGACGGGGCCAAGGCCCCCGGCGACCGCCTGTTCCTACCGGCCGAGCGCCTGGTCTACCGGCTCTGCCGGGTGGACCCCGAACGCGAACAGCACTGGACGCGCTACGCGTTCTCCCTGCTCGCCTTCAGCCTCATGTCCTTCCTGTTCCTGTACGCGCTGCTACGCGCCCAGGGCGTGCTGCCCCTCAACCCCGACGGCCTGCCCGGCCTCGACCCCCACATCGCCTTCAACGCCGCGGTCAGCTTCATGACCAACACGAACTGGCAGGCGTACGCGGGCGAGACCACGATGAGCCACCTCTCCCAGATGACCGGGCTCACCGTCCAGAACTTCGTCTCGGCGAGCGCGGGCATGGCCGTGATGGCGGCGTTCATCCGCGGCATCGCCCGCCGGGGCGCCACCACGCTGGGCAACTTCTGGGTGGACCTCACCCGCGGCGTGGTGCGCGTCCTGCTCCCCCTGTCGTTCCTGGTCGCCCTGGTCCTGGTGACCCAGGGCGTCGTCCAGAACCTCAACGGGCAGACCGTCGTCACCACCGTCGAGGGGGCCGCCCAGGCGGTCCCCGGCGGACCGGCCGCCAGCCAGGTGGCGATCAAGCAGCTCGGCACCAACGGCGGCGGGTTCTTCGACACCAACTCCGCCCACCCCTTCGAGAACCCCACCGCACTGAGCAACCTCGTCCAGACCTGGGCGATCCTCATCATCCCCTTCTCCATGGCCTTCGCCTTCGGGCACCTGTGCGGCGACCGCCGCCAGGGCCGCGCGGTCTTCGGGATCATGTTCGCGGTGTGGGCGTTCATGTCCGTCGCCGTCATGCTCCTGGAGGGCGCGGGCAACCCGCTGCTGGGCGGCATGGGCGTGGACCAGTCCGCCGGGTACCTGGAGGGCAAGGAGACCCGCTTCGGCGCCGCCGCCTCCGGACTGTGGGCCGCGGCCACCACGGGCACCTCCAACGGCTCGGTCAACGCCATGCACGACAGCTTCACCCCGCTCGGCGGCGGCCTGTCGATGCTGCACATGATGTTCGGCGAGCTCAGCCCCGGCGGCGCGGGCGTCGGCCTCAACGGCCTGCTGGTCATGGTGATCCTGACGGTGTTCATCGCCGGGCTCATGATCGGCCGCACCCCCGAGTACCTGGGCAAGAAGGTCACCGCGCCCGAGATCAAGCTCGTGATGCTCTACCTCCTGGCGATGCCGGTGGTCCTGCTCGGCTTCGCCGCCGCCTCGGCCGTCAACGACGCCGCGCTGGCCTCGCTGAACAACACCGGGCCGCACGGGCTGTCGGAGATCCTCTACGGCTACGCCTCCACCGCCAACAACAACGGGTCGGCCTTCGCCGGGCTCAACGCCGCCACCTGGTGGTACACGACCACGATGGGGGTCGCGATGCTGGTCGGCCGCTTCCTGCTCATCCTCCCGGTCCTGGCCATCGCCGGGTCCCTGGCCCGCAAGCGGCCGGTGCCCGCCACCGTCTCCACCCTGCCCACCCACACCCCGATGTTCGGCGGGCTGGTCGTCGCGGTCGTCGTCATCGTCGCCGGACTGACCTTCCTGCCCGCCCTGACCCTCGGCCCCGTCGCCGAGTACTTCTCACTGTGAGCCGCACCATGCACGACGACACGTCCGAACCCGTGCCCCGGGACGTCATCACCGCTCCCGAGCGCGAACCCGTCTTCATCTACCCGCCGGACGAGGAGGCGTTCCCCGAGCCGAAGGGGAGTCTGGTCAGCGGGCCCATCCTGCGCCAGGCGCTGATCGGCTCGGTCCGCAAGCTCGACCCGCGCGTCCAGTTCCGCAACCCTGTGATGTTCGTGGTGCTGGTCGGCAGCGCGCTGGCCACCGTCCTGTTCACGGCCTCCCTCGTCCAGGGCGACACCGCGCGGGCCGGCTTCGGGGCCCTGCTCACCGTCTTCCTCTGGGCGACCCTGCTGTTCGCCAACTTCGCCGAGGCGCTGGCCGAGGGCCGGGGCAAGGCCCAGGCCGCGGCCCTGCGCGCCACCCGCAGGGACACCGAGGCCCGGGTGCGCACCCCCGGCGGGGAGCTCGTGACCGTCGCGGGCACCGATCTCAAGGTCGGCGACGAGTGCGTGGTCGCCGCCGGGCAGGTCATCCCCGGCGACGGCGACGTCGTCGAGGGCATCGCCACCGTCGACGAGTCCGCCATCACCGGCGAGTCCGCGCCCGTCATCCGCGAGTCCGGCGGCGACCGCTCGGCGGTCACCGGCGGGACCACGGTGCTGTCCGACGAGATCGTCGTGCGCATCACCACCCCGCCGGGCGAGACCTTCCTGGACCGGATGATCGCGCTGGTCGAGGGGGCCGAACGCAAGAAGACCCCCAACGAGATCGCCCTGAACATCCTGCTGGGCGGGCTGACGATCGTGTTCCTGGTGGCCGTGGTCACCCTCCAGCCCCTGGCGGTCTACTCGCAGGCGCGCCAGGACACCATCGTCCTCATCGCCCTGCTGGTGTGCCTCATCCCCACCACCATCGGCGCCCTGCTGTCCGCGATCGGCATCGCGGGCATGGACCGGCTGGTGCGCCGCAACGTCATGGCCACCTCCGGGCGGGCGGTGGAGGCCTCCGGCGACGTCACCACCCTGCTCCTGGACAAGACCGGCACCATCACCCACGGCAACCGGCAGGCGTCCGAGTTCCTGACCCTGCCGGGCGTCTCCGACGGGGAGCTCGCCGAGGCCGCCCACCGCTCCAGCCTGTCCGACGGCACCCCCGAGGGGCGCTCCATCGTGGACTTCGCCATGGCCGGGCGCCCGTACCTGAACGGGCGCACCGCCGACCGGGGCGTGATGGTGCCCTTCACCGCCGAGAGCCGGATGAGCGGCCTGGACGACGGCGCCCACCTCATCCGCAAGGGGGCCGTGGACGCCGTCGCCCGCTGGGTGCGCGAGAACGGCGGAGAGGCCCCCGACCGGCTGTTCTCCCTGGCGGAGAAGATCTCCGACCAGGGCGGCACCCCGCTGGCCGTCGCCGAGGTGCCCGAGGGGGGCGGCCCCGCCCGTGCCCTGGGGCTGGTCCACCTCAAGGACACCGTCAAGCCCGGCATGCGCGAACGCTTCGAGCAGCTGCGCACCATGGGCATCCGCACGGTCATGGTCACCGGCGACAACCCCAGGACCGCCGCGGTGATCGCGAAGGAGGCCGGCGTCGATGACTTCCTCGCCCAGGCCGCCCCCGAGGACAAGCTCGCCCTGATCCGCCGCGAGCAGGCGGGCGGCGCCCTGGTCGCCATGACCGGCGACGGCACCAACGACGCGCCCGCCCTGGCCCAGGCCGACGTGGGCGTGGCCATGAACACCGGGACGCAGGCGGCCCGCGAGGCCGGGAACATGGTCGACCTGGACTCCGACCCGACCAAGCTCATCGAGATCGTCCACATCGGCAAGCAGCTGCTCATCACCCGCGGCGCGCTGACCACGTTCTCCATCGCCAACGACGTCGCGAAGTACTTCGCGATCCTGCCCGCGATGTTCGCCGCCTCCCTGCCGGGGCTGGAGCGGATGAACATCATGGGCTTGGCCTCGGCCGAGTCGGCGATCCTGTCGGCGGTGGTCTTCAACGCCCTGGTCATCGTGGCCCTGGTCCCGCTGGCCCTGCGCGGCGTCGCCTTCCGGGCCCGGTCGGCCTCGGCCATGCTGCGCCGCAACCTCCTCGTCTACGGCGTGGGCGGCCTGATCGCCCCGTTCGTCGGCATCAAACTCATCGACATGCTCATCAGCGCGCTGGGAGTGCTCTGACATGCTGCGCCAGCTCATCGCCGGGTTCACCATGATGGCGGTCGCCACCATCGTCCTCGGCCTCGCCTACCCCCTGGCCGTCACCGGGATCGCCCAGGCGGCCTTCCCGCACCGGGCGAACGGGTCCTTCGTCGAACACGACGGCCGGACCGTCGGGTCGGAGTGGATCTCCCAGGAGTTCACCGGGCCGGAGTACTTCCACCCGCGCCCCTCGGCCGTCGGCCACGACCCCCGGGACAGCGGCGGGGCCAACCTCGGCCCCACCGACGCCGGACTGCTGGACGAGGTGGCCGCCCGCACCGAGGCCTACCGCGACCTCAACGGCCTGGAGCCGGACGCCGGGGTCCCGGTGGACGCGGTGACCGCCTCCGCCTCCGGCCTGGACCCGCACATCTCCGTGGAGAACGCCCGGCTGCAGGCCGACCGGGTCGCCCGGGCCCGCGGCCTGGACGCCGCGCGGGTCGAGGCCCTCATCGGGGAGCACACCACGCGGCGGACCCTGGGCGTGCTGGGGGAGCCGGGCGTCAACGTCCTGGAGCTCAACCTCGCCCTGGACCGGGCCCCGGCCTGACACTCGGCGGCCGCCTGGGACGAAAGGGGGCCGCCCTTCCCTACCATCGGTGCGGTGGGACGCCGTTCCCACCGCACCGGACACACGAGAACGGACCGACCATGAGCGACGGGAACGAGGCGCCTCCCACGGTGCTCGTCGTCGACGACGACCCCCGCCTGCGCAAGACCCTGGAGCTGAACCTGCGGGCCCGCGGCTACACGCCCTACCTCTCCGACAGCGGCGAGCACGCGCTCAAGCTCATCGCGCACCACCACCCCGGGCTGGTCCTGCTCGACCTGGGCCTGCCCGGGATGAGCGGGCTGGACGTCCTGCGCGGGCTGCGCGGCTGGACGCAGGTCCCGGTCGTGGTGCTGTCCGGGCGCGACACCGAGCAGATGAAGGTGCAGGCCCTGGACCTGGGCGCCGACGACTACGTGGTCAAGCCGTTCGGCATGGACGAGCTGTTCGCCCGGGTGCGGGCCGCCATGCGCCGCACCGCGGCGTCGGCCGAGCCGGAGGCGTCGGTGGTCACCGACCACTTCACCGTGGACCTGGCCGCCAAGCAGGTCACCCGGGGCGGGGAGCAGGTCCGCCTGACCCCCCGGCAGTGGCACATCGTCGAGGTCCTGGTGCGCAACCGCGGCCGCCTGGTGACCCACCGCGAGCTGCTGCACGAGGTGTGGGGGCCCGAGTACGAACGGGAGACCAACTACCTGCGCGTGTTCATGACCAAGATCCGCCAGCGCCTGGAGCCCGACCCCCCGCGCCCGCGCTACTTCCTCACCGACCCGGGGCTGGGCTACCGGTTCCTGGCCGGCGGGGAGGAGGGGGAGCGGTGAGAAGCCCGCGCGCGTACCCGAGCCGCCCGTTCCCGCAGGTCGGGGGACTCCGGTTCGGACCCGGGATCTGGAAGCGGCCCCCGCTGGTGACGGTGGCGGCCTTCGGCGCGTTCGTCCTGACCGGCACCCTGCTCCTGTCCCTGCCCGCCGCCGCCGACGGGCAGGCGACCCCCTTCATGACGGCGCTCTTCACGGCGACCTCGGCGGCCAGTGTGACCGGCCTGGCGGTCGTCGACACCTCCGGGCACTGGTCCGGCTTCGGCGAGACCGTGATCCTCGTGCTGATCCAGATCGGCGGGTTCGGGATCATGGCCCTGGCCACCGTGCTGTCGCTGCTGGTGAGCCGGCGCATGGGCCTGCGCATGGCCGTCACCACCGGGGCCGAGACCAAGTCGGTGTCCCTGGGGGAGGTGCGGCAGCTGGTGCTGGGGGTGCTGTGGGTCACCCTGGTCTTCGAGGTGCTGCTGGCGGCCGTCCTCACGCTGCGCTGGTGGACCGCCTACGACCTGACCTTCACGGCGGCGCTGCACACCGGTGTGTTCCACTCGGTCTCGTCGTTCAACAACGCCGGGTTCTCGCTGTACTCCGACAACCTGATGGGCTACGCCACCGACCCGTGGATCACGCTGCCGGTCGCGTTCGGCGTGATCGCCGGGGGGCTGGGCTTCCCGGTGTGGGTGGAGCTGTGGCGGTTCTCCCGGAAGCACAAGGAGAAGCGCCACTGGACGCTGCACGCCAAGTTCACGCTGGGGATGACGGCGGCCCTGCTGGCCGTCGGCTTCGTCGCGTTCCTGGCGCTGGAGTGGACCAACCCGGCGACCATGGGCCCCCTGGACACGGAGGACAAGGTCCTCACCGCCTTCTTCCAGTCGGTGATGCCGCGCACGGCCGGGTTCAACAGCCTGGACTTCGGCGCGATGCAGACGCAGACGCTGCTGGTCACCGACATGCTGATGTTCATCGGGGGCGGGAGCGCGGGTACCGCGGGCGGCATCAAGGTGACCACGTTCGCCGTGCTGATCCTGGTCGCCTACGCGAACGTGCGCGGCGAGCCGACGGTCCACGCGGGCGGGCGGCGGCTGTCCGCGGGCACCGCCTCCCAGGCGACCACGGTTGCCATGCTGGCGCTGGGGCTGGTGCTGGCGGGGACCCTGGTCCTGATGATCGTGACCCCCTTCACCCTGGACCAGATCCTCTTCGAGACGACGTCGGCGTTCGCGACGGTGGGGCTGTCCACGGGCATCACCGCCGACGTGCCCCCCGTGGGGCAGGCGGTGCTGGTCTTCCTCATGTTCGTCGGCCGCATCGGCCCCATCACCCTGGCGTCGGCGCTGGCGCTGCGCCGGCACAGCCGGCTGTACGAGCTGCCGGAGGAGCGCCCGATCGTCGGCTGACCCCGCGCACCCGGCGGCCCGGGACGGACGGATCCGTCCGCCCCGGGCCGCCGACCGCGTGCGGACTACAGGGTGATGCCGATGGCCCAGGAGAACAGGGCGTACATCGAGCCCAGGATGACGACCAGGGCGATGAGGTTCAGCCACAGGCCGCCCTTGATCATCTGGCCGATGCGGACGTACCCCGTACCGAACACGATCGCGTTGGGCGGGGTGGCCACCGGGAGCATGAACGCCATGGTGGCGGCCAGGGCCACGGGGACCACGAGGGTGAGGACGTCCATGTCCATGCCCATCGCCACGCCCCCCAGGATCGGCAGGAACGTCGCGGCGGTCGCGGTGTTGCTGGTCAGCTCGGTCAGGAACAGCACCAGCGCCGTCACCACCAGGATCAGCACCCACAGGGGGATCCCGGCCAGGACCGAGACCTGGCCTCCGATCCAGGCGCTCAGGCCGCTGGCGGTGAACTGCGCGGAGATGGCCAGGCCGCCGCCGAACAGCAGCAGCACGCCCCAGGGGAGCTGCACCGCGGTCGCCCAGTCGAGCAGGCGGGTGCCCTGCCGGTCGATCGGGACCAGGAAGAGGACGACGGCGACCGTCATCGCGATCCCGGCATCGGAGATGCCGGCCAGCCACGGCAGGGCGCCGCCGACGCTCTCGCTGCGGGCCAGGATCGGGATGAAGATCCAGGACAGGGCGGCCAGCGCGAACACCAGGGAGACGCCCTTCTCGCCGCGGGACATGGACCCCATCGCGGCGAGCTCGGAGCCGATCAGCTCCTGGGCGCCCTCGACCCTCTTGGCCTCGGGCGGGAACACCTTGACCAGCACGAACCAGGCGATCAGGAGGAAGACCGCGGCCAGCGGCACGCCGGCGAGCATCCACTGGCCGAAGCCGATGGTGATGCCGTGGGTGTCGGAGAGGTAGCCGACCATGAGCACGTTGGGCGGGGTGCCGATGATGGTGGCCACCGAGCCGATGGACGACGCGTAGGCGATGCCGAGCATGAGGGCGGTCGCGAAGTTGGCGTCGGTGCGCCCGTTGCGGAACTGGGTGAGGACGGTGACCACGGACAGGCCGACGGGCAGCATCATCACGGCTGTGGCGGTGTTGCTCACCCACATGGTGATGAACCCGGTGGCGATCATGAAGCCGCCGATCAGCCCCGCGCTGTTGGAGCCCACCTTGGAGACGATGGTCAGCGCGATCCGCTTGTGCAGGTTCCACTTCTGCATGGCCAGGGCCAGCATGAAGCCGCCCATGAACAGGAAGATGGTGTCGGAGCCGTAGGAGGAGGACACGCTCGCGATGGGCGTGCCGTCCAGCATCACGGGGAACAGCACCAGCGGCAGCAGCGAGGTGACCGGGATCGGGATGGCCTCGGTCGCCCACCAGATGGCGATGAACGCGGTGATCGCGGCGACGGTGCGGCCGTTGGCCGAGACGACGGCCTCGTCCTCGCCCTCGGCGAGCGGCAGCGGCATGTCCGGCATGAGCAGGTAGACGATCAGGCCGACGAGGGGGCCCGCGATGAGGCCGATGACGCGGGAGCGGGTGAAGCGGCCCTCGGCGGACTCCTCCGGGGGCGATGCGGTGCGGTCGTCCGGTTTCTGCTCGTTGGGGGAGGTCATGTGTTCCTTCGTCGTGGGGGTGTGCAGGCGCCGCCGCGGACCGGGCCGACGGATTCCGTTCGTTACCGGCAGGTCACCGGCGGATTTCCTGCGCTTTCCGAAGGAGGGTGAGCACGTTCGGGGCGATGTGTCCAATCCCCGCCGGAGAATTGAGGTTCTCCTGACATTAGGTGACGTTCCGCCCGGAGCCCCGGACCCAGGGTGACGTGGGTCACGGGCCGGAACAGGTCGCCGCGGTCAGCGCCAGGATCAGCCGGTTCACCGGCACGTCGATGCCGTGGCGCTCGGCGGCGCGCACCACCGCCCCCGTCAGGGCGTCGTACTCCAGCGGCCGCCCGGCGATCCGGTCCTGGAGCATCGACGTGGTGGCGCCCTCCGGCGCGTTCTCCAGCCAGGCCAGGACCTCCCGGGCGTGCGAGGCGGACAGCGCGGCGCCCTCGGCGCGGGCCACCCGGAGGGCCTCGTCCATGATGCGGCGGGCGACGGCGCCGACCCCCGGGTCCCGGAGCACGTCCGCCCGGCGGCCGGTCAGGGCGGTGAGCGGGTTGGCGGTGATGTTGGCCAGCAGCTTGGCCCAGGCCGCCGTCACGAAGTCCGCCTCCAGGCCGACGCGCATGCGCCCCGCCGCCAGCTCCGCCGCCAGCGCCCGGGCCGGGGCCTCGTCGGGCAGCACCAGGTCCCGGCGGCCGACGCGGCGCAGGGTCGCCCGGCCCGGCCCCGTGCGCTCCACGTTCAGGTAGACCACGGCGGGCACCACGTACGCGCCGCCGGTGTGGGGGGCGACGCGTTCGCGCTGCTCCACCCCGTTCTGGGCCACCAGCACCGTCGTCCCGGGGGCGGAGACGGCCCTGAGCCACGCCGCGGCCGCCTCGGTCTGGTGCGCCTTGACCGCCAGGACCGCGGTGTCGTACCCGGCGATGTCGCCGGGGGAGTCCGCCTGCGCCACCGGCCAGGACTCGGCGGACCCGTCCTCGGTCACCTCGATCCGCCCGAACCGGCGGCTCGCGCCGCACACCGTCACCGGGCGGCCCGCCCGCGCCAGCGCCGACGCCACCGACGTCCCGATCGCACCGGCGCCGATGACGGCGACCGGTCGCCCCTGCCCGCGCGCGGCCATCCCCACCCCCTGTCGGCGCGGGGCCGCCCCGCGGGGGGCGTCCCCTTTTCGGCCCCGTGCGGGCACCCTAACCGGGCGTGTCCGCGCGGGGCCGCTCCGCGTGCCAGGGGCGGGCATGGAGGGGGCAAACACTCGCCCACCCGGCCCTGTCAGGGCGCCGGGCGACGGGGTGCGGACGGGCGGCGGTACCGGCGCGCCCGCCGCGCGCGCCGGCGTCCGCTTTTTGTTCGAATTCCGTCCGGCGAGGCTTATTCGGGTGTCCCGGGCGGACCGAAACCGCGTTCTTCGCCTTTTCTGTTGCGGGCACCCCCGGGTTCGGAGAGTATTGGCGCGGTGATCCTCCGTGTCATTGGTGCGCGAGGTGATCTTTTCCGTGAATCGCGTATGAAACGAGAAAGGATGGTGGAATGAGGGTTCTGTCCACCGCGCTCGCCCTTGCCCTGACGAGCGCGCTGGTGGGGGCGGTCCCCGCCCACGCGGCCACCGGCGAGGTCGTCGTCTTCACGACCGAGTTCGAGGACCTCGTGCGCTACCCGGACCCCGCGTCCGGGAGCTGCACCGTACTCCCGCCGACCGCCCACGTGCTGGTCAACCTCACCGACGCGGAGGTGAGCATGCACGCCGGGCGCGGCTGCTTCGGCCCCGGGGTGCCGGTGGCCCCGAACCGCGGCTGGCACGCCCCGCCCAGCGGGCTGTTCAGTTTCTCGGTCGCCTGATTTCCCCGGAGAAAACGGGCATTTCCTCTCCGATTTCTCTCGCCGTGTCATGATGCCCTTTATCAGAACATCCTCTCAGGTTGTGGAACCCCGTTCCCCGGGGTTTGGGGCCTGAGAACCCGTTCCATTCCTTGACGCTTTTCCCGGAATCGGTCCAGTCTGTGCTTCCGTTCGATCGGTTCCGCGCACCCTCGGGGGCCGCGGAACGACGGGGACCGCGAACGGAAAGGTGTCCTCCCTTCATGCTGCACACCCTCATCGTCGGCCTGGGGAGATCGGGACGGGGGCTGCACGCGCCGTCGCTCGCCAAAGCGCGGGCGGCGGCGCGCGGCCTCTTCGCCCCGGGACCGGTGATGGGCCACGACCCCCTCCAGCCGGGGGCCGAGGGGGTGACGGCGGTGCCCTCCCTGGAGGAGGCCGCGCGCCGCCTGCCGCCCCGGAGCACCGTGGTCCACCTCTGCACCCCGCCGCACCTGCGGGCCGAACCGCTGGAACGGCTCGCCCGCCTGGGATACCGCATGGTCGTCGTCGAGAAGCCGCTGGCCCTGGACCTGGCGGAACTGGCCGCGATCGCCCGGCTGCGCCGCCGCTGGGGCCTGCGCCTCACCGTCGCCACCCCGTGGACGGCCAGCGCGCTGAGCGCCCGCCTGCTCGCGGTCCACCGCTCCGGGGTGTTCGGGCGGCTGCGGACCCTCACGGTGCTCCAGCACAAGCCCCGCTTCACCCGGACCCTGGAGTCCTCCGGGCACCCCACCGCCTTCGACGTCGAGGTCCCGCACGCCCTCGCCGTCGCGGTCGCGCTCGCCGGCGACGCCGAGGTGGCCGGGGCCGAACTCGACGACATGGCCTTCGACGGGATCCGCCTGCCCGGCCTGGGGGCCGCCCGGATGGACCTGGTGCACCACACCGGGGTGCTCACCCGGATCGAGTCGGACCTGACCTCGCCGCTGCGGGAGCGCCGGATCGTGCTGGAGTTCGACGAGGCCGTCCTCACCGGCCACTACCCCTGCAGCGACGCCGACCACACCGCGCAGCTCACCGTGGCGGCCCACGGCCGCGGGCCCACCCGGTCGGTGTTCACCGACGACGCCCTGACCGCCTTCTGGCACCGCTGCTACGCCCGCTTCGCGCAGCCCGCCCGCGACCTGGGCGACCTGCCCGTGCACGTGGAGGCCGTCCGGCTGCTCGCCGAGGCCAAGGACCTGTGCTCGGCCCGCGCCGCCGAACAGGAGGTGGAGAGTGCCGTCGGAGCCTGAGACCCCCCGCCTCGCGGGCCTGGGCGACGAGGCCGCACCCGGCCTGGACGGCCAGCTGGCCGCCCTGGACGCGCTCGGCTGGGACCTGCTGGAGGTGCGCACCCTGGACGGGGTCCCGATCGCCGCCGTGCCCGAACGGGACGTGGCACGGGCCGCTGAGCGGATCCGCGGCGCCGGGGCCGGGGTGGTCGCCGTCGCCGCCAAGATCGGCGACTGGTCCCGCCCCGCCACCGGCGACTTCGCCCTCGACCTGGCCGAACTCGACGCGCTGGCCCGCCGCTGCGCCCTCCTGGGCACACGCACCGTGCGGATCATGTCCTATCCCTCCGGCGGGCTGACCGAATCCGAGTGGGGCCGGGTCGCCCGCGCCCGCGTGCGCGAACTCGCGTCGCGGGCCCGGGACGCCGGCCTGCTGCTGGTCCACGAGAACTGCGCGGGCTGGGCGGGCGAGGACGCCGAACGCGCCCTGGACCTGCTCGCCCACGCCGACAGCCCCGCGCTGCGTCTGCTGTTCGATACCGGCAACGGGGTCGCCCACGGCTACGACGCCCCCGCCATGCTGCGCGCACTGGCCCCCCACGTGGCCCACGTCCACATCAAGGACGCGGTCCGCACCCCCGGCGGCGACACCGCCTACGTCCCGCCCGGCGAGGGCGAGGCCGGGGTGCGGGAGTGCCTGGGGATCCTGGCCGACCACGGGTACTGCGGCGCCCTGTCCATCGAGCCCCACCTGCACCTGCGCCCCCACCTGCTCGCCGACGGCGCCGACCCCGGCCGGGGCGACCCGGCCGCGTTCGTGGAGTACGGGCGGCGGCTGGAGGACCTCGTGCGCCGGTCCTGGAACACGGAGGGAGCCCGGTGACCCTCACCGAGGACGACATCGCCCTGCTGCTGCGGCTGCTGGAGACGCCCACCGCCGGGCCTCTGGAGGTCGGCCGCGACGGCCCGCGCCCCCGGCTGCACCAGGCCCAGCGTGACTACGCCCGGGCCGCCGCGCCCACGGGCTTCCGCACCGTGCACCACGCCCCGGCCGACCCCGCGGACCTGGACCGGCCCGGGGTGCCCGCCGCGGTGCGCGAGGCCGCCGCCGACCCCGGGTTCCTCCGGTGCCAGCCCAGCCTGGTGCTGCGCCTGGGACCCGACACCGTGCCCCGCGAGCGCACCGTCATGTTCAACGTGCACCTGGACACCGTCGCGGGCGGGCCGCCGGCCTCCCGCGACGGCGGCCTCGTCCGGGGCCGGGGCGCCGTCGACGCCAAGGGCCCGGCGGTGGCGCTGCTGGCCGGGGTGCGCGCCGCCCGCGAGCGCTCGCCCCGGCTGGGCCGCGACACGGCCGTGCTGATCCAGGCCGTCGCGGGCGAGGAGGGCGGCGCCATGGGGGTGCTGGGCACCCGGCCGCTGGTCGACCGCGGCCACACCGGCCGCCTCAACGTGTTCTGCGAGCCCACCTCCGGCCGGTTCCTCACCCGCTCCACCGCGTCCATGACCGCCCGGGTGTCGGTGCGCGGCGAGGACGCGATCGACGACCGCCCCCACATCGGGCACAACGCCTCGGTCCTGCTGGGGTTCCTCGCCCACCGGATGGGCCGGTCCCTGGACGGGCACGCCCGCACCGGGGCCGTGTGCGTGGCGGGCCTGCACACCGGCACCCTGCACAACCGGGTGTACGGCAGCGGCGACCTGCTGTTCAACCTCTCCTACGCCGACGCCGGGGCGGGCCGGACCCTGGAGCGGGAGGTGGCCGGCGCGTTCGACACCGCGCTGGAGGAGTTCACCGCCTCCTTCGCCGACACCGCCCTGTTCGCCCGCACCGCCGCCGACGCCCGCGGCCTCACCCGCCTGGACTGGCCCAAACGGGGCCTGCCCGTCCTGGACGACCGCGACGCCTGGGGCCACGACCTGCTGCTCCGGGCCGGGGTCCCGCGGTGGCCGGCGGACGAGCCGGCCTTCACCTGCGACGCCATCTGGATGGCCGGGGTCCCCGACGCCTGCACGGTCGTGCTGGGCCCGGGCGACCTGGCCGCCGACGGGGCGCACGGCGACGACGAGCGCGTGCGCCTGTCCGACCTCGACGGGTTCGCCGACACGGTGGCCCGCCTGCTGACCGCCTTCACCGACGCAACGGACGGAGACCAGTGACCACCCTTTCCCCCGAACCGCCGGGGTCCGCCCCGGAGCGGACCGCGGTCCTGACCGACCACGACTCACTGCTGGCCTTCCTCACCGGGGTCTTCGCCCACCGGGGGCTGCCCCCGCACCGGGCGGCCGCCTCGGCGCGCGCCCTGTGCCACGGCGACCTGACCGGGATGGACTCCCACGGCACCGCCAACCTCACCCGCCTCTACCTGCCCCTGCTCGACGAGGGACGGGCCGACCCCCGCGCCGAACCCCGGATCGTCACCGACCTGGGGGCCGCCGTGCTGGTCGACGCCCGCCGCGCCCTCGGGCTGTGGGCCGCCACCGAGGCCATGGACCTGGCCGCGGACCGCGCGGAGGCCGGCGGGATCGGCATGGTGGCCGTCCGCGGCGCCACCCACCTGGGCTGCGCCGGATACCACGCGCTGCGCGCGGCCGAACGCGGCATGGTCGGCCTGGTCGCCAGCAACTGCGGCGGACAGCGCATCGCCCGGCCGCCGGGCGGCGCCGCGGCCCTGCTGGGCACCAACCCGCTCAGCGCCGCCGCCCCCGCCGGCGACCACCCGCCCTTCCTGCTGGACATGAGCACCACCGCCGCGCCCACCGGGCGCATCCGCCAGGCCGCCCGGGAGGGGCGGCCGGTGCCCGAGGGGCTGCTGTGCGACGACCGCGGCGGCCCGGTCACCGACCCGGCCGAGTTCGACGCGGGGCGCGCGCACCTGATGTGGCTCGGCGGAGAGCCGGGCCGGTACAAGGGCTTCGGCCTGGGGCTGCTGGTCGAGGTGCTGTCCGCCCTGGTCTCCGGCTCCGGGCGCGGCCCCGCCCCGCAGGCCCTGGCCGGCGACGGGAGCCCCGCCGGGCGCGACGACGACATCGGGTACCTGATGCTGGCCGTGGCCCCCGACGCGCTGCGCGGGGGCGTGCGCGAGGACGCCGAGGAGCTGTTCGGGACGGTGCTGGGCTGCCCGCCCGTCGATCCCGCGGACCCGGTGCGCTACCCCGGCTGGCACGAGTACCACCGGGCCCGGCGGTGCAGGGAGCACGGTGTGCCGCTGGCCGCCGGGCTGTACCGCGAACTGGCCGACGTGGCGGAGCGGACCGGCCTGGCCGCCCCCGCGATCCTGGAGGAGGGGCGATGAGGGCGCTGCGTGTGGCGGTGGTGGGCCTGGGGGTGATCTCCCGGTTCCACCTGAAGGCACTGGCGGACTCCCCGGACTGGGACCTGGTCGCGGTCTGCGACCTGGCCCCGGCCCGGATCGCGGCCCCGCCGCCCGGAGCGGCCGGGTACACCGACCACGTCCGGATGCTGGAGCGCGAACGGCCCGACGCGGTCGTGGTCACCGCGCCCAACGACGCGCACGCGCGGATCTGCGCGGACGCGATCGCCGCCGGAGCGGCGGTGTGCGCGGAGAAGCCCCTGGCACTGGACGTGGCTGAGGGGGAGATGCTGGCAGCCCTGGCCCGGGAGCGCGGGACGGTGCTGTTCACGGCCTTCCACCGCCGGTACAACTCCGAGTTCGCGGCGCTGCGGGAGCGGATCGCCGGGCACGCCGTGGAGGAGGTGACCGTGCGCTACCTGGAGCGGATCGAGGAGCACGCGGGGGACGACACCTGGTACCTGGACCCGGCCCGGTGCGGCGGCGGATGCGTGGCCGACAACGGGCCCAACGCCTTCGACCTGGTGGAGACCCTGCTGGGCCGGGCCGAGGTGACCGCGGCCCGGGTGGAGCACGACGGGGCGGGCGTGGACCGCCGGGCGGACATCGCCCTGGCGGCCGGGGCCGCGCGGGCCCGGGTGCTGCTGGACTGGTCCCATCCGGGGGAGCGCAAGGACGTGGAGGTGCGCACCGCGGACGGGCGGGTGCTGACGGCCGACCTGCTGGCCGGGCGCCCCGCCTTCAAGGAGTCGCTGTGGCACGAGTACGAGGGCGTCGCGGCCGACTTCGCCGCCCGGATCCGCGCCGGACGGGCCGGCGACGGGGCCGGGGTGTCCGCGCTGCGCCTGGTCGCCGAGGCCTACCGCGCGGCGGCCCGGGAAGAGGGGGTGGTCCGGTGAACCCGCACGAGGACGGGGCCAAACGGGAGGTGGCCGCGGCCCTGGTCAAGGTGCTGGTGCACCGCAGGACCGACCGGGGCATGCGGCTGGAGCCGTTCGCGAGCCGCTGTGTGCGCGCGGGCGAGGTCCACGAGCTGGTCGCCACCGACCACACCGGGACCGCCGAGGGGACGCGGATCGACCGCGTGGGCTTCCTCGGTTTCGCCGAGATCACCGCGGCCGGCGTCGTGGACCGGGGCGACGAGGTGTGGATCGGCCCGCGCCGGGTGGGCGTGGTCCTGGGCTTCGACGCCTGCCACACGCCCAACCACTACAACGTGCTGATCCACGCCGACCCGGTGCCCACCGGCCGGGACCTGGAGCTGCTCCCGGAGGAGCGCGTGGTCTTCCGGCAGGGGAGCGCGGAGGCGGTGGCCGACCTCTTCCCGGGATCATTTGCAGAAAATACCGAAGAATGTCCGATATAAAGTTTCCGCAGTTTTGACGATTTCTCGCCCGAGGGTTTTTCCGGGGGTCGGGTCGGGGTAATATGTAAAAGGGATCGGGCTCCTGGTGGAAAGCCCGCGGTATTCCCCCTTCGGAAATACCCTTTCCTTTTCATTTTCTTTTCTCAAGGAGAATTCATGAGCGTCGCCGTCAAGGCCAGCAGCCGCCTCGAAGAGCGCTTCAACCTCTGGGACCACAACGGCAACGGCGTGATCGAGCGCTCGGACTTCGAGCAGGAGATCCAGAACATCCTCGACCGCTTCGGCGCCGACGCCTCGGGTCCGGGCGCGGCCGGCCTGCGGGCCGCCTACCTCGGCCTGTTCGACCGGCTGGCGCGGTCCGCCGGCACCGAGCAGCTCGACAAGGAGGCCTTCCTCCAGGCCGCCCAGAGCGAGATCGTCAGCCGCGGCAACGCCGGCTTCGCCGAGGTCCTCCAGCCCACCATCCAGGCCATCATGGGCATCGCCGACACCGACGGCGACGGCGAGATCAGCCCGGTGGAGCTGGAGCGGTGGTTCGAGGCCATCGGCCTGTCCGCCGACCAGGCCCGGGAGGCGTTCCAGCAGATCGACACCGACGGCGACGGCACCCTCAGCGTCGGCGAGCTGGTCGCCGCCGTGCGCGACTACCACCTCGGCAAGAACGACATCCCGCTCCTGGGCGTCTGACCCGCCTTCGGGAACCGAACCCCTTTTCCCGGCCCGGCCGCACACGGGTGCGGCCGGGCCTCCGCGTCCCCCTGGAACGGAGCACATGAAGTCGACACTCGCCTCCCCGGCCTCCACGGAAAGGAGCGGGGAGAATTCCGGCGTACCCTTCTTCGACCAGTCGGAGACGTTCCGAAGAATATGGCCCGAGATCCGGGGCCACTGCTCCCGCGTCCTGGACGACGGGAAATTCTCGCACGGCTCCATGGTCGCGGAGTTCGAGCGCGCCCTGGAGCGGTACACCGGTGCCCGGCACGCCGTCGGCGTCAACTCCGGCACCGACGCGCTCGTCCTGCTGCTGCGCGCCGCCGGACTGCGCCCGGGTGACGAGGTGATCGTCCCGGCCCACACCTTCGTCGCCACGGCCACCGCCGTCGTGCACGCCGGCGGCGTCCCCGTCTTCGCCGACATCGAGGAGCACGGGTACGGCATCGACCCCGACGCCGTGGCGGCCGCCGTCACCGACCGCACCCGCATGGTCATGCCCGTCCACCTCTTCGACCGCCTCGCCGACATGGTGGGCGTGCGCCGCGTCGCCGACGCCCACGGCCTCACCGTGGTGGAGGACAGCGCCGAGGCCATCGGCATGCGCTCCGGCGGGACGCACGCCGGACTGCTCGGCACCGGGGGAGTGCTCTCCTTCTTCCCCGCCAAGACCCTGGGCGCGGTCGGCGACGCCGGAGCGCTGCTCACCGACGACGACGCCGTCGCCGAGACCGCGCGGATGCTGCGCCACCACGGCCGGTCCGGGCGCACCCTGGCCGCGTTCCCCGGCATCTCCAACCCGACCGTCGTCACCGGCGGCAACAGCAAGATGGACGACCTCCAGGCCGCCGTCCTGCTGGCCAAGCTCGCCCACCTGGACGCCGACATCGAACGCCGCGCCGTGCTGTCGCGCCGCTACGACGACCGGCTGCGCGGCCTGCCCGGCGTGCGCGCCGTCCCCGGCGACCTCCCCGTCCGGCCCGGCGAGAACCGGGTGGTCTACGTCCACCTCGTCCAGGTCGACGACCGCGACGGCCTCGCCGCCCGCCTGGCCGCGGCCGGGATCGGCACCGAGGTCTACTACCCGCGCCCCCTGCACCTGCAGCCCTGCTTCGCGCACCTGGGGTACCGGCCCGGCGACCTGCCCCGGGCCGAGGAGCTCTGCCGCACGGCCCTGGCCCTCCCGCTCTACCCCGACCTGGCCGAGGAGGCCGTCGACCGGGTCTGCGACGAGATCGAACGCCACTACTCCGGGAGGTCCCGATGACCGTGGCCGCCGAACGGACCGCCGTGCCGTTCTTCGCCCCCGACCTGTTCGAGGCCGACCGCGAGGTGCTGCTGGAGGCGCTGTACGAGGTCGGCACCGACCCGGAGCAGAAGTTCATCCTGGGCCGGCGCACCGCCCGCTTCGAGGACGCGCTGCGCGCCCGCCTGGGCTCCGCCGACGCGGTGGCCTGCTCCAGCGGCACCTCCGCGCTCACCCTGGTCCTGGCCGCCATGGGCGTCGGCCCGGGCGACGAGGTGATCGTCCCCGCCTTCGGCTGCGCCCCCCTGGCGAGCACCGTCCTGGCGGTCGGCGCGGTCCCCGTCTTCGCCGACATCGACCCGGCCACCCTGACCATGGACCCCGAACGCGCCGAGGAGCTGGTCACCGGACGGACCCGCGCCCTGATGCCCGCGCACATGTTCTCCGTCATGGCCGACATGCCGCGCCTGCGCGACCTGGCGGCCCGGACCGGGCTGCGGCTCGTGGAGGACTCCGCGCTCGCCCAGGGCGGCGTGCTCCGCGGCAGGCCCGCCGGACGGTGGGGCGACGCCGGCGTGTACTCCTTCGTCCAGGTCAAGGTCTTCGGGATGCCCGGCGAGGGCGGAGTGGTCCTCACCGACGACGCGGCCCTGGCCGGACGGGTGCGGATGCTGCGCAACCACGGCCAGGACGGCCGCAACCGCTTCCTGCACCACCACGTCGGCCACAACAGCCGCTTCGACGAGGTCATGGCGGCCTTCCAGCTGCACCGCCTGGCGGGGCTGGAGGAGCGCGTCGCCCGCCGCACCGCCATCTGCGACCACTACTCGGCGGCCTTCGCCGACCTCGCCGAGGCCGGGGTGGTCGCGCCCCCGGTGGGCGGGGACGGCCGCTTCCCCTACGTCTACACGCTGCTGTGCGAGGACCGGGACGGGCTGCGCGACCACCTGGCCGCCGCCGGGGTGGACGCCCACGTCTACTACCCGCGGACCCTGCCCGAGCAGCCCGCCTTCGCCCCCCACGCCCGGCCCGGCGGGGACTGGCCCCGCGCCCGGGAGGCGGCGCGCCGCAACATCTCCCTGCCCCTGTACCCGCACCT
The DNA here is from genome assembly GCF_019598965.1 of Nocardiopsis sp. MT53. Classification (NCBI taxonomy): domain Bacteria; kingdom Bacillati; phylum Actinomycetota; class Actinomycetes; order Streptosporangiales; family Nocardiopsidaceae; genus Nocardiopsis; species Nocardiopsis sp. MT53. The sequence continues at coordinate 6,198,605 of NZ_CP080599.1, read as the reverse complement.
GGCCGACGCGGCCGTCGAGCACGTGGTCTCCGCGGTCCGCGCGTTCGCCCTCGGGAGGAAAGCATGACCGACCACCTGACCGCGCCGCCCGCACCGGTGCCCGCGGCGCCGGCCCCCCGGCCCGCCCTGGGCACCTACGCCCGGCTGGCCAAGCTCGACATCGTCGACTACTACATCGGCCTGCCGCTGGTGTTCGCGATGACCCTGCCGCTGCTGGGCCCGCGCGCCGACACCCTCGGGTTCCTGCTGCTGGTGCTGCTCGCCGAGGTGGCCGTGGTGGCCGCCATGGTCGCCTTCGACGACGTCACCGGCTACCGGGACGGCTCCGACGCCGCCAACTACGGCTCGGACGCCGCCCGCCGCCGCCTGGCCCGCAAACCCCTGGTCGCCGGGACCCTCACCGAGGCGCAGGCGCTGCGCTTCGGACGGATCGCGACCGTCGTGAGCGTCGTCCTGTGGACGGCGGTGGTGGCGCTGGCCCCGCACCGGCCGCTGTGGGCCGTGATCGGCGCCGCGCTGTGCCTGGTCGCGTCGGTCCAGTACTCCTGGGGCCTCAAGCTCAGCTACCGGGGCTTCCAGGAGCTCTTCCTGGCCGGCCTGGGCGTGGGCTGGATCCTGGTCCCCTACGGCCTGCTCGTCGGGCACGTCGACGGGTTCGTCATCGTGCAGGCGCTGGTCTTCGGCGGCGGCCCGATGATCTTCGGCCTGTACTCCAACACCAACGACGCCGACGGCGACCGGGCGGCCGGGCGCATCACCGTCGCCGCCAGGGTCACCCCGCGCACCAACGCGGTGTTCATCATCGCGGTCACCGCGCTGGAGACGCTGCTGGTCACCGGATCCCACCTGCTCGGCATCGCGCCCTGGTGGTTCCCCACCGTGCTGCTGCCGGTCATCGCGCTGCGGGTCGCCCAGCTCTACACCGGGTTCGTCACCGGGGACATCCTGCGCGCCCGGCGCATGGCCATCCACACCCACCGGGCCACGGTCGTGCTCCTGCTCGCCGCCAACCTGGCCGCGGCCCTGCTGCCGGGCGCGCCGTGGTGACCGCCGTCGACGTGGCCGTCGTGGGCGCCGGACCCGCCGGACTGGCCACCGCCCACCTGCTGACCGCCGCCGGGCACACCGTGCGGGTGCTGGAGTCCGTCCACGCCGTGGGCGGGCGGATGCGCACCCTGCGCACCGACGGCCACCTCATCGACACCGGCGCGGAGATGATCCCGTCGGCCGACGCCTACCCGGCGACCTGGCGGCTCATCCGCGCCACCGGCCTGGACGCCGACCCCGAGGCGGTGCCCCTGGTCCGCGACGCCCTGTCGGTGTGGTGGAAGGGCCGGGCCCGCCGTCACGCCGGGCGCCCCCTGGGGCTGCTCACCGGCATGGGGCTGTCCCCGCGGGCCCGCCTGGACCTGGTGCGGCTGCAACTGCGCCTGGGCCGGGCCGGACTGGACCCGGAGCACCCCGAACGGGGCGGCCTGGACGAGGCGACCGTCGCCGACCTGCTCCGCCACCGCCACCCGCAGCTGGGCGAGCGCCTGCTGGGCCCGCTGGCCGCCGGGTTCTTCGGCTGGCCTCAGGAGGCGGCCGCCGCCGGTCCCTTCGCCGCCCACCTCGCCGCCTCCGGCAGCACCGCGACCTGGCGCACCTACCGCGACGGGATGGACACCCTGGCCCGCGCCCTGGCCGCCGGGCTCGACGTGCGCACCGACCACCCCGTCACCGGGGTGGTCCCCGGGCCGGACGGCGTGCTCGTCGACTCGCCCGCGGGTGCGTTCACGGCCCGGGCCGCCGTCCTGGCGGTGCCCGCGCCCGAGGCGGCCCGCTTGCACCCGGCCGCGCCCCCGGCCGAGCGCGACTACCTGCGGGCCTGCGAGTACGCGCCGATGCTGCGGATGACCGCGCTGCTGGACGCGCCGCTGGCCCCGCGCGGGGCGCGCCGGGGCTTCGCGCTGCTGGTGCCCGACGACCCCCTGCTGGGGGTGGTCACCATGGACCACGCCAAGCACCCCGGCCGGGTGCCCCGCGGCCGCGGCCTGATCTCCCTGGTCACCCGCCCCGAGGCGACCGGCGCGCTGATGGACGCCCCCGACGAGGACGTGGACCGCGCACTGCTGGCCCGGGCCGAGCACATCCTCCCCGGGGTGGACGCGCACGTGCGGGGCACGGTCGTGCACCGGTTCCCGCACGGGCTCCCGCTGCCGCGCCCCGCGGCGCTGGCCGCGCGCCCCGCGTTCACGGCGCGGCCCCTGTCCGCCGTCGACTACGCCGGGGACTGGACCTCGCTGCGCCCGTGCAGCGAGGGCGCGGTGGCCTCCGCGTTCACGGCCGCCGAACGCACGGCGGCCTACCTCGCCCAGACCCGCGAACCGACCCCGATCGAGGCATAAGAGGCATGATGCTCACGAGCAAACCCATCCACCTGGGCACCCTCTTCGACGACCTGGCCCGGCGCGGCTCCACCACCGCGATCCGGCTGAGCAGGCCGCTGGACACCGCCCCCGAGGCGGGCGTGGAACTCGACGTCCCCAGCGCCGCCGCCCTGGTCCGGCGGTTCGCCGGCTGGTTCGCCGAGGCCGGGGTGCGCCCCGGCGACCGGGTGGCCATCGCCAAGCGCAACCACTGGGACTACGTGCTGCTGTCGTGCGCCGCCGCGCGCCTGGGCGCCGTCCCGGCGTCGCTGTCGGCCCACCTGGCGCCGGAGACCCTCGACACCCTGCTGCGGAGGCTGGGGCCGGCCCTGCTGGTCACCGATGCCGACCTGCTCCACACCGCCCGCTCCGCGGGCCGCGACATCAGCGGGCGCGCCACCCGCACCCTGGTCGTGGACGGGGCGCGGCAGGGGGAGCTGTCCCCGGCCGACCTGCACGGCGCCGCCGCCCCGCCGCCGCGCCGCCCGCACCTGGACGCGCCGCTGGCGATCATGCACACCTCCGGGACCACCGGCACCCCCAAACTGGTCGTGCACACCACCCGCACCATCATGCGCAGGCTGGCCGGGTTCGAGTCGCACCGGTGGCCGGTCCTGGGCAGCCGCCGCGACGACACCGTCACCTCCTCCTACTCCTACGCCCACGGCAGGGCGCTGGCCTGGACGGCGGGCGTGCTGTGGCTGTTCCCCGAGGCGCTCTCGGTGATCGCCGACCCCGACTGGGAGCAGGCCGCGCCCGCGCTGCGCCGGCACCGCCCCACCACCCTGGAGGTCCAGCCCGCCACCCTGGCGCGCTGGCAGCGGCACCTGGACCGGGAGGGGGACCTGTTCGCGCGGGTGCGGCTGTTCGTCAGCACCTTCGACGCCGTCCACCCCTCGACCGTGCGGGCGTTCCTCGGCGCCAGCGAACGCCGGGCCCCGGTGTGGATGCAGGGCTGGGGGCAGAGCGAGACCGGTCCGCTGACCTTCCGGTTTTTCACCCGGCGGTCCCTGGCGGAGCGCCAGGGGGCCGACCCCACCACCCGCGACCTGGGGCGCCCCATCCCGGGCCGGACCCGGCTCCGAGTCGTGGACCAGAAGACCCTCCGCCCCCTGCCGACGGGGGAGACCGGCCTGATCTACTGCCGCACCGACGCCCTGTGCACGGGCTACGTCGGCGAGGAGGGGCGCTGGCGCAGCAAGCTCATCGGCCAGTGGTGGAACACCGGGGACATCGGCTCCATCGACCGCACCGGAGCGGTCCGGCTGGTGGACCGGGAGGTCGACTCCCTCACCGAGGGCGGCTGCCTGGAGATCGAGGACGTCGTCGACGAGCGGCTGCCCCAGGTGCTGGAGTGCGTCGTCCTGGGGGTGCCCGACGGGCCGCCCGTCCCGGTCGTGGCCGTGCGGGACGGCGCCCTGGACGTCGGGGCCTGGAAGGAGGCCGTGGCGGACCTGCCGGAGATGGCCGAGCCGGTGGTCGTGGACTGGGAGGACCTGCCCCGCACCGGCACCGGCAAGGTCCGGCGCGGGACGCTGCGCGAGCGCCTGGGACTGCCCCGCACCGCCGCGGGCACGGGGAAGTGGACATGACCGCCGCGACGGTCGCCGCCGCCGCGCCCCTGGCGGGGACCGCGGTACGGGCGGCGGGCGACACCCTGCCGGTGCGGATCGCGGCGGCCCGCCTGCGGGCGCTGGGGTGCGCCGTCGAAACGGACGGGGCGTGGGAGGGCGCCGGGCGGATCGACCTGCCGGGCACCGGCGGCGCCGGGTGCGACATCGGCTGGTCGGCCGACGGCGCGGACCCGGCCGACGAGCGCGACGTGCAGGCCGCCTGCGGCCTGGCTCACCTGCACGGGCTGGCCCGGGGCGGGCCGCGGTTCCTGCCGGTGGACTACGCGTCGGTGTGCGCCGGGGTGCTGGCCGCCCAGGCGGTCGCGGCGGTGCTCCTGGCCCGGGAGAGGGGCGGCCCCGCCCTGCGGGCCTCGGTGTCGGTGTCCGGGGCGGCCCTGCTCGCGGTCGCCCCCTACGCCGCCGAGGCCACCGCGGACCCGGACGGCGCTCCTGTCCCCGGGCCGGGGGAGCCGCCGCCGTTCCGCTCCGCCGACGGGGTCCGCTTCGAGATCGAGACCCTCGACCCGGAGGCCTGGCTGCGGTTCTGGGAGCTGCTGGGCGCGCCCCGGGAGGCGATCGCCGCCGGGTGGGCGCCGTTCCAGCGCCGCTTCGCCACCGCCGTGTGCCCGCTGCCCGCCGCCCTGTCCACCGTCCTGGAGGCGCTGCCGTTCGCTGCGGCCGCCGAGGCGGCCCGGGCGTGCGGGGTGGGCGCGGTGCCCCTGCGGACGCCCGAGGAGACGGCGGAGGAGGAGCCGCCCTCGCCCTGGCGGCTGCGCGGCACCGGCCCGGCCGGGGCGCTGCCGCCGTTCACCGGACCGGGACCCCTGTCCGGGCTGCGGGTGGTGGAGGCCACCAACCGCGTCCAGGGCCCGCTGGCCGGACTGCTGCTCACCCTGCTGGGCGCCGACACCGTGCGCGTCGAACCGCCCGGCGGGGACCCCATGCGCGGGGTCCCGCCGCTGGCGGGCGGGCTCTCGGCCCGCTTCGCCGCGTTCAACCGGGGCAAGGGCGCCGTCGAGTGCGACCTCAAGACCGGGCGCGGGCGCCGTGCCGCCGCGGACCTGGCGGCCGCCGGGGACGTGTTCCTCTACAACTGGCCGCCGGGCCGGGCCGAGCGGTTCGGCCTGGGCGCCGACGACCTGGCCGCCCGCGCCCCCGGCCTGGTGCACGTCCACGCCGACGGGTGGGCCGGCCGGGACCCCGCGCCGGACACCCCGGCCACGGACTTCCTGGTCCAGGCCCACGGCGGGATCGCCCACCTGCTGGCCGACGGCGGCGAACCCGCGCCGTCCCTGGTCACGCTCACCGACGTGCTCGGCGGGCTGCTCGCCGCCGAGGCCGCCCTGGCCGGGCTGCTGCTGCGCGCCCGCGCGGGCACCGGTGCCGCCGCCCGCACCGCCCTGGCCGACGCCGCCCGGCTGCTGCGCGCCGCCGGGCGGGGCACCGCCCACCGCCCCCGCCCCGGCACACCGGCGGCCGCCGACCCGGCCGCCGCGGCCGAGGCGTTCCCCGAGGCGTTCACCCGCGTCCACGGAACCGCTCTGCCCCGGGCCCCGTGGACCTTCACCGAAGCGGAGGACCACCGATGACCTGGACGTCCGCGGCGGGCCTGGTGCTCACCGACCTCGTTCCGGCGCAGCTGCGGGAACGCTGGGTGCGGGAGGGGCTCTGCCCGGGGCGGGACCTCTACTCCCTGTTCCTGGACCGGGTCCGGGAGGACCCGTCCCGCGAGGCGGTGGTGGACGGACACGGCACCCTGGACCGGGCCGGGCTGGCGGCGCGGGTCGGCCGGGCCGCCGCGCTGCTGCGCGCCCGCGGCTGCGGCGAACGCGACGTCATCGGCGTCCTGCTCCCCGACGGCCGGGACGCGCTCGCCGTCGAACTCGCCGCCGCCGCGCTGGGCGCCGTCTCCCTGCCGGTCCCGCACGGCCGCTCCGCCGCCGACGTGGCCTGCCTGCTGGCCCGCTCCCGGGCCGCCCTCGTGGTGACCGACCGGGACGACACCGGGGACGCGCCCGTCCTGCGCCCGGACCCCGGGGCCCTGGACGGCGGCGGCCCGCCGCCCGCCGCGGCCGCCCCCGACCCGGAGTCGCCCGCCCGCATCCTCGTTTCCTCGGGCTCGGAGGGCGAACCGAGCATGGTCGCCTACAGCCACAACGCGATGGCCGGGGGCCGGGGCGCCTACGCCCGGGCGGTCCTGGGCGGGGGCCCCGTCCGCCCGCTGATCGCGGTCCCCCTGGCCTCCTCCTTCGGGTCGCTGGGCCTGGTCTCCCTGGTCGCGCTCGGCGCGACGCTGGTCCTGCCCGGCCCGTTCGACCCGGTGCGGGTGCTGCGCGCGATCGAGCGCCACCGCCCCACCCACCTGGTCGGCGTCCCCACCATGCTGCGGCGCGCCGCCCTGGCCGAACAGGACGCCGACACCTCCTCGCTGCGCGCGCTCGTGGCCAGCGGCGCGCCCCTGCACCGCGAGGTCCGCGACCTGTGCGTGCGGCGCTTCGGCCGGCCCGTGGTCAACGTGTACGGGTCCACCGACGGGGTCAACTGCCACACCGCGCACGACCCCGCCGCGTGGGAGCCGGGGGTGGCCGGGCGCCCCGACCCCGCCGTCTGCGAGATCCGGGTGTGCGACCCCCGGGGCGGGCCGCTGCCCGCCGGCGGGACGGGGGAGATCCTCGCCCGCGGGCCGATGACGCCCCTGTGCCACGTGGCCGCACCCGACCTCGACGCCCGCCGGCGCGCCCCGGGCGGGTGGGTGCGCACCGGGGACCTGGGGCGGATCGACGCCGACGGGACCCTGCGGGTGGTGGACCGGCTGCGCCGCACCGTCATCCGGGGCGGCGTGACCCTCCACCCCGCCGAGGTGGAGCGCGCCCTGGCCGCCCACCCCGCCCTGGCCGAGGCCCAGTGCGTGCCCGTGCCCGACCCCGACCTGGGCGAGCGCGTGTGCGCCTGTGTCTGCCCGCTGCCCGGGGTGGACCCGCCCACCCCCCGCGAACTGCTCTCCCACCTGCGCGAAGGGCACGGCGTGGACGTGCGCGCCCTGCCCGAGCACGTGGTCTTCCTGCCCGCGCTACCGCTCGGCCCCACCGGCAAGGTGTGCACCGCCACCCTGACCCGGATGGCCGCCGAGGCGGTCCGCGACCGACCGACCGTACTCTCTGGAGGCCCCCGATGAACGGCACCGCCACGGCGCCCGGCTACGTCTTCGACAACCACAACGAGAACGCGCCCGACCAGCACCGCTTCCTGGCCGCCGCCTACGACCCGCTGACCACCCGCAGACTGGCGCAGACCGGCGTCGGCCCCGGCTGGCGCTGCCTGGAGGTGGGCGCCGGCGGCGGCAGCGTCGCCCACTGGTTGGCCGACCGGGTCGCCCCGGGCGGCTCGGTCACCGCCACCGACGTCAAGCCCGAGCACATCGCCCCCGCCGAGGGGCTGGAGGTGCTGCGGCACGACGTCGTCCGGGACCCGCTGCCCGAGGGGGCCTTCGACCTCGTCCACTCCCGCCTGGTCCTGCTCCACCTGCCCGAACGCGTCAAGGTCCTGGACAGGCTGGTGCGCGCCCTCAAGCCCGGCGGCGTGCTCCAGCTGGACGAGTTCGACATCACCTACGGCCCGTCCCTGCTCATGCCCGACGAGGGCGCCCGGGACCTGTACGAGCGGTTCCTGGACGCGAAGATCCGGCTGATGGCCCGGGCCGGCGCCGACCCCGCCTGGGGCCGCAACGCCGCGGTGGCGATGCGCCGTGCCGGACTGGTGGAGGTGGACCCGCAGCCGCACCTGGAGCTGTGGACCGCCGAGTCCCCCGGCGTGCACCTCATCTCCCACCACACCCGCCACCTGCGGGACGCGTTCGTTCGGGAGGGGATGACCGACGGGGAGCTGGCCCGGGTGCGGGACCTGCTGGCCGATCCGTCGTTCCGGGCCTGCTCCTGCGCGATCTACTCCGTGCAGGGCCGCAAACCGCTCTGACCCGCCGCCCGGGGCGGGGCGCCCGGCGCGGCGCCCCGCGGGCGGGGCCCGGTCAGCGCACCGGCGGGGTCATGCCGGTGCCGATCCCGAGGCGGTTGTAGAGGTTGACCAGGCCGACGGCGGTGACGAGCGCGACCATCTCCCGTTCGGACAGGTGCGCGGCGGCCGCGTCGTGGACCTCGTCCGGCAGGCCGTCGCCGTCCAGGCGGGTGAGGGCGTCCACGACCGCCAGCACGGCGCGCTCGACCTCGGTGAAGTGGCCGCCCGCCTCGCGCCAGGCCGCCACCAGCGCGACCCGCTGCGGGGACGTCCCCGCCTCCAGGGCCTCCCGGGTGTGCATGTCGACGCAGAAGGCGCAGCCGTTGAGGACGGAGGCGCGGAGCTTGACGAGCGTGTGCAGCCCGTCGTCGAGGACCCCGTCCAGGACCGCGCTCAGGCGGGCCAGTTCCGTGTACGCCTCGGGGAGGTGGTGCGCCATCTGCGCGCGGGGGCTGCCCATGGGATTCCTCGTGTTCCTCTCGGTGGCCGCGGGCGGAGGGGACCGCCGGACACAGGGAAACTACCAAGGGTGAGGGTGGGGGCACGCGGGGTTTCCGAATGGTCGCTTCGGTGGGGATCGGTCCCCGTACGCCCCCCGCGTCCCGGGGGTCCGGTCAGATGCGGGCCCCGATGGCGCCGGCCCCCCGCGACAGCTCCGGCAGCCAGGCGAGCAGCTCCTCGGCGCTGGTGACGTCGGTCGTCGTCACCAGGTTGATCGCCCCGACGACCTCCTTGTCGGCGTCGCGCACCGGCAGGCTGAGGCTCAGCGCGCCCAGTGAGCGCTCGGACTCGGCGAGGTGGTAGCCGTTCTCCCGCACGCGCTCGACCTCCTCCTTCAGCTCCCGCGCCCCCTGGGTCCCGCCCGAAGCCAGCGCGACCTCCGGGAAGCGGTGGAGGTACTCCTCGAACTCCTCGTCCGGCAGGGCGGCGAGCAGCACCTTCCCGCCGCCGATGTTCAGGGGCACGCGGCGCCCGATCGGGAACTGGTAGCGCAGGGGGTCGGCGCCGCTGACGCGGGCGACCAGGATGCGCTCGTCCCCCGACCGGACGAACACCGACGAGGTCAGCCGCGTGGTCGCGGACAGCTCGGTGAGCACCGGCGTCGCGACCGTGCTCAGCCGGTCGTTGACCACGAAGCCGTGGGCCAGTGACAGCACGACCGGGCCGAGCGAGTACCCCAGGCGGCCCTGCTGGACGTAGCCGCGCCGCACGAGCTGGTTGACCGTCCGCTGGGTGGTGGCCAGGTGCAGGTCGGCCTCCCGCGCGATGTCGCTCAGCCGCAGCGGGCCGCGCGCGCGTTCCAGGCATTCGAGGACGTCCAGCGCACGGTCGAGCGTGCGCCCCTGGTTTCCGCCTCCGGCTGTGGCGCCCATGCTCGCCTCGCCGCTCCTTCGCTCGTGTGTCCTCGGGGGTCCTCCGCGTCCCGGACGGGGCCCGCGAAGCCCGCCGGGGACGGCGTTCCCGCCCGGTATGGCCCTCCCCAAGGTAGCGGAGATGTTTCCGGCGGGTTGACAGCCGGAAGAGCCACAGGTCACACTCCCTATCAACCAGCAAGAGGAACTATCACCCAATGATAGATGGTGGAGTAATGAAGGTAGCTGTCCTGGGGCTCGGCGAAGCCGGCGCGATCTACGCGGAGGCCTTCGCGTCCGCCGGCCGGCGGACGGTCGGCTTCGACCCCGCGCCCGCGATCCCGACGCCCGCGGGCGTCACACGGGCCCCGTCGACGGCCGAGGCGGTCGCGGACGCCGACCTCGTCCTGAGCCTGACCACGGCCGCCCACGCGGTCTCCGCCGCCCGCGACGCCGCGCCCGCCCTGCGCGAGGACGCCCTCTACATCGACCTGAACGCGGCCTCGCCGCAGGTCAAGGCCGAGGTGGCCCGTACCATCGGTGACGCGGCCCGCGTCGTGGACGGGGCCGTCATCGGTTCCGTCGTCAAGTTCGGGGCGGCGGTCGAGGTCCTCCTCGCCGGTCCGGCGGCGGACGCGGCCGCAGAGGCCCTGAAGGCCGTGGGCTCCGCCGCCGAGCCGATCGGGGACGCCGTCGGAGCGGCGTCCGGACGCAAACTGCTGCGCAGCGTGTTCATGAAGGGCCTCGGCGCACTGATCACCGAGTCCGTCGACGCGGGGACCGCGGCGGGTGAAGAGGAGTGGATGCGCAAGCAGATCGCCGACGTGCTCGCCGGGGGCTCCGAAACGCTCGACCGCCTGGACCGCGGCACCCGCCTGCACGCCGTGCGGCGGTCCCGCGAGCTGGACGCGAGCATCGAGCTGCTGGCCGACCTCTCGGTCGAGACGCCGGTGAGCCGGGGCGCGGCCGACCGCCACCGGTACCTGGCGCGCTCGGCCGGCGACGGCGCCCCCGAACTGATCGACGCCTTCGCGGAGATCCCCACCGCGGCCATCGGGGACGCCCGCGACCGCCTCGGGTTCCTCTCCTCCCGGATCAGGCCGGTCTGGGCCGGGGCGCGGCTGGCGGGCCGCGCGCTGACCGTCCAGACGCGCCCCGGCGACAACAAGGCCCTGCACCGCGCCCTGGCCGTCGCGCGCCCCGGCGACGTGCTGGTCGTGGACGGCGGGGGCGACGACTCCCGGGCGCTGCTGGGCGAGCTGATCGCCGAGCGCGCCGTCAACAGGGGGGTGCGCGGCATGGTGGTCGACGGCGCGGTGCGCGACGTCGACGAGCTGCGCGAGCTCGGATTCCCCGTCTGGGCCGCCGCGGTCTCCCCCGCGGGCCCCTACAAGGACGGGCCCGGCCACATCGGCCGCACCATCTCCGTGGGGGGCGCGGTCTGCGCCCCGGGGGACATCGTGGTCGCCGACGGCGACGGCGTGTTCATCGTCCCGCGCCTGGAGGCCGAGCAGACCCTCGCCGCGGCCCGGCTCGTCCTGGAGGACGAGGCCGAGCGCCTGCGGACCATCCGCCGGGAACGCGCGTGAGCGCGCCCCGGCCCCCGCGGTCGCTCCGCCCGAGCGACACCCCGCCCGCCCGCGGGCACCGGCACACCCCCGCACCGAAGGTCTCCCCATGCCCATCGCCCTGCTAGCCCTCGCGGCGTTCATCGCCGTGATCATCGTGTGGAACGTCGTGTTCAAGCGGAACATGGGCGAGGCCATGCTGCTCGGACTCGTGGCCACCTCCCTGTTCGCCGGGGCGCAGGCCCCCGCCTACCTCCTGGGCGGACTGGCCGACGCGCTCACCCACGACGTGCTCTACGCGGCCCTGGCCTTCGTGTTCATGGCCTACCTCATCGACGCCACGGGGCTGATCCAGAGGATCCTGGCCATCCTCAACTCCGTGTTCGGCCGCATCCGCGGCGGCCCCGGCTACATCGACACGGTCGCCTCGGCCGTCTTCGGGTCCCTGTCAGGGTCCAACTCGGCCAACACCGCCTCCAGCGGCTCCTTCACCGGACCCTGGATGGTGCGCACCGGGTGGACCCCCACCCGGGCCGCGACCGTCCTGGCCGGGAACGGCGGCATGGGCGCCGCCCTGCCGCCCAGCGCGTCCATGGTCATCATGATCGGCTTCGCCGGGGGCATGGTCACCACCGGCCAGGTGTACCTGGGCCTGCTCGTGGCGGGGCTCTACCAGATCCTGCTGCGCATCGGCCTGGTGGCGTACTTCGTGCGCCGCGACCGCGTCCCCCGGGTCGACGAGCACGACCTGGTCCCGCTGCGCACCTCGCTGCGGCAGGGGGCCGGGGCGCTCTCGATCTTCCTGGGCGCGCTCATCCCCATCGGCGTCACCGTGGGCCCGCTGGGCGAGTACCTCACCGAGTCGACCCCGCTGGGCGACGCGATGGGCGAGATCTCCCTGCTGACCTGGATCCCCATCCTCATCATCGGCTTCTCGCTCCTCGCCGGACGGGACCGCCTCCCGCGGACGGTGCGCGGCTGGTCCCGCCTGCTCGACGGGGCCATGCCCAAGTTCGCGACCATCGGCGCGCTGCTGTTCTTCGCGATCGCCGCGAGCGAGATCCTCGGGCGGCTCGGCCTGGCCGAGGACGTCAACACCATGCTGGAGTCCCTGCCGGTCGGCTCCACCCTGATGGTGATCGTGGTCGGGCTGGTGATCGCGCTGGTGGCGGGCCCGCTCTCCTCCACCGCCACCCTGACCGCCGTCGGCCAGATCTCCTTCCTGGCCCTGGTCGGGGTGGGCGTCGACCCGCTGCTCGCGATCATCGCCATCCTGGTCTTCGCCTCCACCGAGGGGGCCTCCCCGCCCGCCTCGGGGTCGATCTTCGTGGCCGCGGGGCTGACCGGGGCGCGGCCGGAGAGCACCTTCCTGCCGCTCATCGTCTACTACATGATCCCGATCTTCCTGATCGGCTGTCTGATCGGTTGGGGCGTCCTTCCGGTCCTGGGGGGATGACCGTGACCGATCTCAAGTCCCGCGCCCACACCGTGGTCCGCGTGCTGTTCAAGGTCGGGCTGCTGTGCTGCTTCGCGCTGGGCACGCTCCTGGTCCTGGGCCAGGCGGCCGGCGTCGTCGCGCAGCGCCCCGAGTGGGTGACCGGCACGTCCGAGCTGCTGTTCGTGCCGACCGTCGGAGCGGCGGCCGCCTTCGGCGTCCTGGGCTTCATCGGCAACTACCTCCGGCCCGCGGGGGAGGCGGAGGCAGAGGAGGACTGAGCAGGACCGGCGACGGCGGGGCGGGGGCGCTGCGGCCCCCGCCCCGCCGCGGCCGTGCCGCTCCGAACCGCCGCCGCGCTCCGGCCCGCCCGCCGGAAGGCGCAGGGCCCTCGACGGACCGCCTGCGGCCCCGGCCCTCCCCTGAGGACACCTCGCCGGGCCTTCAGACCCCCGGCGGCGGTACCGGAGGGCATCCGAGAACCGGGTCCTAGGCGTCCGGGGCGGTGCCGTGGTGCTCCCGGTCCGCCTCCTCCCGGGTGGCGGTGAGGGTGCCCAGCAGGGCGACGGCGTCCGCCGAGGGGGTGCCGGGCTCGGCGGTGTAGCCGACGATCCACAGGCGTTCCTCCCCGGCGGGCTCGAACACGTCGAAGTCGACCTCGATGAGGCCGACGTCGGGGTGGCGGAACGACTTCCTGCCGGTGCGGTGGCGGTGGACGTCGTGGTCGGCCCAGTCCCGGGCGAAGACGGCGCTGCGCGCCGACAGCTCCCCGACCAGCGCGGTGAGCTCCCCGTCCATGGGATTGCGTCCGGCCTCCAGGCGCAGCATCGCGGCGGTGGTGCGCCGGGCCAGGGGCCAGTCGACGTAGTAGTCCCGGGCGCGGGGGTCCAGGAAGACGAACCTCGCCATGTTGGGCGGCCGCCGGTCCGTGTCGAAGTGCGGTGAGTACAGGGCGCGGCCCAGCCGGTTGGCGGCCACCAGGTCCTGGCGGGCGTTGTGCACGATCGCGGGGGCGCCCATCGAGTCCAGCATCCGCTGGACCGAGGGCCGCACCCCGTGCGGCAGCGGCGGGACCGCGCGGGCGCGGGGGGCGGACGCGGCGCGGGCGAGGTCGAACAGGTGGGCGCGCTCGACGTCGTCGAGCCGCAGGGCCCGGGCGATCGCGTCCAGGACGCCGTCGGAGGCGCCCCCGATGTTGCCGCGCTCCAGACGGGTGTAGTAGTCGATGCTGACCCCGGCGAGCATCGCCACCTCCTCGCGGCGCAGCCCGGGCACCCGGCGGTCGTCCCCGTAGACGGGGATCCCGGCCTGCTCCGGCGTCACCCGCGCGCGCCTGCCGACCAGGAAGTCGCGGACGGTCTTCTTATCCATGCCTCCACGCTAGGCAGGGGGCCGCCCCGGTGGGAGACCCTGTCGGGGACCCCCACCGGGGCGGCCCCGCGGCGGCGCGCCCCGGACCCGGGGCACGGGGCCCGGAGCGCGCCGCCGCCCGGGCGGGTCAGCCCCGGCGCAGGGTGGAGATGTCGATGACGAACCGGTAGCGCACGTCCGAGGCCAGAACCCGCTCCCAGGCCTCGTTGACCCGGTCCGCGGAGATGACCTCGACCTCCGGCGCGATGCCGTGCTCGGCGCAGAAGTCCAGCATCTCCTGGGTCTGGGCGATGCCGCCGATCTTGGAGCCGGCGAAGGAGCGCCGGTTCTCGAACAGGGTGAACAGGGTCACCGGAACCGGCTCGGGCGGCGCCCCCACGCTCACGATCGTGCCGTCCAGCGCCAGCAGGTTCAGGTGGGCGTCCAGGTCGATGGGAGCGCTGACCGTGTTGACGATGAGGTCGAAGGTGTTCGCCAGCTCCTCGAAGGTGGCCGGGTCACCGGTGGCGCGGTAGTGGTCGGCGCCGAACCGCAGCCCGTCCTCGCGCTTCTTCAGGCTCTGGGACAGCACGGTCACCTCCGCCCCCATGGCGTGGGCGAGCTTGACGGCCATGTGGCCCAGGCCGCCCAGGCCGACGACGGCGACCCTCGTGCCGGGCCCGGCGTTCCAGGTGCGCAGCGGCGAGTAGGTGGTGATCCCCGCGCACAGCAGCGGCGCGGCCTTCTCGAACGGGATGGCGTCGGGGATGCTCAGGACGAAGTGCTCGTCGACCACGATGCTCTCGGAGTACCCGCCCTGGGTCACCGAGCCGTCCCGGTCGACGCCGTTGTAGGTGTCGGTGAACCCGCGCAGGCAGTACTGCTCGACCCCGGCCAGGCAGTTGGCGCACTCCCGGCAGGAGTCGACCATGCAGCCGACGCCGACCCGGTCGCCGACCCTGTGGTGGGTGACCTCGGACCCGACCCGGGCGACCACGCCGGCGATCTCGTGCCCGACGGTCAGCGGGTAGGGGACCTCCCCCCAGTCGCCGCGGACGGTGTGGATGTCGGAATGGCAGATGCCCGCGTAGGCGATGTCGATGAGGACGTCCCTGGGGCCGACCTCGCGGCGCTCGACCGTGCCCGGTGTCAGCGGCGCGGTCGCCGAGGTGGCCGTGTAGGCGCGAACGGAGGACATGGATCTCCTCGGTGGTCTCTTCCGGTGGACGGTGGCCCCGGCTCCGCGGGGGGCGGGCGTGCCGGGGGAGCGGACGCACGGACGCGGAGCCGCTCACCGGACCAGTCGACCACCGGGGAGGCGTCCCCGGGAGGCCCTGTCAGGGCCCGTCGGGGGCGCCGCCGGGTGCGGGCGCCCCGGGCGGCGCCGGCCCGGAGGGGGCCCTGCCGGTACCCCCATCGACAGGGGCTCCCTTCCTGGGCGCGGACGTGGTGGCCTGGAGGGGTACACCGCCGCGCCCGCGCCCTCCCCGCTGTGGGCGGCCCCGGGAGTGACTCCCGCGCCGCGGGTAGGCGTGGTGTCGTGGACGGGTAGCCGAGAGAACGAGGATGGGAAGACCATGCGCGCTGTCGTCATGCACGCACCCGGCGACGTCCGGGTCGAGGACGTCGAGAAGCCGGTGATCGTGGAGCCGACCGACGCGGTCATCCGCGTGACCGCCGCCTGTATCTGCGGCTCGGACCTGTGGCCCTACCGCGGTGTCGAGAAGCAGGACGGGCCCGCACGGATGGGCCACGAGTACATCGGGGTCGTCGAGCAGGTCGGCGCCCGGGTGGAGGAGATCGCGGTGGGCGACTTCGTCGTGGGGTCGTTCGTGGCCTCCGACAACACCTGCGAGATCTGCCGGGCCGGGTTCCAGTCCCGCTGCGTCCACCAGGTGATGATGGGCGCGATCGGCACCCAGGCCGAGTACGCGCGCATCCCGCTCGCCGACGGCACCCTGGTCAAGGTCCCCGGGGAGCCCACCGAGGCGCAGGCGCGCAGCCTGCTGGCCGCCTCCGACGTGCTCGGCACCGGCTGGTTCGCCGCCGTCGCCGCCCAGGCCGGTCCCGGGAAGACCGTCGCGGTGGTCGGCGACGGCGCGGTGGGGCTGCTGGGGGTTCTGGCGGCCAGGAGGCTGGGCGCCGAGCGGGTCATCGCGATGTCGCGCCACGCGGACCGGCAGGCGCTGGCCCGGCGGTTCGGCGCGACCGACGTCGTCGAGGAGCGGGGCGAGGCGGGCGTCACCCGGGTCAAGGAGCTGACCGGCGGCTACGGCGCCCACTCCACGATCGAGGCGGTGGGGACCCAGGAGTCCATGATGCAGGCGATCCACTCCACGCGCCCGGGCGGGCACGTCGGGTACGTGGGCGTCGCCCACGGGGTCGAGCTGGACGGCATGGACCTGTTCTTCTCCACCGTGAGCCTGCTGGGCGGGCCGGCGCCGGTGCGCCGGTTCCTGCCCGAGCTGGTCGATCTGATCATGACCGACCGGATCGACCCGGGAGCGGTGTTCGACCTCACCCTGCCCATCGAGGAGGCCGCCGAGGGCTACCGGGCGATGGACGAGCGCCGCGCCACCAAGGTGCTCCTCACCCTCTGATCCGGGGGTCCGTCCGTTCCCCCGGGCCGCGCCGGGGGCGGGCCGCCGGCCCCGCCCCCGGCGTCGACTCAACATATCAACGAGTGTTAGTTTGTTGGTATGTCTTCCGACTCCTGTGACCTCCTCTGCCTCGACCTGCCCCAGGCCGAGGCGGTCCGCGCCGTCGTCCCCGCCGACGAGGACGTCCGGGCCGCCGCCGAGCGGGCGCACGCCCTGGCCGACCCCACCCGGCTGCGCATCGCCCGCGCCCTGGCGGCCGGCGGGGAGCTGTGCGTGTGCGACCTGGCGTGGGTCTGCTCCGCCGCGCAGAACCTCGTCTCCCACCACGTCCGCCGGCTGCGCGCCGCCGGGCTGGCGGCCTCCCGGCGCGACGGCAAGCTCGTCATGTACCGCCTCACCGACACCGGACACGCCCTGCTGTCCCTGCTGCTGCCCGAGGCCGGCCCCGTGCCCGCGGCGGGAGAGGGCTGAGCCGTGTCCGACCTGTGCTGCGGTGACGACGGCGCTCCCGAGCCGCCCCGTGTCCGCCCGCTGCCGGACCCGACCGCCGCTCCCGCGTCCCGTGCGCCGGCCGAGGTCGCCTGCCCCTGCTGCGCGGACGGCGGCGTCCGCGATCGTCACCTCCCGGGCACCGCCGCCGACGGCCGCGGTGCGGACGGTGGCCGCGGCCGTGCCCCCGCCGGGGCGGCCGCCGACGGCGACGGGTGCGGCGACCCGACCTGTGGCGCGCCCGCGTCCGGGCCGGGGGAGGCCCCGGGCGCGTGGTGGCACTCGGCCGCCGTGCGCTGGGCCGCGGCCGCAGGGGTGTTCTGGCTGTCCGGGCTGCTCACCGAGTGGTTGATCGGCCTTCCCGCGGTCGCGACCGCGCTGTTCGCCGCCGCGATCGCCGCGGGCGGGTGGACGTTCGTGCCCGGCACCCTGCGGGCGCTGGCCCGGGGAAGGCTCGGCGTGGGCACGCTGATGACGGTGGCCATGGCCGGCGCCGTCCTGCTCGGGGAGGTGGGCGAGGCCGCCATGCTCGCCTTCCTGTTCTCCCTGGCCGAGGCGCTGGAGGACCACGCCGTGGCGCACACCCGCCGCGGTCTGCGCGCCCTGCTCGACCTGGTCCCGGCGAAGGCGACCGTGCTGCGCGGCGGCTGCGAGGCCACCGTCGCCCCCGCCGAACTACGGGAGGGCGACCTGCTGCTGGTCCGCCCCGGCGAGCGCGTCGCCACCGACGGCGTGGTCCGCTCGGGCCGCTCCACCGTGGACACCTCGACCGTCACCGGCGAGTCCGTACCGGTGGAGGCGGTCGAGGGCACCGGGGTGTTCGCGGGCACCGTCAACGGCGGCGGCGCCCTGGAGGTCGAGGTCACCGCCCGGGTGGCCGACAACTCCCTGTCCCGGATCGTGCACATCGTCGAGCGCGAGCAGGCCCGCAAGGGCGCCGCCCAGCGCCTGGCCGCCGGGATCGCCCGGCCCCTGGTCCCCGGCGTCCTCGTCGCCGCGGCCCTGATCGCCGCCGTCGGCTCGGTGTTCGGCGACCCGGGGGTCTGGATCGAGCGCGCCCTGGTGGTGCTCGTGGCCGCCTCCCCGTGCGCGTTCGCCATCTCCGTCCCCGTCACCGTGGTCGCCGCCGTCGGCGCGGCGAGCCGGTCGGGCGTGCTGGTCAAGGGCGGGGCCGCCCTGGAGGCGTTCGGGACCGTGCGGGTCGTCGCCCTGGACAAGACCGGGACCCTCACCCGCAACCGGCCCGCCGTGGTGGCCGTCGAGCCCGCACCCGGGCACACCCGCGAGGAGGTCCTCGCCGCGGCCGCCGCCCTGGAGGCGCGCAGCGAGCACCCCCTGGCCGCCGCGATCCTGGCCGCCCGCCCCGCCCCGGAGCCGGCCCGGGACGTGGCGGCGGTGCCCGGCAGCGGCCTGGCCGGAACCTCCGCCGACGGCACGCCCCTGCGGCTGGGCCGCCCCGGCTACATCGACCCCGGCCCCCTGGCCCCGGCCGTGGTCCGCCTCCAGGAGCAGGGCGCCACCACCGTCCTGGTCGAGGCCGCCGGCTCGGTGGTCGGGGCGGTCGCGATCCGCGACGAGCCGCGCCCCGAGGCGGTCGAGGCGGTGGCCGCCCTGCACCGCATGGGCGTGCGCACCGTCATGCTCACCGGAGACAACGAGCGCACCGCCCGCGCCCTGGCCGCGCAGGTCGGCGTCACCGAGGTCCACGCCGACCTGCGCCCCGAGGACAAGGCGGCCCTGGTCGCCGGCCTGCGCCGCCACGGGCCGGTGGCGATGGTCGGCGACGGCGTCAACGACGCCCCCGCCCTGGCCACCGCCGACACCGGGGTGGCCATGGGCGCCATGGGCACCGACGTCGCGATCGAGACCGCCGACGTGGCGCTCATGGGCGAGGACCTGCGCGCCCTGCCCCGGGCCCTGGCCCACGCCCGCCGCTCCCGGCGCGTCATGCTCCAGAGCCTGGTGCTGTCGGGCGGGATCCTGCTCGCCCTCGTCCCGCTTTCGGCGTTCGGCGTCCTGGGGCTGGCGGCCGTCATCCTCACCCACGAGCTAGCCGAGGTCCTGGTCATCGCCAACGGCGTCCGCGCCGGGCGCCGCCCCGCCGCGGACGGCCCCCGGGCCCGTCGGCCCGGGGCCGGGGCGGGCGGGTAGGAGGAGGGCCAGGAGCGCGGTCGCGGCCTGCACCGCCGCGAGGGCCCAGAAGACGGCGGTGTACCCGGCGGCCGGGCCGCCCGCCGCGGACCCGGCGGAGGCCAGGGGGACCAGGAGCGCGAGCCCCACCGCGCCGCCGGCCTGTTTGGCGGTGTTCATCAGCCCCGAGACGGCCCCGGCGTCCTCGGCGCGCGCCCCGGAGGTGACGACGGCGGTCAGCGGCGTGGCGAACAGCCCCGCGCCCAGCGCGATCGCCACCGCCGGGCCCGCGACCGCCGTGAGGTAGGCGCCCGAGGACAGGGCCGCCGCCTGCCAGGCGAAGCCCGCCGCGGCGGTGAGAGCCCCGGCGGCCACCAGGGTGCGGGCCCGGAAGCGCTCCATGAGCCGGGGCGCCACCCGCCAGCCGACGAGCATGGTGACCAGGGTGTGGGGGAGGAACCCCAGTCCGGTGGCCAGTGCCCCGAACCCCAGGACGTCGTGCATGGCGAAGGCGAGGAAGTACCACATCGGGATCTGGAGACAGGCCCCCGACAGCAGCATCAGGAGGTTGCCCAGGCCGGTCGCGCGCTCGCGCAGCAGCCGCGGCGGCAGCAGCGGGGCGGCCGCCGTGCGGGTCTCGACCACGGCCAGGACGGCCAGCGCGAGGACCCCCGCGGCCAGGCAGGCGACCGCGCCCGGGTCCGCCCGCCCGTGGTCGGCGGCGCGGGTGAGGCCGTAGGTGAGCGCGGTGAGTCCGACGGCGGCCGCCAGGGCTCCGGGCACGTCCAGGCCGCCGCGCACCGCCGCGCGGCGGTGCCCGCCGGTCAGCACGCGCAGGGCCGTGCCCACGGCGAGCAGCCCCAGGGGGACGTTGACCAGCAGGACGGCCCGCCAGGACAGCGCCTCGGTGAGCAGCCCGCCGACGAGGTTGCCCGAGGCCCCGCCGGCCAGACCGACCGCCGTCCAGACGGCCAGGGCCCGGACCCGGGCGGGTCCCTCGGGGAAGGCGGAGGTCAGCACGGTCAGCGTGGCCGGGGCCAGCACGGCGGCGCCCAGCCCCTGCGCGGCGCGGGCGGCGACCAGCACCCACGGTGCGGTGGCCAGCCCGCCGACCAGACTGGCCGCGGTGAACAGCGCGAGCCCGGCGGTGAACGCCTGCGACCGCCCGTACAGGTCGGCCAGGCGGCCGCCCGGGAGTAGGAACCCGGCGAAGGCCAGCGCGTAGGCCCCCGCCACCCACTGCACCCCGCCCGGTGCGAAGTCCAGCGCCGCCCGGATCGGCGGGAGCGCGACGTTGACCACCGACACGTCGAGCACCACCATGAACTGCGCCGTGCAGACCAGGGCGAGCACGCCCCGGTGCGCCGCGCCGGGCCCGGCGCCGGCCGCGCGTTCTCCCATGACGCCCCTCCCCATCAGAACGATGTGACCGCATCGGTTTGCCTGAGACCGTAGCCGGGCTACGATGGCCCGGTCAAACCGATGTGTCCACATTGGAAAAAGGGGGGCGGGGATGGAGCGACGGGCCCGCGGCCGGGGGGCCGCGTACGAACGGCGCCGGAACGAGATCGCGGACGCGGTGCTGGAGGTGGTGGCCGCCGAGGGGCTGTCGGCGGTGTCGCAGAGCACGGTCGCCGCCCGCGCCGGGGTCTCGCCCGGCCGGGTCCAGCACTACTTCCCGGCCCGCCACGAGCTGATCGAGGCCGCCTTCGACCGGGCCAACGCCCTGAGCAGCACCCGCATCGCCGCCCGGGCCGGCGCGGACTCCCCGCCCCGCGAGGCGCTGACCGCGGTCCTCACCGAGCTGATCCCCTACGACGCGCCCACGCGCACCCACATGCGCATCCGCCAGTCCTTCACCGCGCTGGCCCTGTCGGAGGAGTCCATCGCCGACCGCATGCGCGGCGAGTACGAGCGCTTCCACGGGCGGCTCGCCGACCTGCTGCGCCGGGACCGGGAGGCCGGCGCGCTCCCGGCCGCGGTGGAGCCGGACCGGGAGGCGGTCGCCCTGGCCGCCCTTGCCGAGGGCCTGGCCTACTACGTCCTCATCGGCCGCGAGGACGCCGGCGCGGCCCGCGACCGGGTGCTCTCCGCGATCGCCGCCCTCTACGCCTGAACCGCCCCGGCCGGCGGCCCCCGCGGGGGGCGGATACCGTGGTGGTGCCGCCGCCGCGCCGTCCGCCCAGGTGGGGCGGGCCGGGACACCGGCCGGCGGCCGTTTCCGAGAGCCGATGGGGTGAGCCGCCCGTGAGTGGGACACAGACCGGGCCGGCAGGCCGCCGCGCGTCCTCGGCCGACGCGGCGCGGCCGCACGAGGGCGCGGGCCGGGGCGCCTGGCGGCGCGAGTCCAACACCTCGGTGCGGCGGGCCGCCCCGCTCCCGCGGGGCGCCGCGACGCCCTTCGTGATCATCGCCGAGTCGCACGTGCTGGGCGCCCCCGCGGAGTGGGAGCCGCACGTGCACCCCGCGCACGAGCTGGTGTGGGTGAGCCGCGGTGCCCTGACCTCGCGGGTCGGGGACAGCGTCTTCACCGTCTCGGAGGGGTGCGGGCTGTGGGTGCCCGCGGGGGAGGTGCACTCGGGCAGGCTCACGGCCGGGGCCGGGTTCCACACCGCCTTCTTCGCTCCCGAGCGCACCCGGGTCGCCTTCGGAGGGCCGACGGCCATCGCCATGACCCCGGTGCTGGAGGCGCTGCTGATGCGCCTGGCCCGCACGGACCTCGACGTCGGGGAGCGGGAGCGGACGGAGGCGGTCGTCTTCGACGTGCTCGAACCCGCCGAACGGCAGCTCGCCCTGCGGCTGCCCGGCGACGCCAGGGTCGGCGCGGTGGTGGAGGCGCTGTTGGAGGACCCCGCCGACGACCGCTCCCTGGACGAGTGGGCGCGGGACCTGGGGGTCAGCGCCCGCACGGTCAGCCGGGCGTTCCGCGCCGCCACCGGGCTGTCGTTCGCGCAGTGGCGACGGTCACTGCGCATCCACCGGGCGCTGACGCTGCTCAGCGAGGGGTGCGAGGTCCAGGACGCCGCGGAACTCCTCGGTTACGCCCAGACCAGTACCTTCATCGAGGCCTTCCGGCGGGTCATGGGCACCACGCCGGGGGCGTACGCGGGCGCCGCGCACCCGGCTCCTGTCCGGAATCCCGTATCGGGTGTCCAGAAGTCCTGATTGCAGCCACAAAGCGGACAAATCTATCCTGAGTGAGTGAAGGCTAACCTAATCTCCACTCCGGGCGGCCGCGCTCCCGCGTGCTCCCGAACCCGCCGTGACCTGCCCGGACGTGCAGTCGGAGCCGCCGCGCCGCACACGGCCGACCGGACGCCGCGCCGCGCCGCCCGGTTCCCGGCACCCGGGCGCACCGCCGTGCGCACGGCGCCGTGACGGGCGCGCACGCCCTGCGCGGAGACGGCCTGGTCCTGAGCCACGGCGGGACCGAGGTCGTCCACGGGGCCGCCCTCGCCCTGGAGGCCGGACGCGTCACCGCCCTGGTCGGGCCGAACGGCAGCGGCAAGTCCACCCTCCTGCGCTCCCTGGCCCGGCTGCACCGCGTCGACGCCGGGCAGGTCACGCTCGGCCCCGGCGCGACCCCGGCCTCCGCGTTCAGCGCCCGCCGGTTCGCCCGCGAGGTCACCCTCTTCTCCCAGTCCCGGCCCGTGCCCGAGGGCCTGACCGTGCGCGAGGTCGTGGCGTTCGGGCGCCACCCGTACCGGCGCGGCCTCGCCGGCCCGAGCGCCCGGGACCGGGAGGCGGTCGAGCGCGCCATGGCCGCCACCGGGGTCGGCGACATGGCGGACCGGGCCGCCGGGGAGCTCTCCGGCGGGGAGATGCAGCGCGTCTGGCTCGCCACCTGCCTGGCCCAGGACACCGGCGTCGTCCTGCTGGACGAGCCCACCAACCACCTCGACCTGCGCTACCAGGTCGAGACCCTCGACCTGATCCGCGACCTCGCCCAGGACCACGGCGCCGCGGTCGGGGTCGTGCTGCACGACCTCGACCACGCCGCGCGCGTCGCGGACACCCTGGTGCTGCTGGACGCCGGGCGCGTCCGCGCCGCGGGCGACCCCGCCGAGGTCCTCACCGAGGAGAACCTCGGGGAGGTCTACGGCATCCCGGTCGAGGTCACCCGGGACCCCCGGACCGGGCGGCTCCGCATGGACCCCGTCGGCCGGCACCCCGACCGCACCCGGTCGGCCCCCCGCACCTGAAGAACACACGAACAGACACAGAGCAGAGAGAACACCCCATGACCCGGCTCCGCCCCCTCGCGACCGCGGCCACCGCCGCCCTCGCCCTCGTCCTCGCCGCGACAGGATGCGGCACCACCGACGTCGACGAGCCCGAGACCGGCGCCGTCGCCGCGCCCCCGTCGGACGACTGCGCCCAGGACACCACGGCCACCTCCACCGGACCGGTGTCGCTGACCGACGGCGTCGGCCGCACGGTGGAGCTCGACCGCCCCGCCGAGCGCATCGCCGTGCTCGAATGGCAGCAGGTCGAGGACGCGCTCACCCTGTGCGTCACCCCCGTGGCGGTCTCCGACACCGAGGGCTACAGCACCTGGGTGAGCGCCGAGGAACTGCCCGAGGGCGTGACCGACATCGGCAGCCGCGAGGAGCCCGACCTCGACACCCTCTACGCGGCCGACCCCGACCTCATCGTGGTGGAGGCCTTCAGCGCCGACGACGAGATCATCGCCCGGCTGGAGGAGCGCGGCGTGCCCGTCCTCGTCACGCTGGGCGCCGACCCCGCCGACCCCATCGAGAACATGCGGAACGTGTTCCGGATGATCGGCGAGGCGACCGGGCGCACCGAGCGCGCCGACCAGGTGATCGGCGAGTTCGACGCCCACCTGGCGCAGGCCGAGGAGGAGGTCGCCGCCGTCGACCTGCCCACCACCGACTTCCTGTACTTCGACGGCTGGCTCCAGGGCGGCAACCTCACCATCCGGCCCTACGGCGAGGGCGCGCTGTTCACCGCGCTCGGCGAGGAGCTGGGGCTGACCCCGGTCTGGACGGACGAGATCAACGAGGCGTACGGCGACGGCGGCGTGAACCCCTCCTACGGCCTGGCCCAGACCGACGTCGAGGGCCTCACCGCCGTCGGGGAGGCCAACCTCTTCTACGCCAACGACGAGGGCGTCGGCGGCTACGTCGAGGAGCTGGAGAAGAACCCCATCTGGACCTCCCTCCCGGCCGTCGAGGAGGGCCGGGCCTACTCCTTCCCGCCCCGGATCTGGGGCGCGGGCGGCCCCCGCTCCACCGCACAGGCGGTCGACGCCTTCGCCGACGCCCTCACCCGGGGATGAGCGCGAACCCGGAGACGGCCCGCCGCCCGGCGGGCGGGCCGGCCCCGACCCCGCCCCGGCCCCTGCCGCCGCGCACCGGACCGCGCGGCGCCGCCGCCGGGGCGGGGGTCCTCGCGGGCCTGGCCGCCGCGATCCTCGCGGTGGGCCTGTGGCACCTCACCCAGGGCACCTCGGGCGTGGGGTGGTGGGACCTGCTGCGCTTCACCGCCGGGGCTCGCGAGGAGGTCGACGGCGTCCCGGTCGGGGACGTGCTGGTGGGCTCCCGGCTGCCCCGCCTGTTCGCGGGCGTGGCCGTGGGCTTCGCCCTCGGCGCCGCCGGGGCCCTCCTGCAGTCGGTCACCCGCAACACGCTGGCCTCGCCCGACACCCTCGCGGTCACCGCCGGCTCCTACTTCTCCCTCACCCTCGTCGCCGCGTTCGGCCTCGCCGTCCCGCTGTGGGCCTCGGGCCTGGCCGCGTTCACCGGCGGGCTGCTGGCCGCCGCGTTCGTGCTGGGGCTCGCCGGCCGCGGCGCGGGCACGGCCACGACCCGGCTCGTCCTGGCCGGGTCGGTGGCGGCGATGGCCCTGGACGCGGCGACCGCGATGCTGCTGATCCTGTTCAAGGAGAACACCACGGGCCTGTACGCCTGGGGCAGCGGCTCCCTCGTCCAGCTCGACATCGCCGCCTCCCTGCGGGCGATGCCGCTCATCGCCGCCGTGCTCGCCGCGGCCCTGCTGCTCTGCCGCCGGCTGGACGTGCTGGGCCTGGGCGACGACACCGCGGCCTCCCTGGGCGTGCCCGTCCGCTCCACCCGGATCGCGGCGGTGCTCTGCGCGGTGCTCCTCACCGCGGCCTCGGTCACCCTGGCCGGGCCGATCGCGTTCATCGGCCTGGGCGCGCCCGTGCTGGCCCGCCTGCTCGCCGGCCGGGTCCGGGCGCTGCGCGGGCACCTCGTCATGGTGACGGCCTCCGGCCTGCTCGGCGCGCTGCTGGTCCTGCTCGCGGACGCCGGGCTGCGCGCCCTGCTCGGCGCGGAGGGGGCCGCCTCGATCCCCACCGGCGTGCCGACGGCCGTGCTGGGCGGTGTCCTGATCGTGGTGCTGGCCCTGCGCCTGCGCGACGCGGGCCCGGTCCGCCGCCCGCCCGGCGCGCGCACCGCGGCGCGGTCGCGCCGGCGCTTCCTCGGCGTCCTGGCCGCGGCCGCGGTGCTGCTCGCCGGCGCCGCGCTCGCCGGGGTGCTCGCGGGCGGGCTGTGGCTGCGCACCGGGGACATCGCGCTCTGGCTCCAGGGGACCGCCCCGGAGCTGATCGGCCGGGCCCTGGACGAACGGGTCCCCCGGGTGGCCGCCGCGGTCCTGGCCGGCGCGGCGCTCGCCCTCTCCGGGGCCGTCGTCCAGGGCACCGTGCGCAACCCGCTCGCGGAGCCGGGGCTGCTGGGCATCACCGCGGGCGCCGGGCTGGGCGCGGTGGCCGTGGTGACCGCGGCCCCGGGCGCGGGGCTCCCGCCGCTGCCCGTCATGGCCGTGCTCACCGGACTGGCCACCTTCGCCCTGATCACGGCGGCGGCCTCGCGGGGCGGGCTGCGCCCCGACCGGTTCGTCCTGGTCGGCATCGGGACCGGGTACGCGCTCACCTCCGTCACGACGTTCCTGCTCCTGCGCGCCGACCCCTGGCAGACGCCGCGCATCTTCACCTGGCTGTCCGGGACGACCTACGGGCGCACCTTCCCGGACGTCGTGCCGGTCGCGGTGGTGCTCGTCCTGGCGGTACCGCTGGTGCTCGGCCTGGCCCGGCACCTGGACCTGCTCGCCGTCGACGAGGACACCCCCCGCATCCTCGGGATGCGCGTGGAACGGACGCGGCCGGGGCTGCTCGCCGTCGCGGCGGTGCTGGCCGCCGTCGGCGTGGTCGCGGTCGGGGTGGTCGGCTTCGTCGGGCTCATCGCCCCCCACCTGGCCCGCTCCCTGGTCGGCGCCGCGCACCGGCGGTCCGTCCCGGTCGCGATGCTGCTGGGCGCCCTGCTGGTGAGCGTGGCCGACACCCTGGGCCGCACCCTGATCGCACCCTCCCAGATCCCGGCCGGGCTCATGATCGCCCTGGTCGGCGCCCCCTACCTCGCCTGGCTGCTGCACCGCTCCCGCGCGTGACCGCCGCCCGAACCACCAGGAGTACCCCATGCCCGCCGGCACCGCCGACGCGTCCGCCCGCAGCACCGCCGTCCCGTTCGACCCGGCCGCCCCGCCCGCGCCCCTGGAGCGGATCGCGCCCGCCCCGGTGCTGGAGCGCTGGGGGGCCGTCGACCGCTCGTCCCACGCGCCCCGCATCGTGGCCGCCCCCGGGGCCCGGGAGGGGGAGTGGGCCGGTGCCGCGCTGGTGACGGCGCGCCCCGGGACCGCCTACGGCAAGATCGTCGACGCGGTCGGCGACGTGCCCGCGGCGGTGGAGGCCGTCCTCGCCCACGCGCGGGACCGCGGCCTCGTCCAGGTCAAGTGGGAGGGGTGGACGGTCGACGCCGGGCAGGCCCGGGCCCTGGGCTTCGCGCCGATGCGCGCGCCGCTCGGGTCCGCGCGGGACGGGGGGCACCCCGGCACCGGCCACGTGCGCTGGCTCGGCGCGGCGACGGCGGAGCCCTCCTACTACCGGCAGACCACGGACTTCACCTGCGGGGCGGTCGTCGCCCTGGTCGCTCAGGAGCAGGCCGGGGCGGTGCGGCCCGGGGCCCTGGACCGCCCGGCGGAGCTGGCCCTGTGGCGCGGCGCGACCAACTTCCCCGCCTGCGAGCCCGTCGGCCTGGGCGTCGCCGTGCGCCGCGCGTGGCCGTCCTCGCCCGTCACGGTCGGCCTCGACACGGAGCTGCCCGTGCTCCTGGACTCCTACCCCGACGGGGAACGGGAGTGGCGCGCCGTCCTCCAGGCCGAGTCGCGGGCGGACGCGGCCCGGGCCGGGGTCCCGGTCGAGCCCCGCCGGCCCGCCCCGGCCGACCTCCGGGACGCGCTCGCCCGGGGGGAGCACGTCCTGCTGCTGGTCTCGCTCGCGCGGATGCAGGGGTTCGACGTGCCGCACTGGCTGCTCTGCCACGGCGCGGTGCCGGGGGCCCTGGTCGTCGAGGACCCCTGGACCAACGCCGCCACCGGCGACACCTGGGTCGACGCGCACCTGCTGCCCGTGCCCGACGCCTCGCTCGACGCGATGTGGGGGGTCGAGGGGGACCGCCGCCGCGGCGCCGTGTACATCGGGCGCCCCGCCGCGGCGGGGGAACCGGGGGAACGGTGGGGGCGGGGGTTGCCCGAGCCCGCCGGGAACGGATAGAAGGGGAGACCGAGAGGGCCGCCGGTGCGGGCCGCACCGCGCCGGGCGGACGAACCGACCCCGGGGAGCGAGCATGGAACACACGGCCGCGGACGTGCCCAACCCCTTGGAGCAGCCGACCGTCGAGGACCTGCGCCGGCGCACGAGCATGAAGTGGCGCACCTACCCGGAGGACGTGCTGCCCCTGTGGGTGGCCGAGATGGACGTGCCCCTGGCCGAGCCGGTCGCCCGGGCGCTGCACCGCGCGGTGGAGCTCGGCGACACCGGCTACCCCGTCGGCGGACGCGCCTACGCCGAGGCGCTGGCGGGGTTCGCGCAGCGCCGCTGGGGCTGGAAGGGCCCGGACGTGGAGCACACCGCCCTCGTCCCCGACGTCATGCTCGGCATCGTCGAGGTCCTGCGCCTGGTCACCGGGCCGGGCGACACGGTGGTCGTCAACCCGCCCGTGTACCCGCCGTTCCACGCCTTCGTCACCCACGCCGACCGGCGCGTGGCCGCGGCGCCGCTCGGCGCGGACGGCCGCCTCGACCTCGACGCGCTGGGGGAGGCCTACGCCGCCGCCCGCGCCCGCGGCGGCCGCCCCGCCCACCTGCTGTGCAACCCCCACAACCCGACCGGCGCGGTGCACACCGCGGACGAGCTCGCGGCCGTGGCCGCCCTCGCCCGGGAGTACGGCGTCCGGGTGGTCGCCGACGAGATCCACGCCCCGCTGGTGCTCGACGGCGCGCGGTTCACCCCCTACCTCAGCGTCGACGGCGCGGAGGACGCCTTCGCCGTCACCTCGGCCTCCAAGGCCTGGAACCTCGCCGGGCTCAAGGCGGGCCTCGTGCTCGCCGGACCCGGTGCGGCGGACGACCTGGCCCGCATGCCCGAGGAGGTCGGCCACGGGCCCAGCCACCTCGGCGCGCTGGCGCACACCGCCGCCCTGAACGAGGGCGGCGCGTGGCTCGACGCCCTGCTGGCGGGTCTGGCCGCCAACCGCGAACTGCTGGGGAGGCTGCTCGCCGAGCACCTGCCCGGTGTCGGGTACACCCCGCCGGAGGGCACCTACCTGGCCTGGCTGGACTGCCGGGGGCTGGGGTTCGACGACCCCCGCGACACGGACGGCCCCGGGGTCGTCACCGACCTGGCGGGCCCGGCGCGCGTCTTCCTGGACCGGGCGCGGGTGGCGCTCAGCTCCGGCCACACCTTCGGCTCCGGCGGCGCGGGCCGGGTGCGCCTGAACTTCGCCACGTCCGCGGCGGTCCTCACGGAGGCGGTGCGGCGCATGGGGGAGGCGGTGCGGGCCGCCGGCTGAGACGGCCCCGGGCCGGGGCGGCGCCGCGCGGGTGCGGCGCCGCGTCCGGCTCAGATCACCGACAGCTCGCGGAGCTTCGCCTCGACCTGCGCGTTGTCCGGTTCGACGTGGTGGGTCCCGTCGGGGTAGACGACCACCGGGATGTTCGTCCTCCCCGAGATCTCCCGCGCCCGCTCGGTCGCGGCCGGGTCGTGCTCGACGTCGATGTACTCGAAGGGCACCGCCAGGTCGGTGAGCTGCTTCTTCGTGCGCCGGCAGTCCCGGCACCAGTCGGCCCCGTAGACGCGGATCGCCGCCTCGTTCATCCGTCCTCCCTCTGGGTGGTCACCGCCCCAGTGTCCCCTATGCGGACACACGGCCACGAACGGGACGTGCCGCCCGGTCAGGGGAGGAGGCCGCCCACGAGCAGCCCCAGCGCGGAGGCGAGCAGGCCGAGCAGGAGCATCCCCCAGGCGTACACGAGCGCGACGCCCCGGGAGCCCGCGCGCAGCAGCCGGACCGCCTCGACCGAGGCCGTGCCGAACGTCGAGTAGCCGCCCAGGAACCCCACCCCGGCGACCTCGGGGAGGCCGCCGGCGTATCCGTGGGCGAGGGCGTAGCCGGTGAGCAGGCCCAGCAGCAGGCAGGCGGAGACGTTCACGGTGAGCGTGCCCACCGGCAGCCGGGTCCGGCCGCCCCGGGTCAGCGCGGTGTCGACCAGGAACCGGCAGGCGCCCCCCGCCCCGCCGGCCAGCGCGGTCATCAGCAGCAGGACCATCACCGCCCCCGCCCCGCGCGGCGCGCGACCGCTGCCGCCCCCGCGACGCCGACCCCGGCCGCGGCGACCCCGGCGGCGACGCTCGCCACCGCGTAGGCCGCGGCGACGGACGGGTGGCCGGTGCCCGCGAGCCGGCCGACCTCGATCACGTACGTGCTGTAGGTGGTGAACCCCCCGAGCACGCCGGTGCCCGCGCCCAGGCGGACCCGCCTGCGCCACCCGGTGTCCCCGCCCGAGCGGGAGAGCGCCTCCAGGAGCGCGCCCAGCAGCAGGCTCCCCAGGATGTTGACGCCGAAGGTCGCCCACGGCCACTGGCCCGCCCCGGCGGGCAGGGCCGCGCCGATGCCCGCGCGCGCGAGCGTGCCGACCGCGGACCCGGCCGCGACCAGCAGTGCAGTGCCGAGGATGTGCGTGCGGGGCCCGGGGGCGGTCCCCGCGGCCGCGGGCCGCGCCGGTGTGCGTGTCATCGCCGAACCCTTCCGGGCGGGCCGGACCCGCCCCGTGGAAACGGTGCAGGAACCATCAGCCGACCGGCGGTTCGGGCGGGCGCCCCGGCGGGATCCATCGCCGCCGCGAGTCTATCCCGGCCGGTGGGGGCCGGGGCGGAGCCGGGCCGTGCGGAGGGCGGCCGAGGGCGGACACCCGGCATGCGGGACCCGGGGCGGGGGAGGGCCGCCGGGTTGGGCACAATGCCCCTATGGGTGGAACCGACGTCACCACGTCCGTGCTCTGGTCCGCGCTGGGCGGCCCGCCCGGCCTGGCGGAGGGGGTGTCCTACCGGGGTGCCGGGGCGGTGCTCCCCGCCCGGCTGCCGGTGCGGGAACTGGCCCGCGCCACCGTCGGGGTGTGCTCGCTGGCCGCCGCCGAGCTGCTGGCCGCCCGCGGCGGCGCCCCGGTGCGGCCGGTGGAGGTGGACGAGGGCTCGGTGGCCACCGCCTTCGTCAGCGAGCGCCACCTGCGGGTGGACGGGCGCCCGATGGTGCCGTTCGCGCCCCTGTCCGGGTTCTGGCGCACCGCCGACGGCTGGGTGCGCACCCACGCCAACTACCCCCACCACCGCGAGCGACTGCTGGCCGCCCTGGAGCTGTCCGGGGACACCGACGCCGAGGCACTGGGCCGGGTGCTGGCCGGGCGGCGGGCCCGGCAGGTGCAGGAGGAGGTGTACGCCGCCGGGGGACTGGCGGTGGCCGTGGCCGACCACCCCGACCCCACCCGCCCTCCCGTCGTGGAGGAGCGCCCCATGTGGGGTCCGGCCGACCGCCCCCTGGGCCCCGCGGACCTGCCGGCCGCCGGGGTGCGGGTGCTGGACCTGACCCGGGTGATCGCCGGACCGGTCGCCACCCGCACCCTGGCCCTGCTCGGCGCCGACGTGCTGCGGGTGGACACCCCCCGCCTGCCCGAGGACCGCGACACCCACATCGACACCGCGCCCGGCAAGCGCTCCACCCTGCTGGACCTGGCCGAGCCCGCGGACCGGGAGGTGTTCGAGGGCCTGCTGGCCTCGGCGGACGTGGTGGTCACCGGCTACCGCCCCGGGGTCCTGGACCGGTACGGGCTGTCGCCCGAGGACCTGGCCGAGCGGCGCCCCGGGATGATCACCGCGGCCCTGTGCGCCTGGGGCTGGTCCGGCTCCCGCTCCGGGCGCCGCGGGTTCGACAGCCTGGTGCAGGCCGGGGTCGGCATCGCCGCCGCGGAGGCCGGGGAGGACGGCGCCCCCGGCGCGCTGCCCGCCCAGGCCCTGGACCACGGGACCGGGTACCTGCTGGCCGCCGCCGTCCTGCGCGCCCTCACCGACCGGGCCGCCGACGGCCTCGGACGCGACCTGCGCCTGTCCCTGGCCGGGACCGCCGGGCTGCTGCTGCACGGTATCGACCCCGTGCCCGCCGCCGGGGGCGCCCACGACCCCGAACGGTGGCTGACCACCGCGGACTCCCCGTACGGCGGGCTGCGCTACGCCCGCCCGCCGATCGGCTACGCCGGGGCGCCCACCGACTGGGCGACCCCGCCCACCCGGTGGGGCTCGGACGCCCCGGCCTGGCTCTGACCGCCCCGGCGCCGGCGGCTCAGTACCGGTGCTCCAGCAGGGCCCCGGCGACGGCGGCCCCCTCCGGCTCCAGGACGTCGTCGCCGTCCTCCACCTGCCACAGCGCGTCCTGGAGCACCCGCCCCAGCGTCCACCCCGCGGCGCGCGACCGGTCCAGCCCCAGCCGCTCGGCGAGCAGGTCGAACCGGCGCAGCACCGCCCGCGGCACGTCGCCGCGGGCCCGGACCTCCTCCCACCGGTTGGTCAGGGCCGGGAGCAGGTCGAACCCGGGGTCCCCGGCCAGCGGCTCGGGGTCGATGGCCAGCCACGGCTCGCGGTCGGCGGCCAGCACGTTGTCGTAGTGCAGGTCCCAGTGCAGCAACCGGTCGCCGGGGGAGTCCAGGAGCTCGGCGACCGCGGCGGCGCAGGCGCGCACCAGGGCGCGGTCCTCCTCGCGGCGCAGCTCCGGAACGGCTCCGGGGGCCTGCGCCACCATGGCGGACGCCACGTCGGCGAGGGTGCGCAGCCCCGCCGGGGCGGGCACGGCGGTCAGCCGGGCCAGCAGGTCGGCGAGGATTCCCAGGGCCTCGGTGTCGTCGGGCACCGCCGACAGCGGGCGGGCGGCGTCCAGCCGTTCCAGCAGCAGGCCGCCGGTGGCCGGGTCGTGGTCCAGCAGGCGGACCGCGCCGTCGCCGTTCCAGGTGCGCAGGCCCAGGGCCGTGCCCGCGCTCTCCTCGGTGACGGGCTGGGCCTTGAGCACGGCCGGTGTGCCGTCGGGGCGCACCACCGGCAGGACCAGGCCCGCCATGCCGTTGCGGGCGGGGCCGTCGGGGCGCAGCGACCAGCGGTCCACGAGGTCGCGGACCAGGGCGGGCAGCGCGGCGAGCCAGGCGCGGCCCCGCGGGCTGGAGCCGTGCGAGGCGACCAGCGCCTCGGGGACGTCGATGTGCAGGGAAAAGGGCACGGGTGAGATCTCCTTCGCGGTGGATGTTCCAGGGGTCGCGAAGGAGCGGGGCGGTGCCCGGATGCGCCCGGGCCGGGGTCAACGCATGGTCAACACTGTAGGGCCTGCCGAGGGCCGGGGGGACGGCGGTGTCGGAGGCGGTGGATAACTTACCGCCATAGAACACCGAGGAGTCGTCCATGCCCCCGCTGCACCCCGAGCTGCGCCGTATCCGCTACCTCCCCGTGCCCCCGGTCACCAGGGGCACCAGCGGGGTCATGCGCTGGTTCACGTCCCGGATGCGGCCCGGCCGCGTGCCCGCGGACATGACCGTGCGGCACCGCACGGTGCCCGGCCCCGCCGGGGCGCCGCCGGTCGAGGTGTGGGTCTACCGGCCCCGGTCCGCCCCGTCCACCACCCCCGCGCTGCTGTGGGTCCACGGCGGCGGGCACCTGATCGGCCACCCCGCGCAGGACGAGCGGGGCAGTGTCGGGTTCGCCCGCGAGCTGGGCATCACCGTGGTCGCCGTCCGCTACCGCCTGGCGCCGCGCCACCCGGCCCCGGCCGGCCTGGAGGACGTCCACGCCGCGCTGGAGTGGATGGCCGCCTCCGCCGGTGAGCTGGGCATCGACCCCGGGCGCATCGCCGTCGGCGGGGCCAGCGCCGGGGGCGGCCTGGCCGCCGCGCTGGCGCTGCTGTGCCACGACCGGGGCGGGCCGCGGCCGGTGTTCCAGCTACTCGTGTACCCGATGCTCGACGACCGCACGGCGCTGCGCACCGATATCGACACGGCGAACATGTACCTGTGGTCGCCCTCGGCCAACCGCTACGCCTGGAGCGCCCTGCTGGGCCGCCCGCCGGGCTCGGAGGGGGTGTCGCCCTACGCCGCCCCCGCGCGCCGGGAGGACCTGTCGGGGCTGCCCCCGGCGTGGATCGGGGTGGGCACCAACGACCTGTTCCACGACGAGGACGTGGCCTACGCCCGCCGCCTGGAGGAGGCCGGGGTGCCGTGCGCGCTGAGCATCGTGCCCGGCGCCTTCCACGGGTTCGAGGTCCCCTTCGCGGACACGGGGGTGGTCAGGGGCTTCCGCCGCGCGCAGACCGACGCCCTGCGCGCCGCGCTCTTCCCCGACGCCTGAGGGCCCCCCGGCGCCGCGGCGTGCCGGACGGGGTCAGCCCCCGGTGACCACGCCGATGGCGGTGGCCAGCACGACCGCGTTGTAGAAGAACGCGAGGATGCCGTGGAGCATCACGTGCCAGCGCATCCGGGTGCTGACCACCGCCACGTCGGACACCGCGAACGTCGACCCCATGACGAAGGAGAAGTACAGGTAGTCGGGCATGGTCGGGTGCTCCGTGCAGGGGAACTCCAGGCCGCGTTCGTCCTCGTTCCGGGCGCGGTAGGAGCGCGCGTACCCCGAGTGCAGCAGGATCCAGCCCAGGACCATGGTGAGGGCGCCGAAGGCCGCGATCGCCGTGCCCAGGACGTCGTCGCCGCTGAAGTCCAGTACCAGCAGGGCGGCGCTGAGCCCGGCGAAGCCCGCCAGCACCGGGAAGACCAGGATGAACCGCTTGGGCCGCAGGACGCGCTCCCACCGGCGGCGCGGCCGGGGAACGCCGCCGGCGGCCCCCGGTGCCCCCAGCGCGCGGCGGCGGACGCTCCAGATGCCGACGGCGAGGTAGAGCAGGACGGCCGCGTCCCACAGGAACAGGAAGCCGAGGTCCTCCTCCGGGTCCCCGCCGAAGATCAGGAACAGGCCGAGCAGCAGGATGAACAGTTCGGCCAGCCGGGTCAGGGCGAGTCCGGCGAACCCGGTCCGGGCGGCGGTGGTGGTCATGTCCGCCACCTTCCCGGGCCGCCCCGCGGAAGGGGAGCGGACACGCCGGGCACGGCCCCCGGCGCCGCTGCCCGGAGGGTCAGCCGGTGAGGGTCAGCTCGAAGGAGTACCGCGAGGCCCGGTACAGGTGGGAGCCGTGCTCCACCACCCGGCCCACGTCGTCGTAGACGGTGCGGTCCATGGTGAGCAGCGGCGCCCCGCGCCGCTCCTCCAGCACCCGCGCCTCGGCGGCGGTGGCGACGCGCGCCCCGATGCTCTGGGAGGCGACCTTGAGCCGCACCCCCGCCGCCCGCAGCAGCTGGTACAGCCCGTGGTCGCGCAGGGCGTCCTCGTCCAGGCGGACCAGGTCCGCGGGCACGTGGTTGCGCATCAGCGCCAGCGGCCCGTCGCCGATGCGGCGCAGCCGCTCGATCGTGTACGCCCGGCCCCCCTCGGGCAGTTCCAGGACGGCCGCCACGGCCGGGGGCGGCTCCTCCACGACCAGCCGCAGCACCTCGGTGCGCGGCTCCTCCCCGGCGCGGGTGAGGTCGTCGTAGAGGCTGGACAGCTCCACCGGGCGGCGCACCCGGGGCCGTACCACCTGGGTGCCCACCCCGCGCCTGCGCACCAGCAGGCCCCGGTCGACCAGGTACCCGATGGCGCGGCGCAGGGTCGGCCGGGACAGGCCGAGCCGGTCGGCCAGCACCACCTCGTTCTCCAGGCGGGTGCCCGCCGCCAGCTCGCCGTCCAGGATGCGGCGCTCGATCTCCCGGGCCACCTGGAAGTAGAGGGGGATCGGGCTGGCGCGGTCCAACGGGATCGACAGGGGCGTCTGGGTCACGGTGCCAGTGTACAGATTGACCGGAGATCATGATGTCCATATGTCTAGACAAACTCTTGACACCGGGGAGGGTCGGCGTGACGATGGGGGCGCCGGTGTGACGTGACGCACACACCCCCCCGTTCTCGAAAGGGCGCTCCATGCGCATTGGCCTCATCGGAACCGGACGCATCGGACTCTCGCACGCCGCCGCCCTGGCGGCCCGACCCGAGGTCGGCGACCTGCTCGTCGCCGACCTCGACCCCGCCCGCGCCCGCGCGGCCGCCGAGCGCACCGGCGCCCGGGCGGCCGAGCGGGTCGAGGACCTCCTCGCCCCCGGGGCGGTCGACGCCCTCGTGGTCACCGCCGCCACCGACGCCCACCCCGGCCTCATCCTCGCCGGGGCCGCCGCCGGGATCCCCGTCTTCTGCGAGAAACCCGTCGCCCCCACCGTCGCCGAGACCGTGCACGTGCTCACCGAGGTCGAACGCGCCCGGGCCCGGGTGCACATCGGTTTCATGCGCCGCTTCGACGCCGGGTACCGGCGCGCCCACAGGGCCCTGCGCGACGGCGAGCTGGGCGAGCTGCACCGGGTCCACGCCACCACCTGCGACATGGCCCCGCCGCCCGCCGCCTACGTCGCCGGGTCCGGGGGCCTGTTCCGCGACTGCCACGTCCACGACTTCGACATCCTGCGCTGGGTCA
The DNA here is from genome assembly GCF_019598965.1 of Nocardiopsis sp. MT53. Lineage (NCBI taxonomy): Bacteria > Bacillati > Actinomycetota > Actinomycetes > Streptosporangiales > Nocardiopsidaceae > Nocardiopsis > Nocardiopsis sp. MT53. The sequence goes on along the minus strand of NZ_CP080599.1, from coordinate 6,162,694 downwards.
CCGGCCGGGAGGTCGAGGAGGTCTTCGCCTACGGGGCCGGCCGGGGCGCCGACTACTTCGCCGAACACGGCGACGTCGACACCTCCGCCGCCGTGCTGCGGCTGTCCGACGGGACCCTGGCCACCCTCCAGGGGTCGAGGTACAACGGCGCGGGGTACGACGTGCGCATGGAACTGGCCGGAACACACGCCACCCTGGCCGTCGGACTCGACGACCGGGTCCCCCTGCGCTCGGCCGAACCCGGCACCGCGTTCCCCGCGGGCGACCCCTGGGAGGAGTTCTGGTCCCGGTTCACCCCCGCCTACGAGGCGGAGATCGCCGCGTTCATCGCCATGGTCCGCGACGGCACGCCCAGCCCGTGCACGGTCGCCGACGCGCTGGAGGCCGTACTCGTCGCCGACGCCGCCGACCTGTCCAGGCGCGAGCACCGGCCGGTCCGGGTGGACGAGGTCCGGCCCTGAACCGGCGCCGGCGAGCAGAGAGGGAGGAGACCGCGTGACCACCGCCCCCGACGGACCCGCGACCGGGCCCCGCCCCGCCGGACCGTCCGCCCCCGCCGAGGTCCTCACCATGGGCCGGGTCGGCGTCGACATCTACCCCGACCAGGTCGGAGTGGGCCTGGACGAGGTCACCTCCTTCGGCAAGTACCTGGGAGGGAGCCCCACCAACGTCGCCGTGGCCGCCGCCCGGCACGGCCGCTCGGCCGCCGTCCTCACCCGGGTGGGCGACGACCCGCTGGGCCGGTTCGTGCGCCGGGCCCTGGCCGGGTTCGGGGTGGACGACCGGCACGTGCGCGCCGTCCCGGGCACCGCCACCCCCGTCACCCTGTGCGAGGTCTTCCCGCCCGACGACTTCCCGCTGTACTTCTACGGCCGCGACCCCGCCCCCGACCTGCTCATCGGCGCCGACGAACTGGACGAAGGCGCCATCGCCGGGGCCGGCCTGTTCTGGGTCACCGGCACCGGCCTGTGCCGGGAGCCCTCCCGCACCGCCACCCTGGAGGCCCTGCGCGTCCGCGGCCGCCGCGGCCACACCGTCCTGGACCTGGACCACCGGCCGATGTTCTGGGACTCCCGCGAGGACGCCCGCGCCCAGGCCGCCAGGGCCCTGCCCCTGGTCACCGCCGCCTGCGGCAACCTCGACGAGTGGGAGGTCGCCGTGGGCACCCGCGACGCCGACGAGGCGGCCCGGCGCGGCCTGGACCTGGGCCTGGAGACCGCCGTGGTCAAACAGGGCCCCGAGGGGGTCCTGATCGCGACCGCCGCGGCCGTCCACCGCGAACCCCCGGTCCCCGTGGATGTGGTCAACGGCCTGGGCGCCGGGGACGCCTTCGGCGGCGCCCTGTCCCACGGGCTGCTCGCCGGCTGGGGCGTCGCCGAGACCGCCCGGTTCGCCAACGCCGCCGGGGCCATCGTCGCCTCCCGGCTGTCCTGCGCCGACGCCATGCCCACCACCGCCGAGGTCCGACACCTGCTGGGGGAGCCCGGGCGGGAGCCCCCGCCCGCCGACCGCGGACCGGCGGGGGAGGCACCGTGATCGCCGACCGCTACCGCGACCTGGTCGCCACCCGGGTCCACCGCCCCGACGCCATCGCCCGGGCCGCCGCCGACCGGGCCCGGCCCGCCTCCCCGGTCGGGCCCACCGGGCGGGTCCTCATCATCGCCGCCGACCACCCGGCCCGCGGCGCCCTGGCCACCGGGGGCCGCCCGCTCGCCATGGCCGACCGCGTCGACCTGCTCGACCGGCTGTGCACCGCCCTGGCCCGGCCCGGGGTGACCGGGGTGCTGGCCACCGCCGACCTCGTCGAGGACCTGCTGCTGCTCGGCGCCCTGAACGGCAAGTCCGTGTTCGGCTCCATGAACCGGGGCGGCCTGGCCGGGGCCGACTGGGAGGTCGACGACCGCTTCACCGGCTACACCCCCGACGGCCTGGTCCGCGCCGGACTCCAGGGCGGCAAGATGCTGCTGCGCCTGGACTACGCCGACGGCCGCACCGCACCCGTCCTGGAGCACTGCGGCCGGGCGGTGAGCCTGCTCAACGCCGCCCGCCTGGTGGCGATGGTCGAACCCTTCGTCTCCCGGCGCAGCGGCGGCGTGCTGCGCAACGACCTGTCCACCGAGGCGGTGGCCCGCGCCGCCGCGATCGCCTCGGGGCTGGGCGACTCCTCCGCCCGCACCTGGCTCAAGCTGCCGGTGGTGGACGGGATGGAGCGCGTCGCCGCCGCCAGCACCCTGCCCGTGGTCCTGCTGGGCGGCGAGGCCGCCGCCGACCCCGAGGCCGCCTACGAGCGCTGGGCCGAGGCCCTGACCCTGCCCACCGTCATCGGACTGACGGTGGGCCGTTCACTCCTGTACCCGGCCGACGACGACGTCGAGGCCGCAGTCGACACCGCAGTGGGGCTCCTGTGACATCCACCGAACACCGCCACCACCTCCCGGCGCTCAGCACCGCGGCGCCGCCCTTCCGCACGGTCGTCACCCCCGAGGCCGCCGGATGGACCTACTCCGGGCTGCGGGTGCTGCACCTGGCCCCGGGCGCGAGCGCGCGCATCGCCACCGGCGGGGCCGAGACCCTGGTCCTGCCCCTGGACGGCGGCTGCACCGTCACCACCGGGGAGGGGGAGGTGTTCGGGCTGACCGGCCGCAGGGACGTGTTCTCGCGGGTCAGCGACTTCGCCTACCTACCCCGGGACGCCCACGCGACCGTCGCCTCCGCCGGGGGCGGCCGCTTCGCCCTGCCCTCGGCCCGCTGCGAGCGGCGCCTGCCCGCCCGCTACGGGCCCGCCGAGAAGGTCCCGGTGGAGCTGCGCGGCGCAGGTCAGGCCTCCCGCCAGGTCAACAACCTGTGCACCCCCGAGAGCTTCGAGGCCGACCGGCTCATCTGCTGCGAGGTCCTCACCCCGGCCGCCAACTGGTCCTCCTACCCGCCGCACAAGCACGACGAGGCCACCGGCACCGAGTGCGAGCTGGAGGAGATCTACTACTTCGAGGTCGCCCGCGGCCCCCGCGGCCCCGGCATGGGCTACCAGCGGGTCTACGGCGACCACGACCGGCCCGCCGACCTGCTCGCCGAGGTGCGCTCCGAGGACGTCGTCCTCATCCCGCACGGCTGGCACGGGCCCTCCATGGCCGCCCCGGGCTACGACCTGTACTACCTGAACGTCATGGCCGGGCCGGGCGACGAGCGCGCCTGGCACATCACCGACGACCCCGCCCACGGCTGGGTCCGCGACACCTGGGCCGGTCTGCCGACGGACCCGCGGCTGCCGCTGTGCACCGCCCAGGGGCCGGGGGAGGGCCGATGAGCGGGGACACCGTGCGCCTGACCACCGCCCAGGCACTGGTCCGGTTCCTGGCCGCCCAGTACACCGAACGCGACGGCGGGCGCCGCCGCCTCATCGCCGGGGTGTGGGGCGTCTTCGGCCACGGCAACGTCGCCGGGCTGGGCCAGGCCCTGCTCCAGGCCGCCGTCACCGGCGAGGCCGACCTGCCCTACCACCCGGCCCGCAACGAGCAGGCCATGGTGCACGCGGCCACCGCCTACGCCAAGGCGAGCGACCGGCTGTCGGCCTTCGCCTGCACCGCCTCCACCGGGCCCGGCTCCACCAACATGGTCACCGGGGCCGCCCTGGCCACCACCAACCGGCTCCCGGTCCTGCTACTGCCCTCGGACATGTTCGCCACCCGCGCGGTGGACCCGGCGCTCCAGCAGCTGGAGGACACCCGGGCGGGGGACGCCACCGTCAACGACGCCCTGCGCCCGGTCTCCAAGTACTGGGACCGCGTCACCCGGCCCGAACAGCTGGTCCCCGCGGCCCTGGCCGCGATGCGGGTGCTCACCGACCCCGCCGAGACCGGCGCCGTCACCCTGTGCCTGCCCCAGGACGTGCAGGCCGAGGCCCACGACTGGCCCGAGGCGTTCTTCCGCGACCGCGTCTGGCACGTGGACCGGCCCCGCCCCGACACCGCCGCCCTGGAACGAGCCGCCGCCGCGGTCCGCGCCGCGCGGCGCCCGCTGCTGGTCGCCGGGGGCGGGGTGGTCTACTCCGGGGCGGCGGCCGAGCTGCGGGCGCTGGCCGAGGCCACCGGCATCCCCGTCGCCGACACCCACGCCGGCAAGGGGGCCCTGCCCTGGGACCACCCGTGCTCGGTCGGTGGGCTGGGCGCCACCGGGACCGCCGCCGCGAACGCCCTGGCCGCCGACGCCGACGTGGTCGTCGGGGTGGGCACCCGCTACAGCGACTTCACCACCGCCAGCCGCAGCGTGTTCGGCGACCCCGGCGTGCGGCTGGTCAACGTCAACATCGCCCGCGCGGACGCGGTCAAGCTCGGCGCCCACACCGTGGTCGCCGACGCCCGCGAGGCCCTGGCCGCCCTGCGCGCCGCCCTGGACGGGTACCGCGTCCCCGCCGCGCACGAACGCCGCGCCCGGGAGCTGGCGGCGGACTGGGCCGCCGAGGTCGACCGCCTGCACCGCGCCCCGGCGGCCGACGGCCTGCTCGCCCAGACCGCCGTCCTGGGCGTGCTCAACGACGTCCTCGACGACCGCGACGTGGTGGTCAACGCCGCCGGGAGCATGCCCGGCGACCTCCAGGCGCTCTGGCGGGCCCGCGACCCCAAGGCCTACCACGTCGAGTACGCCTACTCCTGCATGGGCTACGAGGTCGCCGCCGGGCTGGGGGTGCGCATGGCCGCCCCCGACCGGGAGGTCGTCGTCCTGGTCGGCGACGGCTCCTACCTGATGATGGCCCAGGAGATCGCCACCATGGTCGCCGAGGACCTCAAGGTCACCGTCGTCGTCGTGGACAACCGCGGCTTCGCCTCCATCGGCGGGCTGTCGGAGTCGGTCGGCTCCCAGCGCCTGGGCACCGCCCACCGCCGCCGCGACCCCGTCACCGGGCGCGACGACGGACCGCCGCTGCCGATCGACCTGGCCGCCAACGCCGCCTCCCTGGGCGCCCGCGCGGTCCGCGCCCGCACCCTGGACGACCTGCGCGACGCCCTGCGCGGCGCCCGCGACGGTACGGGGGTCACCGTCATCGAGGTGCGCACCGACCCCCGCGCCCCCGGGCCCGACTCCGGCGCCTGGTGGGACGTGCCCGTCGCCCAGACCTCCGAGCTCGACACCACGCGCCGGGCCCGCGAGGCCTACGAGCGCGCCCGCACCGCCCGCCGCCACCACCTGTAGCCCATCGCCTTCAGAAAGGGACCGAACGGATGACAGAGGCCACCGGCCCCGCCCAGGACCGGCTGATCCTGGGATCGGCCCCCGACTCCTGGGGGGTGTGGTTCCCCGACGACGAACGCCAGGTCCCCTGGGACCGCTTCCTCGACGAGCTCGCCGCCACCGGCTACGAATGGCTCGAACTGGGCCCCTACGGCTACCTGCCCACCGACCCCGACCGGCTCGCCGACGAGGTGGGCCGCCGGGGGCTGAAGGTCAGCGGCGGCACCGCGTTCGGCAACCTCCACGACCCCCGCGCCCGCGAGGACACCGTGGCCGTGGTGCGCGCCGTCGCCGGGCTCACCGCCGCCGTGGGCGCCCGCCACCTCGTGCTGATCCCGCCCATGTTCCGCGACGAGAAGACCGGCGCCTACACCGAACCGCCCCACCTGGACGCCCGCCAGTGGGCCGAGCTCACCGCCACCGCCGACGAGTTGGGCCGCATGCTCCTGGGCGACTACGGCGTGCGGCTGTGCCTGCACCCCCACGCCGACACCCACGTGCTCACCCAGCCCGAGATCGAGCGCTTCCTCGACGCCACCGACTCCGACCTGGTGTCGCTGTGCCTGGACACCGGGCACGTGGCCTACGGTGGCGGCGACGCCGTGGACCTGATCCACCGCTACGCCGAACGCGTCGGCTACGTCCACATCAAGCAGATGGACCCGGCGGTCCTGCGCCGCGTCCACGCCGAGGGCCTGTCCTTCGGCGAGGCCGTCGAACTGGGGGTGTGCGTGGAACCGCCCGCCGGGGAGCCCGCCCCCGCCGCCGTCATCGAAGCGCTCCGCGAGGTCGACGCCCGCCTGTTCGTCATCGTCGAACAGGACCTGTACCCGTGCGAGCCCGACGTGCCCGCGCCCATCGCCGAGCGCACCCGCCGCTACCTCAACTCCTGCGGCCTGGGCGCCCGCCGCCAGAGGAGGCCCTGACCCGGCCCGCCGCACCACCGAACCGTCCCCCGACCGAGAGGGCCCACGACCCATGCAACGCCCGAAACCCCGCACCTCACTGGCCCTGGCCGCCGCGACACTGCTGGCCGCCACCGCGTGCAGCTCCGAGGGGGGACGCGGGGAACCCGCCGGAGACGGCGCCCCGGCCCCCGAGCTGACCATCGCGATGATCACCCACCAGGTCCAGGGCGACACCTTCTGGGACATCGTCCGCACCGGCGCCGAGGCCGCGGCCGAGAAGAGCGGCGTGAACCTGGAGTACACCGCCGACCCCGAGGCCTCCGAGCAGGCCAACCTCGTGCAGAACGCCGTCGACCGCGGCGTCGACGGCATCGCCGTCACCCTGCCCTCGCCCGACGCCATGCGGGACGCCGTCACCGCCGCCACCGAGGCGGGCATCCCCGTGGTCGCCCTCAACGCCGGCATGGACCAGTGGCAGGACATGGGCGTCCAGCAGTACTTCGGCACCGACGAGCGCCTGGCCGGGGAGGCCTACGGCGAGCGCCTCAACGAGGAGGGGGCCCGGAACGCCGTCTGCGTCATCCACGAGCAGGGCAACGTCTCCCTGGAGGCGCGCTGCGAGGGACTGGCCGAGACCTTCGACGGCGAGTCCGAGGTCCTGTACGTCGACAGCGCCAACATGCCCGAGGTGCGCTCCACCGTCTCCTCCCGCCTGGAGGAGTCCGCCGACGTCGACCACGTGGCGGCCCTGGGCGCGCCCATCGCCGTCACCGCCGTGGACGCCGTCGCCGACGCGGGGTCCCAGGCCACCGTGGCCACCTTCGACACCAGCGCCGAACTCGTCGAACTGGTCCGCGCCGGCGACGTCGCCTGGGCCGTCGACCAGCAGCCCTACCTCCAGGGCTATCTGGCGGTCGACTCCCTGTGGCTGTTCAACACCAACGGCAACACCCTCGGCGGCGGCGAGGCCGTCCTGACCGGCCCGGCGTTCATCGACGGGACCAACATCGAGCAGGTCGCCGAGTACGCGGAGAGGGGGACCCGGTAGCCATGGCGGGCACGGAGGCGCTCCGGGCGCCGGACCCCGCCGCGGGCGGGGGACAGGGCGCGGCGGGGCCGAACCGCCGGTCGCCGCTGCGCCGCCTGGCCACCCGGCCCGAACTGGGGTCGCTGCTGGGCGCGGCGGTGGTGTTCGCGGTGTTCTTCGCCGTGGCCGAGCCCTTCCGCACCGCCTCGGCCATGGGCACGGTCCTGTACGCCGCGTCGACCATCGGCATCATGGCGGTCGGGGTGTCGCTGCTGATGATCGGCGGCGAGTTCGACCTGTCGGCCGGGGTCGCGGTGGTCTCCTCGGCGCTCACCGCCTCGATGACCGCCTGGTGGTTCGGGCTCAACGTGTGGGCCGGGGTGGCGATCGCGCTGGCGGTGTCGCTGGGCATCGGGTTCCTCAACGGGTGGATCCTGGTGCGCACCCGGCTGCCCAGCTTCCTGGTGACGCTGGCGATGTTCCTGATGCTCCAAGGGCTCAACGTCGCGATCACCCGCATCGTCGTCGACGGGGTGTCCACCCGGAACATCTCCGACATGGACGGGTTCGCCTCGGCCCGGGCGGTGTTCGCGTCGTCCTTCCCGGTGGGCGGGCTGGACCTGCGCGTCACCGTGCTGTGGTGGGCGCTGTTCACCGCGCTGGCCACCTGGGTGCTGCTGCGTACCCGGGTCGGCAACTGGATCCAGGCCGTGGGCGGTGACGCCGAGGCCGCCCGGGCGATGGGCGTGCCGGTGGCGGGGGTGAGGATCGGGCTGTTCATGACGGTGGGGTTCTTCGCCTGGTTCTCCGGCATGCACCTGCTCTTCGCGTTCAACACCGTCCAGTCCGGCGAGGGCATCGGCAACGAGCTGCTGTACATCATGGCGGCGGTGGTCGGCGGCTGCCTGCTCACCGGCGGGTACGGGACGGTGGTGGGCGCGGCGGTCGGCGCGCTCATCTACGGGATGACCCGGCAGGGCATCGTGTACGCGGGCTGGGACAACTACTGGGTGATGTTCTTCGTCGGCGCGATGCTGCTGGCCGCCGTCGTCCTCAACGCGTGGTTCCGCGCCCAGGCCGACAGGGGGACGACATGACCGACGCGCCTCTGCTGGAACTGGCCGGGGTCGGCAAGGCCTTCGGCACCGTCCGGGCGCTCACCGGGGTGGACCTGGTGGTGCGGGCCGGGGAGGTGACCTGCATCCTGGGCGACAACGGCGCGGGCAAGTCCACGCTGATCAAGATCATCGCCGGGCTGCACCCGCCCACCACCGGGGTGTACCGGGTGGACGGGCGGGAGGTCGCCCTGTCCTCCCCGCGCCAGGCCCGCGATCTGGGCATCGCCACCGTCCACCAGGACCTGGCGATGGCGCCGCTGATGCCGGTGTGGCGCAACTTCTTCCTCGGGAAGGAGAAGCTGCTGCGGTGGGGCCCGTTCTCGATGGCGGACGCCGCGGGGATGCGGCGGATCGCCGACGCCGAGCTGCGCCGGATGGGCATCGTCCTGCCCGACATCGACGCGCCCGTGGGGAAGCTGTCCGGCGGCCAGCGCCAGGTGGTGGCGATCGCCCGGGCCGTGTACTTCGGCGCGCGGGTGCTGATCCTGGACGAGCCCACCGCCGCCCTGGGCGTCAAGCAGTCGGGGATGGTGCTCAAGTACATCGCCGCCGCCCGCGAGGAGGGGCTGGGGGTCGTGTTCATCACCCACAACCCGCACCACGCCCACCTGGTCGGGGACCACTTCGTGGTGCTCGACCTGGGCGAGGTCGTGCTGGACGCCGCCCGCTCCGAGGTCCGGCCCGAGGACCTGGTCCACCAGATGTCCGGCGGCGCCGAGCTGGAGGGCCTGCGCCACGAGCTCGAACGCGGCGGGCGCGCCTGAGGGCGCCCGCGGACCGGCCCGGGAGCCCCGGTCCGCGGGCAGGGGGGCGCCGCGCCCCGGCGGAGGCCGGGCCGCGGCGCCCTTCCGCGTGCCCGCCCCGCCCCGCCGGGGGCGCGCGACCTTGACGGATCTCCGGTGGCGGCGTTACGGTCTCCTCAGTTGTTCGCTTTGAGAACAATGGTTCGCTATACGAACGGAAGGTCCTTCATGATCGCGCCACTGGACGAGGCGATCGCCGAACTCGTCCACGACGGCGACACGGTCGCCCTGGAGGGGTTCACCCACCTCATCCCCGTCGAGGCCGGGCACGAGATCATCCGCCAGGGGCTGCGCGACCTCACCCTGGTCCGGATGACCCCCGACATCGTCTACGACCGGATGATCGGCGCCGGCTGCGCCCGCAGGCTCGTGTTCTCCTGGGGCGGCAACCCCGGGGTCGGCTCCCTGCACCGGTTCCGCGACGCCGTCACCACCGGCTGGCCCGTCCCCCTGGAGATCGAGGAGCACAGCCACGCCGGGATGGCCAACCGCTACCTCGCCGGCGCCTCCGGACTGCCCTTCGCCGTCCTGCGCGGCTACAGCGGGACCGACCTGGTCGCGCACAACCCCCACATCAAGACCGTCGTCTGCCCCTTCACCGGGCAGGAGCTGGCCGCCGTCCCCGCCCTCAACCCCGACGTCACGGTCATCCACGCCCAGCGCGCCGACCGCGCGGGCAACGTCCAGATGTGGGGCATCATCGGCATCCAGAAGGAGGCCGCCCTGGCCGCCGACCGGGTCCTGGTGACCGTCGAGGAGGTCGTCGACACCCTCGAACCCGTCCCCGGCCAGGTCGTCCTCCCCGCCCGGGTGGTCGACCGCGTCAGCGTCGTCCCCGGCGGCGCCGCCCCCTCCTACGCGCACGGCTACTACGAGCGCGACAACGAGGCGTACAGGTCCTGGGACGCCGTCGGCCGCGACCGCGAGGCCTTCACCCGCTGGCTCGCCGACCTCACCGCCACCGCGCCCGCCGCCACCCCCGAGGGGACCGCCCTGTGACCACCGCGACCCGGACCTCCGACTGGACCTCCGACGAGATCATGACCGTGGCCGCGGCCCGCGCCCTGGGCGACGGCATGTCCTGCTTCGTCGGCATCGGCCTGCCCAGCACCGCCGCCAACCTGGCCCGCCGCACCCACGCTCCGGGCCTGTGGATGATCTACGAGTCCGGCACCCTGGGCACCGTCCCCGCCCACCTGCCGCTGTCCATCGGCGACGGCGTGCTGGCCGAGAGCGCCGACGCGGTCGTCTCCGTGCCCGAGGTGTTCAACCTCTGGCTCCAGGCCGGGCGCATCGACGTCGGCTTCCTGGGCGCCGCCCAGATCGACCGCTACGCCAACATCAACACCACCGTCATCGGCGACTACGCCGACCCCAAGGTGCGCCTGCCCGGCGCGGGCGGCGCCCCCGAGATCGCCGCCTCCTGCGGGGAGGTCGTCATCATCGTCCGGCACAGCACGCGCGCGTTCGTCGACCGGGTCGACTTCGTGACCTCCGTCGGCCACGGCTCGGGCCCCGGCGACCGCGAGCGCCTGGGCCTGCGCGGCCGGGGCCCCACCCGCGTCATCACCGACCTGGGCGTCCTGGAACCCGACCCCGACACCCGCGAACTGGTCCTCACCGGCGTGCACCCCGGGGTGACCGTCGACGAGGTGCGCGCCGCCACCGGCTGGGACCTCAGGGTCGCCCCGGACCCGGAGACCACCCCCGAGCCCACCACGACCGAGCTGTCGGTGCTGCGCTCCCTGACCGGAACGGGGGCCCGGTGATGGCCGACGTCCACATCCTCGACGCGGTGCGCACCCCCTTCGGCCGCTACGGCGGCGCCCTGTCCGGGGTGCGCCCCGACGACCTCGCCGCCCACGTGGTCGGCGCCCTGGTCGAACGCACCCCCGCCCTGGAGGGCGGGGCCGTCGACGAGGTCGTCCTGGGCAACGCCAACGGCGCCGGGGAGGAGAACCGCAACGTCGCCCGCATGGCCGCCCTGCTCGCCGGGCTGCCCACCACCGTCCCCGGCGTCACCGTCAACCGCCTGTGCGGCTCGGGCATGGAGGCCGCGATCCAGGCCGCCCGCGCCGTCCAGACCGGCGACGCCCGCCTGGTCCTGGCCGGGGGAGTGGAGTCCATGAGCCGCGCCCCCTGGGTGCTGCCCAAACCCGCCAAGGGCTTCCCCGCCGCCGACGCCGCCCTGCACTCCACCACCCTGGGCTGGCGCATGGTCAACCCGCGCATGCCCGGCCGGTGGACCGTGTCGCTGGGCGAGGCCACCGAGGGACTCGCCGCCGCCCACGGCATCGGCCGCGACGACCAGGACGCCTTCGCCCTGGCCAGCCACACCAGGGCCGCCCGGGCCTGGGAGCAGGGCGTGTTCGACGACGAGATCGTCCAGGTGCCCGGCGCCGCGCTCGACCGCGACGAGTCCGTCCGCGCCACCTCCGCCGACAGGCTCGCCGCCCTCAAGCCCTCCTTCCGGGAGGACGGCACCATCACCGCGGGCAACGCCTCCCCCCTCAACGACGGCGCCGCCGCCCTGCTCATCGGCGACACCTCCGCCGCCGAGGCCTTGGGCGTGCGGCCGCTGGCCCGCATCGCGGGACGCGGCGCGGCCGGGGTCGACCCCGACGTGTTCGGCATCGGCCCGGTCCGCGCCGCCGAGATCGCCCTGGAGCGCGCCGGGATCGGCTGGGGCGACCTGTCCGTCGTGGAGCTGAACGAGGCCTTCGCCGCCCAGGCCCTGGCCTGCATCCGCTCCTGGAGCGAACTGGACCCGGCGATCGTCAACCCGAACGGCGGAGCCCTCGCCATCGGCCACCCCCTGGGCGCCTCCGGCGCCCGCGTCCTGGGCGCCCTCGCCCACGAGCTGCGCCGCCGCGGCGGCGGCTGGGGCCTGGCCGCCCTGTGCATCGGCGTCGGCCAGGGACTGGCCGTCGTCCTGCACGCCGACTGACCGAAACCGTCCCCACCACCCCCCGGGAAGGCCCGTACCCATGACCGAGACCCTGCTGGCGGACGGCCGCTGGTCGTCGCGCATCCACACCGACGGCTGGCGGCCCGCCCCCGCCACCCGTACCGTCACCGCCCCCGCCACCGGCGAGGCCCTGGGCGAGGTCGGCCTGGCCACCGCCGCCGACGTCGCCGAGGCCGCCGAGCGCGCCGACGGCGCCCGCCGCGCGTGGGCCGCCCGCACCCCCGCCGAGCGCGCCGCCGTGCTGCGCCGCGCCGGGGACCTGTTCGAGCGGCACGCCGAGGAGATCCGGGACTGGATCGTCAGGGAGGCCGGGAGCATCCCGCCCAAGGCCGCCATGGAGACGACCATCGCCGCCGCCGAATGCCACGAGGCGGCCGCCCTGCCCACCCACCCGCACGGCGACGTCCTCACCTCCAACGACGACCACTGGTCGTTCGCCCGCCGCCGCCCGGCCGGGGTGGTGAGCGTCATCGCCCCGTTCAACTTCCCGCTCATCCTGGCCATCCGCTCGGTCGCGCCCGCCCTGGCCCTGGGCAACGCCGTCCTGCTCAAGCCCGACCCGCGCACCACCGTCTCGGGCGGGGTGTCCATCGTCCGCGTCTTCGAGGAGGCCGGGCTGCCGGCGGGGGTGCTCCAGCTGCTGCCCGGCGGCGCCGACGTGGGCGAGGCCGTCGTGACCGCGCCCGCGGTGCGCGTGGTGTCCTTCACCGGCTCCACCCCGGCCGGCCGCAGGGTGGGCGAGGCCGCCGCCCGCCACCTCAAGCGCGCCCACCTGGAACTGGGCGGCAACAACGCCCAGGTCGTGCTGCCCGGGGCGGACCTGGCCGGGGCCGTCTCCGCCGGGGCGACGGGGTCGTTCCTGCACCAGGGCCAGATCTGCATGAGCACCGGCCGCCACCTGGTCCACGAGTCCCTGTACGAGGAGTACGTGGCGGCGCTGGCCGAGAGGGCCGGCCGCCTGCCCGTCGGCGACCCGGCCGCCGGGTCGGTCGCCCTGGGGCCGATCATCGACCGGGGCCAGCTGGAGCGGGTGCACGGCATCGTCACCGCCACCGTCGAGGCGGGCGGCAGGCTCGCCGCGGGCGGCACCTTCGAGGGGCTGTTCTACCGGCCGACCGTGCTGTGCGACCTCACCCCGGACATGCCCGCCTGGCGGGAGGAGCTGTTCGGCCCGGTCGCCCCGGTGCTGCCGTTCGCCACCCCGGAGGAGGCGGTCGCGCTGGTCAACGACTCCGAGTACGCGCTGTCGGTCAGCCTGCTGGGCGAGGTCGGCGAGGCCATGCGGATCGCCGACCGCATCGACACCGGCAAGCTGCACATCAATGAGCACACCGTCGCCGACGAGGCCAACGCCCCGTTCGGCGGGTGGCGCGACTCCGGCACCGGCTCCCGGTTCGGCGGGGCGCAGGCCAACATCGAGGCGTTCACCGAGACCCAGTGGCTCACCGTCCGCCCCGACATCCCCGACTACCCCTTCTGACCCGTCCGGCCCGGGCACCCCGCGGGGCGCCCGGGCCGGTGTCGGCGGCCTGCGGTAGCCTGCGCCCTCCGGGGGCCGGAGCGCCCGGCGCCGCCGGCGAACGGAGAGAGGGGACGCCCATGGCCTCGATGACCCACCTGTACGCGGTCCTGCCGGTCACGGACCTGGAGGCCTCGCTCGGCTGGTACACGGCGCTCTTCGGCCGACCCGCCGACGAGGTGGTCGGCGAGGAGACGATGTGGCGGGTGGACGAGGCGGCCTGGGTCGTCGTCGCCGCCCACCCCGACCGCGCCGGCGGCGGCATCCTCACCCTCGGCGTCACCGGACTCGACCGGATCCTGGCGCGGCTGACCGCCCACGGCGCCGGCCACGAACCGGTGGAGACCTACGGCAACGGCGTCCGGCACGCCGTCGCCCGCGACCCCGACGGCAACAGCGTGTCGCTGGCCGAGGCGCCCCCGGCCGAGTCCCCGTGAGCGCCGGTCAGGGCAGGAGGCCCGCCCGGCGGGCCGCCACGACCGTCTCCATCCGGGTGTGGGTGCCGAGCTTGCGCATCGCGCCGCGCAGGTAGCTCTTGACGGTCTCCGCGCCCAGTCCCAGGCGGCGGCCCACCTCCGCGTTGCCGCAGCCCACGGCCACCAGCGCGAGCACGTCCACCTCCCGCGGCGCCAGCGCCGGGGCCGGCGCCCGCCCGGGGGTCGGGCCGGACAGCCGGTCGCACACGCCGCGCAGCCGGTCGCGCAGCTCCGGGTCGGTCACCTCCTGGGCGATCGCCCGCAGCTCGGCGTGCGCCTCGCGCAGCCGCTCCCAGTCGGGCCCCGTACGCGGGTCGCGCGCCGCCCGCGTGATCTCGGCGGTCTCCACCCCCGCCACCCGGCGTTCCACCTCCGCGCGCACCGCCAGCTCGGCGGCCAGCCGGGATGCCGCGTGCTCCAGCGCGGCCACCGTGCGCGCGCCGATCGGCAGCGGCTCGCGCACCCCGCCGTACAGCAGCGCCGCCACCGACCCCGCCACCACGACCGGCACCGCGGCGACCGCGCGCAGCCCCTCGGCGCCCACCGGCGCGTCGTACTCGTGGCTGATCCGCCGGTCGGCGACGTAGTCGTCCACGCTGCCCGGCCGGCTGGTGACCAGCACCCGCCCGCCCAGGCCGCTGCCGCCCCGGATCACCAGCCCCCGCAGGGCGTCGGTGCGCGCCCCCGCGATCTCGGTCAGCCGCACCGCCGTCCGCTCCGGCGCCGCCGTGCCGCCGAACAGCACGGGCAGGCCGGTGGTGCGCCGCGCCCGGCCCAGGGCGGCGCGGACGAGCACGGACGCCCGGGGCACCAGGGAACCGGACGGGAGATGCGCGAGGGCCATCGGATCCTCCTGTGGGCCACCGGGCGCGGCGGGTGCGGGCGGACGCCCCGTCGGCACGGGGCACGGCCGCCGCCTCCCGCCGTGCGGACGGCGGCCGGAACGGCCGTGTGACCAGGATTACACACCGGCGCCGCCGGGCGACCACCCCCGAAAGGGGGTGGCGGGCCCCGGCGGCGTGCCCGATGCTCGGCCCCATGGGCGACACACGACTCTCCTACGCGTCCGGGACCTCCGACACCCCCCTGCTGGGCGACACCATCGGCGCGAACCTGGCGCGCACCGCCGCCCGCCACCCCGACCGCGAAGCGCTGGTCGAGGCCGAGACCGGCCGCCGCTGGACCTACGCCGAGTTCGACGCGGCCGTCGACGCGGTGGCCCGGGGCCTGCTGGCCCGCGGCGTCGCCCGGGGCGACCGGGTCGGCATCTGGTCCCCCAACAACGCCGAATGGGTCCTCACCCAGTACGCCACCGCGCGCATCGGGGCGGTCCTGACCAACGTCAACCCCGCCTACCGCTCCCACGAGCTCGACTACGTGGTCCGCCAGTCCGGCATGCGGCTCATGGTCGCCGCCACCGCGCACAGGTCCAGCGACTACCGGGCGATGCTCGCCGAGATCCGGTTCACCGAGACCGTGTTCATCGGCACCCCCGACTGGGACGCCCTGGTGGAGGCCGGGAGCACCGTCGACCCCGGCGCCCTGGACGCCCGCGCCGCCGAGCTGTCCTGCGACGACCCCGTCAACATCCAGTACACGTCGGGCACCACCGGGTTCCCCAAGGGCGCGACCCTGTCGCACCACAACATCCTCAACAACGGGTACTTCGTCGCCCGGGGCCTGGGCTACACCGAACACGACCGGGTCTGCCTGCCCGTCCCGCTGTACCACTGCTTCGGGATGGTCATGGGCAACCTGGCGGCCACCTCCCACGGCGCGTGCATGGTGCTGCCCTCCGCGGCGTTCGACCCCGCGGCCGCGCTGCGCGCCGTCCAGGACGAGCGCTGCACCTCCCTGTACGGGGTGCCGACCATGTTCATCGCCGAGCTCGACCACCCCGACTTCGCCCGCTACGACCTGTCCACCCTGCGCACCGGCATCATGGCGGGCTCGCCCTGCCCGGTGGAGGTCATGAAGCGGGTCGTCGGCGAGATGAACATGGCCGAGGTCGCCATCTGCTACGGGATGACCGAGACCTCCCCGGTGTCCACCATGACCCGCCGCGACGACGACCTGCGCCGCCGCACCGAGACCGTCGGCCGGGTCATGCCGCACCTGGAGGTGAAGGTGGTCCGCCCCGGCACCACCGTCGCCGCGCCGCGCGGCGAGGCGGGGGAGCTGTGCACCCGCGGGTACTCGGTGATGCTCGGCTACTGGGACGAACCGGACAAGACCGTCGAGGCCATCGACTCCGCCCGCTGGATGCACACCGGCGACCTGGCCGTCATGGACGACGAGGGCTACGTCGACATCGTCGGCCGGATCAAGGACATGGTCATCCGCGGCGGCGAGAACATCTACCCCCGCGAGGTCGAGGAGTACCTGTACACCCACCCCGACATCGCGGACGTACAGGTCATCGGCGTCCCCGACCGCAAGTACGGCGAGGAGCTCATGGCCTGGGTGATCATGCGCCCGGGCGCCGAACCCCTCACCGAGCGGGCGCTGGCGGAGTTCTGCGAGGGGCGGCTGGCCCACTACAAGGTCCCGCGCCGCGTCCACGTCGTCGACGCGTTCCCCATGACCGTCACCGGCAAGGTCCGCAAGGTCGAGATGCGCCAGGCCGCCATCGACCTGCTCGGACTGCACGACCACCGGGGATGACGGGCCGGGGCCGGGCCCCCTGAAAGGGGAGGGGGCCCGCCCCGGCGCGTCCGGCCGGCCCGGTCAGCGGCCGGCGACCTCCCGCAGGCCGGGCAGGCCCGCGGCCGCCTCCGGCTCGTAGACCCGCGCGAGGACGAGGAACAGCAGCGCCACCCCCAGGGCACCGGGGTCGGGGACCCCGACGGCGCGCTCGCCCACGTAGCTGGCGCGGCCGCGCCGCGGGGTGAGGTCCGCTGTGCCCGCCGCACCCCGGGCCGCGGCCTCGGCCGCAGCGCTGAAGGGGGCGTCCGCCCCGTCCCGGGCGGCGTCCCCCAGCGCCCGTGCGGCGGGCGCGAGCGCGTCCACCAGGGTGCTGTCGCCGACCTCGGCGCCGCCCACCCGCCGGACGGCGGCCAGGCCCGCCTCCGCGGCCTCCGCCGCCGAGCGCGCGTCGGGCACCCCCTCCTCCGGCCAGGACACCGCGCCGAGCTGCTGGAACAGGAGGCCGAAGAGCGGCCCGCTGGTACCGCCCACGTCGTCCAGGAACGCCCGGGCCAGCGCCCCCATGCCGCCGCTCGCCGCCCCGTCCAGGGCCTGAGCCCGGCGCACCCCGCCCAGGAGGTTGTCGCCGAAGTCGCCGTCGCCGACGAGCTGGTCGAGCGCGGTGAGGTCGTCGCGCGACTCCGCGACGGCCTCGGCGAAGCGGTCCAGGACGGTCCGGCCGGACGGGTCGGCGGCGTCCCCAGCCTCCGGGGCCGGCCCGGGCCGCACCACCGCCCCGGCCGCGGCCTCCGCCGTCAGCGTGCGGGAGGGGAGCACCAGCGGGGTGTCCGAGGGCGCGGTCCACAGCTGCACCCACTCCGGTTCCATCCGGGTCAGGGTGAGGGAGAACCCGGACATGTCCAGGGCCGCGGTGAAGGTCCCGGGCACCACCGCCAGGGGCTCGGCGCCGCGCGCGGACAGCGCGTCGTACAGCAGCGAGCCGACGGCGTGCAGCTCCAGGCCGGTGGTGGCGCCCAGGCCGTTGACCAGCGCCAGCACGCGCTCCTGCCCGGCGGGCAGGGCCGCGAGCAGGTCGTCGGCCATGCGCTCCACCAGCTTCTCGACGGGGAGGCGCTCGACGGTGCCCGTGCCGCGTTCTCCGTGGATCCCCACCCCGTACTCCAGGGTCCCGGCGTCCAGGGCGAAGGCGGGCTCCCCGGTCGCCGGGGAGGTCTGCGCCCGGGCGGCCACCGCGATGCTGCGCGAGCGCGCCACGATCCGCGCGCCCAGGTCGGCGAGCTCGTCGAGCCCGGCCCCCTGGTCGGCGCGGGCGCCGAGCAGCTTCTCCAGCACGACGGTCGCCGCGGTGCCGCGGCGGCCGGTCGCGGAGTCCTCGCCGTCGGTGGCCAGGTCGTCGTCGACCAGGACGGTGGCGACCGGGACCCCCTCGTGGCGCAGGCGCTCGGCGGCGATCCCGAAGTTGATGACGTCGCCGGTGTAGTTCTTCACGATGAGCAGGACCCCGCCGTCCCCGGCGACGGCCGCGCAGGCCGCGTGGATCTGCCGGTTGTGCGGGGAGGCGAAGACCGCGCCCGGGCAGACGGCGTCCAGGCCGCCGGGCCCCAGCAGGCCGGTGTGCAGCGGCTCGTGCCCGGAGCCGCCGCCCGACACCAGCGCGACGGCGCGGCCCGGGGCGCGGGTCCTCGCGCGCAGGAACAGGGGGTCCTCGTGGACCTCGATCAGGCCGGGATGGGCCAGGGCGAGCCCGCGCGCGGCGGTCGCGACCGGGTCGGCGGACGGCAGGAAGTGGGTCATCGGTGCTCCGTTCGGTGTGGGGACGGTCGGGCGGGTCTCAGTGCCAGGCCAGCCGGGACCGCCGCGCCCAGTAGGCGTCGGCGGGCTCGGCCAGCGCGGCGAGCCGGTCCCGCTGTCCGGGGTCCAGGACGATGTCGGCGGCGCGGAGATTGGCGGCGAGCTGGTCGACGGTGGCGGCCCCGGAGAGGACGATGTCGGCCCAGGGCTGCGCGATGACGGCCGCCAACGCGACGGCGTCACTCGTCGTACCCGTTTCGCGGGCGATCCGCGCCACCGGCTCCAGCTCCGGTGCCAGGTGCGGCCCGGCCAGGCGGCCGTTGGCCATGGCCTCCTTGACGATCACCGTGCGGCCCTCGGCGTGCGCCTGCGCCAGCGCCTCGCCCGCGGAGCGCTCCAGCACGTTGTAGGTGCTCTGCACGCTGTTGAACAGGGGCCGCCCGCCCACCGTGACCTCCAGCGCCGCGCGGATGGTCTCCGCCTGGCGGGGGCCGCTGGTGGACAGGCCGACGGTCACCCCCTCGGCGGCCAGCCGGGCCAGCTCCCCGTGCAGCCCGGTGTCGCCCAGCGCCGGGCTCTCGGGGGTCACCGAGTGGACCTGGTAGATACCCAACCGGCCGCCGAGCAGCGCGCGGGTCTCGGCGAGCTGGCGGCGGTACTCGGCGACGCCGTGGTCCTTGACCTCGTGGACGTCGGCGTCGGTGCGCCAGCCGGCGGTATAGGTGTAGCCCCACTTGCTGCCGACCACCACGTCCGCGACCCGGGGCCGGGCCGCCAGCCACCCGGCCAGGAACTCCTCGGCCAGGCCGTAGGAGCGGGCGGCGTCGAAATAGCGCACGCCGCGCTCGTAGGCGGCGTCCATCAGGGCGAACGCCCGCTCCCGCAGCGCCTCGGGCGAGCGCACGGCGGGCAGGTCCGTGTCCCGGCCCAGGTTGATGTAGCCGGGCCGCCCGACGGCGGCCAGGCCCAGGCCGATGCGCAGGGGCGGTGCGGTCCGTGGAGTCGCGGTCAAGAGAGGAGCCTTCCGAACGGTCTGCGGTCGGTGCCGTGCGGGCGGCGGTCCGCCCGCACCGGTCACCCATCCTGCGCGATCCGGGCGCCGATCGCCACGAGGGCGGTCCCGAGCCCCGGATCCGGCGGGGAACGCCGCCGCGCCCGCCGGGATTCCGGCGGCCGGGGTGGCGTTTCACACCGGGCCACCGGCGCGTGGACACCGCGCCGCGGCGGCGGGCGCTTGTAGGGTCCCAGGGGTACGGGCGGATCGCGCCACGGCCCGCCGGGCGGCGCTCCGTCGAGAGGATTCGGGTTCTCGGTCCAGGAGCGGACGAACATGGGCAGTACGGCTCAGATCGGTGTTACAGGCCTCGCGGTGATGGGGCGCAACCTCGCACGCAACTTCGCGCGCAACGGCTACACGGTGGCCGTGCACAACCGGACGGCGGCGCGCACCCGCGCCCTCGTCGAGGAGTTCGGCGGCGAAGGCGACTTCGTCGCGACGGAGACCGCCGAGGAGTTCGTGGCGGCCCTGGAGCGGCCGCGCCGCCTCGTCGTCATGGTCAAGGCGGGCGAGCCCACCGACGCGGTGATCGCCGAGTTCGCCCCGCTGCTGGAGCCCGGCGACATGATCGTCGACGGCGGCAACGCGCACTTCGCCGACACCCGGCGCCGCGAGCGCGAACTGCGCGAGCGCGGCATCCACTTCGTCGGCACCGGCGTCTCCGGCGGCGAGGAGGGCGCCCTGAACGGGCCCAGCATCATGCCCGGCGGGTCCGCGGAGTCCTACGAGGCCCTGGGCCCGATGCTGGAGAGGATCGCCGCCCGGGCCGACGACGGCGCGCCCTGCGTCACCCACGTCGGCCCCGACGGCGCCGGGCACTTCGTCAAGATGGTGCACAACGGCATCGAGTACGCCGACATGCAGCTCATCGGCGAGGCCTACCAGCTGCTGCGCGACATCGCGGGGTACGACCCGGCGCGGATCGCCGACGTGTTCCGGCGCTGGAACACCGGCCGCCTCGACTCCTACCTCATCGAGATCACCGCCGAGGTGCTCTCCCACGTGGACGCCGCCACCGGGAAGCCCTTCGTGGACGTGGTCCAGGACCGGGCCGAGCAGAAGGGCACCGGCCGCTGGACGGTGCAGACCGCCCTGGACCTGGGCGTCCCCGTGTCGGGGATCGCCGAGGCGGTGTTCGCCCGGTCGCTGTCGGGCCACGCCGACCTGCGCGCCGCCTCCCGCGGGCTGCCGGGGCCGACGGCCCGGCCGCTGCCGCCGGAGCGGGCCGAGGCGTTCGCCGACCGGGTGGAGCAGGCGCTGTACGCGTCCAAGATCGTGTCGTACACGCAGGGGTTCCACCAGATCGCCGCCGCGAGCGCGGAGTACGGCTGGGGGATCGACGCGGGCGCGGTGGCCCGGATCTGGCGCGGCGGCTGCATCATCCGGGCCGCGTTCCTGGACCGGATCACGGCCGCCTACGAGGCCGACCCGGGACTGGTGTCGCTGCTGTCGGACGCGGAGTTCGCGCGGGAGATCGGCCGGGCCCAGGACGACTGGCGGTCCGTCGTGTCCCTCGCCGTCGCCGAGGGGGTGCCGGTGCCGGGGTTCGCCGCGGCGCTGGCGTACTACGACGGGATGCGCGCGGACCGGCTGCCCGCCGCCCTCACCCAGGGCCAGCGGGACTACTTCGGCGCGCACACCTACCGCCGCACCGACCGCGAGGGGGTCTTCCACACCCTCTGGGGCGGCGACCGCTCCGAGATCGAGGGCTGAGGCGCCCCGGCCTCCGGGCCCGGCCCCGCGGCGTCAGTCGGCGGAACGCTGCCGCGGGGCCCGCTCCACGTCCAGGCCCTCGGCGGACACGCCGGTCACCCCGTGGGTGGCGGCGGCGATCTCGATCGCCTCGCGCCGCTGCTCCTCGGTGACCGGCAGGACCGAGGACAGGGTCACGCGGCCCCCGGTGCTCTCGACCGAGATCGCCTCCTCGGGCAGGCCCAGTCGCTCGGCCAGATCCCCGCGGATCTTGGAGCCGATGAGTCGGTCCGAAAGCGCGCTCCGTGTGGCACCGGCCATCGCGGTCCCCTTCCTCTCCTCGCGGGCGTGCGCCCTGCTTGGGACATCCTCCTGGTCGCCGGTGGCCGGAGCCAAGAGCCCACCCGCCGCGCCCCGCCGGGGGCGGAGCTTCGTGGTTCTCTGTGGTGTTTCGTCCCTGCCCCGCGCCCGGCGGGACCCGGGATTCGGCCCTGCTGCGCGCCCCCTTTCGGTCCGGCTCCTCGCCGCCCTCCCGCCCCCGGCGGTACGCTGCGACCCCCGACCGAAAGCGAGCGCCCCCATGCCCCCCGAGCCCCGCCCGCCCGGGAACGGGTCCGGGCCGTGGCCGTGCCCGTGCTGCGGGTACCTCGTGCACGGGGACGGGCCCGGAGGGCACGGCATCTGCCCGATCTGCCGCTGGCAGGACGACCCCGTCCAGCTGCGGTGGCCGTTGTCCGGGGGAGGCGCGAACCGGTCGTCACTGCTGGAGGCCCAGCGCCACTACGCCGCCCACGGCGTGTCCCGCGAGACCGGCCGCGCCCGCGCCCGGCCCGCGACGGAGCACGACGCGCGCGACCGGGGATTCCGCCACATCGACCTGCTCATCGACGACATCGAGCTCGCCGCCGACCCCCGCGTGCCCTGGCCCGCCGACCGCACCGAGCTGTACTGGTGGCGCCCCGGCTTCGGCCACTGGCGGCGAGGCCCCCACCACGGAGAGACCCCATGTCCCTGACCGACCCCCGCACGCTCTTCGACACCATCCGGGACCACCCCGGAGCCTTCGGATTCGGCCGCTCCTTCGGCGAGGTCCTAGCCTTCTTCGTCGGATACGGCACCGCGACCCCGGAGGGGCCGCTGACGGGCTTTCGGGAATGGCTCGCCGCCGACCTCGGGTTCGGGAGCAACCTGACCTGGAAGGCCCTGGTGCTGTGGCGCGCCTTCCCCGACGAGCCCGACAGGAAGGCGGTCCTGCCCCCGTTCGAGGACCCCGCCGACGACGCCGTCGCGGTCGAGACGCTGTTCGAGGCCCTGAACGCCTTCCTGGACTTCCGCGACGCCCACGGCCTCGACGCCGTGTACGCCCGCTACGCCGAGGTCTTCCCCTACGCGCCCCGGGAGCCCCGATGACCGGCCGCGCGGAGTGGGACCGCCTCGCCGAGCGGTTGCGCGCGGCCAGGTCCGGGCGCGACGCCGTCGTGGCCGCCGTCGACGGGCTCTCCCCGGTGGGCGGCATCCACGTGCTGTCGCGCGCCCCGACGCCTGAGCGTCCGGCGGCGGTGATGCGGGGGAGCGCCGGCCCCGCCGTCTAGCATGGCCGGTACCGCAGCAGGAACCATCCGCAGAGAGGTGCGCGCCCCGTGACGTTCGCAGATCTCCACCGGCCCGGCCGACCGTTCGTGCTGCCCAACGCCTGGGACGTCGCCTCGGCCCGGCTGCTCGCCCGCGAGGGCTTCCCCGCGGTCGGCACCACCAGCCTGGGCGTGGCCGCCGCGCACGGCCTGGCCGACGCCTCCCGCAGCGGCGGGGAGGCCACCGCCCGCCTCGCCCGCGACCTGGTCGGCGCGCGCCTGGGCCGGTACCTGACCGTCGACATCGAGGACGGGTTCTCCGACGACCCGGCCGCCGTCGCCGAGTTCGTCGCCGGACTGGGCGTCGACGGGGTGAACATCGAGGACAGCACCCGCGGGGAACTGGTCGACCCCAAGGCGGCCGCCCGCAAGATCGCCGCCGTCAAGGAGGCGGCCCCCGCCGTCTTCGTCAACGCCCGCACCGACGTCCACTGGCTCGGCGGCACCGACCTCGACGACACGCTCGCCCGGCTCGCGGCCTACGCCGAGGCGGGAGCGGACGGCGTGTTCGCGCCCGGGCTCGCGGACCCCGGCGCCATCGAGGCCGTCGCCGTCGAGATCGCCCTGCCCCTCAACGTCCTGGCCACCCCGGCGCTCGACCTCCGCCGGCTGGGGGAGCTGGGCGTGGCCCGGGTCAGCACCGGCTCCCTGCTCTACCGGGCCGCCCTCGGTCGCGCCGTGGACACAGCCCTGGCCGTCCGCGACGGGCTGCCGCTGCCCGGCGCCGTCTCCTACGCGGACGTGCAGGCCCTCGCCGGGGACGTCCCGCCCGCGGAGTAGCCCGGCCGGGAGCCCCCGCGCCGGGCGGGCGGCCAGGGGACCGGCCCGGACCCCCGCCGCCCCCGCCCGGGTGGAACACGGCTCCGCCGCCGGTCACCCCTCGTCGCCGGGCGCGCCGTCCCCCGGGGTCCCGGAGGGCGGCTCGCCCGTTCCGGGACCGCCCTCTCCAGGGTCGCCCTCCCCGGGACCGCCCGTGCCGGTCGCCTCCTGCTGGGTGACGCTGTCGGCGTAGTCGTTGGCGGGGTCGCGGTAGACGGTGTGGATGTGGCCCCACCCGGACGTGGTGTACCCGTCCACGTCGGCGCCCGCCGACCCCTGCTGGTCGGCGAACTCCACGTAGACGTCCGGCCCCGAGATCTGGAAGTAGATGCCGTCGCCCCGGGACATGTCGTACTCGGTGGCCCCCGACCAGTTCACGTACGTCTCGTCCAGGGTCGCCTCGATCTCGGCCAGGGCCGCGGCCGTGGTCTCCCCGTCGGCCAGCCCCACCCAGTTCGCGACCACGTCCAGGAGCAGCCGCTTCTGCTCGTCGGTCAGGTCCGCCCCGGCCAGACCGGTCCCCGTCGGGTACGAGCAGGTCCCGCCGGGCGCACAGGTCAGGTTCCGGACCTCCGACCCCTGGTACAGGTCGGCCTTCTGCTCCTCGGTCAGGCTGTCGTAGAAGGCGAAGGCCGTCTCGTACATGCCCGCGAGCGGCCGGACCTCCTCGCCCTCCTCGTTCGTGTAGACGGCGGGCTGGGAGCCCAGGTGGGTGGGTGCGAACGTGACCGTGTCGTCGGAGCCGTCCAGCGTGGCGTTCAGGCCCAGGTGGTGTCCGCCGAACTGCACCTGCCAGGCGCCGGAGTCGGACGGGTCGCCGAAGAAGGCGATGTAGTACCGCCCCAGCGAGTCCTCGGTGCTGGAGCTGTGCTCCGCCAGGAACTCGTCGCCGCCCATGATGCCGGTGACGGTCTCGTACCCCTCCTCGCTCAGCAGGGCCTCCAGGACCTCCATGGCCGCCGCCCGCTGCTCCCCGGTCAGGTCGTCCAGGTCCAGCCCGGCCCGGTCGACGAACGTGACCGGGAAGTTCGACCACGTCGTGGTCTTGGACCCGTCGTCGTAGGCGTGGACCAGCTGCTCGCGCTGCTCGTCCGACAGCGTCTCCAGGAACGCCCCGGCCGCCGCCGCGGTGGCGGTGACCGTCTCGTCGCTCGTCGTGGCCGGGGCCGCCGCGTCCGCCGTCGAGGACGTGGTCGCGGCCGGGGCCCCGTCGGCGGAGCCCGTGGCGGCGCACCCGCCGATCACGAGGATCGCAGACAGGGCCGCCGCGATCCATGCCTTCTTCGTGCGCGCCGGCCGGTGCCGGGCACGCGCGGTTCTCTGGTCGGTGGTGTTCGTCATGGACACGACGGTAGGAAGCGGACCTGGGAGTTCCCTGAGTGCCGACCGTGAGAAGCGCGGGAACGGCGGGTCTCCGCGCCGCACCGCCCGTCCCCGGCGGCAGTCCTTCGCCCGCTGGGACACGGCCGCGGCGCCGTCGCGACCGCCCTCCCGGACACACGCCGGAGGGGACGCCCGCCACCGGGCGGCGAGACGGACGCCACCGGTGTGCTCCGCGCCACGGGAGGCCGGGCGCCACGACGGCGCCCCGCGGCCCGGCGCGGCCGGGTCCGCCTCTCAGCCGTGCAGGGCGGGCCGGTAGACGAGTTCCTGGATACGGCCGTCGAACGTCCGGCTCGCCACCAGTTCGAGGTCGAAGTCGGCCGCCCCCTCGAAGATCCGGCCGGTCCCGGTCCGGCCGCTGACCACGGGGAAGAGCGTCACCTGGAGGAGGTCGACGAGCCCGGCGGCCATCAGCGCCCGGTTCATCGACAGGCTGCCGTGCGAGCGCAGCGGCACCCCGGACTCCTCCTTGAGCCGGGCGACCACGTCCACGGCGTCACCGGCCGCGAGGGCCGCGTCCGGCCAGTCCAGGGGGCCGGTGAGCGTCGTCGACACCACCGTGGTCGGCATGCTCCGCATCCGGGCGTTCACCGGGTCGAGGTCGGCCTCGGGGATCGGGCCCAGCAGCTCCGCGAACTGCCGGAAGGTGGCCGCCCCGAGGACCAAGCGCTGGTCCGCGCCGAGCACGGCGCGGCGGTCGGCGAGGAACTCCGGCCCCTGCTTGCCCCAGTACCCGCCCCAGTCCCCGTCGGGTCCGTAGGAGCCGTAGCCGTCAAGGGTGGAGAAGACGTCCCAGGTGTAGGTGGCGGTCATGGCGCTCTCCTCGCGTTCGTTCGGCGACGTGTCGGTGGTACCGACCAGACTCCGCCGCGGAACTCATCGTGCTCGACGTCCCGGATCCCCGCCACCTCCGGGCCCGTGCCCCCGACGGCCGCCGGGGCGCCGTGCCCGCCCGCTTCCCGGGACCCCCGGCCCGGCGGGAGGACGGCGGGGGCGCGGGCCCGGATCGGCCCGCGCCCCCGGAGGCGTTCGCGCCTACTCCTCGTCCGTCCCGCCGTCCTGCGCGCCGAACGGTGACCCCGGCGGGTTGGAGCCGTCGGTGACCTGCGGCTCGCCCGTGGCGCTCTCGGCCAGCCACTCGTCCCAGCTCGGCTGCCAGTAGCCCCAGCCGTTGTCCCACTCCTTGACGCGGTCGGTCCCGGTGGTCTCCAGGACGTCGCCCATCAGGGTGTTCTCGAAGAACCACCGGGCGTCGTCCATCCGCAGGTTGGTGCACCCGTTGGAGGTGTTCGCGCTGCCGATGTTGCCGTTGTAGGACGCCTCGTGGACGAACTCGCCGCTGTTGGACGTCCGCACCGCGTACTGCACCGTGGTGCTGTACCCGTTGCGCCCCGCGGGCAGTTCGACCGTGTCGGAGTCCATGAGCAGCGTCTCGTACCGCTCCATGAGCACGTGGGTGCCGCTGCTGGTGGTGGAGAAGTTCGACGTCCCGTCGCCGTTGCTCACCGGGATGGTGCGCACCTCCTCGCCGTCGACGGTGACGACCATCTCGTGGTCGGGCACGTTCATGTCCATGCGCAGCTCGCGGCCGATCTCGAACTCCAGGCGGTGGTCCCGCACCCCGTACACCCCCTCGGCGGCCCGCACGCCCGCCAGGTGCATCTCCACGCTCACCTGCTGGTAGGGCTCCCAGTAGGTCTCGGGCCGGAACACGACGGTCTTGTCGTCGAGCCACCGCCACGACCCCGCCACGCCCTGCTCGGAGACCACCTTGAGGGAGTTCTCCACCGCGGTCTTCTCGGTGACCGGGAGATCGAAGCCGATGGTGATCGGCATGCCCACGCCCACGGTCTCACCGGAGGTGGGGAAGTTGTGGCTCAGCTCCAGGCGCTGCCCCTCGACCGCCGCCTCGGTGGTGAACTCGTGCACCAGCTCGGTGGGCTCGCCGTCCGCGTTCTCCGCAGTGGCGGTGACGGTCACGTCGGCGCCGGGGGCCAGGTTCCAGTCGGCGGTCCAGGCGGTGCCGTCCTCGCTGAGGGTGCCGGTCATCTCGAAGGGGGAGGCCTCGTCCTCGGCCTGGCCGGGGACCACCTGGTCGACCGTGACCTCGGAGATGGTCCCGTTCTCCGCGGTGACGGTGACCGGTGTGTTCGGGGCGACGGCCTCCGCTCCGGCCTCGGGGGCGATGGTGAGGACCGCGGCCTCGGAGCCCGAACCGCCGGGGTCGTCGCCTCCGCCCGCGGAGGTGCAGGCGGTCGCCGCGAGCGCGAGCGCCGCCAGAGCCATGCCGAACCGGCCCGGAGCCGACGGGGGGATCGTGCCCATCACAGTGGGTCCTCGTTTCCTTAGAACGCTGGTGTCCTGTAAGACTCCCGTCCCCGAAAAAGGTTCGCTCATACGGGGCATCCCGGGGCATATTTCGCTCACAGCCGGGGCGCTCCGACCCCCGGCGGGAACGAACGGGGCGAGAAGCGGACCACGCCGGTCGCCGGGGGACGACCGTCCGGGAGGTCGCCGCACCCGGCCCCGGGGAGGTCCTGGTGCGGGTGTCGTCTCGCGGGGTGTGCCGCACCGACCCGCACGTGGTCGGGGCCTACCGGTGTACTGGCCCCGGGTGGTGCCCGGGCGCGAGGCCGTCGGCGAGATCGCCGCGATCCTGTTCACCCCGGTCGGTGACCTGGCGCCGGCGGCCACCACCGTGTGCCCGCTGGAGGACCTGAAGGCGGGCCGGTTCGCGGGCGCCGCCGTCCTGGTTCCCAGGCGCGTGACAGGGTTCGGGATCAGGCGGGGCCCGGGTGCCCGACGGTCCGGGCGGCCGCACGGACCGTTGCCGGACCCCGGCGCCGACCATGTGCGCGTCCTTCCACGCCGCCTGAGACCGGCCCGGGCACCGCGCGGGCGCCCGGGCCGCCGACCGGCTGTGCGGGACCGGTCCTGGAGGGGGCAGGGTGGGCGGGGCCCGGCGCGCCGGTGGCACGCCGGGCCCCACAGGGACGGATCAGTGCCCCTCGTGCTCCTCGGGGGACCCGGAGGGCGCGTCCGGGGCGGGCCCGGTGCCCAGCATCCCCTGCATCTCCGCGATCTCCTCTTCCTGCGCGTCCACGATCTCCTGCGCCAGCGCGCGGGCCTCGGGGTCGACCCCCTCGGCCAGCTCGGCCTCGGCCATCGCCACCGCGCCCTCGTGGTGGGCGATCATGTGCTCCAGGAACAGGCGGTCGAACTCCTCGCCCTCGGCGGACTCCAGATCGGCCATCTGCTCCTCGGAGAGCATGCCCTCCATCATCCCGTCCGAGTGCTCCATCCCCTCCGGGGAGGTGTCCGCGCCCCAGGACTTCAGCAGCCCGGTCATCTGCTCGATCTCGGGCCCCTGGGCGTCGCGGATGCGCTCGGCCAGGTCGGCGACCTCCTCCCCGGCGCGGGTCTGCGCCAGGTCGGCCATGGCCACGGCCTGCTCGTGGTGCGGGATCATCATCTGCGCGAAGTGCACGTCGGCGTCGTTGAACTCCGCGGCGCTCTCCTGCGCGGCCGGCTCCCGGGGGTCGGCCGGGGCGTCGTCGGTGCCGCAGGCGGCCAGGGCCAGTGCGGCGAACAGTGCGGCGGCGGTGCCCCTGAGGGCACGGTTCACGAAGGTCATGGCGACCTCGTTTCCTCTCGTCTGTGGGTGTTCTCCGTGCTATCGGCGAGAGGCGGGCGCGGAGCGGCCGCGCGGGACCGGCCGGCGCCCGCGCGGATCCTATATACGGAACACCTGGAGATCGGAGAGGACCGGACGCTTTCCGGCCGCCACCGACGGCGGGTCGTCGCCGCGCAGGGCACCGGTCGCGGCGGCGGGCGCGGGCGGCCCGGGCCAGGGCGTGAAGGCCGTGGCGGCGAGCCCGGCCCACGGCAGCCCGGGGCCGGCGAGCGTGGGGCACACCGATGTGGGGTCCAGCTCCGGCAGCGCGGAGGAGGCGGTCTCCAGGACCGGCTCCACGTGCGCCCTGGAGAGGGTGTGCGCGACGGGCGCGGGGTGCGCGCTGTGCGCCGCCTGGGCGGCGGGTGCCGCGTGCGCGGCACCGTGGCCGCGGTCCCCGTGGTCGGCGTGGCCGAGCGTGTGCATGGCACCGAAGGCGGCCAGCAGCACCGCGAGCAGCAGCGCCCGCACCCATGGGGAGAGCCCCGGGGCGAAGGCGGGTCGCTGTGTTGCTGCGGTCACGGCGGCAGTCTACATTCCCCAACCAGGTAGGGGTATCGGGGTCGTCTCCAGGGCGCCCGTTCCGCCGCCCCGCGCCCGTGAGCGCTGCGCCTGGCCGCCGCCCTTCCCACGTCTGTGGGGCGCCGCTCCCGGATGCCGTCTCCCCGCCCGGCCGCCCTCGCGGTCGGTGCGGGCACGGCCTCGCCCCCGTCCCGCTCGCGGCGCGCCCCGCTCCGGCCGACCGCCCCCGGCCTGCCGGGGCCGCCCCGGTCGCGCCGCCCCTTCGTGCAACGGATCTGATTCGTGTTCGCCCAGTTCAACGGGGCTGTTCGCGCCCTCCATTACCCAAGAGGTAATCGACGCCCTTCCCTCCGGCCGGGATGCTCGGTGGTGTCGACGGACACGACCCGGAAGGGGAACCACCATGACCACCCGTACCGCTCCCGCCACCGCCTCCGCCACCTGGCCGCTGCGCCTGCTGCTGGGCACCGACGCGGCCACCTGCCTCGCCGCCGGAGCGCTGCTCACCGCCGCCTCCCCGTGGCTGCCGGGCCTGCTCGCCCTGCCCGCCGCCCTGCTCGTCCCGGCGGGGGTCTTCCTGCTGGGCTTCGGCGCCTGGCTGGCCTTGCTGGCCTCGGGACGCGGCCTGACCCGCGCGGCGGTGCGGGCCGCCATCGCGGTCAACGCCGTCTGGGTCGTGGCCACCGGCGCCCTGGGCCTGGGCGTCCTGGTCGACCCGAACGGGTTCGGCACGGCGTTCCTGCTGGTGCAGGCGGCCGCCGTCGCCGGGCTGGCCGCTCTGGAGGCCGTCGCCCTGGGCCGCGCGGACCTGGCCTGACGCACCGCCCGTCTAAGGTGGTCCGCAGCAACCGGGGAAGGGGGCGGAGTGACCGGGACGACCGAGCGCGCGGAGGCCGGCGGGCTCCTCAGGGAGTGGCGCGGCCGCCGCAGGCTCAGCCAGCTGGAGCTGTCGCTGCGTGCCGGGGTCTCCGCCCGCCACCTGAGCTTCGTGGAGACCGGCCGCTCCCGCCCGGGCCGCGAGATGATCCTGCGGCTGGCCGAGTGCCTGGACGTCCCCCTGCGCGAGCGCAACCGGCTGCTGCTCGCCGCGGGGTACGCCCCGGTCTTCGCCGAACGCCCGCTGGACGACGCCGACATGGGCCCGGTGCGGGAGGCCGTCCGCCGGATCCTGGCCGGGCACGACCCGTATCCGGCGGTGGTCGTGGACCGCGACTGGACCCTCGTCGAGGCCAACGCCGGGATCGGCCTGTTCTTGGAGGCGGTCGATCCCGACCTGCTGGCCCCGCCCGTGAACGTGCTGCGGCTGGGCCTGCACCCGCGCGGCATGGCGCCCGCCATCGTCAACCTCGACCAGTGGCGGGCGCACCTGCTGCACCGGCTGCGCCTCCAGGCCGACTGGTCCGGCGACGCCGGCCTGGCCGGTCTCTACCGGGAGCTGGCCGCCTACCCGGGCGGCGACCCGGGGCCGCCCCGCGGGACACCGCCCATCGCGGTGCCCCTGCGGCTGCGTCTGGGCGGGCGGGAGCTGTCGTTCCTGTCCACGGTGGCGACGTTCGGCACCCCGCTGGACGTGACCGTCTCCGAGCTCGCCATCGAGTCGTTCTTCCCGGCCGACGACGCGACGGCCCGGGCCCTGGGCGCCGTCCGCGCCCCCGCCTGACCCCGGGCCCCGGAGCCCCGGCCCCGGGCCCCGGCTCCGGATCACCCTCCGGGCCGGGACGCGGGACCCCGGGACCGCCTCAGTGGTAGGACCACATCACCATTTCGGCCGCCGCGAAGTTCCGGGCCCGGAGCTCGTCGCGCTGGATGATCCAGAACGGGCACGCCACGATCCCGGGGTCCTCGGGCATGTCCAGCTGGGCCTGGGCCAGCAGCACCCAGCCCCCCTTCTCGTCCTCGGGGGAGGAGTCCATGATGGGCGGGTCCTGCGGCGAGTAGGCGTATCCGCCCAGGATGATGCCGTCCTCCCACTCCACCGTCCGGTGGCCGTGGTCCTCCAGCTGGTACTCCTCGTAGAGGCGCGCGGTCTCCGGGTCGGAGAGGACCGCGTCGTCGGCGCTCGTCGGCAGGCTCGGGACGACCCGGGCGTAGAGGGGGCGCGGTTCGATGACGGGGAGGGCGCTGCCGTCCTCGGGGAGTGCGCGCTCGGACGTGGGCGTTCCCGCGGGGACGTAGACCACGGAATCGGAGACCTGCCTCGACGTCTGGCAGTCGGGGTCGGTCCTGTCGGTGAAGAACAGCAGGTGGCCCTCGCGCGGCAGCGGGAGGTGGCAGCCGTCCGGGGGGAGGGCGGCGCAGTCGACGGTCGCGACCAGGTCCAGGCCGTTGTCCCACTCCACGCCCTCGGGAAGAGAGGGGAGGCCGCCGTACCGCCCGACCGGGGCGCCGCCGTCCCTGTTCGAGGGGCTCAGCTCGGTCTGGGGCAGGACGAGGCTCAACGCCAGGTCGATGGCGTGTTCGGGGACGCCCGCTTCGCGCGCTCTGTCGCGGTATGCCTGGGAGGTGTTCATACCGGACATGCTGCCGCAGCCGGGGGACACTCCGCGCCATGGCGGTGGCGGGCGCCCCGCTCAGGCGGGCGTGTCCGGGTCGCCGTCGACGGCGGCGGCGATGCGCGGGACCAGCTGCTCCAGCGCGTACGGCAGGCTCAGCACCGTGCTCCAGGTCAGCGCGCCCGACACCACCACGTCGTCGACGATGAGCGCGCGCCCCTGGGCCACCACGTCCAGGCTCTGGTACACCCGGTGGTCGGCCAGGTCCTCGCGCAGCCCCGGGCTGAACCCGGCGTTCCACAGCAGCAGGTCGCGGTCGAGCAGTTCGAAGTCCTCCTCCGGCAGCGGGGCGGCGTCGGAGTCCCCGGTCAGCTCGGCGATCTCCGCCGGCGTCTCGAACCCCAGCGCCTCCAGGAACCGCGTGCGCGGGTCGGTGGGGGAGCGCACCACGAAGGTCCGGTCGAACCGCTCGGCGACCACGGCGCCGGCCCCCTGGAACCGCGGATGGGCCGCGCTCATCTCGGCGAACCGCGCCTCCACCCCGGCGACGAGCCCGGCGGCCTCCTCCTCCCGGTCCAGCGCCCGGCCGATCGCCAGCGTCATCTCGTCCCAGGGCGCACCCCAGTCGGGGAAGTCGCCGAGCTGGGCGACCGTGGGCGCCAGCACCGACAGGGCGTCGTAGTCCTCCTGCGTCAGACCGCTGTACAGCCCGACGATCAGGTCCGGTTCCAGGGTGGCGATGAGCTCCAGGTCGGGCCGGTCGCCCTCCGGCCGCGGCATCACCTCCGGCGCGGCCCCGCCCAGCGAGCCCTGCGCCCACGGCCAGACCCCGTGGGCGAACTCCTCGTAGAAGTTGGTGACGCCCACCAGCCGCGGGCCCGCGCCCAGGGCCAGCACGGCGTCCACGTCGGTCAGGCCCACGGTGACGATCCGCTGGGGTTCGGCGGGGATCTCGGTGGCGCCGAACCTGTGCTCCACGGTCAGCGGGTACCCGCCGCGGCCCGCGGACGCGCCCGGGTCCGCGTCGTCGCGGCCCCGGCCGCAGCCGGCCGCGGCCAGCCCCAGCGCGCCCGCGGTACCGGCCAGCAGGGCGCGTCGGCTGAGGGAGGGGTGGGGCACGGCGACCTCCGGGGGGAAGGGGGCGATTCGGTCAGCCTTGCCTAACACCACCCCGCCCCACCGCGCAACAGCCCCGCCCCCGCCAGCCCCATCGGACCCGCCATCCCCACCGCCCCCACCACTCCTGCGGCTCCCACTACCTCCGCCGTCCCTGGCGCCCCCCGCCCGCACTGCCGCCCCCGCCATCCCCATCGGACCCGCCATCCCCACCGGTCGTGCCGCACCTGGCCGACCCGGCTCGGGGCCAGGCGTGCGGGCCCGCCCCAAGCGACGGACACGGCCGGGTCAAGACACCGTCCGCGGGCCATGCCCGGACCCCGAGGGGGGAACCACTCCGGGTGCGGCCGCCCGGCCGCGCCCGAACGGACCGGACACGGCGGGGGACGGATGAAGGCGCTCACGGTGGAACCCATGAGGAACGGATCGGTGCGGGTGGAGGACGTCGAGCCCCCCGTGCCCGGGGAGAACGACCTCCTCGTCGACGGGATCGCCCTGGGGGTGTGCGGCACCGACCGCGAGATCGCCGGCGGCGAGTACGGCGCCGCCCCGCCCGGCCGCGACCGCCTCATCCTGGGACACGAGTCCCTGGGCCGGGTCCGCCAGGCCCCGCCCGGCAGCGGGTTCTCCCCGGGCGACCTGGTGGTGGGCATCGTGCGCCGCCCCGACCCGCTGCCCTGCGGGCCCTGCGGCCACGGCGAGTTCGACATGTGCCGCAACGGCGAATTCACCGAGCGCGGCATCAAGGAACTCGACGGCTTCGGCTCCCAGCAGTGGACGGTGGAGGCCGACTACGCGGTGGCCCTGGCCCCGGCCCTGGAACGGGTCGGCGTCCTCATGGAGCCCGCCACCGTCGTCGCCAAGGCCTGGGAGCAGATCGAGCGCATCGGCGGCCGCGCCTGGTTCGACCCGGAGACCGTCCTGGTCACCGGGGCCGGCCCGATCGGCCTGCTGGCCGCCCTGCTGGGCGTGCAGCGCGGCCTGGACGTGCACGTCCTGGACCGGGTCGAGGAGGGCGTCAAGCCCGAGCTGGTGGCGGCCCTGGGAGCCACCTACCACACCGGCAGCGTGGCCGACCTGGCCGCGCGGGTGCCGTTGGACGTCATCGTCGAGACCACCGGGGCCACTCCGGTCATCCTCGACGCCATGGAGCACAACGCCGCCGACGGCATCGTGTGCTTCGTCGGCCTGGGCAGCGCCGGCGGGCCGGTGCAGATCGACTCCGAGCTCATGGGCCGGCGCCTGGTCCTGGAGAACGACGTGCTCTTCGGCTCGGTCAACGCCAACCGGCGCCACTACGAGCAGGCCGCCGGGGCCCTGGAGAAGGCCGACCACGCCTGGCTGGAGCGGCTGATCACCCGGCGGGTGCCGCTGGCCGAGGCCGCCGAGGTGTTCGCCGCCCCGCCCGGCGACCAGGTCAAGGTCGTCGTGGACCTGTGAGCCCCCGCGGCAGGGGGCGTAGGGCCCGCCCCGGCGGGCCCTACGCGGTGTTTTCGGCCCCGGTGCGAGGGCAGGTGACCCGTGAGGACGTCGATACAGGAGGAGTCCGCCGATGACAGACGACGACCCACGGTCCCCCAAGATCGTCCTGGGCGTGGACGGGTCCGGGCACGCCGACGCCGCCCTGGAGTGGGCGGCGGCCGAGGCCGAGCGCACAGGGCGTCCGCTGGACATCGTGCTCGCGCTGCCGATGCCGATCGTGGTGATGTCCGAGGGCCCCACCCGCCCCTCGGCGACCCAGCAGCTGATCGCGCACGGGGAGCAGACCCTGAGCGCCGCCGCCGACCGGGTGCGCGGGCTGTTCCCGGCGGCCCGGGTGGAGGTGTCCCTGGTGATGGACGACCCCGCCCCGGCGCTGCTGGAGCGGGCCGGGCACGACGACCTGCTGGTGGTGGGCTCGCGCGGGCTGGGCGCGCTGCGCTCGGCGGTGATGGGCTCCACCTCGGTGCGCCTGGCCGCCCGGGCGCACTGCCCGGTGGCGGTGGTGCCGGAGAAGTGGGCGCACGCCGGCCGCAGGAACCGGACCGTGGTCGGGGTGGACGGCTCGGAGGCCTCCCTGCACGTCCTCCGGTTCGCCCTGGGGCGGGCGCGCGAGGACGGGTCCGCGGTGACGGTGGTGCACAGCTGGGAGATGGCCACCCCCTTCGCCCCCGAGGCGCTGGCCGCCTCGGGGTGGACCCCGCCGGAGGAACTGCTGGAGCAGCGTTCGGGCGAGCTGGTCGCCGGGATGTTCGAGGAGGTCGGCGACGAGGCGGAGGGCGTCGACGTGTCGGTGGTGCGCAGCCGCCAGGCCCCGGAGCGGGCGCTGCTGGCGGAGGCGGAGAACGCCGACCTGGTGGTGGTCGGCTCGCGCGGCCGGGGCGGCCTGCGCGGGCTCTTCCTGGGGTCGGTCAGCCAGGCGGTGCTGCACGGGGCCGAGGTCCCGGTGGTGGTGATCCCGCACCGGGCGGAGGAGCACCCGGAGACGCTGCCCTGGTCCGGCGGGACCGACTGACGGACCGGACCCGAGAGCCGGGACCCGAGGGCTGGGACGCGAGGGTCGGGACCCGAGGGCTGGGACCGGGGACGGGCGACCGAGCACGGACGGCCCGGTACGGACGACCGAAACGACCGCGGGGCGGTCCGGCGGATCACCGTCGGACCGCCCTTCGCCGTACGTCCGCCGCTCCGGGCCGCTCCGGGCCGCACCGGGGTAAAAACGATTCATCAACCCGGTGGCCAGGGATGTGTTCCACGGCATAATCGCATCTTGACGCCCTTCCCGCCCCAGGGATAACCTTCGCTCAGCATTGTTTAAAACGATTCAAGTGCCTCGTTCAGGCGGCACCTGGTCGACACAGCAGCAGCGAACGGAGATCCGCCGTGGCCACACCCTCCTCCGACCGTCGCGCGGGCGCCCTGGAGGTCCTGCGGCGCCAGCACATCGAGCTCCCCTCCTGGGCGTTCGGCAACTCCGGCACCCGCTTCAAGGTCTTCGCGCAGCAGGGCGTCCCCCGCGACCCGTGGGAGAAGCTCGCCGACGCCGCCCAGGTCCACCGCCTCACCGGCGTCGCCCCCACCGTCGCCCTGCACATCCCCTGGGACCGGGTCGACGACTACGCCGCCCTGGCCGAGCACGCCCGCGGGCTGGGCATCTCCATCGGAGCCATCAACTCCAACGTGTTCCAGGACGACGACTACATGCTCGGCAGCGTCACCAACCCCGACCCCGCCGTGCGCCGCAAGGCGGTCGACCACCTCCTGGAGTGCGTCGACATCATGGACGCCACCGGCTCGCGCGACCTCAAGCTGTGGTTCTCCGACGGCACCAACTACCCCGGCCAGGACGACCTGCGCGCCCGCCAGGACCGCCTCGCCCAGGCCCTGTCCGAGGTCTACGGCCGGCTCGGCCCCGACCAGCGCATGCTGCTGGAGTACAAGCTCTTCGAGCCCGCCTTCTACGCCACCGACGTCCCGGACTGGGGCACCGCCTACGCCCACTGCCTGGAACTGGGCGACCGCGCCGTCGTGTGCGTGGACACCGGCCACCACGCCGCCCACACCAACATCGAGTTCATCGTCGCCTTCCTGCTCCGCGCGGGGAAGCTCGGCGCCTTCGACTTCAACTCGCGCTTCTACGCCGACGACGACCTCATGGTCGGCTCCGCCGACCCCTTCCAGCTCTTCCGCATCATGTACGAGGTCGTCCGCGGCGGCGGGCTGGACGCCGACACGCAGGTCGCGTTCATGCTCGACCAGTGCCACAACATCGAGCCCAAGATCGCCGGCCAGATCCGCTCGGTCATGAACGTGCAGGAGGCCACCGCCAAGGCCCTGCTCGTGGACGCCGACGCCCTGGCCGACGCCCAGCGCGAGGGCGACGTCCTGGCCGCCAACGCCGTCCTCATGGACGCCTACAACACCGACGTGCGCCCGCTGCTGGCCGACCTCCGCGCCGAGCAGGGCCTGGACCCCGACCCCATGGCCGCGCACGCCCGCTCCGGCTACACGGAGCGCGTCGTCGCCGAGCGCAAGGGCGGCACCCAGGCCGGGTGGGGCGCGTGAGCACCACCGGACCCCGGCAGACCGACCGCACCGAACGCGCAGACCGCACCTCAGTACAGGGGGACCCCGTGTCCGACACCGTCGTCGACCAGCTGATCGCCCGCAGCAACACCCTGGGCGCCGACCCGCGCAACACCAACTTCGCCGGCGGCAACACCTCCGCCAAGGGCGAGCGCACCGACCCCGTCACCGGCGAGCCCGTCGAGATCCTGTGGGTCAAGGGCTCCGGCGGCGACCTGGGCACCCTCACCGAGGACGGCCTGGCCGTCCTGCGCCTGGACCGGCTGCGCGCCCTGGTGGACGTCTACCCCGGCGAGGAGCGCGAGGACGAGATGGTCGCCGCGTTCGACCACTGCCTCTTCGGCAAGGGCGGCGCCGCCCCCTCCATCGACACCGCCATGCACGGCCTGGTCGACGCCCCGCACGTCGACCACCTGCACCCCGACTCCGGCATCGCCCTGGCCACCGCCGCCGACGGCGAGGCCCTCACCCACGAGTGCTTCGGCGACCGCGTGGTGTGGGTGCCCTGGCGCCGTCCCGGCTTCCAGCTCGGCCTGGACATCGCCGCCATCGCGAAGGAGAACCCGAACGCCATCGGCGCCATCCTGGGCGGCCACGGCATCACCGCCTGGGGCGCGACCAGCGAGGAGTCCCGGGCCAACTCCCTGGAGATCATCCAAACCGCCGAGCGCTTCATCGCCGAGCGCGGCCGTCCCGAGCCCTTCGGCCCGGTCCTGCCCGGCCGCGAGGCCCTGCCCGAGGCCGAACGCCGCGAGCGGGCGGCCGCCCTGGCTCCCGTCATCCGCGGCCTGGCCTCCACCGACCACCCCCAGGTCGGGCGGTTCACCGACAGCGACGCGGTCCTGGACTTCCTGTCCCGCGCCGAGCACCCGCGCCTGGCCGCCCTGGGCACCTCCTGCCCGGACCACTTCCTGCGCACCAAGGTCCGGCCGATGGTCCTGGACCTGCCCGCCGACGCCCCGCTGGAGGAGGCCGTCGCGCGGCTGAAGGAGCTGCACGAGGAGTACCGGGCCGAGTACAGCGCCTACTACGAGCGCCACGCCACCCCCGACAGCCCGGCCATCCGCGGCGCCGACCCGGCGATCGTGCTGGTCCCGGGCGTGGGGATGTTCTCCTTCGGCAAGGACGCCAAGACCGCGCGGGTGGCGGGGGAGTTCTACGTCAACGCCATCAACGTGATGCGCGGCGCGGAGGCGATCTCCACCTACCGGCCCATCGAGGAGTCGGAGAAGTTCCGCATCGAGTACTGGGCGCTGGAGGAGGCCAAGCTGGCCCGGCTCCCGAAGCCCAAGCCGCTGGCCACCCGGGTCGCCCTGGTGACCGGTGCCGCCAGCGGCATCGGCAAGGCGATCGCGACCCGGCTGGCGGCCGAGGGCGCCTGCGTGGTCGTGGCCGACCTCGACGCCGGCAAGGCCGCCGCGGCCGCCGCCGAACTGGGGAACTCCGACGTCGCCGTCGGCGTGGCCTGCGACGTCAGCGACGCCGACGCCGTGGCCCGCGCGCTGCGCGAGGCCGCCCTGGCGTTCGGCGGCGTGGACCTGGTCGTCAACAACGCGGGGCTGTCCATCTCCAAGCCGCTGCTGGAGACCACCGAACAGGACTGGGACCTCCAGCACGACGTGATGGCCAAGGGGTCGTTCCTGGTGTCCCGCGAGGCGGCGCGCCTCATGATCGCGCAGGGCATGGGCGGCGACATCGTCTACATCGCGTCCAAGAACGCCGTGTTCGCCGGACCCAACAACATCGCCTACTCCGCGGTCAAGGCCGACCAGGCCCACCAGGTGCGGCTGCTCGCCGCCGAGCTGGGCGGCCACGGCATCCGCGTCAACGGGATCAACCCGGACGGCGTGGTGCGCGGATCGGGGATCTTCGCCGGAGGGTGGGGCGCCCAGCGCGCCAAGGTGTACGGGGTCGAGGAGGAGGACCTGGGCAGGTTCTACGCCCAGCGGACCATCCTGGGGCGGGAGGTCCTGCCCGAGCACGTGGCCAACGCGGTGTTCGCCCTGACGGCGGGGGACCTGTCGCACACCACGGGGCTGCACGTGCCCGTGGACGGCGGCGTGGCCGCGGCGTTCCTGCGATGAGCGCCGTCCACGCGGCGGTCGACCTGGGCGCGTCCAGCGGCCGGGTCATCGCGGGGCGGGTCCGGGACGGGCGGCTCCTCACGGAGGAGGTCACCCGGTTCGCCAACGGCCCGACCGCGGTGCCCGCCGCCGACCGCACCACCCTGCACTGGGACGTGCTGTCCCTGTACGCCGGGGCGGTCGAGGGGCTGCGGCGGGCGGCCGGCACCCACGGGCTCGCCTCCGCGGGGGTGGACTCCTGGGCGGTGGACTACGGCCTGCTGGACGCCGACGGCGCCCTGCTGGGCAACCCGGTCCACTACCGGGACGCCCGCACCGACGGGATTCCCGAGCGGGTCTTCCGGCACTGGCCCGCCGACGCGATGTACGCGGTCAACGGCCTCCAGGTGCAGCCGTTCAACACGGTGTTCCAGCTGGCCGCCGAGGCGGGGAGCGCCCGCCTGGCGGCGGCCCGGGACCTGCTGCTCGTCCCCGACCTGCTGGGGTACTGGCTGACGGGGGTGAAGGCCGCCGAGCTGACCAACGCCTCCACCACCGGCCTGGTCGACGTCCGCGAACGCCGCTGGGCCCCCCGCGGCCTGGAAGTGCTCGCCGAATCCTTCGGCGTGGACGCCCGCGCCCTGCTCCCGGACCTGGTCGAACCCGGAACCGTCGTCGCGCCCCTGCGCGGCGACCTCGGCGGCGCCCCGCTCGTGGCGGTGGGCTCCCACGACACCGCCTCGGCGGTGGTCGCGGTACCCGCCGCCACGGCGGACTTCGCCTACATCTCCTCGGGGACGTGGTCCCTGGTCGGGGTGGAACTGGACGCCCCCGTCCGCACGGAGGCGTCCCGGGCCGCGAACTTCACCAACGAACTCGGCGTGGACGGCACCGTCCGCTACCTGCGCAACGTCAGCGGCCTGTGGCTCCTCCAGGAGTCGCTGCGCACCTGGCGCGAACAGGGGCGGGAAGTGCACCTGGCCGACCTGCTGGAGCACGCGGCCCGGGCGCCGGCCCTGGCCTGCGTGGTGGACGTGGACGACCCCCGGTTCCTGCCGCCGGGGGACATGCCCGCGCGCATCGCCGCGTTCGCCGCCGAGACCGGCCAGCGCCCGCCCGAGAGCGAGGCCGGGTTCGTGCGCTGCATCCTGGACTCGCTGGCCCTGGCCTACCGCCGGGCCGTCCACCAGGCCGCCGAGCTCAGCGGACGGAACGTGGACGTGGTCCATATCGTCGGCGGGGGCGCCAACAACACGCTGCTCTGCCGGCTCACCGCCGACGCCGTCGGCCTCCCCGTCGTCGCCGGCCCCGCCGAGGGGACCGCCATGGGCAACCTGCTGGTGCAGGCCCGCGCCGTCGGCGCCGTGGACGGCGACCTGGCCGCCCTGCGCCGCATCGTGGCCGCCTCCGCCGAGACGGTCACCTACCACCCCGAGGGCCCGAGTTCCCACTGGGAGTCGGCCGCCCGCCGCATCACCCCCTGACACCTGTGGCTCCCCGGGTGGGAGCCACAGGTGCCTTGCCCTCCTTTGCCTTCCCCTCCTTGAGCCCGCCCCGGCCCCCATGCCACAGTGTCCGAAGCCCCCGGCTGCAGCCCATTGGTACTCGCATAACGCAGAGATAACGCCCCGCGTTGTCCCAGGTCATTAACGTGAGCCCCGCCCACGCGGGGATGGACCGCGTGCATCGACCAGGGGATGCCCGGGATCCTGTGAGCCCCGCGCACGCGGGGATGGACCGACGTCCACGTTGTCGGCGTCGCCGCCCGCGAGGTGAGCCCCGTGCACGCGGGGATGGACCGTTCACCTGGATGGACGCGATCTCCGCGCCTTCGTGAGCCCCGCGCATGCGGGGATGGACCGAGAACGGGCGACTCAGCATCTGGTTCGGTGACCCGCTGTTTCTCATTACGCGGGCCGCTGAGGCGGGCATCTTGTGGTCTCACGACGCTCCTGATGATCACTCAGAGCGCCACAAGAGGCGGGGAGAGACGAATACCGGTTACGCGATCACCGGCGTCTGCCAAATGCTCCGCCTGGATACACTGCCTCAACCCACCCCGACCGGAGGCCACCTCTGTGGTACCTGCACGAGTATTCGCCGTTGCCCCGCTGGCTCTGGTGATTCTCGTCCTGTCCGGTTGCTCTTCCTGGGGCTGCACCGACACGACGGCGGAGCGCGGTGAGGCCGGGGTCAGGGTGGGGGTTGTGGGCACGGACGGTCAGGCTCTCGGAGTCACCGCCGAAGTCGTTGACTGGCGCCTTGAGCCCCACCCGCAGGTGCTCTCCGAAGGTGACCGGGTCCATTTCTATTTCCACTTCGACGGCGCCAACGAATATTCCGACCCCGCAGTGGACGCCTGCGCGGTCGACAAGGAGCGCGTGGTGCTGGGGTGCCAGACGGTCTACTCGTCTCAGGCGTTCGGGCCGGCTGACGATCCCCGCACGGGCGATGACTGGCTTGCCGTCGAGAACCCTGAGCAGGTTGCCGAAGTGTTGTTGATCCCCAATGACCAGTCCTACGACCGCCCCACTTGTGAAGCGGACATCAGGGATGGCGGCGGGATGCACCCTCCGGAATCGCCCAACATGGGGGACCGGCTGTAGGGAGGCCAAGGTGATTGAACGCGTCGGTGACCCACTGACTTCGCACCCTTTGCCGACCTGATCCGCGACATCGGCATTCCCGGAACAGCGGTGCGCACCTTCGCGCTGTGTCAGTTCGTGCTCTAGGTCCTAATCCGATCATCGCCTGGACGCTGGGTTTCCATGACAAGACCATTGCCCGAGTCGCTGCCCAGGAGGGAGAGACCAGGAGCCGCTGCGCCCCCAGCGACCACAAACGGTGATCGAAGCGGTGAGGCCAGGGAGAATGTCGATCGCTCGATCAACGGCTCTTGCAAGTGCCGCCCCCAAGCGGGGGTGGTGGGGGAGAGCGAAGGGTCGACCACGTTCTGGCAGGTGCGGTGGATGCGCAGGCTCAGGGACACGATGTCGCTCAGGCCGCCGTCAGCGTCCGCTCGCCCTTGGGGAATCTCAGAAGCCCCGCTCACCTTGAGCCAGGCTCGGTTTCCATGCCACAGTGTCTGAAGTCTTCGGTCGTAGCCTGTCGGCACTCGTATAACGCGGAGATAACGCCCCGCGTTGTCCCAGGTCATTAACTGTGAGCCCCGCGCACGCGGGGATGGACCGGCCAACGTGGCGTTCGCGGTCGGTGACATCGGTGAGCCCCGCGCACGCGGGGATGGACCGTAGGTCACGCTCGCGGTCTCGGCCTCGGTGACGTGAGCCCCGCGCACGCGGGGATGGACCGCCGTTCATGTCGATCGAGTGCGGGTCGGGCTTGTGAGCCCCGCGCACGCGGGGATGGACCGAACCGCAGCGGCCCGGTCGGTATCGAGACCGTGTGAGCCCCGCGCACGCGGGGATGGACCGACCAGCAGGTCTACTCCGTGCTGCACATCGCGGTGAGCCCCGCGCACACGGGGATGGACCGCGCACCGAGTACGAGAACATCACCGAGGCCGTGTGAGCCCCGCGCACGCGGGGATTGACCGGCGTATGCCTCGTCCACCGGCGGGGACGGCACGTGAGCCCCGCGCACGCGGGGATGGACCGCCAAGGTGGTTGTCACGGCGATCGCCAACATCCTCACTCCGCTCGTTGCGGGGTTCCTGCCGGATGTGCATGGGTCCCCCATCGACGCGGTCGTCATCAGCGTCGTCAGTCTGATAGTGACGTTCCCTGCCGGGTATCTCGCCCCGCACGCGTCCCGCCCCGACGTGGAAGTCAAGCACTGACCGCACACATACGCCTCTCCCTTCGCGGGAGGGGTGCTTTCATTTTCGTTATGCCCGCTTGCCCTTGGCGATCTGGTCGACCCGGGCGGGAGAGAGGCCGAGTTCGGCGGCGAGAGCGCGGACTGTGTGCCCCTGTTCTCGCAGCTCGGCGACGGCGGGCTGACGGACCGCTTTGAGGGCGTCCTCTACCTCGGCGAGGGCGGCAAGGATCTCGCCGACAATGCGGGCGCGGATGAGCGGGTCTGTCTCTTCAGCAGCGGACTTGGGGAGCTTGCGCAGGTGAGTGAGGGTTTCGGGGATGTCCATGCTGTCAGTGTAGGCGCCTGAACATTTTTCGTCCAGGTGTCTGATTCCTCTGTCTGGGTGCCTATGCAATGAGGGTGTGGCAGACAGATATGGAGGGAGGTGGCAGGGTTGGATGTCATCCTGATCCTCCAGATCGCGGTCACCGTGCTCAGGGGCCGAGGATAGTCAAAGTGCCCCCGGCCCCATTCCCTCGGAATGGCACACACCAGCAAGGAGAAGAAGTGGACGCAGGTAAGATCCTCCTCGCCCACAACGTCACCGCCGTGGCCGCCTTGGCCGTGGTCCTGGTGGGCTCCCTCTCCACCGGCATCATCTGGTGGGTGTGGGCCGCGATGGGGCTGATCGTCGTGGTGACGATCGGGCTGAACATCGCCTACTCCCGCGGTCGGTAGTCCGGTCCGCCGGCGCCCCGTTCCCTTCCGAGGACGGGGCGTTTCGCTGTCCGAATGCGGCCACTGCCTGCGAGCGATCGGAGGTTCAGGGGTTCCACGCCCGCGCGGCAGCTCTCACGTCAGGCTGAGGGCCCGGTACACGGCGACGACGGTGGACGCCCCGACGATCTCGCCCCGGGCGATCAAGTCCACCGCCTCTTCCAGCGGCCACCACTTGATCTCTTGGGCTTCGTTGATGTCCGGCACCGTGTCGGTGGGAGTGGCGCCGCGGGCGAGGTAGATGATCTGCGGCTGGTCCACGGACCCGATGGCGGGCTGGAACGTCACCAGGTGCTCCATGGACTTGGGCCGCCACCCGGTTTCCTCTTCGACCTCGCGGGCCGCCGCCGACCCGGTGTCCTCGGCGGTGTTGACGTAACCGCCGGGCAGCTCCCACACCCACCGGTCGATGATGAACCGGTGCCGCCGCATGAGCAGCACTTCCCGCGCGTCGTTGATGACCAATGTCATCGCCGCCGGGGGCATCTTCACCACGTACTGGGTGAAGGACACCCCGTCGGGGAGGGTGATGTCGACGGTGGACAGGCGGATGTGCCGGTTCTCGTCCACGAGCCTCTCGCCATGGACCGTCCATTGGGTGGTCACACCGGCACCCTAGTGGGGCGTCACTTCTCCCCTTGCCGTACAGGGTGAGGGTGGTGACACGAGGGTGACGGGCGGTGGCTGCGGCGGCGATGCCTGAGATGACGACAGCAGTCCGGGTAACGGCATTCGGCAGTGGGCGGCCTGCACGGTGCGTGAGGGGGCGGAGCGGAAGCGAGTGGGCAGGCCCCACGTGGTTGGGGATGGACGGGCCTCGGTGAGGCAGGTGTAGACGGAGCGCAGATGAGCCCGGTTCAGGCGGGGCGGGATGGGCGCTGAGGTGTTCACGGGGCTTGGGAGGGACGCGCTGCGCGGGTACCCGGCGTTGACAGCGTCCGGATGTGCGGTGCCGCGTCTACTCGAGGGCCTCGACCGCCAGTTCGGTGGCCTTCGCGATGAGGGCGTCGTCGTACCCCGCGCCCGCCTCGTCGCGGCCGGACATGACCGCCAAGACCACGGGATCGCCCTCCGGCGGCCACAGCACACCGATGTCGTGCCGCGTCCCGTAGCCGCACGCGCCGGTCTTGTCCCCCACCTCCCACCCCCCGGGGACACCGGCCCGGATCAGGTCGTCGCCGGTGGTGTTGGCGCGCATCATGGTGACGAGGATGTCGCGTTTGTCCTCCGGTAGGACATCCCCCAACGCGAACTCCCGCAGGCTGGTGGCCATCGCGCGCGGAGTGCTGGTGTCGCGGACATCGCCCGGGGCGGCCTCCGCCATCTCCGGGGCGACCCGGTCCACATTGGTGACCTCATCGCCGATCCCGCGCAAGGCCTCCCTCAACCCCTCCGGCCCGCCCAGTTCCTCGAAGAGCAGGTTGGAGGCGGTGTTGTCGCTGTGGCGCAGCGCCGCGTCCCCCAG
Source organism: Nocardiopsis sp. MT53 (assembly GCF_019598965.1). Classification (NCBI taxonomy): domain Bacteria; kingdom Bacillati; phylum Actinomycetota; class Actinomycetes; order Streptosporangiales; family Nocardiopsidaceae; genus Nocardiopsis; species Nocardiopsis sp. MT53. The sequence goes on along the minus strand of NZ_CP080599.1, from coordinate 6,117,698 downwards.
TTCGCGCAACGTCATACCGCTGGACACGTGCTCCTGGGTGACGGGGGAGTGGAAGACCAGGTCGGCCTCGGAGAAAGTGACGACCCGGTCGAGCTCCTCCACGGGCGTCCGGTCGAGTACGGCGCCGAAGGCCAGGACCTTGAAGGTCGAGCAGTAGGCGAACCGCTCGTCCGCCTGGAACTCCACCGCCCGCCCCGTACCGGTATCGAGCGCGTAGACGCCGAGCCGGGCGTCGAACTCCTCCTCCAGGCGCGTGAACCCGGCGTCCATCCGGATGGGGGACGGCGACGCCGAGGGTTCCGCGGGCGCGGTGGCCGAGGGCGGCGAGCCGACGGAACCGACGGGGGCCTCCGGGGAGGAGCAGCCGGTGAGCGGCACCAGCGCCACCGGGACCAGCACCGTCAACGCAACGTGTCGAGCCATGGTCCACGGCACCGCGAAGCACCTTCTCTCCGTATGTGAACGGTGACTCTGGGAAGTCTCGCGGGTGCCGGTCCCGCTGTCGACGATGTCTGCGGCACGGCGTGTACACCGGCCGGGACGCCCACGCCACCACCGCCGCGGTCCTCGCCGGGCCGACGGGCCTCTCCGCGGCCAGCGCACCGTTCCCCGAACCGGACTCGGCGGCGCGGCCGCCGCAGCGTGCCGGAGTGCTGTCCTCCGCCCTAGCCGGCGGCCTCCGCCGGCCGGGGCGATTGCCCGGGACGCGAGTCGGGTAGTGGCCCTTCCATGCTGCTCATGAGGCTGCCCGGCGTGTACCGGGCACAGCACGACACCTCGCTGCTCCGGTTCGTGCTGCGCCGCTTCGGCCGTGCCGCCGGGCGCTCGGTCCTCGACGTCGGCTCCGGGACCGGGGCACTGGGGATCGAGGCCTTCCGGGCCGGAGCCGCCAGTGTCACGTCGGTCGACCTGTCGCGCCGCTCGGTGCTGACGAGCTGGCTCAACACCCGGCTCCACGGGATCCCCGCGACGGTCCGGCAGGGCGACCTGTTCGCCCCCGTGCTCCCGCGCCGGTTCGACCTCGTACTCGCGAACCCGCCCTACGTCCCCGCCCCCGCACCGCTGCCGCCCCGCCACCGGATGGCGAGGTGCTGGGACGCGGGGCCGGACGGGCGTTTCCTGCTGGACCGCATCTGCGCCGGGGCGCCCTCCGTCCTCAGCGAGGACGGCGTGCTCCTGCTCGTGCAGTCCGAGCTCGCCGACGGGCAGGCCACCCTGGACCGCCTGGAGAAGGCCGGTCTGGCGCCCGCGGTCCTGGCCCGGGGCCGCATCCCGTTCGGGCCGGTGCTGCGGTCGCGGGCCCCGGCGCTGCGCGCCCGCGGGCTGCTCGCCCCCGACCAGACCGAGGAGGAACTCGTGGTCATCGAGGCGCGCCATGTCTGAGGACCGCCGCCGGGTCGTCGTCACCGGAGAGGGCCCGATCCTCGTCTTCGGCCCGGTCGACGTGGAGATGCCCGACGGAACGCGCCTGCTCAGCGACCGCGCGGTGACCGCGCTGTGCACGTGCGGCCGCAGCCGGCGCCGCCCGTTCTGCGACACCAGCCACCGCCGACGCGTACGCGACAGGCACGACGCGCACGGCGGGCACGGCGGGAATGGCGAACACGGCAGGAACGACGAACGCGGCGAGAACGACGAGCCCGATGAGCGCGACCGAAAGGCGGGCCCATGACCACCACGATGCGGCCGACACCGTCTCCGTCTCCGACACCACCGGTGCCCGCGGCCACCCCGCCCACGGCTCCGGCGCTCCCCGAACCCCGGGGCCCGGTCTCCGAGGCGGTCCTGTCCGCGCTGCGCGGCGTCCCCGCCGAGCCCCCCGGCCTGGACGGGGTCGAACCCTACGGCGATGACCTCCAGCTCGCCCTCTACTGCTGCTACGAGCTGCACTACCGCGGGTTCGAGGAGGTCGACGACGCCCGCGAGTGGGACCCGGCGCTGCTGTCGCTCCGCGCCGGGCTGGAGCGGGCCTTCCTCGGCGCGCTCAGGGACGATGTGCCCGCCGGGACCGACGTCGGGGCCGAACTCGACGGACTCCTCGTCGAACACGTCGACTCCTTCGGCGTCTCCCACCACCTGCGCCGCGACGGGGAGCAGTGGCAGCTGCGGGAGTACGTCGCGCTCCGCTCGCTCTACCACCTGAAGGAGGCCGACCCGCAGACCTTCGTCATCCCGCGCCTGGACGGCCCGGCCAAGGCCGCCCTCGTGACCGTGCAGCACGACGAGTACGGCGCGGGCGACCCCGGGCGGGCGCACGCCCGGCTCTTCGCCGAGATGATGTCCGAACTCGGCCTCTCCGCCGCCTACGGGGCCTATCTCGACTCCGCGCCCGCCGAGATGCTGGCCGAGGTCAACTTCATGTCGCTGTGCGGGCTGCACCGCGCCCTGCGCGCGGTGCTGGTCGGGCAGTTCGCCTTCGTCGAGCTGACCTCCTCGCCCGGCTCGGACCGGCTGGTCAAGGCCATGCGCAGGCTGGGCTGCGGTCCGGCCGCCGTCCGGTTCTACGCCGAGCACGTCGAGGCCGACGCGGTGCACGAGCAGCTCCTGCGGCGCGAGGTGATCGCGCCGCTGCTGGACGCCGAACCCGGACTGGCCTCCGACATCGTGTTCGGGCTCCGCTGCAGCGCGTTCCTGGCCGACCGCCTGGGGGACCGGCTGCTGCACCACTGGGCCCGCGGGGAGTCGGGTCTGCGCGGCGGCACGGAAGCGGGGACGCCGTGACGGCCCCCGGACCGGCGGCGCGGGTCCGCGTCCTCCCGGTCACCGACGGAGGGGACACGGTGCCCGCGGAGACGGTCGTGCGCGACCAGCTCCAGGACATACCGCCCCGCCTCCCGCCCTGGCTCGGCTACGACGATGTCGGCTCCCGGCTGTTCGAGCAGATCACCGAGCTGCCCACCTACCACCTGACCCGTGTGGAGCGCGGCCTGCTGGAGCGCCACGCCCCCGAGATCGCCGAACTGCTCGCCTGCGGGCGGATCGCGGAGCTGGGCAGCGGGAGCGCGAAGAAGACACGGCTGCTGCTGGAGAGCTGCCTGCGCCTGCGGGAGACCGCCTACCTGCCGATCGACGTCGACCGGGACATCCTGTGCTCCAGCGGCACCGCCCTGGTCGAAGAGCTGGACGGTCTGGAGGTCACCGGCCTGTGGGGGCGCTACGAGGCCGGTCTCGACTGGCTGCGCGCCAACGCCCGCGGGCCGCTCGCGGTCCTCCTGCTCGGCAGCGGCTTCGGCAACGCCACACGCGGGGAACGTGCCGGACTGCTCCGCGAGATCGCCCGCACCCTGCCGCCGGGCGGCGGCTTCCTGGTCTCCGCCGACCTGGACAAGGACGGGGAGGAGCTGCGGGCCTGCTACAACGATCCGCCCGGGTACTCGGCGTTCGCCGACTTCCGGCTCAACTACCTCACCCGGCTCAACGACCTCTACGGCGCCGGCTTCGTCCTCGACGACTTCGTTCCCCGGGCTTACTACAACGCGGCCACATCCACGGTGGAGGGGGTCCTGCTGGCCCGGTCCGACCAGGAGGTGCCCGTGCCGGGGCTCGGGATCACGCTGCGCATCCCGCGCGGGGAGTCGCTCAACGTCGGGTACTCGGTGAAGTTCGACGAGGGGAGGCTGGTCGACGAGGTCGAGGCGCACGGGTTCGACCTGCGGGCCCGGTGGCTGGACGACATCGCGCGGTATGGGCTCTTCCTCTTCCGCCGCCGCGGGGAACCGACGGACGCCTTCACCGGGCCCGCCGGGCGCACGGGGACATCCCGCACCCGGTGACGGTCACGCCCCGGTGCGCCACGCCGCGTGCCCGGGGCGCGCCCCGCCGTACGCCTGGGCCGCCTGGCCCGGCCGTGCGCCCGGCTCCGCGGCCGGTCCTTGCCGGGACCCGGCCGGGCCACCGGCCGGGGAGCCGTACCGGCCCCCGGCCGGAGACGCAGGGCCAGGGCGCCGGGTCAGGGCGCGGGGTAGGGGCGCTCGCGCAGCAGCCGGGCGAGGTGGGCCGCGTTGCGGGCCAGGGTGGCCGTCGCGGAGGCGACCGCGTCCGGTGTCCGCTCCAGGTCGATGTAGTCCTTGGGGTTCATGGCCTCGTGGTTCCAGTAGGTGCCGCCCTGGGCCGGAATGGTGAAGCCGGTGTCGCCCAGCGCCTGGTACAGGTCCGCGGTGATCTTGTGGGCGCCGTCCTCGTTGCCGACCACCGCCGTCACGGCGACCTTGCCGAACATGCTCGGCCTGCCCTGGTCGTCGGTCTCGGACAGCTCGGCGTCCAGCCGCTCCAGGACGCGCTGCGCGACACTGGACATGTGGCCGACCCAGGTGGGCGTGGACACCAGCAGGATGTCCGCGTCGAGGATGCGCCGCCGGATCTCGGGCCACGCGTCACCGTCGCCCATGTCGGTCTTCACGCCGGGGTGGACGTCGAAGTCGACGACGCGGACCGAGTCGCCGGTGACGCCGTGCTCGGCCAGGGCGTCGAGGACCTGCCGGGCCATCAGTTCGCTGCTCGACGGGTCCGGCGAGGGCTTGAGGCTGCACACGAGGGCCAACGCGTTCAAGGAATCCATACGGGGTGCCTACCCCACGCGGAGTATCCGATCGTACGCGCAAGGTAATTTCTGGGGAGCCCGGCCGTCGGCAGGAGAGCCCGCGCGGCCTCCGCCGGAGGGCCTCCCCGGGGTCCGCGCCCCCGGAGGCGGGCACCTGGTCCCGGGAACGGACCCGCCGCCGGGAGCGCCCCCTGACCCCCTGGGGGGTGGCACCGCCTTCGGGAACGCCCGGCCCCGGCCCCGGCCCCGGCCCGGCGCACGCCCCGCTCCCGGGAACGGCCGCCGACCCCGCCGGCGGCCGTTCCCGGGACACCGGGCAGGGGGCCGGATCAGCCCTCGGCGGCGCGGGGCAGGCGGCGCACGAACGGCGCGCACACCACCGCGACCAGGGCCGCGCAGCCGCCCAGCACGAACGCCTGGTGCGTCCCGGCGGCCTGGGCCAGGGCCGCGTCCCCGGTCTTCGCGGCGGCGGCGCCGACGGACATGGCCGCGACCATCACGGCCACACCCGCCGCGCCGGCCAGCTGCTGGAGGGTGTTCATGATGGCGCTGCCGTGCCCGTACAGCTCACGCGGGAGCGCGCTCAGCGACAATGTCATCAGCGGGGTCATGAGCATGGCCATGCCGACGCAGAACACCACGTGCATCGCGACCACCGTTCCCGTGCCGGTGTCCGTGTCCGCGGTGCTCAGCCACCACTGGCCGCCGCACAGCAGCAGCGCGCCCGGGATCACCAGGGGCGCGGGGCCGACCGTGTCGTACAGGCGGCCGACCAGCGGCGACAGGACTCCCTGCACCAGGCCGCCCGGGAGCAGCAGCAGGCCGGTCACGAGGATGCTCTGCCCCAGGCCGACCTGGAGGTGCAGCGGCAGGACCAGGACGGTGCCCAGCATGGTGGCCATGCAGACGACCACGATGACCAGGGAGATCCGGAAGCGGCCCACGCCGAGGGGGCGCAGGTCCAGCAGCGGGGAGCCCGAGCGCTGCAACCGCCGCTGGCGCAGCACGAACAGCGCCAGCGCGACCGCGCCGACGGCCAGGGCGGCGACGGGGACCAGCGCCCCGGAGGCCGATCCGTCCAGGGCGCCGAGGCCGCCCAGGCCGTAGACCAGGCCGCCGAAGCCCGGCACCGACAGCACGACGGAGGGCACGTCCAGCGGGGCGGGGCCGGTCTCGTCGGGCAGCCGCACGAACACGGCGCCCAGCGCGAGGACCAGCACCGCGATGGCCAGCATCAGGCCGAACACCCAGCGCCACCCCAGGGTGTCGGCGATCAGGCCGGAGACGGTGGGGCCCACGGCCGGGGCCACCGAGATGACCACCGAGTTCAGGCCCATGACCGTGCCGCGGTGGGCGACCGGCACATGGTTGAGGGTGGTGGCCATCAGCAGCGGCAGGATGATCGCGGTGCCGCAGGCCTGGACCACCCGGGCCAGGAGCATGGCGGTGAAGCCGGGGGCCAGCGCCGCCAGCAGGGTACCGACGGTGAACAGCGCGATCGCCGTGGTGAACAGGGCGCGGGTGGTGAAGCGGCGGAGCAGGAAGCCGGTGGTGGGGATGACCACGGCCATGGTGAGCATGAACCCGGTGGTCAGCCACTGCACGGTGGTGGCGCCGACCCCGAAGTCGTTCATGAGCTGCGGCAGGACGACGCTGAGGACCGTCTCGTTGAGGATCATCAGCAGCGCGGACACCGCCAGGACGGAGATGACCGGCGTGATCCGCACGGTGCCGGTCCGTGTGGGCGGGCCGGCCGCCACGGGTTCCGGGTCGGGGCGGAGCGCCGGGCTCTGCGGGCGGTCGTCGGTGTGCGACATGGGTCCTCTTCCGGTTCGGGAACGTCCCGGAAATGCTATCTACTGCCATGTTGGCAGAAACTGCCATAACTGTGGGTGATGCTCACCACGTTCCGCGCCCTGTGCCAGGATGTGCAGATGACCGACGACCCCCGCGACCTGCGCACCCGGCGCCGTCTGGCCACGCACCGGGAGATCCACGAGGCGGCCCTGGACCTCTTCGAGGAGCAGGGGGTCCGTGAGACGACGGTCCAGCAGATCGCCGAGCGCGCCGGGGTCTCCCAGCGCACGTTCTTCCGCCATTTCGAGACCAAAGAGCAGGCCGGGCTGCCCGGCCACCACCGGCTGGCGCGGATGGTCGAGGAGCTGGAGCCGCCTGCGGGGGACCCTGCCGGGACCCTGCGCCACATCGAGCGGGCCACGGCCCTGGCCCTGGCCGCCGACGACCCCGAGCTGCGCGAGCACCGCCGGGTCGCGCTGCTGTTCGCCCGCGAGCCCGAGCTGCTCGTCCTGGCGGCCGCCCGGGAGAAGGCCCTCATCACCCGGCTGCGCGAACGGCTGAGCGCTCCCCCCGCGGACCTGGACCCCACGGCCGCGCTGCTGGTGGCCGAGATCGCCGTCGCCGTGTGGCGCACCACGTGGGAGCGGTGGGGCGAGCGGACCGCGGCGGGGGAGGAGGTCGACCCCGTCGACCTCTACCGCGAGTGCTCCGACCGCCTGCGCGCGCTGTTCCCCTGAAGGGGTTCCGTCCTTTCCCGTGCGGGTCCCTGCACGCGCACGGTTCGCCGCTCCTTCCCCGCGGTGTCCTGGGGGAGCCGGGTCCACGTCCGCGCCGGTACGGTCCTTCGGCCCTTCTGGGCGATGTCCTGATGGGAGCCGGGCCCGCGCCCGCGCGGTCCGCCGGGGCTTCTGGACGGTGTCCTGGCGGGAGCCGGGACCGTTCCCGCGCGGACCGTCGGCGCTCGGCGACGGTGTTCCGGCGGGCCCCGGGCCTGCCCCCGCACAATCCGCCGGTGCCCCGTCCCCCGCCGGGCCCGCGCCCCGTCCCGCCCCGGCAGGGTCAGGCGGTGCGGTGGGCGGCGGTCGAGCCCCGCACCACCAGCTCCGGGGTGAACAGCAGCCGTTCGTGCCGGTGCTCGGGGTCGTCCAGCTCCGAGTTGAGCAGCCGCATCGCCGCCCGACCCAGGTCGTACTTGGGCTGGGCGATCGTGGTCAGCCCCGGGTGGATCAGGTCGGCGAAGTCGACGTCGTCGTACCCCATCACCGAGATGTCGTCGGGCACCCGCAGCCCGCGCCGCCCCAGGCCCTTCATCAGCCCCAGGGCCAGCTGGTCGTTGGCGCACAGCACCGCGCCCGGGCGCTGGCGGGGCCCGCCCGCCAGCACCTCGTCCACGGCCTGCTCGCCCTGCCCCGGGTTGAGCTGGCCGCGTTCGACGAGCCGCACCGACGTGTCGGGGTCCATCCCGGCCTCCGCGAAGGCGGCCCGCAGCCCCTCGTGGCGCAGCCGCACCTGCTCGATGGAGAACGGGCCCGACAGGAACGTCACCCGCTCGTGCCCCAGCCCGATCAGGTGGCGGCCGGCGATCAGCCCGCCGGCCAGGTTGTCCACGCTGACGCTGCACCCCGTGTCCTCGCCCACGTCGCCCCGGTCCAGGGCCACCCAGGCGGTGCCCTGGCGGCGCAGCCACAGCAGGTCGGACAGGTCGTCGTCGACGGGCATCACCACAGCGCCCGCGGCGCGCTGCTCGGCGAGCAGCCGGATGTTGCGGCGCTGGCGCTCGCGCGCCTCGGCGGAGTTGAGCAGCACCACCGCCAGCCCCTGCGTGGCCGCCTCGTCCTCCACCCCGCGCGAGACCTCGGTGAAGAAGGGGTTGGTCACGTCCAGCACCAGCAGCCCCACCGAACTGCTGCGCCCCGAGCGCAGGCTGCTGCCGGAGGAGTTGCGCACGTAATCCAGTTCGGCGATCGCCCGCTCCACCCGCTGCCGGGTTCCGGCGGCCACCCGCTCGGGCCGGTTGAGCACGTTGGAGACGGTGCCGGGGGAGACGCCCGCGTGCCTGGCGACCTCGGTGATCCCCACCTTGGGGTGGGAAGGACGGGTACTGCTGGACAAGGGGGTCTCCCGGGTGGTGGTCGGGGGCGAGGGCCCTCGCATGGTATCGGCGTGCTCCCGGCCGGGCCGGGACCGCTTGCGAACCCATGGTCACACCGCGATTGAAACGTGTCAATGAAAGTGCCCCGGAGGGTCGCCGTGGTGTCGGGCGCCGAGGGTGGCACCTTGTCCGCTCCGGTTCCGTTATGCGGTTGACACCTGGGGTTTTCTTGGTGATCCCCTTGACTGGCCGGTGTGTGCCACTTAACATCCACTTCATATTAAAACGTTTTTGAGGGGTGCTTCGGGAAACTCCCGGCGGACCCCGCACCGGAGAAGGAGGGCCACGTGGACCCATCGGAGGTCCCCCCGCCCCTCGCGCTGGTCGACGTCACCAAGTCCTTCGGCAGCGTCCGCGCCCTGCGCGGCCTGTCCCTGGAACTGCGCGCGGGAGAGATCCACGCCCTCGTCGGGGAGAACGGGGCGGGCAAGTCCACCCTGGTCAAGACCATCGCGGGCGTGCACCGCCCGGACACCGGGCAGATCCTGTCAGACGGGGAGCCCGCGGTCTTCACCGCCCCCGCCGACGCCCAGCGCGCCGGGGTCGCGGTCATCTACCAGGAGCCCACGCTCTTCCCCGACCTCAGCGTCGCCGAGAACATCTTCATCGGCCGCCAGCCCCGCACCCGCCTGGGCACCATCGACAGGGCGCGCATGCGCGCCGAGACAGCCGAGGCCTTCGCGCGCCTGGGCGTCGACATCGACCCCGACCGGCCCGCCAACGGCCTGTCCATCGCCGACCAGCAGCTGGTCGAGATCGCCAAGGCCCTCACCCGGCGGGCGCGCGTGCTCATCATGGACGAGCCCACCGCCGCCCTGTCCGGGGTCGAGGCCGAGCGGCTGTTCACCGTCGCCCGCACCCTGCGCGACGCCGGGTCGGCGCTGCTGTTCATCTCGCACCGCTTCGACGAGGTGTTCTCGCTGTGCGACCGCATCACCGTCGTCCGCGACGGCGCGTTCGTCTCCTGCGACCCCACCTCCGACCTGGACGTCGACACCGTCGTGCGCCGCATGGTCGGCCGCGAGGTCACCAGCCTCTACCCCAAGGAGGAGGCCGAGCACGGCGACGTCGTCCTGGAGGTCGAGGGGCTGACCCGCGCCGGGGTCTTCGCCGACGTGTCCTTCTCCGTACGGGCCGGTGAGATCGTCGCCCTGGCCGGGCTCGTCGGAGCCGGGCGCAGCGAGGTCGTCCGCGCCGTCTTCGGCGTCGACCGCTACGACGCCGGGAGCGTCCGCGTCGCCGGGAGCCCCCTGCCCGCCGGACGGCCCAAGGCGTCCATCGGCGCGGGCATGGCCCTGGTCCCGGAGGACCGGCGCCACCAGGGCCTGGTCATGGAGGAGTCCATCGGCCGCAACGCCACCTCCACCCGCCGCCGCGTGCTCAGCCGCTTCGGCCTGCTCGGCGCCCGCGCCGAGCACGCCGCGGCCCGCGAGTGGGGCGAGCGCCTCAGCCTCAAGTACGGCTCCCTCGACGACGCCGTCTCCACCCTCTCCGGCGGCAACCAGCAGAAGGTCGTGCTGGCCAAGTGGCTGTCCACCGAGCCCCGGGTGCTGTTCATCGACGAGCCCACCCGCGGCATCGACGTCGGCACCAAGGCCGAGGTCCACCGCCTGCTGTCGACCCTGGCCGGGCAGGGCCTGGCCATCGTCATGGTCTCCAGCGAGCTCCCCGAGGTGCTGGGCATGGCCGACCGGGTCCTGGTCATGCACGAGGGCCGCATCACCGCCGAACTCGACCGCGCCCGGGCCGACGAGGAGTCGGTCATGTACGCGGCCACCGGACAGCGACCGAGCGAGGCCGCATGACACACGCACCCGCCACCGCCCCCGCGTCCGCGGCCGGGGCCCCGCCCGGCAAGGGCGGCCGCACGGCCCGGCCCCGCCGCCAGTTCCGCGAGATCGGCGTGCTCCTGGCCGTCGTCCTGCTCATCGCGGCGACCTGGGCGCACAACCCCGGTTTCCTGTCCAGCCAGGGCGTGCGCGACCTCTTCCTGGGCGCCACCGTCCTGGTCATCCTCGCCGTCGGCCAGTCCCTGGTGCTCATCACCCGCAACGTCGACCTGTCGGTCGGGTCGGTCCTGGGCCTGTCGGCCTTCGGAACCGCCGCGCTGTTCGCGGCCTTCCCCGGCCTGCCCGTCCCCGTCGGCATGCTCACCGGGGTCGCCATCGGCCTGCTGTGCGGCCTGTTCAACGGCCTGCTGGTGACCACCGTCAAGGTGCCCGCCCTGGTCGTCACCCTGGGCACCCTGTACATTTACCGGGGCCTGGACCACTGGTGGGCGGGCGGCCGCCAGATCAACGCCGCCGACCTGCCCGCCGGGTTCCTCCAGCTGGGCCGGGCCGGCCTGCTGGGGATCCCGCTCCCGGCCCTGGCCGCCATCGTCGTCGCGATCGTCATCGGGGTGTACCTGTCCCGGTACAGCAGCGGCCGCGAGCTCTACGCCATCGGCTCCAACGCCGAGGCCGCCCGCCTGTCGGGCATCCCCGCCGGGCGCCGCGTCGTGCTGGCCTTCGCCCTCAACGGCGCGCTGGCCGGCCTGGCCGGGGTCCTGTTCACCGCCCGCTACGGCACCGTCGACTCCACCGTCGGCACCGGCATGGAACTCCAGGTCGTGGCCGCGGCCGTGGTCGGCGGCGTCGCCCTCACCGGCGGCGTGGGCACCGTCTTCGGCGCCGTGCTGGGCGGGATCCTGATGACCACCATCACCGCCGCCCTGCCGATCTGGCAGATCAACCCGTTCTGGCAGCAGGCCGTCGTGGGCGTGCTCATCCTCGCCGCCATCGGCCTGGACCGGCTGCTCGCGCTCCGGACGGCGCGCAGGCTTCGAGGAGGAGGTGCCCGTGGCGCCTGACAACACCGTCACCGCCCCCGACCGGGAACGGCTGCGGACCACCGCGCCGCGCTCCCCGCTCCGGTCGGCGCTGTCCACGCAGGGGCTCCCCGTCCTGGGCGCGCTCATCGTCGTCGCGGCGATCGCGGTCATGTTCGTGGACATGTTCGGCACCGCCCGCAACATCAATTTCCTGGTGCTGAGCATCGCCGCGATCGCCATGATCGCGCTGCCGATGACGCTCATCGTCATCACCGGCGAGATCGACCTGTCGGTGGCCAGCACCCTGGCCCTGACCAGCGCCACCCTGGGCATCCTGTGGGAGGCCGGGACGCCGCTGGAGACGGCGATCCTCGTCGCCCTGCTGCTGGGCCTGGCGCTGGGCGCCCTCAACGGGTTCCTCATCACCGTCTGCGGGTTGCCGTCCCTGGCCGTCACCATCGGCACCATGGCCCTGTACCGGGGCCTGGCCTACGTCCTCCTGGGCGACCGGGCCGTGGCCAGCTACCCGCAGGACTGGGTGAGCGGGGTGCGCCAGCCCTTCCTCGGCATCCCGGGGCTGCCGTGGATCGCCGTCGCGATCCTGGCCATGGCGCTGGTGTTCGCGGTCGCGCTGCACGCCACCGCGTTCGGCCGGTCCCTGTACGACATCGGCAACAACGACGAGGCCGCCCGGTTCACCGGGGTCCCGGTGAAGTGGACCAAGTTCTGGCTCTTCACCCTCAGCGGGGCCGTCGCCTCCGGCGCGGGCGTCCTGTGGACCCTCCAGTACGGCACCTCCCGGGCCGACACCGCCATGGGCCTGGAACTCCAGGTCGTCGCCGCGGTCCTGCTCGGCGGCGTGTCCATCTTCGGCGGCGTGGGGTCGATCCTCGGCGTGATGTCGGGCGTGCTGATGCTCGGCGTCATCCGCAATGCCCTCCAGCTGTTCGGTATCGGCAGCGACGTGCTCCAGGTCGTCACCGGCGCGATCCTCATCGCCTCCGTCGTCACCCCCAACATCGTGGCCCGGGTACGCTCCCGCCGCTCGCCCGCGCCCCCCACCGGAGCCGTGTCCGGTGACCGTCCACTCAACGGAGAAAAGTCATGACACACCGTCCCCGCCACCTCCTCATGGGAGCCTGCGCGTTCGCCGCCGTCCTGATGACGGCCGCCTGCGGCGGGACCACCATCGACGACGCCCAGGACTCGGGCGGCAGCGGCCCCACCGGCACCGCGGACCCCAACGCGGAGATCCCCGAGGGCCTCAAGATCGACTTCCTGCCCAAGCAGCTGAACAACCCGTTCTTCGACATCGTCAACACGGGCGGCACCGAGGCCGTCGAGGAGCTCGGCGGCACCGCCACCGAGCGCGGCGGCACCGAGGCCACCGCCGACTCCCAGGTGGAGTACATCAACGCGGCCAGCCAGGCGGGCAGCGACGTCATCGTCATCGCCGCCAACGACCCCGACGCGGTCTGCCCGGCCCTCAACGAGGCCCGCGACAACGGCGCCGCCATCGTCGGCTACGACTCCAACGCCAACTGCACCGACGTGTTCGTCAACCAGTCCTCCACCGAACTGGTCGGCCGCACCCTGGTCGAGATGATCGCCGAGGACCTGGGCGGGGAGGGCACCTTCGCGGTCCTGTCCGCCACCCCCAACGCCACCAACCAGAACGCCTGGATCGAGGCGATGGAGGAGGTCCTGGCCGAGGACGAGTACGCCGACCTGGAGATGGTCGACGTGGTCTACGGCAACGACGACGACCTCCAGTCCTTCCAGGAGATGCAGGGCCTCATCCAGGCCCACCCCGACCTGGACGGCGTGGTGTCCCCGACCACCGTCGGCCTGGCCGCGGCCGCCCGCTACATCAGCGACTCCGAGTACAAGGGCGACTTCGCCGTCACCGGCCTGGGCACGCCCAACCAGATGAGCGAGTTCGTCCACGACGGCACGGTCGACCAGTTCGCGCTGTGGAACCCGCTCGACCTGGGCTACCTGGCCGGGTACACCGGGGCGGCGCTCAAGGCCGGGCAGATCACCGGCGCGGCGGGGGAGACCTTCACCGCCGGGCGGCTGGGCGAGTTCACGTTCGAGACCGACGGCGAGATCGTCCTGGGCCCGCCGCAGGTCTTCAACGCCGACAACGTCGACGACTTCGACTTCTAGCGGGGAGGGCCGACCGTGCAACGGATCTGCTTCGTGCTGAAGGTCCGACCGGACCGGCTGGAGGAGTACGAGGAGCGGCACGCCGACGTCTGGCCGCAGATGCGCGAGGCGCTGACCGAGGCCGGGTGGGGGAACTACTCCCTGTTCTCCGCCGGGGACGGCACCATCATCGGCTACCTGGAGACGGAGGACTTCGACCGGGCCCGCGAGCTGATGGCCCGCACCGAGGTCAACGCCCGCTGGCAGGCCGAGATGGCGCCGTTCTTCGAGGGGCTCCAGGCGGCCCCGGACGCGAGCATGGTGCCGTTGCGGGAGGTCTTCCACCTGCCCTGACCCCGCGGGAGCGAACGGCGCGGCGGCCACCGTCCAGGGCCGCCGCGCCGCCGCGTGCCATGGGGCGGCGCGGCGTGGGGACGGCGTGGGTGCGGTCCGGGGCACCGGAGTGTCGCACGCCGACGGCGGGCCGGCCGGGCCAGGCTGGAGGCGACCGTCCCCGTCCCACACCCGAGGTGCCCGTGCAGACCGTCACCGTGATCCTGGCCGCCGTCGCGGCGCTGGTCCACGTCTACATCTTCGTCCTGGAATCGTTCCGGTGGACCGCGCCGTCCACCCGCAGAACGTTCGGGATCTCCGCCGAGGACGCCGAGACCACCCGAGAACTCGCCTACAACCAGGGTTTCTACAACCTCTTCCTGGCCGTGGTCACGGTCGCCGGGCTGGTGCTGTGGGGTCCGGTGCCGGCCGCCGGGACCGCGCTGATCCTGGCCGGAACCGGGTCCATGGCCGCCGCCGCGCTGGTCCTGGTCACCCGCGACCCCGCCAAGACGCGCGCCGCCATGGTCCAGGGGACCGCTCCCGCCCTGGCGGTGGTCTCCACCCTGCTCACCCTCTGAGGGGCGCGGGCCGGTGCCCTAAGGGGTCGGTGCCGGGGCGCGGGGCGGTCCGGGGCGAGTGATGATCACGACCCCCGCGCGGGCCCCGTGCGGTCCTCGGCGGGGTCCCGTTTCTGCCAGAGTGAGGCCGGGGGGCACGGCCGCACCGCGTGCCCCGAGACACCCACCTGCAAGGAGGCACGCCATGATCCTCATCGTCGTCAAGTTCCGGGTCCGCCCCGAGGTCGGGGACTCCTTCCTCGACGCGGTCGCCGACTTCACCGCCGCGACCCGGGCCGAGCCCGGTAACCTGTGGTTCGAATGGTCCCGCAGCGTCGAGCGCGAGAACGAGTTCGTGCTCGTCGAGGCTTTCAAGGACGGCGCCGCCGAGGCCCACGTGAACAGCGACCACTTCCGGGAGGGCCTGGCGGCGATGAAGCCGCTGCTCACCGAGACCCCGCTGATCGTCAGCCGGGTCGTGGAGGGCGAGGGCTGGGACCGGATGGGCGAGCTCACCATCGACTGAGGCGCGCCGGCGCCGCCCCGGTCCGGTCGGCCGCCCGGGGAGGGGCGTGCGCCCCGCCCCGGGCCGGGGGCGCTCCGGCGGCCGGAGGGCGGGAGTCCGGGACCGGGTCAGCGTAGGCGGAGCAGGCCCGCCGCGGTGCCCCCGAACCCCGCCCGCCGGTAGAACCCCTCCAGGTGCGGCTCGAAGTCCACGTGCACCCATTCCACGCCCAGGTCCCGCAGGTCCGCCACCAGGGCCGCGACCACCCGGCCGCCCACGCCCCGCCGCTGCGCGGCCGGGGCGACGGCGGCGTCCAGCAGGAACGCGTGCCCGCCCCCGTCCCAGACCGCGTGCACGAACCCGGCCAGGCGCCCGTCGTGGAACTCCCCGGCCCAGGACCGGCTGTGCCGCCGCAGCCGCTCGCCCCAGGGCACGAGCGCGTACGGGTGCCCGAACGCGGCGGCGTGCAGCCGCGACACCTCGGCGTCGTCGACGGGGAAGCGCGTGCGCAGGCGGCGCTCCATCAGCCGCCCAGAGAACGCTTGAGGATCTTGCCCATGTCGTTGCGGGGCAGCGCCGCCACCACGCGCAGGACGCGCGGCCGCTTGTGCGGGGCCAGCTGGGCGGCCACCAGGTCGGCCAGCTCCTCCAGCGTGGGGGCCTCGCCCCGGGGCACCACCCAGGCCACCACCCGCTCGCCCAGGTCCGGGTCGGGCTCCCCGGTCACCGCCGCCTCCGCCACCGCCGGGTGCGCCAGCAGGACGTTCTCGATCTCCCCGGCGCCGATCTTGTACCCGCCGCTCTTGATCAGGTCGGTGCTCTTGCGCCCCACCAGCCGCACCGAGCCGTCCGCCGCGCGCACCGCCATGTCACCGGTGCGGAACCAGCCGTCGGCGGTCATCGCCTCGGCCGTCGCCTCCGGGCGGTTCAGGTAGCCGGTGAACAGGTTCGGCCCGCGCACCTGCACCTCGCCCACCGCCTCCGGGTCGCCCGGCGGCAGCGGCGTCCCGTCCTCCTCGACCAGCCGCAGGTCCACCCCAGCCAGCGGGGTGCCCACCCCGCCTGGCGCGGAGCCGTCCCCGGGGCGGACGGAGGTGTTCATCAGGGTCTCCGACATCCCGTACCGCTCGACGACCCGGTGCCCGGTGGCCGCCGCCAGCCGCTCGTGGTCGGGCAGCGGCAGCGCCGCCGACCCCGACACCAGCAGGCGCGCCCCCGCCAGGGCCCCGGCCAGCTCCGGGTCCTCCCCCACGGCCAGTGCCAGGCGGTGGTACATCGTCGGCACCCCGAACAGCAGGGTCCCGCCGCCCCGCAGGGCCGCCGCCACCGCCGAGGGCTCGAACCGCCCCGTGTGGTGCAGCGTCCCGCCCCGGCGCAGCGGGCCGAGCACCCCCAGCACCAGGCCGTGCACGTGGAACAGCGGCAGGGCGTGGACCAGCACGTCCTCGTCCGTCCACGACCACGCCAGGGCCAGCGCGTCCAGGGTCGCGGTCACCGCCCGGCGCGGCAGCAGCACGCCCTTGGGAGCCCCGGTGGTCCCGGAGGTGTAGACGACCAGCGCCGTCGACTCCTCGTTGAACTCCCGGTGCGGCGGTGCGGCGTCCGGGGCGGGGGAGGCGTTCACGTCGACCCGGCGCAGCCCGTGCAGCGCCTCGGGCAGTTCGGCGCCGGGCGGGGCCAGCAGCAGGTCCGGGGTGCTGTCGTCGACGATGTGCGTCAGCTCCCGGGCCCCCGACCTGGGGTTCAGCGGCACCGCCGCCGCCCCGGCCAGGACCGCCGCCACCACGGCCACGCACGTCTCCAGGGCCGGCACCGCCCAGACGGCGACCCGCCCGCCCTCGGGCAGTTCGGCGGCCAGCCGGGAGGCGGCCGACGCCAGTCCGCGGTAGGTGAGGGAGCGGTCGCCGAAGACCAGGGCGGTCCGGTCGACGGGATCGACGACGAGCGGGAGCACGGCGGGTTCCTTCCCGGGGGCGACAAGGGATCGTCC
This sequence comes from Nocardiopsis sp. MT53, assembly GCF_019598965.1. Classification (NCBI taxonomy): domain Bacteria; kingdom Bacillati; phylum Actinomycetota; class Actinomycetes; order Streptosporangiales; family Nocardiopsidaceae; genus Nocardiopsis; species Nocardiopsis sp. MT53. The sequence continues at coordinate 6,100,861 of NZ_CP080599.1, read as the reverse complement.
CATCTCTATCGCACCCGGAGGGCACCGGTCGCCCGCGCCCCGGCTCCACGGCGTGTGGAACCGGCCCGGGGAGCGCCCGTGCGGCCGTGGGCGGCGGCGGGCCCCGGCCCACCGCCGCCCACGGCCGCGGACCGGTCGGCGCCCCCGCGATCGACCGGTCCGGCGGTGTCCGCCCCGTGCCCGGGCGCCGTCTCCCGCCCGGGGCGGGCGGGGGTGGTGCGGGTCGGGGCCGGCGGGCGGGCTAGAGGCCGCGGCGGTGGTGCCCGCAGCGCGGTCCGCTCCGGTTCACGCGCAGGCCAGGACGGTGAACAGCACGGTGACCGGCAGGCCCGCGTAGATGCCGCGCAGCACGGTGACGTGCTCGCGCCCCTGGACCCGGTGCGACTCGCGCACCCCGGCCAGCAGCATCCGCCAGCGGGCGGGCACCGCGCCGGTGGCGGGGCCGGGGGAGGGGGCGCGCACGGGCCGGTCTCCGCCGCCGTCCTCGTCGTGGTCGGCGGTGTCGTCGGCGGGGCCCGCCGGAGCGGAGGGGTCCGCGGAGCGCGCGACGGGGTCCGTGGCCGGGGCGGGGGCCTCGGGGCCGCCGGGGGCCAGGACGGCGTAGTGCACGATCATGCGGCCGTCGGTGTCGGTGACGCACGCGGTCAGCCCGGGCCACAGCGACGGCTCGCGCTCCAACAGGGCGGCGATGTGCCGCGCGGTGACGATGACCTTGCGGGGCCCGCTCACCGACAGGGGTTCGGCGGGCGGCCGGGGTGGTGCCGGGGGCGCCGGCGGGGCCGGCTGCGGTGCGGGCACCCGCGGCCGGGCGGGCGCGGCGGTGCGCGCGGGCGCGGCGAGCGGATCGGAGGACGGTTCCCGCGGGGGCGGAGCCGCGGGGAGGGGTTCGGAAGAACGATCGGAACTGATTCGGAGGGTGTTCATTCGAATCCTCTTTTCGGGGGTCCGTGCCGATCCGGCGGCGGTTCAGGTATTCCTGATTCTCTTCGTGCTTTCTCCACGTACCGATTGAGTGATTCGCAGGTGATCCGACGTATCCACTTCTTCGGGCCGACCTTCACCGATTCCAGCTCCCGCGCGTAGCAGAGTTCGTAGACGACCCTTTCCGAAAGGTCCAGGATTTCCGCTGCTTTGCGTACGCTGACCAGGAGTTTGGGAATCTCGACCACGTGGGTTTCCCGGCGCTCGATCATGGGGGTGAATGTAGCAATGCGAGAGAGCGGCGGACAAGGCCGGGCCCTGGGGTTTTTGTTCCCTATGTTCTTTTTCGGGACCTTGCCGGGGGTCGGGGAAAAAGAATGCGGCAGTGCAGGGGCCTGCGAGCCCCTGTCGGTCTCGCCGGGTAAAGTTCGGGGAAAGGGGGCTTTGTTCGCGCTTTACCGTGCGCTTTTCGCCGGCCGGGGCGGGATGCCGTTCCGGGGCGGGGAAGCGGTGGCGGAGGGTGCGCCCGAGCCCCGGCCGGGATCCCGGCCGGGGCTCGGGAGGGCGCGGGTCAGACGGCGGACCAGCCGTTGTCGACCGGCAGGATCGCCCCGTTGACGTTGCTCGCGGCGTCCGAGGCCAGGAACACGATCGCGGCGGCCAGCTCCTCGGCGGCGGCGATCCGGCCGATGCCGTTCGCGTACCGGCCCAGGGCGGTCGGCCCGTCCACGCTGGTCGGAGTGCCGACGGCGATGTTGGTGGCGGTGCCGCCCGGGGCGACCGCGTTCACCCGGATGCCGTGGTCGCGGTACATGACGGCGGTCGACTTCACCAGCCCCATCACCCCGTGCTTGGAGACGGTGTACGCGGTCCCCGACGCGCCGCCGCGCAGGGACGCCTCCGAGGCGGTGAACACGACCGACCCCGACCCCTGCTCCTTCATGATCGGCAGGACCGCGCGGGTGAGCAGGAACGGGGCGGTGAGGTTGACCCGGATCAGCCGCTCCCACATCTCGTCCCCGACGTCGGCGGTCGCGGACATGTCGTCCATGATCCCCGCATTGTTGACCAGCACGTCGACGCCGCCCAGCTCCTCCACGGCGGTGCGGACCACCTCGGCGACGACCTCCGGCGCGCTCAGGTCGCCCACGACGGCCTGCGCCGCGACGCCCGCGGCCCGCGCCTCCTCGGCGGCGGAACGGGCGCCGTCCCCGTTGATGTCGGCCACCAGGACCGACGCGCCCTCGGCGGCGAAGGCCAGGACCGCGGAGCGGCCGATGCCCGACCCGCCCCCGGTGACGATGACCTTTTTGCCCTTGAGACCCGTCTCCATCGCTGCCCCCTCGTTCTGTACGGCGGCCCCTCCGGCCGCGCACGCCATCCTACGTCTTTTTTGTCGCTGAGTGACATTTTGTCGGTTGGTGACATAGGGGATAGGCTGATCCGGGTGTCGGCGGCGAAGGAGAGGGCGGGGACGATGGAGGCGGTGGCGAAGGGCAGGCCGCCCATGACCGAGCGGCGCAAGCGGATCATCCGGCTCCAGATCGCCCGTGCGGCCATGGAGCTGTTCGCGGACAAGGGCGTGGCCGGGACCACCGGCGACGACATCGCCCGCGCCATCGGCATCTCCACGCGCACGCTGTGGCGCTACTTCCCCAACAAGGAGGGCTGCGTCCGGCCGCTGCTCACCAGCGGACTGGAGGTCATGGCCGACCACCTGCGCGGCTGGCCCGCCGACCTGTCGCTGGTGGACCACCTCGACCGGGTCGGCGCGTTCGCCGGGGGCGGGGAGACGGTGGAGGAACCGGTGGCCGCCCTGATCCGCATGACCCCGCACGAGCCCGGGCTGATGGCCGTCTGGCTGGACGTGCACCGGGCCGCCGAGGACGTGTTCGCGCGGATCCTCGCCGAACGCGTGGGCGTCGACCCCGGCGACTTCCCCGTGCGGGTCCGGTCCGCCGCGCTGAACGCGGCCCTGCGCGCGGCGGCCGAGCGGCAGGCCCTGCACGGCGGCGAGCCCACCGGGACGGGCGCCCGGCTGCGGGTCGCGCTGACCGCCCTGGCGGACGGGTTCGGCCCGGTCCCGCCCGGCGGAAGGTCATGAACGGCTCCGGAACAGTGTGTTGAACAGGCGTTTCCCGGGTCTTACCGATACCGTGCCGCGGGTACCGTGACCGGATGAGCACCACACCGGAAGACAACACGGGACGCGAGGACACCGGCCGGGCGCCGGAGGGGGCCGGCCAGCCGACCTTCGAGCCCGCGACCGCCGTGGCCGAGGCGCCCGAGGCCGAATACGGCGCGTCGGAGCAGTACGAGGGAGAGGTCTCCGACGAGGAGGGCACCGGGGCCGCCGCCGCTGAGCCCGCGGCCGGGGGCGCCTTCTCCGCCGAGACCTTCGCGCTCGTCGGCGTCGCCCTGCTCGCCGTGACCATCCTGTCCGGGCAGCTGGTGCAGATCCTCACCAGCATGATCCTGGTCGGCGGCGAGCCGATCGCCGCCGAGCAGATCGCCCAGATCCGGATCCAGATCGCCGCGGGCGGCACGCTGGCCCTGCTCACCGTGGTGACGTCGCTGCTGTCGCTGTTCCTGGGGACCGCGACCACGCGGCCCTGGGCCAAGTGGGCCGCCATGGTCGGGATCATCGTCGGCGTGCTGTTCGTGCTCGCCGGGGCGGCCGCCTTCCTGCTGATCCCGGAGGCGGCCCCGCCGCAGCCGATGATGCCGCCCTTCTAGGGGCGCCCGCGCAGCCATTCCCCGGCCCCGGACGGCTTCGGCCCTCCGGGGCCCTTTCGTTCCCGGGGACGGTCGTCCGGCCTGGCGGCCGGCCGGTCGGGGCGCCCGCCCGCGCCGCCCCACCCTCCGCCCGGCCCATTCGCCCCTGCCGGCCGTTCGCGCTGGCCGAGCCGTCCCCTGGCCGGGTCGTCCGCCTGCACCGACCCTGCGCCCGCGCCCCCAGTACCGTCCAGGGCGTTCGTCCGCGCGCCGACCCGGCCCCGCACCGCCCACCTTGGCCGTCCATGTCACCCGCGCTGTCCAGGCAGACCTGGGCGCCCAGGTCGGCTGGGGCGGGCGGTGCCCTCGGGGCAATCGGGGTGGCTGGGTCGGTTGGGGCGACTGGCGTGGTCGGGACAGCCGAGGGCACGGGGGTGACCAGGGCGGGTGAGTCGGCCGGGGCTGTCGAGATGACTGGGGTGTCTGCGGCAGTTGGGGCGGCAGGGGGAGGGGCGGCCGAGGTGGGCAGGGTGCCTCGGGACAGTCGGGGTGCCCGGGGCGGCTCGGGTCGCCAGGGCGCGGCAGCCGGGCTGACCGGGGTGCTCAGGACGGCAGGAGCAGCCGGGTTGGCTGAGGTGGTTGGGATGGCTGGGGCAGGCAGGGCAGCCGGGGTTCTTGGGGCGACTGGCGTGGGCGGAGCAGCCGAGGGCGCGGGTGATCGGAGCGGGCAAGGTGGCCGTGGGTGAGTGAGTCGGCCGGGGCTGCCGAAATGACCGGGGTGTCTGCGGCAGTCGGGGTGACGGGTGCTCGGGGTGGCTGAAGTGGCCGGGGCGGATCGGGGCGGTGGCTAGGGGCGGAGGCCGGCGAGGAGGACGTCGACGAACAGGGCCCGGTCGTCCGTGTCCGGTTCGTCGGCGTCCGCGTCCGGGACCGAGAGGCGGATGGCGTACTCGATCCCGCAGATGAGCCGCTCGACCCGGTCGCCCGACAGGTCGGTGCGCACCACCCCGGCGCGCTGCGCGCGTTCGAGCACGTCGCTCAGTCCGTCGAAGGTGGCGGCCTTGAGCTCGGTGATCTCCGGGCTCATGTCCTGCTCGGCGAGCAGGACCGCCTGGAGGCCGCCCGACTCCAGGTGCAGGTCCACCACGGCGCGCAGCGCGCTCTCGAAGGCGCGCTCCGGGTCGGGGTCGACGGCGGCCTCGAGGGCGATCGCGTTCAGCCGGTGCAGGGCGTCCCGGGTGAGCTCCTCCACGAGCGCGTGCGCCGTGGCGAAGTGCCGGTAGACGGTGCCCACGCCCACCCCCGCCTCGCGGGCCACCTCGTTGAGGCGCAGATCCCTGGGGTCGGCGCGGCGGGCCGCCGCCAGGATGCGGTCGCGGCTGCGGGCGGCGTCGGCGCGGAGCGGGGTCGAGGTCATGTCCGGGATCCTATCCGGCCGCCCGGGAAACGGATGAGGGATCCGGATCACGTCCCCCTCGGCGAGGAAAGCGGATAGCTCATCCGTTTTGGGTGCTAGGGTCGGCGGATAAGTTATCCGTTTTTGGGTGCGAGGAGCAGGCCATGGCGCGCAGATCACAGGACGCACGGAAGGCACGGGGGACACAGGGGGCACAGGAGGTCTGGGATCCGGCGTGCATCCCCGACCAGCGCGGCCGCACCGTGGTGGTGACCGGCGCGACCGCGGGCGTCGGGTACTTCGCCGCCGAGCAGCTCGCCGGCGCGGGCGCCCGCGTGGTGCTCGCCGGACGCTCCCCCGAGCGCCTGCGGACGGCCGAGGCGGCCATCCGCTCCCAGGTGCCCGATGCCGCCCTGGACCGGGTGGTCGTCGACCTCGCCTCGAAGGCCTCGGTGGCGGAGGCCGCCGCCGCACTGAGGGAACTCGACCGCATCGACGGCCTGCTCCTCAACGGCGGCTCGATGGCCATGAAGGCGTCAGAGGTCACCGGTGACGGCCTCCCGATGCAGCTCGGCACGCACGTCGTCGCCAACGTGGCCCTGACGGCCGGGCTGCTTCCCGTCCTGGTCCGCACCGGCGAACGCGGCGGCGCCCCCGCCCGGATCGTGCACACCTCGACGGGGTTCGTCGACCTGCTCCGTCGGCCCGTCACCGACGTGCACGGCACCTCCCGGATCGGCGTGGTCGCCTACAGCCGGGCCAAGGCGCTCACGGAGGTGTTCGGGTTCGAGCTCGACCGGCGGCTGCGCGCCGCGGACGCGCCCGTGCGATCCCTGGTGGTGCGTCCGGGCATCGGCGTGGACGCCAGGACCCCGCGCCGCGCAGGCATCCGCGACCACACGGTCCCGGTGCGGCGCAACCCCTACACGCCGTGGGCGCAGGGCAAGGACGCCGCCGCCTGGCCCGCGGTCCGGGCCCTCACCGACCCGGGCGTCCGGGGAGGCGAACTCTACGCGCCCGCGAACGGCAGGCGCGGCGTGCCGGTGCGGATCCAACCGCGGGAGGTGGCCCCGCCGGAACTGGTCGGGGACCTGTGGCTCCGGCTCGAAGAGCTGGCCGGGATCACTGTGCCCGTTCCGGACACGGCACGCTCGGGCCCCGCGCACCCGGACCCCGTGCACCGGGACTGAGCCGTGCGGCGGCAGCCCTCGGGAGCGGAGCGCAGGCGGGCGGATTATTCCCCGCTCCCCGGAGGCCGAGGCCGTTCCTTGACCTCAAGCCGGGTTGAGTTCTTAGCGTCGTCCCCAGCCGCCCGGGAGGGACCGGGCCGGGAAGCGAAGGGGATCCACGATGACGACGCTCGTGACGGGGGCCACCGGCAACACCGGACGGCACGTCGTGGCGGAGCTGCTGCGCCGCGGCGAGCGGGTGCGGGCACTGACCCGCGACCCGGCCGCCGCCCGCGACAGACTCCCCGCCGGGACCGAGATCGCCGCCGGAACGCACACCGCCCCCGCCGAACTGGGAACCGCGCTGGCCGGTGTCGACCGCCTGCACATCACGGTGACCGCCGGGCTCGCCGAGGTCGGCCCCGAACTCGTGCGGCGGGCCGTCGACGCCGGGGTGCGCCGCATCACCGTGGTATGGGGCGGCGGCGTGGGACCGGTGGAGCGGGCCGTGGCGGACTCCGGGGTGGACTGGACCCGCCTGGAACCCCAGGAGTTCATGTCCAACACGCTGACCTGGGCCGACGCGATCCGCAAGGAAGGTGTCGTGCGCGAGCCCTACGACTTTCCCAGCGCCCTGGTCCACGAGGGCGACATCGGGGAGGTGGCCGCGATCGCGCTGCTGGAGGACGGTCACACGGGCAGGGCCTACAACCTCACCGGGCCCGAGGCGCTCACCTCCAGCGAGCGCGTCGCGGTCCTGTCCCGGGCGACCGGCCGCGACATCGCGTTCGACCGGATCACCCACGAGCAGGCCGTCGAACGGCTGACCGCCACCGGGGTGCCGCGGGAGGACGCCGAGTACGTGATCGGCTGGTACGCCGCCTCCGACCCCGCCTCCAGGACCGTCGACGGCACGGTGGAACGGGTGACCGGACGCCCCGCCCGCACGTTCGCGCAGTGGGTGCGGGAGAACCTCGACCGGTTCTGAGGGACGGCCCGTTGTCGGGGCCGGGCCGCGGCCCGGCCCCGACGGGCGGCTCAGAGGGAGGCGGCCGCGGCGGCCCCGTCGCGGATGTGCAGCACGGCGTCGGCCGTGGCGAGCGTCTCCGCGTCGAGCGGGAAGTACCCCTGCTCCGGGGTCGGGTCGCGGCGGACCCGGGCCGCGGGGTCCGTGACCGTCTCCGTCAGCCCCCAGACGTCGACCCGGCCGTCCAGGAGGCTTTCGTGGGTGCCCGGTTCGGGGGCGGCGAGCCTCAGGGCGTCGCTGCGGCCCAGGCTTCCGGCGACGAAGGAGTACCGCTCACCCACCACCGCCCTGATGATGGAGCCCGCCCCCGACCAGACCAGGTCCATGCCCGCCAGCGTCCAGCGGCTCGGGTTCCCCTGGAGGTGGCGGTTGTGCGCGTACACGAGCGTCGGCCCGCGGTGGTGTTCGGCCTCCCGGATGTCGAGGAGGTTGCGCGCCATGACCGCGTCCCGTACGCCCAGCATGCGGGAGGTCCGCACGGCCGGGTCCAGGGGCTCGGCCGCCGCCCGGTGGTAGCGCAGCAGGTCCAGGGCGGTGGTGATGTGGGTGCGGGCCGCCGCCCACGCGGTGCGCGAGGTGGCCGCGACCAGCTCCGGCGCACGGGCGTAGAGCTCGGTCAGCAGGTCGTCCGCGAGCGCCCGCAGCCGCAGCGCCGCGTCGGTGGCGCCCACCGACGCGGCCGGGTCCATGATCGCCTCGGTGCGGCTCCAGAGGTCGTCGTCGCCGGCGAGCGCCGCGACGTCGAGGTCCAGGCCCAGGAAGTCGCGGGCGTGCTCCAGGTGGCGGCGCGGGCTCGGGGCGGAGACCATCTCCGTCGGGGCGTCGAAACCATGCAGGGACAGCCGCTCCCGGGGCGGGCGGCCGCGGTTGTACTCCCGCATCCAGACCACCAGTTGCCGGGTGGCGGCCTGCTCGCCGAAGCCGTGGGAGAAGCCCTCCCGCATCACGGCGTCCAGGCTCGGGGAGGTCCGGCCGTGGACGAAGTCGTCGACGGCGAGGGCGGCGGCGCGGTCGGTCTCCAGGGCGATCGAGCGGAAACCGTGTTCGGCCAGCCGGGCGAACAGCTCGTTGCGGACCAGCGGGAAGGCGGGCTCGGTGTGCGTGGGCTCGCCCAGGGCGAGAAGCTCACAGGACGGGGCGGCGAGGTCGTGGATGTCCAGGCTCATGTGTCTCAAGCGTATCTCTGAAAGAGCTGTTGAGACTTTCTCCGTCAACCTTCCGAGGCGGTGCTGTAAAGTCTCAAAGCGGTGATCGAATCTTGAGACCGACGGACCTCGCGCGCGAGCACGGCATCTCGACCCAGGCGGTGCGCAACTACGAACGGGACGGGTGCCTGCCCGCGGCGGAGCGCACGCCCAGCGGATACCGGGTGTACACCGAGGTGCACGCGGCGGCCCTGCGCGCCTACATGTCCCTCATCGCCGCCCACGGGCACGCCGCCGCCGGGCGGATCATGCGCGCGGTGAACACCGGGCGGCTCGACGAGGCCCTGACGGCCATCGACGAGGGGCACCGGCAGTCGCTGCGCGACCGCGCCACCCTCGACGCCGTGCGCGCGGCGGTCGACCACCTCGTGGCGCAGGGCGACGCCGTTCCGGCGCGGACCGGCGACCGTGCTCCCCGCACCATCGGCGGGCTCGCCCGGCGGCTGGAGGTGACCCCGGCGACCCTGCGCAACTGGGAGGCGGCGGGAATCCTGGCGCCCGCCCGGGAACCGGTCACCGGGTACCGGGTGTTCCGCGCGGACGACATCCGCGACGCCGAACTCGCCCACCTGCTCCGTCGCGGCGGATACCCGCTGGAGCACATCGCCGCGGTGGTGCGCCGCGTCCGCGCGGCGGGCGACACCGAGGCGCTGGCGGCCGCCCTGGAGGACTGGCAGCGCAAGCTGACGGCGCGCGGGGTCGCGATGCTCACCGCCGCGTCGGACCTCGACCGCTACCTGCGCCTGCACACCCCCGCCGGGTAGCGCCCCGTCGCGCGGGAACGGTCCGGGCGGGCACCGCGCGCCGGGCAGTCGGCCGTCGGGTCGGGCGGTCGGCGCCCGGTCCGGACGGTCAGTCGTCGGCGGCGACGAGCAGGGTGATCCGGCCCCGCGCGCGGTCGATGGACACGAACTCGTGAAACTCGCCGTGGACACCTCCCCAGTCGTGGAAATCCTCCTCTCCGACCCCGTTCAGGTGGAACACCCGCGCGGCCGCGTCCAGGACGTCGAACACCTCGCGCCGCAGGTCGGCCTCCAGGTCGGCGGGCACCGCCCCGTACTGCCCGGCCCAGGTGCGCAGGACCGCCGCGCTCTCTGCGGTTTCGACGGGTTCGTACGCCTCCGGGGTGATCGCCGCCAGCCAGTACGAACCGTGCCGGGTCTCCTCCGGGTGGGCGCCGTAGCCCGCGTACGTGTCCCGGAACTGCTCGTGCCCGATGAGCGCGGCGAGCAGCTCCCGGTCGCCGGGGGCGCCGGAGAACCGCAGGTGTTTGACGTCCACCCACCGGAAGGCGTGGGAGTGGGGGGCCGAGAACCTGTAGTGGCGGAAGTTGAGGAAGACGCGGCCTTCGTGGGCGAGGGCGTGCGTCATGGTCGGGCGGTGTGGGAGCACCGGACGGGCTCCGCCGGGGGTCGTAGGGCGTGCCCGCACGGGGATTCGGTGGTCGCGGCTTCTCCGACGGCGATCTCGATGACGCACATGGGCTCGCACCCGCCTCTGCTCTCGTCGGCACATGGAAGGCCCCTCGGGTGGGGTCTCCCGGGCACTTTCCATTCTGTGCCAGAGGGCCCGGCCCCGGTACCGGTTCGCCGGACCTGGGGATAACTCTGCCGGGGGCGGGTCCCACTATCGTCGGTGGCGGACCGGGGAGGGGCGATGGGACGGCCTGAGGTGGGAGCCGCCCTGCGGCGGTGCGCCGAATGCGGCGGATACGAGTACGCGGGCGCGCCCGCGTGCGGCACGTGCAGGGCCCTGGTGGACGGTGTTGTCGAGGAGGGCTGGGCCGGTTTCGTGGAGGAATTCGGCGGGGGCGACGAGGTGGAGCTCGCCGCCATGGTGGCCGACGAACCCGACCGCCACGACTGGCGCGTGGTGGACGCCGCCCTCGACCGGCTGACCTGTGCTGACTGTGGTGAGCGGACCGGCCGGGGGCCGCTCGGCTGCGCCCCCTGCGATCTCGCGCACGGTTTCCGCTACGTGGCGATCGAGCGCGACCGCCCGGGGGTTCCGCCGGGGAACGAGCACGCGGTCCGGGTGAACGTGTCGGTGGTGCGGCGGCCGCACGTGACCTCGGCGAACGAGCTACTGCTGCGCCGTTTGACGCTGCCTGGGCTTCTCGTCGGACTGCTGCCGACCACCGAGGAGGCGCAGCGCCTCGCTGCCACGGCCAGACAGGTGGTGGTCGGGCCGGAGCGCGAGCGCACGGTAGAGCTCATGGTGGAGGAGATGTTCAGCAGCCGCCGAGTTGAGGGGTAATTTCGCATTTGATGCGTAGAAAGTGGCCCTGTGGGTTCTGTGTCTGATTCTTGAGAACTTGTAAAATCGCCTTATCTTCGGTGGAATCGTCGCAGGTCATTTACTCTGCTCCCCGCGCACGCGGGGATGGTCCCTGGTTGGCCACGGCCAGGCTCTTGCGCGGGTACTGCTCCCCGCGCACGCGGGGATGGTCCCCTTGACCGGTGCCAGCGCGGCCCTGCTGCCCGCTGCTCCCCGCGCACGCGGGGATGGTCCCAACGTGCTCGCGTTCTTCTTCCTGGACCCCCGCTGCTCCCCGCGCACGCGGGGATGGTCCCGACAACGGCAGGCCCCGCTTCAGGACTCGGCCCTGCTCCCCGCGCACGCGGGGATGGTCCCTGCCGTCACTCCATGAGCGCGTACATCCCGGGCTGCTCCCCGCGCACGCGGGGATGGTCCCGCGAATCGCGAACTGCATCACGGTGATGCCCTCTGCTCCCCGCGCACGCGGGGATGGTCCCGCCCGCGCGGACATCGGCATCCTCGTCGTCAACTGCTCCCCGCGCACGCGGGGATGGTCCCGACCCCGCGGCCGCAGCACTGCACCGCGCGGTCTGCTCCCCGCGCACGCGGGGATGGTCCCGGACAACTCACACCCATGCCCGGCGTCGTCGTCTGCTCCCCGCGCACGCGGGGATGGTCCCTCCTCCGCCAGGGCCTTCTGCGCTGGCAGTCGCTGCTCCCCGCGCACGCGGGGATGGTCCCCACATCGAAGGCACCTGGGAGCTGAACGACGAAGCCTGTTCCCCGCGCACGCGGGGGCGGGGCTGTGGGGTGGGGGCTGTGGGGTGTCGGCGGTGGGACGGTTTGTCGCGTGCGCGGGAAGCGGGTCAGGGCTGGAGGACGTAGCGGCCGCGGATGCCGCCCTTGGCGAAGGACCGGTGGGCGTCGGCGGCGTCGGCCAGCGGGACGACCGCGTGCACGCGGGTGGGCAGCTCGCCCGCGGCGGTGCGCGCGAGCAGGTCCGCCAGGCGGGCGCCGTCCGGCACTACATTCACGGCGCGCAGGTCGATCCCGCGGTCGGGGGCGATCGGCGAGACCGGCTGCACGCCCACGAAGACCCCTCCGTCGCGCACCAGGTCGCGCCCGCGCTCCTGGAGCGCCGCGGTGTCGGCGACGGCGTCCCAGCCCTCGATTTCGCGGTCGGTGAAGTCCGCCCCCAGGCCGCGGACGAACTCCTCGTCCGCCGGCCGGGCGAGCCCCGTCACCCGCCAGCCGCGCTCCTGCGCGAGCGTCACCACGTACCCGCCGACGGCGCCCGCGGCGCCGGTCACCAGCAGCCGGTTCCCCTGCTGGGGCGCGTCGCCGAGCAGGTCGACCAGCTGGGCGGCGGTCAGCCCGTTGAGGGGCACCGTGGACACCGCGGCCAGGTCCTGCCCCTCGGGCACCTCGGCCACGTCGGCGGCCGGGACCACCAGCTGCTCGGCGTAGGTCCCGAAGTCCCGGTCGAGGCCGCCGACCAGCCCCGCGACGCGGGTGCCGACCGCCAGGTCCACTCCCTCGCCGACGGCCTCGACCGTGCCGGAGAAGTCCCAGCCCAGCCCCGTGTGCTCGGGCTGGTCGATGGCACCGAGCCCGTGGAAGAAGCCGGCGGCGACCGCGAGGTCGACCGGGTTGACCGGGGCGGCGGCGACCCGGACGCGGATCTCGCCGGGGCCGGGCTCGCGCAGCGGACGGTCGATGAACTCGATGGAGTCCGGCCCGTTCGGGACGCGGACGACGGCGGTGCGGAAGGTGGGGGTTCCCATGGTGGCGTCCTTTCAGGCCCCTGGGGGCCTTGCGCTCGGAAGCTGACAGGCATCACTCTGGTGGGGTAACTCTCCAATGGGAAGTACGCACCTCGAAGTGCGTAACCCACCCCCGGGTAGGAAGGACCGGCCGATGGCGACGATGACCGCGGCCCAGCGGCGGGCACAGGCGAAGGCCGACTACGACGCGTTCCTGGCGGCCTGCCCCAGCCGCCAGCTGCTCGACCGCATCTCCGACAAGTGGGTCACGCTGGTCCTGGCCGCGCTGGGCAGGGGCGGGCCGTGCCCCGCCGGTGAATCCTGGGAGGAGCCGCGGGCGATGCGCTACTCGGAGCTGTCCCGGCGCCTGGCCGGGGTCAGCCAGAAGATGCTCACCCAGACCCTGCGCTCGTTGGAGCGCGACGGCCTGGTCACCCGCACGGTGACCCCGACGGTGCCGGTGACGGTCACCTACGAGCTGACCGCCCTGGGACTCTCGCTGCACGAGCTGATGCGCGGCGTCAAGGCGTGGGCGGAGGAGCACATGGCCGAGGTGCTCGCGAACCGGGAGGAGTTCGACGCCCTGGCCGGGTGAGGCGGGCGCCGCCCGTCAGGAGGCGGCCGCCTGCTCGCGCAGTGCGGGGCAGTGCTCGGGGTCGGGGCGCTCGGTGAGCTCGATGACCCGGTCGAGTCGGCGCCCGGCCTCCTGGAGTTCGGCGATGCCCGCGGTGATGCGGGCCCGTTCGGCGCGCAGGGACTCCAGCACCCCGGGCGCCGCGCGCCCCGCGTCGACGCTGGGCAGGATGGCGGCGACGGTGCGGCTGTTGAGCCCCGCCGCGAAGAACTGCCGGATGATTTGAACCCGCTCGACCGCCGACGGCGGGTAGACCCGCTGCCCGCTCGGCGTGCGCTCCGGGGTGAGAAGCCCCTGCTCCTCGTAGTAGCGCAGCGCCCGGGTGCTCACCCCGGCGTGCTCCGCCAGCACACCGATGCGCATGGAACCGTTCATCCGCTCCCCGCCCTTTTTGTCGTGGATCACAGTCCGCGGGCTTGCCCTTGACGTCAACGTCAAGTCCTACGGTATCCGGACAGGGCGGCGTTCCCGTCCGCCCGCACACGAGATTTCGGGGGAACCCATGGATGTCACCGGCTCCGTCGCACTGGTCACCGGAGCGAACCGGGGTATCGGCCGGCGCTTCGTCGACGAACTCCTGGCCCGCGGGGCCGCGAAGGTCTACGCGGCGGCCCGCCGCCCCGAGACCGTCGAGGTCCGCGACCCCAGGGTCGAGACGCTGCGACTGGACCTGCTGGACGCGGATTCGGTGGCGGAGGCGGCCGCGCGGGCCGCCGACGTCACCCTGCTCGTCAACAACGCCGGGATCGCCACCGGGGCGAACCTGGTGACGGGCGACCCGGACGCGGTCCGGCTGGAGTTCGACACCCATTTCTTCGGCACGCTCGGCGTGATCCGGGCCTTCGCGCCCGTGCTCGCGGCGAACGGCGGGGGAGCGGTGGTGAACGTGCTGTCGGCGCTGTCGTGGTTCGCCTACGACGGCGCGGGGGCCTACTCCGCGGCCAAGGCCGCCGCCTGGAACATGACCAACGCGGTCCGCCTCGAACTGGTCGGCCAGGGGACCCTGGTGCAGGGGGTGCACCTCGGGTCGGCCGACACCGACATGATGGCCGGTTACGACGTGCCCAAGATCGATCCCGCGGACGTGGCCCGGGCCAGCCTGGACGGTGTGGGCTCGGGGGCGCTCGAGGTGCTGGTCGACGACGCGAGCCGCTCGGTGAAGGCGGCGCTGGCGGAGGACCCCGCGAAGTTCTACGCGTCGGCGCTCGGGCGGTGACGGCGGTGCGGGCGCGGCGCCCTCCGGGGAGGTGAACGCGGTGGGGGCGGACGGGCACCGTCCGCCCCCGCCGGGCCGCGGTCACGCCCGGAGCCGGGAACGCAGCTCCTCGCGCTCCGCGCGCAGCCGCGCCGCGTTCTCGGGCCGGGTCCGGCCGGCGCGGTCCAGGGCCGACGACTCGTCGGCCAGGTCCAGGGCGGCGCGGCGCGCCGGGGCGGGGAGGTCCTCGTTCCCAGCGACGCGCAGCGCGGCCTCCAGCGCCCGGACGGAACCCCCGCGGAAGTGGTGGGCCCACAGGCCCGAGCCGCCCTCTTCCACGGCGACGGCGACGTACGCGAACCCGCGGCGCACGAACGGCGGCCGTTCGGGCGCCTCCAGGAGTGACGCGCAGGCGGCCGCCACCGGCGGGATCCCGCGCAGGCGGGCGCGCACCAGGGACAGGGCGTGCGCCGCGGCCTGGGTGCCCTTGTCGCCGCTGTGCGTGTGGGGGAGGATCTCGGCCTCCGCGGCGAGGTCGGCGTCCCGGCCGCGGTCGAGCGCGCCGAGCAGGAGCAGGCGGACGGGTAGGGACCACTGGCGCTTGTCGCGCAGCACGGTGCCGGCGACCCTGTCCGCGGTGGCCTCGCCCAGGCGGGCCAGGGCCGCCGCGTAGGTCACGACGGCGGGCGGGGCGCTCGTGTACGGGTCCGGCTTCACGAACAGGCGCTTGCGCCAGGTGCGGGCGAACGGGGCGAGATCCTGCGGACGCAGGGCGTTCGCGCCGTGGAGGAGTTCGAGCAGGACGGCGAGCGCGGGCTCGGAGAGGTCCGGGCGGGCGAGCGCGGCCCGCAGGCCGTCCAGGTGCCGGGCGACGACGGCCTCGCGCAGTTCGACCGCGGCGTCCCGCCCGGGCCGGTGCTCGGGGTCGAACCCGGGGCTCGGGGGCAGGCCGGCCGAGGCGCGCACCTCGTCGACGGCGTCGGGCCAGGCGGCGTCAGCCGCCCGGACCTCGGGCGCCGTGCGCGCGGACGGGGCGTCGGCCGGGACGCCGGCCGGGACGGGAGTGCGGGTCCAGCGGTCGGCGATGACGACCCGGAGCCAGGGCGGTACCCGCTCGTCGCGGAGCGCGGCCAGGGCGTGGGCGCGGGTGGAGCCGCCGAAGCGGGAGACGAGGCGGACGGCGGCCTCCAGGACGCGGGGCGCGGCGTCCTCGCCGCCCGCGGCCCTGATCTCCTCGGCGAGGTCGACGGCCGCGGACACGGGGTCCGCGCCGTCGGCGGCGGCCAGGTCGAGGAAGGTGGAGACCTGGCGCCCTTCCAGGGCCGCGGCGCGGGCGGCCCGGATCGCCCCGGGGTCCTTCCACCGGTTGAGCACGCGGGCGTCGGCGCGGCCGAGTTCGGCCAGGACGGTGGCCGCCGGGCGGGCCCGGGGGTGGTCGGTCTCCAGGGCGTGGGCAGTCAGGGCGGCGGCCTCGTCGCCGTGGGGGCGGAGGGCGTCGAGGCCGTCGGGGGAGAGGGCGGTGTCGAGGTCGGCGCGGGAGAGGGCACCGCGCAGGCGCAGGGCCCGGGCGGCGGGGGCGAGGAGGTCGCGCATGGCGGGGTGGGCGACGAGCGCGTGGAGGAGTTCCTCCTCGCCGTCCCGGAAGGGGACCGGGCCGGAACGGTCGTCGCCCAGGACCTCCAGGCGGGTGCGCCACTCGTCGGCGAGCGCGGGGTCGGCGCGGCGGGGCGCGGCGTCGCGGCGCAGGACGAACACCTCGGTGTCGGAGCGCCCGCCCAGGACCGCGAAGCCGTGCGGTTCCAGGAGGGAGAGGGCGCGGGCCACGGCGGCGCGGTCGCCGCCGAAGTAGACGCGCTGGGGGCCGGCCAGGGCGCCGGAGGGGTCGAACCCCTCGGCCTGGGTGTGCCAGCCGAGGTAGGGGTGGGCGGCGGGGAGGCCGCGGCGGGCACGCTCATCCCTGGCCCGGCCGTGCACCTCGTCCTGGGTGACGAGGTGGCGGCCGGGCTCGAGGAAGAGGACCCCCGGGGCCCGGCGGAGGGTGTCGAGGATCAGGTCGCGCTCCGACATGGGAGGGAGATTAGCCGGGACGGGGGACAGGTCCGTGCCGCCGCGCGGGCCAGAGGAGATCTATGGCGTAAAGGTGGCGGTCTGTGCACTCTGTCCTCACCGGACGGAGACCATCCCACTGCCGAGTGTCGATACCGGTCACCACCCCTTGAGGGCCGAGACCCAGGTGTTGAAGGGGTCGGGGTCGGCCGTGTGCCAGTGGGCGGGCACCTCGGTGCCGAACTCCGCCTCGACCCAGGCCCGGAAGGGCGCGAGGGCCTCCACGGCCTCGTCCTCCTCCGGTGGCCCGGTCAGGAGTTCGGAGAAGGGGAGGTCGTCGTAGCCGATCGCGATGAGCCGCAGGAAGTCGACCGCGGAGTCGGCCAGCAGGAACGCCTCCCCGTCCGAGCTCAGGGCGACGAACCGCGTCGTCCCGGAGTCGTTCCACAGCAGGCACATGCCGCCGTCGCCGGAGATCTCGCCCAGCGGGACGAGGTCGCCGTGACCGGGCTTGCCGGGCTCGAACCATCCGGTCAGGCTCTCGCCGGGCGAGAACACCACGCCGAGCTGCCGGTCGCCCGGGTACGGGGTGAGGAAGTACCCGTGCTCGTTGGTGAACCCGAAGCCCTGGGCCTCCATCCACGCCCAGGCCCGCTCCAGCGGCTCGGGCAGGGTGATCCCGGCGGGCAGGTGTGGGGTCAGCAGGTCGGTCATGTGCGTCATCGCGGGCTCCCGGGACGGGTGGGGCGGTCGGGTCGGTCGCTCGGATTCTGCCGTACGCCGGTGTCAGGAACGTGGGGCGATGGGCTCTCTCGTGTGGCGGCCCCAGGCGACGAAGGCCGCGAGAACGAGGAGCACGGCGTTGAACGCCACGTCCGTCTCCCCCCGGGAGAGGTGGAAGACGATGGCGGACGCCTGGAGCGCGGCGCAGCCGAGGGCGGCCAGGACGGTCAGCCCCGGCCGGATGCGGGTGAGGGCGGGGAGCAGGACGCCGAGGCCGCCCAGGACGTCGAGTACGGAGGTGGTGTAGAGCAGCGCGGACGGGGTCTGCCCGACCCAGGGGAAGACCTGGGCGAGTTCGGTGATCGGGGTGGTGAGCTTCCAGACGCCGCCACCGACGAAGACCGGGGCGAGGAGGAGCTGGGCGGCCCAGAGGCCGATGTGGAGCACGCGGGAGGAGGCGGGGGCCGGGTGCCGTCGGGGTTCGGTCTTCACGGGGTCTCTCCGGGGTTCGGGGGCGGGAACGGGTGGGGCGTGGCGGGCGAAGCGGTGTCGTCCATCCGGTTCAGAAAGTAGCCCATCAATTAGATAGTAGACAACTCGTTCAGAAGTCGCCAGGGTGTGTGGAAAACCGGCTAGTATCGCTCACCATGGGAACCAAGGAGCCGGACGGCGTGGACCCCAGGGTCCTGCGGACCCGGCGCGACGTCGTCGAGGCCGCCACGGAACTGTTCGTGACCGAGGGGTGGAGCGTGGTCACCCACGCGGAGGTCGCCAAGCGGGCCGGCTACTCCAAGGCGACCGTCTACGCGCACTGGCCGACGCGCCTGGACCTGATGCGGGCGTCGATCGGGAAGATCTGCGACGAGGCGGACCACCCGGAGCCCACCGGAGACCTGCGCGAGGACCTGGTGCGGGGGCTGGTCGATTTCGCGGAGGACCTGGCGGGGGGCCATCTGGACCGGGTGTTCGGGGGGCTGCTGGAACGGGCGGGGAGCGATCCGGAGGTGGACGAGCTGCGCCGGCGGCTCTACGAGGCGGGGACCCGGTCGCTGGAGGCGGTCCTGCGGTCGCACCTGCCGCCGGAGGACGTCGAGCCGTCGCTGGCGCTGCTCGTGGGCGGGGTGCTCGCCCGGGGCGCGTTCCAGGCGCGGCCGGCGACGCGGGGGTTCGTCGAGGACCTCGTGGACCGGGTGCTGGCGTCCGCGCGCCGGGGCGAGGCGGAGTGACGCGGGCGCAGGCGGGGGGTGGGAGGGGAAGCGGGAGCGGTGCCCGGGGGGAGTGGTGCTCGGGGAGCGCCGGGGCCGTTCGGGGCTCGTGCGGTCGGGGCGGCCCGTGGCGGTCGTGGTGCCGTGGGGTGGGGTCGCTTCCGGCGGGGTGGTCGGTCGGCTGTGACCGGCGGCGGGCCGGGGGGCATGGCGCCTCAAGGCCTCCTTCGCTCCGGGCCGGGCGGCCGGGGGAGGAGTGCCGCGGGTGGGGCCGGGCGGACACGACGCCGTCAGGGTGGGGTGATGGTGTTGCTGGTGGGGCTGGATGGGCGTGGCGCCGTCGGGACGGGGCCGCTTCCGGCGGGGTGGTGGCCGGTGGATGTTCCCGTTGGGGCGGGGTGATGGGGGTGCGGGTGGGACCGGGCGGGCATGGCGGCGCCGGGGCGGGGTCCACTTCCCCACCGGCGATGACGGGGGGCTGTTGCTCGGCTGGGTGAAGTCCGGGTGTACGGGAATTGAGGCCCACGCCACGTAACCCCGAACACCCTGTTCCGGGTGGCGTGCTGCACACTGTTGGGCATCACATTTTCGCGCTGCCCGCTCCGGCGCCCTCTGAGAGGCATCCCCCATGATGACGCGAACACTTCTGCCGACCCCTGTTCCGGTCCTGGCCTCGGTCGCGGCCGTCCTCCTGCTCACCGGCTGCGGATCCCCCTCCGGTGAGGACGCCCACCGGGCCGCGGCGGCCGCGGCCCTGGGCAGGGACCAGCTCACCGACACCACGTGGGCGGAGATCCAGAGCGAGGCCGAGAGCACCTGCGAAGAGGAGGAGGGCGTGTTCGCCCTGGCGACCACGATGACCGCCGAGGACGACGCCGAACTCGCGTTGCGCAGGGTGAACGTCGAGCACGTGTGCCCGGACCGGCTGGAGGAGCTGGACGAGGTCGTCGCCGGACTCCCCGGCTAGGGCGGCCGCCGCCCGCCGCGCGTCCTGCGCGGTCCCCGGGCGCCCCGTGGCGGCCCCCGCAGGTCGGGGCGCGCCCGGGGGCGTGCGCCCTCCCCGCCGGTGTGGCCGCTGTGGTGTGTCGGCGGTCTGGGGCAGGATCGTGTCCGGTGGCGGGCCCCGGGCGGCCCGTCCGGCCCGGGCCCGGCGTCCCGGAACCCGGAAGGGGAGAGCGGAAATGACCAAGGTGACCTGCGACCTCTCGATCTCGGCCGACGGCTGTGCGGCCGGGCACGGTCAGACCGAGGAGCGCCCGTTCGGCGACGACGGCGGTGACGGCTCGGGTGCCGCGCTGCACGCCTGGATGTTCGACACCCCCGAGGAGAACCGGGCCGAACTCGACCTCATGGCGGGGGCGGGGGCCTACATCATGGGGCGCAACATGTTCGGTCCCGTGCGCGGCGGGTGGGACCGGGAGTGGAACGGATGGTGGGGCGAGGACCCGCCGTTCCACGCGCCGGTGTTCGTGCTGACCCACCATCCGCGCGATCCGCAGCCGATGGCGGGCGGCACCACGTTCCATTTCGTCACCGACGGGATCGGGGCCGCGCTGGCGCGGGCGCGCGAGGCGGCCGGGGACGCGGATGTCGCGGTGGCGGGCGGCGCCGCCACGGTCAACCAGTTCCTGGCCGCGGGGCTGATCGACGAGCTGCGGCTGCACATCGTGCCGGTGGTGTTCGGCGGCGGGACGCGGCTGTTCGAGGGGGTTCCGCCGCTGAGGCTGGAGCAGGTGGGGTCGCGGGCGGCGAGCGGGGTGACGCACGTGACGTACCGGGTGCCGCGCTGACCGGGTGAGCGGCCGGGCGGCCGGAAAAATCGTGTGCTCCGCGAGCGCGGGGCCGCCAGACTGGGCCGATGCTCATGCACAGCGACCAAATCGTCCTCACCCCGCAGACCGCCGCACGGCTCATCGAAGACCAGTTCCCGCACTGGGCGGGGCTGCCGCTGGTCCCGGTCCTGCCCGGGGGCACGGTGAACGCGGTGTTCCTGCTGGGCGACGACCTCGTCGCCCGGTTCCCCCTCCAGCCGGCCGACCCGCAGGCCGCGCTGCTCGCCTTGGAGGGCGAGGCCGCGGCGGCGCGCGAGCTCGCGGGCCGCACCCGTTTCGCCACCCCCGAGCCGGTGGCGATCGGTGCGCCGGGGGAGGGGTACCCGATGCCGTGGAGCGTGCAGACGCGGTTGCCGGGGACGCCCGCGGACCGGAACGACGCCGGGAGCGGCACCGACTTCGCCCTGGACCTGGCCGAGTTCGTGCGCGGGGTGCGTGCTATCGACGCCCGGGGGCGGGTGTTCCGCGGGCAGGGGCGCGGCGGCTGCATCGCCGACCATGACGAATGGGTGCGTACCTGCCTGGAGCGTTCGGAGGGGTTGCTGGACGTGCCCCGGCTGCGCCGGCTGTGGGAGGGGCGGCTGCGCGACCTGCCGCGGGGGAGCGATCCGGACGTGATGTCGCACGGCGACCTCATGCCGGGCAACCTGCTGGTGCGCGAGGGGCGCCTGGTGGGCGTGGTGGACGTGGGCGGGTTGGGGGCGGCCGATCCGGCGCTGGACCTGCTGTGCGCCTGGGATGTGCTGGAGGAGGGGCCCCGGGCCGTGTTCCGGGAGGCGTTGGGGGTCGGCGACGCGGAGTGGGAGCGCGGGCGGGCCTGGGCGTTCGAGCAGGCGTTGGGGCTGGTCTGGTACTACCGCGAGAGCAATCCGCCGATGAGCCGGATCGGCCGTCGCACGCTGCGGTGGATCCTGGAGGGCGAGGGGTGAGGCGGGGGACGGCCGTGCCGCCGGTGGCCGTGGTGCCCTTTCCCGTCCGGAGAGTGTGAGGGGTAGGGCGGTGTCGGCTCCGGTCCTTGCCGCCGGAGGCGGGTCGGACGCAGGTGGGGTGGTAGGGCGGGCCCCGGCCGCGTGCGGGTCGCCGCCGCGGCCGGGGCGTAGGGGCCCTTCGGGCGCGGGGTCGTTTCAGGGGTGCCGGGCCTTGTGCCAGGGGGTGGGCAGGACGCCGCCCCTGCACAGGTGGGCGTGGAGGATGCCGAAGGTGTGGTCCGCGTGGCGCAGGGCGGCGACCGGGTCGGCGCCGGGTTCGCGGATGTCGCGCAGGGCGGAAGAGACCTCGTCGAACAGTTCGTCGGCGCGTTCCTGCTGGGCCGGGGTCGGGGGCCGCTTGCGGCGGGGGTCGCCGGGTTCGGTCCGGGACATGGCATCGTTCCCTTCTGTGGTCGGTCGGTGTGTGCGTGTCCGTCGTGGGAGCGGAGGCCGTTCGGCCGGTCGGGGAACCGGGACCGGACGGGCGCGGGGCGCGGTGAGACGGGCGAAGTCGTCGAAGCCCAGGGGGTTCACAGCCGCCCCAGGAGTTCGGCGACCAGGTCGCGGGCCAGGGCGTCCTCGTCGCCGGAGCGGGCGACCGGGACGGTGACGTGGGGTTCGCCGGGCATCGGGCGCCACCATTGCCGGTCGACGTGGCGGACGGTCACGCGGCGCCCCGCGTACTCGGCGCGGACGGAGCCGGGGAGGTCGCCGTTCTCCGCGGCGATCCCGCGCCGTCGCAGCGCGGAGTGGAGGGCGAGGACGGCTTCCTCGTGGAGTTCCGAAGACGGTGCGGGCGGCATGCGGCGGCTCCTGGCACATAGTGGGCTCGGGTACGACTTGAAGTGTCCGCCGATGGAAAGTGCCAGGTAAAGGGACTTGTCTGCTCAGCGGCGAGGTTCCGGTGCCTTCGGAATTTCACGGAATCGCTCCGGAGGGAGCGGCGGATGTGCTCTCCTGGACGTATGCCCCCTGTACCGAAACAGGTTCTGTCGCGTTACGGCCGTGAGGTGGCACGCCTGCGCACCGAGGCGGAGCTGACGCAAACCGCGCTGGCCAATCGTGTCCAGAGCAGCAAAAGCCAGATATCGGACGTGGAGCGCGGAAAGGCTTCGCCGTCGCCGAGGCTGCGGAAAGCGCTGGACGAGTCGATCGGCTTCGGGAGACTCTCGCGCCTGTGGGAGGACCTGACCGGCAGCAACCGTGCGCCCTGGCTGTCGGAGATCGCTTCAGCGATTCAGGATGCCCAAGCCGTCTGGGAGTACCAGGCGTTGGCGTTCCCCGGCTATTTGCAGACCGAGGCGTACGCGCGCGCCATCGTTCTGGCATCGGCTCCCTGGCTGTCCCCGGATGAGCTGGCCACGAGTGTCGGTGAGCGGGTGACTCGGGCGAAGCATTTCTCCGAGGCCCTGCGCCCGCTGCTGTGGTTGGTGCTGGACCAGAGTTTGCTGGGTCGAAGGTACGGGGGTGTGGACGTCACCCGTGAGCAACTGGAGTACCTGATCGAACTCTCGGAGCGGGGGAGGATTACCCTACAGATCATGCCTTCCGATCATCCCAAGCACCCTGGCAACGCGGGTTCTTTCCGGGTGATCACCATGAAGGACTCCACCGAGCTCGCCTACGTGGAGAGTGCCGAAGAAGGGCGCATTCTGACCAGTTCGACAGCGGTCGCTCAACGCAGGATGCTGGTGGGAAGCCTGCAAGGGCTGGCATGGGAACCGGAGGCCTCGCTCCGGATGGTCCGCGATGAAGTGAAGAGGTTGGACAGTGCAAGCTGAGTGGCACAAGTCGAGTTACAGCGGTGGAACCAACGACTGTGTGGAGGCGCGCGAGTTCGCCGCGGGCGCGGATGTCCGGGACACGCAGAACCGCGAGGCCGGGTACCTGACCTTCGACCGGATGGAGTGGGCGGCTCTCCTTCAGTCCGTGAGCCGCTGACCTTTCCGCTCCTCCCCTCGGCTCCCGCGTTCGCGTGGGAGGCATTAAGTCCCGAATGAGGATGCGGGGTGTGGGTAGACCCCGAACGGTTGTCGAAATCCAGGAGGCAGTCCATGGCTGAGTGGCACAAGAGCACCTACTCGGACGGCGGTGCCAACTGCGTTGAAGCGCGCGAGTTCACCGCGGGTGCCGATGTCCGGGACACGCAGAACCGTGAGGCCGGCTACCTGACCTTCGACCGGATGGAGTGGGCGGCGTTGGTGCGCTCCGTGAGCCGCTGACCTTTCCGATCCCTCACCCGACCCCCCGCGTCCGCGCGGGGGGTCTCCTTGTGCGCTGCCAGGGGTCCGCTCCCCTCCGCCCGGGACGGGGCCTCGCCTCTCACATGCGTGTTCTGTTTCTCAATGGGAAGCACGGTGTACAAGTAGGTCGAAACTGTCAAAGAACGCGAAGGGCATATCCATGGACGAATGGCGCAAGAGCACCTACAGCAACTGCGAGGGCAACTGCGTGGAGGTCCGGGAGACCCCTCGGGCCACGGACGTCCGGGACACGCAGCACCGCGAGGCCGGCCACCTCTCCTTCACCCCCGGCGAGTGGTCCGCGCTCCTGCGCTCGCTGATCCGCTGACCCGCTGACCCGCGGGGAGCCGCGGTCGCGCCGACGACGGCCTCCGTCGGCGCGACCGCCCCGGCCGCTACACCGCCCCCGCCCCCAGCGCTACAGCGCGCCGGTCCGGGCGTCGTGCCACAGGTCCACGCCGCCGTCGATCGCGTGCTCGTCGATCGCCGCCAGCTCCCGGTCGGTGAACTCCAGGTTCCCCAGCGCCGCCACGTTCTGCTCCAGCTGCGCCACCGACGACGCCCCGATGACCAGCGACGTCACACGCGGGTCGCGCAGCGCCCAGGCCAGCGCCAGCTGCGCCAGCGTCTGCCCGCGCTCCGCTGCGATGCCGGCGAGCGCTCGCAGGTGCCCCAGCGTCTCCTCCGACAGCCACCCGGCGTCGAAGGACTTGTCCTGGGTGGCCCGGGACCCCTCCGGCACGCCGTTCAGGTACCGGTCGGTGAGCAGCCCCTGGGCCAGCGCCGTGAACCCGATGACGCCCACGCCCAGTTCGCCGACGGTGTCGAGCAGCCCCTCGGTCTCGATCCACCGGTTGAGCATCGAGTAGGAGGGCTGGTGGATGAGCAGCGGCGTCCCCAGCCCGTGCAGGATCTCGTACGCCCTCCGGGTGCGCTCGGCGTCGTAGGAGGAGACGCCCACGTACAGCGCCTTGCCCTGGCGCACGGCGGTGTCCAGCGCCCCCATGGTCTCCTCCAGGGGGGTGGAGGCGTCCAGCCGGTGGGAGTAGAAGATGTCGACGTAGTCCAGGCCCATGCGCTGCAGCGACCGGTCCAGCGAGGCCAGCACGTACTTGCGGGAGCCGCCCCCCTGCCCGTACGGCCCCGGCCACATGTCCCACCCGGCCTTGGTGGAGACGACCATCTCGTCGCGGTAGGGGGCGAAGTCCTCGCGCATGAGGCGGCCGAAGTTGATCTCGGCGGCCCCGTAGGGCGGCCCGTAGTTGTTGGCCAGGTCGTGGTGGGTGATGCCCAGGTCGAAGGCGCGGCGTGCGATGGCCCGCTGGGTCTCGAAGGGGCGGTCGTCGCCGAAGTTGTGCCAGTACCCCAGCGAGAGCACGGGCAGGTCGAGGCCGGACCGGCCGGTGCGCCGGTAGAGCATGGTTCCGTCGTAGCGTTCGGGGGCGGCGACGTAGGTCATCGTGCGGGTTTCCTCAGGTGGGCGGTGCGGCCGGGGTGTCCCGCGCGGGCGGGCCGGCCGGTACGACGGTCCAACTCTGCTCCGGCCCGCGCCCGTTGTCCAACGGGTGCGGGCCGGAGCCGGGGACCGAGGCCCCCGGGGCGCCGCGCCGGTCCTCAGCGGGGCGGGACGGCCTCGGGGTAGCCCAGCTCGGCCAGCGCCCGGCGCAGCCGGTCGGCGGCCTCGCCCAGCACGGTCTCGTCCTTCTCCACGGGCAGGTCCGAGACGTCGAGGTCGCTCGGCTCCCAGATCGGTGACACGTGGATGTGCAGGTGGGGGACCTCCAGGCCGGCGATGATCAGTCCCGCCCGCGGGGCGTCCCACGCCTTCTTCACACCCCGGCCGACGGCCCGGGCCACGCCCGTGCAGTGGGCCAGCAGCTCCGGGTCGGCGGTGGTCCAGTCGTCCACCTCCGCGCGCGGTACGACGAGCGTGTGCCCGGGGCGCAGCGGCGCGATGGTGAGGAACGCGACGGCGACCGGGTCCTCCCAGACGAAGTGGCCCGGCAGCTCGCGGTCGATGATGCGGGTGAACAGAGTCGGCATGGTCGCCCTTCCGGAGGAGACGGGGTGCGGTTCCCGGGGCGGGAGCCCCGGGGCAACGCTCTCACGTCCGGTCCCGCCGTCGGCGGGGCTCCGCGGGCCCGGGAGGTCCCGGGCGGTTCCGGGCCGAAGGGCGGTACCGCTCAGCGAGAGGAGGGGACGGAGGCGGCCAGGACCTCGTCCACCGACCGGAGTTCGTCGAGCAGGCGCACGGACTCCACCAGGAGCACCCCGTAGGGGAGCGAGGGGTCGTCCAGCGGCGGGCCGCCGCCGCTCCGGCAGTGCCGCTCCAGTTCCCGTTCGGAGCGGTCGGTCCGCTCGACGGCCGTGTGGAACCCCTCGACGGGCGGATCCCAGCCGGGGACCTCGGTGTCCTCCCACTCCTCCAGGACGCGCCAGGCCTCGGCGGTGGTCAGGAGCAGGTCCCCGCACCGCGCCATCATGGCGGGCCCGGTCTCCTCGTCGTCCTGGGGGCTGTACGTGAGGCTCCGGGCGATGGAGGCGGTCTGGTGGGCGGCCCGTTCCAGGGCGTCGACGAGCCGGTCGTGGTCGCTGACGTGGAGTGTGCCGGAGTGGAGCAGCCGGCGCGGGTTGTAGATGATGCTCTCCCGGGCGGTCCCGGTGGCCTCGCGCGCCTGCCGGGCACTGCGCAGCAGCTCGTCGGTGCGTTCGCCCCACCGCCGCGCGGTGTCGCGGTCGGGGCGGCCCTCGCGCAGTGCGTCGCCCATGTCCTGGCACAGGCCGCGCAGCCCGCCCGCCAGGGAGGCCACGGCCGCGGCGGCGCCGCGCAGGCGCAGCGGCGGCAGCAGGAGGAGGTTGACGGCCACCCCGATGCCGGCCCCGATCAGGACGACGGCGAAGATCTCCGCGGCCTGGGACACCACCGCCTGCGCCCCGTTCAGGGAGACGAAGACGGAGAAGGCGAAGAACGCCGCCGTGGCGACCTGGTTCCCCTGGTCGCCGAGGCGGCGCCAGCGGCCGATCAGCAGGGCCGCCAGCGCCGCCAGGGCGAAGACCGCGTACCCCGGTCCCGCCAGGATCGCCAGGACGGTGGTCAGGGCGAGGCCCAGCAGGACCGCCCCGAGCATGCGCAGCGAGCGCAACAGGGAGCGGTAGAGGGTGGTCTCCACCATCAGCAGGGCGGCGAACGGCGCGAACGCGGGTGTCGTCGCCTTGATGAGGCCGAAGGAGACCAGCCAGGACAGGGTGGCGGCCAGGGCGGCCTTCAGGACCAGGACGGCGGTCTCCCGCTCCGGTGTGCCCCGGGTCAGGGCCCGCCGGGCCCGGCGGGCGGCGCGGGCGGGGAGCCGCTCGGTCCCTCGGACGTCGCGGGTCACCGTGCCCCTCAGCTCGGCGTCTCGTCCCGGTCCACCCGTTCCCTGAGCTTGTCCAGGGTGGCGGCCAGGAGTCGGGAGACGTGCATCTGGGAGCAGCCGATCTCCTCGGCGATCTGCGCCTGGGTGAGGTCCTCGAAGAAGCGCAGCCGGAGCAGGACGCGCTCGCGGTCGTCCAGGCAGCACATGGCCGGGCGCAGGGACTCGCGTTCCAGGACCAGTTCGTAGGAGTCGTCCTCGCCGCCGATCCTCTCCTCCAGGGTGGGGCTCCCCTCCTCGTCCTTGTGGTCGGGCAGGTCCAGGGACAGGGTGCTGTAGGCCTCGGAGGCCTGGAGCAGCTCCTCGACCTCGGCCCGGGGCAGGTCCATCTCGCGGGCGAGCTCGTCGATGCCGGGCTCGCGGGCGTGGCGCTGCTGGAACTCGATGCTCACCCGGTGGAGGCGGCCGCGCCGCTCCTGGTGGCGGCGGGGCACGCGCACCGCCCAGGTGTGGTCTCGGAAGTGGCGCTTGATCTCGCCGGTGACGGTGGGCAGCAGGTAGGAGATGAACTTCTTGCCGCGGTGGGGGTTGTAGCCGTGGACGGCCTTGACCAGGCCCAGGTGGGCGGTCTGGCGCAGGTCCTCGTAGGGCTCGCCGCGTCCGCTGTAGTGGCGGGCGATCCGGTACAGCAGGGGCCGGTACAGCTCCAGGACCTCTTCCTGGATGCGGATCGCCTCCGGGTCGTCCTGGGGCAGGGCCTGGAGCCCCTCCAGGAGTTCTTCCGCCGAGCGCCCCTCGACTTCCTTCTCGTCGACTGCGGGGCCGGTCTCGATGGGCATGGCTTCCTCCACGTGAGCGGGAGTGGTGCTCGTGATGCGGTCCGCGGTCGGCGCCTTCGCCGGTGCGGTTTCGCGTCCTCGTTGTGCGCCGGGCGGTGGTACCGGTCGTCCGCCCAGGCCATGGCGGTCGGATCCGACCGCGCTCACCCGGCGCCGTGTGAACGGCTCCGATGGGTGGCCTCGTGGCCTATGTGCCCACTGAGACGGTTACTAACGTTTCGGTCACTTCTTTTCTGGAGTGTTGACTCCGGAGTGGCCGTCCATGTGCCGGTCGCCCCGGGGGCGGTGGCCTCCAGGAGGCGGTGGCACGCGGCGGTCACCTCGCCGGTCCCGATCAGGGCCAGGCCCGGGTCGAGCTCCGTGCCGTGGGGGTCGCCGCGGCGGCCCGACCACAGGCAGGTGTGCAGGTGGCCGTCCCGGCGGGGGCCCCACAGCGCCGGGGGGACCGGTCCGAACAGGCGGACCGAGGGCGTGCCGTACGCGGTCGCCAGGTGCGCCACGCCCGTGTCGCCGCACACCAGGAGCCGGGCGTGGGCGACGAGCCCGGCCAGCAGGCCCAGGGAGGTGCGGCCCGCCAGGACCGACCCCTGGGGCAGTCCGGCGGCCTCCGCGACGCGTTCGGCCGGTGCGGCCTCCTGCCGGGAGCCGGTGACCAGGACGCGCAGGCCGAGGCCGGAGAGGTCCCGTGCGACGCGGGCGAAGCGCTCGGGCGGCCACCGGCGGGCCGGGGAGGCCGCCCCGGGGTGGACGACGGCGGTGGGCCGGTCGGCCCCCTCGGGCGGCTCCGGCCGGGGCCAGCGCAGGTCGCGGGGGTCGGCGGGGACGCCGTGCCAGGTGGTCAGGGCGGCCCACACGTCGGCGTCGTGGACCCCGTCGGGCCAGGGCGGGCCCGGCCGGTGCGGGGCCTGGGGGTGCCGGTGGGTCCACAGGCCGCGGGGCGCCAGCGCGGCCAGGGCGGCCGTGCTCTGCGGGCCGCGGCCGTGGAGGTTGACCGCGAGTTCGGGGGCCGTGCGCGGGCGCGGTTCGGGCACGTGCAGCGCGGGGGTGGGCAGGACCTCCCAGCGGAGTCCGGCCAGGCGCAGGAGGTGGCGGTACCAGGAGGGCCCGGCCAGGACGCGGTGCCATCGCGGCAGGGCCCGTTCGAGCGCCCGCAGCGCGGGGACGGCGGTGACGAAGTCCCCCAGTCCCAGTGAGCGGCTCACCAGGACCAGGGGGCGTTCGCCGGTCGCGGGCCTCTCGCCCGGTCCCCCGTGATCGGGCGGGAGGCGCCCGGCGCAAGGGCGCCGCGTCACCGGTTGGGGGCCGCGG
Source organism: Nocardiopsis sp. MT53 (assembly GCF_019598965.1). Classification (NCBI taxonomy): domain Bacteria; kingdom Bacillati; phylum Actinomycetota; class Actinomycetes; order Streptosporangiales; family Nocardiopsidaceae; genus Nocardiopsis; species Nocardiopsis sp. MT53. The sequence goes on along the minus strand of NZ_CP080599.1, from coordinate 6,072,060 downwards.
AGCTGACGTCGGCCAGGGCCGACTTCTCGTCGACGGCCTGGGCCAGGTCGCCCATGCTCACGACGCCCACGACCCGGTCGCCGTCCACGACGGGGAGCCGGCGTACGGCGCCCTCGCGCATGGTGTTGACGGCGTCGCGGATGTCGCTCTGCGGCGGCACCGTGGCCACCTCGGAGCTGCAGATCTCGCCGGCGGTGTGGTCGGCGGGGTTCCCGTTCTCGGCCACGCACCGCACGACCATGTCCCGGTCGGTGACGATGCCCACCAGGTGGTCGTTCTCGGTCACCAGGACGTCGCCCAGGTCGGCGTCGCGCATGATCCGCGCGACCTCCTGCAGGGACGTGTCGGGTGAGACGGTGCGGACCTGGGTGGTCATCACGTCGGAGATGCTCTTCGTCGCCATTTCCGGTCCCCTCCTCGGGTCGGAGCCAATGGGAGTGCACCTGGCCACTAGCCCGCGCCGCGGCGCGTAAACCCCTTCTGCCGGTGGCACTTCGGGCCGCGCGCCCGGGTCCGGCGCCCATGTTTAGCGACCGTTCCCGCAGGTAGTCGAGTGCTTGCGTCGAGCATCGGCTCGCCGGTCCGTGGAGAAGGGGGCTGGACCGCAATGCGTGTCCTGGGTGTGAACGCGGTCTTCCATGACCCGGCCGCAGCGCTGGTCGTGGACGGCCGCACGGTGGCCGCGGCCGAGGAGGAGCGCTTCTCGCGCCGCAAGCACGGGAAGGAGCCGGTGCCCTTCTCCACCTGGGAGCTGCCGGTGGAGGCGATGCGCTGGTGCCTGGAGGAGGGCGGGCTGTCGCCGCGGGATCTGGACGCGGTCACCTACTCCTACCACCCGGACCTGGCCGACCCCGACGGGCCGGGGCAGGACGCCCGCTGGGAGCACCTGCGCCTGTTCTACGTCGAGCGGGCGCCGCACTTCCTGGAGTCGGCGCTGCCCGGGCTGGACCGCAGGCGGGTCGTCCACGTGGCCCACCACGTGGCCCACGCCGCGTCGGCGGTCTTCGCGGCGCCCCCGTTCGAGGGCCGCCGCGACTGCGTGGTCCTGGTCGCCGACGGCCGGGGCGAGTCCGGGTCCCACCTGGTCGGCTCCTACACCGGCGGGGAGTTGGAGGTGCTGGTCCGCCAGCCGCTGCCCGACTCGCTGGGGCTGGTCTACGAGGAGCTGACCGAGCACCTGGGCTTCCACCGCTCCAGTGACGAGTACAAGGTGATGGCCCTGGCCTCCTACGGGAGGCCGACGATGCTCGACGCGGTCCGCGAGCACCTGCGGTACGAGGGGGAGGGGCGGGTGCGCGCCCGCGACGTGCCCTGGGAGTCCCTGGCCCCCGCCCGCAGCCCCGGCACCGAGCCCGGGCCCGAGCACGCCGACCTGGCCGCGAGCGTCCAGGAGGCCGTGGAGGAGGCGCTCCTGGGCGTCGTGGGCTGGGCGTACGAGCGAACGGGCCTGCGGCGGCTGACCATGGCGGGCGGTGTCGCGCTCAACTGCGTCGCCAACAGCCGGGTCTTCCGCGAGGGCCCCTTCGACGACGTGTGGGTCCAGCCCGCCGCGGGGGACGCGGGGACCGCCCTGGGAGGGGCGCTGTACGTGGCGGCCAAGGCCGGCGACGACCCGCAGCCGATGCCCGGCGCGGACCTGGGGCGCTCCTGGGACGAGGACGAGCTGGCCGCCCTGCTGCGCGACGCCGAGGTCGAGGTGGAGCGCCCCGCGGACCTGCCCGCGGCGGTCGCCGCCGCGCTGGCGGACAACGCCCTGGTGGCGTGGTTCCAGGGCCGTTCGGAGTACGGTCCGCGGGCGCTGGGGCACCGCTCCCTGCTGGCGCACCCCGCCGACCCGGCGAACCTGGAGCGCCTGAACCGGGTCAAGGGGCGGGAGCGGTTCCGGCCGGTGGCCCCGATGGTGGCGCAGGAGCGGGCCCCGGAGATCTTCTTCGGCGGCCCCCTGCCCAGCCCGTACATGCTCTTCGTGCACCAGGTGGCGCAGGAGTGGCGCGAGCGCATCCCGGCGGTCGTCCACGTGGACGGCACGGCCCGGGTGCAGACGGTCTCGGCGACGGACGAGCCGCTCACCGCCCGCCTGCTGTCGGAGTTCGAGCGCCGGACGGGCCTGCCGGTCCTGGTCAACACCAGCCTCAACACCGCCGGGCGGCCGATGGTGGACTCGCCCCGGGACGCGCTGGAGTGCTTCGGGTCCGCGCCGGTGGACGTGCTGGCCATCGGCCCGTTCCTCGTGCGCCGCCGCCGGAGCGCGGCGGCGTGAGCGCGCGCGTGGAGTACGCGGTGGTCGTGCCCACGGTGGGGCGCGAGAGCCTGGCGCGGGCGTTGCGGCCGCTGGTGGAGGCGCCCGAGGGGGCGGCTCCGCGGGAGATCGTGGTGGTCGACGACCGGCCGCCCGGGCGGGGCGCTCCGCTGGAGGTGCCCGACCACCCGCGGCTGCGCGTGCTCGGCAGCGGCGGCCGCGGTCCCGCGGCCGCCCGCCAGGCCGGGTGGCACTCCTGCCGGGCACCGTGGATCGTGTTCCTGGACGACGACGTCGCCCCGCCCGACGACTGGGCCGAGCGCCTGTGCGAGGACCTGGACGGGCGCCCGGAGGAGGTGGGCGGCGTCCAGGGGCGGATCGTCGTCCCGCCGCCCGAGGGCCGGGCGCCCACCGACGCCGAGCGGGCCACGCTGGCGCTGGCGACGGCGCGGTGGATCACGGCGGACATGGCCTACCGCAGGTCCGCCCTGGAGCGGGTGGGCGGCTTCGACGTCCGGTTCCGCCGGGCCTACCGGGAGGACACCGACCTGGCCCTGCGCGTGGTGGACGCGGGCTTTCGCCTGGAGTGGGGCGGCCGGATGTGCGTCCACCCCCTGCGCGGGGGCGGCCGGCTGCGGAGCCTGGGCGCCCAGCGCGGCAACGCCGACGACGTGCTCATGGACCGCCTGCACGGGCGGGGCTGGCGGCGGCGGGTCGGCGAGGGCCGCGGGGCGCTGCGGCGGCACGTGGTGACGACGGCCGTCCTGGCCGCGGCGGTCGGGGCCGCCCTGGCCGGGCGCCGGCTCCCCGCCGGGGCGCTGGCGCTGTGGTGGGCGGGGCGCACCGCACGGTTCGCCCTGGAGCGGGTGCGCCCGGGGCCGCGGACCCCCGCCGAGGTCGCCGACATGGCGGTGACCAGCGCGGCCGTTCCGCCCCTGGCGTGCCTGCACCGGCTGCGGGGGGTGGTGGTCCACGCGGGCGCGTCCCGGCGCCCGGCGGTGCGCGCGGTCCTGTTCGACCGGGACGGCACCCTCATCGAGGACGTCCCCTACAACGGGGACCCCGACCGGGTGCGCCCGCGTCCGGGCGCCGCCCGGGCGGTGGAGCTGGCGGTCCGCTGCGGCCTGTCGGTCGCGGTGGTCAGCAACCAGTCGGGGATCGCCCGGGGGCTGCTGACCGAGCGGGAGGTCGGTGCGGTCAACGAGCGGGTGGAGCGCCTCCTGGGCCGCTTCGACGCCTGGTGCGTGTGCCCCCACGGGGAGGGCGACGGCTGCGCCTGCCGCAAACCGGAGCCGGGGCTGGTGCGCGAGGCGGCGGAGCGGTTGGGCGTGCGCCCGTACGAGTGCGCCGTGATCGGCGACATCGGCTCCGACGTGGAGGCGGCCCGGGCCGCCGGGGCGCGCGGGATCCTGGTGCCCACCGCGGCCACGCGCGGGGAGGAGTGCCGTGCGGCCCCCGAGTCGGCGGCCGACCCGTTCGGCGCCGTGGTGCGGCTGCTCGGCGGAAGCGCGCCGTGAGGGCGGGAACGGTGCTGGTGGCCCGCCCGGACGGGATGGGCGACGTCCTGCTGTCCGGTCCGGCGGTGCGGGCCGTGGCCCGGCACGCGGACCGGGTCGTCTACCTGGCCGGGCCGCGCGGGGCCGGGGCGGCCCGGATGCTGCCCGGCGTGGACCGGGTGATCACCTGCACGGTGCCGTGGATCGCCGCCGACCCGCCGCCGGTGGACCCGGTGCGGGTGCGGCGCCTGGTGCGCCTGCTCGCCGGCCTGGGCATCGACCGCGCGGTCCTGCCCACCTCCTTCCACCAGTCGCCGCTGCCCCTGGCGCTGGTGCTGCGCATGGCCGGGGTGCCGTGGAACGGGGCCATCAGCGAGGACTACCCCGGGAGCCTGCTCGACGTCCGCCACCGGGTGGAGGAGGGGCTGCCCGAGACGGAGCGGATGCTCTCCCTGGTCCGGGCCTGCGGGATGGAGCCGGCGCCGGGCGACGACGGGCTGCCCGCGGTGCGCGGGCCCCTGCCCGACACCCGGGGGCTCACCGGGCCGGACGGGTACACGGTGGTGCACACCGGCTCCGACGCCCCCGCCCGGGCGATCCCCGTGTCCAAGGCGGGGGAGATCGTGGCGGCGCTGCGCGCCCGCGGCGGCCGCGTCGTCCTGACCGGTTCGGCCGAGGAGGCCGACCGGGTGCCCCGGGCGCACGGGGACCCGGGCGTGGTGGTCCTGGCCGGGCGCACCCGCCTGCCGGAACTGGCCGGGGTGCTGTCCCGGGCGGCGGCCGCGGTGTGCGGGAACACGGGGCCGGCCCACCTGGCCGCGGCGGTGCGCACCCCCGTGGTGTCCCTGTTCTCGCCGGTGGTCCCCGCGGCCGTGTGGGCGCCGCGCGGTTCCCGGGTCCGGGTCCTGGGGGACCAGGGCGCCCGGTGCGCGGGCAGCCGGGCGCGGGTGTGCCCGGTGCCGGGCCACCCCTGCCTGTCCGGTGTCTCCCCCGAGAGCGTTCTGGCCGCCGTCGACGAGATACGGGAGGACCGATGACCGTGACCGATGGGGAGGAGCGGACCTCCCCGGCGGGGGAGCGCGCGCCGGTGCGCGGGCGCCGCATCCTGCTCTGGCACGTCCACGGGTCGTGGACCACCGCCTTCGTGCAGGGGGCGCACACCTTCCTGCTGCCGGTGACGCCCGACCGGGGCCCCGACGGCCGGGGGCGTGCGCGCACCTGGGACTGGCCCGACCGGGCCCGCGAGGTGCCCTGGGAGGAGGTGGGCGCGAGCGAGCCGGACCTGGTGGTGCTCCAGCGCCCCCACGAGGCCGGGCTCGCCGAGCGGCTGCTGGGCCGTGTCCCGGGGCGGGACGTGCCCGCGGTGTACGTGGAGCACAACACGCCGCGCGGGGACGTGCCGCTGACCCGGCACCCCCTCGCCGACCGCGACGACATCCCGGTCGTGCACGTCACCGGGTTCAACGCCCTGATGTGGGACTGCGGGCGGGCGCCGGTGCGCGTGGTGGAGCACGGGGTCCCCGACCCCGGCCACCGGCGGGTCGCCCGGGAGCCGCGCGCGGGGGTGGTCGTCAACGAGCCGCTGCGCCGCTGGCGGTTCACGGGCACCGACCTCCTCGCCGGACTGGCCGAGGAGGTCCCCCTGGACCTGTTCGGGATGGGGGTGGAGGGCGTCCCCGAGCACCTGGGGACCCCGCAGGGGCGCATCCGCGTCCGCGAGGACCTGCCCCAGGCGCTGATGCACGACGAGCTGTCCCGGACCAGCGTCTACGTCCACACGTCGAGGTGGACCTCGCTGGGGCTGTCCCTCATCGAGGCCATGATGCTCGGCCTGCCGGTGGTCGCGCTCGGCGCCACCGAGGCCTACGAGGCGGTGCCGGCCGGGGCGGGGGCGGTCTCCACCGACCCCCGTTTCCTGGCGGAGGCGGCCCGGTCCTTCGTCGAGGACCCCGGGCTGGCCGAACGGGTCGGCGCGCAGGCCCGGCGGGCCGCGCTGCGCCGCTACGGACTCACCAGGTTCCTGGACGAGTGGGACCGGTTGATCGAGGAGGTGACGGGATGAGGATCGCCATGGTCTCCGAGCACGCCAGCCCTCTGGACGCAATCGGGGGTGAGGACGCGGGAGGGCAGAACGTCCATGTGGCCGAACTTGCCATGGCACTGGCCGAAGGCGGGCACGAGGTGGTCGTCCACACGCGCCGCACCGACGTCCACAGACCCGACACGGTGTCCGTGGGGCCGGGCCTGCGGGTCGAGCACGTGCGGGCGGGGCCCGAGCAGCCGGTTCCCAAGGACGAGCTCCTCCCCTACATGGGCGAGTTCGCGCGGCGGCTGCGCGCCTCCTGGCGTGCGGACCGCCCCGACGTGGTCCACGCCCACTTCTGGATGAGCGGGCAGGCCTCGCTGGAGGCGGCCGGGCGGCTCGGCCTGCCGGTGGTGGAGACCTTCCACGCCCTGGGGGTGGTCAAGGCGCGCCACCAGGGCGCGGCCGACACCAGCCCGCGGGAGAGGATCCCGGTCGAGCGGGCGGTGGCCGCCCGCAGCGAGCTGGTCGTCGCGACCTCGGCGGAGGAGAGGCGCGAACTCCTGTCCTGGGGGATCGCCCCGGGGCGGGTCGCCGTGGTGCCGTGCGGGGTGGACACGCACAGGTTCGCCCCCGCGGGCCCGGCCGCCCCGCGCCCGCGGGGCGAGCGCGTGCGCCTGCTCAGCCTGGGCCGCCTGGTGCCCCGCAAGGGGGTGGACACGGTGATCCGCGCCCTGGCGGGGGTCCCCGGCGCCGAGCTGCTGGTGGCGGGCGGGCCCGCGCCGGGGCGTCTGGACCGGGACCCGGAGGTGGGGCGGCTGCGCGGGATCGCCGCCCGGGAGGGGGTCGCCGACCGGGTGCGCTTCCTGGGGGCGGTGGACCGGTCGGAGGTGCCGGCGCTGCTGCGCTCGTGCGACATCGCCGTGAACCTGCCCTGGTACGAGCCGTTCGGGATGTCCACGGTCGAGGCCATGGCCTGCGGCGTCCCGGTGGTCGCCTCCCGGGTCGGCGGCCACCTCGACACCGTGGTCCACGGGGAGACCGGCCTGCTGACGCCCGAGCGCGACCCGCGCACGGCGGCCGACGCGATCGCCTGGCTCGCCTCGGACCCGCAGACCCGCGCGGAGTTCGGGGCGGCCGCCGCCGAGCGCGCCCGGTCCCTGTACTCGTGGGCCGAGGTGGCCCGGGGCAGCGAGGAGTGCTACCGCGGCCTGCTGGGCCCGCGCGCGGTCCCGCTCCCCGGGAGGGGGCGGCCCGAGCCGATCGCCGCCGTCCGGCGGGGGGAGGGGGAGTGATGCACGGCCACCTGCGGTCCCTGGCGGCGGCGCTGGAGCTGACCGACGCCGGGCGCGTGGAGGAGTGGGGCGTCCTGGCGGCCGGCAGGCTCGGTGCGGGGCACCGCCTGTTCGGCTGCGGCAACGGGGGCAGCGCCGCCGAGGCCCAGCACCTGACGGCGGAGCTGACCGGGCGCTTCGAGGGGGAGCGGGAGCCGCTGTCGGCGATCGCCCTGCACGCGGAGACCTCCAGCGTGACCGCCATCGCCAACGACTACGGCTACCGGCGGGTGTACGAGCGCCAGCTGCGCGCCCACGCCCGCAGCGGGGACCTGCTGGTGTGCATGTCCACCAGCGGGAGCAGCGCCAACGTGCTGGCCGCCGCGGAGGCGGCCCGGGAGCTGGGGGTGCTGTGCTGGTCGCTGACCGGGCCCGGCCCCACGGTGCTGGAATCGCTCAGCGACGAGACCGTGGCGGTGCCCGCACCCGACACGTCCACGGTGCAGGAGGTGCACCTGGCCCTGGTGCACGTGTTCTGTTCGGGGGTGGAGCGGGGGCTGAGGGAGCGTGCGGCGTCGGTGCCCCCGCCGCGGGAGGCGGCGGCCGCACGGGAGAGGGGGACGGCGTGAACTCCGCAGCGGGAACGATCGCGGTGCTGGGGGACGCCCTGCTCGACGTCGACCTGCGGGGGACCTCCCACCGGGACTGCCCCGACGCGCCGGCGCCGGTCGTGGAGGACGCGGCCGCGCGCCACCGGCCCGGGGGCGCGGCCCTGGCCGCCCACCGCGCGGCCCGCGACGGGCGGGCCGTCACCCTGGTCACGGGGCTCGGCCGGGACGCCGCCGCCGAGACCCTGGCCGGGGTGCTGGGGGCGCGGGTGCGCCTGGTGGTCCTGCCCATGGCCGCCGGCACCCCCACCAAGACGAGGATCATGGCGGACGGCCGCACCGTCGCCCGGGTGGACGGCGGGGGCGGCCGGATCGACGGGGCGGTGGACCGGGACGCCGTCGCGGGTGCGCTGGCGGGCGCCGACGCCGTGCTGGTCTCGGACTACAGCCGGGGGCTGACGTCGCGCCCGGAGGTGCGCGACCTGCTGGCCGCGTGCGCGGAGCGGGTCCCGCTGGTGTGGGACCCCCACCCCAAGGGGGCGCCGCCCGTGCCGGAGGCACGGGTGGTGACACCCAACGCCGCCGAGGCCGGTGTGGAGGACGGCGACCCCGGCGCGGCCCTGGAGCGGGCCGCCCACCTGGCCCGCACCTGGCGGGCCCGCTGTGTGGCCGTCACCCTGGGGGAGGACGGCGCGGTCCGGGCCGATCCGCGGGGGGAGGGCGAGCGGGTGCGCGCCGTCCCCGCGGCAGGGGGGTCCGACCCCTGCGGCGCGGGCGACGCCTTCGCGGCGGCCTGCGCGGCGGCCCTGGCCGACGGGCGGGGCGAGGCCGCCGCCGTCCGGGTGGGGGTGGCCGCGGCGTCGGAGTTCGTCGCCGCCGGCGGGGCCGGGGCGTTCGCCCCGCAGGGGGAGCACGGCCCCGAGGCACTCGGCGCGCTCACGGGGGCGGCCGGAGCCCTCTCCCACCGCGGCGGGGAGCGACTGGTGGCGACCGGGGGCTGCTTCGACATCCTGCACGCCGGGCACGTGGAGCTGCTCCGGTACGCCCGCCGCCTGGGGGACCGGCTCGTGGTCCTGCTCAACAGCGACGCCTCCGTGCGGGCCCTCAAGGGGGGAGGGCCGCCCCGTGGTGGGGGAGGCGGACCGGGCCCGGCTGCTGGCGGCGCTGGACTGCGTCGACGGGGTGCGGATCTTCGACGACCCCACCCCGGTGCGGGAGCTGGCGCGCCTGCGGCCCGACGTGTGGGTCAAGGGCGGCGACTACGAGGCGTCCCGGATGCCGGAGACGCCGGTGGTGCGCTCCTGGGGCGGGGACGTGGTCACGGTCCCGCTCATCCCGGGGCGGTCCACCACAGGGATCATCACGCGCATACGCGGCCGGGAGGCCGTGTCGTGAACCGCGCCCGGACCGGGTGCGGAGGACAGGGAGAGGAGGGGGACATGGTCTCCCTGGGGAACACCGTCATCACCGGAGGCGCGTCCGGGCTGGGCGCGGCGACGGTCCGCGCCGTACAGGACGCGGGCGGCAAACCGATCGTGCTCGACCGCCGCCATCCCGGCGGGGACGTGCCGTTCGAGCAGGTCGACGTGGCCGAGCGCGAAGAGGTGGAGCTGGCGGTCCGGCGGGTGGTCGAGCGGCACGGCCGCATCGACGCGGTCGTCAACGCCGCGGGCATCGACGCCTGCGGTTCGCTGACCGACGTGCCCGCGGCCGACTGGGAGAAGGTCCTGGCGGTCAACCTGCTCGGGACCGCCGCCGTCACCCGGGCCGCCCTGCCCCACCTGCGCGACTCCGGGGGCAGGGTGGTCAACTGCGCCTCGACCCTGGGGGTGCGCGCGGTGGGGGACGCCACCGCCTACTGCGCGTCCAAGTTCGGGGTGGTGGGGTTCACCCGCGCGCTGGCGGCGGAGTCCGCCGGGCAGGTGGGGGTCACCCTGCTGATCCCCGGGGGCATGGCCACCGCCTTCTTCGACGGCAGGCCCGAGCAGTACCGGCCCGGGCCCGACGCCGCCCTCAACGACCCCGAGCACGTCGCCGAGGCCGGTCCTGTTCGCCCTCACCCGCCCGGCCGGGTGCGAGGTGCGCGAGATGGTCGTGTGCCCCGCGCAGGAGGTCTCCTGGCCCTGACCGGACGTCCCAGGCCCGACGGCACGAGGAGGGAGACGCACGTGGAGACGGTGACGCACTGGGGGAGGACGGTGGTGACCGGCGGGGCGGGGTTCCTCGGCGGGCACCTGTGCGAACGGCTGCTGGAACAGGGGGCGGAGGTGGTGTGCCTGGACAACTTCGCGACCGGGCGCCCGGGCAACGTGGAGCACCTGTTCGGGCACCCCCGCTTCCGGCTGAGGGAGGCCGACCTCGTCCGGCCGGTCGAGGCCGAGGGGCCGGTGGACACCGTGTTCCACCTGGCATCGGCGGCCTCGCCGCCCGACTACCTGCGCCTGCCGGTGGAGACGCTGGAGGCGGGCAGCCTGGGCACCCGCAACGCCCTGGCGCTGGCGGAGGAGGGCGGGGCCCGGTTCGTCCTGGCCTCCACCAGCGAGGTGTACGGCGACCCGCTGGAGTACCCGCAGCGGGAGACGTACTGGGGCAACGTGAACCCGGTCGGGCCCCGCAGCGTGTACGACGAGGCCAAGAGGTACGCGGAGTCGCTGGTCATGGCCCACGGCCGGGCCCGGGGGGCCGACGTGGGGATCGCGCGCATCTTCAACAGCTACGGCCCGCGGATGAGGGCCGACGACGGGCGGCTGGTGCCCACCTTCGTCAACCAGGCGCTGGAGGGCAGGCCGCTGACCGTCGCCGGGGACGGTCAGCAGACGCGGTCGCTGTGCTACGTGGACGACACCGTCCGCGGGCTCATGGCGCTGGGCGCCCGCCGCGGGGTGCGCGGGCCGGTCAACATCGGCAGCGACGAGGAGCTGAGCGTGATCTCGCTCGTGGGGCTGGTGGCCTCCCTGACCGGGACGCGGTCGGGGGTCGTGTTCGTCGAACGCCCCGAGGACGACCCGCGGTTCCGCCGGCCCGACATCCGGCTCGCCCGGGAGCTCCTGGGGTGGGAGCCCAGGACGCGGGTGCGCGAGGGGATGCGGCGCACCATCGACCACTTCGTGGAGCTGCGGAACCGCTCGGGGAGGGCGGTCGCGTCGAACCCGTGAGCCTCGCCCCGGGCCGGGACCGCAGGACCGGCGGAGGGCGCCGGACCGCGGCAGCCGGGCGGGGCCGCCGGGTGCCGCCTCCACCTCGCGCACCTGGCGGGCCTGGCGGTACCCGGCCGCGGGAAGTGGGCGGAGGCCGTGTGCCACGGGGCACAGACGCCCCGCGGAACACGGGAAACCTGTGGCCACGGAGGTTGCGGGGGACATGGAGGCGAGAGGGGCCACGGGGGCCGGGGGACCTGGGGACGTGGAAGGTCGTGGGGCCACGGAGGTCGCGGGGGACACGGAGGCCAGAGGGGTCGCGAGGAACCTAGGTGCCACGGGGGCACAGACGCTCCTGGGGTTCACGGGGGACATGGGGCCATGGAGGGTCGTGGGGGCCACGGAGGTCGCGGGGGACGTTGGGAATCTGGGGCCGCAGAGGTAGCGGGGGACGCGGAGGTTGTGGGGAACCTGGGGGACACGAGGGCACAGGGCCCCGGGGGCACGGGGAGTCTGGGGGGCACGAGGGCCGGGGAACACGGGGAACACGGAAGGGGCCGTGCCGGTGGGTGGCGCGGCCCCTTGTGGCGGGTCGGGGCGCGGGGTCAGGCCGGGACGGCGTCGGTGGGCCGGTCCCAGACGCGGTGCAGCCCGATGAGCCGGGAGAACTCGGCGGCGCAGGTGCCGTCGGCCTCCGGGGCCACCACCACGCCCAGCTCCTCCCGGGTCCGCTGCGCCGGGGTGACCGCGTGCTGGGGCAGCGGCGGGGCGATCCCCAGCTCCGCGCCCGCGCCCACCAGGGCCAGCGGCTTGTGGTGCTTGTAGGCCTCCAGCACGAAGTGGCGGGCCATGCCGTCCCCGGACAGGGCCGTGACGGCGTCGGCGCCGTCGGGCACCGCCACCGCGTCGTAGAGCACCGAGGACATCGTGGGCAGCGCCCGGTCCACGGCCAGGGTCCCCCCGTCGGAGGTGCGCACCGTCCCGTCGGTGACGGCGAGCAGCTCCACGACGGCGCCCTCGGCCGTCAGCGGTTCGCGCAGCCCCTCCACGCTCGCCGCGTCCACGCCGTCGGCGACCAGGATCGCGACCTTGCGGCCCACCACCGACCCGAAGGCCGTCTCGGCCTGGCTGAGCGCGGGCGAGGACCGCCCGTGGTTGGGCGAGGCCCCCTGCGCGGGCGCCTCCACGCCCACCCCCCGGGCCACGGCCACCGCCAGGTCGTGGTCGACGTTGGTGAGGTTGGCGACCACCCGCCGGCGCACCTCCGGCTCCTCGCACTTGCCCAGCTCGAAGCGGAACGCCGCGACGAGGTGCTCGCGCTCCCAGGACGCCAGGCTGTTGTAGAACAGGGTGGCCTGGGAGTAGTGGTCCTTGAAGCTCTCCGCCCGCTCGCGGATCTTGTGCCCCTCGACCTTCTCCGTGTAGTGCCGGTAGACGCCCTCGTCGGCCAGGGCGGGGCAGCCGCCGCCCAGCGAGTTGGGGAAGTAGGAGGTCCGGCCCCGGTGCACCCGGTGCTGGGCCAACCCGTCCCGCTGGTTGTGGTCGACGGGTGCCAGCGGCCGGTTGACCGGGATCTGCTGGAAGTTGGAGCCGCCCAGCCGCAGCAGCTGGGTGTCCAGGTAGGAGAAGTTGCGGGCCTGGAGCAGCGGGTCGTTGGTGAAGTCGATCCCCGGCACCACGTTGGCGGTGTGGAAGGCGACCTGCTCGGTCTCGGCGAAGAAGTTGTCGGGGTTGCGGTCCAGGATGAGCCTCCCGACCGGCCGGACCGGCACCTGCTCCTCCGGGATGATCTTGGTGGCGTCCAGCAGGTCGAAGTCGAACGCGTGCTCGTCCTCCTCCGGGACCAGCTGCACGCCCAGCTCCCACTCGGGGAACTGCCCGCGCTCGATGGACTCCCACAGGTCGCGGCGGTTGAAGTCGGGGTCCTTGCCCTGGATGCGCTGCGCCTCGTCCCACACCAGGGAGTGGGTGCCCAGCAGCGGCTTCCAGTGGAACTTGACGAACGTGCCCCGACCCGCGCGGTCGACGAACCGGAAGGTGTGCACCCCGAACCCCTGCATGGTCCGGTAGCTGCGCGGCAGCGCCCGGTCCGACATCAGCCACATGATCATGTGGGTGGTCTCCGGCTGGAGGCCGACGAAGTCCCACAGGGTGTCGTGCGCCGACTGCGCCTGCGGGATCTCGTTGTGCGGCTCGGGTTTGACCGCGTGCACGAAGTCGGGGAACTTGATCCCGTCCTGGATGAATAGATAGTACCGCACTTTTGCGGTTACGATAAGTGGCATGCCGAAAGAACCCCCGACCTCCTCTTCAAGGACCCTGGACTTGATGTCCGGCCGCGCCTGGCTCTACGCCCGCGTCAGCAAAGACCTTCGCGATGGCTCCTCTTGCGACCAGCAGCTCACGATCGGGCGCCGCGAGTGCGAACGCGAGGGCGTCCCCGTCGCCGGGGAGTACCGGGACGACGACATCTCCGCATCCCAGTACGCCAAACGGGCCCGCGCCGACTGGGACCGGCTCATGGACGACCTCAAGGCCGATGCGCAGCCAGGCGACCGCCTGTGGGGGTGGGAGATCAGCCGTTTGGCCCGTGAGCGCGGCACCTGGTCTGAGACCGTCAGGCTGCTCCAGGATCTCGGCATGTTCCTGTGGGTGGGCGGGAAGGTGTACGACCCCCAGTCGCCGCAGGACATGTTCTTCCTGGACATCATGCTCGCCAAGGCCGTCGCGGAGGTGGGGGACACCCGGCAGCGCATCCTGCGGGACGTGGCCGCGCGCGCCGAGGCCGGCGGGGCGACCGGCAAACCGGGCTACGGGTTCGAGCACGTCTACGACTCATCGACGGGCGCTTTCCTGGAGCGCCGTCCCAAGGCCGACGAAGCGGAGGTCGTCGCGGAGATGGCCGACCGGCTCCTAGCAGGGGACGGCCTGGAGACCATCGCCCGGAACCTGAACGCCCGCAAGGTCCCGAACAGCATCGGGCGCGTCGCCGGCGAGCAGATGCCCAACGGAAAGGCCTCGCGCGGCTGGACGGCGGCGACCGTCCGGAGCATGCTTATGCGGTCCTCCATCATGGGCAAACGCTCATGGAAAGGGCGGCTCATCAGCGAGGGAGGGTGGGAGGGGATCGTGTCCGAGGACGACTGGCATGAACTCCAGCGGATCCTCAAGAGCAAGTCCGGCCAGGTTCGGGACGGGCGTGCGTCCCATGAGCTGTCGGGCATCGCGACGTGCGGCGCGAAAACCGAACGCGCAGAGGAAAACCAAATGCCGAAGCTGGTGCGGTGCGGGTGTCGGGTGTATGCGGAACCCGCGAAGCACGGCCGGGTGTACCGGTGCCGCGGCCGGTACGCGGGCGACGAGTCCGGGCACGTTACCCGCAAAGCCGACCTGATCGAGGAGCAGGCCACCGGACTGCTGATGGAGCATTTTTCACGCCCTGATGTGAAGGCCGCCCTGCTGGCGCCCCCGGATGAGAACGGGGAGGCGGCGCGCGCCCGCGCCGAGGTGCAGCGGCTGAAACAAGAGCTGGAGGAGCTGTACGAGGATGTGCGGGCACGTAGGGTGTCGCGCGCTCTGGCTGCGGCGGACGAGGAGGGGATCCGCGCCGAGCTGAAGCGATTGGAGGGGAGAGTGCGCCCGCGGGCCGTCGACCCGATGCTGATCGCTTTGGCGCGGAATCCACGGGCGGCGTGGGCGGGGTGGAGTGTGGAGCAGCGCCGCAAGGCGTGGCGGGCGGCGGTGGCGCGTTTGGATGTGCTGCCGGTGGGGCGTGTGGGACGCCGGCAGGTGCCGGTGGAGGAGTCGATCCTGGTGGAGTTCGTGGATTTCGGTGCGGCATGAAGAAGCCCCGGCTGCGGGTGGCCGGGGCTTTTCTATGCCCTGCGCGGGCGGTAGGTGGCTCGGATCAGGGTCCAGGAGATGGTGTGGTTGGCGAGGGGGCCGAGGGCTGCGATGGGATCGCGGCGGGCTTCGGCGCAGCTCACGTGCCCCCTGCCGAAGCTCATGAGGACCGCAGCCAAGACCTCATCGCTCATTTCGTCGACTCCACAGCGTGCGGTGTTGTGGGTGGACTCTCCGTCGCGGAGGTTCCAGGTGAGCCCGTCGGGCCCTTCATGGAGGGATGCGGGCCGCGCGAGGTCAGGGACCACCTCCAGGCGAAAGGGGATCATGGGCTCATTGGTCATGCCAGTGCCTTCCTGTGCGCGAAAGGCCCCGGGGGAAGCTCGGGGTACGCCCGGGTGGGCGGATATGTGAGGCTATGTGATTGCGGTCACATCAGTAAAGTCTGAGGCGCAGTCCCAAAGGTAAAGACTTTACCTTTCCGACCTGCGGAAACGGACCTTCCTGACATACCGGTACGCCGAAAAGCGGCCCTGGCTTGGACCGCTACTGTCTCATGACCATCAGACGCATCGAACGCCAGTTCGGTTCACCGGCGCTTCAGGATCTCCTGGCGCATCTCGGCGGCGATGTCCTCGGGCTTCTCGTGCGCCCCGGCAGAGATGCGCAGGGTTTCAGGGCGCCCGTTGACTACTGTCACGAACAGCCAGTGCCACCGACCGTCCTCGTGCCTCCAGCCCTCCAACAGCTCGCCCTCCTGGAGGGGGTGCACGTCCCGTAGGCGCACGTCCGGATCGTGGGCGGTCTCTATGGGTGGCCGGGTGCCGCGAGGGACCATCAGGGGAGGTGTCGGCGGAGCGGATCGGCCTTCAAGTAGGGCTTCGATGGTTCCTGGAGAAAACTGGTACGCCCTGTCCAGCTCAAGAAGTGTTCCTGGGCTGAACTTGTGCGGCTTTCCGCCTTCGATGCGTTGCAGGGTCTTGTAGTTGACTCCCGTGGCTCGTCCGAACGCGGCCAAGTTCTTCCACTCAGGGTTTAGCCCAACGCGACGCTCCGTAAGCATAGTGCCCACCTCGCGCCGAGTTTCGTCACTTTCGGTCATGGTTCCACTCCTTAGGGGCTTAAGAGACTCGCTGAGTATGCGGACTCATTAGGACTCGCGCAAGGAGTCTAGGACTCCCGTATCCAAAGGGATAGAGAAGCCTCCCCTTAGCGCCACGTGAGTCCGAAACCTTTGCCCTAGGGAGACTTTTGGTCCAAGTGAGTCCTAGTTAGGTCTTGCAATCTAGGACTCTGAGTCCTAGTGTGTCTGTCATGCCAGTCGTACAGCAGGCAGGACACAACGGACCTGCGATCAGAGACATCCGCCGCATCAGAGGGATGAGCTGCTCTGAGCTGGCCGATCAGGTCGGCATCCACGAGCAGTCACTTCGGAACCTGGAGCTCTACGACTCCGTGACTAGGCCTGCTGACCCTAAGGGGTGCAGCTGGGAAGTCCTGGAGCGAATTGCTGCCGCCCTCGGAGTCCGAGTCCAGTCCATCTCTCGCGGACCCATCGGACAGATGGCAAGCCCTGTTCCTGCCAAAGACGAGGAGGACGCGGCATGACCCCCGAAGAAGAAGCCCACCGCCTCATAGCCGACCTCGCTGCCGCCACCGGGTTCCCCGAAGCGGAGCTCCACGAGTGGCTGGCGTCGCCCCCCGTGAACCCGGGCTGGAACCGCGAGGACACGTTCTTCGCCCGCCTCAACTCGCTGCGTGCCGGGCCGATGCCCCCGCACGTGATCCGTGAGCTCCGCCGGATGTTCCACGCCGGCGACCGTAAGGCCCCCGCGGCCTAACGCAAAGCGCCCCCGCCCGGATTGCGCCCGGACGAGGGCATTGGCACCCACCAACTGAAAGAAGGAAGTGCCGTGACTCAGACTACCGAAAACCCTCCGGTGTCGGGACTGCGCGTCCTGGACATCGCCCACCGCATCGTCTCCGAGCTCGGAACGTGGCAGTACCACCCGGCGCTGTCCGTGCGGGTCTGCACGAACGTGGGCACCGGCCCGGAGATCAGCCTGCACCTGAACCAGCACGAGACGGACGCCGCGACCCGGCGCGTGTGGATGGACGACCTGGAGGTGCTGCTCGGAGAGGCCGCCCGCGTGCAGGACGCCCCGCACGGTGTCCTCGCGACCCTGGGTGTCCGTGACTGGCGTGACACCGGTGTGACGGTCTACGCCTCGGAGTACGTGACGGAGGTGGCCCGATGACCGCCTCCGGCCTGCACCACTTGCCGACCGACGACCCGGCCCCCGTCCGCATGGTTCTGGAGACCCTGGCCAGGCTCGGCGTCACCCCCACTGAGGGACAGAAGCGCACTTTGGCGGTCGCCCACTCCTACGGGTGGCTGCTGGGTGAGGACGGTATCGCGAAGATCCTCGCGGACGGCTCTCCGGCTGCTCGTGCGGCCCGGTCTCGCCGCCGGCTGCGGGAGGCCGGGTTGGCGGAGGCGGAGCGCCGCCACCACGCCTCTCTGCCGCGCTCGCAGGACACGCGCCTGTGGTCGCCCACCGAGGACGGGTTCACCTGCCACCTGTGTGACCTGGACTTCGGCCGGTACGTGGACCCGGCTCAGGCCGCGTCGGCTGCCGTGGACCACACCAAGACCTGCGAGGGAGGTGCCTCCGATGTCTGACGACGAGTTCCTGGACCTGATGGACGCCCTGTGGGGTGTCGGCGGCGGCGACTCGCTGTGGGCGATCGCCCTGGAGGACTCCGACCCGGAGCCCGCGGTGATCGACCCGGCGATGGAGGCGCGTGCGGCGCGGGACATCGCTCTGGCGGGCGATCTGCTGATGCCGCCGCCGGATTTCGACTCGGTGTGGCCTGAGGCGCACGACCTGGTGCTGCCCGACCGCGATGACTACCAGCCTCGCCCGTTCCCGATCGACCCCGACGAGGAGGTGGGCTGGTGAACCCCGCGAAGATCCACGCCTTGTGCCCCTACTGCGGGTCCGTCATCCAGGTCCGCCAGGACGACACGATCCGCTACCACCGTGGCCCGGACCCCGCGTACCCGCAGGCGAACCACTGCAAGCGCGGGATGCGCACGGTCACCACCGAGTGGCCCGAGCACACCGACAGCAAGGGCCGAACGGTCCGCACCCACCCGGGCGAGTTCAAGCCGGGCCGTCTGGTGACCTCCGCTGAGCTGTGGGACCTGATCTACAGCCCGGAGTGGATCACCGCCAACCCGCACGAGCAGCGCGAGCAGCTCGACAGGTTCGAGATCCGCGTGAAGGGAGCCGACCAGTGACCGCCATCGACGAGCGCACCACCGCTGAGACGCCCGCGATCACTCAGCCCGGCGTCTACGACATCCCCGAGGCCGTCTACCACGCCGACCCGGTCCCCGGCCGGTCCCTGTCCTCCTCCGGCGCCCGCCGCCTCCTGGAGTGCCCGGCCCTGTTCGACTACGAGCGCCGCCACAAGCGCGGGCCCAAGAAGGCGTTCGACATCGGGTCCGCCGCTCACCACCTTGTGTTGGGAACCGGCCCGGAACTGGTCGTCATCGACGCCCCCGACATGCGCACCAAGGCCGCCAAGGAACAGCGCGACGCCGCCTACGCCCGCGACGCCATCCCCCTGCTGCCCGCCGAGTTCGAGCAGGTGCAGGCCATGGCCGAAGCCCTGAAGGGCCACCCGATGGCAGCGAAGGTGTTCGCCCCGGAGCGCGGCCCCGCTGAGCGGTCCCTGTTCTGGCGGGACGCGGAGACGGGGGTGTGGTGCCGGGCCCGCCTGGACCACATGCCCACCGCGGACTACACGGCCCGCTGGTTCATCGTGTCCGACTACAAGACCACCCGGTCGGCGCACCCGGAGCAGATCTCCAAGGCCGTCTACGACTACGGCTACCACATCCAGGCCGCCATGTACCTGGAGGGAGTCCGGGCGTTGGGCATCCACGCGGACCCGCGCATGGTCTTCGTGTTCCAGGAGAAGGCCGCCCCCTACGTGACCACGGTCATCGAGCTTGACCACGTCGCTTTGAAGATCGGCCACTCCCAGCTCCGCAAGGCGCTCGCTCTCTACAGGCAGTGCTCCGAGTCCGGCAGGTGGCCGGGCTACTCCGAGCAGGTCGAGACCATCTCGCTCCCCGTGTACGCGGAGCGCAAGCACGAGGAGGACATGTGAACCAGGTCCAGCAGTACCGCGGCTACCCGCAGCAGATGCAGGCCGCCCAGCCCATCCCCATGCCGACCCGTGTCGGACAGGGCACCGCTGTGGAGCAGTCCCGTGCGGTCGCTGAGGTGCAGGCCGCGATCGTCGTCGCCCAGCAGTGCCCGCGCGACATCGCTGGCGCCGTCGCCCAGATGAACGACTCCTGCCAGCAGAAGGCCCTCGCCGAGCGCGCCTTCTTCCGGTTCCCCCGCGCGGGGCAGACGGTCTCCGGGCCGTCCGTACACCTCGCCCGAGAACTCGCCCGGTGCTGGGGCAACGTCCAGTACGGGGTGTCCGAGCTGCGCCGCGACGACGAGATCGGCCAGTCGGAGATGCAGGCGTGGGCGTGGGACGTGCAGACCAACACCCGGTCGTCGTCGACGTTCATCGTGCCGCACAAGCGCGACACGAAGAAGGAGGGCCCCAAGCCCCTGACGGACATGCGGGACGTGTACGAGAACAACGCCAACAACGGTGCCCGCAGGCTCCGGGAGGCCATCTTCTCGATCCTCCCCCCGTGGTTCGTGGAGGAAGCCAAGGAGCTGTGCAACAAGACTCTCGCGGACGGCGGGGGCAAGACGGTCGCTCAGCGCGCGGCTGAGGCCATCGCGGAGTTCCAGAAGGGCGGGGTCACCCGGGACCAGCTCGAAGCGAAGCTGAACCGCAAGGTGGCGTCGTGGACGCACCACGACATCGCCCAGTTGGAGGTCATCTTCACGTCGCTCCAGCGCGGCGAGGTCACCAAGGACGAGGAGTTCCCGGCGGAGCGGTTGGGCGACGAGGCGTTCGAGCCCGCGCCGGCGCCCCCCAAGCCGGAGCCGACTCCGGCGGAGAAGGCTGCTGACGAGGAGTGGATGGCCGGGGGTGCGTCATGAACCTCCTTCTGAGCGCCGCCGGCGTCGTGGCCGCGTTCGCCCTCGGGGTCCTGCTGATCGCGTTGGGTGCGTGGCTGTGGATGGACACCGACCGGATCGCCGACGAGTTGCTCGCTGAGGCGGACCGGGAGGTGGCCCGGTGAAGCCCTTGGCCTGACCCCCGCTGAGTACCTGGAGACGCTGCTGGACCGGGCGCAGGCCCGGGTGAACCCCCCGAAGGAGACCCCCGATGAGTGAGACCACGACCCGTCTGCCCCGCCGCCGCCTCCGTGCGTGGCCTGCCAGCGGTGGCGCAGTCCAGATGTCCGCGACCCCTGAGGGCGCCGACGAGACGACCGCCTCCCCGGTGTGGGAGGTGCCTGCCGGAGATGTCGCTGAGGCCATGGCGGTGCTGTCCGCGGTCGCCGACCCGGAGGCCCTGGCCCTGAAGACGCAGCGCGACGCCATGGCGCACGAGCTGGAGAACGCCAAGCGGGCTCTCGCGGACGCTGAGGCCCGCGCGTACTCGCAGGGCGTGGAAGACATGCGGCAGGCGGCGATGAAGGCCATCCTCCGCGCCGACATGAAGATCCGCTCCGACGCCGACTTCGTCATCCGCGACCTGGCCATCAGCCGCGAGCACACCTCCTGCGTGAGCTGCGGTGGCACCGGGATCGTCAGCCACGACGGCGACTGGGAGGACGGGGTCATGTTGAGCCCGCCTTACGACGTGGCCTGCGCGGACTGCGGGGCGCCTCAGGCGGTGGAGACCCAGCTTCCTGGGGTGCGTGAGGACGCCGACCGGGCCCGTCGCGACCCGGGGTCCCGCCCGTGCGGGTCCGATGCGCCGCACACCGACCACGTGTGGGTCGACGGCGACGAGTTCCCGTGGTGCCCCGGCACCGCCTGACCACCCCCCTTTTCGGGCCGCTCCCAGTGCGGGGGCCTGGGGGCGGCCCACCCCAGAAGGAGCACCACATGCCGCTCACGACCTACACCGACGCCACCCCGCGAATCACCGGAGCCGACCTCAGCGTCACCGCCACCGGGCTCTGCGACCCCGACGGCAAGACCACCACCATCAAACCCAAAGCCACCGGAGACCGACGCTTGCCCGAGATCGCCGCAGCCGTCGCCGAGGTCAGCATCAGCCTGCGCATGTTCCAAGGCGAACGGCACCTCGTTGTCATAGAGGAACTCCCGCCCGCTCGCGCCAACG
Organism: Nocardiopsis sp. MT53; assembly: GCF_019598965.1. Lineage (NCBI taxonomy): Bacteria > Bacillati > Actinomycetota > Actinomycetes > Streptosporangiales > Nocardiopsidaceae > Nocardiopsis > Nocardiopsis sp. MT53. The sequence goes on along the minus strand of NZ_CP080599.1, from coordinate 6,051,158 downwards.
CGCTGGCCATCCTCGGCATGGTCCACGGTGCCGTCCGCGCTGAGCTGATCTCGCGCCTCATGCCCTACGCAGTGGTCCCGCCCGCCACGTTGAAGGCGTTCGCGACCGGGAAGGGCAACGCGACCAAGCCCGATATGCGCATGGCCCTGTACAAGCGGACCGGGCTCGACATTGCCGATGACAACCAGGTCGACGCCTGGTGGTTGCGTGCGGCTGGGATGCAGGCGTTGGGCCATCCGGTGGTGGATCTGCCTGCTGCGCAGGTGGCCCGTCTGGACAAGGTCGTGTGGCCGACGTGGACGCTCGGAGGCGAACCGGAGGTGGCCCGGTGAGCATCCGTACCGCCCCGGCCCTCCCCGCCGACTACGGCAAACCCACCGCCTCCCACTACGACCTCGCCGCCGCTATGCGCAACACCGACGAATGGGTCCTTGTCAGCGGCTACACCAACCGCCGCACCGCCCTGAACATCGCGTCGAAGATCCGCAACGGCGTCCTGCCCGCCTACCGCCGCCACATCTACGAAGCCCGCGCCATCACGACCGCTGAGGGTGTCCACGAGACGTGGGGCCGCTACGTCGGAGAGAGGGGAGACCAGTGAGGTACGTCCGCGCCGCGAACACCCGCGACCAGCGCAGCGCTCCCACTGTCACTGACTGGCGCGACCAAGCCGCGTGCCGCGACCACGACGCCGACCTGTTCTTCGACGACACCAAGGCTGGGATCGCCGCCGCCAAGGCCATCTGCGCGGCGTGCTCTATGCGCACCGACTGCCTGGAATACGCCATCACCAAGCCTGAGCGGTACGGAGTATTCGGCGGCATGGACGCCGACCAGCGCCACGCCGAACGCCGCAACCGGTGGAGGCGAGCCAACGCCGCCGCCCAACGCGGAGAGGCGGACACGGTCACCGAAACCGTCGTCGATGCCACCGGCACCCGCCGGCGCCTTCAGGCCCTCGCCGTGATCGGAGTCGGCGTCCGCACCGTCGAACGGCATATCACCACGGCCGCTCACGACTACCTCGACAGGATCCGCACGGGCAAGCGCGAACGGGTGCCCGCCGACCTCGCCAAGGAGGTCGCCGACATCTATCCGTCGCTGGTGGCCACGGGAGGGGTTGCGGCAGGAGGGGCGGCGATGGCGGCGGCCCGCAAGCGCAACTGGCCAGGACCTCGCGCTTGGGAAGGGCTGGACATCGACGACCCGAGGGTCGGGCCGATGGGAGAGCCGCAGGAGCCTCGCGAGGAGCCGAAGCGGAAGCCCCGGGTGCCCTCGGAGGGGTGCGCTCGGCGCCTCCAGGCCGCCGCTACGGCTGGCATCCCGCTGTCCGTGGTCACCGAGGCCACGGGGCTGTCGGTGTCGTTCCTGTCCAAGGTGCGTGCGGGGAAGGCCGTGACGCTCCATGCGCAGACCGCTGAGCTGATCCGGCGAGTGTGGCCGCAGGTGGCGGCATCGGAAGTGTTCTCGCCGGGGACGATCGGCCAGGCCGTCACGAATGGCTGGCTGCCGCTGGAGGCGTGGGAGGGCGTGGATATCGACGACCCGGACGCCCAGCCCCGCCAGACCGCCGCCGCTTGACCCACAGTCTCCCGCCGTGTCTGTGACCACCCCGGGCACGGCGGGTTCCACCCCAAGGAGGGGACATGCAGCCCTACTACGAAGACCCGCACACCCAGCTCTACGTCGGCGACTGCCGCGACGTCCTGCCCGCACTGGAGCTCCAGGCGGATTGCGTGATCGCGGACCCGCCCTATGGTGAAACCTCCCTCGCCTGGGACCGGTGGCCCGACGGGTGGCTCGAAGTCGCCGCCATCGTCGCGCCCGCCCTGTGGTGCTTCGGGTCCATGCGCATGTTCCTCAAGCACCACAGCGAGTACACCGCAGCCGGATGGAAGCTCGCCCAGGACGTCGTCTGGGAGAAGCACAACGGCCCTGGCTTCCAGACCGACCGGTTCCGCCGTGTGCACGAGATCGCCACCCACTGGTACCGGGGGGCGTGGGGCGATGTGCACCACGAGGTGCCGCGGATCATCTCCGGAGAGCACCGCCGCACCATCAGGCGATCCGAGTACGGGCCCGCGCAGTACGGGTCCCGGGGACCGTCGGCGGACGTGCGAGACGGCACGGTGCTGGCCCGGTCGGTGCTGTACGCGAAGTCCATGCAGCGTTCGGCGATCCACCCCACGGAGAAGCCCGTGAAGGGCCTGCTGGAGCACCTGGTGTCGTACTCGGTGCCTCCGGGCGGTCTGGTCGTGGACCCGTTCGCGGGGTCCGGGTCCACGCTCGTGGCCGCCCGGGAGATGGGACGCCAGGCGGTCGGGGTGGAGGCGTCGGAGGAGTACTGCGAGGCGGCGGCGAAGCGCCTGTCCGCGATCGACGCCCAGCCCCACCTGCCGTTCGAGGTGGGGGCGTGATGCACGACTACGACGCGGTGTTCACCCCGCCCGCGACCACCAGCCAGCACGACCCCGACGCCGCACACGACCAGAGGGTCCGCGCCCGGTTCGCCCGCGAGCTCGCGGTCATGTTGGACGAGCACGGCCAGGACTACGCCGCACACCTCGTCAGGGCGATGCCCACCGACGGGGAGTGGCCGTGAACAGCACAAAGCCCGCGCCGGAGGTGGCGCGGGCTGGCGTGTCAGGCGGACCTACTCGGCGTCGGCGTTCACGATCCGGCGGATCTGCTGCCGGGTGTACCCCGTCGCTTCGGCGATGTCCTTCTGTGGCATGCCCTCCTGGTTCGCCGTGCGTATGGCGTTGGCGACGGCGATGCGTAGGGCTTCGGTGTGCTCTGCGGATTTCCGCCACTGGTCGGCGAACTGCTTCAGGGATGGCTTGTCCATGCCTATCAGTGTTCCACTGGTCATCATGGAACTAAGTGTTACATCGAACTGTCTCAAAGTCCATGGCAGAAACCACTTGACGATGGAACATGATGTTCCATAGAGTGGTGCCAGTGGCGGGGCGAGAGGTCCCGCGAACGAAAACGGGGAGCACATGACCAACCAAATCGACACCCGTGGGGGCAGCCCCTTCGACGCGATCATGCAGGTCGACGCTGAAGGCAACGAGTACTGGTCCGCACGACAGCTCATGGCCCACTTCGGGTACGCCCGGTGGGCTCATGTCCGTGACGGCATCGGCCGCGCCAAGGCCGCCATCATCAACACTCTCGGGGAGAGCGCGGCTCAGGACCATATTGACCCCGGGGTGCACATGGTCGACCTGGGGTCCGGAGCCACTCGACAGGTCGATGACTTCCGCCTCACCCGCTACGGCGCCTACATGTGGGCCATGAACGGCGACCCCCGCAAGGAAGAGATCGCCAAGGCGCAGACCTACTTCGCCACCAAGACCCGCGAAGCCGAGATCACCCCCGCCCCCGGAGGCGATGACCTCGACCTCCTCTACGGCATCCTCGACCGGATCCGCGAGGACCGGAGTCGCATCCAGGCCGCCGAGGGACGCCTCGACACCACGGAAGCCCGCCTCGAAGCCATCGAGGGACACCACGACTGGTTCACCGCCCTCGGCTACGCCATCAAGAACGGGCACCAGCGCGACCGCGCCTACCTCGCCCGGGTCGGCGCCACGGCCTCGCGGCTGATGCGGACCCGCGGCGAGAAGCCCGTCAAGCGAGATGACGCCACCTTCGGCGAGGTCAACACCTACCCCACGGACGTCCTCGCAGAGGCGTTCAGGTCCGTTCAGCCCTAACGACGCACTGCGGGACGCCCTCACCCGAATTGGGGGCGTCCCGCCTCACCAGGAAACCACAGGAAGGCGCCCCGATGCCCACCACGGTCCAGGCCCGCCGCCTCCGCCCCGGCGACCGGATCACCATCCACGGCCGCACCCTCACCATCCGCACCATCACCCGACGGTGGCCCTGGTCCCGAGACGTGGTCCTACGCGGCCGTCTCGACACCGGCACCCACACCCTCTACCGCGTCAACGCCCGCAAGGAGATGGAGACCCGATGATCCGCGCCACCCGCACCGGCCACCCCTGCGAAGGCGTGGTCCACGCCGACCACCTGCCCGCCTCCGTCAACCTCACCACCGCCGCCAACGACGGGTGGGTCATCGAGGCCATCACCGACCTGCCCGGCGACCTGAACCTGCCCGGCGATGCCGCCCGACTCCTCGCCGCCGTCCAGGCCACCGACCTGCCGTGGACCCTCACCCAACGCCCGCCCCGCACCGGCGCAGGCGTCGAAACCGTCATCGACATACGCGACATCGACCCCCAGGGCGGCTGGTCCAACCCCTGGAAGGACTGGAAGTGGGACACCTGCGGTGCCCTCTCCTCGTACATCACTCTCAGCCGCGCCCTGGAACTCCTCGCTGACCACACCAAGAAGAAGGCCGCGTGATGACCCACCCGCTCGCCCGGCCGCTCACCCCCGTCCACCACAACGGCCAAGAGATCGGCGGCATCCTCCGCACCCGCTCCGGCACCCCCATCAAGGCCACCGACGCCATGACCCGGCTCGCCCAGGACCGACAGGAGGAGCCCCGGTGGCCTACCGACGCCGTCGTCACCACCGCGCCCCGCGACCCGCCCAGCGCTCCGACGGCCGGTGGTACGCCGACTGCGACGTCTGCGACTGGACCACCGCCCCCGGCGACAAGGGCGCCATCCAGGCTCTGGTCGCCGATCACACCCGCAACCCCGACGCGTAAGGCGGGCCCCGGAAGCGCCTATCTCCCGGGGCCCACGCCGACCGTACAGGAGGCCCGATGGGCGACCCCACGAACCCCTACGACCCGGACCACTGGCCCGACCACGAAGACGCCTAGGAGGCGCAATGAGTACCACGACCACCCGCTGCTGGGGGTTCGTCCACGCCGACGGCCCCACCAAGGGCGACCCCTACGAGCACGGCGAGGGGGCGCCGCACTTCCCCACCCGTGAGGCCGCCCTCGAATGGCTCGGCAGCCTGAACGACCACCCCAACCTGAACCTCGCCCAGCTCGACGACGACTGCCACACCGTCACCTGCGCCACGTGCGGCGGCTCCGACGACGAGTACCACTACACGGCCAAGGAAGCCGAGGTCGCCGCCCGCGACTGGGACTGCCCGACCTGCGCCTGACACGACGGGACCGGGGCGCCCAATTCGCCCCGGTCCCACCCCAGCAAACCACAAACGCCCCTGACCGCCGACAACACCAAGGAGACACCGTGAGCCGCTACCCGCACCGGGTCCGCCTCCGCGGAGGCCGCAACACCCACGCAGCCCGCGCCTACCAGGACATCACCTACGACCTCATCACCCCATGCGACTACGTCGCGAACACGCAAACCGGAGACCACGCACTCCCCGACGACGCCGCCGTGAACTGCCCACGATGCGTCCGCCAGCTCAACGCTGAAGACGCCGACCGATCCAACCCGCACCTCGCCTGACCCACCCCAGCCCGACCGGACCCTTTGGGCGGCCGGACACCGCGTGCAAGACGCGGACGGGCGCCAACCACACCAAGACCGAACGACACCAAGGAGGGCACGTGAGCGCACCAAACCACTACTGCGGGACCTCCGTCCCCTCCCATATCCAGACCGCATGGGACCGATGGGAGGGCGCGGCGTGGCGCACCATCCGCCACGCCGAAACACTCATCGACCACCCCGCCGACCAGCGCTTCACGGTCCGCGCCCCCGACGGCATGTGCACCACACACCTCACCCTGTGGCGCGAAGCCCGCGACCGCAGCTTCGACCCCCGCACCGGGGACCGCTGGCCCGGCGGCGGCGGTACCCCCTTCACGATCCTCGGGGACGTCGCGCGAGCCCGGGAGGAGCGCCGCCGCGAATGGGACGAGAAGGCGGCAGCGCAAATGCAGCTCATCGAGCGGGTCTGTTTGAAGGGGGACTCGCCCCAGTGCGCTCCAAAGCCCGCGTGTGTGGCCCTCGTGCAGCTCCCGCTGTTCGACCTGGAGACCGCGCCATGACCGCCCTCCTGCCCGAGGACGCCGCGTGGCTCGCCTCCAGCACCGGCATCGACACCGACCAGCCCTGCACCCACTACGACGCCGCACACGGCCGCACCTGCGGGGCCACACCCACCCGCCAGTACATCCCCGGGCGGCGGTGCTACCAGCACGCACCCGACCGGAAGAAGGAGACCCGATGAGCCGCCTCGGGGACGCCATCCGCGCCCACGACCGCACCCTCACCCACCTCGCCGCCGTGTACGCCGACGAGATCACTCGCGGCGGAGGCGAAGACCGGCAGGTCATCGAAGCCCTGGAGTTGCTGCGCCACCAAGCCCACCACTGGGTCGACGAAGCCATCGACACCGAAGAGCTGCGCCGGCCGCCCGGAGGCAACGCCTGGCGAGCCCGCAGGTACCGCGAGCTCGAAGTCCCGACCGCCTGACCAACCGACCGACCACGACCCACGGGGGGCGCACCAGATGCCGCGCATCCGCACCATCAAGCCCGACTTCTTCACCAGCCTCACCATCGCTGACCTCACCTACGAGGCCCGGCTCACCTTCATCGGGCTGTGGACCCACGTCGACGACCAGGGCCGGTGTGTCGACGACGCCCGCCTCGTCAAGGCCGCCGTGTGGCCGCTGGACGAGCGCACCGCCAAGGACGTCGACGTCGACCTGTGGGAGCTGTCCGACGCCGAACTGGTCTACCGGTACACGGTCGGCGCGAAGAAGTTCCTGTGCGTGACCTCGTGGGCGGAGCACCAGAAGATCAGCCACCCGGCGAAGGCGAAGCTGCCGGCACCGGAGGAGGGGGAGCCGACCCCAAAAGCAGAGCGTCCTCGTAAGCCCTCCGGAGGGTCTCCAGAGGATCTCGGAGGTTTTCCGGAGCGTCTCGGAGGAGTGGTGGAGGAGGCTCCGGAGGACTTCCCGAGGCCCCGCCTTGCGCCCGAAATGCCCGAATCGGCAGGAGAGGGCGACGAAGAGGCCCTGCCGTACCCCGGGGCGGTCGTCCTACCCATGTTCACCAGCGAAAACGTTCCCTCCGGAAATCCTCCAGAGGATCTCGGAGGATCTCCAGAGGACGACGGAAATCCTCCGCGAGGAAAGGAAAGGAAAGGAAAGGATCTATATAGCGCATCCGCGCCCTCCTCGCCTCACGGCGAGGGACACAGCGATGCTCCCCCCACCCCCAGCGGCTACGACGACCCGCGCTTCCAACAGTTCTGGGCCCGCTACCCGCACAAGGTGTCGAAGAAGAAGGCATGCACCGCGTTCTTCAAAGCCCTGAAGCGCACCACCTTCGAGCAACTGATGGCCGGACTGGAGCGCTACCTCACCCAGGACCGCCGCGCCCTGGACGGCTACGTCAAGGACCCCGCCACGTGGCTCAACGGCGACTGCTGGAACGACGAGCCGCTCCCGCGCGCCGCCAACGGCGGCCCCGCCCCCACAGCCCCCAAGCGCAGCTCCCGCAACGAATGGATGGCCAACCGATGACCTACATGCCGCCCCACGACATCGACGCCGAGATGATCGCCCTCGGATCGATGCTCCTGTCCGAGCACGCCGCCCCCCAGGTGGCGTCCATCGTCACCGCAGGCGACTTCTTCCGACCCGCCCACGAACTCCTCTTCCACGCGATCCAGCGGGTCCGCGCCGAACACGGCCACGCCAACGTGCCCCTCCTCCACGACCACCTGTCCAAGGACGGCAACGACATCGCCGGCGTGGACCTGGTCTACCTGTTCAAGCTCGTCGAAGCCGTCCCGACCTCCGCGAACGGCCCCTACTTCGCCCGTAAGATCCGCGGCCTGTCCGTGCGCCGCCGCGTCATCGCCACCTGCACGACCGTCGCCCAGAAAGCGCACCTGCTCCCCGACGAGGACCCCGCGGACGCCATCGCCGGGTTGGCCCAGAAGGCCATCGACGAGTTCGAGGCGGTCCGCGACTACGAGTCCGGCGACAACCTGGAGACGATGACCGTCGACGAGTTCCTCGCCGTCCCGGACGAGGACTACGACTGGATCGTCCCCGGGCTGCTGGAGCGCGGCGACCGGCTCATGCTGACGGGCGCGGAGGGTCTGGGCAAGTCGACGCTGCTGCGGCAGCTCGCCATCACGATCGCCGCGGGCATCCACCCGTTCAAGCACGAGCACATCGACCCCAAGCGGGTCCTGATCGTGGACGCAGAGAACAGCGACACGCAGATGCGCCGCAAGCTCCGGCCGCTGCACGCCCAAGCCCGTCTCCAGGGCCGGCCCATCGCCGAGAACAACCTGTGGATCGAGCCGAAGCTCGGCGCCCTGGACCTGCGGCAGGACAAGACGGTGTCGTGGCTGCTCAAGCGCATCAACCTGATCAAGCCCGACGTGCTGGTCATCGGGCCCCTGTACAAGCTGACGCCGAAGGCGTTGCAGACCGACGACGACACGGCGCCGATCCTTGCGGTTCTGGACATGATCCGCGACAAGGGCATCTGCCTGCTGATGGAGGCTCACGCCGGCCACGCCCTGGGGGCGGGCGGCAAACGCGACTACCGTCCTCGCGGGTCCGCGAGCCTGATGGGTTGGCCGGAGTTCGGGTACGGGGTGCGGCCCGCGGATGTGGAGGTCGAGGAGGGCAAGCGCTTGGTCGAGCTCACGCCGTGGCGCGGCGACCGGGACGAGCGGGATTGGCCGGACATGCTCCAGTCGGGCGGTCGGTGGCCGTGGTCGATCGGGTTCCCCGGTGGCGTGCAGCCCGGCAACCCGTATGCGAGGAGCGCGTGATGACCCTCACCATCGGCAGTCTCTGCTCAGGCTATGGCGGGCTCGAAAGTTCTGTGCAGTCCGTCCTCGGCGGCGACCTGGTGTTCGTCGCGGACCCCGACCCGGGCGCCGCCCGCATCCTGACCCACCACCACCCCGACGTCCCCAACTTGGGCGACATCACGACCCTCGCGTGGTCCACCGCCCCCCGGGTCGACATCCTCACGGCCGGCTACCCCTGCCAGCCGTTCTCCCAGGCCGGACTCCGGAAAGGAACCGACGATGAGCGCCACATCTGGCCCCACATCTGCGATGCCATCTGCGTACTACGACCCCGCCTCGTCGTCCTTGAGAACGTGCGAGGTCACCTTCGACGAGGATTCGACACCGTCCTCGCCGACCTTGCCCGCGTCGGGTTCGATGCGAGCTGGGTTTGTGTACGCGCATCCGACGTCGGCGCCCCGCACCGGCGGGAGCGGCTCTTCGTCATCGCGTGGCCGAAGGGCGAAATCCCGTACTTCCCCCGAACCAGTGTTGCTGGAGGGACAGGAGGCGCTGTTCCCGGCGGTGTGACGCTGCTGCCCACCCCGGACGCGTCGCAGGGGTCGCGGGGCGGGTCGCAGCACCCGGACAAGCGCCGCGCCGGCGGGCACTCGGTATCACTGGCGGACGTGGTGGAGCAGCAGCTCCTGCCGACGCCGGCGGCCCGGGACTGGAAGTCGGGGCAGTCGAACCTGATCGGCACCAACGCTCGCCCGCTGAACGAGGTCATCGAGAACCTGCTTCCGACACCCAGGGCGTCGGACGGATCCCACGGCGGCCCGAACCAGCGCGGCTCCAGGGGGGACCTGATGCTGTCCTCCGCTGTTCAGCCCGAGCACTTCGGTCCGTTCGCCGCGGCGGTTTCCCGGTGGGAGTCGGTCATGGGCCGCCCCGCGCCAGCGCCGACGGAGCCGACGGGCAAGAACGGGCGCCCGCAGTTGTCGCCGCGGTTCACGGAGTGGGCGATGGGTTGCCCCGATGGTCACGTCACCGCGCCGGAGATCGGCCTGTCCCGTGCCGAGCAGTTGCACGCCCTCGGTAACGGCGTGGTGTGGCAGCAGGGCTCCTACGCGGTCCGTCTGCTGCTGGAGCGGGTCACCGCGGTGGCCGCATGACGACGCCCCGCCAGCTCGAACCTGGCGGGGCGCGTCCCCAATCGTCTCATACGCGCCTGTGGCGCACGCTGGCGGCCGAACGGGGTTTGTCGGCAGTCCGTATAAGGCTCAAGTTTCCTGAGCGCTCAGCGCTCATCTCAGCCCCGGGAGGGGACATGACCGAAGCGCCCGACCCCCAATACCCCGACGCCGACCGCGGCTTCGAGATCCGCGTGTCCCCCGACGAACGCAACGTCGCGATCTACGACCCCGGCAACGCCCCCTGGTTCGTCCCGATCGACCGCGGCCGGTTCGTGCGCACCGCCGACCTCGACAAGGCCGGATGGAAGCAGTACGTGCCCGCCACCGACCGCGACACGATCCTCGCCCTGGTCGCCGACTGGGCGCACCGGTCCGCTGAGTACGGCGGCCTCGGCCCCGGCGACCTCGTGTGGGCGCTGGAGCAGGCCGGATACACGCTGCCCAGCCCGGAAGAGGCCCGCGCCGTGGTGGGGGAGGCGTGATGGCCGACCCGCCATGCGCCCCCAAGATCCGCTACCGCGACCGCATCGCCGCACTCATCGCGCTCGAATCCACCCGCCGGCGCGGACACCGCCGCCCCAAGAACGAGGTTCGCGCGTACCGGTGTCGGCATTGCGCCGGATGGCACCTCACCTCGCAACCCAAACGCACCAAGGAGAACTGATGGCCACCGACGACCTACTCCGCCGCGCCGCCCGGCGCCTCCGTGAAACCTCGGGTGACGCCGACACATGGACATGGCTCACCGCCACCGCGAAGGCCGTCACCGCGATCGCCAACCGGGACCCCGACGTCCACCAGTCCCACCACGGGCGCGCACCCGAGCTGGCTGTCAGTGACCACCTGGCGGTGTTCAGCCCTCTCGTCGGCACGACCCTCGCGGACTGGCTGGACCTCACCGCCGAGCGGGTCGAGGAGCGGCAGTGGAGCGACGACGGGCCGATGGTGGCCCGCGCGCTGGCCGTGGCTCGCGCGATCACCCTCGAAGACCTCAACGACGCACTCGCCAAGGAGAACTGACATGGCCGGAGAGACCCAGATCACCTGCAAGGCAGAGGAGTGCAGTCGGACTCCCCTCAAGCGCGGCATGTGCAACGCGCACTACCTGCGCTGGTGGAAGGCAACCCCCAAAGAGGAACGCCCCGCACCGACCGTCGAAGAGCGCTTCTGGGCCAAGGTCCGCAAGACACAAACCTGCTGGATCTGGCAGGGGTGCAAGAAGCCAAGCGGCCACGGGATGTTCGTCGTTCAAAAAGGGCGCACCGTCTCAGCGCACGCGTTCTCCCTGGAGCTTCGCCTGGGGCACCCGACCCCGGAGGGCAAGGAAGCATGCCACCGTTGCGACAACCCCTCCTGCGTGAATCCCAGGCACGTCTACTACGGGACCCGCCAGGAGAACGTTGACGACGCATGGGCCCGTGGTCGGCACCCCATCGGCAGCGCCCGACCCGCAGCAAAACTGTACGAGGACCAGGTCATCGAGATTCGCGAGCGCTACGCCCTCGGCGATGACGCTAAGGAGCTGGCCAGGGAGTTCGGAATCAAGGTCTCAACCTTGAGGCACATCGTTCTTGGTCTGAAGTGGAAGCACGTCGGCGGTCCGATCACTCGTCGCCGAGAACTCATGAAGAAGGCGGCCTGACCATGGCGAACGATGTTCAGATCACGCTCGTCGGCAACCTCGTCGACGATCCCGAAGTCCGCATGACCGCGAAGGGTGACGCTGTCGCCAACTTCCGGGTCGCGTCCACGCCGCGCACCTTCGACCGCGCGTCGGGGGAGTGGAAGGACGGCGAGTCCATGTTCCTCACCTGCACCGTGTGGCGGCAGTACGCGGAGAACGTCGCGGAGACCCTGACCCGAGGTATGCGCGTGATCGTGCAGGGGCGGTTGAAGCAGCGCTCCTACGACACCCAGCAGGGCGAGAAGCGCACCGTGTTCGAGGTGGATGTGGACGAGGTCGGCCCGGCGCTCAGGTCCGCGACGGCGAAGGTGACCAAGGTCCAGCGGCAGTACGCCGCGAACGGATCGTTCGGCCAGTCCCGGCAAAGCGGCGATCGAAACGGATGGACTAGCACCGAGGAGGCTCCGTTTTGAGCCCCTTCGAAGCCGTCCTCATGTGGTCCGGTGCCGCTGTCCTCACCGGTGTCGCCCTCGCCGCCCTCGGAGCCGGGATCGCGGTCTTCGGCGCCATGCTCCACGAGGCCGTCAACAGGTGGCGGATCAAGGGCCTTACTCGCGCCGAAGTCCGGTACGTGCGCAGGGTCGCCGCCCGCCTCCGTGACCGAAGCAAGGCCCGCGATAAGCCCAAGGGGCGCCGCTGGCACGACACGTGGGAATTCCACGGAAGCTGACCACCCCGGGGCGGGTTTCGGCCCGCCCCACCACACAGGAGGACCAGTGAGCCACACCCACGAAACGCCCCCGGTCCACTTCGGAGAACCCCGACAGACGTGGTGCCCCACCTGCAAGGTGAACTCCGTCGCGAACACCCCCATCTACGCGCTCGCATCAACCGGCCCCTACTGCATCGGAGAGTGGTCTCTGTGCGACAGGTGCGGATTCAGCCCTTACAGCGAGCCCCACACCCAGGAGGACCAGTGACCCAGCGCCCCGGCTACACCGCCACCTACGACGTCATCGACAAGCTCGACGACTACCTGCCGCCCGACCCCGCGCACCGCAACGCCATCATCTGGCGGGCCGTGCAAGCCGCCCTGGACGCCGAAGACCGTGAGGTCGTGAACCCGCTGCGCGCCGACCTGGACAGCGCCGAGAGGGACGCACGCCGCCTCGCCGACGAAGTGAAGCGGCTCAAGGGGGAGCAGTGAACGCCTGACGTCGGGGGCGGCCCGCTCCCGCCCCGACACGTACCAGGGCACGCCGAACACGTCTACCATTCGCATAGCGCACACAGGAGGTCAGATGGGCATCGTGGAATTCCTCAACGCCCGCTACGACGAGGAAGATCGGCTCGCCGACGACATGCTCGACTACCAGAAGCACCGAAGCCGAAGCGGTGAGATCGACCCCATCGACGTCCACGATCCCGCCCACGGCATGTGGGTGTACGACGACGACCGCATGCACAACACGATCGCCATGGACGAGGTCCGCCTCAAGCGCGAGGTTGCGGCCAAGCGGGGAATCCTGGCGTTCTTCGAGCGCGCCGACGGCGACTCGGCATGGTGGTACGAAGACGCAGTCCTGGGTCAGCTCGCTGCCGTGTACGCCGACCACCCCGACTACCGGGAGGCGTGGAAGCCGTGACCGTCACTGATCTTCCCGCCCCACCCACACCTGCGCAGCAACTCGATACTGCCGAGCAGCAGGCGTCCGAGGAGTTGCACGCCATCATCGCCGCTGCCGTTGCCGCCGGGATCACCGGGGCCGCGCTCCTCGCGATCGTCGCGCCGCTCATGAACGCCGTGTCGCGTGCCGCGCAGACGGGCTGGACGATCGGGACGCGGATCGCCATGAACGCCGCCGTGGGACAACGGATGGGGCGCAACGCCTACTTCGCCGAACCCCTCCCCACCAGCGTGGAAGCGGACGTGGCGGCGGTCGTAGCCGACGCGGCACAGCGGGTCGATGCCGCACACACCGGACGGCCCACCGGGGGAGTGCCCGTCACCCCCGCCACCCCGGAAGTGGAGCTCGCTCGGTTTCAGCGGCGGATGGTGCGGCTGGCCGTCACCAAGATCCACCAGGCCGCATCCGCCGCCACCTACAGCTACACGCGCTGGTTGGGCCTGGACCTCGAATGGGTCACCCGCAGGGACGGCAAGGCGTGCGCGGTGTGCACAGCCATGAACGGGCAGCGCATCGGACCGGGGAAACGCTTCACCCCGCCCATCGGGCGCGGCATCCCCCGCAAGCTGTGGGCCGGATTCCAGGGGCTCCCACCAGCACACCCATCGTGCCGGTGTCGCCCTCTGCCGAGAGAGCCCCGCCCCCGCACATGAGAAGAGGGCCCGCGTCCCCCGACAGCGAGCCCTCTTCAACCCCCGTAGAAGTTCCCGGTCCCAGGCTGTGGAAGGAACGAGTCTCTACAGGTCAAAGTCTAGACCGACCTTGGGGGACCCGATGACGCTTTCCTGCCGCCTCTGCGCCGCCGACATCCACCACGGCACCGTGTGCGCACCCTGCATTGGCTCACTCGCCGCCGACCTGCGAGCCCTCTGGGCGACCGGAGACCTCCACGGCCTGGACGTGGACCTCGACATCACCATCGCCCGCATGGACGTCCGCCCCCGCAGCGGCAACGGCGGCAAACCCTCCGAGGCGCCCCTCCTCATCAACGACGCCGCCAGCGACATCCGCCGCGACCTCCACACCTGCCTCTCCGGCTGGTGCCGGATCCTCATCGACGACCACGGCGCACCCGCTCCCGCGGACACCATCGCGGCCATGGCCCGGCTGTTGCACGCGAACATGGACATCGTCCGTGTCGCCGAGTGGGGCGACTCGGCAGTGGAGGAGATCCGCTCGCATGTCGCCCGGGTGCGGCACATCGTGAACAGGCCCGCCGAGCGGGTGTTCGCCGGCCTGTGCCCGGACTGCTCGAACCCGGTGTACGCGCCGGCCGACCGCACGTGGGCGCGGTGCCGTGTGGAGGGCTGCGAGGGGCGTGTGGACGACATCGAGGAGCGGCGGGAGGAGTCTGTCCGGGCGGCCCGTGTGGCGGCTCCGGAGCGCAGGTTGTCGGTCGCTGAGGCGGCGATGGCGGCGCGTGCGATGGGGCACGGGGTGACGGACCGGGGGATCCGCAAAGCAGTCGCCGAGGGGCGCATCGTGCCGGTCGCGGTGAAACCCCGGTTGGTCGTCCGGTTGGGGGATGTGCTGGGGATGGCGGCGAGGAAGACCCGGGTGGCGTGAGCAAGAAGGCCCCCGCCGGAAGGGCGGGGGCTCGGGTCAGCTCTTTCGGCGACGCGCCTTCTGGGCTTCGACGATCTCGGGCTTGAGGATGCGCCGGACGGTCTCCCTGCTGTAGCCGCTTTTCTCGATGATCTCCGTCTGGGGAACGCCTTCCTTGGCGACCTCTTGGAAGGCGCGAGTGCGCTCCTTCTCGGCCTGCTCGATCGTGCGGTTGTACTTCTCCACTGCTCGGGTGATCGGGTGTGTGCTCATCTCTCCATGATGCCACGCATGTTGGGCACGAACCACATGCCTAACGTGTTGACGTGCCACGCATGTTGGGCCTAGAGTGTTAGTCATCAGCACGAGCGAGGGAGCGGACATGGACACGAACCAGATCGACAAGGCAGTCAGCACCCGAGCCCGCGTCCGCATCAACGGGCGCAACGGGTGGGCCAAGGGCGCAGAAGGCATCGCAATCGGCTTCCGGAGCCTCTACGGCAATATCAAGGTCGGCTTCGCGGACGCCGCCGGGAACTACACCGGCGAATACACGATGGTCCACTACACGAACGTGGACATCATCGAGGACGAGGACACCACTCAGCAGCCCCGGACCACGAAGACCACGGACCGCCGACGCCCCACCGTCACCGAAGCCCGCATCAAGAAGGCGATGCGCCGGCTCCAGCGGCAGGCCGACACTCAGGCTCGCAACGCCGCCCACGCCGCCCACCGGGCCGAACGCCACACCATCGCGTCGCACCTGCGGGCGCTGGGTGTGGACGATGCGACCGCCACGGGCATGGCCGCGACCCTCCGCAAGAAGGCCACCCACGGCGTCAAGGGCTACGCGCTCAAGGACGGTGTGCGGCGCTCTTGTGTCCGCTACACCCGGGGGCAGTTCGTCGCCCTGCTGGCCGCGTACAAGCCCCGCAAGAAGGCGTTCCAGGACGCCCGCGCCCACGCACTCGCCGCCTGACCAACCAGCACCAACCGAAAGAGGACCCGCATGGCCGACGACCGCTTCCACATCGACCTGTCCGAGGACTCCAACGCGGACATCACCGAGACCATCACCCAGGCCGTCGCGGCTGGCGGGTCGCTGCACATCACCGACTACGACGGGCGGGTCGCCGTCTACCACTGGCACTCCGAGGAGATCTCATGACGACCACGATCGAGGACCGGTACTACATGGAGGACATGGCCGCCCCCGACCCCGTCACCGACACGTGCCTGCGACCCATCACTCGGCTCGGCTACCTCGTCGACTGCGGCATGCAGCTCGCCGACGACGCCGAATGGGACGAGGTGTACTGCCCCTGCGACCTGCTTGCCGTGAACAGCGGCGATGCCGACTACGCCGAGTACACGGCGATCCGCGAGGACAGGCGAGAACGCGCCGCATGAGAGCGGCCCGCCAGGAGGTGGAGCTCCGGCGGGCCTGTGGAACCCCAGCCAGCAAGCAAGGAGAACCATGACTGAGACTATCGCCCCCAGCATCGCGCCGCCCTCACCCGCACGCGCTGGTGAGCCGCACGTGAACGCCGCTCTGGATCGGATCGTCGGTGAGGCCGGATGGCTCACCCCCTCCCAGTTCGCCGAGGTCATCCTCCGCGCGGGGATCGTCGGAGTCCGCGACAGCATCGACGAGGGGCCGGTGGGCCTGTGGGTCATCGACCGGCTCCAGGCGGAGGGTATCGACGCCCGCGCCTATGCCGGGATGTCCACGATCACCGTGTACGGGCCCCGTGGCGGGCGGCTGGTCGTCCTCGGGCAGGTGCGCATCCCCGACGGGCACACCATGGACGCGCTGGAGCGGGAGGTCACCGACGGGGAGTGGCCGGAGCTGGTGCGCGGCGGGTACGACGACGAGCGTTGACCTGCATGTTCAACCGTTAGGTTGCACAACTTGACTCAGTTCCGTATTCTGTTTCTAAGATTCGGAGAATCGCTATAAAGACTTGAGGCCCGGCGGCGGAAGCCCCGGGCCTTTGTTGTGCCCGGAGGTGTTTTGGCCACCAACGTGCAGCTCGCGCAGCAGGCCCAGGACTCCATGCGGGCGGCGAAGCGCTTCAACGCGATCGTGGAGCTGTCCACGGGCATCGAGTGGGCGACCTCCAGCGGCGAGGCAGTGCGCGTCGCACCCCACGGCGACGGTTGGGGCGTGTTCAGCAGCGGCGTGCTGTGGGGCGCCCGAGGTAACGCGTCGGCTGCCGTGGACCTGGCGGCCCGCATCCTGCCGCCTGCTGACGCTGACCTCGCGGCGCTGCTGACGTGGACCGCGTGCGGGAAGCCCCGTATCTGAACGTGTTCGGAGGTGTCCATGAAGGCCGACCACGCGCGCATCCGAGAGCTGGAGCACTGGCACGCCCGCCGCGACTGCGAAGAACACGGCCACCTGTATCCAGAGGACTACACGCTGCCCCCGGGCGGAGTCGAGGTCATTGAGAGGCGTCCGTTCGGCTACAAGACGTCGATCCGGATCATCAACGGCGGACCCTCCTGCACACGGTGTGGCACCACATTGCCCGTCGAGACGCCCACCCACTGATCGTGCCCGGCGCATCGTCCCCGCGCCGGGCGCACCCCTCAACCTCCCAGGAGACACCGTGATCCGCTTCGACAGGACCCCCAGCGCGAACGTCCTTCCCGCAGAGAACACGCAGGTGAGCGGACGCGTACTCATCGAACTCATGGACAACGGCCCCGAAGTCGCGGCGGAGTTCACCGCTGACAACCTGGACGAGTACAACGCCACCCTCGTCCGAACCTTGCGCGCGCTCGCAGACGAGATCGAGAACCCCGCCTGACCACCCCCGGATCGTCCCGGTCGCTCTCGCTGGGGGGTCGGAGCGACCGGGACCACCTCACCACGGATCCGACTCCAACAACGGCTCCGTGTTCTCCTGACACCACGGCACCATCAACTCCACAGCCGCATCCGTGTCACCCATGTGCTCCAACGCGATCTCCCGCAACGCAGGCTCCGCATCCTCCTCCAACGCAGCAGTGTTCGCCTCCATGCCCAGGATCACGATCTGCGCCTCCTCGTGAGGCTCCAAGTTGTCCGCGTTGACGTACACGTCCCGCAGCCGCAGCGTGTCACAGATGGACTGGGCGGAGCGCGGGTCCACCTCCACCGACGGCGACGCGGACGGCGACTCCACAGCAGCAGGCGACGGCGACTCCGACGGCTCCGCTTCCTCGGGGGCCTGCGACGCACACCCGGACACCACCAGCACCGCGACAGCGGACCACACCAACAGCCTCATCACACACCTCCAGTAGGGGGAGCGCCGGAGCGGGCGACGCGAGACCAACAGTGTGACACCGGAACCGGCGGGAGGTGAGGGGGTTGTGGGGCGCGGCCAACGCATCGACGACACCAAACGCGCAGCCATCATCTCCGACATCCGCGCCGGCGGAACCTGCCGAGGCATCGCCAAAAAGCACGGAGTCAGCCCCGGAAGCGTCGCGAACTTCGCCAAAGAGGCTGGTCTGAACGACGCTTTTGAACGTACAAGCACAGAGAACGCCACGCGCGCGAAACAGGCCGACAACCGGGCTCGGCGCGCACAGCTCGCCTCCGACCTCCTCTCCGACGCCGAACGGCTCCGCAAGCAACTGTGGGAGCCCACGACCATCGGGGCGTTCGGTGGCCGTGACGGCGAGTGGCACACCGCTGAGGTTGAAGAGCCGCCGTTCGCGGACAAGCGGGCGATTCTGACCTCTGTGCAGACGGCGGTGCGTGCGTCCGCTGAGCTGGAGAAGGTCGATGCGGCCAACTCCGCTGACGGGGCGAAGTCGATGTTGGGCAACCTGTTCGCGTCGGTGAAGCAGGTGTGGGAGGCGGAGCGTGCTGGAGAGCCTCCCTCTGAGCCGGAAGCAGTTGGAGAGCGTCGCGACGAGTGACGCGTCGGTCAACATCTGGGACGGCGCCATCCGCTCCGGGAAGACCATCGCAAGCCTGTTGCGCTGGTTGTTCTACGTGGCGGAGGCCCCGCACGGCGGCGAGCTCGTGATGATCGGCCGCACCCGTGAGGCCATCGGCCGTAACGTCATGGGCCCGCTCCAGGACCCGGCCTTGTTCGGGGATTTCGCCGACCAGGTGAAGTACACGACCGGAGCGCCCACAGGAACCATCTTGGGCCGGCGGGTGCATGTGATCGGCGCGTCGGACGCGAAAGCGGAGAAGGTGATCCGCGGTATGACGGTGGCCGGCGCGTACTGCGACGAGGTCACCGTGCTCCCCGAGGACTTCTTCACGCAGCTCCTTGGTCGCATGTCGGTTGAGGGCGCTCAGCTGTTCGGGACGACGAACCCGGACAGCCCGTCGCACTGGCTCAAAGTCAAGTTCCTGGACAAGCTGGACCAGTTGCCGCACTGGCGGTACTGGCGGTTCACCATGGACGACAATCCGGCGCTCAGTGAGGACTACAAGGCCAGGAAGCGCATCGAGTTCACGGGGCTCTGGTTTCGGCGTTTCATCCTCGGGGATTGGGTCGCTGCTGAGGGCGCCGTGTACCCGATGTGGGACCCGGACCGGCACGTCCTCCCGTGGGGGGAGTTGCCTCCGTTGCAGCGGATCATGGCCGCCGGCGTCGACTACGGCACCACCAATGCCTCCAGTGTCCTGCTGCTCGGGTTGTCCGATGAGCGTGACGAACGCGGCCGCGACCGGTCCCGGCTGGTGCTCGTGGATGAGTGGCGGCACGACCCGCGCACTGGGGCGCCGCGCCTCACCGACGGGCAACTCTCGGACCAGGTGCGGGCTTGGCTGCGCACCGCACACCACCCGAAGCAGGTGGGGATACCGGTCGAGTACGTGGTGGTCGACCCGTCCGCCGCGAGCTTCCGGCTCCAACTCCATCAGGACGGGTTGGCGTCCACCCCGGCGGACAACGACGTGAACCGCGGTATCGCGCTCACGGCGACGCTGCTCGCTGAGGGGCAGCTTGTGGTGGCGGACCGGTGTCGTGGGTGGACGAACGAGGTGTCGGGCTACTCGTGGGATGACAAGGCGACAGAGAAGGGCGAGGACAAGCCCGTGAAGGTCGCCGACCACAGTCTGGACGCCAGCAGGTACGCCCTCGCGACCACGGAAGCACTGTGGCGCTCTGCGCTCCCCGACCCGATTGGACTGGCAGCATGACCGAGCACGACACCACCCCCGAAACCCAGATGCCGACCTTCCGAGAGACGGTCACGCTCGCGGCGGCGACTCTCGCTGAGGCGCGGTCGTGTGCTGGGCTCCAGCCCGCTCCGCAGCTCGTGTCTGTGGCGGACTCGTACATGATGCTCGCGCAGATCCTGGACCGGCGCGAGCGGGGCCTCGAATGAGTCACCCTCCCGAGTCTCTTGAGCGGGTTGCTCAGCGCGCCGTGGAGAAGTTCCACGGGGCGCTCGGTGAACTCGGAGAGCAGCAGTGGCAGGCGTACATCTGGAAGCGTCTCGCCGTGTCCCTGTTCGAGCAGGTCGAATCCCTCACTGGGGCGACCGAGGTCGGCGTCAGCCTGGACCCGTCGATGCCGTGGCCGGACGTCACCCTGACGGTCACGCCAACGTCCGCGAAGCTCTCCCGCAGCAACTCCAAGTGACAGCAGTGCGGGAATCCCCGGGCCTGATGACTACCGACCGTGAGGGGGTGGGGCATGCCGCTCCCTGACTCGTCCGTGCCATGGCCCCCCAAGGACACCGACCTGCCCCGCGCCTACTACGACGAATGGGGCGCATGGTACGGAGGCTCGGCAGAGGAACTGTCCGCTGTGTACGGCGGCGGAGGATCCCGGCTCCGGCACTTCCCGACACCGCGCCCCTCGCAGTATCGCGGCGGGGTAGTCGGTGCGGCGGCCCGCTTCTGGTGGGGCCGACCGCCCAACCCCGAGCAGATGCCCACCCGCATCCACGTGCCCATCGCCGGGGACATTGCCACCACCAACGCCGAACTCCTCTTCGGTGAAGCGCCCACCCTGGTCGCTGAGGACGAGAAAACCCAAAAGCGCCTGGACTTCCTCATGTCCGAAGGCGGCCTCGGCGCGGTTCTCCTTGAAGGCGGCGAGGTGTCATCGCCCTACGGCGGCGTGTACCTGCGCGCGTCATGGGACCTCGCTGTTGCCGACCATGTGCTCGCGGACGCGATCATCCCCGACTGCGTCGCCCCCGAATGGCGGGCTGGACGCCTGGTCGCCGCCACCCTGTGGAAGGTGCTGGAGGAACGCGACGACGGGCGTGTGTGGCGACACCTGGAACGCCACGAATCCGGCAGGGTGTACCACGGACTGTACGAGGGGTCCCGTGACCAGCTCGGCCGGAAGCTTCCGCTGGCAGACCGGCCGGAAACCAAGGGCTTCAAGGTCGACGCCGATGGCGGCATCGACACCGGAGCGACCGGGCTCGCCATCGTGTACGTGCCGAACATCCGCCCCAACCGGCTGATGCGCGGATCCCCACTCGGACGCTCCGACTACCAGGGCGCCGAACAGCTCATGGACGCCCTCGACGAGGCGTACAGCTCGTGGATGCGTGACGTGCGGCTGGCGAAGGCACGTCTGATCGTCGCTGACTCCTATCTGGATACGCACGGGCGCGGCAAAGCGGCGACGTTCGACCTTGAGCGTGAGGTGTTCACCGAACTCAAGGGCCTTCAGGGGGTTGGCGATAAGTTCACTGACCTCATCAAGGAAGTGCAGTTCGACATCCGTGTTGACGAGCACGAGCGCACCGTCCAACACCTTCTGGAGCAGATCGTCCGCGCCGCCGGGTTCAGTGCTCAGACCTTCGGTGAGTCCGGGGACTTGGCGATCACCGCCACCGAAGTGCAGCACCGGGAGCGGCGCACCTTCGCGACACGGGACCGCAAGATCGGGTACTGGCGACCCGAACTCGCGCGCTTCGCGCTGGTGCTGCTGGAGATCGATAAAGCCCAGTGCAAGGCGGACGTGACCCCACAGAGGCCCACCGTGGAGTGGCCTGACGGTGTGCAGGACGCACCCGAGGCGACCGCGCGCACTGTGGAGCTGCTGACCCGGGCCCGCGCCGCCTCCGACGAGGTCAAGGTGCGGATGGTCCACCCCGACTGGGACGACGACCAGGTCGCCGAGGAAGTTCAGAAGATCCAGGACGAGAACCCGATCGTCGACCCGCGGACTGTCGCTGGCCTCGTCAACGGACAGGACCCCGAGGACGACGAAGGCGCCGGCGAGGACGCGCCGGCGCCTGAAGGGGACCGCTAGAACGTGAAGCCTTCGTCGCTCGGCGGATCGTCGTTGTGGTGCGGCCCGGTCAGGTTGTCGTCCGTGCCGCCCCATCCGGTGCCACTGACGGCGTTCCATGCCGTAGGCCCGTAGACGAGCACCACCCACGAGGAGTCCAGGCCCCTGCTGTAGTCGGGCGTCTTGATGATGCGCAGCGCCCCGCTGGGGTGGATGTCATACCGGTAGCTGCCGCGTTCCCGGTCGTCCCGGAAGTGGCGTTCAGCCCCGTTGCTCTGGATCACTTTCACAGCCATGCGCCAACCGTAGTCCCGCGCCCCGACACATGGGGGCGTTTCGCCCATCCACGCTGAGGCCACCCGGGCGGTGGCCTCTTCGCATTTGGAGACCACATGTCCGACGAGCAGCAGGGCCAGGCGCCCGAAGCCGCCGACACCACCCAGCAGCACGCCCCCACCGGCCAGCAGGACACCACCAAGCAGGAGACGCAGGCCGTCCCCGAACGCGTGGAAGACCTGCCCGAGTGGGCGCAGAAGCTCATCAAGGACACCCGCAAGGAGTCCGGTGACCACCGCGTCAAGGCCAAGGAGTACGAGTCCAAGCTGACTGCGGCCGAACAGGCCCGACAAGACCAGCTGGATGCGATCGCTCAGGCCCTCGGGCTGAAGGACGCTGACAAGCCTCCGTCGGTGGATGACCTCACCGAGCAGCTCACCGCAGCTCAGCAGCAGGCGCAGGAGCGGGAGTCCGCTCTCCGTCAGCTCACTGTGGAGCGCGCCGCTGAGCGTGCGGCCCGTGAGCACGGCGCGGACGTCGACACCCTCCTCGACTCCCGCACCTTCGCGAGCAAGCTCGCAGACCTAGACCCCGCGGCGGACGACTTCGCCGCGACCGTGAGCGACCTGGTCAAGCAGACCGTCGACTCCAACCCCAAGTACCGGGTGGCCCCGGCGGCCACCTCCAGTAGCGCGGACTTCTCCAGCGGGCCTGGTGAAAAGCGCACCTCTCGCCCCACCGGCCTCTACGACGCCGTGTCCCGCACCATCGGGCCCGGCCGCTAGGAGATAGATCCCGATGCCTCAGACGCTGGCTCAGGCCCAGCTCAACACCCAGGACGACATCTCGTATGCCGTCATCGACAACCTGCGCCGGTACAGCTGGCTGCTCGACCAGATCGTGTTCGACGACACCGTCACCCCCGGCACCGGCGGCGGGTCCCTGGTGTACGGGTACACGCGGCTCCTCGCCCCCCGCGGCGCGGCGTTCCGTGCGTACAACTCCGAGTACACGCCCACCGAGGCGACCCGTGAGCGGGAAACCGTCGAACTGAAGCCCCTCGGTGGCAGCTTCGAGATCGACCGTGTGCTCGCCGAGCTGGGTCAGGCGTCCACCAACGAGCTGACGTTCCAGATGCAGCAGCTCCTCACCGGTGTCCGCGCCAAGTTCCAGCAGGAGCTCATCAACGGCGACACCGCCGTGGACGCGCTCGGTTTCGACGGCCTGGACAAACTCCTCGTCGGCAGCTCCACCGAGTACAACCCGCTGGACGAGGGTGAGACCGACGGGTACGTCGACTGGACCCCCGGCACCATCAACACGCAGGCGCTGGCGATGTCCGCCCTGGACAGGCTGGATGACTGGCTGTCCCGTATCGTCCCGTCCACGACTGGTGGCGGTGACCTCGGCGCCCCGGGTGCGCTCCCGCCCGGAGTGAAGGCCATCCTGGGCAACACCACGTCCATTACCCGTGTGCGTGCGCTCGCCCGGTGGGCGGGCATGTACACCCAGTCCCGTGACGACCTGGGCCGCCAGGTGGAAATGTACGGGCCGTGGACGCTGGTGAACATCGGCGATGACATGACTGGCGCCTCCCCGATCATCCCGATCGAGTCCCGTGATGCTGACGGCGCCGGCGCGGGCGGCAACATCACCGGTCTCACAGACCTGTACGCGGTGTCGTTCGGTCTGGACTCGTTCCACGGTGCGTCCGTGGCCGGCCGTGGCCTCGTCAGCACGTACATGCCGCCGTTCGACCTGCCTGGTGCGGTGAAGAAGGGCGAGATCGAGATGGGCCCGGTCGCCGCCGTGCTCCGCAACGTCAAGTCGTGCGGTGTCATGCGGAACATCAAGGTCACGGGGGCCTGACATGGCTGAGTTCAAGGTGACTGCGCCTGACGAGGGCTTCTCTGGTGAGGTCGCGGGCGTCGTGTTCTCCAAGGGCGCGGCGACCGTGGACAGCGACGACAACCGTGCCGCTCTGGCGTACTTCCGTCGCCGCGGCTACAAGGTCGAAGGCGGCGAGCAGCCGAAGCGGACCGCCTCCCGCGCCAAGAAGACCGACGAGTAGCAGAGGGGGTGTCCCGTGGTGCTGGTGTACGCGACCCCGCAGGAGCTGGCCGCCTGGCTGGACCTGACGGATCCG
Source organism: Nocardiopsis sp. MT53 (assembly GCF_019598965.1). Classification (NCBI taxonomy): domain Bacteria; kingdom Bacillati; phylum Actinomycetota; class Actinomycetes; order Streptosporangiales; family Nocardiopsidaceae; genus Nocardiopsis; species Nocardiopsis sp. MT53. The sequence continues at coordinate 6,026,788 of NZ_CP080599.1, read as the reverse complement.
CCTGCGGGTGCGTCGCTGGCGCTGCGGGACGCCTCCCTCATCGTGGATGACCTGCTGGTCGGTGCCGTGTACGACACGGACGCCGACGGTAGGCCCACGGATCCTGCGGTCGTAGAGGCGCTGCGGGACGCCACGTGTGCGCAGGCGACCTTCAAGCCGAAGGGCACCAACCAGCCGTCCGAGGGCGGGAAGGTGGCGTCGGTGAAGGTCGACAAGGTGTCCAAGTCCTACGCGGTGTCCCCGACGACGGGCGCGGTTGTGGACGACCCGGTGTCGTCTCAGGCCGTGTCGATCCTGCGTCTCGCGGGTCTGGTACCTGCGCATCCTCGGGTGGTGTGATGCTGCCGATCATCACGGATCAGGTGTACGTGCTGCGTCCGCCGATCGTGAAGGACTTGTACGGCAACGAGTCCAGGTCCACTAAGGACTGGTCGGCAGCTGTGCGCACGGGCCCTTTCGACGCGTGTGTGCAGCCGGACAGCGCCACCTTGGGTGCGTCGCTGGCGACCAAGGAAGAGCGAAGGGGCGGCCGTGAGCAGCGCAGCCAGTCCATCCAGGTGTTCCTCAACCCCGGGGTGGACGTTCTCGCGACGGACGGCCTGGAGATCAACGGCGTCGTCTGGCAGATCAACGGCGACCCCTTCACCCTCCCTGACGTGGGCGGGATCGGCCACATGATCCTCAAGGCCGACCGGATCGAGGGGTGAACCATGGGGCGTGTCCAACTCAACCAGCAGGTCATCAACCGGCTCGGCAGCTGGGGGCCGGTGGACGACGACATCCGCGACCGTGCCCGCCGCGTGCAGGCGATGGCCAGGGGGCGGGGCCCGATCGACACCGGCGACTACGTCCAGTCGATCGACACCGAACGTCTCCAGCCGCACGGGTGGCGGGTGATCGCCCGTGACCGCAAAAGCGAGTGGATCGAGTACGGGACCAGGCCGCACGAGATCCGGCCGCGCAACAAGAAGGCGTTGTGGTGGCCCGGCGCCCCGCACCCCATGGCTCGCGTCATGCACCCTGGCACCCGGGCCACGCATAATCTCGCCGAGGCGCTGGAGTTGGCGGCGCGCGGCACCACACACACCTAGGAGCAGCAATGCCGCACGTCAAGATCGGCTACCCGCACAAGGGCAAGGACGGGTCGTCCCGCCAGCCCGGCGACATCGTGTGGGTGGGTCCGCAGGAAGCTCGCGACATCATCGCCGGAGGCAAAGGCAAGGAAGTCAAGCTCTCGCCGGAGGAGATCGTCGAACTCCAGCGCGCCGCTGACAAGGCAGCCGCAGAGAAGGAAAAGGCGACCAAGCCCAAGGCTGCGGCGAAGCCCGCACCCGAGGCACCGAAGGCGGACACCAAGGCGCCGGCGCGGAAGCCGTCCGATGGGTGACCTCCCCGTCATCCGAGTGGAGCGCTACGGCGACGAGCAGCGCGTCCTGGTGGACGGCAAGCCGCTGGCGATCGCCGTGGACGACGGCATCAGGATCATGTCCGCGCCCGGGTATCCGGCGGGTATCAACGTGACGATCCTGGCGTCCACTGTGGAGCTGACCGACTCGAACGCTCCCAGGGTGTCCGACGAGGACAAGCAGAAGGTCGCCGCGTATCTGGACTCGAAGGCTCCGCCGTCGTCCTGGAGGCCCAAGCCGCGCGGGGGGTGACATGGCCCTGCCCGTCATCCTTTATCCGGACGCCGAACTGGTCGTCACCACGTGGCTTCGGGGGCGCCTCGGAGCCCATGTCGGGCACGTGTGTACCGACTTGCCGGTCCCGGACCGTTTCCCGGCGCTGCTGCCCATCGTGCAGGTGAACCGGCTCCCGTCCCCGCCTGCTGATCGCCGCGTCCACGACATCGCCCGCATGCAGGTCGTGGTGCGCGTCGCTGAGTCCACGGGACGGCCCGGCCTCAACAGCTTGGCGGGTCTGGTGGGCGCGCACTTCGCTGTCCTCGGTGGCTCCCAGGTGACCATCCCCGCGACCGATCACACCCCGGCCGGACCTGCGACCGTCGGGTGTGTCCGACGCCAGACGAACCCGTCCGCATACCCGGACACGAACACCAACCTGCTCGCCGCGTCCTTCACCGGTGAGCTGTATCTGAGGCCCTTCCGGGTCTGACCTGCCCACGTCTCCAGCCCCGCACCACACGGTGACCGGGGCTTTTCCGCATGCCCACGCCAGGGCTGAAAACCCCAGGAGGGGACATGGCGGACAACGTCAATGCGATCCGCGCATTCGGAACCGACGGCGGCAAGTGCTACGTCGCACCCATGGGCAGCACCCTGCCCACCGGCCTGGACCCGTTCGGCACCGAGTGGTGGGACCTCGGCGCGATCGACCCCACCGGCTTCAATGAGGCGTATGAAGAAGAAAGGAACGAAAAGAGGCCCTTGGGGTACAAGAGCCCTGTTCGTACCGACATCATCTCGGTGACCAAGACCATCACCACCCCGCTGTGGGAAACCAACCCCTACACCCAGGCCTTGTACGACGGCGTGGACCTGTCGGACATGGTGGAGCTCCCGGGCGGCATCCTCACCTATCCGGTGCACCGGCCGACCGGTCAGCGCCGCTACATGCTCGCTGTGGATACGTTCGACGGCACCAACCACGAGCGGACCGTCGCGGCGATCGCTGAGGTCACCAGTCGTGGCGAACGCCCGAAGAACGCCGAGAACGTCACCGCGACGTCGCTGACGTGGACGATCTACGAGGCGAGCGATGGCCTCATGTTCAACCGATACTTCCTGTCCGACGGCATGTGGCTGCCCGTGGAGTCCATGGAGATCGGCGGAACCGCGACCGTCGCCGTCGCCGCGACCACTCAGCTCACCGCGACCGCCACGTACTACAACGCCACCAGCGACGACGTGTCCGCGGACGCCGACTGGGACACCTCCGCGCCCACCATCGCGACCGTCGACTCGGACGGCACCGTCACCGGCGTGACCGCTGGGACCGCGACCATCAGCGCCATGTACCGGGGCGTCACGGACACCCTGTCGGTGACCGTCACCGCCTGATCCAGACCGGTGGGCGGGGTCCCGGGCAGGTGCCCCGTCCACCTATCACCTACCTGCCCACCAACCTGCCCTGAGGAGTAGTTGTGGCCGCACGCCAGCCCGCCAAGAAGCCCGCCGCCCCGTCCGTTCCCGCTGGAGCGGTGAAGGTCGTCGACCTACCCGACAACAAGGCCGCGCAGGTCAACGAGGCAATGGAGGAGACCGTCCCGTTCGTGATGTCCGACGGAACCGTGTTCACCTTCAAGCCGCCTGTGGACTGGTCGTACAACACGGACTTCGCTTTCGTCCGAGGAGACATCGTCAACTGGGCTCGCGGCGCCCTCGAAGACCCTGAGCAGCTCGAAGCGTTCCTTGACGCTCCCGCCCGCGCCGTGGGCCGGATCATCCGCTACTACGACGACCGGGCCGGAGTCACCCGGGGGGAAGCCTCCAGCTCCTCGCCGTCCTAGAGGAGCACCCTCGCGAGGTCGAGCTGGACCTGCTGGATCGCGGTTATGACCTGGTCGACTACTACCGGGGCAAGCTCAGCTTCCGGCGGATGGTGCTGCTGGTCATCCACGACATGTCCCGCATGCCCCGCACACGGGCGGCCCTTCAGGGGCTCGATCCGGGGCGTCCCTGGGACGAGACCAATAGCCAACTCGCCTTGGTGGACTCGCGGCTCCAGTACCTTGCGCGCATCCTGTGGGTCGGCCTGCACCTCAAGGACGAACCTCCGGCGATGCGCCTCTACCCGGTGCCCACATCCAAGAAGGACGCGACGGAGTCGGAGCAGCAGACCCGCAGGCCGGACCCGCGCAAACAGGCGTACCTGGAGCGGTTCGCGCCCCCGAAGCGGCACCTGACGCTGGTCAAGCCGCCGCCGGAACACGAGGCACCACCAGAGCAGTAGAGGGGGTGTCCGATGCCGGATGCCGGTCAGGTATGGGTCGACGTACTCCCCGACCTCAAGCGTTTCGGCCCCCGCCTGCGCGCCGAACTGAAGCGCCACGCCGACAAGGGCATGGACGTCCCGGTTGGACTCGACTCGGCTAAGGCCAAGTCCGAACTCGCCGCTTTCAAGCGTCAGCTCAACGAGGTCGGACGTCAGGCCGTGACCGTCAAGGTGTCCGCGAACACCCGGTCCGCATTGGCGTCCCTGGTGGGTGTCGAGAAGGCCATCGACCGGATCGACGGCCGCACGGTCAACGTCAAGGTCAACACCACCGGCGGGACCGTCGCGGCCCCGACCGCGCCCCGCACCGCACCGGCATTCCCCAGTGGTGGCGGGGGCCGGACCGGGCTGGCCGCGTTCGGACAGGGCCAGCAGCAGTTCTCCGACGTCTCCCCGGCCGGGGTCCTCGCGATCACCACCCTCATCCCGCCGCTGATCCCCGCCGTCGGCGCGCTCGCCGGCGGGCTGGGCGCGGTCGCATCCGGGTTCACCGCGGCCGGTGTGGGCGCGGCCGGGTTCGCTCTGGCGGCGATCCCCGCGATCCAGGAGGCCAGCGACGCCACCGGCGACCTGACCGCCTCGCAGGAAGAGTTCAAGGACGCCATGGGCGGGCTGACCGCCTCCTGGCGGCAGTTCCGCGCGGAGACCGACCGGCCCGTCCTCCAGGCGGCCGCGGACGGTATCGGCGTTGCCAGCACGGGCCTGCGGCTGCTGACCCCGGCGACGCAGCGCACCGCGCAGGCCCTGTCCACCCTGTCGGAGGAGGCTGAGGAAGCGCTCGGCGGCCCGCGGTGGACGAACTTCTTTGCGTTCGTGGCCCGGCAGGCCACTCCGTCCACGCTGACGTTCGGCCGGTCCATCGGCAACTTGACCAGCGGCCTTGCCGGTCTGGTCATGAACATGGAGCCGCTCTGGAACGAGGTCGCGCCAGGGCTGGAGAACCTCACCGCGCGGTTCGCCGCGTGGGGCCACGAAACGGAGAACTTCCAGGGTTTCATCTCGTGGACCTTGGAGAACGGGCCCACGTTCGTGGATCTCTTCGGGTCCATCGCCGGTGCGGCGGTCGACGTGGGTGTCGCCCTCGGGCCTCTGGGTGTGGTGTACGCCGAAGGCCTTACCGCGCTGGCCAGCGCCCTGTCGGCGGTCGCGGAGAACGCCCCGTGGCTACTCCGGCTCGCCGTCGCCGCACTCACCGCCCGGTCCGCGATCCAGCTCCTTGGGTACGCGAATCAAGGCCTCATCCAGCCGATGCGGGAGCTGCCCGGCCGGATCCGTGAGTACGCCACGAACCTCACCACCGCAGGCACCTCGGCGTCCGGTGCCGCAGCCGGTGCGGGCCGGTTCCGTACAGCCCTGTCCGGTGTCACCGGCGCCCTGGGCGGCCCGTGGGGCATCGCGATCACCGCCGGGATCGCCGCCCTGGGCCTGTTCGCCGCAGCCAAGTCCAACGCCGCCGCGAAGGTCCGCGAATACGCCGATGCCGTGCGCGAGGACTCTGGTGTCATCGGCGAGAACACCCGCGCACACGCCATCAACAGCCTCGAAACCGAGGGTGTGCTGGAGCAGGCCGAACGCCTCGGCGTAAGCCTCAACCAGGTGACCGACGCCGTCCTCGGAGAGACGGGCGCTCAACGGCGCCTCAACGAGGAACTGGACCGGCAGATCACCGCCCTGGATGACGCTCTCCAGGCGCGGGAGATCACCGAGGAGCAGTACGCCAAGGACCACCGGGCGATCGAGGCCCTGCGAGAGTCGATCAACGGCGAGAACGCCGCGATCAATGAGTCCGTGGGCTCGTACCAGCGCAAGACCGAGGCGATGGGGGAGGCCCAGGGGGCTCAGGAGGGCGTCAACCAGGCGATGCTCGACGGGGCGTTCCTGGCCCGCGACCTGAAAACTGCCCTGGACAGCCTCACCGGGACCACCGTCGGGATGACGGAGGCCGAGTCGAACTTCCAGGCCGCGATCGACGCCGCCACGGAATCGGCCGCCGACAACGGCGCCACCCTGGACTTGAACACCGAACAGGGGCGCGCGAACGAGGCCGCTCTGCGGACTCTGCGGGACACGATCAACGAGAACACGGAGGCTGTCCGTCTGAACGACGGGAGCATCTCCGAGCAGATCGCCACCCAGGCTCGTGGTCGCGAGGAGTTCGTCAGGGCCGCTCGTCAGATGGGGCTCACCGCGCAGGAGGCGGAGGATCTCGCTGACGAGTACCTCGGTATCCCGTCTAATGTGCGGACCGCGATCGAGGTGAATTCGCGGGGTGTGTGGTCCACACAGCCGCACCAGAACACCTCGCACATGTCGCCGTCGAACGGGCAGTCGCAGTTCTATGCCGAGGGCGGCGCGGTCCACGGACCGGGGACTGCCACCTCCGATTCGATCCCGGCGTGGCTGTCCGATGGTGAATTCGTGCAGCCCACCCACGTCGTGGACCACTACGGCGTCGGATTCATGGAGGCCCTCCGCCAGAAGAAGATCCCCAAGGGCGGCATCCCCGGATTCGCGAAGGGCGGGTGGGTCACCAAGGGGACGGGTAACACGGCGGCGGAGATCGTCAACGATCACCGCCTGGACGTGCGGGAGAACTACGCCCGCCTGGTGAGGATGCTCATCGGGTCCATCGGCGACAGCATGGCGGAGGACTTCAAGAACTCCGCACGCGGGCCGATGGGTGTTGTGCAGTTGGCGGAGGCGTCGCTCGGTAAATACCCCGAGTCGAACGGCAACAACGTCAACGCGATTACCCGCTGGTTCGGAATGAATGGCGCGCCGTGGTGCGCGATGTTCATTAGTTGGTTGTTCGCGCAAACGGGTGCTTCCCGCGCTTTGGGTGGCGCGGCGAGAACGGCATGGACCGGTGATTACTACGGGTCGGGAATGGCCCGCACCAATTCGCCGCAGCCGGGCGACGTGGCCGTGTACGGGACCCGGCACGTCAACCTGATCGCCTCTCAGGGCGGCGGCCGTCGGATCGGCGGCAACCAGTCCAACAACGTGACCGCGGCCCCTTACAGCGGGGGCGCGATCTTCCGGCCGATGTGGGACCGGGTCGGCTACGCCGGCGGCGGCCTGGTGTCGATCGCGGACATCTTCTCCCAGGACCGGGAGGAGGACCACCGGGGCGGCATGTCACCGCTCGTGCGCACCATCCGGGAGATCAGCGGCTACGCCAGGGGCGGTGTCGCATCCGGTCTCGCCGTGGTGGGGGAGCAGGGCCCGGAACTGGCCTACTTCGCGGACCCGGCACGCATCTACTCCAACGCCGAGTCGCAGCGGATGCTCGCCACCGCAGCGAAGGTGACCGCCACCAGCCGCGGCGGGGACGGGGCGTCGGCCCCGCTGGTCGGGGCGATCAACGCCAGCCTGCATTCGGCGGACGCGACCGTCCAGGAGATGGCCGAGGAGATCACCCACTCGCTGCGGGTGGCGCTCAAGGGCGGGAGGTTCTCCGGCGATGGCTGACCTGGCGGAACGCCAGTACGAGGTGGGTGGGGTTGTCTTCGGCGACCTCACCCCCATCCAGTCCGACGACATTCGCATCGGCGACACCGAGGTCCGCACCGACGACCGCGACAGCCCCGGGGTGGACGGCTCCCAGATGGGGCGGGACTACCGGGACGGGCGCACGATCGGCCTGGACCTGTGGTCGAACGTCCACACCGCCGGGGAGATCCGCGGCGCGTGGGCGGCCCTGAAAGCCGCCTGGTCCGCGGACACCGCCCGGTTGACCCCGCGGGAGGTGGTGCCGTTCCGGTTTCGGCTGGAGGGCTCGACCACGGTCGTGGTGTACGGGCGGCCGCGCCGGTGGGCGCCGGCGTCGCAGCGCCAGCGCGGCACCGGCCTGACCGAGGTCGTCGCGGACTTCCGCACCGTCGACCGGCTCTTCTACAGCGACGTCGAGAAGCAGGTCGCCTTGACCCTCGTCGCGGACGGCGGCGGCGGCATCACCTGGCCGGTGACGTGGCCGATCACGTGGGCGCCGGGCGGGGAACGCCAGGACGCCGTGGTCAACGGCGGCGATGAGCCGACGTGGCCGGTGATCACCATCCGAGGGCCGGTCGCCCAGCCCGAGATCGAGCTCGTCGGTACCGGCCGCAGCTTGCGGTTGGACATGACGGTGGCGTTCGACCGGGCCGTCACCATCGACACCCGCCCGTGGGCGCGCACCATCCGCGACGACAACGGCGTGTCCTACCGGCACACCGCGAAGGGCGCCGCCTTGGCGGACTTTCAGCTCCCGGTCGGGCAGACCGTGCTCGCGTACCGCGGCACCGACATGTCCGGCCAGTCCTCATGCACTGTCTCGTGGCGCGACGCCACCGAAAACCCCTAGGAGGCTCTGGTGGCGTTGCAGCTCGACTCGTGGGCGGTCGCCGGCGCGCAGTCGTCGGCGCGGATCGCCCGTCTTCAGCTCCAGTCGGGGACCCGCTCCGGCAACGGCATCGTGGAGTCCGGGGACCTGCTGGTCCGCGAGCTCGCGGTGCCCGGCACCAGTGTGCGGGTCTCCTCCGGGGCCGCGGTCATCCTCGGCAAGGAGGCCGCGTTCCAGGGCAGCTACTACGCCCACAACATTGGCGACGCGACGGTGCCGATCTCGGCGACCGGCTCCGGCGGCGGGCGTACCGACATGGTCGTGTTGCAGGTGGAGGACCCGGGGATCGACGGCACCCCGTGGACGCACGACCCCGCCGTCGATCCCGTCTACTACTTCCGGGTGATCGAGGGGGTGTCCTCCACAGCGACCGAGCCGCCGTCCGGGCTGACCGCGATCCCCCTGGCGCGGATCACGATCCCCGCCAGCACGTCGACGATCACGAACTCCATGATCACGGACCTTCGGCAGATGCTGAATCCGAGGATCCACACCGAGGTCCGGGTCCAGAAAGGCCAAGGGCTCGCGGACGGCCGCTTCGACGAAGCGGACTTCACCAGCGACTACGAACGCTGGCCCCAACACGACTGGACCGTCACCATCCCCTCGTGGGCGACGCAGGTGCAGGTCCAGGCGAACTGGAGCAACGTCATGTACCCGCAGCCCGGCGGCACGACCGCGGTCTACGACGCGCGCGGCCTGGTCCGCGTGGGCCTGATCGGTACCGGCGGCAACACCCTCTACACCATGTCGTCGGCGTACAACTTCAACCCCACCTCCGCAACGAACGGCTACCGGTGCAGCATCGGGCTGGCCGCCCAGGCGAACATCCCCACGGCGATGCGCGGCATGACCTGTGACCTGCGCATGTACGCCAAAGCGGACGTCGACATGCTCAACCACTTGGTGGCCGACGGCTGGGCGAACTTCGACGTCACCCTCACGTTCCGCGAGCTCGCCACGCCCGGCGCGACCCTGTGAGGCGGTGAGACGTGCCCTCCCTTGTCGGAGCGACGACGGCCGGCGGCTGGCAGGCCGCCACCACCCTGGCCGTGCCCGCCGGGGTGCGCGCCGACGACACCCTCCTGGCGTGGCTGTCCGCGAACGACCACGCCGCCGTCACCCCGCCCGCGGGGTGGGTGCTGGCGGACTCGATCGTCGGCGGCGACCTGGGCGCGCTCACCGGCGTCTACCTGTACACCCGCACCGCCACCACCGCAGATGCCGCTGACCCGCCGGCGGAGTACACGTGGACGTGGTCCGGGGAGCACTGGCACCACGGCATCTGCGTGGCGGCCCGCGGCGCCGCGACCCTGCCCGCGCTGGCGCTGGCCGCCGACGAGGCCACCGCCGCCCTGCCTCTACCGTCCCTGGACGCGGTGGGCGGGGACATGCTGCTGGGGTTCGGCTACCACTGGGGCACCACCCCGGGCACCGAGCCGACCTTCGCCGGTCTGGACACGGTCGCCACCCAGGACTCGATCCTGGTCGCGGCGATGGACTCGGCCACCCCGGACGGGCCCACCGCGGGGTACGTGTGCACGTCCACCGAGGTCGGGCGGATGGCCGTCGGCGCGATCCTGCTCCGCCAGCCCGCGTGGGAGCCGCTGCCCGCACAGCAGCCGCTGCCTCCGAAGAGCGCCTGGCGGTACTACGCCTTCAACGCGTTGACCGGCGCCCAGTTGGACCCCGACCTGCCGCTGGGGGACGTGCGCATCACCCGGTCCCTGTCCGGGCCCTCGCGGATCACCGCGACGATCGACCCCGAATTCGAGGACCTGCGCACCGCGAACGGCGGCCTGGTCCTGGACGAGTGGCAGACCCTGATCGTCGCCGAAGCGTCCGGGCAGCTCCGGGCGGGCGGGCTGCTGACGCAGGTCGACACCCTGGGGCCGAAGCTGACCCTGGAGATCACCGGCGTGTCCGGGTATGCGGAGGCGCAGCCGATCCGGTCCACCCTGTCCTGGGGCGGGAAAACCGCCGGGCTCACCGGCGCCGGTGTGGACCCGCTGGACGTGGTGCGCCGCATCTGGCAGTACCTCCAGGAGCAGCCCGACGGGAACATCGGCGTCACCCTGGACGCGACAACGACCCCGTACCGGCTGGGCGAGTGGACCGGCGGCATCCGCAAAATCAACGAGAACGGGTCCTTGGGTCCGGCGAAGGAGCTGCACGGGCAGCCGATCCCCATCGACAAGATCTGGGACCCCAAGACGGACCGCAAACCGGTCGCAGCGACCGGCAAGCAGGTGTATTGGCAGTACTCGATCCCGTGGTGGGACGACATCGAGGCCGGGCAGCGCATCACCCAGCTCGGCACCCAGACGCAGTTCGAGTACCTGGAGGAGTACTCCTGGGGCGTCCCGGGCGAGACGGTGGTGCGGCACATCCGCCTCGGCTACCCGCGGCTCGGCCGCCGCCAGACCCGGCTCACGTTCACCGAGGGCGAGAACGTCATCGACCTGGTCCCGGTCCGCCGCGACGGCAGCGACTACGCCAACCTCGTCGTCGTGTACGGCGCCGGCGAAGGCAGCAAGAAGGTCCGGGGCTCCTACTCGGTGCGGGACGGCCGGCCGCTGCGCGCCAAGAGCGTGGACCGCCCGGACCTGACGTCGGCGGCGGCCTGCACGGCGGTGGCCAAGGAGGAACTCCTGCGCTGGTCGAAAATCTCCGACATCACCGGGTTCACGGCGGTCGACCACAAGGCCGCGCCGATCGGGAGCTTCGGGCCCGGCGACGACGTGCTAGTGGAAACCCGCACGGGGTGGACGCAGACCCGCCTGTGGGTGCGCATCACCGACATGACGATCAGCCCCGGCTCGGACGAGGTCGCGGTGACCTGCCGCCGTTCCGACCGGTTCAGCTACCCGGGAGGGGTGTGACGTGGACGCTGCGGCACAGCACGCAATCGACGACCTGACCCGGATGATCCTCCGCCTCCAGTCGCAGGTGGACACCCTCCAGCGGGGCGGGCGCGGCGGGCAGCTCGCCCACTCGTCCCTGGAGGAGGGGCAGGCGGTAGAGGTCCGCGACGAGACCGGGGCCGTGCGCCTCCGCTTCGGCTACCAGCCGGACGGGCGCGCAGCGGTGGTCACCGAGGGCGGAGAGCCCGTGACCGCGCCCACCGCCCCCACCGTGACGCCGATGCCGTCCGGGCTGCGGGTGTCGTGGGACGGTGCGCTCGCGGACGACTCCGCGCTCCCCAGCGACTTCGACCACGTCAACGTGCACGTCAGTACCGAGGATGGGTTCACCCCGTCCGAGGCGACGTTCGTCGTCACCATCCCCCGCTCCGCCGGCGCGGTCCCCATCGCCCCGCTCACCGTGGGCACCACCTACTACGTGTGTCTGGTCCCGGTCACCACCGGCGGCATCGTCGGGGACCCGTCCGCGCAGGCATCCGGAGTCCCGGCGGCGGTCACGGACATCGCCCCTGGGTCCATCACCGAGACGGAGATCGCGGACGACGCGATCAGCACGCCGAAGCTTCGCGCGGAGGCCGTGACCGCTTTGAAGATCGCTGCGGAGGCCATCGAGGCGGGGCATATCAAGGCGGCGGCGGTGACCGCGTCCAAGCTCGAAGCGGAGCTCGTGTTGGGGACGCGGATCATCGCGGGCACCCCGTCCGGGGCCCGGGTCGAGCTGGACAGCACTGGCATCAAGGGCTACAACGCGGCCGACGAGCTGGTGTTCGTCGTGGACGACACGGGAACGGCGTTGTTCAGCGGCGACATCGTCGCGTCCGAGATCTCCGGCTCGCGGATGGTCGTGGGCACCGCTCCCGGGCCGACCGGTGTGATCGAGGGCGACGCGAACGTCGTGACGCAGCGGGTGCGGGTCGGGAACATGACCGCCCAACTAGTCGCATCATCGGCGTCGAACCAGTCGGCGTTCACCGCCACCTCGGACGCCACCTCCCCATCCTCGCCGCTCGCCGGATTCGCGGCCACGTCCGGGGCCGTGTCCTTCGCGATCGACTCCTCGGCATCCACCGCCGACGGCCTGCCCTCGATCACTGGACTGGCGAACTCCACGCTGTCCCAACTCGCGGTGTGGTCCAAGCGCAACGACGTGGCCGAACCGATGGCGACCCTGACCGCCACCACCACCGAGACCAGCGGCGCATGGACCTCCCCCGGAGGCGGTCAGGTGCGCCTGGTTGCGGACTCGGGGTCTGCGTCGGTCCGGTTGTCCGGGCCCAGCGCGGCCACGAACTCGTTCAAGTGGGGACGCGTTTACGGCATCGACGGCGCCAGCGGCACCCGGGCCCTATCGCTCCGGTCGCCGAACGCCGACGCCGACAACCTGCGGTCCACGATCGTCCTGGAGGGCGCGAGCCCGTCCCGCACCAGCTCGCGGGCGATCATCTACGCGCGTGAGCTGGTGCTGACCAACGAGATCGACGGCGACGCGCTCGCATCGGGTACCGCGCAGGTGAGGCTGGTGTCCGGGGTGTACCTGAACGCGCCCGCCCATGCGCCGGTGCGCACCGACATGGTGTCGTGGCCCGCATCGCTCGCGGCGGCCGGCAGCTGGCACGCGTTCCCGTCCGGGAACTACCCGGCCGTGAACTTCACGACCGGCCCCTCGGGACGGGTGCGCATCACCATCACTGCCGCCTTGGGCAACAACACCGGGACCACCACGACCATCCACATCGGCGCCGCGCTGTCGGGGGCTTCCTCGGTGTCCGCGGCCGTGGGGCGGGCGTGGACGGCCCGGGGTGTGCTCATGCAGTCGTGTTCGCGGGTTCTGTACCTGGACCTGGTGCCGAACGGCACGTACACGCTCACCCCGTCGTACAACTACAGCTCGGGGACGGTGAACGTGTACACGACCTTTGAGCACTCCATCGTCGCCGAACCCCTTCCTTAGGAGGATGCATGTCCGAGATGCCTACGGAGCCGGAGCAGCCCGCAGAAGGGACTCCCGTCTTGGAGGACCCGGTGGAGGTGACGCCGGATCCTGAGGTGCCGACTCCGCCGGTGGCTAACCCGGAGCCCCCTCCGCCTCCGGCGCCGCCGATGCCGGAGTACCCGCCGGACCCGCCCGACGTCGACGGATAGGAGACCTCCGTGTCCATCAGTCAAGTCCTGGTGCAGTACAACGGGCACCCGAACAGTATGCCCGAGGACGACCCGGGAGAGATCCTGGTCCGCGGCGGGTGGGGTGCGGCCCCTGAGGTGGTCGCGGCCGGTGTCGCGGCGGTGCTCCGCGGCGAGGGGATGCAGACGCGCACCCGCACGACATCGACGGTGTACTCGTCCGAGCCCGCTCCGGGCGGCGGCACACAGCACGTGGCGACGACCACTGTGGTGACGTCCCCGTGGACCCTCCCCGACCCCGAGTAGGAGGTCCCGTGCGCCGCTTGCGCTCGATCCTTGACGCCATCTCCCTCGCCCCTTTCGAGGCCATGCTCGGCGTCGTCGGCGTCATCAGCGGAACCACGACCTTCCTCGGCGTCGCACCACCGTCCATCGCGGAGATCCTGCCCGCACCCATGGTCCTGGCCTGGGCGGTGTCGCTCCTGGTGGGATCCCCGCTCATCCTCGTCGGCTTGGCCACCCAGCAGCTCCGCGTGGAGCAGGCCGGGCTGGTGCTGCTGGCCGCGACCACCCTCATCTACGGTGCCGCGATCGTCGCTGTCCAGCCCGCAACTGCGACGACCGCCGCCGCCACCTATGTGCTGTACGCCGCCGCGTGCCTGCTTCGTATCCGGGTGCTGACCCGGGCGTTGCGGGCGCGCGAGGTGCCTAGATCGGAGACCGAATGATGGGCTTGGACGGGGTGGTGATCGGCGGGGCCGGCGCGAGCCTGCTGGGTGCCGTGGCGTGGGCGATCAGCTTGCTGTTCCGGGCTGCGCAGACCCGGTCCGATGCGGGTACGGCGACGGTGACGGATGCCGCTGCTGCGAACGCCGCCCTGGTCTCCTCCCTCAATGGCTTGCAGCAGGAGAACGAGCGGTTGCGCGCTCGGGTCAGTTCGCTGGAGGACGAGCTGAGCCAACGGGATGAGCGTATCGACGCCTTGGAGGCCCGTATCCGGGAGATGGAGTCGCGTTTGCACGATGAGCAGACGCGTCTACGCCGGATGGCTGATGAGTTGGCGGAGCTACGCCAACGCTAGCCCGATTTCTCCACATTCATGCCCCTTTGTGGGGCTTTTTTCATGCCCAGGAGGGCGCATGCCAGAACCCGACAAGCTCCAGTGGCGCAGTGACTTCGGCTGGTCCAAGTCCAGCCCTGCTGGGAAGGCCTACCCCAAACGGGGCCTGGTCGTCCACTACGACTCCTCGGATCAGAACCTCGCGAACAAGCCGCACAGCGCGTGTGAGGCGTACTGGAAGCGCACCCGAGGCTTCCACACCGGACCCTCTCGCGGATGGGCGGACATCGGCTATTCCTGGGGATGTTGTAGTCACGGATACGTGATGGAGGGGCGCGGGCTTTTCCGCACCCAGGCTGCCCAGCCCGGCGGCAACAGCACGTACTACTCCGTGACGCTGATGACCGGGCCTCGCGACGAGGTCACCCCGGCGCAGATCAACGCCGTGAGGCAGCTCCGCGAGTGGCTCATGGAGCCCACCTCGTCGATCTCCGGCACCGTGAAGGGGCACCGCGACTTCATCGCCACCTCCTGCCCCGGAGACAAGGCGTACCGGATGGTCCGCGACGGCACCTTCACCAAGCCCGCCGTGTGGGGTGACGACACCCCGGACGTTCCGGAGCCGACCGAGCCCGCCCCGAACCCGGCGCCCAAGCCCAAGCCGCCCGCGACCAGGGCGCCGGGCTTCCCGCTGCCCAAGGGGTACTACTTCGGGCCCCGATCCGGGCCTGCGCACTCGGTGTCGGGCTACTACTCGCACCGCGAGGACCTGCGCGCGTGGCAGCGGCGGATGCGCGACCGCGGGTGGGTGATCTCGGTGGACGGCCTGTACGGCAAGCAGACCGAAGGCGTCGCCCGCGCTTTCCAGGCGGAGAAGCGGCTGCTGGTGGACGGCAAGATCGGCGCCGACACCTGGAAGGCGGCGTGGGAGGCCCCGGTCACGTGAGCACCTCCGGCTGGTCCTGGTACTAACCCACCCCTGAGAGAAGGATTCGATGTCCCGTCCCATTTTCGGCCGCGAGCCCGTGGTCATCATCAACGCCGTACAGGCCGTCCTGCTGGTCGCGCTCGCGGCGGGCGCCCCGTACCTGGACGCGGTGTCGGTGCCGCTGATCGTCGCCGCGCTGGGTGCGGTGCTCGGCGCGGTGCAGGCCGTGGTTGTGCGCCCGGTCGCGCCGGCGGCGTTCACCGCGGTCGTGACCACGCTGGCGCCGGTCCTGACCCACTACGGTGTCGGCCTGTCGGATGAGCTGGTGGTCGCGGTGAACGGCGCGATCGTGGCGGTGCTGGCGCTGGCGACGCGGCAACAGGTGTCGCCGAAGGATCTCGAACTCGCGGCTTGACCGCACGCGTGAGCGCCCCTCCCTTCGCGGGAGGGGCGCTTTCCTTGTGCCCGGGGTCAGCTCTCCTTCTTCGACCCCGGGCCGCCTTTGCGTGGCCTCACGGGGATGTGCGCCTGAACGTCCCCAGTGCGCTTCAGTCGTTCCCGGTGGGTGCGGCACAGCCCGTTCGCGGCATGGGGGCGTCCGCAGCCGGGGACCTCGCAGAAGCGTTTCTTGCGACCCTGCGCGGCTGCCAGCGCCTCCTTGGTCCACGACTGCACAGACTGTGGCCTCAGGGGTTCCTTGAGGGCCTGGCGGGCCTCCTCGCGCGCTGCGTCCGGGTCGCGTGCCGCCTCGAACCGGGCCCACGCCGGAGATCCGACCCGCTCAAGACCCTTGGTGGACAGGGTGGCGTGCAGCCTGGCGGACACGAGCCGGGTGGCACGCCCGAGCCCGTGCCGCTCCCGGTACTGGTCGGCGGACATGCCGTGCTCGCGGACGTGACGGCCGAGAAACTGTCGTTCGGCACCGCATTCGTGGCAGATGAGGCCACCGTCGGCTCCGGTGGTGAGCTGCCCGTGGACACCGTGCCCATCGGGGTCGCCGTACTGGAGGGTCATGGGTGCATGAAAGCAGAAACCCCTCCCGGAGGAGGGGTTTGCCACGGGTGTTACAGCATGCCCCGGTCTTCCGGGCGAGACAATATGGCAGGTCCGGTGCGACACGGTTCGCACACCTGGTCGTCGGGCAGCTTCTCCAGTAGCCAGGACGCCTTTTTCCGCTTGCCGCATCGTGTGTAGCCGGGCGCACCGATCAGATGCCAGTTGTCACCGGCGTCCATGCTGGTGGCGTAGGTGGCGATCTCTCCGGTGCGGGGGACAGCGATCAGGTGCGTCTTGTCGGGCGCTACCTCCACGAGCGCTCCGGCGCCCTCCAGGTCGGTGGCCATGCGGGACACCTGGACACGCCAGCGCGTGGCGGCCGGTAGATCATCTGCGGGGTACCGCCCTGCCGGGGCCACCCGAACCGCGCCTCTGGGGCCGCCGGGTGCGGGCTGCATGCTGGCATCGGGGTAGTCCTCGGCGAGCGCTGTGCGCACAATGGCCAGTGCTTCTCCGGTGTCTTTCTCGGGCACCATGGGCCTCCTTCAGGTGGTCGACGACATCCCTGCGTGGCGGGGAGCAGGAGGTGCTAGACGCGCGCGACGGTGGCGTACAGGGCGTTGTCCGCGATGTCCCACGCGCCCACGCGGGTCCAGCCGTGCGCTTCGAGGGTGGCGTCCGCGGCGTCCTGGATGTCCTCCATGTCGGCGTCGGTACGGGCGGTGGTCTCGACGGGGTCCAGGACCAGGGTGTCGGTCATGTTGCCGTTCTCGTCGGCGGTTCCGACGGCGACGTCGGTGTAGTCTCCGGCGACAACATCGGAGGCGGTTCCGACGGCGGCGATGTAGGTGGTCATGGTGTTCTCCAGGGGGGTGATCTGGGCGATGGGGGTGCGGCTGTTGCCGCGGGTGAGGATGATCGGCTGTCCGGTCCTCTGGACTTCGAGGGCCAGGTCTCCGAGGATTTTCCGGGCCTGCTCGATGCCGTAGTGCTTGCTGCTCATGAGTAAGACCTTAAGGTCCTTAAGGTCTCTTGTCAAGGGGATCTTAAGAACCCTCCTCGCCATCATCGCCGCCAGTGCCCGCCCTGTCCGGAGAACGCGAAACCCCCGCCGCTGGCATGCGACGGGGGCCGGGTCCGGCCATGCTTCCCCACCGGACCCTCCCCGGATTCCCAGCCCGGGGCCCTCCCCGCGCTTTGATCACCTCAGCGGTGTAGGGACGCGGGAGCTTGGTGGGGCGACGGGTGACCGCCGCCCCGTGCCCACATCTGGTGGGCGTGCCGATCCCCTCGAGACGGTTTCGGCGTCTAATCCGGTAGGTCAGCTACCGAAGTCGTAGTCCTCACCCCGGCGGCGGCCGTCCTCACCCAGCAGCGGAACTCCAGCGGCTCGGGCGGCGGCGATGCGCTCGCCCTGGAGGCGGACCGCTTCCTTCTCTTCCTTGGTGAGGTCGTCCGGGATGGGGTCCTCGGACGGGTCGGTGTGGCGTCGGTGCGGACTCATGGGTGTGCCTCCCTGGGGAACGGCGCCCCGTACCGGGGACCGGGGTTGCGGAGTCGGGCTTCGAGTGCCGTGGCGGTCGGCTCCATCAGCGTCGGGGTGATGCCATCGGTGAGCGCGGTGCCCATCCACCAGTCGGCGGTACGCCACACCCGGTAGGTCTGGCCGTACTCCTCCTGGAGGCGTGCCAGCTCGGCGTCATCACGGGTGTGGTCCTCCAGACGCGCGAGAAGATGCGCAGCGGTGGGTGCGGACAGCGTCACCGTGCCCCGCCGCGCCACCCACGCCGCAGGACGGTCGGCGCGGGGAGCACGGCTGATCTCCCAGTCGGGGTACGCGCCGGCGACCACAGCGAGCGGACCCGTGTACCTGTACTCGTCGACCGTCATGCCTCACCCCTCTCAGTGGGCACGACGGTAAGCCGGAAACCCCGCACGGTTTCGCAGCCCAGAAAAGGTAAAAGACCCGCAGAATCCTGCGGGTCCCAACGGAAGCAGGCGGACGCTACGCGACCCCGGCGCGCTGCGCCAACGGCCGCAGCTCCGGAGTCGACCTGCGGTGCTCCCGCCGCAACAGCTCCGTGATGACCGCACCCGTCGACGGGTCGTGGCGCACCAGCTCAGCGGCGATCCGCTCCGCCTCCAACAGGGTGTTCACTGCCGCGGCATCCTGCCGGGTCTGGGTGTAGGCGCGCGCGAGGTCCAGGTGCACCTGTGCCCGTCGACCCACCAGCCCGGAAGGGAGGCTGGCGACGTCCAGGTCCTCGCCGGCCGCCACGGCGGCGCGCGCGTCCCCGACCTTCACGTTCGTGCTGATGGTGTGGATGGCGACGTTCGTCGGCCCGAACGCCGTCCCGTGCAGATTCAGGTCCGTGCCGAGCCGGTCCGCTGCCCGCTGCGCCTGCCGCAGGAACCGCGGCACCGCCGCACGGTCGTACTCCGCCGCCGCCGCGGTCGCCGCCGCCAAGTGCAGACCCCCGTACACCGACAGCTCCTCCGGGGTGCCCGGGTGCATCCGCCGCTCCAGGGCGTGCGCCGCACCCATAGCGAGCTCCGCCGCCACATCCGGGTTGCCGCGGCTGATGAACACATAGGACAGCCGGTACGCGCCGACCGCAGCGAGCAGCGTCTCGTCCGCCCACTCCGCGGCGGCCATCGCCCGGTCCGCCGCCTGCCACGCCAGATCCGTGGCACCCACCCGCCGCAGCACCGCAGCAGCGGTGTTGTAGACCATCGCCCGCGCCGAGCACACCGCCGGCCGGTCCGCACCCCGGGACCTCGCCGCCGCCTCCACGTCCCGGATCAGCCGGGGGAGCCTCCGCCCCGCCTCGCCGTACCGGGTGGCCTGGTAGGCGGCGTAGGTGCGGTGCGCCTCAGAGCGCAGCCGGGCCACGTCCACCGGGTCCTCGCGGCCGGTCTCCGCGACGATCACCTCCAGGGACGTGTACCGCATCATGGCGCGTTCGATGTCGGCAGCGGGCGTGTAGCGCACGGGGGCGGCCTCGGGTTCGGATCCGGTGAGCTCGGACAGGGGGAGCCGTAGGACGTCGGCGAGCCGCGACAGTACCTCGTGGGAGTCCACGGCGAGCTTGCCGCGCTCGACCTGGGACAGCCATGACTCGGAGCGTCCCACGAGGCCGGCGAGGACGGTTTGGGAGTAGCCGCGCCGGCGGCGGTGGGAGCGGATGATCTGGCCCCTGGTGGCTGCGTCCACGCCGGGCCTCCTGTCTAGAGAGTACGGGTGACCTGGAGTAGGTGTTCCCAGGTGGGGAGGCGGGATTCGTAGGGGGCGTGGTGGTCGTAGACGAGGGTGACGGCGGGGATGGACCGGAGGGTCGCCAGGGAGCGCTGGAACGCGGGGTGGGAGGCGAGTTGGGGTTTGCAGTGGGGGACGACGATGGTGGGGACGTCGTAGCCGACCATTTCGCAGAGGAGCCCGAGGGCGAAGTTGTCGGAGTGTCCGTCGGCGAACTTGTTCGTGGAGTTGAACGTGAGCGGGCAGGCGAGTACGAGGTCGGCTTTGGGGGAGCCTTCGCCTTGTCCGGGCATCCGGTATTCGGTGCGGACGGGCGCTCCGGTGAGCTGCTCCAGTTCGGCGGTGTCGTGGAAACGGACGCCCATGGGGGTGGACATGCACACCACTTGCCAGCCGTCGCTTTGGAGCGTCCTGGCGAGCTCGGGGGTGCCTTCGGGGGCGGGGGCGCCGGAGACGACGAGGTAGAGGGTTTTCGCCATGTGGGCAGTGTAGGGGTGGGGGTGTGGGGGGTAGGGTGTTTCGCGAAACGGGTCCCGCCGCTGCGTAGGCGGGGCCCGTTTTTGTTGGGCGCGCATGGGTGTGGGCCCCGCCGTGCGGCAGGGCCCAAGGGGTCAGCGGGTGTCCGGGGTGGTGCTCCGCGCCCGAGGGGACCGAAAAAGAAGGGATGACCTGCCCTGCCCCCGCCTTCGCGGGGGCTTTCCTGTCCTCCCGCTGCACGTGCACACGGGGTAGAATGGGCCCACAACCACATAAAGCGAGCCCGCGCGGTGTTACCAGCACCGACACGGGCTCTGACCACCGATCCTGAGTCAGCAGGAAGGGCGGCTAGGCATGAAGCTTAGTCACATCATAGTCGGTGACCCGAATCGAGGGCATGCCTCTCGGGTCACAACGTCGTACCTCCCCAAGGGAGGTACGCGATGAAGGTGCACCGCACCAAGCACACCGCGAACTTCACGATCGCCCCCAACGCGATCCTTCGCGAAGAGCGCATGTCCGAGATGGCGCGCTTGATCCTCCTCCGCCTCCTCTCCAACACGGACGACTACGAAGGCGCGACCGCACTCAAGATGTGGGAAGACGCCCGAGCCATCCGAGGCGACGCAGCCCCCGGCAAGCGCGCGTTCCTCAACGCCTTCAACGAGATGGAGGAGTTCGGGTACCTCGTGCGCACCAAGGTCCGAGAGGGCAGCAAGTGGGTCACGCACGTGGACGTCTACGACACCCCGCAGAACCTCCCCGAGGAGACCTCGGATGAGCCCTCGGGAGACGACTCTCTCGGACTGCCCGGTTTCGGGAAGTCCGAGCGCGAGAAGCCCGAGCCCGGGAAGTCCGAAAGCGGGCAGTCTTCTAAAAGGACCATGGAGAAGGATGCATCTAGAAGGACCATCTCTTCTTCTTCGGTGAGCGGTCACGTTGAGCGTGAGCCCGCTCCCGTCGCTGAGAAGAAGACGAAGACTCCTGAGAGCATCGTCATCGAACGACTGGGCTGCACCGACGACGAAGCTCGCATGGTCGTGGACTACATCGAGCAGCAAGGCGACGGCAGGGGCGGGCGCATCCGGTCGCTCGTGTGGTG
This sequence comes from Nocardiopsis sp. MT53, assembly GCF_019598965.1. Lineage (NCBI taxonomy): Bacteria > Bacillati > Actinomycetota > Actinomycetes > Streptosporangiales > Nocardiopsidaceae > Nocardiopsis > Nocardiopsis sp. MT53. The sequence goes on along the minus strand of NZ_CP080599.1, from coordinate 6,005,589 downwards.
GGTGACCAACCGGGAAGAGCGATTGTTGCTCGGAGACCTCGCGCATGTGCGCCGCCACTCCGCTCCGCCGACCGTGACGGTGTGCGGCGACCACCAGCAGGACATGCCCCCGCACGGGTGCGCCCTGTGCGCGGGGGAGATCAAGGCCGGGGACCCTGAGGACATCGCTCGTCTGCGGTCGCACCTCGCGGCGGCGGGGGAGAAGGCACGCCCGGACCTTGCGCGGCTCCTGGGAGCGCCCGAGAGGCCCGCACAGCGCGCGTACAGCGATGACCCAGGCGCCTACTACCGGCGGATCAACAAGGGCGCCTACAAGCCGTACAGGAACCCCGAGAACCAGGACGTGTACGACGAGCCCCTGTTGGCGTCCCCGCGCCCGCAGGACGTCACCGGGGCGCTCGCTCCCGTCGTGACCGCTGAGCAGATCCGCAACGGCACCGACGACTTCCGGCTGTAACCCCGTAGGCCGCCCGGCGCACGTCGGGCGGCCCCACGCCTACCCAGCTATGAACGAGGCCGCAAGGCCCGCCAAGCCGAGAACCGTTCCGCTGACAAAGCCAATCAAGAACTGCCGCGTTGCGCGCTTCTCCGCCTTCGCCGTTGCCTTCTTCGCCTCCTCGTTCTCCTCCCTCAGATGAACGAGATCCGATCGCGTCTGCCGGGACTCCTCCCTCAGAGCCTTCAGCTCCGCGTGGAGCACGATGTTAGTTACAGCCTCCTCCCGTTCCTCTGGGGGCAGAGCTTCAGCCGCGACCAGGTCATCCTCAACGGCTTTCTCAAGCTCACCGTAAGTCCGCCCGTTGAGGGCCCCCCACGTCATTCGTCGCGCGAAATCGTCAACACCTGAGGCCTGCCTGAAGGCCGCCTTGAGATCATCGGTGACCTGTAGGCCAGGGTGGTTGTGTACGAAGTTGTTGACGATCTTCCGAACGGGTTCAGTCAGCTTCTCGGCGAACTCGGGGTTGCTCATGCCGCCCATGATCCCGCGCTCCGCGTCCGGTCGGGCTTACCCCGACCCCAAGCCCGTGGCCGGTTCCGGACACGCAGAAGGCCCCGCCGAAGCGGGGCCCACGCTCACGTCCTCCCGCCGGGAAGGATGTCGGAGCCAGTCTACGTCACCCACCGCCGGTACCGCCGCCACACCCACCCGCCCTGCACGTACAGGACCACCAACGCGCACACCAGACCGGCACCGGCAGCGACAGGGTGCGGGCCGGCCAACTGGACGGCGCACGTGATCGCGGACCACAGGATCAGGGCGAGGAACACCAAGCGGCGGATGAGGTAGATGGCCGCCCAGTAACGGCGGGACAGCGGGGAGCGGGAACGACGGGGGACGAACTCGGTAGGGGCAGACACAGGGGGCTCCAGGAGGTAGAAGGCCACCCCGCCGCCCGCCCGAAGACAGGCGACAGAGAAGCCCGCTACCGGGACTTGCGCTCCTCCAGCACCAGGTGCAGCAGCACACCCGCCGCACCCAGCACCACCACCGGCAGGATGCTAACGAACACCACCACCCAGTCCGGCGCCGCGTGGTGCCCCTGCGCCTCCAGCAGGTGGTAGACCGCCTGCCCAAACGCACCCAAACCGAGCGCGGCCCCCGCAGACACCCCGGCGAACCACCGGCCACGCCCGTGGACCAGTCCGCCGACCGCGACCCACAGGGCCGCCGCCGCATACGCCTCGATACCGATCGGCAGGGTAATCGCGAGGTCCACGACCAGTCCGTCGCCGATCCCGGGCAACAGGTTGACCGGCCCGAACCCGACCATCCTCCCCAGTCCGACCCAGCCGCCCCAGACCGCTGTGAACGCGGACAGGCTGATGGCGAGGGTCGCGGCGATCAGTCCGTAGGGCTGCCGGTCCGATCCGCCGGTCTGCGGTCCGGTCTGGCCAGCGGTGGTCTGCTCGCTGTCTCCTGTGGTCTGGTCCGTCCGGTCCGGCGTCGGCGCGGTCTGGTGGACCGGGGGAGCGTCGGCCTGGACCCGGGCTACGGGGGCGGTCTGCTGAGGCTGGACCGGGGCCGCCTCTTCGGACTGGGGGGTGGGCCGGACGGCGCCGGTCTGGTCGGTGACCTGCCCGGACTGGCGGACCGGACCAGACCCGGACTGGCCCTCAGGGGCCGCAGCCCGGCCGCTACCGGACTGGGAGGACCGGTCCGGAGAGGGCTGCCCGGTCCGGACCGTGGGGGACTGGACCGGCGCCTCAGTAGACCGGGAAGACCGGACCGGCCGGACCGGGTCCGCGGACTCCTCAGGCCGGACCGGGACACCGTCCCCGACCGGACCGGACTGCGGACCGCCATCCTGATCCGTCTCGGACCGGACCGACTCCTCCAGACCATCCACCGGACCCGGACCGGGGTAGTCGGACCGCCCCCACCCGGACCGGTCCTCCCGCTGCTCCTTGTACAGGCCCAGCAACCGGGTGGACCGGGAAGCGCCCCACCCGAACTCGGACATGAGCTGATTGCGGCCCGGTAGCTCACCCAGCCGGTACTCGAACTCGCGGATCTCCGCCAGCGCCACGTCGTCGGACGGCGGGGTCGTCGTAGGTGCCATGATGGAACTGCCCTTCTGGGGTAAGTGGCCCGCCCGTGGGGTTCGATTCCGGGGCGGGTCACGCTGTTTTCTGACTGTCTTCCGCGGCCCGTGACGCCCGTGACGTCACGCCCCGCACACCCCCTCCCGGGGGCCCTGGAGGGCGCCTATCCCCCTCCCCGTGACGGTGGTGTCACGGTGTCACCGCAGGTCAGGGCCGTCACGGCCACTGTCACGCGGTGACGGTGTCACGGCCGTGACACCCCCGCCGTCACGCCGGTGTCACGCTCATCGCCGCCTCGATATCGCGCCGGTACCAGCCCCGCGCGTCCCTCCCATCGACCTTCAGCGAGTGGACCGGGCACACCCCCGCGGCCGTCATCCGCGACCGCAGCAACGCCTCGTCCCCGCCCGTCAGCCGGGCGGCGAGCTGGTCGCGGGTGGCCCGGTCTGCCCCCAGGTCCGCCATGACCCGCAGCGCACCGACGAGGATGTCGTCCTCGACGATGACGGCGTCCTCGATCCCGTCGTCCCCCACGCCCAGTGCGGGCCCGGCAGGCGCCGGCGCGGGGGAGGGGCCGGTGCCGAACAGGTCCCAGTCCGCCGTCGCCCGACTGGACGTGGTGGCTGCGGCGGGCGCGGGCTCGTCCTCGACGATCTCGGCGTCCTCCGTGAACAGCTGCCGCATCCGCTCGTACCGGGTGGCGTAGTCCTCGCCCGCCGCCTGCGCGGACGCCTCATCCAGATCCGGGCGCACCGCCGCGATCCGCAACGCCATCTGCTCCATGTCATCCGGCAGAATGTTCCACCCCTGGTAGCGGGTCGGCAGGTCACCGTCCACACCGATCCACCCGGCGCCCTTCGCGGTCAGGTGCTCAGGGCGCAGCTTGAGCTCCCACGCCGACTCGAAAACGGCGGCGATCTCCTTCTGCTGGCGGACCTTCATGCAGATGCCCACCCCGGTCTGGGTGGACATCGCCGCGGGCACCAGGTCGCCAGTACCGCGCAGGACGGACAGGACGAGGTTCACGGCTTCGTTGCGGGCGATGCGCTGGATCTGCTCCAGCGTCTCCGCGAGCTCCACCACCTGGCCCTTCCCGGCGGCGGCCATCGCTTCGGCGCCCTCATCGAGGATGATCACGATCTCCGGCAGGTCCGCGCCGACCGGGAGCAGGTTGGTGTTGTGCTCCTTCTTGCGCTTGCGGTACGCGATCTTGCGGTGCTTCGCGATCCGCACCGCGGCCTTCACCATGCGGATGGCTTCATCCAGGTTCGGGGCGGCCCAGTCCACCGGGCAGCGCTGCACACGCCCGTCCAGCCACACGTCCACCCACGGCTGCGTCATCCCGCCCCCGTTGAGGTCGATGTGCCACACCAGCGCGTCCCGGCACATCCCAACGGTCGCGGTGATGCCCCACAGCAGGGTGGTTTTCCCGGCGCCCTTCTTGCCGACGATGAGCCAGGATTCCTCGCGCATGGGGCCTTCGGTGGTGTCGCCGTTGGGGTGGGCGCCGATCGGCACCCCGTCGAGGATGCTGCGCTGCTCCTCCCACAGCGGGTGCCCTTCGTCCAGGGCGGTGAGGACGCGGGTGGGGACGCGCATGATGACGGTGCGCTGCCCCTCGCCGGCGGGTTCGATGACCTCGATGCTGCACCCGTGGGGGAGGTTGGCGTCCGCGGCGAGCCCGGGGGCGAGGTGGCGGAGCTGGTCGACGGTGGCGCCCGCCTTGGGCAGGCACACGCGCACGTCCTCGCCCATCCGGTTGTCCCACTTGGTGACGGCCTCCACGACGGTGCCGCGGAAAGGCTGTCCGCCCCGTTCAACGATCCGGGTCTGCCACTCGGCGTTCTCCTTGGCGACGGACCCGAGCACGATGCCACCGCTGCTGCGCTCCTTCGCGGGGGCCTTCGCGCGGCGCTTCAACCACGGCCCCAGGCTGGCGCCGAGCACCGACCCGGATACCAGCGACCCGATGCCCAGCACCGTCCACGGGTCCCCGGCCAGCGCCCACGCCATCCAACCCCCGGCGCCAGCCCACCGCGCCAGAGCGGCGGTGACCCGCTCCGGGGGCGCCATGCCGCCGGTCACGATAGAGGAGAGCGCCCCGACGGCTCCCACGCCGACACCGACGAGCGGGTGCAACCCCAGCGCGTCGGCTCCGGCGGCGGTCGCGGCCAGCCCGATAGCGGCCGTCGTGGCGTTGCCGAGGACGTTGTCGGTGGCGAGTGACCAGGTGGCCATCGGGGGCCTCCTCTCAGACGTTGGGGCGGGTCAGATGTTCCACTTGGACTCGTCGCCGCGCGGCGACTCCCGGCGGGCGAGGTCGTCCTCGTGGGCGCGGCGCATCAGCGGTTCGATCTCCTCCGCGATCTGCCGGGTCTGAGCGATCGCCGTCGCGAACTCCCGGAGCTTGTCGTTGATCGCGGAGTTGATGGGGAAGCGGGCGCCCTCCAGGCGGTCCGCGTAGGCCTTCACCGCCATGGCGACCTGAGTGGGCACGTCCACCCACTGCCGGGAGTCAGGGACGATCTGGTAGGCGTCGGCGGGCTCGTAGCGGGACATGGCGGCGGCCATGTCGGCGGCGATGCTGGCGGCGGGCAGAGCCATGGTGGTTCCTCCTGTGTGCGTGCTGGTGCTGAATCCGGGGACGTCGCCAGCGGCGACTCGCTCATTCCACGTGCGCGGGTCGACGTTGGCGTCGTAGTCGCCGGTGGTGTAGCCGGGGTGGTCAGGGCCCAGGCCCCGACGGTCCACATATCCGGGACGGGTATCCCGCGGGTCTGCGTAGTACGACCCGGGGTGTCCGGGGACCTCGGCCCCGAGGGTGTAACCGTCGCGGGCGTACTGCCCAGCCGGGGTCTCCTTCGTACTCCGGGGGCGGGTGGGCTTCTTGCGGGGGGCGAACAGGGCGGCGATGAACGCGAGGATCGACGCGCCGATCCGGGTACTGCCCTTCTTGCGTGCTGCCGCGGCGGCTGCCCGGCGGCGGGCCTTGAACGAGGACTGCCCGGACGCGGCGTTCCACGCTCCGGACGCTCGGCGTCCGGTCTTGTCGTCGGCCCAGTCGCGGGCGCGCGCCGCACTCCGGCCGATCCGGCCCCTGAGGCCGGGCTTGTGGGTGGTGGGGTGTGCGCCGCCCCACCGGGACTTGGACACAGATCCTCCAGTCGTGCGGCCTCCGGTGCCGCTGGTCGGGGGGTTCTTGCGCTTCGCGGTAGTGGTGTCGCCGGCGCTGCGGCGGAACAGGCCGCCACGGGGCGAGACAGAGCGAGGAGTGCTGCCACGGGAGCCGCTGCCGGGAGAGCCCGGACGGGACGGCCTGCGGAGAGAACCGCCGCGTGGCGACGAACCCCGGGAGGAGCCCCCCGCCGGGCCGACGCCAGAACGTCGGCCGACGCCCGCAGTGCCCACGCCGCCGGATCGGGACGATGACACCTTGCCTGCGGTGCGCCCGGAGCCCAGCCCCGGCATGCGCCCACCCAGCCCGCCCATGCGGGCGGTCCCGGTGGACCCGCGGGTGACGGTGGTCTTCTCCGTCCGCATCCCCTTGGTGCCGCCCTTCTTCTTGCGGCGCCGGTGCGCGATGTACGCCGCGCCCCCGGCGGTCGCGGCCACAGGAGCAGCCAACCACCCGGCAGGGCCGACCACACTGGCGAGCGCAGCGGACCCCAGCACGGTCGCGCCGAGACCACCAACGGCGATCTGGCCGATCGGCAGGCCCGTGGCCTTCGGGGACTTCTCGGCAGGAGCCTTGGGCTCCTCCGCGGCCGGGGCGGGAGCAGGCGACGCCGTCTCAGTGTCCTGCGTGGGCTCAGTCATCCCACTCCGTCCTCTCGATGTACTCGTCGGTCTGATCGACGGTGTCGTCCGGGCCGTCCAGCTCGCCCAGAGCCGCCGCATAGGACAGGGCCTGGCTCATCGCGCACACCCCAGCCAGGCAGCCGGTCGCGTGCAGCACGAACCAGGCGGTGTCGCGCTGAGACCATGCAGCCCACCCAGCGGCGACGATGTAGGTGAACAGGACGAGAGTGCGCATGGAGGCCCCCTGCGGTTGGCGTGATGTCGCCGTCAGTGTCATGCTGGGAACCTCCTCTCGTCTTGCAGATGCGGGGAATCGCGGCCCGCCCGGGTTCTTGGTGGAATAGGGCGGGTCGCTTCTCATATCCGCCTGAAACGGGCGAGCACCTCGGTGATCGCGTTCGGGATGCCGGCCTTGTCGGCGGGGTAGACGTACTGGACCGTCCCGGCAGGGTCCGCTTCGTCGAACGCCCGCACCGTCCACTGGCCGGGGTCGGGCTCCCACAGGGCCTGTCCGCGCAACTGGCGGCGGCCGACGATGGCAGTCCACAGCACGGCGCGCGTGTACGGGCCGACCGGGCTGTTCGGGTGCACCGTCACGCCCGGGTGGGCGTCCGCGATCGCGCGGAGCTCACTGCCGAGGGCGGACTGCTTGTACTTGGTGGCCACAAGGCTCTCCTTCTCGGGGGTGGACCGTTTGGTCCCCTTGCCGCCTCAGGACGGGAGGCGGCGCGGGCACCACACGGGCGCGTCAGGAGGAACGGCGAGCCCGGTCGGCCTCGGCGGCGGCGCGGTCGTTCAGCGTCACCGGGACGCGGCGGGCCAGCAGACGGGACACGACCCAGAAGAAACCCGCCAGCGCAGCGAAGCCGGCGACGGGGAGGGCGTGGGGGTGCGCGAGAGCGAACTCCATCGCGCGGGAAACGGCGTCAAGGACGCTCGGGGGTATGGTGGGGGTCATGCTCTGCTCCTGGTCTAGCAGGGGTTCGGGCTAGGCCCTGTCCGGCGTTGCAGTCGCCGCGATAGGGCCGCTACCAGGAGCGAAAGTCGGGGGTTAAGCCTTGATCCCGTCCTGGATGAAGAACACGGGCATGTTGTTGCCGACCAGGTCGTAGTTGCCCTCTTCGGTGTAGAACTTCACCGCGAACCCGCGCACGTCGCGCACCGTGTCGGCCGAGCCGCGCGACCCGGCGACGGTGGAGAAGCGCACGAACACCGGTGTGACCACGTCCGGCCCGCTCAGGAAGTGGGCGGCGGTCACGTCCGACAGGCCCTCGTAGGGGCGGAAGTGCCCGTAGGCGCCCGCGCCGCGGGCGTGCACGACCCGTTCGGGGATGCGCTCGTGGTCGAAGTGGGTGATCTTCTCCCGGGCGTGGAAGTCCTCCAGCAGCGTCGGCCCGCGCGTTCCGGCGGAGAGCGAGTTGTCGGTGTCCTCCACCCGTACGCCGGTGTCGGTGGTCAGCGGACCCTCGGAATCGGTGCGGGCGGCGTCCAGCGCCCGGTCCTTGGCGTCGCGCGTCTCGTCGTTCATCTGTACCCCCTGCTCACAGCCGTGGCCTCCGGCTCCGTCCGGGTGCCACTGACCGGTTCGGGCCCCGGGCAAACGCGTGACACGCCCGTGCGCCCGGACGGGCTCCCGGCGGCCCGGGCGGCCGCCCGGACCATGTGTGAAGGCGGGGGAACCGGGCAGTGGCACGCGGGAAGAGGAGAGGGGGGATCGGTGATGACCGAGAAACGTCCGCCGGCGCAGAGCCAGCCCTATCCGGGGCGCACCGAGCCGATGGATCCCCGGCCGCGCGACGAGATGCGCGACTACCGGGGCAGCGGGCTCCTGGAGGGGAAGCGGGCCCTGATCACCGGAGCCGACTCGGGCATCGGCCGGGCCACCGCGGTGGCCTTCGCCAAGGAGGGGGCCGACGTGGTGTTCGGCTACCTCAGCGAGGACGCCGAGGCACAGCACACGGTGGGCCTGGTGCAGGAGCAGGGGCGGCGCGCCGTGGGGGTGCGCGGCGACCTCGCCGACGAGTCGTACTGCTCCCACCTGGTGGAGCGGGCGGTGGAGGAGCTCGGCGGGATCGACGTCCTGGTCGAGCACGCCGCCACCCAGGCGCCGGTGGAGGACATCACCGACCTGACCACCGAGCAGCTGCGCCGGACGTTCGACGTCAACGTCATGGGGGTGTTCTGGACGGTGCGGGAGGCCGTGCCGCACATCCCCGAGGGCGGGTCGATCATCATCACCGGGTCGATCAACGGGCTGCGCGGCAACGACACGCTCATCGACTACGCGGCGAGCAAGTCCGCGGTGATGAACCTGTCGCTGTCGCTCTCCCAGGCCCTCATGGACCGCGGTATCCGGGTGAACTGTGTGGCACCCGGGCCGGTGTGGACGCCGCTCATCCCCGCCACCCTCGGGGAGAAGGGGGCCGAGGGCTTCGGGGAGCAGGCGCCGATGGGCAGGGCGGCCGATCCGGACGAGATCGCGCCCTCCTACGTGTTCTTCGCCAGTGGGCGGCTGTCGTCGTACTACACGGGGGAGACGCTGGCGCCGACCGGCGGCGAGATCCAGGCCGGCTGACCGCGCGCGGGGGGCGGGGCGGACCCGGTTCGCCCCGCCCCCTCGTGTCCGGCGGTGCCCCGCGACGCCGGGCGGTGTGCCCGGCCGGCGCGGTCAGCCGCTGCCGGGGAAGAACTCCCGGGCCTTGGCGGCCAGGCCCCGGACCGCCACGCCGCGCCGGTCGGGGTCGCCCGACAGCAGGGCCTTGACGGTGTCCACGAGCTGCTCGCGGTCCACCTGGGGCGGGATGGGCGGCATGTCCGCGTCGCAGCGGACGTCGATCAGGGCCGGCCGGTCGGCGGCCAGGGCCCGGTCCCAGGCCGGGCCGACGCCGTCGGGGCCGTCCACGGTGATGCCGACCAGCCCGGCCTGCTCGGCGAAGGCCGCGTACGACAGCTCCGGCAGGTCCTGGGAGAACGGGGTCTTGGGCGATCCGCCCATGGCGCGCAGCTCCCAGGTGACCTGGTTGAGGTCGTTGTTGTGCAGGACGCACACCACCAGCCGGGGGTCGTCCCACAGCTCGTGGTAGCGGCGCGCGGTGAGCATCTCCATGAGCCCGTTCATCTGCATGGCGCCGTCGCCGACCAGGGCGATCGCGGGCCGGTCGGGGTGGGCGAACTTGGCCCCGATGGCGTAGGGGACGGCGCACCCCATGGTCGCCAGCGTGCCCGAGAGGGAGCCGCGCATCTCCGCGCGCATCTTGAGCAGGCGCGCGTACCAGTTGGTGACGGACCCGGAGTCGGCGGTGATCACCGCGTCGTCGGGCGCGCGCAGGGAGAGCTCGTGCACGATCAGCATCGGGTTGACGGGGTCGGCGGGGATGCGGGCCTGGGCGTCCAGGACGTCCCACCAGCGTGCGACGCCCTCCTCGATGGAGGTGCGCCAGCGGCGGCGCGGCCCGGTGAGCTCGTCGGGGCGGTCCAGGCGCTCCAGGAGCGCGCGCAGGGTGGCCTTGGCGTCGCCCACCAGGTTGACCTCGGTGGGGTAGCGCATGCCGATGGCGCCGGGGTCGGTGTCGATCTGCACGGCCCGGCGGCCGAACGGCGGCAGGAACTGGGTGTAGGGCATGTTGGAGCCGACGATGACCAGGGTGTCGCAGTCGCGCATCAGCTCCCAGGAGGGGCGGGTGCCCAGCAGGCCGATGCTGCCGGTGACCTCGGGCAGGTCGTCGGGGAGCACGTCCTTGCCCAGGAGCGCCTTGGCGATGCCGGCGCCGGTGGCGTCGGCCAGGTCCAGGACCTCCTGGCCGGCTCCCCGCGCGCCCTGGCCGATGAGGATCGCGATGCGCTCCCCGGCGTCGATGACCTGCGCGGCCCGGTCCAGCGCGTGGACGGGGGGCAGGGTCCGGGGGTGCTCGTGGAGGCGGTCGGGCGCGCTGGAGGGCACGTGCTTGAACGCGTGCTCGGGCGGCGTGTAGTCCAGTTCCTGGACGTCGCCGGGGATGATCAGGACGGTGGGCGCGGAGCGGCCCAGGGCGGTGCGCACGGCCCGGTCCAGGACGTTGGGCAGCTGTTCGGGGACGGTGACGGTGGCCTGGTAGGCGGCGACGTCCTTGAACAGGGAGTGCAGGTCCACCTCCTGCTGGTAGGAGCCGCCCAGGGCGGTGCGGTCGGCCTGGCCGACGATGGCGACGACCGGGACCCGGTCCAGCTTGGCGTCGTAGAGGCCGTTGAGCAGGTGGATGGCGCCGGGGCCGCCGGTGGCCAGGCACACGCCGGGCCCGTCGCCGAACTTGGCGTATCCGACGGCTTCGAAGGCCGACATCTCCTCGTGGCGGCTCTGGACGAAGCGGGGCCCCTCCGGCAGGCGGCCCATCTGGGCGACCAGGCCGTTGATCCCGTCACCGGGGTAGCCGAAGATCTTGGTGACGCCCCACTGCGACAGCCGGCGCAGCAGGTGGTCGGCGACGTTCTGCGTCATGTCTCCCCCTGGGGTGCGGGGGCCGCGGTCGGTGCGCGGCCCCCGCGGGTCGGTGCCGGTCAGCCGCGGGCGCGCTTGGTGCGGGTGCCGCTCTCCTTGCGCAGGGCGTCGACCAGTTCGGCCTTGGTCATCTTGGAGCGCCCCTGGACGCCCAGGCGGCGGGCCTGTTCGTACAGGTGGTCCTTGCTCGCGTTGGCGTCCACGCCCCCGGCGGTGCCCTCGGACCCCTTGCGGTTCTTCGCGCCGGGGTCGGAGGCGCGGGAGTCGGAGGCCCCCTTGCCGTCCTTGGCCTCCCAGTGGTCGCCGACCTTCTCGAAGGAGTGCTTGACGGCGGCCATGGCCACCCGGTGGGCGCGTTCGCCCTCGCCGTACTGGTCCACGGCCGAGTCGTGGGCCTTGATCCAGGTGCGCTGGGCCTTCTTGGAGGACCTGCGCAGCGTGTCGGGCAGTTCCCGGGTCCCGGGCATGGGACCCACCTCCCTCGTGTGCGTGTCGTGGTGCGGGTGTCGTGCGCGGGCGCGGTGTTCAGGGACGGAAGACGACCTTGACGGCCCCGTCCCGCTTGGCCTGGAACATGGCGTAGGCGTCGGCCGCGTCGTCCAGGGCGACGCGGTGGGTGGCGAAGTCCTCCACCCCCAGGACGTCCCTGTCGTCGAGCAGGGGGAGGATGTCGGGCGCCCAGCGGCGCACGTTGGCCTGCCCCATGCGGAGCTGGATCTGCTTGTCGAACATGGTGAGCATCGGCAGCGGGTCGGCGGTGCCGCCGTAGACCCCGATGACGGAGACGGTGCCGCCCCGGCGGACCAGTTCGATGGCGGTCTGGAGGGCCGCGAGCCGGTCCACGCCGGCGGTCTCCATCAGCTTGGCCGCGGCGCCCTTGGGCAGGAACGAGGTGAGCCGCTGGGCCAGGCGGGCCGAGCCGTGGCCCTGCGCCTCCAGGCCGACGGCGTCGATGACGGCGTCGGGCCCCTGGCCGCGCGTCCGTTCGCGGATCTCGCCGATGAGGCCGTCGGTGCCGTCGGAGGGGTCGAACACCTCGGCGCCGCGGGCGGCGGCGCGGGCGCGCCGCTCCGGCACCGGGTCCACTCCGAAGACCCGGCCCGCGCCCAGGTGGCGGGCCACCCGGCAGCACATGTCGCCGATGGGCCCCAGCCCCAGGACGGCCACGGAGCCGTCCGGCGGGACGTCGGCGTAGCGGACGGCCTGCCAGGCGGTGGGCAGCACGTCGGACAGGTACAGGTACCGCTCGTCGGGGCCCTGGGCCGGGACGGGGATGGCGTTGGCCTCGGCCCGGGGCACGCGCAGGTGCTCGGCCTGGGCGCCCGGGACCGATCCGTACAGGGAGCTGTAGCCGTAGATGGGGGCGCCGGTGCCCTGGCCGTCGTCGCGGGTGGTCTCGCACTGGGTCTGGAGGCCGCTCTCGCACATGGCGCAGTGGCCGCAGGAGATCTGGAAGGGGATCACCACGCGGTCTCCGGGCGCCAGCGAGGTCACCCCCGGGCCGGTCTCCTCGACGGTCCCCAGGGCCTCGTGCCCCAGGATGTCGCCCTCGTGCATGAAGGGTCCCAGGACCTCGTACAGGTGCAGGTCGGAGCCGCACAGCCCGGAGCTGCCGACCCGCAGGATCACGTCCGCGGGCTCCTCGATCCGCGGATCGGGCACCGTCTCGGCGCGCACGTCGCGGGTGCCGTTCCAGACGACAGCCTTCATGCCCCCTCCTCGTGGCCGCAGGCGCTTCGTTCCGTCGTGGGCGGGCCACTACCCGGGCGCCCCGGGGGGAAACACCGGGACACCGGAGGGAACACCGAGGCGCCCGGGGCCGGGCGGGGCGCCCGGGGCCGGGCGGGGCGGCCGGGGGCGTGTGCGGCGGAGCGCGGCGGGAGGGGGGCGGCGCCCTCCCCGGCGGGGGTGCGGGGAGGGCGCCGGGTCCGGTCAGGCGGTGTGCTCGCGCAGGTACTCGGCGAACTTCTCCAGGCCGTCGATGTTGCGCGGCCCGGAGATGCCCTCGTTGTAGTCCAGGACGAAGAAGTTCTCCTCCGCGACGGCCGGGACGTCGGACAGCGCGGGCAGCTCCTTCAGGAACGCGATCTTGTCCTCGGCGGGCTGGTCGCCGTAGTCCAGGATGATGACCACCTCGGGCCGCGCCTCCACGACGGCCTCCCAGCCGACCTGGGTCCAGCGCTCGTCCAGGTCGCCGAAGACGTTCTCCCCGCCCGCGAAGCGGATGATGTCGTTGGGCGGCACCTGGGACCCGGCGGTGAACGCCTGGTCGGTGCCCGAGTCGTAGAGGAACACCGGCACCGGGTCGCCCTGGGGCGCCTGCTCCTGGACCGCCTCGACCCGGGCCCGGTAGTCGGCGACCAGCTCCGCCGCCCGGTCCTCCACGCCGAAGATGGCCCCGAGCCGCTCCAGGTCGGTGTACAGCCCCTCGAACGGGGTGACCCGCTCGGGGAAGCCGGGGTAGTTGAAGCACGACTCGGTGTGCATGAAGCTCTGGATGCCGAGCCCGTCCAGGATCTCCGGGGTGATCCCGCGCTGGTCGCTGAACCCGGAGTTCCACCCGGCGACCACGAAGTCGGCCTCGGCGTCCACGACCAGCTCGCGGTTGAGCAGGTCGTCGCTGAGGAACTCGACCCGCGCGTACTCGTCGGCCCAGGGTGACTCGGTGACCGGGGGGTTGGCCGGGGGCATCACGTAGCCGTGCACGTGGTCGGTCAGGCCCAGGGCGAACATCTTGTCGGCGCTGCCGCCCTCGTAGGCCACGGCGCGCTGCGGGACGGTGTACTCGACCTCCTCGCCGCAGCGGTTCACGGTGGCGGTCTCGGGTGCCGCGCCCGCCTGCGCGGGGTCCTCTTCGACCCGGGCGCCGCAGCCGGTGGCGGCCAGGGCCGCCAGGGCCAGGGACACGGCGGCCAGCGGCCGCAGGGGGAGGGGAGGGTGGTTCACGGGGTGCCTTCCTGATGGGTGAGCCGGTAGAGGAGCTGGGGCGCGCCGGTCAGCGGGTGGGGGACCACGGTCGCCTCCACGCCGAACACCTCGCGCACCAGGTCGGGGGTGAGCACCTCGGCGGGGGCCCCGGCGGCCACCAGCCGTCCCCCGCTCAGGACGCCGATCCGGTCGCAGGCCGCCGCGGCCAGGTTGAGGTCGTGCAGGACGACCAGGGTGGTGGCGCCGACCTCGCGCAGCAGCGACAGGAGGTGGATCTGGTGGCGCACGTCCAGGTGGTTGGTGGGCTCGTCGAGCACGAGCACCCGGGGCTCCTGCACCAGGGCGCGGGCCATCAGGACGCGCTGGCGCTCGCCGCCGGACAGGGTCAGCACGCCCCGGTGGGCGAGGTGGGCGATGTCCATGGCGTCCATGGCGTTCGCGCACAGCTCCCGTTCGCGGGCGGTGAGCGGCCCGTTGCCGTTCTGGTGCGGGACCCGGCCCAGGGCCACGACCTCGGAGACGGTGAAGTCGAGGTCGCTGCCGTTCTCCTGGGTCAGGGCGGCGACCCGGCGGGCGCCCTCGCGGGGCTTGAGCGAGGCCAGGTCGTCGCCGCCGACGCGGACGGTGCCGCCGGTGGGGCGCAGCGCCCTGTAGACGCAGCGCAGCGCGGTGGACTTGCCCGAGCCGTTGGGGCCGACCAGGCCGACCACGGAGCCGTCGGGGACGTCCAGGGACAGGGAGTGCACGAGGGTGGCGCCGTCGATGGCGACGGTGAGGCCGTCCAGGCTCAACCGCATCAGCGGCCTCCGAACAGGTAGCCGCGGCGGCGCATGAGGACGAGGAACACCGGGACGCCGATGAGGGCGGTGAGCACGCCCAGCGGGAGCTCGCGGGGCGCGGCGACGGTGCGCGAGACGAGGTCCACCCAGACCATGAGGACCGCCCCCGCCAGCGGGGCGACGGTGAGGACGCGCCGGTGGGCGGCGCCGACGAGGATGCGCACGACGTGCGGGACCACCAGGCCCACGAACCCGATGGCGCCGCTGACGGCGACCATCGCCCCGGTCATCAGGGCGGTGACCAGGAACAGGACGCGGCGCAGCCGGTCGGTGTCCACGCCCAGGCTGGCGGCGGTCTCGTCGCCCAGGGCGGTGGCGTCCAGGCGGCGGGCCAGGGAGTGCAGGACGGCCAGTCCGGCCAGGACCAGGACGGCGACCACGGGCAGGGAGCCCCAGGTGGCGGCGCCGAACCCGCCCATGGTCCAGAACAGGACGGTGGAGGTGGCCTCGTTGCCGGGGACGAGGTAGACGATGACGCTCATGACGGCCTGGAACCCGAAGGAGAGGGCGACGCCGGTCAGGACCAGGCGCAGCGGGGTGATCCCGGCCGCGGTGCGGGCGATGAGGTGCACCAGCAGGGTGGCGGCCAGCGCTCCGGCGAACGCCCCGGCCGAGACGGCGTAGGGGCCCAGCGCGGCCAGGGCGCCGAGCACGCCGACGGTGACCGCGCCGACGGAGGCGCCGGAGGAGACGCCGAGGATGTAGGGGTCGGCGAGGGGGTTGCGGACCAGGGCCTGGACGGCGACGCCGACGGCGCCCAGGCCGGCGCCGACGAGGGCGGCCAGCAGGACGCGCGGGGTGCGGATGTTCCAGATGATCTGGTAGCGGGTGACCTCGTCGGGGGTGATGGTGCCGCCCGTGAGGGCGGCCCACAGGTAGCGGGCGGTCTCGGCGGGCGGGACGAGGGCGGTGCCCAGGCCGATGGCGGGCAGGGTGGACGCGGCCAGGAGCAGGGCCAGGACGGCGGCGGCGGTGGCGGTGCCGGCGGGGGTGGTGAGCCAGCGCGGGCCGGAGGGGTGTGCGGGTGCCGTGGGCGGCGGTGCGGTCAGCGGGGGTGCTGGGGTCGGGGACACCCGTGCTCCTGGAGGGTCGGGGCGCGGTCGCGCCACGTTGTGGAAATGACAACGGTTGTCATAGTAGAGGGCGTACGTCCCCGGTGGGAGGGGGACGCGGGAACACGGTCCGGTGGGCGCCCCCGCCGCGAGGAGGAGGAGCGGACGGGGGCGCCCGGACCGCGGGGCGGCGGAGGCTACCAGCTGGACTTGGTCACGCCGGGCAGTTCGCCGCGGTGGGCCATCTCGCGGAAGCGGATGCGGGAGAGGCCGAACCTGCGCAGGTGGCCGCGGGGGCGGCCGTCGACGGAGTCGCGGTTGCGCACGCGGGTGGCGCTGGCGTCGCGCGGCTGGCGGCGCAGTTCGGCCGCGGCGGCGGCGCGGGTGTCCTCGTCGGTGTGCGGGCTCTTGATGAGGCGCTTGAGTTCGGCGCGGCGCTCGGCGTAGCGGGCGACGACGGCCCTGCGCTGCTCGTTGCGGGCGATCTTGCTCTTCTTGGCCATCAGACCTTCTCCCCCCGGGCGCGGATGTCGGCGACCACGCGCTCGATGCCCCGGGCGTCGATGACCTTCATGCCCTTGGTGCTCACCCTGAGCTTGACGAACCGCTGCTCGCTGGGAAGCCAGTACCGCTTGGTCTGGATGTTGGGGTCGAAGCGGCGTTTGGTGCGCCGGTGGGAGTGGGAGATCGTGTGGCCGAAGGCGGGCGCTTTGCCGGTGACCTGGCAGATACGGGACATGGTGGACTCCTTCGGGGTCAGCGGGCGGACTGCGGCCCGGGGTAGGGGAGCAGGGCCATCTCGCGGGCGTTCTTGACCGCGGCGGCGATGAGCCGCTGCTGGCGGGCGGTGACCCGGGTGACGCGGCGGCTGCGGATCTTGCCCTTCTCGGAGATGAACCGGCGCAGCAGGTCGACGTCCTTGTAGTCGACGTAGTCCAGTTCGCCCAGCGGGTTGGCGAACTTGCGGGGTGCCCTCTTCTTGTCGGGGCGGCGGTCGGCCACGGGGTGTCCTCTCAGTTCTCGGCGGCGGCGAACGGGTCGTCGGCGAAGGCGGTCTCGTCGTCGGTGGTCAGGCAGGAGTCGAGCAGGGCGGTGAGCCGGCCGGCGTCCAGGTCCACGCCGGTGAACGCCAGGTGCTGGCCCCGGTCGCCCACCGCCGGGTCCCAGTCCAGGAGGGCGGCGGTGCGCCGGGCCTCGGGCACCATCTCCAGGGCGGCCTCGGGCAGTGCCGCCAGCCAGGGGCCCGCGGCGGCCACGGTGGCCAGGTCGCGGTGGGAGTCCCACACCAGGACGGTGTCGGGGCGGCTGCCCAGCCACAGGCGGCCGCGGCCGCGCAGGGTCATCGACACCAGGTCGTCCATGGCCTCGTGCAGGCGGGCGGGGTGCAGCGGGCGGCGCCGCGACCACACCACGGTGCTCACCCGCCCGGTGGTGCGGCCGCAGTGGTGGGCGCCCAGCGGGTCGCAGCGGTTGTGCGCGGCGGCGGTGTCGAACCGGCCCGCGGTGAGGGCGGAGGTGTCGTCGGGGTCCAGGACGGCGGCGGCCGGGTTGAGGTGCTCGACCAGGGCGCGGGCCTCGGCCAGGTGGCGGCGGCCGTGCAGGGCGATCGCGGTGGGGTACTCGATCTGGGCGGTGAGCACCTCGCTGACGGCGCGCTCGTCGTTCTCGGCGATGTCCAGGCCGCGGTCGACGAGGTCGTCGTGGCAGGCCAGGTCGGGTAGCAGCCGGTCGGCGTCCACGGCGGTGACGACGGCGGTGAGGGTCAGCTCGGGCTGGGCGGCCACGGCCTCGGAGACCGTGCGGGGTTCGACGCCGTCCCAGGCCTCCACCACGCACAGGTCGTACTCGCCGATGG
The DNA here is from genome assembly GCF_019598965.1 of Nocardiopsis sp. MT53. NCBI lineage: Bacteria > Bacillati > Actinomycetota > Actinomycetes > Streptosporangiales > Nocardiopsidaceae > Nocardiopsis > Nocardiopsis sp. MT53. The sequence continues at coordinate 5,988,099 of NZ_CP080599.1, read as the reverse complement.
CGGCGGTGGCCAGCAGGAAGGGGACGAGGTCCTCGCGCAGGGTGCACGAGGCACAGGCGTGGACCAGGTGGACGGGGTCGCGGCCGAGCTCGCCGCGGTGGTCGCGGGTGACCCGGGTGACGGCTCCCTCGCCGATCTCCGACAGGTCGTGGTGGACCACGAGGGTGCGGGGCAGGCCCAGGGCTGCCTCGACGGCGCGCTCGCGCGCACGGCGGTGCAGGCCGGTGATCACGGCCACGCGCATGGTCGCCTCCTCTCATTGAAAATGAAAACCGTTTTCAAAACATACACGACACCGCCCGGGACCGTGACCCCGGGGGTGCGAGCCGCCTCCCGCCCGGCCGCCCGAAGCGCCGACGCGCCCGCGGAGCCGGCCTGCTCCTCGGCGGACGCCGGGCCTCCGGGAGGCGCGTTCGCGCGGGCGTGCCCGGAGGTCGGCGGGCGCGTGCTGGCCCCCGGGGGTTCGTGCGGGCACGGCCCGGCGGGCGGGTCAGCCCGCGGCGGGCTCGGTGGCGGGGTCCGCGGTACTCCGGGCCGGGGCGGGACGGGGGGAGGAGAAGGTGCGCCCGCCCGGGGCCAGCGCCGCCAGGGCCGGGGCGGCCACGCAGGCCAGGGCGCAGGCGACCAGGACCGGGCCGGCGCCCCAGGCGGCGGCCGCCGGGCCGATCAGCGCCAGGCCCACCGGGGCCAGCCCGTAGGAGAACAGGAAGTCCAGGGAGGACACCCGGGCCAGCTTGTCCGGGGCGACCTCGCGCTGCACGGCCGTGAACCAGGGCACGTTGAACAGTTCGATGCCCACCCCCACCACCGCGTACGCGGCCATGACCACGACCGGGCCCACCGGGGCGACCAGGCTCAGCGGGGCCAGGGCGTACAGGCCCAGGCCCGCCAGGGCCGTCCACCCCTGGGCGCGGGGCTTGAAGCGGGACACGATGACCGCGCCCAGCAGCGCGCCGGCGGTGTAGGCGGTCAGCGCCCCGGCCAGGACGGCCTCGCTGCCGTAGTGGTCGCGGCCGGCCACCGGCAGCAGGACGCCGGTGGCGGAGTAGCCGGTGGCGATGACGACGGTGAGCGCGCCCAGCCCGGCCAGGAACCAGGGGTGGCGGCGGGCCTCGGCCAGGCCGTCCAGGAACTCGGTGTGGAAGGGCGCGCGGGCGCGGGCGGGCGGGGCGGAGGCGCCGCGGGCGGGGGCCAGGGCGGCGACCAGCCACAGCGCTGCGGTGCCCAGCAGCAGCACCCAGAGCCCGGTGACCAGCGCCAGCAGGGCGGTCAGCCCCGGCGCCACCAGGGTGCTGACCCGGGTGGAGAACGTCAGGGCGGCGTTGGCCTGCTGCCGGTGGTGCTCGGGGACGACCTCGGCGGTCAGCGCCTGGAAGGCGGGGCGGCAGGCGCCCTGGCCGGCGCCCACCACGGTGGCGGCCGCCGCCATGAGGGCGGTGGAGGAGCCCATCCCCAGGACGAGGACGGGGGTGGCCAGGGCGGCGGCCAGTCCCGACCAGAGCACGACCGCGCGCCGGGAGTACCGGTCGGCGAGCAGGCCGCCCGCCGGGACGGCCGCCAGGAAGCCCGCGGTGCGCAGGGCCAGGACCAGGCCCAGGTCGATGGCGGTGAGGGAGCCGTCCAGGACGGCCAGGCCCAGGATGAAGGGGAGCGCCCAGGTCGCCAGCCCCGAGGCCGTGGTGGCGCTCCACAGGCGCCAGAAGGCGGGGTCGCGCAGCGGGCCGCCCGGGCGGGCGGCGGGTTCGGTGTTCGGCGCCGTTGTCGAGGACACGCGGTGTTTCTCACTCTCCGGAAGGCGGTGATGGCTGCTCGTCCACTGTAGTGAAAACGATTATCAGTAGCGACCTTGTCGGGGACATTCGCTCCCGCGGCGGGTCTGCGGTGGGGTCGGCGGGCCGGAAGTGGTCCGCTTTCGCGGGGGGAGAAGTGGGAATGTCCGTTCCGGGCGCGGCACCCCGCGCCGGTGGGTGCGGGGCGGATCACGTTCCGTGTTCTCACGATTCGATGACAACGATTTTCATTTCCTCTATAGTGCCGCTCAGGACGACCCCCTTCCCGAAAGGAACCGCGTGGACCGTTCGCTCATCGCCACGCTGCCGCCCCCGCTCCCGGCCGCGCAGATCATCGACCTCAACCGGCCCCGCGCCGACCTGGCCACCCACCGGACCCACGAGTGGAACGGGTGGGCCCTGGACGTTCCCCCCGGCGTCTTCCTGCCCGGCGCCACCAGCCGCATGATCCACCAGAGGATCCTGGAGGACGCCATCGACGTGCGCGGCCGCCGCTACGCCGCCATGGGCTGCGGCCTGGGCGTGGAGGCCGCCGTGGCCGCCCTGCGCGGCGCCCGCACCGTCCACGCCCTGGACGTGCACCCCGCCAGCGTCGCCGCCGCCGAGGCTGTGTACCGGACCGTCGTCGGAGACACCGCGCCCGGCACGGAGTTCACCGCCCGGGTGTCCGACCAGTTCTCCGCCGTGCCCCCCGGCACCGTGTTCGACGTCGTCACCTTCAACCCGCCCGCCGTCAGCCAGGTGGTGAGCACCGACCCCGACGTGGTGCGCAACGTGTGCGTGGGCGCGCCGGTGACCGACGCGTTCTTCACCCAGATCGCCGAACGCGGCCTGCTCGCCCCGGGCGGGGAGGTCCACCTCATCGTCTCCAACACCGCCGACCTGCGCGCCATCATCGGACGCGCCGCCGACCTGGGGTTCACCGCCGAGGTCGCCCACCTGCACGACTGGGAGGACGGCGTGCTCACCTACCTGTTCCGCCTGACCCGGGAAGGGAACGCGTGAAGACCCTCAGCGACCTGTTCGAGGCGGCCCGCACCTCCCCGGTCCCGCTGCCGGTGGCCACCAGCGTGTTCTGGGTCCACCACGGCACCCGCCTGGCCGGGGGCGACGTCACCTACCTCAACCGGTACGTGCTGGTCCGGGTCGGCCCCGCCTTCGGCGCCTGCGCCTTCGAGGACGGCGAACTCGACCCGGCGGTGTGCGCCGAGGCGTCCGGGCGGCCCCTGGGCGAGCTGCTCGCCGACGACCTCCCGCAGCCGCTGCGCCTGGCGGCCCTGGACGCCCACCTGGCCGCGGAACTGCCCCACCACCGCGATCCGCGCGCCGAGGCCGTCACCCTGCCCGAGGGCACCCCCGAGCAGCGCGCTGTCGCCCGCGACGCCGCCATCGCCGGGCTGCTGCCCGACCCCGAGGGCCGCCGGATCGGGCTGATCGGGGTGGTCGACCCGCTGGTGGCCGCCATCCGCGAACGGGGCGGCGAGTGCCTGCCCTGCGACCTCAACCTGCGCCGCACCCGGTGGGGGGACGAGGTCGCCCCGTCCATGGACGGGGTGCTGGAGGAGGCCGACGCCGTGGTCGCCACCGGCATGACCCTGGGCAACGGCAGCTTCGACACCATCCTCGCGCGCTGCCGCGAGCGCGGGATCCCGCTGGTGGTGTACGCCCAGAGCGGTGCCGCCGCCGCCCGCGCCCTGCTCGGCGAGGGGGTCACCGCCCTGTCCGCCGAACCCTTCCCGTTCTCCCAGTTCAGCGCGGTCCCCACCGCCCTGTACCGGTACCGCGCCGACGGGGCGGGGGCCGGTTCGTGACCACCGGCACCGGCCGCGCCGCCTGCCACCACGGAGAGATCGTCCAGGGGGTGTTCCTGGACCGGGGCGGCCGCCCCCGCCGGGGCCTGGTCACCCTGCCCATGGCCGACCCCGTCACCGAGGCGGTGTTCACCCCCCGGCCCGGCACCCCCGCCCACCGCATGAGGGTGTACCCGCCGGGCCGGGTCAAGGCGGCCCGCGCCGCCGCCCTGGCCGCCGCCGAGTGCGCGGCCCGCCGCGCCCGGGTGTGCGGGGGGACGCTGCGGCTGCGCGGCGGCGCCCCCACCGGGCTGGGCCTGGGCTCCTCCACCAGCGACGTCACCGCGGCGGTGCGCGCGGTGTGCGCCGCGTTCGGGGTGGACCCCGCCCCCGCCACCGTGGCCCGGATCGCCGTCGCCGCCGAGGGGGCCAGCGACCCCATCATGTGGGAGGGCGGCCGGGCGCTGCTGTTCGCCCAGCGCGAGGGCCGGGTCCTGGAGGACCTGGGCGCCCCGCTGCCGCCCCTGGTCGTGGTGGGCTGCCTCACCGGCGGGGGCGCACCGGTGAACACCCTGGGCCTGCGCGCCCGGGTGGACCGGGGCGAGGCCGCGGTCCACGAGCGCCTGCGCGCCGCCCTGCGCGCGGCGGTGGCGGCCCAGGACGCCGCCGAGGTGGGGCGGATCAGCACCGAGAGCGCCGTCCTGAACCAACGGGTTCTGCCCAAGCCGGAACTGGGGACGCTCAAGGGCGTCGCCCGCCTGTGCGGGGCGGTCGGCGTCCAGGTCGCGCACAGCGGCAACGTCGCCGGTGTGCTCTTCGACGCCCGAGCCGACGACCTGGGGGCCCGGATCGACACCGCCCTGGAACGGCTGCGCGGGGCGGGCCTCGTCCCCACCCGGGTCTTTCCCACCAGCCCCCCGACCCCTGGAGAGACGACGTGGACGACCACGTGTGCGAGACCCTTGGCAGACCGGACCTGATCGACCTCGGCGGCGGGCTGGTGTGCCTGCGGTTCGAATCCATGAAGGTGGCCTCGGCCGCGGCGGCCGTACGCCACCTGCTCGACACCGGGGTCGTGCGCCCCGGCGACACCCTGATGGACAGCTCCAGCGGTATCTACGCCTACGGCCTGGCCCTGGCCTGCCACCGGTACGGGCTGCGCTGCCACATCGTGGGGTCCACCACCATCGACCGGACCACCCGGGTGCAGCTGGAGATCCTGGGCGCCACCCTGGAGCAGGTGCCGCCCTCCGACGACCTGCGGTTCGACCAGAGCCGGCGGGTCGCCCGGGTGCGGGAGCTGCTGGCCGAGCACCCCGACTACCACTGGATGCGCCAGTACCACGACTCGGTGCACTACCTGGGGTACCGGGCGGTGGCCGACCAGATCGCCAAGGAGCTGGACCCCGCCCCGCTGACCGTGGTCGGCGGGGTGGGGTCGGGCGCCTCCACCGGGGCGCTGGCGACGTTCCTGCGCGAGCGGGCGCCCGACACCGAACTGGTGGGGGTGCAGCCCTTCGGCAGCGTCACCTTCGGCGGGGAGGCGGTGCGCGACAAGGAGATCATCATCGCGGGGATCGGCAGCTCCATCCCCTTCGGGAACGTGGACCACACCCTGTACGACGTCGTGCACTGGGTGGGGTTCGACGCCGCCCTGGCCGGGAGCGTGGCGCTGCTGCGCGAGCACGCGGTGTTCGCCGGGCTGTCCGGCGGGGCCGCGCACCTGGTGGCCCGCTGGGAGGCGAGGCGGGCGCCGGAGCGGCGGGTGGTGTTCGTGGCCGCCGACACCGGGCACCGGTACGTGGAGTCGGTGTTCGCCCGCCACGGCGAGGCGCCGGACGTGAGCACACTGGAGCCGGTGGCCGTCCGCGACACCGCCGGGCTGACGGCGCCGTGGTCGCGTATGGAGTGGGGGCGGGCGCCCGCCCCGGCCCGCGCCGTGCACGCCGAGGAGTGAACGGCCCCGCCCGCGGCCGGGGCCGGACCGCGCCCGGCCGCGGGCGGGCGCCGCACCCGCGTACGGCTGCGGGCAGGCGCTGTGCGCACCGTTGTGAGTCAAGGTCCGGGCAATGGAAATCTGTCTGGATTTTGCTCTGAAAAACGGAGATGGTTGTAGGATTTGTTGGAGGCAACGGATTCGGTTGCCGGGTGAGGGGGCTCCATCAGGTTGGGGAACGGCGCCGCGCGCGTCCTCCCCGGGCGGGGCCGGACGGCGTCTCCTCACCACACAGGCCCCCTCCCTCTCCTTTCCCCTTCTTCGTCCCCGGACGCGGGTGCGCCCCCGCCGCGACGCGGCGGGGGCGCACCGCCGGGGTGCCCGCCGGGCGCTACTCCAGGACGGCCAGGAGGTCGCCGCCGTCCACGCGCTGGACGCGGTCGACCGCCACCCGCGCGACGGTGCCCGCCACCGGCGCGGTGATCGCCGCCTCCATCTTCATCGCCTCGATCGTGGCGACCGTGGCACCGGCCTCGACCGCCTCACCGGCGCCCACCACCAGCGTCACCACGCCCGCGAAGGGCGCCGCCACGTGCCCGGGCACGTTCTTGTCGGCCTTCTCGGCGGCGCGCACCGCCGAGGCCAGCGACCGGTCCTGGATCTGCAGCGGCCGCAGCTGGTCGTTGAGCCGGGCCAGCACGGTGCGCACCCCGCGCTCGTCCGGCTCGCCCACCGCCTCCAGCTCGATGAGCAGCCGCACCCCCGGGTCCAGGTCCACCGTGCACTCCCGGCCCTGGCGCAGGCCGTAGAAGAAGTCGGCGCTGGAGACCACGCTCGTGTCGCCGTAGGCCGAGCGGTGCTTCTGGAACTCCTCCGTCGGCCCCGGGAACAGCAGCCGGTTCAGCGTGGCGCGCCGGTCCTTCTCCAGGCCCTCGCGCTGCTCCTCGTCCAGCTCCACCACCGGGCGGGCCGCCGGCCGCCCCTGGAGGGCGCGGGTGCGGAACGGCTCGGGCCAGCCGCCCGGGGGCACCCCCAGCTCGCCGCGGAGGAACCCCACCACCGAGTCGGGGATGTCGAACCGGGACGGGTCGGCCTCGAAGTCGGCCGGGGACACCCCCGCGCCGACCAGGTGCAGCGCCAGGTCGCCCACCACCTTGGAGGAGGGGGTGACCTTGACCAGCCGCCCCAGCATCCGGTCGGCGGCGGCGTACATCGCCTCGATCTCCTCGAAGTGGTCGCCCAGCCCCAGCGAGATCGCCTGGGTCCGCAGGTTGGACAGCTGGCCGCCGGGGATCTCGTGGTCGTACACCCGGCCCGTCGGCGAGGACAGGCCCGCCTCGAACGGGGCGTAGACGCGCCGTACCGCCTCCCAGTACGGCTCCAGGTCGCCCGCGGCCGCCAGGCTCAGCCCGGTGCTCCTGTCGGTGTGGTCGAAGGCCGCGATGATCGCCGACAGCGACGGCTGGGAGGTGGTCCCGGCCATGGACGCCACCGCGCCGTCCACGGCGTCGGCGCCCGCGTCCACGGCGGCCAGGTAGGCGGCCAGCTGGCCGCCCGCGGTGTCGTGGGTGTGGACGTGCACGGGCAGGTCGAACTCCCGGCGCAGCGCCGCCACCAGAGTGGCCGCAGCCGGGGGCCGCAGCAGGCCCGCCATGTCCTTGACCGCCAGGATGTGCGCTCCGGCCTCCACCGTCTTCTCGGCCAGGCGCAGGTAGTAGTCGAGGGTGTACAGCTCCTCGGCCGGGTCGGACAGGTCGCCGGTGTAGCACAGGGCGACCTCGGCGACGGAGGTGCCGGTGGCGCGGACCGCTTCGATGGCCGGGCGCATCTGCTCCACGTCGTTCAGGGCGTCGAAGATCCGGAAGATGTCGACGCCGGTGGCGGCGGCCTCCTCCACGAACGCCGCGGTGACCTCGGTGGGGTAGGGGGTGTAGCCGACGGTGTTGCGCCCGCGCAGCAGCATCTGGAGGCAGATGTTGGGGACGGCCTCGCGCAGCGCGGCCAGCCGCTCCCAGGGGTCCTCGGCCAGGAACCGCAGCGCCACGTCGTAGGTGGCCCCGCCCCACGCCTCCAGGGACAGCAGCTCGGGCAGGGTGCGCGCCACCACCGGGGCGACCGCCAGCAGGTCCTTGGTGCGCACCCGGGTGGCCAGCAGCGACTGGTGGGCGTCGCGGAAGGTGGTGTCGGTGACCGCGACGCGCGGCGACTCGCGCAGCCACCGGGCGAACCCCTCCGGGCCCAGGTCGGCCAGCCTCTGCCGCGACCCGGCGGGCGGCGACCCGGCCGGGAGCTCCGGCAGCTTCACCGACGGGTCGATGAGGTGGGGGCGCTCCCCGTGCGGCTTGTTGACGGTGACGTCGGCCAGGTAGGTGAGCAGCCGGGTGCCGCGGTCGGCGGAGGGCCGCGCCGTCAGCAGGTGCGGGCGCTCCTCGATGAAGGACGTGGTGACCCGACCCGCCTGGAAGTCCGGGTCGTCCAGCACCGCCTGGAGGAACGGGATGTTCGTGGCCACGCTGCGGATGCGGAACTCCGCCACCGCCCGGCGGGCACGGTTGACGGCGGTGGTCAGGTCCCGGCCCCGGCAGGTGAGCTTGACCAGCAGCGAGTCGAAGTGCGGGCTGATCTCGGTGCCGGCCGCCGCGGTGCCGCCGTCCAGGCGGATGCCCGAGCCGCCGGGGGAGCGGTAGGCGCTGATGATGCCGGTGTCGGGTCGGAACCCGTTGGCGGGGTCCTCGGTGGTGATGCGGCACTGGAGCGCGGCCCCGCGCACCACGATGGTGTCCTGGGAGATGCCCAGGTCGGCGAGGGTCTCGCCGGAGGCGATGCGCATCTGGGACTGCACCAGGTCGATGTCGGTGACCTCCTCGGTCACCGTGTGCTCGACCTGGATGCGCGGGTTCATCTCGATGAACACGTGGGAGCCGTCCGCGCCCACCAGGAACTCCACGGTCCCGGCGTTGCGGTAGCCGATGCGCCGGGCGAACCGGACGGCGTCGTCGCAGATCCGCGCGCGCAGCTCCGGGTCCAGGCCCGGCGCGGGGGCCAGCTCGATCACCTTCTGGTGGCGGCGCTGGAGGGAGCAGTCCCGCTCGTACAGGTGCACCACGTTCCCCTCGCCGTCGGCGAGGATCTGCACCTCGATGTGGCGCGGGTCGACGACCGCCTTCTCCAGGAACACGGTGGGGTCGCCGAACGCCGACTCGGCCTCGCGCATGGCCGCGGCCAGGGCCTCGGGCAGCCGGTCGGGGCGGTCCACCCGGCGCATGCCGCGGCCGCCGCCCCCGGCGACCGCCTTGACGAACAGCGGGAACCCGATCTCCGCGGCGGCCCCGACCAGGGCGTCGGCGTCGGCGGAGGGGGCGGAGGAGGCCAGGACCGGCACGCCCGCCTCGCGGGCGGCGGCCACCGCGGTGGCCTTGTTGCCGGTCAGCTCCAGGACGTCGGCGGGCGGGCCCACGAACGTGATCCCGGCCTCGGCGCAGGCGCGGGCCAGTTGCGGGTTCTCCGACAGGAACCCGTACCCGGGGTAGACGGCGTCGGCCCCGGACTCGCGGGCCGCGCGGACGATCTCGTCGACGGAAAGGTAGGCGCGGACCGGGTGGCCCGGTTCACCGATCTGGTAGGCCTCGTCGGCCTTGAGCCGGTGCAGTGAGTTGCGGTCCTCATGGGGGAAGACCGCGATGGTCCGGGCGCCCAGTTCGTAGGCGGCGCGCAGGGCCCGGATGGCGATCTCGCCCCGGTTGGCCACAAGCACTGTACGGAACATGGTGTCCTTCTGGTCGGTGGGAACGGCACGGGCCGCATCGCGCGTGCGCCACCGGCCCCGTCGACGGTGGGCGCATCCCGTGTACGCCCCGCACGTTTGCAGGGGTAACCTAACCGGCGCGGTCCCCGGGGCCGGCGACCGGCCCCCGGCGGCGGGGCGGGGCGCGGTGCGTTCCCAGGGTCCTGCCCGCCGCGGGGCCCCGCCGAACCCCGCCGCGGCGCGGGGTCAGTCCCCGAACGCCGCGCTGTCGAAGGAGGCCAGGTCCTCGCGTCCGTCGGTGACCCACCAGCGGGCCGGGGAGGGCGACCGGGGCCCGGGCGAGTAGGAGAGCAGGAGTTCGTCGGAGCCGTTCGCGTCGTGGTCGGCGCAGCCCTCCAGGCCCGCCACGTGTTCGGTCCCGGAGCCGCCGGCCAGCGGGCCCTCCTCGGGGCCCGAGCGCACCAGGGGCGGGGTGTCGGCGACCCGCAGGGCCCCGTCGGCCCAGTGCACGGTGTCGACCCCGTGCCCGGCGCGGCCCACGGCGGCCTCCCGGGTGCCGTCGCCGTCGGTGTCGCACAGGGCCAGGGCCCGGGTGCCGCCGTAGGCGGCGGTCGCCTCCCCGGGCAGGTCGAGGCCGACCGGGTCGCCCGGGTCCGCGGTGAGGGGGCCGGGGTAGAGGTTGAGGCGGTGGTGGATCTCGGGGGGCTCGGTCTCGTACCCGGGCTCGTTGTTGCGGTTGCCGTCGTCGCCCACGACGAGGTCGGCGGCGCCGTCCCCGTCCAGGTCCCCGAAGGCGGCCATGGACCCGCCCACCGTGTCGGCCTGCGCCCAGCCGGCCGGGTCGCCGGGGCCGGTGAGGAGCAGGGTGTTGCTCGTCTGCTCGCCGTCGCTGGAGTGCTGCACCAGCAGCGGGGAACCGCCGGTTCCGGCGGGGCCGGCGACCAGGGAGCCGATCCAGGACGGGAAGGGGCGCGAGCCGGTACGGGCCGGGGCCCCGTCCGGGCCGATCGGGCCGTACAGCACGGTGATCTCCTCCTGCCCGCCGGTGCCGTCCTCGCGGACCAGCGCCAGGTCGGCCGCCCCGTCGGCGTCGAAGTCGCCGACCGCGGCCGGGGGCCAGCCCGACGGCGACATCCCGTCCTCGGGCAGGGCCAGCGGGACCGGGTCGGCGCCGGGCCCGGTGGGGCCGCCCCGGTACACCGCGTGCACCGCGGGGCCGTCCTCCCCCTCCGGGTGGTGGACCAGGGGGATGTCGGCGAACCCGTCCCCGTCCAGGTCGGCGGCCTCCCCGCGGGTGCCGTCGCCGCCGGTGCCGGGAACGGCCACCGCGCGGACCGGCCCCGGGTCCAGCACGGTGCGCGTGGCGGGGTCCAGGCCCCGGGCGGAGCCGTACACGACGATGACGCGGTCGGCCGTGTCGGTCAGCCTCTCGGTGTCCATGCCGGCGGCGAAGACCAGGTCGGGGTAGCCGTCGCCGTTGACGTCCCCGGCCGTCCGCGACCCGGTGCCCTCGGGGACGGGGGCCGACGGGTGGTCGCGCACCTGCTCCGCCCCCTCCTCCCGATCACCGTCGGCGGCGGGGCCGCTCCCGCAGGCGGTCGCGAGCAGGGCGCACAGCAGCAGGGGGAGGGGGCGGTGGCGGCGGGGCATGGGACTCCGATCGAGGGGGTGTGCGGGGAGGATACCCGCCGCCCCGCCGGGCACGCGGCGGTTCAGGCGCGCCCGGCCTCGTACACCCGCAGGTGCAGGTCGGCCAGCGCGAACATCGGCGTGGGCACGCCCAGGGCGCGGCCGCGCGCCACCAGGTCGCCGATGATGTGGTCGGCCTCCACCGGGTTGCCGTGGGTGAGGTCCCAGTACAGGGAGGTCGTGGTCCCGGCGGTGGTGTCGCCCAGCATCCGGTCGGCGCGCTCGCGCACCTTCGGCCGGACCGGGTACCCGGACGCGGCGGCGACGGCGGCGGCCTCCTCGAACACGGCCCGGGAGAACTCCCGGCCGCCCTCGGCGGAGTTGATGCGGCCGATGGGGCCGCGCATCAGGCAGTTGCAGGCGCCCATGCTCGCCAGGAACACCCACTTGTCCCACAGCTCCTGCACCGCGTCCTCGGCGGCGGTCGCGGAGAACGTCCCGGTGTCCAGGGCGGCGTGCACCGCGTCCAGGGGGACGACGGGGGTGTCGGAGACCGGGCCGTAGATGAGCTGGGCCATCCTGCCGACCTCGACGATCTCGCCGTTCTCGCCCAGGCGGGTCTGCACCATGGCCACTCCGCCGTACACGCGGTCGGCGCCGAACCGGTCGATGAGGGCGTCCATGTGCCGCATGCCGTTGAGGAAGGGCAGCACGGCCGTGCCGGGGCCCACGGCGGGGGCGATGTCCTTGAGCGCCGCGTCGAACCCGTAGGACTTCACGGCCAGGACCACCAGGTCGTAGTCGGGGGCGAGGGTGTCGGCGGTGACCGCGGTGACGGGGACCGCCTCCACGGAGCCGTCCAGGTCGCGCACCCGCAGGCCGTGCTCGTTCAGGAGGTCGGCCCGGGCCGGGCGGACCAGGAAGTCGACGTCCCGGCCCGCCTGGACCAGGCGGGCCCCGAAGTAGCCGCCGACGGCGCCCGCGCCCACGACAAGGATTCTCACTGTTGCTCCCATGGAGTGGTTCGTTGAACATCGAACAACGTAGGGCCATGGGATGGCTCGCGGCAAGGCCGGCGCGGGTCCCGCCGTCCCGCGCGGGCGGGGCCGCCCCGGCCCCGCCCGCGTCGCCGGTCAGAAGTAGCGGGGGGTGAGGTCCTCGGACGGCCAGGTGCCGACCGCGTTGACCGCCGACCACAGCTTGGGGTCGATCTCGCCCCAGTTCAGCCCGTCGCCCTCACCGCGCCGGTTGAACAGCGCCGCGATCGTGTACCCGTTGGACCGGGCCAGGAACGTGTACGTGCCGGGCATGCTGCCGAAGTGCCAGGTGTTGCGCCCGTTCGCGGTCGGCCGCACGTACCAGCCCAGCCCGTAGTGGGTGGCCCCGCCGCCGGTCTCCGGGACCGCCATCACCTCGTCGATGGACGCGGGGGTCAGCACCCCGGCCGCGCCGGGGGTGTCGTAGACGGTGCAGTACCGCACGAGGTCGACGGCGGAGGCCACCCACCCGCCGTTGCCCAGCTGGTTCTCCAGGTTGAACCCGCCGTAGGGGGTGGGGACCTTCGCGCCGGAGGCGTCCAGGACGGTGGTCGCGGTGTACTTCGACTCGTAGCGCACCTCGCCCGCCTGGCCCTGGGCGAGCGAGCGCCCGGCGCGCATGCGCGCCACGTCCACCGGCCCCAGGACGTCCGAGACCGTGAAGTCCTCGAAGGTCGAGCCGGTCACCGCCGCGATCACCCGCGACACCAGGAGGTAGCCGTAGTTGCTGTAGGAGTACGCCGTCCCCGGGGCGGCGTCGAGCGGGAGGCCGCTGACATGGGCCACCACGTCCTCCTCCGAGAGCGGCAGCCCGAACCCCGACTCGGCGGCCAGGGCGTGGTCGCGCCACAGCGGGTCACCGGAGACGTCCCGGTTCCAGCCGCCGAGGTGCTGGAGGGCGCGCCGGACGGTGACCTGTCCCAGGCGGGGGTCCGCGGTCCGGCCCGGCAGCGGCGACAGGTCGACGAAGTCGCCGACGGGGGCGTCCAGGTCCAGGTCGCCGCGCTGGGCCAGGAGCATCGCGGCGGTCCCGGCGATGTTCTTGCTCAGGCTGGCGATGCGGAACACGTCGGTCTCCCGGGTGGTCGCCACCGCGGGGTCGGCCCAGGTGTAGCCGCGCGCCAGGGCGATCCTGCCCTGGCGGGACACGGCCAGCGATCCGGCGCTGATCCCGCGCGCCTGCATGTAGTCGCGCATGACGGTGTCGAAGTGCGCCATGGCGGGGACGTTCGGGCCCGAGGTGCGCCAGGTCCGCTCGGCGGCGTGCGCGGGCAGGGCGTCGGCGGCGAGGACCGCCGCGCCGAGCCCGGCGGCCAGGGCCAGGGCCCTGCGGCGGGAGGGGGCGGGGGCCTGCTGCTCGTGGGTGCCGTACGGCAAGGAGGGGCCTTTCAAAGAAGGTGGGGCTGCGGGGCCTTCTCTGGCGGGGGCACGGGGAGAAGCGGGGGAACCCGGAGAAGGTACCGATCCCGGCGCGCCGGGTCAACGCTGTTCCCCGGGTCCGGGCGGCGGCGCCCCGGGACCGGGGGATACCGTGGCCGGGACCGTACCGGGCCCGGTCGTGGAGCGGCCGCTCCGCGGCCCGACCGCGCGCCCGACGCGGCCGCCGCGGGGGCGGCCGGCCCCGACCGACCGAGGAGCAGTGAATGGGATTCCCGAAGGCGCTCGACCACCTGGTGTACGCGGTGCCCGACCTGGCGGAGGGGGTCGACGCGTTCGAGGAGCTGACCGGGGTGCGGCCGGCCCCGGGCGGGCGGCACCCGGTGGGGAGCGCGAACGCGCTGGTGGCGCTCACCGTGGAGGGCGAGCGGGCGCCGCACTACCTGGAGGTCATCGGGCCCGACCCCGAGCGGGCCGACCCGGGGCCGGTGCGGGTGTTCGGGCTGGCGTCGCTGGAGCGGCCGCACCTGGCCACGTTCGCGGTGGGGGTCGCGGACCTGGCCGCCGCGGTGGCGCGGGCCCGCGCCGCGGGCCACGACCCGGGCGACGCCGAGCCGTGGTCGCGGGCCACCCCGGACGGGCGCGAGCTGCGGTGGTCGCTGGCGAAGAAGGAGAGCGAGCGGTACCCGGAGCCGGTGCCGTTCCTCATCGACTGGGGCGGCACCCCGCAGCCGGGGCTGGGCGACCTGCCCGCGCTGGAGCTGGTGTCGCTGCGCGCCGAGCACCCGGACCCGGGGGCGGCGGGCCGGGCGCTGGCGGCGCTGGGCGTGGACCTGGACCTGGCACAGGGCCCGGAGCCCCTGCTGGAGGCCGTCCTGCGCGGCCCGAAGGGGGAGTTCACCCTCCGGTGAACCGCGACCCGCTGTGAACGCGCACCCACCGGCGGTCTACGCTGTCCTCCCGCGTGCGGAATCGGGACACGAGGGACAGGGGGCCGCCGATGGGCGCTCGGGTGCGGTCGGCGTTCGGATGGGCGGGGATCGGGGTGACGGCGGCCGCGGTGGTGTTCGGGGTGTGGGCGTTCACTCTGCCCCCGGGGGCACCGCCGGAGGGTCCCCACGAGGATGTGCGCAACGGCGTGTTCGCGGTGCCGGTGGCGCTGATCACCGCCACGGTGGTCGCGGTCGCGGCCGGGTACCGGATGAGCCGGCCGGAGGAGCCGCCGCCCCGGAGCCTGGTGCTGTGGTCGGCGGGGGCGGCCGCCCTCGCCGTGCTGTGCTCTGTCCCGGCCTTCCCCGCGGATTCCTTCGCGCCGACCGCGGACCCGACGGTGTTCGGGGAGTCGGAGCGGACGCTCGCCCTGTGGGCGGTGCTGCCGCTGGTCTCCCTGGGAGCGGTGCTGTTCCTGGCCGGATCGGCCAGGTGGCCGGAGAGGGCGCGGCGGTACCGGTACGGGGGCCTGGCGGCCGGCGTGCTGGTGGTGGCGCTGTGCGCCGCGCTGGTGGGGCCCGCGGCCCGGTACCGGCCGCTGGAGCACACCTTCCTCGACGCGGCCCCGGGGGCCGCCCCCGAGGTGCCCACCGACATCACCCGGGCGGGGTGGACCTGGCGGTCCCCCGAGAGCACCGCGGTGCGACGGGTGGAGGCCGGGACGCACGGTCCACTGGTCGTTCTGGACGACGGCCTGGTCGGCCTGGCCGGAGAGACCGGTGAGGTGCTGTGGACCTACCGCAGGCCCTACAGCCCGGTGCTGGAGACCGGGGTACTCCCCGACGGGCCGGAGCGCGCCTACGTGGTTCACGCTCCGCACCCGCAGCAGGAGCCGTCGGCCGGGGAGACGGAGTGGATCCGCACCGTTCTGGACACCGCCACCGGCCGGGTGGTCGAGGAGGGGCCCTTCGAGGAGCGGGAATCGGACGGGCCGGCCTTCTCGGTGGCCCGCTTCCCGCAGCACTCTCCCTCCTATATCTCGGAGTGGAAGGAGGTCCTGACCTTCTACGACCCCTTCGGCGGCGGGGAGTGGCGGCTGCCGGTGGGGTCGTCGGACCCCGACCGCGCCTGTACGGCCGACACAGGCGGGCTCGCGGTCCAGGAGGGGGTCGTCCTGGTCGGTGCGCAGTGCACCGACCGCGACCCCGGCGCCGAACCCCGCTGGGCCGACCTGGAGTACGGGGAGCAGCGCGACGAGATGGAGCGCCTCGGGGAGAGGGCCGTGGTGACGGGGTACGACCTGGCCACCGGTGAGCTGCTGTGGCGGGACGAGCGTCCGGGCGATCCGGACAAGGCGGCCCCGATCCTCGTCCTGGGCGGTCCGGCCCGCCCCGGGACCGATCCGGTGGTCCTGACCTCGGACGTCGCCCTGAACGTGCACACCGGGGAGGAGGTCGGCATCGTCCCCGACCACCTGCTGTTCGCCAATGGGGGCATACCGGACCGGAGCGCTTACCTGCGCCTGGACACGGGGGGCGCGGTGGTGATGGAGGACCCCGGCGGCTCCGAACCCGTGCTGATGCACCGCACGAGCGCAGCCGGGGAAGTGGTCGGCACCACCGAGCTCTCGCAACGGTACGAGGAGGTGGCCCGGGGCCTGCCCCTGGGGGAGGCGATGGTGGGAACGCAGGGCTCGGACACGGTGCTGGTCATCGATCTGGACGGTGCCGCCGGTGGAGAACCGCGGCGCATCGGGATCGACGCCGGCCCCGAGGTCGGGCGGGCCCTGGTCGTCCCGGTGCCCGGCGCGGTCGTCGCCTACTCCCGCCGGGACAGCGGTATAGGGGTCGGCGTGGGGTCCGTGGTCGTCAACGGGCTGGTGCCCTGAGGCGGGTGTGGTCACGCTCCCATATACGGGAACGGCCGTCAGGTCACGCCTCGGCGTCGGATCCCTACAGCCCTTGACCCGTTGTGCGCGGACTGCAAAGGATGGCACGGCAGACGGCTTTTGTGATCCACGACACGATGGGCGGGCGCCTTCGTGAGACGGCCCCGCCGCTCCGGGAGGAGAGATCATGCGTGCACGGCGGTGGTCGGTCGCGGCGGGGGCGCTCGGGTTGGCGCTCGTGGCCTCGGGGTGCGGGGGCGGCGGGGACGGGGGCGGAGACCGGGTCGAGGTGTTCTCCTGGTGGACCGGCGGCGGCGAGGAGGCCGGCCTGAACGCGCTCATCGAGCGCTTCGAGGACGAGAACCCCGACATCGAGTTCGTCAACGCCGCCGTCGCCGGCGGCTCGGGCACCAACGCCCAGGCGGTCCTGGAGGGGCGCCTGCAGAGCCAGGACCCGCCGGACTCCTTCCAGGGGCACGCCGGGGCCGAGCTCCAGGACTACATCGAGGCGGGCTACCTCAGCCCGCTGGACGACTTCTTCGAGGAGCAGGGCCTGCACGACGCCCTGCCCGACCAGCTGGTGGAGCAGATCACCTACGACGGCAGCGTCTACTCCGTTCCCGTGAACATCCACCGCTCCAACGTGATGTGGTACAGCCCCGCGGTGCTGGAGGAGGCCGGGATCGAGGCCCCGCCGCAGACCCCCGAGGAGCTGGTGGAGGCGCTGGAGACCGTCGCCGAGGAGACCGACGCCATCCCCATGGCGGTGGGCGCCCAGTGGACGGTCGACCACCTGCTGGAGTCGGTGCTGCTGGGCTCGCTGGGCACCGACGCCTACAACGCCCTGTGGGAGCCCGGCGCCGACTGGGACACCCCCGAGGTCGCCGCGGCGCTGGCCACGTTCGACCGGATCATGGAGCACACCCAGGAGGAGTCGGCCGCCGAGGACTGGCAGGAGGCCGCGCGCCGGGTCGCCGACGGCGAGGCCGCCTTCAACATCATGGGCGACTGGGCCGCCGGGTACTTCGACGAACTGGGAGCGGTCCCGGGCGAGGACTACGACTGGGCCGCCTCCCCCGGCACCGAGGGCACCTACATGTGGCTCTCCGACAGCTTCACCCTCCCCGTGGGCGCGCCCAACGAGGAGGCGGCGCTGACCTGGCTCGAGCTGGTCGGCAGCCGGGAGGGCCAGGACATCTTCAACCCCCTCAAGGGCTCCATCCCCGCCCGCGAGGACGCCGACCCCGCCAACTACGCCGACAGCCCCTACCTGGAGTCGGCCCTGGCCGAGTGGCAGTCCGGGCCGGAGCTGGCGGGCTCGTTCTGGCACGGGGTCACGGTCGGCAACCGGTGGAAGAACGACGTCGACACCGCCGTCGGCCTCTACCTGGGCGACGGCGACGTCGAGGCGCTCCAGGACGCGCTGGTCACGGCCGCGCGGGCCGAATGAGCACGTCGCCGAACCGGTCCGGGGCCGCCGTCGGCGGCGGCCCCGGCCGCACCTCCGGCGGAGGCCCGCGCCCGGCGCCGCGCCGCGCGCTGCACCGGGCCCGCGCCTGGCTGCCCGGGCTGCTGCTGGTCTCCCCGTCGATCCTGCTCATCGGCGTCTTCGTCTACGGCATGATCGGCTGGAACCTCCGGTTGGCGCTCAGCGACAAGCACGCGCCGATCCAGGAGGGCGAGTTCGTCGGCCTCGTCAACTTCGTCGCGCTGTGGCAGGAGGCCCGCTGGCCGGCCGCGGTGGGCAACGCGGTCGTGTTCACGGTGGTGTTCGTCGGCGGCGCCCTGGTGCTGGGCTGGCTGCTGGGACTGCTGCTGGACAAGGGCATCCGCGGCGAGCCGGTCTTCCGCACCCTGTTCCTGGCGCCGATGGCCGTGTCCTTCATCGCCACCGGTGTGGTGTGGCGGTGGCTGATGAACCCGGCCCCCGCCGAGCGCGCCACCGGCCTGAACGCCCTGTTCGTCCACTTCAACCTGGACTTCCTGGTCAACGACTGGTGGACCGCGCCGGACCTGGGGATGGCGGCGATGGCGCTGCCCGCGATCTGGCAGCTGGCCGGGTACATCATGGCGCTGTTCCTGGCCGGGTTCCGCGGGGTGCCCGAGGAGCTGCGCGAGGCGGCCCGGGTGGACGGCTGCTCGGAGTGGGGCGTGTACCGGCACGTGGTCATGCCGCAGCTGCGGCCGGTCCTGCTCAGCGCGGTGATCATCCTGGGCCACATGTCGCTGAAGGTGTTCGACCTGATCATCGCCATCGCCGGGCAGCAGATCGTCGCGGACGTGCCCGCCGTGTACATGTGGGCGATGGTGTTCGAGGTCCGCGACCCGGCCAAGGGCGCGACCATCGCCTCCTACCTGCTGTTCGCGGTGGCGCTGTTCGTCGTCCCCTACCTGGTGTGGACGGTGCGCAAGGAACGGAGCGAGGGCCGTTGAGTGTTCAGAGCGCGCCCGACCGGGTGACCGCGCCCGGCGGCCGGGCGGCGGGGACCACCCGCCGCGGGCAGGCGGTCAGGTTCGCCGTCCTGTTCGCGCTGGCGGTGCTGTTCCTGCTGCCGATGTACGTGCTGCTGGTGACCGGGTTCAAGCCCTTCGCCGAGGCGACCGCGGCCCGGGCGTGGTCGCCGCCGCAGACCTGGAGCACGGAGGGCTGGGCGGCGGCCTGGGAGGCCCTGTCCTCGGGGCTGCGCAACAGCGTGGCGGTGGCGGTGCCCAGCGCGGCGGTCTCCGCGGTGCTGGGGTCGATGAACGGCTTCGTGATGGCGCGCTGGCGGTTCCCCGGCGCGGACACGGTGTTCACGCTGTTCCTGTTCGGGATGTTCATCCCCTACCAGGCGGTGATGATCCCGCTCCAGCAGATGCTGGTGGGCGCGAACCTGATGGGCGGGGTGTTCCCGCTGATCCTGGCGCACACCGTGTACGGGATCCCCATCTGCACGCTCATCTTCCGCAACTACTACGCGAGCATCCCGCGGACCCTGATCGAGGCGGCGCGCGTGGACGGGGCGGGCATGCTGCGGACCTACGCGTCGGTGGTGCTGCCGGTGTCGGCGCCGGCGTTCGCGGTGACGCTCATCTGGCAGTTCACCTCGGCGTGGAACGACTTCCTGTTCGCGGTCTTCCTCACCGGCCCTAACAGTTGGCCGGTGACGGTGCAGCTGAACAACGTCGCCGGGTCGATGGTGGTGCCCTACAACCAGCAGATGGCCGCGGCGGTGCTGGCGTCGCTGCCCACGCTGGTGGTCTACCTGGTGCTGGGCCGCTACTTCATGCGCGGCCTGATGGCCGGGGCACTCAAGGGCTGACGCCCGGCCGGCGGGGCCCGGGCGCGGAGCCGCCCCGCCGGCCGGGCGGCCCTTGTCCGAGTGGCCCCGGTCACACCAGGATGGGGGTGTCCGCGCCCCGCGGAGGGGCGCACCGGCGAACAGGGAGAGGCGACTTGAGCCCCACCACCTCCAGCACCGTCGACGGCGTCCTGCACCGCAGCGCGGCGCGCACCCCCGACCGCACCGCGCTGGTCTTCGGCGACCGCACCTGGACCTACGCCGGGCTCGACGCGGCCGTCACCCGGGCCGCCGCCCGGCTGCTGGCCCTGGGGGCGGCCAGGGGGGACCGGGTCGCCGCCTACGGCCGCAACTCGGACGCCTACCTCATCGGGTTCCTGGCCTGCGCGCGGGCCGGACTGGTCCACGTCCCCGTCAACCACGCCCTCCAGGGCGAGGAGCTCCTCTACCTGCTGGAGCAGTCCGGCAGCACCATGGTGCTCGCCGACCCCGCGCTGCGCTCGGCGGTCGACGCCGTCCGCGACGGCGCCGGGGTGGAACAGGTCGTGGAGCTGCGCGACACCCCCGGCGGCCTGCTGGCCGCGGCCTCGGAGGGCCCCGTCCCCGACCTGGGGGTGGAGACCGCCGACACCGACCTGGTGCAGCTGCTGTACACCTCCGGGACCACCTCCCGGCCCAAGGGCGCGATGATGACCCACCGGGCGCTCGTGCACGAGTACCTGTCGTGCGTGGTGGGCCTGGACCTGCGCGCCGACGACGAGCCCCTGCACGCCATGCCGCTCTACCACAGCGCCCAGATGCACGTCTTCCTCATGCCGTGGCTGGCGGTGGGCGCGCGCAACACCCTGGTGGAGGCGCCCGACCCCGCCGACCTGCTGCGCCGCATCGAGGCGGGCCGGCACGGGGCGTTCTTCGCCGCGCCCACCCTGTGGGTGGCGCTGGCCAACCACCCCGAGTTCGCCGAACGCGACCTGGGCAGCCTGCGCAAGGCCTACTACGGGGCGTCGATCATGCCCGGGCCGGTCCTGGAGAAGCTCCGCGGCGCCCTGCCCGACCTGGGGTTCTACAACTGCTTCGGGCAGAGCGAGATCGGTCCGCTGGCCACCGTGCTGCGCCCGGAGGAGCACGCCGACCGGCCCGCGTCGGCGGGGCGGGCCGCCCTGTTCGTGGAGCTGCGGGTGGTCGACGACAAGGGCGAGGACGTCCCGCCGGGGGAGCCGGGCGAGGTGGTGTACCGGTCGCCGCAGCTGTGCCAGGGGTACTGGGACAAGCCGGAGGAGACCGAGGAGGCGTTCCGCGGCGGCTGGTTTCACTCCGGCGACCTGGTTCGCGCCGACGCCGAGGGCTACATCGAGGTGGTGGACCGGATCAAGGACGTCATCAACACCGGCGGGGTGCTGGTGGCCTCCCGCGAGGTGGAGGACGCCCTGTACACCCATCCGGCGGTGGCGGAGGCGGCCGTCGTGGGCACGCCGGACGAGAAGTGGATCGAGGCGGTGACGGCGTTCGTGGTGCCCGCCGCCGGGGCGGACACCGAGGGTCTGGAGGAGGCGCTGGCCGAGCACGTGCGCGGACGCCTGGCGGCGTTCAAGGCGCCCAAGGCGGTCCGGCTGGTCGACGACCTGCCGCGCAACGCCTCCGGCAAGATCCTCAAGCGCGAGCTGCGCGGTACCTGAGCCGGCCCGCACCGGCGACGGGCGTCAGGCGGAGCTCAGGGACAGCTTCACGGCGAAGCCCAGGAACAGGGCGCCCGCCAGGGACGCGGCCCCGGCCGAGAGCCTGCGCCGCCGCCGGAAGGCGGCGGCCAGGCGGGTGCCGCTGAAGATCAGCGCCGACAGGTACAGGAAGCTGACCAGCTGCAACAGCAGGCCCAGGACCAGGAAGGACACCGCGGGGTAGGGGTAGGCGGGGTCGACGAACTGGACGAAGAAGGAGATCAGGAAGACGATCACCTTCGGGTTGAACAGCGACACCACCAGGGCCCGCCGGTAGGGGCGCTCGGCGGCCTCGGCCCCGGAGGCGTCGGCGGCCTGCTGCTCCAGGCTGCGCCGGTGCCGGGTGGTCCACATGGCGTAGGCGGAGCGCAGCATGCCGAAGGCCATCCAGACCAGGTAGGCGGCGCCCGCGAACTTCACGACCGCGAACACGACCGGGTTCGTCTTCAGGAGGGTGGCGGCCCCGGCCGCGGCGAGCAGCATGAGCACGGCGTCGCCGGTGAAGACCCCGGCGGCGGCCGTGTACCCGGCACGGGTCCCGCCGCGCGCGGCGACGGAGAGCACGTACAGCGAGTTGGGGCCGGGCAGGAGCACGATGAGGACGAGGCCTGCCAGGTAGGTGGGCAGGTCGGTGATGCCGAGCATGGTGGAAGTCTGTCATCCCACCTTTCCCGGCGGGAGCCCGGGCACCCCGTGACACCCCTCACCCGTGCCGCGGGCCGGTGCCGGGACCGGGTTCCGGGGCGGCGGCGAAGCGGCGGGCCAGGAGGTGGAACGCCTCCTTGGGCTCCCAGTGCCCGTCGTCGGGGGACAGGCCCGACTCCAGGGAGGGCGGGCGCACGATCCCGAAGGACGCCTTGTCCTGGTCGCGCTCGGGGTCCTCGGAGTACCGGCAGTCGCCCTCGATGAACATGCACACGAACGCCCCGTGCACCTCCTCGGTCTCGAACACGTCCAGCAGCTCGTCCAGGGTGTCGGCCTGCACCTTCTCGCTGCGCCGGTACCCCGGCCGCACCCTGCGGTCGCCCGGGTCGCTCCAGTCGAGGATGTCGGAGCCCGACCCGCCCGCCTCGCGGGCGCCCTCGTAGGCGCAGCAGCCGAACTCGGTGACCAGCACCGGCCTGCCCCAGCCGCGCAGCGCCCGCAGCCCGTCCCGGTAGGCGCGCAGGCCCCTGCCGTCGAGGTAGTGGTCCACGCCGACGAGGTCGAACGGGGACCAGTCCACGTTCTCCCAGCCGCCCGACCCGTAGGTGAGGGGGCCCGCGAACCCGGCCCGGGCGGTGCGGGCGAGCCGCCGCAGCAGCCGGTCCAGCCTCCGGTCGAACAGCGGCGACAGTGGGAAGAGCCAGGCGAGCCGGGCGGTGCGCACCGCGAACGTGTCCCCGGGGACGATGCCCTGGGCGAAGACCGACAGCTCGCAGCCGACGTTGAGCCCCACCCGGTCCGGGTGGTCGGCGCGCAGCCGCTCGCAGAAGGCGGCGGCGCGGCCGAGCCGCTCCGTGATCTCGTCCTGTGTCCCGTCCACCAGGCGCGGCTGCACCCACACGAACAGCCCGTGGTCCAGGGCCGACCGGGCCGCCTCCTCCAGCCGGCCCAGGTCGTGCCCGAACACGGTGACGGCGTTGCAGCGCAGGTCCTGGGCGATGACCCGCATCTCCCCGGCCACCACGTCGGGCCGCCACCGCTCCCGCGAGTGCTGCCCCGGCAGGTAGGAGGAGCCGACGTCGTACAGCACGCCCCTCTGGGCCAGGGCGCGGCGCGGGGGCGGGTCCCCGGCCGCCGCGGAACGGGCCGGGGCCGCCGGGCGGACGGCCGCCAGGGCGGCCAGGCCCGCGGCGGCCGACAGCGCCGCCGCCCAGCCGGGGGACAGCCCGGCGGCCCAGATCCCGGCCAGGAGCAGGCCGGCGCGCACCCCCAGGGCGGTCCACAGTCGGCCCGAGCGCAGCCGCAGATACCCCAGCAGGAACCCGAAGGCGAAACCCGTGGCGAGCGCGCCCGGGTCCCCCTGCACCAGTGCGGCGGCCGGAGCGAATAAGGCGGCCTGCGCCGCCACCGCGCCGAGTCCCCGCCGGCGGGTGCCCAGGGCGTACTGGACGTAGCCCCGGAACACCGCCTCCTCGGGCAGCACCACCGCGACCAGCGCCAGCGCGGCCGCGCCCCAGGCCGCCGCGGGCGGTGCGGCCGGGGTCCAGGCGCCCAGGGCCAGCGCCGCGCCCAGGACCGGGACCGCCCCGGCCAGCGCCGCGGCCAGCCCGGTCCCCGCGGCCGCCAGCGCGGACCGGGTTCCGCCGGTCAGGCCCAGGGCCGGGAGCGGCGTCCCGGTGGCGCGCAGCAGCACCCACAGCAGCAGCGCAGCGCCGGGCGGGACCGCCGGCGGGGGCGCGAAGGCGGCGAGGAGGGCGAACCCGGCGGCCGCGGCCACCGCCCCGGCCCGCGCCCGGCCGGGGGAAGGGGGTGGTGGCGGGGTGGTCATGGGGCCTCCCGGCTATACTCCGTACAACGTTCGGAGTTTCAATGTACGTCGAGGGGACGGGAGGCGCCAGTGGTGACCGAGGACGACCCGCGGCCGATCCTCGACCTGCTGTGGAACGGCATCGACCCGCCCCGGCGCGGGCCCCGGCACCGGCTCACCGTCCGGGGCGTGGTCGACGCCGCCACCGCGGTTGCGGAGGTGGAGGGCCTGGCCGCCCTGTCCATGCGCCGCGTCGCCGCCGCCCTGG
The DNA here is from genome assembly GCF_019598965.1 of Nocardiopsis sp. MT53. NCBI lineage: Bacteria > Bacillati > Actinomycetota > Actinomycetes > Streptosporangiales > Nocardiopsidaceae > Nocardiopsis > Nocardiopsis sp. MT53. Next base: position 5,964,261 of record NZ_CP080599.1, on the reverse strand, counting down.
GCGTGGGCGCGGCCACCCTGTACACCTACATCCCGGACAAGGCGGCCCTGCTGGCCCTGATGGTGGACACGGTGATCGCGGAGGCGCCGCTGCCCCACACCCTGCCCGGGACCTGGCGGGACAAGGTGGCGGCCTGGGCCCGCGCCGACCTGGAGGGCTACCGCGCCCACCCCTGGCTGGTGGACCTCATGGGCGCGGAGCGCCCCGTCGGCCCGGGCGCGCTGGCCTGGACCGACTCGGCGCTGCGGGTGTTCGGGGGCACCGGCCTGGCCGACCGCGAGGCCCTCGCGGTGATCGGGGCCGTGGACGGCTACGTGCGCGGCCACGCCGCCCGGGCGGTGGACGCCGACCGTACCGCCCGCCGGGTCGCCCCGGACGGCCGCGCCTGGTCGGACGCCCAGCTGGAGTACCTGGCCGACCGCGTGCCCTCCGGCCGGTTCCCCGCGGTCGAGCGCCTCACCGAACCGGGGCCGGGGACGGAGGAGGTCTTCGAGGAGGGCCTGTCCTGGCTGCTCGACGGCGTCGAACGCCGCATCGCCGACGGCCGGTCCGCCGACCGCTGAGCGGCCGTGCCCGCCGCCCGGCCCGCCTGTTGCCGTCGCACGTCGGCCTGTCCGCCGCCGCACGTCGCCCGTGGGTGGCTCGGCCGGGCGCCCGTGTCAGCGGCGCCGGGCGGCGCGGCGGCGCTCGGCCCGGTGGGCCTGGAGCAGTCCCGGGGCCAGCAGGTGGCCCAGCCCCGCCCGGTCCAGCCGGTCGACGAGCGCCGGCTCCGTGATCCCGAGGTCGGCCGCGGCCTGCTCCAGCCGCCACTGCGCCGCGCCCAGCGCGTACAGCAGGCGGGCCTGCCGCGCCTGGGCGGCCGACAGCCGAAGCGTCTTGAGGTAGGCGGCCCGGCCGCGCCCGTCCTCGATCACCTCGCCGACGTGCAGGTCGTCCCCGCGGGTCGGCTCCGGGGCCAGCCACCCCGTGCGGAACCGGTACCGGCGGCCCCCGCCGTCCGGGTCGGAGTACTCCCACCCGCCGAAGTCCGTGCCGCGCCCGCTCCGGTACAGCCCGGCGGTCAGCGAGGACAGCATGAGGGTGTCGTGGCCCTCCCGCGTCCGGTCGCGGCTGCGCGCGACCTCCCGGCGCAGGTCCGCCAGGGAGCGCACCCGCGTCTCCCGCAGCGGCGTGTACAGCGGGGGGACCGTCGCCCGCAGCAGCCCGTAGGTGTACAGGGTCTCGCCGAACAGGTCCAGCAGCATGCTCATGTGCAGCGCCCGGTAGTCGTCCGGGTGGGGGTACAGGTGCACCGACGCCAGGGCGTCGGCCACGTACACCGCCACGCCGCACTGGTCCGGGTGGATCTCGAACACCCGCAGCGCCTCGGCCAGGCCGCCGATCGCCCTGCCGGGGAGGGCGTCGGGGACGGGGGAGGGGACGCCCCGGTGGACCAGGTTCCGCGACCACTCCGCCCAGGCGATCTCGGGGCCGCCGGAGAACAGCGTCAGCAGCCCGTCCACGGCCTGGCGCATCGGCAGGAACCGGCTCCGCCCCCGCTCGGCCCTCCGCGCCCCGTGGGCGCGCGGGTGCGGGTACACGCGCCGGGGCGGTGACGGGCTTTTGGGCGGGACGATGCGGGTCCCGTAGGAGGCACTGGGCGCGTCGTCGCCCTCCCAGGTCAGCAGGTAGGCGTGCGGGACGTAGCAGCACGCGCCCCCGTACCCCCGGGCCGCGGACGGGTCGTCGCGCAGGTCGTCGTCGGCCAGCGGGTGCAGCCGCAGCCCCGGCACCGGCGCGTCGCGCAGCAGCGGCACCAGGCGGATGCCGCCCCACTGCTGGGCGGTGCCGGTGGCGACCCCGGCCAGGTCCAGGCTCTGCGCCTCGGTCACGGGGCCTCCTCGGGGCGGTCGGCGGCCAGCAGGGTGTCGGCGGTGGCGAGCAGGTGCGCGCGCAGGTCGGCCAGTCCCAGCCGCTCCTCCCCGAACCGGGCGAGCTCCACCAGGGAGGGCAGCACCGCCGGGTCGTGCAGCCCGATGGTGGGCACCGCCGGGGACAGCCGGTGCGGCGCCAGGGAGTCGGTGTCCAGCACCGGGGCCAGGTGCACCATCGTCACCGACCGCTCGGGATCGACGCGCCGCCGCCACAGCAGCAGGGCGTCGGACAGCAGCGGCGGGGTGTCGTCGTAGCCGTCGGACACCACGACGACCCGGGAGGGCCCGGTGTCCAGGGCGTCCAGGATCGTCTCGGTGAGCCGGGTGGGGCCCGCGGGGCGGGCGGTGAGCGGGTCGGCGCGCCCCGACAGCCAGTGCGAGGACCCGTCCGGGGACAGCGCCCGCAGCAGGTGGTGGCAGGCCAGGGCCAGCGCCAGCGGGCGGTTGCGCCGCACCGGCGAACCGATGGAGGAGTAGCTGTCGTCCAGGACGGCGGCGGTGCGCGGCCAGGTCCCGGCCAGCGGGCCGGCGGTGCGCAGCGCGGCCCGCTCCAGCGCGGCCTCCAGTTCGGCGCGCCGCTCGCGGCGTTCGGCCACGGGCAGCCCGAGCACGTACACGCACAGCCGCAGCAGCGGGGCCGAGCCGAGGTCGGTCAGCGGGGCGTCCAGGCCCAGCCGCCGTGCGCCGCGGTCCAGGCGCAGCCGCTCGGCGGCGGTGGTGCGCTCGGCGATGCCCTCCAGGAACACGGCCCGGGGCACCCGGTGGTGGGTGGCGAACCCCTCGGCGACGGTGAAGGGCAGGCCGTACAGCTCCCGGGCCGCGTAGTGGGCGCGGCGGTGGGACTCCAGTAGAGGGGTGGTGTAGGGGCGGGCGCGGCGGGCGGCGGGGCCGGAGAACAGGAACCGGGCCACCTCGGCCGGCAGCGGCACCCGGGCGTGCCGGGCGGCGGCGCGCAGACCGGCACGGTACTTCAGGGCGTCCAGCGCCAGGGGGCGGCGGGCCAGCCAGGCGCGCATGACCGCGCGGGTGCGGCGGTTGTTGACGCGCTCGGCGGCCAGGCGCCGGAACAGGCGGTACACGCGCTGCGGGGGCATGAGCGCCAGCCTGCGGCCGATCAGCCCGTTCTCGCGGACGCGCGTCGCCGGGTCGGCCGACGGACGCGGACGGGAGAGCAGGGTGTGCACGATCCGCGCGGCGTTGTGGTCGTTGACGTGCAGGGCGAGCATCAGGCCGTACAGGTCGGGCAGGGTGCCGTGCACGTACTCGTGCAGGAAGTCCAGGGCGGGGCGCTGGTCGTCGGCGCCGGTGTGGAACTCGCGCTGACCCGTGGAGGAGACCGCCGCGGCCGCGAAGAGCAGCAGGTCCTCGCAGGCCAGCAGGTCGGTGTAGGTGTCGGTCATGTTCGGGGCCGCCTCCGGCCGGCGCGCTGCGGGCCGGGGAGTGCTGGCGCGACCGGCGTGAATGGTGCGTACAAGGCAGTTCTCGGAAGTCGCGGCCCAAGTCCCACGGCCCGCGGGTCGAACGTAGCAAAACAGCCGCGCGCAGCAGAACCGATTTATAACCGGGAAGTCGATAACGTCTTCGTTGTCCGAATGCCGTCGCCGGAAGGAGCACCGCGTGCCCCTGCGCATGCTCGTCCGCTCGGTGCTGGTGCTCGCCCTGGCGGCCCTGGCGGTGGCCGCCCCCGGCGCGGCGGTCCCGCACGACCCGGACCCGGGGTACCGCTCCACGGGCTGCGGGCTGCCCGCGCCCCAGGAACCGGGGGAGGCGGTGCGGTACTCCCTGGTCAGCGACGGTGTGGAGCGCGAGTACCTGGTCCACCTGCCCCGGGGGTACACGCCCGGCCGCGCCTGGCCGGTGCTGCTGGCCTACCACGGGCGCGGAGGCAGCGCCGAGGGCATGGCCGGGTACTCGGGGCTGACCGGGCTGCCCGCGGTGGTGGTGCTGCCCGACGCGCTGACCGGCGAGGACGACCGGTCGGCCTGGCAGGGCGCCCCCTACTCCCCGCCCGGGGCCGACGACGTCGCCTTCACCCACGCGCTCCTGGACACGGTGGAGTCGCGGACCTGCGTGGACCGCACCCGGGTCTACGCCGCGGGCATGTCCAACGGGGGCGGCTTCACCGCCGTGCTGGCCTGCGCGGCGCCGCGGCGGATCGCGGCGATCGCGCCGGTGGCGGCGGCCTTCTACCCGCACGGCCTGGAGTGCGACACCTCCCGGGCGGTGCCGGTGGTCTCCTTCCACGGCACCGCGGACGAGACCATCCCCTACACCGGGGACCCCGGGCGCGGGCTGCCCGACGTCGCCCGGTGGAACGCCGACCGGGCCGCGGCCAACGGCTGCCTCCGGGGGCCGCGGACGGAGCGGCTGGGACCCGACGTGACCGCCCTGGAGTGGACGGGCTGCGCCGGCGGCGCCGACGTCCGGCACCTGGTGGTGGCCCGGGGCGGGCACACCTGGCCGGGGGCGGTCTCCGCCAGTGGTCCGGGCCGCACCACCGACACCGTCCCGGCGTACCGGGAGCTGTGGCTGTTCGCGGCCCGCCACCGCCTGCCCGCCGCCTGACCCCGCAGCCGGGCGGCTGCTAGCCTTCCGGAGGTTCTTCACGGGGACCGAGGCGACGAGGGGGACGATGGGCGGGGAACGCGCCGCGGCGTGGCGGCGGGAGCTGGAGGCGGTCCACCGCAGGCTGCGCGACGCGATCGGCGTCGCACGGGCCGCCGTCGACCGCGGCGAGGACACCGGGAGCGCGGCACAGGACCTGCTGCTCTACTGCCACGGGTTCTGCCGAGCCCTCACCGGCCACCACCGCAGCGAGGACGCCACCCTCTTCCCCCTGCTGGTCGCCGCCGACCCGGGGCTGGCCCCGGTCGTCGCGCAGCTCAAGCAGGACCACTCCATGCTCGACCACCTCATCGGCGCCCTGGAGAAGGCCCTGGAGCGGGGCGGGGACGCCGAGGAACTGCACCGCCACCTCGACGGCATCGAGGCGGTCATGGAGACCCACTTCGGGTACGAGGAGCGCAGGATCGGCGCCGCCCTGGACGCCCTGGACGCCGGGGACCTGGACCGCACCGACCTGTTCGGCCCCATCGCCTGAGCCCCGGCCCCTCTCGGAGCGCGCGGGGCGGGCCCGCGGGGAGCGGGCACCCGTCCGCAGGGGCGGGCCGTGCGGCCGGTGAGGGGATGGCGCCTCCCCGCCCCCTCGTCCCATGGTCCGATGTCGTAGCGTAGACGCCGTGGGATCGCTCCCATGGCTTTCCGTGACCGATCGCTACAATCCGCCACCGCAGGAGGAACCCCTGGTGAACGCCCCGCACCCCTACCTCGACCCCGCGCTGAGCGTCGCCGACCGGGTCGCCGACCTGGTCGCGCGGATGACCCTGCCGGAGAAGGTCGGCCAGATGCTCCAGCTGGACGCCCGGGGCGGGGTGCGCCCCCTGGTCGAGGACATGCACGCCGGCTCCCTGCTGCACACCTCCCCGGAGCTCGTCCTGGAGGCCGCCGCCCTCACCGAGCGGACCCGGCTGCGCATCCCCCTGCTCATCGCAGAGGACTGCATCCACGGCCACTCCTTCTGGGAGGGCGCCACCGTCTTCCCCACCCAGCTCGGCATGGCCGCCACCTGGGACCCCGGGCTCATCGAGCGCGCCGCCCGCGTTACCGCCGTCGAGGTCGCCGCCACCGGCATCCACTGGACCTTCTCCCCGGTCCTGTGCATCACCCGCGACCTGCGCTGGGGCCGGGTCGGCGAGACCTTCGGCGAGGACCCCCACCTGATCGGCGAGTTCGCCTCGGCCATGGTCCGCGGCTACCAGGGCGACGGCCTCGACGACCCCACCGCGATCCTGGCCTGCGCCAAGCACTTCGCCGGGTACTCCGAGACCCAGGGCGGCCGCGACGCCACCGAGGCCGACATCTCCCGGCGCAAGCTGCGCTCCTGGTTCCTGCCCCCGTTCGAGCGGGTCGCCCGCGAGGGCTGCCGCACCTTCATGCTCGGCTACCAGTCCATGGACGGGGTGCCGGTCACGGTCAACTCCTGGCTGCTCGACGAGGTGCTGCGCGGCGAGTGGGGCTACACCGGCACCCTCGTCACCGACTGGGACAACGTCGGCCGCATGGTGTGGGAGCAGAAGATCCAGCCCGACCACACCCACGCCGCGGCCGCCGCCGTCAGGGCCGGGAACGACATGGTCATGACCACCCCGGGCTTCTTCGAGGGAGCCCAGGACGCCGTCGCCCGGGGCATGCTCGCCGAGGAGGAGATCGACGCCGCCGTCGCGCGCATCCTCGCGCTCAAGTTCGAGCTGGGCCTGTTCGAGAACCCCCGCCACCCCGATCCCGCCCGCCAGCGCGTTGTCATCGGCCGCCGGGAGCACACCTACCTCAACCTGGAGGTCGCCCGCCGCTCCCTGGTCCTGCTCGCCAACGACGGCACCCTGCCGCTCACCGACGAGCGCGCCCCCGGCCCCGGCGGCCGCGCCGTGGCCCGCACCGGCGAGGCCGCCCGCACCATCGCCGTCGTCGGCCCCAACGCCGACGACCCCCACACCCAGCTCGGCGACTGGGCGGGCGCCTCCGGCCAGGTCGACTGGCTGCCCGAGGGCCACCCCCGGGAACTGACCCGCACCGTCCTGGACGGCCTGCGCGACCACGCGCCCGAGGGCTGGAAGGTCGTGCACGCCCGCGGGGCCGACATCTGCAGCCTGGGACCGGACCCCGCCGGGGCCGCCTTCCCCGACGGCCAGCCCCGGCCGCCCGTGGTCCACCCCGCCGAGCCGGACGAGGCGATGATCGCCGAGGCGGTCGCCGCCGCCGAGGCCGCCGACCACGTCGTGGCGGTCGTGGGCGACCGCATCGAGCTGGTCGGGGAGGGGCGCTCCACCGCCACCCTGGAGCTGGTCGGCGCCCAGACCGCCCTGCTGGACGCGCTCGCCGCCACCGGCACCCCGATGACGGTCGTGGTCGTCTCCTCCAAGCCGCTGGTGCTGCCGGAGTCGGCCCTGAACGCCGCCGCCCTGGTGCACGCGGCCAACCCCGGAATGCAGGGCGGCCGGGCGGTCGCCGAACTGCTGCTCGGGCTGATCGAGCCGTCCGGCCGGCTGCCCGTCTCCTACGCCCGCCACGCCGGGCAGCAGCCGACCTTCTACAACCAGGTGCGCGGCCAGCACGGGGACCGGTACGCCGACCTCACCCAACGGCCCGCGTTCGCGTTCGGCGAGGGGCTGTCCTACACCCGGGTGGAGTACTCCGACCTGGTGGTCGCCGAGGCCGACCTGGGCCCGGGCGACACCGTGCGCGCCGAGGTCACCGTCGCCAACACCGGCGGCCGGCCGGTGCTGGAGACCGTGCAGGTGTACGTCTCCGACACCGTCACCTCGGTCACCTGGGCCGACCGGGAGCTCAAGGCCTTCCGGCAGGTGGAGCTGGCCCCGGGGGAGGTCCGGCGGGTGGTGCTGGAGGTGCCGGTGGCCGACTGCACCCTGGTGGACGCCGCCGGGGTGCGGCGGGTGGAGCCGGGCGGCTTCGAGCTGCGGGTCGGCCCGTCCTCCCGCGAGGAGGACCTGCTGCGGGCCCCCTTCACCGTCCGCGCCTGACGGCGGGGCGGGTGCCGGGAGGGGCGGGCCCGCGGGCCCGCCCCGGCGGGCCGCCCCGCGCTCACCCCGCGGCGAGCGCGCGGCCCGCGTCGCGGGCGGTCTCCAGGGCCCGGGCGCGCTGCTCCTCGGCGAGGCCGCGCAGCCCCTCCATGGCGGGCGTGGTGGCCGCCAGGGTCAGCTCGCGCTTGATGAGGGTGAGGTCGGCCTCCCACAGGTCGGAGACCAGCCGCAGCAGGTAGGGGGTGGAGTGGTCCCAGCCCTCGCGCGGGGTGCCGGGGCCGTAGCCGCCGCCCAGGGTGGTGACCAGCACGGTCGGGGTGCCCTTGAGCAGCGGGGTGCCCGTCCCGCCACCGGTGATCACCAGGTCGGCCCAGGCCTTGAAGTGCTGGGAGACGCCGTAGTTGTACAGCGGGACGGCCAGGATGACGGCGTCGGCGTCCTGGAGCTCGGCGGCCAGGCCCGCGGCCAGGTCGAGCGCCCCGCGCTGCTGCGGGGTGCGGTCGGCCTCGGGGGTGAAACCCGCGGTGGTGGCCAGGGCCCAGGCGTCGGAGGGCAGCGGGTCGGTGCCCAGGTGGCGGCGGACCACGGTGCCGCCGGGGTGGGCCGCGGCCCACTCGGCCTCGGCCCGGTCGGCGATCTCGGCGCTCGCCGAGGCGGCGGGCAGGATGCTGGCGTCCAGACGGAACAGGTTCACGGAACTCACTCTTTTCAGCCGGGGTCGCGGAGCGCCGGGTACGGCGCACGGTGCGGCGGCACGCCGGGAGGGCCCGGTCGCGCGTTCGCACGCCATCATAAACGGACTTCACCCCGCTTATTGTTCCCGGGGTAGATTGGCCCCGTGAACCTCCCAGTGGTGCCCTTCGGGAAACCGCGCCCCGAACGCGCGGACGCGGCGCGCAACCGCGAACTCCTCCTGGCCGCGGCCCGCGAGATGATCGCCGAGAACGGCGTGGAGAACGTGACCATGGACGCCCTCGCCGAGCGCGCCGGTGTGGGCAAGGGCACGGTGTTCCGCCGCTTCGGCACCCGGGCCGGCATCTTCCGGGCACTGCTCGACGACAGCGAGTACCGCTTCCAGGAGCGCGTCCTGTCCGGGCCGCCGCCCCTGGGACCGGGCGCACCGCCCCGGGAGCGGCTGATCGCCTACGGGCGCCTGCGCACCGGGTTCCTCCTGGAGCACCTGGCCGTCGCCCGGGCCGCGGTGGACTACGCGCAGCCCGCCCCGGGCGGAGCGGTGAGCATGACCCTCCCGCACTTCCGCATGCTGCTGGCCGCCCTCCCCGTCCCCCCGCCGCACCTGGACGGCATCGCGCTCCAGCTCACCGGGGCTCTGGAGGGGCCCCTGCTGCTGTCCCTGGCGATGGGCGAGGACGCCGTCCCGCCGGAGCCGGGCGCCTGCCACCCGCTGGCGGACAGCTGGCAGACCCTCGTCGAGCGCCTGCTGGACTGAGGGGGACCACGACCGGGGGAGAAGAGTGCCGGGGGCGGGCCCCCGGCACATCCGCGATCCCGGGTCACTCCGAGGGTTCGGGCAGGGGCGGGCACTCGATGGTCGGGTTCACGCCCATGTAGTTCAACGGCCCGACGAATACGGTGCCCAGGGTGTAGCCGACGTTGGAACACGAGGGCTCGTCGCTGAACAGTCCGCGCTGGAACACGGCGATCACGCCGATGACCAGCCAGACGACGACGAGGGTGGAGATGACGATCTTCGTTCGCATGGGTCCGCCTCCACAAGGGGGGTCGAGGCTGTACCGTCCTTTGTCTTCAGCGAACCCTTACCCCCGAGATCGGGCGTTTCACCTCCCGGTGATCACGGCCACACGTCGAACCGCCACCGGGTGGGCGCCGGGCCGTCCTCGTCGGTGGGGAACGCGTACACGTCGGAGGGCACCACCGTGTACACCCCGTACGGGGGCGGCCCCGCCGTCGGGGCGCCCTCCGGGCCGGTCAGCTCCCCCTCACCCGGGACCGGGGCCCAGCCGTGGTGCTCGGCGTAGGCGGCCGCCACCCAGGCGAGGCGGTCGCGGTCGCGGACCGGTTCGGCCGTGCCCTCCACGACCGCGTCCATGCCCGCCACCGTGCACGCCAGGCTCACCCGCGGGGCCCCGGCCAGCAGCCGTGACTTGGCGGTGCCCGCGCCGGAGGCGAAGAACGGCTGGCCGTCCACCCACACCGCCAGCACCGGCCGGGTGTGCGGCGACCCGTCCGGGCGCACCGCCGTCAGCCACGCGGCCCCCGCCCCCCGGGACAAGCGGGCCAGCGCCTCCTGCCAGTCGGCCGGTCCCCGCCCGGTCAGCGGACGGGCCTGCGGGTTCGGAAAGGTGGACATGCCGCTACCCCCCTGGTCGCCTTGCACGAACCGCCCAGGTTAACGGCCCGTGCCGACATCCACCCGGTATTCACGCGGCGCGCGTCCGGGCGCGTCGCGCGCCGACCGCCGTCAGGGAGAACACCGCGGCGGCGCCCACCGCGGAGGCGAGCATCACCGTGCTCATTCCCGCCAGGGTCACCGCGCCGCCCCAGCCGGCCAGTGCCGCCACCGCCGAGCCCAGGCCGAACTGGAGGGTCCCCAGCAGCGCCGAGCCGCTCCCGGCCCGGTCGGCGGGCAGGTGGGCCAGCGCCAGCGCCGTGGCGTTGGGCGAGACCAGCCCGGTGAACAGCATCATCACGAACAGGGCCGCGGTCACCGACAGCAGCGACGCCGCGCCGGCGGCGTCCAGCGCGACCAGCGCCCCCACCGACGCGATCGAGCCGGCCAGGCCCAGCAGCAGCCGCCGGTGGATCTCCACGTGCCGCACCAGCAGGGCGTTGGCCTGGTTGCCCAGGATCATCCCGAGCGTGGTCACCGCGAACACCAGGGCGAACCGCTGGGCGTCGGCGCCCAGCTCGTTGTGGGACACGAACGAGAACGCGGAAATGTAGGTGAACGACATGCCGAAGCCCAGCGCCAGGGTCAGGGTCGGCAGCAGGAACCGCGCGTCGCGCAGCAGCGCGCCGAACACCCGCAGCTGGCCGCGCGGGTCCACGGCGGTGCGGCGCTCCCGGGGCAGGCTCTCGGGCAGCGCCCACCAGACCAGGACGGTGGTGAGCAGGCCGACCGCGCCCAGGGCGCCGAACAGCACCGGCCACGGGCCCAGGAGCAGCAGCTGCCCGCCCAGGATCGGCCCGAGCATGGGGGCCAGCCCCGACAGCAGCACGAGCCGGGAGAAGAACACGGCGGCGGCCTCGCCGTCGAAGACGTCGCTCACGATCGCGCGGGACACGACCAGCCCCGCGGCCGCCGACAGCCCCTGGAGGAACCGCAGGACGGTGAAGACCTCCACGGTGGGCGAGAAGGCGATGGCGACCGTGGCTGCGGTGAACACGGCGGTGCCGGCGAGCAGCGGGAGGCGGCGCCCCCAGCGGTCGCTGAGCGGGCCCACCACCAGCTGGCCCAGGGCCATGCCGGCCATGACCGAGGTCAGGGTGAGCTTGACGGCCGACTCGCTCGTGCCCAGGTCGGCGGCGATGGCCGGGAGCGCGGGCAGGTACAGGTCGGTGGCCAGCGGGCCGACGGCGGACAGGGCGCCCAGCACGATGACGAGCAGCAGGGCGCGGGCCCGGCCCGGCGCGGGGCGGGCCGCCGGAGCGGTCGGGGCCGCGGAGGCCGGGGTCGGCGCGGGGGCCGGGACGGTCGGGGCCGGGGGCGCGGGAACGGTTGTCGGGGTCGCCGCGTGGCGGCGATCGGGGCGCACGGAGGCAAGGGTCACCGGGGAATCTCCATTACCGGATCGGGATGGTCAGGGGTGCGCTGAACGCGCGGTGCGCGGGCGCCGTGAACCGTCTTCGGACGGGGCGCCGTGGACTGACCCCGAAGGGCCGCACTCCCGGCTCCAACAAGGGTCGGGGGCCGGGAAAATCCCCGCTTTCCCCGAGGAATTCCGTGATCCGGATTACGTCGGCGCGATCCCCTACAGGACAGGGGATCCGGGGGAGCGTGGCGACCCCCACGGCGGATCCGTACCGTCCGGACCCCAGGAGCGGGTAAACGGCGGCCCATGCCGGCGCAGGGCCCGCCCCAAGGAGTGGTCATCCGGCGGAACGCCGCACGCAACACGGTTTTCACGGCGGACCGCCTTGTCCCACCGGCCACTCGCGGGTAGGAAGCAGGGAAGCCCCCAGGAAGGACCCCCGTGTACCCACCCCCGCCCCTCCGCCGGAGGGCCGCCCTGACGGCCGTGGCCGCAGTGGTCGCCGCCGGCGTGCTCGGCGCCCCCGCCCCGGTCCTGGCCGACCCCGCCCTGCGCGAGCACGGCAACGGACCCGAACGCAACGACGTCGCGGCCGTCCCGCTCCAGGACCCCGCCCGGACCCTCACCGCCCCCGCCCCGCCGCAGGTGCCCGGGGTGGACCCCGACACCCCCTACCCGCGCCAGAGCGAACTGCCGGTCCACCCCGAGGACCCCGGCGACCACTCCGTCAAACTGGGCCTGACCCCGTACCACGACCTCGCACCGGCCCTCAACGAGCTGATGGACGACTCCGACCGGGTCAGCGCCGAGATCATCGGCACCAGCACCCGCGGCCGCGACCTGTACCTGGTCACCCTCACCGAGCCGGAGAACCGGGCCCGCGCCGACCAGCAGCGGCGGATGCGCGAGCTCATCGCCGACGACCCCGCCCGGGCCGCCCGCGACCGCACCCTGCCCGACCGGTACAAGACCCCGGTGCTCGTCAACGCCAACATCCACGGCAACGAGTGGGAGGGCACCGACGCCTCGCTGCGCGTCATCGAGGAGCTGGCCCACAGCGAGGAGCCCGCCACCGAGGAGCTGCTGGAGGGAGCGCGGCTGTACTTCGTGCTCACCGCCAACCCCGACGGGCGGGCCGCCGGGACCCGGGCCAACGCGGCCGGGTTCGACCTCAACCGCGACTTCGTGACGGTGTCCCAGCCGGAGACGGCGGCGGTGCGCCAGGTCATGATCGACACCCAGCCGCTCGTCATGGTCGACCAGCACGGGTACGTGAACGGCACCCTCATCGAGCCGTGCACGCCCCCGCACGGCCAGAACTACGAGTACGACCTCTTCATCAAGAACACCTACGCCAACGCCCTGGCCATGGAGGAGGCGATCCTGGAGCTGGGCTACACGCCCGAGGACGACGGGGTGCGGCCGCCGCAGATCCCGTTCCGGGACAGCGCCGACGGCTGGGACGACTGGCCGCCGATCTTCACGCCCATGTACGCGCCCTACCAGGGCGCGGTCGCCTCGGCCACGGTCGAGTTCCCGATGCGGGTCAACAACGCCGACTACAGGGACCTGCCGGAGGAGGAGCTGCGGCGGCGCTCGTCCATCAACACCGACATCTCCGCCGCCACCATCGAGGCGACCATCGAGTTCGCCCGGGAGAACCGGGAGGAGCTGATCGCCGACCAGATCGAGGTGTTCCGCCGCGGCGCGGCCGGCGAGGAGCAGGTGGTCCCGCCCGAGGAGTGGGTGCCCGGGTTCGGCCCCGAGGACGTGTACACCACCGAGTTCCCGCGGGCCTACGTGCTCCCGGGGCGGGACCGCGCCACCGCGCGGCTGGTCGACTTCCTCATCGCCAACGACGTGCGGGTGGACCGCGCGGAGGAGGGCTTCACCGCCGGGGGGAGCACCTACCCGGCGGGGTCCTACGTGGTCGACATGCACCAGCCCAAACGCGGCATGGCCAACGTGCTGCTGGAGGCGGGCCGCGACATCAGCGGCGACGTGGAGGCGATGTACGACATCTCCGGGTGGAGCCACGGCCTGCTGTGGGGCGCCCGGGTCGACCCCGTCCAGGAGGCGGTGGCGGCGCCGACCGGGCCGGTGGCCGCGGCCGCGCCCACCGGCCGGGTGGAGGAGCCCGGCGCGGCCGGGTGGCGGCTGGAGGTGGCCGACGGCTCCGACGCCGCGGCCCTCAACGGCCTGCTCGCGGCCGGGGCCGCGGTGACCTGGGACGGGGGCGGCGCGGTGGTCGCACCGGAGGCGGCCGGGGCGGTCGCCGAGGCCGCCGACCGGCACGGGGCGGTGTTCGCGGCCGCCGACGAGCCGGGCGGGACCGCCCTGGAACCGGTGACCGTGGCGGTGGCGGGCGCCGCCGACGAGGTGTTCACGCTGCAGGCGCTCGGCTTCGAGCTGGTTCCGGTGTCCACCGCGGTGCTCAACGGCGGGTTCGACTGGTCGGGCGTGGACGTGCTGTACGCGGGCTCGGGCCTGGTGTACGCCGACCTGGACGCCGACGCCCGGGCGGCCCTGGACGGGTTCCTCGTCGGCGGCGGGGGCCTGGTCGGCCGCGGCGCGACGGGCGCCCGGCTCAACGACCAGGCGGGGCTGCTGGACGTGACCCGCGCCGCGGGCCGTTCCGACGCCAACGGCGTGGTGGCCGCGGAGGCGGGCGAGGGCGTGCTCACCGGCACCGGCGGGCACACGTTCGTGTACTCGCCGGGCTGGTTCACCGACCTCGGCGCCGGGGTCGCGGTGGAGCAGACCTACGCCGACGACCCGCTGGTGGCGGGGCACTGGCGGGCCGACGCGAACGGCGCGGGCGGCCCGGACGCGGCCGCCGGACGGGCCGCGGTCGTCAGCGGCACGGCGGACGGCGCCGCGGTGGTGCTCTTCGGCACCGAGCCGATGTTCCGCCACCACCCCAAGGGCCTCTTCGCCCAGGTGGCCCAGGCCCTGTACTGGACGGCCTCGGCCCCGCCGGCCTGACCCCCACCCCACCGTCCGCCCCGGGAACCTCCCCGGGGCGGACGGCGGGGCGGTGATGGGTCAGAGGCGTCCGTGGATCGGCGCGAGGCATTGCCGTGAGGACCATCTCCCGGTCATGGAGGGCATCGGGACGAGCCCATGGTCGAACACGTTCGAAAAGCCGAGACGGTGCCCAGGACCTGTTGGACCCTGCTTCCGCCCCGCGCGATCGCGTGCTCTCCTGAATTATGCGCGGCATCGGAAATCCGAAACCGATCGATTCCGAATTCTGTTCGGATGGGCGTTGCGCGGGGTCTACTCTGAAAAACTGAGTCGACCCTGCCGGGGGGTCTGGAGAAATGCTGGGAGGGTCGGGCCGTCCTGGGGTGGTATATGAATAGGGGTTTTCCTGGGCTTGGAGACCCTTCAATGAATCTTTGGAGGGGATTGCCGGTTTTTCTTCTTCGGATGGACGATCCTTGAATGAGGATCGAGCGGTCGGTGGAGAGTCGATTCCGCCGTCTTTCGGGAAGGGGCGTCCATGTACGAGCAACCCCCCGGCGAGCCACAGCAACCGTGGCAGCGACCCCCGCGGTCTCAGGAGAACTGGCCCTGGGTCCTTCTCGGCTGCGGGATCGCCGCTCTGCTGGTCCTCATCCTGATGGTCGCCTGCACGGCCTCGTTCTTCGGTACCGTCCTGAGCCCCTCGGGGAGCGGTGACGGCGGGGTCGGAACCTCCGAGGACACCTCGGAAGGCCCTGATGCCCCCGGCGATGGTGACGGTGGTATCAGTGCCGAAGGCGAGAGCCAGGACATAGGCATCGGAGAGCCCGGGGTCATGGCCGACTGGCGCATCACCGTCGATTCGGTGGAGACCTCTCCCACCTACGGCGACGGGTACTCCCTGGAGGAAGCCCAAGGCGAGTTCCACCTCGTCGGCCTGACCGTCGAGAACATCGGGCGCGAGGTCGGTCACTTCTCCGAGGAGGATCTGACCCTGATCGACGCGGAAGGCAACAGGCACGAGGCCGACACTTCGATCCTCGCCGACGGTGCCCTGTCTTCGGAGCAGGTGAACCCCGGGAACCGGGTGATGGGCACGGTCGCCTTCGACCTTCCCGAGGGGGCGCAGCCCACCGTCCTGGAGGTCTCCGGGGCCGGAGCCCCGCTGGAAATCCTATTGGACTAGGGTTGTCGCCTCGGGAGGAGCGAAGGCCCGCGGGTCTTTTTCCGAGGAATCCGTCCAGGAGTGGGTGATTCGGTTTTTCGGGAAAGTCGTCGCCCTTTGCGGTTGAGAGAATGCGGTCTGTTGTGGTTGTTCCTGTGGGTGAGATATTCACAGGAATTTCCGCTGATCTGTGATCTCCTTCGGTGGTTTTTGGGGCTTTTATTCTATTTTTCGGCTGTCGCTGGGCGATCCTTGTGTGAAGGCTGGAGGAATCGATGGCCGGTCGGTCCCTTCGTTCTCGAAGGAGTACGCCCATGTACGAGCAACCACCGAGCGGAGCACACCCGCCGAACGGGCCACAGCCACCCTGGCAGCAGGGACCGCCCCCTCCGCGAAAGAAGAAGTGGCCTTGGGTGCTGCTCGGTTGCGGGATCGCGGCCCTGCTGGTCATCGTTCTGGCGGTCGCGTGCACGGGGGCGTTCTTCTCCGCGTTCACGGGGCCTGCGGAGGACACTTCCGGCGACGGGGCCCAGGAGACCCCTGTCGGTCTCGGGGAGCCCGCCGATCTGGGGCAGTGGCGCGTCACGATCGAATCGATCGAAACGGCGTCGAGCTACGAAGAGACGAGCCCTCAGGGCGAGTTCAAACTCGTGGCGCTGACCGTCGAGAACATCGGTACCGAGTCGACGATCTTCGACAGTGGAGCGCTGTCCCTCATCGACGCCGACGGCAACACGCACTCGGCGTCGACCACGGGGAGTGAGGACTCCCTGTTCCTGGAGCAGATCAACCCCGGGAACCAGAAGTCCGGAACCGCTGTCTTCGATGTTCCCGAAGGGACCGAGATCACGGCCGTCGAGATCCAGGACACGTTCTCCATGGAGGACCCCGTCACGGTCCAGGTCGACTGAATCGGCCGGCGTTCTCCACAAAGGCTTCGGAGGGCGCCGATCAGGGGCCGCCCGGGTGACCGGGCGGCCCCTGAAGACGTTCCGGCCGGGGTCGGCCTGTAGTGCGGATCGCGGTGGTGCCGGGCACCTGCCCCGGATTCCTCGCCCCCTTCCGGATTCGGTGCCGCCGGCTCCAACGGCCGCTTTCCGGGGAGGCCGGCCTGGACCGCACCGGCGGCTCGGCCGCCATGCCGAAGCACACAGGGGTCGACGATGAGGCCTCATCCGCTCTCACCGTCTCTGGAGGGGAGAGCGTGGGGTTGGTTCGACTATCAGCTAGCGATCTATTGTCTACAATTTTGGGGACCGGTCGTCCAGAGCGAGGAGACCCCCCGTGCAGACCTCTTCACCACCGTCCGGGGCGGTGGACGCCCACCAGCACTTCTGGCCCGCGGGGGTGCGCCCGAGGGACCCGCGGATGGCGGTGCTCGACCGCGCGTTCGCCCCCGCCGACCTGGAACGCGAACTGGCCGGCGGGATCGCGCGCACGGTGCTGGTGCAGTGCGCGGCCGGGCCCGCGGAGAACGACCGGCTGGCCGCGTACGCGGCGGCCTTCGCGCCGGTCGGGGCCGTGGTGGCCTGGCTGCCGCTGGACGACGCCGGCGCCGCGGAGCGGGAGCTGGCGCGGGTGCGCGCCCTGACGCCGCTGGTCCGGGGCCTGCGGGCGGCCGTCCCGCCGGGCACCCGCGCCGACGGGGAGCTGCTGCGGGTGATGGCGGCGGCGGGGGAGGCCGGGCTGGTGTGGGAGATCGTCGTGACCGACGCGTCCCACGTGCGGCTGGTGGAGGAGGTGACTGCGGTCCACCCGTCCCTGGGCATCGTGGTGGACCACCTGGCCACGCCGCCGCTGGGCCGCCCCGACGCCGGGGCGTGGGGGGAGTGGATCGACCGTCTGGCGGCTCTGCCCTCGGTCGCGGTGAAGGTCTCCGTCGGGGGCGACGTGCTGACCGGGTGGGACTGGGACGCCGGCGCCCTGGCTCCTTACGTCGGATGGGCGCTGGAGGCCTTCGGGCCGGAACGGGCGATGCTGGCCGGGAACTGGCCGGTCGTCCGCCTCGCGGCCGACCACGCCACCGCCTGGGGCTCGCTGCGCGCGGCCGTCGCCGCCGCGACCTCGGCGGCCGGGCTCGCCCGGGTGGAGGGCGGCACCGCGCGCCACTGGTACGGGATCGCCGGGTAGGCGCGCCGCGGCGGGAGGGCCCGGGCCCTCCCGCCGCGGCGGAGCGGTCCTACAGCCAGCCGGGGACCACGAAGACCCCCCAGGTCAGCAGGGGCGCCACCAGGATCATGGACATGCCCCACTGCATGAGCCGCCGGAAGACGCGGTCGCGCTGGTCCGGGGCGGAGTTGGCCACCACGAGCGCCCCGCTGGTGGAGAAGGGCGAGGAGTCGACCACCGAGGAGGAGATCGCCAGGGCGACGATCATCCCGACCGCCCCCACCTCGCCCGCCAGGAGGAACGGCACGGCGAGCGGGATCAGGGCGCCGAGGATGCCGGTGGTGGAGGCGAACGCGGAGACGGCTCCGCCGATCACGCAGATCAGCAGGGCCGCCACCAGCGGGACGCCGATGGCGGCCACGCTGCCGCCCAGGAAGTCGATCGTCCCCATGCGCTCCATGAGGCTCACGTAGGTGACGATCCCGCAGATCAGCAGCACGGTGGACCAGGCGACCCGGTCGACGGCGCCCTTGGCGCTGCGGGGCGAGAACACGCTCAGCACCACCGCCACGCTGATCGCGGTCAGGCCGACGTCGAGGCCGAAGGCGAGCACGCCCACGCCCAGGGCGACGATGCCGAGCAGGGTCAGCCCCCGGTCCCGGTCCAGCGCGATCGGTGCCTCCTGTGCCACGGCGGTGCCCCCGCCGCCGGCGTCGGTCCTGGTCGCGGTGGCGGTCCGGGCCGCCGTGCCGCCGGAGGCCGGGGCGGCCCCGCCGCCACCGTCCCCGGTTCCGGGTCCGTCCCCGGACCGTGCGGGGGCGGGGGCCGTCCCGGCGGCGGGGGCGTCGCCCTCGCGGCGGCCCAGCAGTTCGCGGCCGCCGAACATGAAGAAGACGGCCACGCTGAGCAGCAGGTTGAAGACGAACGACGCCGCGAAGAGCAGCGGCGGCGACCCCTCCAGGCCGTTGCGCGCGACGACGCCGTTGGTGATGGTGCCGAAGATGCTGATCGGCGAGAACCCGCCCGCGCTGCCGCCGTTGATGATCAGCAGGCCCATGAGCACCGGGTCGATCCGGTGGCGCCGGGCGAAGCCCAGGCCGATCGGCGCGACGATCGCGATGGCGGCGGGGACCACCGCGCCCGCCGCGGTGAGGGCCGCGGTGACGCCGAACATCACCCAGGGGATGAGGGCGACGCGTCCGCCGACGGCGCGGACGGCCACCTGGACCAGCCAGTCGACGGTGCCGTTGTTCCGGGCCATGGCGAACAGGAAGGTGACGCCCACCAGGACGACGAACAGGTCCCCGGGGAAGCCCCCGAACACGTCGTCGGTGGTCTCCCCGGCGACGGTGAGGGCGACGACGAAGGCGGCGAACAGGGCGAGGGCGCCCATGTGGACGGAGGTGACGGTGGCGAGGAGGAAGACCAGGACGAGAACGAGGATGGAGATGACTTCTGCTGGCACGTGCGCGGCCCCCTTGTGAAGGCTCGACGGCGGAGAGTCGGTCGAACATGGCCCGGTGGGCCGGATGCGGCGGCCGCGGGGGTCGGGGGGACCGGCGCGTGGCTGACACCGACATCACTGCGATATTTCACTATGTGAAATATTGATTCTGCTTAGCAGAAGTATGTCTTCCGGTTTTGGCTGCGTCAACTGTTGCTTGAGATGTGAGTCACAGTAAAGTGGCGCCACGAGAGGCTCGCAAGGGGGTTGTGGTGGTCGGCGTGAACTTTTAGGATCCATTTAGTGGAATCAAATTTCCACAATGCGGATGTTCTCCGAGAGGATCGCCATGGATGACACCACCGGACGCCACTTCCTCCAGATCCCCGGCCCCAGCAACGTCCCCGACGAGGTCCTGCGCGCCATGTCCGCGCCGACCATCGACCACCGGGGCCCCGACTTCAGCGCGCTGTTCGGCGAACTCCTGCGCGACCTGCGACCGGTCTTCGGCACCGCCGAACCCGTCATCGTCTACCCCTCCTCGGGCACCGGGGCCTGGGAGGCGGCCCTGGTCAACACGCTCTCCCCGGGCGACCGCGTGGTCGTCTTCGAGACCGGCCACTTCTCCACCCTGTGGGGCGAGATGGCCGCCAAGATCGGCCTCGACGTCCAGGTGATCCCCGGCGACTGGCGGCGCGGGGCCGACCCCGACCGGCTCGCCGAGGTCCTCGCCGCCGACACCGGGCACGGGATCAGGGCCGTGTGCGCCGTGCACAACGAGACCTCCACCGGCGTGGTCAGCCGTATCAAGGAGGTCCGCGAGGCCATCGACGCCGCCGGCCACCCCGCCCTGCTGCTGGTCGACACCATCTCCTCGCTCGGCTCGGTCGACTACCGCCACGACGAATGGGGCGTCGACGTCACCGTCTCCTGCTCGCAGAAGGGCCTCATGCTGCCCCCCGGGCTCGCCTTCAACGCCGTGGGCCCCAAGGCGCTGGAGGCCTCCCGCACCGCGCGCCTGGCCCGGTCCTACTGGGACTGGGCGCCGATGCTGGAGGCCAACGGGCGGGGCTTCACCCCCTACACCCCGGCCACCAACCTCCTCTACGGCCTGCGCGAGGCGCTGCGCCTGCTGAACGCGGAGGGGCTCCCCGCCGTCTTCGCGCGGCACGACCGCTACGGCCGGGCCGTCCGCGCCGCCGTCCGCGCCTGGGGCCTGGAGGTGCTGTGCGCCGACGAGCGCGAGTACTCGGGTGTGCTCACCGGGGTCCTCGTGCCCGAACACCACGACGCCGACCACGTCCGCAGGGTGATCCTCGACCGCTACGACATGTCGCTGGGCGCCGGGCTGGGCCGCCTGGCCGGACGGGTCTTCCGCATCGGCCACCTGGGCCACACCAACGACCTCACCATCGCCGGGGCCCTGGCCGGGGTGCAGATGGGGCTGGGCCACGCCGGGGTGAAGGTCGCCGGCGACGGCCTGGCGGCGGCACTGGAACTGCTGGACGAGCACTGACCCGTCCCCGCAACGGACACAGGAGCGATGGAGGCCACATGACCAGCACCACCGACACGACCGCCGCCGACGGGCTCGCGGGGGAGGCCGCGGACCTGCTCCGCAGGGAGGGGGTGACCGACGCGCGGTTCGACGACTACTCGCGCCACCTGTTCTCCCGCGACGCCAGCATGTACACCATCACCCCGCTGGGGGTCGTCTTCCCGCGCGACGCCGACGAGGTGGCCGCCGTGGCCTCGGTGGCCGGGCGCCTGGGCGTCGCCCTCACCCCCCGCGGCGCGGGCACGAGCCTGGCCGGCCAGACCGTGGGCGCCGGTCTGGTGGTCGACATGTCCCGGCACATGCGTGCCATCCTCGACCTCGACCCCGAGGCACGCCGGGCCCGCGTCCAGCCCGGCGTCGTCCAGGACGAGCTGAACGCGGCGGCCGCCCCGCACCGCCTGATGTTCGGCCCCGACACCTCCACCAGCAACCGCGCCACCGTCGGCGGGATGATCGGCAACAACTCCGCGGGCAGCGGCTCCCTGCGCTACGGCATGACCATCGACCACGTGCGCACCCTGGACGTGGTCCTGGCCGACGCCTCCCGCACCACCCTGGGGCCGCTCACGGCGGAGCGCCGCGCCGCCCTGGCCGCCCGCCCCGGCCTGGAGGGCGACATCCACCGCGGGCTGGCCCGCGTCCTGGCGGACAACGCCGACGCCATCGCCACCGGCTTCCCCGACTTCTGGCGGCGCGCCTGCGGGTACCGCCTGGACCGGCTCGCCCGGGACCCCGGCTTCGACCTCGCCCGGTTCGTCGTCGGCTCCGAGGGCACCCTGGCGCTGGTCACCGAGGCGCTGGTGGACCTCGTCCCCCGACCCGCGCGGACCGTCATCGCCGTCGGCCACTTCACGAGCGTGCCCGAAGCGATCGCCGCCACCGGGGACGCCCTGGAGCTGGACCCCGCCGCGGTGGAGCTGATGGACCGCACCATCCTGGACCTGTCCCGGCAGCGCATCGAGTACGCCTCGCTGGGGAGCATCCTGCGGGGCGACCCCGACGCCCTGCTGTTCGTCTCCTTCACCGGCGACGACGAGGCCGAGCTGGCCGACCGGCTGCGCCGGCTCGCCAAGGCGTGGAAGGCGAACGGCCACGGCTACCACACCCTGGAGGCGGTCACCCCGGCCCAGCAGTCCGCCCTGCTCAAGGTGCGCAAGTCCAGCCTGGGCCTGCTCATGGCGGCGGGCAGCGGCACCCGGCGCCCGCTGGCCTTCGTGGAGGACACCGCCGTCGACCCCGTGCACCTGGTCGAGTACACCACCCGGTTCAAGGAGATCCTGGACCGGCACGGGATGGAGGCGGGGTTCTACGGCCACTGCTCCGTGGGCTGCCTGCACATCCGGCCCTTCGTGGACCTGGCCGTCCCCGGCGAGGCCGAGCGGATGCGCGCCGTCGCCGAGGAGGTCCGCGACCTGGTCACCGAGTACGGGGGCGTGAACTCCAGCGAACACGGCGACGGCCTGGCCCGCAGCGAGTTCAACCGGAAGATCTTCGGGCCCGACCTGTACGCGGCGATGCAGGACGTCAAGCGGATCTTCGACCCGGACGACCTGCTCAACCCCGGCAAGATCGTCAACGCGCCCCCGATGACCGACCACCTGCGCGACGCCGCCCTGCCGCCGGCCCCGCCCCTGCGGACCCGGCTGTCCTTCGAGGTCGTGGGCGGCATGCGCGGGGCCGCCGACCGGTGCATGAACATCGGCCTGTGCCGCAAGACCTCCACCGGGGCCATGTGCCCCTCCTACATCGCCACCCGCGACGAGGAGCACGCCACCCGGGGGCGGGCCAACGCCCTGGTCAAGGCCCTGTCCGAACCCGACCCGGCCGCCGCGCTGGGCGGCGAGCGCCTGCACGAGGTCCTGGACCTGTGCCTGATGTGCAAGGCGTGCAAGAGCGAATGCCCGCTCGGCGTGGACATGGCCAAGCTCAAGAGCGAGACCCAGTCCCACTACCACGACGTGCACGGCGTCCCGCTGCGCACGCGCATCTTCGGCTCGGTCCGCACCCTGTACCGGTTGGGGTCGGCCACCGCCCCGCTCAGCGGCCTGCCGAACCGGTGGCCGGTGCTGCGCCGCCTCATGGAGCGGGCCACCGGCATCACCGCCCGGCGGCCCCTGCCGGCCTTCGAGCGCCGGAACCTGGTGCGCTGGTTCCGGCGCCGGAGCGCCCCGGAGGGCCCGGCGCCCATGGGGGAGCTGACGTTCCTGGCGGACTCCTTCGCCACCTACACCGAACCGGGGATCGGGCGGGCCGCCGTCGAGCTCCTGGAGCACGCCGGGTGGCGGGTCCGCCTGGAGAGCCGGGGCTGCTGCGGGCGCTCCAGCCTCTCCAAGGGCCTGGTCGACGACGCCAAGGCCAAGGTCGGCGGCCTCGTCGGGCTCCTCAGCGAGGGCTCGGCGGCGGGCACGCCCATCGTGGGCTGCGAGCCCTCGTGCGTGCTCACCCTCAAGGACGAGGCCGAGTCGATGCTGCCGGGCGACCCCCGGGTGGCCGACGTCGCCGGGCGGGTGCGCCAGGTGGAGGAACTGCTCACCGAGGCCCTGGACGCGGGCCGGATCGCCCTGTCCGCCGACTCCTGGCCCGCCGGTCGGCGTATCCTCTTCCACGGGCACTGCCACCAGAAGGCGGAGGTGGGTACGGGCGCCACGGTGGAGCTGCTGCGCCGCATCCCCGGTGCCGAGGTGGTCGAACTCGACGCCGGGTGCTGCGGGATGGCCGGGTCGTTCGGGTTCGAGGCCGAACACTACGAGATGTCCATGAAGGTCGGGTCCGACCGGCTCTTCCCCGCGATCGAGGCGGAGGGGGAGGACACCGTGGTCGCGGCCACCGGCGTCTCCTGCCGGCAGCAGATCGGGCACGGGACCGAACGGCGGGCCTGGCACCCCGTCGAACTGGTCGCGGTGGCGCTGGCGCCCCGGGACCCGGACGGCGGCGGCTCCGGGCGGCGGTGACACCGGACGGCGGGGCCCCGGCCGGGGCCCCGCGCGATCGAGACGAGGGAGGGACCATGGACCGGTCCACCGCGACCGGCACCGGCGCCGGAACCGGCGACCAGCGCATCGTCAAGCCGCCGAGCATGGTGGACCTGGCCGCCCGCTCCATCCGGCGGATGATCCTGGCCGGGGAGCTGCTGCCCGGCGACCGGGTCGTGGAGAACCGGCTCACCCGGCAGCTGGGCATCAGCCGGCCGCCCCTGCGCGAGGCCCTGCGCCGCCTGGAGCACGAGGGGCTGATCCGCCAGTCCCCGCACCGCGGCGCGGTGGTCACCCCCCTGACCCTGCACGACGTCTACGAGATCATGACCCTGCGCCAGCGGCTGGAGCACATGGCCGTCGAACTGGGGGTGCCCGTCACCGACCCCGGACGGCTGGAGCGCTGCCGCGCGGCGCTGCGCCGCATGGAGGCCGCGGCCGACGCCCTGGACGAGGCCGAGCTCTCGGAGTCCAAGTTCGAGTTCCACACCGCCGTGGTCGGCCTGTCGGGCCACCGGCGCCTGGAGGAGGCCTACCGGTCGATCCAGTTGCAGATGCAGCTGTGCATGGTGCTCAACCGGCACGCGCGGGCGCACCGCAACGAGACCGCCGCCAGCAACGTGCTGCGCCACCACCGCCTGCTGCGGGTCATCGAGGAGGGGGACCCGGGGGCCGTGCTCGCCGAACTGGCCCGGCACGGCGACCGGACCTTCCTCGACGACCTGCCCGGCGACCTGGAGGCCGGCAGCGAACAGGCCCTGGCCTGGCTGAAGAGGGAGCAGGCCGGGGGCGGCGGGACCGCTCGCTGAGGGGCGCCCCGGAGGCGGCAGGCGTCCGGCAGGGGGACGGCAGGCGGCCGCGGAAGAGTGCGCGGTGGAGGTGATCCAGCGATGATCTTCATCGAACTGTTCGTGCCCCGCGGCACCCTGGACGGGGACCGGCGCCGCCGGCTGGCCGAGGCCCTGGGCGACGTCACCCGGCTGGCCCGGGGCGAGGAGATGCAGGAGGGCTGGAAGCGGGTCATGGGCTCGCTGCTCCAGGTGGTGGTGCACGAGCCCGAGGTCTGGGTGGTCGACCAGGGCGTCGCCGCCGACGGGGCGCCCCGGTACGTCGTCCGGGCCCACGTCCCCGGGCCGTGGCGCAAGTCCATGGCGCAGAGCCTGGTCGAGCACGTCACCGAGGCCGTGGCCGAGATCGAGGACGACCCGCGCCGCCCCTACCGGGAACCGGTGGTGCAGGTCCAGGTGGTGGGCGTGGCCGAGGGCTCCCTGGGCGTCCTGGGCCGGTCCGTTGACTCGGACGGCATCGTGGAGCTGATGAACGAGCCCTACCGGGAGGACTACGAACAGGGCCGGGCCGTGGTCGATCCGCTCTGCGGGGTCTACGTGGTGCTCGACGAGAGCGCGGTCACCCTGGAGCGGGACGGCGTCCTGCACGGGTTCTGCTGCGCCGGGTGCCGGGACGCGTTCATCGAGAAGGAGGAGAAGGCGGCGGCCCGGGCGTGAGCGCGGCCCGCTCGCGGCGCAGCAGGGCGAGCGCCGCCTCCGGGGTCGGCGCGGCCCCGGCCTCGATCCGCGGGAGGTGGCCGGCCAGGGCGCGGGTGACCCTGACGACGTCGGGGTGCCCGTCGCCCGGCCCGCCGCGGACCACCCGGGCGGCCCCCAGCACCCGGGCCGCCCGCTCCGGGGCGCCGGCCAGGAGCAGCAGGTCGGCCACACCCACGCCCACATGGGCGAGCATCGGCGGATCCGCCATGGACACGACCAGGTCGAACGCCTCGGCCAGCCGGGCCGCCGCGGCGTCGGCCGCGCCGCGCGCCACCTCCAGGAACCCGGCGGCGGTCGCGTACAGGATGCGGTCCGGCGCCTGGGAGTCCCGCGCCAGGTGGGAACAGGAGTCCAGCAGCTCCCCGGCGGCCGCGAGGTCCCCCTCGTGGCGTGCCAGGTCCGCCAGGCACACGCGGGCGCGCGCCGCCCGCCGGGCGGACCCGCCCCCGGCGGCCGCCTCCCGGAGCTCGGCGCGGGCGGTCTCCGGGTCCCCGGCGTCCACGGCCATCATCGCCCGCCACACCGGCTCCCCGACCCCGAGCCCGCGGGCCCGCGCCAGGTGCCCGCGCGCCTCCTCCAACGCCCCGGCGGCCGAGCAGGCCGCGGCCAGGGACAGCGAGGCCGTGGCCGTCCACCAGGGGTCGCCCGCCTCGGTGAACCCGGCCAGCGCCCGTTCGAGGTCCGCGCGCACCCCCGCGGCGTTCCCGGCGGCCCCCTGGAGAAAGGACGACACCTGCCGCACCAGGCCCCGCTCCCACGGGTCGGGCGCGTCCAGGTGCGGGGCCAGCGCCGCTCCGGCGTCGATGAGCGCGCCGTCGGCCAGGGCGAGCAGGGCGGTCGCGACCGCCCCCTCGGGGGAGCCGTCCCCCGGAGCGGGGGCCGACCCGGCGGCCGGCTCCCCGGCGAACAGCACGTTCAGCAGGTACAGGGCGCAGGTGCGCGGCCCGGTGGGCCGCAGCAGCCGGGCGGCCGCGGCGTGCTCGTCCCGGACGAGCCAGAACAGCCCGAGCACCGACCCCAGCCGCTCGGCCGTGCCGGTGTCACCGCTTTCGTACGCCCAGGCCAGCGCGGCCACCAGGTCGTCCAGGCCGGCGGCCAGCGCCGCAGTCCCTTCCCGCTGCCCCGGACCGCGCAGCCCCGCCCCGAGGTCCTCGGCCACCGCCAGCAGGGCGGCGGCGTGCGCGGCCCGCGCCCCCACCAGCCGCCCGGCGGCGGCCAGCCGCTCCCGGCCGAACTCCCGCACGGTGTCCAGCATGCGGTACCGGCCCCCGGCGGAGTCCAGCAGGGAACGGTCCACCAGGGCGTACAGCGCCGGCGCGGGCACGCCCAGCCGGGCGGCCGCGCCCGCGGTGAAGGGGGCGGCGAACACCGACAGGACCTCGGCGGCCTCCCGCTCGGCCGGGGCGAGCAGGTCCCAGCTCCAGGCGATGACCCCGCGCAGGGTCCGCTGGTGCGGCGGCGCGGTGCGGTCGCCCCCGGTCAGCACGGCCAGCCGGTCGGTCATCTGGGCGGCCAGGTCCGCCAGGGGCATCGACCCCAGCCGGGCGGCGGCCAGCTCGATGGCCAGCGGCAGCCCGTCCAGCGCCCGCCACACGGCGGCGGCCTCCTCCGTGGGGGAGAAGTCCGGGTCGGCGGCCCGCGCCCGGTCGGTGAACAGCCGGCCGGCCGCCTCGGGCGCCAGCGGCGGCACCGGGAGGCGGGCCTCCCCGGCCACCCCGAGCGGCTCGCGGCCGGTGGCCAGGATGCGCAGCCCCGGGCAGCGGGCGGCCAGGTCGGCGGCCAGCCGGGCGGCCGCGTCGACCACGTGCTCGCACCCGTCCAGCACCAGCAGCGTTTCGGTCGTGCCCAGCGCGTCGGCCAGGGTCTCGACGGGGGAGCGGGACGGGCGCAGCCCCAGGGCGCGGACGGCGGCGTGGGGGACGTCCTGCCCGGCGGCCACCGGGGTCAGGGACACGGTCCGCACCCGCACCCCCGAGGCGGTCCGGGCGGCCTCGGCCGCGAGCCGCGACTTGCCGACCCCGCCGGGCCCGGTGAGGGTGACGAGCCGGTGCCCGGCCAGCCGTTCCCGCAGCCGGGCCAGGTCCGCCTCCCGGCCGACGAACGAGGTCAGCGGTGCGGGCGGCTCCCCCGGGACGCTCCGTGCCGGTTCGCCGCGCAGCGCCCTCAGGTGCGCCCGCCGGACACGGGGGCCGGGGTCCACGCCCAGCTCCTCCGCCAGCCGGGCCCGGTGCGCCTCGTAGGCGGCCAGGGCCTCGGGGGTCCGCCCGTCGTCGGCGAGCACCTCGATGAGCAGCGCCAGGGGCCCCTCCCGCAGGGGGCGGGCCGCGGCCAGCTCCTCCAGTTCGGCGGCGAGCGCGGCCGGGTCCGCGCCGGGCAGCGCCAGCGCCGCCCCGGCCCGGTCCTCGCGGGCGTCCAGCCGCAGCCCCGTCCACCGCTGCGCGACGGCGGCCGCGTAGGGCGGATCACCCGCGTCGGCCAGGGGCTCCCCGCGCCACAGGCCCAGGGCGCGGTCCAGCCTCCCGGCCGCGGCGGCGGGCCGCCCCCGGCGCAGCTCCTCCCGGCCCTCGCGGACCAGGCGCTCGAAGAGAAGGGCGTCCACGGCGTCGGCCGGCACGTCCAGCAGGTACCCGGCGGGGACCGAGCGCAGGACCGAGGGGTCGGGCAGGGCGCGGCGCAGCCGGGACACCGACGAGTGCAGGGCCGCCTCGGGGTGCTCGGGCGCCGCGGTCCACAGGGCGCCGATGAGGGCGCCGTGGGTCAGCGGCCGCCCCGCCTCCAGGGCGAGCCGGGCCAGCAGGGCCCGTGCCCGTGCCCCGCCCACGGCCCGCCCGTCCGCGCGGACCGGTCCCAGCACCCCCACACGCATGCCCGTATTCTCCCGCACGGGAGGAGGGCCCGTGCCGCGGGGGCCGGGGGCGGGCCCGGGGCGTGTTCAGCGGGTGCATTCGTGCGGCGCCCGGTGGGGCCGGACCGGGGCCGGCCGTCCGAGCACAGGCGACGCGGAATGATCCGCCGAACACGCCCTAGATCGTTGATGGGAAATCCCTGAACCCGCTGCGCGCATGGCGAAGGGCGTCGAGGATCAGAGTGTGACCAATGACCTTGACGCCCTTCTGACAGCACTCTACGTCCATCTCGACGACCATGTGCTCCCTTCGGCGAACCAGCGCCGCGGCCCGGGCCGCCCCCGAAAGCTCACCGACGCCGAACTCGTCTGTGTCGCCCTGGCCCAGGTCCTGCTCAGGTGTGACTCCGAACGCCACTGGATGCGGGCGGCACCGGCCCGGATCGGGCACCTGTTCCCCCGCCTGCCCGGCCAGTCCGAGTACAACCGCCACCTGCGCGATGCGGCCCCGGTCCTGCTCAAGGCCGCGATGTGGCTGGCCCGCTCCGTCCCGACCTGGTGGGAGAACCTGCGGTTGATGGACGGCACCCCGGTGCGGTGCGGGGCCTCTCGCGTGACGGTGGACCGCTCCGGCCCGGGCGAGGTGGCCGGGTACGGGCGGGACGTGTCCCACCACGCCTTCTACTGGGGTGCCAAGCTCGTGCTCATCACTACCGCGGAGGGGTCGGTGTGCGCGTTCTCCCTGGCCCACCCCAAGGAGTTGGACGAACGCAAACAGGCACTGCACCTGCTGCACGTCCGACCGTGCGCTCCGGGGTCGAGCGGTGATCGTGTGCGACAAGGGCTTCGCCGGGGTCGGTATCGAGACGGCGGCCGCCGGGTTGGGGTTTGCCCTGGTGCGTCCGGCGCTCAAGGGCGAATCCGTCGAGGGCCGGTTCCCGGGCTGGTTGCGTCAGAGGATCGAGGCCGTCATCTGGACGTTGAAGAACCAGCTCGGCCTGGAGCGCCACCAGGCTCGCACCAGTGAGGGGCTGTGGGCGCGGGTGTGCCAGCGCATCTGCGCGCTCAACGCCGCGATCTGGCACAACTGGCTGGTGGGTGCCCCGGTCAAGCGGTCGTTGATCGCCTACGACCACTGACCAGGACACATTTCCCCATCAACGATCTAGAGTGGTCGCCCATGAGCACCCCCTCTCTCCGCGCCGTGGAGATCACCCCCGACAACGTCCGCGCCGCGACCGGGATCCGGGTCCGCGCGGACCAGGACGCCTTCGTCGCCCCCGTCGTCCTCTCCCTCGCCGAGGCCTACGCCTCCCGCGCGACCGCCTGGCCCCGGCTGATCCTGGACGGGGACCGGCCCGTCGCCTTCGTCATGGCCGGTTTCGACCCCGACAGGGAGGACCCCGACCGCCGCTGCGGCATCTGGCGGCTCAACGTCGCCGGGGACGAGCAGGGCAGGGGCTACGGCCGCTTCGCCGTGCAGGCCGTCCTGGACGAGGCCCGCCGCCGCGGGCACAAGCGGGTCACCGTCTCCTGGGTCCCGGGGGAGGGCTCGCCCGAGGAGTTCTACCTCCGGCTGGGCTTCCGTGAAACGGGCCGGGTGGTGGGGGGCGAGACCGTGGGCGAACTCCTCCTGGAGTGAGCCTCACCCCGGGGCCGGGGCGCGATAAGGGGGACGCCGGGGCGGCGGTGGCCGTATCCGGCCACCGCCACCCGGTCAGTGCAGGCTCTGCCCCAGGCCGCCGTCCACCGGCAGCTCCACGCCGGTGGTGAAGGTCGCCTCGAAGCCGAGGAACAGGACGGCCCGCGCCACCTCGGCGATCGTGCCGTGCCGCTTCATCGGGGTGGCCTCGTCGCCGATCCGCCCCATCTCCGCCTTCTCGGCCTCGGTGGCGTTGGTGAACCCTCCCGAGGGGGTGTGGATGAAGCCCGGCGCGACCGTGTTCACCCGGATCCCGCGCGGCAGCAGCTCCGAGGCGAGCACCCGGGAGAACGCCCTCACCGCGGCCTTGGTCCCGCTGTACACGCCCATGCCCGCGGTACCCGTCAGGTTGGTCACCGAGGTCGTGAACACGATCGACCCGCCGTCGGCCAGCAGCGGCAGCAGCCGCTGCACGGTGAAGAACGGGCCCTTGGCGTTGATCGAGAACATCCAGTCGTAGGACTCCTCGGTGGTCTCGGCCACCGGACCGAGCCCGGAGACACCGACGTTGACGTGCAGGAAGTCGATGCCCCCCAGGTGTTCGCGCACGCTCTCGGCCAGGGCGTCGGTGTCGGCGAGGTCGGCGGCGTTCGCCCGCACCGCGTGCACGGCCGGGCCGAACCTGCCGCGCACCTCCTCCAGGTTCTTCTCGTTGTTGCCGGTGAGCAGCACCCGGGCCCCGCCGGCCAGCAGCTCCTCGACCACGCCCAGACCCATGCCGTGCGTACCGCCGATGACCACGGCCCGGCGGCCCTCGTAGACGCCCATGTCGTCCCCGTTCGCTCGTGGGGCGGCCGGTCGCCGCCCTCGATGGGACCACGGTGCCCGCGGCCGCCACGGGTGCCCTACGGGAACGCTACGGTTGACGCATGCGCGTGGGGGTGTTGGGTCCGCTGGAGGTCCGGGCGGGGGACGGGAGCCCCGTCGCGGTCCCCGACACCCGGGTCCGCGCCCTGCTGGTGCTCCTGGCGCTGGCCCGGGGCCGGGTGGTGTCCGCCGACCGGCTGGTCGCCGACCTGTGGGGCGAGCGCCCGCCGGCCCGGCCCGCGGCGGTGCTCCAGGCCCGCGTCTCCCAGCTGCGCGGGGCCCTGGAACGCGGCGAACCCGGCGGACGGGCCCTGGTGCGCCACCGGCCGCCCGGCTACCTGCTGGAGGGCGCCGACCTGGACCTGGACCGGTTCGAGGACCTGCTGGACCGGGCCCGCGGGGCCGCCCCGCGCGAGCGCGCCGACCTGCTCTCCCGTGCCCTGGACCTGTGGCGGGGCCCGGCCGCCGCCGGGTTCGCCGAACTGGACGGGGTCCGGGAGGACGCCGCCCGCCTGGAGGAGCGGCGGCTGACGGCGCTGGAGGACCTCGCCGAGGCCCGCCTGGAGCTGGGCGAGCACGCCGGGCTGGCCGACGACCTGGCGGGCCCGGCCCGCGAGCACCCCTACCGGGAGCGGCTGCACGCCGCCCTCCTGCGCGCCCTGTACGCCGCCGGACGCCAGGGCGAGGCGCTCACCCGCTTCGAGGAGCTGCGCACCCGCCTGGCCGACGACCTGGGGGCGGACCCCGGGCCGGAGCTGACCGCGCTGCACCGGGCGGTCCTGCTCCAGGACCCGGCGCTGAAGCGGGCGCCCGCGCCGCCCGCCGGGAACCTGCCCGCCCCCGCGGCCGAGCTGGTCGGGCGCGACACCGAGGTGGCGGCCGTGCGCGGCCTGCTGGAACGCCACCGCCTGGTCACCGTCACCGGGCCCGGCGGGGTGGGCAAGACCAGCCTGGCCCTGGCGGCGGCCCGCGGCACCGCCGACCCGGCCCTGCCGCTGGACCTGGCCGCCCTGGACCGGGACCCGTGCGCCGCGCTGGCCACCGCCCTGGGCGTGCGAGACGGGGAGGGCGACCTCACCGGCCGGATCGCCGCGCGGCTGCGCGGCCGCCGCGCCCTGCTGGTCGTGGACAACTGCGAGCACGTCGTGGACGAGGTCGCCGACCTGGCCTCCGTCCTGCTGGCGGCCCTGCCCGACCTGCGGATCCTGGCGACCTCCCAGGTCCCCCTGGCCGTGGCGGGCGAGTACCTGTACCCGCTGGCGCCCCTGGACACCCCGGCCGACGACACCCCGGCCGCGCTGGCCGCCTCCCCGGCGGCCCGCCTCTTCCTGGCCCGCGCCGACGCCGCGGGCGCCCGGCCCGGCACCGACCCGGGCACCGTCGCCGCCGTCGCCGCGATCTGCCGCCGCCTGGACGGCATCCCCCTGGCCCTGGAGCTGGCCGCCACCCGGCTGCGCCACCTGGGGGCCGTCGAGCTGGCCGCCCGCCTCGACGACCGGTTCGCCCTGCTGGGCGGGGGCCGCCGGGACGCGCCCGCCCGCCAGCGCACTCTGCGCGCCGCCATCGACTGGAGCTGGGACCAGCTCACCGGCCCCGAGCGCGCCCTGCTGTCCCGGCTCGCGGTGTTCGCCGACGGCTGCGACCCGGCCGCCGCCGAGGAGGTCGGCGAGGGCTCCCTGGACCTGGTCGGCGCCCTGGTGGACCGGTCGCTGGTCGTGGCGTCCACCCGCCAGGAGGGGACGCGCTACCGGCTGCTGGAGTCGGTGGCGGTGTACTCCCTGGAGCACCTGGCCGCGGCGGGCGGGGAGCACCGGGCCCGGGCCCGGCACGCCGCGTACTACGCCGGCCTGGCCGAGGGGGCCGACGCCCGCCTGCGCGGCCCGGGCCAGGCGGAGGCGCTCGCCCTGCTGGACCGGGAGGAGGCCAACCTGCGCGCCGCCGCCGACTTCGCCGTCCGGGACGGCGACGCCGCCACCGCCCTGCGCCTGGCGGTCGCCCTCACCTGGTACCGCTACCTGCGCGGCCGCACCGCCCTGGCCCGTACCGCCCTCGACACTGCCCTGGCCCTGCCGTCCCCCGCCGACGGCGCCGCCGGGACCGCCGGGGAGGGGGAGACGCGGGCGCGGGCGACGGTGCTGCGGGCGGCGCTGGCCAGGCCCGCCTCCGACGACGAGTGGTGGCACGACGACGCGGACGCCCGCCTGGACGGGGTCGCCGACCCCGCGGTCCGGGCCCGGCTGGCCTGGTTCGCCGCGTTCACCCGGTCGGGACTGGGGGACCCGGCAGCGGCCGCGGCCCGGGTCCGGGCGGCGCACGCGGCGGCCCTGGCCGCCGGGGACCGCTGGAGCGCCGCGCTGGCGCGGGTCCTGCTGGCGCTGGCGGCGTTCGGGCGGGGGGACCTGGCCGCGGCCCTGGCCGACGGCCGCGCCGCCGAGGCCGACCTGCGCGACCTGGGGGACCCCTGGGGCCTGCTCCAGGCCTTCGACGTCCTGGCCCAGACCGCCGAGGCGCTGGGCGACCTGGACGAGACCGCCCGGCTGCACGCCGAGGGCCTGCGGATCGCCGAGGACCTGCGGCTGTGGCGGGACGTGTCCCGGCACGCCTCCGGACTGGGGCGCACGGCCCTGCTCACCGGCGACCTCGACCGGGCCGACACCCTGCACGAACGCGCCCTGCGGCTGGCCGAGGAACAGCACGACACGGTCGCGGCCCAGTACGCCGACGCGGGCATCGCCCTCACCGCGCGCCGCCGGGGCGACCTGGACCGCGCCGAGGCGTCCCTGACCCGGTGGCTGGAATGGAACCGGCGCACCGACGGGCACATCGGCGCGGCGTTCCTGCACACCCAGCTCGGCTACATCGCGGAGCAGCGCGGCGAACCCGCCCGCGCCCTGGAACTGCACGCCCGCGGCCACGAGCACGCCCGGCGCAGCGGGGACCCCCGGGCCCTGGCGCTCGCCCTGGAGGGCGAGGCCGGGGCGCGCTCCCTGGCCGGGGAGCACGCCGCGGCCGCGGACCTGCTCGACCGGGCCGCCGCCCTGCGCGCGAGCGCAGGGGCGCCGCTGGCCGGGATCGAGCGGTGGGACGTGGAACGCGCCCGCGCGCGCCTGGCGGCGCACACGGGCGCGGGTGGAGGGGACGGTGAACGGGGAACCGTCCCCGCGGTCAGCGGGTGATGTCGTCCGGGCCGTGCGCGGGCCCGTGGTCGAACTCCCGCCAGGGCTCGTCCGGCACCGGCGGGTACGAGGGCCGCAGGTCCGCCGGGACCGGGCGGTCGGCGGCCGCCTCCACGCCCCGGGCGGCGAGCAGTCCCGCCACCGCGTCGCGCAGCTCCGGCAGCATCGCGTACAGCACGTCGCCGGGGCAGGCGGTCGCGTTGAAGTCGCGGTGCCCCAGGATCGCGCTCCGCGGGTTCAGCCCGTAGGCCGCGCACAGCCACGCCAGCGTCTCCACCAGGGAGTCCCGCAGCGGAGCGGTCGGCGCGACCGAGGTGTAGGTGCCCTCGTTCTCGATGCCGACGCACGTGCTGTTGTTGCCGGCGACGTGCGCGCCCACCACGTGCTGCCCCGCGGCGATCGCGGGCAGGGTGCGGTCGCGGCCCTCCATCACGTGCCCGCCGCGGCTGATGGTGAGCTGCTGTCCCGTGTCCGCCCAGCCGTTCGTGTCCATGTGGTGGTTCTGGATCGCCCGGGACAGGGAGTAGGCGTGGGCCAGCGAGTGGTCGGTGCTGTTGGCGGTCGCGGTGTGGTGCACCACGATGTACAGCGGCGGGGAGGCCAGCACCTGGACCGGGCTCGACGGGGGCCGCGCGCCCCAGGCCGCGCGGCCGTGCACCGAGGGCGCGGCCGCGGCGGGGGAGGCGGGGCCCAGCAGGGCGGCACCGCCGAGGACAGCGGCGCCGGTGGTCAGCGCGGCGCCGCGCAGGACGGCGCGCCGACCGGGTCCGTGGGGGTATGACATGGGGGGTTCCCTCGCTATCTCACGGTTCGTGTCCGTTCCACTGCGGAAGTGGAACACGCACCACTGCAACACGGCCGTGAAAGATGGTCAAAGGGTGACCCGGTACCTTTTCTGACCGGTTCCGGTCAGCGCTCCCGGCCCGTGCGGAGGTGACACGACGGCGCTTCCGGGTGTATCGCGAAGGGCTTTACCATCGGCGTTCCCCGCGCTTTCCGGACCGTTCGGGGCGCCATTCCCCGCCGGCCCTCCGGTGCCCGGGGAAAGGGAAGGGCGCGGTCCTTTCCCGGGAAAGGACCGCGCCCGCCGCACCGCCAGGTCTCAGCCCACGGGCTCGGGGGTGCGGGCGCCGCCGAAGATCCTGGGCAGCCGGCCGCTGCGGTGCAGCCACCAGTCGGCGATCAGCGTGAACAGGGGCGGGACGGAGGCGGCCAGCGCCAGCAGGGTGGGCCACACGCCCCAGCGCAGGTGGACGGCCGAGACCAGGCAGGCCACCACGTAGAGGATGAAGGCGATCCCGTGCAGCATGCCGAAGAGCGCCACGCCCTGTTCGTTTCCGCTCCCGAGGTATTTGACGTACATGCCCGCCAATAGGCCGACCCAGGTCAGGGCCTCGACAACGGCGATCACGCGGAAGGCGATCGCGTTCACCAGGGCTGCGATGTTCACGGATTCCCTTTGGTCACGATGGTGTGGACACGGGTGATCCCGTCCATGTTCGTACCGGGATCGGTCCCAGGCTAGGGCACGGTTCCGGACGCCCGATTCCGGGGTCGCGGGTCCCCTCCCGCACCTCCCGGAGGACCGGGGAGGACGGCGGCGGCCCCGCCCGCACCGCGCTCCCCGCGGCGGGGGCCGCCGTTCCGCGGGGGAGCGGCCCCGGGGCGCTCTGGGCGGTTAGGCTAGGCTGGCCTTATCCGTACAGGTCGGTCGAAAGGGGACGGCCTGTCCGCCCCGCGGCCCGCCCCGGCCCCCATCCCGACACTCAGGAAGCGACGGCGGTGACACCCCGGACGACCCGCCCGCGCGGCGGCGCGCAGGCCGCCGCCGAGCCCCTCCCCCCGGTCCCCGCCGCACGGGCCCCGGCTCGGGGTGGCCCCGTCCGGGGCCGCGGGGGCCGGCGGGCGGCGCCCTGACCCTCGCCTCGACCGCGCTGATCGCCCTGGCCTTCGCCGGCCTGCGCACCGGCCGGGTGCTCACCGCCCGGCCCGAAGACCCCTCCGTCCCGTAACGGAGCCCCGACCGCTAAGAGCTCATCTCATTTGGTGAGTCGGCGGTAGCAGATCAGCGTGCAGGCGATGCCGGCGAAGGCCAGGAAGTGGTCGGCCTTGCGCTCGTAGCGGCGGTGAAGTCGGCGGCATCCGGCCAGCCAGGCCATGGTGCGTTCCACCTGCCACCGGTGTCTGCCCAACCGCTGCGAGGACTCCACACCCCGGCGGGCCAGACGGTGCACGATCCCCCGGCGCCGGAGCCAGCGGCGCAGGTGGGCGTAGTCGTAGCCCTTGTCGCCGTGCAGCTTGCCCGGTCTGCGCCGCCGGGGTCCGCGACGGGAGCGGATCGGAGCGATCCCTTCCACCAGGGGCTGCAGCGCCTGGCTGTCGTGGGTGTTGGCCCCCGAGATAGCCATGGACAGGGGCAAACCCTGCCGGTCGGTGATCAGGTGGATCTTCGACCCCTTCTTGCCTCGGTCGACAGGATTCGGACCCGTCAGGTCCCCCCTTTGAGGGCCCGCATGTTCACCGAGTCGATCGCGCACCGCGACCAGTCCAGCTCGCCTTGGGAGCCGAGCTCGTCCAGGACCAGGCGGTGGAGCTTGGCCCACACCCGGGCCCGGGTCCACTCGGTGAAGCGCCGATGCGCGGTGGGCCCGGAGGGGCCGAACACCGGCGGGAGCTGAGCCCAGGTACAGCCGCTGGTGGCCACGAAGATGATCGCGGCCAGCACCTGCCGGTCACCGTGTCTGCGCCGCCCACCGCCCTGGGGGCGGGTGGGCGCCTCGGGCACCACCCGTTGGAACAGTTCCCACAGCTCGTCCGGCACCAGCCGTTCCACCATCGACACAGGAGCAGGCTACCGAGAAACCAAATGAGATGAGCTCTAAGGAGCATGGAATGACCACCCCGACCCACGAGCGCCGCCTCGAGATGTACCCGCTGAGGCCGCGCGTGCTGGAGGTCGCCGAGGTCGAGCGCATCACCCCGCGCATGATCCGCGTCCACCTGTCCGGCCCCGACCTGGAGGGGATGCGCAGCGACAACTTCGCCGACCACGTCAAGCTGTGGTTCCCCAACGAGGACGGGGAACACGTCCTGCCGGTGGTCGAGGACGACCGCTGCCTCAACTTCCGCGCCCCGGGCGTGGTCTTCCGCGACTACACCGTACGGGCCCTGGACGGCGAGCGCCTGACCGTCGACTTCGTCTCCCACGACCACGGCCCCGCCGGCCGCTGGGCGCAGGCCGCCCGGCCCGGCGACAGACTAGGCGTGCTGGGCCCGCGCGGCACGGCGTGGATCACCGGTGGGTTCGACTACCACGTGCTGCTGGTGGACGAGACGGCGCTGCCCGCCGCCGCCCGCTACGTGGAGGAGCTGCCCGCCGACGCCCGGGTGTTCGCGTTCTTCGAGGTGGTGGACGCCGCCGAGGAGCAGAAGCTCGACGCTCCCGAGGGGGCGCGGATCACCTGGCTGCACCGGGGCGACGCCGAGGCCGGTACCACCGACCTGCTGTTGGAGGCGTTCCGGGCGCTGGAACTGCCCGAGGGCGACGGGATGGTGTACGCGGCCGGGGAGGCGACCACCCTCAAGCCGATCCGCCGCCTGCTCAAGGAGCGCGGGTTCGTCCGCAACGTCACCTGCGAGGTGGACGGGTACTGGCGCCGGGGGACCTCCAACCTCGACCACCACGAGGCCGACGACGACGAGTAGCCGGCCCCCGCACGACCGCGCCGCGCCCCGGACGGATCGCCGTCCGGGGCACGGCGCGGCCGCGTGCCCTCCCGCCGGGCGGGTCAGCAGTTGGGCAGGTTGTACGAGGGGTAGTGGCCCGCGTAGGTGTAGAACTTGCCCCCGCGGGTGCGGTACCAGTGGTTCCCGTGCTTGTTGATCAGGGAGCACTCCAGGAGCACGTACTCGCCGGGCGCGACGGTGTCGACGGCGTGCGCGCTCGCGTACGGCTCGGTGCGCACCGGGGCCGTGGTGACCGGGTAGCCGTACACGTAGGCCCACGCGGGCGCGGGCATCAGGGTCACGGCGAGCGCGCCGGCCGCCGCCACCGCACCGACCTTCTTGAGCATGCTCTTCACGGGGGGTCCTCTCCTCGGTCCGTCGCGAAAACGGAAATGAAGCGGTGAAATCCCGGGAGGCCGACCTCCGGGGCACGGTCATGCAAGCAGAGGGCCGGAGAAAAAACAAGGCCGATTTCCCTTTCCCGGGG
Source organism: Nocardiopsis sp. MT53 (assembly GCF_019598965.1). Classification (NCBI taxonomy): domain Bacteria; kingdom Bacillati; phylum Actinomycetota; class Actinomycetes; order Streptosporangiales; family Nocardiopsidaceae; genus Nocardiopsis; species Nocardiopsis sp. MT53. The sequence goes on along the minus strand of NZ_CP080599.1, from coordinate 5,926,512 downwards.
AAAGCCGATGCGGGGGGCTTTTCCCTGCTCGTCGCCCCGAGGCCGGGGGTGGCGCGGGGGAGGCGCGAGGCCCCTGCCGCGGCGCCGACCGCAGAGGGGGCCGGTGGTCCCGGCGGTCCGACCGTGCCGTTCACACCTTTCCAACCTGCGGATATGCGGAGTCCGAAGGCCGGGGTCCCGGGGCTCCGCTCCGCCCGGGGCGGGACGCCCCGCGCCGCGGCGGCGTCCGTCCTCAAATAAAGCTCAAATGGTCGCCTCCGCCGTCGAGGGGGAATCCGGGAGTCCCTAATATAGGGTCGGCCCCTTTCTGTACCCGAAAAAAAGGGGCCTCCTCCTTTTCTCTCCCGCGGGGTTCTCCCCGGTGATTTCCGGCGAAGCTCAAATTTTGCTCAACCGGACTCCCGCCCCGGCCGTCCGGCGCGGCCCCGGGCCTACAGTTGCTCTCGCTCCGGCCGGAGTGTGAACCACGACACGCCCCCGAGACTCAGGAGAAACCATGAAGGCCTCTCTCGCGCGCATCGGCGACCGCCTCCTGGAGGGGCTGGCGCCCAAGGCCACGGCCAAGGCCGACCAGTTCGAGTGCAGCTACACCACCTACCGCTGCCGCCTGCCGTACTGCGGCGGCAGCGGCTACTACCTCTCGCGCGACTACAAGTACCAGTGCAGCGACGGCAGCTACCGTTGGGACCCGGTCGGCTGCTGCCGCTGACCCCCTCGGTGGCGGCCCGGCAGCGGGCCGCCACCGGCTCCGCACACTCCCCTCCCGAGGCACACCTTGCTCCCGCTCACCGCACTCTTCCTGCAACTGGCCGTCGCCGGGATCTTCCTCGCCTCCGGGCTCGCCAAGGTCCGCGGCCGCGACAACGAGACCACCTGGGCGGTCCTCGCGGAGCGCCTGCGCCTGACCCGGCTCCCCGTCCGCACAGCCTCCGCCGCCCACAGCGCCGTCGAGCTGGCGATCGGGCTGGTCCTGCTGACCGGGACCTGGGCCCGTGTGCCCGCACTCGCCGCGGCCACCGCACTGTTCGCGGCGTTCACGCTGCTGGCCCTGTACTCCGCCCGCGCCGGGACCGCCGTGCCCTGCTCCTGCTTCGGCAGGGCGCGCACCGACCTGGGCTGGCCGCACGTGTGGCGCAACCTCGCCCTGACCTGCGCGGCGGCGGCCGGCCTGGGCTGCGCGTGGGCCTCCGCCGGGGCGCCCCCCGCCTCGTGGGGGGAGATCGGGCTGGCCGCCGCCGCGGCCGCCGCGGTCACGGCCGCGACCGTCTCTTTCGACGACCTGGTCGACCTCTTCGCCGCCGGCACCGGGGAACGGCCCGGCGCCCGGACCCCCCGTTCGTGAACCTGGAGACAACCGTGGCAATCCTCATCGCGGCGGTCGTGCTGCTGACCGCCCTGACCCTGTTCAACCTGATGCTCACCCTGGCCGTCGTACGGCGCCTGCGGCAGTCGGAGGGGTCCCCCCGGGCCGGCGGGGCCGCCCCGCCCGCCGACCTCGCGGACATCCCCGCCGGGATGGAGATCCCCGACTTCAGCGGTGTGAGCACCACGGGGGAGGCCGTCACCTCGGCGGGGCTGCGCGGCCGGATGGCCCTGTACGCCTTCTTCGACACCGGCTGCGGCTCGTGCGAGGAGCAGCTGCGCCCGCTGGTGGACTTCGCCCGCGAGGTGGGACTGCCCCGCGAGCAGGTGATCGCGTTCGTGGGCGACTCCCGGGGAGAGGCCGACGCCTACACCTCGGTCCTCGAAGGGCACACGACCGTCGTCATGCAGACCATCCACCACGAGGCGGGGCAGGCGTTCTCGCTCACCGGCATCCCCGCCTTCGTCTTCGCCGACGCCTCCGGCCGGGTCGCCCGCTCCGCGGTGGCGGTCGAGGACCTGCGGGCCGCGCTCGTGGGGGTGTGATGGGCGGCTCCGGGGCCGACCGCGCCCGCCCGCAGGGCCCGGGGCCGCGCGCCGTGTTCGCCCGGACCCGGCGCTCCCTGGAGATCGCCTGGCGGGCGGCCCCGGCCACTCTGACGGCCTACGGGCTGCTGAACGTCGCGGCCGGGCTGCTGCCCGCGGCCGTCACCCTCCTCACGAAGTGGCTGCTGGACACCCTCCAGTTCGGCGCCCAGGCCCCCGGCGTGCCCGGGGCGCTGGCGGGCGAGCCGGTCAGGGTGGTCGTGCTCCTGGGCGTGTGCACCCTCTCCACCGCCCTGTCCGGGCACCTGGTCACCTACCTGGGAGGGCGCATCCGCCGCGAGGTGGGACTGCTCGTGCAGCAGCGCCTCTACGCCAAGGTGGACGGGCTCGGCGGACTGCGCCGCTTCGAGGACCCGGCGTTCCTGGACCGGCTGCGCCTGGCGCAGACGTCGGCGAGCTCGGCCCCCGAGGAGATCATCGAATCCCTCTTCGGGATCGTCACCACCGCTCTGATGATCGCGGGCCTCCTCGGCATCCTGGTGACCATCAGCCCGGTGGTCACCGCGGTCACGGTGCTGGCGGCGCTCCCGGCCCTCTTCGTCCAGCTCTCGCTCAACCGCAGCCGGGCCGGGATGATGTGGCGGATGAGCCCCCGCCTGCGCCGCCAGGTGTTCTACCGCGCCCTCATGGTGAACCCGGCGGCGATCAAGGAGGCGCGCCTGTTCGGGGCCGGCGGCTTCCTCCTGGACCGGATGGGCCGGGAGACCGCGGAGGTCAACCGGGCGGAGGAGAGGGTGGACCGCAGGACGGTGGCCGCCCACGCGCCGCTGGCCCTGCTCGGGGCCCTCGTGCCGGCGGGGGGACTGGTGTGGATGGTGGGCGCGGCCGTGCGGGGGGATTTCACCATCGGGGACGTGTCCGCCTTCGTGGCCGCGGTCGCCGGGGTGCAGAGCGCCCTGACGGGAACGGTCGAGACCCTCTCCCGCGCCTACCAGGCGCTCCTGCTCATGGGCCACTACGACGACGTCATGGACACCCCTCCGGACCTGCCCGTGCCCCGCTTCCCGCGCCCCGTCGGGCCGCTGCGCACCGCCGTCCGCCTGGAGGACGTGTGGTTCCGCTACACCGACGACGGGCCGTGGGTGCTCAGGGGGGTCTCCCTCACCATCCCCGCCGGGCGGTCCCTGGCGCTGGTCGGGCTCAACGGCGCGGGCAAGAGCAGCCTCGTCAAGCTCCTGTGCCGCATGTACGACCCGACGCGCGGGCGCGTGCTCTGGGACGGCGAGGACATCCGGGAGACGGACCCGCGGGAACTCCGGGCGCGGATGAGCGCCGTGTTCCAGGACTTCATGGCCTACGACCTGTCCGTCCGGGAGAACATCGCGATCGGCGCCCTGGAGCACGCCGACGACACCGGGCGGATCCGCGAGGCGGCGCGCGACGCCGGGGCGGACGGGTTCGCGGCCGACCTGCCGAGCGGCTACGACACGATGCTCTCCCGCGAGTTCTACCAGGGGGAGGCGGACGAGGAGTCGGGCGTCACCCTCTCCGGCGGGCAGTGGCAGCGGCTGGCCGTGGCGCGGGCGCTCATGCGCCGGGGCAGGGACCTGCTGATCGTGGACGAGCCGACCTCCGGCCTGGACCCCCAGGCCGAACGGGAGGTCCACGACCGGCTGCGGGCGCTGCGGAACGGGACGACGACCGTGCTGGTGTCGCACCGCCTGGGCGCGATCCGGGGCGTGGACCGGATCGTGGTGCTCCAGGACGGGCGGATCACGGAGGAGGGGCGGCACGCGGAGCTGATGGCCCTGGGCGGGGAGTACGCCCGGCTGTTCGCCCTCCAGGCCGAGGGGTACACCGGGCCCGGCGAGGACGCCGGGAACGGGGGCACCGGGAACGAGGACGCCGGGCCCGAGGGCGCCGGCGATGGGGACGGCGGCCATGGGGGCACCGGGCGGGACCTGCCCGGGACCGCTTCCGGTCCCGCCGTGGAGGCGATCGCATGACGGCGGCGGGCTGGCTCGCCGCGGCCGCGCTGCTCCCGGTGCTGGCGGCGGTGTACCTGCGCGGGGCCTACGTGGTCGTCACCGTGGACGGCCAGAGCATGGCGCCCGCCCTCGCCGCGGGCGACCGGGTCCTGGTGCGGCGCGGTCGGCGCGGCCTGGAACGCGGGACGGTGGTCGTCGTCGGGCGGCCCTCGCCGGAGAGCGGGTGGCGCGGCGCGGCACCGCTGGGCCGCCGGGTCGCCGCACAGGGCTGGTACATCAAACGCGTCGCCGCCAGGGCGGGGGAGGACTACCCCGCGGCCGTCGGCATCGACGGCCCGGTCCCCGCCGGACACCTCGCCCTGCTCGGCGACAACACCGGCAGCATCGACTCCCGGCACCACGGGCCCTGCCCCGAGCACCAGGTCCTCGGGGTGGTGGTCCGCAGGCTGGGACCGCCCCCGCAGACCACCCCCTGACCCCCGCCCGCCCGGGAGGGCGGGCGGTCCGCACGGGGGCGCGGGGCGCCGGCGGGGGACGGCGCCCCGCGCGGGGGCGGCCGCTCAGCGGAGGGCGTCGGCGACGACCCCGGCGGCGGCCGCGATGAGCTCGTCGCGGCGTTCGGCGTCCTCCTCCTCGCGGCTGGACATGACGGCCACCACGATGGGCTCGTCGCCCTCCCGGGGCCACAGCAGGCCGATGTCGTTGCGGGTGCCGTGGCTGGCGGCGCCGGTCTTGTCGCCGACGGTCCAGCCCTCGGGCACGCCCGCGCGGATGGTCGCGTCGCCCGTGGTGTTGCGCAGCAGCATGTCCACCAGCACCTCGCGGCGGTCCTCGGGCAGGACGTCGCCCAGCGTGTACGCCCGCAGGCTGGTGGCCATCGCCCGCGGGGTGCTGGTGTCGCGGACGTCGCCCGGGGTGTACTCGCTCAGGTCCGGCTCCCAGCGCTCGGCCTCGATCACCTCGTCGCCGATCCCGCGCAGCGCGTCCTCGAACCCCTGCGGGCCGCCCAGCTCCTCAAGCGCCAGGTTGGCGGCGGTGTTGTCGCTGTAGCGGACCGCGGCGTCGACGACCTCCAGGAGCGTCATCCCCGTGTCCACGTGCTGCTCGGTGATGGGCGTCCACCCCACCAGGTCGTCCTCGGTGTAGGTGACGACCCGCTCCATCTCCTCCAGGGTGTTGCGCTCCAGGAGCGCCCCCGCGGACAGGGCCTTGTGGGTGGAGGCGTACGCGAACCGCTCATCGGCGCGGTGGGCGATCTCCGCCCCGGTGCCGGTGTCGACCGCGTACACCCCCAGGCGGGCGTCGAACTCCTCCTCCAGGGCGGTCAGCTCCGCCGAGACGTCGACGGGCGCGGCGGAGACGGCGGAGGCGGGCGCTGACGGCGACGGGGACGGCGCCGCCGAGGGTTCGGGGCCGGCGCCCCCGCAGCCGGCCAGCGGGAGCAGGGTCAGCAGGGCGGCCGGGGCCAGGTGTCGCACGGAACGGGTCATTGCTCAAAGGATCCATTCGTGTTCGGAGGGTGTCCGTGTGGGGGCGCGGGCGGCCGCCGGCCGCGCCGCGCCCCCCGGGGGGGGGAGTCAGCCGAGTTCGTCGACCACGATCTCGGTGGCGTCGGCGACGAGCTCGTTGATCGGCTCCGCGTCCTGGGCGTCCTGCGCGGTGAAGACGGAGATGACGATCGGGTCGGCGCCCTCCTCCGGCCACACGACCGCGATGTCGTTGCGGCCGCCGTAGCCGGCCGAACCGGTCTTGTCGCCGACGGTCCAGCCCTCGGGCACGCCCGCGCGGATGGTGTCGTCGCCCGTGGTGTTGCGGACCAGCAGGTCGATGAGGACGTCCTGCTTCTCCTCGGACAGGGCGTCGCCCAGCGTGTACGCCTCCAGGCTGTCGGCCATCGCCCGCGGGGTGCTGGTGTCGCGGACGTCGCCCGGGGTGGCCTCGTTGAGCTCGGTCTCGTAGCGGGCGGGCTCGGTGACATCGTCGCCGATCGCGCGCAGGTCCTCCTTGAAGCCCTCCACGCCGCCGAGCCCCTCCAGGATCAGGTTGCCGGCGGTGTTGTCGCTGAAGCGCACCGCGGCGTCGATGATCTCCATGCGGGTCATCCCGGTGTCGACGTGCTGCTCGGTGACGGGGGAGTACTCCACCAGGTCGTCCTCGGTGTAGGTGACCACCTCCTCCATCTCCTCCAGGGTGTGCTCGGCGAGCAGCGCCCCCGCGGCCAGGGCCTTGAAGGTGGAGGCGTACGCGAACCGCTCGTCCGCGCGGTAGGCGACCTCCTCGCCGGTGCCGGTGTCGACGGCGTAGACGCCGAGGCGGGCCCCGTACTCGGCCTCCAGGGCCGCGAACCCGGGGTCGGCCGAGGGCGACTCCGAGGGCGCGGCCGACGCGCTCTGGGGCTCGGCCTCGGAGGTGCCGCAGGCGGTGAGGGCCAGCAGCGCCAGGGTGGCGGCGGCCGGTCGCAGTCCGTTGAGACGGGTGGTGCGGGTGAGCATCGGTGGTGCCTTTCGTCTGCGGATGAGCGTGCCGGGTCCGGGGAACGCCGGGCCGGTGCGGCCTCGCCAGCAGTCTGTCCCCCGAGACCTCATGCCGTCCAAGACGGCAATCGCCGTTTCCATGCGTTTCCGGCATAATCTCGGCTCATGGATCTGGTGGGTGCTTGTCGGGCCTTCGTGTACGTGAGCGATCGGGGCGGTTTCACGCCGGGCGCGGCCGCCGCGCGCATTCCGCAGCCGGTGGCCAGCCGCCGGGTGGCGGCCCTGGAACGCCATCTGGGCGGCCAGCTGTTCGACCGGTCCACGCGCAGGGCCGTGCTGACGCCGTTCGGGCGGGAGGTGCTGCCCGCGGCGCGGCGCCTGGTGCGGTTGGCGGAGGAGCTGGAGTACGACGCCGAACGGGCCCGGCACAGCCCCCTGCGGCTGGCGGTGCCGGAGACGTGCGCGACACGGGACCTGGCGGCGCTGGGCGCCGCGGGACGCGACGCGGGGCTGCGGCTGGACTTCCGGCCGGGGCCGCCCGCGGTGCGCGCGGCGGCGCTGCGCGACCGCGAGGTGCGGGCGGCGGTGGTGGCGGTGCCGCCGGTGGACGCGGCGTGGCGGGTGCCGCTGGGGGTCGGCTCGGCGACGGCGTTCGAGGTCCGGACCCTGTACCTGGGGACGCTGCGGGTGGGGCGCGGGGAGCGCCCCGGCGGCGGCCGCCGGCTGTGGATCCAGCCGGAGGACGACGTGCCGCACGTGCGCGATCCGCTGTCGCGCTCGCGCGACGCCCTGGGACTGGGGCCCGGACAGGTGCTGGTCGCGTCGTCCCTGGCGGACGCGGCGACGGAGGTCCTGGTCCGCGGAGACCTGCTGCTGTGCCCGGCGGGACAGGCGGAGGCGCTGGGGCTGTACTGGTGCGCGCTGGGCGAGCCGGTGGTGGAACGCGGCTACGATCTGGTGGCCCAGGGGCAGGAGGAGACGGAGCGGCTGCGGGCTCCGCTGGCCGCGGCCCTGGCCCACTGCCTGGACGCCGTCCCCGACCCCGCCGCCCCCGAGCCCGCCGCCGTCCCCGACCCCGGGAGGACCCCGTGACCGTCGCCACCACCACCGCCCTGCTGCGCGGGCTGCGCCGTGAGCTGGAGGAGGGGGGACTGCGGGGCTCCTTCCTGGTGCGGGACCTGCGGACGGGGGAGGAGATCGGGATCGAGCCCGAGGAGGAGTTCCCGTCCGCGTCGCTGGTGAAGGTGCCGCTGGCGATCGCCGTGCTGGAGCGGGTGCAGACCGGGGAGCTGGACGGGGCGGAGCAGGTCCCCGTGGACCCGGGGAGGGTGGAGACCTTCGGGCCGATCGGCATCTCCCGGTTCCGCCACCCGGCCCGGGTGGCGGTGGAGGACCTGGTCTACCTGAGCACGTGCCTGAGCGACGGTGCGGCCGCGGACGCCCTGCTGGCGCTCACCCCGCCGGAGCGGGTGGCGGCCTCGCTGCGGGCGGCGGGGATCGCGGGCATCACGGTCCGGCACACGATGGAGGAGCTGCACCACACGCCGGTCGACCGACTGAACCCCGACGAGGGCCACCTGGCGCACAGCCTGGCCATCGAGGCGGGTACGGCGGGGCGGGGGCACCGGATCCCGCAGCTGGACGTGGCGCGCGCGAGCACGGGGTCCGCGCGGGCCTTCACCGACCTGCTCCAGGCGCTGTGGACCCCGTCGAAGATCCACCCGGAGGTGGCGGCGCGGGTGCGGGGGCTGATGGCGCACAACGTGCTGCGGCACCGCCTGACCCCGGACTTCGTGTCGGACGCCACGACGTGGTCGTCCAAGACGGGGAGCCTGCTGAACCTGCGCCACGAGGTGGGCGTGGTGGAGCACGCCGACGGCGCGGTGTTCGCGGTGGCGGCCCTGACGGAGTCCCGGGTCCCGGCGGTGCACCAGCCGGGCGCGGAGGCGCTGATGGCACGGGTGGCGCGCACCCTGCGCGACCGGCTCCGGTCCGGGTGAGGCGGCCCGGCCGGGTCACAGCGGGTGCAGGCCGGCGGCGGCGTGGCGGCGGACCACCTCGGTGAGCCGGTCCAGGGCGGGGGAGCGCAGGTTCCAGCGCTGCCAGTAGAGGCGGACCTCGACGGGGTGGTCGGGGGCCAGGTGGACCAGCTCCCCGGCCGCCAGGGCGTCCCGGCACTGCCCCTCGGGCACGGCGCCCCAGCCCATGCCCAGGTGGACGGCGCGGGCGAAGTCCTGTGAGGCGGGGATGTAGTGGCGCGGCCCGCTCGGGGCCAGGCCCAGGGCCTCGCGCAGGAAGCGGTCCTGGAGGTCGTCGCGCCGGTCGAAGGTGACCATGGGCGAGTTCGCCAGGAGTCCGGGGTCGCGGCGGCCGCCCAGGTGGCGGTCGTGGAACTCCGGCGTGCACACCACCAGGTAGCGCAGGGTGCCCAGCCCCTCCACGGTGCAGCCCTGGACGGCCTCGGGGGTGGAGGTGACCGCGGCCATGACCGTCCCCGAGCGCAGCAGGGACGTGGTGTGCTCCTCGTCCTCGCGGTGGACCTCGAACGCCACCCCGAGCTCCTCGGTCACGACGGCCAGCGCCTCCAGGAACCAGGTGGAGAGGCTGTCGGCGTTGACGGCGACGGGCAGCAGGCGGTCCCCCTCGTCCGCGCCGAGCTCTCCCAGAGCGTCCTCGTCGAGTGCCAGGACCTGGCGGGCGTGGCGCAGGACCACGTCCCCGGCCGGGGTGGTGGCGACCGGTGTGGTGCGCCGGACCAGCACCTTGCCGACGGCCTGCTCCATGGCCCGGACGCGCTGCGACACCGCCGAGGGGGTCACGTGCAGGGCCCGGGCGGCCGCCTCGAAGGTGCCCTCGTCCACCAGGGCCGTGAGGGTGCGCAGGTGCTCGAACTGGAAGGGCATATTAAGCCTCTCTTAGGGGTTCTAAGAAAGTTTAGCTTTACTGCACATCGGCCGCGGGCCTAGCGTTCTCTCCGTGAACGCGACTCTTCTCCCCGCGATGCTCGGTCTGGGTACCGGGCTCGCCCTCATCGTGGCCATCGGCGCCCAGAACGCCTTCGTCCTGCGCCTGGGCATCTCCGGGCGCACCGCCACGGTCCTGCCGGTGGTGCTGGTCTGCTCCCTGTCCGACGCGCTGCTCATCACGCTGGGCGTGCTGGGCATCGGCGCGGTGATCACGGCCCTGCCCGGGCTGGTGACGGTGGTCCGGGTACTGGGGGCGGGGTTCCTGCTCGTGTACGGGGCGATGGCGGCCCGGCGGGCGCTGCGCCCGGACGGCGGCTCGCTGGAGGCGAGCACGGGCGAGGTGGTGGGGCGCGGCGCGGCCATCGCGACCGCGGTGGTGCTGACCTGGCTCAACCCGCACGTGTACCTGGACACGGTGCTGTTCCTGGGCTCCCTGGCCAACCAGTACGACGGGGCCCGCTGGTGGTGGGCGGCCGGCGCGGTCAGCGCCAGCTTCCTGTGGTTCTTCTCCCTGGGCTTCGGCGCGCGGCTGCTGCGGCCGGTGTTCGCCCGTCCGGGGGCGTGGCGGGTGCTGGACGGGGTGATCGCGGTGGTCATGCTGGCGCTGGGGGCGCGGATGGCCCTGGGCGGCTGACCGGACACGGCCGCGCCCGGCTCCGGTCGGCGGAGCCGGGCGCGCGGTCGGGCCTCAGGCGCGGCGGTAGCGCAGCAGGGTGGCCTGGGAGTCGAACACCCGGGACTCCACGAGCTCCAGGCCCAGGCGGCCGACGGAGGCGGGGAAGGCGGGCCTGCCGCCGCCCAGGACGACCGGGTGCACGAAGACGCGGTACTCGTCGACGAGCCCGTGCCGGGTGAGATCGGCCGCCAGGGCCGAGCCGCCGAACAGGACGAGTTCCTCCCCGGCCGCCTTGAGCTCGGCGACCTTGTCCACGCCGTCCACCACCCGGGTGTTCCAGTCGGCCTTGTCCAGGGTGCGCGACACCACGACCTTGGGCTTCTCCCGCCACATGGGGGCGAAGGCCAGGTCGTGGGGGTCGTCGGAGTGCTTCTCCGCCTCGGGCCAGAAGCCCGACATCATGTCCCAGACGACCCGGCCGTAGAGGAAGGCGTCGGCGCGCTCGCCCAGGGCCCGGGAGTCCTCGGACAGCTCCGGCCCCATGACCGGCCAGTCGAACTCTCCGTTCGGGCCCTCGATGTAGCCGTCGAGCGACTGGTGGACGAAGTAGGTGAGCTCGGCCATGGGGGCTCCTGCGGGTTCGGTGCCCGGTCCTGTCCGCCGGGCGCGCGCCCACGCTAACGCCTCCCTGCGACAACCGGCCCCCTCCCCCCGACAGCGCGGCGCCCCGCCCCGGGCGGTCCGGGGCGGGGCGCTCGGCGGCGGGCTCAGCCGGCGGTCTGCGGGCTCCGGCCGGGACCGGAGTCCTCGGCCTCGGCGACGACCTGTTCCACGGGTTCGGGCAGGTCCAGGCTGTCGCGCAGGCGCACGCGGGGCAGCAGGACGCCGACGAGGACGCCCACCACGGCGATGCCGGTCGCGACGAGGAAGATATCGCCGGTGGCGGAGCCGTAGGCGCCGGCGACGATGTCGCGGAGGAAGGGCGGCATGGCGTCCAGGTTGAGGGTGCCGCTGCCGGACGCGGCGGCTCCCGAGGCGTCCACCCCGGCGGCGGTCAGGCCCTCGGTGATGCCGGTGGCGACCCGGTTGGCCAGGACGGCGCCCAGGACGGAGACGCCGATGGTGCCGCCCAGGGAGCGGAAGAACGTGATGGCGCCGCTGGCGGCGCCCAGCTCGCGCAGGGGCACCGAGTTCTGCACCACCAGGACCAGGTTCTGCATGGACAGGCCCACGCCGGTGCCCACCAGGAGCATGCCCAGGCCCACGTAGGGCAGGGGGCTCTCGGCGTCGATGGTGGACAGCAGGAAGAACCCGACGGACAGGGTCACCAGGCCGGTCATCACGTAGGACTTGACCCGGCCGGAGCGGGAGACCATGCGCCCGGAGACGGTGGAGGAGACCAGGACGCCCAGCATCAGCGGGATGGTGAGCAGGCCGGCCTCGGTGGGCGAGTAGCCGCGGGCGAGCTGGAAGTACTGGCCCAGGAACACGGCGCCGCCGAACATGGCCATGCCCACGGCGACGCTGGCCAGGATGGCGACGGCGGTCTCGCGGCGCGCCACCAGGTGCAGCGGGATGACCGGCTCCGACACCCGGGACTCGACCCACACGGCCAGGCCGAGCAGGAGCGCGGCACCGCCGACCATGGCGGCGCTCTGCCAGGAGATCCAGGCGAAGTCCCCGCCGACGAAGGTGATCCACAGCAGCAGGACGCTGACCCCGGCTGCGATGAGCGTGGCCCCCACGTAGTCGACCTTGGTGTCGGGGCGGCGCACGTCCTCCAGGTGCAGGGTGCGGGCCAGGACGACCATGGCGACGAGCATGAAGGGCACGCCGATGAGGAAGCACCAGCGCCAGCCCAGCCAGGAGACGTCGGTGATGGCGCCGCCGATGAGGGGGCCGCCGACGGTGGCCACGGCCATGATGGCGCCGATGTAGCCGTTGAACTTACCGCGTTCCTTGGGGCTGACCAGGCTGCCGATGACGACCTGGACGAGGACCTGCGAGGCGCCCATGCCCAGGCCCTGGAGGGCGCGGAAGGCGATCAGCTGGCCGGTGGTCTGGGCCAGGCCGCACAGCAGCGAGGCGACGATGAAGATGACGATGGAGAGCTGCAGCAGCCGCTTCTTGTCGAAGAGGTCGGCGAGCTTGCCCCAGACCGGGGTGGAGGCGGTGGAGGCCAGCAGTGCGGCGGTGACGACCCAGGTGTACTGCGACTGGGTGCCGTTGAGGGAGCCGACGATCTGGGGGAGGGCGACCGAGACGATCGTGCCGCTGAGCATCGTGACGCCCAGGACCATGAGCAGCCCGGTGAGGGACCGGAGGACGGTCGGGCGGGCCCCGGTATCGGATAACGGACGTGCTGCGCTCACATGCACCCCTGCGAAGAAAAGTAAACGGAGTTGACCTGCTCACCAGCTTACATGCACGCCGCGCAAATATGCCTTCCAGGCAATTTTTCAGTCCGTGTAACATGTCACCATGGACGTCTCCCCCGGTCTGCGCGAACGCAAGAAGGAGCGGACGCGGCTGCGCATCCACCGGGCCGCGCTGCGACTGATCGTCGAACGCGGCCTGGACGCGGTGACCGTCGAGGAGATCGCCGCCTCCGCCGAGGTCTCCCGGCGCACCTTCTCCAACTACTTCGCGGGCAAGGAGGACGCCTGCCTGTACGGCGACACCGCCCACATGGAGGACTTCCTCACCGTCCTGCGCACCCGCCCCGCGCACGAGTCGGCCTGGACCGCGCTGCGCGCCACCGTCCGCACCGTCTACGACGCCCGCGACCTGTCACCGGACCGGGAGTGGGCGCAGAGCACCCGCCTGGCCCTCAAGCACCCCGCCCTGCTGGGACGGCGGCTGGCCGGACAGCAGGGTTTCCTGCACGAGATGACCGCGCTCCTGGGGGACCGCGCCCTGCCCGCCGGGATGCACCGCCCCGGACTGCTGGCCTCGGTGTTCCTGTCCGCCCTGCTGCACGCCCTGCACGAGTGGACCCAGGAGGGCACCGGCACCCTGGACGGGGTGATGGACTCCGTCCTGGACGAGGTCGGCGCCGCCTTCACCGATCCCGCACCGCCGCCCTGATACTGGGGGCATGGACGAACGCCCTCCGCTGCCCGCCACCACCGCACCGCAGGAGGGCGCACGCACCCCGGCCGCCGCCGTCCTGCCCGCGGGGAGCCTGGAACAGCACGGCCCCCACCTGCCGCTCACCACCGACACCCTCATCGCCTGCGCTCTGGCCGAACGCGTCGCCGAAGCCCACGCGCTGCGGCTGCTGCCCCCGCTGGCGTTCGGCTGCTCCCACGAGCACGCCGCCTGGCCCGGCACCGTCAGCGTCTCGGCGGCCACCCTGCACGCCCTGGTCACCGACATCGCCGACTCCCTGGACGGAGTCCCGCTGCTGATCGTCAACGGCCACGGCGGCAACCACGTGCTCGCCAACACCGTCCAGCAGTCGGGCGGTCGCATGGCCCTCTTCCCCGGCCCCGGCGAATGGGAGGCCGCCCGCACCGCGGCGGGCATCACCACCACCAACGACCAGGACATGCACGCCGGGGAGCTGGAGACCTCCGTGCTGCTGCACACCCACCCCGGCCTGGTCCGCCCCGACTACGCGCGGGCCGACCACCGGGCCGACGAACGCGACCACATGGGCACCCTCGGGCTGGCCGCCTACACCGCCAACGGGGTGGTGGGCCTGCCCTCACGGGCGAGCGCCGCCAAGGGGGACGCCCTGCTCGCCCACCTCACCCGGCGGGCCGCCGGACACCTGGCCGCCCTGGAACAGGCGCGCCGCCGCCACGGCGACGCCCGGTAGCGCCGCCACCAGCGCCAGCACCCCGTAGACCACCGACACCGTCAGGCCCTGGCCGGCCCCCAGCCCGGCGGCGCCGAACGCCGCCGCCGTGGCGGCCTCGCGCGGGCCCCACCCGCCCATGTTCACCGGCAGGCTCATCGCCGCCAGCGCCAGCAGCGCGAGCGGCACCAGCCGCGGCGGCGGGGCGTCCACGCCCGCCAGGTGGGCGGCCACCAGGAACAGGGCCACGTGCCCGGCCAGCGCCGCCGCCGACAGCGCCAGCACCGCCGGGGCCCGCCCCAGCAGCCCGGCGCGCACGTCGCGGACCGTCGAGGCCAGGAGCCGGCCCGGACGGGAGTCCCGGCGCCGGGGGAGGAGGGCCGCCGCGGCGAGCAGGGCGGCGACCGCCGCGAGGAGCAGCAGGGAGGCGACCGCCGCGGCCCGGCCCGGCCCCCACAGGGCCGAGGGCAGGGTGAGCACCAGCACCGCCACGGCCAGGCACAGCACCACCTGCCCGGCCAGGCGTTCCAGCACCACGGCGCGCACCCCGCGGCCCAGGTCGCCGTTGGCGCGGCCGTGGCCGACCGCCCGGTGGGCGTCGCCCAGGAACCCGGCGGGCAGCACCGCGTTCAGCAGCAGCGCCAGGTAGTAGTCGGCCACCGCCCGGGCCGGGGACAGCCGCAGGCCCACCGCCCGCGCCACCACCAGCCAGCGGGACGCGCACAGCACCGTGGTGACGGCGCCCAGGGCCAGGGCCGCGGCGACCGCGCCGGCGTCCACCACCGCCAGCGCGGCCGTGAACGCCTCCAGCGGATACCACCACAGCACCCCGCCCAGGATCAGGGCGCCCGCGCCCGCCCGCAGCACCGCGCCCCGGCAGCGGCGCCACCACCCCCGCGCGCCGGGGACCGGTGCGCCGCGGGCACCGGCACCGCCGGGCGCGGCGGGCGCGGGCGGGTGCGGGCGCAGCGTCACGGCCGGTCCCCGGGGGGCATGAGCAGCAGGTCGTCGTGGTGGACGACGACGGTCAGCCGCTCCCCGTCCAGCTGCTCCCGGCGGCGGGCGAGGTAGTCCTCCAGCGGCAGGCGCGGCTCCTGCTCGGCGGCGGCGCCCACCCAGCCCTCCAGCCACATCCGGGTCACCGGCGCCGGGTCCGGCCCCAGCCGCCACGGGCTGGGGAAGGTCGTCGCCCGGTACCCCCGGCGGGCGAACGCCCCGATCGCGGCCTCCACGGCGTCGGGGCCCAGGCGCCCGCCCCGGCGCTGGTGGGCGTTGAACGCGGCGGCGACCGCCGCGTCCAGCGGGTCCTCCGGGGTGAGCGCCACCCGGCCCGCCACCGACAGCGTGAACCAGGCGGGGCGGCCGGTGCCCGCGACCGCGTCGGCGACGGCGAGGACCTCCTCCCCGGTGAGGACGTCCAGCAGGGCCGAGCCGGCCACCAGCGTGGCCCCCGCCAGGTCGTCCGGGCGCAGCCGGGCCAGCTCCAGCAGGCGGGCCTCCACCCGGGGCGCCGGGACCCGGCCGCCCGCCAGGGCCAGCAGGCGCGGGTCGCGGTCGAACAGCATCCAGTGCCGTACCCCGGCCAGGCGCGGGACGGTCCAGCGGGCCAGCGACCCGGTGCCGCAGCCCAGGTCGGCGACGACGGCGCCGTGTGCCGCCAGGGCCGACAGCGGGCCGCGGGAACGGGCGCGGGCGTCGGCGTCCTCGCGGGCGGCCAGCCAGCGCGGTGTGAACTCCTGGGTGTCCGCGGTGCTCACGGGGTCACCTCCCGGTCGAGGACGGCGCTCACCGAGCGGGCCGTCTCCTCCCATCCTGCCAAGTCGGCGCGGCGCCGGCGGGCCGAACGCCGAAGCCGTTCCCGCAGCGCCGGATCGGTGAGCCAAAGGCGCAGCGCACGGGCCAGGGCGTCCGGATCCCCGGGCGGGACGAGCAGGCCGGGCCGGGCGCCGGCCCGGTCGCGCCCCAGGGCCTCGGGCACCCCGCCCACGCCGGAGGCCAGGACGGGGACGGCACGGGCCAGGGCCTCGGTGACGACCATGCCGTAGGTCTCGGCGCGGGTGGGCAGCACCAGCAGGTCGGCCGCGGCGTAGGCGGCGTCCAGGTC
This sequence comes from Nocardiopsis sp. MT53, assembly GCF_019598965.1. Lineage (NCBI taxonomy): Bacteria > Bacillati > Actinomycetota > Actinomycetes > Streptosporangiales > Nocardiopsidaceae > Nocardiopsis > Nocardiopsis sp. MT53. Next base: position 5,910,654 of record NZ_CP080599.1, on the reverse strand, counting down.
GGCGCCGGTGAGCGGACCGGGCAGGGACACGCGGCCGCCCAGGGGCCGGGCCGCCTCCCGGACACGGGCCGCCCACGCGCCGCCGCCGACGGCGGGCAGGCCGGGGCAGGCACAGGTCCAGGGCAGGTCGCGCACCCGGTCCAGGGCGGCGAACAGGAGGTCGTGGCCCTTGCGGGGCGTGGGGGAGGCCGCGCACAGCAGCCGCGTCCCGTCGCCGGGGACGGCCTCGGGGGCCGGGTCCACCCCGGGCGGGGCGACGGCCACCCCGGTCAGGCCGTGGCGGGCGGCCAGGTCCCGGGCCGCCGCCCCGCTGGTGGCGATGACGGCCGCCGCGCCGCGCAGCACCGCCCGCTCCCGGGCCTCCAGGTCGGCGGCCTCGGCGGGGGCCAGGCCGGTCTCGTCGGCCAGCGGCAGGTGGACCAGCACCACGATCCGCGACCGCCCGGCCCACGGCAGGACCGCCTCCGGCACACCGCAGGCCACCAGGCCGTCCAGCAGCACCGTCGCCCCCCGGGGCAGGCCCGCCAGCAGCCGCTCCAGGCCCGCCCGGTCGCGCTCGCCCGGCCGCGGCCACGCCCCGGGCACCTCCACCCGGTCCAGGCCCAGGACCTCGGCCAGGCGCAGGTCGTAGGTGTGGCCGCCGCTGGGGGCGGAGGGCTCGGGCACCACGAAGACGGTCAAAGGTCCCTCTCGTAGGAGGCCCACGCCACGTGCGACTCGTGCAGCGTCACCGCCACCCTCGCCAGCCCCCGGGCCGGGGCGTCCAGCCGCTCCACCAGCCGGTCGGCCACCACCCGGGCCAGGAACTCGGTGGTGGTGTTCACCCCGGCGAACCCGGGCACCTCGTCCAGGTTGCGGTGGTTCAGCTCCCCCACGATCCCGGCCAGGACCCGGGAGAACTCGCCGATGTCCACCACGACCCCGTCGGCGTCCAGTTCCGCGCGGTACACGGTGGCGTCCACGACGAACGTCGCGCCGTGCAGGGCCCGGGCGGGCCCGAACACCTCGCCGCGGAAGCTGTGGGCGACCATCATGTGGTCGCGGACCGTCACACTGAACACCGGGGTCCTCTCAGGGGTAGACGATGCGGTGGCACAGGGCGGGCAGGGAGCCGTCGGCCAGCCGCGGCAGCACCGACGGCAGGTCCTCGAAGGCGCTCTCCCCGGTCAGTAGGGCGTCGAAGGCCGGGTCGGCGAGCAGCCGCAGCGCCAGCCCCAGGCGTTCGGCGTGGTCGTAGCGGGAGCGGCGGGCGGGCGAGATCATCCCGACCTGGCTGGCGCGCACGGCCAGCCGCTGGGAGTGGAAGTCCCCGCCCAGCGGCAGGATGACGCGCCGGTCCCCGTACCAGCTCAGCTCCACGACCTCCCCCTCGGAGGCGAGCAGCTCCAGGGAGCGGGTCAGCCCGGCCTCGGTGGCGCTGGCGTGGAAGACCAGGTCGCAGTCGCCCATGGCCTCGGCGGGCGCGGCGAACCCCACCCCCAGCGCGGCGGCGGTGCGGGCCCGCCCGGGGTCCACGTCCACCAGCTGCACCCGCGCGCCGGGGATCCGTGAGGCCAGGCGGGCCACACAGCAGCCCACCATCCCGGCGCCCACCACGGCGATGCGGTCGCCGACGAGGGGGGAGGCGTCCCACAGGGCGTTCACGGCCGTCTCGACCGTCCCGGCCAGGACCGCCCGCTCGGCGGGCACCCCCTCGGGCACCGGGAGGACCGCGTCGGCCGGGACGGTGAACAGGTCCTGGTGGGGGTGGAGGCTGAACACCGTACGCCCCACCAGGTCGCCGGGCCCCTCCTCGACGGTGCCCACGTTGAGGTACCCGTACTTGAGGGGGCCGGGGAAGTCCCCTTCCTGGAAGGGGGCGCGCATCACCCGGTACTGGCCGGGCGGGACGCCGCCGCCGAACACCAGGGTCTCGGTGCCGCGGCTGATCCCGGAGCAGCGGGTGCGCACCAGCACCTCGCCGGGCCCGGGGTCGGCCAGGGGCTCCTCGCGGATCTCCCCGCGGCCGGGGGACCGGATCCAGAACGCCCGCGCTGTCCGTGCCATGGTCCTCCTCGTCGTGCTCGTGGACGCCACCCGCCCCACCCTCTCAGCCGTCAGGCCCGGTCGCGGTGCAGCCGGGCGATGTCGCGGCCGAAGGACCACACCAGCAGGGCCAGGGCGGCGGCGACCACCGCCGCGGCGACCGCGGTCGGGACCACCGGCGCCAGGGCGGCCACCAGCGCCACCCCCTGGACGGCGGCCACCGCCTTGCGGGCCCTGCTCGGCGGCAGCGGCGCGGACAGCCAGGGCGCCCACCGGGCGGCCGCGGCGAACACGTACCGCATGGCGCCGATCCCCAGGGTCCAGGGGCCCAGCAGCGGCGCGGCGGCCAGGCTCAGGACCAGCAGCAGGAACGCGTCGGCCTCCATGTCGAAGCGGGCCCCGAAGGCGGTGGCCGTGCCGGTGCGGCGGGCCACCGGCCCGTCCACCAGGTCCCCGGCCAGGGCCAGAGAGGCCACGGCCACCACCGGCCAGGGGCCGGCGCCGTCGGCCAGCAGCCCGGCGGTGGCGGCGATGAGGGTGCACCGGGCCAGGGTGATCGCGTCGGCGGGCCCGAACCGGTGCCGGGCCCGCGCGGCGGCCCGCGCCAGCAGGGCGGCGCCGGCACCGGCGACGGCGGCCGCGACCGCCCAGCCGGCCGGGTCCAGCCCGACCGTGGCGGTCAGTACCGCCAGCACCGCGAACTGTCCCGCCGCCGCGCAGGCGAGCGCCCGGCGCGGTGAGCGCCGGTCCGGGCCGCGTCCGGGCGCCGGCGGCGGCGCGGGCGCGGTGGCGGCGGGCTCAGGCATCGGGCAGCTCCGGCGCGGGCAGGTCGTGCCCCAGCCGCTCGCGCTTGGCCACCAGGTAGGGGAGGTTCTCCGGCCGGACCGGGGCGAGCAGGCGCTCGCGCACGGCGACCTTGACCCCGTGCGTCTCCAGGGCGCGCGCCTTGTCCGGGTTGTTGGACAGCAGCCGCACCGACCGCACCCCCAGGTGGCGCAGCACCCGGGCGGCGGGGCCGTAGTCGCGCACGTCCACGGGCAGGCCCAGGGCGGTGGCCGAGTCGACGGTGTCGAGCCCGTCGGCGTCCTGAAGGGCCAGGGTGCGGACCTTGTCGAGCAGGCCGATGCCCCGGCCCTCGTGGCCGCGCAGGTACACCACCACACCCCGGCCCGCGGCGGTGACCACCCCGACGGCGGCCGCCAGCTGGTCGCCGCACTCGCAGCGCAGCGCCCCGAACACGTCGCCGGTCACGCACTCGGAGTGGATCCGGACCGGGACCTCGTCGCGGTCGCGGACCTCGCCGTGCACCAGGGCCAGGTGCTCCCCGCGGTCCCCGGGATCGCGGAAGGCCACCAGGCGGAACGGCCCCCACCGGGTCGCCAGCTCCGCCTCGGCGGCCTCGTCCAGCGCGTCGTCGTTCATCTGCGATCCCCTCGGGCCGTGTCTGCAAGGGACTGCGGACGGGGGAGCCGCTCGGCCTGTTCTCGGACCCGCCCGGTACAACCAGCGCTTGCCCGGGCTTTCGCGATCCGAAACGCGTGTGCTACCTGCCGCCCACTCCCATCAGGCCGTCCGCCAGGGAGCGGCGTGCCACGAGGTAGACGACGAACAGCGGGACGGTGGAGACCACGACGGCGGTGAGCAGCCCGGGCACGTCCACCCGGTACTCGCCCTGGAACTCGTACAGGCCCATCGTGATGACCCGCCGATCGGCGGACTGGGTGAGGATGAGCGGGAAGAGGAACCCGTTCCAGGCCTGGAGCGCGGAGTAGACGGCGACGGTGCCCAGCCCGGACCGGGACATGGGGACGACCAGCTGCAGGAAGGTGCGCACCGGCCCGGCGCCGTCCAGCGCCATGGCCTCGTACAGCTCCTCGGAGATGTCGCGCATGGACCCGACCAGGATCAGGACGCACACCGGCAGGGCGAAGGCGGCGGTGGGCAGCACGATCGCGGTGAGGGTGTCGTACAGCCCCAGGCGGACGATGATGAGGTAGACGGGGATGATGACGGCCTGGGCGGGGATGGCCAGGCCCAGCAGGAACACGCGGAAGGCGGCGTCGGTGACGCGGGTCCGCGAGCGTACGACCGCGTACGAGGTGGTGGCGGACAGGACCACGACCAGGGCGACGACGGCGAGGGTGACCAGGGCGGTGTTGCCCACGAACCCGAGCAGGCCCTTGTCGATGGCGGTGGCGTAGTTGCCCAGGGTGGGGTCCGAGGGCAGGGCCAGCGGGCCCTCGGGCACGTAGTTCTCGCCGCGCTGGATCGTGGCGACGAGCAGGGCGTACAGCGGCAGCGCCACCACGACCAGCCAGACCAGGGCGCCCAGCCCGCCCAGGACGTTGGGGCGCTCGCCCACGCCCCGGTACCGGACCGGCGCGCCGCCGCGCGCCCGCCGGGGCGCGGCCGTGCGGCGCCCCTCCACAGCGGTGCGTTCCTCCACGACGCTCACATCCCCTCCCTGGTGCTGCGCATCGAGCCGAACCCGGTCAGGCGCACCATCACCAGGGCGATGAGGGTCGCGACGATGACCAGCGTGAACGCGATCGCGCTCGCGTAGCCCAGCTCCCAGCTGCGAAAGCCCGCCCGGAACATCAGGTACGGGACGATGGTGGTGTCGGTGCCCGGGCCGCCGTCGGTCATGATGAGCACCGTGTCGAAGTAGGTGAGGGACCCGACGACCATCAGCACCGAGGAGGTCGTCATCGTGTTGCGCAGCTGGGGCAGGGTGATGTGCCAGAACATGCCCAGCCGCCCGGCCCCGTCCATGCGCGCCGCCTGGTAGAGGGTCGCCGGGATCTGCCGGGCCCCGCCCTGGTAGAGCAGCATGTGCAGCGGGATGAACTGCCAGGCGGCGACGAACACGATCACCCAGAACGCGCTGCCGCCCCCGCCCAGCGGGTCCAGGGTGCCCAGGCCCAGGGCCGGTCCCAGCCAGGCGGGCGGGCCGAAGTTGGGGTCCAGCAGGGCCCGCCAGATGATGGCCACCGCCGCCGAGGACAGCAGCAGCGGCAGGAAGAAGACCGCGGACAGGATCGCGCGGCCGCGCTGGCGCCCGGCGGCCCACACGCCCAGGAGCAGGCTGATCGGTGTCTGGAGGGCCCAGCTGGCGACGGTCAGCAGCAGGCTCAGGCCCACGGCGCGGTGCATGAGCGGGTCGCCGGCGAGCCGGGTCCAGTTGTCGAGCCCGGCGAAGGCCGGGGTGCCCAGCCCGCCCCAGTGGGTGAAGGACAGGTACGCCACCAGCAGCATGGGCAGGGCGGCGAACAGCGCGAAGAACACGACGCCCGGCAGGGCCCACAGGGGGCCGGGCCGCCCGGTGCGGGGGGCGGCCCGGCCCTGGGTGCGCGCGCTCACAGGGCGGCCAGGGCGTCGACGAACTCCTGCGGGGTGCGCTGTCCGTTGAACAGGGCCTCGATCTCGGTGACCATCGGGGTGGCGACCTCGGGGGTCAGGGCCTGGTCCCAGGACAGCTGGAAGTGGGGGGCGTCGCGGACCAGCTCGTACTGGAAGACGGCGAACTCGGGGTTGGGGCTGTCGGCCAGGACCTCCTCGGCGTCGGCGGTGGTGGGCACCTCGCCGTTGGCGACCATGTCGGCCACGTACTCGTCCTGGGCGGTGTAGGAGAGGAACTCCAGGGCGTGCTCCAGGTGGGGGCTGTCGGCGGTGACGGAGAAGTAGTTGGTGGGGTTGCCGACGATGTTGGCGGGGTCGCCCTCGCCGCCCGGGATGGGCGGGAAGGCGACGTAGCCCAGGTCGTTCTCGGCGAACTCGCGGGCCTGGTCCAGGTGGGTGGAGTACTCCCACGACCCCATCAGGTGCATGGCGGCGCGGCCCTCGGAGAGCAGGGTGGAGGCGCCGCCCTCGGTGTAGCTGACCGAGGCGTAGGAGTCGCCGAAGGCGCCGCGGTCGACCAGGTCGGCGACCATCTCGGCGGCCTCCAGCACGGCCGGGTCGCGCCAGCCCTCGGAGTCGCCCCCGGCGATGCGGGCGAACACCTCGGGGCCGCCGATGCGGTCCACCAGGTACTGGAGCCACATCTGCTCGGTCCAGGGGTCGGCACCGGCCAGGGCGAAGGGGGTGACGCCGGCCTCGTCGAACTCGTCGACCAGGGTCAGCACGTCGTCCCAGGTCTGCGGGGGTTCGACGCCGACATCCTCGAAGACGGCCCGGTTGTAGAAGAGGACGACGGGCTGGGTGCCGCGCAGGGGGATGCCGTACTGGACGCCGTCGACCTTGCCCGACTCCAGGACGGAGGGCAGGAACGCCTCGGCGAGTTCGGGGTCCTCGGCCAGGAGGTCGTCGAGGGGTTCGAGCAGGCCCTGTTCGGCGTAGGGGGCGATGCTGCCCGAGCCCCAGTTGAAGAACACGTCGGGCCGCTGGGGGGAGCCCATGGCGGTGCGCAGGCGTTCGACGTAGTTGTCGCCGGGCACCTGGTCGATGACCGCCTGGACGCCGTCGGCGCCCTGGTCGGCGTTGAAGCGTTCGACGGCGCCCTCCTGCACGACGACGAGGGTGTCCTGGTACATCCACACGTGCATCTCATCGGAGCCCTGGGCGGCTCCCCGGCCGCCGCAGGCGGTCGCGGTGAGCAGGGTGAGCGCGGCCAGTGCGGCGGCCGTGCCGACTCGGGGGGTGGTCATCGCGTATCCCTTGGTCGAAACTTTCGGAATTTGTTCCGAAACTTGTGGTGCCCGAATGTACGACGCGGCGTGAACCACGTCAATATCCGTTGTGGCCCCGATCACCACCCGATCGGGAGCGGCGGTGCTGAACAGCGCCGGGGCGCGTAGTATCGGGCGGCGTGAGTACTCAGTCGAACCAGGAAGCCCCCGACGGAGCGATCACCGGGCCGGTGACCATCGCGAAAATTGCGGAGGCCGCCGGGGTCTCCGTCCCGACCGTCTCCAAGGTCCTCAACGGCCGCGCCGACGTCGCCGAGGACACCCGTGCCCGTGTGGAGGAGCTCATCCGCACGCACGGGTACCGGCGCCGGCGCGCCTCCGGGGGAGGCCGCTCCGCCCTCATCGACCTGGTGTTCCACGAGCTCGACAGCGCCTGGGCCATCGAAGTGGTGCGCGGGGTGGAGAACATCGCCCGCGAGGAGGGGCTGAGCGTCGTGCTCACCGAGTCCGGCGGCCAGACCCCGCGCGACGACTGGGTCGACGCGGTCCTGGCCCGCCGCCCCACCGCCGTCGTCCTGGTCTTCTCCGACCTGGCCGCCGAGCAGCGCACCCGGCTGTCGGCGCGCGGCATCCCCTTCGTGGTGGTCGACCCCGCGGGGGACCCCGGGCCCGACATGCCGGCGGTGGGCTCGGCCAACTGGAGCGGCGGGCTGGCCGCCACCCGCCACCTCGTCGACCTGGGGCACCGGCGCATCGCCGTCATCGGCGGGCCGCGCGAGGTGCTGTGCAGCAAGGCCCGCATCGACGGCTACACCTCGGCCCTGGACGCCGCGGGCATCCCCGTGGACCCCGACCTGATCCGGCACGGGGACTTCCACGTGGAGAGCGGGCGCGACCGGGGCCGGGAGCTGCTCGCCCTGGACGACCCGCCCACGGCGGTGTTCGCCGGCAGCGACCTCCAGGCCATGGGCCTGTACGAGGCCGCGCGCGAGCTGGGGGTGCGCATCCCCGAGGACCTCAGCGTCGTGGGCTACGACGACCTGCCGGTGGCCCGCTGGGTGGGGCCGCCGCTGACCACGGTCCGCCAGCCCCTGACCGAGATGGCGGAGGAGGCCACCCGCATGGCCCTGGTGCTGGCCCGCGGGGGGCGCCCGGCCAACCTGCGCCTGGACCTGGCCACCGCCCTGGTGGTGCGCGGCAGCACCGCGGCGCCGCCCCGGCGCTGAGCGCCTACCCGGCCTGTTCGGCCTGTGCGGTCTGCTCCGGCTGGTCGGGCAGGGTCACGGCGATCTCCCCGCCCAGGGAGTGGCCGCCCTCCAGCTTGAGGCGGTCCCCGCTCCAGAACCGCCCCGGGTCGTAGTACCCGGGGCGGCGCCCGGCGGGCAGCAGCCCCATCGCCTCGTAGGTCAGGGCGATGACCTCGGCGCAGTAGGCCGACTCCAGGGCGCGCTCGGAATGCCCGGCGTCCTCGCCGCGGCGCAGGAAGGAGGGCAGGCGCAGGGGCAGCCGCCCGCGCGCCCACCGCCCGGCCATCTGCGCGGTGGAGGGGAAGGGTGTGCCGTCCAGGCGCGCGATCGCCCGCAGCACGGCGTCCTCGGCCTCCCGGCCCACCTCGGGGTCGATCTGGCGCAGCCAGCCGCGCTGGCCGTACTTGCGCCCCCACACCAGGACGGCGTCGCGCAGGTCGTGCAGCTGCACGCCGCGCTGGTGCCTGCCCGTCCACATGTCGGGCAGGGAGCGGCCCAGTTCGGCGTGCCACATCAGCGGGGGCAGGTCCTCGATGACCACCGACATGCCCACGTGGTTGACGGGGCTGTTGGTGGTGATCTGGATGGCGCGGTCGGCCGCGCTCGTTCCGCGGAACACCCACACATCGCCGGTGCGGGTCAGCTCCAGCGCCCGGTCCAAAGAGATCTCGCTATCGGCCACACCGCTAGCCTAGGCACATGCGATGGTGGAAAGTACTCGGAGCGGCGGCTTTCGTGGGTGTGGCGGCCACGGGCGTGGCGATCGCCCGCGCGGAGCGCCAGCGCCGCGCCTACACCCCCGACCAGGTCCGCGACCGGCTGCGGGACCGCGTGGCGCAGGTCTCCGACGCCGCCGACCAGGCCCCCGACCAGGACGTTCCCCCGGAGGCCGGGCAGGGGAGGGCGGGGTCGGCGCTGAGCCGGCTCGCGCGCCGCGTGCGCGCTCTGGCCGCGCGCCTCCGGCGCCGGTCCCCGGCTCCCACCGGCCGCTGAGGCCGGTCCGCGCCCTGCGGGGCGTGGCCGGATCCGGTCACCCCCCGCGCGTGTCCCGCGCCCCCCGCACCGCCGCGACGATCCGCTCCGCCACCGCGGCGGGCTCCTCGTGCTCCCAGAAGCGCAGCACGGTCCAGCCGGCCTCGCCCAGGCGCCGGTCGGTGTCGGCGTCGCGCTCGCGGTTGGCGCGCACCTTCTCGGCCCAGTAGGCGGCGTTGGTGCGCGCCGTGGTGTGGTGCTCGGGACAGCCGTGCCAGAAGCAGCCGTCGACGAACACCGCGACCCGGCGGCGGGTGAAGACCAGGTCGGCGGTGCGGCGCAGCGCGGGCAGCGGCCGGGCCGAGACCCGGTAGCGCAGCCCGGCGGCGTGCACCAGCCGCCGCACGGCCAGTTCGGGGCCGGTGTCGCGGCCCCTGTTCGCGCGCATGCTCTTGCGCACGCCCTCGTTGAGCGCCCTGGCGGGCCGGGGAACAGCCATGCGCCGCATCCTAGGCCGGCCCGGGCGGGCCGTTGCCGCCGCCGGATGTTACCGGCCGGTGTTACCAGTGGGTATTACTGACTGGTAGGTTTGCCGCTGGTGCGGCGGGCATGCCGTTCCCATGGCCTTCGAGGGGGGAGTGCGGTGCGTCGGGACGCCCTGATCCGGATCCGGCCGGTGCCCGAGGCGGGCTTCCGGCTGTTCGTCCTGCACCACGCGGGCGGTTCGGCACAGGCGTACCGCCCCTGGGTGCGCCACCTGCCCGACGACTGGGACGTGTGCCTGCTCCAGGCCCCCGGCCGCGGGGCCGACGGCACCGCGTTCCGCGACGCCCGCGCGCTGGCCCGGCACCTGTACGCCCTGATCAGCGCCGACCACGACCGGCCCTTCGGGCTGTTCGGGCACAGCATGGGCGCGCTGGCCGCCTACGAGACCGCGCTGCTGGCCCTGGCCGGGGACGGTCCCGCCCCCGCCTGGCTGGGGGTCTCGGGCTGGAGCCCGGCACCGGGGCCGGAGTGGATCGAACCCCGCCACCTGCTGCCCGCCGACCGCCTGCGGGCGGGGCTGGCCCGGATGGGCGGCACCCCCGCGGCCACCCTGGAGGACCCCGAGCGGTGGCGGGCCGCCGAACCGCTGATCCGCGCCGATCTGGAACTGGTCGACACCTGGCGCCCGCGCCCGGACACCCCGACGCTGCCGATACCGGTCTCCGCGCTGGCCGGGGCCGAGGACACCGGGATGCCGCCCGCGCGCATGGACGCCTGGCGCGAGCACGTGACCGGTCCGCTGGCGCGGCACACCCTGCCCGGCGGGCACTTCTACTTCGTCGGCCGCATCGGTGAGGTGGCCGGGCTGATCACCGCCGACGTCCGCGCCGCCGTCGGGGCCGACGCCTAGAGTCCGTTCCCGGGTGCTCTACCGCGGCGCCGGGCGGTACCGCGGCCGCGGGCCGTCCGCGGCGGTTCGGGAGAACGCGGTCTAGGAGGGCAGGTCGCCCGTGGCCAGGGCGACGGTGGCGGCGATGACCTGCTCCAGGCAGCGCTGCTCGGCCGCCTCGTCCGGGGCGGCCAGGTGCTGGGACAGCAGCCCCTCGAACGCGGCCAGGAAGAACCGCGCCACCACCGGCGCCGGGGCCGCCAGCGCGGTGCCGTTGCGCTCGGCCAGGGTGGTGAGCAGCTCGGTGGTCACCCGGAGCATGTCCATGGCGTGTTCGCCGTAGGCCTCCCGCAGCACCGGGTCGCGCAGCGCCTGCACCGACAGCTCGTCCCACAGGATCGCCACCCCCCGGTCCTCGGTGCTGACCCGCCACAGCACCCGCACCGTGTGGGCCAGGGACCCGGCGAACCCGCCGCCGGCCGCGTGCTCGGCGAACGGCCGCACCTGGTCGACGATGCGGCGGCCCAGCTCCTCGAACACGGCCCGGGTGAACTCCGCCTTGGAGCCGAATACGTAGTGCACCGTCATCTGCGCCACGCCCAGTTCCGCGGCGACGGCGCGCGTGCTCCCCGCCGCCGCCCCCTCGCGTCGCATGAGGTCGATCGCGGCGTCGATGAGCTGGGGGCGCCGCTGGGCGGCGGGAACGTGGGCCATGCCCCCATGCTACCGAACACGTGACTTGGTCGCTTGACATAGTTGATTAACTTGGTCATGTGACAAAGTTGGTTGCACGCCTCTCGGGAAGGCGTGGCCGGCCGAACCGAAGGGGCACGCTGTGACCACGACCACCCCGGAGACCCTGCCCATCCCCGAACCCCCCGGCCTGCCGCTGCTGGGACACCTGCTCGACCTCTCCTCCGACCTGGGGGAGCTCGTGGAGCTGGCCCGCCGGACCGGCCCGATCATGCGCATGCGCCTGCCCGGCCAGAGCCTGATCGTGGTCACCGGCGGCGACCTGGTCGCCGAGCTGTCCGACCAGACCCGGTTCCGCAAGAACGTCCACCAGGACCTGGAGTACCTGCGCGCCCTGGCCGGGGACGGCCTGTTCACCGCCTACGGCGACGAGCCCAACTGGCGCAAGGCCCACGACGTCCTGCTGCCCGCCTTCTCCCTGGGCGCCATGCGCGGCTACCACGCCACCATGCTCGGCGTCGCCCGGAGCCTGACCGCCTCCTGGGACCGGGCCGCCGCCGCGGGCACCGAGGTCGACGTCGCCGCCGACATGACCCGGCTGACCTTCGACACCATCGGCCTGTGCGGCTTCGGCTTCGACTTCGACTCCTTCGGCGCCCCCGACCCCCACCCGTTCGTCGCCGCCCTCGCCCGCGCCCTGGAGCACGCCCAGAAGCACTCGGCCCGGCCGCCCGGCACCGGCCTGCTCTTCGCGGGCGCCGACCGGGCCTTCCACCGCGACATCGCCTACATGGGGGAGGTCGTCGACGAGGTCGTCCGGGCCCGCCGGGCCTCCGGCGACACCTCCACCGACGACCTGCTCGGCCGGATGCTGCACACCCCCGACCCGGTGACCGGTGAGCCCCTGGACGACGTCAACATCCGCCACCAGGTCATCACCTTCCTGGTGGCCGGGCACGAGACCACCAGCGGCGCCCTGTCCTTCGCGCTGTACCACCTGGTCAAACACCCCGAGGCGCTGGCCCGTGCCCGCGCCGAGACGGACGCCCTGTGGGGCGACACCGACCGCCCCGACCCCGGCCACGACGACGTGGGGCGGCTGCGCTACCTGCGCCAGGTCCTCAACGAGTCGCTGCGGCTGTGGCCCACCGCCCCCGCCTACGCCGTCGAACCCCTGGAGGACACCGTCATCGGCGGACGCCACCGCGTCTCCAGGGGCGAGACCCTGCTGGTCCTCACCCCGGGGCTGCACCGCGACCCCGGCTGGGGCGACAACGTCGAGCTGTTCGACCCCGAGCGGTTCTCGCCCGAGCGCGAGAGCGAGCGCCCCGCCCACCTGTTCAAACCGTTCGGCAGCGGCGAGCGCGCCTGCATCGGCCGCCAGTTCGCGCTGCACGAGGCCGTCCTGGTGCTGGGGCTGCTGGTGCACCGGTTCCGGTTCCTGGACCACGCCCACTACCGGCTGAAGGTCAAGGAGACCCTCACCATCAAGCCGGACGGGTTCACCCTGCGGCTGCGCCGCCGTACCGCGGCCGACCGCCTCCGGGCCCCGGCGCCCGCGGCCGACGCCCCGGCGGCGGCCGGCGGCGCCGCGCGGCGCGCACCCGGCACGGCGCTGAACGTCCTGTACGGCTCCAACCTGGGCACCTGCGCCGGGCTGGCCCGCGACCTGGCCGCCGACGCCGCCGAGGCGGGCTTCACGCCCCGGGTGGCCTCCCTGGACGGGGCCGTCGGAGACCTCGGCCCCGGACCGGTCCTGATCGTCACCGCCTCCTACAACGGCCGCCCCACCGACGACGCGGCCGCCTTCCTGGAGTGGCTGCCCACCCTGCCGGCCGACGGGCTGGAGGGCGTGCGGTACGCCGTCCTGGGCGTGGGCGACCGCAACTGGTCGGCCACCTACCAGCGGGTCCCCGCCCTGGTGGACGACCTGCTGCATGCGGCGGGGGCCGAGCGCCTGGCCGACCGGGCCGCCGCCGACACCTCCGGCGACTTCACCACCGCCGTCGCCGACTGGTCCGCCCGGGCCCTGGGCGCCCTGCTGGACGCCTACGGGGAGCCCGCCGGCCCCGGCGCGGGACCCGGCGCGGCCGCGGACCCGGAGGCCGCCGGCGCCCCGCCCTACACACTGGTCGACGCGCCCGCCACCGCCCTGGACGGCCTGGCCGAACGCTACGGGCTGCGGCCCATGAGGGTCCTGGAGACCGGCGACCTCGCCGACACCGCCCACCCCGCCGGGCGGCCCAAGCGGTTCGTGCGCCTGGAACTACCCGCCGGGACCTCCTACCGCACCGGCGACCACCTGGCCGTGCTGCCCCGCAACCCCGACGCCCTCGTCGGCCGGGTGGCCGCCCGCTTCGGTGTGGACCCCGGCCGCACCGTCCGGCTGGAGCCCCGCGGGGGCACGCGGTCCCCGCTCCCGGTGGACCGGCCGGTCGCCCTGGGCGAACTGCTCGCCGGCGCCGTCGAACTCCAGGCCCCCGCCACCCGCGAGCAGGTGCGGACCCTGGCGGACCACACCCCCTGCCCCTTCACCTCCCGGGCCCTGGCCGATCTGGCCGGCGCCCCCGACGCCGCGGAGCGGATCGCCGGGCGCAGCGTCCTGGACCTGCTGGAGGAGCACCCGGCCTGCGCGCTGCCCTTCGAGCACTACCTGGGCATGCTCGCGCCCCTGGCCCCGCGCTCCTACTCCGTCTCCTCCGGCGCGGCGGCCGCCCCCGGAACGGTGGACCTGATGGTCTCCCCGCTCACCGCCCCGCACCGCTCGGGGAAGGGCCGCTACCTCGGCACCGCCTCGCACTTCATGGCCGCCCTGGAACCGGGGGACGAGGTGCGGGCGCGCGTCCTGCCCGCCGCCGACGCCTTCCGGGTCCCCGAGGAACCGGACGTGCCGGTGATCATGGTCGCCGCGGGCACCGGCCTGGCCCCCTTCCGCGGCGCGGTCGCCGACCGCGTGCACCGCGGGGTGCGCGGCAGGGCGCTGCTGTACTTCGGCTGCGACCACCCCGACGCCGACTACCTGTACCGCGAGGAGTTGGAGGCCGCCGAGCGGGCCGGGGCGGTGCGGCTGCGCCCGGTGTTCTCGGCGGCCCCGCGGGAGGGCGCGCGGTTCGTGCAGGACCGGATCCTGGCCGAGGCCGACGAGGTGCTGGGGCTGCTGGAGGCGGGCGGGCGCGTGTTCGTGTGCGGTGACGGCCGGGCCATGGCGCCGGGGGTGCGGGCGGCCTTCGTCCGGATCCGCCGGGAGGCCGCCGGGTGCGGCGAGGAGGAGGCCCGGGCCTGGCTGGACGGGCTGATCGGGCGGGGCCGCCACACCGAGGATGTGTGGGCCGGGTGAAACGGGGCGCCCGGGCCCGTCCCCCACGGCGGACCCGGGCGCGGTCCCGGCCGGGTGGCGGGGGAGTCGGCCGCGGCGCCCCCCACGACTGGGAGCGCTCCCAGGCCGGGATTCCACGATAGGCGATCCGAAGACCCTGGGTAAAGAGGGGATGACGAACCGTTTCCCCCGGCTTGGGCCGGAGCGGGTAGGCCGGACCCCGGCCGGGACCCGGCGCCCTGCCCCAACGGATGCCCACTCTTGTCCCCCGACCCCTGTCCCGGTGCTCGCACGGCCGCTACCGTTGTGGTATGAGCCTTGAGCTGCCGACCGAACGACTCCAGATCAGGGAGTGGGAGCTGGACGACGCCGAAGCCGCCCTGAGGATCTACGGGGCCGCCGAGGTGGCGCACTGGCTCACGCCGGAATGGCAACCGGTGAACGACGCGAACGCGATGCGCTCGGTCCTGCACGCCTGGATCGAGGCCGGACCCAACCTCATCCCGCCCGCCGGGCGCTGGGCCATCGTCCGCAAGGAGGACGGCGAGCTGGTGGGCGGGCTGTCCCTCAAACTCCTGCCGCCCTACGAGGAGGACTTCGAGCTCACCTGGGCGCTGCGCCCCGACGTGTGGGGGCAGGGGTACGCCACCGAGGCGAGCCGGGCCGTCATCACCTGGGCCTTCGGGCAGGGCATCGAGGAGATCTTCGCCGTTGCCCGGCCCAACAACGTGCGCGCCGTCGGGGTGGCCCGGCGGCTGGGCATGGAGTGGGTGGGCGAGACCGAGAAGTACTACGACATGCGCCTCCAGGTCTTCCGCCTGCGGCCGAGCTGACGGATCGGGACGCGGGCGGCCCGCCGGGACCGGAGCAGGGTCCCGGCGGGCCGCCCGCGCGCGCCGGCTCAGCCGAGGTGGCTGCCGATGCGCTCGGTCTCCTCCTCGGACAGCCGCAGCGCGGCCGCCGCCACGTTCTCCTCCAGGTGCGCCACCCGCGAGGTGCCGGGGATGGGCACCATCACCGGCGAGCGGTGCAGCAGCCAGGCCAGCGCCAGCTGCACCGGGGTGACCCCGCGCTCAGCGGCCATCGCCGCCAGCGGCGAGTCCGGCCCGGCCAGCGCGCCGCGGTCCACCGGGGCCCAGGGCAGGAACGCGATCCCGTCCTTCTCGCACTGCTCCAGCACGTCCTCCGACTCCCGGAAGGAGGGGGCGTACTGGTTCTGCACCGAGGCGATCGGGGTGATCGCGCGGGCCGCCGACAGCTCGTCCACGCTCACCTCGCTCAGCCCGATGTGGCCGATCTTGCCCTCGGCGCGCAGGTCGGCCAGCTCGCCCAGCTGGTCGGCCAGCGGCACCTCGGGGTCGATGCGGTGCAGCTGGAACAGGTCGATGCGCTCCAGGCCCAGGGTCCGCAGGCTCATCTCCACCTGCTGGCGCAGGTACTCGGGGCGGCCCAGCCGGTGCCACAGGCCCGGACCGGTGCGCACGAACCCGGCCTTGGTGCCGATGACCAGGCCCTCGGGGTAGGGGTGCAGGGCCTCGCGGATGAGCTGTTCGCTGATCTGCGGGCCGTAGGAGTCGGCGGTGTCGATGAAGGTGACGCCCAGTTCGACGGCCCTGCGCAGGACCGCCAGCGCCTCGTCGCGGTCGCGGGGCGGCCCCCACACCCCCTCGCCGACGATCCGCATGGCGCCGAAGCCGAGCCGGTGGATCGGCAGGTCGCCGCCGAGGGCGAGGGTCCCCGAGAGGGCGGCGGGCTCCGCCGCGTCGTACTGGTCGGTCACGGATGTCCCTTTCGTGTGCGGCCCACCGCCGGGAACGCGGCCGGGCCGGTGTTCCGGGCAGGATCTCAGGAGGCGGCGGTGCCCGCAAGGCGCCACGGAAGCCCCGCCCGGACCGGGCTCAGGAGAAGTCGGAGCGGTGGTCGACGGCCCACTGCGCGTAGGTGCGCCCCCGGCGGCCGGTGACCTTCTCGTAGTCGGCGGAGACCAGGCCGGAGGGGTCCCAGCCGTCGGGGGCCTCCCACAGCAGCCAGTCGCAGATCTCCGGCGGGACGCCCTGGGAGATCCACAGCTCCCGGGCCTCCTCGTCGCTCAGGTGCACGAACCGGACCTCGCGGCCCAGGGCCGCGCCGATGGCGGCGGCGCGTTCGGCGGCGGTGACCGTCTCCGGGCCGGTGAGGGTGTACGCCTTCCCGTGGTGGCCGGACCCGGTGAGGGCGGCGACGGCGGCGTCCGCGAGGTCGGCCTCGTGGACCGGGGCCCAGGGGCGGTCGCCGTGCGGGGCGCGGACGACGCCTTCGGCGCGCACGGATCCGCTGTAGGAGTCCAGGTCGTTGGCCATGAACTCGCCCGCGCGCAGGTGGGTCCACTCCAGGCCGGAACGTTCCACCGCCTCCTCGACCGGGCGGTGGTGGCGGTAGCCGAAGTCCGTGTCGTCGCCGTCGGAGACCGAGGTCGAGGACAGGACGACCACGCGCCGGACCCCGGCCCGGCGCATCAGGTCCACCACCGCCGCGGCGGTCTCGGCGACGGGGAACAGGAACACGGCGTCCACGCCGTCGAAGACCCCGTCCAGGGTCGCGGGGTCGGCGAGGTCGCCCGCCGCGACCTCGACCCCGGCGGGGAACGTGCGGCGGGACGGGTCGCGGGTGAGGGCGCGGACGCGCAGTCCGCGTTCCCGGAGCCCCGGCACGACCAGCCCGCCCACGGTGCCGCCGGCGCCGGTCACCAGGACGTGTTCGATCTTTTCGGAATTCTTGTTATCCATAGTGGGACAGTAGTGTCCCACTATGGAAGTGTGCAAGTCCGTTATGGGAGGAGGGGGTAGGTTGGCGCCATGACGACCACCGACAACCCGAGGTCAGGGGCCCGCAACCGGACCCGGCGCGCCATCCTGGCCGCCGCGGCCTCCGTCCTGGGCCGGGACCGCAACGCCCCGATGGCCGCCGTCGCCGAGGCCGCCGACGTGGGCCGCAGTACCCTGCACCGCTACTTCCCCGACCGGGAGAAGCTCGTCGAGGCGACCTTCGAGGACTCCATCGCCGAACTCGGCCGGGTCATGGAGCAGGTGCGTCCGGAGGAGGGTCCGGCGGAGGAGGCGCTGTGCCGGGTGGTGAACGGGCACGTCGAGGTCGGCGACCGGATCCTGTTCGCCTTCGGCGACACCGCGACCGTGCGCCGCTACGGCGGGCTCCGCTCCGGCGAGCCCGAGGAGCCCGAGGTGCTGGTGCGGCTGTTCGAGCGGGGCCAGGCCGAGGGGGTCTTCGACCCCGACGCCGACCCGGCCTGGCTGGTGCACGTCATGTGGGCCCTGCTGTTCACCGGCCTGGAACGGGCCCGGGCCGGGCGGATCTCCCCGCAGGCCGTGGCCCCCCTGGTGCTGCGCACCCTGGAGAACGGCGTCACCGCCCGCCGGTGAGGCCCCGTGCGCGCGTCAGGGGGCGGCCACGGTGACGGGCGGGGTCAGGGTGACGCGGCGCCGGCCGCAGGCGCAGTGCTGGTAGGAGACCAGGCCCTCGCTGGTGGTGTGGGCGGATTCGGTGGTCCAGAGGTGTTCGTGCTCGGTACGCATGCCGCCAGTCTGATGTAATGGCATTATGCATATCAACCCTTACGGCCAGGATCCGGTGGGGCTCGCCGTCGACCTGGTCAACCAACCACCGGAGGACACCGACGACCTCGCGCGGCGCTGCGCCGATGTGGGGTTCGTCCTGGAACGCGAGGTCGGCGCGGACGACCTCGCCCGGGTCCGCGCCTTCCTCCGGGAGTGGACCGGCGTGGTCGACGCCGCCGACCCCCCAGAGCGGGCCGACCGCCTCAACCCGTTGCTCGTCGAGTTCGCGTCCGCGCCGCGCCTGACCGACCACACCCGTGACGGCTGGCACCTGCACTACCGCCCCGACGACCTGCCGGCCCACCGCCAGATCGCCGCGCTCATCGCGGTGGGCACCGCCCTGCACCTGACCGGGCGGGGCATGGACCGGCTGGGCCGGTGCGCCGCGCCCGACTGCGACCGGGTCTTCGCCGACTTCTCCCGCAACGGCCGCCAGCGGTACTGCTCGCCCGCCTGCGGCAACCGCGACGCCGTGCGCCGCCACCGCGCCCGCCGCCGGGCGTAGGCGCCCCGGGCGGCGTACATCCCCCGGCGGACGCGGGGTGTCCACCCGGGGCCGACGCCGTGCCCCCTCCCGCCCCCGCAGGATGAGGGGGCACCTGTGGTACAAGGAGGAAGGAAGAGGCCCTTGAACGGCTGGAAGGCACTCGGCGCGTCCCTGCTCGGGCTGGTCGTCGGCACGGTCGCCGGATTCGTCCTGTCGGAGGTGGTCGCCGTCTCGCTGCTCCTGTTCGGCGGCGGCGACCTGCCCTCGTGGGCACCCGGAGTCAAGTACCTCATCGTGGTGGGCGCCGCCGCCGGCCTGGTGGGCGGACCGCTGCTGGCGGCGCGCGGGGGGCGACAGGACGTATGACACGGCGGGACACGGGCGAACGGGACACGGGCGAACACGTCTTCGGCGCCGGCGCGGACGCCGCCATCGCGGCCGTGACCGCCCTGGCCCTGCTCGGCGCCGAGACCTTCTTCTCGCTGGACCGCGGGTCGGCGCCGCAGCCGCAGTCCCTGGCCGTGCTCGCCCTGGGCGCCGCCTCGCTGGCGCTGGTCGGCCGCCGCCCGCTGGTCACCGCGGTCGCGGTGGGCCTGTGCCTGCCCCTCTACTACGTGGCCGGCACCGCCGACACGTGGGCGGCGTGGCTGCTGCTCCTGGTCGCGGTGCTGCGCATGGCCGCGGTGGGGCTGCGGACCGCCCCCGTGGTGACCGTCGCGGTGGCGCTGGGGCTGTTCGCCGTCGCCGAGGCGTTCGCGTTCAACCCGTGGCGGGCCCTGCTGGTGCTGGCCTGGACGGTGGCGATCGCGGCGGTGGCCGCGGTCCTGCACCAGCGCGCCGCGCACCTGCGCGCCGCCCAGGAACGCGCCCTGGAGGCCGAGCGGACCCGTGAGGAGGAGGCCCGCCGGCGCGCCACCGAGGAGCGGCTGCGCATCGCCCGCGAGCTCCACGACGTCATCGCCCACGACATCTCCCTGGTCAACGTGCAGGCCTCGGCGGCCGTGCACCGACGCGACCCCGAGCAGGCCCTGGAGGCGCTGGAGGCCATCAAGGCCATCACCAAGGACACCCTGCGCGAGCTGCGCGCCACCCTGGGGGTGCTGCGCCAGGTCGACGAGGCCGAGGGCAACGCGCCGGTGCCCGGTACCGACCGGCTGCCCCACCTGGTGCGCGCCGCCGCCGAGGGCGGCCCGCCGGCGCGCCTGACCGTGGACGGCGCCCCCGCCGGCGGCCCCGCGGAGATGCCCGCGGTGCCCGCTCCGGTGGGGGCCGCCCTGTACCGGATCGTGCAGGAGGCGCTCACCAACGTGCGCCGCCACTCCGACGCCACCGCCGTCGAGGTCGCCCTCACCACGGAACCGGGCGCGGTCACGGTCCGGGTGTCCGACGACGGGTCGGCGACCGCGGAACCGGTCGAGGGCAACGGCCTGACCGGGATGCGCGAGCGCGTCACCGCCCTGGGCGGTACCTTCGAGGCCGGCCCCGGGACCGGGGGCGGCTTCCGGGTACGGGCCCGCCTGCCGGTGGACCGAGACGACTGACCGCCCCGGAGAGGAACCGCAGCGTGCACGACGCCGGCCCCGACACCATCGACGTTCTCATCGCCGACGACCAGACCCTGGTGCGGGCGGGCTTCCGCTCCATCGTCGAGGGCGAGCCCGACCTGCGGGTGGTCGCCGAGGCCGGGGACGGGGCGCAGGCGGTGGAGGCCGCCGCGCGCACCCGCCCCGACGTGGTGCTGATGGACATCCGCATGCCGGGCACGGACGGGCTGGAGGCCACCCGCCGGATCGCCGCCGACCCGCGCCTGGCGGGGGTGCGGGTCGTCATCCTCACCACGTTCGACCTCGACGAGTACGTGTACTCGGCGCTGCGCGCCGGGGCCAGCGGGTTCCTGCTCAAGGACACCGAGCCCGCCGAGCTGCTGCACGCCGTGCGGGTGGCCGCTCGGGGCGACGCCCTGCTGGCCCCGGCGGTCACCCGCAGGCTCATCGCGGAGTTCGCCGACCGCATCAAGGAGCCGCCGCCCGCCACCCGCCTGGCCGGTCTCACCGAGCGCGAGCGCGAGGTGCTGGCCGCCGTCGCGGCCGGGCTCAGCAACGAGGAGCTGGCCGCCCGCCTGGTGGTCTCCCCGGCCACCGCCAAGACCCACGTCAGCCGGGTGCTCACCAAGCTCGGGGCCCGCGACCGCGCCCAGCTGGTGGTGATCGCCTACGAGACCGGAGTGGTCCGCCCGGGCTGGCTCTCCTGACCCCGCCGACGGGTCACAGGCCCGCGTCGCGGCGGGAGACCGACGCCAGGTCCGCCTCGATGCGCGCGGTCGCCTCCAGCAGGGCGGGCAGCAGGTCGCGGCGCACGTCCTCGATCGAGGACCGGTTGGCCTGCGCGGACACGTTCGCGGCCGCGATGACCCGGCCCGCGGTGTCGCGGACGGGGGCGGCGATCGACCGCAGCCCCTCCTCCAGCTCCTGGTCCACGATCGCGTACCCCTGCTCGCGCACCCGCAGCAGCTCGGCGCGCAGCCGCTCCGGGTCGGTGACGGTGAACCGGGTCAGCGGCTCCAGGCGCACCCGCTCCAGGAAGGCGTCGATCTCGGCCCCGTCGCGGTCGGCCAGCAGCACCCGCCCCATCGACGTGGCCACCGCCGGGAACCGGGTGCCCACCCGGATCGACACGGTCATGATGCGCGAGGTCGCCACGCGGGCCACGTACAGGACGTCGTCGCCGTCCAGCACCGACACCGACGCCGACTCGTGCACCCGCGCCGAGAGGTCCTCCAGGTGCGGCTGGGCCACGTCGGGCAGCCCCGCCGAGGCCACGTAGGCGTACCCCAGCTCCAGCACCCGCGGGGTCAGCGAGAACAGCCGCCCGTCGGTGCGCACGTACCCCAGGTCGGCCAGGGTCAGCAGGAAGCGGCGGGCCGCGGCCCGGGTCAGGTGCGTCTCGCGGGCCACGTCGCTCAGGGTCATCGACGGGCGCTCGGCGGAGAACGCCCGGATCACCAGCAGGCCGCGTTCCAGCGACTGCACGAAGTGTGCGCCGCGTTCCGGTTCGTCTTCGGTGGGCATCTGCTCTTCCTGGGGACGAGGGCACGGGAAAAGGGCCGGAGCGGGCGACAGGGCCCCCGGCGATGTTCTCATACCGCACACCGTGCCGGTGCCCCGGTCCCCCCGGGGCCGCTGCGATGATGGGCCCGCACCTGGACACCGCCACGGAAGGGGACACCGGACCCATGAGCGTCGACCTGCACCACGTCGAGAGCGGACCCGCCGACGCGCCCCCGCTGCTGCTGGGCGGCTCGCTGGGCACCACCACCGAGATGTGGGAGCCCCAGGTCGAGGCGCTGTCCGCCGCGTTCCGGGTGATCCGCTTCGACCACCGCGGCCACGGCCGCTCCCCGGTCCCGGCCGGCCCCTTCACCATGGCCGACCTGGCCGGGGACGTGGTGGCGCTGCTGGACCGCCTGGGCATCGGGCGCGCCCACTACGCCGGCCTGTCCCTGGGCGGGATGGTGGGCCAGTGGCTGGCGGTCCACCACGCGGAGCGCCTCGACCGCCTGGCGCTGCTGGCCACCTCGCCCTACGCGGGCCCGGCCGGGCCCTGGCACGAACGCGCCGCCCTGGTGCGCGACCGGGGCACCGGCGCCGTCGCCGACACCGTGGTGGGCCGCTGGTTCACCCCGGACTTCGCCCGGGAGCACCCCGGCGACGTCGCGCTCCTGCGCGACCTGGTCGCCGCCACCGACCCGGAGGGCTACGCGGGCTGTTGCGAGGCCGTCGCGGGCTACGACGTGCGCGGGGACCTGCCCGGCGTCACCGCCCCCACCCTGGTCGTGGCCGGGGCGGAGGACCCCTCCACCCCGGCCGACCGGCACGCGGACGTCATCGCCCGGCTGGTCCCCGGTGCCGGGTACACGACGCTGCCCGCCACCGCGCACCTGGTGTCCTGGCAGCGCCCGGACGAGGTGAACGCCCTGCTCCTGCGGCACTTCTCCGCGCAGGGGTGACGGGCCCGGTCCCGCCGGAGCGCTCCGGCGGGACCCGGCGCCTCACCGCTTGACCGCCACCCCCGAGTACTCCCACAGCTTGACCGTCAGGTCGCCCGGCCGGGTCCGCGGCGCGATCTCGGGGTGGCGCCAGCTGGCGCAGTCGACCGCCCGCGGCTCCTCGTCGCGGTCGTCGGACCAGGCGCTCACCCGGTCCAGCCCCTCGAAGGCCGCCGCGGCCTCCTTGGGGGAGCGGACCCGCCCCCACGGGGTGCCGAAGGACAGCATCTTGTCGGTGACCCACGCGGCGGTCTCGGGGTCGTCGGACACGATGTGCGAGTAGATCAGGAAGGACCCCGGGGCCACGCGCTCCATCAGCCGGGACACCATGCCGAAGGGGTCGGCGCTGTCGGGGATGCAGTGCAGCATCGACACCAGCATGACGCCCAGCGGCCGGTCGGTGTCCAGCAGGTCGCGGGTGAGGGGGGCGGTCAGGACGGACTCCACCCCCTGGGAGATGTCGGCCATCAGGAACCCGGCGCCCCGGCCGCCCGCCAGCAGCGCCCGGCCGTGGGCGATGACGATCGGGTCGTTGTCCACGTACAGGACCCGGGCGTCCGGTGAGACCCGCTGGGCGACCTGGTGGGTGTTGTCCGCCGTGGGCAGCCCGGCCCCCAGGTCCAGGAACTGGTCGATGCCCTGCGAGGCCGCGTACTCCACCGCCCGGGTCAGGAACGCCCGGTTCTGGTGGGAGAGCGTGAGGAACTCCGGTAGCTGCGCAAGGAGGACGTCACAGGCCTTGCGGTCCACCTCGAAGTTGTCCTTGCCGCCGAGCAGGTAGTCGTACATCCGGGCGACGCTGGGGGTCTCCATGTCGATGTCGGGGGGGAAGCGGTCGGCCATGTGCGGTCCGGGGCGGCACCCGGCGGGCGACACCGCCGGGCAGAGGGCGCCCCTGCCTCCTTCGTCGTGTGGGTGCGGTCGTCGCGCGCGGGGGCGGCGGTGAGGAAGAGAGGGCCCGTACGGACGGGGCGGAGGACGGGCGGTGCGGGGCTGCGGACCGGCATCGTCGACCTCCTGTGCTCGGGCGGCGCGGGACGCGCGCGCCGAACGGGTTCCCGTTTTCCCGTGCGGGAATCCGCCACGCCGTGCGACGTGATCTTGAGCCGAATCGTAACCGCCCCGGTCACTTCCCACGGGCGTTTTCCCGAGGAAATCGCAAATCGCGTATTCGATCGGCCCGTGTTCATGTTCCCGGGCGCGGGAATGGCGGCAGTTCGTCGGCCAGCGCGCCCGGAGCGGCGGCCCTGATGCGGTCCCCGGAACCCGAGGGTATATCCACCGGCCCCGGCGGGGAAGGCGCCGACCAGAACGCGGCCGCCGAGTCCGGTGCGTGATCGGAGGGGTCGGTGACGTCTTCGATTATCGCCTCGGAGGCATTATCCCGAGCTGTCTCCTCTGGGACCGAAGGTCCTTTTATGCGCCCGGCCGCCATCACCCGGGTGCGCAGCGCGCCCCTGTCCATGCCCGCCCACCGGGTGAGCGTGAACGGGTCCCGGTCCGCCTGCGCGGCCAGGGCCGCGGCCGCCGCCCGCAGGTGCGCGCACACCCCGTCCCAGCGGTCGCAGGAGCAGGTGGCCACCAGGGCGTCCCAACCCCGCGGCACCAGGTCCACCCCGAACATCGTGCACACCCGCCCCACCGGTACCGGCAGCTCGCCGGCCAGCACCCGGGCCCGGAACACCTCCTGGGAGGCCAGGGCCTCGCACACGCGGTCCCACAGGGCGTCGTCGGGCACCGCGCGGATCAGGCTCACCTCGAACCCGCCGACCCGCGCGGTGACCTCGCCCGGGCGCACCGACAGCCGGTCCACCGGGCCCGGGACCGACGGGCCCAGCCACTGCTCCACCTGCTCCGACCAGCTCACGCCACCGCCTCCGGGGCCAAGCGCACGACCTCGCGCAGGTCGTCCACCGACAGCCCGGCCAGCCAGGCCTCGCCGGTGGCCACCGCGCCCCGCGCCAGGGCGCTCTTGCGTTCGATCATCTCGTCCACCCGCTCCTCCATGGTGCCCACGCACACCATCTTGCGGACCTGCACGTCGCGCCGCTGCCCGATCCGGAACGCCCGGTCGGTCGCCTGGTCCTCCACCGCCGGGTTCCACCACCGGTCCACGTGCACCACGTGGTTGGCCGCGGTGAGGTTGAGGCCGGTGCCCGCCGCCTTGAGCGAGAGCAGGAACACCGCGGGGCCGTCCAGGGTCTGGAAGCGGTGCGTCATCTCCTCGCGCTCGGCGCGCGGGGTGCCGCCGTGCAGCCACAGCACCGGCACCCCCAGCCGCGAACGCAGGTAGGGGGCCAGCCGGTCGCCGAAGCGGGCGTACTGGGTGAAGCACAGGGCCTTGTCGCCCTCGGCGGCGGCCTCGCCCAGGATCGACTCCAGCCGGTCCAGCTTGCCCGACCGGCCCGCCAGCGCCGAGCCGTCGCCCAGGAACTGGGCGGGGTGGTTGCAGATCTGCTTGAGCCGGGTCATGGTCGCCAGCACCAGGCCCTTGCGTTCGCGCTCGTCGGCCTCGCGCAGGCGCTCGGTCATCTCCTCCACGACCGCCTTGTACAGGGACGCCTGCTCGGGGGTGAGGGTGCACCAGGTGCGCATCTCCACCTTCTCCGGCAGGTCGGCGATGATCGACCGGTCGGTCTTGAGGCGGCGCAGCACGAACGGGCCGGTCATCCGCCGCACCCGGGCGGTGTCGGGGCCGTCCTCCCCGGCCACGGCCTCGCGGAAGGCGGCCGCGGAGCCGAGCAGGCCCGGGTTGGCGAAGTCCATGATCGACCACAGCTCCTCCAGGTCGTTCTCGACCGGGGTGCCGGTGAGCGCGATGCGGGTGCGCCCGGGCAGGGAGCGCACCGCCCTGGCCTGGAGGGTGTCGTGGTTCTTCAGGGCCTGGGCCTCGTCGCAGACCACGCGCTGCCAGGGCAGGCCCGCCAGTTCGCCGGTGTCGCGGGAGACCACCCCGTAGGTGGTGATCACCAGGTCGCAGCGGCCGACCAGGCGGGCCAGGTCGTTGCCGTGCGGGCGGTCGGGGCCGTGCTGGACGTGGACGCGCAGGTCGGGGGCGAAGCGCTCGGCCTCGCGCCGCCAGTTGCCGACCAGGGACACCGGGCAGACCAGCAGGGTGGGGCCGGTGTCCAGCGGACGGGCGTCGGCGAGCAGGGCCAGCAGCTGGACGGTCTTGCCCAGGCCCATGTCGTCGGCCAGGACCGCGCCCAGGCCCAGCTCGCCCAGGAACCGCAGCCAGGAGGCGCCCCGCTCCTGGTAGGGGCGCAGGTGGGCCTTGAACCCGTCGGGGGTGCCCAGGGGGCGCAGGTCGGCGGCGGCCGAGCCGTCGAACAGGGCGCCCAGCGGGCCGGGGGCGACGACCTCCTCGACCGGCAGCGGCGGGGCCTGGCCGGCGCCGACCGCGGTGCGCACCGCCTCGTCGGGGCGCATCCGGCGCCCGCGCGTGGAGATCCACTCCAGCGCGGCCTCCAGGCGCTCGGGGTCCAGCTGGGTCCAGCGGCCGCGCACCCGCACCAGGGAGCGCTTGAGGCGGGCCAGCTCGGCGAGTTCGGCCAGCTCCTCCTCGGTGAGGGGAGCGGTCTCGCCGTCGGGGTCGCCGCGCAGCACCGCCTCGAAGGACACGGCGACGATGTCGGAGGGGCCGATGCCGCCGACGCCCTTGCGGCCCTTGACGGGCTCGGCGGTCATGCGCAGGCCCACCCGGGGGCCCTTGCGCAGCTCGGGCAGGACCACCCCGAAACCGGCGGCGGCCAGCGCGGGCGCTGCCTCGGCGACGAACCGCTGGGCGTCCTCCACACCGAGCAGCAGCCGGGAGGGGGCCAGGTCGCCCAGTGCCCGGCCGACCAGCGGGTGGTGGCGCGCGGCGCGGCGCAGGTCGGCCAGGGCGGTGACGGAGACGTCGGGGGGCAGCCAGGCGGCACCCTCGCCGGACCACACCTGCTCCAGGGGCAGGCGCAGGCCGGGGTCGGCGACCGAGCGGACCCAGAACTCGACGGTCCAGGGGGTGCCGCGTTCGGGTTCGCGCAGCAGGAACAGCAGCCCGGCGCGGCCCGCGCCGCGCACCCGGGAGCGCCACTCCCTCAGGGCCGGCCGCAGCCGGGCGGCGGCCTCGGCGTCCAGCACGGGGTCGTCCCCGGTCAGCGCGGCGGCCAGCAGCGCCTCCGGGGTGCCCGGTGGGCTGGTGCTCTGCCGCCGGAGGCGTCCGTTGAGGGCGGTGGAGGGCGACGGGCGGGCGGTGCGGCGGGCCACGGCGTCGGTGAGCAGTTCCACGGGTGCCAGCACGCAGGCGCGGGCGACGGCGTCGGCGGAGGCGCCGGGCAGGTGGGCCCGCGCGGAGGCGGGCAGGGAGGCGGTGAGCGCGGCCAGGTGCTCCTCGGCCCAGGAGGCGGGGGCGGGCCGCCACCGCGCCCGGGGCGGTGCGCCCACCAGGTCCGGCAGCACGCACCCGGCGTCCACCAGCGCGCGGGCGAAGGCGTCCACCGCGGCCAGGTGGCGCAGGGACGGGCCCGCCCCGTCGGGCGGGGAGCCGAGCAGCCGGTCGGCGGCCGCGGGCGGCAGCCGCAGGCCGGGCACGGTCCAGGTGTGGAACGCGGCGGGCTCCCCCGAGGCCCGGGCGGAGTGGTCGGGGGCGGCGGTCGTCCCGGGCAGCCGCAGCTCCAGCACGGTCCGCTCCGGCACCGCCCGCCCTCCGCCGCCTCCCCCGGGAGCGTCGGGCGACGGGTCCTCCGCCCCGGCGGCCAGGGCCTCCAGCGCCCGGTGCCCGAGCGCGAACGGGTGCGGCCGGTCCCCGGCCCGCCCGGTGCCGGGGGCCTCGCCCTCACCCCACACCACCAGCGCGTCCCTGTCCCACACCCCGTGCAGCACCCGCATCCGTCCCCCCGTTCCCGTCGGGCCCCAGTATCCCGGTCCCCGCCGACACCCCGGGCGGGGGGACGCACGAGGGCCCCGGCGGACGCCGGGGCCCTCGGGTGCGCGGGGAGGTCAGAGGCGTTCGGGGACCTCGTTGCCGACGGCGAGGATGCCCTCGCGCATGCGGGTGCGCCACAGCAGGACGCCGCCGATGATGAAGAACGCGATCAGCGACACCACCGCCACCCGGTAGCCGCCGGTGATCGACACCGCGACCGTCACCGCCAGCGACCCCAGGAACGTGGAGCCCTTGTCGGAGATCTGGTAGAGGCTGAAGTACTCGGCCTCCCGGCCCTTGGGGATGAGCTGGGAGAACAGCGACCGCGCCAGCGACTGGGTGCCGCCCAGCACCAGGCCGATGCCCACGCCCAGGGCGATGAACAGCGGTACGTCGCCCGCGGGCAGGAAGTAGGCGGCCGACACCAGGCCGCCCCAGACCACCAGCGTCACCAGGACCGTGCGCTTGGACCCCAGGTACCGGGACAGCCACCCGGTGGCGAAGGCGCCGGCGAAGGCCACGAACTGGATGATGAGGATCGTCAGGATCAGCGTGCCCTGCTCCAGGCCCAGGTCCTGGGTGGCGAAGGGGGCGGCGTAGCGGATGGCCGCCTGCACGCCGTCGTTGAAGAAGATGAACGCGAGCAGGAACAGGATGGTGTTCGGGTACTTGCGCATGTCCTTGAGCGTGCGCCCGAACTGCCTGACCGACTGCCCGATCCTGGGCGGCCCGCCGGTGGCCAGCGCCCCGTAGCGGTTGCGCAGGGGGCGCAGCGCCAGGACGGTGAAGCCCAGCCACCAGACGCCGCAGGACGCGAACGCGATCCGGGCGGCGTCCGCGGCGCCGATGCCCAGCGCGTCGGTGTTGAGCACCAGCACCAGGTGCACGACCAGCAGCAGCGCCCCGCCCAGGTAGCCGATGCCCCACCCGGACACCGACACCCGGTCGCGCTCGTCGGGGGTGGAGACCTCGGGCAGGAACGCGTTGTACACCACGATCGAGAAGCCGTACAGCAGGTTGGCCAGCAGGAACAGCACCGAGGCCGCCAGGTAGCCGTCGGAGGCGAAGTACAGGCCGACGGTGGCCGCCGAGCCGCCGAACGCGGTCCAGAACAGCCACCGCTTCTTGTTCTGCGAATGGTCGACCATCGCCCCGAACACCGGCAGGAGCACGATCTGGACGAGGATGGCGGCGGTGGTCAGCGCCGGGTACAGCGCGTTGGGGTGCAGGCCGAACAGCCCCAGCGACAGGTCCGGGTCCAGGCACGCCTGCGAGGTGTCGGCGCCCACCGACGAGCAGGCCAGGCCGCTCAGGTAGGGGCCGATGAGCACGGTCACCACCGAGGTGATGAACACCGAGTTCGCCCAGTCGTACAGGTACCAGCCGCGCTGTTCGCGGCGGCGCTGCGCCGGGTCGGGGGAGGGTTCGGAGTGCGCGGTGGCCTCCGGGGCGGGGTCGGTCATGGTGGGGGTTTCCTATCCGTTGTGCGCTCTGACGGGGCCGCCGGTCCAGCGGCCGCGGCGGACCAGCACGTCCCGCAGCGCGGTGGTGTTGTCGGTGACGATCCCGTCGACGCCCGCGTCGAGCAGGTGTTCCATCACCTCGGGTTCGTTGACGGTCCACACGTGGACCTGGATCCCGAGCCGGTGGGCCGTGTGGATGAGGTCGCGGCTCAGCACCGGGAACGACCCCTGCCACATCGGGATCTGCGCGCACAGCGGGGCGCGGGGGGCCAGCGGCCGCAGCAGCGGGGACAGGGAGGCCACGCGCAGCCGGGCCACGTCCACCGGGCCGCAGGAGGTGGCGACCGGACGGGGGAAGAGGGCCCGCGCGCGGTCCAGGCGCCGCTGGTCGAAGGAGCCCACGCACACCCGGTCCCAGGCGCCGGTGCGGCGCAGCACGTCGATCAGGGGCGCGACGGCGCTGTCGGCCTTGAGGTCGATGTTGAACCTCGCGTGCGGCCAGCTCCCGAGCAGGTCCTCCAGCAGGGGGACGGGCTCGCGCCCGCCGACCCGGGCGCGGGCGACCTCGCGGTAGGGGAGGTCGGCGATGGCGCCGGCCGTGTCGGTGGCGCGGTCCAGGGTGTCGTCGTGGAACGCCATGAGGACGCCGTCGGCGGTGGCGTGCACGTCCGTCTCCAGGTACGTGTAGCCCAGGTCCACGGCGTGCTGGAAGGCGACGGCCGTGTTCTCCAGCTCGGTGCGGCGCACGCCCTGGTCGTCGGTGATCCACCCGCCCCGGTGGGCGAGGGCCAGCGGCACGGGGGAGGAAAGGTACGCGTGAGTCACTCAGGCAGTATGCCGCCTGCGGGGGAGGCCGTGGCGGGGGGCGGGTCGGGCGGTGGCCGAACCGAAACCTGGTATGCCAGGTGGATCGGGGCCGTACGAGGGGGCTCTGTGAGGGGGTGTGACCGGATGTCGTCCCCTGGGAAGGGAAACGTTCATGTCCCACTCGCCCGACCGTCACCACGGGCCCCGCGGGGCCTGCCCCCGCCCGATCTGCTCCGGCGCGCAGGACCCGCACGTCCGGCGCACCGCCGCGCCGCCCCCGGCGAACCCGTACCGTCCGGCGGCCACCCCGGCGCGGACCCCGCCGCGGCGGACGCCGCGGGGCCGCTGCCACGCACCTCTGGAGGGGCACCGCACCCCGGGGGAGGTCCACCTGCTGGCCCAGCAGATGGCGGAGGTCCTGGCGGGGCGGCGCACCCCCGAGGCGATGCGGGACCGGGTGGGGGTGGCGGTGCGCGAGGAGCTGCGGCGGCTGCGGGGCGCGCTGCCCTGCCGGTCGGCGCCCCGCCTGGAGCGGGTGTTCCACCAGCGGGTGGGCGAGGGCCTGGAGGCCAGCGCGGTGATCGCCTGCGACCTGCGGGCGCGGGTGTTCGCGTTCCGGGCCCGGCGCCGGGACGGGGTATGGATCTGTACCGACCTGGAGACCGATGGCTCGCTCCGCCGACCGATGCCGTAAATGCCCTGGATATTCCCTGGAGTGCGCGGATAGGGTCCGTCAGGGGCGGGATCCGCCCCTGACGGACACGGCCGACCGCACCCCCACGGTCGCGCCCGGACCGCGGCGGTCCCGGACACACGGGCCCGCCGCCCGACGAGCGAGGAGGGGCGCCCCCGGGCCCCGCGCCGGGACGCCGACATCTGCATGAAACCCACCGACATCGTTCACCTGCACACCGTCGGCGCGCCGACCCTGTCCCCCGACGGCTCGCGCGCGGTGTTCTCCGTGGTCCGCCCCGACCTGGAGGAGGACGCCTACCTCGGGTCGCTGTGGTCGGTCCCCACCGACGGCTCGGCCGCGCCGGCCAGGCTGACCCGCGGCGACCGGGACCGGTCGCCGGTGTTCTCCCCCGACGGCCGCTGGATCGCGTTCCTGCGCCCGGACGGGGACAAGCGGCCGCAGATCCACGTCCTGCCCGCCGACGGCGGCGAGGCGTGGAAGATCACCGCGCACCCGCTGGGCGCCGGGACCCCGGTGTGGAGCCCGGACTCGACCCGGGTGGCGTACACGGCGCGGATCCCCGAGGAGAAGCGGTACGTGGACGGCGAGCCGGGCAAGGAGCCGCCGCGCCGGATCACCCGCCTCAAGCACAAGCTGGACGGCCTGGGCTACCTCACCGACCGGCACTCGCACGTGTTCGTGTCGGCGCCGATCGACCCGGCCGCGGAGGCGGGGGAGCCGGTGCAGGTCACCAAGGGCGACTTCGACCACTCCGGGGTGGCCTGGAGCCCCGACGGCGGCGAGCTGGTGTTCTCCGCGGCCCGCCACGAGACCCACGACACCGACCTGGTGGAGGACCTGTGGGCGGTGGCGCCGCAGGCCGGGGCCGAGCCGCGGCGGGTCACCGACGGCACCCTGAGCGCCGGGGCGCCGGTGTACTCCGCGGACGGGGCGACGGTGTTCTTCCTCGCCGACCGGCTGGGCGAGGACCTGCGCGACTTCGTCGGCCGGACCACGGCGGTGTGGTCGGTGCCCGCGGACGGCTCGGCCGCCCCGACCCGGCTCACCCCCGAGGAGGACCCGCGCTTCGTCGGCTCCCTGGCGGTGACACAGGAGGGCGTGCTGGCCACGGCCGAGCGGCGCGGGGCGGTCGACCTGCTGCTGGTGCCGTTCGGGGGCGGGGAGCCCGCGGTGGTGCTCGCCGACAAGGTGCAGGTGCAGGCGTTCGACGCGGCGGCCGGGGTGACCGTGGCCGCGGTGGCCGACGGGCGCAGCAGCGGTGAGCTGGTGGCGGTGGAGGCGGCGGGCGCCCGCGCGCTGACGTCGCTGGCAGCCGGGGTCGAGCCGCTGCCGATGACGGAGCTGGTGGCGCACACCGCCGACGGGTACCCGGTGCACGGGTGGGTGGCGGTCCCCGAGGGCGAGGGCCCGCACCCGGTGCTGCTGATGATCCACGGCGGGCCCTTCGCGCCCTACGGCCACCAGGTCTTCGACGAGACGCAGGTGTACGCGGCCGCCGGGTACGCGGTGGTGATGTGCAACCCGCGCGGGTCCTCCGGGTACGGGCAGGAGCACGGCCGGGCGATCATCGGGGCGGTGGGCGAGGTGAGCGCCACCGACCTGCTGGCCTTCCTGGACGAGGCCCTGAAGGACGAGCGGCTGGACGCCTCCCGGGTGGGGGTGCTGGGCGGTTCGCACGGCGGGTTCATGACCACGTGGATCGCGGGCCACCACAGCGACCGGTTCCGGGCGGCGATCAGCGAGCGGGCGGTCAACGCGATCGACAGCTTCAGCGGCTCCTCCGACATCGGGTCGCTGTTCCCCGAGCCGCTGTACGGGCCGGCGGAGAAGTGGGCGGAGCAGAGCCCGCTCACGTACGCGGACCGGATCGGTATCCCGGTGCTGATCATCCACTCGGAGGAGGACTGGCGGTGCCCGGTGGAGCAGGCCCAGCGCCTGTTCGCGGCGCTGAAGGCGCGCGGGGCCGAGACGGAGATGCTGCTGTTCCCCGGTGAGGGCCACGAGCTGTCGCGATCGGGGCTGCCCAGCCACCGGGTCGCGCGGTTCGAGGCGATCCTGGAGTGGTGGTCGCGCCACCTGTGACGCACGGGGCGGGGGAGGTCCGCCTCCCCCGCCCGCGGTTCGCATGATGCACGTCACATTTTCTGCTGACTTGACCCCGTTTTGGTGCTCTTCTCCGGGGCAGAAAACGGTGCCGTTCCCGCGCACCGGCGGGCTTTGCCGCATTCGTGAAGCAACCCCGCAGGTCGGAAGGTTGCCCAAGGAAAAGTAACGAAAGGGTCGCGTCCGGTCCAGGGGGTGGATTACTGTTCCCTCAGACCGGGTCGCCCCCGTGAGTCGCCACCAGGGCGACGGCACCCGGTGCCGCCGCGCTCCGCTCGCTCCGAGTCCTTTTCCCACGAGCGGAGGCCGCCGCAGAACGCCCGGCACCCGCGCGATCCCTCGCGCCCCCGACGCCGGGACCCCCTCGCTCCCGCATCCCCTGCGCGCCCCTCCGGCGCGCCCTCGGGATGCCCTGCGCCGGTAGGCGGGTGTGGGAGGAAGGCAGTCGGTCCCTTGACTCGCAACCCTGTCACCGGTGGTGCCCGCCGCCGCTTCGCGACGGTCGGCTTCGCCGCGCTGGGCGCGGTCGTGCTCTCGTCCGGCGTCGCCGCCGCCGAGCCGACCGCCGAGGAGGCCCAGGAACGGTACGAGCAGCTCCAGGAGGAGCTGTCGGGGCTCAACGAGGCCTTCAACCAGGCCGAGGAGGACCACGAGGCGGCCCAGGCCGAGCTGGAGGAGATCCAGGAGCGCCTGACCGCGGCCGAGGACGAGCTGGAGGAGATGTCCGGCAAGGTCGCCGGGATCGCGCAGGTCGCCTACACCGGCTCGCCCTACAGCATGTTCACCGTCCTGTTCGGGGGCGTCCCCGACGCCGCGCTGCAGAACGTCGCCGACCTCGACTACCTCTCCGAGGGCCAGCAGGACGTGCTGGCCGGGTACATCGAGGAGGTCGAGCACAGCGAGAGGCTGCACGCCGAGGCCGCCGAGACCGAGGAGCGGGCGGCCGAGGCGCTCGAGGAGGCCGAGACCGCCCAGGAGGACGGCGAGGCGGCCCTGGAGGAGCAGGCCGAGGTGCTGGAGAGCCTGGGCGGGGTGGACCCCACGTCGGTGGAGGTCGCCGGCTCGGGCGGCGGCGGGACCGAGGTCGCTGCCTCGGGCGACGTGCAGGCGGTCCTGGACTTCGCCCGCGCCCAGATCGGCAAGCCCTACGTGTGGGGCGGCACCGGCCCGGACGGGTACGACTGCTCGGGCCTGGTGCAGGCCGCCTGGGCCCAGGCCGGGGTGAACCTGCCGCGCACCACCTACGACCAGGTGAACGCCGGGACGCGGATCTCCCGCGACCAGGTGCAGCCCGGCGACCTGCTGTTCTTCTACAGCGAGTCGGCGCCCAGCCACGTGGGGATCTACTCCGGCAACGGCATGATGATCCACGGCTCCAACCCGTCCAAGCCGCTGGAAGAGGTGTCGCTGGCGGCGTACTGGGACGGTGTGTTCACGGCCGCCGTCCGGGTCGGCTGACCGGGCGCGCCCTTCCGCCCCCTGGAGCGCCCTCCGCCCGGGGCCGCCGGCGCCCCTGCCGGGTGCCGGCGGCGGGCGCGGACGCCCCGCGGTCTCCGGACCGCGGGGCGTCTCGTGCGTCCGAGGGCGGTTCCGTGTCGATACGGGGAGGTCGGAACGGACGGGGGACACCGGGGCAAGGCTCCCCACGGTGACGCGAAACAGGGCTATAGTGACTCTGTGTCACTGAATAAACACGTAGGGTCTCATGTCGACGGGGTATCGCACCGCGGCCGGGTCGAGCGCGTCCTCACCCGGGTCTTCCGCAACGACTGGAGTGCGCTGACGCCCCCCGACATCGGCGGGTGGACCCCCGACCTGAGCGTCAGCGTCGTCATCCCGGCGCGCGGCGGACAGGACCGGCTCGACCTGGTCCTGGCCGCCCTGGCCGGACAGACCTACCCCGAGCACCTGGTGGAGGTCCTGGTCGTCGACGACCACTCCCGCCCGCCCCTGCGCCTGCCGGAGCTGCGCCCCCGCCGGTGCCGCGTCCTCACCGTGCCCGACGGCACCTGGGGGGCCGGGTACGCCCGCGCCTACGGCGCTCACGCCGGGACCGGCGACATCCTCGTGTGGCTGGACGCCGACACGGTGGTGGGCCGGGAGTTCATCGAGGCCCAGGCCCGCTGGCACCACGTGCACGCCGAGGCCGTCACCCTGGGACGGGTGGCCTTCGCGGACTCCGCCCCCGACAGCCCCGCGGAACTGCTGGCCCAGGTGCGGGCCGGCACCCTGCACGACGAGATGGCCCCCGGGCGCGGCCACGAGTGGATCGACCGCGTCCTGGCCGACAGCGACGACCTGCGCGACGCCGACCACCTGGGATTCCACGCCTACCTGGGGGCGGCCGCGGCCGTGCGGCGCAGCCTCTACGAGGCGGCCGGAGGGGTGGACCCCGACCTCGACCTGGGCCAGGACACCGAGTTCGGCTACCGGCTCTGGCAGGCGGGGGCGGTCATGATCCCCGAACCCGCCGCCACCGCCTGGCACGTGGGCCCGGCCGGCACCGCCCGCACCCGGCTGCCCTCACAGCGGTTCCGCACCGAGGTGCTGGCCGAGCTGATGCCCCACCCGCACGCCTACCGCGAGCGCGTCCCCGCGCACCGGCGGCGCGTCCCGCTGGTGCACGCCGTGGTCGACGTGTCCGGGGCGCCCTACGACCTGGTCCGCGGCTGCGCGGACCGGCTGCTCGACAGCGCCGAGACCGACCTGGCCCTGACCCTGGTCGCCGACTGGGAGGGGGCGGGCACCGCCCCCGGTGCCCCGGTCGGACCGCACCTGGACCTGCGCCTGATCCAGGCCAACTACCTGCGCGACCCCCGCGTCTCGTTCGCGTCCCGGACACCGCGCACCGGCTTCCCCTCGCCGTTCCTGCTCCAGGTCCCGGTGGCCTGGGGGCTGGGCCAGGTGGCGCTCTCGCGCCTGCTCGCCGGGGCCGAGCGCTCCCGCGCCGGGCTCACCGAGCTGTACCCGGCGGCCTCGCCGACCCGGGACGCCGGGGTGCGGCTGTGGCGCACCCGCGCCCTGGCCCGGGCGCTGCGGGTGCGCGAAGAGGACGAGGACCTGGGGGACGTGGTGGCCGAACTGCACGGCCGCTACCGCATCCACGCCGGGCAGGACACGCTCACCGACCTGTCCCTGTACCGGTCCGTGCCGCCGCCCCCGCGCCCGGTCCCGCGGGTCGAGCGCACCGCCGCGGCCGGGGACGCCGGGACCCGGGGGGACACCGGACGGGCCGGGGACCCGCCGCCGGAGCGGCGGGCCGGGCGGCTCGCCCGCTGGCGCGAACGCCTGGCCGGGCTGGCCCGGCGCCGCGGCCGCGGGTGAGGACCCCGCGGGTCAGGACACGGCGTCGATGGACGTCAGCAGCTGCTCGCGCAGGGCCTCGTTGATCGGGGTGGACCCGGTCTCCGCGGAGGCGGCCTCCTGGCCCTCCTCGCTGATGACGTAGCGCAGGAACGCCTTGACCCGCTCGGCCTCGGCGTCGTCGGGGTAGTCCAGGCACACCGCCTCGTAGCTGACCAGGACCAGCGGGTAGGCGCCCTCGGCGGTGGTGCCGTAGTCCAGGTCCAGGGCCAGGTCGTACTCGTTGGTGGCGTCCTCGCTGCGCGGGGAGTCGGCCACGACCTGCGCGGCCGCGTCGGGGGAGATCTCCACGAAGGAGTCGCCCACACCCACCGACACGGTGGACATGCCGTGCACGTGGGACATCTCCACGTACCCGATGGAGCCCTCGGCGCGCTTGACGGTGTCGGCGATGCCGCTGTTGCCCTGCGCCGACTCGCGCGGGGTGACCGGCCACTGCCCGTCGGCCTCGTGCGGCCACTCGTCGGGGGCGGCCGTCTGCAGGTACCGGGTGAAGTTCTCGGTCGTGCCCGAGTCGTCGGCGCGGTTGACCGGGGTGATCTCCAGGTCGGGCAGGTCGGCGTCGGGGTTGTCCGCGACGATCTCCGGGTCGTTCCACCGGGTGATCTTCTGGTCGAAGATCTTCGCCAGGGTGCCCGGGCGCAGGTTGAGGGAGTCCACGCCCTCCAGGTTGAACACCACCGCGATGGCCACCGTGTAGGCGGGCAGGTTGATGGTGTCGGATCCGCCGCAGCGCTCCATGGCGTCGGCGTTCTCCTCCGGGTCCACCGCCGCGTCGGTGCCCGCGAAGGCGACCGCGCCGTCGATGAACTGGTTGCGGCCGCCGCCCGAGCCGATGGAGTCGTAGTAGACGCGCGAGTCGCAGGCCGACTGGTACCCGGCGATCCAGGTCGTCATCGCGTTCTCCTGGGCGCTGGACCCGGCCCCGGACAGGCTGCCGGAGAAGCACTCCAGGTCGTCGGGGACGGCCGGGGGCGCGGCGTCGCGCACGGCGTCGTCGCTGCCGCAGGCGGTGGCCGCCAGCAGCAGTCCGGCGAGGGCGGCGCCTGCCGCGGCGTGGGTCCGGGAGCGCTTGTTGGACGGGAGCACGACTTGCTTCTCACCCTTTCATCGGTGTCGGTGACCCCATGGTGTGCACCGACGCGTCGCCCGCCGTGGGCGCGTTCTGGCAGGTGTACGGAACACCGCCGAAGAATTTAACCATTGCGTCCGCGATGCCCGGCACCGCCCCCGGCGGGGCCGGCGACCGCGGCGCGGGCGTGCATGACACGCGGGGGAGGCGGGCAAGGGTAGGGGCGTGATGAGCACGCACCGCATCCCGACCGTCCCCGTGACGTCAACCTACCGCCTGCAACTGCGTCCGGAGTTCACCCTCGTCGACGCCGCCGGGGTGGTGGACCGGCTGGCGCGCACCGGCGTGGGCGCCCTGTACCTGTCGCCGGTCCTCCAGGCCGCCCCGGGGTCCGCGCACGGCTACGACGTGGTCGATCCCACACGGATCTCCGCCGAACTGGGCGGGGAGGAGGCGTTCGCCGCGCTGGCCGCCAAGGCCCACGAGGCCGGCATGGCCGTGGTGGTGGACATCGTCCCCAACCACATGTCGGTGGCCCGCCCCGACGCCAACCCCTGGTGGTGGGACGTGCTGGAGAAGGGCCGGGGGTCGGCGTACGCGCGGTGCTTCGACATCGACTTCGACGCGGGGCCGATCCTCCTCCCCGTGCTGGCCGACGACGGCGACGGCGGCCGGGCCGCCCTGGCCGACCTGCGCGTCGTCGACGGCTGCCTGGCCTACCACGACAGGCTCCACCCCCTGGCCGAGGGCACGTACACGCCCGGGGACGACGCGCGGGCCGTCCACGAGCGCCAGCACTACCGGCTGGTGTCCTGGCGGCGCGGCGACTCCGAGCTCACCTACCGGCGGTTCTTCGACGTCAGCGAACTGGCCGCGGTGCGGGTGGAGGACCCCGGCGTGTTCGACGCCGTGCACGCCGAGATCCTGCGCCAGGCCGACCTGGGCCGCATCGACGGGCTGCGCGTCGACCACGTCGACGGGCTCACCGACCCCGGCGGGTACCTGCGCACCCTGGCCGCCCGCTTCCCCGGCTGGATCGTGGTGGAGAAGATCCTCGCCCCCGGCGAGGACCCGCCCCGGTCCTGGCCCGTGGCCGGCACCACCGGCTACGACGCCCTGCGGGTGACCGGCGGCGTGTTCGTCTCCCCGTCCGGGGAGGCCGACTTCACCACCCTGGCCGCCGACCAGGGGGTGGAGGTGGACATGGCGGCGGTGGACGCCCATGCCCGCCACGCCGCCGCCACCGACCTGCTCGCCGCCGAGGTGCGCCGCATCGCCGCCCTGGTGCCGCCCCGGCCGCCGCGCGACGGCCGCCCCCTGGACGCCGTGGCCCTGGAGCGGCGCGCCGACGCGGTGGTCGAGCTGCTGTGCGCCTTCGACGTGTACCGCTCCTACCTGCCCGAGGGGGAGGATGCCTGGGCGCGGGCGGTGGAGACCGCCACCCGCCGGCGCCCCGACCTGGAGCAGCACCTGGAGGCGATCGACGACCGGGTCCGCGCCGACCCGCGCGGGGAGCCCGCCCGGCGCATCCAGCAGACCAGCGGCATGGTCGTGGCCATGGGCACCGAGAACACCGCGTTCTACCGGGCCACCCGGTTCACCGCCCTGAACGAGGTGGGCGGCGACCCGGCCGACTTCGCGGTCGCCCCGCAGGAGTTCCACGCCGACGCCGCCCGCCGCGAGGCCGCCGCCCCGCACACCATGACGGCCCTGTCCACCCACGACACGAAACGCTCCGAGGACGTGCGCGCCCGCCTGGCGGCGTTGGCCGAGGTGTCGGAGGGGTTCACCGAAGCGGTGCGCCGCTGGACGGACCGGTGCGCCCTGCCCGAGCCGTCCCTGAACCTGCTGGGCTGGCAGACCCTGGTGGGCGCCTGGCCCATCGACGCCGAGAGGCTCACCGACTACCTGCTCAAGGCCGCCCGCGAGGCCCGCCTGGGCACCTCCTGGACCGCGCCCGACCCCGACTTCGAGGACCGCGTCCGCGCCTGGCCCGGCCGGGTCCTGGACGACCCGTCCCTGCACGGCGAGGTGCTGTCGGTGGTGGAGTCGGTCCGCGGGGCCGGGTGGTCCAACGCCCTGGGCCAGAAGGCCGTGCACCTGCTCGGCCCCGGAGTCCCCGACGTCTACCAGGGCACCGAGCTGTGGGACCTGTCCCTGGTGGACCCCGACAACCGCCGCCCGGTGGACCACCGGCTGCGCGAGGAGCTGCTGGCCCGCCTGGAGGAGGGGTGGCTGCCGCCGGTGGACGGGTCCGGCGCGGCCAAGCTCCACCTGGTGCGCACCTGCCTGCGCGCCCGCCGCGACCTGGAGCCGCGCGGGTACCTGCCGCTGGAGGCCTCCGGCCCGGCCGCCCGGCACGCGCTGGCCTTCGCCCGCACCTCGCGCGGCGCGTCCCACCCGGACCTGGCCGCGGTGGCGACCCGGCTGCCGATCACCCTGGCCGACGCCGGGGGCTGGGCGGACACGGTGCTGCCGCTGCCCTCGGGGCCGGGGGTGTGGCGCGACCTGCTCACCGGCCGCGAGATCGCCCCGACCGGCCCCGACGGGCTCACCGCCCCGCCCCTGGCCGGCCTGCTGGACCGGTACCCGGTCGCGGTGCTGCACCGCTCCTGACCGGGACGGGGCCGGGGCGGGGCGCCGGTAGGCTGGCGGCGATCATGACGAGCACGAACACCGCAGGCGGCCCGCGGCCGCGCATGCCCGAGACCGCGTTCACCGCCCTGGCCTGCCCGGCCTGCGGGCTCGACCTCGCCGCCACCGGCCGGGGGGTGGAGTGCCGGGCCGGGCACGTGTTCAACGTGGCCCGCGAGGGGTACGTCAGCCTGCTCACCGGCGCCACCCCTCCCGGGACCGGCGACGACAAGGCGATGGTCGCCGACCGGACGCGGTTCCAGCAGGCCGGGCACTACGCCCCCATCGGCGACGCCCTGGCCCGGACCGTGGCCCGCGAGGCGCCCGGGTCCCCGTTCGTGGTGGACGTGGGCGGAGGCACCGGCCACTACCTGGCGCACGTGCTGGAGGAGGTCCCCGGCGCGGTCGGCCTGACCGTGGACGCGTCCAAGTTCGCCGCCCGCCGCGCCGCCCGGGCCCACCCGCGCGCGGGCGCGGTCACCGCCGACGCCTGGCGCGGGCTGCCGCTGCGCGACGGCACCGCCGACGTCCTGCTCAACGTGTTCGCCCCGCGCAACGCGGAGGAGTTCTCCCGTGTGCTGGCGCCCGGCGGGCTCCTGGTGGTGGTCGTGCCCGGGGCCGACCACCTGGCCGAGCTGCGTGCTCCGCTGGGGCTGCTGTCGGTGGACCCGCGCAAGGACGAGCGCCTGGAGAAGGGCCTGCACGGGCGCTTCGACCCCGTCGGCGTCGAACCGCTCCGGTTCACGATGGACCTCGCCCGTGAGGACGCCGCCACCGTCGTGGGCATGGGCCCCAGCGCCCGCCACCTCGACCCCGCCGAACTCGCCGGCCGGATCGCCGCCCTGCCCGAACCGGTCGCGGTGACCGCCTCGGTGCGCCTGCACCTGTACCGGCCGCGCTGAGCCGGGTACCGCGGGGCCGCCCGGCGGGGAGGAACCGCGGAAGCCCCCGGAACCCGTGTGTCGCGCGGGTGGGCCGCCGCGCCTTCGGGTAGGCAGGTGTCCGTGAGCGAATCGGAGATCATCACCGACGGGTCCCCCACACCGGGACTGGGAGTGGACGGCGACTTCGCGGTCTGGGCACCGCACCGCGACCGGGTGCGGCTGCGCCTGGGCGCGGCCGGGGACCCCGACCCCCGGGTGGTCGACATGGAGCGCGGCCCCGACGGGTGGTGGCGCGTCCGGGTCGACGGGGCGGGGCCCGGCACCGACTACGCCTACCTGCTGGACGACGACCCCCTCCCGCTGCCCGACCCGCGCTCCTTGCACCAGCCCCACGGGGTGCACGCCCCCGGCCGGGTGTACGACCACGGGGCGTTCGCCTGGGAGTCCGAGTGGACCGGGCGGCCCCTGGCGGGCGCGGTGGTCTATGAGATGCACGTGGGCACCTTCACCCCCGAGGGCACCCTGAAGGCGGCGATCGACCGGCTGGACCACCTGGTCGGCCTGGGGGTCACCCACGTGGAGGTGATGCCGCTCAACGCGTTCGACGGCACCCACGGCTGGGGCTACGACGGGGTGCTCTGGTACGCGGTGCACGAACCCTACGGCGGGCCCGACGCCTTCAAGGAGTTCGTGGACGCCTGCCACGGGCGGGGGCTGGCCGTCCTGCTGGACGTGGTCCACAACCACCTGGGCCCCTCCGGGGCCTACCTGCCCCGCTTCGGCCCCTACTTCTCCGGGGAGAACGCCTGGGGGCCCTCCCTCAACCTCGACGGCCCCGACTCCGACCCCGTGCGCCGCCACATCATCGACAACGCCCTGGGGTGGCTGCGCCACTACCGCCTGGACGGGCTGCGGCTGGACGCCGTGCACGCCCTGCGCGACGACCGGGCGGTGCCGATCCTGGAGGAGCTGTCCGCCGAGGTGGACGCGCTGGCCGCCGCCCTGGGGCGGCCGCTGTCGCTGATCGCCGAGTCCGACCGCAACGACCCGCGCACGGTGCTGCCGCGGGAGGCGGGCGGGGCCGGCATGACCGCCCAGTGGTCCGACGACCTGCACCACGCGCTGCACGTGGCGCTCACCGGCGAGACCCACGGCTACTACGCCGACTTCGCCGGGCCCGACGTGCTGCCCGCCGTGCTGACCGGGGTGTTCCGGCACGCCGGGACGTACTCGTCGTTCCGCGGCCGCACCCACGGGCGGCCGGTGGACACCGCGCGCGTGCCGGGGTACCGGTTCCTGGGGTACCTGGCCACGCACGACCAGATCGGCAACCGGGCCCGCGGCGACCGCATGGGCGAGCACGTGTCCCCGGGGCTGCTGGTGTGCGGGGCGGCGCTGCTGCTGTGCTCGCCGTACACACCGATGATCTTCATGGGGGAGGAGTGGGCGGCCACCACCCCCTGGCCGTTCTTCGCGTCCTTCACCGACCCCGACCTGGTGGAGGGCGTGCGCAACGGGCGGCGGCGGGAGTTCGCCGCCCTGGGCTGGGACGCCTCGGAGATCCCCGACCCCATGGACCCGGCCACCCGGGACGGGGCGGTGCTGGACTGGTCCCAGCCGGGGCGGGAGGGGCACGCCGAGGTCCTGGAGGCCTACCGCGCGCTCATCGCGCTGCGCCGGGCCGAGCCGGAGCTGGCCGACCCGCGGCTGGACCGGTTCGCGGTGACGGCCTCCGGGGACGGGCGGTGTCTGGTGCTGGTGCGCGGATCGCTGCGGGTGGTGTGCAACCTGGGCGCCGAGCCCGCCGAGGCGGTGCTGGACGCCGTCCCGCACGAGCTGCTGCTGGCCAACGGGATGCCGGAGACCGACGGGCGGCGGGTGCGGATGCCGGGGGAGTGCTTCGCGGTCCTGCGGGTGTGATCCCCGGACGGGGGAGGCCGCGGACGGCGGGTCCCGGCACGCCGCCTCCCCCGCGCCGGGTCAGGTCGGCAGGAGGTCGATGGGACCGGCGAACCCCGCCTCGGCCCGGTCCCGTTGGACGATGATCCGCAGCGCCTCGGTGCCGCCCGGGACCGTGCAGCCCATCGTGAAGTCATGGGTGCCGCCCTCGACGGTCGGCAGGGGGGTCTCGCTCCGGCCCTCGTACGGCCGGCCGTCGACCTCGCAGGAGGCCGTCAGGGAGGACAGGTCGAAGGGGCGCCCCAGGCCGGGGTCCTCCACCGTGACGACGAACTCCACGCGCCGTCCGTCCCCGGTGTCGGCGGTGACGACGACGTCGTCGACGGTGTAGAGGACGTCCACGGTGTCACCCGGATCCGTGTCGCCCTCCACCCCGAACGGGTAGGGGACGGCCACCGGTTCGCCGAAGGGGGTGCCCTCGGGCAGGGGGTCGGGGGAGGAGCAGGCCGTCAGGGCCAGGAGCGGCGCGAGGAGTGCGACGCCGGGGGGAAGAGCACGCATGTGCGCATCCTAACCGCCGGCCCCGCGCGGCGGTCGGCGCGGTCCTGCGGGTGTGGGCGGGCGTCAGCCGGGGACGCCGGTGAACTCCAGGTGTTCGCCGTGGTGCTCGACCGCGACGAGCAGTTCCACGGATTCCTCGGGAACCGGGCACTCCATGGCGAAGGCGTGGGTGCCCGCCTCGGCCTCGCCGGGCGCGTCGTCGATGCCGGCCGCCACCGGGCCGTCCCCGGCGTCGCAGGTGACGGCCATGTTCCCCATCCCGAAGACCCTGCCCAGGTCGGGGACCTCCACGGTGAGGGAGAAGCCCACGGTGCCCGGCGCGGTGGCCGCCACGTCGTCGACGGTGTACAGCACGTCGGCGGTGCCGTCGTACTCGTGCTCGTAGGCCCCGACGGGGAAGGGCACGGCCACGGGCTCGCCGAAGGGCGTGCCCGCCGGCTCCGTGCCGGGGAGGGCCGACGGGTCCACCCGCGGGGAGGGGGCCTCCGGCGGCGGGGTGGTGGGCCCCGGCCCCGTGCCGTAGCCGGACCCGGCGGGGAGGAACTCCAGCCCCGGGCCGGGAGAGGAACAGGCCGCCAGAAGGGCGATCGGCGCCAGGAGCACCAGGCGTGAGGGGAGGTTCCGCAGGGGGACGTTTCGCATGGGGGCACTGTAGACCCCGCGGGCCGGACCCCGGCCGGCCCGGCCCGCGGGCGTTCACCGGCGCAGGTGCTCGAACACCGTCAGCCACTGGTCGGGGGAGACGAACCCGACGGGCGCGCCCCCGGGTACCCGCGCGGCCGCCAGCGCCCGGTCGACCCGGCGGGCCGGGTGGGCGCGGCGCAGCGACGCCCGCAGCGAGCCGCCCACCCCGGAGAACCCGAGCTCCACCAAGCGGCGGTAGCCGTCGGCGTCGGCCGGGCCGAGCAGCGGGTCGGCGCGTCGGCGCAGCAGCAGGACCCCGGCGTCCACCCGGGGCACCGGGTGGAACCGGTGCCGGGGGATGCGGCCCGCCCGCTCCCACGACCAGCGCGGCCAGGTGAGCACGGTGAGCCTGCTCCAGCGGCCGTTGCCGCCGGTGCGCTTGGCCGCGTACTCCCACTGGGTGATGAGGGTCGCCCCGGTCAGCGCGGGCGCGGCCAGGCACCACCGCACGATGTCGGCGGTGCGGGAGTAGGGGATGTTGCCGACCACCGAGAACGGCTCGCTCGGGGGCCGCACCCGGGTGAAATCGGCGCACACCACCCGCACGCCCGGGTGGCGGCGGGAGACGCGGTCGGCGAGCCGGGCGTCCAGCTCGTAGGCGACCAGCCGGCCCGCGGCCGGGGCCAGGAAGCGGGTGATCGCCCCGTCGCCGGGGCCCACCTCCAGGACCAGGCCGTCGGGGTCCACCCCGGCCAGGCGCACCACGCGGCGGGCCGCGGCGGGGTCGGTGAGGAAGTTCTGGGACAGGCGCCGGCGGTCGTTCCCCGGGCGCGGTCGTACGGTGCGTACCACGAGAGGTCCTTGTCGGCCGCCCGGAAGGGCGGCGTCGGGGGACGGGCGGCACACCGCAGGAGCGGCCCGAGGGCACGCGTACGAAAAGGAGGCCCGCCGACCCGTCCCGAGGGAAAAGGGACGCGGTCGGGCCCGGACCGGGGCGCTGTCAGAGGAAGGACGGACCCCCTGGCACCGCCGACATCGCACCGGGGAAGGTACGGGAACGGCGGTGCTCTCGGAGGGGTCCGGTCACCGGCCCGGGCCGCTGGGGCGGGGCCGGAGTTCGAGGTCGTGGGCGCGCGCGGACCGGGCCGGGGCACGGTCGGTCACACCGAAGAAGGCCGACATGGCTTCACCGTAGGGGCACGGCCGG
This sequence comes from Nocardiopsis sp. MT53, assembly GCF_019598965.1. Lineage (NCBI taxonomy): Bacteria > Bacillati > Actinomycetota > Actinomycetes > Streptosporangiales > Nocardiopsidaceae > Nocardiopsis > Nocardiopsis sp. MT53. Next base: position 5,866,035 of record NZ_CP080599.1, on the reverse strand, counting down.
GGCGCGGGCAACGCATTTATTAATGGCTCGCGGCCTGCGGCCCGGAGCGGGGATACTCGGGGCCATGCTCGACTTCTCCGCCTACGACACCCGCAACTACCGCACCGTCGACGTCGCCACCGGCTACGACGGCTGGTCGGCCACCTACGAGGACTCGGTCCTGGACGCCATGGACCTGGCGCTGCTGGAGCGCCTGCCCCACCCCGACTGGACTCGGGTGGGCCGCGTCGCGGACCTGGGCTGCGGCACCGGGCGCACCGCCGCCTGGCTGCGCGGCAAGGGGGTGGCCGGCGCGATCGACGGGGTGGACCTGAGCCCGGGCATGCTGGAGCGGGCCCGCGGGCGCGGCGCCCACACCACCCTGGCCGAGGCGGACGTGCGCGACACCGGGCTGGCGGGCGGCGCCTACGACCTGGTGGTGTCCTCGCTGATCGACGAGCACCTGCCCGACCTGGCGCCCTTCTACGCCGAGGCGCGCCGCCTGGTCCGCCCCGGCGGCCTGTTCCTGCTGGCGTCCTACCACCCGCAGTTCGCGATGGTGTCGGGGATGCCCACCCACTACACCGACGCCACGGGGGAGTCGGTGGCGATCACCACCCATGTCCACCTCATCAGCGGGCAGCTGCGCGCCGCGCTGGCCTCCGGGTGGACCCCGGTGGACATGGTCGAAGGGGTGGTGGACGACACCTGGGTGGCGGCCAAGCCCAAGTGGGAGAAGTACCGGGGCCACCCGGTCTCGGCCGCCTACGCCTGGCGCGCGGTCTAGGAGAGCAGGGCCTCCAGCCACAGGGCGCGGTGGCGGGCGATGTGGTCCGCCGCCGGCCCCCAGTGGTCGGCGTGGCCCCGGGCGTACAGGTCGGCCCAGGGGGCGCGGCCGGTGCGGCCGCCCTCCACCAGCAGGTCGTACATGCCGCGCACCCGGTGGTGGGCGGCGTCGGGCAGCTCCTCGCGCTGGGCGCGGTCGCAGCCGTAGCCGTCGGCCAGAGCCCGCAGGCGGGCGGCCTGGGCGTGCGGGTCGCCGCCCGGGTGCAGGGGCACGAACCCGTGGGCGGCGTAGCCGAGGTCGCCCATCCGGGTGCCCGGACCGGCCCCGTCCCAGTCGATGAACACCCACCGGTCGCCGTCGCGCACCAGGTTCCACGGGGCCGGGTCGTTGTGGCAGAGGACCTCCTCGCGCGGGTCCGGGATGGGCACGTCCCACACCGCCTGCTGCGGGTGGCGGGGCCGGTAGGAGGCGGTGAGGTCGTGCAGGCGGCGGAGCAGCCCGCCCAGCCGGCGCAGCTCGGCGGCGGTGAGCGGCGGCCCCTGGTCGGCCAGGGTGCCGGGCACGTACTCCAGCAGCTGGTCCCCGGTCAGGGAGCGCCCGTAGGAGCGGGGCGCCGCCTCGTAGCCGTGCTTCTCCAGGTGCCGCAGCAGGTGGACGACCGAGGGCGCGGCCCGGTGCCACTGCTTGCGGACGGTGCCGCCGACCCGCAGCACCGGGCCCGAGGTGTTGCCGCCGTGCAGGACCTCGGCCTCGGCGTCCCGGCGGGGCGGGGGAGGGGTGGGTGTCATGGGGCCCATCGTCCGGGGCCGGGTGAGCGGGTGTCCAGGGTTTTTCACTTGGAGGCGGCGGCCTCGGCGCGGTCCATGTCGGCGTCGCCGATGAACAGCAGCCACACCAGGACCACCGCGCTCAACACCCCCATGGAAGCGAACACCCAGGTCAGCCCGGCGAACTGGGCGATGACCCCGCCGGCGGCGGCGCCCAGGGGCATGGTGCCCCAGGCCAGCAGCCGGTAGCCGCTGTTGAGCCGGCCCAGCAGGTGGTCGGGGGTGATGCGCTGGCGCAGGGACACCGTGGTCACGTTCCACACGGCGATGCCGAGCCCGCCGACGAAGAACCCGGCGCCGACGAGGTACGGGTCGGCGGTGAGGGCGGGCACCCCGACCAGGGCGACGAAGGTCACCGCGGAGACGCGCATGGACAGGGACCGGCCCAGCAGGCCCACGACGCGGGAGGCGGTCAGGGAGCCCAGGATGACGCCCAGCGCGGAGGTGGTGAGCAGAACGCCGTAGGCGGGCTCGGCCAGCCCCATGGGGGAGTCCGGCCCGACCGCGTAGAGCACGAACACGGCGAAGGCGGCGCTGCTCGCGAAGTTGCTGATGCCGACCATCGCGGCGAACGCGCGCAGCAGGCGGTGCCGCCACAGGTAGCGCAGCCCCTCGGCGATGTCGGCGCCCATGGTGGAGGGCCGTTCGCGGTCGACCCGGAACCGGCCCGGGACCAGGAGCAGCGCCCCCACGGCGACCAGCCACAGGGCCGCCGGGGTCGCCAGGGACAGCGCCAGACCGGTCGCCACCAGCAGGCCGCCCAGGGGTGGGCCGACGAACTGGTTCATGGCCATCTCGGTGGCGTGCAGGCGGCCGTTGGCGCTGTCGAGCCGGTCGCGCGGGACCAGCTGGGGCAGGATCGACTGGGCCGAGGTGTCGTAGAGGGTCTCGGTGACGCCCACGCCCAGGGCGACCGCGTACAGCGCCCAGATCCCGCCGGTGCCGGTGGCCGCGGACAGGGCCAGGAGGGCGGCGAGCACGGCGCGGGCGGTGTTGGCGGCGAGCATGATCCGGCGCCGGTCCAGCCGGTCGGCCAGGGCCCCGGCGGGCAGGGAGAACAGCAGCCAGGGCAGGGACAGGGCCAGGGACACCCCGGCGATGAGCAGGGGGGAGTCGGTGAAGCGCAGTGCGGCCAGGGGGAGCGCGATCTTCAGGACGCCGTCGGCCAGGTTGGACAGCGACGACGAGGCCCACAGGCTCCAGAAGGGGCGGCCCAGGCCACGGGGGGTGGAAGGGGAGGTCATCGTCCGATCCTGCCAGGGCGATCGAGAGAACTCAATCGATTGGACGAATCCCGATCGTTGTAGCATCCGACCATGGCAGACGCAGAGCAGTACGCGCCGGAGCCCGCCGCACCCGTGCGTGAGCGCCGCCCCGCCACCCCCGAGGAGACCAAGGCGCTGGGGCATCCGCTGCGGGTCCGCATCCTGCGCCTGTGCCTGGACGAGATGACCAACAAGGAGCTCGCCGAGCGCCTGGGCGTCTCCCCGGGCACCGTCCTGTACCACGTGCGCCGCCTCGTCGACGTGGGCTTCCTCGTCCCCGGCATCCCCCGCACCGGGCCGAGCGGCGCCCTGGAGAAGCCCTACCGGGCCACCGGCGAGACCTGGTGGCTGGACAGCCCCCTCCAGGACGCCGGGCCCGCCGCCGCCCACGCCCCCGTGCAGGCCTTCCGCCGCGAGCTCGACGAGGCCGGGCCCGGGGCGGTGCGCACCTTCTCCCGGTTCACCCTGCACCTGTCCGACGAGGACATCGCCGAGCTGGACCGGCGCATCGTCGCGGTCCTGGACGAGTTCGTCGCCACCGACGGCGAGCGCCGGGACAGCCCCCGCTACAGCGGCATGTTCCTGCTGCACCGGCCCGCCGGGGCGGGCGGCCCGGACCCGGACACGGAGCGGGGCGCCGGCGCCCGCGGCACCGACGCCCCGTGAACGGAAGCGACCCCGTCAGCCCCCGTACCGCACGTACAGGAACACCGCCAGGACGATGAGCACGACCGCCAGCACCGCCGCCGCGATCTTGGCCGCCGAGTAGGGGCGCTCGCCCTGCACCTCGCCGGTGCACCCGTTGACCACGACCTGCCAGGTCTTTCCGCCGTGCAGGTAGGCGCCCGCCCACACCGGCACCAGCAGCAGCTTGCCGGTGACCTCGGAATAGGCCGTGTCCACCGAGGTCACCCGCTGCTCGTCACCGCCGATGTCGCGCTTGCAGTCCCGCTCGATGGTGCGGGCCATGATCCGCTTGGCCTCGCCCAGCCCCTGCTCGGGCTCCACGTCGTAGCGCAGCGCCTCGTGCCCGGCCAGGTACTCGTGGGCGTAGGGCCGCGCCTTCTCCAGCGGCCACGGCTTGAGCGCGTCCACCTTCTCCGGGGCCACCTGGGTGGTGGCGTTGACCAGCACGTCGTCGAAGGACCGCGAGACCCGGCCCCGGGCAGGGTACCAGCGGGTCTTGCGGACCTGCCGGGTCCTGGTGACCGACTTGCCGTTCTCCTGGGCGGTGTAGGTCTCGGTCACCCAGTAGTACTCGCCGCGCCTGCCCTTGTAGTCCGACACCGTCCGGGCGTCGAAGGTCCAGTGCGGCAGGTAGGTGCTCTTGAACCGCTCCGCCTCGTTGACCTTCTTCAAACTGTTGGGCGCGAACCAGCGGCTGCCGGCCCACCGGGCCAGCGAGTCGTGGGCCGCCCGCCGTTCCACGGTGAAGGGCAGCACTGCTTCCGGCGGCACCTGGACGTCCGCCGAGTCGTCGGTGACCAGCGGCGCGGTGCAGAACTGGCAGGTCCGGGCGAGGTGGTCGCCCTGGATGTGGGCTCCGCACCCCTGGCAGACGAACCGGTGCCCGGCCACCTGCGCCGCCGGCCTGCGGGCGAAGAGGGTCTCCACCGCGTGCTCGCGCACCTCGCGGGTGGCCTCGGGGATCTTCTCCTCGCTGCCGCAGTACGGGCAGCGCATCCGGCGTGTACCGGCGGAGTACTCCAGTCGGGCCCCGCATGAGCCGCAGGGGAACTCGTGGGGGGATGTCGGTGACGGGGGAACGGCGGTGTCGGACATATCGGCCTTCTGGGGTCGGGGGATGGGAGACGCGGTGCCCGGTCAGGCGGGCGGCATGGGCGGCGGGGTCGCCGCGAACAGTCCCGAGAGCTCCGGGACCTGTCCGGCCGCGGTCCACTGGGCCATGCCGGCCTTCCAGACCAGGGTGTCGCGGGTCAGGCGACCACCGCCGACCTGCTGCGACAGGGCGTTGACGTCGAAGGGCCCGGACTGCTGCCCGTCCACACCCACGAACCACTGGGCCTGCGGCAGCGGCGGCGGGGCGGCGGCGGGCTGAGCGGGGGCCTGTGCCTGCTGCGGCTGCTGCGGCCGGGCCTGCGGGTTCATGTTCTGGGCCATCTGCTGGGCGGTGGCCAGCCCCATGCCCATGCCCATGGCCTCGCCCATTCCGCTGCCGGGGGTCGTGGCGGCGTCGCCGATCGCGCCCGCCGTCTGGAACTTCGTGTATTGGTCCAGGTCACCCAGCACGCCCATCTGGGAGCGCTTGTCCAGGGCCTTCTCGACCTCCGGCGGCAGGGTGATGCTCTCGACGTTGAAGTCCGGGATCTCCAGGCCCACCGACGCCATGTCCCGGGTCAGCGCCTGGGACATGCGCTGACCCAGGTCGTGCTGGTGGATCGCCAGATCCAGCACCGGGACGTCGCGGGCGGCGGCGGCCAGGGCGCTGCCCAGGCGACTGACGATCATCTGCCGCAGGTAGCCCTCCACCTCCTCGGTGCGGAACTGCGGATCGGTGCCCGCCAGCTCCCCGATGAACAGCGGCGGGTCGATCACCCGCACCGAGTACCCCCCGAAGGCGCGCAGCCGCACCGGGCCGAACTCGGGGTCCCGCACCATGACCGGGTTCTGCGTACCCCACTTGAAGTCGCTGAACCGGCGGGTGTTGACGAAGTACACCTCGGCCTTGAACGGCGAGTCGAACCCGTGCTTCCAGCCCTTGAGGGTGCTGAGGATCGGGATGTTGCGGGTCTCCAGGGTGTACATGCCGGGCGCGAACACGTCGGCCACCCGGCCCTCGTTGACGAACACCGCGATCTGGGACTCCCGCACGGTGAGCCGTGCGCCCATCTTGATCTCGTTGTCGTGCCGCGGGAAGCGCCAGACGATCGTGTCGCGACCGTCGTCGGTCCACTCGATGATGTCGATGAATTCGCCACGGATGGCGTCGAACAGGCCCACGTGTACCCTCCCTGAGATCTCCCTCGTCATCAGGGTGGACGCTCGGGCACACCGAGAGGTTCCTCGCCCGGGCCGGTCGGCCGCGCCGTTCACGGTCGCGGCCGGGTCCGGTCACGGGCCGCGGCGCGGGTCCGGCACCGCCGGCGCCGGGCTCAGGGGCGCTGGATCCGGCGGCCGGTGACGCGGTTGGGCACGATCCGCAGGACCTGGTCCCGCGGCCCCTTCGCCCAGGGCACGGGCAGCCGTCCCTGCGGGATGCGGGAGAGCTCCCCCGCGTCGCGCACCCACCGGCAGCGCCCGGTGAACAGGGCGCTCCAGCCCTCGCGGCGCTCGTCGTCGAAGTGGTCCACCTGGAAGGAGGCGTAGCCGCGGGAGTAGCGCATGACGGTGCCCGCCAGGCTCGTGCGCAGCACGATGGTCTCGTTCACCAGGGCGTAGTTGACCGGGAGCACGGTCGGCGCCGCGTCGCCGTCGATGGTGAAGGCGATCCGGCCGATGTCGCGGGTGGCGGCCAGGTTGAAGCACGTCCGGCGCTCCAGGACGGTGAAGGTCGCCTCGGTCTCCCCTTCCGCGAGATCGGTGCCCAGGAGCATCGCGGCGTCCTCGTCGAGCCGGTGGGTCCCGGCCAGCAGATCGTCGCCGTGAGCCCGGCCGGACGGCACCGCCGTCTGTTCCCGCGCGGTTCCGACACCGCTTTCACGCACCATTGCGACCCCCCGAGATCGGTTCCCCGTTTTTCTCGATCCCCACCATCGTCGCTGTTCAACGGGGGCGGGGCTGGTGCCCTACGGTCCCCGGGACGCCGGCGGAGGTCCTCTTCCGAGCGCCTACCCGGGAGGCCCTAGTCCCCAAACAAAAAGGGACGTTGTGCCCCATAGGCGACAACGCCCGTTGTCTAAGCTGGGAAAACGGGACCTGTGTCACCGGTGGCAGCGCCGTTCGGACGGCGCGCACCCGCGGCCCCCTGCCCCACAATGGGGCTCGGCGGCCCGGGACCGGGACCACCGGTGAGGAGATGGGGTGCGTACCTGATGCACGGCGACGAGACGATCCGGGTGTTCCTGGTCGACGACCACGAGATCGTCCGCCGGGGGGTGGGCTCCCTGCTGGACGACGAGGACGGCGTCGAGGTGGTGGGCGAGGCCGGCACCGCGGCCCAGGCGCTCGCCCGGGTGCCCGCGCTGGCCCCCGACGTGGTGGTGCTCGACGTGCGCCTGCCCGACGGCGACGGGGTCACCGTCTGCCGCGAGATCCGCTCCCTGCTCCCGGACACGCGCATCCTCATGCTCACCTCCTACTCCGACGACGAGGCCCTGTACGGCGCCGTCATGGCCGGGGCGTCGGGCTACATCCTCAAGCAGATCCACGGCACCGACCTGGTCGGCGCCGTGCGCACGGTCGCCCAGGGCCGTTCGCTGCTGGACCCGGAGTCCACCACGCGCATGCTGGAGCGGCTGCGCGAGGAGGCGGGCCGCAAGGACCCGCTGGGCGAGCTCACCGACCAGGAGCGCCGGGTGCTGGAGCTGATCGGCGAGGGCCTGACCAACCGGGAGATCGGCGCCCGCATGTACCTGGCGGAGAAGACCGTCAAGAACTACGTCTCGCGGGTGCTCGCCAAACTCGGCATGGCCCGCCGCACCCAGGCCGCCGCCTACGCGGTCCGCCTGTCCCTGGGCGGTTCCTGACCGGTCGGGCGGGCGCGGCGCCGGGGCGCGCCCCGCCCGGGCCGGGCGCGCCCGCTCAGGCGCGGGCGCGGGCGGGCACCGCCCAGCGCACCGTGGTGCCCCCGCCCGGGGCGGAGTCGATCTCCACCGAACCGCCGAGCTCCTCGGCGCGGGAGACGATGTTGCGCAGGCCGCTGCGGTGCGCGTCCTCGGGGATGCCCGCGCCGTCGTCGGAGACCCGCAGCACCACCCGGCCGTCGGCCACCGACACCTCCACGTCCACCGCCGTGGCGTGCGCGTGCCGGGCGGCGTTGGACAGCAGCTCGCGCAGCACCGCCACCAGGTGCCCGCCGGTGGCCTCGTCCACGGCGGTGTCCACCGGCCCCTGGGTGAGCAGCCGGGGAGCGAACCCCAGCGGGTCGGTGGCCCCGTTGACCAGGTCCAGCACCCGCGAGCGCAGCCGGGAGGAGTCCTCGCCCGAGCTCTGCAGGGCGAAGATCGTCGAACGGATCTGCCGGATGGTGTCGTCCAGGTCGGTCACCGCGTTCTGCACCCGCTGGGACGAGGTGGCGTCGTCGATCCGCCGCACCGTGCCCATCAGGGTGATCGCGGTGGCGTACAGCCGCTGGATGACGGTGTCGTGCAGGTCGCGGGCGATGCGGTCGCGGTCCTCCAGGACGCTCAGCCGCTCGGAGTCCAGCCGGGCCTCGGCCAGCTCCAGGGCCACGGCCGCCTGGTCGGCGAAGGCGGCCAGCATGCCCATCCACGCGGTCGGGAACTCCTCCCGGCCCGCGGCGCGCGCCAGCAGCAGCACGCCCCGCGCCCCGCCCGGGGGCCCGAACGGCAGCACCAGGATCGCCCCCAGGCCCAGTTCGGCCAGGAACTCGATGCCCGGGTCGCAGTGCTCGGAGATGTCGGTGCGGATCGGGTCGCCGCTCAGGTAGACCCGCCCCAGCAGGGTGCCCGGGGTGCACGCGAGCGTGGCGCCCCGCACCCCGGCAGCCAGGGACGCGCCGCGGCGGCCGTGCACCGCCCCCTCCGGCGACCCGTCCCCCTCCGGGGCGTCCCACACCCGCACGGTGAGGGTGGCCGGCTCCTCGCCCGGCATGGCGATGACGGAGAGGTCGGCGTGCGCCATCAGCCGCGCCCGCCGGGCCACCAGCCGCAGCACCTCCTCGGGCGGCGCGCCCGACAGCAGCCGGGTGGTGATCTGCCCGGAGGCGTCCAGCCAGGTCTCCCGGCTCTGGGTCTCGGCGAACAGCTGGGCGTTCTCGATGGCGGTGCCCGCCGCCGTGGCCAGGGCGCGCAGCAGCAGCTCGTCGTCCCCGGTGAACTGCCCGCCGTCGCGCTTGTCGGTCATGTACAGGTTGCCGAACACCCGGTCGCGGATGCGGATGGGCACCCCCAGGAAGGTGCGCATCACCGGGTGCCCCCTGGGGAAGCCCACCGACTCGGGGTGGTCGGAGACGTCGCCCAGGCGCAGGGGCTCGGGCTCCTTGATGAGCAGCCCCAGGATGCCCTCGCCGCGGGGCCAGTGCTCGATGGAGGAGATCTCGTCCGGGCGCAGCCCCACCGGGATGAACCGGCTCATCTCGCCGTCGGGCCCGATCACGCCCAGCGCCCCGTAGCGGGCGTCGACCAGGCTGCTCGCGGTCTCGGTGATGCGCAGCAGCAGGGGGTCGAGCTCCAGGCCCTCCCCGATGGAGACGACCGCCTCCAGCAGGGTGCGGATGCGCTCCTGGGTCATGGAGATCTCGCTGAGCCGGGAGCGCACCTCGTCGAGCAGGTCGTCCAGCCGCACCTCGGGGAGGGACAGCCGCTCCTGGCCGGGGGCGGTGCCTTCACCGTCACTCATGGGCGCTCTCTCCACCGTTTCTCCGAAGGTCTCCTCCGAGTCTAGGGGCGCCTTTCCGCCACCCGTATCCGGAGTGCCGAACCCCCGGTGCCCACGGTCGCATCCCACGAGGTCACAGGCCTTCCTGAGTTTCCAGATCCATAGAGATCAAAGGTTGAACTCTTTTTATCGGGAAAATGGGACCTTCTTCCCTTGATTTTCCGTCCCCTGCCTGGAGGGGCCGCGGAGCGCGATTTTCCGATCACCAGTGGATCGCATCCCGAGGAGAGTCCCGGACCACCGAGGACCCCTCCCCGAGGGTCTCGGCGCCCACGACCCTCCGCCCCTTCAGGGTAGGCCGGTCCGGCCCGCCCGGGCGGGTTGTCCACAGGGCCGGCCTCCCGCCCGTTCCCCCGGTTCCGTGTGCGCGGAGGACCGCCATCGGGTACGGCTGGAGTGAGCCGCCCACCGACCCCGAGGAGCCCTCCTTGCCCGAGACCGAACCCGGAGCCGTCCTGTTCGACCTGTTCGGCGTGATCGCCCGCCACCAGTCCGCCGAGGGGAAGGAGCGCCTGACCGCCGCCATGGGCGCGGCCGACCCCGCCGCGTTCTGGGACGCCTACTGGGACCTGCGCCTGCCCTACGACCGCGGGGACCTGGACGGGCCCGCCTACTGGAGGGCGGTGGGGGAGCGGCTGGGCCGCGAGGTGGACCCGCCCCTGGCCGCCGCGCTGATCGCGGCCGACATCGACAGCTGGCGGGCGGTGGACCCCGACATGGTCTCCCTGGTGGAGCGGCTGGCCTCGCGGGGCCGCACGGTGGGACTGCTGTCCAACATCCCGGTCGAGCTGGCCGACCGCTTCGAGAAGGACAACCCGTGGCTGGCGGCGTTCTCGGTGCGCGCCTTCTCCGGCCGCCTGGGGGTGGCCAAGCCCGAGCCCGAGGTCTACCTGTGGTGCCTGGAGCGGATGGCGGTCGACCCGGGGGACACCCTGTTCGTGGACGACCGCGGCGAGAACGTGGCGGCCGCCGAGGCGCTGGGCATGGCCGGGCACCTGTTCACCGGCCGCGCCGCCCTCGAGGCGCGCCTGTAGACACACGGCGGGCCCGGGGAGCGCACCGCTCCCCGGGCCCGCCGCCGGGGGTCAGCCGCGCGCGGTGACCCTGACCGGGGTGTCGTCGAGCGAGTCGTCGCGGGTCTCGCGGGTCAGCAGCAGCGCGACCAGCGTGATCACGCTGACCAGCACCAGGTAGCCGCCCACCCACGCGATCCCGAAGGTGCCCGCCAGCCAGGTCGCGATGTAGGGGGCGAACGACGCGCCCAGCAGCCCGGCCAGGTTGTAGGCGGCCGAGGCGCCGGTGTAGCGCACGTTGGTCGGGAACAGCTCCGGCAGCACCGCCGCCATCGGGCCGAAGGTCAGGCCCATCAGCGACAGGCCGATGACCAGGAAGGCCAGCACCCCGACGGTCCCCGAGCCCAGCAGCGGGCCCATGGCGAACCCGAAGACGATGATCGCGGCGGTCACCGCCACCAGGACGGGCTTGCGGCCGAACCGGTCCGACAGCAGCCCGGCGACCGGGGTGAAGATCCCGAAGAACACCACGCCCACCAGCAGGAACACCAGGAACTGGGAGCGGTCGTAGCCCAGGCCGGTCTCCGGGTCGGTGCCGAAGCCCAGCGAGAAGACCGTCATGAGGTAGAAGAGCACGTACGTGGCGACCATGACCAGGGTGCCCAGGATCAGGGCGGCCCAGTTGCGGCGGAACACCTCGACGATGGGCGTGCGCACCTGCTCGCCCGCGGCCAGCACCTTGGCGAACGCGGGGGTCTCGTGCAGGCTCAGGCGCACCCACAGGCCGACCACGATGAGGATCGTCGACAGCAGGAACGGCACCCGCCAGCCCCACGCCAGGAACGTCTCCTCGCTCATGGCCTGGCTCAGGATGAGGAACACGCCGTTGGCGAGGAAGAACCCGATGGGCGCGCCCAGCTGCGGGAACGTCCCGTAGAAGCCGCGCTTGCCCGCGGGTGCGTTCTCGGTGGCCAGCAGGGCGGCCCCGCCCCACTCGCCGCCCAGCCCCAGGCCCTGGCCGAACCGGCACAGCGCCAGCAGCAGCGGGGCGAGGACGCCGACCTGGGCGTAGGTGGGCAGCACGCCGATGCCGACGGTGGCGATGCCCATGGTGAGCAGGGACGCCACCAGGGTGGCCTTGCGGCCGACGCGGTCGCCGAAGTGGCCGAACACCCAGGAGCCGATGGGGCGGGCCACGAACGCGATGGCGAAGGTGGCCAGCGACTGCAGGCGGGCGGCCATCATGTCGCCCTCGGGGAAGAACAGCGCCGGGAAGACCAGGACCGCGGCGGTCGCGTAGATGTAGAAGTCGTAGAACTCGACGGACGTGCCCACGAGGCTGGCGGTGAGCACCTTGCGTCGCGGGTTGGTCGGCGGGTCCACCGGCGCGGGGGTGCCGCGCTCCGGTGCCGGGTGCTGTTCGGCGACGTCCGTCATGGGACTTCTTTCCAGGTCAGAGCGATGGTCTGCAAAGGGAGGATGACCGGATCGTAGACCTAATGGACACTATGTGGGATATTTGTCTCGCCATATGGACAAGGGGGTGGGGGTGCGTCCACTCCCCGAGAGGGCGCGGAACCGCGGAACGCCTTTCCCGCAGGGGGTCCGGGAGGGCCTATGGCGTCGGCCACACCCGGGGGACCGGCGCGCGGGCATGTCACATCCGCGGCGGCCCGAACCGTCCATGGGGCGACGGAACACTCCACCGGGAGGCACCCATGGTCCACGAACTCCTCGTCCTCGGCGCCGGATACGCCGGACTCGCCGCCGCCCGGCGCGCCGCCCACCACGTTCGCGCGAACGGCGCGGGGCTGCGCGTCACCCTGGTCAACGCCACCGACACGTTCGTCGAACGGGTCCGCCTGCACGAGGTGGCCGCCGGGCGCGACGTCGGAGTCCACCCCCTGGCCGACTCCCTGAACCCCGCCATCGATCTCGTCGTCGGCCGGGTGGAGGCCGTGGACACCGAGGCGCGCACCGTCGACGTCCGCACCGGGGACCGGTTCCGCACCCTGCGCTACGACACCCTCGTGTACGCGCTGGGCAGCACCGCCGCGGCCGACGCGGCACCCGGGGCCGCCGAGCACGCGGTCACCCTGGCCGGGCTGGAGGGCGCCCGCGAGGTGGCCCGACGCATCGCCCGGGAGCGCCCCCGCACCCTCACCGTCGTCGGCGGCGGACTGACCGGCCTGGAGGCCGTCACCGAGATCGCCGAGGCCCACGCGGGCATGGACGTGCGGCTGGTGACCTCGGGCCCGGTGGCGGCCGGCGTCGGCGCCAGGGGCCGGGCCCACGTCCGCCGGGTCCTGGACCGCCTGGACGTCTCCGTCCGCGAGCACACGCGGGTCGCCGCGGTGGAGGCGGGCCACGTCAAGCTGGAGGACGGGGACCTGCTGGAGAGCGACCTCACCGTGTGGAACGCCGGGTTCGACGTCTCCCCGCTGGCGGCCGGGGCCGGGCTGGCCGTGGACGGCTCCGGGCGGGCCCTCGTCGACGGCACCCAGCGGTCGGTCTCCCACCCGGACGTGTACGTGGTGGGCGACGCCGCCCACGCCGACGCCGTGGACGGCCGGGAGCTGCGCATGTCCTGCGCGATGGGGCTGCCCATGGGGACCGCGGCGGCCGATGCCGTCGCCGCCCGGCTGGCCGGGCGCGAGCCGGACGCCGCCCCCTTCGGCTACCTGTTCCAGTGCGTCAGCCTGGGGCGGCGTGACGGGCTCATCCAGTTCGTGCACGCCGACGACTCCCCGCGCGGGGCCTTCCTGACCGGGGGCCTGGCCGCCCGCTACAAGGAGATGATCGTGTCGTCCGCCTACGGCGGGCTCCGGGGGAGCGGCAAGCAGGGCTCCGCCGAGGGGTACCTGTGGCTGGTGCGCGGGTCGGCCCGCCGGTTCCTGCGCCGGGCCGCCTGAGCGGCGGGGCTCAGCCGCCCGCGGCCCCCTCGGCGCCCCCGGGGCGCCGGGGCACCGCGCCGGTGGGGACGACGCGGGTGCAGGCGCTCCTGAAGCGCTTGACGAGCTCCCCGTTGGCGCGGTCGCTGCGCTCCACCCACTCCCGGGCGGCGGCCTCGTCGCGGCCGCCCGCCAGCTGGCGGCGCAGCAGGCGCTCCTCGCGCAGCGCGTCGTCGGCCTCCACGTACCAGAGTTCGGCGAACAGCGGGCGCAGGGACCCCCAGGGCTCGGCGTCCCAGGCCAGGTAGTTGCCCTCGGTGACGACGAGCCGGGTGCCGGGCCCGATCACGTGGCGGGCGGCGACGGGCTCGTGCAGCCGCCGGTCGTAGTCGGGGACGTAGACCGGGTGGTCGGTTTCGGTGAGGAGCCGCCGCACCAGGGCGGCGTACCCGTGCGCGTCGAAGGTGTCGGGGGCGCCCTTGCGGTCCAGCCGCCCCAGCCGCTCCAACTGGGCGTTGGACAGGTGGAAGCCGTCCATGGGCAGGTAGCCGGCGGTGCCCGGGGCGGTCCGGGCGTCGGCCTCGGCGACCAGCTGCCGGGCCAGGGTGGACTTGCCCGCCCCGGGGGCGCCGGTCAGGCCGAGCAGGGCGCGGCCCCGGGCGGGGACCAGGGCCAGGGCGTCGTCGACGAGGGCGGCCAGGGCTTCGGGCATGGGTAGAGGGTACGCCCTCGCGGTGTCCCCGTGCCCGGGGGCGGGGAAGGGGCCCCGCGGCGCCGCCGCGGGGCCCGCCCGGCTCAGGGGGCGTGCCCCACGTGGGCCAGCGCCTGGCGCAGCAGGACGTCCTGGCCGTCGTTCATCTCCGCGTGGACCACGGGGTCGGCGGCCTCGGCGGGGGTGAGCCACACCAGGTCCAGGGCGTCCTGGCGGGGCTGGCAGTCGCCCGACACCGGCACGATGTAGGCCAGCGCCACCGCGTGCTGGCGCGGGTCGTGGAACGGGGTCACCCCGGGGGTGGGGAAGTACTCGGCGACGGTGAACGGCTGCGGGGAGGCCGGGACGCGGGGCAGTGCCACCGGGCCCAGGTCCTTCTCCAGGTGGCGCAGCAGCGCGTCGCGGACCCGCTCGTGGTACAGGACCCGGCCCGAGACCACCGACCGGTGGAACCGGCCGTCGGGGGTCGCCCGCATCAGCAGGCCGACGTGGGTGACCTGGCCGACCTCGTCGACCCGGACCGGGACGGCCTGCACGTACACCAGGGGCATGCGGCCGCGGATGCCCTCCAGCTCCTGGGCTGAGAACCAGCCGGGTCGGGTCTCGGCGGTTTCGGTCATGGGGTGCGCGGCGCGGTCCCGCCCGGCAGGGCGGAAGGGGTGCGCCGCTCCCTCCCTTCTGTGCGCTGTGCGTCGGCCCGGGGCCTCAAGGACACCATGTGTCCCTACCGCTTTTACCGCACTCGGGCGCCCGGGGCACGGTGCGGGGGTGCGTCCGGGTGTGTCCGAGAGAGGTGTGCGGGCCTTCCCCGGAGGCCGAGGACGCCGGCCCGGGGGTGAGGTGAACCTGTCCCCGCGGCCACATCGGCGAGTTTTCGGGGGTTTTCCTCGCAAAAGCCTGACGGAACCTCTCTGGAGAGGTTACGATCTCGTACGCGGTTGCGTAGTGGAAAGATTACGTCCGGTGAGAGGTGGCCTCGAGTGGCACGGGATGTCCGGTTCCAGGAATGTCTCCCGCACACCGGTGTGACGGTGGTATCGGTGGAGGGCGAGATCGACCTGGCCACCGTCCCGGGCCTGCGCGCCCGGTTGGCGGCGGCGGCCCGCGAGGAGGGCTGTGAGTGCCTGGTCGTGGACCTGGCGGGTGTGGGGTTCCTGGACGCGAGCGGCGTGGGCGCCCTCGTGGCGGCGCAGCGGGCGATGAACGCCCGGGGCGGCCGCCTCGTGCTGGCCCGGCCGCGCCCGGTCGTCTCCCGGGTCCTGGGGATCCTGGGCCTGGACCGGGTCTTCGAGATCGTGCCCGCCCCGGCCGCCCGCTGAGCACACCCCGGCCCCCGGCGCGGGAAACGCGCCGGGGGCCGGAGCGCGGACCGGGGCCTTCGGGCCGGGGGCGGGGCCCGGGATGCGGTGCCCCCCGGCCGTGATGGCCACGTCGTCGACGGGGGCCGCCCGGCGCCGTACCGGCCCCCGGTCCGGGGGAGCGCTCAGCCGCGCTCCCCGTCCGCCCCCTCCGGCTCCCCGTCGCGCTCCAGGAACTGGGTCAGCAGGTCCGGGACGGCCAGCGCCGCCCAGGCCAGCCCCTGGCCCAGCCCGACGTCGGCGGCGGTGTACATGCCCTTGCCCGAGGCGGTGGTGGCCGACACGTGCGCCAGCCCGGCCCGGCGCTGGAACGGCGTGCGGGTGATCCGCCAGCCGATCACCGCCGACCGCTCCAGGGTCGTGGTGTCGCGCACCGCCATGCCCCGGCGCACCACCAGGTAGCGCGGGTGCAGGCCGTGCCCCAGCGCCCGGTGGGAGCCGACCGCGTACCAGAACGCCACCACCGCGAACGCGGCCCCCAGCAGCCACCAGCCCCAGGGCGGGGCGGCCTCCACCAGGTGGGTGACGACCGGCAGCGGGTTGAGCTGTTCCTCGATCTCGTGGGCGGCGTCCCACCACGCGGCCTCGGCCAGCGTGTGCAGCCACGCCAGCCCGCCGGCGACGGCGAAGCCCGCCAGCGAGGCCCACCCGGCGCGGACCAGGCGGCGGCTCAGGGCCGACCGCGGGTGCGCGGTCAGCGGCAGGTCCAGGGGCGACTCGGGGGTGCGCATCAGGTCCGCGGCCAGCTCCCGGGCTCGGTCCCGGGGCATCGGCGGGGAGAGGCGGCTCTTGGCCTGGGTCTTCTCCGCGTCCGCGGCCCCCAGGCCGGTGGCGACCGCGCGCACGTCCGCGCCTCCGGCGGAGCGCAGCACCAGGGGCTCGTGCAGGGTGACCCCGTTGAGGCGCCGGCCCTCGATCGTCAGGGACTGGCTGTTGAGCAGGCCCCGGCGCATGACCACCGTTCCGTTGGACTCCCGGGTCAGCCGGTAGTCCCACCAGGTCTCCACCGCGACGGCCACCAGGACGACCGTGCCCGACACCAGCAGGCCCACCAGCGCCGCCGGGACGACGAACAGCAGCCGGGCCATGACGAACGCGCCGATCTCCGCGGTGCTGGGCAGCCCGGCCTGCTCGGAGATCCACCGGTAGATCCAGCCCTCGGACTGGGCGTTGGCGCCGATCAGGGCCGCTATGGCACCGATGCCGATACCCAGGGTGGCGGTGGTGGCCGGGGCGTAGGCGAACCACCGCCGGTCCAGGCGGGCCAGCTCCAGGCCGTCGGCCTCCTCCGCGCCCCCCGCGCCCTCCGCCCCTTCGGTGCTCCCGGCGGCCGGCGTTTCGCGGTACAGCAGCTCGCGGCGCAGCCGCTCGCCCTGGGCGGCGGTGACGAACTGGAGTTTGACCTGGTCGGATCCGGAGTCGACCTGCTCGCCGGTGCCGACGGTGACGACGCACAGGCCGAAGGGCCGGGCGTAGACCGGCGCCGCCACGTCCACACTGCGCACGCGCTCGCGCGGCACCGAGCGGTAGGCCTTGGCGACCACGCCCGAGCGCATCTCCATGCGCTCGTCGGTGACGCGGTAGGAGACCGCCTTCAGGACCATCATGTCCAGGGCGGTGAGCCCGGCGATGAGCGCCAGGGCCCCGGGCAGCGGGGCCAGGGCCCACCAGGCCAGGTCCAGGACGATCAGGACGACGGTGCCCACGACGGCGGCGGGGACGATGAAGAGGGCGCCGGCGGCGGTGTTGGCCCACACGCTGAGCGGGCTCAGGCCCTGCCAGTCGCCCAGCGGGCGTTCGGTCGGGGGTCGCTGCGCGGTGGTCACGTGGCATCCCCCGGAACCGCCTGGGTGGTCTCGGTGAGCTGGTCGGCGACCCGGGTCGCCAGGGCGTGGTCCAGGCCCGCGATCTCGATCGGCCCGGCGGCCGAGGCGGTCGTGACGGTCACGCTGGACAGCCCGAACGCCCGCTGGAGCGGCCCGCGCGCGGTGTCCACGGTCTGGATGCGCGACATGGGGGCCACCCGCCACTCCTGCCAGAACCAGCCGCTGGAGGCGTAGACGGCGGTGTCGGTGACCTCCCAGCGGTGGACCCGGTACCGCCACTGCGGCATCACGAAGGTGATCAGCAGGCCGGGGACCCCGATGGCGGCGGCCGCGAGCAGGAACCAGAAGCGGACCGGCTCCCAGATCAGGGCGGGGACGACGGGGACCGCGGTGAGGGCGACCGTCGCGATCAGCGAACGGGTGGTCCACCAGCGGACGGCCCGGGGGTCCACGCGGTGGTGCGGCGGGCGCAAACGCGGTGTGTCGGTGGTCATCGCGTCCACGTCTCCTCTCGGTCTTGTGGGCCCCTGTGGCCCGGCTCCTATAAAAAGTGATATCACAATGCTATGCTCGCGTCATCACTTGAGAGAGAAGGAACGCACATGACCGAATCCGCCGCCCCCGCCCCCGGCTACCGGGAGGCCCCGCAGTACCGTGAGACCACGGCCAAGAGCCGCGACGGCATCGGCATGTTCCTGCTGGCCCTGCTGATCGTGCTCGTCGGCGCCGCCGTCGCCGGTTCGCCCTTCCTGGTCGAGGCCGTGCCGCTCCTCGCGGCGATCATCGTCGGCGCCGTCATCGCCGTCGTCGGCCTCTTCCTCATGCTGGGGCTGACCATGGTCTCCCCCAACGAGGCCCGCGTCGTCCAGCTCTTCGGCCGCTACGTCGGCAGCGTGCGCACCGACGGCCTGCGCTGGGTGAACCCGCTGACCGACCGCAACGCCGTCTCCACGCGCATCCGCAACCACGAGACCTCCGTCATGAAGGTCAACGACGCCTCGGGCAGCCCCATCGAGATCGCCGCCGTCGTCGTGTGGCAGGTGGAGGACACCGCCCGCGCCACCTTCGAGGTCGACGACTTCGTGGAGTTCGTGTCCATCCAGACCGAGGCCGCCGTGCGCCACATCGCCGGCCACTACCCGTACGACTCCTACGACGCCGAGGGTGCCCTGTCCCTGCGCGACAACGCCGACGCCATCACCGAGCGCATGTCGGAGGAGGTCGGACAGCGGGTCGAGGCCGCGGGCGTGCGCATCGTGGAGTCCCGCTTCACGCACCTGGCGTACGCGCCCGAGATCGCCCAGGCCATGCTCCAGCGCCAGCAGGCGGGCGCCCTGATCGCCGCCCGCCAGGAGATCGTCGAGGGCGCCGTGGGCATGGTCGACCGGGCCCTGTCGCGGCTGTCCGAGGAGCACGTGGTCGAGCTCGACGAGGAGCGCAAGGCCACCATGGTCAGCAACCTGCTGGTCGTGCTGTGCTCGGACCGCCCCGCCAGCCCGGTCGTGAACACGGGGACGCTGTACCAGTAACGGGGTGAGGTGGCCGTGCCGGAGCGCAAGAAGGTGCTGCTGAGGCTCGACCCCGCCGTCCACGACGCCTTGGCGCGGTGGGCGGGCCAGGAGTTGCGCAGCACCAACGCCCAGATCGAATTCCTTCTGCGCCGCGCCCTCGACGACGCGGGGCGGATGCCGAAGGAGGCCGGGGACATCCCCCGCCGCGGCCGACCCCGCAAGGAGGGGCCCGGGTCCCCGGACTCGGATGGCTGACACCCCCTGCGAGCACGAGGCGCCGGACACCCGCGACGGGTGTCCGGCGCCTCGCCTCCGTCAGGGCCTCAGAGCGCGGCCGCGGCGGCGCGGCCGGCGGTCCGGCCCGAGAACAGGCAGCCGCCCAGGAAGGTGCCCTCCAGGGCGCGGTAGCCGTGCACGCCGCCGCCGCCGAACCCGGCGACCTCGCCCGCCGCGTACACGCCCGGCAGCGGGGTGCCGTCGGCGCGCAGCACCCGCGCGTCCAGGTCGGTGTGCAGCCCGCCCAGCGTCTTGCGGGTGAGGATGCGCAGGCGCACCGCGATCAGCGGGCCCGCCTTGGGGTCGAGGATCTGGTGCGGGGACGCCACCCGGATCAGCTTGTCGCCCCGGTAGTTGCGGGCCCCGTGGATCGCCGTCACCTGGAGGTCCTTGGTGAACGTGTTGACCATCTCCCGGTCGCGGGCCACCACCTCGCGGGTGACGGTGTCGGGGTCCAGCACCCCGTCCCCGGCGATCTCCCGCATCTTCTCGATGAGCGCGGGCAGCCGGCCGGCGACCGCGAAGTCCACCCCGTGCTCCTTGAACGCCTCCACCGGTCCGGGCGCGCCCGGCAGCGCGCGCTTGAGGAGGAGCCGGACGTCCTTGCCGGTCAGGTCGGGGTTCTGCTCCGAGCCCGACAGCGCGAACTCCTTCTCGATGATCTTCTGGGAGAGCACGAACCACGTGTAGTCGTGGCCGCTCTTCATGATGTGGTCCAGCGTGCCCAGGGTGTCGAACCCGGGGAAGTACGGGGCGGGCAGCCGCTTGCCGGTGGCGTCCAGCCACAGCGACGAGGGCCCGGGCAGGATGCGGATGCCGTGGCGGGACCAGATCGGGTCCCAGTTCTGGATGCCCTCGGTGTAGTGCCACATGCGGTCGGGGTTGATGATCTGCGCGCCCGCCTGCTCGGTGATGCCGAGCATGCGCCCGTCCACGTGCTCGGGGACGCCCGACAGCATGTGCTCGGGCGGGGTGCCCAGCCGCTCGGGCCAGTTCTTGCGCACCAGATCGTGGTTGGCGCCGATACCGCCGGAGGTGACGACGACCGCCTGCGCGGACAGCTCGAACTCCCCGGCGGCGTCGCGGTTGCTGGCCCGGCCGCGCTCGGCGTCGCTGGGCGCCAGCACGGTGCCGCGCACGCCCGTCACGGCCCCGCCGGTCACGACCAGCTCGTCGACGCGGTGGCGGAACCGCAGGGAGACCAGCCCCCGCTCGGCGGCGGCGCGCACCCGGCGCTCGAACGGGGCGACCACGCCCGGACCGGTGCCCCAGGTGATGTGGAAGCGGGGGACGGAGTTGCCGTGCCCGTCGGCCAGGTAGCCGCCGCGCTCGGCCCAGCCCACGATGGGGAAGAGCCGCAGGCCCATCTGCCGCAGCCAGGAGTACTTCTCCCCGGCGGCGAAGTCCACGTACGCCTCGGCCCACCTGCGCGGCCACGCGTCCTCGGGGCGGTCGAAGCCGGCGGTGCCCATCCAGTCCTGGAGGGCGAGCTCCCTGGAGTCGCGGATGCCCATCCGGCGCTGCTCGGGGGAGTCCACGAAGAACAGGCCGCCGAAGGACCAGAACGCCTGTCCGCCCAGGGACTGTTCGGGTTCCTGGTCGAGCAGGATCACGTGCTTGCCCGCGTCGGCCAGTTCGGCCGCCGCCGCCAGGCCCGCCAGTCCCGCGCCGACGACGATCGCGTCGGCCTGATCCGCTGCGCTGCTCATGGGGGTCGTGTCTCCTCGACTCGGTCGGCCGTGCCCGCGGCACGCTGTGCGCGATGGTGACGACTGTGCTCCTTCGCCGGGCGCGGGGCAAGGGCCATGTGTGCCGTACGCCACAGCTTTTGTCAGCCTGTGACAAACCCGCAGGTATCCGGCATGATCATTCGGCCCGCGTGCGCCCGCTCCCCGCTCGACCGCGCCCGCGCAGGTCCCCGCCCCGACCGTCGACCGAGGATCCCCCGTGTACTTTCCCCCTGCGGCCTTCGACCCCGGCCCCGCGGCCACCGTCATCGGCTTCGCGCTCCTGCTCTTCCTGCTCGCGGTCCCCTACGCGGTGTCCGCCCTGCCCCGGATCGCGCCCGTGTTCACGCGGCCGTCCGGCCTGGTGGCCCTGACCCTGCTCCTGTCCGCCGTGGAGGTGGCGGCGGTCATCGCCTTCCACACCACGGCGGTGCATGGCCTCTCCCTGGGGGACCTGGTGCCCCGGGGGTTCCAGGAGACCGTGCCCGGGTGGCGGGCCCTGGTGGGGGAGGAGCCCCCGTTGTGGCTGGTGTCCGGTGCGGTCGCCGCCCTGTTCGCGATCTTCGTGGTGTGGGCGGTGCGCGAACGGGCACGGGTGCCCGAGCCGCGGCACACCCCCTTGGCCCGTTGGTCGGGCGGGGAGATGCTGCTGTACCGGGCGTCCCTGCCCCTGGGGCTGTCGTGCGGCGTCGCCGCGTACTACCTGGTGCTGTACCCGCTGCTGGCGGCGCACTTCGGGCCGCTGACCGGAGTGCTGGCGGTCGCCCTGGTGTCCGGGTGCCAGTACCGGACGTCCGGGCCCGCGGTGATGCTCTGGTGCTGTGTGATCGAGGCGGGCCTCCTCGGGCTCTACGCCTTCGTGCTTCCGGGAGGGCTGGCCGCGCCCCTGCTCCTGTGGTCCCTGTTCGGGGTGGTGCTCGGCCGGATGGCGGCGAGGCAGCGCCTCGGGGAACTCGGGGAACCGGTCCTGGAGGTTACGGTGCTGGACGCCGACGGCGCGCCGGTGCCGCGGCGGGAGGGCTGACGTGTACTTCGTCCCGCCGGGCTTCGAGCCCGGGCCGACCGCCCTGGCGGTCGCCGCCGCCCTGCTGCTCGTGATGCTCGTGCGTCCGCTCTTCTCCACGCGGACGTACGCGGACGCCCCCGGGGCGCCCGCCCCTCTCACTCAGCTGGCCGTCGTCCACCTGGGGTTCGTCCTCGCGGAGGTGGTCCTGTCGGTGGCCTTCCTCTACACCCTGCACGCGGCGACCCCGGCCGCCCTGGGCCTGGACCCGATGGCGGTGGGGCCCGAGCACCTGTGGATGCCGGAGGGGGCCGGGCACTGGTTCGGCCCGGCCGCCGGCGTCGCCCTGGGCGGGTTCGCGCTGCTCGCCGTGCTCGTGTGGTGGGAGCACCGGGGCGGCCCGGGGGAGCCCCCGCCGCCCGCCGAGCGGCTCGTGCCGCGCACCGCCGCCGGGTGGCGGCTGCTCCTGGCCGTTCCGGTGCTCGACGGGCTGTCCGGGGTGCTCGTGTTCGCCCTGGTCCTCTACCCGACCGTGGCGGTCCTGGTCGACCCCTGGGCGGCGGTGCTGGCGGCGGGCTGGATGTGGGGCTGGCGCAGTTGGCGCTGCCCCATGAACGGCGGGGTCGGTGCGGGCACCCTCTTCGGGGTGTTCGCCGCCCTGCTCTACGCCCTGGGACTTCCGGGTTTCCCGGTCCCGGGGGCGCTGCTCATGGTCGGGATGGGCGTGCACCGGGCGATCCTCTTCCACCGGGTCCTTTCGGCCCTCGCCGACCGGGCCGACGACGAGGCGCCCCTGGAGGTGCTGGAGGTGACGGTGGAGGACCCCGGGCGGCGCTGAGCACGGTGGGGGCGCCGCCGCGCCCCCACCGCGTTCACGCCCCGAAGCGGACCAGCGACCGGCCGCCCTTGCCCTGGCGCATCCGCTCGAACGCGTCGGGCACGCCCGACAGCGGGATCTCGTCGGTCACCATCGCCCCCAGCCGCAGCCCGCCCGAGCGCACGCCCTCGGCGATGACGGGGAGGTCGCGGTCGGGGTCGCTCGACCCGAAGACGCACCCGCGCACGGTGCGGGCCTGGTGGAACAGCTCCAGGGCGTTGAACGACACCTCGTCCTTCACCGACCCCACCCCCACCACGGTGATGGTGCCGCCGCGGCGGCTGATGTTCCAGGCCGTGCGCACCACCTGGGCCGAGCCCACCACCTCGAAGACGTGGTCGGCGCCGCGTCCGCCGGTGAGCGCCCGCACCGCCTTGAACAGGTGCTCGTCGGAGAGCAGGAACTCGGTGGCGCCCAGCGACCGGGCCAGCTCCTCCTTGGCGGGGGAGACGTCCACCGCGACCACCGGGTCGGCCCCGGCCATGCGGGCCGCCTGGAGCACGGACAGGCCCACCCCGCCCAGGCCCATGACCACGACCGACTGGCCCGGGCGCACGGCGGCGGAGTTGTTGACGGCGCCCCATCCGGTGAGCACCGCGCACCCCAGGACGGCGCCGGTGGCCGGGTCCAGGCCGTCGGGCAGCGGCACGACGGCGTCGGCCCCCACCACGGTCGCCTCGGCGAACGCCCCGCAGCCCAGGCCGGGGTGGACGGGGGTGCCGTCGGTGAGGTGGGCGTAGGGGACGGCGGCCCGGTCCAGGGCGTGTTCGCACAGGTGGGGTTCGCCGTTGCGGCAGAACCAGCAGGCCCGGCAGGCCGGGGCCCAGTTGAGGATGACGTGCTGGCCGGGGCTGACGGAGGTGACGCCCTCGCCGACGGCCTCGACGGTCCCGGCGCCCTCGTGGCCCAGGACGGCGGGCCACTTCTGGGGCAGGGTCCCGTTGGACAGGGACAGGTCGGAGTGGCAGACCCCGGCGGCGGCGATGCGCACCCGCACCTGGCCGGAGCCGGGGTCGGGCAGCACCAGGTCGCGGATCTCGGGTGGCGTGCCCGGCGCGGAGAAGACGGCGGCCTTGACGGTCGTACTCATGGGAGGAACTCCAATCACGGACTGCCGCGATCCTAGCGATACCGACCGGTCGGTAAAAGAACGGGGTTCGGTTGTCGGAAAAGTCCCATGACTGGTTCTTTGTTCTTTTCGACCGGTATTTTGCCCGCCCCCGGTGATCATGGGGACTAGGGAGGCACCATGGTCAATCCTGTCTGGGTGGGCACCCTCATGTTCGGCGAAGTGCCGATCGGGGTGCGCCTCTACAGCGCCCGCGAGCGCCGCGGACCGGTCCTGCACCAGTTCGAACGCGGCACCGCCGACCGCATCCGCTACGTCCGCGTCAACGAGCGCACCGGCGAGGAGGTCCCCGCCGAGAAGATCGTGCGCGGCGCCCGCACCGCCGTCGAGGACGAGTACGTCGTCCTGGAACCGGAGGAACTGGAGGAGATCCTCCCGCACGGGTCGCGCACCATGCGCCTGGACGGGTTCGTCTCCGAGGGGTCGGTCGGGCCCCTCTGGTACGCCTCCACCTACTACATGGCCCCGCGCGACCCCGCCGACGCCCAGCCCTACCAGCTGCTCTACGCGGCCCTGGACCGCACGCGCCGGGCGGGGACGGCCACCGTCGTCCTGCGCGACCGCGAGTCCCCGGTGCTCATCGAGCCGACCCGCGGCGTGCTGTCCGCCTCCACCCTGTGGTGGCCCGACGAGGTGCGCGCCCCCGACGACGTGATGCCGCCGGTGCCCTACCCCGCGCTGGGCAAGGAGGAGCTGGCGCTGGCCGCCGAACTGGTCGACTCGCTGTCGGTCGACTGGGACCCGGCCCGCTACGAAGACAGCTACGGCCACCGCCTCACCGAACTGGTGCGGGCCAAGGCCAGGGGAGGCACCATCACCCACCGGCCCGGCGGGGAGGACCGGCCGCGCCGGACCGAGGGGTCCTCCAGGGACGGCGCTCTCCAGGAGGCGCTGCGCCGCAGCCTCCCGCACGGGCGCGCCCCCGGGCCGCGCCCGCCCGCCCGCGGCGAGGGCCGGCGCACCAAGCGCGAACTGCTCCGGCGCGCCTCGGAGCTGGACGTGCCGGGCCGCTCCAAGATGAACCGTGAGGAACTGGAGGAGGCGGTGGCCCGCGCGGGCGGCCGCTGACCGCCCGCCCCGCGGCCGCCCCCGCGCCCGTCCGGGCGCGGGGGCGGCCCGTGCCGGGGACCGCGTGTTCACCGAACCGTGCCCCTTGGCCCGGCCCCGGTGCGGGTATCCCCACATCGAACGGACGAACCCCGAGGCGGCGCACGGTGGTGAAGGCCGCGCCGCCGCGGGGGTCCGTGATTCCCGACGGTCTCACTGGGAGGTTCAATGAAGAACCCGACCGGTCCGGTGGCGGTTCGACGGCACTACCTCATGTGCCGCCCCACCTATTTCGCGGTCGAATACGCGATCAACCCCTGGATGGACCCCGCCGTGCGGGTCGACCGGGAGCGGGCGATCCGCCAATGGGAGGCGCTGCGCGACCTCTACCTGGAGCTGGGCCACGAGGTCCAGGAGATCTCGCCCATCGAGGGGCTGCCGGACATGGTGTTCGCGGCCAACGGCGCCCTGGTGGTCGACGGCCGGGTCTACGGCGCCCGCTTCGCCAGCGCCGAACGCACCCCCGAGGGGCCCGCCTACCTGGAGTGGTTCCGGGCCGCGGGGTACACCGAGACCCGGGAGCCCAAGCACGTCAACGAGGGGGAGGGCGACTTCATCACCCTCGACGACGTGGTCCTGGCCGGCACCGGGTTCCGCACCGAGGCGGCCGCGCACCAGGAGGCCGAGCGCTTCCTGGGCCGCCCGGTGGTGACCCTGCAACTGGTGGACCCCCGCTTCTACCACCTGGACACGGCCCTGTTCGCGCTGTCGGGCGAGCGCGTCGCCTACTACCCGGGCGCGTTCTCCGCGGGCAGCCGCAGGGTGCTGGAGGCGCTGTTCCCGGACGCCCTCCTCGCCACCGAGGACGACGCCCGCGTCCTGGGCCTGAACGCCGTCTGCGACGGCCGCAACGTGGTCCTGGCCGCCGAGGCGCGGGACCTGGCCGACCGGTTGCGCGCCGAGGGCCTGACCGTCCACCCGGTGGAGCTGGACGAGCTGCGCAAGGCCGGCGGCGGCGCCAAGTGCTGCACGCTGGAGCTGCGTCCGGCGTACGGGCAGGCCGTGACGGACTGACGGGAGGCGGCCGGGTCCCGCGCACCCGTGTGCGGTATCCGGCCGTCCAAACCCCGGAGAATGTGGGATACACCACCACGGGTGAGGGTGGACTCACTCGTAGTCACAGGTCATCCGTCCGCCACGGAATCCGAAGCCCCTCCGCGCCCGGAAACGGGTGCCGGGAGGCCCTGGTCAAAAGAGGGCGGATCAATAGGGTTCGTCAGAGTGAAGAGCAAACAGCGCAGACTACCGCGTCGGATCCGTGAACAACTGATGATCGACGCCGCCGTCACGGAATTCTCCCGGGGCGACTACCACACGGTGCGCGTCGAGCAGATCGCCGCGGCCGCGGGAACCTCCAAACCGACGGTGTACCACTATCTGGGCTCCAAGGAAGGCATATTCACCGCCTGCGTGCGCCGCGAGTCCGAACGCCTCATGCTCACCCTGCGCGCCGCCGTCCACGACCCCCGCGCCCCGCGCGGGGAGGACCCCCTGCGCCGCGGAATCCGCGCCTTCTTCGGATTCGTGGTCGAGAACAGGGAGAGCTGGACCGTCCTGTACCGGCGCGCCGCCGCCGGCCCCTTCGCCGCCGAGGTGACCCGGGCCCGCGACCGCGTGCTGGCCGAGGTCACCGACCTCATCACCACCTGCGGCGGACTGCCCGGGGACGTGCGCGAGCGCGACGCCGCGCTGCTGGCCAGGATCGCGGTGAGCACCGCCGACGCGTTCGCCGACTGGCTGCTGGACCACCCGGGGGAGAGCCCCGAGGCGATGGCCGACCACGTCACCGCCCTGACCTGGGCGCACCTGGAGGCACGCGGCGCCCCGGCCGGAGCGTAAGGCGTCTCCGGCGGATCATTCCGGGTCGCGGCCGCCGGGCCGACCTCGCCGCGCCGCCTGGGCTCGGACGGCCTACCCCGGGCCGACCTCGCCGGGAGGCTTGCGGGAAGTCACCCGACGACCGCTCCCGGCACCCGGCGCGAGCGCCGGGCCACACGAGAGCATCCACCGAACACGCCTTGGCGGCGGGGCGCCCGCGTGCGCCGGAGCGCCCCGCCGCTCCGGCCCGGGGCCCGCCCGGAGGAGGCGTGCGGCCGTTCGGAGGGACGCGGGGCGCAGCCGGAAGGGCGCCGAGGCCGGCCCCCACACCGGTCCTCGACGCCCTTGAGGACCTTCCGCCGCGCGACGGGCGGGCCGCAGCGGGGCGGAAGGTCCGGAAGAGTACGGCCTCAGGCCCTGCGGGCGTGGTTCAGCGCGAGCACGCTGACCAGGTCGTAGGCGACGTGGGAGGCCGCCGTCGAGGTGATCTGCGCGTGGTCGTAGGCCGGGGCGACCTCCACCACGTCGGCGCCCACCAGGTTGCAGGAGGACAGCCCGCGCAGGATCTCCAGCAGCTCGCGGCTGGTCAGCCCGCCCGCCTCGGGGGTGCCGGTGCCGGGCGCGTGCGCCGGGTCCAGCACGTCGATGTCCACCGACACGTAGAGCGGCCGGTCGCCGATGCGCTGGCGCAGCGCGTCGGCGATCTCGTCCACGCCCTTGCGCATGACGTCGGCGGAGGTGACGATCCCGAAGCCGAAGCGGCGGTCGTCCTCCAGGTCCTTCTTGCCGTACAGGGGCCCCCGGGTACCGACGTGGCTGATCGCCTCGGTGTCGAGGATGCCCTCCTCCACGGCCCGGCGGAACGGGGTGCCGTGGGTGTAGGGCTCGCCGAAGTAGGTGTCCCAGGTGTCCAGGTGGGCGTCGAAGTGCAGCATCGCGATGGGGCCGTGCTCGCGGTACAGCGAACGCAGCAGCGGCAGCGCGATGGTGTGGTCGCCGCCCAGGGTGACCAGGCGGGTGCCCGCACGCACGAAACCGGAGGCGGCCTCGTCGATGGTCTCCACGGCGTCGCCGATGGAGAACGGGTTGACCGCGATGTCCCCGCCGTCGACCACCTGGGCGGTGGCGAACGGGGACACGTCCAGGCCCGGGTGGTAGGGGCGCAGCAGGCGGCTGGCCTCGCGGATGGCGGAGGGGCCGAACCGGGCGCCCGGACGGTAGGAGACACCGGTGTCGAAGGGGACGCCGACCACGGCGATGTCGGCCCGCTCGACCTGGTCGATGCGGGGCAGCCGCGCGAACGTCGCGGGTCCGGCGAAACGCGGTACGAGGCTGGAGTCGGTGGGTCCGATCGGTGCGCTCATCGGGCGGTGGTGTCCCTCTCGTGGTCGGCGCGCTCTGCGCGGCGGGTCGGGGTGCGACCGGCGACGTCGTCGGCGTCGGCCGCACGCGCTCCGGTCAGGGTAGGCGGGAACCCGGGACCGCTCCAGTGGACGAAAAGCACAACCGGGTGTGTTCCCATGGACGGAGTATCCAAGGCCGCTCCAGGGGCCGGGGGACGTCCGGCGAGGGCCGGGCGGGGGAGGGGGACGGGTGGACGAGGAGCACCGCGGGGCCGACGGCATCGCGCTGGGCACCGTGCTGGCCCGTCGCGACCTGGGCCTGCGCCCGGTCGTGGAGGCAGGGGACCCGGCGGTGACCTGGGCGGTGTCCAGCGAACTGGCCGACCCCACCCCCTACCTGCGCGGCGGCGAGCTGCTGCTGACGGCCGGCAGCGGGCTGCCCGCGGACGGGGCCGGGGTCCGCGCCTACGTGGCCGCCCTGGTGGAGACCGGGGTGGCCGCCCTCGGGTTCGGCGTCACCCCGGTCCACGACGCCGTCCCGGCCGCCTTGGCGGAGCAGTGCCGCCTGCACGGGCTCCCCCTGTTCGAGGTGCCCCGCCCCACCCCCTTCGCCGCCGTGGCCCGGGCCGTCGCCGAGGCGCTGGAGGAGGTGCGGCTGCGCGACCTGCGCCGCCTGGGCGAGGCCCACCGCGACATGGCCCGCGCCGTCTCCGCCCCCGACCCGGCCGAGCGCGTCCTGCGGGTGCTGGCCTCGGCCCTGGACGCCTGGGCCCTGGTCCTGGGGCCGGGCGGGTCGGTGGCGTTCTCCGCCCCCGGGGCGCCCGAGGACCCAGGGCCGGAGGCCGCCGAGCTGCTGGGCCGCCTGACGGCGCCGGCCGGACCGCGCAGCGCCAAGACCCGCCTGGCGGGCGACGAGGTGTTCTGGCACACCGTCGGCACACCGCCCCGCGAGTACGGGGTGCTGCTGGTGGGGCGCCCCGAACCGCTGGGCCTCACCGACCGCGCCGTGCTGCGCACCGCCACCGCCCTGCTCGACCTGGTCGCGCGCACCGCGCCCGCGCCGCCCCCGGTCCCCGGGGCGCTGATCGCCGCGCTGCTGCTGGACGGCGGGCCCGGCGGCGCGGCGGCGCCCCTGCTCTCCGAACTGGCCGGAGACCCGTCGGCGGACCGCTACCGGGTGCTGCGCGCCGCCCCGGCCGGGACCGGCCGGCCCGCCCCGCCGCCGCTGCCCACCGCCGTCGCGGGCGCCCTTCCGGACGGGACCCTGCGCGCCGTCCTGGCCGACCGGGGCGCCGACGCCCACCGGGCCGACCTGGACGGCCTCGCCCTGTACGGCTGGACCGGTGCGGTCGGCGACCCGGTGCCGCCCGGGGACCTGCCCGGGGCCGACCGCCGCGCGGCCGCGCTGCTGGACCGTGCCCGCGCCGCGGGCACGCCGCTGCTGTGGGAGGAGGGCACCGACCCCTTCGCGGAACTCCTGGACCCGGCCGCCGCCGACGCCCTCGCCCGCCGGGTGCTGGGGCCGCTGGCGGGACGGGACGACACCGCCCGGATGCTGCGCGGCACCCTGCGGGCCTGGCTGACCCGGCACGGCGGCTGGGACCGGGCCGCCGCCGACCTGGGCGTGCACCGCAACAGCGTCCGCTACCGGATCGGCCGGATCGAACGCGAACTGGGAGTGGACCTGGGCGACCCCGAGCAGCGGATGCGGCTGTGGTTCGCCCTCACCCGCCTGCCCGGCGGCTGAGCCGCGGCCCGCGGCGGCCGGGCCGGGGAGGCGCGGTGGCCGTTTTCGGCCAATCGCGCGGTATCCCTTGCACGTCGGCTGTTCCCGGCCCCGGAGATGGTGGAAGCTGAAGGGCCACCCCGGCGTCCGGACCCGGTGGCCGCGCTCCGCCTCCCGTGCCTTCGGCCACCCGTCACCTCTCACAGAAAACGGATGTGGACAGTGCCATCGGCCTCCGAAACGCGCGTCTGTCGCGGTTCGCTCAACGACGCCGGATTCGAGGCAGGACACTGGATGGACGCCACCGTGAACACGAGGTCAGGGAGCCCCATGTCGTTTCCTCCGCTGGACACGGCCCTGCCCGCAGGGGTCGACGCCCGCGAACACGCCCTCGCACTGCGCCGGATGCACGACGCGTCCCTGAGCGGACGCCCCGGCCCGGTCCGGCCGCGGCCGGTCATCGAGGACTCCTGGAACCGAATGCGCCGCTTCGGCATCGACCCCGACGCCGGGCCGCCGCCGCGCCTGGTGTCCACCGACGAGCTGCACCGCCGCCGGCAGGAGTCCCCCATCGCCGAGGTCCTGCCGCTCATCCGCCGGTCCCTGGTGTCGGTCGCCGACGAGGCCGACCACATCATGCTGGTCACCGACGCCTCCGGCCAGATCCTGTGGCGGGACGGCTCGCACCGCATGCGCGGCGTCGGCGACCGGGTCGGACTCGTGGAGGGCTCCTACTGGAACGAGGGCAGCACCGGCACCAACGCCATCGGCACCGCCCTGGTGGTGGGCCGGCCGGTGCAGGTGTACTCGGCCGAGCACTTCGTGCGCAGCCTGCACACCCTGACCTGTGCCTGCGCCCCCATCCACGACCCGCGCGACGGGCGTCTGCTGGGCGCCATCGACGTCACCGGCCCGGTCTCCACCATCCACCCCTCCACCCTGGCCCTGGTCAGCGCCGTCGCCCAGCTGGCCGAGGCGCACCTGCAGAGCATCCACCACACCCACCTGGAGCGGCTGCGGGCGGTCTCGGCGCCCCTGCTGGCCGGGATGCGGGAGCGGGCCCTGGTGGTCGACGAGACCGGGTGGACGGCCGCCGCCGTCAACATGGAGCCCATCCGCCGGGTGCTGCTGCCCACGCACCGCGAGAGCGGTACCGCCTGGCTGCCCGCCCTGGGGGAGTGCTCTCTGGAGCCGCTGCCGGGCGGCTGGCTCGTCCGCCCCAGGCCCGCCGAGTGCACGGCGCCCTCGGTCGTCACCCTGGACCTGTCCGGGCCCGCCCCGGAGGTCACGGTCGAGGGCAGCAGCGGCAGCTGGGCGCACCGGCCCACCCCGCGCCACGCGGAGCTGCTGCTGTTGCTGGCGGTGCACCGGTCCGGGCGCACCGCCGCCGAGCTGTCCACCGACGTGTTCGGGGCGGTCGGGCACGTGGTGACCGTCCGGGCCGAGCTGTCCCGGCTCCGCCGCCACCTGGGCGGCATCGTGGAGAGCCGCCCCTACCGGTTCAGCGAGGACGTGGTGGTGCGCGTCGTGCTGCCCGACTTCCCCGAGGACCTGCTGCCGGGTTCGCACTCCCCCGGGGTGCGCGAATTGCGGTCCCGGGTGGGATCGGGTGACGGAGCGGTTCCCCTCGGTGTCGAGGTCGCAACCTAGTGCAACCGTTGCGGACGGGGTCCCGGGCGCGTTTGATGGGTCGTGCGCGGCCCCTGCCGGGGCGGACGTCGGGCAAGAGAGGGCGCGACGGCCGCAGCAACCGGGAGCGGTACCGGCGCCCGCCGTATCCGAGGCCTTGAGGGGGGCCGAGGAGCCGCGGCGGGCGCGTCCACAGGCCGGAGGTGGGTCCGGGACCTCGGGGGAGTCCGGACCGTCCGCGCATCGGCGGCGTCCCGGTACGGTCTCTCCGGGACGCCGCCCCGGCACCCTTCCGGGGCCCTCAGTCCTCGGTGCGGGCCGAGGCCGTGTCCTTCTGCCCGTCGGCGTCCTCGGCGGCCGGGGCGCACTGCAGGCAGTCCATCCGGAACACCTCCTCGCCGTCGACGGTGCCCACGAACGTGCCCGGCAGACCGTCGTCGCCCGCCGGGCGGGCGATCAGCGCCTCTCGGGACAGCTCGCCCTCGAACCGCACCGGGGCGCCCTCCTCGGTGGTGCCGGTGCAGTGCACGACGGTGGTGCCGCCGGCCTCGGCGTCGGCCTCCCGGGAGGGGGAGGCGTCGGCGGGCGGGGTCGTGCCGCACTCCAGGGCGCCTTCCAGCGGGTGCCCCTCGCGGGCGAAGGCGCGCTCGGCCCCCGGGCGCAGCACCGTCACCGACAGGGCCTCGGCGGTCCGCCGCAGCTCCACCGCGGCGGGGTCGGTCTCCGCCGCGGGCGAGCACGAGACGACGGCCCAGGCCGCGCCCGCCAGCAGGACCGCCAGCGGCGCGCGGGTCCCGGTCGAGCGGACTCCCATGGCTTCCCCTTCCTCCGGTCGGCCCGCCTCCGCGGCGGGCCCGCCCCCACGGTCGCCGAGGGGCGCCCGGCCGCACCGTTCCGACACGGTCACCGAGAGTGAAATATCGTCCAAGATCCGGTCATCGCCGTGCGGGTCACCGGATCCGGGCGGGTACTCCTCAGAGACGATGCGGACTGATCGGGCGAAAGGGGAAAGCGTGATGAACAGCACGAATCCCTTGTCCGGCGGGGGTCATGGCGGTGCACTGGGTTACACTCGCTGCATTTACCGAACCGTGTTCGCGCACGGCTCACCCGACCCGACCGTCGCATCGGCGTCGCCCCCGGCCCGGCCGCCACGGACGACCCGTGTGAACCGTGGGCCCGTCGAGGGCGTCGAAACCAGGACCAACGATGATCCCGGCGGCGCCGCACCGGCCCGCCCGACCGTCCTTCCCAACGGAGGTGGATCGTGTCCACTGACCCCCGAGAGCAACAGCCCGATCGCCAGGGCTCGCGCATCGACCCGCACATCGGCCGCTACGCGCGCCGAGCCCAGGGCATGGTCGCATCGGAGGTCCGGGCACTCTTCGCCGTCGCATCGCGCCCCGAGGTCGTCTCCCTCGCCGGCGGCATGCCCAACGTCGCGGCGCTCCCCCTGGAGCCGCTGGGCGAGCTGGTCAAGGACGTCGTCGCCGAGGAGGGCGCGGCCGCGCTCCAGTACGGCTCCGCCCAGGGCGACCCCGTCCTGCGCGAGCAGCTGTGCGAGTACATGAAACTCGAGGGCATCCACGCCGCCCCCGACGACGTCATCGTCACCGTCGGCTCCCAGCAGGCCCTGGACCTCATCACCCGGGTCTTCGTCGACCCCGGCGACGTCGTGCTCACCGAGGCGCCCACCTACGTCACCGCCATCAACACCTTCACCGCGTTCCAGGCCGACATCCGGCACGTGGGCATGGACGAGCAGGGCGTGGTCCCCGAGGAGCTGGAGGAGGCGCTGGTCCGCGCCGAGCTCGACGGGCGGCCGGTCAAGTTCTTCTACACGATCCCCAACTTCCAGAACCCGGCCGGGATCACCATGAGCGCCGCGCGGCGCACCGCCGTCGTCGAGACCTGCCGCCGCCACGGCGTGCTCATCATCGAGGACAACCCCTACGGCCTGCTGCGCTACGACGGAGAGCCGCAGCCCACCCTGTACTCCCAGGGCGAGGGCAACGTCGTCTACCTCGGCTCGCTGTCCAAGACCCTGTCGCCCGGCCTGCGCATCGGCTGGGCCCTGGCCCCGGCCGCGGTCCGCGCCAAACTGGTCCTGGCCGCCGAGTCGGCGATGCTCAGCCACTCCACCTTCAACCAGCTGGTGGTGCGCCGCTACTTCCGCAAGTTCCCGTGGAAGGAGCAGATCAAGGCGTTCAACGGCATGTACAGCGAGCGCCGCGACGCCATGCTCTCCGCGCTGACCGCGATGATGCCCCAGGGCTGCACCTGGACGCGCCCCGAGGGCGGCTTCTTCGTCTGGGCGACCCTGCCGGAGGGCATCGACGCCAAGGCCATGCTGCCCCGCGCCGTCACCGAACGCGTCGCGTACGTGCCCGGCACCGGGTTCTACGCCGACGGCCGCGGCCGCCAGAGCATGCGGCTGAGCTTCTGCTACCCCACCCCGGAGCAGATCCGCGAGGGAGTCCGGCGCCTGGTCGGAGCCATCGAGGGCGAGCTGGACCTGCGTGATACGTTCGGCAGCACCCTCGCCCCGCCCACCGAGGGCGACCAGGCCCCCGCCCCCGACACGCCCTGACCCCGAGGGGCACCGAGCAACATGACAGCACAGAAGGAGGTCCGCGCCGTGGCCGACCTTGACCGCGTTCTCGTTCTCGCCGGGGGCCTGTCCCCCGAACACGAGGTGAGCGTCCACTCCGGACGCAGTGTCGCCGAGGCGCTGCGCCGACTGGACGTGGAGGTCCAGGTCGCCGACGTCGACGCCACCCTGCTGGACCGGCTCACCGCGGACCCGCCCCAGGTGGTCTTCCCCGTCCTGCACGGGTCCGCGGGCGAGGACGGCACCATCCGCGAGGTCCTCGACCTGGTCGGAGTTCCCTACGTGGGGGCCGCCCCCGCCGCCTGCCGCCTGGCCTACGCCAAGCCCACCGCCAAGGCGCTCATGGCCGCCCGCGGCGTGCGGGTGCCGCGCGGCGCCGTCCTGCCCAAGTCCGCCTTCCACGACCTGGGCGCCCCGGCGCTGCTGGCCAGGCTCGCCGACCGGCTGGGCTCGCCGCTGTTCGTCAAGCCCGACCGGGGCGGATCGGCGTTCGGCGCCACCCCCGTCACCGGGGTGCAGGACCTGTCCGCCGCCCTGGTGTCGTGCTTCGCCTACAGCGACTCGGCCCTGGTCGAGGAGCAGGTGCAGGGCACGGAGCTGGCCGTGGGCGTGCTCGACACCGGCGACGGGCCCACCGCCCTGCCGCCGGTGGAGATCGTGCCCGACGGCGGGGTGTACGACTACGCCGCCCGCTACACCGCCGGCCGCACCGAGTTCTTCTGCCCGGCCCGGCTGCCGGAGGAGGTCCTGGCGGCGGCCCGCGAGGTGGCGCTGACCGCGCACCGCGCGCTGGGGCTGCGGGACCTGTCCCGCACCGACCTCATCGTCACCGACGGGGGCGAGGTCATCTTCCTGGAGGCCAACGTCGCCCCCGGGCTGACCGAGACCTCCACCTTCCCGATGGCCGCGGCCGCTGCCGGGCTGGACTTCGCGGTCCTGTGCCGGGAGCTGGCCCACCAGGCGCTGCTGCGCGGCTGACCCGGACCGGGGGAGAGGGGCCCGCCGTCCGGCGGGCCCCTCTCCGTGTTCCGCGCGCCCGGCTCAGCGGGCCGGGGCCAGCTCCTCCGGGACGGCCACCACGTCCACCAGCGCGCCCTTGCGCAGCACGGTGATGGGCATGCGCGAGCCGATCGCCGTGCCCAGCATCAGCCGCTGCAGCCCCTGGCCGTCCTGGACCGGGTGGCCGGCGGCGTGCAGGACCACGTCGCCCAGGTGGATCCCGGCGACCCCGGCGGGGCTGCCCGGCACCACCTCCACCACGCGCAGGCCGCGCGTGCGGCCGGTGCGCCCGGCGATCTCCGGCGGCAGCGGGGCCGGGACCCCGGCCACCCCCAGCCAGGCGCGCCGCACCCGGCCCCGGGAGACCAGGTCGGCGATGATGCCGCGGGTGGTGGAGTTGATCGGCACCGCCAGGCCCAGCCCGTACCCGGCGACGGCGGTGTTGACGCCCACCACCCGGCCCCGGGAGTCGGCCAGCGCGCCCCCGGAGTTGCCCGGGTTGAGGGCGGCGTCGGTCTGGATGACGTCGTCGATGAGCCGCACGTGCCGCCCCTCCCGGGCGGGCAGCGACCGGCCCAGCCCGGAGACGATCCCGGCGGTGACCGATCCCGACAGCCCGAACGGGTTGCCGACGGCCACCACCAGGCGGCCCACGGTCAGGGTGTCGGCGTCCCCCAGGGTCACGGGCGGGGCGAGGTCGCGCTCGGTGCGCAGCACCGCCAGGTCCGAGAGGGGGTCGGCGCCGACCACGGTGAACGCGGCCTCGGAGCCGTCGCCGAACGCGGCCCGGCCCCGGTCGGCGCCGTCGACGACGTGTGCGCTGGTGAGCAGGAGCCCGTCGGGCGTGAAGACCACGCCCGATCCGGAGCCGGAGCCGCGGGGGCCGCGCAGGGTCAGGGCGGCGACGCTGGGCAGGACCGTCTCGGCGACGGCCGTGACGGTGGAACTGTAGGAGTCGAGGATTTCCTGGTCCGGTGTCTGCGCTGTGTTCTTCTCAGCGTCCATGTGCACCCCAACACCGGCCGGCCCCCGCTGATGCCGGGAAGCCCTTGCGCCCAGGGCGAACGCGCGGGCCGGCGGGCCGCCACGCCACGGCGGCCCACCGGCTCGGTCGGACCCGTGTCACCGGCCCGACGCCCCGATGACACCACGCCCCGCCGGTG
This sequence comes from Nocardiopsis sp. MT53, assembly GCF_019598965.1. Classification (NCBI taxonomy): domain Bacteria; kingdom Bacillati; phylum Actinomycetota; class Actinomycetes; order Streptosporangiales; family Nocardiopsidaceae; genus Nocardiopsis; species Nocardiopsis sp. MT53. The sequence continues at coordinate 5,829,939 of NZ_CP080599.1, read as the reverse complement.
CCGGGCAAGGGGGGCGGAGCCGGGATCAGCCCCTTCCCGTGTAGGGCATGGCGGTGGGCAGCACGGTGAGCGAGTGGACGTTCGCCCCCGGCGGCATCGCCGCCATCAGCAGCAGGGCCTCGGTGAACCGCTCCACCGGGATCACCGGCTCCACGGCCGTGGAGCCGTCGGCCTGCAGCGCCGCGGGCTGAGGCCCCCCGTCCGCGGGGGCGACGTTGCCGACGTCGATCTGCCCGCAGGCGATGCCGTGGGCCCGCCCGTCCAGCGTCAGGGAGCGGGTGATGCCCAGGACCGCGTGCTTGGCCGCGGTGTAGGCGATCGCGTGCGGCCGGGGCACGTGGGCGGAGGGCGCGCCGTTGTTGATGATCCGGCCGCCGGGCGGGGACTGGTCGCGCATCACCCGGAACGCCTCCCGCGAGCACAGGAAGGTCCCGGTGACGATGGTGTCCAGGACCGTGTGCCAGTCGGCGAGGTCGACCTCGGGCACGGGGACCCGCGGGACGGCCGCGCCCGCGTTGTTGAACAGCAGGTCCACCCGGCCCAGCTCCCGGACCGCGGCGGCGAACAGCGCCCGGACCGCCTCGGGGTCGCGGATGTCGGTGGGCACGGCCAGGGCGTTCCCGGCGTCGCTCCCGGCCAGCCGCAGGGTCTCCTTGAGGGCCTCCTCGCGGCGGCCCGCCACGACCACCCGCCACCCGTCCCCCAGCAGGGCGAGGGCGGCGGCCCGCCCCAGGCCGCTGCCGCCCCCCGTGACGACGCAGACGCCGCGCCCCGTGCCGCTCACAGCTCCTCCGCGCTCATCCAGGCGCGCAGGATCCGCCGGGCGCGGGGCCCGGGCTCGTCGGTGTAGGCGGTGCGCGCGTGCAGGACCCGGCTGTTGCGGAGCAGCAGCAGGTCGCCCGCCTCCATGCCGAGGGTGAAGGCGACCTCGGGGCGGTACAGCACACCGTCCAGGGTCTCCAGGGCCTCCCACTGGCGGTCGGTCAGCGGGGGGCCGCCCCGCTCCGGGGAGGTGCGCACGGTGCGCGGCTGGTAGTAGCAGTTCGACGTCCCGTCCGGCCCGGTGAAGAGGATGGGGGTGACCACCACCTGCTCCCCGGCCCGGCCGGTGCGGTCGAACGTCCAGTCGCCCTCCAGTTCGGCCAGGGCGCCGGGGTACTCGCGGCGGATGATGTCGCGCGCGGTGCGGGCGCTGGCCAGCCGGGTCCGGCCGCCGCCGTCGGCGGCCGGCTGGAGGCACAGCAGCACCAGGACGTCGCAGGTGTCGCAGTGGAACGCCAGCTCCGTGGCGCCGTCGCCGTCCTGGTCGCGCAGGATCCGCGTCAGGGCCCCCTCCGTGTTCTGGGGGATGACCTCGCCCAGGGCGCGGAGCAGGAACAGCAGGCCCGAGGCGAGCTCGGACTCGGGTCGGGAGGCCACCGCCGCGTTGGACACGTGCGCGAACCCGACCGCCCCCAGCCCGCCGGACAGGAAGGAGCGCAGGCGCTCGCGCACCGGTACGGCCCCGTTCCAGTCGCCCTTCGCCGCGTCGGCCCACAGGGCGTCGCGCTCCGCGTCGTCCAGCCGGGTCGTCCACAGGGAGGGCCGGTTCTCCAGGTCGTCGGTGGTCCATCCGAGTTCGAGCGTGCTGCGGTCGGTCAAGGCTCTCTCCTGGGGTCGTGGGAAGGAGTGGCGGCTGTTCACTGGGTGACGCTCTCCCGGGGCACGGGCACCGGGGGGAGGAACCCGGCGTCCGAGGCCCAGGCCAGCGCGGCCGCCCACCAGCGCCGGGTGGGCGGTGCGAAGGCGATGCCGTGCCGTCGTAGGACGGACACCGTGTAGGCGGAGTCCACGGTCACGTTGCGTTCCCCGAGCCGCGACCAGGCCGCCGCCAGGCCGATCTCGGTCGGGTGGAGCCGCTCGGCGCGCTCCAGGGCCGCCGCGAAGGCGGCGTCGTCCCCGAGGGCGACGGGGTGGCCGCACGCGTTGATCCATCGCACCAGGTCATCATGGGCGACGGTGTGCGGGTTCTCCACGTGGTACACGCCGGGGGCGGTGTGGGGGTGCAGCGCCAGGGAGGCGATGGCGGCCGCCACGGTGTCCACGTAGGAGAACGCGAAGGAGTCGTCCGGCCGCCGGGGGGCGGCGCCGGACAGGACGTAGCCGCGCACCAGCTGGTACACGCGGTTGTCGGCGATGTTGGCCTGGAACGCCCCGGTGCGGCTGTGCGCGGCGACGTGGCCGCTGCGGTGCACGTGGCAGGGGCGGCCCGAGGCGGCCCAGGAGCGGAGCACCTCCTCGGCGGCGAACTTGGCCCGTTCGTAGGGGGTGCGGAACTCCTGCCCGATCCACAGGTCGGCCTCCCCGAAGGTGCGGGGGCCGCCCGCCGCCGTCCCGGACACCGCGAGCGTGGACAGGTGGTGCAGCCGGGCGCCCGGGGCGTGCCGGTCCATCCAGTCCACCAGCCGCCGCACCGCGGCCGTGTTGGCGTTCTCCAGCTCGGCCGGCGGGGCGACCAGGCGCACGTCGGCCGCCGCGTGGACGACGGCGTGCGCCCGCCCGGCCCGGCGCACGGCCGCCTCGTCCATCCCCAGCCCCTCGCGGGTGATGTCCCCGCGCACGGCCTCGACCGCGCCGGTGCCGCCGCCGACCCGGCGCACGGCCTCGGCGTCGGTGGAGGCGCGCACCAGGCAGGTGACCCGGGCGCCCCGGTCCAGGAGCTCGGTGAGCAGGTGGCCGCCGATGTACCCGGTGGCGCCGGTGAGCAGGACCCGCACGGGTTCGCGGGACACCCGGGTCCGGGGTTCGGGGGGCGCCCCGGCCAGCAGCGGCTGGCCGGAGGTGGAGGCCGGGACCCGCACCGCCGCGGGGGGCTCCGCCCCGGCGGCCGCGGCGACCTCCGCGCCGAAGCGGGCGACGATCTGCCCGGCCTCGGAATCGGCGACCCGGGGGTGGGCGTACACCAGGTCGGCGACCAGGCGGCCGTCCACCACCCGCGCGGTCAGGCGCAGGTCCTGGAGGGTGTCGCCGTCGTCGCACCGCGCCACGCCCGCCTGCTCGGGGGCCGCGGACCAGCGCAGGGACGGCTCCCGCGGCGGCCGGAAGGCGCCCAGGAAGTTGAAGCCGGTGGCGGGCCGCTCGCCGGGCGCGTCCAGGGGGATCTCGGGGGCGGCCGCCAGGGCGCGCTCCACGTCCCGGGGCGAGGCCGTGCCGGGCAGCCGTACCCGCCGCACCGCGGTGAACCAGCCGACGGTGTCGAGGAAGGGGTCGCCCGCCGCGGTCGTGTCCCGGCCGTGCGCCTCCACCTCCACGTCGGTCCCGCCGGGTCCGCAGCGGTGCCCCAGGGCCCGGGCGAAGGCGCCGAGCAGGAGGGCCTCCAGCCGGCGGCCGCCCGCCCGGGACAGCGCCGTGGTGGCGTCCGGGGGCAGGGACCAGACCAGGGCCCGGGGCCGGGCGCCGTCGCGCGGCGCCGGGGCGGGGGCGGGGGCGGGCCGGGGGCCGGCCTGCGGGGCCCGCGCGGCCCAGCGGTAGAAGTCCCCGGCCGGTGCGGTGTCCGGGGTCCCGACCAGGGCGCGGCGGTAGGCGTGGGCGAGGTCGTCCAGCAGGATGCGCCAGGACACCCCGTCCACGACCAGGTGGTGGGCGATCACCGCCAGGCGGTCGTCCGAGCCGGGGCCGCCCCGGAAGAGGTGGACCCGCAGCAGGCGCCCCGATCCGGGGTCCAGGGAGCGGTGGAGCTCGGTGCAGACCCCGTGGATCGCGGCGGGCGCGTCCGCGGGGTCGTCCGGCAGCGGGGAGAAGCCCACCGCTCCGGGGCCGTCGGCGGCCCGGGGCGCGCCCGGCCCGGCCGGGCCGATGGGGCGGCGCAGCGCCTCGTGCCGGTGCAGGACGGCCTGCACGGCGGCGGTGAGCGCCTCGGGGACGACCCGGCGCCCGCAGCGCAGCAGGACGGACTGGTTCCAGTGCCGCGGGTCGCTCAGGGGGGTCCCCAGCAGCCAGCGCTGGGCCGGGGCCGCCGCGCCGTGCGGCCGCCGGGTCCGGCTCCCCCGCCCCGCCCCGGGGCCGGCCGCGGCCTCCCCGGGGCGGGACGCCCGCGCCAGCCCCGCGGGGGTCGGGTACCGGTAGAAGTCCTCGAACCGGGCCCGCCGTCCCAGCCTGCGCAGCAGGGAGACCGTGCGCATCGCCAGGATGGAGTCGCCGCCCAGGGCCAGCACGTCGGCGTCGGGGGCCATGGCGGGGACACCCAGGGCCGCGGCCCACAGTCGGGCGATCGCGTCGGCGGTCCCGGGCCCCTCCGGCTCCGGCGCCTCCGGCTCCGGTGCCCGTGGCCCGGTCTCCCGGGCCCGGGAGCCGAGCACGCGGTCGATCTCCGCGGCGATCCTGTCCCGGTCGAGCTTGCCGTTGGGGGTGGTGGGCAGTTCGGGCAGGGCCACCAGCGGGGCCGGGACCGCGTGGTCGGGCAGCCGCTCGCGCAGGAGGGCGCGCACGGCCTCCGGGTCCCCGCCCGGGGACAGCCGCACCGCGGCGGCCAGCCGCGGGCCGTCGGGGGTGGTGCGGACCACCACCGCGCAGCGGGCCACCCCCGGGCACGCCTCGGCGACCCGTTCGACCCCGTCCGGGTCGACCCGGAAGCCGCGCACCTTCACCTGCCGGTCGGTGCGGCCGACGAAGACCAGGTTGCCGTCCGGGCGGCGGCGGCACACGTCGCCGGTGCGGTACACGCGCCCGCCGTCGATCCGGACGAAGCGCTCGGCCGTCTCCCGGGGCAGGCCCAGGTAGCCCGCGGCCACCCCGCTCCCCCCGATGAGGAGCTCCCCCTCGCCGGTCCCCGCGACGGTGTTCCCGTCGGGTCCGACCAGGCGCAGCACGGCGTCCCCGATGGGGGTGCCGATGGGCACGGTGGACTCGTCGGCCGGCAGCCCGGCGGCCTCCCGGGCGGTGAAGCAGGTGGCGCCGACGGTGGTCTCGGTGGGGCCGTAGTGGTTGACCACGCGGTGCGCGACCCCGCGCTCCAGCAGGTCGGCGGCCAGGGCGCGGGGCAGGGCCTCACCGCCCAGGATCAGGGTGTCCAGGGGCGGGGCGTCGGCGGGGCGCCCCTCCAGCAGGACGGCGAGGTGGGAGGGGGTCGTCTTGAGCCAGCGCGTCCCGTGGCGGGCCAGGCACGGCCAGAAGGCCCGGGGGTCGCGGGCGAGGCCGTCGGGGACGACGTGGACCGAGCCGCCGGTCGCCAGGGCCAGGAGCCAGGCGGTGTGGCCGAGGTCGGCGGCCAGGGTGGTGACGTGGGCCAGGCGCGGTGCGTCGGCGCGGGTCAGGCCCAGCCGCCGCCGCAGGGCGCGGGCGTAGTGGACCGCGTTGGCGTGGGTGACGGCCACGGGTTTGGGCTCGCCGCTGGAACCCGAGGTGAAGGACAGGTAGGCGGTGTCGCGGGGGGCGGCGGCGGGCCGGACCGCCGGGACCGTGCCGGGTCCGGCCCGGAAGGGGTCCAGGACCTCGACCCTGCGCGCGCCGGGTATCCCGGCCCCCTCCTCGGCGGCCAGCGCGTACCGGACCCCCGCCGCGTCCAGGCGGCGGGCCAGGTCGGCGCCGCTCCAGCCCGGGTCGACCAGCACCGCCGCGGCGCCCGCCCACAGGGTCCCGTGCAGCAGGGCCGGGAGCCGGGCGTCGCGGGGCCCCGCCAGGGCGACCCGGTCGCCCCGGCGCACCCCCATCCGCTCCAGGGCCGCCGCGGTGCGCAGGGCCGCCGCACGGAGCCCGCGGTGGTCGAGCGAGCGGTCGCCGTCGGTCAGGGCCGGGCGTTCGGGGTGGCGGCGGGCGGCCAGGTCGAGGAGGTCGGGCAGGGAGGGGGCGGGGCGGTGGGGCGCGGTCATGTTCTCCGTTCCGCGGTCGGTGTCCCCGGGCGGGCCCGGGGCGGGGCGGTGCCGGGCAGGCCGGCGACGAAGGCGGTCAGGCGCGTTCCCGGTCCCAGCCGTCCGGCCAGTTCCCACGCGAGCATCCGGTGCAGCCCGTCCAGGTGGACGAGGCCGCCGCGGACCCGCAGGTCCGCGTAGTCGTCGTGGTCCACCGGCCGGGTGCTGAGGTACACGGGGGTGAAGGGCGCCCGGGCCAGCAGGTCGAGCTTGGCCGCGCACACCGGGTTGGCCCGGGCCAGCTCCGGGCCTCCCCGGCGCAGGACCTCGGCGGCGCGGGCGACGGTCAGGCCGGTGCGGGGCACCAGTTCCCGGGCCCCGCCCTCGGCCAGGTGCCAGGGCAGGACGACGCCCAGGGCCTCCCGGGCGGTCAGCCGGACCCGGGACCAGGTGCCGAGCATCCGCTCGGCGCGCTCCAGGTTCTCCTCGCCGTCCCCGTTCGAGTTGGCCTCGTGCGGCCGGTCCCGCGGGTGGTCGCCGCGGTAGGCGGCCAGGACCTCGTCGAAGGGGACCTCTCCGAGCCGCTCCACGGGACCTCAGCCCGCGCTGTACTCGGTGAAGTGGCGCTCGGCGAACAGCTCCGGCCACCGGTCGCCGCCCAGCTCGAGCCGGCGGGCCCGGCGCAGCATGTCGCGCCAGTGGGGCTTGGCGGGCCGCCACCTCCCCCCGACCTGGCAGTAGGAGGCGTCGATGAAGTAGCGGTCGCGGCCCCCGCCTCGGTGCGGCACGGCCCGGCGCGCGTGGAACAGGGCGGAGTCGAGCAGCACCGTCGAGCCGGGGGGCAGGTCGGCGATGACGGTCTCGCCCGGCAGGACGGCGGTCCCCAGGTGGGCGCGCGCGGTCTTGCCGGCGCGCTCGCGGTGCGAGCCGGGCAGCACCGCCAGGTGCCCCATGGTGGCGTCCAGGCCCGCGGGGTAGTGCAGGGCGTGGACCATCAGCAGGTCCGCGCGGTCCCCGTCGTGCGGTTCGCGGTCGTGGTGCCAGGGCTTGCCCTCGGTGTCGGGGCCGTGCCGGGCGCTGTGCAGGTGGTGGTGGACGAAGGGGCCGCCCATGAGCGCGGCGATCCTCTCCAGCAGGGGCGTGAAGGTGAGGAGCTCCGCGTGGGCGGGCATCTCCAGTTCCACGAGCGGGGGCGGACCGTGCCGGTCCGGGGCCAGGGAGGAGGCGATCGAGCGTTCTCGGAGCCCGCGGTCGACCCAGTGGTCCACCTCGGGCAGCAGGCGCCGACACAGGTCGTCGGGCAGCAGGCCGGGGAGGACGAGGTGGCCGGATGCGGCGAAGCGTTCTCTGAGGTCGTCCGCGTTCTCGTCGCGCACGGAAGGGGGGAGGGTCAAGGTACCACCCGGATTCGCACGTCGGTTTTCAGGGGTGCCGGAATTGTTCATCGCGGGGACACCGGCCGATGTTCTTCGGTCGGTGTTTCCCGGTGGAAAACAACGGGGGGTTTCCGGAGGGGGTGAGTTCCGCTTATTCCCGGGATCAATTTTCCATCGGCCCGGAGTCGTGTCAAGGCTCCCCGGAGAATCGGCTTGTGACCTTGGGTTATCCCTCGAATACCTCATGGATTCCGAAAAACCGCAGGTCAGATGTTTTCCTGGGGTGAATTCAGGTGTGGGAACGACGCGTGTGGCCGATGGGACGCAAGGGGTCGAGGAATTCGCCGGTTCCTGGAATTCCCTCCGGTGTCGGTGTTCTCCCGGATTGCGAAGAACGCCGCCGGGGCGGGGGAGATCCCGTCCCGGCGGCGTTCCTCCTGTTCGGTGCGACCGTTATCGCCCGTTCGCCCGTTATCGCAGGGCGCGTTCGACGGTGTCCTGAAGGGCGGCCCGCAGCAGGGCGGCCTTGTAGCGGGTGCCCGGCAGCGGGGTGGTGCGGGCCGCGACCGCGTCCAGCGCCGCCGCCACCCGCGGGCCGGGCGCCGCGCCCGTCGCCGCCCCGGCCAGGGCGTCCTCCACCTCCGGCAGCCTCAGCGGTACCCGGGCCACCGCCCCGACGGCCACCGCCGCCCGTTCCACCGTCCCGTCCGGGCCCGGCAGCAGCCGGACCACGGCCTCCACCAGCGGCCACTCCGCCCGGGCACGCCCGGCCGCGCGCCGGTGCGCGGCCCGCTCACCCGGTACCGGGGCGGGCAGCAGCACCGCCGTCAGCACCTCGTCGGGGGAGAGCAGGTGGTCGCGGCCGGGCTCCGCGGGTCCGTACAGGTCGGCGAGGGGGAACGTGCGCGTCCCGCCCGGGCCGACGGCCTCCACCGCCGCGTCGTAGGCCAGCAGTGCGACGGCCAGCGACGACGGGTGGGGGGAGGTGCAGCCGCCGCTGTCGAACACGACCCCGTGCAGGTGGTCGCCCTCCCGGGAGGGGCACTCCCGGCCCGGCGCGTGCGCGTCCGGGAACGCCGGGTGGTCCAGGTAGGCGCAGCGGCCGCGCTGGAGCAGGTTGCCGCCCACCGTGGCGGTGCCCCGCACCTGCGGGGTGGCCAGCGCACCGGCGGTCAGGGCCAGCGCCGGGTACCCGTCGAGCCCGGCCAGGGCGGCGACCGTGGTCAGCGCCCCCACCCGGGTCGCCCCGTCCCCGTCGCGGGCGGTCCCGTGCAGGCCGGCGATACCGGTCAGGTCCACCACCGGGGCGCTCCCGGCCTGTTCGATGCCCCCGGCGCGGGGGCGGGCCCCGGTGGCCAGGGCGGCCAGCGCCCCGTCCAGGGAGTCGGGTCGGACGACGGTGCTCATCGGATCCCCTCGATCAGTCGGTCCGGGCGCAGCGGCAGCTCCCGGGGACGCCACCCGGTGGCGTCGAAGACGGCGTTGCCCAGGGCGGCGGCCACCCCCACCACGGACACCTCGCCCAGGCCCACCCCACCGCCGGGGACGTGCTCGAACCCCTCCTGGTGGAAGTGCACCTCGGTCTCGGGCACGTCGCCCATGCCCGGGATGCGGTAGTCCTCCAGGTCGTCGGTGAGGATCGCCCCGGTGCGCGGGTCGTGGCGGCGCTCCTCGAACAGGGCGTAGCCCACGCCCTGCACCACCGCGCCCTCGCACTGGTTGCGGGCGGTGCGCTCGGAGTAGATCCGCCCGGCGGCGATCCCCGCCCAGCAGCGGGTGGGGCGCACCCGCCCCAGCAGGGTGTCGACCTCCACCTCCATGACGTGCACGGCGCCGCTCATGCCCCGGCCGATGGCCAGGTCGCCGGACATCTCGGGGGTCAGCGCCCCCCACCGGTCGCGGCCGCGGCCGCCCACCACGCTCAGGCCCTCGGCGGCGGCCAGCGCCTCCTTGAGCACGTGCTCGTCGATGGGGCCTTGGGCGGGGACGCCCGGGTCGAGTTCGCGCAGTGCGGCGCGCAGCCGGTCCGCGGCGTCCGCGGCGGCCGGCCCCATGGAGGGAGTGGTGCGGCTGCCGTAGGAGCCGGTGCCGTGCACCGACGAGGAGTCGCCGATCTCCACGCGCACGCCCCCGGCGGGCAGGCCCAGGCGCTCGGCGACGGTGTCGGAGAGCACCGTGCGGATGCCGGTGCCCAGGTCCTGGGTGGCCGCGCGGGCCACCAGCTCCCCGCCCCGGACGACCAGCTCCACCTGCGCCCGGGGGCCGAACAGGTAGAGCCAGTTGGAGGCGGCCACGCCCACCCCGCGCCGGAAGCGGCCGGTGCGCGGGCCCCGGGGCCGCTCCCGCCACAGCGGGGTGCGCGCGGCGCGCTCGTACAGGGCGCGCCGCTTGGGGTTGCCGTCCCAGCGCAGCCGCAGGGCGAGGGGGTCCTCGTCCAGCCGGCGGGCCATCTCGTCCACGGCCTGCTCCAGCGCCCAGGCCATCGGCGGTCCGCCGGGGCCGCGCATGGGCATGCCGGGCGGGCGGTTGGTGACCACGTCGAAGTCGCGCACCCGGCGGGGCGCGCGCCCGTACATGAGGAAGGCCAGGGTGGCGGTCGTGGAGCCCACGGAGACGCCGCCGTCGCCGTGGGAGTCGACGCTCATCGCGGCCAGGCCGCCGTCCCGGTCGGCCAGCAGCGCCACGCGGGTGCGGGTGCCGGGGCGGTGCCCGGCGTCGGTGAGCTCCTCGGCGCGCGTGAAGGCGACCCGGACCGGGGCCCCGGCCGCCCGGGACAGCTCGACGGCGGCCTCGATGTCGACGGAGATGCCGTTCTTGGCGCCGAAGCCGCCGCCGACGTGTTCGGTCACCACGTGCACCCGGTCCCGGTCCAGCCCCCAACGGGCGGCGACCCGGTCGGCGAGCCTGCTGACGGACTGGGTGGAGGCGAACAGACGGAGGCCGTCCCCGCTCCAGTGGGCGACGCACACGTGCGGCTCCAGCGGAGTGTGCACCTGGGTCGCGGTGGTGTACTCCTGTGCCACCAGCAGCGGGTCGCCCGCCTCGGCGGCGGCGCGCAGCCGCCGCACGGCGGTGGGGCCGCGCCAGCTCAGGGTGCCCGGGCCGCGCACGTTCCCGGTCCAGGGCGCCGGGGGCGTGGGGGCCTCGCCGTAGGAGGGTGCGCCGGACCGGTCGGTCCGGGTGGGGTGGACCAGGGGCGCGTCGGGGGCGCGGGCGGCGTCGACACCGGCCACGGCGGGCCGGGGCTCGTAGGCGACGGCCACGGCGGCGGCCGCGGACCGGGCCGCCTCGGCGGTGGGCGCGGCGACGGCGGCGATCGGCTGGCCGACGTAGCGGACGGTGCGGTCCGGGGGCAGCAGGTCGACCAGCGGGGTCGCGGGGTCGGCGGCGTGCACCGCGCGGACCCGGGCGTGGGGGAGCGGGGAGCGGACGATGACGCCCTCCCAGGTGCCGGGCGGGGCGTGGTCGCCGCTGTAGCGGGCGCGGCCGGTGACCTTGTCCAGGGCGTCCACGCGCGGCGGGTCCCGGTCGGGCTCGCCGTCGAACTCCCCGGCGCAGGCGGCGGCCACGGCGGCGAAGATGCCCTCGTAGGCGCCGCAGCGGCACAGGTGCCCGGCCAGGGCGTCGGCGATCCGCTCCCGGTCGGGCCGGGTGTCGCCGTGCTCGGCCCGCCAGGCGTCGACGAACACCGACGCCTCGACGACGAACCCGGGCGTGCAGAACCCGCACTGGAGTCCGTCGTGGGCGGCGAAGGCGCGCTGGACGGGGTGGTCGCCGCCCAGGCCCTCCACGGTGGTGACGTCGCGCCCGGTGAGCCGGTCGGCGGGCAGCAGGCAGGAGACGGTGGGGGAGCCGTCGACGAGGACCGTGCAGGCACCGCAGACGCCGGTGCCGCAGGCGATCTTGGTGCCGGTCAGGCCCAGGCCGTCGCGGATGTGCGCGGCGGCGCTGGTGGCGGGGGAGTCGGGGACGGTGGCGGGTGAGCCGTTGACGTGGGCGTCCATAGTGCTCTGTGTGTTCTTCCCGAAGAGGATGTTGTCAATGACAACTTATGGGGGGCGCCCACGGGGTGTCAACGGTGTCTTCGGGCGGGTGTCGCCGCGTCCGAATGTGATCTACCTCGTAAAGGTGGCGGTTTCGGACATTCCATAGATCTCCGGTTCCCGGGACCCCGGCTCACGGGAGTTCGGTGTCCGTACCCCCGTGGGTGTCAGTGCCCGCGTCCCCGGTCCCCCCGTCGGTTCCGCCGCCGGTCCCTCCATCACCGGTCCCGGTCCCCTCACCGGTGCCTTCTTCACCCTCGCCCGTGCCGGGGTTCCAGCAGGCGTCGGGGTCGGTCCCGCAGTCGGTCGGGTCGACCGTGACGCAGTCGGGATGGTGGGGGTCGGTGTGGCAGTCGGTCCCGGTACCGCCCCCGGTCCCGCCGGTCTCCTCGGTGGGCGGTGTCCAGGTGCCGCCCTCCCCGCCGGTGCCCTCCCCCTCGGAGGGGGCCTCCTCCACGGGCCCCTCGCCGGAGGCGGAGGGGACCACCGCGACCTCCTCGGAGGTCGGGGTGTTGCCGACCGGCTCCACGGGCGGGGGAGTGCTCTGGACGTAGACCCAGAACAGCGCGCCGCCCAGGGCTGCGAGCACCGCCAGGGCCCCGGCCGTCACCCACCCGGCCGCGGGGCGCCGCCGCCGGGGCCGTTCCGCGGCGGGTGCCGGGGGAGCGCCGTCGGGCGGTCCGCCGGGGCGGTTGTGGCCCGCGGTGCGGGGTGCGGTCCGCGGGGACACCCGGGTGCGCGGTGTCTCCGTCCCGGGTGCGGCGGGCCCGGTCCGCCAGGGTCCTCCGGCGGTCTCCCCGGGTGCCGCCCCGCCCTCGGGGGCGCCCCCGGCGGGGCCGACCGGGGGCAGCGGCCCGGTGGCGGGCCCGCCGTCGGACGGGGGTGCGGCCCCCCGCCGGGGTCCGGGCACCTCCGGGACCGCGCGGATGCGGGCGGTGTCGGTGTCCACGGCGGTGGAGGTCTGCTCCAGCAGCAGGGTGGCAGGGGTGGCCGCGGGCAGGGGGCCGCCGCCGATGAGCGCGCCCAGCACCTCCATGGCGGTGGGCCGCCGGTCGGGGTCCTTGTCCAGGCAGCGCTCCAGGACGGGGCGCAGCCGGTCGGGGACGCCGGTCAGGTCCGGAGGGGAGGTGAGCACCTGGTCGACGATGGCCAGGGTGGTCCCGCCGTGGAAGGCGCGGTGGCCGGTGGCGGCGTAGACCAGGACGCAGGCCCAGGAGAACAGGTCGCCGGCCGGCCCCGCGGCGCGGCCGCGGATCTGCTCGGGGGACATGTAGGCGGGGGTCCCGGCGACGGTGGTGGTCTGCCGGGTGGCGTCGACCAGCCGGGCGATGCCGAAGTCGATGACGCGGGGGCCGTCGGGGCCCAGGATGACGTTGCCGGGCTTGAGGTCGCGGTGCACGACCCCGGCCTCGTGGACGGCGGCCAGGGCGGTGATGGTGGCGATGGCCAGCCGGTCCAGGTCGGGGCCGGTGCGGGGGCCGCCGTTCTCGACGGCGGCGCGCAGGGTGGGGCCGGGTACGTACTCGCTGGCGATGTAGGGCGGGTCGGCGTCCATGTCGGCGTCCAGGACGGCGGCGGTGCAGAAGGGGGCGACGCGGCGGGCCGCGGTGAGCTCCTGGGCGAAGCGGTCGCGCTGGCGGGAGTCGCCCTCCCAGGTGCGGCCCAGCACCTTGACCGCCGTCCGGGTGCCGTCGGCGGCGCGGGCGAGGTAGACGGTGCCCTGTCCGCCGCTGTCGATACGGGCCGTGACGGTGTAGGGGCCGATGGCGGCCGGGTCGGTGGGGAGGAGCGGTGTGGTCATGGTTCGCGCCCTGTCGGTGGGGAGTCGCCCGCTGCGGTCTCCATCGCTCACTGTGACGTGGCCCGGGGGCCGGGGGGACCTTGCCCGCCGGTGATAATCACCTTGCTTTTTCCGGACGACGGGGGAGACCGGTCCGCATACCGCGCGAACCGGTCTCCGGGTGGGACGGGCCCGTCAGAGCCCGAGCGCGTGCATGGAGAAGTCGAAGACGAAGACGCCGGTGAGGATCCACATGAGCCAGCCGACGTCGCGGACGCGTCCCTGGACGGTGCGCAGGACGGTGTGGGCGATGATGCCGATGCCGATGCCGCCGGCGATGTCGAAGGCGAAGGGCATCATCGCGATGGTGAGGAAGGCGGGGACGGCCACGCCCATGTCGGACCAGTCGATGTCGGCGACGTGGGTCATCATCAGCGCCCCCACCAGCACCATGGCGACCGAGGCCGCCTGGGCGGGGACGATGGAGAAGACCGGTGCGAAGACGATCGCGGTGAGGAACAGGGCGCCGGTGACGACGCTGGACAGCCCGGTGCGGGCCCCCTCGCCGACGCCCGCCGTGGACTCGACGAAGACGAGGGTGGCCGAGGAGCTGGTCAGGCCGCCGACGACGGCGCCGGTGCCGTCGGTGACGAGGATCTGGTTGACGCGGGGCATGGCGCCGTTCTCGTCGGTGATCCCGGCCTTGGCGCCGATGGCGAGGATGGTGCCGACGGCGTCGAAGAACCCGGCCAGGACGAGGGTGAAGAGGATGACGCCGGCGGTGGTGGGCCCGGCGGTGGTCCAGGCGCCGAGGAGGTCGACCTGGAAGAGGAGTCCGAAGTCGGGTACGGCGACCAGGGAGGCGGGGAGTTCGGGCGCGCCGCCGCCCCACTGGGCGGCGTCGAGCCCGAAGGCGTAGTGGACGACGACGGCCAGGACGGTGGCGCCGACGATGCCGTAGAAGATGGCGCCGGGGACGCCGCGGACGAGCAGGGCCGAGGCCAGGGTCAGGCCGATGACGAAGATGAGGACGGGCCAGCCCAGCAGGTGTCCGCCGTCGGCCTCGGCGCCGAGCTGGAGGAGGCTTCCGCCCTCGCCTCGGCTGACGAAGCCGGCGTTCTTGAGGCCGATGAGGGTGACGAAGAGGCCGATGCCGACGCCGATGGCGATCTTGAGGTCGCGGGGCAGGGCGTTCATGACGGCGGTGCGGACGCCGGTGACGACCATGGCGATGATGATGAGGCCCTGCCAGACGACCAGGCCCATGGCCTCGGGCCAGGTCATGTTGGGTGCGGCCTGGTAGGCGACGACGGCCATCACCCCGAGGGCGGCGGCGCAGGCGATGGGGGCGCGTCCGACCACGCCCATCATGATGGTGACGAGCCCGGCGGACAGGGCGGTCATGGTGGTGAGCTGGGCGGGGTCGAGGTGGTCGCCGTTGATGTCGGTGGCGCCGCCCAGGATGACGGGGTTGAGGACGATGATGTAGGCCATCGCCATGAAGGTGGTGAGTCCGCCGCGGAGTTCGCGTGCGGGGGTGGAGCCGCGGGCGGTGATGGAGAAGTAGCGGTCGAGCCAGGATCGACCTTCGTGGGGGGTGGATTGCGGGCGCTGGGCGCTGTCGCGTGTGGTCATGTCCCCTCCTGGAGGGAAACGGGGCGGCCTTCGGTCGCCTGATGAGAGTGGATGATCACGCAGAGTGATCGTCCGTGGGCGTGCGGGGGCGTCGTCGCCCCGTGCCCAGGGCGGTGGCGCGCGCGTGCGCGGATGGGCGCGTGCGCCGGTGGGCCGCTCACCGGGTGGGTGAGGGAGGTCGGGCGGTGCGGCGGGGTGGCCGCCGCACCGCCGGTGGTCTTACAGGGGGATGCCGACGATGTCCTCGGGCCGCACGGGGGCGTGGGTCAGGGCCTTGCCGGTGGCGTCGCGGACGGCGGCCACGATGGCGGGCGTGGAGGACAGGGTGGGCGGTTCCCCGGCGCCGCGGACGCCGTAGGGCGAGTGCGGGTCGGGGTGTTCGAGGACCTCGATGCGCATGGGCGGGGTGTCGAGGATGGTGGGGATGAGGTAGTCGGTGAAGGAGGGGTTGCGGATCTGCCCGTCGCCGACCTGGACCTCCTCCATGAGGGCCAGGCCCAGGCCCTGGGTGGAGCCGCCCTGGATCTGGCCGATGAGCTGGAGCGGGTGCATGATCTTGCCGACGTCCTGGACGGCGTCCAGGGCGATGACCTTGACCAGGCCGAGTTCGACGTCGACGTCGACGACGGCGCGGTGGACGCACATGCCGAACTGGGTGTGGGAGGAGCCCTGCCCCAGGGTGGGGTCGAGCATCTCGGTGGGCCGGTGGTGGTACTCGCGGGTCTGCTCCACGACGGTGCCGTCGCCGAGCAGGTCGGTGAGCGAGACCAGGGCTCCCAGGGTGCGGGAGACGACCTTGCCTCCGGTGAGGGACAGGTCCTCGTCGTCCAGGGTCGCCGGGATGTGGCCGCGTTCGCGGGCCAGGGTGTAGAGCTCCTCGCGTACGGCCAGGCAGGCGGTGCGCACGGCGCCGCCGGTCATGTAGGTCTGGCGGGAGGCGGAGGAGGATCCGGCGGAGCCGACACTGGTGTCGGAGGGGGCGATGACGACCTTCTCCACGCCCAGTTCGGTGCGGGCGATCTGGCCCTTGACGGTGACCAGGCCCTGGCCGACCTCGGCGGCGGCGGTGTGGACGAGGGCGACGGGTTCGCCGTTGACGACCTCCAGGCGCACGCGTGCGGTGGAGTAGTCGTCGAAGCCCTCGGAGAAGCAGAGGTTCTTGAGGCCGACGCCGTAGCCGATGCCGCGGACGACGCCTTCGCCGTGGGTGGTGCCGGCGACGCCGCCGGGCAGGGTGCGCAGGTCGGCGGGGTCGGGCAGGGCGTCGCGCGCGGGCGGCAGGGGCAGGTCCTTGGCGCGGGCGAGCATCTCGGCCATGGGCAGGGGCATGTCGACCTCTTGGCCGGTGATGATGCGCGAGCCCTGGCTCATGGAGTTCTTGATGCGCAGGTCGACCGGGTGCATGCCCAGGGCCTGGGCGAGGCGGTCCATCTGGGACTCGTAGGCGAAGCAGGCCTGGACGGCGCCGAAGCCGCGCATGGCGCCGCAGGGCGGGTTGTTGGTGTAGACGCCGTAGGCGTCGACGCGGGCGTGGGGGATCTCGTAGGGGCCCAGGCCCAGGGAGGAGGCGACGCCGACGACGGCCGGGGTGGCGGAGGCGTAGGCCCCGCCGTCGACGATGACCTCGGCGGTGGCGTAGAGCAGGGTGCCGTCGGCCAGGGCGCCGTGCTCGTAGCGCATCTTGGCGGGGTGGCGGTGGACGTGCCCGTAGAAGGACTCCTCGCGGTTGTAGACGATCTTGACGGGCTTGCCGGTGTGCAGGGCGAGCATGCAGGCGTGGATCTGCATGGACAGGTCCTCGCGGGCGCCGAAGGCGCCGCCGACGCCGGCCAGGGTGATGCGGACCTTGTCCTGGGGCAGGGCGAGGGCGGGGGCGATCTGGCGCTGGTCGACGTGGATCCACTGGGTGGCGACGTAGAGGTCGACGCCGCCGTCCTCGGCGGGGACGGCCATGCCGGACTCGGGGCCGAGGAAGGCCTGGTCCTGCATGCCGACCTCGTACTCGTCGGCGACGACGACGTCGGCGCGGGCGCGCAGGGCCTCCAGGGCGGTGTCGGGGTCGCCCTGGGCGAAGTCGCCGGTGCGGATGGGCTGGTGGCGCAGGCGGTTGCCGCGCTGGTTGTACTCGGGGTGGTCGGGGACGGTGCCGGGTTCGTGGACCAGGGGGCAGTGGGGGTCCATGGCGGCGCGGCGCGGGTCGGTGACGGGTTCCAGGACCCGGTAGTCGACGCGGATGCGCTCCATGGCGCGGCGTGCGGTCTCGGGGTGGTCGGCGGCGACGATGGCGACGGGTTCGCCCTTGTAGCGGACCTTGCCGTAGGCCAGGACGGGCTGGTCCTCGAATTCGAGGCCGTAGCGCTTGGTGCCGGGGACGTCCTCGTGGGTGAGGACGGCCTCGACGCCGGGGACCTTGAGGGCCTCGGTGATGTCGATGGAGAGGATCTCGGCGTGGGGGTGGGGGCTGCGCAGGGTGGCGCCCCAGAGCATGTCCTCCATCCACATGTCGGAGGAGTAGGCGAATTCCCCGGTGACCTTGAGGGTGCCGTCGGGGCGCGGCGGGCTGGCGCCGATGCCGTCCCTGGTGGTGCTGGTGAGATCGGTGACGGTGGTCGCCGGCATCAGCGGTTCGCCTCCTGGGTGAGTCGCGCGTGGGCGTTGCGGCCGCGGGCGGCGGCGGCCTCGCGGGTGACGGTGGTGAGCTCCCCGCCGGAGACGACGGGGCGGGCGCCGACCCACAGGTGGGTCAGCGGCGGGGTGGGTCCGAAGACGGCGGCGACGACGGGGTCCTCGATGACGTCGTAGCCGAAGCCGTCGACGCGCCACAGGGCGATGTCGGCGAGTTTGCCGACGGTCAGGGAGCCGAGTTCGGCGTCGCGGCCCAGGACGCGGGCGCCGCCGAGGGTGGCCATGTGCAGGGCCTGGCGGGCGGAGAGGGCCTGGGGGCCCTTGCGGGCGCGGGCCATGAGCAGGGCCTGGTGCATCTCCCCGGCCAGGGGGGTGAGTTCGCTGGAGGCGGGGCCGTCCACGCCCAGGCCGACGGGGACCCCGGCGGCGAGGAGTTCGGTGGTGCGGCAGATGCCGGCGCCCAGCCGGGCGTTGGAGGTGGGGCAGTGGGCGACGCCGGTGCCGGTGGCGGCGATGCGGGCGATGGCGTCGTCGGAGAGGTGGACGGCGTGGGCGAACCAGACGTCGGGGCCGAGCCAGCCGAGCTTCTCGGCGTACTCGACGGGTGTGCAGCCGAACTCGGCCCGGCACTGCTCTTCCTCGTCGAGGGTCTCGGCGAGGTGGGTGTGCAGGCGGACGCCCTTGTCGCGGGCCAGGTGGGCGGCCTGGACCATGAGGTCGCGGCTGACGGAGAAGGGCGAGCAGGGGGCGACCGCGATGCGGGTCATGGACCCGGGCGAGGGGTCGTGGTGGGTGTCGATGGCGTCGGCGGTGCCCTGGAGGGCGTCGTCGAGGGTCTCCACGACGCTGTCCGGTGGTAGGCCGCCCTGGCTGTGGCCGCGGTCCATGGAGCCGCGGGCCAGGTCCAGGCGCACGCCCACGTCGAGGGCGGCGCGCACCTGGGCGTCGACGATGTCGCCGCGGCCCGAGGGGTGGATGTAGTGGTGGTCGGAGGCGGTGGTGCAGCCGGACAGGGCCAGGTGGGCGAGGCCGGCGGTGGTGGTGTCGGCGACGACCCGGGCGTCGAGGCGGTGCCAGATCTCGTAGGAGCCGACGAGCCATTCGAAGAGGGTGCCGTCGGTGAACAGGCCCTGGGTGGCCCACTGGTAGAGGTGGTTGTGGGTGTTGACCAGGCCGGGGGTGGCCAGGTGGCCGCGGCCGTCGACGCGGGTGGCGTCGTCGGGGACCAGGTGGGCGGGCGCGGGTCCGTCGCCGACGGCGGTGATGAGGCCGTCGCGGGCGATGATGTGCCCGTCGGGGTGTTCGGCGCCGTCGACGGTGGCGATGTGGGCGCCTTCGATGACGAGGGAGCGGTGGTCGGTCATGCGGTGCTCCCGGCGGTGTCGGTGCCGGCGCGGCGTGCGGCGGCCAGGTGGACGGCGTCGAGGATCTTCTCGTAGCCGGTGCAGCGGCAGAGGTTGCCGGCGAGGGCTTCGCGGATCTCGGGGTCGGTGGGTGCGGGCCGGCCGGCGTCGACGGTGCGGTTGAGCAGGTCGTCGGTCTGGACGAGCAGGCCGGGGGTGCAGAAGCCGCACTGGACGGCTCCGGCGTCCAGGAAGGCCTGCTGCACGGTGTTCAGGGGGCGGTCGCCGCCCTTGCCGGCGCCGTCGGCGAGGCCTTCGACGGTGCGGACGCGGCGGCCTTCGGCCTGGCCCGCGGCGACCATGCACGAGCAGACGGTGACGTCGTCGAGGTAGACGGTGCAGGAGCCGCATTCGCCCTGTTCGCAGGCGTTCTTGCTGCCGGGCAGTCCCAGGCGTTCGCGCAGGACGTACAGGAGGCTCTCTCCGGGCCAGACGTCGTCGGCGGTGACGTCCTGGCCGTTGACGTTGATGTTCACGCGCATGCGGCGGCTTCCTTGCGGTAGTCGGTGATGGACCAGGTCAGGGTGCGGCGGGCCATGACGGACAGGGCGTGGCGCCGGTAGGCGGCGCTGCCGCGCTGGTCGTCGATGGGGCGTGCGGCGGCGGCGACGAGTTCGCCGAAGCGGCGGACGGTGGCCTCGGGCAGGGGCCCGGGGGAGTCCCAGTCGATCTCCTGGGCGAGGAAGTCCTCGGCGGCCTCGGCGCGCAGCGGGGTGGGTCCGGCGGAGCCGATGCCGGTGCCGACGGTGCGTGCGCCGGTGTCCAGGGCCAGGGCGAAGGAGGTGACGGCGATGACCATGGCGTTGCGGGTGCCGATCTTGGCGAAGTGCTGGGGACCGGCGGGTGCGGGCAGCAGGATCGCGGTGATCAGTTCGTCGTCCCGGCGCGCGGTGGTGCGGAACGAGAGGAAGAAGTCGCGGGCCCTGACACGGCGGGTGCCCCGGGTGGAGGCGAGTTCGACGGTGGCGTCGGCGGCCAGCAGCGGCGGGAGGGCGTCCCCGGCGGGGGAGGCGCCGCCGAGGTTGCCGCCGACGGTGCCGCGGTTGCGGATCTGCGGTGAGGCGACCGTGCGGGAGGCCTTGGCCAGTCCCGGTGCCAGGGCGGGCAGCTCGGCGATGATGCGGCTGTAGGGGACCGCGGCGCCCAGGCGCGTGTGGCCGTCGCCGGCGGCCTCCCAGCGGGAGAGTTCGGCGACGCGGGTCAGGTCGAGCAGGATGTCGGGCCTGCGCTTGTCGAAGTTGAGTTCGACCATGACGTCGGTGCCGCCGGTGATCGGGACGGCGTCGGGGTGCTCGGCCTTGGCCTCAAGCGCCTCCTGCAGGGTGGAGGGGCTCAGGAATCGCATGTGTGAGGGTCCTCGCGTTGACTTGACCGGTGGGTTGTGTGAAGTACAGCACTCCGGTGTCGTCGCTTCCAGGCGGCGATGACATGAAGTGATGGCGGAACGAACGGTTATCGTTGGTCGTTTCCTCCAAGTGGTGCCCGTGGGAGGGTTCGTACTTCCCCACCACTGAACTCCCGTAAGGTCTCGGGGACCATCATCGACACACGGACTCAAGAGGGACGTTCATGCGTCTTGGCGATTTGATCGCGGTCGAGCGGCTGCACCTGCGCTTCCTGGCGGGGGCGGAGGAGGCCGACCGCGAGGTGGGGTGGGCCTACACCACCGACCTGTTGGAGCCCGCGCGGTATCTGCGCGGGGGCGAGCTGGTGCTCACCGGGATGATGTGGCGTGAGGGTCCAGGGGACTCGGACCGGTTCGTGGCGTCGGTGGAGTCGGCCGGCGCGGTGGCGATCGGGGCGGGGACGGCGCTGGGCTCGGTGCCCGAGGACCTGGTGCAGGCGTGCCTGCGGCGGGGGATGCCGCTGGTGGAGGTTCCGCCGGAGACGTCGTTCGGCGCGGTGACGGAGGAGGTGCTGGGCTCGCACACCCGGCGCCGGTTCGCGGGGCTGGCGCGGCACCGGGACCGGTTGCGCCAGGCGGTGGCGGAGGTGGCCGCCGGCGCGGATTTCGCGGAGGTGTTCGCGCGGGCGTCGGCGCAGGTCGGGGTGCGCGCGTGGGTGGTCTCGCCGACGGGCCGGCTGGTGGCCGGCGACGGCGCGGGGCTGGGCGCGGCCGAGCGGGAGTGGCTGGCGGCCCGGGCCCTGGCGTGGCCGCTGCTGCCGCACACCACTCGGGTGCCGGGGGCCGGGGAGGCGGTCGTGACGGTGCGGGAGGTGGCCACGTCGCGGTCGCATCCGCTGTCGCGGTGGCTGCTGGTGTGCGCCGGCGACGAGGCGGTGTGGTCGGAGGAGGAGCGCGAGACGGTCGCCGAGCTGGGGTCGGTGGCGGTGCTGGCCCGGGGGCGGGTGGAGGACCGGTGGAGCACCGAGGCCCGGCACCTGGAGGGGGTGGCCCGGCTGCTGGCGGCGCAGCGGTTCGACGAGGTGGCGGCGCTGCTGCGGGGCACTCCGCAGGGCGGGGGCGAGGACCACGTGGTGGTCAGCGCCGTGATGCTGCCCGCGCCGCGGGCGGGCGAGCTGACCCGGCACGTGGTGGCCGAGCTGGTGGCCGACCTGCCCGGCGCGGTGGTCACCGGGGACGGGGACGGCGACACGCTGGCGCTGGTCCCGGTGCCCGCGGGCGGCGACCCCCGGGAGGCGGCCGAGCGGGTGCGCACGGTGCTGGTGGCCGGGGCCCGGGTGCTGGAGGGCGGCCTGCTGGACCACCGGTTGGCGCTGGGGTCGTCCTCGGCGGCGCGCGGGGTCCCGGAGCTGCGGGGCGCGGCGGTGGAGGCCCGGCACGCGCGGCGGCTGGCGGAGCTGCGGGGCGGGCGGTGGCGGGTGATCGCGGGGGCGGAGATCGACTCCCACGAGCTGCTGCTGGCGTCGGTGCCGGAGGAGGTGCAGAGCTCCTACCGGGAGCGGCTGCTGGGCCCGCTGGTGGCCTACGACCGGGACCACCGGTCGGAGCTGGTGGAGACGCTGGAGCGGTTCCTGGAGCACTCGGGGTCCTGGCAGCGGTGCGCGGCGGCGATGCACGTGCACGTGAACACGCTGCGGTACCGGATCGGCCGGGTGGAGGAGCTGACCGGCCGGGACCTGAGCAACCTGGAGCACCGGGTGGACCTGTTCCTGGCGCTGAAGCTGCGCGACTGAGCGGTTCCGGCGGCGCGTTGTCGGCGGTGCACGGTAGGGTGCGCGCCCATGGGCACGGATGTTTCTCGGGAGTCGTTGCAGGGCGCGGATCTGGCGGGGGCCGATCTGCGGGAGGAGTGGGGGAGCGCGGGGGGCGCGCCCCGGGAGCTGGTGGGGTGCGACCTGTCGGGGGCGGACCTGCGCGGGGTGGACCTGGCCGAGGCGGTGGTGCGGGACTGCCGGCTGGACGGGGCGCGCCTGGAGGGCGCGGAGCTGGAGGGGACCCGGTTCGTCGGCGGCGGGGCCGCGGGGGCGGTGTTCGGCGGGGCCGAGTGCACCGAGGCGCGGTTCGAGCGGGTGGACCTGGCCAACACCCGGTGGCAGGGGGCGCTGCTGACCGACGCGGTGTTCTCGGGGTGCCGGATGACGGGGGCGGGGCTGACGTCGCTGCGCGGGGTGGGGTACGCGTTCGACCACTGCAACCTGATGCTGGCCCGGTGCAAGGGCATCGACCTGCGGGGCCGGGTGCTGGAGGGGCTGCGGCTGGACGAGGCGGACCTGTCGGCGGCGGACCTGCGCGAGACGGTGTGGGTGGACTCGCGGCTGCGCGGGGCTTCGCTGGTCGGGGCGAGGCTGGCGGGCGCGGACCTGCGCGGCGCCGACCTGGGCGAGTTCACGGTGGAGCAGGCGCAGTACCTGCGCGGGGCGATGATCGGCCCCGCGCAGGCGCGCCTGCTGCTGGGAGCGCTGGGGATCACCCTCGCCGACTGAGGGTGTCCTCCAGGGAGCGGGGCGGGCGGCCCAGGGCGTCCTCCACCCCGGTGGACGGGTGGGCCTCGCGCCCGCGGGCCAGCGGGCCCATGAGGTCGGCCAGCACCTCGGCGAGGTCCGCGGGGACGCCGGCCCCGGTCTGCTCGGCGATGAAGGCGTCGGGGGTGACGGGGGTGTGGACCACCGTGCGGCCGGTCGCGGCGGTGAACACCCGGGCGACCTCGTGCAGGGTCAGGGGGCGCGGCCCGGTCAGCTCGTAGGTGCGGCCCTGGTGCCCGTCGCCGGTGAGGGCGGCGACGGCGACCTCGGCGATGTCGTCGGCGTCGACGAACGGGCACGCGCCCTCCCCGGTGGGCAGGCGCAGGTCCCCCGCCTCGACCAGGGGAGAGAAGAACCCCTCGGTGAAGTTCTGGGCGAACCAGGTGGGGCGCAGCACGGTCCATTCCAGGCCGCTGGCGGACAGGGCCTGCTCGCCCTGGAGGTGGCCGTTGTCGGTGTTGCGGCGGTCGGCGTAGTAGCCGGGGTCGTCGGAGCCGCGGGCCGAGAGCAGGACCATGCGCTCCAGGCCGCGGTCCCGGGCGGCGGCGACGAGCTCGGGGGTGTGCGGTTCGGTGTCGTTGGGGACGACGTAGGCGGTGCGCACCCCGTCCAGGGCGGCGTCCCAGGTGGCGGGGTCGGTCCAGTCGAAGCGGTGGGCCGCGCTGCGCGAGGCGACGCGCACGGCGCGGCCCCGCTCGGCGAGCAGGCGGGCGATGCGGCGACCGGTGGTGCCGGTGCCGCCGATGACCAGGATGGGGTCGGTGTTCGTCATGGGGGAAGTCCATCACCCCCGGCTGAGACGATCCATGGTCGCGAGTCTCGCCTGCATGTGCGATCGTCTACGGCATGGACGCACTCTCCGACCTCCTCGACGGGGTCCGGGCCCGCGGGGCCCTGTTCAGCCGTTCCCTGATGGAGCCGCCCTGGTCGGTGCGCTTCGACCACGCCCTGCCCCTGACACTGGTCACGATGGTGCGGGGCCGGGCCTGGGTCGCTCCCGGGCGGGGCGGCCCCCTGCCGTTGGAGGCCGGTGACATCGCGGTGCTGCGCGGGCCCGGCGCCCACACCGTCGCCCACCCGGCCGACGCCGCCACCACCTGCACC
Organism: Nocardiopsis sp. MT53; assembly: GCF_019598965.1. Taxonomy (NCBI): domain Bacteria; kingdom Bacillati; phylum Actinomycetota; class Actinomycetes; order Streptosporangiales; family Nocardiopsidaceae; genus Nocardiopsis; species Nocardiopsis sp. MT53. The sequence continues at coordinate 5,806,221 of NZ_CP080599.1, read as the reverse complement.
GTCCTGTCGGAACAGGTCTGCCTGGGGCCGGACGGCGAGCCCCTCGACGAGGACGTCGTGCTGGGGGTGCGCACCTACGGCCGGTCGTTCGACGCCCCCGACCTGCTGCTCAGCGGCGGCTACGACGTCACCGGGGAGGTGGGGCGGCGGCTGCTGTCGGCGCTGCCGGAGGTGCTGGTGGTGCCCGCCGACGCCTGCCACGACCCGCTCACGCAGATGATCCTCAACGAGGTGGACTGCCAGGTGCCGGGCCAGCAGGTGGTGCTGGACCGGCTGCTGGACCTGGCGCTGGTCTCGACCCTGCGGACCTGGTTCGACCGGCCCGAGGCCGACCCGCCCGCCTGGTACACGGCGCTGGCCGACCCGGTGGTGGGGGCGGCGCTGCGGGCGGTGCACAACCGGCCCGACGCGGCGTGGACGGTGGCGGGGCTGGCCGAGGTGTGCGGGGTGTCGCGGGCGACGCTGGCCCGGGACTTCACGGCGCTGGTGGGGGTGCCGCCGATGGCGTACCTGGCCGAGTGGCGGATGACCCTGGCCGCGGACCTGCTGCGCGACACCGCCGAGACGGTGGGGGCGATCGCCCGCAGGGTGGGCTACGCGGACGCGTTCGCGTTCAGCGCCGCGTTCAAGCGGGTGCGCGGGGTGTCGCCGACCGACCACCGCCGGGGCGTGCGGGGGTCAGTCGGGCAGGTGGAGGCGGCGCACGTGTAGGGCCACCTGGAGGCGCAGCCTCCCCGGGACGGTGCGCACGCTCCAGCCCAGGAGGCGTTCCAGCCGTTCCAGGCCCTGCTGGGCGGTGGAGTGGTGCACGCCCAGCGCCGTGGCGGCCGCGCGCACGCTGGACGCGGTCGCCAGCGCGTCGGCCAGGGCGATCAGGGCGGTGGAGGTGCGGGCCAGCCGCTCCAGGGCGGTCACGTCGGGCGGGGGCGCGTCGCCGGGGGCGACGGTGTCGGCCAGGGGCAGCAGGGCGCCCAGGTGTTCGGCACGGACGAGGCGGGGGCCGGGGTCGGCGCCCGACCCGGCGGCGGTGAAGCGCAGGGCGCGGCGCGCGTCGGCCAGGGACGCGGGCAGGTCGGCGACCGGTACGGCCGGGCCCAGCCCGGCGCGGGCGGTGCCGGGGTCCTCGCCGGGGGAGAGCAGGCGCACCGGGCCCCGGCGGGGGGCCAGGACCGCGCGGCGGGCGGCGGGCCCGATCCCTGCGCGGCGGGCCGCGGCCAGGCGCTCGTCCTCGCCGCGGGCGGGGTCGGTGAGCACCGCCGCCAGGGGGAGGGCGGGGGCCGGGGAGCGGTCCAGGTGGTCCAGGACGGCGACCGCGGCACGCTCCAGCACCATGTCCAGGACCGGTCCGGCGGGGCCGGGCACCTCCAGCCACAGCAGGGCGGTCCCCGCGGTGGCGGTCGGCCAGGACGGGTCCGGGGGCGGCTGCGGGGCGCGGGTGAGGCGGCCGTCGGGCAGGGCGCGCAGGGACAGGGCGCGGGCCGGGTCCGTGAGCGCGGCGGGGTGCCCGGCCAGGGCGGCCGCACCGCGCACCAGGGGTTCCAGGCCGGTGCCGTGCAGCCGGTCGAAGTAGGCGATGACCTTGACGGCGTCCCCGGCCTGGGGGTCCAGTGCGCTGATGCGGCCCAGCAGTTCCCTCATGGAACCAGTGTGCCCTGCCTCACACGCCGAGGGTGCGGCGCAGCCAGGGAAGGCGTGCGGCCGTGGCCTGGCGGGACAGGGCGGCGTGCGGGGCGAAGGAGTCGAAGCCGTGGAAGGCGCCGGGCCACACGTGGAGTTCGGCGACGCCGCCCGCCCGCCAGATGCGGGCGGCGTAGTCGACGACCTCGTCGCGGAAGGTCTCGGCCGAGCCCACGTCCAGGAACGCCGGGGGCAGCCCCGACAGGTCGGCGGCGCGGGCGGGGGCGGCGTAGGGGGAGGTGTCGGGACCGCCCGCGGCCCCGCCCAGCAGGGCGTTCCAGCCGGTGTCGTTGGAGGTGCGGTCCCACACGCCCAGGCCCGCCATCTGGTGGGCGGAGACGCTGTCGTTGCGATCGTCGAGCATCGGGTAGATCAGCAGCTGCGCGGCCAGGGCGGGGCCGCCGCGGTCGCGGGCCAGCAGGGCGGTGGCCGCGGCCAGGCCGCCGCCGGCGCTGGCCCCGCCCACCACGACCCGGGCGGTGTCCAGGCCGTGGGCGGCGGCGCCGGAGGTGAGGTGGACCAGCCCGGCGTAGCAGTCCTCCACGGGGGTGGGGTGGGGGTGCTCGGGGGCGAGCCGGTAGCCGACGGAGGCCACCGCCAGGCCCAGTTCGCGGGCGGTGGCGAGCAGGTCGGGGATCTCGGGGCCGCGGTGGGTGCCCAGGATCATGCCGCCGCCGTGGATCCAGTACAGCAGCCCGGTGGGCTCGGTGGTCCAGGTGGGCCGCCACAGCAGCAGGGGGACGTCGGCGCCGTCGCGGCCCGGGAAGGTGAGGGCGTGCTCGGTGAAGTCGCCGCCGTGGGCGAAGTCGCCCTCGACCGGAAGGCCGGCGCGGGCGGTCCGGATGGCGTCGATGAGGTCGGGGGTGATGGAGGGGGTGATCTGGTCGCCGATCAGGGCCAGGGCGGCGGACAGCTCGGGGTCGAAGGGCGGCGGAGGCGGTGTGGTCAACGGAGGTCTCCCGTCGGTGTCGGTGCGCGGGACCCCATTGTGCGGACGCCGCCGGGCGGGGCGGTAGCGGCGTGCGGCGGGGTGGTGCCCGCCGTGTGGCGGGGTCAGGACCCCAGGGCGCGGGCCAGGGCGAGCATCTGCGCGGGGCGGGCGGTGTCGCCCTCCTCCAGGGACCAGACGGTGTTCTCCAGGACGCGGACCAGGGTCCAGGCGCGGGCCCGCTCCCGGTCGGCGCCGGTGGCCTCGGTGAGCAGGTCGAAGCGGCGGCGCAGCAGGCGCTCGGCGCCGGGGCCGGACGGGAAGCGGTTCCACAGGGCGGGCAGCAGCTCGTAGCCCGGGTCGCCGGCCAGGGGCTTGGGGTCGATGGCCAGCCAGGGGCCGCGGCCGGTGCCCGGGAGCGGGGCCAGGACGTTCTGGTAGTGCAGGTCCCAGTGCAGCAGGCGGTCCCCGGCCTCGGGGGCGACGGCGGCGGCCACACCCGCCCACCGGTCCAGGGCGGCGTCCAGGTCGCCGGGCGGGTCGGCGGCGGCCCGCAGGCGGCGGGCGCGGGCGACGAGGCGTTCGGTCATGGGGCCCAGGCGGCGCAGGCCGGGCGGCCCGGGGCGGGCGTTGAGGGTGGTGAGCAGTCCGGCGATGGTCTCCAGGGCCCGGTCGATGCCGTGGGCGTCGATGGTGGAGTCCAGGTCGCGGCCGGGGTCCAGGGCCTCCAGGAGCAGGTCGCCGCTGCCGGGGTCGTGGTCGAGGAGGCGGACGCAGCCGTCGCCGTCCCAGGCGCGCAGGGCGTCGGGTTCGCCGCGGGTCTCGGCGTCGACGGGCTGGATCTTGAGCATGGCCGGGCGGCCGTCGGCGGTGGTGACGGGCAGGACCAGGGAGACGGCGCCGTGCAGGGGGTCGCCGGCGGGGGCGAGGCCCCAGGCGTCCAGGCGCTCGGCGGCCCGGCGGGGCAGGTCGGCCACCCAGTCGGGCCCGCAGAAGCGGGTGAGGGCGGCGGCGACGCGGGCGGGCACACGGACGGTCATGGTGCCGCAGCCTAGCGGGCGGGGCGGGTGCGCCGACCGGGGTCGCCGGCCGGCGCCGGCCGGCGGCCGCCGCGCCGGGAGAGGGCGTCGACCATGCCCGACAGGGCGGGCTTGGGCCGGTAGGCGGTGTCGAAGGGCAGGGCGGCGTCGGTGCCGGGGAACCACTCGGGGATCCAGGAGTGGGCGTCGGTGACGCCCCAGACGGTCACGTTGACGCAGCCCTCGACCTCCAGGCAGGCGGCCAGGACGTCGCGGTACTCGCCGCGCTGCTCCCGCAGGTCCTCGTCGGTGACGGGCTCGGGGATGCGCACGTCCAGTTCGGTGACGGCGACCTCCAGGCCCAGGTCGGTGTAGCGGCGCATCTGGTCGGCGAGGTCCTCGGACACGTTGCCGTGCACGAAGTGGGACTGGAAGCCGATGCCGTGCAGCGGGACCCCGCGCTCGACCAGGTCCGACACCAGGGCGTAGAGGGCGTCGGCCTTGGGGCCGGCGGTCTCGATGCCGAACTCGTTGATGTAGAGCTCGGCGTCGGGGTCGGCGGCGTGGGCGCTGTAGAGGGTCTGGGCGATGTAGTCGGGGCCCAGGACCTCGTACCAGAGGTTGCGGCGCATGTCCGGGCCGCCGTCCTCCAGGGGCTCGTTGATGACGTCCCAGGCGGAGACGCGGCCGCGGTAGCGCTCCATGACGGTGGTGACGTGCTCGTGGACGACCGCGCTCAGGCTCTCGGCGTCCCAGTCGCCGCCGGCGAGCCAGTCGGGCTGCTGGTTGTGCCAGAGCATGGTGTGGCCGCGCACGTTGAGGCCGTTCTCGGCGGCGAAGTCGACGACGGCGTCGGGGCCGCTCCAGTCGAACTCGCCCCGTTCGGGCTGGACGTGCTCCCACTTCATGGTGTTCTCGGCGGTGACCGAGGTGTAGTGGTCCTCGACGATGCCCCGGTAGCGGCGGTCGTGGGCCAGGGGGTCGACGGCCACCGCGACGCCCAGGTCGATGCCCCGGGCGCGGGCGAGCCCGGGCAGCAGGTGGCCCTCCTGCTCTGGTTCGGGCAGGACGGCGACGAGGACGCCGGTGACCGTGAGGACGACGGCGCACAGGGCGGCGGCGGTCAACAGCACCCCCTTTCCGTTGACGGGCGCGGGCCTGCCGTGCCCGCTGGTGCGGTGCCCGGTCACCCCTCACCCCTCTCCCGTGGTGACGGGGAAGGCGGCCAGGCCGCGCAGGGTCGTGGTGGGCCGGTGGACGGGCCGGCCGGCGGGGCGCAGCCGCGGTGCCCTGGTGGCCAGGGCGTGCAGGGCGATGCGCCCTTCCAGCCGTGCCAGCGGCGCCCCCAGGCAGTAGTGGATGCCGCCGGAGAAGGCGAGGTGGTCGGATGCGTCGGTACGGGTGATGTCGAACCGGTCGGGGTCGGCGAAGCGGTCGGGGTCGCGTCCCGCGGCCCCGATGGAGCACAGGATGTAGCTCCCCCGGCGCAGTTCGTGTCCCATTATGGACGTGTCCCGGTTCACCCAGCGGGAGGTCATCTGCACCGGCGGGTCGTAGCGCAGGACCTCCTCGACGGTGTTCCCGGCCAGGCCGGGGTCGGCGGTGAGCAGGTCCCACTGGTCGCGGTGGCGCAGCAGGGCGGCGGTGCCGTTGCCGATGAGGTTGACGGTGGTCTCGAACCCGGCGACGAGCAGCAGCCGGCACATCGCGGCCATCTCCCGGGGGGTGATCTCCCCGGCGTCGGTGGCGGCGGTCAGGGAGGAGACGACGTCCTCGCGCGGGTCGGCGCGGCGCAGCCGCATCAGGTGGTCGAACAGGGCGTCCAGGCGGTCCGAGGCGTCCTGGATGCGGCGCAGGTGGCGGGCGGAGCGGGGCCCGTCCAGGGACGACCCGATGGCCGCGCCGATCTCCACGAACGCGGCGTGGTCGTCGTCGGGCACGCCCAGCAGCCGGGTGATGACCGCGATGGGCAGCGGCTGGGCGAAGTCGGCCATGAGGTCGAAGCGCCCCTTGGCCAGGGCGCGGTCCAGCAGGTCGTGGGTGATCTTCTCGATCTCGACGGCGTACCGCTCCATCATGCGCGGCGTGAACGCGGGCCGGGCCAGGGCGCGCAGCCGGGTGTGCTCGGGAGGGTTGCGGGTGAGGAAGGAGAGGTCGATCAGGTCCACGCCGGTCGGTTCGGCCGTGGGGCCCTCCGGGCGCACGCCTAGGGAGCGGTCGCGCAGGATGCCCTGGACGAGGGCGTGGGAGGTGGCGGTGCGGAACCCGAACCGGCTGCGGACGAGGGCCCCCTGGGCTCGCAGGCGCCGGTGGGTGGGGTAGGGGTTCGCGCGCCAGGGGTGGTGCATCAGGCGGGAGGCGTGGTCCCCCCGCTGGGCGGCGGCCCAGGTCATCGCCTGGAACATGCGCAGGCGGGCGTCGGTCCGCAGGGAGTTCAGGACCTGCATGGGCGCTCCTCTCGACGCTACGACCCTAGGCGGGCCGGGTGCGGGGGCGCTGCGGCCCGGGACGAGTTGGCCGATGCAGGCCAGGGGGGAACTCCCGGGGGCGGTGGGGCGTTGTCGGCGCACCGCGGGGGGAGCGGACCGCAGGTGCGGAGCGGCGCGCCCGACGGCGCGGGGCGCCGCGGGTCCGCGGGACCCGCCGGGTTGGCTACGATCGCTGGGGTCTGGTGCACGTGTGGTGTACGAGGCGCGACCAGACTCGGCGAATGCGGAAGGACTGAGGACGTTGGGTCCCCTTGAGAGCACCGATCCCGATCGCATCGGCCGGTACCGGTTGATCGCACGCCTGGGGGCGGGCGGTATGGGCCAGGTGTTCTTGGGCCGGTCCGCGGGCGGGCGGGCCGTGGCGATCAAGCGGATCCACCCGCACATGGCGACCGACGCCGCGTTCCGGGAGCGGTTCGCCCGTGAGGTGAACGCGGCCCGCCAGGTGAGCGGCGCGTTCACGGCGCCGGTGATCGACGCGGGCCCCGAGGACGAGGTGCCGTGGCTGGTCACCTCCTACGTCCCCTCCCTGCCGCTGGACGACGCGGTGGCGGCCCACGGCCCGCTGCCCGAGCCGACGGTGCGGGTGCTGGCGGCCGGCCTGGCCGAGGCGCTGGCGGAGATCCACCGGGTGGGGCTGATCCACCGGGACCTCAAGCCCGGCAACGTGCTGCTGGCCGAGGACGGGCCGCGGGTGATCGACTTCGGGATCGCGCGGGCCACGGACGGGACGGCGGCGACGCAGTCGATCATCGGCACGCCGGGGTTCATGAGCCCGGAGCAGGTGCAGGGGGAGACGCTGACCCCCGCCAGCGACCTGTTCGCCTACGGTGCGGTGCTGGCATACGCGGCCGGGGGCACGGGCCCCTTCGGCGAGGGGGCGATGCCGACGATGGTCATGCGGATCATCAGCAGCGAGCCGGACCTGTCGCGGGTGCCGGAGTCGCTGCGGCACCTGGTGGCGGCCTGCCTGAGCAAGGACGTGCGGGGCCGCCCCACGCCGGGCGAGATCCTGGACTACCTGGGCGAGGTGCCCGCCGGGGCCGCGTGGCTGCCGCCCGCGGTGATGGCGGGTGTGCAGGAGCAGGTGGCGACGGTCAACCGGGCGCTGTCGTCGGCGGAGCCGACCGGCGCCCACGGCCGCGGCGAGGGCTCCGCGGACCCGACACGGGTGTGGGGCGCGGTGGCCGGCGGTGCCGCGGGAGCGGCGGCCGGGGCGTGGGGCGACGACGCGGCCACGCGGGTGACGCCTCCCGCGGCCCAGGACCAGGGGGCGACCTCGGTCCTGGGACAGGGACAGGGACAGGGGTACGCGCCCACGCAGCAGTACGGCGCGGGCCAGGCCCAGGGCTACGACGCGACGCAGCAGGCGCAGCCGTACGGTGCCGGGCAGGGGCACGACTCCACCCGGCGGATGCCCGCGCAGGACCAGGGGTACGGCTCGGGGGCGTCCGCTCCGAACGACCCCTACGCCGACCTGTACGGGGGGCGGCGCGGGGCGCCCGGGGCCGACGCCGAGGAGCTGCGCCGCCGCGAGTACGAGCGCCACCAGGAGCAGCTGCGCGCCCAGCAGGAGCGCCAGGAGCAGGAGCGCCGCCGCCAGGAGGAGTACGCGGCCCAGCAGCGGCGCCGCCACGAGGAGCAGGTGGAGCACCGACGCCGCCAGGAGGCGGACCGGGCCCACCGCGAGCGGGTGCGCGCCGAGCAGGAGGCGGCGCGCCGGGCGCAGGCCGAGGCCCGCGAGGCGGGGCGGCCGAGCCTGTGGAGCTTCGCCAAGCTGCTGCCGCTGCTGATCCTGCCGTTCATCCAGATCCCGCTGGGGTACGGTGCGGCGCTGGCGTGGGAGTGGTTCACCACCGAGACCGACGTGTGGAACGGCTCGGTCTTCGTGTTCGAGCCCCTGTCGATGGACGGGTTCTGGCACGCGACGATGCTGGGCTACTTCATCCTCAACAACCTGGTGTCGCTGGAGTTCCTGGTGCGGTCGCTGCGGACCTCGTTCGTGACCGGCGCGGTGCTGGCGCTGGGCGTGATGGCGGCGACCAACGGGCTGCTGTACAGCTTCGGCTTCTGGGGCTGAGCGGCGTTCACCGGACGACCCCGGCGGGCCGGACCGGCCGGTCGGGGTCGATGCGGTGGGAGAACACCTCGCGGTGCGGGTCGGTGCGGGCGACGGCCCTGAACACCAGGGGCAGGGCGAGGTCGCGCAGGAACGCGCTGACGGCGTTTCCGGCGAGTTTGGGGGAGCCCTGGCGCCGTCCCAGGGCCACGACGCGTTCGACGCGGTCGCGGCGCAGGTGCTCGTAGGTGGCCAGGGCCTGTGCGGGGTCGTCGATGTCGCGCAGGCAGGAGGCCAGGACCAGGGCGTCCTCCAGGGCCTGGGAGGCGCCCTGCCCGCTGGAGGGGGCCATGGCGTGGGCGGCGTCGCCGAGCAGGCCGACGCGGCCCCTGCTCCAGCGGGGCAGCGAGGCGATGTCGTGGATGCCCGTCGGGGTGAACGCGGCGGGGTCGGCGTGGGCGAGGGCGGCGGCGATGTAGGGGGCGTCGCCGGAGAACCGGTCCAGGACGTACCGCTGCCAGCCGCCCGCGGGCGCGGGGGTGTCGGGCCCGACGTCCGGGTGGGGCAGGTTGACGAACCACAGGGCGGTCTCCTCCCCGGTCTGGTAGCCGAGGAAGGCGCGGCGGCCGAAGACCATGCGGGTGGTGCCCGCGGGGGTGGCGGGCAGCAGGTGCGCGGGCAGGGAGCCGCCCATGTTGAGCAGGCCGGTGTAGGCGGGGCCGGGTGCGGCGGGGTCCATGGTGCGGCGGACGGGGGAGTGGATGCCGTCGGCGCCGATGAGGACGTCGCCCCGGGCGGTGCCGCCGTCGGCGAAGGAGACGGTGACGTGGTCGCCGTGGTCGGTGTGGGAGACCAGCCGCCTGCCGTAGGCGACGGGGACCCCGGCCCGCGCGGCGGCCTCGGCCAGGACGGTCTGGAGTCGGCCGCGGGTGATGGTGCGGGTGCGCAGGCGGTCGCCGTGTTCGGCGGAGCCGTCGCGGAGGCGGCCCAGGACGCGGCCGCGGCCGTTGGTGAACTCGATGGTGTCGCTGGGGAAGGCGGAGTGGGCGATGACGTCCTCGCCCGCGCCCAGGGCGTGCAGGACGGCGAGCCCGTTGGGGGCCAGGCCCAGGTGGGAGCCCAGGCCGGCGGCGGGGCCGGGGTGGGCCTCGAAGGTCCGGACGTCGATGCCGGCCCGGCGCAGGGCCAGCGCCAGTGCGGGGCCGCCGATGCCGCCGCCGCTGACGAGTACGCGCATGATGGTCTCCTGGAAGAGGCGATATTATTTCGTTCGGTCGAACGAAATATATTCGGAGGGGTCGCCGCGGTCAAGGGCGTGGTGCCCCGCGGGCGTGCGAAGAGACCGGCGGAACGGAGAAGGCATGGATCGGGACAGGGCGCTGCGCGAGGTCGAGGAGGCCGGGCGCGTGCTCTCGGCCGCGGCGGTGATGTTCCACACCGCGGTGGGCGAGCGCCTGGGCATCGGTCCCAGCGACTGGAAGATGATGGACCTGCTGGAGCGGCACGGCCCCTGTACCGCGGGCGAGCTGGTCCGCCACTCCGGGCTGGCCCCCGCCTCGGTCACCGGCGTCCTGGACCGGCTCCAGCGCCGCGGCATGATCACGCGCGGCAGGGACGAGAGCGACCGCCGCCGGGTCGTGGTCACCCTCACCGGCGTCCCGGCCGAGCGCGCCGCCGAGGTGTTCGGCCCCCTCATGCGCGAGCTCGGCGAGGTCCACGCCGGCTACGACGCCGACCAGCTCGCCCTCATCGCCGGGTACCTCACCCGGGCCGCGGCCGCCCAGACCCGCGCCACCGCCGAGGTCGCCGGGGGCGCGGAGCCGGCGGGGGAGCCCGCCGGCGGATAGGACGGCCTCCGGCGACCGGCGCCGGCCGCGAACGGCGGTGCGCTCATCGCCGCGGTCGGGGACGCGACAGCGCAGCTCCGACGCCCTGGACGGAACAGCAGGAGCGCGGACTGTCGGAGGGACCGGCCAAGGTGGCGGTGGCCGCCTCCGCCGCACCCGGGCGGGCGCCCCGCCACCGCCCCCGACACAAGGGAGACCCCCATGCCCGGCCGCCTCACCCCGGCCCGCTTCGTCGACCTCTACGACCTGGGCGCCAGACCGCACCTCCTCGCCCTCCGCACCTCCGTCGGCGACCGGCGGCGCCGGGAGTGGCTGGTCGGCGCCGGGCTCCTCGCCCCGTGCGACCCCCCGAGCCGCGGCTACGCCTTCCGCGTCACGGAGGCGGGCCTGGCCGCGCTGCGCGAGCACCTGGACCACCTGGAGGAGCGCGAGTCCCAGGGGCTGCCGTACCGCTCCGGGAACGAGTACGGCATCCAGCGCGGGGTCCTGGCCTCCCGTGCCGGATTGGACGCGGCCCTGGCGCGGCGCGCACGGGGTGAGGCCGCGCCCGTGGAGGCGGCGGGCACGGAGTGGTGGGGCGGGCAGGGGACGCCGGCGTGGGAGGGCTCGCCCCCCGGGGTGCTCCGGGCGGTGGCCGTGTTGCGGGCGGCCGGGCACGCGCCCATGGACTGGACGGCGGCGGGGGAGCCCAGGGGCTTCTACGTGGAGCCGCGCGGGCGGCTCCTGTACGTCTACCACGGCGAGGGCCGGCGCTCGCAGCGGGAGGACGGGGGGTGGTTCACCGCGGAGGTCGGCGCCTACGCGGACGCGCTGCGCGCCGCCGGGTGGCGGGTGGACGCGGACACGGGCCGGTGCGCGCACGTGCGGGTGCCCGGCTCCGGCCGGGGGTGAAGCCCGGTCCGGGCCGGGGGCGCACCGCCCCGCGCCGTCAGACGTGGGCGGGCAGGCCCTCGATCTCGGTGACGCGGTGGTGGACCGGGCGGCTGGGCTCGGCCGCCGAGCAGGTGGCCGGACAGGCCGCGCCCTCCTCGCGGGCGACGGCGACCGTGTACAGGCCGCGGTCGTGGCCCAGGGTGACGCGGACGCCGCCGGGAACCTCCTCCTCGCCCAGGTGGGTGACCTCGTCGGTGCCGACGGTGCCCAGGCGCATGCGCAGCGCCGCCTCGGCCGCCTGGACGGCGGAGGAGTCGCTGCACCGGCCGCGGAAGTTGTCGGGGACCAGCAGCCCCTTCTCCAGCGAGGTGACGGTGTGCACGGCCGAGACGGGGTCCAGGCGGCCGAAGTAGGCGCCCTGGGGCAGGGCGACCAGGTTGGCGGCGAACCGGTCGCCGCCCACGTGGGTGGTCTCCCAGACCTCGGCGTCGGTGTCGGCCAGGGCGGCGGCCACCGGGCGGCCCAGGACGGCGCAGCAGGGGTCCTTCTTGGCGTGGGTGCAGACCAGGTACAGCGTGTGGTCGACGGGGGTGCCGAAGTCCGGTGGTACGGGGCGCTCGGCGGCGGTGACGTCGATGTCCAGCAGCTCGGCCTGGTCGGTGAAGTCGACGCGCCGCACCCAGGGGGAGGTGCGGCTGACGTGGGCCAGGTAGGCGCGGCGCGGCCCGTCGGCGTCGCGCGCGGCGCCGGGGCGCTTGATGAGCTGGGGCCTGACGTCGTGGCCGGCGATCCGCGCGGCCAGGGCGGAGACGACGCCCCCGTCCAGCCCGGGGCTGGTGAAGGCGGGGTGGCGCCAGGGGCCGGGGTGCTCGATGAGCAGCCATCCGACGGTGCGTCCGGCCGTTCCGGCGATCTGCTCGCCGGTGTAGCGGGCCAGGGCCGAGCAGCCCCGGCTGCCGTCCGGGGCGGTGGGTAGGCGCACGGGTCGGTCCAATCGGGGGCGGGAGCGGGCACACGGGAGCGCGGGGTGCCCGGGACGTGCCCGGGCACCTTTGCGCGCCGAGGTTAGGTTAGCCTATCCAAGCCGTCGCCGGTGCCGGAGGGGCGCGTGTCGAGCATGGCGATCAGCGCGTCGCGGGAGGCGGCCACGTGGGCCTCGGCGCAGGCGGCCGCCGCGTCGGCCTCGCGGCGCCGGAGCAGGTCGACCAGGGCGCGGTGCTCCTCCACCGAGTCCCGGCGGTAGTGCGGGTGGCAGTGCCGGATGCGGGTGAGCTGGAACAGGTGGACCGGGGAGCGCAGGGCCTGCCAGGCGCCCGCCAGCCGGGTGTTGGCGGCGATCTCGTAGAGGAGGTCGTGGAAGCCCAGGTCCAGGCGGAGCAGCTCGACGGCGTCGGTGTCGTCGGACAGCGCCCGGTCCAGGGCGTCGACCAGGCCGGACAGCTCGGCCAGGCGGGCGTCGGTGACACGGGCGGCGGCGCGGTGGGCGGCCAGGCGCTCCAGGGCGCCGCGCACGGTGTAGACCTCGTCGACGTCGGTCGGCGTGAGCTCGATGACGCGGGCGCCGCGGTGCCATTCGCTGACGACCAGGCCGTCGCGCTCCAGCAGGGCCAGCCCCTCGCGGACGGAGCCGCGGCTGACGTCCAGGCGGGTGGCCAGGTCGACCTCGCGCAGCGGTGCGCCGGGGGGCACGGTGCCCTGGAGGATGGACTCGCGGATGCGGTCGGCCGCCTCGTGGGCGAGCCCGCGCCGCCGGGCCCTGCGCATGCGCCTCCTCGGATGACGGGATGGTCGGGTGCTGGGAAAGTGTAGGGCGCACGCAGTAGAGAGTGAGAACCGTCCGGGTCTCGGTACGGTTGCGGGCGGTGGCGCCCCGCCCCCGTTTTGTTGACATTCGGACAAGTTACGGCCGACTATGGGGCGCGCGGCCGCCGCGGTCCGGATACCGTCCTGATCCGGAACACGGCGGCCGCCCCGTGTGCTCAGGAGGGCGCGGAGAGCCCGCCGTCGCTGTGCAGCAGCTGCCCGTTGACCCACCCGCCGCGCGGCGAGCACAGGAATTCGACCAGGTCGGCGGTGTCCTCGGGGGTGCCGGTGCGGCCCAGCGGCGTGTACCCGGCCGTCTCCCGCTTCAGCTCCGGGGTCATCCACCCGGTGTCGACCGGCCCCGGGTTCACCGCGTTGGCGGACACGCCCAGGTGGGCCGGCTCCCGGGCGGCGGCGACGACGATCCGGTCCAGCGCCGCCTTGCTCGCGCCGTAGGGCAGGTTGCCGACGGTGTGGTCGCTGGTCAGCGCGACGATCCGGCCGGACCCGCGGGGCGCGGTGAAGGCGCGGGCGAAGGCGCGCACCAGCAGCCAGGAGGCGCGGGCGTTGACCGCGAAGTGCCGGTCGAAGGACTCCACACCGGTGTCCAGCAGCGAGGTGTCCACCGATTCGCAGTGGCACAGGACCAGGGCGGCGGGCGCGCCCAGTTCGGCGCCCACCCGCTCCACGACGCGGTCGGGGACCGCTGGGTCGGCGAGGTCGGCCTCCAGCGCCAGGTGGGCGGCCCCGCGTTCGGCCAGGGCGGCGCCGACCCGCTCGGCGGCGCCGGGTTCGGCGCCCCAGGGCATGCGGGCGTCGTAGGGGGCCCAGTGGGTGAAGGCGACGTCCCAGTCGGCCCCGGCCAGGCGCAGGGCGACCGCCGCCCCGATGCCGCGGGTGCGGCCCACTCCGGTGACCAGGGCCACGGGTCGTTCGGAAGAGCGCTCTCGTGTCATGGCGGCCAGCGTGGCGGCCGCCCCCGCCCCCCGGCAAGGGGTTTTCGCGGGTCAGCCGGTCAGGTCGGGGATCAGCCGCGGCCCGTGGCGGCGCACGTGGTCCAGGAACGTCGCCACGGCCGGGGGCGTGTAGCCGCCGCCGGAGCCCCCGGCCGCGTGCACCACCCCGATCGGCCGCACCGCGTCCGGGTCGGCCAGGGCCAGCTCCACCGTGCCCGGCAGGGGGCCGCGCGGGCGCGCGGGCAGCACCGACACCCCCAGCCCGGCGCCGACCAGTCCGCGGGCGGTGGCGATGTCGTCGGCCTCGAAGGCGACCTCGGGTGTCAGCGCCGCCCGGTCGGTGATCAGGTCCGTCAGGTGGCGCACCCCCCGGCCCGGCTTGAGGAGCACGAACTCCTCCGCGGCCACCTCGGCCAGGGCGATCTCGCGGTCGGCGGCCGCCAGCCGGTGGTGCTCGGGCACCACGAGGCGCAGCGCCTGGGTGTGCAGCACGGTCGAGGCCAGGCGCGGGTCGGCGGGCAGCGGCGAGGTCAGCGCCAGGTCGGCGCCGCCCTCGGCCACGCGGTGCAGGGAGTCGGCCCAGGGCTCCTGGACCAGGGTGAAGCGCACGCCGGGGTGGGCGCGGCGGAAGTCGCGCAGCAGGGCGGGCACCACCTCCACGCCCAGGGTGGGCAGGAAGGTGAGGCCGACCCGGCCCTGCCCCGCGTCGGTGATCTCGCCCACCCCGCGGGCCAGGTCCGCCAGGGCGCGTTCCACGTGCGGCAGCAGCAGGCGGCCGGTGCGGGTCAGCCGCACCCCGCGCCCGGTGCGTTCGACCAGGGTGAGCCCGGTGTCCTCCTGGAGGCGGGCGATCGCCCTGCTCAGGGTGGGCTGGGGCATGCCCAGGGATTCGGCGGCGCGGGTGACGTGCTCGGTGCGGGCCAGGGCGGCCAGCATGTGCAGGCGGGGGGCCAGCAGTCGGGTGATGCGGTCGGCGTCCTCGGGTTCCATGCGTTCCAGTATGGATCAGCGCCCGTCCATGCATTGGACGTATGGGTCGCCGGTTTCTAGCGTGGGTTCCATGGACTCCGCGCACACCGACGACGACCGCCCCCGGGCGGGGACCTCCGCCTACCGGCGCACCGTGGTGGCGATGGTGGCCGTGGCGGTGGCGACCTTCGCGCAGCTGTGGTCGGTGCAGCCGGTGCTGCCGGAGCTGGCGGAGGACCTGGGGGAGTCGGCGGCGCGGGTGTCGCTGACGGTGTCGGCGGCCACCGGCGCGCTGGCGGGGTTCGCACTGGTGTGGAGCGGGCTGGGGGACCGGTTCGGGCGCACCCGGGTGATCGCGGTGTCCCTGGCGGTGGCCACCCTGGTCGGCTGCGCTGCACCCTTCGCCGGCGACCTGTGGCTGCTCGTGGCCCTGCGGGCGGTGCAGGGGGCGGCGCTGGGCGGGGTGCCCGCGGCGGCGGTGGCCCACCTGTCCGAGGTGCTGCACCCGGCCGACGCCGCCCGGGCGATCGGTGTGTACATCGCCGGGAACCCGCTGGGCGGGATGGGCGGGCGCCTGGTCTCGGGGTGGGCGGCCGCCGCCGGGGGGTGGCAGTGGGGGGTGGCGGCCTCCACCGCGGTGGGAGTCCTGGCCTGGCTGGTGTTCGTGTGCGCGCTGCCGCGCCGGACCCGCGGCGCGCCCCGGTCCGGGGCCGGCGGGGTCGGCGGCCGCTCCCGGTGGCGGGCGGCGCTGGCCACCCCCGGGATGGCGGCGCTGTACGCGCAGGCGCTGCTGCTCATGGGCGCGTTCATGACCGTCTACAACCTGCTGGGGTTCCGGCTGACGGGCGAGCCGTTCGGGCTCTCCCAGGCGGTGGCGTCGTCCCTGTTCGTCGCCTACACCGCGGGGATGGCCGGGTCGGCCTGGTCGGGGCGGGGCGCGGGCCGGTGGGGGCCCTACCGGGTGCTGGCGGTCTCGGTCGCGGTGATGGGCGCCGCGGCGGCGGTGCTGGCGGTGCCCTGGCTTCCGGTGGTCGCGGTGGGGCTGGTGGTGTTCACGTTCGTGTTCTTCTGCGCGCACGCCACCGCCTCGGCCTGGGCGGCCCGGCGGGCCGGCGAGGGGCGGGCGCAGGCGTCCTCGGTGTACACGCTGGCCTACTACGTGGGGGCGAGCGTGCTGGGCTGGGCCGGCGGACTCTTCTACGACCGCTGGGGGTGGGGCGCGGCGCTGGTGTTCGCCGGGTTCCTGTGCGCGTCGGCGCTGGTCGCGGGGCTGGGGCTGCGGCCGGGGAAAGAGGTATTGCCCGGGGCCGGGGTGTCCTTGACCGGAACGGGGAGCGGTGCGGGGGAGCGTGGAGGGGGAAGGCCGCCCAAAGTGGTTTAAGATTCAACCACCTGGTCTCGAAAGAGGTGCCGAATGGACGTACGCCCCGCGGGGATCCACCACGTGACCGCCATCGCCACGGATCCGGCCGCCAACGCCGACTTCTACCGCAACGTTCTGGGCATGCGCCTGGTCAAGCGCACCGTCAACTTCGACGACCCCACCACCTACCACCTCTACTACGGGGACCGGGCGGGCAACCCCGGCACCGTCATGACGTTCTTCCCCTGGCCCGGGGCCCCGCGCGGGCGCCAGGGCGCCGGGCAGGCCACCGTCACCACCTTCTCCGTCCCGGAGGGGTCGCTGGGCTGGTGGGCCGGACACCTCAAAGCCCTGGACGTCGACTTCACCCGGCCCGCCGAGCGCGGCGCCGAGGACGTGCTGTCCCTGCGCGACCCCGACGGCCTGGTCATCGAGCTGGCCGCCGCCCCCGACCACCACGACACCGATCCCTGGGACGGGGGCGGCATCCCCACCGAGCACGCCGTGCGCGGCATCCGCGCGGTCACCCTCACCGAGAACCGGGTCGAGGACACCGCCGCGATGCTCACCGACCAGCTGGGCTTCCGGCTGGAGGGCGAGACCGCCGACCGGGTGCGCTTCCGCACCGCCGCGGCGGGCGAGGCGGTGGGCACCATCGTCGACGTGCTCGCGCGGCCGTCCGCCGAACGCGGGCACGTGGCCGCCGGCACCGTCCACCACGTCGCCTACCGCGCACCCGACGGCCCCGTCCAGGCCTCCTGGCGCGAGGACCTCCTCGCCCGGGGCGTGGGCGTGACCGAGGTCCGCGACCGCAACTACTTCACCTCCATCTACTTCCGCGAGCCCGGCGGGGTGCTGCTGGAGATCGCCACCGACGGACCCGGCTTCGACTACGACGAGCCCCTGCTCGAACTGGGCCGCTCCCTGCGGCTGCCGCCGTGGCTGGAGCCGGACCGCGAGGCCATCGCCGCGGCCCTGCCGCCCCTGGACGCCGACCGGTGAGCGCGGTCGCCGACTTCGTCCACGTCGTCGAACCCGCCCGCCGCCCCCAGGCGCCCACCCTGCTGCTGCTCCACGGCACCGGCGCCGACGAGCACGACCTGCTCCCGCTGGGCCGGACCCTGGCCCCGGGCGCGGCCCTGCTCTCCCCGCGCGGCAGGGTGGACGAGAACGGGATGAACCGCTGGTTCCGGCGGCTGCGCGAGGGCGTCTTCGACGTCGGGGACGTCATCGCCCGCGCCGCCGAGCTGGCCGACTGGGTGCCCGCCGCCCTGGACCACCACGGCCTGGGCGCCCCGGTGGTGGCCGTCGGCTTCTCCAACGGCGCCAACATCGCCGCCGCCCTGATGCTCCTGCACCCGGACGTGCTGGACGGCGCGGTGCTGCTGGGCGCCGGCTACCCGCTGCAGGGCCGCGACCCCGACCGGGTCGACCTGGCGGGGAGGGCGGCCTTCCTGGGCGCGGGGGCGGCCGACCCGATCAGCACCCCCGACCAGGCCCGGCTGCTGGCCGACCACCTCGCCGCCCTGGGCGCGCGGGTGGAGCTGCTGGAGCACCCCGGCGGGCACAGCGTGCCCCCGCGGGTGGTGGAGGGCGCCCGCGCCTGGTTCGAGGACCGCTACGGGCCCCACTAGACCACGGCGGCGCCCCCGGACCCGGGCGCCGCCGTCAGGCGGGGTGCGGTGCGTCTCCGGATGCCCGCACCCCGCTAGAATTCGTCGCGGACACCCCCTTTCTCCCTCTTCATCCCGCACATCCCCGCTCGAAAAGAACCCATGATCATCCCTGTGCTGCGGGGGCGGTGACCCGTGGACCCCGAGATCCTCGGCCTGCTCCTCCTGGTCGGCGTCGCCGCCGGATGGGTCGACGCCGTCGTGGGCGGCGGCGGCCTGCTGCTCCTGCCCGCCCTGCTGGTCGCCGCGCCCACCACGCCGCTGGCCACCCTGCTGGGCACCAACAAGCTCGGCGCGATCTTCGGCACCGCCTCGGCCGCCGTCGCCTACGCCCGCAAGGTGCCCGTGGACCGCGCCGTCGTGCTGCCCACCGCGACCCTGGCCCTGCTGGGCGCGGGCGGCGGGGCGGCCCTGGCCGCCGCCCTGACCACCGACGTCCTCAAGCCCGTCATCATGGTCGTCCTGGCCGGGGTGGCGCTGCTGGTGTACCTGCGGCCCGCCATGGGCGCCGCCGAGGTCCCGGGCCTGCGCACCCGCAACCGGCTGCTGGCCGCCATCGCCCTGGCCGGGCTGGGGGTGGGCTTCTACGACGGGCTCATCGGGCCGGGCACCGGCGTGTTCCTCATCATCTCCCTGACCGCCGTGCTGGGCATGGACTTCGTGTCCGCCTCCGCCGCCGCCAAGATCGTCAACGTCTGCACCAACCTCGGCGCCCTCACCGTGTTCGCGATCGGCGGCCACGTCGACTGGCTGCTGGGCCTGGGGCTGGCGGTGTCCACCGTCATCGGCGCCCAGATCGGCGCCCGCATGGCGCTGCAGCGCGGCTCGGGGTTCGTCCGCGCGGTCCTGCTGGTGGTCATCGCCGGACTGCTCCTGCGCATGGGCTGGGACATCTTCGCGTCGTGAGGCCCCGATCCCGGTGACCTGTGCAGGTCACCGGGATCCGCGGGCGCTCCGCGACCGTCCGAGAGGTGAGGACGGATTCCCCCTCTGAGACGAATGGTGCGCCCATGCCCCCTCGCACGACCAGCCGCACGCAGCCCCGCCGCACCCGCGGGTGGAGGACCGGCACCCTCGCCGCCCTCACCGCGGCCGCGGCCGCCCTCGCCCTGACCGCCTGCTCGGCCAACGCCGGACCCGACAGCGCGGGCCTGGAGTACGACGCGGGCGCCTTCTCCTCCACCACCTTCGACAGCTGCATCGACCCCGGCAACCGCGAGTACCACGGCCCGGGCGACGAGACCTACCTCTACCCCGCGGGGCAGCGCACCTTCGAGTTCTCCGGCTCCGACGCCGCCGAGATGGCCTCCTCCACGGTGGTGTCCAAGGACGACCTCGAACTCACCGTCACCGGGCTGGTGACCTTCAGCCTCAACATCGAGTGCGACCAGCTCCAGGAGTTCCACGAGCGGCTGGGCCTGAAGTACACCGCCTACGAGGACGCCGGCTGGATCGACCTGCTGCGCGACTACATCGGCCAGCCCCTCAACCGGGCCCTGGACGACGCCACCAAGGAGTACGCCTGGCGCGACCTGTACACCAGCGCCGACGCCAAGGCCGAGTGGGAGCAGAAGGTCGGCGACCTGACCGCGGCCTACATCGACGAGCAGGGCGGCGGCGAGTTCTTCTGCTCGCCCGTCTACACCGGCGAGGAGGAGTGCGGCACCCCGCAGCTGACCATCCAGCAGCCCACCCCGCCCGAGGAGGTCCGCAACGCGCTGACCCTGGCCCAGGAGGCGGTGGAGATGACCACCGCCCAGGAGCAGGAGAACGAGCGGGTGGACAAGGAGCTGGAGGCGATCGAGGCGCTGGTGGAGGTGCTCGGCCCAGACGGCTACATCCTCTACCAGGCCCTCAAGGACGGGAAGGTCGACTTCCTGCCTATCCCCTACGGCAGCGGCGTCAACGTCGCCCCGCGCGGCGGCAACTGAGCCCCGCGGCCCGGTCGGGGCGGGCGCCCGCCCCGACCGGGCCGCCGCGCGCCCGCCGGGGGCACGCAGGGTAAAGAACTGCTCACCTTCCGCGGGGTTTGTTCGCGCCCGCCGCCGGTGACGTG
This sequence comes from Nocardiopsis sp. MT53, assembly GCF_019598965.1. Taxonomy (NCBI): domain Bacteria; kingdom Bacillati; phylum Actinomycetota; class Actinomycetes; order Streptosporangiales; family Nocardiopsidaceae; genus Nocardiopsis; species Nocardiopsis sp. MT53. The sequence goes on along the minus strand of NZ_CP080599.1, from coordinate 5,786,509 downwards.
GCAGGAGAGGCCCCGCGCGGGTCCGGCCGTCCACGCCCGGCGGGCCCCCGGCGGGCCCCGGCGGCCGGGAGCCGGGCGGGGCCGGGCTCAGACGCGGCCGGGCCGGCCGCGGACGAAGGGGGACGCCATGACCGATCCGACGACGGTGGAGAACGGACGGGGGCCGCTGGCCTCGCCGAAGCTGTGGGTGGCCCTGGTCCTGCTGGTCGGGGTCGTGGTGTTCATCGTGCAGAACCGGGAGCCCACCGAGATCAGGCTGCTGCTCGTCTCCGTGACCTCCCCGCTGTGGGTGACCCTGACGGCGGCCGTGGTGGTGGGCGGGCTCATCGGCTGGCTGCTGCGCCCCTCGGGGAGCACCCGCACCGGCCGGGCCGCCCGCAGGGGCCGCTGACGGCGCCGGACGCCGGCGCGGCGGGCCCCGGGGAGGTCCCCGGGGCCCGCGGGCGCCTACAGGGCGGGCTCGGTCCGGCCGGTGAGCGCCGCGGTGGCCTCCTCGACGATGCGGTGGGCGGCGTGCAGGTTGGAGGCGCCCCACACGTCGTAGTCGAACCGGTACACCCGTCCGCCGCGCACCGCCTCCAGGCCGGCCCACACCCCGTCGGAGAACGTGTCGGGGGCGTCGGGGAACCCGGACCCGGCCAGCACGAAGACCACATCGCCGTCGCCCCGGTCCAGGTTCTCGTACGACAGCGGGACGAAGTCGGTCCCGCCCTCGGGCTCGGCCTGCCCCTCGGGCCGGGCCAGCCCCAGGTCGCCGATGACCTGGCCGGGGAAGGACGCGGCGGTCTCCAGGCGGACCTCCGTGTCGCTCTGCAGCCGGACCAGGGACACCTCGGTGGCCGGGTCCACCCCCGCCTCCCCGATCGCGTCCCGGGCCTCCTCCACCGCCGCGTCGTAGGCGGCGTCGGCCCGCTCGGCCTCGGCCTCCCGGCCCAGGACGGCGGCCACGTCGTGCAGGTGGGTGCGCCAGGACCCGGTGCCCTCCCACTCCAGCAGGACGGTGGGCGCGATCGCCGACAGCTCCTCCTCGATCGCGTCCTGCGCGCCGACCTGTGTGGACACCCCGATGATGAGGTCGGGTCCGGCCAGGGCCAGCGCCTCCAGGTTGACATCGTCCTCGGCGGGGGAGTTGGTGACCAGGTTCATCATGTCGCCCTCGACGTCCTCGGGCAGGAAGGGGGCCAGACCCTGTCCGGGGGCGCCGGGGGTGCCCATGGCGGCCACCGGGTGGTGGCCCAGCAGGGTCACGGCGGCCAGTGTCGGACGCCACAGGACGGCGATCCGCTGCGGGTCCGCGGGCACCTCGACGGTCCCGTTGGCGCCCTCCACCGTCCGGGTCCCGGCCCCCTCGGAGGCCGGAGCGGGCCCGGCGCCGGAGCAACCGGTCACCCCCAGGACGAGGACCAGCGCCGATGCCGCTAGGGTGACCGTTGTTCCGGACGGGCGCGCCGGGGGTGTCCGGCGGCCGGGACGGAGGCTGCGGGAGAAGTACATGGGGGGACCCTTCCGTGCGAGGACGACCCAGGTAAGGCTAACCTGTCCTGGTCGATCCGCGGTGGTGGGAACGGTCCACGCCGGGACGCCCCCGGACGACGCCCACGATCACCTACACGACGAACGGGGAAGCCGTGGCCCTGCGCGCGCCCACCCTCGCACCCCCCACCCCGACCCGGCGCATCGTCCGGCCCGTCGGCCTGCTCGCGGCCCTGGGAGCCCTGGCGGTGTGCGTCCTGCTCAGCATCACCGTCGGCGCCAAGCCCATCCCGGTCGCCGACGTCTGGGCCGCGCTGACCGCCTACGACGGGACCTACGACCACAACGTCATCCGCACCCTGCGCGTACCGCGCACCGTCATCGGCGTGTTCGTGGGGGCGGCACTGGGCCTGGCCGGGGCGCTCATGCAGGCGCTCACCCGCAACCCCCTGGCCGAGCCGGGCATCCTGGGGGTCAACTCCGGTGCCGCCGCCGCGGTGGTGGTCGCGGTGTTCGCGTTCGGGGCCGCCGGGTCGGCGCTGATCTGGCCCGCCTTCCTGGGCGCCGCACTGGCCTCGGTCGCCGTCTACATGCTGGGGTCGCGCGGGCCGGCCAGCGCCACCCCGGTGCGGCTGGCGCTGGCGGGCACCGCCGTGGCCGCGGTCCTGCAGGGCCTGATCTTCGGCGTGATCGTCCTCAACGACTTCGTGTTCGACCGCATCCGGTTCTGGCAGGTGGGCTCCCTGGTCGGCCGCGACCTGGAGATCTTCTGGCAGGTCGCCCCGTTCCTCATCGGGGGTGTGGTGCTGACCCTGCTGCTGGGCCCCTCCCTCAACGCCGTGGCCCTGGGCGACGACCTGGCGGCCTCCCTGGGCGCGCGCATCCCGACGATCCGCACCCTGACCGCGATCGCCGTGATCCTGCTGTGCGGATCGGCGACCGCCTCGGCCGGGCCCATCTGGTTCGTGGGGCTGATCATCCCGCACGTGGCCCGCATGGTCACCGGCCCCGACCAGCGGTGGCTGCTGCCCTACTCGGCGGTGTTCGGCGCGATCCTGCTCACCGCCGCCGACACCCTGGGCCGGGTCGTCGTCCCCGGCGCCGAGCTGGAGGTCGGCATCATCACCGCGTTCGTCGGAGCCCCCCTGTTCATCGCCCTGGTCCGCAGCAGAAAGATGGCAGCCCTGTGAGCACCCTGACCCCGCCGCGCCCCCGCACCGGGGGCCGGCTCACCCCGCGCGGCTCCTTCGCCCTGCGCTTCGGCGACCGCGTCTCGCTCCTGGTGCGCCCGCGCACGCTCGTCGTGGCGCTGGTCCTGGTCGCGGCCGCCGCGGCCGCCCTGGTCGTTTCGGTGTCGGTGGGCGACTACGAGATCCCCATCGCGGCGGTGCCCGCCGCCATCGCCGGCGTCGGCGAGCGCCTGGACGTGTTCTTCGTCCAGGGCGTGCGCCTGCCCCGGGCGCTGACCGCCTTGGGGGTGGGCGCCGCCCTGGGCCTGGCGGGTGCGGTCTTCCAGAGCCTGTCCCGCAACGCCCTGGGCAGCCCCGACATCATCGGGTTCACCAGCGGCGCCGCCACCGGCGCCGTCGCGGTGATCCTGCTGGTGGGCGGCGGCCGGATCATGGTGTCCGCGGGGGCCGTCGCCGGCGGCCTGCTCACGGCCGCCGTCGTGTACCTGCTGGCCATGAGGAACGGCGTCCAGGGATACCGGCTGGTGCTGGTCGGCATCGGCATCTCGGCGATGCTGACCGCGGTCCGCGACTACCTGCTGACCCGCGCCGAGCTCACCGACGCCATGAGCGCCCAGATCTGGATGATCGGCAGCCTCAACGCCCGCGGCTGGAGCGAGGTGATCGCCGTGTGGGCGAGCCTGGCGCTGCTGGGCCCGGTCCTGGTCTACCTCGGCGGCCGGCTGAGGTTCATGGAGCTGGGCGACGACACCGCGCGCGCCCTGGGCGTGAACACCCAGGCCACGCAGATGGCGGCGCTGGCCGCCGCCAGCGCGCTGACCGGCGCGGCGATCGCCGTCTCGGGCCCCATCGGGTTCGTGGCCCTGGCCGCCCCGCAGCTGGCCCGCCGCCTCACCCGCACCGGCGGGACCACCTTCGTCGGCGCGGCACTCATGGGCGCCGCCCTGCTGGCGGTGGCCGACCTGGTGGCGCTGCGCGCCCTGGCCCCCACGCAGCTGCCGGTCGGCGTGGTCACCGCGGTCATCGGCGGCGGCTACCTGATCTGGCTCCTGTACACCGAGTGGCGGCGCGGCCGCGCCTGAGCCCGCCCGACCCGCGCACCCATCCCCACGAGGAAGAACATGACCGTCCACCACATCGACCGCCTCAGCGGCCAGGAGCTGACGCTCGCCTACGACCAGCGCGTCATCTCCCGGGACCTCGCCGTCACCATCCCCGACAACTCGTTCACCGTCATCGTGGGGCCCAACGCCTGCGGCAAGTCCACGCTGCTGCGCGCGCTGTCGCGCACCCTCAAGCCCGCCCAGGGGCGGGTGCTGCTGGACGGGCAGGCGATCTCGTCCTACCCGGCCAAGGAGGTGGCGCGGCGCCTGGGGCTGCTTCCGCAGACCTCCATCGCCCCCGACGGGATCGGCGTGGCCGACCTGGTGGCCCGCGGCCGCTTCCCCCACCAGGGGTTCCTGCGCCAGTGGTCCAAGGACGACGAGAGGGTGGTGGCGGAGGCGATGGAGTCCACCGGCGTCGCCGAGCTGGCCGACCGGTCGGTGGACGAGCTGTCGGGCGGGCAGCGCCAGCGGGTGTGGCTGGCGATGGTGCTGGCCCAGCAGACGCCGCTGCTGCTGCTGGACGAGCCCACCACCTACCTCGACATCGCCCACCAGATGGACATGCTGGACCTGTGCGCGCGGCTGCACGACCAGGGCGGGCACACCCTGGTGGCGGTCCTGCACGACCTCAACCACGCCTGCCGGTACGCCTCCCACCTGATCGTGATGAAGGACGGGGAGATCGTCGCCGAGGGGGAGCCCTCCCGGATCGTGACCGCCGAGCTGGTGGAGCACGTGTTCGGGCTGCCCGTGCGGATCATCCCCGACCCCGAGACGCACACCCCGCTGATCGTGCCGGTGGACCGGCGCCGCAACGGCGGCTGACCCCGCGCGGCACGGCGGGCGGGGGCGCCGCAGCGCTCCCGCCCGCCCCTCCGGGCCGCCCGGGGCCGGGCCCCGCGGGCCCACGCGGGTCAGGCGCCCGACAGCTCCAGGCGCAGCACCAGCTCGACCAGCTCCACCACCACCTCCTTGACGGAGGAGCGGTCGCGGGCGTCGCAGAGCATGACCGGAACCGGGTCGGCCACGTCCAGTGCCACGCGCACGTCCTCGGCGCGGTGCGAGCGCTGTCCGTCGAAGCAGTTCACCGCCACCACGAACGGGACCCTCCGCGCCTCGAAGAAGTCGATGACGTCGAAGCAGTCCGTGAGGCGGCGGGTGTCGGCGAGCACCACCGCGCCCAGCGCCCCCTCCACCAGTTCCTCCCACATGTGCGAGAAGCGCCGCTGCCCCGGTGTACCGAACAGGTACACCACGGTGGCGGGGTCCAGGGTGATGCGGCCGAAGTCGAGGGCGACCGTCGTGGTGGTCTTGGCCTCCACCCCCTCCAGGTCGTCCACGCCGGTCCCGGCGACGGTCATCTCCTCCTCGGTGTGCAGCGCCTCGACCTCGCTCAGCGCCGACACCAGCGTGGTCTTGCCCGCGCCGAAACCGCCGGCCACCACGATCTTGAGCGTGTCGGGCGCCTGCCCGAACACTCCCGGTGCGTCCATCGTCGTCGTTCCGTTCAATGCGCCTCAGAGTTCCTTGATGCGCGCCAGTACCGCGCGCAGTGTCGCCTCGTCGGGCCGGTCCCGCCCCCGTGCGGGGGAGCGGGCCAGCACGTATCCCCGGTCCACCAGGTCCGCCAGCAGCACCCGGACCACGCCCAGCGGCAGCCCCGACCGGGAGGCGACCTCGGCCACCGTCGCCGGCCGGCCGCACAGGGCGTGGATCCGCCGGCACTCCGGATCGTCCTCGACCACCTCGGACACCGCCACCACGGAGGTGGTCAGGGTCAGGTCCGACCGGGAGGGGCGGGTCCGGCCCCCGGTCAGCGCGTAGGGGCGGATCAGGTCCGGCCCCTCGCCGTGGTCGGGGATCACCCGCGTCCGCCCCGGCGCGGGAGCGCGGCCAGGTGGGGGCCGACCCGGCGTACCAGCCGGTTGATCTCGAAGGCGGCCTGGCCCATGTCGCAGTCGGTCCCGGCGGCCAGCGCCAGGGAGGCGCCCTGCCCCGCGTCGACCACGAAGAAGAACACGGTGTCCAGTTCGACCACGGTCTGGTGCACCTTGGACGCTCCCAGGGGTGCGCGGGCGCCCCTGGCCAGGGACGCGAACCCCGAGGCGATGGCGGCCAGGCGCTCGCCGTGTTCGCGGTCGATGCCGGGGGAGGCCGCCAGCGGCAGCCCGTCGGCCGACAGCAGCAGTGCGCTGCGCGAATGCGCGATCCTCTCGACCAGGTCGGCCAGCAGCCAGTCCAGGGTGCCGGTCCCGTTCTCCTCGGCTTGGGCGGACATCATCCTCATCCTTCCTCGGTGTCGCCGTCCGGTCCGGCGGCGCGGGCGCGCCGGGTTCCGGCCTGGAAGGCGCTCATCAGCGAACGGACCCGCTCGGGGGAGCGGTCGTCGTCATCGGTGGTGGTCACGGGTTCGGGTGCCGGGTCGACGGCGCGCCGCCGGCGGCGGGGGAGCCCCATGTAGTGGTCGGCGTCGGTGCCCCCGTGCGGGCCGTCCCCGTTCGCCGGGGCCGCGGGGGACACGTGCACCGTTTTCTCGGACACAGTGCTCTCGGACACCGTGCCGCCGGGCACCGTGTCCTCCGGCGACGGGGGAGCGGTGACGGCGGCGGGCGGTGGGGGAGCGGGAGCGGGGCCGGGCTCGACCAGGGCGTCGGCGGGCACGTGCACGGTCGCGCGCACGCCGCTGCCGCCCGGTGCGGCGGACAGCTCCACCCGCAGCCCGTGGCGGGCGGCCAGGGTGGCGACCACGAACAGGCCCAGCGGCGAGTCCTCCACCAGCCCGGCGACGTCGAACCGGGGCGGGTCCGCCAGCAGGGCGTTGTACTCCTCCAGGGCGGCCTCCCCCATGCCCAGCCCCCGGTCGGTCACCTCGATGCGGCAGCCGTCGCCCAGGGCCGCGCCGACCTCGACCTCGGTGTCGGGCGGGGAGAACGCCGTGGCGTTCTCCAGCAGCTCGGCCAGCAGCCGCGCGGTGTCGGCGGCGGTGTCGCCGCGCAGCGCCACCGGGGGCAGGCCGCGCGGCTGGACGCGGGTGTAGTCCTCGATCTCCCCGGCGGCGGCCCGCACCACCTCGTGCAGCCGCATCGGGGCGCGGGGGCGCCGGGTGGGGGCGCCGCCGCTGAGCAGCATGAGGTTCTCGGCGTTGCGGCGCAGCCGGGCGCTGAAGTGGTCGACGCGGAACAGGGCCGCCAGGGCGTCGGGGTCGGTCTCGTCGCGTTCCAGCCGGTCCAGGACGGCCAGCTGGCGGTGGACCAGCGACTGGGTGCGGCGGGCGATGGTGCCGAACATGGCGCTCACCCCGGCCCGCAGCCGCGCCTCCTGGACGGCGGCGGCCACGGCGGCGCGGCGGGCGTCGTCGAAGGCGTCGGCGACGTCGGTGATCTCGTCGCCCCGGGTGCGCGGCACCGGGGCGGGCTCGGGTCCGACCTCCTCCCCGGCGCGCAGGCGGGCGGTGAGGCGGGGCAGGTGGACGCGGGCGTACTCCAGGGTGGTGGTGCGCAGGCGGTGCAGGCGGCGGCCCATGCGGACGGCGCCGGTGATCGCGACGGCCGCCGAGGCCAGGGCGACGGCCAGGATCGGGAGGCTGGTCAGCAGGGCGGTGCGGGCGAGGTCGGCGGAGCGGGCGTCGCCGTAGTCGGCCAGCAGGCGGAGCTGGCCGCGTTCGACGGAGCGCATGCGCTGGTCGGAGGCCTCGGCGGCGCCCTGCCAGGCGGAGGCGTTGACCGGCGGGCGGGTGTGCTGGGGTGCGGCGATGACCTCGTTCTGCAGGTCGCGCACGCGCCGGAGGGAGTCGTAGGTCTCCAGGAGCCGGTAGGTGCGGGCGTCCTCGGGGGCGAGTTCGGCGCCGATGCGGTCCCAGGTGTGGCGCTGGGCGCCGGCGGCCGCGACGAACTCGGTGTGGGCGCCGGGGGTGAAGGTGTCGGTGGCCACGGCGTGGGTGAACACGGTGTTCTGGCGGGCCAGCAGTTCGCGGGCGCGCATCAGGGAGGTCAGGGAGCGCAGGCGGGGGATCTGCGCGGGTTCGGCGTGCTCGACGCGGGAGTCCCAGAAGCGCAGGCCCTGCTCGACCAGGTCGTGGTAGGCGGCGGCGGTCTGCACGAGTTCGCGGCGGTAGGGCGGCAGCGCGTCGACGATGGCGCGGTGGTGGGCCAGTCCCCCCAGGTCCCGTTGCAGGTGCAGGGCCTGGACGGGCAGCACGTCGGTGTCGAAGCCGCCCAGGACCCCGGCCAGTTCGTCGACGGCGGCGTCGGTGGCGGCGCGGGAGTCCTCCAGGGCCAGCAGGCTGCTCTGGGCGCCGTTCGCGGAGGCGGCGGTGGCCAGGCGTTCGTCCTGGAGGGCGCCGATCACCGCCGAGACGGCGGTGCCCGCCTCGCGGGTGAGGGCGGTCTCGGTGCGCAGCGCGCGGATGTCGCCCACGAGCAGGGCGGTGAAGAGCGACCACACCAGGAGGAGGACGGTGCTGGGCAGGAGCACCAGGGTGATCATGCGGGCGCGGAGCGACCGGCGCTTCGTGGGGGGCATGGGCTCGCTTCCGGGCCGGTGTCGGGGGGTAGGGGGTACCGGATCCACCCGAGTGAAGCCGGTCACCAGGGGAGAGTGCAAGGGGCGGGTGGGGCGCCCGGGGGCGGGGAGGGGCGTCGTGCCTGGTCAGGGGCAGGGGCTCAGGTTGGTAACGGAGCAGTGGGAACGCTGTGCTCCCCTGAAGAATCTACGTCGTAAAGGCGGGGGTTCTTTTGACCAAAGGCCCATAACAACAAGAAGGCGTGCGGCTCCGCCGCACCCCTCTCCTGATGAACAGCCTGGTTGGGGCCGGTCCGGGGCGGGTAAGGTGCGGCGTGCACACCGGACGCCTACCGGGGAGGGTCACCGTGAAGCTCACCGAGGAACAGATCCGCGACGGCCTGGAGCGCCTGGACGGCTGGCAGCTGGATTCGCAGGGGCCGGTGCTGCGGCGCACCCTGCGTCTGGCGGACTTCCCGGCCGTCGTGTCTTTGGTGAACACCATCGCGCAGGCGGCGGAGCAGGTCGGCCACCACCCCGACATGGACATCCGTTACGACACCCTGCACCTGGCCCTGTCCACCCACTCGGTCGGGGCGATCACCGACAAGGACATGGCGCTGGCCGCGCGCATCGACGAGCTGGTGCCGCAGGGCTGAGGGGCGGAGCGCCGGCTCCGCCCCGGCGGGTCCCCGGGGTCCGGGGACCCCGGTCCGGTCAGCGCAGCCGGGACCGGCGCATCTTGCCCGAGGCGGTGCGCGGCAGCTCGGGCACGAAGTCCACCACGTCCGGTGCGGCGTGGGTGGCGAACCGGGTGCCCACCCAGTCCTTGAGTTCGGCGGCCAGCTCCTCGGAGGCCTCGGTGCCCGGGGCGAGCACGACGCGGGCGCCGATCAGCTGTCCGGCGAGTTCGTCGGGGATGGAGTACACGCCGCACTCGTCCACCGCGGGGTGCTCGTTGAGGACGGCCTCCACTTCGGTGGGGCCGATCCGGTAGCCGCGGCTGAGGATGGCGCCGTCGTCGCGGGTGGAGAAGAACAGCCATTCGCGGCGGTCCAGGATGCCGGTGTCGCCGGTGAGGTAGAAGGCCTTGTCGGGGGTGAAGCGGACCTGGGAGGCGGCGTCGTTGTCGAGGTAGCCGGTGAACCAGGCCAGGGGGCTGTGTTCGAGGTCGACGGCGATGCGGCCGTAGGCGCCCAGGGGGGCGGGTTCGTCGGAGATGGCCTCCAGGACGGTGACCTTCCAGCCGGGCAGGGCGGGGCCGATGGCGCCGGGGGTGGCGTCGCCGGTGTCCTGGCCGGTGTCGCCGTTGGGGATGCCGACGCACCAGCCGAGTTCGGTCTGGCCGAAGTGGTCGCGTACGGGGATGCCGAAGAGGTCGGTGACCCAGTCGATGACGTCGGGGGCGAGGGGTTCGCCGAAGCTGGTGAGGCGTTGGACGACGATCTCGGGGGGCAGGGTCTTGGTGGCGGCGCGCAGGGTGCGGTAGGTGGTGGGGTCGGCGGCGAGGTTGGTGACCTCGTACATGCCCAGGACGTCGAGGGTGAGTTCGGGGTCGAAGAATCCGGCTCGGAGGGCGATGGAGGCGTGTCCGGCGAGCAGGGGTGAGATGAGGCCGTGGTAGAGGCCGAAGGCGGAGCCGGGGTCGGCGGTGTTCCAGTAGGTGTCGTGGTCGTCGACGCCGAGGCCGTAGTGGTGGTAGGCGTGCATGGCGGCGAGGGCGCGGACGGGTACGGGGACGCCGCGGGGTGGGCCGACGAGTCCGGAGACGTAGACGATGGCGAGGAGGCCGTCGCCGCCGACGGCGGTGTCGGGGGTGGGGGGTGCGTCGGTGGTGGAGAGGGCGGTGAGGGTGGTGTCGCCGTCGCGGAGGGGGTGGGTGCCGGTGGTGGCGATGGTCCAGGGGGGTGTGTCGTCGGTGTCGAGTTTGGTGCGGTGGTGGTCGTCGACGATGACGAGGCGGGTGTGGGAGGAGGTGAGGCGTTCGCGGATGGCGGAGGGGGCGAAGGAGGTGAAGAGGGGGACGAGGACGGCGCCGAGGCGCCAGGTGGCGAGGGCGGTGACGGCGAGGTCGATGCCTTTGGGGATGAGGGTGGCGATGCGGTCGCCGGGGCGGATGCCGTGGGCGGCGAGTCCGTTGGCGAGGGCTTGGGAGCGTTCGCGGAGTTGGCCGTAGGTGAGGGTGGTGGGGGTGAGGTCGGGGCCGATCTGGGTGATGGCGGTGCGGTCGGGGTGGTGGCGGTCGCACAGCACGTGGGGTACCGAGGTGGTCGGGGAGTCGTAGGCGGTGAGCCACTCACGTACACGGTGTGCCGGGTGGGGCATCGGAGGTCGTCCTCGTCTCGGTGGGTGCGGTGCTAGGGGCGGGACATGTCAACACTATGCCCACTGTCCAGACCTTCTTGTGGGGGTGAAGGGGGTTTTCCCTGGGTGGGACGCGTGGTGTGGGGGTTGGGGTTCGTTTGTGGTCGTTGTGTTCGTGGTGGGTTTTTCGGGCGCTCGCGTCGGGGGTGGGTGTTCGGCCATGATGTGCGGATGAACGCTGACATGGTGGCCGACCGGTTGGGTCTGGCGGAGGATGACCGTCGTTGGTTGATCGCGGCGCGGGGGTTGCCGGAGCCGTTGGAGCCGTTGCGGGTGCCGCAGGGGGCGGATGCGGAGCGGGTGTGGGACGAGTTCGGTCTGGAGCCGTTGGATCGGGCGGATGTGGCGGCGGTGTGGCCTGGGCCGTCGGGTGAGGGGTGGTCTGCGGAGGCGTGGGCGCTGGTGGTGGGTATGTACCGGCGTTTGGCGGCGGATGCGGGGTTGCCTGTGGGGACGTGGGTGGATTGGCCGTCGTTGGTGGGTTATGACGATGTGCGGGTGCGGGTGGCGTCGTTGGTGGCTTTTGCGGCGCGGGTGCCGGCGCAGTATGCGGCTCATGGTGCGTTGGGTGTGGATCCGGCGGTGACGCGGGCGACGTTGGCGGATGTGGGTGTGCAGGTGGGGCGTTCGCGGCGGATGTTCGGTCGGGTGGGTGTGGAGACGGCGTCGTGGGTGGCGGCGCAGTTCCGTGGGCGGTTGTTCTGGGTGGGCGGGTTGCAGTTGGAGCCTGCGGTGTTAGGGCCTCAGGGCGGGGTGGAGTGGTATTCGCGGGAGGAGGCGGCGGGGTTGGGTCCCGGTTTCGGGGTGGGGGATCCGGTGTTGCGGTTGCACATTCCGTCGGGTGGGTTGGATCCGGTGTCGGTGTCGGATGCGTTGGGGCGGGCGCGGCCTTTCGCGCGGGCTCATTTGGGGATGGATCCGGTGGTGGCGACGTGTACGTCGTGGTTGTTGGATCCGCGGTGGGGTGAGGTGTTGGGGGAGGGGTCGAACATCGTGGGGTTCCAGCGGCGGTTCACGTTGGTGGGTGGGGGTGTGCCGGGGGAGTCGGATGTGTTCCGGTTCGTGTTCGGGTTGCCTGAGGTGGATGTGGCGCGTGCGTCGCGGCGGACGCGTTTGGAGCGTGCGGTGGTGGAGCGTTTGGAGGCGGGTGGGGGCTGGCAGGTGCGGACGGGGTGGTTGCCGTTGGCGGGGTGAGTGTTCGGGGGGTGTCGGCGGTGTGGTCGGCGCCCCCCCTTTTTTTGTGTGGGGGGTGGGGTCATGTGGGGGGTGGGTGGTGTCGGGGTGGATGGTGGCGGTCTGGGTGGTGTGGCCGTGGCTGTCGCAGTCGGTGCAGGGGTGGGTGAGGAGGGTGGGGGTGAGGGTGTGGTCGTCTTCGAGGCGTGCGGTGATGAGGGTGCGGCGGCCGGTGCCTATGCAGGTGCGGCACAGGATGCGGATGTGCATGGGCGCAGGATAGGTTCCCGGTGGTGGTGGGTGCGGGGATGACACGGGGTCTTTGTCCCTGTTTCGGGTGTGGTCGTCCTGGGGTGTGCGGCGGGGTGCTGTGGGCCGGTCGGGTGGGTGGTTCAGTCGGGGGCGGGCAGGGTGATGCAACCGGTGCCGCCCAGGTCCAGGACGAGTCCGCGGGGGGTGCGGACCAGGCGTAGGACCAGGGTCTGGCAGGTGGGGCAGCAGGCGATGAGGCCGGGGCCGTCGGTGTAGACGTGCAGGCGGGCGAAGGCGCCGTGGTCGCCGCAGTGGGCGCAGAGGCGTTCGGCGGCGGTGATGTCGACGGCGAAGACCTCGGAGAGGGGTCCGGCGAGGACGTTGGCGTCGAGGTGGGTGCGGGTGGTGGGTGGGTTCATCGTCCGCCTCCGCTGCCGTAGCGTTCGGTTCGGATCCGGTGCGGGTCGTGGCCCAGGGCGAGGAGGCCGTCGGCGACGGTCTCGACGAAGGGGGTGGGTCCGCACACGAAGCACACGGGGGTGAGTTCGGCGGGGAGGCCGTGGGTGTTGAGGTCGGCGACGCTGAGTCGTTTGGGGCCGCGGGCCGATCCGGGGGGTGCGGTGCGGGTGTAGGCGAGGAAGACGTCGACGCCGGGGCCGGCGGCGGGTCCCAGCTCGGTGCGGTAGTAGCGGTCGTCGGGGGTGCGCAGGGAGTACAGGAGGCGGAAGAGGGCTCTGTTTCCGGTGCGGCGGCGTTCGCGGACCATGCCGGCCAGGGGGACGATGCCGGAGCCGCCGCCGATGAGGACGACGGGGTCGGGTGAGGTGGTGTCCCAGACGAACCAGCCGCCGAGGGGGCCGCGTAGTTCGACCTGGTCGCCTGGGGTGAAGTCGTGGACGAGGTAGGGGGAGACCTCTCCGTCGGGGTCGAGTTGGACGGTGATCTCCAGGCGGTCGGGGCCGGAGGCGGAGGCGATGGAGTAGGAGCGTTCGGCGGTGTAGCCGTCGGGGGCGCGCAGGCGCAGGTCGACGTGTTGTCCGGGGCGGTGGCCGGTCCAGCCGGGGACGGAGAGGACCAGGGTGCGGGCGGTGGGGGTCTCCCACCGGTCGGTTTCCAGGGTGGCCGGGGTCCAGGGGGCCATGGGTCAGTCCCCCCGGTAGCGCTGTTCGCGCCAGGGGTCGCCGTAGTCGTGGTAGCCGGCCTGTTCCCAGAAGCCGGGTTCGTCTTCGTGGTGCAGGGTGAGGCCGCTGATCCATTTGGCGGATTTCCAGAAGTACAGGTGGGGGACGAGGAGGCGGGCGGGGCCGCCGTGTTCGGGGGTGAGGGGGCGGCCGTCGAAGGTGTGGGCGATCCAGGCCTGGCCGTCGGTGAGGTCTTGGAGGGGGAGGTTGGTGGTGTAGCCGCCGTGGGAGTGGGCCAGGGCGTAGTCGGCGGTGGTCTCGACGTCGTGGAGGAGGGTGTCGAGGCTGACGCCGGTCCAGTCGGTGTCGAGTTTGGTCCAGCGGGTGACGCAGTGGATGTCGGTGTGGGGGTTCTCCTGGGGCAGGTCCAGGAGTTGCCGCCAGGTCCAGGTGTGGCGGGTGCCGGTCTCGGTGGTGATGGTGAGGGTCCAGGTGTCGGTGTCGACGCGGGGTGTGGGGCCCACGGTCAGGACGGGGAAGTCGTGGGTCTGGTACTGGCCGGGCGGGATGCGGTCGGGGTCGCCGCCGCGGCGTCCGTGGAAGCCCCTGGTGATGAGGTTCATGTGCGTGGTCCCTCGCCGGTGGTGGTGTCGTCCCGGGCGTCGTACCCGGGGGTGTGCCTGGTCAGGGCCGGGTGGGGGTAAAGAGGCGGGCGGGTGCGGGGGCAGGTGGGGCATGGGTGGGTGATGGCCTGGTCAGGGTAGGGGAATCGGCCGTTTGCGGGGGCGGTGCGGTGGAAAAGGGTGGCCCCGGGCCGCGGGAGCGCGGTCCGGGGTTTTTCCACGGGGGGATGGATGTCCGAGAAGAAGGTGGTCCTGGAGCAGGCCGCCCAGGAGTTCGCCGACGCCAACGCGAATCCGCCGTTCATCTACGAGCTGCCGCCGGAGCAGGGCCGGGAGGTCCTGGAGGGTGTGCAGAGCGGTGAGGGTGTGCCCAAGCCGGAGGTCACCGACGAGTGGGTCACGGTGGAGGGCGGTCCGACGGGGCAGGTGCCGGTGCGGATCGTGCGCCCGGCGGGGGCGACCGGGACCTTGCCGGTGGTCTTCTACATCCACGGGGCGGGCTGGGTGTTCGGCAGTGCGAACACCCATGACCGGCTGGTGCGGGAGCTGGCGGTGCGGACGGGGGCGGCGGTGGTCTTCCCCGAGTACGACCGGGCGCCGGAGGCGAAGTACCCGACGGCGATCGAGCAGAACTACGCGGCGGCGCGGTGGGTGGTGGAGCACGGGGCGGGCAGGGGCCTGGACGGGTCGCGTATGGCGGTGTGCGGGGACTCGGTGGGCGGGAACATGTCCGCGGTGCTGGCGCTGATGTGCAAGGACCGCGGGGGTGTGGAGCTCAAGGGGCAGGCGCTGCTGTACCCGGTGACCGACGCGGATTTCGACACCGGTTCGTACCACGAGTTCGCGACGGGGTATTTCCTGAACCGGGACGGGATGATCTGGTTCTGGGACCAGTACACGACCGATCCGCAGGAGCGTGCGCAGATCTATGCTTCGCCGTTGCGGGCGTCGTTGGAGGAGTTGCGGGGGCTGCCGCCGGCGATGGTGCTCAATGGTGAGGCGGATGTGCTGCGTGATGAGGGTGAGGCGTACGCGCGTCGGTTGCGGGAGGCGGGGGTGCCGGTGACGGCGGTGCGCTTCCAGGGGATGATCCACGATTTCATGATGGTGGACAGCATGCGTGATACGCATGCGAACCGGGCGGCGCTGCTGTTGGTGTCGGATTTCCTGGCGGGGGTGCTGGAGGTCCGGCCGTCGGTGCCGCGTCAGCAGGCGGGGCGGACGGGGGCGGCGGTGCGCTGACGGTCGTGGTGTGCGGGGGCGGGGCCCGGTGGGGCCCCGCCTTTCGCGTGTGGTTCAGGTGGGGTCGATGGCGGTGTTCTGGCCTGCGGCGATGCGCCATCCGTAGGGGGTGCGGGCGAGGATGTACAGGGCGCGTCCGTGGGGTCCGGGGGCGGGGTGTCCGGTGGTGTCGACGGGGGTCTGGTGGACGTTGGCGGCGATGAGGTCGGGGGACAGGGACAGGAGTTTGACGATGTCGTAGCGGGCGCGGGAGTCGGTGAGGGGGCCGGTCATGGCTTTTTCGGCGAAGGCGGTGATCTGGGTGCGGCCGTCCAGGCGTGTGCCGGCGGCGTTGGTCCAGGAGGCGTGGTCGGTGTAGAGGGCGCCCAGGGCGTGGGGGTCGTTGGTGTTGAAGGCGTCCTGGAGGGCGTGGACGGTGGCGGTGGCGTCGGTGCGGTCGGTGTCGGTGATGGGGCCGACGGTCATGGTGGTCATGGGGTGCTCCGGTGGTCGGGTGGGGCCCGTGGGGGCGGGGTGTCGCCGACCATTCGACAACCTCGACCAATGTTGAGGTCAAGGGGTGGGGTCATAGGGTCTTGCGGTAGCGCAGGGCGGGGCGGCCGGAGTCGAAGCGGTCCGGGCCCAGGGGCTGCCAGCCGGTGGATTCGTACAGGGCGCGGGCGGCGGTGTTGGCGGGCGCGACCTGGAGGGTGACGGCGTCGGCGGCCCGGGCCAGGTGTTCCAGGGTGGTGTCCAGCAGGAGGCGTCCCCGGCCGCCGCCCTGGAGGGCGGGGGCGATGGCGAGGTAGGCCAGGTGGGCGGTGCGGTCGGGGGCGGTGGGCAGGTGGGTGAGGGTGTAGCCGCCTGGGGGGTGGCCGGGGGCGCGCAGGAGCAGGAGCAGGCTGGGCGTGTGCCGGAGTGCGCGGCGGGCGCGGGCGCGGGCCTGGGGGTCGGGGGCGGTGCCGTCGCGGTGGGCGAGGGCGGCGGTCCACAGGTCGGCGCAGGCGGGGTGGTCGGCGGTGGTGCCCGGGGTGATGGTGTGGGTGATGGCGGTGCCTTTCGGGTGTGATGGTGGGCACTGCGGTGCGGGCGGCGGGGGGTGCGGTTCAGGGGCGGGGGTGGGCGAGGTCGGCGGCCAGGCCGGTCAGGAGGGTCAGGGCGGCGGTGACGGCGGGGTGGGTGCGCGAGCCGCGGCGGGTGCAGGTGAGGATTTTGCGCGCGGGGGACGGCTTACCCTTCAGGGGGACGCGTGTGATGGGCAGGGCGGGCAGGTCGGCCAGGCGGGGGATGAGTGCGACTCCCAGGCCGTGGGCGACCAGGGCGGCGACCGCGCTCCACTCGCGGGCCCGGTGGGGGCCGTGGGGGGTGAAGCCGGCGGCGCCGCAGGCGGACATGGCGTGTGCGTGGCAGGTGGTGTCGGGGGGCGGTAGGACCCAGGTCTGGTCGGCGGCCTGTGCCAGGGGTACCTCGGTGAGGTCGGCCAGGGGGTGGCCGTGGGGGACCACGAGGTCCAGGACGTCGTCCAGGAGGGGTGTCTGGTCGAAGCGGGTGTCGGTGGGCGGGGGGACGCCGGGGGCGGCTTCGATGACGGCGAGTTCGACCTCGCCCTGGAAGAGCAGGTCCAGGGCGGGTCCGGGTTCGGTCTCGGTGAGGCGTACGTCCAGTCGGGGGTGGTCGGCCGACAGGCGGGCGGCCATGGGGGCCAGTAGGCGGGACATCACGACGGGGAAGCAGGCGACGCGCAGGAGTCCGGCGGGTTCGGTGCCCAGGCCGCGGATCTGGATCTCGGCCTGTTCCCAGCGGGCGGTGATGTCGTCGGCGTGGGTGAGCAGGTCGTGGGCGGCGGGGGTGAGGCGTACGCCGCGGCCGCGGGGTTCGAGCAGGGGGACGCCGAGTTCTCCGGCGAGCAGGCGGATCTGTTGGGATGCGGCCGAGGTGGTCATGTGGAGGGCTTCGGCTGCGGCGGTGACGGTTCCGTAGTGGGCGACGGCGCGTAGGACGCGCAGGCGCCGTAGGTCGATCATGTAGTCCATGCTTCATGGTCTTGTCCAGAAATTCAACGTGGACATTGATGGTGTGGAGAGGGAGGCTGGAGTGGTCCGGTCTCCGAGGAGAAGGAATCGAGGACGACGATGACGAGCACCTGCCCGCACTGCGGCTGGCCCGACTCCCAGCCCTTCCGTGTGGTGTCCCGGCATGTGACGGCGGCCGGGTCGACGGTGTGGGTGCGCTGTGCGTGCGGTTCCCTGCAGGTCCGCGAGGTGGGCGTGGCGGGGGTGCGTGTGGTCTCGCGGGGGCGTCCGGACCTGGTGCCGGGCGGTGACGGCTGCCCGGCCTGAGGGCCGGTGTCGGCGTCCGGGCTGTGCTGAGGTCCTCAGGAGGTCCTCAACGGGCGGCCTGCGGCCGCAGCTCGGCCGCCGTACCCGGTACCCCGAGGGCGGGATCTCCAGAACCTCCGTCGCGGTCCTCGCCCGCCCGTCACCCGCCGCCGCCCTCGACGGTCGGCCTACGTCACAGGCCTCCCTCGGGGACCGCTCCTGTGGGCCTGGAGAACCCCGTCGGGCGGTGTCGGTGGCGGCGTCTAGGCTCATCCCGGACGTGTCGTCGATGTGGCGGGAGGGTCGCCATGGACGGGCAGGAGGGTGTGCCTGCGACCGAGTTCCCCCGGCGGATGGGCAAGGTGGCGCCGCGTGAGCTGGCGCTGCACGGCTACACCCGGTTCGAGCACCTGACGCGGGTGACGGCGGCGGATCTGCTGAAGATCCACGGGGTGGGCCCCAAGGCGGTGCGGATCCTGGAGGAGGAGCTGGCCGCCCGGGGCCTGTCCTTCGCCTCCCCCGGCCGGTGAGGGCCGTTGCGGGGGGCGGTGCGGAAATCGTGGCGCGGGGGTGGTCCGCGATACGGTTACGACCATGAACGACACCCCGACACGACCGTCCACGTCGGTTGAGGACTACGTGAAGGTCATCTACGACCTGCAGGAGCGCGGTACCGGTCCGGTGACCATCTCCGGGATGGCGGAGCGGTTGTCGGTCTCCAACTCCTCGGTGTCGGGGATGCTGCGCAAGCTGGGCGATCTGGGGTTGGTGGACCACCGCCGGTACGGGTCGGTGCGCCTGACCGAGGAGGGGACCAAGGCGGCGCTGTCGGTGCTGCGCCGCCACCGTCTGCTGGAGACGTACCTGGTGGCGGCGCTGGGCTATTCCTGGGACGAGGTGCACGACGAGGCCGAGATCCTGGAGCACGTGGTGTCGGACAAGTTCGTGGACCGGATCGCGTCGTATCTGGGCGATCCGGTGGTCGATCCGCACGGTGATCCGATCCCCACGAGTGACGGGCGTGTGGTGGAGCGGCCCTCGGTGCTGCTGTCGGAGGCCGAGGAGGGTGTGGAGGGCACGGTGGTGCGGGTCAACGACACCGACCCCGACCTGTTGCGGTACCTGGCCGATATCGAGATCGGGATCGGGATGACGGTGCGGGTCGAGGAGCGGCTGCCCTTCGCGGGGTCGTTGCGCATCACGGTGCGTTCGGGGCCGGGGGGACGGGGGCGGGACCGGTCGTTGGGGCTGGTGGCCGCCGAGGCCCTGTGGATCGCGCCGGCGGAATCCTGACCCCCTGTGGGGCCCGCCCTGGGGGGCGGGTCCCACAGGGGGTGTGTCATGCCTGGGGGATTGCTCCGGGGGTGCCGTCGGCGATGGTGAACCGGGCCAGGTCGGCGATGGGCGCCCCGGGTGCGGAGACGCGTTCCACGGTGCGGTAGTCGGCCTGCCAGTGGGTGGGTGTGAGGGTGTTGCGGACGTAGCCGCGGGTGCGGTCGATGAACGTGATGTGGGGGTTCTCGGCGAGCTGGACGGCGTCGCCGGGGTTGTGGTGGGTGCCGTCGCCGCCGCTGGTGAGGGAGGTGCCGACGAGTTCGGTGGCGACGGTGGCGGAGGCGGGGTCGTCGAAGTCGGCCTTGACGTCGACGACGTAGTTGGCGTGCACGTCGCCGGTGATGACCACGGGGTTGCGCACGCCGGCCAGGTGGTCGCGGACCTGGTCGCGTTCGGCCTTGTAGTTGTCCCAGGCGTCGTCGCTGAAGCCGCGGGGGGTGCCGGCGGCGAAGTCGCGCTGGGAGAAGAACACCTGCTGGGCGAGGATGTTCCACTGGGCGGGCGTGGTGGCCAGTGCGTCCAGCAGCCAGTGTTTCTGTTCGGTGCCCAGGAGGGTGCGGTCGGGGTCCTCGCGGTCGGGGGTGGACTGTACGTCGCGGTACTGGCGGGTGTCGAGCAGGTGCAGGCGGGCCAGGCGCCCGAAGGTCAGGGTGCGGTACAGGTGCAGGTCGGGGCCGTGGGGGCGTTGGGCGGGCCGTAGGGGCATGTGTTCGTAGTAGGCCTTGAGGGCGGCGGTGCGGCGGCGGGTGAACTCGGGGGAGGGCTGTCCGCCGTGGGGGTGGTCGTCGGCCCAGTTGTTCTCCAGTTCGTGGTCGTCGAAGACGACGGCCCAGGGGAAGGCGGCGTGGGCGGCCTGGAGGTCGGTGTCGGTCTTGTACTGGGCGTGGCGGATGCGGTAGCCGGGCAGGTCGTGGACTTCGCGGGCGGGGATGTGGGGGCGGCCGGCCGTTCCGGTGCCGCCGGTCTCGTAGATGTAGTCGCCCAGGAACGCGACGAGGTCGAGGTCCTCGTCGGCGAGGTGGCGTTGGGCGGTGTAGTGGCCGTGGGTGAAGCTCTGGCAGCTGGCGAACGCGAAGGCGAAGCGGTCGGTGCGGGCGCCGGGGGCGGGGGTGGTGCGGGTGCGTCCGATAGGGCTGATGTGGGTGCCGGTGCGGAACCGGTAGTGGTAGTGGGCGCCGGGGCGCAGGCCGCGGGCCTCGATGTGGACGGCGTGGGCGTCGGCGGGGCCGGTGGTGGTGGTTCCCGAGGCGGTGGGGCGGGTGAAGTGTTCGTCTTCGGCGATCTGCCAGTGGACGTCGACGGCCCGGTCGGGCATGCCGCCGCGGCCGTCGGGGGCGAGGGGGTCGGGGGCCAGGCGGGTCCACAGGACGACGCTGGTGTGGTCGGGGTCGCCGGAGGCGACGCCGAGGGTGAAGGGGTCGGTGCGCGGGGCCGGGCGGGGGGCGGCCGCGGCGGCGGGGGTGTGCCAGGGGGTGGCGCCGGCCAGGGCGGCGGCGCCCAGGGCCGCGCCGCCGGCCAGGACGCGGCGGCGGGTGATGGGGGTGTCCGGCATGGGTTCTCCTCGGTGCGGGGTCGGTGCCCGCCGGGGGTGGCGGGGCCGTGTTCCATCCGGTCACAGGGGGGCGAACTCTCCGGTCTTGCCGGGGTGAACATCTTCTGACATGGGGTGGCGAATCGGTGACGGTGCGCGACGGGCCTGGGGAACCTTTTGCTTTCGCGGGGGCGGGGGCGGGGTGTGTGCGTGGTCGGTGTGTCCGCCGGGGGTGGCGGGTGGTCGCACCGCCCCCTGAGCCCGGTTCCGGTCCTGTCGGGTGGGGTGGGCGCCCCGCCCCTGCCCGTGGAGGGGCGGGGCGGCGTATGCTGGCGGCATGCGCAAGCGACATTAAGTCCTACGACGGTCCTCGGTCCGTGCCCGGGCCCCGCCCGGCGGCACCGCTCTTTGGTGTCCCTGCACGTTCGACCGAAAGACCTCATCCATGACTGTCAAGTCCGTGCGCGCCCCGGGTGCGCGCGTGTTCCGGCTGACCGGGCCGCTGTACGTGTACGCGGCGGCGGAGGAGTTCGTCCTCCTGTATCCGGTGTACGCCCTGCTGTTCGCCGACCACGGCCTGTCGGTGGCGCAGATCGGTTCCCTTTTCATGCTCTGGTCCGGTGTGGGGCTGGTGTTCTCGGTGCCGGCCGGGGCGCTGGCCGACGTCGTCCCGCGCCGGTACCTGTTGGCGGCGGCCCCGGTGTTCACGGCCGCCGGTTTCGCCCTGTGGCTGCTGGCGCCGGGTTATGGTGCGTTCGCTGCGGGGTTCGTGCTGTGGGGGGTGGGGGGTTCCCTGTCCTCGGGCTGTCTTGAGGCGCTGGTCCACGACGAGCTGGCGCACCGTGGTGCGGTGGGCCGTTATGCGCGGGTGATGGGTGTGGCCCGGGCGCTGGGGGTGGCGGCGGTGGGTGCGGCCACCCTGGCCGCGGTGCCGGTGATGGCCTGGGGCGGGTACGCGGCGGTGGGTGCGGCCAGTGTGGCGGTGTGCGGGGTGTGCGCGCTGGCCGGTCTGGTGCTGCCCGAGTACCGGCCGGGCTCGGGGGTCGCTTCGGGGGCGCCGGGTGCGGTGGGTGCGGGTCCGCACCGGCCCCACCACCCCTCGGCCCCGGCCGTCCCGTCCGCCGCGGAGGTCGGTGGGGACGGGGATGAGGACCCCGAGCCCGCCACGTTGCGGGAGTACGGTGCGGTCCTGCGCGCCGGGCTGGTGCAGGTGCGCCGGGACCGGCGGGTGCGGGGCGCTGTCGTGCTGCTGGTGGTGGTGACCTCCTTCTGGGGGATGCTGGACGAGTACGTGCCGTTGCTGGTGTCGGGCCACGGGGTGGCGGCCGCGGGGGTGCCCGCGGTGCTGGCGGTGGTGTGGGCGGGGGTGACGGTGGGCGGTCTGCTGGCCGGCCCGGTCTCGCGTCTGCCGGCCGGTGTGTTCGCGGTGCTGCTGGGTGCGGCGGCGGTGGCCGTGGCGTCGGGGGCGCTGCTGGGCGGTGCCGTGGGGTGGGTGCTGCTGGGTGCGGGGTTCGGTGTGTGCCAGGCGGCCTGTGTGGTGGCCGATGCCCGGTTGCAGGAGCGGATCACGGGGTCGAGCCGGGCCACGGTGACGTCGGTGGCGGGGCTGGGCACGGACCTGGTGACGACGGCGGCGTATCCGTTGTACGCGGTGGTGTTCGCGCTGACGGGGCACGGGTGGGCGTTCGCGGTGTTCGCGGCGCCCTATCTGGTGGCGGCGTGGGTGCTGGGGCGCAGGGGGCGTTCGGGCGGGTAGGAAAGTTTCGCCGGTCGGGTCGCGGGGGGATGATTCCTGCGATGAAGTCGCCGCGGGGGCCGAACCCGACCGGTTCCCGGGGCGTCTCCTCCTGTGATCGGGTGTCCTGGACCCCGAGGGGGGCGTGGTGTTCGCCACGCGGGCACCGTGGCCGAGGACGGAGGTCGCGGTGCGCGGGGGCCGTAGGTGTCGAGGGACCGCCTACGGCCCTTCCCCGTGGGTGGGCGGTACCCCACGGATCGATGCTCTTGCGCGCGTGAATAGCATCGTTTCTTGTGGCACATCAGACGAACCCGGTGAACGGTGACGGAACGGGTACAGCCCGCGTGCGCGGTATCGACGTCCACTATGTGGACCGCGGCGTGGGCTATCCGCTGCTGTTCGTGCACGGGCACCCCTTCGACCACACCTTGTGGGAGCCGCAGGTCCGGGCGCTGGCCGGGCGCGGTTTCCGGGTGGTCGTGCCGGATCTGCGCGGGTACGGCCGTACGACGGTCGTTCCGGGGGTCACCACCATGGATGTTTTCGCCCGTGACCTGGCGGCGCTGCTGGAGCATGTGGGGTTGGACTCGGTGGGGGTGGTGGGGTTGTCGATGGGCGGCCAGATCGCCCTGGAGCTGTGCCGGCTCTTCCCGGACCGGGTGGACTCCCTGACGCTGGCGGCCACCAACCCCTATGCCGAGACCGAGCAGGGGCGGGCGTCGCGGCGGGCGGTGGCGGCGCGGCTGCGGGCCGAGGGGATGGTGGGCTACACCGACGAGATGCTGGTGGGGATGATGACCGAGGCCAATGTGCGGGCGCTGCCCGCGGTGGCCGACCATGTGCGCGCGATGATGTACGCGGCGCCGGCGGAGGGTGCGGCGGCGGCGCTGCTGGGGCGGGCCGAGCGTACCGACCATCTGCCGTTGCTGCGGCGTATCTCGGCGCCGACGCTGTTGGTGGCGGGGCAGGAGGACGGGTTCACGCCGCCGGAGTTCACCGAGGCGATGCATGTGCGCATCCCGGATTCGGTGGTGGAGATCATCGAGGGGGCGGGTCATCTGCCCAATCTGGAGCGGCCCGAGCGGTTCAACGAGGTGCTGCGCCGGTTCTTGGAGCGTTCGCGTACGCGGTTGAGCCGGACCGGTATCTGACCTGCTGTCCCCGCCCCCGCCCCCGTTTCTTTGGGGGCGGGGGCGGTGTGTGTCAGTGGTGCTGGGTGTGCAGGTCCAGTCGGCGGGGGACCAGGGCGAAGACCGCGGCGGCGGCGGTGAGCATGACGAGTGCGCCGATGAGGCCGGTCAGGGACAGGGAGTCGGTGAAGGCGGTGCCGGCGCGGGCGGCCAGTTCGGTGGTGCCGGTGCGTTCGGCGATCTCCAGGGCGGCGCCCAGGGATTCGCGGGCGTGGGCCAGTTCGGTGGTGGTGGGGCCGGTGATGCCGGCGGTGTCCAGGCGGGCGCGGTAGAGGGCGGCGGCGGTGGAGCCCAGGACGGCCACTCCCAGGACGTTGCCCAGGTCGTAGGCGGTCTCTTCGATGGCGGCGGCGTTGCCGGCCTTGGCGGCGGGGGTGCCGGACATGATGATGGCCGAGGCGATGGTGAGGGCGCCGGCGCCGCAGCCGATGAGCAGCAGTGCGGTCAGGACGACGGGGACCAGGGGCGGGGCCAGGTGGAGCAGGGCCAGGCCCGCTCCGGCGACGGCCAGTCCGCCGGACAGGGCGGCGCGCGCCCCGATGCGGTCGGCCACCCGGGGGGCCAGGGGTGAGGCGATCACGGCGCCCGCGGCCATGGGGGTGAGGTGGATTCCGGCCATGAACGGGGACAGCATCAGGACCAGTTGGAGCCATTGGGCGACCAGGAGCAGCAGGGCCGCCATGGCCAGCATGGAGGTGAGTGCGGCCAGGACTCCGGCGGTGAACTGGGGGCGGGCGAACAGGCGCACGTCCAGCAGGGGGTCGGGGCGGCGCAGGCAGCGCAGGACGAACCAGGTGAGCACGGCCAGGGCGGCGGCGAGGGCGGCCCAGGCGGCGGGGTCGCCGGGGCCGGCCTTGGCGAAGTGTTTGATGGCCCAGACCAGGGCGACCATGCCGACGATGGCCTGCACGGTGGCGGTGGCGTCCCAGGTGCCGGGGGCGGGGTCGCGGGCTTCGGGGAGCAGGAGCAGGCCGGCGGCCAGGGCGGCGGCCATGACGGGCACGTTGACCAGGAACGCGGCGTGCCAGGTGAAGTGTTCCAGGAGCAGTCCGCCCAGGATGGGGCCCACGGCCATGCCCAGGGAGGAGGTGGCGGCCCAGACGCCCAGGGCGGTGGCGCGTTCGCGCGGGTCGGGGAAGAGGCTGCGGATCATGGACAGGGTGGTGGGCATGATCATGGCGCCGCCGGCGCCCAGGAGGGAGCGTACGGCGATGACGGTGGCGGGGGTGTCGGCGAGCAGGACCAGGAGGGAGGCGCCGCCGAAGACGGTGAATCCGGTGAGGAGGAGGAGGCGGCGGCCCCATCGGTCGGCCAGGGCGCTCATGGGGACGAGTAGGCCGGCCAGGACCAGGGAGTAGATGTCGATGATCCACAGCTGTTGGGCGGCGGTGGGGCGCAGGTGGGCGGCCAGGTCGGGGAGGGCGACGTTGAGGACGGTCATGTCCATGGCGACCACGAGGAGGCCGGCGGACAGGACGGCCAGGCCGGCCCAGCGGCGGCGCCGGGTGGTGGTGGGCGGGGGGTGGGTGGTCATGGGGTCCTCGGGTGGGCGGTGTGGGTGAGGGCGGTGATGGAGCGGTAGAGGGTGTCGGTGTCCAGGGGGGTGTCGTGGAGGAGGGCGTGGATGAGGGCGCCGTCGGTGAAGACGGCGATGGCGTGGGCGGTGTGGGGGTCGGTGTAGGTGGTCAGGGCGTCGACGAGGCCGTTGAACCAGGTCAGGGCCAGGGGGCGGAGGGCGGGGTCGTGGGCTGCGGCGGTGGCGAGGGCGAAGTCGGTGGCGACCTGGTCGCGGTCGGCGAGGTAGTGGGCGATGAGGTCGCATAGGCCGCGGGGGTCGCCGTGGTGGTCGGCGAGGGTGGTGCGTACCTGTTCCAGCCAGGTGTCGCTTTCGCGGGTGAGGTGTTCCAGGGCGGCGGTCTTGAGTTCGGTGAGGGATGCGAAGTAGTAGGTGGTGGAGCCGAGGGGGACCTGGGCGCGGGCGGCGACGCGGCGGTGGGTGAGGTGGGCGGCGCCTTCTCCGACGATGAGGTCGGCGGCGGCTTCGATGATGGCGCGGCGGCGGCGTTGGGGGTCGCGGGGGCGGGGTGGGTCGCGGTCGGTGTCGGTCACGGGGGCGCTCCACGGTTTCTGGAACAAACGTACATGTACAAGTGTACATGTGGGGGGTTCGGGTTCTGCGGTGCGCAGAGCGGCCCCTGTGGGGCGGCGGGGTGTGCCAGGATGGCGCGCACCGTTCCCGGACCGAGGAGGCGAGGCCCCATGGCGGCTCCTGGCAGTACGCTCCCGCCGCTGGGCCCGGGGTATCGGCGGCTGCTGGCCGCCGGGGCGCTGGGCAACCTGGGGGATGGCATCGCCCTGGTGGCGCTGCCCTGGTACACCGCGACGTTGACCGGTGACCCGGTCGCGGTGGCGGTGGTGGCGGCCGCGGGGCGGCTGCCCTGGTTGGGGGCGCTGGTGGCCGGGGCGGTGGGCGACCGGATGGACCGGCGCCGCCTGATGGTGCGGGCGGGGGCGGGCAAGGCGCTGGTCCTGGTGGTGCTGGCCGCTTTGGCGGCGGTGGGGGCGGCGCCGGTGCCGGTGGTGGTCGCCGCGGCGCTGCTGGTGGGGGTGTGCGAGGTGTTCTTCGACAACACGGCCCAGTCCCTGATGCCGATGGTGGTGCCGCGCGAGCGCCTGGAGCGCGCCAACGGGATGCTGTGGAGTGTGGAGGAGGTCGCGGGCCGGTTCGCGGGCGCCCCGTTGGCGGGGGTGCTGGTGGCGGTGTCCGCGGCGGCGGCGTTCGGGGCGCAGGCCCTGTTGGCGGCGGGGGCGGTGGGGGCGCTGCTGGCCCTGCGCGGGGATTTCACGCCGGTGGCCGGGGCGGGGGCGGCGGTGCCGTTGCGGGTCCTGGTGGGTGAGGGGGTGCGGTGGCTGTGGGGGCACCGGTTGCTGCGCACCCTGGCGGTGGTGCTGGGCCTGTCCAATCTGGCGGCGTCGATGAACGCCGCGGTGCTGGTGCTGTTCGCCCGGGACGTGCTGGGGGTGGGGGCGGCCGGGTTCGGGCTGCTGTTGACGGCGGTGTCGGTGGGGATGGTGCTGGGGGCGCAGGTGGTGCACCGGCTGGTGCCGCTCGTGGCGCCGGGGGTGGCGTTGGCCGCCGCCCTGGCGGTGCAGGCGGTCGGTTACCTGCTGGTGGGGTCGGTGCACCGTGTGTGGGTGTTCGCGGTGTGCTTCGTGGCGGTGGGGTTCTTCACCATGTGGTGGAACGTGGTGACGGTGTCGCTGCGCCAGCGCATCGTTCCCGGGCACCTGCTGTCGCGGGTGCTGGCGGCCTACCGCACGGTGGGGTGGGGGACCGCGCCGGTGGGGGCGCTGGCCGCGGGGGGTCTGGCCGCGATGCTGGAGCCGGTGGTGGGGCGGGTGTGGGCGCTGTCGGCGCCGTTCCTGGCGGCGGGGGTGCTCAGTGCGGTCCTGGTGGCGGTGTCGGCGGCCCGCCTGACCACGCGGGCGGTGCGCGCGGCCGAGGCGGGGGCCGGGTCTCACACGCGTTCGACGGGCACCCAGACCTCTCCGGAGGCGGTGGACCCGTCCTCGCCGTAGTCGGCGGTGACGAGTTCGGGGCCCGGGGCGGTGCGGTGGGTGGGGTGGGAGGGGAACCACTGGCCGTAGGCGTCGACCCATACCCGCTGGATGCCCTCGGGGAAGGGCGCGTCCTCGAAGGGGAACACCACCCAGGTGCCCGCCGCGACCTCCAGGACGTCCATCCCCTCGGGGGCGGGGGCGGTGCTCACCGCCGCCTGGTAGTAGTCCAGCAGGCTGCCCTCGGCCCGTTCGGGTTCGATGTTGTCGACGGCCGAGACGACTCCGCCGGGTTCGCCGTCGGACAGGGCGGCCAGGCGTTCCCAGGCGGTCTCGCCCAGGCCGCGGACGAACGCGTCCATGTCCGGGTTGACGCCTTCGTGCACCAGGGGTACGCGTGCCCGGTAGCCCACGAGGCGGAACGCCTCTTTCTCCACGATCCGGTACCGCACGGCGGTACCTCCTTCCACGGTCAGTCGGAATGTCATGCGCGGTTGGGAGGTCAGGACCGCGCCGGTGCGCCGGGCCTGGCCGGGGCCGACCCCGTGCAGGGCGCGGAAGGCGCGGGCGAACGCCTCGGCGGACCCGTAGCCGTAGCGGACGGCGATGTCCAGCAGGGTGGCGTCGCCCTGGGCGACCTCCACCGCGGCCAGGGTGAGCCGGCGGCGGCGCACGTACTCCGACAGGGGCATCCCGGCCAGGGAGGTGAACATGCGGCGCAGGTGGTGTTCGGAGGTGAGTGCCGCGCGCGCCATCCGTGCCACGTCCACCGGCCGGGAGGTGTCCTCCTCCACCAGGTCCAGTGCCCGGTTCAGTGCCTCCAGCACGGTCGTGCTCCTTTCGGTCCGGTCTTCGACGCTAGGGGGTGCGGGGGTGTGCGTACCCGACCGGGGGCGTGCGTGTCGTGTCGGGTCGCACGCCCGGGCTTCGGGCAAGGTCGGGGAATCGTTGGGCAAGGACTTGCGTCGCCCCCGACGTGGGCGGTTACGGTGGCATCACCCTCAGCTGAGGATGGCCCGACAGGCCGACCCCGAGAAGGAGGTGGGCGGGGCGAGGCCAGGATCGCGCCCCGCGGATACATGGACCTTGGTTTTCTGCGACCGCTGTACGACAACGACGCCCCGGTGGCCTCGGTGCATCTGGACACCAGCCGTGACACCACCGACGCGGACAAGAAGATCGAGCTGCGCTGGCGGCACCTGCGCGAGCGGTTGAGCGCCCAGGGGGCCGATGAGGCGACCTTGGACGTGCTGGAGGAGGCGGTCGGGGAGGGTTCCTCCCGGGCCTACGGCGACCACGGCCAGGCGCTGTTCGCGTCGGGTGGGCGGCTGCTGGGCGAGTACACGCTGGGTGAGCCGCCGGCGCGGGACCGGGCGCTGTGGGCGCCGGTCCCCGACGCGCTGCCGGTGGTGGTGGACCGGGGCCGGCACCTGCCGTACGCGCTGGTGGCCCTGGACCGGGTCAAGGCGAAGGTGTTCGCCTATGCGGGCGACCCCGATCCCAGGCCGGTGTCGGAGAGGGACTTCACCGGTGCGGACCTGCACAACATCGACACGATGGGGCGCGGGGGGCCGGGGAGCCTGGGCGGGTACAACGGCGACTACGTCCGCAAGCAGTACCACTTGGAGACCTGGCGGGAGAACACGGCGAGGCTGGCCGAGCTGGTGCGTGAGGCGGTGGCGGAGGTCGATGCCCGGATCATCATCGTGGGCGGGGACGACGAGGCGATCTCGTATCTGCGCGACAACATCCATGAGCGCAGGCTCTCCATCCCGATCGAGGTGGTGCCGGGCGGTCGCGGCGGGCCCGATGCGGAGCAGCGCCTGCACCAGGCCGCGGCGCAGGCGCTGCGCGCCTTCGTGGCCGACTCCCAGAAGGGGGCGTTGGAGGAGTTCGAGCAGAAGCTCGCCCAGGACCAGGCGGTGCGGGGTACCGAGTCGACGCTGCCGATGCTGTCGGAGGCGCGGGTGCGCACGCTGCTGCTGGGTGCCGAGCGCGACGGTGAGCCGGAGCTGTGGGGGTCTTCCACCGCGCCGATCCTGGTGGCGGCCAAGCCCGAGGGGTTGGACGATCCGGGTGCGGCGTTCCGGGCTCCGGCCAGTGCGCTGATGCTGCGGTCGGCGGTGATGGCTGATGCGGGGTTCAGTGAGGTGCTGGACGACGGTGAGCCCGCCGCGGGCAGTGGTGCGATCCTGCGGTTCCCGCGCCAGCGCGCGGAGCGGTGACGGGCAGGAGCGAGGGGGGTCGTCCGCGGTGCGGGCGGCCCCCGTTTTTTCGTGTCGTGTGTTCAGGCGCCGGTGGTCATGCCCAGGTGGAGGAGCAGGTCGGCCTCGGTGAGGAAGGCGATGGCCTGGCCGCGTTCGGCGTAGGTCTCGGCCTGGCGGTGCTTGGAGGTCTTGCCGGGGCCGTCGTGGCCTCCGATGACCAGGATGTCGGTCTTCTTGGTGACGTTCTTGGCGGGGGTGCCGCCGGCCTCGGCGATGCGCCGCCACACCTCGGGTTTGTCCATGGTCTCCAGGTCGCCGGAGACGCATACGACCTTGCCGTACAGGGGGCCGGAGGGGTCGGCGTCGGGGGAGGGGGCGGGTAGGTCGGTGCGGGCGGCGCGCTGCCAGCGGGCGAACCGGTCCTCGCCGAAGGCCTGGGGGGCCGGTGCGGCGGCCCCGGGGGCCGCGGGGGGCAGGGGGGTGAGGCGGCGCAGGGCGCTGCCGGCGGCGCGGGCCAGGTCGGCCAGGGAGGTGGTGCCGTGGCGTTCCATGGCGGCGATGGCGATGCGGGCGGCGGCCTCGGCGTCGGCGTCGGCCCGGTGGTGGTGGGTGACGCGGTGGCCGATGTGGGCGCTGACGGTGGGCAGCCGGTGGTCGGGCAGTTCGGCCCAGGTGCGGCGGGACAGGGCCAGGGTGCAGGCGTAGTCCCAGTCGGGGGTGGTCAGGCCGGTGCGGGCGCAGGCCTGGGCGATGACGCCCATGTCGAAGGGGGCGTTGTGGGCGACCAGGGGGTCGCCGTCGGCGAACTCCACGATGCGGGCGTGGACGCTCTGCCAGGTGGGGGCGTCGGCGACGTCGTCGGGGGTGATGCCGTGGACGGCGATGTTGTGGCGGGAGAAGAAGTCGATCCCGGCGGGCGGGCGGATCAGGGTGGTGTGGCGGTCGGCGATGATTCCGTCGCGCACCTTGACCAGGCCGACGGCGCAGGCGCTGCCCCGGTCCTGGTTGGCGGTCTCGAAGTCGATCGCGGTCCAGCTGTCCGTCACCCTGTTCTCCTCCCCGCACTGTGTTGACGCGTTGAGGCTACCGTCGTATTCCGGTGCCGGGGGCGCGGTTTGGTCGGCCGGCCCCCGGTACCGGGGGTTTCATTCGTCCCACAGGTCGGTGGTGTGGGCGGCGGTCAGGGCGGCGGCCCGGTCCAGGAACTCCTCGGCCGGCAGGGGCGGGAGGCGGCGGCCGTCGCGCAGGCGTACCGCGACGGTGTCCTGGGCGGCCTCGCGGGCGCCGATGACGGCCTGGTAGGGCACCAGGCGGTGGGTGCGGATGCGGGCGCCCAGGGCGCCGGTGCCGGCGGGGGCGGTGTCGGCGCGCAGTCCGCGCCGCCGGGCCCGGTCGGCCAGGTGGGCGGCGGCCGCCTCCTGGTCGGGGGTCACGGGCAGGGCGATGGTCTGGAGGGGTGCGAGCCAGGCGGGGAAGGCGCCCTGGTGGACCTCGATGAGGTGGGCGACGACCCGTTCGATGCTGCCGATGACGCTGCGGTGGACCATGACGGGCCGGTGGCGGGCGCCGTCGGGGCCGGTGTAGTGCAGGTCGAAGCGTTCGGGCTGGTGCAGGTCGACCTGGACGGTGGACAGGGTGGATTCGCGTCCGGCGGGGTCGGCGATCTGCACGTCGATCTTGGGTCCGTAGAACGCGGCCTCGCCGGGGCCCTCCTCCCAGTCCAGGCCGGCCTGTTCCAGGGCGGATACCAGCAGGCCGGTGGCGCGTTCCCAGGTGGCCGCCTCGCCCGCGTACTTGCCGCCGGGGCCGGGCAGGGACAGCCGGTGGCGCAGGGGGGTGATGCCCAGGGCGCGGTGGGCGCGGCCGATGAGGTCCAGGGCGTCGGCGGTCTCGTCGACGACCTGGTCGGGGGTGCAGAAGATGTGGGCGTCGTTGAGGCGGATGGCGCGTACGCGGGTGAGGCCGCCCAGGGATCCGGAGGGCTCGTGGCGGTACATGTCGCCGAGTTCGGCGACGCGCAGGGGCAGTTCGCGGTGGCTGCGGCCGCGGGAGCGGTAGAGGAGGGCGTGGTGGGGGCACAGGCTGGGGCGCAGCACCAGTTGGTCGCCGCCGTCGTCCAGGGGCGGGAACATGCCGTCGCGGTAGTGGGCCCAGTGGCCGGACTTCTCGTACAGGGCGCGTTTGCCCAGGGCGGGGGAGTACACGTGCACGTACCCGGCCTCGCGTTCCAGGCCGCGCACGTACTCCTCCAGGGTGTGGCGGACGGTGGCGCCGTCGGGGAGCCAGAACGGCAGCCCGGCGCCGATGAGGGGGTCGGTGTCGAACAGGTCCAGGTCGCGGCCCAGGCGGCGGTGGTCGGCGGTGGTCACGGGTTCCTCCCGAGGGTGCGGGGGCGGACCACCGGATGCGCGAAGCCCCGGGGAGGTGCGCCCCGGGGCTTCGTTGAGTGCAAGAGTCAGCGCGCCGGTGGCATCTCCGGCGTCGTCGTGCTGTGGGCGCGCTGCATGGTGTGACCCTACCAGAGGTCGCGGCGGGGTGTCCTGCGGTAAACCGCACCCCTCTTCGGCGGGCGGCACCATGGCCGGGGCCGGGGCGCGGCGGCCAGCATGGGCACCGTCGGGAAGCGAGGACGGGAGAGCCGATGATCACCCTGCGGGGATTGACCAAGCGCTACGGCGACGTGTTGGCGGTGGACTCGTTGGACCTTGAGGTGCGCCCGGGGCGGGTCACCGGGTTCCTGGGGCCCAACGGTGCGGGCAAGAGCACCACGATGCGCATGGTGCTGGGTTTGGACCACCCCACGTCGGGGCGGGCGCTGGTGGGCGGGCGCCCCTACCGGGAGCTGGACCGGCCGCTGCACCATGTGGGTGCGGTGCTGGACGCCCGTGCCGTGCACCCGGGGCGCAGCGGGCGCGCCCACCTGTTGACGTTGGCGCGTACCCACCGCATCCCCGACCGGCGGGTGGACGAGGTGCTGGAGCAGGTGGGGCTGGAGGGTGCGGCGCGGCGGCGGGCGGGGACGTTCTCGCTGGGGATGAGCCAGCGGTTGGGGATCGCCGCGGCTTTGTTGGGGGATCCGGGGGTGCTGTTGTTCGACGAGCCCGTGAACGGGCTGGACCCCGACGGGGTGCGGTGGATCCGTGAGCTGATGCGGGAGCTGGCCGGGCAGGGTCGGACGGTGTTCGTCTCCAGCCATCTGATGAGCGAGATGCAGCTGACCGCCGACCACCTGGTGGTGATCGGGCGGGGTCGGCTGATCACCGACGCGCCGCTGGCCGAGGTGCTGGCGCACAGCGCGTGGACGGCGGTGGTGGTGCGCAGCCCCCACCCGGAGGACCTCGTGGCCGCGCTGGAGGCCGAGGGCGCGGGGGTGGAGCGGCCGGGCCCCACCGAACTGGTGGTCACCGGCCTGGGGATGGAGCGGGTGGGGGAGTTGGCCCACCGGGCGGGGGTGGTGGTGCACGAGCTGCGCACCCGGGACGCCTCGCTGGAGCAGGCCTACCGGGAGTTGACCGAGAACGCGGTGCAGTACACCGCCCGGAACGGGGGAGGGCGATGATGTCCGTTGCCGTTGTGGGAAGGCCGGCCGGGTTGCGCCGTGCCCTGTCGGACCTGGGTGCGGCGGTGTCCGCGGAGTGGGTGCGGCTGCGGTCGGTGCGCACCACCTGGTGGGGTGCGGCGGTGGCGCTGGCGTTGATGTGCGCGGTGGCGCCGTCGGTGGCGGTCTCCACCGTGTCCAACGCCCAGAACGGGTCGGTGCCGGTGGCGGAGGTGCCGGCTTCGGAGATGGCGGCCTACGCCACTTTGTGGGTGGTGCAGTTCGTGGTGGTCGGCCTGGTGCTGCCGGTGATCACCACCGAGTACTCCTCCCGGTCGTTGCACGCGTCGTTGCAGGCGGTGCCGGTGCGGTGGCGGCTGCTGGCGGCCAAGGCCGTGGTGGCGGCGGGGTTCGTGTTCGTGTTGGGGGTGGTGGCCGCGGCGGTCGGGACGGTGCTGTCGTTCGCGGTGATGTCCCACCCCTACCTGGCGGGGTACGGGACGCTGGAGGCGGGCGAGGCGGTCGTGTCCGTGCTGCGCCAGGGTGTGTACCTGGCGCTGGTGGCGGTGACGGCGCTGGGGGCGGGTGCGGCGCTGCGGTCGGTGGCCGGGGCGCTGACCACGCTGTTCCTGCTGATCGTGGGGTTGCCGGTGATGCTGTTGATGATGGGCGGCGAGCTGTCGGTGGTGCTGGGCGAGCGGACGCTGTTCGTGGCCGGTGCGGGGTTCATGGACACCGATCTGGCGTTGGGGCCGGTGGGGATCGGGCCGTTCGCGGCGGGCGTGGTACTCCTGTGCTGGTCGGCGGTGGCGCTGGCGGCGGGTGCGGTGGTGCTCGCCCGCCGCGACGCCTGAGGTGAGCGGGGGTAGGGCCGCGGTGGCGGGTCGTTGGTGGGAGCCGGTCGCGGCGGTGGCGGGGCGGTTCGCCCGGTCCCTGGCGGGGGCGTGGGCGGGGCAGGTGACGGCGGCCGTGACGGTGCTGTGGGTGGTGGCGGCGCCGGCGGCGCTGTGGCCGCCGTTGCGGCCCGCGGTGGCGGGGTGGGCGGTGCGGGTCGCCGAGTGGGACCTGGGGCGGTTGGCGCGCTGGTACGGGCGGGCGGTGCACCCCGATCCGGGGGTGCGTGCGCGGGTGCTGTACCTGGTGGCGCGGTTGCCGGTGGCGTTGGTGGCGTCGCTGCTGCTGTTCGTGCTGGGCGGGTTGGCGGTGCTGTTCGGGGTCGGTCTGGTGTGGGACGCGTTGACCGGGGGCGCCTCCGCGGTGGACATCCGGATGACGGGGGTGCGGATGCACGTGTCCTCGTTGTCGTTGGGGGCGATCTTCGGCCTGGGCACCGCCGGGCTCCTGTGGGCGGGCACCGAGGCGGTGGCGTCGGTGGAGGCGCTGTTGGCGCGGCGCCTGGTGGGGCCCAGTACCCGGGATCTGATGGTGCGGCGTATCGATGAGCTGACCCGTACGCGGTCGGAGGTGGTGCGGGCGGTGGACGAGGAGCGGCGCCGTATCGAGCGGGACCTGCACGACGGGGTGCAGCAGCGGGTGGTGGCGTTGTCGATGCTGTTGGGGCGGGCGCGGCGCGGTGGGGACGCGGAGCGGGCGGCGGGGCTGGTGCGCGATGCCCACGCCGAGGCGCTGGTGCTGTTGGAGGAGCTGCGGGACGTGGCCTGGCGGGTGTACCCCAACGCGTTGGACACGTTGGGGTTGGAGGCGGCGTTGACGGAGGTGGCCGACCGGTGTCCGCTGCCGGTGGCGGTGCGGGTGTCGGCCGATCCGGTGCCGGTGGGGGTGCCGGCGACGGCGTTGTACTTCGTGGCGCGGGAGGCCATCACGAACGCGGTCAAGCACGCGGGGGCCGGTCAGGTGGCGGTGCACCTGACGGGTGGGGGCGGTGGTTGGGAGTTGCGGGTGTGGGACGACGGCCGGGGCGGGGCGGATCCGGCGGGGGGCGGGTTGACGGGGCTGGCGCGGCGGGTGGCGGCTTTGGACGGCACACTGTCGGTGGACAGTCCGGTGGGCGGGCCGACGACGGTGTGCGCGGTGCTGCCGGGGTGAGGGGCGTTTCGAGGAGGGTGGAGGGTTCATGCGTCTGGTGATCGCCGATGACTCGGTCCTGTTGCGGGAGGGTCTGGTGCGCCTTTTGGAGGAGGAGGGGCACGAGGTGGTGGCGGCGGTCGGGGATGCCGGGGCGCTGGTGGCCGAGGTGGTGCGGCACGCGCCGGATGCGGCAGTGGTGGACGTGCGGATGCCGCCCACGCACACCGACGAGGGGTTGCGGGCGGCGCTGGAGATCCGTGCGGGGCATCCGGGTGTGGCGGTGCTGGTGCTGTCGCAGTACGTGGAGCGGCGTTATGCGACCGAGCTGTTGACGGGGTCGCCGGGCGGGGTGGGGTACCTGCTCAAGGACCGGGTGGCGGATGTGGGGGAGTTCCTGGCGGCGCTGGAGCGGGTGGTGGCGGGCGGGGCGGCGTTCGACCCGGAGGTGGTGCGGCGGCTGCTGGCGCACGCCCGGCCCGATCCGCTGGCCCGGTTGACGCCGCGTGAGCGCGATGTACTGGAGCAGATGGCGCAGGGGTGGAACAACCCGGCGATCGCGGAGCGGTTGCACGTGTCGTTGAGCGCGGTGGAGAAGCACGTCAACGCGATCTTCGACAAGTTGGACCTGGACCACGGGACGGGGCACAGCCGCCGGGTGCGGGCGGTGCTGCGCTATCTGGGGGCGTGAGGGGCCGGGGCGGGTACGGCGGCGGGGCCGCACCCGGCCCGGGGTGCGGCCCCGCGGTGGGGGGTCAGGGGGTCACTGGGCGCCGATGGCGGCCTCCACCTCGGAGATCCACTGCTGGGCGGCCTCCTCGGGGGTGAGTTCGCCGAAGGCGAGGGAGTCGGTGACGCGCTTGGTGATCTCCACGACCTGGCCGGCGCCGATGGGCGGCGGCGGGTTGCCGTCGACGATGCCGTCCTCGATCTCGGACATGAACACGGCGCTGCGCTCGTCGGCGGGGGGCAGGGAGCTGAGGATGCTGCCGCGGACGTCGACGTTGGCGGGCAGGCCCAGGTCGGCCAGGATCAGTTCGGCGGCGTCGGTGCTGTTGAGCATGAAGTCGACGAAGCGGGCGGCCTCCTCGGGGTGCTCGGAGCCGGCGGAGATGGAGTAGAACATGGCGGGCTTGAAGAACATGCCGGTGCGCTCGCCGGTGGACTCGCCGGGGTAGCGCAGGAGTTCGATCTCGTGGCCGGAGGACTCGGTGATGCCGCCCAGCTGGTTGGTCCAGAAGTGGGCCATGGCGCCGGTGCCGGTGGAGAGCACGGACTGGTCGGGGCCGCCGGCCTCGATCTCCACGCTCTGGGCCGCCTCGGGCTGGCCGCCGGTCTCCAGGAGTTCCTGGTTGAGCTCGAACCATTCGACGAGGGTCTGCTCGGAGAAGCCCAGGGTGCCGTCCTCGTTGTAGAGGCGTTCGCCGCGCTGGCGGGCGAAGATCTGGAAGCCCTGTTCGTTGTAGCCCATGCTCTGGGTGCCGACGATGTCGCCGCCGGAGGCCTCGGTGATCTCGGCGGACAGTTCGATGTAGTCCTCCCAGGTCCAGGAGGTGTCGTCGGGCATCTCCACGCCGGCGGCCTCGAACGCCTCGGGGTCGGCCAGGATGGTGTAGGCGTTGACGCCGCTGGCGATGCCGTAGGTGGCGCCGTCCAGGTCGCCGCTCTCGGCGACCAGCGGGTCGATCTTGGACAGGTCCAGGCCTTCCATCTGCGACAGGTCGGCCAGGGCGCCGCGGTCGCCGTATTCGCGCAGGTAGCGCTCCTCCTGCATCATGATGTCGGGGGCGTCGTCGGCGGCGGTGGCGGTGGCGAGCTTGTCCCAGTAGGAGCCCCAGTCGGTGTAGTCCGCGACGATCCGGATGTCGGGGTTCTGGGCCTCGAAGATGTCGATGACCTGCTGGAGGGTGGAGTGGCGGTCGTCGGCGCCCCACCAGGAGTAGCGCAGTTCGACGACGCCGTCCTCGGATTCGGAGCCTCCGCCTCCACAGGCGGTGGCGGCCAGGGCCAGTGCTGTCATGGTGGCGGCCAGGGCCAGTGGCCGGCGGGCGCGGCGCTTGTTCACGGGGGACATAGGGGGTGGGTCCTCTCGATATCTACTTGATGCCGGTGGTCGCGATGCCCTTGACGAGGTAGCGCTGGCCGGCGAGGAAGAATCCGAACACGGGTCCCAGGGCCACCACGGACATGGCGAACAGGGGACCCCAGGAGGTCTGGGAGCTGGAGTCGACGAAGGTGCGCAGCGCCACCGGGACCGTGTACATGTCGGGCCGGGTGAGGAAGATCAGCTGGCTGAAGAAGTCGTTCCAGGTCCAGATGAAGGTGAAGATGGCGGTGGTGGCCAGGGCGGGCATCGACAGGGGCAGGATGATGCGCAGGAAGATGCGCACGTGTCCGCAGCCGTCGATGCGGGCGGCCTCGTCCAGGTCGCGGGGCAGGCCGCGGATGAACTGGACCATGAGGAAGATGAAGAATCCGTCGGTGGCCAGCAGCTTGGGGACGATGACGGGGTAGAAGGTGTTGATCCAGTCCAGTTCCGCGAACAGGATGTACTGGGGGACGATCACGACGTGGATCGGCAGCATGATCGTGGCCAGCATGATCGCGAAGAAGAGCCGCTTGCCGCGGAATTCCAGGCGGGCGAAGGCGTAGGCGGCCATGGAGCAGCCGATGAGGTTGCCGACGATGGAGCCGCCCACCACGATCGCGGAGTTCAGCAGGTAGTGGTGGAAGGGGTACTGCAGGGCGTTCCAGCCCTCGCTGTAGTTCTCCGGGGTGAAGTTCCAGGGGATCAGGCCCGGTTCCCGGAAGATCTCGGCGGTGGGTTTGAAGGAGCTCGACAGCATCCACAGCAGCGGGTAGAGCATGATCAGGCCGAAGCCGATCAGGCCGATGTGGGTGAGCAGTCGCCGGATGCGGTCGTTGCGGTCGCGGGTGCCGCGGGGGCGGGCGGGGAGCCGTGTGTCAGTCGCCATAGAAGACCCAGAACTTGGAGGCGAGGAAGTTCACCGCGGTGAATCCCCCGATGATCATCAGCAGGAGCCAGGCCATCGCCGAGGCGTAGCCCATGTCGAACGCGCCGAACCCCCGTTGGTAGAGGTAGAGCGTGTAGAAGAGGGTGGAGTCGGAGGGGCCGCCGGTGCCGCCGCTGACGATGAACGCCTGGGTGAAGGTCTGGAAGGCGTTGATGATCTGCAGCACCAGGTTGAAGAAGATGATGGGGGTGAGCATGGGGACGGTGATGTGCCAGAAGCGGTGCAGTCTGCCGGCCCCGTCCACGGCGGCGGCCTCGTAGTACATGGCGGGGATCTGGCGCAGCCCGGCCAGGAAGATGACCATGGGTGCGCCGAACGTCCACACGTTCAGCACGATGAGGGTGCTCAGGGCGTGGTCGGGGTGGGAGACCCAGCCCTCGCCCTGGATGCCGAAGAACGCCAGTACCTGGTTGACCAGGCCCTCGGCTCCGAAGACCTGGCGCCACAGGATGGCGACGGCGACGCTGCCGCCCAGCAGGGAGGGCAGGTAGTACACCGACCGGTACAGGGCCAGGCCGCGTACGCCGCGGTCCAGGACCATCGCCAGGGCGAGTGCGAGTGCGAGCTGCAGGGGCACCGACACGAACACGTAGACGAAGGTGACCCGCAGGGCGCTGTGCAGGCGGGCGTCCTCGAGCATCCGCTCGTAGTTGGCCCAGCCCACGAACTCGTAGTCGCCGATGAGGTTGTAGTCGGTGAAGGAGAAGTAGAGCGAGGCCAGCAGGGGGCCGGCGGTGATGAGGGCCAGGCCCACGAACCAGGGGGCGAGGAAGCCGTAGGCGGCGAGGTTCTCGCGCTTGCGGCGGCCGGTGCCGCCTTTGGGGGCGCGTCGGCCGCCGCCGGCGGGGGCCGCGGGCGCCGCCGCCGGGCGGGTGCCGCGCTGGAGGAGCGCGCTCACAGGGATCCGCCTCCTGTGGGGGCGGTCTCCGACCGTGAGGTGGAGACGCGCGTACCAGGGTGCATGGTCACGGACCGCCAATCTGATCGGGGAGGGGCGCGGACCGGGGCCGATGGCCCCTGTGTCCGAGAACACTGCGGAAAAGCGCAGGTTATGGGTTGGTAAGCGCTATCCAGCTATTAGGATGCTCAGTTTCTAGCACCGGGTTACAAGGGTGTCAACGCCCGGTTTCCCCTTGCGGGGCAAGCGCCGCCCGGATCGTTACCTTCCGGTTCGCCCGCTGAGCCGGGGTTTCGGCCGGAACTTCCTGCCCCCTTGTGCCCGTTTCATCCCCTTGTTCGCCCCGTGCGCCCCACCCGTTTCGGTCATGGGATCGCTCCCGGGCATTGTGGTTCCAATGGGAAAGCGTTTACCATCCTGGTGTGAACCACACCACGCAACGCAGGTACGCGATCGTCGGCACGGGTTCCCGGGCCCGGATGTACACCCGGGCCCTGGCCGCCACCCACCGCCGCCACGGAGCCCTCGTCGCCCTGTGCGACACCAACGCCACCCGCATGGCCGTGCACAACCGGATCGTCGCCGAGGCGGGCCTGGACCCCGTGCCCGCCTACGCCGCCGACGCCTTCTCCCGCATGCTCGCCGAGCAGGCCGTGGACGAGGTGATCGTGTGCACCGTCGACCACACCCACGCCGACTACATCGTCGCCGCCCTGGAGCACGGCGCCGACGTCATCACCGAGAAGCCCATGACCACCGACCTGGAGGGGCTGCGCCGCATCGAGGAGGCGCGCGAGCGCACCGGCGGCCGGGTCACCGTCGGCTTCAACTACCGCTACAACCCGGTGCACCGCCGCGTCCGCGAGCTCATCGCCCAGGGCGCGATCGGCGAGGTCGGCTCGGTCCACTTCGAGTGGATGCTGGACCTGCGCCACGGCGCCGACTACTTCCGCCGCTGGCACCGGGACAAGGCCAACTCCGGGGGGCTGCTGGTGCACAAGGCCAGCCACCACTTCGACCTGGTGAACTGGTGGATCTCCGCGCGTCCGGAGGAGGTGTTCGCCTCCGGGCGGCTGTTCTTCTACGGGGAGGAGAACGGGCGCCGGCACGGGCTGGCCGCCGACTACGAGCGCGGCCACGGCTCGGCGGCCGCCGACGCCGACCCCTTCGCCCTGCACCTGGCCGACAGCCCCGACCTGAGCGCCCTGTACCTGGACGCCGAGCACGAGGACGGCTACCGCCGCGACCTCAACGTGTTCGGTCCCGGCATCACCATCGAGGACGACATGTCGGTGCTGGTGCGCTACGACACCGGGGCCCGTCTGACCTACCACCTCACCGCGTACGCCCCCTGGGAGGGGTACCGGCTGGCCGTGACCGGCAGCCGCGGCCGCCTGGAGCTGGACATGGTGGAGTTCGACCGCACGGTGGCGGGCCGTACCGAGGACAACCCGGTGCGGGGCATGCCCGCCCCCAAGGAGGACACGGTCTCGCGGCTGGTGCTGCGCCGCCACTGGAGCGA
This sequence comes from Nocardiopsis sp. MT53, assembly GCF_019598965.1. Classification (NCBI taxonomy): domain Bacteria; kingdom Bacillati; phylum Actinomycetota; class Actinomycetes; order Streptosporangiales; family Nocardiopsidaceae; genus Nocardiopsis; species Nocardiopsis sp. MT53. The sequence goes on along the minus strand of NZ_CP080599.1, from coordinate 5,746,591 downwards.
GCCCGAGGAGGTCCCGGTGGAGGTGGGGACAGGCGGCCACGGCGGCGGCGACACCGCGATGCTCGACGCGCTGCTGGGCCGGCTGGACGACGGCATCCGCCCCGACCACGCCGACGGCGGCAACGCGCTGTTGACGGGGCTGGCCGCGAACGCCTCCATGGCCTCGGGGGCGCCGGTGCGCGTCGCCGACCTGGTCGCGGGGAAGGACGCGTGAGCGCCGCGGGCCCGGTGCCGCTGCTGCTGGTGGGCCTGCACGGCCACGGCCGCTCCCACCTGCGTTCGCTGCTGCCGCTGGTCAAGGCCGGGACGGTGCGGCTGGCGGGGGTGTGCGACCGGGTCGCGCCGGCGGCGGGCGACGACCTGGAGGGGCACGGTGCGGTGCCGTTCTTCGACGACCTGGCCACCGCCCTGGGGCGGACCGGTGCGCGTGTCACCGTGCTGGTGACCCCCATCCACACGCACCTGCCGTTGGCCCTGACCGCTCTGGAGCACGGTTCGCACGTGCTGTTGGAGAAGCCCACCACGGCGACCCTGGCAGAGCTGGACCGGTTGGTGGAGGCGGTCGACGCCTCCGGGCTGGCCTGCCAGGTGGGGTTCCAGAGCCTGGGGTCGGCGGCGGTGGACGCGGTGCGGGCCCTGATCGCCGAGGGTGCGGTGGGGCGGGTGCGCGGTATCGGCGGCTGGGCCGCGTGGGTGCGCACCTCGGCCTACTACGGGCGTGCGCCGTGGGCGGGGCGGCGCCGCCTGGACGGGCGCGAGGTGGTGGACGGGGCGATCACCAACCCGTTCGCGCACGCGACGGCCACCGCGCTGGCGCTGGTCGGCGAGGGGGCCCACGCGCCCTCGGACATCGAGCTGGACCTGTACCGGGCGCATCCCATCGAGAGCGATGACACCTCGGCGCTGCGTTTGCGCACGGCGGGCGGGGTGCCGGTGGTGCTGGCGACGAGCCTGTGCGCGCCGGCGGAGGTCCCGCCGCGGCTGCTGGTGCACGGCGAGCGGGGGCGGATCGAGCTGGAGTACACGCTGGACCGGGTGAGTGTGCACCGGCCGGGTCGGGCGCCGGTGACGGCGACCCATCCGCGCCGCCACCTGGTGGCGGACCTGGTGGACCATCTGCGGCACGGGACGCCGCTGCTGGTGCCGCCGGGGGCGACGCGGGGGTTCATGCACGTGTTGGAGGCGGTGCGGACCGGGCCCGATCCGGTGCCGATCGGCCCGGAGCACCAGCGGGTGTGGGAGGAGGACGGGGTGGTCCACCGGACGGTGGACGGTGTCACCGACCTGGTGTCGCGTGCCGCGGAGTCCCTGTCCCTGTTCCGCGAGCTGGATGTTCCCTGGGCGCGGGTGGATGCGGAGGCGGGTTCATGACGAGGATGGCGCCCGGCGGGGCCGGTGCGGCGGTGGCGGTGTGGAACGACGGGGCGGGTGTGGAGCCGCGGCTGTCGCCGCGCCCGTACCTGCACCCGGTGCGCACCCGGGCCGGGGTGGTGGTGACCGAGGTGGTGCCCGAGGACCACCGCCACCACCTGGGTGTGGGGGTGGCGGTGCCGGACGTGTCGGGTACGTCGTTCTGGGGCGGGCGCACCTTCACCCCGGACCGGGGGTCGGTGATGTTGGACAACCACGGGCGCCAGAGTTCGCGGGGCCCGGTCGCCGGGCCGGGGGGCGTGTGGGTGGAGGAGGTGTCCTGGACCGGTCCGGGGCGGGGTGAGCTGCTGCGCGAGGAGCGCCGGTGGCGGGTCCGCGGCCTGGACGGGTCGGCGTGGGTGCTGGACCTGGAGTGCACGCTGCGCAACACCGGCGGCCGTGACCTGTCGATCGGCAGCCCGGCCACCAACGGCCGTCCCGGGGCGGGGTACGGGGGGCTGTTCTGGCGGGCCCCGATCGGCCCTTCGGCGCCCCGGGTCCTGGGCCCGGAGGGTGTGCGGGGGGAGGAGGGGCTGCACGGGTCGCGTGCGGGGTGGCTGGCTTTGGAGGGGGACGCGGGCGGGCCGTGGACGCTGCTGTTCCACCAGCCGGGCGGGCACACCGATCCCTGGTTCGTGCGTGCGCGGGAGTACCCGGGGGTGGGTCCGGCGCTGGCCTGGGAGGAGCGGTTGCCGCTCCCGGCGGGAGGGGAGCTGACCAGGTGTCTGCGCACCGCCGTCGTGGACGGGCACCCCGGGGACCTGGACGCCCTGGCGGCGGCCGTGGTCGCCCTGCCCTGAGCGGTGCGTCGGGATGTACGCGGAATCGAAGAACGAGAGAGGGAAGACCCGCATGCGTGTGCTCGTCACCGGAGGTTCGGGGCGGCTGGGCCGCAGTGTCGTGGCCGGTCTGGCCGCCCGGGGCCACGAGGTGGTCTCGGTGGACGTGGCGCCGGCCGAGGGGCCGCCGGGGGTGCGGGGGGTGGTGGCGGACCTGTTGGACGCGGAGGCGCGGTCGGGGGTCTTCGCCGAGGTGCGTCCTGAGGCGGTGGTGCACCTGGCCGGGATCGCGGTGCCGTTCGCGCGTCCGGATGTGGAGACGCTCCAGGTCAACACGGGTCTGGCCTGGGCGGTGCTGGGTGCGGCGGTGGAGCACGGTGCCCGGGTGGCGGTGGCCGCCTCCAGTCCGACGGTGTACGGCTACAACACCCCGGGGTGGCGGCCCCGGTACCTGCCGTTGGACGAGGAGCACCCGGTGGCGCCCTGGCACGCCTACGGGCTGAGCAAGCTCATCGTGGAGGAGGCGGTGCGGGCGCTGGCGCGGACCTCGGGGGACTGTGTGCTGTGCGCGGTGCGGCCGGGGTACGTGGTGGCGCCGCAGGAGTGGGAGGGGGCGCCCACCCAGTTGGGGCACACGATGGCCGAGCGGGTGGCGGATCCGGAGTTGGCGGGGGTGTCGCTGTTCAACTATGTGGACGCGGCCGATGCGGCGGATCTGTTCGCGCGTGTGGTGGAGGCCCCGGAGCGGGTCGAGCACGGCGGGGTGTACAACGCGGTGGCGGCCGATCCGTTGGCGGAGGGGCCGGTGGACGGGTTGATGGCGCGTCTGCACCCGGGGTCGGCGCCGGTGGCCGGTGCGCTGGCGGACGGGCGTGCGGTGTTCTCCAGTGACAAGGCCCGCCGGGACCTGGGGTGGGAGCCCCGTGGGACCTGGCGTGACCGGTTGCGCGTCGACCGGGCGGGGTGAGGCGGTGCAGCGTCGGGGCGCCGCCCGCTCGGCTACGCTGGGAAAGAGTTTTCCAGGACGTGGGACGAGAAGGGCCAGGGGCGTGGACTCGGGTTACGTAACGCTGGAGCAGGTGGCCGAGCACGCCGGGGTCTCCCTGGCGACCGCCTCCAGGGTCATCAACGGCAGTACCCGGCAGGTCAGCCAGCGGCTGCGGGACCGTGTCACGGCCAGTGCGCAGCAGTTGGGGTACCTGGCCAACGCCTCGGCCCAGACGTTGGCGCGTAACAGCAGTTCGCTGGTGGGGTTGCTGGTGCACGACATCTCCGACCCCTATTTCTCGTCGATCGCGGCGGGGGTGACGCGGTGCACGGAGGAGCAGGGGCTGGTGCTGGTGCTGGGCACCACCGGCCGGTCGGTGCAGAAGGAGGGGCGGGTGCTGGCGGCGCTGCGTTCGCACCGGGCCAAGGCGGTGATCCTGGTGGGGTCGCGTTCCACCGATGAGGAGAGCAACGCCCGGCTGGCCCGGGAGATCGAGGCGTTCCGGCGTCAGGGCGGGCGGGTGGCGTGCGTTTCCCAGCCGGGGCTGCCGGCGGACACGGTCAGTCCCGACAACGCGTCGGGGGCCGCGGCCCTGGCCCGGCACCTGGTGGGGTTGGGGCACCGCCGGTTCGCGATCCTGGCCGGGCCCAGTGATCTGCGTACGGCCCGGGAGCGGTTGGACGGGTTCCACGGGGCGTTGTCGGCGGCGGGGATCGCGTTGGACCACAACAACGTGATGCATGGGGCGTTCACGCGGGACGGGGGGTATGAGTCCACGCGGCGGCTGATGACGCTGGGGACGGACGCGACGTGTCTGTTCGCGGTGAACGACGTGATGGCGACGGGGGCGATGGCGGCTCTGCGGGATCTGGGGATGAAGGTGCCCGAGGACCTGTCGGTGGCGGGGTTCGACGACATTCCGACCCTGCGTGATCTGACGCCGGCGCTGACAACGGTGCGGCTGCCGTTGGAGGAGATGGGGGAGAAGGCCGCGGAGCTGGCCCTGGACGCCGACCATGAGGGGGAGTTCCGGGTGGTGACCGTGCCGGGGGAGGTGGTGGCGCGGGAGAGCACCGCGCCGCCCACCGCCCCCTGAGGGGTGGTCAGCCGGTGAGGACGGCGGACAGGTCCCGGTCGGCGAGGCCGGGGTGTGCGGTCAGGAGTGCGTGCACCCGGGTGAGGACGGGCAGGTCGGCGGTGGTGGTGGCCAGGGCGATGTCCTTGGCGGCGAGGCGGACGGGGTAGAGGGCGTCCTGGGCGAAGGCCCGTGCGGCGGCGCCGGCCATGGGGCCGGCGAGCAGTCCGTTTTTGGCGGCCTGTTCTGTACCTCGTCATGCGTGAATCGCATAACGGATAGGTTGTGCGGCATGAGCATGCCTCCCGATCTGGATCTGCGGCTGGTCCGGTACTTCACCGTCGTCGCCGAGCAGTTGAATTTCGCCCGTGCCGCCGAGGAGTTGCGGGTCGCCCAGCCCTCCCTGAGCCGTCAGATCCAGCGGCTGGAGAACGCCCTCGGCGTGCGCCTGCTGGAGCGCACCACCCAGGGCAGCCGGCTCACCGCCGCCGGCGCGGCGTTCCTTCCCCGGGCTCAGCGGCTGGTGCACGACGCCCGGCAGGCGGTGCTCACCGCACGCGCTGCCGCGCCGGCGCGCACGGTCACCATCGGGTACGCCGACGATCTGATCATCACGCCCGCTGTACGCGACCTGCGCCACCGGTGTCCCGACGCCCACGTCCGCACCCGCCACCTCGGCTCGCGGGACGCCGGCGCCCTGCCCGCCCGGCAGGTCGACGCCCTGGTCATCCGCACACCGCTGCCGATCCCGGCCGACGGCCTTGACCTTGTGGTCCTCTACGCCGAGCCCCGGGTCCTGCTCGTGCCCGCGTCCCACCGCCTCGCAGGCAAGGAGTCGGTCACGGTCGCCGACATCTCCGCGGAGCCGCTCGTCGGCTGCACCGGTGCGGGTGCCGACTGGACCGCTTTCTGGCGGCTCGAACCCCGGCCGGGCGATGTCCCCGCCCCGCTGGGCCCCACCCTTGCCGATACCTACGATGACAAGATCGAGGCCATCGCCGAGGGGAACGCCGTCGCCGTCGTTCCGTCAGGCGACCTGCGCCACACCCTCCGCCCCGGCCTGATCGCCGTTCCGGTCGAGGAGGTCGAGCCCTGCCGGGTCGTCGTCGCCACCCGGTCCGCGGACACCGGCCCCCTCGTCGCGGAGTTCGTCGAGTCCGCCAAGCGGTTCCTCGTCCGGCACACCTGATCTCCGGCGCTGTCGGCCCGATAGGTCCCGCCCGTCATGCAGGAGCTGCATGACGGGTTGCGGAACAGGTCTTGGACGGGGCCGCCGTCGAACCCGTTGACTGGTCGCATGACCGTTGACTACCGCGCACAGACCGTTCTGCTCACCGGGGCCAGCTCCGGGATCGGAGCCGCCTTCGCCAAAGCCCTGGCCGCACGCGGTTCGAACCTCGTGATCGTCGCCCGGCGCGCCGAGCGGCTGGCTTCGATGGCGGACGAGCTGCGCCGCACCACAGCTGCCCGTATCGAGGCGATCCCGGCGGATCTCTCTCACCCGTCCGCCGCACACGAACTCCACCAGGCGGTCGCCGATCGGGGCATCCGGGTCACGAGCCTGATCAATGGGGCGGGGTTCGGCTCGTTCGCCCTGTTCCCCGGCGCGGATCCTGGGCGGCTCACCGCCGAGATCGCCGTCCACGCGATGGCGCCGGTACAGCTGACCGCGGCGTTCCTGCCCCAGATGGTGAACGCCGGCAACGGCTTCGTCATCAACCTCGCCAGTGTTTCCGCCTACCTCCCGTCTCCCCGGATGGCCGTCTACAGTGCCACCAAGGCATTTGTGCTCAGCTTCACCGAGTCACTGTGGACGGAGCTGCGCGGCACCGGCCTCACCGTGTTCGCCGTCTCGCCCGGTGCCACCGCCACCGACTTCACCACCGGGATGGGGCCGGATGCCGAAGTGCTGACCGCCGGGAAGCTGCGCACGCCCGAGGATGTCGTCACCACCACGCTGCGCCACCTCGAGCGCCGCAGCCCCGGACCGGCCGTCATCGACGGGAACCTCAACAAGCTCAGCGTGTTCATGAGCCGGTTCATGAGCCGACGCTGGAACGCCCTGATGATGGCGCGCGTCTTCGACCCCGACGGTCGGCGTCCTTCGGGAGCCGGGCGGGACCAGCCGGGAAGGGGTGGTGGCCGGCTCAGCGCGGGGAGCTCCCGGACACCCGGCAACAGGACGGGTAACCGGTGAGCGGCCGCTCAGGTGTGGGCCGCTCCGCCTTGTACCGGCGGGTGGATCAGCTCCGCCTGGAGGGGCAGGGGATCCGGTGCCGTGACTGCGAGGCCATCATCGGCACCCCGGTGCGCTCCTGTCCGAACTGCGGCCGCGACGATCCCGCCCCAGCCACCCGGGACGAACTCGAAAACCTCTTCATCGCTGAGGGGCTCGACAGCAGCGGTCAGCTCTACGCCGCTGGTCGCGCCGGGTTCACCCGCTGATCAGGAGGGCTGAGCGGCCCTCACCCTCCCACGGTTTCTCCGGTCTCCGGGGCGGGCGGTGGCCCTGGTGCCGGGTGTCGCGGCGGACCGTGGCGGTCCGCCGCGACACGTCCCGTCCGGTGCTAGGGGAGGGGGTTGAGCGTGTCGGCGAACACCACACCGTGCCCGAGGCCGGTGTCCGCCGACAGCGCTCCGCGCTCCACCCGCACGCCGCTGGGGGCGGCCAATGCCCCCAGGTCTGCGAAGGAGGCGCGGTCGATGTCCTCGACCATGGCGGGTCGGGACAGGCACAGGGCCAGCTGCCCGGACAGTTCGGGCAGCAGGTGGGGGGCGACCGGGACGCCCCGGCGGTCGGCCGCCTCGGCGATGCGCAGGAAGGGGGTGATGCCGCCCACGCGTACGACGTTGGGCTGGGCGATGTCGCACACCCCGGCGTCGATGTAGCGTTCGAACTCCTCGACGGTGCGCAGGTTCTCGCCCAGGGCGAAGGGCACGGGGGTGCGCGATCGCAGCCGGACGTGGGAGCGCAGGTCGTCGGCGGGCAGCGGTTCCTCGATGAAGTGGGGTCGGTGCTCGGCCAGTGCCGTCAGGGCGCGGGCCGCGGCGGGCACGTCCCAGCGCTGGTTGGCGTCGACCATGAGGAGGCCGTCGGCGCCCAGGAGGGTGCGTACCGCCCGTACGCGTTCGGCGTCGCGGGCGGGGTCGGGGGAGCCGACCTTGATCTTGACGGCCCGGTGTCCGGCCGCCAGCCATCGGCGGACCTGGTCCTGGAGGTCGGTGAGGGGGTAGTCCAGGTTGACGCCGCTGCCGTAGGCGGGGACCGTCGTGCGGCGTCTGCCCAGGTGTTCGACCAGGGGCAGGCCGGCGGCCTTGGCCGTCAGGTCCCACAGGGCGATGTCGACCGCGGCCAGGGCCATGAGGGTGATGCCGCTGGTGCCCGCCTCGCGCAGGTGCCGGCGCAGTTCGTCCCAGCGGGAGGGGTGGGCGGGCCCGCCCAGGAGGGCGGGCCGCAGGTCGTCTTCGAGGAGGGCGCGCACCGAGCGGGCGCCGATGAGCGGGGTCCAGGAGAACCCCGTTCCGGTGAGGCCGGTGTCGGTGTCCACCTCCACCACGACGATGTCGTTGCGGTCCACTCCGCCGTCCCACGCCCGGTGCAGGGGCAGGCGGTGGGCGCGGGCGCGCATTGCGGTGACGCGCACGTGTTCAGCCCTTTCCGACCAGGGCCAGGCCGGTCTCGATGAGTGCGGCCAGGTCGGCCTCCTCCTCGGGTGTGGGGTCGGTGAAGGGGGCCCGGACCCCGCCCACGGGGAGGCCGCGCAGGCGTGCTCCCGCCTTGACCAGGGAGACGGCGTAGCCGGGGGAGCGGTCGCGCAGGGCCACGAGGGGGTCGAAGAACTCGGCGAGGAGGCGGTCGGCCAGCGGGTCGCCGTTCTGGACGGCCTTGTGGAAGGCGTCGGCGACCTCGGGGACGAAGGCGAACGCCGCCGAGGAGTACAGGGGTACGCCTACGCCGCGGTAGGCGGGGACGGTGAGTTCGGCGGTGGGCAGGCCGTTGAAGAAGGTGAAGTCGTCGCCGCGGACCTTGCGTACCGCGAGGACGATCCGGTGCATGAGCCCCAGGTCGCCGATGCCGTCCTTGATGCCGACCACCGAGGGCAGGGCGGCGATCTCGGCGGCGGTCTGGGGGGTCAGGACGAGGGTGCCGCGCTGGTAGACGATGACCGGCAGGTCGGCCGCGGCGGCGACGGTGCGCACGTACTCGACCATTCCCTTGCGGGGTGCCGTGACGAGGTAGGGGGGCAGGAGGAGGATGGCGTCGGCGCCGGCCTCCTTGGCTGCGCGGGCCTGTTCGACGGCGGTGGCGACGCTGCCGCCGGCGCCGGCGACGACCGGGACGGCGCCGGCGACGGTGTGGACCGTGCGGGCGACCACGGCGGCGTGTTCGGCGGCCGACAGGGCGTGGATCTCGCCGGTGCCGCAGGCGGTGAACACCCCTCCGGCGCCGTGGGCGACGCCGGAGGCGACGTGGTCGGCGAGGACGTCGAGGTCCACGGCCCCGTCGGGGCCGAAGGGTGTGAGGGGGAAGAAGAGGATTCCGTCGAAGCGCATGGCTCTCCTCGGGGGGAAGGGGGGTGTCACAGGACGTGTTCGATGTGGCGGCGGGCGGTGGTGGCGATGACGTCGTCGGTGTCGGCCGCCCAGATGTCGGCGTTGAAGATCTCGACCTCGATGTCGCCGGTGTGGCCGGCGGCCTCCACCGATTCGCGCAGGGAGCGCACGTCGATGTGGCCGTCGCCGACCATGCCGCGGCCCAGCAGGGCGTCGGCGGGCAGGGGCAGGACCCAGTCGCAGACCTGGAACAGGGCGATGCGTCCCTCGCGGCCGGCGCGGGCGATCTGGGTCCGCACGTCGGGGTCCCACCACACGTGGTAGGTGTCGATGGTGACGCCGACCGCTTCGGCGGGGAGGTCCCGGGCCAGGTCCAGGGCCTGGCCCAGGGTGGACAGCACGGCCCGGTCGGCGCAGAACATGGGGTGCAGGGGTTCCAGGCCCAGGCGGACGCCGCGCTCGGCGGCGTAGGGGGCCAGGGCCGCCAGGGCGTCGGCGACGCGTGCGCGTGCGCCGGGCAGGTCGCGGTCGCCTTCGGGCAGGCCGCCCACGACCATGACCAGGACGGGGGCGCCCAGGGCGGCGGCCTCGTCGATGGCGCGCCGGTTGTCGTCCAGGGCGGGGGCGGGGTCGTGGCCGGTGAGGAAGCCGCCCCGGCAGTAGGAGGTGACCCGCAGCCCTGAGCGGCGAACGAGGGCGGCGGCCTTGTCCAGGCCCAGGTCGGCGACGTGTTCGCGCCACAGGCCGATGGCGGGGACGCCGGCGCGCAGGCAGCCGTCGACGGCCTGGACGAGGGTGGCGGGGCGGACGGTGGCCTGGTTGAGGGACAGCCGGGCCAGGCGGGGGTCGCCGGGTTCGGGGGTGGGGACGGTGGCGGGGAGTCCGGTGGGGACGTCCACGGGGGTGGGGACGGGGGTGCTCATTGGTGCACCCCCGCCACGTGCAGCAGGGCGCGCATGCGCTCGACGGCCAGGTCGGGGTCGGTGAGGACTCCGGCGGTGTCGGCCAGGCGCAGGGTGCGGGCCAGGTGGGGCAGGTCGCGGGCGGACTGCATGCCGCCGACCATGTGGAATCCGTGCTGGTGGCCGTTGAGCCAGGCCAGGAACGCGATGCCGGTCTTGTAGTGGGGGGTGGGCGCGCCGAAGAGGTGGCGGGCCAGGGGGACGGTGGGTTCGAGCAGGGCCCGGTAGCGGTCGGTGTCGCCGGCGTCCAGGGCGGCCAGGGCGCGGGCGGCGGCCGGGGCGATGGCGGCGAAGACGCCCAGCAGGGCGTGGGAGTGGCCGTGGTCGTCGCCCTCGATGAGGTCGGGGTAGTGGAAGTCGTCGCCGGTGTACAGGCGTACTCCGGGGGGCAGCAGGCGGCGCAGCCGGACCTCCAGGCCGGCGTCGAGGAGGGAGACCTTGATGCCGTCGACGCGGTCGGCGTGGTCGGCGATGAGGGCGGCCACGGGTTCGATGGCGTCGGCCGGGTCGGGGAAGCCCCAGTACCCGTCCAGGGCGGGGTCGAAGACGGCGCCCAGCCAGTGCAGGATCACCGGGCCCTGGGCGCGGTCGAGCAGGGTGGAGTAGACGCGGGTGTAGTCGGCGGGTCCGGTGGCGACGGCGGCCAGGGCGCGCGAGGCCATCAGGACGGGGACGGCCCTGGCCTTGTGGACCAGGTCGAGCTGGTCGCCGTAGGCGGTGATAACGCTTTCCAGATCGGCGTGCGAGGGCTCCAGTCCGTCGGTGCCCACGCCGCAGGCCAGGGCGGCGCCGCGGGCGGCGGCCTCGGCGCCCGAGCGGCGGATGAGCTCGGCGACGGTGTCGGGGTCCAGGCCCATGCCGCGCTGGGCGGTGTCCATGGCGTCGGCCACCCCCAGGCCCTGGTCCCACAGGTGGTGGCGGAAGGCCAGGGTGGCGTCCCAGTCCAGGCGGGCCGGGGCGCCGGGGGCGTTGGGCAGCAGGGGGTCGGCGACCACGTGCGCGGCGGCGTAGGCGGTGCGGGTGCGGGCGGGGGGCAGGGGGGAGGCGTCGGCGGCGGGGCCGGCGGGGGTGAAGGGGGCGAGGGTGCCGTCGCCCTCGGGCAGCAGCAGGGGGCTCATCGGATGGAGACCTCGCCGAGTTCGATGGTGCGGCCGGTGCGGGCCGACTCCAGGCCGGCCTCGGCCATCTGCAGGCCGCGCGCCCCCGAGAGCAGGTCGTGGGGGAAGGGGGAGCCGGTGGCGACGTGGCGCAGGAAGTCCTCCCACTGGGCGCGGAACCCGTTGGGGAAGTCGGTGTTGTCGGGGACGTGCTCCCACTGCTCGCGGTAGCGGCCGGGGTCGGCGGCGTCGGGGTCCCAGACGGCCTTGGGGGTGAGGGCGCGGGGCTGGACGCGGCAGGAGCGCAGGCCCGCCACGGCGCTGCCGTGGGTGCCGTCGACCTGGAACTCCACGAGTTCGTCGCGGTCCACGCGCACGCTCCAGGAGGAGTTGATCTGGGCGACGGTGCCGCCCTCCAGTTCGAAGATGCCGTAGGCGGCGTCGTCGGCGGTGGCGTCGTAGGGGGCGCCGTCCTCGTCCCAGCGGCGGGGGATGTGGGTGGCGGTGCGGGCGGTGACGGTGCGCACCGGGCCGAAGAGGTGCTCCAGGATGTAGTGCCAGTGGGGGAACATGTCCAGGACGATGCCGCCGCCCTCTTCGGCGCGGTAGTTCCAGCTGGGGCGCTGGGCGGGCTGCCAGTCGCCCTCGAAGACCCAGTAGCCGAACTCCCCCCGTACGGACAGGATCTCGCCGAAGAAGCCGGAGTCCACCAGGCGGCGCAGTTTGAGCAGGCCGGGCAGGAAGAGCTTGTCCTGGACGACGCCGTTGCGCACGCCCGCCTGTTCGGCGAGTTTGGCCAGGTCCAGGGCCGAGTCCAGGGTGGACGCGGTGGGCTTTTCGACGTAGATGTGCTTGCCGGCGGCGATGGCCGAGCGGACGGCCGCTTCGCGGGCGTGGGTGATCTGGGCGTCGAAGTAGACCGAGACCTGCGGGTCGGACAGGACGGTGTCCAGGTCGGTGGACCAGCGGGTCAGGCCGTGCCGGTCGGCGATCTCGCGCAGTTTGCGCTCGGAGCGGCCGATCAGGATGGGTTCGGGCAGGAGCCGGGAGCCGTCGGGCAGTGCGATGCCGCCGTCGTCCCGGATGGCCAGGATGGACCGGGTCAGGTGCTGTCGGTATCCCATGCGCCCGGTGACGCCGTTCATGGCGATGCCCAGTACGCGATCGCTCATCTGATGTGACCACCTCTCTTGTGAAAGCGCTTTCCACCTTACGGCAAAGTTCGCCTCCACACCAGTGGCGAAGCACGCGGCCGGCGGCGGGGGCGGCCGGGTGCAGTGGTCGGGAGGGTGAAGGGGCTGGTCACCGGTCGCGGCGGGGGCGGGGGTCCGCCGCGGCTCCGGACGCGGGCTGGATCCGCCGCGGCCGCGCGCCGCGGCGGACCGGGCGCGCTTTCCCCGGTTTTCCCGGCGGGCCCGACCTGGGCGGACTCCGCCGCCGCGGGCGCCCCGCGGGGGCGGCCCCACCGGGGGCCGCCGGTGCTCCGGGGGGCCGATCGCGCCCCCGGAAAACGGAAAGCGCTTACATTTCCGGGGATCGGGCCCGCCGCCCCGGACGGGGCGGCGGGCCGGGCGTCAGCGGGCGGTGTGCGCGGTGACCTCGGCCAGCACCAGGTCCCACAGCGGCTCGGGCGGGTACTGGTGGCCCACGCCGGGCAGCGGCACCAGCCGGGCGCCGGGGACGGCCGCGGCCATCGCCCGCCCGTGGGGCAGGGGGAACATCGGGTCCTCGGTGCCGTGCAGCACCAGCGTGGGAACGGTGAGGGCCGCCGGGTCGGGGTCGGAGGAGCCGTCCTCCTCCAGGATCCAGTGGTTGGTCTGCGTCGCCGCCATGTCGGCGGTGCGGTCGTAGACCCGCGCGGAGAGCGCGCGCGAGCGCTCGGCGTCGAAGACCGACCCGGCGAACGCGCGCTCGCCCTCGACCATCGCCTCGATGGCGGCCTCGCGGTCGCTCCAGTCCGGCCCGGGTCCCTGGTCGGCGAACACGGCCTGGAGCCGCGGCTCCATCGGCGGCAGTTCGGGCCGGTCCGGGCCGCCGGTGCCGCCGGGGGTGGTGGACTGCAGGGTCAGGGTCGCCACCCGCCCGGGGTGGTCCAGGGCGATGCGCTGGGCGAGGTCGGCGCCCATGGAGATCCCCACCAGGTGGGCGGTGTGCGCGCCCACCCCGTCCAGGACGGCCAGGGCGTCGGCCACCAGGTCCTTGCGGGTGTAGGCGGGCGCTCCGGCCGGGTAGGCGGTGGACCGGCCGGTGTCGCGCAGGTCGTAGCGGACCACGTGGCGTCCGGCGGCGGCGAGCCGGGCGCAGAAGCCGTCCTCCCAGTAGTCCATGGAGGAGGCCGCGCCGCCGATGAGCAGGACGGTGGGGTCCTGGGCCGAGCCGAAGGCCTGTGCGCAGATCAGGGCGTCGCCGGAGGGCAGGAGCAGTTCTCCGGAGCGGGCGGGGTCGGTGGACATGGCGCTCTCCTAACTACTGAATTAATAGCTGCTACTATTATTTTCATAGTTTTGCGAGGAGGACAAGTGCCCGGTAAGAGGAGTTACGGCGAGGGGTGCCCGATCGCGCACTCCCTGGACCTGGTCGGCGAGCGGTGGGCGCTGCTCGTCGTCCGGGAGCTGCGGCTGGGGGCGCGCCGCTACAGCGACCTGCAGGAGGCGCTGCCCGCCATCGCGCCCACCGTGCTCTCCCAGCGCCTGAAGGACCTGGAGGCCGTCGGTGTCCTGCGCCGCCGGGAGCTGGAGCCCCCCGCGGCGGGCCGGGTGTACGAGCTGACCGAGTGGGGCGCGGAGCTGGAGCCGGTCTTCCGGGCGCTGGCCCGGTGGGGGGCGCGCTCCCCGGTCGTCCCGCTGTCGGGGCACGTCAGCGCCGACTCCGTGATGCTGGGCCTGCGGACCTTCTTCTCCCCGCCCGAGGGGCACGAGCCCTGGTCGGCGCGCTACGAGGTGCTGTTGGGGCGCGAGCGCTACCGGATCGGTGTCGAGCGGGGGCGGCTGGCGCACCTGGCCCGGGGGCGGGACCCGGAGGGGGCGGACGTGGTGGTGCGCACCACCAAGGAGGCCTGGCGGCGGGTCCTGGCGCGGGAGGAGCCTGTGGCCGGCGCGGTCGCCGCGGGCCGGCTGGAGGTCGAGGGCGATCCGGACCTGCTGGAGCGCCTCGTCGCGGCCGCGGCGCCGCCCCCTGCCGCCGGGTAGGGGCTCAGGCGCCGCGGGGGTCCAGGGTGACGCCGGGCAGGGCGGGCAGGTCGGCCAGTGCGGTGACCCGGTGCAGGTGGTGCACGCCCGGCGGCAGATTCGCGGCCAGGACCGCCGCGTGGGCGGTCACCAGGGCGGTGGCCCGTGACTGGCCGCGGCCGCGCGCCCGGCGCAGGTGGGGGCCGCTGCGGGCGGCCGCCGTCCAGGCGTCCGTGCCCGGCAGGTGCGGGACCCCGCGCAGGCGGCCCGCGCCGGGCAGGCGGGCCAGCAGCCCCAGGCCCCGGGTCAGGGCGGGGGAGTCCAGTCCCAGGTGGGTGCGGACCGGGCGGCCCAGGTCGCGGGTGAGCACGTGCTGGTCGGCGAAGTCGGCGCGCAGCAGCCGTCGCCGCCCCTGCCCGGGCAGGTCGAGCCGTGCGCCCCGGGACAGGTTGCGCACCGCCTCGCCGGTGGCCGGGTCGGGGAAGGAGCGGCCGAGCAGTCCGAGGGTCCACGCGGTGGCGGCCGCCCCGTGGGCCTCGCCCTCGCCCAGGAGCACGGCCACGTCGATGGGGTCGGTGCCCGGGTGGGCCGCGTGCAGGTCGGCGGCGAGCAGGGTGGTCAGGCCCGGGGCCAGGCCCACGCTGAGCAGTACCGGTGCGCGCGGGGCCAGGCGTTCGAGCCGGGCGGTGTAGCCGGCGGTGGCGGTGGGGTCGACGAAGGCCGCCCCGTGGTCGGCGGCGATCGCGGCCAGCGCGGGGTCCTCGGCCCCGGCGGCGTTGACCACGACGTCGATGCCCTCCAGGGCGTCGCGGTAGTCGTCGTGGCGGGTCAGGTCCAGGGGCAGGTCGGCGCGGCGGGGGTCGCGTCCGGCGGTCAGGCAGGTGTGTCCGGCCGCGCGCAGTGCGGCCGTGGCGGGCGCGCCCACCGCGCCGTAGCCGCCCAGGGCCAGCACCCGCAGAGTTCTTGTAGTCATACTCCAAATAGATATGTGGAGTGGCACTACAGTCAAGTCCTAGGATCGTGGCCATGGACACGCACGCCGTCGACGGGCGCACCGCCCGCTCCCTGGCCACCCGCGCCCGGATCGCGCGGGCCGCCGCCGCCCTGTTCACCGCGCGGGGGTACGCCGCCACCAGCGTCGCGGCGATCGCCGCCGAGGCGGGGGTGGGTGTGCAGACGGTGTACTACACGTTCAAGACCAAGGCGGCGGTGCTCGGTGAGGCCGTGGACCAGGCCGTGGCCGGGGACGCCGAGCCCGTCCCGACCCTGGAGCGCCCCTGGGTGCGCGAGGCGCTGGCCGCCCCCGACGCCCGCGGCCAGGTGCGCCTGCAGGTGGCCGGGACCGGTGCGGTGATGGAGCGGGTCGCCGGGCTGCTGGAGGCGGTGCGGGGCGGGGCCGCCGACCCCGACCTCGCCGGGCTGTGGCGTACCAACGTCGAGCAGCGCCGTACCGTGCAGCGGGTGTTCGCCGGCGCCCTGGCCGACCGGGGGGCGCTGCGCCCGGGGCTGGACGCCGAACAGGCCGCCGACCTCATGGTCGGCCTGCTCTCCCCGGAGCTGTTCACCCTGTACACCGTGCACCTGGGCCGCTCGGTGGAGTGGTGGCGCGAGCACACCGCCGACGCGCTGCTGCTCCAGGTGGTCCGGTCCTGACCGGGGGCCGCCCTGCCCGGTTCCGGGCTCGGGGTCCTGAACGGCCCGGGGGTCAGGCCAGGAAGCCGCGGACCAGTTCGGCCACGCGGTCCGGGCACTGGCGGTTGACCCAGTGCCCGGCCCCCTGGACCACCTCCAGCCGCGCCCCGGGCACCGCCGCGGCCGCCGCGGCGGTGCGGGCGGGGGCGACGCCGATGTCGCGGTCGCCCTGGACGAACAGGGCCGGACAGGAGATCTCGCCCAGGCGCGGGCGCAGGTCCACGTTCATGCGGATGGGGCCGATGGAGGCGTTCTGCCAGTCGGAGGAGCCCGTGCCGTTGGTCCGGGCCTCCTGGAGGACCTCGTCCACGATGGCGTCGAAGTCCTCGACGGGCCCGGGGATCAGGGCGGAGCGCACGAAGCGCTCCACGCCCGCGCGCGAGCGCATCATCATCCCGGGCAGGGTGGTGTTGAGGAGCCGGCTGCGGGCGGTGAGCCACAGCAGCTGGTGCACCACGGGCGGGAAGGAGAGCGTTCCGGCGGGGGCGATCGCCACCAGGCGCTCCACCCGGCGGGGGTGTTCGATGGCGTAGGCCAGGGTGAGCGCGCCGCCCTGGGACAGGCCCACCAGGGCGGCCCGGTCCAGGGCGAAGTGGTCCAGGACGGTGTCGATGACGCTCAGCAGCACGTGGTGGTCGGCGGTGCCCCGCCAGGGGCGGCTGCGGCCCTGTTTGGGCCAGTCGGGGGCGAACACGCGGTGGTCCGCGGCCAGGGCGGGGATCAGGTGCCGCCAGCTGAGCAGGGCGTTGTCCTGTCCCGCGCCGCTCAGCAGGAGGACGGGCGGGCCCTGGTCGCCCGCGACGGCGACGCTGAGGGGGCCTTCGGGGCGGGTGATGACGGTGCGGTCGAAGGGGTCGTGGGTCACGGTGCGGGGTCCTTTCCGCGGGTCCGCTGCCAGCGCTGGAAGAGGGCGGGCAGCTCCGACTCCAGGAACCGGTACAGCTCGTTGACGTTGGCCAGGCGCTCGCGGCGCTGCGCGGAGGCGTCCCGCAGGACGCGCAGGCCGTGCTCGGTGACCTCGCGGAAGCCGGAGGCCTGGGCGTAGCGGCGCTCCAGCATGCGGCTCCACCCGTCGGCGGAGATGCGCAGGTAGGCGTTGCGGTCGCCGGGGCGGCGCACGGTCTCGACCAGGCCGCTGGGGGTGAGCAGGCGGGCGGCGGTGCTCAGGGAGCTGCGGCTGACGTGGAGGGCCTCGGCGATCTGGGCGGGGCTCTGCTGGGGCGGGTCGCAGATCAGCAGCCAGCCGACCACCCGGCCGGAGATCAGGGGCAGGCCCTCGCGGGCGAAGAACTCCGCGACCTCGTCCACGAAGGCGGCCTCGTCGTCGGTGGGTGCGCTCATGCGAACAGATTACCGTCGTTGCAGTCATGACTGCAACAACGGTAATGGGTGTGCGGGGGGCGTGGTGCCGTGGACGGCCGCCGACGACCGGGGCGGGTCAGGGGGCGAAGGAGTCCAGGGCGGCCGCGCGCATGTCCTCGTACCCGGCCCAGTCCCCCTCGAGGCCGGCCCAGGCGACGGTGTAGTACACGCCGGGGGAGGCCGTGATGTTGCGGGCCAGGACGCGGCGCTGCTGCCCGTCGCCGGTCCAGCCGAACTCCCAGTCGGCGGCCGACTGGAAGGGGGTGCGGTCGGTGACGTCCTCGACCAGGATCCGCCGGTAGTCCGGCAGCCGCCCGGAGTCGATGACCCCCTGCTCCTGGTCGAGCACGTGCTGGTACTCGTCCTCGGTGGGGTGTTCGGCGCTGTCGATCTGGAGGTAGGTGGCGTCGGTGGGGGAGTCGTAGAAGAC
The DNA here is from genome assembly GCF_019598965.1 of Nocardiopsis sp. MT53. Lineage (NCBI taxonomy): Bacteria > Bacillati > Actinomycetota > Actinomycetes > Streptosporangiales > Nocardiopsidaceae > Nocardiopsis > Nocardiopsis sp. MT53. The sequence continues at coordinate 5,729,075 of NZ_CP080599.1, read as the reverse complement.
GCTGGTGCCGTCGACCCGGCGGATCCACCCGTCGGGCACCAGGATGGAGAAGCCGTTCTCGGGGTCCGGTGTCCAGGTCATGCCGCTGTGGGCGGGCTCCTGCGGCTCCTCCTGGGTCTGCCCGGTCCCGGGGGTGGCGTCGGCGGCTGCGGTGGTGTCGGCGGCGTCCGCGTCGTCGGAGGGCGCGCCGTCGCCGGGGCCGGAGCCGTCGGACAGGGCGGTCCCGGTGGGGGCGCCCCAGGGGTCGACCACCACCAGGACGGCGGCCCCGGCGACGACCAGGGCCAGGCCCAGGGTCAGGACCACCACCGGCCAGGAGAGGCGGCCGCGCGGGGCGGGCCGCCCCGCGCGGGGCCGGGGGCGCCCGTCGGGGGCGCCCGGGGGCGGGGGCTGGACCGGGAGGGTGGGGGCGGTGCGGGGCGGGATGAAGGAGCCGGTGAGGGCGACCTGCCGGGTGGTGCCGGCCGCCGCGGGGCCGGACTGTACCGGGGGGCCGACAGGGGCCGGCGGTGCGGCCGGCGCCTGGGGTCCGGTGCCGGGCGGGGGGACCTGGGGCGCCGCCGCAGGGGCCAGGGCCGTGGCCGCCGGGGCCCGGGGGGCGGGCGCGGGGGCCGTCCCGGCCTCCAGCAGCGCCCGGCAGCGCCGGGCGTCCAGGCGCCGCTGCGGGTCCTTGGCCAGCAGTCCGTGCACCGCCTCGCGCAGCGGCCCCGGGGCCAGCCGTTCCGGCGGTTCCTGGTGGAGGATGGCGTTGAGGGTCGCCGGGACCCCTTCGCGGCGGAACGGGGAGATCCCCGTGGCCGCCAGGTACAGGGTCGCCCCCAGCGACCACAGGTCGCCCGCGGGGGTGGCCGGCCCCGACGAGAGGCGTTCGGGGGGCAGGTAGGCGGGCGACCCCATGATCCCGGCGGTCTGGGTGACGGCCGTGGTGTCGGCGATCGTCGCGATGCCGAAGTCGGTGAGCACCACCCGGCCGCCGTCGGTCACCATGACGTTCTCGGGTTTGACGTCCCGGTGCGTGATGCCCTGCCGGTGCGCGGTGTCCAGGGCGCTGAGCAGGTCCAGGCCCCACCGGGCGACCTCCTGGGCGGGGCGGACGCCCTCCCGGCGGACCAGTTCGTACAGGGAGCACCCGGTGAGGAACTCCATGACGATCCAGGGGCGGTCGTCCTCTTCGAAGACGTCGTGGACGGTGACGATGTTGGGGTGCGACCCCATGGCGGCGGCCTGGGCCTCGCGGCGGGCGCGGGCGGCGGCGCGGGCCCGCTCCTCCTCGCTCAGCCCGGGGCCGAACAGGATCTCCTTGACGGCGACGGTGCGGTTGAGGTCGTCGTCGTGGGCCTTCCAGACCCGCCCCATCCCCCCGCGGCCGAGTTCGGCGGTGAGGCGGTAGCGCTCGCGCAGCAGGCGCTCGGGTTCGGTCTCGGACCCCATCGGGCTCCCTCGGGTGCGGGCCGTCGTGTACGGAAGAGGCGCGCACGGGGGGCGGCCAGGGCACGATTGTAGTGATGTGCGCGCCCGCCCCGGACCGCCCCCGGTGCGGGGCCGCGGCCCGTCGGCGGGTGCGCACCGGCCTGAGCTGGGAGGGGCGGGGCGCGGGTGGGGGCGGGAATGGGGGACGCCACGTCCGACACGCATGGTTTCGCCCGTACGTGGTAAAAAGTTAGGTGTGCCGAACTTCAGAGATTGGAACCCTTCACCGCGCTGGGCCGCCGCTCCGCTCGTCCTCGCCCTGGCCCTGACCGCCTGCTCCTCCCCGGCGGGCTCCTCCTCCGCCGGCGCCGACGACGGGCGCCCCCTGGTCCTGACCACGTTCACGGTCCTGGCCGACATGGTCGAGAACGTCGCCGGCGACCGCGTCCGGGTCGCCTCCCTGACCCGCCCCGGCGCCGAGATCCACGGCTACGAGCCCGTCCCCGACGACCTCGTCCGCGGACAGGACGCCGACCTGATCCTGGAGAACGGCCTGGGCCTGGAGGCCTGGTTCGCCCAGTTCACCGAACGGGTGGACGCCCCCACCGCCGTGCTCTCCGAGGGCGTGGAGACCATCCCCATCTCCTCCGGCGACTACGAGGGCGAACCCAACCCGCACGCCTGGATGTCCCCCGACAACGCCCTGGTCTACGTCGACAACATCCGCGACGCCCTGGTCGGGCTGGACCCCGAGGGCGAGGCCGGGTACACGGCCGCCGCCGAGGCCTACAAGGCCGAGATCACCGAGGTCGGCGACTACCTGGAGGAGGAGCTGGGCTCCGTCCCCGAGCCCGCCCGCGCCCTGGTCACCTGCGAGGGCGCCTTCTCCTACCTGGCCCGCGACGCCGGGCTCGCCGAGATGTACCTGTGGCCGGTCAACGCCGAGAGCGAGGCCACCCCGCAGCGCATCGCGGAGGTCACCCGGTACGTCGAGGACAACGGGGTGCCCGCGGTGTTCTGCGAGAGCACCGTCAACGACGGCACCCAGCGCTCGGTCGCCCGGGCGACCGGGGCCGAGTTCGCCGGACCCCTGTACGTCGACTCCCTGTCGGAGGAGGGCGGCCCCGTGCCCACCTATCTGGACCTGCTGCGCCACGACGCCGAGGCCATCGTGGCCGGGCTCGCCGGGGGGCGGCCGTGAGCGCCGCGGCGCCTCCGGCGCCCGCGGTGGAGGTCGTGGACGCCACCGTCCACTACGGCGACGTGCTCGCCCTGGACGGGGTGTCCCTGTCGGTGGGGCCGGGCCGGATCTGCGGGCTGCTGGGCACCAACGGCTCGGGCAAGTCCACCCTGTTCAAGACCGTCCTGGGGCTGGTGCGCGCCGACCGCGGCCGGGTGCGGCTGCTGGGCCTGGACGGCGCCACCGCCCGCCGCAGGGGGCTGGTGGGGTACGTGCCCCAGACCGAGCAGGTGGACTGGGACTTCCCGGTGAGCGTGCGCGAGGTGGTCATGATGGGCCGCTACGGGCGCATGGGGCCGCGCCGGCGCCCGCGCGCGGCCGACCGCGAGGCGGTGGAGCACGCGCTGGAGCGCACCGACCTGACGGGCCTGGCCGAGCGCCGGATCGGCGCGCTCTCGGGCGGCCAGCGCAAGCGGGCGTTCGTCGCCCGCGCCCTGGCCCAGGGCGCCGACGTGCTGCTGCTGGACGAGCCCTTCGCCGGGGTCGACAAGGGGTCGGAGGCCACCATCACCGCGCTGCTGCGCAGGCTGCGTGACGAGGGCCGCACCCTGCTGCTGTCCACCCACGACCTGGCCCGGGTGCCGGAGTTGTGCGACGAGGCGGTGCTGCTGCAGCGGCGCGTCGTCGCCCGGGGCGCGCCCGAGGAGGTGCTGCGTCCGGAGACCGTCATGGAGGCCTTCGGCGTCCACGTCGAGGAGGAGGGGGAGCGGTGGAGGCGCTGACCGCGGTCGTCGACTGGTTCGCCGTGCCGGTGCAGTTCGACTTCGTCCGCCGCGCGCTGCTGGTGGCCGTGGCGGCCGGGGTGGTGTGCGCGGTGCTCTCGTGCTGGATGACCCTGGTGGGCTGGTCGCTCATGGGCGACGCGGTCTCCCACGCGGTGCTGCCGGGGGTGGTGCTGTCGTACATGTTCGGGCTGCCGTTCGCGCTGGGCGCTTTGGTGTTCGGCACCGGGTCGGTGGCGCTGATCGGGGTGGTCAACCGCACCTCCCGGGTCAAGGAGGACGCGGTCATCGGGGTGGTGTTCACCGCGATGTTCGCGCTGGGGCTGGTGCTGGTGTCGGCGGTGCCCAGCCAGACCGACCTGGGGCACATCCTGTTCGGGAACGTGCTGGGGGTGTCCGACGCCGACATCGTGCAGATCCTGGTGCTGGCGGCGGTGGTGCTGGGCGTGGTGTGGTTCAAGCACCGCGACCTGACGCTGTACGCGTTCGACCGGGTGCACGCCCACGCGGTGGGGATCAACCCGCGCCTGCTGGAGACGCTGCTGCTGGGGCTGCTCGCGGTGACGGTGGTGGTGGCGCTGCAGGCGGTGGGGATCATCCTGGTGGTGGCCATGGTGATCATCCCGGGGGCGACCGCCTACCTGCTCACCGACCGGTTCGAGCGGATGCTGGTGATCTCGGTGGGGGTGGCCGTGGTGGCGGCGGTGGCGGGGGTGTTCGCCAGTTACCACCTGAACGTGTCCACCGGCGGGTCCGTGGTGCTGGCGCAGGCGACGGCGTTCGCGCTGGCCTACCTGTTCTCGCCGCTGCACGGTGTTCTGGGCCGGCGGCGGCGCCGGCCTGCGGGTCAGAGCACGGCCCGGCAGTAGAGGCGGTGTCCCCGGGCGGCCGCGGTGCGGGCCAGGTCGGCGAGCCCCTCGGTGAAGCCGGCCGGGCCCGAGGTGTCGGCGCCGTCCGGGAGGAGGCCGGCCGCCCACGCGGCCGCGGCGCGTTCCCGCTCGGAGGGGGTGGCCGCGGCCAGGGCGTCGCGCAGCCGGTCGGTGAGCGCCATCATCCACATGCCGCCGTGGGCCGGGTCGGTGAGCAGTGCCGCCGCCCGGGGGTCCCGGCCGACCTCGTCGGCCGGCAGTCCGGTCAGGGCCGCCTCCAGCCCGCCCAGGTCGACGGCGGGGTGGACCCCCTTGACGGACAGCAGCGGCACGCCGGCCTCGGTGAGGTCGGCCTCCAGCAGGGCGGCGGCCGCGGTGTCGTCGGCGGCGGCGAGGTAGTCGTAGATCGGCATGGCGCCAGTACACCGCATCCCCGCGACATTCGGCCCCGCGCCGTGGGCCGGGCGGTCGGGGGGCGGGCCGGTGCCCGGTTCAGGTGCGGGCGGCGGCGTGGCGGCGGTAGTGGCGGGCGGCGCGGGCCCGGTTGCCGCAGGAGGTGCCGCACCACTGCTGGCGTCCGTGGGCCTGGACGAAGTAGCGCTCGCAGCGCGGGGCGGTGCAGACCCGCAGCCGTTCGCGGTCGGGCCCTTCCAGGAAGGCGATGGCGGCGCGGGCCAGTGCCGCGACGGTGTCCGGGCAGCCGCCGCCGGGGGCGAACTCCACGGTGGGCACGTCCGGTCCCTCCCAGCGCAGCCGGGGCACCACGGCTTGGCGGGCCGCCGCGGCGTTGAGCAGGGCGAGCGCCTCCCGGTCGGGGGGCGGCAGGCGGGTGTCGGCGGGGTCGGGCCGGGCCGTGCCGACCACGCGGGCGAACAGCGTGCGCACCGCCCCGCGCAGGGTCACCACCTGGGCGTGCAGCTCCTCGTCCACCGGCGGTGCCGCGCCCTCGGGCAGCAGGTGGGCCGCGGCGGCCAGCCAGTGCGCGGTCCCCTCGACGCCGTCCAGGTCGTCCGCCACGCCGGAGCCGTCGTGGCGGATCGTCCCGGCCAGTTCGAGTGCCAGTCGGCCGTCCATGATCCCCCGTTCGTTCACCGCAACCCCACTTGCCCGCATCCTTCCCCACGGGCTAGCGTTCTAACGGTTAACACTAACTTATCCGTTAGAACCTCGTCTCCGGTGAACCCGGAAAGGACCCCGATGACTCTTCTTCTCGCGCACATCAGCGACCTGCACCTGGACGGCTCCGAGCGCGCCACCGAGCGCGCCGAGCGCACCGTGGCCTACCTGCGCGACCTGCCGCAGGCCCCGGACGCCCTGCTGGTCACGGGGGACATCGCCGACACCCCCGCGCGCGAGGAGTACGAGGAGGCGGCCCGGCTGCTGGACCTGCCGTTCCCGGTGATCGTGTGCCCGGGCAACCACGACGACCGGGCGGGGCTGCGCACGCACCTGCTGGGGGAGGGGGCGTCGGCGGAGCCGTTCAACCGGGTGCACCACGTGGCGGGGGCGGCGGTGCTGGCCTGCGACTCCACCATTCCGGGCGAGGACGGCGGGCGGCTGGACACGGCCACGCTGGTGTGGATCAACGAGACGCTGAGCGACCTGCCGGCGGACGTTCCGGCGCTGCTGGCCTTCCACCACCCGCCGGTGCGGATGCACCACCCGCTGCCGGACTCGATGCGCCTGGGCAACGCCGACGACCTGGCGGGGCTGCTGCGCGCCCACCCCCGGGTGGCGGGCATCCTGGTGGGCCACATGCACACCGGCGGGGCGACGATGTTCGCGGGGCGGCCGCTGCTGCTGGCGCCGGGGGTGACGTGGACGCTGCGCATGCCCTGGGAGGGCGAGCCGGTGGCCGACCGCACCCAGCCGCCGGGGGTGGCGTTCCACCTGTTGGACGAGGACCAGCGGCTGAGCACGCACTTCCGTGCGGTGATGCGCGCCGGGGCGGAGGTCTGAGCGGGCGGGCGCGCCGTGCGCGCGGGGGGTGGCGCCGCGTTTTCGCCGGTCGGGCCATGCCGTCGGGGGGCGGGTGGTGTGCGCGGGGGCGGCGGTGCCGGGGAGCACTTCGGGGCCGCCACGAGTCGGTGGCGGCCCCGTCGGGCGGAAGGTCCCGACCGAACCGGTGGCCGCGCGGGCGCGGCCTGGTCGGAGCGCTTCCCGGTTCGACGGGCCCGGGCAGGTCGGGCCGGGCGCCGTCGGACCCGTTGGGATTCTAGGCGAGCGGGGGGAGTCGCCGGTCCCGGTCAGAGGAGCATGGCGAGCTGGCGGCACTGGGCGACCAGGGTCCCGGTGGAGTCCCAGATCTCCATGTCCTCCTCGTGCAGGCCGCCGGAGACGTGCTTGGTGAAGACGCGGCAGGCCAGCCAGCCGGGGGCGGGCCGGGCGCGCACGTGGACGCTCAGTTCGACGGTGATGGTCGTGAACTCTCCGATGTCGAGGACGGCGGGCGGGGCGAAGTCGACCATGGCGGGCAGTGCGTGGACGTCGGGTTCGCGGCCGTCGGCGAAGCGCATCCAGAACTCGGCGTGGGGGCGGCCGTCCTTCCTGCCGTCCAGCCAGCCGGGGCGGGTGGGGTAGCGGTACTCGACGCTGTGGGCGATGCCGAGCCCGTCGGGTTTGTCCGCGAACTCGTCGGGGACGGGGCAGTCCCCGGGGGCGGGCAGGTCGGGCGGGGTGTCCAGGGTCAGCACCCGGGCGGCGGGGTTCGGGGTGAGGTCGCCGTAGGTGGCGGTGGCGCGGATGACCTCTTTGCCGTTCTGCTCCAGGACCACCTGGCCGGTGGCGGTGCGGCGGCCCTCGCGGATGACCTCGGTGCGGGCGGTGGCCGGGCCCGGCGCGGCGGGTCGCAGGAAGAACGCGGAGACGGCCAGGGGGTCGGGCTGGCCGAGGTTCTGGCGCAGGGCGTTGAGGGCGGTGCCCAGGACGTACCCGCCGTTGGGGTGGGAGGTGAAGGTGGTCCAGGCGTCGGTGAGGGTGGCTGCGAACTCGCCGTCGGCCAGTTTCTCCACGCGGGTGTCGCGGTCGAACCGGTACTGCTCGGTGATGGGGTCAGGGCTCATGCCGCAATGTTACCGGCGAGTAGGGGCCGGTCGGGGGCGCGGAGGCGAAACGGGTTGACCCTGACGCGGCGTCAGGGCCTAGCGTCGGAGGGACCGGGAACACCCCCGTCACCTGCGCGGACACAAGGAGGGCCGATGGGCCGCACCGTGGGCGAGGTCGCCCGCCTGAGCGGGCAGACCGTGCGCACCCTGCACCACTACGACCGGATCGGGCTGCTCGTCCCGGCCGAGCGCACCCCCTCCGGCTACCGCAGCTACAGCGACGGGGACCTGGAGCGGCTGCGCCGCATCCTCACCTACCGGGAGCTGGGCTTCGGCCTGGAGGAGATCGCCGGGATCCTCGACGACCCCGCCGCCGACACCCGCTCCCACCTGCTGCGCCAGCACGGCCTGGTGACCGAACGCATCGAACGCCTGCGCGCCCTGGCGCGCAGCCTGGAACTCCTGCTGGAGGCCGACACCATGGAACTGAACATCACCCCCGAGGAGCGCCTGGAGCTCTTCGGCGACTTCGACGTGGAGTCCCACTCCGCCGAGGCCGAACGGCGCTGGGGCGGCTGCGAGGCCTACGCGCAGTCCCAGCGCAAGGTGGGCTCCTACACCAAGGAGGACTGGCGACGGAACCAGGCCGAGGCCGCCGAGATCTACCGGGCCCTGGCCGACGCGATGGCCGAGGGGGCGCCCGCCGACGGCGAGCGGGCCATGGACCTGGCCGAGCGCCACCGCGAGCACATCACCCGCTGGTACTACGACTGCACCACCGAGATCCACCGCGGCCTGGGCGCCCTGTACGTCGACGACGAGCGGTTCACCGCCACCATCGACGCCGGCGCCCCGGGGCTGAGCCTCTACCTGCGCGAGGCCTTCGCCGCCAACGCCGACCGCCGCGAACGCCCCTGACCGCCCCGCCCCGGGGCGACCCGGGGCGGGAGCGAGGGCTCAGGGGATGAGGACGATCTTGCCCGAGCCGTGCGCCTCCAGTTCGGCGTGGGCCTGGGCGGCGTTGGCCAGGCTCATCAGGCGGGGCTCGGGCATCACCAGCCGCCCCTGGGCCTGGGCGTCCAGCAGGGTGCGCAGCACCTCGGGGGTCTGCCCCGCCGCGCCGCCGGAGGAGAACCGCACCCCCAGCTCCTGGGCGGCGCCGTCGGCCAGGGTGACGATCCGCTCTGTGGTGCCGCCGCGCAGCGCGATCGCGTCCGGCAGCACCCCGTGCCCGGCGGCGTCCAGCACCGCGTCCACCCCCTGGGGAGCGGCCTCGCGGACCCGGTCGGCCAACCCTTCGCCGTAGGCGACCGGGATCGCGCCCAGCGCCTGAACCCGCTCCAGGTTCGCCTCCCCGGCGGTGCCGACGACGGTCACCCCGCCGGCCACCGCGAACTGCACGGCGATCGCCCCGACCGTTCCGGACGCCCCGTGCACCAGCAGCGTCTCGCCCTTGCGGGGCGCCAGCTCCCGCAGTCCGCGCAGCGCCGCCTCCCCGGCCACCGGCAGTGCCGCGGCCTGCGCCCAGTCCAGTTCCTCGGGCTTGGCCGCGTAGGTCCCCACCAGCGCGTACTCGGCGTATCCGCCGGTCAGCGCCCAGCCCGCCACCGCCTCGCCCACCGCCGTGTCGGTGACGCCCTCGCCCAGGGCGTCGACCGTTCCGGCGACCTCCGAGCCCAGGCCGCGCGGCAGGGTCCCGAACCGCATGGCGCCCGAGCGCACCTTGACGTCGAACGGGTTGACCCCGGCCGCCTTGACCGCCACCCGTACCTGCCCGCGCCCGGGTTCGGGGCGGTCGGCCTCCTCGACGGTGAGCACCGACGGGGCGCCGTACTCGGCGAAACGGACAGTGTGCATCGGGCGTTCCTCTCGTCCCACGGGTGGTCTAACCTAACGTGCCCGCCCCGCCCCCGTCCCGAACGAGGAGACATGCCCGGACTCCTGGCCGCCGTCGACCGGTTCAACGACGCCCACCCCTGGGACCACAACGCCCACTACCACCGGTGGCTCCTGGAACAGCTCCCGGCGCGCGTGGACCGCGCCCTGGACGTGGGCTGCGGTACCGGCGACCTGGTGCGGGCGCTGGCCGGGCGGGCCGCGGAGGTGGTGGGGGTGGACGCCGACCCGCGTGTGGTGGACCTGGCCCGCGCGGCGACGGGGCGGTGCCCGGGCGTCTCCTTCCGGGTGGCCGACGCCGCCGAGGAGCTGCCCGAGGGGCCCTTCGACGTGGTCACCTGCGTGGCGGTGCTGCACCACCTGCCGTTCGCCCCGGCCCTGGAGCGGATGCGCGACCGGCTCGCCCCGGGCGGGACGCTGCTGGTGCTGGGCGTGCACGAGCCGTCGCAGTTCACCGACCACCTGCTGGGCGCCGCCGCCGTCCCGGCCAACCTCGCCGTGGGCTGGGCGCGCGGGCGCCGCCCGCGCCCGGAGGCGATGACGGCCCGCACCGCGCCGGCCGCCATGACGCTGCCCGAGATCGCCCGCGAGGCGGGCCGGATCCTGCCGGGGGTGCGGCTGCGGCGGCACCTGTTCTGGCGCCACTCCCTGCTGTGGCGGGCGGAAGGGTGAAAACGGGTGGCGTGTCGGCGCGGACACGGTGCACAGTTCCACAGGAAAATCCACATAACGCCCGAATTCACTGGGAAGTGAGCCGCCCGTGCGCTGGACCGTCCACTCGGAGCGCCCCCTCTACACCGACCCGTGGCTGGACGTGCGCGTCGCCGACGTCGAGCTCCCCGACGGCCGGCACCTCGACCACCGGCTGATCCGCCGCCCCCGCGGCGCGGGGGCGGTGCTGCGCGACGGCGGCCGGGTGCTGCTGCTGTGGCGGCACCGGTTCATCACCGACACCTGGGGTTATGAGATCCCCATGGGCGGCGTCCACGAGGGCGAGGACCCGTGCGCGGCCGCCGCCCGTGAGGCGGAGGAGGAGACGGGCTGGCGGCCGGGCACCCTGGAGCCGCTGCTGCGGGTGCAGCCCTCCAGCGGCCTCACCGACAGCGAGCACCACGTGTTCGTCACCGACGACGCGGTGCGCGTAGGCGAGCCCGCCGACGCCTGGGAGTCCGAGCGCCGGGACTGGGTGCCGCTGGCGGAGGTCCCCGCGCTGGTCGCCCGCGGCGAGCTGGTCGGCGCCACCACCGTCAGCGCCCTCCTCTACCTGCTCTGCCGGGCGTGAGCGGTCAGTCCCACCAGAAGGACCAGGTCTCGTCGCCGATCAGCGACTCGGCGTAGGACTCCAGGCTGCCCGTGCCCTGCCAGACGTTGTCGGGGCACAGGGCGAAGTGCTCGGCGGCCACGCGCATCGCCCGCTCGCGGTCGGTGACGACGCAGGCCGTGCTCAGCACCAGGGTGTCGAACCCGGCCATCACCAGCCGCGTCCCGAACCGGCGCTCCCAGTCGGCCAGGACCGCGGAGATCGCCGTGACGTCCAGGCCGTGGTTGACCGCCCCCTGCCAGCCGATGACGCTGAGCGCCTCGGCGCCGGAGGCCGCCCGGACCAGGCCCAGGCGGGGGTCGGGCCGCTGGGCGAGCCAGGCGGCGCTGCGGTCGGCGCACTCGCCGGGGTCGGCGGTCAGCGGCGCCTCGGGGGCCAGGCCCGGCCAGGTGAGGCCGTGGGGGGCGGTGACGGCGAGCCGCTGCTCGGGGACGAGGTGGTCGTACTCCTCGTCGACCTCGGTGGAGCCGCTCCAGGCCTTGGCCAGGACGGCCTCCACGTCGTGGTCGGCGGCCGCGCCCGGGGCGGGCGGGGAGAGTTCGCCGGTCTCCCAGGGGCGGTCGCCGTCCTCGTCGCTCATGGAGGTCAGCAGCAGCGGCCACCACCCCGAGTCGGCGTGGGCGGCGCGCAGTTCCTGCCACAGCCCGTCGGGGGCGGTGCCGTCGCTGATCCACATGACGGGTTCGCCGGCCCCGGAGAGCGCGGGTTTGCCCGGCGGGAGCTGGATGGAGATGTCGGCCTGGGGGTCCATAGGGGGTTCCTCGTCTTCCTTCGACCACGCTCGGATCGCGCAGGCAGAGTACCGACTCCCGGGGGCGGGCCACTCCCCGGAGGGGTGCGGGTCCGCGGCGATGCATGAAAATCCCCCGGACGGTCAGTGGCCCCGGTAGGAGAACGATCCGGAGCAACAGGAGGACACGATGGCCGAGGAGAACAAGGGCCCGAACAAGTTCGACGAGCTCCGCGGCAAGGCCAAGGAGCAGGCGGGCAAGGTCACCGGCAACCGCGAGCAGGAGGCCGAGGGCAAGGTCGAGCAGAACAAGGCCAAGCTCAAGCAGGCCGGCGAGAAGGTGAAGGACGCCTTCACCTCCGACGACAAGAACCGCTGAGCGCGGTGTGAGGGCCCCGCCCGGGAGGGCGGGGCCCTCACCTGCCCGGGGGTGCGGGAAAACGCCTGGCACGGGGCGGCCGGGGGCGGTTACCGTACCCCGGTGAACATCACCCGCACCCGCTGGCGCGCCCCCGCGCTGGCCGAGACGGTGGCGGCCATCGCCGCCGAGGCCGACCGCGCTTGGGAACGGACCCTGGCCGAGTGGGGCGCGGCCCCGGGCACCCCGGCCGAGCGCGACCTGGCCGCGCTGGTCGCCGACGCGCCCGACCGGTTCGAGTGGCGCGTCGTGGACGCCGCACTGGACCTGCTCGCCTGCCCCGACTGCGGTGCGCCCCTGGGGTCGGGGGAGCGCGGCTGCGGCCCCTGCGACCTGGCCGACGGCAACCGGTACGCCGCCCGCGAGGTCGACCGCCCCGCCGTCGCGCCGCGCAACGAGCACGCGGTGCGGGTGGCCTGGACGGTGGCCCGCCATCCGCACCGGTATGGGCCGCGCGCGGTGTGCGGGATGGAGCTGAGCCTGCCCGAGGTGTACGCGGGCCGCATGCCGACCACCGCGCAGGCCCAGGCCTACCGCCGCCTGATCGACGGGCTCACCGACGCCCAGGTGGAGAGCGTGGCCTCCCTCGATGAGCTGCTGCGCCTGGCGGCCCGCCGGTGACCGGGCCCGGGCGCCTCAGCCCTGTGCGGTGAGGTCCTCCTCCACCAGCAGCCGCTCGGCGGTCTTCTCGTAGCCCAGCAGCCGGTTGACCTGGAGCATCGCGGTGTTCTCCCGGTTCAGGGTCACCGCCATCGCCTGCACGTGCGGGAAGTTGTCGTGTACCCGCAGGGTCTGGGTGGCCTTGACCCGGCTGGCCAGGCCCCGCCGCCGGTGGGCGGGCAGCACGGCGGTGTCGTGCTGGTCGGCGACCGGCCCGTGCGTCACGGTGCACACGGTGGCCGCCACCACCTCGTCGGAGAACCGGTCGACCACCGCGCCCACCAGCAGCCGCGAGCCGTCCTCGGTGATCCTCCGCTCCCAGGCCCGCACGTCGTCGGGGCCCCACCGGCGCGGCTCCTCCTGGAAGGCGGCGCCGGGCGCGTCCAGCAGGTGGTTCATCACCTCGCCGAAGGACTTCACCAGCGCCGGGGGCGCCGACCCCACCCAGTGGGTGATCCGGTACCCGCGTTTGGGCGCCGACGCCAGCCGCCAGCACCGCTGGAGGGTCTCCTCGTCGAAGGTCTGCACCTGGAGTTCCAGGTGCAGCAGGGTGCGCAGGTTCGGGCTGGTGCGGGCGAACGCCTCCCCGGCCCGGCCGGCCAGGACGGTGCTCTGCAGCCGGGTCATGCCCTCGGCGCGGGCCCGCGCGGCGGCCGCCGCGCGCAGCCGGGTGCCCAGGCCGCGGCGGCGGGCGGGGGCGTCCACGAACAGGCGCAGGAACCCGATGCCCTCGTCGTGGGGCTGGCGCCGCAGCTCGGCGGTGCCCAGGATCGGTCCCCCCTGGTCGGGGCGGGCCGCCCACCGCCAGGCCCGGCCGCCGCGCCCCTGCCCCAGCCGCTGGGCCAGTTCGTCGGGCTCGGGGGCGCTTGCGGACAGTTCACGTCGCCCCGCCACATGGACCGCGCTCCACGCCGCCAGGTCGGCGGGGGCGGCCGTGAGGGGATCGAAGACCTCCACCACTGGACTCACACGTCCACCGTTTCACACCACCCCCGCCCCTGTCCCGGTTCAGCGCAGCAAGGACAGCCGTTTGGTGAGCCGGTTGACCTCCCCCCGCGCCCCCAGCAGCGCCAGCCCGGTGTACTCCACCTCCTCCGGGGCGGTGTCGGCCAGCGCGTCCAGGTAGGCGACGTAGTCGCGCGAGCGGCGGGCCACCTCGTTGAACCCGACCACCAGCAGCCCCTGGTCCTCGGCCTCCTCCTTGATCTCGCGCAGCTGCTCCCCGGTGGCGGTCAGGGTGGGCACCGGGTGCGGGTTGAGGCCGGCGTGCACCCGTCCGCCCGCGTCCTTGCCGTCGGCCGCCACCGAGTGCTCCAGCCGGCCGCCCAGTGCGAGCCCGAGCACCGCGCCCGCGTTGGCCGCCTGCCCGGGCGGCAGGTCCTCGCGCAGTACGACGACGATCTTGGTGTCCATTGCCATGGTCCGCCTCGCTCCCGTGTTCCGTTCATCCGCCAAGTGGACGCGCATCAGGCTAGACAGCTGGATGCCGTCGATGGTGCAATGCCGAACATCATTCGGAGCGAGGGGCGGGGAACGGACCGTGGACGAACTAGATTCGGCGATCGTGCGCGAACTCCAGCGCGATGCGCGGCAGACCAACCGGGCGCTGGCCGCGAAGCTGGGGGTGGCGCCCTCCACCTGTCTGGAGCGGGTGCGCCTGCTCCGGCGGCGCGGCGTCGTCCGCGGCTTCCACGCCGACATCGACCCGCAGGCGCTGGGGCGCCGGGTGCAGGCGTTCGTGTCGGTGCAGCTGCGCCCGCCCAGCCGCCGGGCGATCGAGGGCTTCAAGGCGGCGATGCACGCCCTGCCGGAGGTGTCGGCGGTGTACGTGGTCGCGGGGGAGCACGACTTCCTGGTCCACGTGTCCGCGCCGTCGCTGGACGCGCTGCACTCCTTCCTCATCGACCGGCTCACCGAGCGCCGGGAGGTGGCGGGCTTTCGCAGCCAGATCATCTACGACAGTGTCGTGAAGACGGTGGCCGAGCCGCTGGAGCCCGGCACCGGCTGAGCCGGGAAAAGGGGGTGCGCACGCGGGGCGGGGGAACCGGCGGGGGGTCGGGTGCGTCAGAGGGGGGAACCCGCACCGTCCGGAAAGGCCGCCCATGAACGCGAAGAACGCCGCCTTCTCCCTGCCGCTCGGCGTGGCCTTCGGCATCGTCTTCGGCATGCTCTTCGACAACATCGCGCTGGGGATCGCCATGGGCGTGGCCCTGGGTGTGGCCTTCGGGGCCGGGGCGTCCGCCGCCGGCTCCAAGCGCGACGACTCCTGACCCCGCCGCCCGCGCCGGGGGTGGGGCGGTCGTCGAGGCACCCCGGGGCGGTCCGGCCCCGGCGCCCCCGGCCAGGATGTCCCCATGGACATTCCCCACCACATCGACGCCCTGGCCGCCGAGGGCCGCCTCCTGGCCGAGGCCGCCGAACGCGCCGGGCTCGACGCCCCCGTCCCCACCTGCCCCGGGTGGACGGTCCGCGACCTGCTCGCCCACACCGGCCGCGTCCACCGCTGGGCCGCCTCGCACGTGGCCTCGGGCAACGGCGGCCCGCCCGCGCAGGCCGCCTGCCCGAGGACGCCCGCCTCCTGTCGTGGTTCCGCGAGGGGCACGCCGCCCTGGTCGGCACGCTCGCCGGCGCCGCCCCCGGCACCGAGTGCTTCGCCTTCCTGCCGGCCCCCTCCCCGCTGGCGTTCTGGGCCCGGCGGCAGTGCCACGAGACGACCGTCCACCGCATCGACGCCCAGAGCGCGCTGCGCCCCCCGGCGGACGCGCCGGACCCGGCGGTCGCCCCCGAGGTGGCCGCCGACGGCGTCGACGAGCTCCTCATGGGCTTCCTGGCCCGGCCGAAGAACCGGCCGGCCTCCGACCCGCCGCTGACCCTGGCGGTGCGCTCCACCGACACCGGCCACGCCTGGACCGCGGCCATGACCCCGCAGGGCTCGTCCCCGGCCCGCGGGGACGCCGACGCCCCCGACGCCGTCCTGGCCGCGCCGGCGGCCGAGCTGTACCTGGTGCTGTGGAACCGGGCCGAGCCCGCCCCCGGCGCCCTGGCCGGGGACCGGCGCGCCCTGAAGGCGTGGCGGGGGTCGGCCCGGGTCGGCTGAGACGAGGTGACACAGGTGTCGAAGGCCACACCCGGGCCTTCGGCACCGCCGGTAACCTGCGCGAACAGGGGGTTCTCACGGACGCCCCGGCCTCCGGGTGAGCCCACTGTTTCCCCCGTGTTACGGCCCGACACGTCCAGGCAACGCACCCTTCCTACCTTCGATAACGTCAGCCGACACCGAACAGGAAGGGCCGGCCGTGACCCCCGAGACAGGCCGCCGCGCACCGCGCACGGGCAAGAGCTGGATCTCCCACTGGGATCCCGAGGACACCGCCTTCTGGAACGACGGAGGCCGCCGCACCGCCCGCCGCAACCTGTGGGCGTCCATCTTCTCCGAGCACATCGGCTTCTCCGTGTGGAGCCTGTGGTCGGTGCTGGTGCTGTTCATGACCCCCCAGACGGGGTTCGACTGGTCCCCGGAGCAGAAGTTCCTGCTGGTGTCGGTGGTCTCCCTGGTGGGCGCGGTCCTGCGCGTCCCCTACACCCTGGCGGTGCCGTTCTTCGGCGGCCGGAACTGGACCATCATCTCGGCGGCCGCGCTGCTGCTGCCCACCCTGCTGGCCGTGTACCTGATCGGCAGCCCGGACACCCCCTACTGGGTGTTCGTGGTCCTGGCGGCGACGGCCGGGCTGGGCGGGGGCAACTTCTCCTCGTCCATGGCCAACATCAACTTCTTCTTCCCCGAGCGGGAGAAGGGGGTGGCGCTGGGCCTGAACGCCGGCGGCGGCAACATCGGCGTGGCCACGGTGCAGCTGGTGGGCCTGGGCGTCATCGCCCTGTTCACCCTCGACGGCGCCCGGCTGGTGCCGCTCTTCTACGTGCCCTTCCTGCTCCTGGCCATCTGGGTCGCGTTCCGGCACATGAACAACCTCACCGGTGCCCGCACCGATGTGGCCGCGCAGCTGGCGGCGACCCGGGACCGGCACTTCTGGATCATGTCGTTCCTGTACGTGGGCACCTTCGGCTCCTTCATCGGGTTCGGGTTCGCCTTCGGCCTGCTGCTGCAGAACCAGTTCGGGCTGGAGCCCCTCCAGGCGGCCTCCATCACCTTCCTGGGCCCGGCCATCGGCTCGCTGGTCCGCCCGGTGGGCGGGCGCCTGGCCGACCGGCTGGGCGGCGCCCGGGTCACCCTGTGGAACTTCCTGGCGATGGTCGCGGGCACCGCGGTGGTCGTGTTCGCGATCAACGCCGACTCGCTGCCCCTGTTCGTGGGCGCCTTCGGGGTGGTGTTCGTCCTCACCGGCCTGGGCAACGGCTCGACGTACAAGATGATCCCGTCCATCTACGCGGCCCGGGCCCAGGACGCGGTCTCGCGGGGCGAGGACCCCCTGGAGGCCCACTCCTACAACAAGCGCATCGCCAGCTCCATGCTGGGGCTGATCGGGGCGATGGGCGCCCTGGGCGGTGTGGCCATCAACCTGGTCTTCCGGGAGTCCTTCCGGATGACGGAGTCGGCCGCCCCCGGGTTCCTCGCCTTCCTCGGCTTCTACCTGGTGTGCGCCGCGGTCACCTGGGCGGTCTACCTGCGCCGTCCCCGCGCCGCCGCCCCCGGTACCGCCGACCGCACCGACGACGCCGTGGAGTCCGCGCAGCGATGACCACCACCCACTGCCCCTACTGCGCGCTGCAGTGCGCCATGCACCTGGAGACCGGTCCGGACGGCCGCCCCGCCGCCCGGCCGGCCCCCTTCCCCACCAACCGTGGCGGGCTGTGCCGCAAGGGGTGGACCTCCGCCGAGGTCCTGGGCGTCCCCGACCGCCTCACCCGCCCCCTGCTGCGCAAGGACCGCACCGGGGGGTTCGGCGAGGTCGACTGGGACACCGCGCTGGACCACGTCGCCGAGCGCCTGCTGGCGCTGCGCGCCGAGCACGGCCCGGACTCCGTGGCCGTGTTCGGCAGCGGGGGGCTGACCAACGAGAAGTCCTACGCCCTGGGCAAGTTCGCCCGCCTGGCCCTGGGCACCTCCCAGATCGACTACAACGGCCGGTTCTGCATGTCCTCGGCGGCCGCGGCGGGGAACCGGGCGTTCGGCCTGGACCGGGGGATGCCGTTCCCGCTGACCGACGTGGGCGCCTCCGAGGTCGTCGTGCTGGCGGGCGCGAACCCGGCCGAGACCATGCCGCCGATGATGGGCCACCTGTCGGCGCCGCGCCTGATCGTCATCGACCCGCGCCGCTCGGCCACCGCCCGGGTGGCCCTGGACAACGGGGGACTGCACCTGGCCCCGCGGCCGGGCACGGACCTGGCGCTGGCCCTGGGGCTGCTGCACCTGGCCGGGGTGCGGGGCTGGATCGACCGCGCCTACCTGGACGAGCGCACCACGGGGTTCGAGGACGCGTGGGCGCACGCCGCCGCCTGGTGGCCCGAGCGCACCGAGCAGGTCACGGGGGTGCCCGCCGTCCGCCTGCGCGAGGCCGCCGACGTGCTGGGGGCCGCGGCCCGGGCGCGTTCGGCCTACATCCTCACCGGCCGGGGCAGCGAGCAGCACGCCAAGGGCACCGACACCGTCACCGCCTGGATCAACCTGGCCCTGGCGCTGGGCCTGCCCGGCCGGGAGGGTTCGGGGTACGGGTGCATCACCGGGCAGGGCAACGGCCAGGGCGGCCGCGAGCACGGCCAGAAGGCCGACCAGCTGCCCGGCTACCGCCGTATCGACGACCCGGCCGCCCGCGCCGACGTGGCGGCCGTGTGGGGGGTGGACCCGGGCGCCCTGCCCGGGCCGGGCCGCTCCGCGTTCGAGCTGCTGGACTCCCTGGGGGAGGGCGGCGGCGCCCGCGCCCTGCTGCTGTTCGGCTCCAACCCGGTGGTGTCGGCCCCCGACAGCACCCGGGTGCGCTCCCGGTTGGAGTCCCTGGACCTGCTGGTCACCGCCGACTTCGTGCTGTCGGAGACGGCGGCCCTGGGCGACGTGGTGCTGCCGGTCGCCCAGTGGGCGGAGGAGTCGGGCACCATGACCAACCTGGAGGGGCGGGTGCTGCGCCGCAACCGCGCCTTCGCGCCGCCCGAGGGGGTGCGCACCGACCTGGAGGTGCTGGCGGGGCTGGCGGTGCGGCTGGGCCAGCCCGCCGACCGGTTCCCCACCGAACCCGACGCGGTGCTGGCCGAGCTCGGCCGGGCCACCGAGGGCGCCCCGGCCGACTACTCCGGGGTCACCCCCGAGCGGCTGGCCGCCGGCGAGGCCCTGTACTGGCCGGTGCGGCGGGGCGCCGGGCCCACGCCGCGCCTGTTCCTGGACTGCTTCGCCCACCCCGACGGCCGGGCGCGCCTGGTCCCGGTCGCCCACCGGCCGCCGGCCGAGTCGGCCGACGCGGCCTTCCCGCTGATCGCCACCACCGGGCGGCTGATGGGCCACTACCAGTCCGGCGCCCAGACACGCCGGGTGCCCGAGCTGGCCGGGGCCGAGCCGGAGGTGTACGTGGAGGTGCACCCCGACACGGCCGCCCGTGCCGGGCTGGGCGAGGGCGACGCGGCGCTGGTCACCTCGCGCCGGGGCGCCACGCGCGCCCGGGTGCGGCTGGAGCCCGCGGCCCGCCTCGACACGGTCTTCCTGCCCTTCCACTACGCGGGGGAGCAGGCCGCCAACAACCTCACCAACCCGGCCCTGGACCCGGTCAGCCGCATGCCCGAGTTCAAGGTGAGCGCCGTGCGCCTGGAGCCGGCCCCGCCGGAACCGGGCCCGTGACCCCGCAGAGCCCCGGGCACGCGCGGCCCGCGCCCCGTGCCCGTCCCCGCCCGGCCGACGCCGTCCGGCGCGACACCCCACCCCGTAGGAGGCAGCAGTTGAACACCGTGCAGGGTGCACGCCGGATCGTGGTCGTCGGCAACGGAATGGTCGGCGCTCGGTTCGCCGAGGAGGTGGCCCGCCTGGACCCGGCGGGCGAGCGCGTCCACGTGACCGTGGTGGGGGCCGAGCACCACCCCGCCTACAACCGGGTCCTGCTGTCGGGTCTGGTGGCGGGGGACTACACCGCCGAGCAGATCCGGCTGCCCGTCCCCGACACGCCGGGGGTGACCGTGCGCACGGGCCTGTCGGCCGTCTCCCTGGACACCGCGGCGCGCACCGT
Source organism: Nocardiopsis sp. MT53 (assembly GCF_019598965.1). Taxonomy (NCBI): domain Bacteria; kingdom Bacillati; phylum Actinomycetota; class Actinomycetes; order Streptosporangiales; family Nocardiopsidaceae; genus Nocardiopsis; species Nocardiopsis sp. MT53. Next base: position 5,709,602 of record NZ_CP080599.1, on the reverse strand, counting down.
CGCCCTGGACGACGGCACGGGCCTGGACTACGACGAGCTCGTGCTGGCCACCGGTGCCCGCGCGGCCTTCCCGCCCGTCACGGGGGTCTCGGCCGCCGACGGCGCCCCGGGGGAGGGGGTGTGCGCCCTGCGCGACCTGGACGACTGCCGCCGGCTGCTGGCCCTGGTGCGCCCCGGCGCCCCCGTGGTGGTGCTGGGCGGCGGCGTCCTGGGCCTGGAGGCCGCCCGGGGGCTCCAGAGCCGCGGGGCCCGGGTGTCGGTGGTGGAGTCCTCGCCGTGGATCATGCGCCGCCAGATCGACCGCGCGGCCGCCGACATCCTGCGGCGCCGCTACGACGCGCTGGGCGTGAAGGTGCACTCCTGGCGGGTGGCCTCGCGCTGGATCCCCGGTACCGGTCTGGAGCTGGACGACGGGCGGGTGCTGCCGGGGGACGCCCTGGTGGTGACCGCCGGGGTGCGCGGCAACATCGAGCTGGCCAAGGACGCGGGGATCGAGGTGGAGCACGGGGTCCTGGTGGACGACGCCCTGGCCACCTCCGACGCCCGCGTGCACGCCATCGGCGACTGCGCCCAGCACCCCGGCGGGGGCGCCGGCCTGGTGCAGCCCGGCTGGGAGCAGGCCGCGGTGCTGGCCCGGCGGCTGACCGGGACCGAGCCGCAGGCCCGCTACACCGGTTCGCGGCCGGTGACGCGGCTCAAGGCCGAGGGGATCGAGCTGACGGCGTTCGGTGAGGTGCACACCGACGAGGAGGACGGCGGGGACCTGGAGATGCTGACCGTCAGCGACCCGCACGGGGGCCGTTACGCCAAGCTGGTGGTGCGCGCGGACCGGCTGGTGGGCTCGGTGCTGCTGGGGTTCCCGGAGGCCGCGGCGGTGCTGTCGCAGCTGCACGACTCCGGTGCCCCGGTGCCCGCCGACCGGCTGGCCCTGCTCCAGGGGACCGTGCCCGCGGCGCCCGCCGGGGAGGCGGGGGAGCGGCCGGCGCCGGTGGTGTGCCGGTGCAACGCGGTGACCCGCGACGACCTGGAGCAGGCGTGGCTGGACGGGGCGCGCACCCGGGAGTCGATCGCGGCCGCCACCAGGGCGACCACGGGCTGCGGCGGGTGCGTGCGCGACGTCAACGCCCTGCTGTCGGGGTGGGACACCAAGGCCCCGGTGTCCTGAGGCCGGTGCGCTGAAGGACGGCCGCCCGCGGCCCGGCCCCCTTCCCTCACCGCCCCTCTCCGGGCGGCGGGCGGCGCGCACGGCCCCGTCGGCCAGGACGGGGCCGTGCCCTCCCCCGGGGCGGGAGGGCGCGGAGCGGGGCCCGGGACACGGGCTGTCACCGGGCCGTGCCAGCATGCGGGCATGACCTTCGCCCTTCCCACCTCCCGCGACCAGGTGTCCCTGCTGGTCGACTGGACGCGCGAGAATCGCCCCGCCGACCTGCCCGCCGCCGAGAAGGCCCAGCAGGACATGCACGGGGAGCTCCCGGCGGCCGTTCGCAAGGCCGACCGGTTCCTCCGGTTCATGGACCGCCGGGCCGAGGACCTGCCCCCGGAACTGCGTCCCTGGTTCTGGGACGGTGTCACCCAGGCGCTGCTGCTGCAGGGCGGGGACAAGTGCCGGTGGGCGGCGCCCCGCGCCCACGCCCGGGCCCGCCGGGCCGAGGCCGACCACGGCCTGCCCGTGGACCCCGACCACCACGCCTCCCACACCCTCTTCGTGGCCCGCAGCGGTGTCCTGCCGGCCAAGGAGGTGCGCGCCTTCCAGACGTGGATCACGCAGACCCTGCCCCCCGAGCGCGCCTACCCCGCCCTGACCGGGCTGATCACCGCCCGCGCCGCGGGCGGCAGCGCACCGGCGGCGGGCACCCACACCCTGCTGGCCAAGAGCGCGAAGGCCGCCGGGGTGGGGGAGCAGGAGCAGTCCCGGGCGCTGGCCGGGGTGCTCGCCGCCTCCCGTGGGACCGCGGTCCCCTCCGCGCTGTTCACGGGGGCGGCCGGGGTGTTCGCCCGGACCCCGCCGCCCGCCGGGCACCTGGCGGCGTTCTGGGAGCTGTTCCCGCCGGGGCGCTACGCCAAGAACGACGGCGGTACGTGGCTGCGCATGCTCGACGCCTCCGGGGCGGTCGACGCCCTGGTCCGCGGTGAGGTGACCCCCGAGGCGGGGGTGGCGGGCTGGCTCCAGCGGTTCGTCCGCCTGCACCTGTTCGTCGCCTCCGGTGACGGGGTCATCGTGCAGCGCATGCCGCCGGAGCTGTACGCGCTCCTGCCGCGCCTGGCCCCGCGGTTGCGGGCCGAGGGTCGGCTCCTGGACACCTGGACCTCCGGCTCGGGCCACGGCAATCTCGACGGCATGCTGCTCGCGGCCTGCCTGGCCCACGGCATCCCGGTCCTGATCCCGCCGCGCACGATGGAGCTCTCCTATATCAAGGACTCTCCGCACCTGGGCGTCCTGCTCGCGCACCCCGTGCTGGGGCCGCGCGCGGAGCTCCAGATCTCCCGCCTGCACCGCCACCACACCGGCGCGCCGCCCGGCGTGCGCAGCGCGATCGGGTTCTACCCCGGGGTGCCCGAGGCGGTCCCGGTGGTGCGCGTCCGGGCCGAGGGGTGCCTCTCCCGGGTCGGGCGGGCGGGCCTGCCCGAGGCCCGCTTTGCGCTGGGGGAGCTGGACGACCTGCTCGACGGCGCCGCGGTCGCGGCGCTGGAGGGGATCGAGGACGAGCTGGCCGCGGTCGACCCGCTGCGCCCGCTGCTGCGCGCCCTGCACGGCGGCCTGCCCGAGGAACTGGGCTGGCCCGCCTTCGACGAGGCCGTCGCCGAGCTCGGCGGGCCGGGCGGGGTGCGGCGGCTGTGCCCCTCCTGGCCGGTGCTCACCCTGGTGGGCGCCGACCGTGCGATCGCCGTGGACCACACCGGCCGCCGGGACTCGATCGGGTTCTCGTCCGGGAAGGGCGAGATCCCGGTGGTGCGCTATCTGGACGGCCGCTTCCTCGTCGCGGTGTCCGGGAGTGCGTACTGGTCCGACCGGCCCGGCGACACGTTCGTCCTCGCCCCCACCGCGGACCCGGACATCGTGAACTGGTCCGAGCAGCAGTCCCTCCGCGACGAGGGCGAGCGCTCGGGGTACCGGTTCGCGCCGAGTCCGTCACAGCACAGCGTCATGCGGCAGATGAGCGACGGCACGGCCGTCTGGGTCCACCACGATTACTTCGAGCGGTACACCTGGCATGTGCTGACCGGCGCGGGGGTCGAGAAGAGGACGTCCCTGCCCGGGTTCTTCGCGGGAGGCCCCGGTGAGGGGATGCGCTGGGATTCGGAGCACCTGTCCCTGGTCCGCCTGCCCGAGGGGGTCGACTCGCCGCTCGGCCACAAGGACGGGCTCAGCGGGCTGCGGGCCGCGGTCGAGGACCACCACGGCGGGACGGGGGAGCACGTCCTGGAGGGGGCGGACGGCCGCCGGGCCCGCCACCTGGTGCGGGGCGCCACCGGCGGGCCCATGGGGATCCTGCGGTTCCCCGGCACCGGGGTCGACCTCGTCGTCACCTGGGGGCCCGGCTACGGTCGGCGAAACGAGGCCTTCGGCGTCGCGGTCGAGGACGACACCCTCCAGTGGGAGGTGCGCACGTCGCCCGACTCCGGGCATGGGGACCTGCCGTTCTACCCGCCCGTCGGGTTCTGGCACTTCCTGCGGCCCCGCGACCCCGGCTCCTCCGCCGCGCTGCGCGGCGCCGACCCCGGGCGGGCCCGGGCGCTGGTCGACGCCCACTCGGCCGAGGGGGCCGCGGGAGTGCTCAAGGCCCTGGACGAGCACCTGCCCGGGGTGGTGCGCGAGGAGGTCCGCGCGGGTGTGGTCCGCGTGGTGGCCGCCACCGCCGAGCTGGGGGTCCGACGCGAGAAGCTGGTGGAGCGCGTCCGCGCCGACCGCGCCGCGCTCACCGGCGCGCGCGCCCCCGGGGGCGCCGGCGCCTGAGCGTCCCGGCTCAGCCGGTGGTCACGGCCAGGGCCGTGCACAGCAGGGCCGCGGCGGAGGCCAGGGTGCGCAGATGGTTCCAGCGCACCCACACCGCCTCGAAGTCGCCGCGCACCGCGGCCGGGTCGGCCAGCCGCTCCGCCGACCCGGCCCGGTCCAGGGCGTTGTTGCGCGGCACGTTCACGGCGAACGTCACCACCAGCACCAGGACCAGCAGGGCCAGGGCCGCCCCGGCCCACCAGGCCGAGGACGTGTGGCCCGCGGCCCAGTGCAGGACCGTCTGCCCCAGCAGGACCACGGGGGCGCCGATGAACACCACCGCGAAGAACGGGTTGAGGATGGCGACGTTGATGCCCTGCATCGCCTCGACCATGGACCGGTCGCCCGCCCGGCCCAGCCCCGGCATCACCGCGATGGAGAAGGCGAAGAACAGGCCGGCGAACAATCCCGTCAACACCACGGACAACACCGGCACCACCGCGTACACCATGCCCGCCAACAACCGGCCACCCCATGCTCTTTTTTCGTGAAGCCCGCAGTATCTGGGCGGATTGTACGCCCGGTGTCACCGTCGCGGCCATGTCCTCAAGGCCTGTAAGAATCGGCGGAATGCGCCGCACACCCGGCCGAACATGAATACTTTCTCCGCGGTTACATGAATATGACCACGGAATGTCACCATTATCCCTCTTTTCCGGAAGGTCGTATCGCTATACCGTCGGGTAATGTGCTCCTCCCCGCTCGTGGGGCGCGAGCGGGAACGACGGCTACTGCGCGCGGCGGCCACCCCCGGGACCGTGACCCTCCTGGCGGGCGCCGCCGGAACCGGCAAGACCCGCCTGGTCCGGGAACTGCACGACCCGCACGGGACGGCGGTCCTGGCCGGACACTGCCCGCCGGGCGCCGAACCGTTCCCCTTCGCGCCGCTCATCGAAGCCCTGCGCCGGGTCCCCGTCCCCGGCGGGCTCAGCCCCCTGTGCGGAGCCCTGCGCGCCCTGCTCCCCGAACACGCCGACCGCCTTCCCCCGGCCCCGGAGCCGGCCGCCGACCCGGCGTCGGGCAGCCACCGCCTGTACCGCGCCCTCACCGAGCTCCTCGACGCGCTGGAGCCCACCGTCCTGGTCCTGGAGGACGTCCACTGGGCCGACCCGGACACCCGCGACCTGCTCGCCTACCTCACCCCCCGGCTGCCCGCCCACCTGGGCCTGGTCCTCACCTACCGGCCCGAGGACCTGCCCCGCTCCTTCCCGGTGGCCGCCCTGGCCGCCCGCACTCCCCCCGGCACCGGCCACCGGGAGCTGACCCTGGGCCCCCTCACCCCCCACGACCTGCTCGCCCTGGCCGAGCACGCCCTCCCCGGCGGTGCGCCCACCCTGGAGGACGCCCGCCGCCTGCACGCCTGGACCGGGGGGCTGCCCCTGGCCGCGGTGGAGACCCTGTACGGCCTCGCCGCCTCCGGGGACGGCTCCGACCCCCGGCCGCGGATCCCCGACCGGCCGCCCGTGCCGCCCTCCCTGCGCGACTGGCTCCTGGACCGCCTGCACGCCCTGGACGGGGACGCCCGCCGCCTGGTGCGCGCGGCCTGCGTCCTGGGCGGTCCCGCCACCGAGCCCCTGATCGCCCACGTCGCCGAGCTCACCCCCGCCCGTGCCGACAGGGCCCTGTCCCGCGCCTGCCGCAGCGGCCTGCTCACCCCCACCGCCCCGGCCACCCTGGCCCCCGCCACCCCGCTGCTCGCCCAGGTCTGCCACGCGTCCCTGCCGCACGGCAAGCGCCGCCGCCTGCACCGCGTCGCCCTGGCCGCCCTGGCCCTGTCGGCGGAGCCGCCCCACGCCCGGCTGGCCCGCCACGCCCGCGAGGCGGGGCTGCTGGAGGAGTGGACCGACCACGCCGAACGCGCCGCCGACCATGCCCTGGAGCAGGGTGAGGACAGCACGGCGGTGGTCCTGCTGCGCGACGCCCTGACCCGCCCCGACCTGCCCTCGCGGCGCCGCCGCGACCTGGCCCTCAAGCTCGGCCGGGCCGCCCTGACCGGTATCTCCGCCGAGCACGCGATCGCCCGGCTGCGCGAGGTCCTGGCCACCCCCGGCCTGCCCGCCGCCGAGCGCGGCGAACTGCGCATGGAACTGGGCCTGCTGCTGCTCAACCAGGCCGCCCAGAACCGCAGCGCCCGCGGCGAGCTGGTCCGTGCCGCCGCCGAGCTCGCCGAACGCCCCGACCTGGCCGCCCGCGCCATGTGCGCGCTGGCCGTGCCCCGCAGCACCCCCGACTCCGTCGACACCCACCGCCGCTGGATGGACCAGGCCCTGGCCGCCGCCCACAGCAGCCACGACACCACCGTCGCCCACACCGTGGCCGTCAACCACGCCACCCTGCTGGCCCAGGTCGGCGACCCCGCCGCCTGGAAGGTGGAGCTGCCCGCCCCGGGCACACCCCACGACCCGCCCACCCCCGACACCCTGGCCCGCCGCCGCGAGTTCGCCCGGGGCTCGCTCAACCTCGCCGACGCCGCCGTCATGCTCGGCCACTACGAGCGCGCCGACGGCCACCTCGACGACGCGGCCGCGTGGTCGGGCGCCGACGACGCCCCCTACATCCACGAGAGCGTGCGCGCGCTGCGCCTGACCCTGGACTGGGCGCGCGGCCGCTGGCAGGGCCTGGCCGAGGAGGTCGACCGCCACCGCGAATCGCCCCGCCTGGCCCACCTGCACTCGGTCACCGCCGAGCTCGGGCTGCTGCGCGCCGCCCTGGCCCTGGCCCAGGGCGACCCCGGGCTGGCCCGCACCCTGCTGGTCCGTATCCGCCCCGGGCCCGGCGGCGCCGCAGAGGCCCCGGGCGGTCCGGTGGGGGGCGGCGGGCAGGAGGCCCCGCCCGACTACACCGTTCCGGTGCGGGCCTTCGCCGCCGGGCTGCTGGCCCGCATGGCCACCGCCCAGGGCGAGCCGGCCCGTGCCTGGGGGCATGTGGAGGACCTGGTCTCCCTCATCGCGGCCAAGGGCATCTGGGTGTGGGCCGCGGACCTGCTCCCCGGTATGGAGGCCCTGGTGGAGTGCGGTCGCGGCGCCGTCGCCCGCGACCTGTGCGCCCGCCTGCGCGCGGGGCTGCGCGACACCGACGCCCCGGCCGCCGCCGCCTGCCTGCTGCGTTTGGAGGCGGCCCTGGCCGGCCACCGCGGCCACCACGACCGGGCCCTGCTGCTGTACGCCGAGGCCGAGGACGCCTACCGCGCCATGCCCCGCCCCTACGACGCCGCCCAGGTGCGCGAGGCCTGTGCCCGCGTCCACTTCGCCCGCCCCCGCGGTGAGGGCGCCGAACCGGGGGTGGCCGCCCTGCGCGCCGCCCTGAAGGAGTACGCGGGGCTGGGCGCGACCTGGGACGCAGCCCGGGTCCGCCGCCTGATGCGCTCCCACGGCGTCACCCCCGCCGCCGCCCCGGCCCGGCCCCACCACGACCGCAGGCTCTCCCCGCGCGAGGGGGAGATCGCCGACCTGGCCGCGCGCGGCCGCACCAACCGGGAGATCGCCGCGCTGCTGCACCTGTCCCCGCGTACTGTGGAGACGCACGTGGCCAACGCCCTGTCCAAACTCGGGCTGCGGTCGCGCCGCGACCTGACCCCTCCCCCCGACTGAGCACCCCGCACCGCCCTCCCCGCCCCCAGACCCGCGCTCCCCGGTTCCGGCACGGCGGTGCCGACCCCCCGAGGAGACCGCGCCCGATGACCGCACGAGTGCCCGCGACGACCTGCGCCGCCCTGGCGTTGAGCCTGCTGCTGACCTCCTGCGGGATCGTCCCCGGCCTGGGCGCGGGGGACGGGGACGCCGGCGATCCGGCCCCCTCGGCCTCGCCGGAGGCCGCCCCGGCCCACCGCGACCTGCCCCTGACCCGCCAGGGGCGCATGTTCCTGGAGGGCGGCAGCGACGTCATGCTGGAGGTCACCTTCCGCAGGCTCCAGCACAACGGCGAGTACCTCATGCTCGAGGTCGACCACGACTTCCTGGAGCCCCTGCGCACCGGCGGCACGGCCACCGACCGCACCGCCCCCCTGCGCCTGCTCGACCCGGTCACCGGCGAGGTCCTGAGCGCCATCAAGGATCCCGGGACCGACCTGTCGCTGGGCACCTACTTCAACGAGGGCTCCGACATCACCCCCGTCCACGAGGGCGTCCCCACCACCTTCCGGCGGTACTTCCCGGCGCCCTCCCGGGACGCGGAGCACCTGACCTTCACCGGGTCGGGGCTGGGGCACGTGCCGGGGCTGCCGGTGGAGTACGTGGACGAGTTCACCCCCTCGCCCGAGCCCGACATCCACGACTACTTCAACGAGTACGCCGAGAGGACCGCCGAGGAGCTGCCCGAGGAGCTGCACTACCCGGAGAAGGTGCCCGAGCCGGGGATGGACGTGTCCCGGTTCCGCCAGGGCATCGAGAGCTTCGTGGACACCCCGGAGTCGTCCACCACCCGGTCGGGGGACACCGAGACCATCTCCCTGCACGCCGACCGGATGTTCGACGTGGACGCCGCCGAGCCCACCGCCGAGGCGGCCGAGACCATCCGGCGCACCGCCCTGACCCTGCGGGAGAACCCGGGGTCGGGCGAGGTCACCGTGGTCGGCCACACCGACGGCAGCGGCTCGCAGGCCCACAACGACGAGCTGTCGCTGCGCCGCGCGGAGGCCGTGCGCGACCTGCTGGCCGAGGAGCTGGGGGAGGGCTTCACCCTCACGGCGCGGGGGCGCGGCTCCCGGGACCCGGTCGCCGAGGAGGGCGGCGCGGACGACGAGCAGGCGCGGGCCCGCAACCGGCGGGTGGAGTTCGTCTTCACGGTGCCCGACGCCGCCGCGGCGGGCGGGGACGGGGGGCTGGAGTCCGCGGCCCGGCACGTGGCCGGACCGGCGGTGTTCTTCGAGGACCTGGAACCGGTGGCCGCCGCCGAGCACGGGGACGTCGAGCTCAACGTGTACCCGCTGGTGCGCGACGGCGCGTACCTGTTCCAGATGGTGGGCCTGGGGAACTCGACCCTGGCGGACCTGGAGGCCGACCTGGGCGCCGCCGGGGAGGAGGCGGGCGGGCCGGACCGGGTCACCGAGGGCACCCTGGGCGGGTTCCGCCTGCTGGAGCCGGGCGGGACGACCCGGTACGTGGTGCGCCTGGTCACCGAGGACGGCTACGAGGACTTCGCGGACGAGGTCTTGACCCTGTCGCCGGGGGACGAGTACCTGGCGCTGGCGGTGTTCCCGGCCCCGGGTCCGGAGGTGGAGTCGATGACCCTGCACGCGGGCGCCTTCGGGGAGTTCCCCGACGTGCCCATCCGGTAGGAGGGCGCGGTGGCGGGCCGCGCCCCGCCGCCCGGCCCGGCGCCCGTTCGCCCCGGGGCCGCCGCCGGTCCGGGCCGACGCGGCCCGCCGCAGAGCGGACGCTTCCCCGCAAAAGCACCTTCCGGCGGGTTACCGTGGCCCCGACGCACTCCCGAACCGAGGAAGCGGGTGCAGCCACCGTGCACGAGGACACCTCCCGGCTGGTCTCCCGGGCCACCGACGCCCTGATCCGGTCCATGGCCGGTGACGAGGCCCCGCAGTGGCGGCTCACCCTGGAGGGCTACGCGGAGCTCTTCGCCAGGGCGAGCCACGTGGCCGCTGCGGAGCTGCAGCGTTCCCGCGCCGAGGTGGCCGCCCGGCCCGACCTGGCGCCGGAGGCGGCGGGGGAGTGGCGCCCCAAGCTGCGGCGGCTGCTGGAGGCGGACCCGGGGGCGGCGGAGCGGCTCGGGGACCTGCTGCGGAGGCTGGACGCGCCCGCCCCGGAGGGGACGGCGAACACCGTCGACGGCGGTGTCTCGGGCGGTGTGGTGGTGCAGGCCCGCGACGTCGGCGGCGGTGTCGGCGACACCATTCAGGGGGACCGCATCGACCGGTCCGGGGCCACGGCGGGCCGCGACGTGATCGGCGTCCAGTACAACGGCGGCCGCGACCGGTAGCCGTCAGCGTCCGCGGACCCCCACCCCGCGGGCCCGCAGGACCTCCAAGGCGGCGTCCACGAGGTCGGGGAGCAGCCGCCGGGACTCCTCCAGGTGCTCCCAGACCAGGGTGAACGGCGGGAGCGGCCCGAAGCCGCCGCGCAGGCAGTCGTCCAGGGCGTCCAGGTTCCAGCCGTAGTACCGGCCCGGTCCGACCAGGGCCTCCGCCAGCGCGCAGTACAGGCCGGGCTCGTCGGTGACCGCGGCGCCGTCCAGCAGGAAGGCGCCGCCCGCACGATCGGGTCCCCCGCTCCTGTTCGCCATGGCCAGGCGCAGCCACTCCCACCTGGCCGCCGTCGGCAGCGGCCGCCACAGGCCCGCCTCCCGGGGGACGCCGCGGCCCCACAGCTCCCACACCGGCCGGGACTGCGGGTCCGGCCGGTCGTCGCCCTCGTCCTCCAGGGTGATGTCGACGAGCGTCCCGCCCAGGACGGACGGCCGGGTCTCGACGGTCTCCGAATCCAGGAGGACGTCGCGCAGCACCCGCCCGTCCCGGTCCAGCGCGCGCAGCAGGCCTTGTGCGCCGCGCCACCGCCGCGGGCGGCGCAGCACCCCGCGCAGCTCCGCCGTCGGCTCACAGCCCAGCAGCCGCAGCGGGGGCTGCGACGGTGGCGTGTAGTCGTACAGGCCGTCCACGCGGCGGCAGTGCGCCCGCGACCCCTCGTCCGCCCGGTGCCGCGGGTACACGGTGTACCGGGCCCACGGCCCCGGAGGATGGGCGAGCGGACGGTCGTGGGAGACCACGTCGGCCTCCAGGAACACCTCCCACAGGCGCGGGTCCTCGGGGTCGGGCCGCCGTCCCAGCACGTGGACGCCGCTCAGCAGGAACCACTGGACCCGGTCCTCGTGCCCGCCGTCGACCTCCACCGACAGTCCGGCCGCCGGCCCGGGCCCGTCGGGGTCCAGGGCCGCGTCCAGCCGCCCGCGCGGGTCGCAGCCGCGCAGCCGCAAAAGGTTGCGTGCCGTGCGCGGCGGCGCGAACAGACCCTGGACCATCGTGCACCGGGCCCAGGGCACCTCGCCGCGGTCGGATTCCTCGTGTACCAGCAGGTACCGGAACGGCACGTCCCGGCCCCGGTCCGCCCGTTCCATCCGCGCCCTCCGTGCCCGTGTGCTCCGAGCACTCTACGGGGCCCGGCGCCCGTGTCTCAGCCGGTGAAGGGCTCGGCGACGAGGCGGCCCCACGCCACGAAGCAGTTCAGGGCGAGGTAGACCAGGTCGACCGCCATCAGCTTGAACTCGCGGCGGCGGATGCGCGTGATCGCCGCGCCGACCATGATCAGGGCCAGGCCGATGGCGGCCAGCGGCGCCAGCACCGGGGCGATGCCCAGCAGCGGCGGCAGGATCAGGCCCAGCGCCCCCAGCACCTCCAGGGCGCCGATGGCCTTCACCGTGCCGGGGCGGACGTCCTCGACCCACTGCGCGGCGGCCCCGGTCGCGAGGATCTTCTCCTTGGGGATGAGGATCTTGCCGCCGCCGCCGAAGAAGTAGGCGGCGGCCAGCAGTCCGGCGACGATCCACAGCGCGATGTCCACAGGGGTCCTCCTCGTTCGTTCTCACCCCTGTGGACACCGGTCCCCGGCCGAATGTGACAGGGCCCCGGCGGCGCGGCTCAGCCCGCCCCCTTCCCCCCGGTCGGCGAGCGCACCGCAAGCAGGACGGCGGCGGCCGACATCTCCAGGGCGCGGTCGGGGGACGGGCGGCCGGACAGGTCGGGCTCGGAATGGACGGGCGGTGGGCCGCCGTGTGCGCGAGGTCCGTCGGCGCAGGGGTTCGGGCCGCCGGGGTCAGGTGCCGGCGGCGTCGAAGCGGTCGCGGGCCCGTTCGACCTCGGGGGTGTGGTCCCGGATCCAGGCGAGCAGCACGTCCACCGGCTCCCGCATCGTCTTGCCCAGCGGCGTGATCCGGTACTCCACGGCGACGGGCCGGGTGGCGACCACCTCCCGTTCCACGATGCCGTTGCGCTCCAGGCGGCGCAGGGTGGCGGTGAGCGACTTCTGGGTGACGGCGGGGATCGCGCGGCGCAGCCCGTTGAACCGGGAGGGGCTCTCGCACAGCACGGCGAGCACCTCCAGCGACCACTTGTCCAGGACCTGGTCTAGGAGTTCGCGGTGGGGTGCGGTGATCTCCAGGGCGTCGTGGGCCCGCGGGGAGGTTTCCGGCATGACACCTGGTCTCGTTGAAGTTTCTTTCGGATACCAGGTACCAAGGGTAAACCACTTCGGCACCCGTCACGAGGAGACCGCCATGGCCGTCCGCCGCTTCACCCCCGAGGGCATGATGCAGCCCGTCCCCTACCACCACGTCGCCGTCGGGACCGGCACCCGGCACGTGCACGTCAGCGGCCAGATCGCCCGCGCCGCCGACGGCTCCCCGTCGGCCCCCGGGGACCTGGCCGGGCAGGTCGCCCATGCCCTGCGCAACACCGCCGCCGGCCTGGCCGGGGCGGGGGCGACCTTCGCCGACGTGCTGCGCCTGACCTTCTACGTCACCGACTGGGAGCCGGAGAAGATCGGCGCCTTCATGGAGGGCGTGGAGCAGGTGTCGGTGGAGCTGGGCCTGCCGCGGCCGATGCCCCCGGCGTCGCTCATCGGCGTGGACCACCTCTTCGAGCCCGACGTGCTGGTCGAGGTCGAGGCCACGGCCCTGCTGGACTGACCCCCGGGGCTCAGGCGAGGCGGGCGGCCCGGTCCAGGAGGTACTTCTCCTCGACCGGGTTGACCGCCAGGGCGGCCGCGGCGCGGTAGGCCGCGACGGCGCCCGCCGCGTCCCCGGTCTCCTCCAGCAGGTGGGCCCGCACCGCCGGGTGCCTGCGCCGCGTCAGCGGGTCCTCGGCCAGGCCGTGGCGCCGGTCCAGGTCCGCGAGCAGGGCCAGCCCCCGCTGCGCGCCGTAGGCGCGGGCGACCGCCACCACCCGGGCCAGCCGTACCGGGGCGCTGGGGGAGAGGCGCTCCAGCCACAGGTACAGCACCGCGATCCGGGTCCAGTCCGTCCGCCCCGGGGCCGGGGCGGCGGCGTGCACGGCCGCGATGGCCGCCTGCAGCCGGTACGGCCCGGTCTCGTGCGGGTCCCAGGCGGCGTCGAGCAGCTCCGTCCCCTCGTCGACCAGGGCGCGGTCCCACAGCGTCCGGTCCTGGTCGTCCAGGGTCAGGAGTTCGTCGTCGTGCCCGGTGCGGGCGGGCCGCCGCGCCTCGGTGAGCAGCATCAGCGCCAGGAGCCCGGCCGCCTCGCCGTCGTCGGGGCGCAGGTCGCGGAGCATGCGGGCCAGCCGGATCGCCTCTGCGGACAGGTCCGTGCGGGCCAGCGCTCCCCCGGTCGTGGCGGTGTACCCCTCGTTGAAGACGAGGTAGAGCACCCGCATCACGGAGGCCAGGCGCTGCTCCAGGTCCTCGTCGGTCGGCGGGGCGAACCGGGCGCCCGCGCGGGCCAGGCGCTGTTTGGCGCGGCTGATGCGCGTGCCCATGGTCGCCTCGGTCGTGCCGTGGGCGTGGGCGATCTCGGCCGTGGTCAGGCCGCCGACGGCGCGCAGGGTCAGGGCCGCCCGGTCCGCCGGGCCCAGCACCGGGTGGCAGCACAGCAGGAGCAGGGTGAGGCTGTCGTCGGTGGCCGGCGCCGGGGGCGCGGACCGGCCGGGGTCGAGCAGGACGGACTCGGCCGCCCGCTGCTCGCGCAGGCGCCTGGCCTGGTCGGAGCGCAGGAGGTCGACCATGCGTCGGTAGCCGACCCGGATGAGCCAGGAGCGGGGCTCTTGGGGGACCCCCTCCTCGGGCCAGGTCCGGCTCGCGGCCAGCAGGGCCTCCTGCACCGCGTCCTCGGCGAGGTCGAAGCGGCCGAAGCGGCGCACCAGGGCGCCGAGCACCTGCGGCGCCTCGGTGCGCAGCAGGTGCTCGGTCTCGGGGTTCACGCGGCGAAGTCCTCACCCATGATCGGCCGGATCTCCACGGGTTCCCCGAGCACCTCCACGATCCGGGAGGCGATCTCGACGGCGCGCTCGTGGCCGGACACGTCGATCACGGCGAAGCTGGCCAGGACCTCCTTGAGCTCGGCGAAGGGCCCGTCGGTGGCGACCACCCCCTCGGGTGAGCGGCGGACGGTGGTGCTGACGGCGGGGTGGCCCAGTCCCTCGGTCGCGACGAGCTCGCCGCTGTGGAGCAATTCTTTTTCGAGCCGCTGGTAGGCGGCGAACGCGTCGAGCGCGTCCTGCGAGGGCGTGTCGGCGGTCGCGGCGTCCCAGGCCGCGGCCGGGGTGTAGCCCAGGAGCAGGTATTTCACGGTGTCCTCGTCTCTGTCGTCGATGCGGGTACGGTACCGGTCAGGCGGTGCGGCGCAGCCACAGTGCCACGGCGGTCGCCCAGGTGAACGCGACCAGGCCGTTGACGGCGATCTGCACGCTCATGTGGTCGGGCGACATCGGGAGGAGGAGTACGGCCGCGGCCGCTCCGCTCAGCACGGCGGGCGCGACCGCCCGCCTCCGGGCGTGGCGGACGGCGAGCACGGCGGCGGCGACGGCCAGGGCGGTGAACGCGACCGCGGCGGCGGCCGAGTGGGCGATGCTGTGCCAGGACATCTCCTCTACCGGCCCGTCCGGGGTGCCGACCGGGAACCCGTACTCGGGGTCCATGGTGAACACCCCGGCCGCGATGAGGCCGACCCCGAAGACGGCGACCAGGACCGGCAGCGCCCGCCGGCCGAGGCCCTCGGTGAGGGTGCGGGCGGTGCCCGCCGCCAGGGCCAGCGCGCCGAGCCCGGCGGTGGCGAACGTGGCGATCTGTATCCAGCCCAGGTCGCCGGTGGCCAGCTGGCTGATGGGGTGCCGGGTGATGTCGAAGCCCTCCCTGGTGAGGATCTGGGCGACAGCGGACGTGAAGAAGACCGGCCCGGCCAGGGCTCCGGCGGCCAGCAGGCGCCGGGTGGCGGCGGTCGCCGAGGTGCCGGGCGCGGGGGCGGTGACGGTGCTCATGCGTGTGTCCTCCTTGGTGGGTTCTCGCCGTCACCTCGGGGCCGCCCGGGGGATCTCGACACCCATTTGATGTGATCCAAGTCACACTTCGAGGGTGTCGAAGCCCGGGGCCCGGCCGCGAGGTGTCGGTGCAACCCCGATCGAGGAGGACGGCATGAACGAGAACACCCGGCCGAGCGAAGCGGTCACGGCCCTGGACCGGCTCGTGGGCACCTGGGCGGTGACCGGCGGCGCCGAGGGCACCGTGCGGTACGAGTGGATGGAGGGCGGGTTCTTCCTGCTCCAGCACGTGGAGCTCACCCAGTTCGGCGAGCCGGTCACCGGCATGGAGGTCATCGGCAACCCGCACCCGTTCGGGGAGCCGGTCGGCTCCGACGTGGTGTCCCGGTTCTACGACTCCCGGGGCAACACCCTGGACTACGTCTACGAGCTGGTCGGCGACACCCTGACCATCTGGGGAGGCGTCCGGGGCGGCCCCGCCTACTTCACGGGGGAGTTCTCCGCGGACGGCTCCACCGTCACCGGAGCGTGGGTCTACCCCGGCGGGGGCGGCTACGACTCCACCATGACCCGGATCTGAGGCCGGGGGCCGTCGCGCCCGGGGCCCGCACCGCACGGTGCGGGCCCCGGGCCGTGCGGGGCGGCCCTCAGCGCAGGCGGTCGTAGACCAGGGTGACCGTCCCGTGCTCGCCCGCGGCGTGGGAGGCCAGGGCCCACTTCTCGGCGGGCAGGCCGTCCTCGAACAGGCGCGGGCCGCCGCCGATGAACTCGGGGACGATCATCAGCGCCAGCCGGTCGACCCGGTCGGCGGCGAGCAGCGGCCTGATCAGGCTGGCGCTGCACGGCACGAGGATGTCCCCGCCCTCCTGTGTCTTGAGCCCGTCGACCACCTCGGCGGCGGGGGCGTTCTCGATCCGCGTGCCCTCCCACGGGGAGGCGGCCAGGGTCCGGGACAGGACCACCTTCTCGGTCTCGGCCAGCCAGGCGGCGAACCCCCGGTCGCGGGGGTCGGCCGCCTCGTCGTGGGCCACCGGCGGCCAGTAGCCCAGGAACCCCTCGGCGTTGACCCGCCCCATCAGCGCAGTGGTGGCGGTCCGCCACAGGTCCGTGAGGTGGTCGCGGGCGACGTCGGTGACGGCGTACGGCACCACCCAGGCGTGGTCCTGCGGGCCGCCGGGCCCGCAGTACCTCCCGTCGAGGGAGAGGTTCATGTTCGCGATGACCCTGCGGTCGGCGTGTCCGGTCATTTCGTGCTCCTCGGGGTGTCGGAAGGGGTGCCGCCGACGGTGGCGGCGAGCCGGTCCAGGGCCTGGTCCCAGCCCAGGCCGATGCCGGCGACGAAGTCGGCGGAGGCGACGGTGCTGTCGGTGATCCGCAGCCGCACGCGGAGCCGGGTCCCGCCGCCGGCGTCCTCGAGCGCGAACCCGTAGTGGCCGGTGAACGCGACGCCGCCCCCGGGCAGCAGCGGGGAGAGCCGGAAGGCGATCCGCTCGCCCGGGACGGCCTCGTCCACCACCCCCTCGGCGCGGCCCACGACACCGTCCGCGCCGGAGGTGTCGGCGGCGTCGCGGTAGGCCAGCACCGCCCGGCCGCCGGGCCGCGCCTCCAGGACGGCCTCGGTGACGGCCAGGTCGTCCGGAGTCCACCAGCGGGCGAGCAGGCCGGGCTCGGTGAGGTGGCGCCACACGGTCTCCCGTTGCGCGTCCAGTACGCGTGTGAAGGCGAAGCTCCGCTCGTCGGCCCAGCGCTCCCGGTCGGCGGCGCGCGTCTCGGCGGCCAGCGACGCGGCGTAGGCGTCGAAGGACCCGCGGTGCTCCCGCGCCTGCCCGGCCAGCCCCTCCAGGAGGCCGGCCAGCTCGCGGAGCGGTCCGGGCTCCAGCGCGTAGATGCGCCGGTTGCCGGTGCGGTGGGAGGTCACCAGGCCCGCCCGCTCCAGGCGTTGCAGGTGCTTGGTCGCCTGCGGTTGGCGCAGTCCGGCGCGTTCGGCGACCAGGCCCACCGACAGCGGGCGCTCCGCCAGGATGCGGGCGATGCGCAGCCGGGCGGGCTCGCCCAGCGCCTCCAGTCGTTCGTGCATGACCCGAGTATTCACCAAAGGGAATATTCCTGTCAAGGAATACTCCGGTTCGGGTGCCGGACCCCGCCCGACCCGGCCCGATAATGTCCCGGTGACCACCCCGGAAATCTCGGCCCGTGAGGCCGAAGTGCTCGACCTGCTCGGCGGGCACCTCAGCAACGCGGAGATCGCCGCACGGCTGTTCATCTCCGTGCGCACCGTCGAGTCGCACGTCTCCTCCCTGCTGCGCAAGCTCGGAATGCCCGACCGCCGGGCGCTCGCCCGTGCCGCTGCCGAGCGCTCCCGCGGCGGGGGGCGGGACCGGTCGGCTCCGGCCCTGCCCGCGCCGCTGACGACGTTCGTCGGCCGGGTGGGGGAGCGCCGCGACCTGGCCGAGGCGGTCCGCGGGCACCGCCTGGTGACCGTGGCCGGCGCCGGCGGGGTGGGCAAGACCCGCCTGGCCCTGGCGGTGGCCGCGCAGGCCGCCGACGACTTCCCCGACGGGGTGTGGTTCGCTGACCTGGTCCCGCTCACCGAGCCCGGGCGGGTGGGGGCGGCCGTGGCCGCCGCGGTCGGCGTGGGCGAGCGCCCCGGCGGCGACTTCGACGAGGCGGTGTCGCAGGCCCTGGCCGACCGCCGGGCCCTGCTGGTCCTGGACAACTGCGAGCACGTGCGCGAGGGCGTCGCCCCGTTCCTGGAGCGGCTGCTCACCGCCTGCCCGCTGCTGCACGTGCTGGTCACCAGCCGCGCCCGGCTGCTGGTGCCCTTCGAGCGCACCTTCCCGCTCCCGCCGCTGTCGCTGGAGGGCGGCGAGGACTCCGAGGCGGCGGCCCTGTTCCTGGAGCGCGCCGCGGCGGTCGGCCCGCCGCCGGGGACGTCGGTGGGCGAGGAGGTCGCGGCCGTCTGCGAACGGCTCGGGGGCATGGCGCTGGCCATCGAGCTGGCGGCGGCCCGGTGGTCCACGCTGGGCCCGGACGGCCTCATGGCCGGGCTCGCCGACCAGCTGCGCGTGCTCACCGGCGGCCCCCGCGCCGACGACCGGCACCGGTCGGTGCGCGCGGTGCTGGACTGGAGCCACGGACTGCTGGAGCCGGAGGACCGGGCCCTGCTGCGCCGCGTCTCGGTGTTCGTGGCGCCGTTCACCCCCGAGGCGGCCGCCGAGATCGCCGGGTTCGCGCCCCTGGACAAGGCCGCGGTGGTCGACGGGCTGGGCAGGCTCGCCGAGCAGAGCCTGCTCTCGGTCGCCCCCTCCTCGACCGGGACCCGCTACCACGCCCTGGAGACCATCCGCCAGTACGGGGCCGAGCACCTGGCCGGGGCCGGCGAGCAGGACGAGGTGCGCGCCCGCCACCTGCGCTGGTGCCTGGCCCGCGCCGCCGAGCTGGAGGGCGGCGGGGGAGCCGGCTGGCGCACCCGGTTCGACGCCGTCGCCGAGGACCTGCGCGCCGCCCTCACCGCCACCGCCGAACGGCCCGAACACCGCGCCGGGGTCCACCGGCTCGCCCTGTCCATGGGCGGCCTGGCCTTCACCCGCACCCTGCTCGGCGAGGCCCAGCAGCGGTACGTGCAGGCGGCCGGGCTCGCCGACCGGGGCGGCCCCGCGGTCGCGGCGCTGCGCAGCGCCGCCGCGGTGGCCGGGTGCCGCGGGCTGGACGGCGACTCCTACCGCCTGCACCGCTGGGCCGCCGTGGCCGCGGAGCGCGCCGGCGACGGCCCGGCGGCGGCACGGGACCTGGCCGACTCGGCCGTGGTCGCGTACCGCTTCTCCACGTCCTTCGCGCAGCTTCCCCCCGCCGAGGAGGTCAAGGAGGCGCTCGCGCGCGCCCGCGAGCTGGCCGACGACTCCCCGGCCTCGCGGGCGGCGCTCGCCCTGGCCGAGGCCGCGGTGGTCGCGGACGCCTTCGGGGCGCTCCAGGGGGACCCGGACAACCCGGCCCCGGAGACGGTGGCCAGCGCCCGGCACGCCGTCGACCTCGCCCGCGAGGCGGGGGACCCGGTGGCCGAGTCCGCCGCCCTGGACGCGCTCTCCGGCGCCCAGTGCTGGACCGGGGACTCCTTCGCCTCCGCGGAGGCGTCCCGGCGCCGGATCGAGATCCTGGACCGCGTCCCGCCCTCGCCCGCCGCCACGCACGAGCTGATGGACGCCCTGGCCATGGCCGCGGCGACCGCGATCGGCGTCGGCGACCTGCCCCGGGCCCGCCGGTGGGGCCGGCGGATGGCCGACCACCCGCTGCTGTCCGAGGCGGGGCACCACGCCGCCTCCTGGCTCCTGGTCGCCGACGCGTTCGCGGGCGAGGTCGAGGGGGTGCTCGCGGGCGCCGAGAGGTTCAAGGAGGCCTGGCAGCGCAGCGGCCGGCTGCGGACGCGCTCCCTGGGCCCGGCCGCGGCGGCGGTGGCGATGGTCCACGGCCTGCGCGGGGACCCCGACGCCCGGGCCGAGTGGCTGGAGGTCATCGACCGGGCGGGGCCCGGGGACGACCACCGCCTGGGCTACGGGGCGGTCTTCGACGCCCTGCTCCTGCTCCACCACGGGGACGCCGACAGCGCCCTGGAGCGCGTCGCCCCTGAACCGGGGCGGGTGTGGAAGTGGGTGTGCTGGGTGTGGCTGCACTGGTACACGGCGCTGCGGGCGGAGGCGGCGGTGCTCGCCGGGCGCGCCGACGCCCGGGAGCTGGTCGACGCGGCCCGGGCGGTGGTGGCCGGGAACCCGGTGGCCACCGCCCAGGTGGAGCGGGCGCGGGCGCTCCTGGACGGCGACGCGCCGGGGCTGCCGGCCATCGCGGCGGCGTTCGAGGCGGCGGGCTGCCGCTACCAGGCGGCCCGCACCCTGGTGCTCGCCGGGGGCGGGCACCGGGCGGCGGGCGAGGCCGCGCTCACCGCCCTGGGCCTGGTCCCGGGGACCTGAGCGGCCCGTCCGGGGCCGCCTCCGCGGGGGCCGCAGCGGGTCCGCGCGGAGGCGGCCCCGCCGGGGGAGGGGCTCAGCCCGCCGCCCGCCGCACCAGGTCGGCGATCCGCTTCTCGACCTCGTCGGTGACCTCCACCAGGGCGAACGCGGTCGCCCACATCGGCCCCTCGTCCAGCAGGGCCGGGTCGTTGAACCCCAGCGTGGCGTAGCGCGCCTTGAACTTGGCCGCGCTCTGGAAGAAGCAGACGACCTTGCCGTCCAGCGCGTAGGCGGGCATCCCGTACCACGTCTTGGGCGCCAGCGAGGGCGCCTCGCGGGTGACGATGGCGTGCACGCGCTCGGCCAGGACCCGGTCCTCGTCGGGCATCTCGGCGATCTTGGCGAGCACGTCCCGCACCGCCTCGGCGGCCTTCTCCTCGCGCGAGGCCCGCCGCGACGCCTTCTTCTGCTCCTGAGCGTGCTCCTTCATCGCCGCCCGCTCCTCGGCGGTGAACCCCTCGTACGTTCCCTTGTCGGCCATGGTCGCTCCCCGTCGTCGTGGATGGTGCCCGGCCGGGTCGTCCCGGCCCCCTGTGACCACCATCCTGCCCCGGCGCGGGTCAGGGGCGCCTCCGTGGTGGCCACGGAGACCACCACGGATCGCGGTCCCGGTGGTCCCGCAGGGTCCGGCGGCGCCGCACCGGGCCGCGGGCCGCACGTCCTCGGCCCGGCAGGGCGGTCCCGGCCCTGCCGGCCCTGCCGGTCCCGACGGCCGGTGGTCGGCGGAGACGCTAGAGGACCGCGCACTTATCAGACCATGCATATATGTGCGCTATCCTCTATCCATGTCATTGCGGCACGCCATCCTCGGCATCCTGTCCATCCGACCCATGAGCGGCTACGACCTCAAGAAGGCCGTCGACGGCAGCGTCGGCCACTTCTGGACCGCCGACCAGTCGCAGATCTACCGGACCCTCTCCGCCCTGGTGGAGGAGGGGCTGGCGTCCCGCGGCACCGTCGTCCAGGAGGGCCGCCCCACCCTGCACCCCCACACCGTCACCGAGGCCGGACTGGCCGAGCTCGACCGCTGGCTCGCCTCGCCCCTCAAGACCCCGCCCACCCGCGACGCCTTCCTGGCCCGGGTGTTCTTCGCCGACCGCCTGCCGCCCGAGGACGTCCGCGCGCTCCTGGACGCCCGCCGCCGGGAGATCGCCGCGGAACTGGCCGAACTGGAGGCCGTGGAGACCCCCGACCCCGCCGACCTGCCCGAGGGCGTCTCCGCGCTGGGCTACCAGCTGCGCCTGGCCGCCCTCGACAACGGCATCGCCCACGCCCGGGCCGAGCTCGCCTGGCTCGACGCCACCGAACAACGACTCGAACGGATCACCCCATGAGCCCGCCCCCCGCCGCCCGGCTGCACCGGATCGCCGCCCGCTACGCCGCCAGGCCCACCGTGTCGGCCTTCGCCGCCGCGATCGAGCAGCCCTCCACCGGGTTCTCCTGGAGCCACGGCGACACCGAGCGCCCCTACTTCATCGCCAGCATCACCAAGCTGTACACCGTCGCGGTCGTCATGCAGCTGCGCGACGAGGGCGCGCTGACCCTGGACACCCCCGCCGCCGACCTGATCGGCGCGGACACGATGCGCGGCCTCAACACCCACGGCGGACGCGACCACGGACCGCGCATCACGGTGCGCGAGCTGCTGTCGCAGACCTCCGGCATCCCCGACTACTTCGAGCAGAAGCGCCCCGACGGCACCACCTTCCTGGACGACGTCCTGCGCGCCGACGCCGCCTGGACCACCGACGAGCTCATCGACATGGCCCGCCGCCTGCCCAGCCCGTTCGCCCCCTCGACCCCGGGCCGGGCGTACTACAGCGACACCAACTACCAGCTGGTCGGGCGCATCATCGAGACCGTGACCTCCGAGAGCCAGGAGGAGGCCCTGCGCACCCGGATCACCGGCCCGCTGGGCCTGCGCGACACCTGGATGCTCACCCCGGACACCCTGGATCGCTACGGCGAGGTCGCCCCGCTCCTGCACCGCCGCCGGGCCCTGCACATCCCCCGGGCGATCGCCTCGTTCCCGCCCGACGGCGCGGTGGTCTCCACCGTCTCCGACCAGCTGCGGTTCCTACGGGCGTTCACCGGCGGCCGGCTGTTCCCGGAGCACTACCTGGCCGAGATGACCGCGCGCTGGAACCCGGTCTTCTCGCGCCTGACCCCCATCGACTACGGGACCGGGATCATGCGGTTCCGGGTGCCCCGCGTGCTGTCGCCGTTCGCGCCGGTCCCGACGATGGTCGGCCACTCCGGCGCCTTCGGCAACGCCCTCTACCACCTGCCCGGACGGGACCTGTACGTGGCGGCCACCGTCAACCAGATGGAGCCGCGCTCCCTGGTGCACGGCCTGGTGGCGCAGCTCGTCGCCCGGTTCTGAGGGGCGGCCCGGGCCCGGTTCAGCCGGGGGTGTCCAGACGCTGGGTGCCGACCACCGAGAGCAGGCGCAGGGCGCCCTCCGACGGGGAGCCGGGCTCGGCCGTGTAGATGACGACCCGCTGGTCCCGGTCGGCGACGTCCAGGACGTCGCAGTCCAGGGTGACCGGCCCGACCAGCGGGTGCTCGATGGTCTTGCGCAGGGCGGGGGCCGGGCCCACGTCGTGGGCGGCCCACAGCCGGGCGAACTCCGCGCTGCCCGCGAGGAGGTCGCCCACCAGGGCCGCCACCTCGGGGTCGTCGGGGTAGCGTGCGGCGGTGACGCGCAGGTCCCGGGCCGCGATCCGGGAGAACGCCGCCAGGTCCGACAGCCGGTACCGTCGCCGGTCCGACCCCGGCGGGGCGAGGAAGACCTGCCGCACGAGGTTGCGCTCCTGGCGGGACAGGGCGGAGAAGTCCCCCATCAGGGCGGCCGCCAGGTCGTTCCAGGCGATGACCTCGTAGGTCGCCGACAGCACGACCGCCGCGGC
Organism: Nocardiopsis sp. MT53; assembly: GCF_019598965.1. Lineage (NCBI taxonomy): Bacteria > Bacillati > Actinomycetota > Actinomycetes > Streptosporangiales > Nocardiopsidaceae > Nocardiopsis > Nocardiopsis sp. MT53. The sequence continues at coordinate 5,686,769 of NZ_CP080599.1, read as the reverse complement.
GCCCGGCAGTTTGCCCAGCAGACGCAGGATGCTCGGGCGCACCTCGCGGGAGGGGCCGGCCGGCGGTCCGGGCGGGGAGCCGGCGAGGTAGTGGAGGTGGTCGCGTTCGGCGTCCGACAGGCGCAGCGCCCGGGCCAGCCCGGCGAGCACCTCGCGGGAGGGGTGCGGGCCGCGCGCCTGCTCCAGCCGCGTGTAGTACTCGGTGGAGATGAACGCCAGCTGCGCCACCTCCTCGCGGCGCAGCCCCGGGGTGCGGCGCCGCGGACCGGCGGACAGGCCCATGTCGGCGGGGGTGATGCGCTCGCGTCTGCCGCGCAGGAAGCCGGCCAGCTCTCGTCTGTCCACCCTCCCAGTGTGCCCGGGCGGCGGGGCCGATCCAGGTACCGCCGGTACCTGGATCCGTTCCGCCGCCGGGCCCACGCTCATGGCCATGGACACTGTGAACGAACACCACACCCGCACCCCCGGCCTGCTGGCGGACCGGACCGTCCTGGTGACCGGCGCGAGCCGGGGCATCGGCGCCGCCGCGGCGCGCCTGTTCGCCGCCGAGGGGGCCCGGGTCATGCTCACCGCCCGGACCGGGGACCGACTCGAGGCCGTGACCGAGGAGATCCGGGCCGCCGGCGGCACCGCCGAGTACACGGTTTGCGACCTGGGCGACACGGACGCCGTCCGCGCCGCGGTCGAGCGCACCGTCGAGGTGTACGGCCGGCTCGACGCCGCCTTCAACAACGGGGCGGTCGCCCTGCCACCCGGCCCGCTCGACCAGGCCCCCGAGGCCGACCTGGACCTGATCTACACCGTGAACTTCAAGGGCACCTGGGCGGCCCTGGCAGCCCAGGTCGCCGCCATCCGCGCCACCGCGGGCACGGGCGCCATCGTCAACTGCTCCTCCGTCGGCGGCTGGCGGGGCAACGCCCTCCTGCCCGCCTACGGGGCGATGAAGCGGGCGCTCAACAGCCTCACCGAGTCGGCCGCGATCACCTACGGGCCCGAGGGCATCCGCGTCAACGCCGTCGCGCCCGGCACCACGCTGACCGACATGGTGAGCGCCTGGGAGGAAGTGTCCCCGGGCATCGTCGACGCCCTCAACGCCCGGACCCCGCTGCGCCGGGCGGCCGCGCCCGGGGAGATCGCCCAGGCGGCCGCCTGGCTGCTCAGCGAGCGGGCCTCCTACGTGACCGGGGTGGTCCTGCCGGTGGACGGGGGGCTGCACACGGCGTGACCCGCCCGCGGCCGCGGGGGCCGGCGGCGCTTTCCCGGGTAGGGATCCCGGCGGCCCCCGCGGGGGGCCTTCGAGCCGAGACCGGAGGGACCCAGCGCGGTGGGAGACGACAGTGCGGCCGACGAGGCGGCGGAGCGGCGGTTCTTCGCGGGCCTGCCCGCGACACGGGGGGCGGCCGGGGCGCTGATCCTGTCCCCGGCGGGGGAGGTCCTGCTGGTGGAGCGCACCTACCGGCCCGATTCGCCCTGGGGCCTGCCGGGCGGCGTCGTCGAGCGCGACGAGTCCCCGCTGGCCGCCTGCCGCCGGGAGCTGGCCGAGGAGCTGGGGGTGGCGGCCGCCGTCCGGCGGCTGGTCGCCGTGGACTGGGTGGCGGCCGAGGGGGTGCGCACCACCGCCCTGCACTGGCTGTTCACCGCCGAGCTGCCCGGGGGCGCCCGGCTCCGGCTTCCCCCGGAGGAGCTGTCCGGGTGGATGTGGGCGGACCCCGGCCGCGTCGGCGGCCTGCTGGCCCCGAACACGGCCCGCCGGGTCGCGGCGGGCCTGGCCGCCGCCGCGGCGGGGGAGACCGTGTACCTGGAGAACGGCCACCCCGTCCTGGGGCCTTGAGCGCGCCCGCCGGGGCGGACCCTGAGGTGTTCCTGAGGCGGCCGTGAGCCTGTCCGGACCCGGGGCGGGCACTCTCACGGGTATGAGCACACCCGCCGACAGCGGCCCCATCGACAGCCCCGACCCCTCGGTCGCCGAGCACGTGCGCCGGTACATCGCCACCGGCGGCGCCAGCGGCTACCTGGAGGGCGGGACGACCAACCTCGTCCTCACCCACCGCGGCCGCACCTCGGGGCGGCTCTACCGCACCGGCCTGTTCTTCGGCACCGACGGGGACTCGCTGGTGCTGGTCGCCTCGGGGGCGGCGATCACCCACACCCACCCGCAGTGGTACCTCAACGTGACCGCCCACCCGGAGGTGGAGGTCCAGGTGCGCGACCGGCGCCTGCGCATGCGCGCCCGCACCGCCCGAGGCGCCGAACGCGAACGCCTGTGGGCCATGATGGCCGAGCGCGCCCCGGTCTACCGCACCTACTACGAGCCCCGCACCCGCCGCACCATCCCGGTGGTCGTCCTGGACCCGGCCTGACCGGGGCTATGAGGCGGCGGCCTGGGCGATGGCCTGGGCGTGGAGGCGGAGCCGGTTCCGGTGAGTCCGGGGGGAGAGCGGCGCGACGTCGATCGCCGCGCGCGCCGTGGCCGGGTTCCGTGACGGGGACGCGGCGCCGCGGGGCTTGACCCTGCCGCAGGGTCAACCCCCCAGCATGGGCCGCACCACCCGTACCGAGAAAGGCTGCGAGCCCATGCGCCACTTCACGATCCACCACGACGGAGTCGCCATCGCGGTCTCCCGCGGCGGCCGGGGCCGCCCGCTGGTCCTGTGCCCCGGCCTCGACACGACCCGGGCCGAGCTGGGCGAACTGGTCGGGCTGCTGCGGCGCGACCACGACGTCGTGGCCTTCGACCTGCGGGGCCACGGCCTCTCCCCGGCCGCCGGCCGCTACACCTTCGAGGCGTTCCTCGGCGACCTGTCCGCCGTGATGGCGCGCACGCGGCGCCCGGGAACGGCGCCCCTGCTGGTGGGCTACTCCCTGGGCGCGGACCTGGCCGTGCACTACGCCTCGGAGCACCCGGACGGCGTCGCCGGACTGGTCCTCATCGACGGGGCGAACCCGGTCCCCGAGCCGTTCGTCACCGAGGACCTCCTGCCGCTGTTCCGTGCGATGTGGGAGGACGCGGCGGCCCGGCGCGCGGCGGACCTGGGCACCGACCGGCAGGTGCTCCTCACCGGCCGCGAGATCCTGGACCTCAACATCGAGGTCGACGCGGTCCGGGCGCGGATCCTCGACCGCTACCGGAGGATCGTCCCGCCCGTCACCGTGATCGCCTCGGCCTCCCTGTCCGGGGGCGGCGCGGGAGCGCACGGGGAGCGCCTGGACCGGAACTGGCGCGCCGGCATCGACCGGCTGGTGCGCGAGCTGCCCCGCGTCGCGGTCACGCGGCTCGACGCCGACCACCGGATGCCGTTCACCCACGCCGCGGAGATCGCCCGGATCATCCGCGGGGCGCACGGCGGCCCGGCGACGACCGCGTAGGAGACTGGTCCGATGCTGACCATCGGGGAACTGGCGTCCTACGCCGGGGTGACGGTGCGTGCCGTGCGGCACTACCACGCCGAGGGGCTGCTGGCGGAGCCGGAGCGGGACCGCTCCGGCTACCGCCGGTACGGCGCCGACGCCGTGATCGAGCTGATCCGGATCCGCACGCTCGCCCGGGCCGGGGTCCCGCTGTCGCGGGTGCGGGAGCTGCTGCGCGCCGACCGGGAGGGGTTCGCCGCGGCCGTGGACGACATCGACGCGCGGCTGCGGGCCGAGATCCTGCGGTTGCAGCACCACCGGGAGCAGATCGCCCGCCTGGCCGCCGGGGACGGCCTGGTGCTGCCGCCGGAGGTGGTCGGGTACCTGGAGCGGCTCCGGGAGCTCGGGGTCGACGAGCGGATCGTCCGGGCCGAGCGCGACGGCTGGATCCCGCTGGCCGCGCACGCGCCCGAGCGGATCCCGGAGTGGATCGCGCGCAAGACGGACCAGATCCGCGACCCGCGGTTCGCCGGCTTCTACCGGACCCTGGGCTCGGTCCTGGACCGCGACGACGACCCGCGGCTGGAGGAGCTCGCCGACGGGCTGGCGTCCTACATCACCGGGCTGGCCGAGGAGATGGGGGACGCCTATGTGGACGACGTCGACGTGGAGCCGACGATGGCCGGCCTGATGGACGCGCTGGCCTTCGACACCGTGCCGCAGGCCCGCCGGCTGATCGAGCTGCTGCGCGGCCGGGGCTGGTCCGGCTGGACCAGGCTCGCACGGGTCGAGGGGGACACCGGCCCCCGGTGAGGCCGTGGCGGACGGCCCGCAGGCGTGGCGGCCGGCCCGTACGGCGCCGAACTTCGATCCCGCTCGTACAATGGCCGCATGCACACCGAGCGGATCCCCCCGCACCCCGACGTCGCGGCCCTCACCCTGCAGCGGCTCCTGGAGGCGCTGGTGGACCCGGTGCGGCGCAGCATCGTCGAGCAGCTCTACGACGCCCCGGCCGAGGTCGCCTGCGGCGGCTTCGACCTGCCCGTCGGCAAGTCCACCGCCACCCACCACTTCCGGGTGCTGCGCGAGGCCGGGCTCATCCGCCAGTACTACGAGGGCACCTCGCGGATGAACACGCTGCGCCGCCGGGAGATCGACGCCGCCTTCCCCGGCCTGCTGGAGTCGGTCGTGGCCGCGGACCGGGCGGAGCGGGCCGCCGCCCGGTGAGGTCCGCCGCGCGGGTTTGCGTTCGAGCGCGCTCGAAGGCCTAGCGTCCCGCGCATGACGACGACACCGAACACTTGGATCATCACCGGCGCCTCCCGCGGCCTGGGGCGCGCCCTGGCGGAGGCGGCCCTGGCCGCGGGCGAGCGCGTGGCGGCCGCCGTGCGCGACCCCGGCGGCGTCGCCGACCTGGCCGCCGGGCACCCCGACCGCTTCCTGGCCCTGGCCCACGACGTCCGCGACACCGCTGCCGCCCCGTCCCTGGCCCGGGCGGTCCTGGACCGGTTCGGGAGCATCGACGTGCTGGTCAACAACGCGGGGCGGGCCGTGGTCGGAGCGGCCGAGGAGGTCGGCGACGGCCCGCTGCGCGAGCTGATGGACCTGCACCTGTTCGGCCCCGCCGCCCTGGTCCGCGCCGTGCTGCCCGCCATGCGCGCCCGCGGCGCGGGGACGATCGTGCAGATGAGCAGCCAGGGCGGGCGGATCTCCTTCCCCGGGGTGTCGGCCTACTCCGCGTCCAAGTTCGCCCTGGAGGGCTGGTCGGAGTCCCTGGCCGGGGAGGTCGCGCCGTTCGGGGTGCGGGTGATGCTGGTGGAGCCCAGCCGGTTCCGGACCGGGTTCAACGGCGCCGACGTGCTGGAGTTCGCCGCCGACTCGGCGGTCTACCGCGACGTGCTCGCGGCGGTGCGCGCCGACATGGCGGGGGCGGACGGCCGTCAGGAGGGCGACCCCGGGCGCGCGGCCGGGATCATCGTGTCCCTGGTGCGCGGCGGGGAGGTGCCGCTGCGGCTGCCGCTGGGCCGCGAGGCCGTCGAACGCCTGGGCGCGGCCCACCGGCGCGGCCTGGCCGAGCTGGAGCGGTGGGCCGGGACCGCCCGCGACGCCGACTTCGCCGGGGTGCCGGCCTCGGTCCGGCCGGTCTAGTCTGGCGCCATGGCCACCGATGAGCTGATGAACCGGGCCCTGGCCGCCCTGGAGGACGGCGCCCCGCCGTCGGTCGAGGCGATCCACCGGCTCACCGACCCGGCCGTCGCCGCCGGGCCGATGACGATCGCCGAGGTCGCGGACCGGCTGGAGCTGTCCCCGCACACGCTGCGCTACTACGAGCGCGTGGGGCTGGTCCGGGTGGCCCGCGACGCCGGCGGGCACCGGGTGTACGACGCCGGGGCGGTGCGGCGCCTGGTGTTCCTGACCCGGATGCGGCTGTCCGGGATGGCGGTGCGCGACCTGCGCCGCTACGTGGAGCTGGTCGACGCCGGGGAGCACACGGTGCCCGAGCGGCTGTCCATGCTGCTCGAGCACCGCGAGGCCACCCGCCGCCGGATGCGTGGACTGGCCCTGTCCCTGGCCGCGATCGACTACAAGATCGCGACCTACGGGGGAGCGGCCGGCCCCGAGGGGGTCTAGGCCAGGGGGCCGCCGGCGCCCAGGGCCAGGTCGGCGAACCGCTCGCCGATGCGGCGGTGCGCCGCGGTGTCCGGGTGCAGGGAGTCGGGCAGGGGCAGCTCGGCCGCGTCCGCCTCCCCGTACAGCTCCAGGCCGTCCAGGTAGTGCAGGTGCGGGTCGTCGGCCGCCCGGTCGGCGACGATGCGGGCCAGCTCGCCGCGGATGTCGGCGAGCGCGAGCCGCCCGGCCGCGCGCGCGGCCGCGTCGCCCCCGGCCCGGTAGGACAGTCGGCCCTCGGCGAGGGCGGACATGTCCATCTGCGTGGGCCCGGGGACCTCCTCGTGGATGGCGCAGTGGATCGGGGAGACCACCAGCAGCGGCGTGTCCGGGTGGCCCTCGCGGACGGTGTCCAGGAACCCGTGCACGGCCGGGCCGAAGGCGCGCCGGTGCAGGGCGTCCTGGTTGACGACGTTGATGCCGAGCTTGACGCTGATCGCGTCCGCGGGGACCTCGCGCAGGGTGCGGGCGGTGAAGGGGTCCACCATGGCGTTGCCGCTCAGGCCCAGGTTGACCAGGTCGACCCCGGCGCGCAGCGCGGCGACGGCGGGCCAGGTGGCGGTGGGGCCCGCGGCGTCCGAGCCGTGGCTGATGGAGCTGCCGTGGTGCAGCCAGACGCGCCGCCCGCCGGCGGGCGCGGGGGCCACGGGGGCGTCGGTGCGCAGGGCGACGGGGATGGTGGCCTCGTTGTGCGGCAGCCAGATCTCCACGTCCTTGTCCCGGTCGGGCAGGCCGGTGAAGCGGACGGTCCCGACCGGGCCGCGGCGGTGCTCGACGGCACCGGTGGCCATGTCGATGACCAGGGTGTCCCCGCCGTCGACGTGCCCCTGGGCGGTGAGGCGCCCGTCCACGAGCAGGTCGTAGACCCCGGCGGGGCGCGGCGGGGCGCCGGTGAAGGTGCGCTTGGTGGGCAGGGCGTCGAGTTCGACGACGGTGGCGCGGGTGCGCAGGGCCAGGCGGACGCCGGAGGTCTGGGCGGCGATGTGGTCCATCATCGGGTCGGGCGCCTGGGCCAGGGCCCGCCGGGGCAGGCGCATGGGGCGGGGGCCGTGGTCGGTGGGCCGGATCTCGACGGCTCCGCGCAGCAGGTCGGCGGTGACCGGGGTGGTGACGGGGTCCATGGCGGGTTCCTAGTGGTGGTCGGGTGCGGGCCAGTTCCGCAGCAGGGAGTCGAGGGCGTCGATGGTGCGCGACCAGGTCGCCTCGGTGTCGGGGGCGCTGTGGTCGAAGCCCCCGCCCATCTCCAGGCTCACGTAGCCGTGCAGGGTGGCGCCCAGCAGCCGGACGGCGTGGGTCTCCTCGGCGCCGGGCAGGTCGTAGCCGCGCAGGACGGCCCGGGTCATCCTGGCGTGCCGGGGGCCGGCGCCGGCGGCCGCGGTGGCGGCGTCTAGCCGGAACCGGGTGGCGTCGTAGCGGCCGGGGTGCTCGCGGGCGTAGTCGCGGTAGACGTCCGCCAGGGCGGCCAGGGCGTCCCTGCCCGAGCGCCCGGCCAGGGCGTCGGCGGCCCGGTCCGCGAGCTCCTCCAGGGCCAGCAGGGCGATCCGGGTCTTGAGGTCGTGGGAGTTCTTCAGGTGCGAGTACAGGCTCGCGACCTTGACGTCGAACCGGCGGGCGACCTCGGAGAGGGTGACGTGCTCGAACCCGGCCTCGTCGGCGAGGTCGGCCCCCGCCCGGACGAGGAGTCCGGTGCTGAGCCCGGCGCGTGCCATCGTGACCTCCCTTTTCGGCTACAGCGACCCTACATATGCCTAAAGGGTTTAGGAAATCGCTGGATTCCTGTAAGGAATGCGATCCCGCTCACGCCGTCCGCCCGCGCGGCCGCGCGGGGCCCTTCCCACGGGCCGGGCCGGAGCATAGGTTCGGCGAATGGACCCTCGGAAATGGACCGACGAGGCCGCGATCGCGCGGTGGGACGCCTCCGCCACCCGGGAGGCCATGGAGGCGCACGGCCGGGACGGCGACTTCGCCAAACGGCACCTGGCCAATCCGGCCCTGCTGCGGATGCTCGGGCCGGTGTCGGGGCTGCGGGTCCTGGACGCGGGCAGCGGCGACGGCTACCTGAGCCGGATGCTGGCCGCGCGCGGGGCGCGGGTGGTGGGCCTGGAGCCCGCCGGGGCGATGGTCGCCTTCGCCCGGGAGCGGGAGGAGAGCGACCCCCTGGGGGTGGAGTACGTCCAGGGGGACCTGGCCCGGACGCCCGTCCCGGGCGGGCCGTTCGACGCAGTGGTGTGCAGCATGGTGCTGATGGCCGTCCCCGACTGGCGGCCCGCGATGGCGGCCTGCGCGCGGGCGCTGCGGCCGGGCGGGCTGTTCGTCTTCGGGATCGTGCACCCGGCCTTCGAGGGGCTGGCCGGGAGCTGGCGCCGGCACGGCGAGTACCGGCAGGACCGCTACCTGGAGGAGTACGTGGTGCACGGCCCCGCCGCGCCGGACTTCCACCGGCCGCTGTCGGCGTACCTGAACGAGGTCGCCGCCCTGGGGCTGCGGCTGCGCGAGGTCGCCGAGCCGGGGCTGGACCCGGACGCGGCGCGCGGGGCGGTGGCGGCGGATCCGGGCGTCGGAGCGTACGTCCGGATGCCGAACTTCCTGTTCGTGGCGGCCGAGGTGCCCTAGGGCTCCAGGCCGCGTTCGATGCGGTACTGCTCGGCGAGGTCGGGGTACTCCCGCGCGGGCACCTCCACCAGGTGGGCCGGCCGGCCCAGGGTCTCCCCGATCCGCTCGGCCGCCGCGCGGGCCGCGCCGGCGGTGGCGTACACCCCGGCGACGACGGTGTGGCCGGTGCCCACGGGGTCGGGCTCCTCCTCTTCCAGGCGCGCGCCCGTGCTCCAGGGGATCGGGCAGGGGCCGTCGTGCTCGGGTTCGGGGCACAGCAGGCGGGCGACGGCCTCGCCCTGTGCCAGGGCCTCCTCGCCGGTGGCGAAGCCGGGGACGAGGATCTCGAAGGTGCGGGGCCGGTCGGCGCTCATGGGGTCCCTCCTCGGTGCGGGCCCGGTCGACGATAGTCCCGCCGCCCGGGCCGCGCACCCGGTTTTCGCAGGCCGGCACCGCGGGCGGGTCCGCGCCGCCCCTGGCCGCGGTCCGGGCTCAGGAGCCGTCGCCGGTGAAGTAGTGGGAGATGTCCTCCCACGTGAAGGGCTCGCGCCAGGCGGGGGCGCCGGTGAGCCAGCCCGACATCGCGGTGACGACCTCCTCGGGGGACTCGGTGTACGTGCGGTGGTGCTCGGTCGGGCCGCCGTCGCGGTACTCGAGCTGGTACCTGCCCTCCCGATGCCTCCACAGCACCTGCACGTAGTGGTCGTCGGCGCGTTCGACGATGAGGAACTCGTTGCCCGCCTCCAGGCCCGCCACCATCGTGTCCACGTCCCGGGGGGTGGGGGCGTGGACCGTCCGCCCGCTCTCGTTCCATGCCTTGGTCGTCATGGGGTGAGTATCGGCCAGGGGTGCGACAGCCGTGGCCACTACTCCCCAACATTCCCTTTGACTCCCCCCGAAAGGGAGGTTTAGAGTACAAAAAAGCACTCCAGTGGGGAGTGGTAGGGAAGGAAAGGGAGTTCCGATGAACGCCATCTACCGGTCCGAGGCCGGGGAGCGGGAGGTCCGGCGGCGGTACCTGGAGGCGCTGGACGCCTGGCCGGTACCCGCCGAGCGGGTGCGCCTGCCCACCCGGGAGGGCGAGACGTTCGTCCTGGTCTGCGGCCCGCGCGACGCGCCGCCCGTGGTGCTGCTGCACGGCTCGGGGGCCAACTCCGCGGTGTGGGCGGGCGACGCCCCCACCTGGTCGCGGCACCTGCGGATGTACGCCGTGGACCTGGTCGGCGAGCCCGGGCTGAGCGCCCCCGCGCGCCCCGCCCTGGGCTCCGACGCCGTCGCCCTGTGGCTGGACGACGTCATGGACGGGCTCGGCCTGTCCCGGGCGGCCTTCGTCGGGATGTCCCTGGGCGGGTGGGCCGCCCTGGACCACGCCGTCCGCCGCCCCGGCCGGGTCGAGCGGCTGGCGCTGGTGTGCCCCGGCGGCATCGGCCGCCAGACCCCGCTGCGGCTGGCCCCGGCCCTGGCCTGGACCCCCTTCGGCCGGTGGGGCAGGCTCCGCTCGGTGCGCGCCGTCCTGGGGCTGCACGACCCCCGGTACGCGCCGCTGGTGGAGGAGGTCGCCGCCGCCTTCGGGGAGTTCCGGCCGCGCACCGAGACCCTGCCCGTGTTCTCCGACGCCGACCTGTGCTCCCTGGACATGCCGGTGATGGCGGTCGTGGGTGACAGGGACCTGATGCTCGACTCGGCGGACACCGCGCGGCGGCTGCGCGCCCACGTCCCGCACGCCGAGGTCACCGTGCTACCCGGCGTCGGGCACGCCGTCATCGGGCAGGGCCCCGCGGTGCTGGACTTCCTACGCGCCTGAGCGCTCCGGGACCTCCAGCTGCGACTCCAGGGAGTCCAGGACGGAGGCCAGCCCCGCCCGGAACGTCTCGCGGGCCTCCTGCTCCAGGTAGGGCTCGGACTCGTCCCCGTTGGCGAACGCCCCCGCCTGCGCCATCGCGGTCAGGGTGGGGAAGCGCGCGCCGAAGTCCGGGGCGACCTCGTCCAGCAGGCCCGACCGCTCGTGCCACCACACGTCCTCGGGGATCCCGGTGACCGCACCCGCCCGGCGGGCCTCGGCGGCGACCTGCACCTGGCCGCGCACCAGGTTGAACAGGGTCCCGTAGGCGGTGCGGATGCGCGCCGGGGGCAGGCCCGCCCGGTGCAGCACCGCCGCCAGCGACTCGAAGAGCCGGTACTCGTTGGGGCCCAGCACCGGGCGGGCGGTGGAGACCTCCAGGGTCCAGGGGTGGCGCAGGTAGAAGTCCCACAGCCGCACGGCCCAGGCCTCGGTCGCGGCGCGCCAGCCGGGGGAGCGGTCGGCCTCCGCGGCGTCGGCGGGCTCGCCGAAGACGTGGTCGTACATCAGCTCGACGAGTTCGTTCTTGCTGGCCACGTAGGTGTACAGGGACATGGCGGTGCGGCCCAGGCGCTCCCCGACCGCCCGCATGGACAGCGCCTCCATGCCCTCGGCGTCGGCCACCTCCACGGCGGTGGCCACCACCAGGTCCACGGTGAGCTCGGGCCGGCGGCCCGCGGCCGGGGCGGGGGCCGCCCCGGCCGGGGAGCGCCACAGCAGGGACATCGTGCGGCGTGCGTCTCCGCGCCCGGGGTACACGACCACGAATGTCCTCCTTATGGCATAAACTCGATCGGTCTGAGAGTTTATCGCATAAGGAAACCTGGAGAACAGCGTGCGAACCGAGCATCCGGCCGACGGCCACGACACCATCCAGGTCCGCGGTGCCAGGGAGAACAACCTGGCGGGGGTCGACGTCGACATCCCCAAGCGCCGCCTGACCGTCTTCACCGGCCTGTCCGGCTCCGGCAAGTCCTCCCTGGTCTTCGGGACCATCGCCGCGGAGTCCCAGCGGCTCATCAACGAGACCTACACGACCTTCATCCAGTCGTTCATGCCCAACGTCGGCCGCCCCGAGGTGGACGCGCTGCGCAACCTCAGCGCCGCGATCATCGTCGACCAGGAGCGCATGGGCGCCAACTCCCGGTCCACCGTGGGCACCGCCACCGACGCGGCCGCCATGCTGCGCGTGGTCTTCAGCCGCGTGGGCACCCCCCGCCTGGAGCCCTCCAGCGCGTTCAGCTTCAACAACGCCGAGGGCATGTGCCCCGAGTGCGAGGGCCTGGGCCGGGTCAACGCCATCGACATCGGCGAACTGGTCGACGCCGACCTGTCCCTGAACGAGGGGGCCATCACCGCCCCCGGCTACGGGGTGGGCACCTGGTACTGGCAGGTCTTCGCGGGCTCCGGCCTGCTGGACCCGGACAAGAAGGTGCGCGACTACACCGAGCAGGAGCGCGAGACCTTCCTGTACCACCCGGTCACCAAGGTCAAGGTCGGCACCAACAACATCAGCTATGAGGGCCTGGTCCCCAAGATCAAGCGCACCTACCTGTCCAAGGACCGCGAGAAGATGCAGGCGGGGCTGCGCGCGTTCGTCGACCGCGCCGTCACCTTCTCCACCTGCCCCGAGTGCGAGGGCACCCGCCTCAACGCCGCCGCCCGGTCGGTGAAGGTCGCCGGGCGCAGCATCACCGAGTGCTCGGCGATGCAGATCGACGACCTGGCCGCGTTCGTGCGCGCCCTGGACGAGCCCTCGGTCAAGCCGCTGCTGGACGGGCTGGGCCACACCCTGGACTCCCTGGTGGAGGTCGGCCTGGGCTACCTGAGCCTGGACCGGGAGTCGGGCACCCTGTCGGGAGGGGAGTCCCAGCGGGTGAAGATGGTCCGCCACCTGGGCTCCAGCCTCAGCGACGTCACCTACGTGTTCGACGAGCCCACCATCGGCCTGCACCCGCACGACATCGAGCGGATGAACAACCTCCTGCTGAGCCTGCGCGACAAGGGCAACACCGTCCTGGTGGTCGAGCACAAGCCCGAGACCATCTCCCTGGCCGACCACGTGGTGGACCTGGGACCGGGCGCCGGCCCCGCGGGCGGGCGCATCACCTACACCGGCGACGTGGCGGGCCTGCGCGCCTCGGGCACCCTCACCGGCGACCACCTGGACCACCGGGCGCGGCTGCGCGAGGACGTGCGCACCGGCCGCGGAGTGCTGTCCATCACCGGCGCCACCTCCCACAACCTCAAGGACGTCAGCGTGGACATCCCCCTGGGGGTGCTCACCGTGGTCACCGGGGTCGCCGGGTCGGGCAAGAGCTCGCTGATCCACGGGGCGCTGCCGGGCCGCGAGGGCGTGGTGGTGGTCGACCAGTCGCCGATCAAGGGGTCGCGGCGCTCCAACCCCGCCACCTACACCGGGCTGCTGGACCCGATCCGCACCGCCTTCGCCCGCGCCAACGGGGTCAAGGCGGCGCTGTTCAGCGCCAACTCCGAGGGCGCCTGCCCCGAGTGCAAGGGCGCCGGGGTCATCTACACCGACCTGGCGATGATGGCCGGGGTGGCCACCACCTGCGAGCAGTGCGAGGGCAAGCGGTTCCGCCCCGAGGTGCTGGCCCACACCCTGCGCGGCAAGGACATCAGCCAGGTGCTGGCCATGTCGGTGGTGGAGGCCCGGGACTTCTTCGCCTCCGGCAACGCCCGGGTCATCCTGGACCGGCTGCACGACGTGGGCCTGGGCTACCTGGGCCTGGGCCAGCCGCTGACCACCCTGTCGGGCGGCGAGCGCCAGCGGCTGAAGCTGGCGATCTCCATGGCCCGCCAGGGCGCGGTGTACGTGATGGACGAGCCCACCACCGGCCTGCACCTGGCCGACGTGGACCGGCTGCTGGCGCTGCTGGACCGGCTGGTGGACGACGGCAACACGGTGATCGTGATCGAGCACCACCAGGCGGTGATGGCGCACGCCGACCACATCATCGACCTGGGCCCGGGCGCCGGGCACGAGGGCGGCCGGGTGGTGTTCGAGGGCTCCCCGGCCGAGCTGGTCGAGAAGGGCGACACCCTGACCGCCCGCCACCTGCGCACCTACCTGGGCCGCTGACCCGGCGGGCGGCGGTGCCGCCGGCCCGCCCGCCGCGCTCCCCGCGGCGGGCGGGTCAGCGGGAGGGGTGCAGGGAGCGGAAGGCCGAGCGGTAGGCCAGGGGGCTCACCCCGACGGCGCGGTGGAAGTGGCGGCGCAGCGTGGCGGCCGTGCCCATGCCGCAGCGGGCGGCGATCTGCTCCACGCTCGCGTCGGTGCCCTCCAGCAGCTCCCGGGCCAGGCCCACGCGCTGGCGGTGCAGCCACTCCAGCGGGGACGCCCCGGCCTCGGCGTGCATGCGCCGGGCCAGCTGCCGCGGGCTCAGCCCCGCCCGGCGGGCCAGGTCGGCCACGGTCAGCGGCCGGTCCAGCCGGGCGCGGGCCCACTCCAGGGCCTCGCCCAGCCCGTCGCGGGTGCGCGGCACGGCGGGCGGGGCGATGAACTGGGCCTGCCCGCCCGGCCGGTGGGCCGGTGCGACCAGGCGCCGGGCCAGCCCGTTGGCCGCGGCGGCCCCGTGGTCGGTGCGCACCACGTGCAGGCACAGGTCCAGCGCCGCCGTCTTGCCCGCGGCGGTCAGCACCCGCCCGCCGTCGGTGTACAGGACGTCGGCGCGCACGTCCACGCGCGGGTGGCGGCGGGCCAGCTCACCGGCGTGCATCCAGTGCGTGGTGGCCGCAAGGCCGTCCAGCAGCCCCGCGGCGGCCAGTACGAACGCCCCCGTGCACAGCGAGACCACCCGCCGCCCGGCGGCGTGGGCGGCGCGCAGCGCCGCCAGGAACACCGGGTCGGGCTCCTCCAGCGGCCGGTGGGAGGCGGGCACGACCACGGTGTCCACCGCGGCCAGGTCCTCCCAGCGGCGGGCGGGCACCCCCGGCAGCAGGGGGGCGGGGGCGCCGTCGGCGGTGTGCGCGCTCAGCCGGTACCAGTCGCCGTCGGCGGACAGGTCGGAGCGGTCCACCCCGAAGACCTCGGCGGCGATCGCCGTCTCGTAGGGCATGGTGTGCTCGTGCAGGGCGATCCCGACCGTGTGCATGTCCGAAAGTGTACGCAGGGCGTCGGATCGGACGCTGGTCGGTGGGGCCTGCCGGGCCCGAGGATAGGGGTCATGAACTCCTCGACGACTCATCGGTCCGCGCGCGGCAGGGTAGTGGTGTACGGGGCCTACGGGCACACCGGCAGGTTCGTGGTGGCCGAACTGCTGCGGCGCGGGCTGGAGCCGGTGCTCTCCGGGCGCAACGCGGACCGCCTCGCGGACCTGGCCCCGGCCCACCCCGGCCTGGAGGTGCGCCCGGCCCCGGACGCGCGGGCGCTGGGCCGGGCGGTGGCGGGCGCCGCGGCGGTGGTCAACGCCGCCGGCCCCTTCCTGGACACCGCCGGGCCGGTGGCGGCGGCCGCCGTCGCGGCCGGGGCCCACTACCTGGACGTGACCGCCGAGCAGCCCGCCGCCGCGGCGACCCTGCGCGAGCACGCCGCGTCCGCCGCGGCGGCGGGGGTGGCGGTGCTGCCCGCGATGGCGTTCTACGGTGGGCTGGCCGACCTGCTGGCCACCGCCGCGGCCGGCGGCGACCCGGTGCAGGAGGTCACCGTGGCCGTGGGCCTGGACGGGTGGCGGCCCACCGAGGGCACGCGCGTCACCGGCGAGCGCAACACGGCCCCGCGCCTGCTCGTCGAGGGGGGCCGGCTCGTGCGGCTGGAGGAGGTCGCGCCCGCCGGCCGCGACTGGGACTTCCCCGGGCCGCTGGGGCGCCAGGCGACGGTCCCCCTGCCCTTCTCCGAGATCGTGCTGCTCCACCGCCACCTGGGCGCGGACCGGATCACCTCCTACCTCAACGAGGGGCCCCTGGCCGAGCTGCGCGACCCGGCCACGCCCGGCCCCGAGGCCGCCGACGCCACCGGCAGGTCGGCCCAGCGGTTCGCCGTCGACGTGCGGGTGCGGGTGGAGGGGACCGAGCGGCGGGCCACCGCCTCGGGGCAGGACATCTACGCGGTGACCGCGCCGCTGCTGGCCGAGGCGGTGGTGCGCCTGCTGGACGGGCGCGTCCGCGCCGTCGGGGCCCTGGCCCCGGGCGAGGTGTTCGACGCCGCGGACTTCCTGTCGGCGCTGGCCCCCGACCCCCTGGCCCTCACCCTGCCCGCAGCGGTCCCGGTCCCCTAGGGCGGCGGCCCCGAGGCCCGGCACCGCGTGTTCCCGGTGCGGCCGCCCGCTCGGGCGGCCGCACCGGACCTGCGAGGGGACAGGTCAGGAATCCCGCTCCACCAGGTCCTTGAGGCGGCCCAGGCGCTCGCGCCAGAACTCCTTGGCCCCGGTGGCCGCGTCCGGGTCGGCCAGCCGGGACTGCTCCACCGCCACCGACACCCGGTCGGCGTCCCTGGCGGTGAGGTAGAAGACCACCCGGGTGCCGTCGCCCAGGTCGGCGGTGACCCGCTTGGGCGGGTTGTCCGAGCGCACCGTCAGGTCGGCGTCGGCCAGCCACCGCTCGCGGACGTCCTTCTCCGACAGCGCCGCGAAGACCTCTTCCGCCGGCGCGCGCACCGTCTTGGAGGCGTTGGCCGAGTAGCCGTCCTTGCGCTGGCCGGGGGCGCGCATCCCGCGCTCCTGCTCGTAGGCGACCGTCAGCGACTGCGCCCACCAGCCCGCGACGCCCCGCTCCCGGACCAGGTGGGCGGCGATCTCCTTGTGGGTGCGACCGGTGGCGCCCCAGGCGTCCAGCACGGCGAACCACTCGTCGTAGCCGCGCCCGGTGCGCTCGCGCACCGCGTCGGAGGACACCCGGGCCCGCATGGTCGCGGTGGTCTGCTCCGGGGCGGCGGGCGCGGCCGGCTCCGGTGCCGTGGCGGCGGGTGCGGGGGCCTCCCCGGCCGCGGGGCGGGCCCCGTCGGGGAGCAGGTGGGCGCGGGCCGCGGTGTAGCTCTCCCCGGTCTTGGCCATCCGGGTGCGGACCTGCTGCTTGAAGGACTTGTGCCTGGTCATGACGGCTCCTGGGCGACGGCGGCACGACCCACGCTCGTCCACCCCGCCGGTAGGGCGCATCAGACCGGCGTCCCGAGGACTCTCAGGTCCCCTTTGCCCCCTCTCAGCCGGCGGCGTGGGCGCCGGAACCGGGGGTTGGGCGCGGGACGGCGCCACACCTCCAGGGTACTCCGTCCCCACCGGTTCCTCCAAGCCCGCCCGCCCCGCGCGGGTGTCCCGACGGCCCTGTTCAGGGGCGGCGGGCGAGGAACAGGGCGTGTCCGCCCTCCCCTTCGGGCACGAACTCCTCCGCCTCCACCACCAGCCCCGCCCCGGTGATCCACTCGCGGTAGCGGGCGGCGTCCGCCTGGCTCCACCACATGGGGACGCCGCCTCCCAGCCAGTCGGGGTCCGTCCCGGTCCAGGCGCGGTGCCCCGTGGTGGCCAGCAGGGTCCCGCCCGGCCGCAGCCACCGGCCGATCCGGCCCAGCAGCGCGGGCTGCTCGGCCAGGGGCAGGTGGATGAGCGCGTACAGGCACACCACCGCGTCCAGGGATTCCCCGGGCAGGTCCAGGGCGGCGATGTCGGCCCGGGCGAACGCGGCGGCGGGCACCAGGGCGCGCGCCCGCGCGATCTGCACCGCGCTGATGTCCACCCCGCGCACCCGGTGCCCGGCCGCGGCCAGGTCGCGGACCACCGGCACCCCGGTGCCGCAGCCCAGGTCCAGCACCTCGGCCTGCCCGGGCAGCCGGCCCAGGAGGTCGGCGATCCACGGCCCGTACTTGGCATCGGTGCCGAAGGCCTCGTCGTAGCGGTGGGACAGGGCGTCGTAGCCGCGCCGCACGGTCTCCTTGGGGTCGGTGTCCATGCCGGGGACGCTAGCCGCACGGCCGATGCGGGGCGAGGGGTTTTCCGCATCCGGACCCCGGGGGCGGGTCGGGGGCGGCTCAGGGGCATCCCCGATGGATTCCAGGCCGCCCGTGTTAGATTCTGGCCATGCGGTCAAAAAATGAGACGGGCGGTCAGAAGAGGTCCTTCATCGAGGAGGCCCGGCGGAAGCAGATCATCGCGGCGGCGGTCGAGACCATCGCCGAGGTGGGCTTCCCGAAGGCCTCCCTGGCCCGGATCGCCGCCACGGCGGGCGTCAGCAAGGGAGTCATCTCCTACCACTTCGCGGGAAAGGACGAACTGGTGGACCAAGTGGTCGTCACGGTGTACACCGAGATCGCCGACACGCTCCTGCCCCGGCTCGCCGAGCAGGAGAGCGCCACCGACGTCGTCCGCGCCCATGTCCTGGGAGTGGCCGAGTACGCCCTGGCCCACCCGGACCGGCTGCGCGCGCTCACCGAGATCTTCGTGCACGACCGCGGCGCCGACGGGGTCCCCCGCTACGGCGCCGTGGCCGCCGAGCCCCTGTACGAGTCCCTGGAGGGGCTCTACCGCGAGGGGCAGGCGCGCGGGGAGCTGCGCGAATTCGACGTCCGGGTCATGGCGGTCACCCAGCAGTCGGCCATCGACGCGATGTTCGGCTACTGGATCTCCCGCCCCGAGACCGACCTGCTCGCCCACGCCCGCGAGCTCGCAGACCTGTTGGTACGCGCGGTGCGGCCCGACTGAGCCGTACCCCCCATCCCCTTGGACGAGGACACCATGTCACAGCACGCCCCACCCAGCACCGCCGCCGGACCCGGCGGCGGGCCCCGCACCCGCCTGCACTACATCGACAACCTGCGGGTGGCGCTGACCATCCTGGTCGTGCTCCACCACGCGGCCCTGACCTACAGCAACATCCCCGTGTGGTTCTACCTGGAACCGGTGGGGGACGCCTCGGCCGGGCTGCTGGACCTGTTCATCGTCCTCAACCAGACCTACTTCATGGGCCTGTTCTTCCTGCTGGCGGGCTACTTCACGCCCGGTTCGGCGGACCGCAGGGGTGTGCGCGGGTTCGTGCGCGAGCGCCTGGTCCGCCTGGGGGTGCCCTTCCTGCTGTTCGTGCTGCTGGTGCGGCCGCTGCTGATGATCCCGCCCTACCAGGACGCGGTGGCCCAGGGCCTGGCCGGCGACATGCCGTTCTGGCTGTTCGCGATCGTGGCCTACGACCCGGGCCCGATGTGGTTCGTGGAGGTGCTGCTGGTCTTCGGCCTGGCCTACGCGCTGGTCCGGCGGCTGCGCCGGGACCGCGGCCGGGCCCCGGAGCCCCGCCCGGCCGACGACGCGCGGCTGCGCTGGCTGTGGCCGGTGGTGGGGTTCACCCTGGCGCTGGCCGTGGTCTCGTTCCTGTGGCGGTGGGTCAACCCGGCCCCCTACTACTGGCCGGTCCTGGGCCTGCCCAGCCCGAACTACCTGCCCCAGTACGTCTCCCTGTTCGTGGTCGGGATCCTCGCGTTCCGCGGCAACTGGGCCACCCGCCTGCCCGGCGCGGCCGGGTGGTACGGGGCGGGCACGGCGCTGACGGCCCTGGTCGCCTTCTTCGCGGCCCAGGGGGCGCTGGGCGGCGCGGAGGCCGCGGCGGGCACCCCGCAGGCGCTGGCCCTGATGGTGCTGGAGACCTTCCTGTCGGTGGGCACCATCCTGGCGCTGCTGGTGTTCTTCCGCCGGTTCGTCGCCGGCGGCGGGCCCCTCTCCCGGTTCCTGTCCGCCAACGCGTTCGCCGTCTACGTCCTGCACCCGCTGGTGCTGGTCGCCGGCGGGGTGCTGCTGGCCGGGTGGGAGGCGCCCGCGGCGGTGAAGTTCCTGGCCCTGTCCGCGCTGGCGGTGCCCGGCTGCTGGGCACTGGCCGCCGCGGTCCGGGCGGTCCCGGGCGTCAAGAGGATCCTGTGACCTGATCCGGAGGGGCCGCCCCGCACGGGGCGGCCCCCCTTTTTTTCCGGGTGCCCGCGGGGAGGCGGGACGGCTAGGGTGCGGGGGTCGACCATCCCTGGGAAAGGACCCGTGTGGCCAGTCAGAAGGAACGCATGCTCGCCGGTGAGCTCTACCGGTCCGACGACCCCGAGCTCCAGGCCGAGCTGATCCGCGCGGAGAAGCTCGCGCACCGCTACAACACCATGGAGCCGGACGACCCCGCCCGCCGCGAGGCGCTCGCCGAACTCCTGGGCGGGCTGGGCGAGGACACCTGGATCCGGCCGCCGCTGCGGGTGGACTTCGGCTACCACATCACCATCGGCCCCCGCTCGTTCGTCAACTGCGGGGCCGTGATGCTGGACGTGGCCCCGATCCGGATCGGCGCGGACGTGCAGATCGGCCCCAACGTCCAGCTGCTCACCCCCACGCACCCGATCGAGCCGGGGCCGCGCCGCGACAAGTGGGAGGCGGCCGAGCCCATCACCATCGGCGACAACGTGTGGCTGGGCGGCGGCGTCATCGTCTGCCCGGGCGTGAGCATCGGCGAGAACACGGTGGTGGGCGCGGGCGCGGTGGTCAGCCGCGACCTGCCCGCCAACGTGGTCGCGGTGGGCAACCCGGCCCGGGTGATCCGCGAGATCGACCCCGAGTCCTGAGCACCCCGCTGTGACGGGCCGCGGTGAGGGGCCCGCCCGCGGGCGGGCCCCTCACCCCTGGAGGCGGTCCATGTTCTCCTCCCCCCAGGCCCCCAGCGCGTTCAGCGCGGGGACGAGGGAGCGCCCGAAGTCGGTGAGGGAGTACTCCACCCGGGGCGGGACCTGTTCGTGGACGTGCCGGTGCACCAGCCCGTGCGCCTCCAGTTCGCGCAGCTGGAGGATGAGCACCCGTTCGCTGATGCCCTCGACCGTGCGGCGCAGCTCCCCGAACCGGAGCGGCCTCTCCTGGAGCCACCACAGGATGAGGGCCTTCCACTTGCCCCCCATGGCGTGCATCGCCGCGTCGAGCCCGCAGATGTAGGTCCGCCCGCCCATCGCCCCTCCTCACTGATAAAAATGCCGGTACCCGATAAAAATATCGGTACTTGAAGAAATGTTCGTACCCCGACCAGCATGGGAGCGGACCCGGGCGCAGGCCCGGGGATTCCTTCGAGGACGGGGAGAACGACATGGCGAAAGAGCGGCGCACGGCGGTGACCGTCATCGGACTCGGGCTCATGGGCTCGGCGCTGGCGCGGGCGTTCGTCCGCGCGGGCCATCCGACGACGGTGTGGAACCGCAGCCCCGGCAAGGCGGCCGCGCTGGTGTCCGAGGGGGCCGGGGCCGCCGGGTCGGTCGCGGCGGCGGTCGCGGCGAGCCCGCTGGTCATCGCGTGCCTGAGCACCTACGACGCCACGCTCGCGGCGCTGGGCCCGGCCGCCTCCGGGCTGCGGGGGCGCACCCTGGTCACCCTCAACTCCGGCGCCCCGGCGGGGGCGCGGCGGATGGCGCGGTGGGCGGCCGGGCACGGCGCCCGGTTCCTGGACGGCGCGGTCAAGGACGTGCCCACCGCGGTCGGGGGAGCGGACACCCTGCTGTACTACGGCGGCGACCGCGAGGTGTTCGAGGAGCATGAGCCGGTCCTGCGGGTCCTGGGCGGCGACACCGTCCACCTGGGGTCCGAGCCCGACCTGGCCGCCCTGTACGAGACGGCGGTGGGCGTCCCGCTGCTGCCGGCCCTCCTCGGCTTCTTCGAGGGGGCGGCCCTGATGCGCGAGCGGGGGCTGGAGGCGGCGGCGTTGGTGCCCTACTCCGTCAGATGGCTGGAGATGATCGCCTCGGTCCTGCCCCTGTTCGCGCGGGAGATCGACTCCGGCGACTACTCCGATCCGGTCTCCACGGTGGCGACCTTCCACGCGGGGATCCCCGAGGCCGCCCACGCGGCGCGGGAGGCCGGCGTGGACACCGCCTGGCGCGAGGCCATGGACGAACTGCTCGAACGGGCCGTCGCGCAGGGGCTCGGCGACCGGAGCATCGCGGCGCTGTACGAGCTGCTCCGGCGGCCCGAGCCGGTGTCCTGACGAAGGTGACCGCCCCCCGGTGTGGCGCCACCGGGGGACGGGGTCGGTCGGCCCCTCAGGAGGGGGCGGCGGCGGAGGGCTCCCCGGTGGCGAACTGGGTGCGGTACAGCTCCGCGTAGCGGCCGCCCCGGGCGAGCAGCCCGGCGTGGTCGCCGCGTTCGACGATCCGCCCGCCCTCCACGACCAGGATGGTGTCGGCGGCGCGGACCGTGGCCAGCCGGTGGGCGATCACCAGGGCGGTGCGCCCCTCCAGGGCCTCGGCCAGGGCGGCCTGGACGGCGGCCTCGGAGGTGGAGTCCAGCGCCGAGGTGGCCTCGTCCAGGATGACGACCTGGGGGTCGCTCAGCAGCAGCCGGGCGATGGTCAGGCGCTGGCGCTCCCCGCCGGAGAACCGGTAGCCGCGTTCGCCGACGACGGTGTCCAGCCCGTCGGGCAGGGAGGCCACCAGGTCGGCCAGGCGGGCGCGGCGCAGGGCGTCCCAGACCTCCTCGTCGCCGGCGTCGGGGCGGCCCAGGGTCAGGTTGGCGCGGATGGACTCGTGGAACAGGTGGCCGTCCTGGGTGACCATGCCCAGGGCCCCGCGGATCGAGGAGAAGGACAGCTCGCGCACGTCCCGCCCGCCCAGGCGGACGGTCCCGGAGTCGGGGTCGTACAGGCGCGGGGCGAGCTGGGCGATGGTGGACTTGCCGGCCCCGGAGGAGCCGACCAGGGCCACGGTGGTGCCGGGTTCGACGGTGAAGGACACCTCGTGCAGGACCTGCCGGCCCTCGGCGGGGTCCAGGACGGCGACCTCCTCCAGGGAGGCCAGGGACACCTTGTCGGCGGCGGGGTAGGCGAAGGAGACCCGGTCGAACTCCAGGGACGCCGGCCCGGGCGGCAGGTCGGCGGCGCCGGGGGCCTCGCGCACCAGCGGCTCCAGGTCCAGGACCTCGAAGACCCGGCTGAAGGCGACCAGGGCGCTCATGACCTCCACGCGGGCCCCGGCCAGGGCGGTCAGCGGCGCGTACAGGCGGGTGAGCAGCATGCCCATGGCCACGACGGTGCCGGCGTCCAGGCCGCCGGACAGGGCGCTGAAGCCGCCCAGCCCGTAGACCAGAGCCAGCGCCAGGGCCGAGACCAGGGTCAGGGCGGTGAAGAACACCTCCTGGACCATGGCGGTGCGCACGCCGATGTCGCGGACGCGGTCGGCGCGGCGGGCGAACTCGGCGGACTCGCGTTCGGGGGAGCCGAAGAGCTTGACCAGGGTGGCCCCGGGCGCGGAGAACCGCTCGGTCATCTGGGTGCTCATGGCGGAGTTGTGCTGGGTGCGCTCGCGTTCGATGCGGGCCAGGCGGGCGCCCATGCGGCGGGCGGGGTAGACGAACACGGGCAGCATGACCAAGGCGGCCAGGGTGATCCACCAGGACAGGGTGAGCATCACGGCCAGCGCCAGGACGAGGGTGACCAGGTTGCTGACCACCCCGGACAGGACGCTGCTGAAGGCCCGCTGGGCGCCGATGACGTCGTTGTTGAGGCGGCTGACCAGGGCTCCGGTGCGGGTGCGGGTGAAGAACGCGACCGGCATGCGCTGGACGTGGTCGTAGACGGTGGTGCGCAGGTCCAGGATGAGGCCCTCGCCGAGCCCGGCCGACAGGCGCCGCACGATGAGGCCCAGGGCGGCCTCCAGCAGGGCGACGGCGGCGATGAGACCGGCCAGCAGCAGGACGGTGCGGGGCGCCCCGCCGCTGACGATGGTGTCCACGACCCGGCCGGCCAGCAGCGGGGAGGCGACCGCCAGGACGGAGACGGCCACGCTCAACGCGAGGAACCAGGTCAGGACGCGGGCGTGGGGCCGGGCGAAGCCCGCGATGCGGCGCAGGACGGGTAAGGAGAAGGGTCGGCGGTCCTCACGGGCGTGCATGGCGTGGTAGATCGAGTTCCACGCGGCCATCTCCATGCTCATGGGCGGTCACCGGTTCCGTTCGGGGAGTTGCGGATACCGGAACGTTACGACCTGAACCAATGTTGAGGTCAACTTCCGGGGCCGGCCCGTGTCGGCGGATTCAGCCGACGTGGACCCCGAACCTCTCCAGGGCGCCGGAGAGCCACAGGCCCTGGCGCAGCACCAGGAAGCCGACGATGCCCACGATCCAGGGCAGCGCCTCGCGCCCGCTCGACTCGATCCCGGTCCGCCACTTCTCCAGCCGGGGGCGCGCCCGCTCGCCCAGGGCCCGGTACCCCAGGTAGAGCAGGAGGCCCGGCGCGACCATGACGAGGTTGTAGGCGGCCAGCACCGGCAGCCACACGGCGGGGGACAGGCCGGCGGCGGTCATGATGCCGATGGCGCCGAAGTAGGGCAGGGCGGTGGAGCCCTCCAGCAGCCCGGTGCCCAGCCCCAGGGCGACCATCGCCCCCACGCGCAGGGACTCCGGGCGCCGGGGGCGCGGCTCGGTGGACATGAAGAACGAGTACACGAGGGCCGCGCCGCCCGCCACGGTCAGGACCCAGCCCAGGGCGGTGTCGTCGAGCAGGCCCCCGATCCCCTCCAGGGCGACGCCGGCGCCGAACATGAGCGCGCAGCCCAGGGCGAAGTAGAACGCGGCGACGGTGCCCAGGTAGGCCAGCAGCGGGCGGGCCACCGAGCGCGCCCCGCTCAGGAGCACGTACAGGGAGACGCCGATGACGGCGGGGCTGAGGGTGTCCAGCAGGGCCAGCCCGGCGACCGGCAACAGGACGTTCAGAGACGGCACGGGGGGCTCCTCTGTTTTTCTCACGGCTGTGCGAAATAAAATAACACAGGTGTGTTAGAAAGTACGCATGCCGAAGATCGTTGACCATGAACAACGTCGTCGCGAGCTCGCCGACGCCCTGTGGCGGATCGTCGCCTCCCAGGGGCCGGCCGGGGTGTCCATCCGCTCCGTCGCCGCCGAGGCGGGCTGGTCCCCGGGGGCGCTGCGCCACTACTTCCCCACCCGCGAGGAGCTGCTGCTGTTCGCGATGGACCTGTCCGAGGCCCGGGCCGTGGAGCGGATCACCCGCCTGCACGAGCACCTGGAGCCGGGCCTGTCCATGCTGGAGACCCTGGCCGCCTACGCCGAGCAGCTGCTGCCGCTGGACGACGACCGCCGGGCCGAGTACCGGGCCTGGGAGTCGGCCGGGATCCTCCGGGAACAGGACCGCGACCGCGCCCGGCGCTGGCAGCAGCAGCGCGGCCTGTACCGCCGCCTGGTCTCCGCGCTGGCCGGGGTCGAGGTGGGCGAGGACTCCGAGAGCCCCCACGCCGACCCGTGGGTGGAGGAGTGGTCCACGCACCTGCACTCGATCGTGGACGGCCTGGCCCTACAGCTGATGGTCACCCCGGGCATGACCGACCCCGAGGACTGCCGCCGCAGGCTGCGCGCCTTCCTGGCCCGGGTCGCCGAGGCGGCGGAGTACCGCGAGAAGAACGCCCCGAACGATGACTGAAGCGCCCTTTGGTGCCCGATGTGACCAAGGTCCGGATTCTGGGCACCGCGCCCGGGCCGTTAGGGTGTGAGCCCAGCGACACCACCACGGGGGGCACGGGTGACCACGGACAGCACGGAGAAGGCCACCGGGCCGGAGTTGACCTACCGCCACGCCGGCCGGGACGACGTGCCCGCCCTGGTCGAGCTGGTCAACTCCTGCTACCGCGGCGACTCCTCCCGCCGGGGGTGGACCACCGAGGCCGACCTGCTGGAGGGCCAGCGCGTGGACGCCGAGGGGCTGGCCGCGCTGCTGGAGCGCACCAACACCCTCATCCTGCTCGCCGAGGCCGACGGGGTCCTGGTGGCCTGCTGCGAGCTCCAGCGCGGCGTCAACGGCGCCTACTTCGGGATGTTCTCCGTGCGCCCCGACATCCAGGGCGGCGGCCTGGGCCGGCGCGTCCTGGCCGAGGCCGAGCGCACCGCCGCCCAGGAGTGGGGCTGCCGCCTGATGCGCATGAAGGTCCTCAAGCAGCGCCCGGAGCTGATCGCCTGGTACGAGCGGCGCGGCTACACCAACACCGGCCGCACCGAGCCGTTCCCCTACGGGGACGAGGCCTTCGGGCTGCCGCGCCGGGACGACCTGGCCTTCGTGGAGCTGACCCGGGAACTGCCCGCCTGAGCGGCCTCAGTCGGCGTCGGGCCCGGCCTCCAGGTTGGCCGACATCCGTTCCAGGACGCTCACGGCGGCCCGGTACTCCTCGGAGCTGATACCGCGCGAGATGCGCTCGCGGGAGGCCCGGACCTTCCCGAACAGGTCGTCGTGGGCCCGGCGGCCGGCGTCGGTCAGGTCCAGGGCGACCAGGCCCTCCAGCCAGCCGCGCCGGCGCAGGTCCTCCACCGCGGGGGCCGTGCTCACCTCGCTGTCGTCCAGGAACGCGGCGAGCCTGCGGTCCAGGTCGGCCAGGGTGCCGGGCTCCTCGTACAGGGAGTGGAGCACCTGCCAGTGGCGCCGGCCCAGCGACTCCGAGGCCAGGGTCCGGTCGAAGTCGTTCTCGATGAGCCGGTCCAGGTGCTTGAGCCAGTAGCCGATGGGCAGGTCCGACATGCTCTCCCCCTTTGGAGACAGTCACTTACTATCGACATCGGTAAAGATACATCTTTATGGTTCCGGTGTCGTCCCCCGTCTGTGTCCTACCCGCCCGCTAACCTGGCCGCCATGCCCGACACCCCCGCCCCGCTGCGCATCGTCCGCGGCGACGCCACCGTCCCCCAGGCCGCCGGGCCCAAGATCATCGCCCACGTGTGCAACGACCGCGGCGGCTGGGGCAAGGGGTTCGTGCTGGCCCTCTCCAAGCGCTGGCCCGAACCCGAACGCGACTACCGCGCCTGGCACCGGGAGCGGGCCCGCAACGGCTTCGGCCTGGGCGCGGTGCGCCTGGTGCGGGTCAGGGCCGACACCTGGGTGGCCAACATGGTCGGCCAGCACGGCACCAGGCGCGGCAGCGGCGGCCCGCCGGTGCGCTACGAGGCCATCGCCACCGGCCTGCGCACGGTGGCCGATCACGCCCTGGAGCTGGGCGCCACCGTGCACATGCCGCGGATCGGCTGCGGCCTGGCGGGCGGCAGGTGGGAGCGCGTCGAACCGCTGGTGCGGGAGGAGCTGTGCGCCCGCGGCGTGGCCGTCACCGTCTACGACGTCGACTAGCCCGCACCCCTTCGAGCCGCCGCCGCTTCGGCCCGCCCTACGAGCGGCCAAAGGCCCCCGACGGACGGCCTGCGGCCACGGGCTCTCCCCCGGGGGCCGCTCCCGCAGGCCTCCCGCCTCCCGCGTCCCCGGCCTCCCGGATCAGTCCACCCGGCCCTCGGGCCCGTGGACGGTGACCGTTCCGGCGGCGCCGTCCACGGTGACCGTCTGCCCGGTCCGGATGCGCTCGGTGGCCTCCGGGACGCAGATCACCGCCGGGATGCCGTACTCGCGGGCCACGGTCGGCCCGTGCGCCATCACCGCGCCGGTCTCGGTGACGAGCCCGCCCGCGGTGAGGAACAGCGGCGTCCACCCCGGGTCGGTCGTGGGCGCGACGAGGACCTCGCCCGGCTCCACCGACGCCGTCGCCGGGTCGCGCACCACACGGGCGCGGCCGGTGACCCGCCCGGGGGCCGCCCCGGTGCCGGTGAGCGCCCTGCCGTCCGCGGCCCGGGGCGGCAGCAGGGTCTCCACGTCGGTGCCGTCGTCGAGCAGGGCGACCGGGACCCGCCGGCGCCGCAGCTCCCGGGCGTGGAGCTCCCGGCGCCGGGCGACCTCGGCGCGCGGGTCCGCGCCGCCTTCCGCCACCGAGCGCAGCTCGGACGGGTCGAGGAACATGACGTCCCCGGCCCGGTCCAGGAGCCCCTGCCCGTAGAGCCGGGCACCGATCAGCAGCAGGCGCCTGCGCCGGTCGCGCAGCGCGTACAGCCCGGCGAACTTGCCCGCCTCGCGCAGCCCGCCCAGTTCGCGGGCCCGGCGCAGGAAGAAGGCGGCGACCCGGCCGCGCACCGGTCGGGCGCGGCGCGCCCGAGCGGAGAGTTCGGCGAGCATGGCCTCGGCCCGGGCGGCGGCCCGCCCGAACCTCTGGTCGGGGGCCTGCCCGGGGTCGGTGACCCGCAGGTAGCCGGCCAGGGCCGCGAAGACCGGTGCGGGGTCCTCCGACCAGCGCGGGACGCCGACGTCGACCTCGGCGGCCGAGCGGACGCCGTAGCGGTCCAGGAAGGCGTCCAGGCCGAAGTCCGGCAGTTCGCCGGCCAGGTGGGCGGCCGCGAGCTCCTGGGGCGGGGTGCCCAGCAGCCGCTCCCGGTAGGGCTCGGCCTTGCGGGCCATCCGCCAGAGCGCGAGGTCCATCTGGAGGGTGACGTTGTGCGGCATGCCGCCCAGGACGGTGCGGATCTCCTCGTCGGTGGCGATCCCCCGAAGCAGCGGGGGCAGGGCGGCGCAGACCGCCAGGCCGCTGACGACGGGCCACAGGACCGGGTCGGGGCGCTCCTGCGGGTGCTCGCCCTCCTCGACCAGGTCCAGCAGCTCCCCGAGGGTGGGCGGGTCGGCGACGGGCCGGAGCCGCAGGCGTTCGAGCTCGTCGAACACGCGGGCGCGCGCGGCCCCGGGGCGGGCCAGCGCGCCGAGGATCCCGGCGGCCGCCGGCGGCGCGGCCGCCAGTGCGACCGCGCCGCGCCTGCGCGCGGCGGGCAGCGGGGCGAAGCGGGGGTCGTCGAGCATGTGCTCGACCACGGCCTGGGCGCGCGGCCCGAAGTCGACCGCCATCAGCCCCACCAGGCGCCGCCGGGTCGCGGGGTCGCGCATCGCGTCGGTCAGGTCGCCGTAGAGCCGCCCGCCGATGTCGACGATCTCGACGGCCAGGCCGAAGGAGGCGAGCATGCCCGCCAGCACCGACTTCAGGGTCGCCATGCCCATGGGGGTGGCCGGGCGGAGCATGCCCTGGACGTGCCCGAACTCGACGTACAGCCGCGGGCCCGGCGCCGCGCCCCGCGGGGGCGGCGGGAACAGGGTGGTGATCGGCCGCGACTGCAGCAGCCACAGGGCGCCTTCGCGGTCGTAGGCCCACTCGAGGTCCTGTTCGGCGCCGAGGGCGCCGCGGAGGCGCTCGCCGGCCCGGCGCAGCTCGTCCAGGCGGTCCGGGGTGAGGCAGCCGTGCCCGGTCGGCGCGGAGCCGTCCAGGACGTAGCGGTCGGCGGCCGCGGTCCCCTCGACCACGGCGGTGCCCGGGCCGGGGGCGGCCTCGACGACGGCCCGGCCGCGTGTGCCGGTGAGCGGGTCGGCGGTGAACAGCACGCCCGCCGCCTCGGCGTCGACCATCCGCTGGACGACCACGGCCATGTGCGCGTCCCCGTGGGCGATCCCGGCGGCCTCGCGGTAGGCCCCGGCGCGGTCGCTGTGGAGCGAGTCCCAGCAGGCGCGCACGGCCGCGAGCAGGTCCTGCGCGCCCTCCACCGCCAGGAACGTGTCGTGCTGTCCGGCGAAGCCGGCCTCGGGCAGGTCCTCGGCGGTGGCGCTGGAGCGCACGGCGACCGGCCCGCCGCCGAGCCGCGCGTAGGCCGCGAGCACCTCTCGGCGGGGCACCTCGCCGCGCCGGTACGCCCGGGTCGTGACGCAGAAGCCGTCCGGGACCCGTTCGCCCAGGCGGATCAGCGCGGCCAGGCCCGCTGCCTTGCCGCCCACCAGGTCACGCCGGCCCGGGTCGACCTCCGACAGTTCGAGCACGTCCATTCCGGCACCCCCCTTTTTTTCAATACGACTGCAATGTACATGCGTGGCAATACAGTCGCAATGTAAGGTGGGCCGCATGCCCCGAAAGATCGACGACCGCGAGCGCCGGGAGCGCCGCGAGCTGCTCGCCGACGCGCTGATGCGCCTGGCCGCCGCGCAGGGCCTGGAGAAGGTGAGCCTGCGGCACGTGGCGGCCGAGGCGGGCGTCTCGACCGGGATGGTGCAGCACTACTTCCGCACCAAGGACGAGATGATGGCGTTCGCCGTCACGATGGTCATGGACCGGATCCGCGAGCGGTCATCGGCGCGGGAGGCGCCCCAGGAGCCGCGCGCGCTCGTCCGCGCCCTGCTGCTGGAGATCCTGCCGCTGGACGAGACGCGCCGCCTGGAGGGCCACGTCTCCCTCGCCTTCCTCGCCTACGCCGCGACGAAGCCGTCGATGGTCTCGGGGCTGGGGGAGGAGGCCGCGCAGATGCGCGCCTTCCTGGCCGGGCAGTTGCGGGCGGGCGGGGCGCGGGGGGTGGACCCCGAACGCGCGGCGGCCGGACTGCTGGCGCTCGTCGACGGCCTGGGGCTGCAGGTGCTGGCCCGCCAGTGCGGGGCGCGGGAGGCGGTCGCCGCGCTGGACGCCCACCTGGACCTGGTCTTCGCCCCGGCGCCCGCGCCGGCGGGCGGCGCCCCGCCGGGGTGAGGCCGGGCCTACCCGTCCTGTGGGGGGTTGCCGCGGGCCCGCATCTGCCGCAGGGCCTCGTTGGCGGCGTTGACCTCCGGGTAGAACTGCCGGTGCACCTTGTAGGCGCCGCCGTACTCGATCCGGTGGTAGAAGCCGGCCGGGTCGCCGAAGTGGAAGTCGCGGGGCAGGCGCTGCGCGCCCTCGCGGTCCACCACCAGGATCGCGCGGTCGGTGACCACGAACGTCGCCGCCGGGACGGTGAAGATGCCCGATCCGGTCAGCGCGATGAACCCCGTCTGGACCCGCTCGCCGGGCTCCAGGTGCGGCGCGGCCCGCTCCGCGACCATGGCGGCCCGCCGTTCCCTGTACCCCATGCGCCTTCCCCTCCCGGGCGAGATGTCCCCGTAGTGTAGGGCGCTCCCGCCCCGGGGCCCAGCCCCCGGGACGGACGCGGGGCCGGGTGCGGCGCCGGCCCCCGCGCCCGTTCGCGGCGGTCCCGGTCAGGGTGCGGAGGGGGCCGTCTGGGAGTCCAGCCACTCCTCGAAGGTCGTCGGCGCGATGCGCGCCCCCTCCCCGGGCAGCAGCACCTCGCCCGCCATGGACGTCCCGAAGACCCCCGACCAGGTCGGCACCAGGCGCACCCGCCGCCCCCGGGCGTCCAGGGTGCGCCGGGCCATGTCCACCAGGTCCTGCGTCTGGGGCCCGGCGATGTCGGGGTGGCGGCCCACCGGCCCGCCCACCGCGACCTCGGCGAGGATCTCGGCGACGTCGGCGGGGGCGATCGGCTGCACCAGCAGCGGGGCGATGGCGGCCGCGCCGTCCTGCTCGGTCCACCCGGCCACCATGGCGGCGAAGTCGTGGAACTGGGTGGCGGGCACGATGGTCCAGGGCACGGGCCCGCTCTCCACCAGGCGCTCCTGCTCGCGCTTGCCCGCGTAGTGGGGGTTGCCCTCCACCCGGTGGATGCCCACGATCGAGAGCAGGACGTGGTGGCCCACCCCGGCGCGCTCCTCGGCGGCGAGCAGGGCGCGGGTCAGGTGCGCGAAGCGCTCCACCGAGCCCTCGCGGTCGGCGGCCGCGATGTTGGTGGCGTCGACGACGGCCTCCACCCCGCGCAGGGCCTGGTCGAGCCCCTCCCCGGTGGCCAGGTCCACGCCGAGGGAGCGGCTGATCCCGACGACCTCGTGGCCCTGCCGGCGCAGCGCGGCGCAGGTGAGGGAGCCGATGTTGCCGGTGGCCCCGGCGACGGCGACACGCATGGCGGTTCCTTCTTTCGCTCGGTGGTGGTCCCGAAGCCGAACATATCGTGGACCAAACAGATCCACAATGTCTTCGATAGGCTGGCGGTATGAAGCTTCCCGCGAGCACCGAATGGGTCCTGCACTGCGCCACCACCCTGGCCCAGCTCGAACCGGGGGACACCGCCTCCACGGCCCAGCTGTCCCTGTACTTCGACCTGCCCGCGCCCTACCTGGCCAAGCAGCTCAAGGCCCTGGTCAGGTCCGGTGTGCTGAGCGCGACGCCGGGCCCCCGGGGCGGGTTCCGGCTGGCCCGTCCCGCCCGGGAGATCGACCTGCTCCAGATCGTGGAGTCGGTCGACGGCGCCTCCTCGCCCTACCTGTGCGCGGAGATCCGGCAGCGGGGGGCGGGGGCGCTGCCGCCCGAGGAGTGCCGGGACACCTGCGTGCTGGCGCGCAGGATGGCCGAGGCGCACCAGGCGTGGCGCCGGAGCCTGGCCGGGAGCAGCCTGGCCGACATCCTCGCCACGCTGCCCCCGGGGGCCCCGGCCCGCACCCGCGCCCGCCTGGCGGCGGTGCGCTGACCCCTACCGTTCTCCGCCCAGGTGCCGGGCCAGGAAGCGGGCCGCGTCCTCCCCGGCCCAGGCCGGGACGCCGGTGTGCCCGCCCATGTTGGCGTTGAGCGCCTTCTCCGGGGAGCCGAAGGCGTCGAACAGGTCCAGGGCCGACTGCCGGTCGTTGCCCTCGTCGTCCCACTGCAACAGCAGGTGCAGCGGGATGGTGACCCGGCGGGCCTCGTCGAACACCGAGCGGGGCACGAAGCTGCCGGCGAACAGGACGGCGGCGGCGATGCGCGGCTCGACCGCCGCGAGCCGGACGCCGAGGGAGACGATCCCGCCCGAGTAGCCGACGGGGCCGCCGATCCCGGGCAGGGCCAGGAGGGCGTCCAGGGCGGCCCGACACTCCGGGGCCGCCGCCTCCACCACCGGCAGGACCAGCCGGTCCACGAGGTCCTCGCCGGGCCGCTCGCCGGCCGCCAGTGCGCGGCGCAGGTCGGCGCGGGCCTGCTCGGCCGTGTCCGACCGGGGCCGGTCGCCGCTCCAGGGGAGTTCGACGGCGGCCGCGGCGAAGCCGTCCGCGGCGCACCGCCGGGCCCTGGCCGCCAGGCGGGGGTACATCCCGCGCAGGCCGCCGGGGTGGCCGAGCAGGACCAGCGGGGCCGGCGAGGAGGCGGTCGCGGACTCGGGCGTCCACAGGATGCCGGGGACGTCGCCGAGGGTGAAGGCGCGCTCGAGGAGACCGCCGTCGAGGCGCTGTTCGGAGGTGAAGTGCATGGTCGTGTTCCTTCGGGAGTGCTCGTGGACGGCGCTCCCGGGCGACCTATCGCCCGACCGTGACCCCGCAGGGGAGCACCCATGTCGATACAGCTTTGACTTGATTGTCGGGTGTGGAGGACTCGGTCTTCAGGCCGGGGAGGGAACGCCCTTTTCCTTTCTGGTGGTGTAGGCGTAGCCGTCCGCTCGCTGGAGCAGGCGGACGTGTCGGTGGTTGATGCCGGGACGGCGGCCCTGGGCGGTGGTGATGTCGAAGTTGCCCCCGGCGCGGACCAGGACCCGGCCGGTGTGGGTACCCCGTCGCTTCCCGGCCGGGACGACGGCGCGTACCAGGTCGCCGGTGGTGAATCCGAAGTGCCGCTTGACCCGGCCCCGCCGCAGCCGGGGGAAGCCATAACGGTCAGGCGTAGTCCTGGCATACGTGCCACGCCCGGTGCACCCCGCGATCAGCACCGTGCCCACGATCTGGGTGACGGTGTCGGTCTTGCCGACGCACAGCGCGTCCAGGGTGTGGGACTTGGGCAGTCGGTTGCGGGCGCGGTTCCACTTCGTGCGCCCGCCCGAGCCCACACGGGTGGGCAGGCGCCGGTCGAGTGCGCGCCAGAGCGCCCATCGGGTGGACTGCGCCGCGGCGGCGTCCCTGAGCGGCGCCTTGGCCCGGGCTTTGACCCTGGCCAGGACGCGGGGGTCGGCGACGAACTCCTCGATAGGTCGGTCGGCCTTGGCCCGGTTGCACGGGACACACGCCAGGACCAGGTTGGCGACCCGGTCGGAGCCGCCGCGGGAGCGGGGGCGGACGTGGTCGATGTTCAACGGCACCCCGGTGGCGTCGCAGTAGACGCAGGCGCGGTCGAACTCGGCCAGCAGGTATTCGCGGACCTCGTACCCGTGCAGGGTGCCCTGCTGGTATTCGATCCCTTCCAGGGGCCTCCCCGCGGACAGGGCGTGGGTGTCGAACGCGACCCGCTCCACGTGCACCGCCGTGACGGGCGCCCACCGGGCGAACCGGTCCACCCACGACAGGGTGGTCTCCACCCGGTGGCGCAGACTCGGAGCGAGCCACCCCCGGGGCCGGGTGCGGTTGGAAAAGCGCGGGGCGCGGTGGCGCAGGTTCGCGGTGCGGCGCCGCCGCCGGTACCCGGACCTCTGGCCCATCTTCTTGCGGATGGCCGCACCCCGGTGGTCGATCTGGAGGGCGTACCGGCCCCGCCGCTCACCCCCCTGGGAGGTGAACACGGCGATGCCGGTGTGCTTCGATCCGGGGTCGATACCGATCTCGACGCCGTCGATCTCGGAGTCGGCGGCGGTGCGGTCCTTGAGCCGGATCGTGAACGGGGTGTGCCGGGCGACCACCGCCCGGCCCCGGGACAGAAGCCTGCGGGCCCTGGCCGGTGGGCAGGGCTGCAGGGGCGTGCCGTGCCTGTCGAGGACGAACACGCACGGGTGGGTGGTTCTGGTGGTGTTGCCATGGGCCTCACGGCCCCGCTCCCCGGCCCCGAGGGGCTCGGGGGTGACGCCACCGGCACCAGGTGAGATGCCGGTGGTCTCCCCTCGACCATGTTCCGCACCGGGTACCGCCGTCGAGCGGCGGTGTCCGCGTCCCGTTTCGTTCCCGATCCGGGGAGTGTCTGCTGACGCGGATTCCAGAGCAGGCCGCTGAGGAAGCACGGCCTGGTGGGTCTTCTGTCCTGTGCGGAACGTAGCCATCGAGGTCACCTCCTATGCGGTGATGGCCGGGTCTGGTAAAGGCGGCCCCCAACCACATGGGCTGAAAGCCCGGGATGCTTGGCCCGGGATCCCTTTACGGGTACCACCTCCTCGTTGGGCGGTCCGATTCGGCCCATCGCCCCCTTGGGGCGTTTGCGGGGGATAGGAGCGAGGATTTTCCTCCAGTTTTGGGTGTGCGCAATCGAGGGACTGGAATTCACGCCTAGCCGCCTTCCTGGTTCAGCAGGATGGGGGTCGGTCGGAAGTCGTCAGGGTGTTGGTGGTACCGGGAGGATCCGATTTTTTCCGTGACATGGGGGACATGGATCGTGTTCTCGTGTGCAGTCTAGGGCCGGCCGGACGGCCGCGAAGCCCGAATTCGCTTCTTTATCGTTCGCCTTTTCGATTCACCGTGTATTTCGACGGCTTATGTCCTGATATGAAATGCCCCGCAGGTGAACCGCCCGCAGGCCGCTCCCCGGGGGCGACCCTGCCGGACACCCCGCACGGCGGCACGCTGACGCCCTCCGATAGCGTTCGGCCGTATCGGAGCACGCCGGGACGGCGTGCGCCCTCCCGGGAGGAACAGCACCGTGCGCCCATCCCCGCCCCCGCCCGCCCGGGCGGTGCCCGCGTGAGCGAGACGGACCCGACCGCCGCCACTGCCCCCGCGGACCGCGGGACGGCCGGCGAGGTCTTCGGCGCGTTCCTGCTGCTGGGCCTGACCTCCTTCGGCGGACCGGTGGCGCACCTGGGCTACTTCCGCGAGGCGTTCGTCGTGCGCCGCCGGTGGCTCTCCGAGGCCGCCTACGCCGACCTGGTGGCCCTATGCCAGTTCCTGCCCGGCCCCGCCTCCAGCCAGGTCGGCATGGCCCTGGGACTGCGCCGCGCCGGCTACGCCGGGATGGCCGCCGCCTGGACGGCCTTCACCCTGCCCTCGGCCGTGCTCATGGCGGGCTTCGCCCTGGGGGTGCAGGCCATCGGCGCCGAACCCGGGGCCGGGTGGCTGCTGGGCCTCAAGGCCGCGGCGGTGGCCGTGGTCGCCCACGCCGTCCTGGGCATGGCCGCGACCCTGGCCGCGGGGCGCCGCCCGGCCACGATCGCGGTCGCCGCACTGGTCCTGGCCCTGCTGGTGCCCTCGGCCCTGGGCCAGGTGGCGGCCATCGCCCTGGGCGCCCTGGCCGGCCTGCTCTGGCTCTCCTCCGGGGCGTCGGCCGACCGCGACACGACCGGGGCCGGCGTGCCGGTGCGGCGCCGCACGGCCCTGGCCTGCCTGGCGGTGTTCGCCGTCCTGCTCGCGGGCCTGCCCGCGGCGGCCGCGCTGACCGGCAACGCGGCCCTGGGCACCGCCGACGGCTTCTACCGCGCCGGGTCGCTGGTCTTCGGCGGCGGCCACGTGGTCCTGCCGCTGCTGGAGGCCGAGACGGTGGGCTCCGGAGCGGTGGACCACACCTCGTTCCTGGCCGGCTACGGGGCGGCGCAGGCCGTGCCGGGACCGCTGTTCACCTTCGCCGCCTACCTGGGGGCGCTCATGCCCGTGGCGGGCAGCCCGCTGCTGGGCGCCGCGCTGGCCCTGGTAGCGGTCTTCCTGCCCTCGGCGCTGCTGGTGGTGGGCGCCCTGCCGTTCTGGGAGCGGCTGCGCGGCGACGCCCGCGCCCGGCGGGCCCTGGCCGGCGCGGGAGCGGCGGTGGTGGGCATCCTGGCCGCGGCGCTGTACGACCCGGTCTTCCTCCAGGGCGTGGTCTCGCCCGCGACGATGGCGCTGGCCGCGGCCGCGTTCGTGGCGCTGGCGGTGTGGCGGGCCCCGGCCTGGGCGGTCGTCGCGGCGTCCGGCGCGATCGGCTTCCTGCTCCTGTGACCCGGCCGGGCGGCGGACCCGCCGCGGCCCGTCACCACGAGGAAGGCGCGGCCCCGGAGCGGCCTTCGGCCGCCCGGGGACTCGTGGTCCCAGCGTGACGCCGTGCGCCTTCCCCGACTCCTCGGCCGCGCCTCCCGCGGGCGGGCGAGGGGCGAGGTCACCGGCCCGCCTCCGTGCGGGCTCAGGCCGGCCGAGCCTTCACGCCGGCGGCCGAGCGCGCCCGGGACCGGAACCGGGCCGGTGACACGCCCACCACCCGGCGGAACGCGGTGCTGAACGCGCTCTCGGACCGGTAACCGGTCGCCGAGGCCAGCTCGGGGATCGACAGCGTCCCGTGTCGCAGAGCGTCGCGCGCCAGGCTCATCCGCCACTGGATCAGGTACTCCAGCGGCGGCACCCCCACCCGCTCCTTGAAGGTCCGGGCGAAGGCCGAACGCGACATGTGCCCGGCCTCGGCGAGTTCTCTGAGCGTCCAGGAGTGCGCCATGTCCGCGTGCATGGCGCGCAGCGCCGCACCGATCCCGTCGTCGTTGAGCGCGCAGAGCCAGCCGACGGGGCGGCCGGTGCGGCTCGCGTGGGCGCGGAGCATGTGCACGAGCATGATCTGCCCCAGGTGGTTGAGGACCAGGGGGCCGCCCGCCGCGTCGGCCTCCAGCTCGACGACCAGCAGCTCGCAGACGAGCGCCAGGTGCCGGGCGCGCGGGTCGGTGGAGGGCACGACCACCAGCCGCGGCAGGATGTCGGTCAGCACCGACGCGTTCGCGTCCTCGAACGTGAACCGCCCGTCGCACACGTAGGTGTCGTCCTCGGCCTCCGGGCCGATGCGGACCACCCCGCCCGCGGCGTTCCCTCCCACCCGGACCGCCGAGCGCGGGTCCGCGGTGGGCGTGCCGGAGAGCACGTACGGGTCGGGGTTGCCCAGCAGGTAGTAGTCGCCCCGCTCCAGCCGCACGGGTTCGTGCCCCTGGAGGAGCAGCCAGCACCCGCCGCGCGCGACGAAGCCGGTCCTCATGTGCGCGGCCCCGTCGAAGCGCGCCGCCCACTCCCCGGTGGCCTGCACGCTGGGCCCGATCGACGTGCTGGGCCGGAGCAGGCCGATCGCGTCGGCGACGGGGTCTCTGAAACCGAGCAACACGCGGCCCTCCTGGACGATCTGTAAAGAATCAGGGATCTTACATTATGGATCTTGCCTGTCAGGCGCAGCATGATCGTTGGCGGAGCGGAGATCGGCCGAGATCCGCGCGGACAGTGACAGGGGAGTTCCCATGGGACAGCTCGACGGCAGGACATCGCTGGTCACCGGTGGCAACGGCGGCATCGGCCTGGCCACCGCCCAACGGCTGGCGGACGAGGGTTCGCACGTTTTCATCACCGGTCGGCGCAAGGCGGAGCTGGACGCCGCGGTCGAGGCGGTCGGAGCGGACCGGGCCACGGGCGTCGTCGGCGACGTCTCGGATCCGGAGGACCTGGACCGGCTCTACGCGGCGGTCCGGGCCCGGGGCAGGGGGTTGGACGTGCTCGTCGCCAACGCGGCGATCGGTGAGTTCGCGACGCTGGAGCAGACCACCCAGGAGCACTTCGACACGACCTTCGCGGTCAACGCCCGGGGCGTGGTGTTCACCGTGCAGAAGGCGCTCCCGCTGCTCAACGACGGGGCCTCGGTCGTCCTCATCGGCTCCACGGCCGCCGACCGCGGCATGGAGGCGTTCGGCGCCTACGCCGCGTCCAAGGCCGCCGTCCGGTCGTTCGCGCGGACCTGGTCCGTCGAGCTCAAGGGGCGCGGCATCCGGGTGAACGTGGTCTCGCCGGGCATGATCGAGACCCCCGGCGCCACCGCCCTCCTCGGTGAGGAGGGCGCGCGGGCCGCCCGGACCGGTGCCGCCGAGACCGTGGTCAAGGGCCGTACGGGCGAGCCCGAGGAGGTCGCCGCGGCCGTCGCCTTCCTGGCCTCGGAGCAGAGCGGCTATGTCGTGGGGGCGAACATCTACGTCGACGGCGGCGTGAACCAGGTCTGAGGACCGGGTCCGGGAAGCCGCCGCGCGTCGCGGGGGGTTCCGGGGCGGGCGCCGGTCGCGGGGACCGGCGCCCGCGGGGGCCGCGCGGTGCGCGGCCCCCGGTGTCAGTCGTGCTGAGCGGGGTCCAGCAGAAAGACCGGGATGCGCCGGTCGGTCTTGGTCTGGTAGTCCGCGTACGGGGGGAACGCCTCCACCGCGCGCTCCCACCACAGCTCCCGTTCGGCGCCGGTGAGCTCGCGCGCCACCATGTCGTTGCGCTCGGGCCCGTCCTGGAGCTCCACCCGGGGGTCGGCCTTGAGGTTGAAGTACCAGACGGGGTGCTCGGGCGCGCCGCCGAGCGAGGCGACGACGGCGTAGCGGCCCTCGTGCTCGACCCTCATCAGCGGCGTCTTGCGCAGCTTCCCGGTCTTGGCGCCGATGGAGGTCAGCAGCACGACGGGAAGGCCGTTCATGGTGGTCCCCTCGGTGCCGCCGGAGGACTCGTAGAGTTCCGCCTGCTCGCGGGCGCGGGCGGAGGTACTGGGTTCGTATTCACCGTGCAAAGGCATGCGCCCAGTCAAACAGCAACGGCGGCCCCGGGGGACCACCGGCTCGCGGGCGGGTCGGTCCCGCCCGCGAGCCGGTACGGCTACCCGCCGGCGGCGCGTTCCGGACCCGCGTCCTCCAGGGGAGCGTCCCGCCCCGACGGCGCGGGGGGCGGTGGCGGCGCGGGGGCGAACCGGCCGGTGGCGACGAGGACCGCGACGAACGCGAGCGGCACGATCCACCCGCTCCAGCCCAGGACCGTCGCCTGCGTGGTGTCGATGTGCTCTCCCGCCGCGGCGAAGAGGAGGTAGGTCCCGCCCGCGCCGTTGAAGGCCGCGTGGGCGAGGGCCGCGGGCCACACCGACCCCGACCGGAGCCGCAGCCAGCCGAAGACCGCGCCGACCACGGTGCACATTCCGGTCATCATGACCACGGCCAGCCAGCCCGGCGCGTCCGGGTAGTTGTACCCCAGGAGGACGAGCGGGGCGTGCCAGACCCCCCAGATCACGCCCGAGACCAGCAGGGCCGGCAGGGTGCCCAGCGGCATCAGTTTCGGGAGCAGCCACCCGCGCCACCCGAGCTCCTCGCCCAGCGCAGGGAGGAGGTTGATGAACGCCGCCATCGGGAGCGCGGCGACCTGGACGGCGACGAGCACGCCGACCGGTACCGGGATCCCGTCCGCTCCCAGGGCGCCCGCCTGCTCGTCGAGGACCTCCCGGAAGGCCGAGAAGCCCGTGAAGTCGGCCGGGTAGACCCCCAGCAGCGCGCCGACCGGGAGCGCCGCCAGGACGAGCGCGATGGGCACGAGGATCCCCGCCGCCGCGTAGCCCAGCACCCTGCGGGCCGGCCGCAGCGGCCACAGCCCCAGCGTTCGCGCCTTGTGCGGCGGCCGTTCCACGAAGAACACGACGACGAGGGCGGCGATCGCGGGGGTCCCCATCACGGCGACGGCCACGGGGGCGAACCAGGGGTCGGCGATCCCCTCGCCCAGCCAGAGCGGGAGCGCGAAAAGCCAGGCGAGCGCGAACGCGAGGCCCGTGAAGACGGCGACGGAGCGCAGGTCGTGGCGGCTCGTGCGGCGCCCGCCCGGGGGCGCGGCGGCGGTCACGGCCGCCGGCTCTCGTCGAGGATGTGCAGACCGGCGATGGTCCGGTCGTCGCGGAACGCGATGCGCGCCGTGTAGTCGCCGGCCTCCAGCGAGAGCGGCGTGTTGGTGACCGTCACGTCGGCGGCACGGGCCACCTCCGGCTCCCCGTGCCCCTCGAAGGCCCCCGACATGCCGACGATCTGCGCCCAGGCGGCGGCGAGCGCGTCCTCGGACAGGCCGTCGCGCATGGCCGGGTCGAACCGGTCGGTGATCCGCGACCACCGGCCCGCCGCGAGGTCCTCGATCACCGAGGCCGCCAGTTCGGCGGCACCGGGGAGGGGGGTGGTGTCCATGGGTTCTCCCGTTCTGGGGTC
Source organism: Nocardiopsis sp. MT53 (assembly GCF_019598965.1). NCBI lineage: Bacteria > Bacillati > Actinomycetota > Actinomycetes > Streptosporangiales > Nocardiopsidaceae > Nocardiopsis > Nocardiopsis sp. MT53. The sequence continues at coordinate 5,646,902 of NZ_CP080599.1, read as the reverse complement.
GACCGGTCTGCCGTAGCGCTGGAACGCCGCCTGCCGGGTCACGCCGAGCGCGTCGCCGATGACCTGCCACGTGACGCCGTTGCGCCGCGCCTGCTGCACGACGGCGCGCACGACCCCGTCGGCGTCCGCCTGCATGCGCAGGGCGAGTGCGATCGAGCCGGCCCAGTCCTCGTCCGCGGTCCGGAAACGCGAGGCGAGGAACTCCTCGGTGTGCGTTTTCAGCGACCGCAGCGCATCCGTCAAATCTTCTTGCACTTGTAAAGCATAGGTTTACAAGCGGGCCGAGCGCAAGCAGGGGGTGCGGCCCGGGGCCCGCGGGCCCCGGCCCCGGAAGCCCCGGGCGGCGCTCAGTCCATGAGGCGGTCGAACATCCCGCGCACGTCCGCCGCGGAGTAGTCCGAGTCGTACTCCCCGGGCACGATGTCGAGGAAGTAGGACTCGTACTCCAGCTCCTCGGGGCAGGGGTCGCCGATCTCCTCGGTGTACTCCTCCACCGGCTCGCCGCTGCGCAGCTCGTAGGCCTGGAGGGTGAACGCGCTGGCGTAGAAGTCCACGTCCGTCGACCCCGAGAACGGGAGCAGCAGCTGGTCCTCGCCCGGCTCGTAGGCGCACGTCCGCTGGAAGGAGCCCCGTTCGGGGCCCTGCACGCAGACCACCAGGACCGTCTCCTCGACGGTGCCGGCCCGCCAGGAGTCCGGGAAGCCGTACTCCTCGGGGTCCAGCCCCGACACGCGCATCGCGTGCGGGCCCTCCCCCTCGTAGGCGGGCGCGGCCGGGAACGCGGCCGGGTGCGCGCAGTACTCCTCGGTCGCGATCAGGCTCTCGGCCGAGCGCGCCGCCAGGGGGTGCTCGGGATGGGCCGCCAGGAACTCCTGGTGGGCCCCCGCCCCCTCCTCGGGCCGGACCGAGGCCAGGGCCTCCGCGCAGTCGAACATCCGGACCGGGGCCTGTTCGGCCTGGGGTTCCATCACACGGGCCAGCGCGGGGTCCTCCCAGTCCTGGGCGAGCAGCCAGCCGTCGATCTCCCGGGCCCGGCACGGGGCCATGCCGTCGAGGGAGGACAGGAACGACTCCGCGACGGCGCCCACCCGCCCGCTCTGGCCGGGGGCGTCCTCCAGGGTCCGCGCCAGCTGCGTGAAGGCGTCCTCCACGGCGGCCACCGCGGGGCCGTGGCCGCCCAGCGCCTCGCCGGCGGCCTCCTGCTCCCGGGCCCGCGCCACGACCGTGCCGAGCAGGAGTTCGGCGCGTTCGGGGCCGGCGCCGTCCCAGAGCGCGCCCGGTCCGGACAGGTACCGCTCCAGCTTCTCGGCCGCGGACGACGGGTCGGGGTCGGACAGGGCGGCGGCGAGCAGCTCACAGGCCTGGCGCTGCTGGACGCCGCGGTCGGCGGCCGGGCCGTGGGCGATCCCGTGCGCCGGGAGGAGCCAGCGCAGGGAGGCCAGGGCGCGGTCGCAGTCGCCCGCGGTGTGCGCGGCCCCGGCGTCCCGGGTGATCGCCCAGGCGTCCAGCCGCAGCCACGCGAGGGCGACCAGGAGCACGCAGGAGCCCGTGAGCACCCGGGTGCGCCACCGCGGCGGGGCCGCCCCGCCCGGGGCCGGGGCCGGGGTCCCGCCGGGGCGCCGGGTGAGCCACCAGGCGTGCACGACCGTGCCCGCCCACACCAGCCCCAGGAGCACTCTCCAGGCCGTGACGTGCGGGAACAGGGCGATGAGCGCGACCAGGGCGAGCGCCGCGCCCGCGGCGGCCAGGGCCCGGCGCGGGCGGCGCACCAGCAGGTAGCCCAGCCCGAGCAGGGTGGCGTTGCCCAGGACGACCGAGAACGCGTCGGGGCCCCCGGGCGGTTCCGGGCCTTCTGCGGCTCCGGCCTCGGGGCGGACTCCGGGATCGGCGGAGGTGTCGGGATCGGCGGGGGTCTCGGGGGAGGGGAGGGGGTGTTCGGGTTCCGTCATGGAGGGCTCCGGCCGTGACGAGGGGGTGACCGTGTGTTCTCCACCCAATCAGACCGCGGGCCGCCCCGGGAGCCCCCGCCGGTGCGCACCGGCGGGGGCCTTGTCCGTCCGCCGTCTCAGACCCGGCACAGGACGGTGCCGCGGGGGATGACGAAGACCGCGTCGGGGTCCCGGCTCCAGGCCGCCCACCCCGCCGAGATGCGTTCCAGGTCGGCGGGGGAGGCCAGCCCCTCCGCGACCGCCTGCCGGGCCAGGTCCGACTCCAGGATGCGGCGCGACCACATGCCGCCCCACCAGGAGCGCCGCTCGGGGGAGGAGTGGTCCCACACCTCGGCGGCGTAGGTGACGTCCTCGAACCCGGCGGCGCGGGCCCAGGCGAGCAGGCGCCGCCCCGCGTCGGGCTCCCCGCCGTTGGCGCGGGCCGCGCGCTGGTACAGGTCCATCCACTCGTCCAGCTCCGGCGGCCGCGGGTACCAGTACATCCCCGAGTAGTCGCTGTCGCAGGCCGCCACCACCCCGCCCGGCGCGGTCACCCGGCGCATCTCGGACAGGGCCCGCACCGGGTCGGCCACGTGCTGGAGCACCTGGTGGGCGTGCACCACGTCGAAGGAGGCGTCGGGCAGGTCCAGGTCGTGGACGTCGCCGACCCGGAAGTCGATGTTCCCGGCGCCCTCCTTCTCCGCCGTGGCGCGGGCCAGCTCCACCGCCTCGGCGGAGGAGTCCACGGCCACCACCCTGCCCGGCGCGACGCGCGCGGCCAGGTCGACGGTGATGGTGCCCGGACCGCACCCGATGTCCAGCAGGGAGCGCCCCGGGGTCATCTCGGCGAGCGCGTACCCGGCCGAGTTGGCGGCGTTGCGCCAGCGGTAGGAGTCGGTGACCGAGGGGTGCTGGCCGTGGGTGTAGCGCGTCATCGTCGCCCTTTCCGTCGGGGGACCGCCGTGTTCGCGGTACCCCGACCCTACACCCGACGTCTCTAAAGGTGAGATTTCAATATCAACATGTGAGACATCAATTCTGTGCGACCCGGTCCACCAGGTCCAACAGGGCCGCGGTCCCCGCCGCGTCCCCCAGGATCACCAGCCGCAGGCTGCGCGCGCCCGGGTCGTGCACCGCCTGGACGTGCACCGGCGGGCGCCCCTGCCCGGGGGTGGCGGCCGCCGCCGTGAGCAGCGTCGTCACCCGGTCGGCCCGGTCCCGGTCCACCCCCTCCAGGCGCACCACCGCCGACACCTCCGCCGAGGCCGGCCCCTGCGGCTCCGGCGCCTCCACCGGGCCCCCGCCGAACGCCTCCAGGTCCTCGCGCCGGATCCGGTACTGCTTGCCGATGCGCGTCGCCGCCAGCCTCCCGTCGCGGATGTAGCCGCGCACGGTCTTCACGTGCAGCCCCAACAGCTCCGCCACCTGGTCCACCGAGTAGTACCGCTGCTCCACGAAACGTCCCTCCACTGCCGGATATCCCCTGATCCTAGGGCTCTACGGGGGAGGATGAGGGAGCTTGGAGGACCGCGGAGAACGCCGGAGAAAACCGTCCGGACCGCGATGAGTTCCGGCCCGGCGCCGGGTCTGTACCTGTGACGGAGCAGCACGCACCGAAGGGACACCACCATGACCGAGCTCGAGATCACCCCGTGCCTGTGGTTCGACGGCCGGGCCGAGGAGGCCGCGGAATTCTACGTCGGCGTGTTCGACGACGCCCGCATCCTCAAGGTCGTCCACAACGGCCCCGGCATGCCCGGCACCCAGGGGTCGGTCCTGACCGTCGACTTCGAGATCCAGGGCCAGCGGATCACCGCCCTCAACGGCGGCCCGGAGTTCACCTTCAGCGAGGCGTTCTCCCTCCAGGTGCCGTGCGCCGACCAGGCCGAGTCCGACCGCTACTGGTACGCCCTCCTGGAGGGCGGCGGCCAGGAGAGCCAGTGCGGGTGGCTCAAGGACCGCTTCGGGTTCTCCTGGCAGGTGTTCCCCCGCGAGCTGGACGACCTGGTCACCGACCCCGACCCCGGCCGGGCCGAGCGGGCCGTCAAGGCCATGCTCACGATGCAGCGCATCGACATCGAGGAGGTGCGCCGGGCCGCCGACGCCGCCTGACCGGCCCCGGCGGCCCGGGCCCGTCCTTCGGACGCCCCCGGGCCGCCGTGCGCCGCGGAAGCGGTCCCCGGGGCGGGCCCGCGGCCGCGGGCCCTCGCGGACGGCGCCGGACGGGCCGCAGCACGGCGAAGGCGCGCAGGGGCACCGTGCGGCCGGGGCGGGCCCCGGCCGCACGGACCCGCCTCACACCCGCACGAGCGTCAGGTACGCCATCCCCATCACCTCGCGCCAGCCGTCGACGCGGGCCACCCGCTGCCGGTCGGACAGGGCGCGGACCTCCTCGGCGTCGGGGGAGCCGGGGTTCTCCAGCAGCCACTCCTCCCACGCCTTGGCGTGCCGGTTCTCGAAGTCGTCCCACTCCTCCAGGGACGCCTGCGACAGCGCCCGCAGCCGGAACCCGTAGGACAGCGCCATGTCCACCAGCCCGCGCATCGTCCGGTACTGCTCGCGCGGGGTGTCGTACATGGCCGCCAGCTCGGCGTCGGTGGGCTCGCGCACCCAGAAGCACTCGCCGAACAGCAGCCGCCCGCCCGGCCGCAGCAGGCCCGACAGCGCCTCCAGGGCGTTGGCGGTATGGGTCACCGGCTCGCCGCCCCAGGCGTGGGTGGCCCCGATGTTGAACACGACGTCGGCCCCGCCGCCCGACCACTTCCCGGCGTCGCCCACCACCAGCTCCACCCGGTCGGCCAGCCCGCGCGCGGCGGCGTTGGCGCGGCCGTGGGCGACGGCCCCCTCGCCGATGTCGATGCCGAACCCGGTCGCGGTCGGCGCGCCCTCCAGCGTGCGCAGCAGCAGCTCGGCCCACCCGCAGCCCACGTCCACGACGTGTCGGCCGTCGAGCGGCCCCAGGGTGTCGATGAGCCGGGCGGCGTGGGCGTCCGACAGCGGCCCGTTGAAGTCGCAGTCCCGGTGCAGGGGAGGAATCTCAGGAGTGGTCATCCGGGCAGGGTGGCACGCCCCCCGCCCGGTGTCACCCCGATTTCCCCGGCGCGGCGAGCGCGCAGTCGCCGCAGTACCCCGCCCCGGGCACCCGGTAGTACAGGCAGCAGGTGGTGCGCCGGAACACCGCCGCCCCGCCGGCGTCGCGCCCGGTGTAGGAGCCGGTCCCGGCCAGCGCCGGGGACGCCGCCAGCAGCCGCACCACCTCCTCGGCCCCCTCCCGCACCGCGGGCCGGGCCAGGCCCAGCGAACGCGCCGCCCCCGCCAGGGCCGAGGCGGTGTTGCCGCGCAGCAGTCCCGGCGCCACCCGGCCCGTGCCGCGGGGCACCGCGTCCAGGGCGGCCGCCACCGGCTCCAGCACCCCGGCCAGGACGGTCGCGGCGATGTGGCCGGCCACCGCCGCGGGGTCCTCGCGCGCGATCGGCTCCGCCCACCGCTGGGAGGTGCGCAGCACCATGGGCCCCTCCGCCCCCGGGTCCCGGTGGAAGTCCTCCGCCCGCAGCGCCGCGCCGTGGCACAGCGCCGCGGCCAGCACCGGCGACAGCGTCCGGGTGGCCAGCCCCTGCTGGAACAGCGAGGCGCCCACCCGCCACTCCACCTCCCGCGCCGGGACCCCGGCGGACCCCGCCAAGCTCCCGCGCACCCGCTCCACCTCCGCCGCCACCGCCCCCGGGCCGGGGTCGCCCAGCGCCCGCCAGCGGGGCCCGGGAGGCGCCGCGTCCAGGACGAACAGCATGTTGATCCGGCCCACACCGGCCAGGACCGGCCCCACCTCGACCCGCCCGTCGCCCACCCTCGCCCCTCTCCCGCAGACCCCCGCACGCCCCGGGTAGTGCCACCACCACCCCGTGTCCACGTGCTGATGACATCGTGTCCCGGCCGCCCCGAACCTAGATTGGGACACGTGACCGGTCACAGTCCATCCATCACACGCCCCGGCGGCCACGGAGGCCCGCCCGAGGCCCCCGCCGGGCTCGCGCGCGCCATCGCGGCGGCCCACAGGGCGCCCTGGCGCACGCGCGCGGTCGAGATCGCCCACCTGATGACCTCGTTCTCACTGTCGCTGTTCTACCTGATCCCCGCGCTCCTGCTGGTCGTCTCCGCCTCCTGGGTGGGGTTCATGATCGCCCCCGGGGGAGAGGACCCCTGGCGGGAGGGCTTCGACGGCCTCCTCACCGGCGCGCTGACCATGCTGGTCCTGCTGCCCGCCGCCGCGACCCTGCTCTCCCGGCTGGCCTGCCGGGTGCAGCGGCACCGGCTGGGCACGGTCTTCGGGATCGTGGAGACCGCCCCGCCCGACCCGCTGGCCCCCGACGGCCGCTGGTCGCGGCTGTGGCGGTTCGTGTTCGGGCGCGAGGCCTGGTCCATGGTCGTGTACACCACCGCCGCCGGCCTGCACGGGCTGCTGTTCGGCGGGATCGTGGTGGCCCTGGTGGTGTGCGGACTGGCCGTGGCCGTCGGCGCCCTGGTCGGCACCGTGTTCATCCTCGTCCAGGGCCAGCCCTCCGACCTGGTCGGCCCGCTGGTCCAGGTGGTCCTGGCCCCGCTGGCCGTCCTCATCGGCGTGCGCCTGGCCCCGTACGCGGTGTCCACCGAGGTGGCGCTGCACCGGGCCCTGCTGTTCGACGCCCCCGAGGTGCGCATGCGCCGCCGCCTGTCCCACGTCCAGGACAGCCGCCTGCGCATGGTCGACGCCGCCGAGGCCGAACGGCGCCGCATCGAACGCGACCTGCACGACGGCGCCCAGCAGCGCCTGCTCGCCCTGACCCTGACCCTCACCCGGGCCCGCGCCCGCGTGGGCACCGACCCCGGCGCCGCCCTGGAGCTGATCACCGAGGCCCAGCGCGAGTCCCGCGAGGTCATGGAGGACCTGCGCGAGGTCGCCCGCGGCCTGCACCCCCGCGTGCTCACCGACCGCGGCCTGCCCGCCGCCCTGCCCGTGGCCGCCGGACGCTCGCCCGTCCCGGCCAAGGTCGAGGTGGACCTGCCCGAACGCCCCTCCGCGCGCGCCGAGGGCGTCGCCTACTACGTGGTGTGCGAGGCGCTCACCAACGTCGCCAAGCACTCCGGCGCCTCCCGCGTCACCGTGTCCGCCCACCGCGTGGAGCGCCCCGCCCGCCAGGGCGGGGACCTGCTGCGGGTCGCCGTCACCGACGACGGCGCCGGCGGCGCCGAACCCGACTCCGGCAGCGGCCTGTACGGCCTGTGGGACCGGGTGGACGCCGTCGACGGCGTCCTGACCGTGCACAGCCCGGCCGGTGAGGGCACCGTCCTGACCGCCGACATCCCTTGGGAGGCATGAGAACCGTGTTCCACGGCCACGACGCGCGAACGGTCCCCTACGGGGCCGCGCAGGACACCGGGGCCCCGGACGGGGGGCCGCGGGTCATCATCGCGGAGGACTCGGTGCTGCTGCGCAGCGGCATGGTCCGGCTCCTGGAGGACGCCGGGGTGGAGGTGCTGGCCCAGGTCGGCGACGCCGACACGCTGATGGCCGCCATCGCCGACCACCCGGACGTGGACCTTTGCCTGGTGGACATCCGCATGCCGCCCACCTTCTCCGAGGAGGGCATCAAGGCGGGCATCCGCATCCGCGAGGAGCACCCCGACGTGGCGGTGCTGCTGCTGTCCCAGCACGTGGTGAGCCGCTACGCCGCCGAACTGTTCGGCGGGCGCGACATGTCCAGGGTCGGCTACCTGCTCAAGGACCGGGTCGCCGACATCGACGAGTTCCTGACCGTGCTGCGCCGTGTGGCCGGCGGCGGCGCGGCGATCGACCCCGAGGTGGTGTCGCAACTGCTCAGCGGGCACCGGGGCAGCGCCCTGGACCGGCTCACGCCCAGGGAGACCGAGGTGCTGGAGGTGATGGCTCAGGGCCTCAACAACGCGGGCATCGCGGCCCGGCTGACCGTCACCGAGCGCGCGGTGGAGAAGCACATCCGGTCGATCTTCACCAAGCTCGACCTGGGCCAGGACGACCACGACCACCGCAGGGTGCAGGCGGTCCTGCACTACCTGCGCGACCACGACCGGAACTGACCGGCACCGGGACCCAAGGGGGCGAGAGCCCGAACGGAGAGGAAGACAGTGAGTTTCAAGGCACGGGGCCTGTACGCCTCGTCGAGCAAGGAGCCCGGCACGGGGTTCCGCATCGGGCCGTGGCTGGTGCTGGGCGGCGTCCTGGTGGTGGCCCTCATCGCGATCACCGCGGTCTCGGTCCTGGGCAACGTGGGCGTGGACCGGGGGGACCGGCGGGACTCCTTCGCCGCCCCCGAGCGCGTGGTCGTCGAGAACGGCACCGGGGGCCGGGTGGCCTTCTCCGCCGCCGGGAACGACGAGGTCCAGGTGGAGCGGGAGCTGCGCGGCACCCCCCTCACCGAGCCCGACGAGGACATCGAGGCCGAGGGCGGGGACCTGCGCATCGAGGCCGAGTGCTCGGGTGTGTGGTTCCTGGGCGGCTGCTCGATCGACTACGACATCGCGGTGCCCGCCGGGGTGGCCGTGCTGGTGGAGACCATCGGCGGCGAGGTCACCGCCACCGGCATCGAGGGCGGGGTGGAGGTGTCCACCGTCAGCGGGGCCGTGGAGCTCGCCGACATCACCGGCGACGTGGAGGTCGAGACCACCAGCGGCCGGATCGAGGCCGAGGGGGTCACCGGGTCCGCGGACCTGGAGTCCACCAGCGGGGCCGTCAGCGCCTCCGGCGAGGGCGAGCGGCTGCGCGCCGTCAGCACCTCGGGCGACGTGGACGTGACCGGGTTCGCCGCGCAGTCGGTGGAGGCCGAGTCCACCAGCGGCGGGGTGGCCGTGGGCGGCGGGTTCGACACCGCCGAGATCTCCTCGGTCTCCGGGAGGGTGGAGGTCGACACCGACGCCCCGTTCCGGACCCTGGTGGTGGAGACGACCAGCGGCTCCGTCGACGTCCGGGTCCCCTCCGGCGACTACGACGTGACCGGCGAGTCCGTCTCGGGCGGGCGCGACATCGAGGTGGGCACCTCCTCCGACGGCCCCCGCGTCCAGGTGGACACCGTCAGCGGCGGCGTCCGGGTCCACGGGGGCTGACGCTCAGCCGCGGGTGAAGCGCAGCGCCGCCCAGTCCGAGTCGATCGGCACCTGGGCGGCGGGGCGCCACCCGTCGTCGACCAGGACGTCCCAGCCCCGGTCCGAGCGCAGGTCGGTGATGATGGTGCCGCCGGGCTGGGGGTAGCACACCCACACCGCCGCGGCCGGGGACAGGGTCTTCAGGACCGGGTGGACCTCGCGGTCCACCGTCGCGCGGTCCAGCGCGAACAGGTGCACGGAGTCGTACTCGGCCCCCTCGATGGGGCCCAGGTCGATGTGGGTGTCGGGCGGCGGCTCCAGCAGCCGCAGGTACCGCTCGGGGGCGTTGAGGACGAGCAGCCGGTCCCCGGCGCGGACCCCGAGCCTGTGGGCGAGCGTCTCCGACATGTCCCCCTCCGATTCCTGCGGACGGACCCCTTCGCGTCCTAGGGGACACGGTAAGGGCCCGGCGGCCGGAAACCGAGGATCTGCCCCCCGTCGACCCGGAGATGACCGGGTTTTTAGGATGCCCCGGCCCGGGGCCGTGGGGCTCGGATCCGCCGGGAGAAGGGCGATCCCGCTCCCGGGGGGACGGCCCGGGGCGTATCCGCCCCCTCTCCGATCCATGTTCCCCACGGGGCCCCTGCGTGCGATGTGTAGCCGGGAGGCGGCACGGGTAGGCGCGGCTCCAACCGAGGGGACGACCGGCTTCGAGGAGGCCTGGTGACGCACTCGGACGAGGGGACGGGCGGGGCCGGCACACCGCCGACCAGGCGGCCGACCAGGCTGTGCGCCGGCCCCGGGGCGGCCCCGTCGCCGCCGGGCTGACGGCCTTCGGCGCCGGCTCGCCGGCCGCCTCGGTCCTCTCCGGGAGCCGTACCGGGCAGCGGGCCGCCCAGCGCCCGGGCGGGCACGTCCGGCACGGGGCCGGGGCGGCCGCCGAGGAGACGCGCGGTTCCTGCCCCGGCCGCCCGGCCGCCGCCTCTCCCGGCCGGTGTGCGAGGGCCCGGCGGCCGGGGCCGAACGAGGAAGGAGCGGAAGATGGCGGGACACGATTCCGAGGAAGCGCGTGCGCGGGGCTCCGCCCGTGAGGGGGCCGACGCGCCGACCGACATGCCCGCCTCCTCGTGGTGGGCCTCCCTGCGCCGGACCGTGACCGAGTTCCGCGCCGACGCCCTGACCGACCTCGCCGCCGGTCTCACCTACTACACGATCCTGGCCGTCTTCCCGGCGCTGTTCGTGCTGGTGTCCCTGGTGGGCCTGGCCGGACCCGAGGCCACGCGGACCCTGACCGAGAACATCACGGGGACCGTGCCGGCCGACGCCGGCCGACTCCTGACCACGGCGATCGAGAACCTGCAGGCCAACCGGGCGGCGGCCGGGATCTTCGGTCTGGTCAGCCTGGCCGTGGCCCTGTGGTCGGCCTCCGGCTACATCGCGGCCTTCATGCGCGCCTCCAACATCGTCTACGACGTCCCCGAGGGACGGCCGATCTGGAAGACGCTGCCGATCCGTGTCGGCGTCACCCTGCTGATGGTCGTGCTGCTGACCCTGACCGTGGTCGGCATCACCCTCACGGGGGGCGTGGCGGAGCGGCTCGGGAACCTGCTGGGGCTCGGGCCGACCGCGGTGACGGTCTGGAACATCGCCAAGTGGCCCGTGCTGCTGTTCATGGTGGTGTTCATGATCGCGCTCCTGTACTGGGCCTCGCCCAACGCCAGGCGCGGGTTCCGGTGGGTCAGCCCCGGGAGCGTGCTGGCGATCGTGCTGTGGATCCCGGCCTCGGCGGCCTTCGCCTTCTATGTGGCCGAGTTCGCCTCCTACGGCAGGACCTACGGCAGCCTGGCGACGGTGGTGGTCTTCCTGGTGTGGCTGTGGATCAGCAACATCGCGATCCTGCTCGGCGAGGAGTTCAACGCCGAGATCGAGCGCGGACGGGCCGTCTCCGGGGGGCTCCCCGAGGACGTGGAGCCCTACGTCGAGATGCGCGACGATCCCGCCGACGGGCGCGGGCGCCGTCGGCGGGACCACGGGCACGAGGGGGGTGTCCCGCGCCAGGGGAGGTCCCGGGAGGACCGCCACCGGGAGCAGCACAGCTCCTGAGGTCCCCGGCCCCGGCGCGCGGGGCGGCCCGCGCGCCGGGGCCCCTCCGTGCCTGGGCCCGCGGCAACGGCCGGGGCGGGCCCGGGGACCCGCCCCCCGTCGATCCGGAGACGACCGGGTTTTTAGGATGCCCCCATGACAGATGAGAACGGCGTACTGCGCTGGGGCGTGCTCGGCACGGGCGGGATCGCCCATTCCTTCATGGAAGGCCTGCGGGCCACCCCCACGGCGCGGGTCACCGCGGTCGGCTCGCGCACATGGGAGCGCGCCCAGGAGTTCGCCGCCGCCTGGGACGTGCCCCGCGCCCACGGCTCCTACGCGGAGCTGGCCGCCGACCCCGACGTGGACGTGGTCTACGTGGCCACCCCCCACCCCTGGCACCACCCGCACACCCTGCTGTGCCTGAACGCGGGCAAGCACGTGCTGGTGGAGAAGCCGATGGCGATGAACGCCCTCCAGGCCGCCGAGATGACCGGGGCCGCCCGCGACAACGGCGTGTTCCTCATGGAGGCGATGTGGACGCGCTTCCTGCCCGCCCACCGCCTGGCCCGCGAGCTGGTCGCCGACGGGGCGATCGGCGAACTGCGGCAGATCTCCGCCGAGTTCGGCGTCAACGCCCCCTACGACCCCGACCACCGGCTGTTCAACGCCGACCTGGGCGGCGGCGCCCTGCTCGACCTGGGCGTGTACCCCCTGATGCTGGCGTCGTGGTACCTGGGGGAGCTCACCGTGGTGGGGGCCACCCGCCGGCTGTCGCCGGACCACATGGTGGACACCCACACCACGGTGCTGGTGCGCGGGGAGCAGGGGGCGACCGCCACCCTGTCGTGCGCCTCGCTCACCACCCTGCCGGACCGGGCCGTGCTGGCCGGGACCCGCGGCAGGGTGGAGCTCCCGCTGTTCTGGGCGGCGACCGAGGTGGTCCTGCACCGCGAGGGCCGCGAGCCGGAGACCTTCGAGCGCCCCTTCCGGGCCAACGGCTACGAGTACGAGGCCGAGGAGGTCGCCCGGTGCGTCGCCGCCGGGCTGTCCCAGAGCCCGGACATGCCCTGGGAGGAGAGCCTGCGCCTGGCCGCGCTCACCGACAAGGTGCGCGACATGGGCGGGCTGGTGTACAGCGCGCCCACGGTCAAGGCCGTGCCGCTGTGAGCAGGTCCGCGGTGTCGGGGTGGACCGGCGCGGCCCCGCCGCGCCGGGGCCGCCCGCCCAGGGCCGGCATGCGCCGCACCCGGGAGCGGGCGGCGCGGGCCAGGGCGCAGCGCGCCAGCGCCGCCGCGTCCAGGTGCGCCACCACCATGAGGGCGTCCTTGGGGCCGACGGTGCGGGCGAAGAGGTCGTCGATGTCGCTGTGCCCGCTGCGCGGCCGCACCCCGTAGACGTCGCCCTCGAACACCCGGTAGGCGTCGCGCACCACCAGGGTGTCGGGGTCCAGGCCGGGGCCGTCGCCGAGCCAGTCCGCGGCCTCGGCCGCCACGCGCCGGACCCGTGCGGGGAGGGCCCGGCGCGTGTTGGGGAAGACCCGGTGCGGGCCCAGGCCGTGCAGCCACCCGGCGTAGACGGCGGGGTGGCGGGTGCGCATGACCACGTCCATGCCGCGCAGCGGCCGGGTGCGGATCTCCCGGGTGAGGAAGTGGGTCATCAGCGCCGAGGTGAGCCCGGTGCGGCGGTGGGCGGGCACCACGCCGGTGGCGTCCAGGTACAGGGCCGGGCGCCCGTCCAGCCGCAGCCGGTGGTAGCCGCCCCAGCCCACGGGGACGCCGCCGTGGTCCAGGATCAGGGCCAGGGAGGTGACGCGGTCGAAGAACCCGCCCTCGATGCGGGCGTGCCAGTAGGCGGAGTGGTCGGCGCCGAAGGCGCGGGCGGCCAGGCCGCGCAGGATCATGTGGAGGCGTTCCCGCCGGTCCGCCGACAGGGACGCGGGGGAGTCCCAGCGGGCGATCCGGTAGCCGGGGCACAGGTCGCGGACGGTCGGCGGCGGGTCGAGGGCGGGCGTCGGTCGGAGGGCACGGTCCCGGGTGAGCACGCGGATCCCACTTTCATCACTCTAGGAAGTCAGGTGACTGCCCACAGTAGTTGTTCTGGGATGTGCCCGCTCGGACTTCCCGCAGGAGGCCCCCGCCGGATCAGTCGGCGGACCGGCGCAGGCGGGCGGCCAGGGCGGCCATCTCGGTGCGCAGCTCCTCCGGTTCCTCCACCCGCATCTCCACGTCGAGCATGGCCAGGTAGCAGGCCATGGTCCGGAGCGAGTCCCCCGCGACCTCCAGGACGCAGGAGGTGTCGTCGACCGGCTCCAGGCGGCCGTACTCGCCGATGCCGCGCCCGGCGGCCTCCTCGGCGCCGATGAGCAGCCGCACCCGGGCCCGGTGCGGCCACATGTGGAAGTTCATCCGCTCGGCCAGGTAGGCGGCCACCCCCTGCTCGGGCGGGTCGCGCGGGGGCACCCGCGGCCCGGTCGGGGTGAGCGGGCGCATCCGGTCCACCCGGAAGGTGCGCCAGTCCTCGCGCTCGTTGTCCCAGGCCACCAGGTACCACAGCCGCCCCCGGGAGACCAGGCGGTGCGGCTCGGTGACGCGGCGCGAGACGGTGCCGTCGTGGCGCTCGTAGTCGAAGCGCAGCCGCTCCCCGTCGCGGCACACGCCCGCCACCAGGGCCAGCACGTCGGCGTCCACGCTGGGGCCCCGGCCCGGCATGGGGACGGTGAAGGTGCCCAGGGCGTCCACCCGGCGGCGCAGCCGCGAGGGCAGCACCATGAGCAGCTTGGCCAGGGCGCGCACCGAGGTCTCCTCGATACCGCTCACCCCGCCCTGGGCGGCGGTGCGCAGGCCCACCGCGACGGCGACGGCCTCGTCGTCGTCCAGCAGCAGCGGCGGCAGGGCGGCGCCCGCGCCCAGCTGGTAGCCGCCGCCGGTGCCCATGGTGGCCTGGATCGGGTAGCCCAGCTCCCGCAGCCGGTCCACGTCGCGGCGCACGGTGCGGGCGCTCACCTCCAGGCGGTCGGCGAGCTCGCTCCCGGGCCAGTCCTTGCGGGTCTGGAGCAGGGACAGCAGTCGCAGCAGGCGTGAGGACGTGGTGGTCGACATACCCGCAGTCTGCCAGGAGTGCAGGACAGGATGTGTCCGCTACCGGTGGGGGATCAGGGCGGCGGCCAGGTGCAGCGCCGCCGCCGCGCCCAGGCACGCCGGGAGCGAGACCTGGGCCAGCGGCCCGGCCAGGGCGGCGCCGGCGGCGAACGCCGAGATCTTCAGGCTCGCCCCGGTGGTGAACACCCGCGCCCGCAGGCGGTCGGGCGCCTCCCGGTGGCGGATCGCGAACAGGGCGGTCAGCTGCGGCCCCTCGGCGGCGCCCACCAGGGCCAGGCACACCAGCAGCGCCGGCGGCCCGGCCGCGAGCGCGGCGCCCGCCGTGCCGAGCCCCTGGACGCAGACGCACACCCGCAGCAGCGCGTCGGGGGAGAGCGCACCGGGGCGGCGGGCGAGCAGGAGGTTGGCGGCCAGCGAGCACACCGCCATCCCCGACAGCAGCAGCGCCCCCTGCTCGGCCCCGCCCAGCAGGCGCGACCCCAGCAGCGGAGCGCACACCACGAGCATCCCGGTCCCGGCGATGGACAGAGAACTGGAGGCGGTGGCCCGGCGCAGCGCCCCCGGGGCGAACACCGCGCGCACCCCCTCCCACAGCCCGGGCAGGACCGGGCCGGCGGCGTGCGCCGCCGGGGCGCCGGGCAGCGCGAGCGCGGCCGGGACCGCCAGGGCGATGAGCACCGCCGCGGCGACCACCGCGGCACCGGCCCCGGCCCCCGCGGACACCACCCCCGCCAGCGCCGGACCCAGCAGGGAGGCGGCGCCGAAGGTCATCGCGTCCCAGGCGTCCGCCCGGGCGCGCCACCGGGCCGGCGCCACCCGGGGCAGCTGCGCCGTCCACCCGCCCGAGAGCACCGGGCCGAGCAGCCCCACCGCCACCGCCGCGCCGACCGCCCACGGCAGCGGGACCCGGCCCAGCGCCAGGGCGATGAGCGCGAACCCGGCCGCGTACCCGCCCAGCGCCCACGCCAACACGCGCCCCGGCCGCCGTGAGCGGTCCAGCAGCGCGCCCACCAGCGGCCCGCCCACCGCGGCCGCCCCGGTCAGCCCGGCGAGCAGCGCCGAGCCGGCCACGGCCTCACCGGTCAGCGCCACCCCCAGCAGGAGCAGCGCGGGCCCCGACATCTCGTCGCCCGTCCGGGCGGCCGTCGCCCCGCCCAGGTACCTCATCACGTCGCGCACGGACCGGACGCTACGGAGTAACGCCTCAAAACAGAAGAGGCGTTACAGTGGCCGCATGCCGACCTCCACCGCCCTGACCGGCCGCTCGGTGCGGGCCGTCGCCGCCCGCACCGCCGACCTCGTCAACGCCCTGGCCGCACCGGACACGGACCCGGCCCGCGTGGAGGAGGTGCTGCGCGCCCACGGCGAGGACGACCCCGTCACCGGCCGCGACCTCGCCGCGCTGCGGGAGGCCGCCGCGCGGATCCGCCGCGTCCTGGAGGCGGGCACCACCGCGGCGGCCGCCGCCCGGGTCAACGCCCTGCTGGCCGCCGCGCACCCGCCCCGGCTCACCGACCACGGCGGCGCCTCCCACTGGCACGTCCACACCGACTCCCGCGACGACGCGCCCCTGGCGGAGTGGTTCGCCGCCTCGGCCGGCCTGATGCTGGCGCTGCTGCTCACCGACCGACAGCGCCCGCCGGGCGGGGTGTGCGGGACCGAGGGCTGCGGCCGGGTGTTCATCGACACCGGCAGCGGCAGCGCGCGCCGGTTCTGCTCCAAGCGCTGCGCCACCCGCTCCCGGGTGCGCGCCCACCGCGCCCGCGCCTGACCGGGAACCCGGGTGCGGCACTCCCAGGTGCGCCGCGGCCTTCCCCCCACCGTCCGCGGCCGCGAGGGTGAACCCCATGAGCACACACGCAACGACCACCGAAGACACCGACAGCGCCCGGGGCGCGCACGGCACGCACAAGGTCGTCCTGGTGACGGGGGCGGGCAGCGGGATCGGCGAGGCCGTGGCCCGGCGGCTCGCCGGCCAGGGGCACACCGTCGTCCTCACCGGGCGCCGCGCGGACCGCCTGCGCGCCGTCGCCGACGAGCTCACCGGCGTCGGGCACACCGCCCTGGCCCGCACCCTGGACGTGACCGACCGGGCCGCGTTCGCCGACCTGGTCGCGGACGTGGTCGCCGAACACGGGCGCCTGGACGTCCTGGTCGCCAACGCCGGGGTGATGCTGCTCTCCCGCCTGGAGTCGCTGCTCGTCGAGGAGTGGGACCGCATGTTCGACGTCAACGTCAAGGGCCTCTACAACGGGATCGCCGCGGTGCTGCCGCGCTTTCGCGACCTGGGCTCGGGGCACGTGGTCACCATCGCCTCGATCGGCGCACGCGAGGTCGTGCCCACGTCGGCGGTCTACTCCGCCACCAAGTTCGCCGCCCGGGCCCTGACCGAGGGGCTGCGCCTGGAGTCCGACCCCTCGATCCGGGTGACCACCGTCTCCCCGGGGGTCGTGGAGTCCGAGCTCGCGGACCACATCACGGACCCGCACGCGGCCGGACTCATGGTCGGGTACCGGGCGGCGAGCATCCCGGCCGACGCCATCGCCCGCGCCGTGGCCTACGCCGTGGACCAGCCCGCCGACGTGGACGTCAACGAGATCGTCGTGCGCCCGGCCGCCCAGCGCTGAGCCCTCACCGGGCCCAGCGGTCGATCCAGCCGGCGACGCGCTCCATGAGCAGCTCCCCGGCGGCCTCGCCCTCGGTCAGCGCGAGTAGCGAGAACGCGTGCGGCAGCCCCTCCAGGACGTCCACCCGCACCCGGGTGCCCGCCGCGTGCGCGGCCGCGGCGTAGCGCAGGGTGTCGTCCAGCAGCGCCTCGGCCCCGCCGACCACCATCAGCAGCGGGGGCAGGCCCGCCAGGTCGCCGTGCAGGGGCGACTGCGGAGCCCGGTCGCGGGCGGCCCCGCCCAGGTAGCGGCCGGTGAGGTCGGCGATGAGGGCGCGGTCCACCCCCGGGTCGCCCGGGGTGTCGGCGGACAGCGAAGGGCTGCCCAGGGTCATGTCGGTGACGGCGGACTGGGTCACCACGGTCCCGGGCGGCGGGTCCCCCGCCGCCTTGAGCACGAGCAGCGCGGACAGGGCCAGCGCCGCGCCGGAGGACTCGGCGACCACCGCCACGCGCCCGGGCGCGAACCCCTCGGCGAGCAGGTAGCGGTAGGCGGCGACCACGTCGTCCAGGGGAGCGGGGAAGGGGTGGTCGGGCGCCAGCCGGTAGTGCACGGCCAGGGCGGGGCGGCCGGTGGCCGCCGACAGCCGCCGGGCGGCCGCCGTGATCAGCCCCGGGTCGCGGTGGACGAACCCGCCGCCGTACACGTACAGCAGCACGCCGCGTTCACGGGAGGCGCCCGGGGCGTTCGCCCACACGCCTCCGGGCGCGGGTTCGCCCCCGTCGTCGCGCAGGGGTGCCGGGTCGGTCAGGGCCGCCGACACCCGGGCCGCGGCCTCGGGGTCGGTGGGAAGGCGGTGGACGTCCATGGGGGACAGGTCTACCGCCTTCCCCTTCGTCCTGTCATCGGATTATCGGCTCAGTCGGCCACCACGGCCACGGCCTCCACCTCCACGAGCTGGTCGTCGTAGCCCAGGGCGGCCACGCCGAGCAGGGTGGAGGGGGCGTCGTGGTCGCCCATGTGGGCGCGCACCACGTCCCAGGCGGCCACCAGGTCCTCCTGGCGGGGGGAGGCGACGTAGACGGTGGTCTTGACGATGTCGGCGAGCGAGGCCCCGGCGTCGGCCAGGGCGGTGCGCAGGTTGCGCATGACCTGCTCGGCCTGGCCCGCGACGTCGCCGGCGGCGACGGTGGCCCCCTTCTCGTCCAGGGGGCAGGCCCCGGCGGTCCACACCGCGCGCAGGGGGCCGCTGACGGTGGCGGCGTAGGCGTAGTCGACGTCGGGGGTGAGGGTGGCGCTGCGGACGAGGCGGACGGCGGACATGGGTCTCCCGGGGTCGGTGGTGTTCTCACCCGTCTCCAACGCGGAGGGGGCGGCGGCGGTTCTGGTTTCTGCCGTCGGCAGACGTGTCAAGGTTCCTTGACAGGAAAAGAGTGTCAACATATCTTGACACCATGGATGAGGGAACGCCGCTCGACCCGGCCACCGGCCTGACCGCCGTCGCCGCACTGCGCAAACTCGCCGACCACCTGGAGTCCCTGCACGTGCGCGCCGCCCGCGAGCAGGGCCTGTCCTGGCAGGAGATCGCCGACCGACTGGGCGTCACCCGCCAGGCCGTCCACCAGAAACACGCCCACCGGGAGTGACACCGTGTTCGAACGCTTCAGCCGCACCGCCCGCGCCATCGTCTCCGACGCCGTCGCCACCGCCGCCGAGCAGGGCGACGCCAAGGTCGGACCCGCGCACCTGCTCCTCACCCTGGCCCGCGCCGACGGCACCGGCGCCCGCATCCTCGCCGACGCCGGGATCACCCCCGCCATGCTCGCCGACCCGCCGACCGGCCCCGCCGGGCTCAACGACCGGGAACTGCACGCCCTGCGCGCCGTGGGCATCGACACCGACGCCCTGTTCCGCCGCCTGGAGGAGGCCTTCGGCCCCCAGGCCCTGACACCGCCCGCCGAACCCGCCCCGCCAAGACGGCGCGGCCGCCTGGGCAGCCCGTTCGACGCCAGGGCCAAGAAGGTCCTGGAGCTGTCCCTGCGCGAGACCATCGCCGCGGGCCACACGTCCATCGACTCCGCCCACATCCTGCTGGCCCTGCTCCGCCAGGGCCTGCCCGAACCCGCCGCCTCGGTCCTGGCCGAACACGGCCTCACCTACGACCACGCCCGCGACCGCACCCGCGAACTCCTCGACGAGGCCGCCTGATCACCAACGCCATGCTCTACTGGCTGACCGATACCGCGACCTCCTCGGCCTACGTCGGCTACGTCGACGAGGCGGGCCGGGGCGAGGTCGACGAGGACTCGGGCGTGCCCACCGGCGTCCTCGTGTTCGCCCACGACGTCGGCATCCGCCGTTACTCCGAAGCGGAGAACACCATCGTCCGCTGGACCGACGTCGAGGGTCGCGGTGGGCACTTCGCCGCTTTGGAGGAGCCCGACCTGCTCCTGGACGACGTGCGCGTGTTCTTCGCCGACCTGCGCTGACCCGCGACACCGACCGCAGGTTCCCCCCACCTCGGGGGCACCTGCCCCTCAGGCCAGGACCGCCACCCCCAGCGCGGCCAGCGCGCCGAACCCGACACCCCACAGGACGATCGCCACCGACTGCCAGAACACCACCGCACCCCGGGGAGCCCCGAAGGAGACCGTCGCGGCGGCGGTGATCTGGCTGGGCAGGGCGAGCGGACCCAGCAGGGCCACTCCGGCCACCCCGTACCGGTCGAACTGCTTGCGCAGCTTGGCGCGGCGGGGAGAGGGCTCCGTCCGGGGCCGGTCGGCGCGGCCCGCACGCACCTTGTCGCGCAGTCGCACGGACATGGCCACCGAGAACAGCAGGGACACGATGTTCCCGGCGACCGCCGCAGGGACCGCGACCCAGACCGGGACCCCGGCCACCACCCCCAGCGCAGACCCGCTGTAGGACTCGATGAAGGGGATCGCCCCGAGTACGACCACAACGGCCCATTGCAGGGCCACGGGGACCTGGGAGGTGACTCCCTGGAGGAACTCGATCACGGTGTAACCCTTCGCCGGTTGTGGATCGTTCAGGCACCACCATCGCCCGCGGCCCCCCGCTCACGGCAGTGCGGCCGTGTCACCACCGGACCGTGACATTCGCCCGGACGGACCGTGACGCCGTGTCACTGGTGGGGGCGGCCCGGCCCCCGCCAGACTGGGAGCGCGCCGCGCCGGGTCCGCGGGCCGGCGCGCCGACGGCCGCGGACACGGGGGGACGCGCATGGGGCCGGAGCAGACCGAGGAGACCCAGGGGCGCCTGCGCAGGCTCAACATGGACATCGTGTCCGGGGCGATCGCCGCCGTGGGCGCCCTGCTGATCGCGACCGACGCCGGGACCTGGCAGGAAGCGGTCATGATGAGTGCGGCCCTGGCCGTGACCATGCTCATCGTCAACCGGTGGGCCGCCGGCCGTGAGCCACGCGCCGCGGTCCTCCTCCCCGGCCTGGCCTTCGTCGCGGCCGTGTGGGTCTTCGGGGTCCTGGCCGCCGACTCCGCCACGGCCGTCTACAGCGTCGCGGCCGTGGCCACCATCACCGTCTCCGAGCTGTCGCGCCGCCCCAGGGCGGCCACCGCGGCGCTCGTCGCCGCCGGCGCGGCCCTGGTCGCGGTCAAGGCGGCGCTGGCACCCGAGGGCCCCCTGGAGGCCGCGCTCCGGTACGGGGTGGCCACCGCCGCCGTCGCCGCGACCGGGTTCGTCCTCGTCTCCCTGGTCTTCGCGGTCCGCGACATCCTCACCGAGCTGGAGCGGGCCCGCGAGCGCGAGGCGGAGGTGGCCGTCATGCGCGAGCGCGTGCGCTTCGCCGGCGACCTGCACGACATCCAGGGCCACACCCTGCACGTGGTCAAACTGAAGGCGGCCCTGGCCCGCAGGCTCCTGCGCACCGACACCGACCGGGCCGAACGGGAACTGGGCGAGGTCCAGGACCTGGTCGGGGACACCATCGCCCGGACCCGGGAGCTCGCCTACGCCCAGCGCAGGCTCAACCTGTCCGCGGAGCTGGAGAACGCCAAGAACCTGTTCGAGGCCGCGGGCATCCGGGTGGAGGTGGAACGCGAAGGCGAGGTGGACGAGCGCTCCGCGGAACTGGTCGGCCAGGTGCTGCGAGAGACCACCACCAACATCCTGCGCCACGCCCAGGCCGGCCGGGTGGGGATCACCCTGGTCGAGACGGGCATCATCATCACCAACGACGGCGCGGGCCGGGGCCCCACCCCAGCCCTGCGCGGGCTGGCCGCCCTGGCGGAACGGGTCGCCGGGGCCGGGGGCACCCTGACCGCGCGGCGCGAGGACGGCCGCTTTCTGACGGCCGTGTCCTTCCCCGCCGCGGACACCGGCCGCTGACCACGACCCCGAGAGGACGCCCATGACCACCACCGTGGTGCTCGCCGACGACGAGGCCCTGCTGCGGTCGGCCCTGGCGGCGCTGCTGCCCCTGGAGGGGGACATCTCCGTGCTCGCCGAGGCCGCCGAGGGCGCCCAGGCCGTGGAGGCGGTACTGCGGCACCGGCCCGACGTGCTCGTCATCGACCTGGAGATGCCCGGCACCGACGGCCTGGAGGCCGTCGCCAGGCTGCGCCGGGAGCACCCCGGACAGGTGGTCCTCATGCTGACCCGGCACGCCCGCCCCGGGGTGCTGCGCCGGGCGCTCAAACTGGGGGTCCAGGGCTTCGTCAGCAAGGCGGCCGACCCCGCGCACATCGCCGAGGTCATCGCGGCCCTGCACGCCGGCAGGAGGTGGATCGACCCGGACGTGTCGGCGCTGGCCGTCATCGACGACTCCCCGCTCACCGACCGGGAGGTCGACGTGCTGCGCGAGACCCGGGAGGGGTACTCGGTCGCCGAGATCGCCGCGCGCCTGCACCTGGCCGAGGGCACCGTGCGCAACTACCTGTCCAACGCGATGCACAAGACCCAGACCCGGACCCGCCACGAGGCCGCCCGCTACGCCCGCGAACACGACTGGCTCTGACCGGGGCGGGCACCGCCCGCCCCGGTCCCGGCCTCAGGCGCGGCGGCGGGCCCGCAGCACCGAGTCGTGCAGGACG
Source organism: Nocardiopsis sp. MT53 (assembly GCF_019598965.1). Classification (NCBI taxonomy): domain Bacteria; kingdom Bacillati; phylum Actinomycetota; class Actinomycetes; order Streptosporangiales; family Nocardiopsidaceae; genus Nocardiopsis; species Nocardiopsis sp. MT53. Next base: position 5,625,024 of record NZ_CP080599.1, on the reverse strand, counting down.
GCCCGGTGCCCGCCCCGGTCGACCTCGCGGCTGCGGGACTCGCTCACCAGCACCTCCCACTCCCTCTCGTCGAGGCCTTCGGCGACCTCGGCGGCACCCACCCGCGAGTGCTCCAGCGACCCGCCGTGCCCGTGGCCGTGGTCGTCGGCGTGGTCGTGGCCGACGACGAACAGCGTGCCGCCCGGGGCCACCGCCGCCGCCAGCCGGTCGAAGAACGCCCGGTACCCGCCGGTGGGGTGCGCGTAGTGGCTGCACACCAGGTCGAACCCGGACCCGGGGATCTCCTCGGTCAGGTCCGCGCGCACCCACGTGATGCGCCCGGCCACCGCCGTGTCCAGCGCGGCCGCGCGCTCGCGGGCGGCGTCCAGGGCCGCCTGGGAGATGTCCACGGCCGTCACCTCCCACCCCTGCCCGGCCAGCCACCGGGCCTCGGCCCCGGTGCCCGCCCCGGCGTCCAGCGCCCGCCCCGGGGCCAGCCCGGTCACCTCGGCCACCAGCTGCGGGTTGGGCGGCGCGCCGTACCCGTGGCCGTGCTCCCGGTAGCGGTCCTCCCAGTAGGCCCGGTCGAACTCCTGCCCCATACGTCCCCCTCGTTCCATTTCCTGCGTCACAGTCCGTGGCGGCTCTCGCCCGCCACCGCCTCGTGCACCCGCGCCTCGGCCGAGAACGGCCGCCGCGCGCGCATCCGCTCGACCGCGCGGTCGGTCTCCTCCATGACCAGGTCGCCGTTGATCTGCGCGCCCGCCATGGTGCCCGCCGCGGCGGCCGCGCCGACCTGGGCCATCAGGTCGGTGACGTTGCCCGCCGCCCACACGCCCGGCACCCCGGTGCGCCCGCCGGCCTCCACCGGCACGTGCTCGCCCACCCCCATCGGGTGCTCCCGCACCTCCAGCCCCAGGGCGGACAGGAAGCCGGCGCGCGCCACCATGCGGGTGGCCACCGCCACGGCGTCGCGCTCCACCACCCGGCCGTCGGCCAGGCGCACCCCGCTCAGGCGGTCGCCGTCGGTCTCCACCGCGACGACCTCGCCCTCGACCACCTCCACGCCGCGCGCCTCCAGCCGCTCGCGGTCCTCGGCGCCGATGGGCGCCGCGGTGTGGGCGAAGAACACCACGTCGTCGCTCAGCTGCCGCATCAGCAGGACCTGGTGCACCGACATCGGGCCCACGGACAGCACACCGATGCGCTGCCCGCGCACCTCCCAGCCGTGGCAGTAGGGGCAGTGGAGCACATCGCGCCCCCACCGCTCCCGCAGGCCCGCCACGCCGGGCAGCTCGTCGACCAGGCCGGTGGTCACCAGCAGGCGGCGCGACCGCAGGGTGCGCCCGTCGCCCAGCGCCACCGCGAACAGGCCGTCGTCGCCGCGGGAGGCCCCCACGACCTCGCCCTCGACCACCGCACCGCCGTAGGAGCGCAGCTCCTCGCGGCCCCGGGCCACCAGCTCGCGGGGGGAGACCCCCTCCCGGCCCAGCAGCACGTGCACACCCTCGGCGGGGGAGTTGCGGGGCTCGCCCGCGTCCACCACCGCCACCGAGCGGCGCGACCGGGCCAGGGCGACCGCCCCGCTCAGCCCGGCCGCACCGCCGCCGATCACCACCACGTCGTAGTCGTAGGCGCCGTTCTCCGTCACCTCGATCACCTCCACGGCCAGGATGCGGTCCGGCCCGCAAAAAACACAAAAAACTTTGCCGCAATGGCAAACGGCCTGGAGGTGGGGCCGGTCACAGGTCGGGGACCAGCACGCTCAGGCAGGTCACGCACGCCTCCAGCTTCTCGAACTCGGAGATGTCCACCGGCAGCACCCGCCACCCCTGCCCGGCCAGCTCGTGGACGGTGCCGTGCGCCGCCGCGCTGATCAGCACGTCCCGTCCGCCCAAAGGCAGCACGTGCGCCCCGGGCTCCTCCGCCGGACGGCGCACCGGCGGCAGCGCCGAGGCGTCCACCAGCTCCTCCAGCCCGATGAGGGTCCCGTCGCCCAGCGCCGTCACCGCCGACTTCAGGTGCAGGACCGCGCCCAGCGGCACCCGCCGCACCTCCCGGCCCAGCGGCTTGAGCAGCCGCTCCAGCTGCGCCGCGCCCGCCTCGTCGGTACGCCCGCCCAGGCCCACGTACACCGTGGCGCCCACCTGGAGCACGTCGCCGCCGTCCATCACCCCCGGCGGCTCGATCCGCGCCACCCGCAGCCCCAGCCGCCGCACCGCGGCCTCCACCCCGTCGACCTCCCCGCGCCGCTCCGGCGCCCCCGACCGGGTCAGCACCGCCAGGTCCCCGCACACCACCACCGAGTCCTCGACGAACACCGAGTCGGGGTGCTCGGGCGCCGCGTCCACCTCGAACACCCGCCACCCCGCCGAGGACAGCACCTCCTGGTAGATGGTGTACTGGCGGGCGGCCAGCACCGGATCGACCTCCACCCGCTCGATGTGGGTGACGATGCCCTGCGCCAGGCCCGGCCCGGGCCGGCGCATCAGGGCGACCCCGGGAGAGTGCGTGTTCACGTGTTCTACCTCCGGAAACGGGTGTGCTCCTCGCTGGAGCGCACAACCTATCGCCGCTGCCTACCCCGCCCCCGGATACGGCACGCGGGTCTTTCGGCTCGTTCGCGCCGCACCGCGCCCGGCGGGGCCGCACCGCCCACCGCGCGGACCGGGCCCCGACACGTGCCCGAACGCTTGGAGGGCACCGCACCGGCGGCATAGTGTGGTCGACCGCCCCGGAGGACCCCTGGAGGATGCGATGGACGTGATCGTGGTCGGCGGCGGCATCGTCGGCGCCAGCGCGGCGTTCCACCTGGCCGGCAAGGGCGTGTCCACCGCGCTGGTGGACTCCGCCCACACCGGGCAGGCCACCGCCGCCGGGCAGGGCGTCGTCTTCCCCTGGCCCTTCCCCTGGGAGGACCCCGGAATGCAGGCCTTCAAACGGGGCGCCGCCGCCCACCTGCCCGCGCTCATCGCCGAACTCGCCGACGACGGCCAGGCCACCGGGTACGAGCGCGTCGGCGGCATGTCCGTGGACCTGGAGGGCGACGACGCCGGGTACGACCTGGTCTCCACCCTGGCCGCCATGCCCGGGTACGAGGGCATGGGCCGGGTCGAGCGCCTGGCCCCGGGCGAGCCCCGCGAACGCTTCCCCCTGCTGGACGCCGCCTACCGCGGCGTGTACGTCGAGGGCATGGCCCGCGTCCACGGCAGGGTGCTGCGCGACGCCCTGTTCAACGCCGCCGAGGAACGCGGGCTGCACTACCGCAAGGGCGACGCCCACCTGCTGTGGAACGGCCACCGGGTCACCGGGGTGCGGGTGGGCGGCGAGGACCTGGAGGCGCCGGCGGTGATCGTGGCGGCCGGGGCCTGGACCGGGCGCCTGCTGTCGGTGGCCGGGGTGGAGCTGCCGGTGTTCCCGGTGCGCGGCCAGATGACCCACTTCGCGCTGCCCGGGACCGACACCCGCCCCTGGCCGGTGGTGCGCTTCGGCGAACACCAGAGCCACACCGTCGCGTTCGGCCCCGACCGCGTCGTCACCGGGGGCACCCGCGAGCCCGAGGCCGGGTTCGACCGCCGCGTCACCGCCAAGGGGCTGGCCGAGAACCTCACCTCGGCCCTGGAGCTGATGCCCGGCCTGGCCGACGCCACCGTGGTGGAGACCCGGGTGGGCTTTCGCCCCGGCACCCACGACGGGCTCCCGCTGCTGGGCCCCCTGGAGCGGCTGCCCGGGGTGATCGTGGCCACCGGCCTGGGCGGGGAGGGCCTGTCCCTGGGCGCCTACCAGGGCGCGGTCGCCGCCCGCCTGGCGACGGGCCGCGAACCGGGACAGGACCTGGCGGCCCTGCGCCCGGACCGGCCCACCGCCCCGGCCTGACCGCGCGGACCGCCGCCCGGGCGGCACCGGGCCGGCACTTGAGTAGGCGTACTCAGGCGCGCCGCCCGCGCCCCGGAGACCATGGGCCCATGAACCCGTTCGCCCCCACCCCCCGGTCCACCCCCCAGTTCTACCTCCAGTCCGTGGTCTCCTTCGCCGCCGCCTCCGTCGGCCTGGGCGTCGGAGTGGTCCTCCTGCCCGTCGACCTGTGGATGCGCGCCTTCCTCGGCATGGGCCTGCTCTACGTCATCACCGCGACCTTCACCCTGGCCAAGTGCGTGCGCGACCGCCAGGACGACCAGGCCGCCGCCGCTGCCGCCCGCCAGTACCAGGAGTGGAACGGCGCCGAGCAGGTCCCCCAGCCGCGCTGAGCCGCCGGTTCCGGGCGGGGACGGCGCCCGGAACCGGTGTCAGGCGTTGGGCGGGAGAGCGGTCCCGGCACCCCGGCGGCGCGGCCGCAGCAGGTCGTGGCGCTCGGCGGGCAGGGTCGGCTCTCCCGCCCCCTGCACCTCGAACCCGGCGTCGGCGATCATCTCCAGGTCCGCCCTGCCCGCCTGCCCCTCGCTGGTGAGGTAGTCGCCCAGGAACAGCGAGTTGACGATGTGCAGCGCCAGCGGCTGCAGGGTGCGCAGGTGGATCTCCCGCCCGCCCGCCAGACGCACCTCCACGTCCGGGAACACGAACCGGGCCGCGGCCAGGATGCGCAGGCACCGCTGCGGGGTCAGCTCCCAGGTGCCCTCCAGCGGGGTCCCCTCGAACGGCATGAGGAAGTTGACCGGCACCGAGTCCGGGCCCAGCTCCCGCAGCGCGTACAGGGCGTCCACCAGGTCGTCGTCGCCCTCGCGCATCCCCGCGATCAGCCCCGAGCACGGCGAGAGCCCCGCGTGCGCGGCCCGCTCCACCGTCTCGACCCGGTCGGCGAACCCGTGGGTGGTGCAGATGTCGGCGTACCGCTCCTCGGAGGTGTTGAGGTTGTGGTTGTAGGCGTCCACACCCGCCTCCCGCAGCCGCTCGGCCTGCCCCTGCGACAGCAGCCCCAGGCAGGCGCACACCTCCACCCCCGGGTGCTCCCTCTTGATGTCCTCGACGGTGGGGGCCAGCCGTTCCACGTCCCGGTCGGTGGGCCCGCGGCCGGACGCCACCAGGCACACCCGGGTGGCCCCGCCCCGCACCCCCTGCGCGACCGCCTCACGGGTCTGTTCGGGCCTGAGCCAGGTGTACTTGACGATCTCGGCCCGCGAGCCGAGCCGCTGGGAGCAGTAGGAGCAGTCCTCCGGGCACAGGCCGCTCTTCATGTTGACGAGGTAGTTCAGCTTGACCCGGCGGCCGAAGTAGCGCAGCCGCACCCGGAAGGCGGCGGCGACCACGTCCATCAGGTCGTCGTCGGAGGAGCCCAGGACGGCGCGCAGTTCGTCGCGGGAGGGGAGTTCCCGGCGCAGCGCCTTGTCGGCGAGGTTCTGGTAGGTCGTCACAGCACACGATCCTGAGGGCGCGGCCCCGGTCCGCGCACCCCCCGGACGCGCCAAAAACACCGGCCGACTCCTTGTAAGGGCGCACCCGTCCCCGCCCCGGACCCGGGGGCCGCGCAGACCCGCCCCGCCGCGCACAGGCCACGCCCCGCCCCCGAACGGGCCAAGCGTCGGCCATCGTTGCCCCGCCACCGGTAGCGCACCCGTGACGCATCGTGGGTAGGAGGACCACCCTGGAGAGAACGCCCACCGGAAGGAGCGAACGTGAGCACCGTCAACGGGGGAGCGGGGGCGGACGCCAACATCGTCCACGTGACCATGATCGCCGCCGCGGCGGCCATGGGCGGATTCCTGTTCGGCTACGACAGCGCCGTCATCAACGGCGCCGTCGACGCCATCCAGGCCAGGTTCGACGTCGACTCGGCGACCCTGGGATTCACCATCGCGTCGGCGCTGCTGGGCTGCGTGCTGGGCGCCGCCACCGCGGGGTCGCTGGCCGACCGGTTCGGACGCATCCGGGTCATGCAGGTCGCCGGCGTGCTCTTCGCGGCCAGCGCCATCGGGTCGGCCCTGCCCTTCGGCGTGTGGGACCTGACCGCCTGGCGCGTCCTGGGCGGCGTCGCCATCGGCATGGCCTCGGTCATCGCCCCCACCTACATCGCCGAGGTCTCGCCGGCCGCCTACCGCGGCCGCCTGGGCTCCCTGCAACAGCTCGCCATCGTGCTGGGCATCGCCTGCTCGCAGCTGGTCAACTACGGCATCGCCCAGATCGCCGACGGCAGCGCCCACAACACGATCGGCCCCCTCCAGGCCTGGCAGTGGATGCTGGGCGTGGAGGTCCTGCCCGCCCTGCTCTACCTGCTGCTGAGCCTGCTCATCCCCGAGTCCCCCCGCTACCTGGTCCGGGTGGGCCGGCTCGACAAGGCCCGCACCATCCTCGCCGAGGTGGAGGGCGGCGGCACCGAACGGGTCGAGCGCCGCATCGCCGAGATCCGCCGGGCACTGGGCTCGGAGGTGCGCCCCAGGCTGAGCGACCTGCGCGGCCCCTACCTGCTGCTGCCCGTGGTGTGGATCGGCATGGCCCTGTCGGCGTTCCAGCAGCTGGTCGGCATCAACGTCATCTTCTACTACTCCTCCTCGCTGTGGCAGTCGGTGGGCGTCGCCGAGTCCGACTCGCTGCTGCTGAGCCTGTTCACCTCCATCGTCAACATCGTCGGCACCGTCATCGCCATCTCGCTGGTGGACCGGATCGGCCGCAAACCCCTGCTGCTGGTGGGCTCGGCCGGCATGACCCTCGCCCTGGCCACCGCCTCCTACGCGTTCGGGCACGCGGTCGTGGAGGGGGACGCGGTGAGCCTGCCGTTCGCGTGGGCGGCCGTGGCGCTGGTGGCCGCCAGCGCGTTCGTCCTGTTCTTCGCCCTGTCCTGGGGTGTGGTCGTGTGGGTGCTGCTGGGCGAGATGTTCCCGCTGCGCATCCGCGCCGCGGCCATGGGCGTGGCCACCGCCACCCAGTGGCTCGCCAACTGGCTCATCACCGTCACCTTCCCCAGCATGCGCGACTGGACCCTGAGCGGCTCCTACCTCATCTACGCGGGGTTCGCCCTGCTCTCCCTGCTGTTCGTGTGGAGGTTCGTCAAGGAGACCAAGGGCAAGACCCTGGAGGAGATGACCGGCTGACACCCGGGGCCGCCCACCCCGCACGCCCGGGCCCGGACCAAGGCCCGGGCATGATCACCCCCGGGTTCGCCCCACCCCGGGGTGTCGCGCCCGCCGGCCCCGCACCCGCCCCGCCACCCTGACCGGGACCGGCGGCGCGCGCCGCCGCGGAAGGGAGCGGGTGTGACCGGGAAAGGCAGCGCGGGGGCGACCGAGGGCCTCGCGGAGGGCGGAGGCGACCTCGCCAAGGTGACCATGATCGCCGCCGCGGCGGCCATGGGCGGATTCCTGTTCGGCTACGACAGCGCCGTCATCAACGGCGCCGTCGACGCCATCCAGGCCAGATTCGACGTCGACTCGGCGACCCTGGGGTTCACGGTCGCCTCCGCCCTGCTCGGCTCGGCGGTGGGCGCGGCCGTCACCGGCTCGCTCGCCGACCGGTACGGGCGCATCCGCACCATGCGCATCGCCGGCGTGCTCTTCGCCGTCAGCGCCGTGGGCATGGCGCTGCCGTTCGCGATCTGGGACCTCATCCTGTGGCGGGTGCTCAGCGGCGTCGCCATCGGCATGGCCTCCGTCATCGCCCCCACCTACATCGCCGAGATCGCCCCCGCCGCCCACCGCGGCCGCCTGGGCTCCCTGCAACAGCTCGCCATCGTGCTGGGCATCGCCGTCTCCCAGCTCGCCGACTACCTCATCGCCCTGGCCGCCGGCGGCAGCGCCTCGAACATGCTCGGCCCCCTCCAGGCCTGGCAGTGGATGCTGGGCGCCGAACTGGTGCCCGCCGCCGTCTACCTGCTGCTCACCCTGGTCATCCCCGAATCGCCCCGCCACCTGGTGCGGGTCGGACTCGTGGACCAGGCCAAGGAGATCCTGGCCAAGGTCGAGGGCGGCGGCCCCGCCCGGCTGGACCGGCGCATCACCGAGATCAGGTCGGCCCTGGGCTCGGAGACGCGCCCCAGGCTGAGCGACCTGCGCGGCCGGCTCGGACTGCTGCCCATCGTCTGGATCGGCATGGCCCTGTCGGCGTTCCAGCAGCTCGTGGGCATCAACGTCATCTTCTACTACTCCTCCTCCCTGTGGCAGTCGGTGGGCGTGCCCGAGGGGGACTCGCTGCTGCTGAGCCTGTTCACCTCGATCATCAACATCGTCGGCACCGTCGTGGCCATCACCCTGGTCGACCGGGTGGGCCGCCGCCCCCTGCTCCTGGTGGGCTCGGCCGGCATGGCACTGGCCCTGGCGGTGGCCGCCTACGCGTTCGGGCACGCCACCGCCGTCGGCGAGGAGGTGACCCTGAGCTTCGGCTGGGGCGTGGTGGCCCTGACCGCCGCCAGCGCGTTCGTGCTGTTCTTCGCCCTGTCCTGGGGCGCCGTGGTGTGGGTGCTGCTGGGCGAGATGTTCCCGCTGCGCATCCGCGCCGCCGCGATGGGCGTGGCCACCGCCACCCAGTGGATCGCCAACTGGGCCGTCACCGTCACCTTCCCCAGCATGCGCGACTGGAGCCTGAGCGGCTCCTACCTCGTCTACACCGGCTTCGCGGTGCTGTCGCTGCTGTTCGTGTGGAGGTTCGTCAAGGAGACCAAGGGCAAGACCCTGGAGGAGATGACCGGCTGACCCGCCGACCCGCGCGGGCCCGCTCTGTTAGCGTCGAAGGCATGGACGAGCCGGAGCGGGCCTGGGAGTTCGCCACCGCCCCCGCCGGAACCGCCCCCGGGGTCGTGTCGATGGTCGGCTACCGGGCCCTGGCGGTCCCCGAGGCGGTCCACCTGGGCCTGCCCTCGGCGACCGTCACCTTCATCGTCTGCCTCGACGAGGGCGTGCGCGCCGCACCCGACGCCCGCTCCCTGGCCACGGCCCGACCCGCCCCCGTCCTCCTGGGCGGACTCCACCTGAGCGCCTCCCACGTGCGCCAGCAGCCCGGCCAGGCCGGGGTGCAGCTGGCCCTGCACCCCCTGGCCGTGCGCTCCCTGTTCGGGGTCCCCTGCGCCGACCTGGGCGTGGAGGACTACGACGGGCTCGCCCTGACCGGCCCGCGCGGCCGGGAACTGCACGAGCGCCTCACCGCCACCTCCACCTGGCAGGACGGGTTCGCGCTCATCGCGGACCACCTGCGCGACCGCTACCGCGACCGGCGCCCCCGCCCCGAACTCGCCCGCGCCTGGCGGCTGCTGGAGGAATCCGGCGGCCGGGCCCGCGTGGAGGACATCGCCCGGCAGGTGGGCCTGACCCCCCGCCACCTGGGCACCCTGTTCCACCGCGAGGTCGGCCGCCCGCCCAAGACCGTGGCCCGCCTCATGCGCTTCGACCACGCCCGCCGCCGCATCGCCGCGGGGATCCGCCGCAACGGGCACGCCGACCTGGCCGGCGCCGCCGCCGCGGCCGGCTACACCGACCAGGCCCACCTGAGCCGGGAGTTCGGCCGCTTCGCCGGACTGCCCCCGGCCGCCTGGGCCGCCCGGGAGTTCCGGAACGTACAAGACGCCGCCCCCGCCCCCGGGGGAGCCTGGGGGCATGAGCACACACGACACCACCACCGCGGCCCTGCGGCCGCGCGTATGGGCGACCCTGCAGGCGCGTGACGCCGCGGCGCTCATCGACTTCTACACCGGGGCCTTCGGATTCACCGCCACCGCCCGCCACGACGACGCCGACGGGCGGGTGGCCCACGCCGAACTCCTGTGGCCCGAGGGGGCCGGCGGGATCATGCTCGGCGACCACACCCCGGGCCGGGCGTGGTCGCGCGAGCCCGGCACCGCGGGCACCTACGTCGTCACCGCCGACCCCGACGCCCTGTACCGGCGGGCCGCCGGCCACGGCGCCGACATCGTCCGGCCGCTGGAGACCACCGACTACGGGGCCCGCGAGTTCACCGTCCGCGACCCCGAGGGCAACCTGTGGTCCTTCGGCGACTACCCCGGCGCATGACCGGGCGCGCCCCGCCGCGGGTGCGGCGGGGCGCACGGCGTCACTCCGCCGGCTCGCCCGCCAGCAGGGCGCGCACCCCCTCGGCGGTGGTCTCCACTAGCTCCCCGCCCACGAACAGCCACCGGGTGATCCCGATCGACTCCAGGAACGGCAGGTCGTGGCTGGCCACGACCAGCGCGCCCTCGTAGGCCTCCAGGGCCCCCGTCAGCTGCCGGACGCTGGACACGTCCAGGTTGTTGGTGGGCTCGTCCAGCATCAGCAGCTGCGGCGCCGGCGAGGCCAGCAGCAGGGCCGCCAGCGCCGCCCGGAACCGCTCACCGCCCGACAGGGTCCCCGCCACCTGCGCCGCGCGCGCCCCCCGGAACAGGAACCGGGCCAGCTGGGCGCGGATGCGCTGGTCCTCCACCCCCGGCGCCAGCCGCTCGACGTTCTCGGCCACCGTCAGGGCGTCGTCCAGCACGTCCAGCCGCTGGGGCAGGAACCGGGCCGGGACGAACACCCGCGCCGACCCCTCCCTCGGCTCCAGCTCCCCGAGCAGGGTGCGCAGCAGGGTGGTCTTGCCCGCCCCGTTGCGGCCCACCAGGGCGATCCGCTCGGGGCCGCGCACCCACAGGTCCGCGTTCGCCAGCGCCCCGTGCACCGGGGTCAGCCCCTCGGCCTTGAGCACCTCGCGCCCCGAGGGCACCGCCGTCTCGGGCAGCTCCACCTTGATCTCGGCGTCGCTGCGTACGGCCTCGGCGGCCTCCTCGCGGCGCTCGCGGGCCTCCTGCATCCGGTCCTCGTGCACCCCCTTGAGCTTGGCCGAGGACTCCTGCGACCAGCGCTTGAGGTTGCCGGCGGCGATCTTGGGGATGCCGCCCTGGGCCTGCACCCTGCGGTTCTGCTTCTGGCGGCGGGCCAGTTTGACCTGTGTCTCCTCCAGCTCCCTCTTCTGGCGCTTCATGTCGGCGTCGGCGGCCCGCAGGGCGCGCTCGGCCGCCTCCTGCTGCACCGCCAGCGCCTCCTGGTAGTCCGACCAGCCGCCCCCGTACCAGGTGACCGACCCCGTGCGCAGCTCGGCGATGCGGTCCACGCGCTCCAGCAGGTCGACGTCGTGGCTGACCACGATCAGCGTGCCGGTGCGCCAGGAGTCCACGGCGTCGTAGAGCCGCTTGCGGGCGAACAGGTCCAGGTTGTTGGTGGGCTCGTCCAGCAGCAGGACGTCGGGCCGCTCCAGCAGCAGGGCGGCCAGGCGCAGCAGGGTGGCCTCGCCGCCGGAGATCTCCCCGACGGTGCGGTCCAGATCGATGCCGTCCAGGCCGAGCCCGCCCAGGGTGGCCAGGGCGCGCTCCTCGACGTCCCAGTCGTCGCCGACCGCCTCGAAGTGCTCCTCGGACACGTCGCCGGACTCGATGGCGGCCAGCGCCGCCCGGGTGTCGGCGATGCCCAGGGCCTGGTCGACGCGCAGGCCGGTGTCCAGGGTGATGTTCTGCGGCAGGTAGGCCAGGCGGCCGCCGACGGTGACCGACCCCGAGGCCGGCCGTAGTTCGCGGGCCAGCAGCCGCAGCAGGGTGGACTTGCCCGAGCCGTTGGTGCCGACCAGACCGGTGCGGCCGCGGCCCACGGTCAGGGACAGGTCCTCGAAAACGGTCGTGCCGTCGGCCCAGGCGAAACCCAGGGCGGAGACGGCCACGGAGGCACCGGCGACAGTGGGTTGGGACATGGTTCTCTCGCAATACGGAAGCGAAGTGACAGGGGCTTCGTATGCGAGCACCACGCGGCCGGGGCCGACAGGAGAGGTGAGAGGGTCCCGTTGGGGGACGGCTCGTGCACCGAGGTTCCATCCACGCGGATCCGCCGACGGCCCGGGGCCGTGGCGAACGGCCGGTCGGGGCCGTGCCGCGTGATGATCGCGAACCTCAGATGCGCAACGTCCACCTCATTCGTAGACAACAGGACGGGGCACACCGTACACGACCCCTCCGTGTTTGTCACCCCCCCGTCCGCCACCGGATCCGGCGCCCGCCCCGGCCCCGCACGGGGCCGGGGCGGGCGCGCTCGGTACCGGAGTAAGCCCCGAAAGATGGGCCCGGCCCCGCACGGGGCCGGGGGAGCGGAGGAGCGGCCCGCCCGCCCCGGCCGTCCTGGGAGGGCACGCGGGTCCGGGGGCGCTCTCAGCTCGCCGTGCGGGACCCGCCGCAGAAGACCTCCGCGACGAGCCGCCGCTTCGCTTTCTCGAACGCCTGCGCCACGGCGGCGAAGTCGAGCTCGCCGTCCCCGACGGTCAGTGAGGCGGTGAGGGTCGTGCCCCCGTCGGGCGTGCTGTACATCAGCGCCGCCCAGCCGGCGAAGCCGCCGTTGTGGTGGAAGACCGTGCCTCCGCAGTCGGTGTCCTCCACGAACAGCCCCAGGCCGTAGCGGAAGTCGCCGCTCTCGGGGTGGGGCGTGCGCATCTCGGCCAGCAGCGGGGCCGGCAGGAGCCTGCCGCCCATGAGCGCGGAGATGAACGTGTGGAGGTCCTCGGTGGTGGAGATCATGTCGCCGGCGCTGGACGCCCAGGAGGGGTTCATGCGGGTGACGTCGGCCAGCTTCGACCGGCCCTCGTCCTCGTACCGGTAGTAGCCGTGGGCGTGCGGCTCGGGGATCTCCGGCGAGCCCTCCGGAGACACGGTGTTCGCCATCCCCAGCGGTTCCAGGACCAGCCGCCGCATCTCGGAGGCGAGCGGGCGGCCGGTGACCTCCTCGACCAGCAGCCCGGCCAGCACGTAGTTGGTGTTGGAGTAGCTCCAGCCCGTTCCCGGCTCGAACCGGGCCGGCTCGGACAACGCCAGCAGGACCAGCTCCTGCGGCCGGTAGGTGCGGGACAGGCCGTCCACGTACTCCCGGCCCTGCGCCGGGATCCCCGGCAGGAGGGTCCCGTCGGGTTCGAACTCGCCGGTGAAGTTGAACACCCCGCTGGTGTGCTGCAGCAGCATCCGCACCGTGATCCTCCCGTCCAGCCCGAACCCGGGCAGGGAGTCGGCCACCGGGTCGTCCAGCCCGATCACGCCCTCGGCCACCAGCCGCAGGACCACGGTCGCGACCAGGGTCTTGGTCACGCTGCCGACCCGGAAGTGCCCGTCGGTCGGCGGCTCACCGCTCTCGCCCAGCTTGCGCACCCCGGCGCTGCCGACCCACTCCCGGCCCCGGTCGTTCACCCGCAGCTGCACCCCCGCGAACCCGGAGCCGACGATCTCCTGGAGGGCCGCCCGCAGTTCCGGGCGGTCCTGCCCGCCCGCGGTCTCGTTGTTCCGGTCGGTGTTCTTCGTTTCGCTCATGCCTTGAGCGTCGACCTTGACCTCGGGGCAAGGTCAAGCCCCCATTTTCTGCGACATTCCGACGACCCGTGGCCGAGGGGCGGCGCGCCGGGCCGCGGGACCGTGCGCGCCCCTCGACCCGTGGCCGCGCGGGTTGACCCCGCCCCAGGGTCAGGGTGCACACTCACCATGTGACCACAGCGAACCCGCCCCGTTCGGGGAGATCTCCGGATCCGGCCCCCGGCACGGCGCCCCGCGAGAACACCCCGGCCGAGGCCGCGGGGGCGACGCCCGGCCGCGACCGCACGCTCGGACCGGACCGATGACGGGGGACCGGGCCGAGGGCGTCACGATCGGGCAGGCGGCGGCGTTCGCGGGTGTCACGGTCAAGACCGTGCGGCACTACCACCGGCTCGGCCTCCTCGCCGAACCGCGGCGTGACGGCTCGGGCTACCGCAGGTACGGCTCGGACGACCTGCTGCGGCTGGTCCAGGCCCGGACACTGGCCACCGCCGGCGTACCGCTGTCGGAGATCGCGTCCCTGCTCGACGCCGACCCGGAGCGGTTCGCCGACGCTCTCGCCGACGTCGAGCGGCGCCTGACCGACCGGATCACGGACCTGATCGCCCGGCGGGACGCCCTGTACCGGCTCGCCGACGACCGGGCCCTGCTGTCCGACCGCGCCCTCGCGGTCCTGGACCGGATGGCCGGACTCGGCTTCGGCCCCGACTACGTGGCCGGCCAACGCGAGGCCCTGGTGCTGTTCCGGGCGCTGGCCCCGGAGGGCCTGGACCACTTCCTGACCAACCTCGAACACCGGCTGGACGACCCCGGGTACGTCGACCTGATCAAGCGCAGCGTGGCGGCGGAGTCCTGGGAACCCGAGGACCCCCGGATCGAGGAGCTCGCCACGGCCATCGCCGCCAACCTGCTGGCCGACCGCGAACTGCTGGCGGTGCCGGCGGGCTTCAGGATCGGGCCCGACACCGCCACCCGGTACGGGATGATCGACCACCACCGCGAGGACCGGTCGCCGGCCTGGGCCCGGCTCAACGCACTGGTCGAGGCCGAGCTCCGCTCCGCGGGCGTTCCCATCCCGCACCACTGAGGCCCGGCCCACGGCCGGACCGCACCGCCGCCCCTGAACGGGGCGGGCTCACTCGAGGTCGATCTTGCGCTGCAGGTACTCCTCCCGGCCGATCTCCCCGCGCGCGTACCTCAGCCGCAGCTCCTCCTGGGCCCGGTCCACCGGTGGGCGCCGCGGCCCCGGGTCGGCCCTGCCCGCGCGCACCGAGGCCGAGACGGTGACCGCGAGATAGACGCCCAGCGCCACCAGCACCAGGACCGAGACCGTGACGAACAGACCGGTCACCGCGTACTCCCTTCAGCCGGGGGAAGTCCCCACCTCCTGTGTACCCGGGCCGCCCCGCCCGCACCAGGGGGTCCCGCGCCCCTGTGGACGACCGGACCCCGGAAGGCTCCCCGTATCCTGGAATGTCGCCATCCACAGGAGAAGGGGCGGGATGCGCGTTCTGCTCGTGGACAACCATGACTCGTACACCTACAACCTGTTCCAGCTGATCGCCGAGGTCGCCGGGGCCGAGCCCGCCGTGCTCACCAACGACGACCCCGCCTGGGACGGGTTCGACTTCGCGGACCTGGACGCCGTCGTCGTCTCGCCCGGCCCGGGCCGCCCCCAGCACCCCCGCGACCTGGGCCGCGTCCCCGAACTGCTGGCCGCCACACCCCTGCCGGTGCTGGGGGTGTGCCTGGGCCACCAGGCCATCGCCCACCTGGCCGGAGCCGACGTCCAGTCCGCCCCCCAGCCCCGGCACGGCCACCTCACCCGCGTCCGCCACACCGGCACCGGCCTGTTCGCGGGGATCCCCCAGGACTTCACCGCCGTGCGCTACCACTCGCTGGCCGTCCCCGAACCCCTGCCCGCCCCGGTGACGGCCACCGCCTGGGCCGAGGACGGCGTGGTCATGGCCCTGGAGCACCGCGACCTGCCCCGCTGGGGGGTGCAGTTCCACCCCGAGTCGATCGCGGGGGAGCACGGCGCCGCCCTCATCGGCAACTTCCTGGACCTGGCCCGCCCCCACCGCCCCGCCCCGGCACCGTCCGCGCGGCCCGCCCCTCCCGCCGCCCTCCCCGGGACCGCACCGCGCACCCGCACCCTGGAGGGAGCGGTGGACACCGAGGCCGCCTTCGCCCACCTGTACGGCGACGCCGAGTACGCGTTCTGGCTGGACAGCTCCCGCCCCCAGGGCCCGGCCCGCTTCTCGTTCCTGGGCGCGGCCACCGGCGAGGTCCTCACCTACCGGGTCGGCGGCCCCGTCCGCGTCCAACACCCCGACGGCACCGCCGTCACCGAGCCCGGCACCGTGTTCGACGCCCTGGAACGCCGGCAGCGGCCGCGCACCCCCGCCCCGCTGCCCTTCGAGTTCACCGGCGGGTACGTGGGCTACTTCGGCTACGAGCTCAAGGCCGACTGCGGCGCCCCCGCCGCCCACACCTCGCCCACCCCCGACGCGGTGTGGCTGCGCTGCGACCGGTTCATCGCCGTGGACCACCACACCGGCCGCACCCACCTGGTCTGCGCCGACGACGGACCCGACGGCGACGCCTGGCTGGCGGCCACCGCCGCCGCCCTGGCCGACCTCCCCCCGCTGGGCGCCCCGGCCCCGGCCGCCACCCCCGAAGACCCCGCCCACCTGCTGGAACGCCCCCGCGAGGGCTACCTCAACGACATCAAGGAGTGCCTGGCCCAGCTGGCGGCGGGGGAGAGCTACGAGATCTGCCTGACCAACCGCCTGCACACCCGCTACACCGGCACCGACCTGGACTTCTACCGCCGCCTGCGGGCCGCCTCCCCGGCGCCCTACGCCGCCCTGCTGCGCCTGGGCCCCACCAGCGTGCTCAGCGCCTCACCCGAGCGCTTCCTGCGGGTGACGGGCGAGGGCGAGGCCGAGAGCCGCCCCATCAAGGGCACCGCCCCCCGCCACCCCGACCCGGCCACCGACGCCCGCCTGGCCCGGGAGCTGCGCACCGGCGCCAAGACCCGCGCCGAGAACCTCATGATCGTCGACCTGCTCCGCAACGACCTGGGCCGGGTGTGCGAGGTCGGCACCGTCGGCGTGCCCGCGTTCATGTACACCGAGTCCTACGCCACCGTCCACCAGCTGGTGTCCACCGTCCGCGGGCGGCTGCGCGCCGACGTGTCGGCGGTGGGCGCCGTCCGCGCCTGCTTCCCCGGCGGGTCCATGACCGGCGCCCCCAAGCTGCGCACCATGGAGATCATCGACGCCCTGGAGGGGTCGGCGCGCGGCGTCTACTCCGGCGCCCTGGGCTACCTGTCGGACTCCGGCGCCGCGGACCTGAGCATCGCCATCCGCACCGCCGTCCGCCGGGGCGAGGAGCTGACCATCGGCGCGGGCGGCGCCATCATCCTGGACTCCGACCCTGAGGACGAGTACGCGGAGATGCTCCTCAAGGCCGCCGTCCCCCTGCACGGCCGCTGACCACCGCGAAATCGGCTTGCGGGGACGGGGCGGGTGCGGCCAGGGTGAATACCGTGAACACCGAGGTCCCGCCCCACCAGATCCGCGCCCGGTACACCGACACCACGGTGACCGTCTACCAGGCCTACTCCCCGCGCCTGGGGCTGCCCGCCGCCCGGGACGGCCGCTTCCCCGCCGACTGGAAGCGCGGCCGCATGACCTGGATCAAGCCCTCGTTCCTGTGGATGATGTACCGGTGCGGATGGGCCCGCAAGGAGGGCCAGGAGACCGTGCTGGCGGTGGAGATCACCCGCGAGGGCTTCGAGTGGGCGCTGCGCCACGCCTGCCTGTCCCACTACAAACCCGGGGTGCACGCCGACCGCGACGCCTGGCGGCGGGAGCTGGCCGCCGCCCCCGCCCGGGTGCAGTGGGACCCCGAACGCGACCTGCGCCTGCGCCCCCTGGAGCACCGCTCCCTCCAGCTGGGGCTGGCGGGCGAGGCCTCCACCCGCTACGCCGACGAATGGATCGTCTCCATCACCGACACCACCCCCACCGTCCACCGCGTCCACGACCTGGTCCGGCGGGGCGAGACGGAGGCGGCCGCCGCCCTGCTGCCCGACGAGCGCCCCTACCCCGAGCCCCCCGGCCTGCTGGACCGCCTGCGCCCCGGAGCCGCGGCATGACCATGACGGTGACCGTGCTGGGCACGGCCTCACCCGCCCCGCTGCCCGACCGGCCCTGCTCGGGGTACCTGCTGCGGGCGGGAGAGCGGTCGGTGTGGGTGGACGCCGGGTTCGGGACCCTGGCGGCCCTGCGCGCCCACGCCGACCCCGCCGCCCTGGACGCGGTGTGGATCTCCCACCTGCACGCCGACCACTGCGCCGACCTGGCCGCGGCGTTCTACGCGCTGCGCTACGGCGGCCTCGCCGCCGCGGGGCCGATCCCGGTCTACGCCCCCGCCGGGCTGGCGCGGCGGCTGGCGGGGTTCTTCGGCCGCCCCGACACCGCGTTCCTGGAGAACACGTTCTCCTTCCACGACCTGCACGACGGCCACCGGGTGCGCCTGGGCGACCTGGAACTGACCTCGCACGCGGTCGTGCACGACGTTCCGGCCTACGCGCTGCGCGCCCGACACGACGGGCGCACCCTGGCCTACAGCGGCGACAGCGCCCCCTGCCCGCAGCTGGCGGACGCCGCCCGCGGCGCCGACCTGTTCCTGTGCGAGGCCGACCACGACGCCCCGCCACCGGGGGAGGAGCGGGCGCACCTGACCCCGGAGGAGGCCGCCGCCGCGGCCGCCGAGGCCGGGGCGGCCCGCCTGGTCCTGACCCACACCGGCCCCTCCCTGACCCCCGAACGGGCCGCGGCCCGCGCCGGCGCCGCCCTGGGGCACCCGGTCGCCCACGCCCGCGAGGGCGAGACCCTGCGGGTGTGAGCCGCACAGAACTAGAACACGTTTCATAACGGTGTTAGGTTCCGTGCATGCGAGTCGACGAATACCTGCAACACGATGCCGTGGGCCTGGCCGACCTCATCGCCACCGGCCGGGCGAGCGCCCCCGAGGTGCTGGAGGCCGCGATCCGCCGCGCCGAACAGGTCGAACCCCGCCTCAACGCCCTCGTCCTGAAGATGTACGACGAGGCCCGCCGCCGGGCCGCCCACCCCCCGACAGGCCCCCTGTCCGGAGTGCCCTTCCTGCTCAAGGACCTCTTCCAGGACTACGCCGGATTCCCCACCTCCGCCGGCAACCGCGCCCTGCGCCACGTGCCCGCCACCGGCCACGCCGAGATCGTGCGCCGCTGGCTCGACGCCGGCCTGGTCCCCTTCGCCAAGACCAACGTGCCCGAATTCGGCGCCAAGGGCATCACCGAACCCCGCGAGTTCGGCCCCGCCCGCAACCCCTGGAACACCGCCCACACCCCCGGCGGCTCCTCCGGAGGCTCGGCCGCGGCCGTCGCCGCCGGCGTCGTACCCGCCGCGGGCGGCAACGACGGCGGCGGCTCCATCCGCATCCCCGCCGCCTGCTGCGGCCTGTTCGGCCTCAAACCCGGCCGGGGCCGGGTCCCCTTCGGCCCCGCCTGGGGCGAACCCATGCACGGCGCCTCCGTCAACGGCGTCCTGACCCGCACCGTCCGCGACAGCGCCCTGCTCCTGGACGTCATGGCCGGCCCCGAACCCACCTCGCCCTACCCCATCGCCCCGCCCGAACGCCCCTACACCGCCGAGACCGACCGCGACCCGGGAAGACTGCGCATCGGCTTCACCGACCGCTCACCCCTGGGCACCCGCGTCCACCACGAGGCCGTGCGCGCCGTACGCGACGCCGCCGCCCTGCTGGAGGACCTGGGCCACGACGTGACCGAGGCCGAACCCGCCATCGACGGCCGCGCCCTGACCGAGGACTTCCTCACCCTCTGGTACGGGTCCATGGCCGCCCTGGTCGACGGCATCAAGGCCGACACCGGCTGCACCGACGACGACTTCGAACCCGACACCCTCATCCTGGCCGCCATGGGCCGGACCCGCAGCGCGGGCGACTACGTACGCGGCCACGACCGCTGGAACGCCCACATCCTGGCACTGGCCGACTTCCACTCCCGCTACGACCTGCTGCTGACCCCCACCATCGCCGGCCCCCCGGTGACGATCGGACGCCTGGACCCGCCCGCCTGGCTGCGCGGCGCCGAACGCCTCCTGGTGCGCACCCGCACCGAATGGCTGGTGACCCGCACCGACCTGGTCACCACCGAGGTCATGAACAACCTGACCGCGACCCCGTTCACCCTCCTGGCCAACCTCACCGGCACCCCCGCCATGTCCGTGCCCCTGCACTGGACCGACACCGGACTGCCCCTGGGAGTGCAGTTCATCGCCCCGGCGGCGGGGGAGGGGCTCCTGCTGCGCCTGGCCGCCCAACTGGAACAGGCCCGCCCCTGGGCGCACCGCCGCCCCACCGGCGTCCCCTTCCCCGAACCCGCCACCGCCTGACCACCACACGGAACAAGGCGGGGCCGCCCCGACCAGAGGCGGCCCCACCATCAGACCTCCAGCACCAGCTTGCCGGTCACGTGCCCGGTATCGCCCAGCGCGTGCGCCCGGGCCGCCTCCGCGAGCGGGAACACCTCCTGCACGTGCGCCCGCAGCAGACCGCGCTCCACCAGGTCCGCCACCGCCGCCATCCCCGCGTGATCGGCCTCCACCAGCAGGCCCGCCACCCGCACCCCCAACTCCCGCGCCCGGGCCCGGTGCCCGGCGGTCACCGCCAGGATCGACACCGCGATCCCGCCCGGCCGCAACACCCCCAGCGACCGGTCCAGCACCTCACCGGCGAACGGGTCCAGCACCACGTCCACATCCCGCACCACCTCGGCGAAGTCCACCTCCCGGTAGTCCACCGCCTCGTCGGCACCCCACTCCTTGAGCAGCCCGTGCTTGGCCGCACTGGCGGTACCGATCACGTACGCCCCGCGGGCCTTGGCGATCTGCACCGCCACGTGCCCCACCCCGCCCGCGGCGGCGTGCACCAGCACCCGCTGCCCGGGCCGCACGTCCGCGGTGTCCACCAGGGCCTGCCAGGCGGTCAGCGCCACCAGCGGCAGCGCCCCGGCCTGGACGTGGTCGATCCCGGCCGGCTTGCGCACGAACGCCCGGGCCGGCCCCACCGCGTACTCGGCGTGCGAGCCGACCCCGTACGGGTACGGCAGCATCCCGAACACCTCGTCGCCCGGCTCGAACAGGGTCACCCCGTACCCGACCGCCTCCACCACACCGGCCACGTCCCAGCCCAGCACCAGCGGGAGCCGGTCCAGGAACCCGGCGTTCGCCCGGTGCTTCCAGTCGGTGGGGTTGACCCCGGCGGCGCGCACCCGCACCAGGATCTGACTCGGCCCGGGCACCGGCCGCGGCAGGCGCACCTCCCGCAGCACCTCGGGGCCGCCGTAGGCGTCCTGGGAGACCGCCCGCATCATCGCGTCATCGCTCGTGTGACTCATGGGGACCAGCCTGCTCCGCAGCCGGGGGACGAACAATGGCATGATCGCCATCTTTCGATACGATCATGCCATGAGCGCCGAACCCCGACCCCACCTCGTCGCCGTCCTGGCCCTGGACGGCGTCTACCCCTTCGAACTGGGCATCCCCGCCCGGGTGTTCGGCTCCGCCGACGGGCGCTACCTGGTGCGCACCTGCGCCCTGGAAGGCCCCACCGTCCCCACCAACGCCGACTTCTCCATCACCGTCGACCACGGCCCCGAACTCCTGGCCCGGGCCGACACTGTCGTCATCCCCCCGTTCGACACCGGACGCATCACCCGCGAACCCCCGCCCGCACTGCTGGCAGCCCTGACCGGACTGCGCCCGGGCACCCGCCTGGTGTCCATCTGCACCGCCGCCTTCGCCCTGGCCGCCGCCGGCCTGCTGGACGAACGCCCGGCCACCACCCACTGGGCGCTCACCGACATCTTCCGCACCTGGTACCCCCACGTGGACCTGGACCCGGACGTGCTGTTCGTCGACGACGGCGACCTGCTCACCTCCGCCGGCGCCGCCTCCGGAGTGGACATCTGCCTGCACCTGGTCCGCCGCGACCACGGCAGCGAGGTCGCCAACCACGTCGCCCGCATGTGCGTCGTCCCGCCCTGGCGCGACGGCGGCCAGGCCCAGTACATCGAGCACCCGGTGCCCGACCCCGACCGCACCGGCACCGCCGCCACCCGCCAGTGGGCCCTGGAACACCTGGACGAACCCCTCTCCCTCGCCGACCTGGCCGCCCACGCCCGGATGAGCCTGCGCACCTTCGTACGCCGCTTCACCGACGAGGTCGGCACCAGCCCGGGCCGCTGGCTCACCGCCCAGCGCGTCGAACGCGCCCGCCACCTGCTCGAGACCACCGACCTGGCCGTGGAGGAGGTCGCCTCCCGGGTCGGGTTCGCCACCGGCGCCTCCCTGCGCCAGCACCTGCGCGCCGCCCTGGGCGTCTCCCCGGCCGCCTACCGGCGCACCTTCCGCCGCGCCGTCCCCACCGGCTGACCCAACCGGCGCGCGACAGCGCCTAGAACGCGTCCCAGGAGCCCCGCACCCGCTCGTACACCGCGCGCACCCCCGGCTCCCGCACCTGCGGGAGCCGGGCCAGCACATCCAGGAACACCCCCCGGTCCGGACGGAACCGCCGGTGGGGCAGCACCCCCACCGACACCTCATCGAGCAGCGCCGGCTCCGGCGCCCGCCCCCACTCGACGGCCGACGCCGCCCCGCCCGGCAGCACCAGGTGCGCCCAGGCGCCCGCGGCGAGCGGCACCACGGGCACATCCCCACCGGGCCGCCACACCTCGCCCGTCTGCGGATGCACCGGCACCACCAGCACATCCGCGTCCGGCACACCGAGCCCCGGACCCGCCGGCGCCGTCCGCAACCCCCGGTCCCCGGCCGGGAGCAGCGCCTCGCACGCGGCCGAGAACAGCACCGCCGCCACCCCCTCGCACACCACACCCGCCCCCGCTCCCGCCACCACAAGATGCGCCAGCGCCGCCCCCACGGCGGCCTCCCACACACCCTCCAGAGCCGAGGCCCTCGGCCACGCCCCCGACCCGGGCTCCGGCGCCGCCCCGCCCGGAGGCTCCTCCCACCGGGCATCCGCCAGCGCCCGCGCCCACCCCGAAGGCACGACCCCGGAACCCACCGCCCGCACCGCGCCCGCCTCCAGGCGCACCGACTGCCACAGCGAACAGTCGTCGATCCGGGCGCCCACCGCCCGCCCACACCCGGCGCACGCCAGGTTCGGCCCCGCAGACCCGTCCAAGCCGCAGCAGTAACCGGCGCACCACTCCGTCACCAGCACCGTCCCGCGGACGTCACCCGGGGCCAGCACCACCGCACCCGCGGCCCCCAGGGGCACCGAGTACACCGGGGCGAAAACACCGTGGGCCGCCGCCTCCGCCTCGTCCACCGCCTCCCACGGCAGCCACGGCGGACCCGACCGCCGGGGGTCCATCGCATACGTCCCCGAACGCATCAACACCGGCATCAGCACACCGTTGCCCCACTTCTGGTGCGCGTGGTCGGGCAGCGCCACCCGCTCCACCGGCGCGCTCAGCACCGTCCCGCATCCCGCGCACACGAATTCCACCACCGGCGACCTCCACCCGAGCGGGCCCGGCAGGGGAGTGGCCACACCCCGGGCACCGGACCGACACGGCCGATCCTGCCAGTACCGGGCACCCTCCAATGGCAGGGGCGAACCAAGTACGCCGGCAAGGGGCGATGACCCCGCCACACCGCCCAGCACCGCACCCCCGGGATGCGGGGCTTTTCGTGTCTCCAAGGCCGGATCGCCGCCCGCGCACCCGGTGTCCGGGGGTGCTAGTCGTTCCTCATGTAGATATCGAAGCTCAGATTGATACCGGCCATGAAAAGCGCTGCCAGGAAAACCCACGGGGTTATCGCGAACACCCCGTCGACCCCGTCGAGCACCAACCCCACCAGAGCGCCCAGGCAGGTGATCGCGATCGTGCCCCACGCCCAGAACATGAACGTCCGCCGTAGCTCCCGTCGACGCATCACACGGTCCAAGGCGTCGATCTCCGCGCCGACGATGCGCTGGGGCCGGCCCGGCGGAGGAGAGCGCATCGGCGGCCGCGGATTCGACCCGCTGGGCCCGGTCCCGCCGCCCCCCGAGCCGGAGCCGGACAAGCCCGGCACCGAGCGCCGCGCCCCGCGCACCACGAAGCCCTGCGCTCCGGAACTTCCGAGGTGCGGGGCTTGTCGCGTGTTCCGGGGCCCGGCCCGGGGCGGGTGTCACAGGTGCGGCGTGACCAGCTCGACCACCTTGCCCTTGGAGGCGGGCCCGATCCAGGTGGCGAAGATCTGCCCGTCCTTGAAGACGTGCAGGGTGGGGGTCGCCGTGATGCCGTACTCGGAGGCCGTCTGGGAGCTCTGGTCGACGTCGGCCCGGGCAACGGTCACCCGGTCCGCGAACTCGTGGGCGACCTCGCCCAGGACCGGGTCCAGCGTCCTGCACACGCCGCTCCACTCGGCCCGGAAGACAGCCAGAACAGGCCCCTGTGCTTTGACGACCTTCGCCTCGAAGTCCGTGTCGGTGACGTCCAGGACGGTGTCGGCCATGGTGGCGCTCCTTCGTGACCGCAGGGTTGGGATGACGATGCCCATCGTCTCCGCCCCGCGGCCTGTGCGGCGGTGGCGCGAGGCGGGCGCCCGCTCCCTGTGGCGGTCGACAGCGGGCGCCGGATGCGCCTGGTCGCCGAACCCTGGCAACCCCCTGCGGCCGCCCCACCAGGTGGGGCGGCCGCAGCCGATGTCGGCCTCTGCCAGATCCCATCCCTCAAAAAAAAATTCAGCCCCGTGTCGATCCGGGCCCGCCCCGTTCGACAAGAGAGTGAGAGTCAAGAGTCATACGAAGACACTGTGGAGCGAAATGCGCAAGCTGATCGAATCGACGTTCATCACCACCGACGGCGTGCTCTCTTCCCCCGAGAAGTGGGGAGCGCCGTACTGGGACGAGGAGCACTCCTCCTACGCCGCCGAACTGCTGGGCGAAGCGGACGCGCTCCTGCTGGGGCGCCAGACCTACGAGGGGTTCGCGGCGACGTGGCCGCACAGGGACGGGGACGACTACAGCAAGCGCATCAACGCCCTGCCCAAGTACGTGGCCTCCCGGACACTGATCGGGACCGAGACCGCCTGGAACGCCACGGTCATCAAGGGCGACGTCGCCGAGGAGGTCGCCCGGATCAAGAAGGAGCCCGGCAAGAACCTCCTGAAGTTCGGCACCGGAGAGCTGGACCGCACCCTGATCGAGCACGGCCTCGTGGACGAGTTCCACCTGTGGATGTTCCCCGTGATCGCGGGCCGCGGGCAGCGGCTGCTGGACGGCCTGGACATCACGCACCTGGAGCGGCTCCGGACCAGGGAGTTCGCCAACGGCATCACGGTGATGGTCTTCGGCCCCAAGTAGCCGGACCACGACCGCCCTGAAGCCCCGGACTCCCGGAGTCCGGGGCTTTTCGCGTTCCCCGGCCACATTCGGCCGTGGCCCCACCCGGCCACCGGAACCTGCCCACCGCCGGCGCGGGGTAGGCCGCCCCGGGCGGCGGGGCCGGCCGAACGGAACGCACCCGCCCTACGACGCGACACCCCGCACCGGCACGGGGGAGCGGCCCCCGGCGGTCTCGGAGCGGTGGGAGTGGCCGACCTCGGCGCCGAGCCCGAAGTAGTGCCGGAAGCTGTACACCAGCGGCCGCCAGCGCTCCGGATCGACATGGTCGGTCCCGGGCACCACCACATCCTCCCGGGCATGCACTCGCACCACCTCGGCCTCCACCACCACATGGGCACCGGAACCGTCCGGCCGCACCTCGCGCACCACCGCCTCCAACTGCAACGGGCACTCCACCACACGCGGGGGACCGACCAGCTCCGACTCCTGGGCCGTCAGGCCCGCCGCGCCGAACTTGTCCGCCTCGAACCGGCAGCCCGGCGGCTTCCCCTCGGGAACCGGGTACCGCCCCGTCAGCGGCGCCAGCCGCTCCACCCGCTCCCACAGGTCGGCAGAGGGCAGGTTCACCACCAGCCCGGCACCTTCCCCCAGGTTGCGCGCCGTCTGCCCGGTGGCCCCCAGCCCCAGCACCACCGTCATCCCCAGCGCCCAGACCGACGAGACGGGCGCCAGATTGGGCGTCCCGTCACCGTTGAGCGTCGAGAGCAGGGCCACCGGGGTCCCGAAGTAGAGGATGCGGGGTTCGATACGCAGATGTCCGTCGGAAGTCATGGTCGAAAACCTAGGCACGACTCGTTTCGCCGGCCGACGAAGTGTCCCCGCTCCGGGAGGCCCCCGCGCGACGCGGCGCCGCGCAGGGGCCCTCTCGGTGCGCCGTCCCCGGTTCCCCCCGGACCGGGGCCGCGGCGCGGCCACGCACGTCACCCCCGATCGGCGCGCGGCCGGCACTCGCGCTCGACACGCCCCGGGACTGCGGAACCCGTACGGGACGGAGCTGCGAGTGCACCAACCCACTACCCGAACGCCCACCCGCAAACGCCATCTCGGAGTGACGCACATCACCGAACACAAGTTCAACGGCAGGCCGGGGGAGAGGACCCCCTGCTCAGGCGTGCGGACCCACCGTGACGGCACCGAACGTCAACCGCGGCATCGCCTCCAGAATCTCGCCGATCCGCTCCACCCGCTCCGCGACGGCCTCGCGCCGGGCCGCCGAGAGCGGCACCAGCGCCTCCACCGTCACGTCCAGCCGGCGCCCCGAACGCCGCTGGTGCCACACGCCCGCGGCCACCCCGTCCAGGTACAGCACCGGAAAGTTGCCCGCCTGGCCCGCCGCCAGCGCACGTTGCCCGACCGCACCGGGAAAGACCACGTCACGGGGGTGCGACCCCACCGTGTAGGCGTCGAAATAGGGGAGGAGCAGCACCTCCGGCACCGGCCCCGGAGCCTCCCCGACGTCCCCGGCCACCCGGTAGGCGACCGTCCCCTCCACCTCCACGGGCTCGATCCGCCCCTCCAACGACGCGAACAGCGCGCTCGCCCACCGCCGGGGAGCCGACATCCACTGCGCGAAGTGCTGCGGCGTCGCCGGACCGTACGCCCGCAGATAGGACAGCACCACGTGCTCCAGCGCCGCCCCGGCCTCCGCGGGCGCGAAGTCCGGCAGCCAACGGCGCGGGCTCGTGTAGGTCACCCTGCGCCCGCGCGTCGGACCGAAGCACAGCACACCCCGGTTGGCCAGGGTCTGCGTGGCCGCCCGCCAGCGCGGCCACCTGTCCTGGAAGGCCTCCATGACCCGGTCCGCCGCCCAGGGGCCCGCGTGTTCGGCCAGCGCGTCGGTGAGCTCGTCGACGGTCAGCTCCCGGTCCGAGAGGACCTCGGTGACGGCGAGCTCCAGCTCCCGGACCTGCTCCGGTGCGAGCAGGCCGTTGTGGGCGCCCTTGCCTCCCCGGGCGCGTTCGGCCGCCTCCAGCGCCGCGGACCACAGGGGGAGTTCCCGGGCGGGCAGCAGGTGCACGGTCCCGCGCGGCCCGAAGGTCTTGACGAGCTCGTGGGTGTCCCACAGCGCGGACCGCACGTGGGTGCGGTCCGCGCCCTTGAGACGCAGTCCCACGGACAGCTCGGCCGCCGACATCACTTGGGCGTGGGCCCCGGACATCGCCGAGACGACGTCGGCGGCGCTGTCGCCGGGGGCGGCAAGCCCGTGCCGCCACAGGCGTCGCGCGGTCATGTCCTGCCAAGTGGTGGGGGTGCCCATCGTGCTCCTCGGGGGTGGCTCCGTGTCCGTGGCTCCACCCTAGAAAGAGTGGAGGTCAGGTTCTGTCCTCGAGGTGAGAGCCGGGAAACCCTGTGGGGAGGGCGCTCCCACCGTTTACTTGACATAATGTGCATTATCGGCGGTGTGTACGGGAAGGCCGAGAGGGGCTGAAACGCCCGCACCACAGGCGTTCCAGCGCTTCGGTCGTTGTTCGGGCGCCTCGGACGCCTGGGGCTCGACGAACGCCAGCACGCACGAGCGCCGACGGAATCCGGGGCGCGCCGACGGGCGGCGCGTTCGCCGTGGGAACGATGGCCACGGATGGTGATCGGCGAATCCGGAGAGTCATGACCCGTGGTCCGAGCGTCCATCCGCGACATCGGCCCGCCGGCCATCGCCCGCGGCGTCTTCGGCCGCCCGCGCACGCTCGTCACCTGGGCCCTCGCGCCGCTGGTGGGATCGCTCCTGGGCGGCGCCGCCCGCCGCATCCCGTCGGTATCGACCCAGGGCCACCTCCGGTGGACTCCGGACATCCCGGCCCCCGACTCCCCGCTCGACACCCTCTCCGGCCCTGACCACCGGAAACGGCCGGAAACAGCCAAGTGCCGAACAGTGGGCGTCCCCCGCTCCGCCCCACTCCCATCCGCCAAGTTTTGATGCATAACATGCTTTATGCATCATTTGCGTGTCCTTGTGAAGTTCATGCCCATAATCCACTCCATCCCACCCAATGACCGTTTCAGGGCACCCGAACCCCGTGCCTCCCCGAAGGTCACCGGACCGGCTCGGCGTCTGGAGTTCGGCGATCCCCCGCGGTTACCGTGGCCCTGATCGACGAGCCCCTCCCCCTCACCGGGAGCCCGCCGATCCCCGCACTCCCCCGACCACACCATCCAGGGAGAAGAGCATGGGACTCGGCCAGGACGAACTCCAACGCATCGACGCCTACTGGCGCGCCGCCAACTACCTCTCCGTCGGCCAGATCTACCTGCTCGACAACCCCCTCCTGCGGGAGGAACTGCGCCCCGAGCACATCAAGCCCCGCCTCCTGGGCCACTGGGGCACCACCCCGGGGCTCAACTTCTGCTACGCCCACCTGAACCGGGTCATCAAGGCCCGCAACCTCGACATGATGTACATCATGGGCCCCGGCCACGGCGGCCCGGCCGCCGTGGCCAACGCCTGGCTGGAGGGCACCTACAGCGAGGTCTACCGGGACGTCAGCCGCGACGGGCCCGGCATGAAGCGCCTGTTCCGCCAGTTCTCCTTCCCCGGCGGCATCCCCAGCCACGTCGCCCCGGAGACCCCGGGCTCCATCCACGAGGGCGGCGAGCTGGGCTACGCGCTCGCGCACGCCTTCGGGGCCGTGTTCGACAACCCGGACCTGGTGGTCGCCTGCATCGTCGGCGACGGCGAGGCCGAGACCGGGCCGCTGGCGGGCAGCTGGGACTCCAACAAGTTCCTGGACCCGGTGCAGGACGGCGCCGTCCTACCGATCCTGCACCTGAACGGCTACAAGATCGCCAACCCGACGGTGTCGGCGCGCATCCCCGAGGACGAGCTGCTGCAGCGGTTCCGGGGCCACGGCTACCACCCGATCATGGTCAGCGGCGACGACCCGGTGTACATGCACGGGCGGATGGCCGAGGCCCTGGACGAGGCGATGGACCGGATCGCCGACATCCAGCGGGTGGCGCGGACCTCGGGGCTGGAGCGGCGGGCGACGTGGCCGGTGATCGTCCTGCGCTCCCCCAAGGGGTGGACGGGCCCGCGGGAGGTGGACGGGGTCCCGGTGGAGAACACCTGGCGGTCGCACCAGGTGCCGCTGGCGCAGGTGCGCTCCAACGAGGAGCACCGGCGGATGCTCCGGGAGTGGATGCTGTCCTACCGGCCGGAGGAGCTGTTCGACGAGGCGGGCGCCCCGGTGGAGGAGCTGCGCGGGCTGCCGCCGCAGGGCGGGCGGCGGATGAGCGCCAATCCGCACGCCAACGGGGGCCTGCTGCTGAAGGACCTGCGGCTGCCGGACTTCCGGCGCTACGGGTCGGTGTTCGAGGGGCACGGCACCCACACCAGTGAGGCGACGCGGGTGCTGGGGCACTTCCTGCGCGACGTCATCCGCGACAACCCGGACAACTTCCGGCTGGTGGGGCCGGACGAGACGGCGTCGAACCGGCTGTCGGCGGTGTACGAGGCGACGGACAAGGTGTGGGGGGCGCAGATCCTCCCGGTGGACGAGCACCTGGCCCGGCGGGGCCGGGTGATGGAGGTGCTGAGCGAGCACCTGTGCCAGGGGTGGCTGGAGGGCTACCTGCTGACGGGGCGGCACGGGCTGTTCAGCTGCTACGAGGCGTTCGTGCACATCGTGGACGCGATGTTCAACCAGCACGCGAAGTGGTTGAAGGTGACGCAGGGGCTGGCGTGGCGGCGGCCGATCGCGTCGTTGAACTACCTGCTGACCTCGCACGTGTGGAGGCAGGACCACAACGGGTTCACGCACCAGGATCCGGGGTTCCTGGACGTGGTGCTGAACAAGCCGTCGTCGGTGGTGCGGGTGTACCTGCCGCCGGACGCGAACACGCTGCTGTCGGTGGCGGACCACTGCCTGCGGTCCAGGGACTACATCAACGTGGTGGTGGCGGGCAAGCAGCCCGCGCTGGACTACCTGTCGGTGGAGGAGGCGGTGCTGCACTGCACGCGCGGGATCGGGATCTGGGAGTGGGCGAGCACGGACGGGGGCGGGGACCCGGACGTGGTGCTGGCGTGCGCGGGTGATGTGCCGACGCTGGAGACGCTGGCGGCGGCGGACCTGCTGCGGCGGCTGTTCCCGGAGCTGCGGGTGCGGGTGGTGAACGTGGTGGACCTGATGCGGTTGCAGCCGGCGAGCGAGCACCCGCACGGGATGCCGGACGCGGAGTACGAGGCGCTGTTCACGTCGGACCGGCCGGTGATCTTCGCGTTCCACGGATACCCGTGGCTGGTGCACCGGTTGGCGTACCGGCGCCGGAACCACCGGCACCTGCACGTGCGGGGCTACAAGGAGGAGGGGACGACCACGACGCCGTTCGACATGGTGATGCTCAACGACCTGGACCGGTTCCACCTGGTGATCGATGTGATCGACCGGGTGCCGGGGCTGGGCGAGCGGGCGGCGCACATCCGGCAGCGGATGGTGGACGAGCGGTTGCGGCACCGGCTCTACACACGGGAGCACGGTGAGGACCCGGCGGACATCAGGGATTGGGTGTGGCCGTACTGATGCGGGTGCTGGTGGTGAACGCGGGGTCCTCGACGCTGAAGCTGAGCCTGCTGGACTCCGACGACGCGGTGCTGGGGTCGCGGACGGTCGAGCTGGTGGACGGCGGGTGGGATCCGTCGGCGGTGCGGGATTTCCTGGAGGGGCTGCCCTCCCCCGAGGCGGTGGGGCACCGGGTGGTGCACGGGGGGCGGGAGTTCACGGAGCCGGTGCGGTTGGACGCGGGGGTGGTGGAGCGGTTGACGGCGCTGACGCCGTTGGCGCCGCTGCACCAGCCCAAGGCGCTGGCGGGGGTGGAGGCGATCACGGAGGCGGTGCCGGGGGTGCCGCAGGTGGCGTGTTTCGATACGGCGTTCCACGCGTCGTTGGGGCCGGAGGCGTTCACGTACGCGGTGCCGTCGCAGTGGCGGGAGCGGTTCGGGGTGCGCAGGTACGGGTTCCACGGGTTGTCGCACGCGTACGTGTCGGGGGTGGCGGCGCGGCGGACGGGCGGGCGCCGGATCGTGACGGCGCACCTGGGGGCGGGTGCGTCGTTGGCGGCGGTGGCGGAGGGGCGGTGTGTGGACACGACGATGGGGTTCACGCCGCTGGAGGGGCTGGTGATGGCGACGCGTTCGGGGGACGTGGACCCGGGGATGGTGCTGTGGTTGCAGCGTGAGGGCGGGTTGGGCGCGGACGAGGTGGCGGAGGGGCTGGAGCGGGGCGGGGGTCTGGTGGGGTTGGCGGGGACGGCGGACATGCGGGAGGTGCTGGCGGGGGTCGGGCGGGGCGAGGAGCGGTCGGTGCTGGCGTTCGGGGTGTACGTGCACCGGTTGCGGGCGTCGGTGGCGGCGATGGCGGCGTCGTTGGGCGGTCTGGACGTGCTGGTGTTCACGGCGGGTGTGGGCGAGCGGTCGGCGCCGGTGCGGTGGGCGGTGGCGCAGGGGCTGGGTTTCCTGGGGGTGGTGGTGGACCGGGCGGCGAACGAGGGGGTGTCCGGGGAGGCGGACATCTCGGGTGCGGGGGCGTCGGTGCGGACGCTGGTGGTCCCCACGCGTGAGGACGTGCAGATCGCGCGGGGGGCGCGGGAGGTGGCGGGGGTGTGAGCCCCCTCCCCCGGTGGGACGGGCGCGGGCCGTGGGGTCCGCGCCCGTCGTGGTGTGCGGGGGGGCGCTCCCCCGGGGTTCTTCCTTGCCGGTGGCGGGGGCGGGGGGTATCGTCCGGGGTCCATGCGTGTACGGCGGGAGGTGGTGGTCGTGAGGTTCAGAATCCGGCCGCCCGTCCGGAGGGTCCGGGGTGCGGGCGGCGGGTTCCGGAAGGAACGAGATGTCCCGTACGGACGCCACCAAGCCCCTGTGGGTGCGCCATGTCGAGCATGGTCCCGGGGCGGTGCACGATCACCGCTTCGGCCCGTGTGATCTGCCCGAGCGTCCCGGTCCCCGGGACGAGGGGACGCGGTGCCGGTGGGAGGACCCCGGTGTGCTGCTGGGGGGTCGCACCTGCTGTTCGGGGTGCAACGACCGGGCGTGCAGGGCGGAGTGGCAGGCGATGGTGAGGGCGGCCAACCGCAGGGAGCGCTATGCGGGCCGGCGTCTGGTGCGCCGTTACCTGGCCGGTCTGGAGACGGAGTGAGGGTCCGCCCGTAGGGGCGGGTCCGGTGGGGGCTTTCGCGGCGGGTGCCGCGGGGCCCCTTCGTCGTGTGCGGGTGGTTCAGCGGCGCCGGTACAGGGCCGTCACCCAGGGGGAGAGGACGGCGAGGAGTGCGGCGGAGAAGGCCAGGGTCCACAGGACGGGTGCGGTGGCGCCCTCCCCCGCGGTGAGGTCGCGGACGGCGCGGGTGAGGTGGGTGACGGGGTTGAGTTCGACGACGGTGCGCAGCCAGGCGGGGAGGGTCTGGGCGGGGACGAACACGTCACCCAGGAACACGAGGGGGAAGAGGAGGGTACTGGCGGCGGTGACCGAGGCGGGTGTGCGTGCCAGGAGTCCCACGAGCAGCCAGGCCCAGGAGAGGGCGAAGGCGAAGGCGGTCAGGAGGGCCAGTGCGGCGGCGGTGCCGGCCGCTCCGCCTTCGGGGCGGTATCCCATGAGCGCGCCCGCGGCCGTGACGCAGGCGGCGGCGGTGAGGTAGCGGGCGGTGTCGCCCAGGAGGGAGCCCACCAGGGGTGCGGGGGTCCAGGTGACGAGGGTGCGCAGGCGGTCGAAGACGCCGCGGGCGATGTCGGTGTTGAGGCGCACGCCGCTGCCGGCGGTGCACAGGACCACGCTCATGACGGTCATGCCGGGGATGAGGAAGTCGAGGTAGGCGTCGGTGGTGCCGGAGACGGCGCCGCCGAGGAGGTAGGCGAACATCGCGGTCATCAGGACGGGGAAGACCGTGACGTCGATGAGCTGGACGGGTTCGCGCCGCAGCTGGGACAGGGCGCGCAGGCCGAGCAGGGCGGTGGCGCGGGCGGGTCCGGGCCGGGGTGGGGCGGGGTGGGCCATGAGTTCGGCGAGTGCGGCGGTGCGGTCGGTGTCCTGTGGGCGGTGGGGCGGGTGGGTGGCGGTGGGCGGGTTCATGCTGCGGGGTTCCGTTCGGTGAGGGAGAGGAAGACCTCGTCCAGGGTGGGCGGTTCGAGGGTGAGGCGGTCGACCTGGACGTGTGCGCGGTCGAGTGCGGTCAGGAGGTCGGCGCCGGTGCGGGCGGTGCCGTGGGGGCCGGTGGCGGTGGCGGTGAGGGCGCCGTCGGTGTCGGTGTCGAGGTGGGCGGTGTGGGGGGCCAGGGTCCGGCGGGCCTGTTCGTGCTGTTCGGGTCGGGTCAGGTGGAGGCGTAGCCGGGGGTGTCCGTGGGCGGTGCGCAGGTCGCGGGGGGTGCCCTGGGTGAGCAGGCGTCCCCGGTCGATGACGGCGATCCGGTCGGCGAGGCGGTCGGCCTCGGTGAGGTACTGGGTGGTGAGCAGGACGGTGGTGCCCTGGTGGGCCATGGTGCGGACGAGGTCCCAGACCTGTTCGCGGCTGCGGGGGTCCAGGCCGGTGGTGGGTTCGTCGAGGAAGAGGAGCCGGGGTGAGCCCAGCAGGCTCGCGGCGATGTCGAGGCGTCGGCGCATGCCGCCGGAGTAGGTGTGCACGGGGCGGTGGGCGGCGTCGGTGAGGTCGAACACCTCCAGGAGGCGTTCGACGCGGTCGCGGGCGGCCGCGCGGCGGTGGCCGTTGAGACGGGCGAGCAGGGTGAGGGCGGAGGTGCCGGGGAGTTCTTCGTCCAGGCCGGCCTCTTGGGCGGTGACGCCGATGAGGGTGCGGATCTGTGGGGCGTGGGTGCGTACGTCCAGTCCCATGACGCGGGCGGTGCCGCCGGTGGGGGGCAGGCGGGTGGTGAGCATGCGCACGGTGGTGGTCTTGCCGGCTCCGTTGGGGCCCAGGAGGCCGAAGACGGTCGCGGGGGGTACGCGCAGGTCGATACCGCGTACGGCGTCGGTGTCGCCGAAGGTGCGGGTGAGGTCGTCGGTCTGGATGGCCCAGGTGGTGTTCACGTCGGCTGTCTCGTCTCCTGGTTCGGGTGGGTGGGGGTCAGGGGGTGCGGGCGCCGTCGAGGAAGAGGGAGACCAGTGCGCGGGCGCCCTGTTCGGGGTCGGGGCCGGTCATGTCGACGGCGCGGGCGAGGTGGAGGAAGGCGTTGCACAGCAGGGCGGGGTCGCGGTCGGCGAGTTCTCCGGCGGTGATGGCGGTGCGCAGGTGTTCGGTGAGGGGGGTGAGCAGGGCGGCGGTGTAGGCGGTGCGGATGGTGGTGCGGACGTCGTCCTCTAGGAGGTCGAGGGAGTCGAAGAGGTGCTGGTCGAAGGAGGTGTCGGCGCCGGTGGGGTCGGAGACGGCCTCGGTGATGACGGCGCGCAGGACGGTGTCGAGGTCTCCTTCGGTGTCCAGGGCGCGGCGCAGGTCGCGGCCGCGGCGTTCGATGAAGTCGAGGGCGACGAGCTGGTGGAGGGTCTCCTTGCCGCCGGGGAAGTGGTGGTAGAGCGTGGGTTTGCGGACGCCGACCTCGCGGGCGACGGCTTCGAGGGAGGCGCCGCGGTAGCCGTGGGCGGCGAAGTGGGCGGCGTAGACGGTCATGGCGCGGGTGCGGGTGTCGGTGGTCATGGTGGTGCTCCGGGTGTCGGGGTGGCCTGCGACCTCACTCTACCTACCGGTCGGTAGAGCGCGTGCGGGGTTCGCCGTGACGTGCGTCACCAGCGGTGCGGCACTCCCCCGTCCGCCGTGTGGGCGGTGGGCGCCGGGATCGGGAATGCTGTGGGCATGAGCGAGCGTCTGGTGGATGCGGTGGAGGAGTATCTGGTGGCGCGTCGGGCGGCCAAGCCGTCGGAGCACACGGTGGCGGCCTACCGGCGGGACCTGCTGGGGGTGCTGGGGTGCGCGGCCGGGATCCGGGGGGCGCGGCCGGAGGAGCTGCGGTGGGCGGACCTGGACGTGGCGACGCTGCGGGGGGCCTTCGCGGAGTTCGCGGCGTCCAGGGCGGCGTCGAGCGTGCTGCGGGCGTGGTCGACGTGGAACGGGTTCTTCGGGTTCTGGGTGTCGGAGCGGGTGCTGTCGGGCAACCCGATGCCGGCGGTGCCGCGGCCGCGGGTGCGGCCCTCGGGCCCCAAGCCGCTGCGGGGCGAGGACACGCCGGAGCGGCTGCTGGAGGCGCTGGCGCGGGGGGCGCGCAAGGCGCGCGACCCGTGGCCGGAGCGGGACCTGGCGGTGCTGGCGCTGGCGCTGCTGACGGGGATGCGGTCGGCGGAGATGCTGGCGTTGCGGGTGGACTCGGTGTCGGGGCGGTCGGGCGAGATGCGGGTGCGCGTGGTCGGCAAGGGGGGTGGCGAGCGGGTGCTGCCGATCGAGCGGCCGCTGGAGGTGCTGCTGGAGGCGTACCTGGCGTCGCGGCGGGAGCGGTTCGGGGCGGTGGCGGGGGCGGACCCGCTGCTGGTGGACAACCGGGGCGAGGGGCTGCGGCGGGGCGGGCTGCAGTACCTGGTGCGGCAGTGCTACCGGCACGCGGGGGTGAACGACCGGGTGGCGCGGGGGACGCTGGTGCACGCGCTGCGGCACACGTTCGCCACGCGTCTGGCGGAGGACGGCGCGTCGGTCACCGAGATCATGCACCTGCTGGGGCACGCCTCGGTGGCGTCCTCGCAGGCGTACATCGAGGTGACGGCGCGGGCGACGCGGGACGCGGCGTCGTCGAACCGGACGTACGGGGTGGTGCGGCGGTTGGCGGGGGGCGATCGCGGCGAGGTCGTGGGCGGCGCTGGTTAGGCTGGGTGCGTGCAGCAGACGATGGTGATCTCGACGGTGAACGTGAACGGGCTGCGGGCCGCGGCGAAGAAGTCGCCGGGGTTCGTGGACTGGTTGTCGGCCTCGGCGGCCGATGTGGTGTGCCTTCAGGAGGTGCGCGCGGAGGCGGCCCAGCTGCCGCCGGAGGTGGCCTCTCCCCCGGGGTGGCACGTGGCGTTGGCCCCGGCCGCGGCCAAGGGGCGCGCCGGCGTGGCGGTGTACTCGCGGGTGGAGCCCGACGCGGTGCGGGTGGGGTTCGGCGAGGCCGAGTTCGAGGCGTCGGGCCGGTACCTGGAGGCGGACTTCGGCCGGGTGTCGGTGGCGAGCCTGTACCTGCCGTCGGGCGAGGTGGGGACCGAGCGCCAGGACGAGAAGGAGCGCTTCATGAAGGCGTTCCTGCCCTACCTGGTCGGGCGGCGCGAGGAGCTCCGGAAGCAGGGCCGGGACCTGGTGGTGTGCGGGGACTGGAACATCGCGCACCGGGAGGCCGACCTGAAGAACTGGCGCGCGAACACGAAGAACTCGGGGTTCCTGCCCGAGGAGCGGGCGTGGATGGACCGGGTGTTCGGTGAGGCCGGGTACGTGGACGTGGTGCGGGCGCTGTTCCCGGACCAGGAGGGCCCGTACTCGTGGTGGTCGTATCGTGGGCGTGCCTTCGACAACGACACGGGATGGCGCATCGACTACCAGGTCTGCACGCCGGAGTTGGCCGGCCGTGTGGTGGAGGGTCGGGTGGAGCGGTATCCCGACCGTGCGGGGCGTTGGTCCGATCATGCGCCGGTGACGGTGCGCTACCAGGTGTGAGGGGTGGGGTGCGTGGGCGTTCCGGTGGGTGTGCCGATCGTGCTGGTGCACGGTCTGCGGGTGTCGGGGAGCATGTGGCGGCCGCAGGTGGACCTGTTGACGGAGCAGGGCCGGCGGGTGGTCGCGCCCGACCTGCCGGGCCACGGGTCGCGGCGGGGTGAGGACTTCTCGCTGGGCCGTGCGGTGGACGCGGTGGTGGAGGCGATCGACGGCGTGGGCGGCCGGGCCCTGGTGGTGGGGCTGAGCCTGGGCGGGTTCGTGTCGATCGCGACGGCCGCTGCGGCGCCGGGGAAGGTGGCGGGCCTGGTGGCGGCCAGTTGCACGGCCAAGCCCGCGCAGGCGTTGGCGCAGGTGTACCGGATCCCGGCGGTGCTGATGGACCGGCTGCCGGACAAGGGTGCGACGTTGAACGAGCGTTTCCACCGGTTGACGTTGCGCGACACGGCGGCCGAGGCGGTGCTGGACGGCGGGTTGGCGGTGGAGGCGGCCACGGCGGTGATCGACGCGGTGGCGGAGATGGACGCGTTGGCGGCGCTGGAGCGCTACCCGGGGCCGGTGTGGCTGGTGAACGGGGCGCGGGATCATTTCCGGCTGCATGAGCGGCAGTTCTTCGAGGCGTGCGCGGAGGGGCGTCTGTTGAACGTGCCGCGAGCGGGTCACATGGTGAGTCTGGACCAGCCGGTGGATTTCACGCGGATCGTGTCGGACGCGGCCGACGTGGTGTGGGTGCGTGAGAACGCGGCGGCCCGGGAGGGGCGTTCGCTGGAGTCGGATCTGAAGTCCGACTGATCCGGGTTTTGTGTGCGGGGGGGGTGGCCTGGGGCCGCCCCCCTTTTTTCGTGCGCCGGGTCAGCGGGTGGCGTGGGCGCGGGGCCGGGTGGTGGCCGGTGAGGCGGGGTGGGGGCGGGTGGGCAGGTGGAAGAAGATCGCGGGGTCGGTGCGGGTCGGGTGCAGGGGGGCGTCCAGGCCGAGGGAGGCCTTGAGGTCGGTGAGGGCGCGGTGGGTGTGGGGCGCGCGGGCGGCGGAGGCGGTGAAGTAGCCGGTGGTGTTGTTGGCGAGCCAGGACAGGACGAGGGCGCCCTCGGTGAAGGGCGGGGTGTGGGGGTGCTGGAAGACGCCGTGGACGGCGATGGGGGTGTGGGGGTCCAGGGTGGGCAGGAGGTGGTGGAGGTACCAGCGGGCGAACCAGCCGCCGTGGGTGCTGTCGAGGGCGAGCAGTCCGGTGTGTTCGGGCAGGTGGGTGAGTTTGGCGCGGACGTCGCCCTTGGTGTGGGTCCAGCGGTCGGGGTCCATGCCGGGCGGGAGGTGGTGGGGGTGGGGGTCGTGGGTGTCGAAGGTGTGGAGGCGGCCGGTGCCGTTGTGGTGCAGGGCGGCGAGGGTCCAGGCGGTGGCGGTGCTGTGGGCGGTGCCGATGCGGACCACGTGGTCGGGGGCGTGGTGGCGGACGAGGAGGTAGGTGATCTCGGCTTCGATGTCGTGGGGTGCGGGGGCGGGGGCCGGGGTGGCGGGCAGGGCGCGGATGTGGTCGCGGGCGTGGGCGAGGCCGTCGCGGTGGGTGCGGTAGAGGGTGCTGATGTGGTCCAGGTCGATGGTCGGCACGGTGCTGCTCCCGGTGGTGCGACGGAGTGTGATTGCCGAACGTAGCAGCCCGGTGACCCGGTGCCGGGGTTGTGGTGGGCGTGTCGTCGCCGCGGGCCCGGGGTGGGGCGGGTTCGTCGGGGTTCGCCCCTTCTCCCCCGCCGTGGCCCGGTCCGCCCCTCCCCCGCGGCGGCGCGGCCGCGGTCAGCGGCGGGCCTGGACGAGGCCGGAGTCGTAGGCGGCGATGACGGCCTGGGTGCGGTCGCGGGCGCCGAGCTTGGTGAGGATGTTGGAGACGTGGGTCTTGACCGTCTCGGTGCCCAGGTGCAGGCGGTGGGCGATCTCGGTGTTGGTGAGCCCCTGGGCGATGAGGGTGAGGGTCTGCGATTCGCGGGGGGTGAGGGTGGCCACGGCGCGGGCGGCGGGGGTCGGCCGGGAGGGGCTGGCGGCGGCCAGGTCGCGCAGGGCCGTGGGGAAGAGCAGGTTCTCGCCGCGGTGGGTGATGCGGATGGCGGCCAGGATGTCCTCGGGCGGGGTGCGTTTGAGGAGGAACCCGGTGGCGCCGGCGCGCAGGGCGTCCCAGACGTAGGCGTCGTTGTCGAAGGTGGTCAGGACCAGGACGCGGGGGGCGTCGGGGCGGGCGGTGAGGGTGCGGGTGGCCTGGATGCCGTCCAGGCGGGGCATGCGCACGTCCATGAGGACCAGGTCGGGGCGGGTGCGGGCGACGAGGTCGGGGACGCCGGCGCCGTCGTCGGTCTGGCCGACGGCCTCCATGTCGGGTTCGGCGTTGATGAGGGCGGCGAGCCCGGCGCGGATGAGGGCTTCGTCGTCGACCAGGGCGATCCGGATCATGGGGTGTCGGTGTCTTTCCAGTTCAGGGTGAGGTCGAGGGTCCAGTGGGTGGGGTCGGCGGCGGGGTGGGGGCCCGCGGTGAGGGTGCCGCCGAGCAGGTGGGCGCGTTCCTGCATGCCGGTGATGCCGCGGCCGCCGGTGCGGCGCCGTCCCAGGGGGCGGCGGGGCGGAAGGGGGTTGGTGGCGGTGAGGTGGAGGTGGCGGGGGGCGATGTCCAGGGTGAGGTCGAGGGGGCGGCCGGGTGCGTGGGTGAGGGCGTTGGTGAGGGCCTGTTGGGCGATGCGGTAGGTCTCGCGGGAGAGCAGGGCGGGGACGGCGCGGGGGTCGCCGTCCAGGGCCAGGCGCAGGGGCGTGCCGGTGTGGGAGGCGGTCTCGGCCAGGTGGGTGAGGTGGGTGAGGTCGGGGGGCGGCGCGGTGGGGGCGGTGGTGTCCTCGCGCAGGATGCCCAGGGCGTGGTCGAGGTCGGCGGTGGCGGTGCGGGCCTGGTCGGCGATGTGGGTGAGGGCCTGGCGGGCGAAGTCGGGGTCGGTGTCGATGAGGCGGGCGGCGGTGGCGGACTGGAGGGTGATGACGGACAGGGCGTGGCCCAGGGAGTCGTGGAGTTCGCGGGCCAGGCGGTTGCGTTCGGCCAGGGTGCGGGCGCGGGCCTGGGCGTCGGCGAGCAGGCTGGCGGGCGAGGGGCCCAGCAGGCGCGGGGCGAGCCGGGCCATGAGGTGGCCGGTCAGGGCGACGGCGGCGATGACGGCCAGGAGCAGGGCCAGGCCCGCGAGGGGGCCCAGCGGGCTGGGGACCGGTTCCGGGGAGGGGCCCAGGACGGTGAGGGGCCCGGCGGGGGCGAGGGGGTCGCCGGTCAGGGGTGCGACGGCGAGCAGGGCGGACTCGGTGAGGCCGACCATGGTGGCCAGGCAGACCGCCATGCCGGTGAAGGTGAACAGGCACAGCCACACGAAGGTGCGCGCACCGGGTGCGGGGGGCGTGTCGGGCAGCAGGTTCAGGGGGCCGCGCAGCAGGGCGCGGGCGAGCTGGTGCTGTGCGCCGGCGACGGCGGGGACGCGGGCGGTGGCGGCCAGCGCGGCCAGGGTGATGAGCAGGCCCAGGACCCAGCCGCCGGGGCCGGGGCTCTCCTGGGCGGTGCCGCCCTGGGTGATGAGGGTGGCCAGGACGAGGCCGGCCATGGCGTAGGGGGTCAGGAGCGCGCCGCCGATGATGAGGTAGGCCCAGCGGCGGTAGGTGTGGGCGCTGGTGAAGGGCCGGGCGGCCGTGGTGAGCGGTCGGTGGAGGTGGCGCA
This sequence comes from Nocardiopsis sp. MT53, assembly GCF_019598965.1. Taxonomy (NCBI): domain Bacteria; kingdom Bacillati; phylum Actinomycetota; class Actinomycetes; order Streptosporangiales; family Nocardiopsidaceae; genus Nocardiopsis; species Nocardiopsis sp. MT53. The sequence goes on along the minus strand of NZ_CP080599.1, from coordinate 5,585,033 downwards.
CAGGGTGATCGTCGCACGCCGGGGCGGCGGTGCGCCTCCCCCGTGGTGGGGAGGGTCCGGACCGGTCCGGACCGGTGGCGTGGCGGCGCTCACACCGTGCAGTGGCGGCGGTCGCCCCCGTGGGTGTCCCCGGTCATGTGCGTGCCGGTTGACCGGATTTCACTGTGATTTGCCCCATATTGATGGGTTGATGGGGTGTTTTCTGTGGGGTCGGTGCTCACCGGGGTGACGGTGTGCTCCTAGTGTTGGGGATGTGACGAGCAGTACAACGCCGCCCAACCCCGCGGCGAACACCCCAGATCAGTCCACCACCACCGGGCTGGCCCACACCCTGCGGCGCCGCCACATGGCGCTCATCGCCATCGGCGGTTCGGTCGGGGCGGGCCTGTTCATCGGCTCCGGCGCGGTCATCCAGGCGGCCGGCCCCGCGTCCGTGGTCTCCTACCTCATCGCCGGCGCCCTGGTCTTCCTGACCCTGCGCGCCCTGGGCGAGATGGTCGTGTCGGTCCCGGCCGCAGGCTCCTTCTCCGACTACGCGCGCCTGGCCTTCGGCCCCCGCGCGGGCTTCACCATCGGCTGGGTCTACTGGTGGATGTACGCGGTCCTGGTGGCCGCCGAGTCCGTCGCCGGCGCCACCATCCTGTCCGGGTGGATCCCCGGCGTCCCGGCCTGGATCCTGGCCCTGGCGGTCCTGCTGTCGATGACGGCCGCCAACCTCATCTCCGTGCGCGTCTTCGCCGAGACCGAGTCGTTCTTCTCGCTGGTCAAGGTCGCCACCATCGTGGCGTTCCTGTTCATCGGCGGCGCCTGGGCGCTGGGCCTGTGGCAGGGCGCCGACGGCTCCTCGGTCGCCAACCTGTGGCAGCACGGCGGGTTCGCGCCTCAGGGGTGGACGGCCGTGCTGGCCGCGACCGTGGTGGTGCTGTTCGCCTTCGGCGGCGTGGAGATCATCACCGTCGCCGCCGGGGAGAGCGCCGAGCCCGAGCGCGGGGTGGCCACGGCGGTCACCAACGTGCTGTGGCGCATCGGCCTGTTCTACGTGGCCTCGATCCTGGTCATCGTGGCGGTGCTGCCCTGGGGTACGGTGGATCCGGGGGCCAGCCCCTTCGTGGCGGTCATGGAGCACGTCGGGATCCCCGGCGCGGCCCTGATCATGGAGATCGTGGTGTTCATCGCCGTGCTGAGCGTGCTCAACGCCGCGATGTACACCTCCTCCCGGATGCTGTTCACCCTCACCCGCCAGGGGGACGCCCCGCGCGTGCTGCGCGGGACCAGCCGGCGCGGCGTGCCGGTGCGGGCGATCCTGCTGGGCACGGTGGTCGGGTACGTGGCCGCGGTGGCCGAGTACCTGTTCCCCGGGCACGTGTTCCCGTTCCTGGTGGCCTCCATCGGCGCGATCCTGCTGGTGCTGTTCCTGACGATCTGCGCCTCCCAACTGGTGGTGGGGCGCCGGGTCCGCGAGCGCGAGCCGGAGCGGCTGGGGTTCGCCATCTGGGCGTTCCCGTACCTGACCTGGGCCACGCTCGTCGGCCTGGTCGTGATCGGGGTGGCGATGCTGGTCATCCCGGACCAGCGCCCGGCGCTGCTGGCGTCCCTGGGCGCGGTCGCGGTGGCCCTGGCCGCCTTCGAGGTGCGGCGGCGCTTGGGCAGCCCGCCCTCGGACCGCGTCCTGCCCATGGACGGGCGGGCCGGAGCGGACGGGCTGCGCCGGGACCCCGGGGCCCCCTGACACACCGGACGTCCGGACGCGGGCGCCGCTCCCCACCGGGGCGCGGCGCCCGCCGCGCGTCCGGGGCACGGACCGCGGGGCGGGGACCGGGTGGTCCCGTTCGGTGGGGGTTCGGGTGCTGGTCACCGGTTTTGTCGCTAAGGTGTCGCGCAACCCCTGAGAGGAGCACCCCCGTGCGACATATCGTCGGCTTCCTGTCCGGTCTCATCCTCGCCCCCGTCCTGCTGCTGGCCTGCGGTTGGGCCTTCTCCCACCTGCGCTCCCTGCACGCCGCCGAACGCGGTGTCCTGGAGGGCAGCGGCCCCCTGGTCCTGGCGGGCCTGGTGGGCGTGGGGGTCATCGTGGCGCTGCTGGCCGTCCCCCCGCGGCTGACCCCGATGCTGCCGCTGTCGGTGGCGCTGGTGCTGGGCTCCGCGACGGGTGTGGCGCTGGTGCGCGGACACCTGCTGGAGCGGCTGCCCCCGGTGCCCGGCCTGGAGGGCGCGCTGGACCTGCTGCCGCTGGGCGTGTTCGTGCCGGTGGCGCTGGTGCTGGCGGCCACGGTGTTCGTCGGCGGGCGCTGGCGGCGCTCCGAGGAGCACGAGGTCACCGAGGAGGAGTACTTCGAGGGCCTGTACGAGGAGGGCGAGGAGCGGCCCGCGGACAAGCGCGCGGAGCCCGAGGCCCAGCACGTCCCCCGGCACCGGGCCTGAGCGCCCCGTCCCCCGCACGGCCGCGGGCCCGCATCCCCGGGAAGAGGGGGTGCGGGCCCGCGGCCGTGTAAGGGGGGTTCAGCGCCAGGTGGGGCCCCAGGCGGAGCTGTTGGAGACCCCGGGCGGCAGCGGCGGCAGGCCGGTGCCGCCGCCCGTGCGGGGCGGCGCGGGCGGCTCGGCCGCGGCCGGGCGCGCGGGTTCAGGTCGGGCCGCGGGTGCCGGGGGCACCGGGGGTTCTGCGGGCGCCGCGGGCTCCGGCGGTGCCGGCTCGGGCCGGGGGGCGGCCTCGGGCCGGCGGGGAAGCGGCTCGGGCTCGGGTTCGGGGGGCAGGAAGCCGCGGACGCGCTCGGCGCCGGCGGCCTCCTCGGCCAGGACCGGCTCGGGGATGGGGGTGGAGTCGTCGGTGGGGTCGGGGATGGCCGGTTCGGCCGGGGCGACCCGCTTCCACCACAGGGCGGCCTCCTCGGCCAGGAGCTCGCCCTCCACCTCCAGCCAGCCGGCGACCAGGGGGTGGCGGCGGTGGGCGCTCCAGGAGCGCGGGTAGGGCTGCTCGTCCAGGACCAGGACGTGCTCGCCGTCCAGGGTGGGGATCTCGGCGGGGACGCCCTCGTTCCACACCCAGGTGCCGTCGTGGGCGACCAGGTTCCACCAGCCGCGCACGGTGCGGGCGGCCGGGTCGGGGTCGCCGTCGCGGAAGGCGCGCACCCAGCGCGGGTCCGGCGGGTCCCCGGCCAGGCCCATGCCGTTGGGGCCGACCAGGGCGTCGGCGAGCAGGGTGTGGAGCTGGAAGTTGTCGCCGATGCCGTCGAACAGGACGCGGAAGGCGCGGCCGGACTCCCGGTCCAGGACCAGGGCCGATCCCGCCTCGGCCATGCGCAGCAGGGCGCGGACCTCCTGCAGGTCGGGCAGGTGGTCGCCGAGCTGGTTGGCGACGGCGACGAGTTCGGCGTGCAGGGTGGGGTCGCGGCGCACGTGGGAGCGCACGGTGGAGCGGGTGAGCATGGTCTTGGCGGCCAGGGCGTGGCGGGCCACGGTCCACCAGCACATGGTGGCGCCGGGGGCGTCGGCGCCCAGGTCGGTGGCGACGCGGTTCTCGTCGGCGGCGGTGACCGAGTCGGGGTCGGGCGGCTCGCCGCCGCCGGTGCGCTGCCAGGCGCGGGCGAAGACGATGGCGCCGCGGCCGATGGCGCGCAGGCGGCGCAGGACCTCGGGGCCGGCGGGGCCGGGGTCGGTGCCCGTCTCGACGAGCGCCCCGGCGACGACGCACAGGTCGGCGGTGATGCCGGGGGCGGCGTGGTCGCCGGTGAGGAGGGGGGCCAGGGCCTCCAGGGCGAGTTCGCGCTCGGAGACGGGGATCCGGGAGGCCAGGACGAGGACGCGGTGGACCGCGGCGGGGAACTGGCCGGGGTCGGCGGTCACCGAGGCGTCGATCAGTTGTTGGAATGTGGCGCGGAATTCGTCGACCATGGGCCCGTCCCCTTTCTCACGCAACCAACCTAATGTGTCGTGAGTGAAGGATCGCACGATAAGTGCGGTTTTCCGTCCTCACAGGCGGGTTCGTTGACGATTCGAGACGAGGCCCCGCCCGGCCCCGTCACAGCCCCAGGCGGGTCACCGCGTTGTCGTCCAACGGGTCCGCGCTGCGGATGTAGTCGTGCACCGTGCGCGGGTTGGTCCAGCGCCCCTGACGCATGATCTCACGGTCGGCGGCGCCTCCCAGCGCGGCCTGGGTGGCGAATCCGGCGCGCAGGGAGTGCCCGCCGAACGCGTCGGGGTCCAGCCCCGCGCGGGCCGCGTACTTCTTGACCGTGTCCCCCACCGACTGGCCGGTCATGGCGCGGGTGCCCAGGGCGCCGTGGCGCGAGACCGACACCAGCAGCGGGCGCTGCGAGCCGTCGGCCAGCGGCGCCAGCGCGGCGGCGTCCAGGCGGGCGCACCGGTGCGCGGCGGCGGGCGGTTCGGCGGCGGCCCGGGCCAGCAGGGCGCGCACCGCGTCGGCGCCGCCCTCCAGGTGGGCGGTGCGCAGCTCCGCCCAGTCGGCCAGCGCGCACACCGGGCAGGTGTGCCGGTGGCGGCCCCGGGGCAGCGCCACGACGTGGCCGCGCCGCCCCTCCTGGTCGGTCTTGGTGGCGCCCAGCTCCACCAGCAGCGTCGTCGCCCCGCCCGCCGGGTCGGTGCGCACCGTGATGTCGTCGAAGGTGATGCCCGCCAGCTCCGAGCGGCGCAGCGCCCCCGCGAACCCCGTCAGCAGCAGCACCGTGTCGCGGAGCCGGGCGACACCGCCCGGGTGCCCCGGCCCGGGCCGGTGGGCCAGCAGCGCCTCCAGGGTCGCCAGCACCACCGGGTCCTTGCGGCGCGGGCGGGCCCGGCGGGTGCGGCGGATGCCGCGCAGGGTCAGACGCACCACCTCGGCGCGGGTCGGCGAGGCCAGCCCGTGGGCGCCGTGCACCGCGGCGATCGCCGCGGCCCGGCGCTCGATGCTGGCCGGGGCCAGCGCCGGGCGCCCGTCGGGGGTGCGGGCCTGGGCGCAGGCGGCCAGGTACACCGCCACGTCGACCGCCTCGGCGGGCAGCGCGGTGCGCCCCTCGGCCAGGCACCAGGCGGTGAACGCGGTCCAGTCGGTGCGGTAGGCGCGCAGGGTGTTGGGCGACTGGGCGTTGGCCAGGAACCGGCCCAGCGCCCGCGCCTGGTCGTCGTCGAAGCGCTCGCGCACCCGCTCCAGGGCGCGGGCGTCCACCAGGACGCTCTGGGTGCCCGCGGCCAGGCGGGTGCGCACGGCGTCCGGCAGGGCCACGGCGTGCTCGGGGGTCTCCACCGGGCTCTCCCCGCGGGTCAGCCGGACAGGTGGGAGCGCAGGGCGTCCCACAGCTCGGCCGGGGGCATCGCCCAGAAGATCAGGCCGGCCGAGACGGCCAGGGCGACGGCGAACCCGATCGCGGCGATCCTGCGCCGCAGCACCACCGCGGCGACCGCCGACACCGCGGGCACGACCAGCGCCAGCACCAGCAGCCAGATCAGGGCGGTGCCGATGGAGTCCACGGCCCCCGCCGCGGCGGCCGGGTCGGCGGGGTCGACGGCGGCGGCGTCCATGGTGGTGAACAGCAGCATCGCCAGCGCCAGCGGCGACCCCAGGCCCCACACCAGGGCCAGGACCACCCACAGGGCGGTGACGCGCCGGTCGGGCGGGTCGTCCAGGACCACCGGGGTGCGCGACACCCGGCCCCGGGTCCCGGGCTCCTGCCCGGCCTCCGCGCCGGCGCGCTCCGGTGCGGCGCCGCGGTCGTGGTCCCGCCGGGGTTTGCGCTGTCTGCGTTTCTTGGGTGACACGCCCGGGAGCCTACCCGCCCAGGGGGGTGAAGTGGATCAGGGACACGAACACCAGCGGCCAGGCCAGCAGCACCAGCGACCACAGGGCGGCCCTGCGGTCCCCGGCGACGGTGGCCACGGCGGCGGCGAGCAGGGGGATGCCGACGAAGGCGCCGAAGGAGAGGGTGAACCACTCCGCGGCCGACCCGGCGTGGGACTGGGCGTTGGCGCCCATGAGGTACCCGGCGGGTCCCAGGGCGAGGGCCATCAGGGCCAGGATGAGGACGACGACGCGGATTCCGGTGGGGTGGCGGGTGTTGCGGCCGCCACCGGAGGCGGAGGGACTGTCGGACACGGGGGCCGGGGTGCCTTTCGGGAACGGGTCGGGGAGGGCCGTCGCGCACGCGCGGCGCACGGCCTCGCGATCGCGCGGACCGGCCGTGGCAGGGGGCGTGCTCTGTAAAACGTACTCCACCCGCGGGGTGCCCGAAACCGGTGGCGGGCCGCCGTCACCGGTGGTCGGGCCAGGGGCGGGCGGCGCCGCTCAGGCGGGTGAAGGACGCCAGCAGGCGCAGCTCCTCGATGCTGCGCGGGGCGGTGGTGGCCAGGTGCGGGGAGTGGACGAGCACGGCGATCAGCTGGGCCCGCGACAGGGCCACGTTGAGGCGGTTGCGGTCCAGGACGAACGCGGTGCCGCGGCTGGTCTCGGCGGCGTCGGAGGTGGTCATGGAGCAGATGACGGCCGGGGCCTCCTGGCCCTGGAAGCGGTCGACGGTGCCGACCCGGACCCCCTCCAGGGCGGGGTCGGCCTCGGCGGCGCGGGCCAGGGCCCGGCGCAGGGCCCGCACCTGGAGGTTGTAGGGGGCCACCACGAGGATGTCGTGGCCGGTCAGCCGCCGGGGCCCGGCACCGGGGTCCAGGGTGACCTTGTCGGCGACCAGGGCGGTGGCCGCGGCCACCACGGCGTCGACCTCCTCGGGGCTGTGGGTGGTGCGCCCCCGGTGGTCCACCACGTGCGCGTACAGGCCGGGCTCGTGGACGGACAGGGTGCGCTGGGCGGTGGCGGGGTGGGCGTGCAGGCGGCCCTGGTAGGACAGGTCCGAGACGGGGGCGCACACGGCCGGGTGCATGCGGCGGGTCTGGTCCAGGAAGTAGCCGCGGGCGGGGTCGATGATCTGGCGGCCGCCCATGAGGTGCTGCAGGGCGGAGGCGTCGGCGCCCTCGCCGTGGGTGCCCTGGACGACCTGGGGCAGCTGCTGGGGGTCGCCCAGCAGGACCAGGTCGCGGGCGGCGGCGGAGACGGCCAGGGTGTCGGCCAGGGCGAACTGGCCGGCCTCGTCGATGATGAGCACGTCCAGGGGGTCGGCGACCATGGAGGCGTTGGCCATGGCCCAGGCGGTGCCGCCGATGAGGACGGGGCGGCCCTCGGCGGTGTGCTTGGTGCGCCACCCGGCCAGGGCCTGGGGGCTGGTGGGCTGGTCCCAGGGCAGGTCGGGGTCGGCGTCCTTCTTGGACTTGGCGCGTTTGGCCGCGGGCAGCTCCACCCCCGCCTCCCGGGCGGCGCGCAGGGCGGCGGACATGACGTTCTCCACGGCCTTGTGGCTGGTGGAGCACACGCCCACGCTCTTGCCCTGGCGGGCCAGGTGGGTGATCAGGCGCCCGGCCAGATAGGTCTTGCCCGCCCCGGGCGGGCCCTGGACGGCGAGGTAGGAGTGGTCCAGACGGTCGACGGCGGCGATGGTGGCCTCGATGAGGTCGCCGCCGTGCGCGGCCGGGTCGGGCAGGGGCCCGGCGGGGGCCAGCCGCGGGGGGATGCGGCGCAGCAGGTCCAGCCCGGCGTGGCGGGGCCAGTCGGGCAGGTCCTCCAGGGCCCGGCCGGCGACCAGCTCCAGGGCGCCGTCCTTGGGGGCGGGGTTGACCGGCGAGCCGGGCAGGACCGCGACGGGGTTGCGGAAGTGCAGGGCGTCGGCGTCGCAGGTCTCCAGGACGGTGAGGCTGTCGGGGCGGGCCTCGGCGACCGAGGCGGTGGCGGCCAGCGCGGGCTGGCCGGGGGCGCCGGGGTAGAGCAGGTGGACGTCCTGTCCGGCGGTGAAGGGATGGGGGTGGGAGGTGTCCAGGCGCATGAGGATCTCGCGGCGGACCTTGCGCTGGCGGCCGGTGGGCTCGATCCACTCCCCCGCCCGGACCTGCCAGGGGACCGCGCAGTCGGTGTCGGTCTCCAGGTCGGTGAGGGGGGCGTTGGTGCGGCGGTAGTGCTCGCGCCAGGGCGGGAGGTTCTCGCGCTGGTAGTAGCCGACCAGGGCGGCCAGGGAGGCGCGGGCGGCCTCCTCCTCGGTGCGCTCGGTCGGGTCCTGGGGCACCTGGTCCAGGAGGGGTCCGGTGAGGGCGGCCTGGCGGGCCAGGCGCTCGGCGCGCTTGCGGGCGCGCTCGGCCTCGTCCTCGGTGAGTTCGAGCTGGACGGCGGGCCGGTCGGTGATGCCCTGGAGGGTGCGGTGCTCCTCCAGCCAGTCGCGCAGGCGGGCGGTGGAGTGGCAGTCGTCGCGGTTGTAGGCGGCGATGTCGGCCAGGACCTGGGCGGCGCGGTCGTGGTCGCCCGCCTCCAGGGCGGACAGGTGGGCGGCGTAGGCGTCGATGCTGGAGGTGGCGGTGGTGACCCCGCCGGAGCGGGCGTCGGGCAGGTAGAGGGGTTCGAGGTACTTGATGGAGTAGGAGCGCTGGGAGACGCGCAGGCTCTTGCGGACCACGGTGTACAGGTCCACCAGGCGGTGCTCGCGCAGGAGCCGGTTGACCTCCTCCTCGCGGGTGGCGAACTCGGAGCTGAGGTGCTTGAGGCGGTCGACCTCGTAGGAGGCGTAGTGGTAGATGTGCGCGCCGGGGTCGGCCTCGATGCGGGCGCAGGCGAAGTCCACGAAGTCCTCCAGCGCCTTCTTCTCCTGGACGCGGTCGTGGGCCCAGAAGGTGTGGAAGGTCTCGGCTCCGTGCTCGTCCTCGGTGGTGGCGCCGAAGAGGTACTCCAGGCCGCGCCCGCCCTCGCGGGAGTGGTAGGGGTAGCCCTCCATGTCGAAGAAGACGTCGCCGGGGCTGGGGGCGGGCAGGCCGGCCAGCCCGTCGGGGGCGAACACCTCGGCGGTGACGGTGCCCTGCGGGTTGTCGGGGGTGCGGGTGGTGTCCTGGCGGACCTGGAGACGGGCCTGGGCGCGCAGCTGCTCGAAGGAGCGGCGGGGCAGGGTGGCGGGGCGCTGGTCGTCGTCGGCGCGGGCCAGGTCGTCGATGGTGCAGACGCCGGCGTCGATGAGCTTGGCGGCCTGGTCGGTGCGCAGCCCCGCGACCAGGGACAGGTGGCGGGCGGCGGTGCGCCCGGAGGAGCACCAGGTGGAGTAGCCGCAGCCGTCGCAGGAGGGGCGGGGGGCGCCCCAGGTGGGCGAGGGCAGGGCGGGGGCGGCGGCCAGGGAGTCCAGCAGCCGGTCGGTGACGGTGCCCAGGATGGGGGTGAAGTCGACGGTGTCCAGGCTGTGGGTGTGGCCGTCGCCGGTGAGCAGGTGCATGCGGCGGGGGGCGCGGCCGGTGGCCACGGTGACGGCGTGGGCGTAGGCGGCGAGCTGGACGACGGCGCCGGGGCCGGGGCGGCGGGCGAGCTTGGTGTCCCAGGGCTCGTAGGTGAAGGGCTCCTCGGGGTCGGCGTCGGGGCGGGGCGCGCCGGTGGCGGGGTCCAGGTCGGCGCGGATGAGGAAGTCGGCGCGGCCGTGGAAGGCGACGGGGACGGGTCCGCGGGAGGGCAGGGGGTGGTGGAAGCAGCCCTGGTAGATGACGGGGGCGCCCTGGGCCATGGCGTGGGCGGTGGCGGCCGCGGCCTCGGCCAGGGAGGTGTCGTCGGGGTGGGGGTCGGGGATGTGCACGACGTGGCCGAACAGGGCGGTGAGGCGTTCGAGCTCGGCCTGTTCGTGCAGGAGGCCGTGGTGGGCGACCAGGGGGTCGACGGGCTCGGGGGCGGGTGCGCCCTCCACCCGGGCGGCCAGCGCGGCCTTGAGGGCGCTGCGGTGGTCGCATTCGAGGGTGTCGACGAGGTCTGTGGGTGAGACGACCCAGCCGGTGGTGGTGCGGAACAACGCCCCTGCTCCCTCGCATGTCGGTGGATGATCTTGCGAATGACGGGGATTGTGCCACGCGGTGGGGACGTGCGGGGGATCACACGCGGATCCCGCACCGCCCGCAACGCAGGGCGCCCCGCGCCCTCGGGGAGGGTGCGGGGCGCCCGAGGGGCGGGTCGGGGGCTAGGAGACGACCTGCCACTGCACCTGGCCGACGCCGGCCCCGGTGCCGATGATCTGGTCGAACGCGGCCGTGGACAGGTCCAGGCAGCGCCCGGCGACGAAGGGCCCGCGGTCGTTGATGCGCACGGTCACCGACTGCCCGTTGTTGGGGTTGGTGACCTGCACCATGGTCCCGAAGGGCAGGGTCTTGTGCGCGGCGGTCATCGCGTTGGGGTCGAAGGTCTCGCCGTTGGCGGTGGTGCGGCCCGCGAAGTCGGCCCCGTAGAAGGAGGCCTCGCAGGTGCCGCCCTCCCCGGTGGGCTCGCCGCCGCCACCGCCGCCGTTGTCGGTGGAGGTGTCCTCCTCCGGCTCCGGCTCGGGCTCCTCCTTGATGTCGGAGGCCTCGGCGCTGGTGGTCTGGGTGGCCCCGGCGACGGCCTCCTCGGCCCCCTGGGCGGCCCCGGTGTCCGGCTCGCCCTGCTCCTGGGCGGGGACGAGGGGGTCGGGGTCGGCCTCGGGGACCACGGTGGCGTTGGTGGCGCCCTCGGGGCCCGCGCCGGTGGCCACGACGGCCGCGGTCGCGGTGCCGCCCACGAGCAGGGCCAGGCCGGCGGCGCCGGCGAGGATGAGGGTGCGTTTGCGGCGGGCGCGCTTGGCGGCGACCCGGGGACCCACGGGCGCGGGTCCGTGGGCGGCGTCGAGGAGCGCGGTGTCCTCGTCGACCGGTGTGGTCTGGGGCTGGTTTTCGCCCACGTCGGAGTCCTTTGAACGGGAACAGGGCAGGGCGGGCCGCTCGGGTGGCCCGTGCACGGCGCCGCCCGGATGAAGGAGGGCGGGGGGTGCGCCGGGTGCACGGCGCCCGCCGGTGCCGGGCCGTACCGGGGCCCGGGCGCGGGGCCGGAGAGGGACCGCCGGGTGGCGTCACGCGGGGTCTGAGCGCAGAGCCTAAGGGGTAACGCTGAGGTCACGGTACCGGAAAGCGACGGTTTGTGGAACTTCTCACGACACCGTTGCGGACGGTCCCTATCCGGTCACGGGTCGGTCATCCGGTGATGCGCGGCTCGGGCAGGTCCGCGCGGCGCGGCGGGATCCCGTCGGGGAACAGGGCGGCGGCCGGGTCGGCCAGGTCGTGGCCGCTGAGGTGGGCGACGGCGCGGGCCAGGGAGGGGTTGTCCAGGTGCCCCCCGACGGTGCGGATGAGCAGGGCCAGGGAGGGCAGCACGGGGGCTCCCAGCCCCGCGGCGGCGTAGCGGGCGGCCACCGCCGGGGTGCGCGAGGCCCCGGCCCAGCAGTGCAGCAGGACGCGCTTGCCCTCGGCGCGCAGGGCGGCGACCGCGGCGGCGGCCTCGTCCAGGGCGAAGTGCAGGTTGGCGTTGGTGCTCGGGTTGTCGTGCAGCCACACCCGGACCCAGTCGGCCGGGGCCAGGTGGGGCGCGTCGGTGGGGTGGGTGCGGCACAGCGACACCACGGCGTCGACGGTCTCGGGGCGGGCGCGCAGGTGGTCGATGTTGCCCAGCAGGACCTCGGGGTCCAGGGGGTGGGGGACGGCGAAGGGCGGCAGGCGGCGCGGCTCGGCCGCCAGGACGCTGCAGTGGGGCCACAGGTCGGCGCGGGGGCCGCGGACCAGGGCGAAGGTGTCGGCGACCAGGGTGTGGGGGTCCACCGTCCCGGCCAGGACCCGCAGCGCCTGCAGGGGGACGGCGGACAGGCCCCAGCGCGCCCCGGCCAGGGCCCCGGTGTACATGGCGGCCGGGTCCCCGGAGGCGGTGTAGGCGGTCCAGACGGCGTCCACCAGGTGGGTGCAGGCGAAGGAGCCCCGGTGGGGCGCGTGCTCGGGGACGGGCGTGCGGACCAGGGCCCGCCAGGAGGCGCCGCGGGGGTCGTCGACGGGGGCGTGCTCCAGCTCGGGCGAGCGGTCGGGGGCGGCACCGGTGCGCACCAGGGCGCGCAGGACATCGGTCCAGGCCCGGTCCAGGGGGTCGGCGGGCGGCGGGGAACGGTGGTCCAGCGCGGTACGGGCCAGGACGGCCAGGCGGGCGGGCGGTGAGGGGGCCGGGTCCAGGAACCGGGCGAGCAGGCCGGGGTCGGCGCCGACCAGGGCCGTTGCGGCGGCGGCCCCGGTCAGGACGCCCATGGCGCGGTCCCAGGCGGGTTCGCGGACGTCGTCGGACACAAGGGGCGTGGGCATGGCGCTGCCTCTCGGGGGGCGGTGGCGGGTCCACCGGGATGTCTTCCCCGTCGGGGGCGGATGCGCACCCGGTTGCCGCAATCGGCCACCCGCCCGGGCGTTCACGCGGGCTGGGGGATGGCGGCCCCGGCGTAGCGGGCGGCGACGGCGTGGGCGACGGCCGCGTCCGGGCACAGGGGTCCGGCCACCACGTCGGCCCCGGACCGTTCCAACCGCCGCTGGAACAGCCCGGGGGCCAGCAGCCAGGAGGCCACCGCGACGCGCCGGTGCCCGCGGGCGCGCAGCTCGGCGACGCGCTCGGCGACGGAGGGCGCGGCGGTGGCCGCGAACGCGAGGTGGACCGGGGCCTCCAGGCGGCCCGACAGGGCGTCGGCGGCGCGGCGCAGGTCGGCCATGGCGCGGGGGTCGGAGGTCCCCGCGCAGCCCAGGACCACGGCGTCGCCGGGCCGGTACCCGGCGCGGACCAGCCGCCGCACCGCGGTGTCGCGCACGGCCGGGTGGTCGCCCAGGGCGGGGGTGACGACGGCGTCGGCGCGCCCGGCGCGGGCGAGCTGGTCGGGGATGTCGGTGCGCACGTGGTAGCCCGCCGCCAGGAACGCCGGCACCACCACCAGGGGGCCCGGGGAGTCGGCGGCGACCCGGCCGACGGCGGGCTCCAGGACGTCGGCGAAGGCCAGGCGGGTGGGCACGCGCGTCAGCTCGGCCACCCGCAGCGCCAGGGAGTGGGCGACGGCGGTGCCGCGCGGGTCGCGGGTGCCGTGCAGGGCCAGCAGCAGGGCGGGGTGTCGGTGCACGGTCCTCACTCGCATCCGGGGGTGTCGTCCAGGGCCAGCCGGTAGCCGCGCTTGACGACCGTCTGGATGATCTTGGGGTCGCCCAGCGCGGTGCGCAGCCGCGCCACGGCGGTCTCCACGGCGTGGGCGTCGGCGTCCTCCCCCAGGCAGGTGAGCAGGCGGGTGCGGTCCTGGACCTGGCCGGGGCGGTGGGCCAGGGCGCGCATGAGCCGCATGAGGGTGGGCGAGAGGGTGTGGACGGTGCCGTCGACCAGGACCGCGTGGCCGCGCAGGCGCAGCCGGTGCCCGGCCACGGCCAGGGTCGGGAAGCGCGCGGGCAGCTCCTCGGCCAGGGACCGCACCTGGGCGCCGATCCGGGCGCGCTCGGGCCAGGTGGTGGGGATGTCCTGGGCCATGAGCGGGCGGGCGGTGACCGGGCCCACGCACATGGCCAGCACGTCGCGGCGCAGGGCCTGGACGAGGGCGTCGCCGTGGCCGGTCGCGCGGGCGCGGGCGAGCAGCCCGGCGGCGGCCGGGGCGCTGGTGAAGGTGACGGCGTCCACTCCCCCGCAGGTGATCGCCTCGATGAGCCGGTCCAGGGGGCCGGTCTGCTCGGGCTGGGTCCACCGGTAGACGGGGATCTCCACGACGTCGGCCCCGGCCAGGCGCAGGGCGGCGGTGAAGTCGGGCAGGGGCTCGCCGTGCAGCTGGATGGCCACGCGCAGCCCCTGGACGCCGCGCTGCAGGAGGTAGTCCAGGACCTCGGCGGAGGACTCCGAGGGCGGGGACCACTCCTCGGTGAGCCCGGCGGCGCGGATGGCGCCCTTGGCCTTGGGGCCGCGGGCGAGCAGGCGCGAGGCGCGCAGGGAGTCCAGCAGGCCGTCGACGGTGCCCCAGGTCTCGCAGGCCTCCACCCAGCCGCGGAAGCCGATGCCGGTGGTGGCGACGACGACGTCGGCGGGGCGGCGGACCAGGTCGTCGGAGACCGCGGCCAGGCGCTGGTCGTCGCTCAGGGGGACGATGCGCAGCGCCGGGGCGGCGATCACCTGGGCGCCCTTGCGGCGCAGCAGGGCGGAGAGCTCGTCGGCACGGCGGGCCGCGGTGACGGCGACGGTGAACCCGGCCAGGGGCGCGGTGGTGGGCGGGCTCGGGGTGCGCGGGCCGGGGGTGAGCGGCGGGGCGGTGGTCATGTGGCTCCCTCCGTACGGGCCCGGGCGCCGATGCGCACGGTGGTGCCGTCGTCGTGGACGGCCCAGGTGTCCAGGGCCACGTCCGGGTCGTCCAGGCTGCGGCCGGTGCGCAGCGAGAAGACGTTCTTGAGCAGGGGCGAGGCGACGGTGGGCTCGCCGGCGCGGTCGCCGACGATGCCGCGGGACAGGACGGCGGCCCCGGTGAAGGGGTCGATGTTGTCGACGGCGTACAGCTCCCCGGTGCGGGTGCGGAACAGGGCGGCCTGGCGGCCGCCGGGCAGCAGGACGGCGACGCCGTCGTCGGGGCGCAGCCGGGCGCTGGGGCAGGCGGCGGTCCAGGCGGAGCCGGTGTCCTCGGCGGCCGGGTGGGCGGCCTCGGTGGCGTAGGCGGTCATGCGTTCTCCCGGGTGCGCAGGGTGGGGATGCCGAGCCCGACGGGCGCGGCGGGGACGGGCTGGTCGCGGGTGGTGGTGAAGGCGATGGTGGGGTCGGGGGTGTCGGGGGCGTTGGCGAAGGACTGGAAGCGGGCCAGCTTGTCGGGGTCGGCCAGGACGGCGGCCCACTCGTCGGTGTAGGAGGCGACGTGGCGGTCCATGGCGGCCTCCAGGTCGGCGGCGATGCCCAGGGAGTCCTCCACGACGACCTCGCGCAGGTGGTCCAGGCCGCCGTCCAGGGCCTCGATCCAGGCGGCGGTGCGCTGGAGGCGGTCGGCGGTGCGGATGTAGAACATCAGGAACCGGTCGATGTAGCGGATGAGGGTGGGCTCGTCCAGGTCCGAGGCGAGCAGGTCGGCGTGGCGGGGGGTGAACCCGCCGTTGCCGCCCACGTACAGGTTCCAGCCGTGCTCGGTGGCGATGATCCCGAAGTCCTTGCCGCGGGCCTCGGCGCACTCGCGGGCGCACCCGGAGACGGCGGACTTGAGCTTGTGGGGCGAGCGCAGGCCCCGGTAGCGCTCCTCCAGGCGGATGGCCAGCCCCACGGAGTCCTGGACGCCGTAGCGGCACCAGGTGGTGCCCACACAGGACTTCACGGTCCGCAGCGACTTGCCGTAGGCGTGCCCGGACTCGAACCCGGCCTCGACCAGGCGGGTCCAGATCGCGGGCAGCTGCTCCAGGCGGGCGCCGAACAGGTCGATGCGCTGGCCGCCGGTGATCTTGGTGTAGAGGCCGAAGTCGCGGGCGACCTCGCCGATGACGATGAGCTTGTCGGGGGTGATCTCCCCGCCCGGGATGCGCGGCACGACGGAGTAGGTGCCGTTGCGCTGCATGTTGGCCAGGTGGCGGTCGTTGGTGTCCTGGAGGGAGGCCTGCTCCCCCTCCAGGATGTGGCCGTTGCCCAGGGACGCCAGGATGGAGGCGACGGCGGGCTTGCAGATGTCGCAGCCGGCGCCGGTGCCGTGGGCCTCGATGAGGGCCGAGAACGTGGTGATGCCGGTGGCGCGGACGATCTCCAGCAGCTCGGCCCGGGAGTGGGCGAAGTGCTCGCACAGGGCCTTGGACTGGGCGATCCCGGCCTTGTCCAGGAGGTTCTTGAGCATGGGCACGCACGAGCCGCAGCTGGTGCCGGCGCGGGTGCACGCCTTCAGGGCGGGGACGTCGTGGTTGCCGTCGCAGATGGCCTGGGCGATGGCGCCCTTGGTGACGGCGTTGCAGGAGCAGATCTGCGCCGAGTCGGGCAGGGCGTCGGCGCCCAGGGCCTCGCCCTGGGGGGTGATCAGGGCCAGCGGGTCGCCGGGCAGGGGCGAGCCCACCAGGGGGCGCAGGGTGGCGTAGGCGGTGGCGTCGCCCACCAGGACGCCGCCCAGCAGGGTGGTGGCGTCGTCGGACAGGACGAGTTTGGCGTAGCGGCCGGTGGCGGCGTCGTTGACCACCACGTCCAGGCAGTCGGCGGTGCGGCCGTGGGCGTCGCCGAAGCTGGCCACGTCCACGCCCAGCAGCTTGAGCTTGGTGGAGGTGTCGGCGCCGGTGAAGGTGGCCCGTCCGCCGACGAGGCGGTCGGCCAGGACCTCGGCCATGGCGTTGCCGGGGGCGATGAGCCCGTAGACGGTGCCGCGGTGGCAGGCGGCCTCGCCGATGGCGTGGATGCGGGCGTCGGAGGTGGTGCAGGTGTCGTCGACGGTGATGCCGCCGCGTTCGCCCACGTCCAGTCCGGCGGCGCGGGCGAGCTCGTCGCGGGGCCGGATGCCCACGGAGAAGACGACCAGGTCGGTGTCCAGGCGGGTGCCGTCGGCCAGGAGCAGGCGGGCGGCGCGGCCGTCGGGGCCGGCCTCCACGGCGGTGGAGGCGGCGCCGGTGTGGACGTGCACGCCCAGGTCGGAGACGAGCCCGGCGAGCAGCGATCCGGCGCCCTCGTCGATCTGGGCGGGCATCAGGTGGGGCGCGAGTTCCACGACGTGGGCGTCCATGCCCAGCAGGCGCAGGGCGTTGGCGGCCTCCAGGCCCAGCAGGCCGCCGCCGATGACGACGCCGGTGCGGGCCCCGGCGCGGGCGGCCGCGGTGATGGCGTCCAGGTCCTCGATGGTGCGGTAGACGTGGCAGCCGGGCAGGTCGTGTCCGGGCACGGGAGGCACGAAGGGGCTGGAGCCGGTGGCCAGGACGAGCCGGTCGTAGGCCAGGGTGCGCCCCGAGGCCGTGGTGACGGTGCGGGCGGCGCGGTCGACGGCGGTGGCCCGCTCGTCGACGTGCACGTCCACGGCGGGGCCGGACAGGTCGCCCAGGGACAGGTCCTCGGCGGTGGCGCCGTCGAAGTAGGAGGACAGGGCGACGCGGTCGTAGGCGGTGCGGGGCTCCTCGCCCACGACGGTGATGTGCCAGTGGCCCGCCGCGTCGCGGTCGCGCAGGGCCTCGACGAGTCGGTGGCCGACCATGCCGTTGCCGATGACGACGAGTTCTTCCATGGGGGTGTTCCTCCCGGTGCGGTTGCGTTTCAGGCAACCTCCGAGGTGTTACCCGGGCGTTGGGCGATGGTGTCGGGCATGTTTCGTTGTGCTGTCACCGCAGGTGGGAGCCGAGTGATGGGGGCATAGTGCGAGCGTGGGCGGGGTCGCGGGCCCCGGTGGGACCTCGGTCACACCCTGTTCGGGAGGGCGCGGGTGGGGGAGGATGGCGGGCGATGACCACCTCTCCGCTCTCCTTCGACGCCTCCGAGCGCGCCCGCCGCGCACTGTCCAGCCTGTCCGCCCTGGCCGTGGGCGACGCCTTCGGCTCCCAGTTCTTCGTGCCCGGCAACCGGTTCCGGCACCGCGCCCGGGAGCTGCCCGAGGGGGTGTGGTCGTGGACCGACGACACCGAGATGGCCGCGTCGGTGTACCGGGAGGTCGTCCGGCACGGGGAGGTGGACGCCGACCGGCTGGCGGGGTCCTTCGCCGCCCACCACGACTTCGACCGCGGGTACGGGCCCGCCACCGGCCGCCTGCTGCGGCTGGTGCGCGAGGGCGCCGACCACCAGGACCTGGCGGCGGGCTTGTTCGACGGGGCCGGGTCGTGGGGCAACGGCGCGGCGATGCGGGTGGCCCCGCTGGGCGCGTTCTTCGCCGACGACCCCGGGGCCGCGGCCGGGTGGGCGGCGGTGAGCGCGCGCGTCACCCACACCCACCCCGAGGCGGTGGACGGGGCGGTCGCGGTGGCGGTGGCCGCCGCCCTGGTGGCACGGGGCGAGGCGGGGGCTCCGGGGACGTTCCTGGGCTGGGTGGCCGACCTGCTGCCCCGGGGCGCGCTGCGGGAGGGGGTGCGGGCCGCGCGAGCGCTGCTCATCGTGCCCGAGCCCGTGGGCGCGGCCCACCGGCTGGGCAACGGCTCGCGGGTGCGGGCCCTGGACACGGTGCCGTTCGCGCTGTGGGTGGCGGCCAAGCACCTGCGCGCGCCGCTGGAGCCGGCGCTGTGGGCCGCGGTCGCGCCGGGCGGCGACATGGACACCGTGGCCGCGATCGTGGGCGGGGTGCTGGGCGCGGACCCGGCGGCGGCCCCGAGGTGGGCCGACCGGGTGGAGGCGCTGCCCGCCTGGGCGCTGGACTGACCGGGCGCCCTGGTCCGCGTTTGGAGGGTTTCGGGGACCGCACCCCCTGTTCCACGGGGTGAACGCGGCTCCGGGGTTCCGAAAGGAGTTCAAGGCCACGATGGAAGGTACGGGCCGCCGACCGGGGCCCGTGGACCGACCGGAAGGGGCCTGCCATGACCCAGGACGAGATCATCGCGTTCATCGAAGGACTGCCGGAGGTGGGCACCGTGCGGGCCGGCTCCGAGAACGGGGCGCCGGAGGCGGCGTGGGGGGACGTGTTCTTCTTCCACGAGCCCGGCGGCGACCCCGCCCGGCGCCGGAACATGCCGTTCGCGACGGTGGTGGCCTCGGACTACCCCGGGTTCGACACCGCCTCCCGGCTGGACCGGCCCGGCGTGTTCCGGGTGAACATCGCTGTGGGGCGGGAGCTGTTCGAGGAGCTGGTGGGGTACCCGCCGGCCGCGCACGCCGAGCACGCCGACGGCACGGACCCCTCGCAGGCGGACCGGATCATCGCCCACCCGCTGTACGCGGCCCAGGGGTGGGTGGCGGTCGTGTGCCCCGGCGAGGCGACCTCGGAGCGGGTGCGCGCACTGGTGCGGACGGCCCGCGAGGCTGACGCGGCGCGCAGCGCCCGCCGCACCGGCGGCGCCTGAGGCCCCGCCGGACCGCGGCCTGACGGGCCGCGCCGGCGGGAACCCTGGAGCCTGCGTCGGAATCCCCGTTCGCCGACCGCGCTCAAGGAGAGGCCCGGCGCCCGCCCCGAGTGCCGGGAGCGTTCGTCGGGGTCGGCCCCCTGGGCACAGGCGGCCGCGACCGGGATGACCCGCCGGAGCCGTCCTAAGCCCCGGGCCGTTCGCGATCGTGGCGTTCGCGGGCGGCCCGGACGTCCTCCCGGTGCTCGACGGCCCACCGGTCCAGCGCGGTCAGGGGTTCGAGCAGGGTGCGGCCCAGACCGGTGAGGGAGTACTCCACCCGCGGGGGGACGCTGGCGTGGGCGGTGCGCTCCACCAGGCCGTCGCGCACCAGGGCGCGCAGGGTGAGGGTGAGCATGCGCTGGCTGATGCCGTCGATGGTGCGGTGCAGCTCGCTGTAGCGGTGGGTGCGCCGCCCCAGCAGCACGATGACGAGCACGCTCCACTTGTCGCCGATGCGGTCCAGGACCTCCCGGACCGGGCAGTCGTCGGGGTTCACGGCGGGGCCGACACCCTCCCCCGGGGGAACACGGGTGTTCGTTGCGGACATTGAAGTGCCTCCTTGTCCCTGACCTGCGACTCCCCCATACTCACTGATAATGTGGTTACGCACAATATGTAAGTAAGGGGGCGTCGTGGACGAGCAGGACACCGAGCGGACCGCGCCGCAGCAGGCCACCGGCACCACCGACGGGCGCGAGGCCGCCCCCGCGGACCCGGCACCGCCCGCGACACCGCCCCTGGCCATGGTCACGGGCCTGGTGACGGTGGGGACCGAGGACGCGCCCGCGTGCTCGGACGGCGTGTGCTGGTGAGTGGGGAGTTCGTTCCGTGCAGGTAGAGATCTGGTCCGACATCGTCTGCCCGTGGTGCTACATCGGCAAGCGCCGCTTCGAGAGGGCGCTGGAGTCCTTCGCGCACGCCGACGAGGTCGAGGTCACCTGGCGCAGCTTCCAGCTCGACCCCGGCTTCGCCCAGGGCGAGAGCATCCCCGTCTACGACGCGCTGTCCAAGAAGATGGGCGCCCCGCGCGAGCAGGTGCGCGCCATGACCGAGCAGGTCACCCGGGTCGCCGCCGAGGAGGGGCTGGAGTACGACTTCGCCTCCGGCGTCATGGTCAACACCTTCGACGCCCACCGCCTGGTCCACCTGGCCCAGAGCCGGGGCCTGGGCGACGCCGCCCACGAGGCGTTCATGAACGCCCAGCTGGTGCGGGCCGAGGACCTCTCCGACCCCGAGACCCTGGTGAGGATCGCCGTGGAGATCGGCCTGGAGGAGGCCGAGGCCCGCGAGGTACTGGCCGGGGACGCCTACACCGCCGAGGTGAACGCCGACATCGACGCCGCCCGGCGGCTGGGCGCGACCGGGGTGCCGTTCTTCGTGATCGACCGCGCCTTCGGGGTGTCCGGCGCCCAGCCGGTGGAGGTGTTCGCCTCCGCCCTGGAGAAGGCCCACCAGGCCTCCCGCGGCTGACCCCGGCCCCACCGCTCCCACGGCCCCGCCCCCGGTCCCCCGGGCGCGGGGCCCTCGGCGCGGCACCCTCCCCCGGACGGGGGAGGCGGCTCCCCCGCGCAGGTGAGGATCACCCGCCCCCGCGCCGACAGGCTTGGTGGAGAAGACACCGCACGCCTGTGAGGAGCACGCCGTGAACACCTCGGCACCCCCCGCCGCACCCGGGACCGCGTCCGCCGCCCGGACCGCACCGATCACCTGGGCCGTCCTGGCCTGGTCCGCGGTCGCCCTCGCCCTGGGCCTGGGCTGGGCCGCCGGCCTGCTGCCGCCGGGGGTCCCCGACGGCGACGGGTTCGGCTCCCTGTACGGGCGCTGGGGCGCCGGCGCGGCCGCCTGGACCACCCTGGCCCTGGGGGCCGCGGGCACCGCGACCGCCCTGCTGATGATGCGCCCGGGCCGCGGCGGCCGGGCGGTGGCCTACACCGCCTGGGGCCTGTCGGCGGCCGTGGTGGCGCTGTTCGTGACCGGGAGCCTGCTGGCGTTCCTGGGGTACACGATGATCATGCCGGTGGCGGGCTGGTTCGTGCCCGGCCTGGCCGGGAAGTGGATCACCCAGGTGATGCTGCCGGAGAACCTGGGCCTGTTCTTCTTCGCCGCGGGCGCGGCGCTGTGGGCGGTGGCCGGGCTCTCGGCCCTGCGGGCCGCGCGCGGCGCCTGCCAGGACTGCGGACGCGCCCACGGCTGGACCCCGCACGCCGAGCACGCCACCCGGGTGCGGGCGCTGCGGGTGGGCCGGATCGCGGTTCTGGTCGCCTGCCTGAGCGCCCTGCTCTACCCGTCGATCCGGTTCCCCTGGCTGTTCGGCATCACCCCGGGCATGGGCGAGGGCTTCGCCGAGGAGCTGCGGGCCGACCCGGGCACCCTGTTCATCGGCGTGGGCCTGGGCTCGGCGGGAGTGGTCGGCGCCGTGCTGATGCTGGGGCTGGTGCAGCGCTGGGGCGTGCGGTTCCCGTTCTGGATGGTCGGCCTGGCGGGCCGCCGGGTGCCGGTGGCGCTGGCGGTGGTCCCGGCGACCGCGGTCGCGGTCGCGCTGATCGCCATGGGGCGCAGCGTCATCGTGCAGTTCGCCCTGGACCAGGTGGGCATGACGAGCTCGTCGGCGCTGCACACCGCGATCTTCATGTCGATGGCGGTGTGGGGCGTGGCCCTGGCCACGGCGGTGGCGGCCTACGCGGTGCGCCGCCGCGCCGAGTGCGGGACCTGCGAGCGCGGCCTGCCCGAGGCCGAGCCGCGCGACCTGCGCACCGCCGCCTGAGAGGCCCCCGCGGCCCCGGCCCCCGCACGGGGGCCGGGGCCGCCCGCGTCAGCGGCCGTGGACGGCCATCCGGACGCCCAGGCCGACCAGCACCGTCCCGCTGACGGCGTCCGACCAGCGGCGGACGGCCGGGCGCCGGAACCACTCCCCCGCCCGGCCGACCACGGCGGCCAGCCCCAGGTACAGGACGATCTCCACCGCCACCTGGAGCAGCGCCAGCAGGGCGGTCGTAGCGAACAGCGGCCGGTCCGCCGGGACGAACTGCGGATAGAACGCGACCATGAACGCGGCGGCCTTGGGGTTGGCCAGCATCACCAGGAACCCCTCCCCGAAGGCCCGCCACCAGGCCCGGGCCGCCTCCCGCGGCGGGTGCGCGTCGACGGGGCCGGCCTCGGCGGGGCCGCGCCGGGCGGACAGCAGCGCCTTCACCCCCAGGTACAGCAGGAAGGCCGCACCGGCCACGCGCAGGACGAGGTAGGCGGCCTCGGAGGCCGCCACCAGGGCGGCCAGGCCGGCGCCGACGCACAGCGCCCACACGTACAGGCCCGCCTCCAGGCCCAGGACCGTGGGCACGGCCCCGGGCAGGCCGCGCAGCGCGGCACGGCGCATGATCAGCACCATCGCGGGTCCGGGGGAGGCGGAGATGAGCACCACGGCGACGAGGAACGCGGGCAGGGAGGTCGTCAGGTCCATGCCCCCTATGACACCCCTCCCCCGCCCGCGGCACAATCCGGTTCCCCCGGCGGCCCTTCCGCGGGTCCCGTCCGGCGAAGGCCGCGCGGGGGACGGCCGGTCAGGGGCGGGGGTCCCCGGCCAGGCGGGCGTACAGGTACAGGTCGCGGCGCTCGCCGCCGATCTCCTGCCACCGGCGCATCAGGCCCTCCCGGCGGAACCCGGCGGCCCCGGCCACCCGCAGCGACCCGGTGTTCCACGGCTCGATCGCCAGCTCCAGCCGGGGCACCCCCAGGGCGTCGTGCGCCCAGGCGGAGGCCAGGCGCAGGGCGTGGGCGGCGGCACCGCACCCCCGGTAGCCCGGGGCCACCCAGTAGCCGAGGGAGCCGCGGCCCTCGGCCGCGTCGCGCAGCGACAGGGTGATCCCGCCGACCCCGCGCCCGGTGCGGGTGTCGGCGATCACCAGAGGAACGCCGACCCCGCGGGAGAGCACCAGCGCCCGGCTCTCGATGTACCGGCGGGCGGCGGCCTCGTCACAGGGGTCGGGGAGCGTGGTGACGCTGACGGTGTAGGGGTCGGCGGCCGCCGCCACGACCAGGGGCAGGTCGGCCTCCTCCCACAGCCGCAGCAGGAAGGGCGAGGGCCCCGGAGGGGGCGGCGGCAGGAGGGGCGCGCCGCCGGGCCGCGCTCCGGTCAACTGAAGAAGCCCGCCACGCCCCGGCCGGCCGCGTCGGCGGCCCGGCACCACCCCATGCAGGACTCGGCGGCCTGGAGGACATCGGGGTCGAGCGCGGCCTTGGACCCGTCGTCGGCGGCGCCCCACTGCTCCAGGGCCTTGCGGCACCGCTCGGTGCTCCACTCGCCGTAGCCGGGGACGAAGTCCGAGGGCGCGGGGACCGGATCGGGCGCGCGGCCGTAGCCGAACTCCGCGACGCTCACCGCGGTCACCCCCACCGCCCCGAGCCCCTCGTCGACGGTCTCGGGCCACCCGGCCCGCATCGGGGAGAAGTCGTTGTTGTCCAGGTAGCGGCCGTGGAACTCGCAGATCCACTTGTACGCGTAGTTGTACATGGTGCCCTGGTCCGGCTCGAAGGGCCCGCCCTCGATGACCGCGCGGATCGCGTCGCGGACGGGGAGGAGGTCCAGGCCGGAGAACTGGGCGTCGAAGTGCTCCAGGTGCTGCTTGAACCGGCCGCCGATCATCCGCCGCAGCTTGTCGTCCCCCGAACCCACGGAGGCGTGCAGGACGTCGAGGTCGACCACGTAGGTCGTCAGCGCGTAACTCATGCGGGAACGCTACCGGCCCCCGCCGACACCGCGCCCCGGACGGTCGCGCCCCCACGGACGGCGGGAGCGGACCGGGCCCCGCCCCCGGTGGGGCCGCGGGGCCCGGTCCGGGGCGGGTGTCACAGGTGCGGTGTGATCAGGTCGACCACGTTGTTCTTGGAGGCGGGCCCGATCCGGGTGGCGACGATGTTCCCGCCATTGAAGACGTGCAGGGTGGGGATCGCCGTGATGTCGTACTTGGGAGGCGTCTCGGGGCTCCGGTCGATGTCGAGCCGGGCGACGGTCACCCGGTCCGCGTACTCCTTGGCGACCTCGGCCAGGACCGGGTCCAGCGCCCTGCACACCGCGCTCCACTCGGCCCGGAAGACCGCCAGAACGGGTCCCTGTGCTTCGACGACCTTCGCTTCGAAGTCCGCGTCGGTGACGTCCAGAACGGTGTTGGCCATGGTGGTGCTCCTTCGTGACCGCGGGTCGGGATGACGGTGCCCATCGTCCCCATTTCGTGCCGGGTTCCGCGGTGGAACGGAGCCGACGCCGGTTCCCTGGAGGGGTTCGTGGCGGTACGCCCGCTTTCGCGGGTGCGGATCCGGAGCGCCGCAAGGCGGGTTCCGGATCAGCCGATGCCCGGGACCGGCGGCCTGCCCTGGGGGCGGCTCCACCGGGACGCCCTGCCGCGGAGTCTTGCCCGGTGGCCGCGATCACCGGCAGCGCGCCCGGGGCCCGGACGTGTCAGTCGGCCGGCGCCGCCCGACGCAGGCGGCCCGCCCGGGTCAGGACGGCTCGGAACCGGCCTGCGCCGCCCTGTGGCGCCGGTAGTAGCGGGCGACACGGGCGCGGTTGCCGCAGCGGGCGGGTGAGCACCAGCGGCGCCGGGGGTGGGCGGGCAGGAACAGCATCACGCAACCCTCGGCTTCGCACCGCTTGATCCCGGCGGCCCCCGGCCCGGTGACCAGATCCACAGCGGCCTCGGCGAACACCGCCGCCAGCACCGCCCCCGCCGGGCCGGTACGGCAGGTCACCGCCCTCACCCCGGTGCCGTCCCGGTGCAGTTCGCGCACGGGCGGCGCGGCGCGCTGGGCGGCGTTGAGCCCGGCCAGGGCCGCCCGGGGCGGGGCCGCCCCCTCCAGCAGGGCGTCCACCACCGCCCCGGTGTCGGCGCGTACCGCGTGCAGGGCGGCCAGGTCCGCGGCGGTGGCGGAACCGCGGGCCTCGGCGGGCAGGCGGTCCGCCTCCAGGGACAGCCAGGCGGCCAGCAGCTCGGGGGTGGCGATCAGGTCCGTGCGGCGTCCGTCCGGGCCCGCGGGCCGGGTGTTGACCAGGTCCAGGGCCAGGGGTTCTCCGGTGAGGGGTCCGCGCTCGTCCATGGGCTAATGCTACATGGCGACATTGACGCATTAGCCGACTCCGGAGTAGAACTAATGCATCTTCTCCACAGGAAGGCATGTGACATGTCCGTTCGCACCGCCCCGCCGCTCGCACTCCCCGCCCGGACCGCCCACCGCCGCGTCACCGCCGCCGGGGCGGACGTCTTCTACCGCGAGTCCCTCCCCGACGCCGAGGACGCCCCGACCCTGCTGCTCCTGCACGGCTTCCCGTCCGGCTCGCACCAGTTCCGCCGCCTCATCGACGCCCTGGGGCGGCGGTACCGGCTGATCGCCCCGGACTACCCGGGCTTCGGGCGCACCCGGGAACCGGAGGGGTTCGCCCACACCTTCGACCGCCTGGCCGACGTCGTGGACGCGTTCACCGACGCGCTGGCACTGGAGCGGTACGCGCTCTACATGTTCGACTTCGGGGCGCCAGTGGGATTCCGCCACGCCCTGCGGCACCCCGAGCGGATCACCGGCCTGGTGGTACAGAACGGCAACGCCTACGAGGAGGGCCTCTCGGAGGGGGCGCGGGACTTCGTCGCCCTGACACCGGACGCCCCCGGCGCACGGGAGGCCGTCCTGGGACTGCTCACCCCGCAGGGCATCCGCGGCCAGTACGAGACCGGAGCGGCCGCACCGGAGCTGATCGACCCGGACGGCCCGCTGCTGGACGCCGCGTTCTTCGACCGGCCCGGACGCGAGCGGGCCCAGCTGGCGCTGGCCTTCGACTACAAGAACAACGTGGCCGCCTACCCGGCCTGGCAGGCGTGGCTGCGCGGGCACCGGCCGCCGACGCTGATCACGTGGGGCGCCCTGGACCCCTTCTTCCCGGAGCCGGGCGCGCGGGCGTACCTGCGGGACGTGCCCGACGCCGAACTGCACCTGTTCGACACCGGGCACTTCGCCCTGGAGGACCACCTGGGGGCCATCGCGCCGCTGGTCGCCGACTTCCTGGACCGGCTCCCGCGGTGAGGGCCCGCTCCCCGGTATCCCCCACGCGACCCCGGCCGCTCCCGGAGTGGGCCTCCCGTGAAGAATGAGGCCATGGAGTTCTTCTGTTACCACCGCGACCGGCGGGGATCCCTGGCCCTGCGCGAAGAATTGCTGGAAGCGCACTGGTCCTACATGGACCGGTTCGCCGAGGGGATGATCGCGCGCGGGCCGACGTTCGCCGAGGACGGGGAGACGCCGACCGGCAGCGTGCACATCGTGGACCTGCCGGACGCGGCGGCCGCCCGGGAGTTCGCCTTCGCGGAGCCGAACTACCAGGCGGGGGCGTACCGGGACGTGCTGCTGCGCCGGTGGCGCAACCTGCTGGGGCGCACCATGTGGGACTTCCCTCGGGCCGAGGGCGGAGGCGATGACGGCCACCTGTTCCTGGTGCTCGGCCTGGGCCCCGAGAACACCGGGGACGCACCGGACACCGCGGTGCCCGACGACCGGGACGCGCTGATCGCCTACGGGCCGCTGCTGTCCGACGACGGGACGGTCCGAGTGGGGACGGCGGCGCTGGTACGGGCCGCGGACGCCGGGGCCGCGCGGACCGTGCTGGACGGGGAGCGGCACGCCGAGGTCGAGGTCCACCCCTGGGAGTTCGGCGGGCGCCGCTGAACCGGGGCGGGCCCGCACGGCGGTAAACCGCTGGCCGCGCCGGAACGGCTGATGACAGGATGCGGCCCATGACGCAGTACCGGATCCGCGCCGACTACGACGCCCGCACCATCGTGGTCTACCAGGCGTACCCGCCCGCGATCGCCGACGCGGCACTGCGGGCGGGGCGCTTCGTCGCCCCCTTCTCGTTCCAGCGGATGACCTGGATCAAGCCCTCGTTCCTGTGGCTGATGCACCGCAGCAACTGGGCCCGCAAACCGGGGCAGGAACGCGTCCTGGCGGTGCGGATGACCCGGCAGGGCTGGGAGCAGGCGCTGTCCCGGGCCGTACCGACCACCGCTGCTCCCGAGGAGCTGTCCAGGGCCGCCGTGCACCTGCAGTGGGACCCCGAGCGCTCGCTGCGCGGAGCGGCCCTGAACCACTACAGCATCCAGGTCGGCATCGGCCGCCACCTGATCCGCACGTTCGCCGAGGACTGGGTGGTCGGCCTCACCGACCTCACCCCGCAGGTCCACAAGGCGGCGGCGCTCGTCCGCGGCGGGCGCGCCGACCAGGCCCGGCGGCTCCTGCCCCCCGAGCGCCTCTACCCGGTGGGCCCGGACCTGGAAGAGCGCCTCACCCCGGCCTAGGACGCGGCCCGCCAGCCGGTGGGCGCGGCCGGTGCCGCGCCGCTCCAGCCAGGGTTCGTGCCCGACGCTCCCGATCCGGGTCAGGGGTGGGATTCGGCCCGGCAGTGGGTGTGCCGCCCCGGCCGGAGGGAGCGACCGGTGCCGCGCCGGTCGTGGCGGTGGACGGGGGCGGAGCCGGCCGGATGGTCGGGCGAACCGCGACCCGCCGGTGCAGAAGTGCGCCGCCGGCCAAGGGAGTGAGGGCCCCGTCGAGGTCACGGTGAGGAACACCCCGGGCGGGGCGCGGCAAATGGATGGCGCCGGCGCACGGTTCTTCGGCAGGGTGGGGGCGGGAACACCGGTGCCGGAGAAAGGGATGCCGACATGGCCAGCAAGTTCACCGAGCTCGCGTTCGACTGCGCGGATCCGGAGGGTCTCGCCAGGTTCTGGTGCGAGGTCCTGGGCTATGAGGTGCAGGGGCGGGAGGACGGCTTCGTTTCCATCGGCTCACCCGAGGTCCCCGAGGGCGCCCGGAGGCCCGGACCGGTCCCCCCGGTACTGACCTTCGCCCGGGTACCGGAGGGCAAGGTCGTCAAGAACCGGCTGCACATCGACGTCAACCCGACCGACCGGGACCAGGCCGAAGAGGTCGAACGGCTGCTGGGGCTGGGCGCCCGGCGCGCGGACGTGGGCCAGGGCGAGGGGGACACCTGGGTGGTGCTGGCCGACCCGGAGGGCAACGAGTTCTGCGTCCTGGCCACACGCCGCCCCTAGCGCCCCTTCAGCGGGTCATTCCGCCCCGCGCCCGCGAGGCCGCCTCTTGCCGCGCCGCCTGCGCTCGGACGGCCGAACCCGGGCCGACCTGCGCCGGCCGTCTTGCGAGAGATCGCCTCGCGCCCGCTCCCGGCATTCGGCGCAAGCGCCGAAACGCTCGAAAGCATCCACCGAACACGCCCTAGCGCTGTTCGGCGGATCATCCCGCCCCGCGCCCCGGGCCGACCCGTGGCCGCGCGGCGGGGCCGGCCCCCGCACGCGGAAAAACCCCTGGCCCCGCCGGAGCGCGCCCTGTGACAATGCTCCACGTGGAAGAGGTCGAGGTGGTCGTCGCCCACCGGGACTGCGCGACACTGCGCGTCGGCGACGTGTTCCTGAAAATCGACGCCGACCAGAGCCGCACCGACACCGAGGTCGAGGCGATGGCCCTGGCACCAATCCCCACCCCCGAGGTCCTGTGGCGCAGACCCCCCGCGCTCGCCCTCGCCGCCCTCCCGGGCCGACCCCTGGGCCGCCTCGGCCGACCGTCCACCGCGTCACCGGCGGCGTGGGCCGCGGCCGGGGCCGCCGTGCGGGCACTCCACGACGCGCCGCCGCCCCCCTGGTCCGGCCGGGACCCCGACCGGCTCGCGGCCGACCTGGACGCCGAGTGCGCCCGACTCCTCGACGACGGCCTCCTCCCCGCCGACCTGGTCACGCACAACCGCCGGCTCGCGCAGGCCGCGCTCCGGCCGTGGACACCGGTGTTCGTCCACGGCGACCTGCAACCCGCCCACGTGTTCGTCGACGGCGACGAGGTCACCGGCGTCATCGACTGGACCGAGGCGGGACCGGGCGACGCCCTGTTCGACCTCGCCGTCCTGACCCTGGGCCACGAGGAGCACCTCGACGACGTCATCGCCGGCTACGGCGCCGACGTCGACCCCGACCTGATCCGCGCGTGGTGGTCCCTGCGCTGCCTGCTGGCGATCCGCTGGCTGGTCGGGCACGGCTTCGACCCGGCGGCGCCGGGCTGCGAGATCGACGTGCTCAAGGCCCGGATGTGAACACCGAAGAAAGGACCGACCCGCATGCGGGCAGAGCAGTTCCCACGGGCGGTGGCCGCGGCCACCGCGATCGCCTCCTCACTCGGCCTGGACGCCCAGGACGCCGTCGTCCTCCACGACTCGAACAAGCTCACCCTCCGGCTGCTGCCCTGCGACGTCCTGGCCCGGGTGGCGCCGACGGCCGATCAGGTCGCCCGGTTCGAGGTCGACCTCGCACGAAGGCTCGTCGGCGCCGGCTGCCCCGTCGCCGCCCTCGACCCCCGGGTGGAGCCGCGCGTGCACGAACGCGACGGCTTCACGGTCACCCTGTGGACCTACCACGAACCCGTGACCTCCCACGCGGTCCCGCCGGCCGACTACGCCGACGCCCTGGAACGCCTGCACACCGGCATGCGCGGCATCGACCTCCCCGCACCGCGGTTCACCGACCGGGTCCAGGACGCCCAGCGGCTCGTGGCGGACCGCGACCGCACCCCGGCGCTCACCGACCCCGACCGGGAACTGCTCGGCGACACCCTGGCCACCCTCAAGAGGACCGTCGGCGAACGCGGCGGCTCCGAACAGCTCCTGCACGGCGAACCCCACCCCGGCAACCTGCTCGCCACACGCGAGGGCCCGCTGTTCGTCGACCTGGAGACGTGCTGCACCGGACCCGTCGAGTTCGACCTCGCCCACGCACCCGAGGAGGTCGGCACGCACTACCCGGGAGTCGACCACGACCTGCTGCGCGACTGCCGGATCCTCGTGCCGGCGATGATCGCCACGTGGCGCTGGGACCGCGACGACCGGTTCCCCGACGGGCACCGGATGGGCACCGAATGGCTCGCCCGGATCCGCGCCGCCCTCGCCTGAGAAACACCGCGCTCCCCCTCGCGATGAGTTCCGGCCCGGGTAGGGGTCAGTCGTAGTGACCGATCCGGCACCGGACACCCGGAGGACACCATGACGACCACCAACGACGGCCCGGACACCACCGCGCTCCCCGGCCGCCCGCCCGTCGTCGACCAGGCCACCTGGCAGGCCGCCCGCGACGAGCTCCTCCTCCGCGAGAAGGCCCACACCCGCGAGGGCGACGCCATCGCCGCCGCCCGCCGCCGCCTGCCCATGGTGGAGTTCGACGGGACCGTCGAAGTCGCGGGCGCCGACGGCCCCGTCCCGTTCACGGACCTGTTCCAGGGACGCGACGAACTCGTGGTCTACAGGCACATGTGGAACGACGGGGAGCCCCACCAGGGCCAGTGCTACGGCTGCACCACCGCGGCCTGGCACCTGCGGGACGCCTCCTACCTCAACGCCCGCGGCGTCTCCCTGGCGTTCGTGACCGAGGGCCGCTGGGAGGAGGTGGAGCCCTTCGTCGGGTTCATGGGCTACACCCAGCCCTGGTACTCGGTGCGCGGCCTGCCCGAACCCGTCGGCGGCGAGATGGGCTACCTCGTCTGCTACCTGCGCGAGGGCGAGCGCACGTTCCTCACCTACTCCACCACCGGCCGCGGCTGCGAGCGGGTCAACGCCTCCATGGGCCTGCTCGACATGACGCCCTACGGCCGAGGCGAGGCGTGGGAGGACAAGCCCGAGGGCTGGCCCGAGGGCGGGGACTCCTGCTGGACCTGGTTCACCGACGCCGACGGCAACCCCACCTGGGGGCCGACCGGCCGCCCCACCCCGCAGTGGACCCGCCCCGGGGCGACCCGGCTGTAGGCCCCGCGGCCGCACCGGGCCGCCCGACGGGGGCCGGTCGGGGCGGGGCACGGCGCCCCGCCCCGACCGCACGGGCTACAGCAGCAGGAACGAGAAGTCCTGCGCCGTCCTGCGCTTCAGCGGGAAGTCCGCCTTGACACGGCGGGCGACCTCGCCGCGACTGATGCCCAGGGCCTGGGCGATGAGCCGTTCGGGGCGGACCGGCACGGGGTCCTCGAAGGACACCTCGACCCGGACGGGCCACGGGTCCTCGGGGGCCGGGGGCGCGTCGAGCTCCCAGCAGCCCTCCCAGTCGAGCGCGAACCGGTTGCGCCGGGCGGTCGACGGGTCGAGCAGGACCCGGGCGACGAGGTCCGCCGAGTTGGCGGTGTACCCGGCGAGCAGGTCCGCGGGCAGCGAGCGGACCGGGACGCGCTCATGGACGATGAGCTTGCCGGTCCGGTCGCAGCCGACGCAGTTGACCAGCAGCCAGACGTGGAGCAGTTTGCCGTTGGCGTTGACGCGGAACCGGCCGTCCTTGGTGGTGGCGCGCTCACAGGAGCAGTCCACGCAGGTGAGGACGGGCAGGGGCAGGCGGGTGCGCCGCACGGCCCAGGGCAGCACGGAAAAAGTAGGTGAGGACAAACCTGATCTCTCTCAAGACCTGACGGAGTGCACGGGAAAGAGAGCCGACGGTGTCCGTCGGCGTCCGATGCGCGAAAAAGCGTCAGGGTCAGAGAGCAGGGGGCGTCATGCGCGCGTTGTCCTCACGTAGGCGAACAGGGCGGGAACACGCTAGGGCCCCGCCGCCCGCCGGGGCAACACGTTTATCCGACCGCCGCCGGCCGGCGGGAGGCGCCGGGGCGCGGACCCTTCAGGAGAACGCGTACACGGTGAAGTCGGCCAGCGGGACGTACCCGATCCGCCGGTACAGGGCCGTGCTGGTGGGGTTGCCCGGGTCGGCGAACAGCACCACGTCCGTCGCGCCCGCCGCCAGCGCGGCCCGGCTCACCTCCACCGTGACGGCGCCCGCGTAACCGCGCCCGCGCAGGTGCGCCGGGGTGGAGACGGGGTCCACGCGCACCATGCCCGCGACCATCGGGGTCGTGCCCGCCATGGAGGCCGGCGTACCGTCCGGGGTCTCCCAGAAGGTGAAGCCCTTGTCGCCGAAGCGGGTGTCCGCCCAGTTCCCGGCGTCGATGGCGTCGATGGAGGTCTGCTCGCCGACGTCGACGCAGAAGTCCCGGCACCAGCGCACGACCCGCTCGCGGTCCCCCGGGCCCGCGACGCGCGCCCGCCCCGCCGGGACCGGTCCCGGCGCGGTCAGGACGCCCAGCCGGTGGAGGCGCACGCACCAATCCTCAGGGGTGGCCGCCGCGCCCGTGCGCCGCTGCCACGCCCGGGCGAAGGCGGCGGCGGTGTCCCGGTCCGCGAGGACGCCGGGCAGGGACCTGCCCAGGCCGGAAAGGCGGGCGGCGAGGGCGTCGGCCCGCCCGGGGGACACGGCGGAGAGGTACAGGCGGCGGCCCCCGAGGCGGTAGAAGAAGGCGCCGACCCCGTCCCCGTCCTCCCACCACCCGAACTCGGCCGGGTCGGCGCCCGGCGGGCCCGCTCCGCCGGCGCGCGCCTTCTCCAGCGCCGTCAGCGGTGTGGTGTGCAGGGCCGGGCGCGAGCGCAGGAAGCCCCCGGCCCGGTCGAGGAAGACGTCGATGTCGTCGGTGAGGTGCCAGCCGTCCGGATGCATGCGCGCCATCCTCCCGGAGGGCCGCCCCCAACGCCAGACGGTGCCCGCGCGAACCCGCGGTCCGTGCCCGGCACCGCACAAGGGCCTCCGGGAGCAGGCGCTAGGCGGTCCCCCGGGCGAAGGCGAGACCGTCCAGGCCGGGCAGGTGGGCCGGGTCCAGCGGCGCGTAGCCGAACCACGGGGACACCCGGGCGGCGGGCTCCGCGCCGGCGAGGGCGGTAGCCAGCCCGGCGGGGTCGACGACACAGCGCTCGCCCGGGAGCGCGTACAGCATGCCCTCCACGGTGTCCGGGGGCGGGGCGCCCACCCCCCGGTCGCCGATGGCGCCCACGGCGGTGGCCCAGAACGCGTACTCCTCCCCCAGCCGGGTGCCCGCCAGCGCGCCCGCGCTCCACCAGCGCACCGGCCCCTGCCACAGGGTCATGGTGCTCTCCTGCCGCTGGAAGTGGCTGTTGTGCCCGCTCGCCAGCACGGGTCCGCGTTCGGCGAGGGCGAGCAGCTCGGCGGCCATCATGGCGTCCCGCACGCCCAGCAGCCGCCCCATGCGCCCCGGCGAGGTGTCGGCCATCCAGTGGTGGTAGCGCAGCAGGCCCAGGGCGGTGCGCCCGTCCTGGCGCGCCCGCTCCCACTCCTCCCGGGAGGAGGACGCGACCAGGCGCGGCGCCTGTTCGTCGAGCAGCGCCACCAGGTCGTCGGCGATCAGCCGCAGCCGGACGGCCTCGGCGGAGCGCCCCACCGACCGGGCCGGGTCCATCATGGCCTCGGGGTCGGTCCATCGGCCGTCGTCGCCGAGCAGGCGGTCGAGCGTGTCGGCGGTGCACGGGAGCAGGTCGGCGCCGACCCGGGCGGCGAGGTGGCCGTGGAGCCCGGTGAGGGCCCGCCGGGGGCTGTCGGCGGCGGTGATCTCCAGCGGTCCGTCGAACCCGGCGAAGCGGACCCGTTCGGACGCGGGCCGCCCCTCGTTGTAGGCGCGCATCCAGCGCACCAGGTCGCGGTTGCCCGGGAAAGCGCCCCACCCGTGGCCGAACCCCTCCTCCACGGCCCGGTCGAGGGTGCCCGTGCCGGAGGTGACGTACCCGTCCACGATCCGCCCCTTCAGGCAGTCGCTCTCCAGCGCGATCGTCCGGTACCCCGCCTGCTCGACGAGGATGCGGAAGAGGTCGTTGCGCAGCCGGAGCAGGGCGTCCTGCCCGTGGGCGGGCTCGCCCAGGGCGAGCAGCCGGGGCCGGGCGGGGAGCAGGTCCAGGACGGCGTCCGCCTCGACGGGGCGTGCGGCCGGTGCGATGTCGATAGCCATGCCCTCAACGCTATCTTTGAAAACCCGGGTGAGACTTTCCGCGGAGAACCCCGGGGCCTGGGACAAGAACCCTCAAAGCCGCTGGTACCCCCAGGTGTCCTACATGCGGGTGCGGGCGTACAGCCGCAGCGCCTCGCGCACGAACTCCGCGCCCTCCCGGTCCCCGTAGGTCCGGGCGAACGCCGGGTCCTCCACGTAGGTGTCGGCCAGGCACGTCACCATCGCGATCGACCGCTCCCTGTCGCCCGCGTGGACCGGGGTGCCCGGGATCGCCAGCCACTCCACGTGCCGGGCCGCCAGCTCCTGCGCCCGGTCGGAGTCCGGGGCGGCGCCCTCCCGCGAGGCGGCCGCCCAGTCGGCGACCAGCGCCTCCGTCGCGCGCTTCCACTCCCGCTGCTCGCGCACGCTCTTGTCGTGCCACCACTCGTTGCCCGCCCGGAACGCCTCCTCGCCCCAGCGCTCCACGACCCCGTCCCGGTAGCGGTCGTTGAACCCCTCGAACATCACGTCCGGGCAGGGGTCCACCCCCTCCTCCCGCGCCCGGAGGGTGTGCCGCACCTCCCGGATGTACCGGTCGATCCGTTCGCGCTCCTGCTCCAGGGCGGCGATGTGCGCCCGCAGCCCCTCGGCCTCGTCGACCTCCTCGGCCAGCACCCGGCCGATGTCGGCCAGGCCCATCCCCGTGCGGCGCAGCAGCAGGATCCGCTGCAGGCGGGCGACCTGCTCGGGACCGTAGTGGCGCAGGCCCCCCGGCCCCGTCCGGGAGGGGGACAGCAGCCCGACCTCGTCGTAGTGGCGCAGGGTGCGGCTGCTGACGTCCGCCCGCGCCGCCAGCTCCCCGATCGTCCACTCCACCGCCGTCCCCCTTCCCGTCACCGGCCCAGCCGGGCCAGTGCGGTGTCGATGACCTCCGCGTGGTCGTCGCGCAGCGCCTGGGCCGCGGTGCGCCCGGTCGCCGCCAGGTAGGCGTCGACCAGCCGGTTCCCGGCCGCGTACCCCGCCCCGGCGGGCAGCCCCACCGGGGCGGTGCCGAAGCGCCTGGCGCTCTCGTCGCCGTGCACCCAGGCCGTGAAGTTCTCCATACCGGTCACCCCCAGCCCCGAAACCACCTTGTCGAACACCGCCTCGTCGCGCAGGTGCGGCACGGCGATGCGGGTGCGGCCCAGGTCGTCGCCGTACAGCTCCCGGGCGAAGGCGTCGGCCAGCCCCTCGCCCACCACGTGCTCGCCGACCGTGACGGTCGCCGGGTCCCACACCACCCCGCCCGGGGCGTAGCGCAGGTTGTGGTGCAGCTCGTGCACGGCGGTGGTCTCCAACCGCTCCAGGTTCTCCGGGAACGGCCACAGCGTGATGGTGATGTAGCCCCAGATGCCGCCGAACCCGGCCACGCCCAGCACGGTGTCCGTGAAGTGGGCGTCGCCCGGGTCGCCCAGGGTGAGCAGCACCGTGACGTCGTGCGGCTCCAGCCCCGGCACGGCCTCGGCCAGCCGGGCCGCGCCGCGCTCCATGGCGGCCCCGATCCGGTTCCACGCGTCGGCGCGCGCCAGGTCCTCCAGCGCCGCCAGGCACCGCTCCTCGTCGCGGTCCAGCGGAAAGCCCATGCCCCGCAGGTGCACGTCCACCAGGTCGACCTCCACGGGCGCGAAACGGTACATGCCCCGCACGGGTTCGAGCATCTCCGCCAGCAGTCCCAGGCGGTCCTCGGCCGGGGCGCGCAGCACGCGCTCCATGCCGGTACGGGTGTCCACAACAGTGATCTCCATGGCCCCGACGCTAGGGGTTGACGCTGCGTCAACCGCAAACCGGGGAACCGCGGCCCCGCTCCGGTCAAAAGCCGGTCGCGCCGTCCACCCGCTCGCGCAGCAGGTCGGCGTGGCCGTTGTGGCGGGAGTACTCCGAGACCATGTGCATCAGGATCCAGCGGTGGGAGACGGTGTTCCCCCGCCACTCCCTCCGGGCCAGGGCGTCCAGCGGCAGCGACGCCGACACCTCGCGGGAGC
Organism: Nocardiopsis sp. MT53; assembly: GCF_019598965.1. NCBI lineage: Bacteria > Bacillati > Actinomycetota > Actinomycetes > Streptosporangiales > Nocardiopsidaceae > Nocardiopsis > Nocardiopsis sp. MT53. The sequence goes on along the minus strand of NZ_CP080599.1, from coordinate 5,549,361 downwards.
GCTCCACCCCGGCCCGCCACAGCGCGAACGCCTCCCGCACCGGCGCGGTGTCCGCGCCGAGGAAGTCGCCGTCGGGGTCCTGCGGGGACTTGACCGGGTTGGGCGTGTCCTCTCCCATCAGGTGGCGCTGGAACCACGTGAACTCCACGTGCGCTAGGTGCCGCACCAGTCCCAGCAGGGACATCTGCGAGGGCGGCACGGAGCGCTCGCGCAGCCCCGCCTCGTCCAGGTCGGCGCACTTGAGGGCCAGGGTCTCGCGGTGCCAGTCCAGCCACTGGGTCAACATGGTGCGCTCGTCGGCCACGAACCGCGGGAACACACGGGGATCGCTCATGGCCGCGACCCTAGGGGCGCCCCGCAACGGCGGTCAACGGCAAATACCGCCCGCCCCGGCACCGGCCCTGAAGGCGGGGGAGGCCGGGAGCGCCGCCTTCTCCGGTGTTCCGATGACACCGCCCCGCCCGGGTGGGGCCCTCCGCCACCGGCGTCCGCACCGGCCCCGGAGACGCGGAAGGCTAGGAGCTCCGCCCCCGTGCTCCGGCGACACCGCCCCGGCCCGGCGGACACCTTCACCTCCGGGGCGTCCTGCGGGACGCGGCCGCCGGCCGGGGCGGGCGGTGCGGCGGCAGGGCGCCGCCACCGCACCGGACCCGGCCGGCCACGGCCCGTCCTCCGAACGCCCTCCCGCGCCGCCCGGGGCGCCGGGCACGAACCGCACCGGGGCGGAGGCGCGCGAGAACACCGGCTAGACGAGCCCCTGGGCGAGCATGGCGTCGGCCACCCGCTCGAACCCGGCCGCGTTGGCCCCCAGCACGTAGTCGCCCGGGGCACCGTGGCGCTCGGCCGCCTCCTCGCAGCGGTCGTGGACGTCGGCCATGATGCGGGCCAGCTCCGCCTCGGTGTACTCGAACGACCACGACTCGCGGCGGGCGTTCTGGCGCATCTCCAGCACACTGGTGGCCACCCCGCCCGCGTTGGCCGCCTTGCCCGGGGCGAACAGCACCCCGGCCTCGCGCAGCACCCGCACCGCCTCGGGGGTGGTGGGCATGTTCGCGCCCTCCGCGACCGCCGCCACCTCGTTGCGCACCAGGGCGCGGGCGTCCTCGGCGTCCAGCTCGTTCTGGGTGGCACACGGGAGCGCCACCGTGCACGGCACCTCCCACACACTGCCGCCCGCCACGTACCGGGCGGCGCCGCCGCGCCGGGCGGGGTAGTCGGCGACCCGGCCCCGCTCCACCTCCTTGATCTGCTTGAGCAGGTCCAGGTCCAGGCCCTTCTCGTCCAGGACGTAGCCGCCCGAGTCGGAGCAGGCCACCACCACGGCCCCCAGCTGCTGCGCCTTCTCCGCCGCGTACAGGGCGACGTTGCCCGACCCCGACACCACCACGCGGACGCCCTCCAGGGACCGGCCCCGGCGCTCCAGCATCCGCTGGGCGAACAGCACCGCCCCGTACCCGGTGGCCTCGGTGCGCACCCGCGAGCCGCCCCACTCCAGGCCCTTGCCGGTGAGCACCCCCGCCTCCCAGCGGTTGGCCAGGCGCCGGTACTGGCCGAACAGGTAGCCGATCTCGCGGCCGCCCACCCCGATGTCCCCGGCGGGCACGTCGGTGTGCTCGCCCAGGTGGCGGAAGAGCTCGGTCATGAACGACTGGCAGAACCGCTCGACCTCGGCGTCCGAGCGCCCCTTGGGGTCGAAGTCGGAGCCGCCCTTGCCGCCGCCGATGCTCATCCCCGTCAGCGCGTTCTTGAAGATCTGCTCGAAGCCCAGGAACTTCACCACGCCCAGGTCCACGCTCGGGTGGAAGCGCAGGCCGCCCTTGTAGGGGCCCAGCGCGCCGTTGAACTCCACCCGGAAGCCCCGGTTGACGTGCACACGGCCGCGGTCGTCGCGCCAGGGCACACGGAACACGATCTGGCGCTCGGGCTCGCACAGGCGCTCCAGGATCCCGGCCTCGACGTACTCGGGGTGCTGGACCAGCACCGGGGAGAGGGTCTCCAGGACCTCCAGCACGGCCTGGCGGAACTCCGGCTGGTCGGGGTCGCGGCGCACCACCCGCTCGTAGGCGGCCCGAACGGCGGGGTGGTGGTCGGCCAGGCCGGTGACGTGGACGTCGGACATGCGCAACGCGGTCCTCTCGATGGCGGCACCCCGACGCCGGGCGGGGCGACCGCGACATGACGGGGTCGTGGCTGTTTCGGTGGCGTGCCATCGACGTTACACACGCTCCCACCGGCACCCCCGCCCCCGGGGTACCCCACGGCCGACCGGCCGGGACGGTCCCCCCGGTGTGGTCGAATGGCAGACACCAGCCCCAGGGGCCCCACCGGCCCCGCCCTGCGCGAGGAAACCGATGCCGAACCCGCCCGCCGCACCCCTGCCCGACCTCGTCCGCCGCTGGCAACGGGGCTGGGGGACGGCGCGCTCCCTGCCCGAGCCGGCCGAGGCCGACGGGGCGCTGCGCGTGCACTTCGGGTTCGCGCACCGCCACGACGAGTACATCCTGCTCGACGCCGACGGCGCCCCCGACACCATCGCCGCGGCCGCCGAGCGCGTCCTGGCCTCGGAGCACACCGACTGGCTGACCGTGCCCACCGCCGCGCCCGACAAGACCGCGCTGCTGCTGGAGGAGGCCGGCCTGGCGGTCGACCCGGGCACCGAGACCCTCATGACCGCGGACCTGGACGAACACCCGTCCCTGGACCCGCCCCGCCCCTACCGCGTCACCGTCGGCAGGGCCCGCGCGGTGATCCGGGTACGGGTCTCCACCGCCCAGGGCGAGGAGGCCGCCACCGGGGTCATGGGCATCTCGGCCGACGACGCCGTCGCCGACTCCATCACCACCGAACCCGACCACCGCCGCCGCGGCCTGGGCGCGGCCGTGATGTCGGCCCTGGCCGGGCACGCCCGCCGCGCGGGCGCCGTCCACGGCCTGCTGGTCGCCTCCCCGCAGGGGCGCCACCTGTACACCTCCCTGGGCTGGACGCCCCGCGCCACCGTCCTCATCGCCCGCACCCCGCCCGGAAAACCCCGTGCGCCCGGCCCCGGCCCCGCACCATCATGGGCGCCATGACAGACCCTCTCCGCCCCGGAACAGCCGCCCCCTCCCCCGCGCGGGAACCGTCCGCGCGACCCGTGCGGATGGGGGTGGTCGGCCTCGGGCAGGGGCTCCACCTGGCCCGCTGGGCCCGCAGGGTCGGCATCGACGTGGTGGCCGGGTGCGACACCGACCCCGCCGCCCGCGAACGGGCCCGCGCCCACCTGCCCGGCGTCCCGCTGGGCGGGCACTGGCGCGACCTGCTCGACGCCGACCTGGACGGGGTGCTCCTGGCCGACGACTTCGACACCCACGCCGCACCCGCCCTGGCCTTCCTCGAACGCGGCGTCCACGTCCTGTCGGAGACCGCCGCCTGCACCGACGCCGAACAGGGGCGCGCCCTGGTCGAGGCCGCCGACAGGTCCCAGGCCACCTACTCCTTCGCCGAGAACTACGTCCTGCACCCGCACGTGCGGGTCCTGCGCCGGCTGGCCGACGAGGGCGCCCTGGGCCGGATCTCCCTCATCGAGGCCGACTACCTGCACGGCATGTCACCGGAGGCCGTCCGCGCCCTCACCGGCGACCCCGCGCACTGGCGCGGCCGCATCCCCTCCACCGCCTACTGCACGCACTCGCTGTCGCCGATCCTGGCCGTCACCGGGGCGTGGCCGGTGGAGGTCACCGCGTTCCCCGTCGACACCGCCGACCCGCGCCGGGCCGCCGTGATGGCGGTGCGCCTGTCCACCGGCGCCCTGGCCCTGACCCGCAACGGCTTCCTCCAGGGCGAGTCCGACGCCCACTGGAGCCGGATGTCGGTGCACGGCACCCAGGCCGCCGCCGAATCGGTCCGGGCCGCCGGGGAGCGCGCCTGGTCGGTGCGGGTACGCCGCGAGGGCTGGACCCGCGACGACGGCACGGCCCACGAGGAGGAGCTCACAGCACCGCCGGTGCTGCTGGACGGCGCCCCCCTCGCCCGGGGGGAGGAGGGCACGGTGCTGATCCTGCGGGGGTTCCGCGACACGGTCGCACACGGCACCCCGCCCCCGGTCGGGGTGCGCGAGGCGGTGGCCGCCTCCCTGGTCGGGGTGGCCGGCGCCCGCTCGCTGGCCGAGGGGTCGCGGCCGGTCCCCGTACCGCTGCCCTGACCCCGCCCGGCCGACGGCCCCGGCCTCCGCCCCGCCCGCGGGCAGGACGGAGACCGAAACAGGGCGAACGCCGCACCGCCCCGGCGGGACGGCCGCCCGCCCACGGGCGGCGGGCCCGGCCGGAGGCGGGGGATCACCGGCGCCGCGGCGCCCCGCGCAGCCGGGAGCGCACTCGCTCGGCCCGTTCGTCCGCGGCCCCGTCGCCCCTGGCCGAGCGCCGCCCCATCTTGTACAGGACCTCGGTCGCCAACGGCACGTCGGGGGCCTTGGCCCAGCGGGCGCGCCGGTTGCGTTCGACGCGCTCCTGCACGTCGGCGCCCGCGTCCAGGTCGGCGGTGGTGCGCCCACCGGACAGGGCCATGGCCTCCGCGCGCCGGTTGCGGCGCGAGACCCGGCTCTTGGCGCGGGGGACGCCCTTGCGCGAGGCCTTGTCGTTCTCGCCGTACCAGTTGCGGCGGTCACGGGTGTAGGACAGCAGCTTCTCCTCCTGCGGAGAGCGGCGGCGGGCCATGGGCCCTCCCTTCGTTCGCCATCTGCCACCGATCCTGTCCCCCGCCCCGGCCCCGGCGCCACCGGTTTTCCCGCCGCCGGACCCGTGCGAGGCTGGACCCGTGAACGACCCCCTCCCCCTGCCCGGCGGCATGATGAACACCGTCACCCGCCGCGGCGACCGGGTGCTGCGCACCGCCCCCGCCACCGCCGCCGCCCTGCACCCCCACGTGCGCGCCCTGCCCGGAGCCGGGTTCGACGGCGCGCCCCGCCCGCTGGCGCTGGGCCCCGACGGCCGGGAGGAGCTGGGCTTCGTCGAGGGCGAGGTGGCCCTGCCCCCGTTCCCCGCCTGGATCGCCGACGACGCGGTCCTGGCCTCGGCCGCCCGCCTGCTGCGCCGCTACCACGACGCGGCCGCCCGCGTCCCCGTGGACACCGCCGCGCCCTGGCCCGCCGACCTGGCCGACCCGCACGGCGGACCGCTGCTGTGCCACAACGACCCGTGCGTGGAGAACCTCGTGTTCCGCGGGCGCAGGGCGGCCGCCCTCATCGACTTCGACCTGGCCGCCCCGGGCCGTCCGCTGTGGGACGTGGCCGCCCTGGCGTACTACATGGGGCCCACCCTGCCCCCCGAGGCCGCGGCCGGGACGGTCTGGGAGGGCCTGGACACCGCCCGCCGCCTGCGCGTGATCGCCGACGCCTACGGCCTGGCCGGCGCCGACCGGACCCTGCTGCCGCGGACGGTGGAGGAGTACCTGGAGGTGGCCCGGGCGTTCGTGGCCGGGCGGATCGCCGCGGGCGACGCGGCGTTCGTCCGCGCCCACGCCGCTTCCGGCGGCTGGGAGCGCTGGGACCGGCGCCGCGACCGGCTCGCCGACCAGCGCCCCCGCCTGGTCCGGGCGCTGGCCTGAGGCCGGCCCCCGGTCAGGGGGTGCGGCGGGTGACCGCCACCAGGTAGCGGCACCCGCCCCGCCCGGGGTTGTGGAACTCGCAGGGGGCCGCCGAGCCCAGCCGCAGGCAGTCGCCCTCCCCCAACCCGTGCACGGTCTCCCCCTCGGTGAACTCCAGGAACCCCTCCAGGACCCAGATCTGGTGGTGGGTGAAGGCGTAGGCCTCGGCGGGGAAGGCCACCCGCGCCCCCGGCGGCAGGTGCACCTCCACCAGCTCCAGGCGCCCGCCCGAGGCGGGCGAGACGGCCCGGCGGGTGTAGCCGGTGTCGGGGTCGGTCCACACCGGCTGGTCGGCGCGCCGGACCAGCCGGCGCTCGCCGCGCTCGGCGTCGGCGATCAGCTCCGACAGGGTGATGCCCAGGGCCGCCGACAGCCGCCCCAGCAGGGAGGCGGTGGGCTGGACGTCGCCGTTCTCGATCCGGCTGATCATGGTCCGGGAGACCCCGGACAGGTCGGCCAGGGCGGCGCCGGTCAGGCCCCGGTCCGAGCGCAGGCGCTGGAGGGTGGTGGCGAGGGCCACAGAGAGGTCATCGCTCATGGCGTTCACTATAGTGAACACATTCGTTTAGCATCCTCACTATGAACGCGATGCCCGCCCTCCACACCGTCCGTGACGCCACCCCGGCCGACGCCGCCGCCTGCGCCGACATCTACGCGCCCTACGTCACCGACACCGCCATCACCTTCGAACTGGAACCCCCCACCACCCGGGAGATGGCCGCCCGCATCGCCACCGCCCAGGACCGCCACGCCTGGCTCGTCCTGGAGGACGCCGACGGCACCCTGCTGGGCTACGCCTACGGCGGCACCTTCCGCACCCGCGCCGCCTACGACCGCTGCTGCGAGGTCAGCGTCTACCTCCGCCGCGGCCTGCGCCGCACCGGCGCCGGGCGCACCCTGTACTCGGCGCTGCTGCCCCGCCTGGCCGAACGCGGCATGACCCGCGCCATCGCCTGCATGACCCTGCCCAACGACGCCAGCCTGGGCCTGCACCGCGCCCTGGGGTTCACCGACGTCGGCGTCATGCACCGGGTCGGCCGCAAGCACGACGCCTGGCACGACGTCGCCTGGGCCGAACTCGACCTCACCGCACCGAACGCCTGACCGACCACCCCCACCGGCCGCCCCGGCGACACGGGCCGCTCCCACCGCCCTCTATCCTCGAAAGATCCCACCTTTTCCGCGCCGCCCCGGGAGAGCCCGTGCCCCCAGCACCCGCCCGCCACCGCCCCACCGGCCTGGCCTTCGCCCTCGCCTCGGCCCTGGCGTTCGGCGGCTCGGGCGTCTTCGCCCGCCCCCTCCTGGACGCCGGCCTGGACCCGGTCCACGTCACCTGGCTGCGCCTGGCCGGGGCCGCCCTCCTGCTGCTGCCCGTCGCCGTGCGCCACCGCCGCCTGCTGACCCGCCGCCCCCTGCTCATCCTCGCCTACGGCGTGTTCCCCATGGCCGGGGTCCAGGCCCTGTACTTCGCCGCGATCGCCCGCATCCCCGTCGGCATCGCCCTGCTCATCGAATTCCTCGGCCCCGTCCTGGTCCTGGTCTGGCTGCGCCTGGTACGCCGCACCAAGGTCCCCCCGGCCGCCGTCGTCGGCGTGATCATGGCCGTCACCGGCCTGGTCCTGCTGCTGGAGGTCTGGGCGGGCATGCGCCTGGACGCCGTGGGCGTCGGCCTGGCCCTGGGCGCGGCCGCCGCCCAGGCCGCCTACTTCCTGCTGTCGGACCGCACCGGCCAGGACGCCGACCCCCTGGCCGTCATCGCCTTCGGCTCCCTCACCGCCACCGTCCTGCTGCTGCCCCTGGCCCGCCCCTGGTCCATGGACTGGGAACTGCTCGCCACCACCACCGCCCTGGGCCCGCTGCCGCTGCCCGGCTGGTCCCTGGCCCTGTGGCTGGGCCTGGTCTCCACCGTGATCGCCTACTTCACCGGCATCGCCGCCGTACGCCTGCTGTCCCCGCAGATCGCCGGAGGCGTCGCCTACCTGGAGGTCGTCACCGCCATCGTGCTCGCCTGGATCCTGCTCGGCGAGGCCCTGGCACCCGTGCAGATCCTCGGGGCGGCCGTCATCGTCGCCGGGGCCTTCATCGCCCAGACCGCAGTCCCGGGCACCCCCGAACCCCCCGCCCCCGCGGAGCCCGCCGACCCCGACCGGCCCGCCGCCCTGGCCTGAACAGCCGGGCCGGCAGCCCTCAGCCGCCCCCGCCCACCGCGAACGGCTCCCGCCCCCGGGCCGCACGGCGCCGCGCCAGCCACCAGGCCCCCGCCCACGAGCAGGCGACCACCGCCGCGATCACCACCCGCGACGTCATCAGGTGCTCGCGCGGGTACAGGGTCCCGGTCAGGTAGAAGTCGATGAACCCCGACTCCATCACCGCCCGCCCGGTCGCCGCCCGCGACCAGTTCTCGATCTCGGTCAGAAAACACGGCCAGTCCACGATGACGATCCCCAGCGCGTAGGCGGCCACCCCCAGGTGGACCCAGAACAGGCGCGGACGCCACCAGGCGGCGAAACCGCCCAGGACGACACAGGCGAAGAACACGAAGTGCAGGGCCGCGGCGGCGTACCCGGCCGCGAGGACGAGGGAGGTCATGCCCCGAAGCTACGCAGCGGCAGGCCTCCCGCCATCCGCACGCGTACTCACCCCGCCTGAGCACCCGTACTCATCCGCACCCGCGCGCCCGCCCTCCCGGCCCGGCCGCACCCCGGTACCGTGTGCGTCCATGACCACCGCACCCTCCCTCCTCGTCCTGGGCGCCAGCGGCCACCTGGGCGGCGAGGTCGCCCGCCGGGCCCTGGCCGCCGGCCATCAGGTGAGCGCCACCTCCACCACCGGCGCCCCCGCCGCCCCGGGCATCGCCTGGCACGCCCTGGACCTGCGCGATCGCGACGCCGTCACCGACCTGGTCCGGCGGGTGCGCCCCGAAGCCGTCGTCAACACCGCCTACCGGCAGGGCGACTGGGCCGTCACCGCCGACGGCGCCGCCCACGCCGCCCTGGCCGCCGCCGCGGCCGGCGCCCGCCTGGTCCACGTCTCCAGCGACGCCGTGTTCTCCGGCACCGCCCCCGCCTACCCCGAGACCGCCCTCCCCGACCCCGTCAACCCCTACGGGGCCGCCAAGGCCGCCGCCGAGACCGCCGTCAAAGCCCTGCACCCCGACGCGGTCATCGCCCGCACCTCGCTGATCATCGGCGGCAACGGCTCCGCCCACGAACAGTTCGTCCACCACCTGGCCGCGGGCGGCCCCGGAGCCCTGTTCACCGACGACGTCCGCTGCCCCGTCCACGTCGGCGACCTGGCCGACGCCCTGGTGGAACTGGCCGCCTCCGACCGCGCCGGCGTCCACCACCTGGCCGGACCCGACGCGCTCAGCCGCCACGACCTGGGCGTGCTCATCGCCCGCCGCGACGGCCTGGACCCCGACCGGCTGCCCCGCGGCCGCCGCGCCGCCTCCGGTCCGCCCGGCCCGCTGGACGTGCGCCTGGACTGCGCCGCCACCCGCGCCGTGCTGCGCACACGGCTGCGCGGGGCCCGCGCCTTCCTGGCCCCGCGCTGACCCACCCTCACTCCCGGGGCACCAGGGCGCGCAGCCGGGCCGCCTGCCCGTCCAGCACCGCCCGGTCGGCCTCCTCCCACACCGCGTGGATCGAGAAGGGGTCCCCCGCGAACCGGGGGAAGACGTGCAGGTGCACATGGAAGACCTCCTGCCCGGCCGCCTCACCGTCGGCCAGGAACAGGTTCACCCCCTCGCACCGCACCGCGCCGCCGCGCAGGGCCGTCCCCACCCGGCGGGCCACGCTCCACAACCGCGCCCCGACCGCGTCGTCCAGTCCACCCAGCCCCACCACATGGGCGCGCGGCACCACCAGCACGTGCCCCGGCGTCACCGGGTACAGGTCCATGAACGCCACCACCAGGTCGTCCTCGTAGACGGGGCTGGCCGGCAGCCGGCCGGCCGCGATACCGCAGAACAGGCACTCCTCGTCCGTCAAAGGAACCTCCCCAGGGCCGAAGACCCGCGGCGGGGCGCCGCGGCACCACCACCGTCGCACGCACCCGCCGCCGGGCACCACGCCTTTTCGGCTCCGCCGCACCGCACCACCCGCCCGGCGCCACGGGCCCCACGGCTCCTACCGCCCGCGGCCGGCGCCGCCTATGCTGCCGGTCATGCCAACGCACGAGCGGGAGATCACCGCCCCCGTCGACCTGTGCACACCCCGGGGCCGCCTCGACCCCCGGGCCGTGGGCTGGTCCCGCACCCCACTGCACACCACCGCCCTGCCCCGCGGCCGCGGACGCCGCAAGAAATGGGAGTACTGGTGCGTCCTGACCCCCACGCACCTGGTCGCCCTCACCGTCGCCGACCTCGACTACCTGTCGCTCACCTCCGTCTACCTGCTGGAATACGGGGGAGTGGAGACCGGCCGCAGCCACCTGGGCCCGCTCGGGCACGGGGTGCGCCTGCCCGACACCCTCAACGCCGGACCCACCACCGCCCTGGGACCGGTCCGCGCTCGCATCACCCCCGGACCCGACGGCGACCGCCTGCGCTTCGCCTGCGACACCCCCCGGGGCCGCCTGCACGCCGACCTCACCGTCGGCCTGCCAGAGGGGCACGAGACCATGAACGTGGTCATCCCCTGGAGCCCCACCCGCTTCCAGTACACCTCCAAGCACACCGCCCGCCCCGCCCACGGCACCGTCCGCCTGGGCGAGCGCACCCTGGACTTCTCCGGCGGCTGGGGCGTCCTGGACCACGGCCGCGGCATCTGGCCCTACGACACCCTCTGGAACTGGGGCGCCGCCGCCGGGGTCACCGACTCCCACACCGTGGGCCTGCAACTGGGCGGCCGGTGGACCCGGGGCACCGGCCTGACCGAGAACGCCCTGTGCGTGGACGGCCGCCTGACCAAGGTCGGCGAGGAACTCCAGTGGGACTACGACCCCGACGACGACTCCTCGCCCTGGTGGATCCGCTCCCCCTCCGGGCGGATCGACCTGGTGTTCACCCCCTTCCACCGACGCCTGGACCGCACCGACGCCGGGGTCCTGGTCAACGACACCCGCCAGTGCTTCGGCCACTACACCGGCACCGTCCGCACCGACGACGGCACCGAGATCTCCGTGGACGGCCTCACCGGCTTCGCCGAACACGTGCACATGCGCTGGTGAAACCCCGCGCCGCTCCGGGCGCACCGCCCCCGGCCGGGCTACCGTCGGCGGTGTGAACGACCCGTGGACCCTCCCCCGCGCGAACGCCCGCGGCACCGCCGTGCCGCGGGCACCGGACCGCCGCGGGCACCGGCCGGGGCACCCCCCGGCCGGCACCCGAACGTGAGCACACCTGAACACCGCCCGTAAGGAACGCTCACCCCCTGCGGCACAGGCGATCCAGGTGTGGACGATCGAGCGCCGACCCCCCGCAAAGGCAAGACGAACAGCCGACAACCGGTCCTGGAACATGCCGTTTCGTCCAAATCCTGCTAGCGTGCGGGACGCGCAACGACAGGCACGATGAGGAGACCTGACCATGGCCCAACAGACTCGCGAGCAGTGGGGGACGCGCGCGGGCTTCCTGATGGCGGCGATCGGATCCGCCGTCGGGCTCGGGAACATCTGGCGATTCCCCTACATCGCCTACGAGAACGGCGGCGGGGCGTTCATGGTGCCCTACCTCGTCGCCCTGCTCACCGCCGGCATCCCGCTGCTCATCCTCGAGTACTCGATCGGCCACAGGTACCGGTCCTCGGCACCCCTGTCCTACCGGCGGATCTCCCGGCCCACCGAGGCCATCGGCTGGTGGCAGGTGGCCATCTGCTTCGTCATCGCGATCTACTACGGCGCGATCATCGCCTGGAGCTCCTCCTACGTCTGGTTCTCCATCACCGGCGCCTGGGGCGAGGACCCCAACGCGTTCTTCTTCGGCGACTACCTCCAGATGAGCGAGGCCCCCGGCGGGATCACCGGCTACGTGCCCGCCGTTGCCTGGCCGCTCATCGCCGTGTGGATCGTCGTCCTGGCCATCCTGGCCCTGGGCGTGCGCAACGGCATCGAGAAGGCCAACAAGGTCTTCATCCCGCTGCTCGTGGTCCTGTTCCTCATCCTGGTCGTGCAGGCCCTCACCCTGGACGGCGCCACCACCGGCCTGAACGCCCTGTTCACCCCCGACTGGAGCGCCATGGCCGACGGCAGCGTGTGGGTGGCGGCCTACGGACAGATCTTCTTCTCGCTGTCCATCGGCTTCGGCATCATGGTCACCTACGCCTCCTACCTCAAGCGCAAGGCCGACCTGACGGGCTCGGCCATGGTCGCCGGCTTCGCCAACAGCTCCTTCGAGCTGCTGGCCGGCATCGGCGTGTTCGCCGCCCTGGGCTTCATGGCCACCGCCGCGGGCACCGCGGTGGACGAGGTCGCCACCTCCGGCATCGGCCTGGCCTTCATCGCCTTCCCGCAGATCATCTCCACCCTGCCCTTCGGCGGGGCGCTGTTCGGCGTGCTGTTCTTCGCGTCGCTGGTCATCGCCGGACTCACCTCGCTGATCAGCATCGTCGAGGTCGTCGTCTCCGCCGTCCAGGACCGCGTCGGCCTGGGCCGCCTCCAGGCGGTCCTGATCGTCGGCGGCCTGATCGCCCTGGTGTCGATCCTGATCTTCCCGACCCACCAGGGCCTGCACTACCTGGACGTCTTCGACCACTTCATCAACCAGTACGGCATCGTCCTGGCCGCCCTGGTGATGCTCATCGTGTTCGGATGGGTCCTGCGCCGCCTGCCGGCCTTCCAGGAGCACGCCAACAGCGTGTCCTCCATCCGCCTGGGCCGCTGGTGGCGCATCACCCTGGCCGTGGTCACCCCGGTCCTGCTCGGCTTCATGATGTGGGACGCGCTGCGCACCGAACTGACGGAGAACTACGCCGGGTACCCGACCGGGTTCCTGCTCACCGCCGGGTGGGGCGTGGCCATCGGCGCCATCGTCGTCGGCGCCGTCATCGCCCTGGTGCCCTGGAAGCGCGCCGACCAGATGGCCGCCCACGACCGCGAACGCACCGAGGGGACCGGACAGGTCCACGACAAGGAGGAGGGCCACTGATGTCGGCCAGCGCGATCACCATGATGGTCATCTCCATGGCACTGCTGTGGGGCGGCCTGATCACCGCCATCGTCCACCTGCGCCGCCACCCCGAGGTCTCCGACCAGGACTGACCCGCACACGGCGCACACGGGGGCGGGGCCCGCACCGGGCCCCGCCCCCGCACCTTCCCCCCGCCCGGGCACCCCCTCCCCGGGCCCGGACCCTCAGGCCCGGGACAGCTCCCGCACGATCCGCTCGCAGAACGCGGGCAGGTCGTCCGGATTGCGGCTGGTGGTGATCCCGCCGTCGGTGACCACCTCCTCCTCCACCACGTTCCCCCCGGCGTTGCGCACATCGGTGCGGATGCTCGGATACGACGTGAGCGTGCGCCCGCGCACCAGGTCGGCCTCCACCAGCGTCCACGGACCGTGGCAGATCGCCGCGATCGGCCTGCCCGTCGCCGCGAACTCGCGCACGAACCGCACCGCGTCGGCGTCGGCCCGCAGGTTGTCGGGATTGACGGTGCCGCCCGGCAGCACCAGGCCGTCGTAGTCCTGTACCGACGCCTCGGCCACCCGCCGGTCCACAGCGAACCGGTCGGCCGGCTCGATGTCCCCGTTCATCGCCTGGATCTCGCCGTCCTTCAACGAGAGCAGCTCGGTGACGGCCCCGGCCTCCTCCAGCGCCCGGCGCGGCCGCTCCAGCTCGACCTGCTCCACACCGTCCGCGGCCAGGAACGCCACCCGCCGCCCGCTGAGCACGTCCGCCATGGTCCTCTCCCCCTTCGCTCATCGGATCGGGCCGCACACCGCGCGGCACCGTGGTCACCGCCTACCCGCCCGGCGGGGTCCCTCACACCCCTGGGCGCCTCAGCCCTTGCGCCAGGTCGCGTCCTCCAGGGCCCCCGCGGCCTGCGGCCCCATCAGGGACAGCCCCCCGTCCACGAACAGCGACGCCCCCGTCACATAGGACGACCCGGGCCCGGCCAGGAACGCCACCGCCTCGGCCACCTCGTCGGCGTGCCCCGGCCGCGGCAGCGGGTACCCGGCGCGCGAGTCCAGCCGCGGCTCCTCCTCGTGCTGCCCGGTCATGGGCGTGGCGATCTCCCCCGGAGCCACCGCGTTCGCGGTGATGCCGTACAGGCCCAGCTCCAGGGCCAGGACCCGGGTGAGCATCCGCAGCCCGCCCTTGGCCACGCAGTACGCCCCCGCCGTCACCCGCGGGTACTCCTCGTGGACGCTGGTGATGTTGACGATGCGCCCGCCCCGGCCCGCGTCGCGCATGTGCTCCGCGGCGATCCTCGCGCACAGGAAGGGCCCGTCCAGATCCACCGACAGGACCTCGCGCCAGCGCTCGTAGCCGGTGTCCAGCAGGTGCTCGCCCGAACCGGTGCCCGCGTTGTTCACCAGGACGCCCACCCCGCCCAGCTCCCCGACCAGGTCGGCGACGGCCTCCGAGCCCCGCACCGGGTCGGCCAGGTCGTGCCTGCGCACCGCCACCCGCCGTCCGATCCGGCGCACCTCCTCCTCGGTGCGCCGCACCCCCTCCTCGTCGCTGTGGTAGGTGACGCCGACGTCGAAGCCGTCCCGGGCCAGGCGGACCGCACTCGCCCTGCCGATACCGCTGTCGGCACCCGTCACCACGGCCACTCGGTCGTAGTCGTCGAACGCGCTCGCCCCCGCGATGCGGTCGTCCCGTGCCATGTCTCCCCCTCACCTGCGCCGGTGCACACGTTCACGGGGGCGGCTACCCGGCCCCGGCCCGCGCCACACCCCGGCCCGCCGCACGCCGGCACCGCCGGGGGTTCAGCCCACCGCGTCGCGGCGGCCGCTCCAGGCCGCCCCGGGCACCCGCTCCAGCAGATCCACCAGGGCCCGGGCGCGCTCCGCCGCCCGCCCCGGGTCCAGCGCCCCCGCCTGCCAGGTCAGCACATGGGTCCGGGAGAACCGGAACGGCACCGGCACCGCGCCGCCCCCCAGCAGGTGGGCGCGCACCCCCTCGTCCAGGACACGGCGGGCGAAGTCCCCGTCGGCCGCCCAGACCGCGAAGGCCCCGTCGAAGGCGGCATCGCCCACCCGCACCTCGCGCACCCCCGCGGCCGACGGCCCCGGGCCGCCCTCCCCCCGGGCCCGCACCTCCAGCACCGGGACCGGGCCGGGCGGGGCCGCCGCCACGACGGTGTGCACGTGACCGGTGGTGGCGCTGTCGCGGCCCTGCCCGCGGGTGGCGGTGTAGGAGTACTCATAGGCCATCACCCGGTACCCGCCCACCCGGGCGCACAGCACGTGGCGGGCGCGGGCGTTGGAGCGGACCTCCACGAAGGGGTCCCCCTCGAACCGGTCGACCAGCTCCGGGCGCTCGCGGTCGTAACTCCAGCCGTGGTCGCGCGCCCACCCGGCCAGCCGCTCGCGGTGCCTGCGCTCGGGCACGGCCCCCGCCACCCGGGAGGCGACGGCGGCGACGGCCAGCAGGACCACCGCCCCCAGGACGAGGACCTCCACGACGACGGTGCCCATCGGGGCCTCCCCTTTTCCGGCCAACGGCTCTCGAGGGGTCGGACGCACCTCACCGCCCCCGCGGTTCCCCCTCGTCCTCACGGCGCCCCTCGGTGGGGCGCACCCGCACGTGGGCGCGCTCGCCCTGGGGCCCGAACAGGCCCAGATAGGAGACCGGCCCCGGGCCGGGGTTGAGGAACCCGTGCGGGATGCGGGTGTCGAACTCGGCGACCTCCCCCTGCTTGAGGACCATGTCGTGCGGCCCCAGCAGCAGCCGCAGCCGCCCCTCCAGCACGTACAGCCAGTCGTGGCCCTCGTGGCTGCGCTGGTCGGCCTCCACGTGCCCGCGGGGCGGGGGGATGGTGATGCGGAACGCCTGGATGCCCCCGGGGGTCCGCGAGAGCGGCAGGTACTCGACGCCGTCGCGGGTGAACGGGCGCAGCCGCACCCGCGGGTCGGCGGTGTCGGCGCCCACCAGCTCGTCCAGCGGCACCCCGTGCACCCGGGCCAGCGGCAGCAGCAGCTCCAGGGTGGGGCGGCGCCGCCCCGACTCCAGGCGCGACAGGGTGCTCACCGAGATCCCGGTGGTCTCCGACAGGCCGGCCAGGGTGATGCCGCGGTCGCGGCGCAGCTCGCGCAGCCGCGGCCCCACCGCCGCCAGCACCGGGTCGAGTTCGTCGTCCATGGGCGTCAATCTGCCACAGGCGGGACCGCCGGAGAAGGAAGGGCCCCACTGGGGGCCGCAAGGGGGTTGGACCGGATCCCAGTGGGGGTATGTAAGGGGTTACATCATACCCCCATCGAAGGGAGTTTCGATGCCCAAGGTCAACGTCTACCTCCCCGAGGACCTCGCCGAGGCGGTGCGCGAGAGCCGCATCCCCGTCTCGGCCGTGTGCCAGCGCGCCCTGGAACAGGCGGTGCGCCGCCTGGCCGCCGCCCGCGAGGCCCTGCGCGGCCCCGTCCGCGGCCGGGACCTGGACGCCCACCTGCCCCTGTTCACCCCCCGGGCCCGCACCGTGCTGAGCCTGGCCGCCGACCGCCCGGCCCCCGGAACCCCCATCACCACCGCCGACCTGGCCGCCGCCCTGGTCCAGGAGGGCGGCAACCTCGCCCTCCACGTGCTGGGGGCCATGGAGATCACCCCCGCCGCCCTCACCGCGGCCCTGGCCGGACACGAGGCGGCCGAGGAGGAGGGCCCCAGCGCCCCGCCCGCCTTCAGCTCCCCGGCCGTCCACTGCCTGGAGGCCGCCCTGGGCGAGGCCACCGCCCTGGGGCACAACTACGTGGGCTGCGAACACCTGCTGCTGGGCCTGGTCGCCGAGGAGGAGGGCGCCGGCGGCGCGGCCCTGCGCTCCCTGGGCGCCGACCCCCGGTCCACCCGCCGCGCGGTCACCGCCGCCCTGGCCGGGTACGTCCACCTGCGCTCCCAGCAGGCCGCCGACCCCGGGCAGGGTCCCGCCGACGCGCTCGAGGCCCGGCTCACCCCGCTGCTGGCCCGCATCGAACGCCTGGAGGAACGCCTGGACACACAAGGCCGAGACACCCCGCCCGGGCCCGCCGCGGGTCAGGACCCCTCGGCCTCCAGCAGGTCCAGGTAGTCCTGCAGGCGCGCCACCCCCGCCGCCAGGGCGCGGGCCCTGACGGCCAGCCCCTCCTCGCGGCGGCGCAGCGCCCCCTCCAGCGCCTCCCCGCCGCCCGAGGCCCGCAACTCCTCCATCACCGGCGCGATCTGCCCCAGCCCGTACCCGCCGCGCCGCAGCTCCGACACCACCCGCACCTCGCGCACCTGCTCGGGCCCGTACACCCGGTACCCCGTCCGCGGATCCCGCACCGGCCGCACCAGCCCGGCCCGCTCCCACACCCGCAGCGCCGAGGCCCGCACCCCCACCAGGCGCGCCACCCCGCCGATCCGCAACGGCCCCTCCGCCTCCCGCGCCCGCACCCCCGCCAGCACCGCGGGCACCTCGCGCCCGCCCGCACCGGCGGCCGCGGCCACCGCCGCCAGCGCACGCGCCGCCTCCCGCACCGCGCCCCGCTCCCGGTGCGCCTCGGCGAAGGCCGCCTCCACCGCCTCCAGCGCCGCGTCCGCCCCACGCGCGTGCAGGACCCGCAGCACCTCGCCCGCCGCCATCACCCCCATGCCCGGGGCCAGCGCACGATAGGCCACCAGCGCCGCCAGGTGGCGCCCGGTGAACCGCCGCTGCCCCGACCCCGTCCGCCGCGCCGGCGGCAGCACCCCCGAGGCCTCGCAGTCGCGCACCGTCTGGGCCGACACCCCCACCGCCCGGGCCAGGTCCACCGGCCGCAACTCCCCCCGGACGACCCCTCCCGCCACCACGGCCTCCCCCGTATCGCCCGCACCACCCCGCCCACCCGTGTTACCGTGGTCGGCGCTCCGAACGACGGTACCGACCACAGGAGCCGGGCGGGGCCCACGCCCCGGGCGCACACCACCCCGCCACGTCCACACCTTCGGGGTCCCCGACCCGGCACCGCCCGGAACCGCGGCACCGCCCGCGCACACCACCGGCGCACGCAGGGACCGGACCCCCTCACACCCGAGGCCCACCGTGAACACCGCCTGGAACACCCGCGCCGAGACCCCCGCCGACACCGCCGCCGTGCACGCCGTCAACGCCGCCGCGTTCGACACCCCCGCCGAGGCCGACCTGGTCGACGCCCTGCGCGCCGACCCCGCCTGGATCGAGGGCCTGTCCATGGTCGCCGTCACCGACCAGGGCACCGTCGCCGCCTACGCCCTGCTCACCCGCTGCCACATCGGCGACACCCCGGCCCTGTGCCTGGCGCCGTGCGCCGTCCTGCCCGAGCACCAGCGCACCGGCGCCGGATCGGCCGCCATCCGCGCGGTCCTGGACGCCGCCCGCGCCCGCGGCGAACGCTTCGTCACCGTCCTGGGCCACCCCGGCTACTACCCCCGGTTCGGGTTCGAGCGCGCCTCGGCCTACGGGATCGGGCTGGACATCGAGGTCCCGGACGAGGCCCTCATGGCCCTGTCCCTGGACCCGGCCCACACCCCGCCCGCCGGGACGATCCGCTACGCCGCACCGTTCGGCATCTGACCCCGCCGCACCGGCCCGCACCCGGTCGGCCCGCACCCGGTCGGGCAGCGCAGTGGTCGGACCACACAGGGTGTGCGGGGGCGCCACAGTCCCCGCACACCCCCCGGGTCAGGCGAACACCTTGCCGGGGTTGAAGATCCCCGCCGGGTCCAGGGCGCCCTTGACCGCCCGGTGCATGCCCACCACGTCCTCGCCCAGCTCCCTGGCGGCCCCGCGCATCTTCAGCAGGCCCACCCCGTGCTCGCCGGTCACCGTGCCGCCCAGTGCCAGCGCCTCGTCCACGATCACCTCGAACGCCTCCTTGGCCCGCTTCTTGGCCGCCTCGTCCCCGGCAGGGACGATGAACAGCGGGTGCAGGTTGCCGTCCCCGGCGTGCGCGATGTTGCCGATGTGGGTGTCGAACCGGCGGGCCGCCTCCTCGATCCGCGCCAGCATGTGCGGCACCTGCGCCTTGGGCACGCACACGTCCTCGGTCAGCAGCGGCCCCAGCCGCTCCAGCGCCGGGTAGGCCAGCCGCCGCGCAGCGAACAGCGCCTCGGCCTCCTCGGCGTCGGTGGAGCGCACCGCGTAGGCCGCCCCCTGCGCCTCGAAGCAGCCCAGGATGGTGTCGGCCTCCTGCTCCCCGGCCGCCCCGGGCTGGTCGCTGCGCGCCAGCAGCAGCACCTCACCCTCCGCCGACAGCCCCATGTTCTTCCACTCGTCCACCGCCTGCAGGCAGAACCGGTCGATGAGCTCCAGCGCCGAGGGCACCACCCCCGACGCCGCCACCGCCGCCACCGCGCGCCCGGCGTCGGTGAGGGAGTCGAAGTAGCCCACCACCGTGTGCTCCACCCCGGTGCGCAGCGGCCGCATCCGCAAGGTCACCTCCGTGACCAGGCCCAGCGTGCCCTCCGAGCCCACCATCAGCCCGGCCAGGTCGTAGCCGGTCACCCCCTTGGCCGTGGACCGGCCCAGCCGCACCACCTGCCCGGTGCCCACCACCGCCTCCAGGCCCAGCACGTAGTCGCGGGTCACCCCGTACTTGACGCAGCACAGCCCGCCCGCGTTCGTGGCCACGTTGCCGCCGATCGTCGACCAGGGGGCCGAGGCCGGGTCCGGCGGGTACCACAGCCCGTCCTCGGCGACCCTGCGGCGCAGGTCGTCGTTGACCACCCCCGGCTGGACGACGGCGCTCTGCTGGACCGGGTCCACCGACAGCACCCGGTCCATGCGCTCGAAGGAGACCACGACCCAGCCGTCGACGGCGTTGGCCGCGCCCGACAGGCCGGTCCCGGCCCCGCGCCCCACCACCGGCACGCGGTGCTCGGCGCACAGGGCCACCACCGCGGCCACGTCGGCGGTGTCGCGCGGGCGCACCACCGCGGCGGGGGTGCCGTAGGGCGCCCACTCGGCCTCGTCGTGGGCGTAGCCCTCCATGATCTCGGGGTCGGTGACGACCTGGTCGGCGCCGATCGCGGCGGCCAGGCTCTGGGCGATGGACATGCTCCTCCTCGGTGCGCGGGCGCCGGCCCGGATCGGGCGGCGCTGACCAGCACCCTAACGACCCGGCTCCGGCCCTTCGCCGCGCGGTGCCCCCGCACCGGGGGGCCGCGGTGCTAGCGTCGCCAGCGGCGGCGGGAAAGGAGCGGGCGATGGCGGAGATCCTGGTCACCGGGGGCACCGGGACCCTGGGGCGGCCGGTGGTGGAGGGGCTGCGGCGCGCGGGCCACGGGGTGCGCTCGCTCAGCAGGCACCCGCGCCCCGACGACCCGCTCTCCCACGCGGTGGACCTGCGCCGGGGCACCGGCCTGGACGAGGCGCTGGAGGGGGTGGACACGGTGGTCCACTGCGCCACCGACCCCCTGGGCGGCGACCTGCGGGCGGCCGCCCGCCTGATCGGTGCGGCGCGCCGGGCCGGGGTGGGCCACCTCCTCTACATCTCGATCGTGGGCGTGGACCGCATCCCGCTGGGCTACTACCGCGCCAAGTACACGGTGGAGCGGGCGCTGGCCGCCTCCGGGCTGGGGTGGACGGTGCTGCGCACCACCCAGTTCCACGACCTGGTGGCGTCGCTGTGCGCGCGGGCGGCCCTGCTGCCGGCGGCGCCGGTGCCGGACGTGGACGTGCAGCCCATCGCGGTGCGCGAGGCGGCGTCCCGGCTGGTGCTGCTGGCCCAGGGGGAGCCGCGGGGCCGGGTGGCCGACATGGGCGGCCCGGCGGTGGAGCCCTTCACCCGCCTCATGGACGCCTACCTGCGCTCGCGCGGCCTCGAGCGGCGCACGGTACCGGTGCGCCTGCCGGGGAGGGTGTTCGCAGCCTACCGGGCGGGGGAGCACCTGGCCCCGGACCGGGCGGTGGGCACGGTGACCTTCGCGGACTTCCTCGCCCACCACTGACTTGAACACATTGTTGAAAACCCTATGTTGACATCGTGGGGTTGTCCCGTCATGCTGGACCCATGACCACACCCGACCTCACCCCGCCCGACCCCGAAAAAGCCCGCAAACAGCGCACCTACCCCGCGCTCACCCGCCTCACCCAACGCCACGCCACCGGCGAGGACCGCATCCGCTGGGAGGCCGACACCCGCCCCATGGCCCCCCTGGACGCCCTGCGCCGCACCGCCGACCTGGCCGCCGGCAGCGCCCAACCCGACACCGGCGAACCCGACGTCGACCACGACGACCTCATGGCCGCCCTCACCCTGCTGCCCCTGGCCCGCGCCGAATTCGACCGCCTCGAACTGGGCCTGCTCCACATGGCCAAAGGACGCGGCATGACCTGGCAGGACATCGCCTTCGGCCTGGGCCTGGGCTCGGCCCAGGCCGCCCGCCAGCGCCACGACCGCCTCACCCGCCGCACCTCACCCCAGCACCGGATGGGCCGCCCGCACCACACCGCGCGGATCCCGCTCACGCTTGATCCGCCCCAACCGCTCCAGCACCCCCGGCGAGAACACCCGCCCCAACGGCTCCCCGCCCGCCAGCGCCGTCAACGGCTTGCGCCCGCTCACCGCCACCCCCGCGAACAGCCGCTCCAACCGGCTCCGCACCGCCTCCGCCCCGCCCGGACCCACCGGCGCCCCGAACGCGTACGCGTAGAACGGCTCGGTCAGCGGCCCGAACGGCGTCGCCGACGGCCCCGCCAGCGCACCGCCCAACCCCCGCACCTGCACCCCGAACAGCGGATCCAGCGGCTCGGCCGCCAACGCCGCACTCCACTCGCCCACCGCACCCGTCAACAGCTCCGTCCGCGCCAGCCCCGGCGTCGGATCCACCGGATCACCCGAGACCGACCCCAGCCCCGTCAACGGCAGCACCCCCAGCGTGTCGCGCACCGACCCGCCCACCGACACCAACGGCGCCAACAGCTTCTCCCCCACCGCCGCCGAACCCAGGAACGCCGCCTGCACCGACACCAGCGGCTCCGCCCCCGGGAACCGGTGCAGACTCCACCACACCGACAACTCCTCCGGAGCCCCCGCGAGGACCTCCTCGTACACCGCAGCCACCCGCGCCGCCCGCTCCACGGGCCACACCACCGCACCCGCGTACAGCTCCGGGGCCCCGAACAGCTCCAGCTCCACCCCCGTCACCACCACCGCGTCACCGCCACCGCCGCACAGCGCCCAGAACAGGTCCGGATCCGACTGCGCGCTCACCCGCGCCCGCCCGCCCCCGGCGTCCACCACCTCCCAGGCACGCACCGCGTCGGCCGCCCACCCGTGGCGGCGCCCGAACCACCCCAACCCCCCGCCCAGCGTGTACCCGACCACCCCCACACCCGGCGAACTGCCCGGCAACCCGGTCAACCCGTGCACCGCCGCCGCCTCCTGCACCCGCCCCCACGACACCCCGGCCCCCACCCGCGCCGTCCGCCGCACCGGGTCCACCTCCACCCCGTCCAGCGCCCCCGTGCGCACCAGCACCGCCCCCGACGCACTGCCCGTCGCACCGTGCCCCGTCGCCTGCGCCGCCACCGACAGCCCGCGCTCACCCGCCCACCGCACCACCGCGGCCACATCCCCCGCGTCGGCGACCTCCACCACCGCCACCGGCTCCTGCTCCACCGCCAGGTTCCACGGCCGCGACGCCGCCCCGAACCCCGCGTCCCCACCGGCCAGCACCCGACCGCGCACCACCGACTCCAGACCCCGCACACCCATCACGGCCCCTCCTGTCACACCACCGGAACCCCTCACGTCGTCCCGGTGAACCGTCGAACCCACGACGGACCCCACCGCGAGAATGTGACCGATGCACGAGAAAACCTCCGAAGAAACCCGCGCCGCCCTCTTCCAGGAGCACCGGCCCCTCCTGCTGTCCGTCGCCCACCGCATGCTCGGGTCCACCGCCGAGGCCGAGGACGCCGTCCAGGAGACCTGGCTGCGCCTGGCCCGCACCACCGAACGGATCGACAACCCCGCCGGCTGGCTCACCACCGTCACCGGCCGCATCTGCCTGGACCTGCTGCGCTCACGCACCGCCCGCCGCGAGGACCCCGCCGACCGGCCCGGCACCGAACCCGCCGACCCCGACCCCGGACCCGAACACCGGGCCCTGACCGCCGACGCCGTGAGCACCGCCCTCCTGGTGGTCCTGGACGCCCTCACCCCCGCCGAACGCCTCGCGTTCATCCTGCACGACGTGTTCGCCGTCCCCTTCGACGACATCGCACCCCTCCTGGAACGCACCCCCGCCGCGACCCGCCAGCTCGCCAGCCGCGCCCGCCGCCGCCTGCGCGGCACCCCCGCCCCCGCCACCACCGCGACGGCCACCGACCACCACGACACCGTGGTGCAGGCGTTCCTGACCGCGGCCCGCGGCGGCGACCTGACCGGCCTGCTCACCGTCCTGGACCCGCAGGTGACCGCCCGCGGCGACGTCTTCGCCCGCCTGCACGGGGTCCCGGCACTGGCCCGCGGCGCCGACACCGTCGCCGCCCAGGCCGTCACCTTCTCCCGCCTGGCCCACGGGGCCCGCCCCGTCCGCGTCGACGGCCGCCCCGGCTTCCTGTCCCTGTCCGACCACCGCCCCACCGCGGTCCTGCTGTTCACCGTCACCGACGGCCGTATCACCGCCATCGACATCCACTACGACCCCGACCTGCTCACCGCCCTGGCCTGACCCCCGGTGGTGGCCGCGCCCGGGCGCGGCCACCACCGCCGACTCAGACACGCTCCAACGGCAGGTGCGGGCCCCGGGGGGCCAGCACGTCGATCGCCATCCCCGGCTCCACCCGGCCGCCCCGCAGCACGATCCCCATGATCCCGGCCCGCCGCACGACCTCGCCGTCCGGGCCGCGCCCCACCACCTTCTTCAACAGCCCCGGCGAGAACGCGTCGATCTGCACGCACGGATTGCGCAACCCCGTCACCTCCACCCGCGCCTGGGGCCCCAGGCACAGCACCGCCCCCCGGCCCAACCCCAGCAGGTCGATCCCCCGGGTGGTGACGTTCTCCCCCAGCTCCCCCGGACCCACCGCGAACCCCTCGCCGGCCAGCTCCTCCAACAGCTCGGCGTGGATCAGGTGCACCTGCCGCAGGTTGGGCTGCGTGGGATCCACCGCCACCCGGGAACGGTGCCTGACCGTCACCCCCAGGTGGGCGTCCCCCTCCACACCCAGCCCCGCCAGCAACCGGATGCCCTCCCGCACCGGCTTGCCGAACGTGTGCCCCGCACTGCTGCTCACCGACTCGACGACCGCACCCACCGGCCACCACCCTCCACCGTCCCGACAGATCCGGACAACCACCCTAGACCGCGACCCCGAACGGGTTCCGCGCCGGACCCCGCGCCCGCCAGACTGACCCCATGCACACCACCACCGACCCCCGGGAGCCCTGATGCGACTGCGCACCCTGGGCCGCACCGGCCTGCGCGTCAGCGACCTCTTCCTGGGCACCATGGGCTTCACCACCACCGCCGAGGCCACCCGCATGATCGACCGCTACCAGGACGCCGGCGGCAACGTCATCGACACCGCCCCCGTCTACGGCGACAGCGAGGACATCCTCGGCCGGGTCCTGCACGGCACCCGCCGCGACCACTTCGTCCTGGCCACCAAGTTCACCCTGCCCGCCGACCCCGCCAACCCGCTCACCGCCGGATCCCACCGCAAATCCCTGCGCCTGTCCCTGGAACGCAGCCTGCGCCGCCTGCGCACCGACCACATCGACCTGCTGTGGGTGCACTGCCACGACCCCCGCACCCCCGTCGAGGAGACCATGCGCGCCCTGGACGACGCCGTCCGGGCCGGCACCGTCCTGTACACCGGCGCCTCCAACCTGCCCGCCTGGGCGGTGGCCGCCGCCAACACCGGCGCCGACCTGCGCGACCGCACCCCCTTCAGCGCCCTCCAGGTCCCCTACAGCCTCGCCCGCCGCGACATCGAACGCGAACTCCTGCCCATGGCCCGCACCCTGGGCCTGAGCACCGCCGCCTACAGCCCCCTGGGCGGCAGTCTCCTGTCCGGCCGCTTCGCCCACCCCGACGCCCCCGCCACCGGCCGCGTCGACCCCGCCGACCTCACCGAACACGAACGCGCCCTGGCCCGCACCCTGCACGAGGCCGCCTCCGACGAAGGCGTGGGCGACGCCCCCGCCGCCATCGCCTGGCTGCTCTCGCGCCCCGACCCCGTCCACCCCATCCTGGGCCCGCGCACCGACGCCCAGCTCACCGACCTGCTCACCGCCGCCGACACCACCCTGTCCCCCCACACCCTGGACCGGCTGGAGGAGGCCTCCCGCATCCCGCTCGGCTACCCCGCCGACCTCATCGCCCAGACCCTGCCCTGGCTCGACGGCCCCCGCGAGGTCCACCCCCGCTGAGGCCGCCGCGGCCACGTGAGCGACCCGACACCGAAACCGCCACCCGCACCGCCCCCAGGGCCCCGCCCCCGCCCCCGGGCCGCAAAACCACTGGCCACCCCCACCCCCCACCGCCTACCCTGGACGACATGCAGTACGTCCTCTACCTCTAACGGCCCCACGCACACCCGCCCCACGCCCGGCGTGGCCGCGGGTGCCCCATGCGTACCCGGACCCCGCCTTCGCACGGGTCCACCGTCAGAGGAACCGGGAGGCTCCCCGCCCACACGGGTCGAGCCCCCACACGAGGAGAGACATGCCCACCCTGGACCCCGCCGCCGCGCCCGCCGGCGAACGCGCCCAGCTCACCGCCACCGACCTGTACGTCGCCCGCGGCGGCCGCCCCGTCCTGGCCGGCGTCGACATGACCGTCACCCCCCGCTCGCGCTGGGGCGTCGTCGGAGAGAACGGCCGCGGCAAATCCACCCTGCTCCAGGTACTCACCGGAGCCCTGGAACCCGACCGCGGCACCGTCCGCCGCATCGGCACCCTCGGCTACGCCGAGCAGGAGATGCACACCACCGGCGGCCGCACCGTCGGCGACCTCATCGACATCGAACTCGCCGACGCCCGCACCGCCCTGGCCGCACTGGACACCTCCGCCGCCCGCATGGCCCGGGGCGAACCCGGAGCCGACACCGACTACACCGCCGCGCTCACCGCGGCCGAGACCCTGGACGCCTGGGACGCCGACCGGCGCGTGGACCTGGCCCTGGAACACCTGGACGCGGTCACCGACCGCACCCGCCCCCTGCACGAGCTGTCGGTGGGCCAGCGCTACCGGGTGCGCCTGGCCGCCCTCCTGGGCGCCGGACACGACTTCCTGCTGCTGGACGAGCCCACCAACCACCTCGACGCCGCCGGCCTGGACTTCCTCACCGCCCGCCTGCGCGAACACCGCAACGGGGTGGTGCTGGTCAGCCACGACCGCGCCCTGTTGTCGGACGTGGCCACCACCGTCCTGGACCTGGACCCCAGCCGCGACGGCCGCCCCCGCGTCCACGGCGGCGGCTTCGCCGGCTACCAGCAGGGCCGGCGCGCCGAACGCGACCGCTGGGAGGAGGAGTACGAACAGCAGCAGGCCGAACACGCCCGCCTGACCCAGGACCTGTCCCACGCCCAGAACCGGCTCATCAGCGGCTGGCGCCCCGACAAGGGCACCGGCAAACACCAGCGGGCCACCCGCGCCGGCGGCCTGGTGCGCGCCGTCCACCGCCGGCGCGCCGACCTGGAGGCCCACGCCGTCACCATGCCCCCGCCGCCGCTGCGGCTGCGCATGCCCGACCTGCCCGCCCGCCCGGGCGCGACCCTGCTGGACGCCGCAGGGGTGAGCGTGGCCGGACGCCTGCACCACCCCGTGGACGTGCACCTGGAGTCGGGGGACCGCCTGGTGGTCACCGGCCCCAACGGGGCGGGCAAGTCCACCCTGCTGGCGGTCCTGGCCCAACTGCTGCACCCCACTACGGGAACCGTCCGCACCGCCCGCGGGACGCGGGTGCGCCTGCTCGCCCAGGAGTCGCCGCAGGCGCCCTCGCGCCGCGCCCACGAGGTGTTCGCGGCCCGGATGCAGGACCTGGTCGGCCGCGGCGCCCTCCGCGAGGCGGTGCCGCTGTCCTCGCTGGGGCTGCTGCCGGCCGCCGACGCCTCACGCCCGGTGGGCGAGCTGTCCATGGGCCAGCAGCGCCGCCTGGACCTGGCGATGGCGCTGGCCGAGCGCCCGCACGTGCTGCTGCTGGACGAGCCCACCAACCACCTGTCGATCCCGCTGGTGGAGGAGCTCACCGAGGGGCTGGGCGCCACCGCGGCCGCGGTGGTGGTGGCCACCCACGACCGGCAGCTGCGCCGCGACGTGGCCTCCTGGCCCCACCTGCCCCTGGACGCGGCCGTCCGCGTCTAGAGC
The DNA here is from genome assembly GCF_019598965.1 of Nocardiopsis sp. MT53. Taxonomy (NCBI): domain Bacteria; kingdom Bacillati; phylum Actinomycetota; class Actinomycetes; order Streptosporangiales; family Nocardiopsidaceae; genus Nocardiopsis; species Nocardiopsis sp. MT53. The sequence continues at coordinate 5,522,354 of NZ_CP080599.1, read as the reverse complement.
GCGTCCCCGCGGACCCCGCTTGCCGAGCGCCGGACGGCCCTCAGCGGGCGGCACGCGGCCACGGGCCCTCCTCCGGGACGCGCCCGGGGGTGGGGTCCCGCGGGACCCCACCCCCGGAGGCCGGGGCTCACAGCCACCGGTTGCGGCGCAGCCGGTGGTAGATCAGGACACTGATGAGCACCATCACCGCCATCATCAGCGGATACCCGTAGTCCCAGTGCAGCTCGGGCATGCTGTCGAAGTTCATGCCGTAGAACCCGGCGATCATCGTGGGGACGGCGATGACCGCGGCCCAGGAGGAGATCTTGCGGACGTCCTCGTTCTGCTCCTTGCCCAGCAGCGCCAGGTGCGCCGTCAGGGCGCTGGTGAGCAGCTCGTTGTGCGCGTCGACCAGGTCGTCCACCCGCAGCAGGTGGTCCAGCACGTCCCGGAAGTGCTCGCGGGTGGAGGAGAACTGCGTCATCCGCCCCTTGACGATCTCCTGCAGGACGGGGATGAGGGGGCCCTCGGCCCTGCGGAACTCCAGCACCTCGCGCTTGAGCCGGTAGATCTCCTCGGTGACGTCCTCGCCGCGGGGCCGGAACACCTCCTGTTCCAGGGCGATGATGTCGGTCTCGACCTTGTGCCCGATGACCCCGTAGTGGTCGACGATGTCGTCGATGAACCCGTGCAGCACCGCGGGCGGACCCAGGCGCAGGAAGTCCGGGTCCTTCTCCAGCCGCTCGCGCACCCCGTCCAGGGGGCCGGCCGGGCCGTGCTGGACACTGACGATGAAGTCGGTGCCCACGAACAGCATGATCTCCCCCGCCTCGACGTCGAAGGCGCGCTCGTCGTAGGAGAGGGTCTTGACCACCACGAACGAGGTCTCGCCGTAGTGCTCGATCTTGGGTCGCTCGTGCGCTTCGAGGGCGTCCTCCACCGCCAGGGGGTGCAGGTCCAACTCCTCCTGGATGAGGGTGAACTCCTCCGCGGTGGGCTCGTGCAGCCCGATCCACAGGAAGCAGTCCTCGGTCTCACCGCGTTCGAGGTCGAACGCGTCGCTGATGTCGCCGTCGATCTCCCGGCGCGACCCGTGCCGGTAGATGGCCTTGTCGATGATCACCCGCAGATCATGGTGCCCCGGACCCGGGAGCGCAACGCCTTGGCCGCACCTGGCCGCACCCGGGTGCGGCTAGGCGCGGCCGCCGTCCTCCACCACGGGCTGGCGCAGGATGGTGCGCAGCCTGGCGGGCGCGGTCCTGCGCAGGTCGCTGAGGTAGATCTCGTGGTGGCGGCCGCCCAGGCGCAGCCCCTGGGAGGGGATGAACTCGCGGTGCATCCGCTCCAGCACCGGGCCCTCCTCGTCGAAGGGGCCCACGTGCAGGGTCTGCACGCACCGGCCCTCGCTCAGCGGCGCGAGCCGCACGTCCTCCAGCCGGGCGGGGGCGTTCTTGGCGCCGGCCTGCGCGACGGCGGCGGCGAACATGTCCTGCCCGGTCCAGTCCGGGACCATGATCATCAGGGTCCAGTCCCACCGCGACTTGTCGCGCGCGGTGGTGAACGCGTCCATGTCGCCCGACCACCACAGGCCCTCCAGGGGCATGACGACGTGGTCGCGGCCCAGCTCCCTCTTGGCGGCGAACTTGAGCTTGTAGGCCACCGGGTACAGCGCCCGGACCGCCTCGGCGAAGGCGGGGGTGTTGGGGTCCCCGTGGCCGTCGATCATCAGGTAGCGCAGCTCGGGCACGTCCAGGACCCGGAAGTGGCCGGCCCGGGCGCTGTAGGAGTCCAGGGTCTTCTTGAAGTCGGTCTTAGCGGTCATCGTGCACCCGGGCCCGCGCGGCGAGCCACGTCCTTTCCGCCTCCATGAGGCTCAGCGAGTAGGAGAACACCTCGCGCGCCGCGCGGGGCAGCGGCTCCTGGGCGTCCTGGGCCGCGCGGACGGCGGCGATGCGCTCCTGTAGTGCGGCCAGCCGCTCGCCCAGGGCCGCGGTGTACTCGGCCGGGGTGAGCAGGTCCAGGTGGGCGATGCCCGCCAGCACCGGGTGGGCGGCGGGGGCCGGGCCGCGGATGAGGGCGAGCGCCCCCGCCCGGGCGGCCTCGCGCCCGGCGCCGGTGGCGTGGAAGACGCGGCGGGACCGGGCGGCGTCCGGAGCCCGGGGGACGTGGACCAGTCCGCGCTTGTGGAGCCGCTCGAGCAGGTAGTAGATCGAGGAGAACCCGATGTCGGTCCAGCGGCGGATGCCGCGCCGCTCGATGACCTGCTCCAGGTCGTATCCATGGCGGGGGCGCTCCACGACCAGGCCCAGCACGGTCAGTTCCGCGGGTGTCAGCTCCACACCCACTATTCTAGCACTGGAATAAGCGGGGCCGCCGACCCCCGGAAAAGGGGAGGTGGGCGGGGCCGGCGCGGTGGCATACTCGGCCGATGGAACCCACCCTGGAACTGCGCTTCGCACCCGAACTACGGTTCTTCCTGGCCCCGCGCCACCGCGGCGGGACCCTGCACGCGCGCGCCGACTCCACCTCCACCCTGGCCCACGTGGTCCAGTCGCACGGCGTGCCCATGACCGAGGTCGGCACGCTGCTCCTGGACGGGCGCCCCGCCGGGCCCGGCACCATCCCCGCCCCCGGGCAGACCGTGGACGTCCCGCCCCTGCCCCTGCCCCAGGCGGTCCCCTTCCCCTTGCGCTTCCTGCTGGACGTGCACCTGGGCACCCTGGCCCGGCGGCTGCGCCTGCTGGGGCTGGACACCGCCTACGACAACGACCGCGACGACCCCTCGCTGTTCCGGCAGGCCAACGCCGAGGAGCGGGTCCTGCTCACGCGCGACCGCGGCCTGCTCTCCCGCGCGGGGCTGCGCGCGGGCGCCCACGTGCGCAACACCCGCCCCGAGGAGCAGCTGCGCGAGGTCCTGCACCGGTTCGCCCCCGACCTGGACCCGTGGACGCGCTGCCCGGCCTGCAACGGCGTGCTGGTCCACACCGACAAGGGGCAGGTGGCCGGCGACCTGCAGGAGGGCACCCGCGCCGCCTACGACGCCTTCGCCCGCTGCCCGGCCTGCGAGCGCGTGTACTGGCCCGGCGCCCACCACTCCCACCTGGCCCGCATCGTGCGCCAGGCCCAGGAGGAGGTCTCGGCTCACCGCGCCTGAGGCCCGCCCCGCCCGCCCACAGCGGTCCGGGGCGGGGCTCTCCCACCCCCGCCCAATAACGTTTCGTTGGAAACGTAACCCATAAAACGTATCGAGTTACGTTGACCCCGGAGGCGCCCGGAAACCCCGGAATCCTGACTCACGATAAGTGGGCCTTATAATGATGTACATCTTGTATTGCTACATAAGTGGGACAGTGCGGCCGCATAACGTTGGCACCCCCACCCCGCCCCGCCCCCGGGGTGCGAAAACGCGATGGGTACAGCCACCACTGAACCCAGGGGCGGGGTTAGCGTGAACCCATGACCGAGCACCCCCGCGCCCCCTGGTACGCCGACCCGCGCTGGACCGCCCCCACCGCCCTGGCCTGTGCCCTGCCCGCCCTGTGGGACACACCCCCGGCCGCGGCCGCCCTGGCCGCCGCCACCGGCGTCACCGCCGCCCTCACCCACCCGCGCGCCCCGCTCACCGCCCTGGCCCTGGCCGCCGCGGCCACCACCGTGACCCCCCTGCTGGGAATCCCCACCTGCCTGCTCGCCTACCGCTGCGGCCGCACCGGGACCGCCCTGCACCCGCGCCACCTGGCCGGCGCCGCCGCCCTCACCCTCGCCCTGGCCGCGGCCGCCCTCACCGGGACCGCACCCCTGAGCGCCGACGCCGTCGCCGCCCTGCCCCTGTACGTCGCCCTGCCCTGGGCGGTGGGCGCCCACCGCCGCGCCCTGGACCTGCTGGCCCGCCACCGGCAACAGGAGCAGGAGCACCGGGCCCGGCTGCGCGAACGCGCCCGCATCGCCCACGACATGCACGACTCCCTGGGCCACGACCTGGGCCTGCTCGCGGTCCGCGCAGCCGCCCTGGAGGTCGCCCCCGACCCCACCCCCGACCAGGCCCGCGCCGCCGCCGCCGAACTGCGCCGCGGCGCCGCCCGCGCCACCGAACACCTGCGCCAGGTGATCGGCGTCCTGCACCCCCACACCCCCGAGGCCACCCCCGCCGACGACCTGCCCGACCTGCTCGACCGGGCCCGCGCCGCCGGCATGGACGTCCACACCGACCTGGACCGGGGCCACGGCGCCCCCGACCCGGTGGCCCGCGCCGTCCACCGCATCGTCCAGGAGGCCCTGACCAACGCCGCCCGCCACGCCCCCGACGCCCCGGTCACCGTCCGCGTGCACACCAACACGGACGCCACCGACGTCACCGTCGCCAACACCGCGGCCCGCCGCACCCCCCAGCCCCCCGGCGGCGGGACCGGCCTGGCCGCCGCCCGCGAACGCGCCCGCGCCCTGGGCGGCACCCTGCACGCCGGCCCCCACGGGGACGGGTTCGCCGTGCGCGCCCACCTGCCCCACCACGCCCCCGCCACCACGCTCCCCGCCGAACAGCCCCCCGCCCCCACCGCCGACCGGCGCCGCCTGCGCCGCGACCTGCTCCTGACCCTGGCACTCACCCTGGCCCTGACCTGCACCGCCACCCTCGCCCTGGCCGCCTACACCTGACCCGCCCCAGCCCGCGCCCGGGCCCGCCAGCGCACCGCGGCCACCACCACCCCCGACAGGGCGGCCACCGCCAGCCACACCATGGCACCGGCCGGCACCAGGCCCCCCGACAGCACCGCCCACACCGTGCGCGGATGCGCCCCCGAGGCCGCACCCAACACCACCAGCCACACCACCACCCCCGCGGGCACCAGCACCGGCACCGAAGCCACCAGGGCACGCCACCGCGGCCGCACCGCCAGGCGCCCGCCCCAGGCCCGGGCCCGACGCAACCGCACCGCGCCCACCACCGCGCTGGAGGCGACCCCGGCCCCCAGGGCCAGGTCCAGGTACAGGTTGGCGGGCGGCCGCGGCGCCGGCTCGCGCCCCTGCGCCAGGTCCAGCACCCCGGCGGCCAGGGGGTAGGCGGTGTCCAGGTAGGAGAAGGTGTCGTCCAGCACCGCCACCCCCCACTCCCGGTCCGCCGACAGCAGCTGCTGGGCCAGGTGGGAGTACTCGGTGCCGCCGTGCGCCCACCGGCCGTCGTCCAAGAGCCGCCACCCCAGCGTGTAGTCGCCCCCCGCCGTACCCGGGGCGAGCGCCTCCCGCACCGACGCCTCGGACAGGAACACCTCCCCCGACGCGGACCGGCCCGCACCGGTGTAGGGGGCCAGCCACCGCCCCAGGTCGCGGGCGGTGGAGACCACCTCCCCCGACCCCGTGGACAGGTCCGGCGGAAGCCCGCGCACCGGCCGCATCCCCAGGACGCGCAGGTGCCCCGGCGCCATGCCCTCCACGGCCGCCCCCGCCGGCACCGACGCGCTGTCCCCCATGCCCAGCGGCGCGAACACCCGATCCCGCAGGGCGTCGGCGAACGGCACCCCGGCCACCTCCTGCACCAGGGCCGCCGCCAACCAGTAGTTGCCGTTGAAGTACCGGTGCGCGGTACCCGGCTCGGCCGCCAACCCCATCCCCGACAGGATCCGGACCGCGTCGTCCAAGGACTCCTTGTGCGCACGGTCGGGGGACAACAACCCCTGCGAGGCCAACCCGGAGGTCTGCTCCAGCAGGTGGCGCACCGTGATGCGCCGCCCCCGCGGATCGACCGGGTCGAACGCCGGCAGGTGCTCGACCACCGGATCGTCCAACCCCAACAGCCCCTCCTCCACCATCCACAGGACCGCCGCCGCCGTCATCGACTTGGACAGCGACGCCACCGGCATCACACTGTCCGCGCTCACCGGCCGCCCCAGCGCGTCACGCCCGTACCCGGCGGCGTGCACCACCCGCCCCCGGTGCACCACCACGACCGCGACCCCGCCCAGCCCCTGCCGCTCCCGGAACTCCTCCACATGCGCGTCGACCCGCCCGCCCAGCCCCGCCGGCACCTCCCCCTCCCGTCCCGCCACCGGAACGGCGCACATCAGCAACGCCACAACCGCCGACACCACCACGACCACACGCACACCCGCCTCGGCAACCATGGGCCCGAACCTAGGCCCGGGCCGGGGGCCGCCGCCTGGGCCCCCAGAGGGGGAGCACCCCCCACTTTCGGGGGAGACACCCGACCCGCCCCGGCCCGCTACCCTTCCCCACAAGGGGGAACGGGAAAAGGGGAGGGATGGACCGGATCCGGGTCCTGCTCGCCGACGACGACGCCCTCATGCGCGCCGGACTGCGCGCCATCTTGGCCGCCGACCCGCACCTGCACGTGGTCGCCGAGGCCGCCGACGGCGACCAGGCCCTGCACCGGTGCCTGCGCCACCGCCCCGACCTGGCCCTGCTGGACGTGCGCATGCCCGGCACCGACGGCCTGGCCGCCGCCCGCCGCATCCGCGCCCGCCTCCCCGGCACCGCCATCGTCATGCTCACCCTCTTCGGCGAGGACGAGAACATCGACACCGCCCTGGACATCGGCGTGGACGGGTTCGTCCTCAAGACCGGCGATCCCGCCGACCTGCTCGCGGCCGCCACCGGCGCCGCGTTCCTGTCCCCGCCGGTGGCCCGCCGCGTCCTGCACCGCCACTACGGCCCCCGCACCCGCGAACAGGAACGCGACCGCGACCGGATCCGGGCCCTGACCCCCCGCGAACGCCAGGTCCTGGCCCTGGTCGGACACGGCGAGACCGACCGGGACATCGCCCGCCTGCTCGACGTGGCGCCCAGCACCGTCAAAACCCACCTGGACTCCCTGCGCCTGCGCCTGGGCGTCCACGGCCGGGTCCACCTGGCCCTCATCGCCCACCGCGCCGGCCTCACCACCGGCCCCGCCCCCTGAACACCCCCCGCACCGCCGGACCCGGCGCCGCCCCCGCAAGGGGCGCTACCGTGAAACCCATGACACGACCCCGGGTGGAACTGGTGCGCCCCTGGCGGGGCATGACCCCCGACGAACGCCAACAGGCCCGGCGCCGCCGCCTGCTGGACGCCGCCCTGGAGGAGTTCGCCACCACCGGCTTCCGCGCCGCCACCGTCGGCGCGATCTGCGCCCGCGCCCACCTCACCAACCGCTACTTCTACGAGCACTTCGCCGACCGCGAGGCCGCCCTGCGCGCCCTGTACGACGAACTCCTGGACCGGGCCCTGACCGCCATGGCCACCGCCCTGGACACCCGGCAGGACTTCGAGGACCAGGTCATGGCCGCCCTGGGCGCCTACCTCGACTTCGTCATGGCCGACCCGCGCCGGGTCCGCATCATCTCCGTGGAGAGCGTGGGCGTCAGCCCCGCCATGGAGGAGCGCCGCCGCACCGCCCGCCACACCATCGCCGACCTGGTCGATGCCGCCTACGCCCGCGGCGCGGCCCGCGGCCGCCTGGTGGAGCGCCCCTTCCGCAAACAGGCACTGGCCCTGGTCGGGGCCGCCAACGAACTGGTCGTCGACTGGGTCCTGGGCGAGCGCCCCCAAGACGCCGACCGCGTGCGCGCCGACATCGCCGAGGTGTTCCTGCCGCTGCTGCGCTCACGCCGCACCGCCCCCTGACCGCCCCGCACCGCCGGCGGCCACCACTCCCGCACCCACTCTTGACACACCCACATGTCAACTTGCATGGTGTGAACCACACCACACCCCCTGTGCAAGGACCCCACCATGAACCCCCGCTACGGCGACTACCAGCTCGAGATCTACCTCAACGGCCTCACCGGCGTCCTCCCCGACCACCCCATGACCTTCACCGACCTCGCCGAACGCGCCCGCCACGCCCTACCCCCCTCCCTGTGGTCCTACGTCGCCGGCGGCGCCGGCGACGAACACACCCAGGACGCCAACACCCGCGCCTTCAACGACTGGGGCCTGTACCCCCGCATGCTCGTCGGCGCCGCCCAACGCGACCTGTCCGTGGACCTGTGCGGCATCACCCTGCCCTCACCCCTGCTCATGGCCCCCGTCGGCGTCATCGGCCTGTGCTCCCAGGACCACCACGGCGACATCGCCACCGCCCAAGCCGCCGCCACCACCGGCGTACCGATGATCGCCTCCACCCTCACCCAGGACCCCATGGAACAGGTCACCCCCCACCTGGGCGACACCCCCGGCCTCTTCCAGCTCTACACCCCCACCGACCGCGACCTCGCCGCCAGCCTCGTCCACCGCGCCCAACAGGCCGGATTCAAGGCCATCGTCGTCACCCTGGACACCTGGATCACCGGCTGGCGCCCCCGCGACCTGGCCACCGCCAACTTCCCCCAACTACGCGGCCACTGCCTGGCCAACTACACCTCCGACCCCGTCTTCCAAAAGATCGTCGGCCCCGACCCCACCCCCGACCAGGTGGTCGCCACCTGGGCCGGACTCTTCGGCAACCCCCTCACCTGGGACGACCTGCCCTGGCTGCGCTCCCTCACCGACCTGCCGCTCATCGTCAAGGGCATCTGCCACCCCGACGACGCCCGCCGCGCCGCCGACGCCGGCATCGACGCCATCTACTGCTCCAACCACGGCGGCCGCCAGGCCAACGGCGGCATCCCCGCCCTGCGCTGCCTGCCCGCCGTGGCCGCCGCCACCGACCTGCCCGTCATCTTCGACTCCGGGATCCGCTCGGGCACCGACATCGTCAAAGCCCTCGCCCTGGGCGCCACCGCCGTCGCCGTGGGCCGCCCCTACGCCTACGCCCTGGCCGCCGGCGGCGTCCCCGGCCTCGTCCACACCCTGCGCGCCCTCCTGGCCGAAGCCGACCTGCTCATGGCCGTCAACGGCTACCCCACCCCGGCCGACCTCACCCCCCAGGCCCTCGAACACCTGCGCTGACCCCCGGCCCGGGCCCCTCCAGCACCGCGTCGCACACCAGGGCCCGGGCGGCGTCGGCGAAGAACCGCTCATCGGCCCGGGTCAGGCCGAGCACGACGCCCTGGCCCAGGCCGACCAGCAGCGCCCGCAGCGCCGTGGCCAAACGCCGCGCCCGACCGGCCCCCACCGGGGCGCCGCCGTGGTCGCGGCCGGCGAAGAGCGCCGCCAGGCGCTCCTCCTGCGCGGAGATCGATTCGGCGAGCCGGGAGCGCAGCGCCTCGTCGCGCAGGGCCATGTCCATCAGGGCCGCCTGCAGTGCCAGGTCCGACCTCGCCCGGGACCCCCGGCAGCCGTGCAGGTACAGGCGCGCGAACGCCCCGACCGCCCCGACCAGGTCCAGATCGGCGCCGATCTCCCGCTCGGCCTCCTCGTAGTCCCCTCGAAGGTGCTCGGCGACCAAGGCGGTGACCAGGCCGTCCTTGCTGCCGAACAGCGAGTAGACGGCACCGGTGGTCAGACCGGCCCGGTCGGCGATCTCCTCCAGCCGGGCACGGTGGCCGTCCCGGGCGAGAACCTCCCGGGCCGCCTCCAACAGGGCGCGGCGGTTGCGTTCCTTGGTCTGGCCCCTCGTCATTCTCATAATCTCATTATTGCCATAATCTGATTACCGAAGTGGTCGGGTCGACACCGAACAAGGGGACCGAACATGGCACCGAACAGGACCGCGTCACCGCTCACGGCGGGGGTCATCGCCGACGGCGCCGTCAAGACCCTGCTCGGGGCCGCCTTCACCCTGGGAGCCGCCCCCCTCGGCGCCCTGCTCGGCGTCCCCACCTGGCTGATGGCCGCCTCCGGCCTGGCCCTGCTGGCCGGCGGCGTCATCGAGATCGCCTGCGCGCGCACCCGCCCGATGCCCACCCTCCTGAAGCTCATGGCCTGCTACGACGGCGGCTGGGTCCTGACCGCCCTCACCGGCCTGTTCATCACCCACCAGGGCGGCACCCTGGGCGGCGAGGTGTGGATCGGCTACCAGACCGTCGCCCCCCTGGTGCTCGCCGCTCTCCTGGCCCCGACCCCCCGCCCGGGCCCGACCCACTGAAAACCACGCGCCCCCCACCCCCGGGCCGTGGCAGGATGCACCCCATGTCGGCACGCGAACTCACCGTCCTGGGCACCTCCAGCGCGGTCCCCACCCCACGGCGCAACCACAACGGCTACTTCCTGCGCTGGGACACCCACGGCATCCTCTTCGACCCCGGCGAGGGCACCCAACGCCAGATGCGCACCGCGGGCCTGTCCGCCACCGACATCACCCGCATCTGCATCACCCACTTCCACGGCGACCACAGCCTGGGCCTGCCCGGCATCATCCAGCGCATCGCCCGCGACCAGGTCCCCCACCCCGTCCCCGTCGCCCACCCCGCCGCCGGCGCCGACCACTTCGAACGGCTGCGCCACGCCACCGCCTTCCACGACACCGCCCGCATCGTCCCCCAACCCGTCTCCGGCGACGGCACCAGCCTCCTGGGGGAGGACGACCTGCGCATCACCGCGCTGCCGCTGACCCACTCCCTGCCCTGCTACGGCTACCGCATCGCCGAACCCGACGGATGGCGCATGCTCCCCGACCGACTCGCCGCCCACAACATCACCGGCCCCCTCATCGGAGAACTGCACCGGCAGGGACACGTCACCGCCCCCGACGGCCACCGCGTCGAACTGGCCGACTGCGCCCGACCCCGCCCCGGACAGGTCATGGCGTTCGTCATGGACACCGCCCCCTGCCCCCAGGCCGTCGAACTCGCCCGCGGCGCCGACCTGCTCGTCATCGAGTCCACCTACCTGGACTCCGAAGAACACCTCGCCGCACCCTACGGACACCTCACCGCCCGCCAGGCAGGCCGCATCGCCGCCCAGGCCGGCGCACGCTCGGTGGTCCTCACCCACATCTCCGAACGCTACGACGCCGACCAGGACCCCCTCTTCACCGCCCAGGCCGCCCAGGAGTACGACGGCCCCCTCACCCTCGCCCACGACCTGGACCGCATCCCCGTCCCCGCCCGCGCCCACTGACCGCGGGCCCCGCCTACACCAGCGCTTCGGCGGCCCGGTCCACGTCCTCCTCGGTGTTGTACAGGTGGAACGACAACCGGGTACGCCCCGCCCGCACCGTCGTCACCACCCCCGCCGCCGCCAGACGCTCATGCGCCCCCGGCACCTCCACCGACACGATCGCCGACCCGCCCGGCCCCCACCCCAACCGGGCCCGGAACCGGTCCGCCAACCCCACGTTGTGGGCGTGCACCCTGTCCACCCCCGCCCCCAGCAGCACCTCCAACGACGCCACCGCCGCGGTGTGCGCCACCCAGTTCGGCGAGGTGTCGAACCGGCGCGCCCCCGCCGCCGGCACGAACCGGTCCGCGAACAGGTCCACCGGATCCGCCGCCGCGGCCGGCCCCGCACCCGGCACCACCCCCATACGCTCCTGCACCGCCGGCGCCAGGTAGGCGTACCCCAGCCCGCGCGGCGTCATCAACCACTTGTAGGCGGCCCCCACCAGCACGTCGAACCCCGACGCGTCCAACGGCAACCACCCGGCCGCCTGCGTGGCATCCCCCACCACCAGCGCACCCGCCCCCCGGGCGGCCGCCACCACCTCGGCCACCGGCGCCACCGCACCCGTCCCCGGGTGCACCACACTGAACGCGACCGCCTCACACCCCTCACCGACGGCCTCCGCCAACCGGCCCAGGGGCACCGTGCGCACCCGCACCCCCCGCGCCTGGAACGGGAACAGCACCGACGCGAACTCCCCCTCGGGCACCACCACCCGCGCCGACCCCGGCAGGGACGCCGCCACCGTGCCCAACAGCTGCGAGGCGGCCGCACCCAACGCGACGTCACCCCCGGGCACACCCAACAGGGCGCCCAGGCGCCGGCGGGCCTCCCCGGTGGTGCGCCCCCACCGGGCCGGATCACCCGTGCCCGCCGCACAGGAGTCGAGGTACTCGGCCAGCGCGGCCCGGGTGGTGGCGGGCAGCACCCCGTACTGGGCGGTGTTCAACCAGACGGTGTCGGTGTTCCACAGGTGGCGCAGATCGTCCATCCCCCCGTCCTACCACCCGCCCCCGCACCCGACCGACGCCAGGGCCCGCCCCAGGGCGCGCTCGGCGATGCCCGCCATCACCCCCCGGTCCGACACCGCCCGCCCGGCCAGGTACCGCAACGGCCCGGCCACCAGCGACAGGTCCAACGCCAACACGTACAACCCCATCCGGTGCGCGTCCACCGGCCGGGTCGCCAGGCGCCGGTGGTCGGCGAACCGCAACCGCAGGAAGGCGTGCTCCCACTCGTGGTCGAACCACATCAGCCCCTCGAAGTCGATGAGGGCACCCTGCCCGTCGGCCGCGACCAGGACATGGTCGGGCCCCAGCTCACCGTGGACCAGCGCGTACCCGCCCGGGCGGGGCCCGATGCGCGCCGCCCGGGCGCACAACTCCTCCTCCAGCGCCGAACGGGCCGCCCCCACCCGCGCATCCAGCCGGGCGGCCTCCTCCAGGTCCGCCAACGCCCGGACCAGGACCGCCTCGTGACAGGAGGCCGCCGCAGGGGCGCCCCCGCCCGCCACATGGGCGACCTTCCCGAAAACCGGGTGGGTGCGCCCGTGCAGCACACCCAACACGGAGGCCAGGTGCTCCAGCACCGGCGCGGCCCGCCCCGGATCGGCCTCCATCACCTGCTCCAGGGTCGGACCCACGTCCTCCACCACCGCCAAAGCCCCGCCCCCACCCTCCTCCTCCAGCGCGTACAGGGCCGGAACCCGCACCCCCGCCCCCGTGAGCAGCGCGTGCGCCGCCGCGAACAGCCCCGGACCCGAGGCGGGGGAGAACGGGTCGGCCGGATCGGGCGGCCCCTGCCCCGCGGGCCACCGGTCGTGGTCGGGATGCCACCGGTAGGCGACCACACGCGAACCGTCCGCCAGCACCACCCGCCACACCCCCTTCCTGGTACCGCCGCGCAACTCCCGCACGGCACGGGCGGGACGGCCATCACCCACCAGGGCGGGCACCGCATACGACAAGGACCTCAACACGCCACCTCGGATCCGCCGACAAAGGGGAAGCGCACATCATGCCATCCGATAACCGGTTGTCCACCCCCGAAGGCCACCGGTGTAATGACCGCACACGGCCACCCCGGCCCCCGGCAACGAAAGACACCCCCGGATGAACACACCCGCCGCACCCCACGACCCCACCGCACCGGTGCTCATCGGCGCCCTGGCCCCCCTGACCCCGCCCGGCTGGGTCGACGCCGGCCACCACCTCCTCACCGGACTCCAGGCCGCCGCCGACCACGTCAACGCCACCGGCGGCATCCACGGCCGCCCCCTGCGCCTCCTCGTCCGCGACACCGCCGCCGACCCCGACCGCGCCGCGGCCGCCGTCGACGAACTCGCCGACCTGGGCGCCAGCGCCCTGGCAGGGGAGTACCACAGCGTCGTCGCCCGCACCGCCGCCGCCCGCGCCCACCACCGGGCCCTGCCCTTCCTGTGCTCCTCCGCGGTCCTGGACACCCTCACCGACCACCCCTCACCCTGGATCGCCCGCCTGGCCCCCGCCCAGTCCCACGGCTGGCGCACCTACGCCGACTTCCTCCTGGCCCGAGGCCACCACCGCATCGCCGTCACCGCCCAACCCAGCGCCTACTGGCAGGCCGGCACCCGCATCCTGCACGACCACCTCACCCCCCGCGGCGCCACCCTGACCACCCTGGACGCCGACCCCCACCACCCCCGAGCCGTCTGCGACGCCCTGGCCCACCACCGCGCCACCGCCCTGCTGATCCTGACCGGCGTCCCCGAACCCGCCCTCCCCCTCGTCACCGCCCTACGCCGCGACCCCCGCCTGACCGGCCTGCTCATCGGCGCCCCCGCCGGCCAACCCGAACTGCCCACCTGGACCGACCGGCTCGGCCCCGACGGCGCACAGATCCCCTTCCTGAGCTACCTGCCCCCCACCCTGGACCCCGCCGCCGAACAGGTCCGCACCACCCTGCGCCGACGCCTGGGCCGAGAACCCTCCTTCGTCGCCTACGAAGGCCACGACACCATCACCGTCCTGGCCCACGCCCTACGCGAACACGGCACCGACCGCACCGCCCTCGCCCACGCCTGGCCCCGCCTGGACGTCCAGGGCACCCGCGGCCGCATCCGCTTCACCCCCGCCGACACCGGCCCGCACCAGTGGCAGTGGGCACCGGTCCAGGTCGTGGACCGCGACCCCCACCACCCCGACCGCCTGCGCGTCCTGCACCAGGGCTGACACCCACCGGGCCCGAACCCCCGCTCACCGGGGCACCGGGCCCGGCCCCCCGGCCACCGCCGGCCGCCGCCGCGACACCCCCACCCCCACCAGGCACAGCACCCCGCCCACCAGGGCCCCCGCCGTGGGCACCTCCCCCAACAGCACCCACGACAACACCACCACCAGAACCGGCACCAGATACGTGACCGCACCCAGACGGGAGGCGTCCATACGCGCCAGGGCGTACCCCCACGTCGTGAACGCCACCGCCGTCGGGAACACCCCCAGATACACCACGTTCGCACCCGCCCACCACGGCGCCGCCGCGGCCTCGGCCACCAGCACCGGCGCGAACGGCAGACACGCCACAGCCCCCACCACGCACCCCCACCCCGACACCTGCAACGGGCTCGCGTGCGCCAACGCCGGCTTCTGCGCCACCACCCCGACCGCATACGTCACCGCCGCCACCAGGCACAGCACCACACCCGTCCACGTCACATGCCCGGGCCCGGCCGTGGCCACCCCCACCACCGCCGCCCCCGCGAACGCCACCGCACCGCCCACCACCAGCCACACCGACAACCGCTCACCCAGCCACGCCACACCGAGCAGGGCGATCAGCACCGGCCCGACGTTCACCAGCAGCGCCGCGGTCCCGGCGTCGACCTCCCGCTCACCCCAGTTCAACGCCACCATGTAGACGCCGAACCACAACAGCCCCGAGCACACGATCCCCGGCCACGCCGCCCGCACCGGCCACCCCGACCGGGTCACCGCCAACACAACACCGAGCACCACCGCCCCGGCCGACAACCGCCCCAGGGCCAGCGCCCCCGGCGAGAAGAACCCACCGGTCACCCGGATGGACACGAACGCCGACGCCCACAGGACGACGGTCACCCCGGCCGCCACCACGGCCAGGACAGGAGTACGAGAAGTCATGCGGCGACCCTAGAGGCCGGACACTTCGCCCCCCACCGAAACATCCAGCACCTCACCCCACGCCCGCCGCCCCTCCCGCGTCACCCGCACCGCCCGCGAGGACCCCACCCGCTCACACCACCCCGCGGCGAACGCGTGCGCGCACAGCACCGCCCCGGCCGCCCCCGCCAAATGCTGGCGCCGCTCGGTCCAGTCCAGGCACGCCCGCGCCAACGGCCGCCGCCCCCGCTCCGGCAGCGGCGCACCCAACCCCGCGAACCACTCCCGGCCCCGACCGGTCACCCCCAGGTCGGCCGTGAGCAGCCCCCGCCCCACCATCGCCTCGGCCACCGCACACCCCAACGCACCCGCCAGATGGTCGTAACACGTACGCGCCCGCGCCAACGCGTCCCGCACACGGTGCGCGCGCAGCGTCGGCGCCACCGTCGCGGCGGGCGCCGCCCGCGCCGCCAACGCCTCCACCAGGGCCGCGATCCCCTCATCGGCCAAGGCCACATACCGGTGCCGCCCCTGCCGGCGCTCCACCAGCACCCCGCCGCCGACCAGCCGCCCCAGGTGCGCGCTCATCGTCGAGGCGCCCACACCCGTATGCCGGCACAGCTCGGACGCCGTCCAGGCCCGCCCGTCCGCCAACGCCAGGCACACCCCCGCCCGGGTCGGATCCGCCAACAGGGCCGCCAACGCGGCCGTCTCATGCGCGTGAGAGGACATACCACCAGCATCCCACCACCACACTTCGCCCACCGACGAACCGTCAACGCAGCCCGCCCAGGCGGAAAAACCCGGTGCGCGCCCACCCGCCGCCCCGGGATACTCCGCCCATGCACAACCCCTACGACGACCCCGCCGTCGCCGCCCTCTACGACACCTTCAACCCCTGGGCGCCCTGCGACGACTTCTACCTCGACCTCGTCATGGACGCCCCCGCCGCCCTGGACGCGGGCTGCGGCACCGGCCTGCTCCTGCGCACCGCCCGCGCCCACGGCCACACCGGCCACCTGGTCGGACTCGACCCCGCCGACGCCATGCTCGACATCGCCCGCTCCCACACCCGCGACGTCCACTGGACCCGCGGCGACCTGGCCACCCACACCTGGAACGGCGGATTCGACCTGGTCACCATGACCGGCCACGCCTTCCAGGAACTGCTCACCGACACCACCACCGTCCAGGCCCTGACCGCCATGCGCACCGCCCTGAACCCCGGCGGCCTCATCGCCTTCGAGACCCGCAACATCACCGCCCGCGCCTGGGAGCGGTGGACCCCCGACCACCCCTGGACCGGCACCCTGCCCGACGGCCGCACCGTCACCGACACCCACGACGCCCGCCCCATCACCCCCCAGGGGCTGGTGACGTTCACCTCCACCACCACCGACGCCGACGGCCACGAGATCCTGTCCACCGTCAGCACCCTGCGGTTCCTGGCCACCGACCACCTGGACACCCTGCTGGCCGCCGCCGGACTCACCGTCGCCGAACGCCACGGCACCTGGGACCGCACCCCCCTGACCCCCGCCTCACCGGAGGTCATCACCCTGGCCCGCCCCGCCTAGTCCGGGCGCACGTTCCCCAGCACCCTCTCCACGGTGACCTCGATGACCACCCGGGCCGGGTTGGGCCGCGGCTCCCGGTACCGGTCCGCGTACCGGCGCACCGCCTCGGCCACCCGCCCGGGGTCATCGGACACCACCGCCGGACCCTCCACCGTGCACCAGCGCCGCCCCTGCACCTGCGACACCGACACCCGCACCCCCGGGTGCGCGGCCAGGTTGCGGGCCTTGAAACTGGCCCCGTCGCAGATCACCCGCACCACACCCAGGTCGGCGTCATAGGTCGCCCCCACCGGCACCTGGTGGATCGACCCGTCCGGACGCGGCGAGGCCAGCATGCACAACCGGTGCTCACCCCAGAACTCCACGAACCCGCTCTCACCCACACGAACCCCCTCAACTCGCAGGGGAACAGGATCCCACGCCCCCGCCCACACCCCCCACCAGGGCCCCTACACCCCACCGGGCCCGCACCGGCCGCCCCCTATACCCTTACCGGCGTGAACGACCACCACCCCGACCCCGCAGGGCGGATGCGCGCCTCCCACCACGACCGCGACACGGTCGTCGAACGCCTACGCGACGCGGCCGCCGAAGGACGCCTGGACCCCGACGAATTCGACGAACGCCTCGAACGGGCCCTGACCGCCAAAACCCACGCCGACCTGAACGCCCTCACCGCCGACCTGCCCGCACCCCAGGCCGCCCTCCAACAGGCCGCCGAACAACAGCGGCCGCCCCTGGTCGTCCAAGGCGGCATCAGCGGCGCCGCCCTCGGCCCCAACCGCTGGCAGGCCCCCGCCCACATCACCGCCCACGGCGGCCTGGGCGGCGCCACCCTCGACTTCAGCCGCGTCCAGAGCCACCTGCCCGAAATCCACGTGGAAGCCCACGGCGACACCTCCGGCGTCACCATCGTCATCCCCGACGGCTGGGCCGCCGACACCGCCGGCATCGACCCCGGCATCGGCGGCCTCAAGGACAAGACCACCCCCGACCGCCACCCCGGCACCCCCCTGATCCGCCTCACCGGAACCGGCGGCCTCGGCGGCGTCCACATCCGCCACCCCAACCGCAGAGAACGCCGCAAACTCGACACCGACCCCGCCTGACACCACCCGCGGCCCGCCCCCCGACCCGGACGGCGGGCCGACCCGCACCCGGCGGGCTCACCCCAACGCGCCCCGCGCCGTACGGTGCCGCAACCGGATCCGCACCGCCCGCTGCGCCCCCGCATCCAACACCCCCACCACCCCCACCACCTCAGCGACCTGCACCAACGCCTCCGCGGCCCCCTCCACCCCCGACACCGACGCCACCAACCGCGCCAACCCCCGCGCATCCACGAACTCCCCCACCGGAGTCCCCGCCAACACCCCCGCCAGCACCCGCTCGGCCACCACCGGATCCACCTCACCGGCCCCCACCAGCACCCGCACCGCCTCACCCAGCGTCCGCACCCGCTCCACCACGACCCCTCCCCGCCGCCTCCGCCGGCACGCACCCCGCGCCCGCCCCCACTCCTCTCGAACACCACCCCCGCACCCCACCCCGAGGGAGCACCCCATGACCGCCCCCCGCACCCACGGCCACCTCCCCGTCACCGACCACAACACCCTCTACTGGGAAGAACACGGCAACCCCCACGGCACCCCCTGCCTCGTCCTGCACGGCGGCCCCGGCTCCAGCGCCCACCCCGGCCTCGTCCACCTCTTCGACACCACCCGCCACCGCGTCATCCTCTTCGACCAACGCGGCGCAGGCCGCTCCACCCCCGACGCCGGACTACCCACCACCGACCTGGCCACCAACACCACCGCCCACCTCATCGACGACATCGAAGCCCTGCGCACCGCCCGCGGCATCGACTCCTGGCTCGTCACCGGCACCTCCTGGGGCACCACCCTGGGCCTGGCCTACGCCCAGGCCCACCCCGACCGGGTCCGCGCCCTGGTCCTGATCGCCGTCACCACCACCTCACCCACCGAGGTGCAATGGCTCACCCACGCCATGGGCCGCGTCTTCCCCGAACAATGGGAGGCCTTCCGCGACGCCGTCGGCCCCGACGCCGACCCCCACCGCCTCCCCGCCGCCTACGCCCGCCTCCTGGCCCACCCCGACCCCGCCGTACGCGCCGACGCCGCCCGCGCCTGGTGCCGCTGGGAGGACACCCACATGGCCACCACCAACGCCTTCACCCCGTTCCTGTCCACCCGCCCCCTGGACTTCCAGCTCCGCTTCGCCCGCCTGGTCACCCACTACTGGGCCGCCCACGCCTTCCTGCCCGAACACCACCTCCTCCACAACATGCACCGCATCGCCCACCTGCCCGGCGCCCTCGTCCACGGCCGCCTCGACATCAGCGGCCCCGCCGACACCGCCTGGAACCTCGCCCGCCACTGGCCCGCCGCCACCCTGCACATCATCGAAGGCGCCGGACACACCGACCGGGCCCTGCACACCGCCGGCGCCGCCGCCATCACCCGCCTCACCCCCTGACCCCCACGGGGGAGGCGTTCACCGCACCAGCCCCGCCCGGAACGCGAACACCACCAACTGCGCCCGGTCCCGCGCCCCCAACTTCACCATCGCCCGCGACACATGCGTACGCGCCGTCGCAGGGGAGACCACCAACCGGCCCGCGATCTCCTCATTGCTCAACCCCTCACCCACCAACCCCACCACCTCCCGCTCCCGCTCCGTCAACACCCCCACATCCACCACCGGCCCCACCGCCGGCCGCGACGACGTGAACGCCGCCACCACCCGCCGCGTCACCGACGGCGACAACAACGCCTCCCCCCGCGCCGCCACCCGCACCGCCTCCAACAACACCCCCGGATCGGCGTCCTTGACCACGAACCCCGACGCCCCCGCCCGCAACGCCTCGAACACGTACTCGTCCAACTCGAACGTCGTCAGCACCACCACCCGCACCCCCGCCAACCCCTCATCGGCACTGATCTCCCGCAACGCCGCCAACCCGTCCATGACCGGCATCCGCACGTCCATCAGCACCACATCGGGCACCACCGCCCGCACCACCTCCACCGCCCGCGCCCCGTCAGCGGCCTCACCCACCAGCTCCAGGTCCTCCTCCGCCTCGATCAGCACCCCCAACCCCATCCGCACCAGCGCCTGGTCATCGGCCACCACCACCCGCACCGCCATCACACGCCCCCTTCCACCGGAACCCGCACCCGCACCACGAACCCGCCACCATCCCCCGGCCCGGCCGCCAACTCCCCGCCCACACCCCGGGCGCGCTCCCGCATCCCCGCGATCCCCGCACCCTCACACCAACCCGCACCCGGCCCCGCACCGGTGTCGGCCACCACAAGCCGCACCCACCCCGCCTCGAAGGCCACCTCCACCCGCGCCACCGCCCCCGCACCCGCATGGCGCAGCACATTCGTCAACGCCTCCTGGGCGATCCGCAGCAACGCATGGTCCACCGCCCCCGGCAGCACCACCGCCTCACCCGACCGCTCCACGGTGACCGCCAACCCCGCCCGACCCATCTCCTCCACCACACCCTCCAACCGGTCCAGGCCCGCCACCGGCTCCAACGCCGCACCCTCCTCACCGCGGAACACCGCCAACGTGCGCCGCAGCTCCTCCAACGCCGACCGGCTGCTGTCCCGGATCGCCGCCAACGCCACCGCCGCCTGCTCCGGCCGCCGGTCCACCACGTGCAACGCCACCCCCGCCTGCATACTGATCACCGACAGGCTGTGCCCCACCAGATCGTGCACCTCCCGGGCGATCCGCAACCGCTCCTCGTACCGGTGCCGGGCCACCTCCGCCTCCCGCTCACGCGCCCGCCCCTGCCGGCGGGCCCGCACGAACACCCCCGCCCCCGCCCACGGCGCCGCCACCCCCACCGCCACCGCAAGCGCCGCCCACAACGACCCGTCCGCCAGCCCCCACCACGGCTCACCCGCCCGGGAGAGCACCCCCACTCCCACCACCAAAGGCAGCGCCCAGGCGAGGAACCGGACCGGCTCCATCCGGATCGCGGCGGAGAACACCACCAGGGCACCCATCACCACCACGACCGGGTTCACCACCCCGCCGCCCACCAGGACCGCACCCGCCCCGGCCCCGGCCGCCACCAGAGCCACCGCAGGGCGCACCCGCCGCACCGCCACCGCCACCACCAGCAGGGCCACCCCGGCCCACACCCCCCACCCCAGGGTCACCTGACCCCACTCCGGGCCCGGCCCGCCCGCCCACGGCGGCCCCGCCCCCTCCCGACCCCACGGGGCGGCGTGCCCGAACGCCACCTGGGCGCGCACCGCCACCACCGCCACCGCACCCAGCACCACACCCAGCCCGGCATCGACCGCGACCGTCCGCACACCCCTCATGCCACCGACCCTAGGCTCCCCGCCCCGCCCGCGCATCGCCCCCACGACGCAGCCCCGCCTACGCCCACCGACGTACACACGAAGCCGCCCCAGAGGCGACGCCCGCGACCACCCGCCCCGCCCACAGTGGAAACCATGAACACCGCAACCGCCGCCATCACCGACCTGGCCGGCCACCCCCCGTGGGGGGACGGACCGCCGCCCTTCGCACCCCTGGGAGCACTCATGTTCTGCCTGCTGCTCGCCGCCGCCGCACTGGCCGCGTTCGTCCTCATCCGCCGCCGCGGCGGCGGACCGCCCCCCTGGGCCGCCGGCCCCCGACCCGCCCCGCCCGAGTACGAGGCCCGCCGCACCCTCGCCGACCGGTTCGCCCGCGGCGACATCACCGTCGAGGAGTTCATGGAACGCGCCAGCGCCCTGAACTGGAACCCCGGACACGACGACACCAAGAAGTGACCCACCCACCGGCGCCCGCGACCCACCAGGTCACGGGCGCCCCGCTGTGCCCACCCCAACACCACAAAACGGACAGACCACGATCAGCGGTACGCCACCATGGTCTGCATGCCACTTCCCAAAGCCGAACTCCACCTGCACATCGAAGGCACCCTCGAACCCGAACTCGCCTTCACCCTCGCCCACCGCAACAACATCACCCTGCCCTACACCACCGTCGACGAACTCCGCGCCGCCTACGAGTTCACCGACCTACAGTCCTTCCTGAACCTGTACTACGCCCTCACCGACGTCCTGCGCACCGAGGCCGACTTCACCGACCTCACCCGCGCCTACCTCACCCGCGCCGCCGCCCAGGGGGTCCGCCACGCCGAGATCTTCTTCGACCCCCAGGCCCACACCGCCCGCGGCATCCCCCTGGACACCGTCATCGGCGGCATCACCGCCGCCCTGGACACCGCCCAAGCCGACCACGGCATCAGCACCCACCTGATCATGTGCTTCCTGCGCGACCGCCCCGCCGCCGAGGCCATGGACACCCTGAACGCCGCCCGCCCCCACCTGGACCGCATCATCGGCGTCGGCCTGGACTCCGCCGAGGTCGGCCACCCCCCGAACGACTTCGCCCAGGTGTTCGCCGCCGCACGCGACCTGGGGCTGCGCCTGGTCGCCCACGCCGGCGAAGAAGGCCCACCCGACTACATCCGCCAGGCCCTGGACCTGGGGGTGGAGCGCATCGACCACGGCATCCGCTGCCTGGAGGACCCCGACCTGGTCGCCCGCCTGGCCGCCGAACGCACCCCCCTCACCGTGTGCCCGATGTCCAACGTGCGCCTGCGCGCCGTGGACACCATGGCCGACCACCCCCTGCCCGCCCTCATGGACGCCGGGCTACTGGTCACCGTCAACTCCGACGACCCCGCCTACTTCGGCGGCTACGTCGACGACAACTACCGGGCCCTGGCCCACCACCTGCACCTCACCCCAGAGCAGCTGCGCACCCTGGCCCGCAACTCCTTCGAGGCGTCCTTCCTGCCCGCCGACCGCATCAAGGAGCTCACCGCCCTGGTCGACGCCCACTGACACCCGCGGGCGGCCACCCCCACAGGGGGACCGCCCGCACACCCGCCCGCCGTTCAGGCCCAGGTCAGCGACTGGCCGTGCTCCCCCGCCCAGGCCACCACCCGCCCGTCCACCGCGACCGTCAGATCCGTGGCCACCGGCGGCCGCGCCCCCTCGATCCACGGCAGCACCCGCCACCCCTCGTACGACACCCAGTGCCCGGGCAGCCCCTCCACCAGCCGCGCGAACCGCTCCCGCTCGGCCAACGGCAGATAGGTGAGCACCGCCCCGTGGAACACCACCGGCGTCACCCCCGCCGGAACCCGCCCCACCAGGTCCGCGACCACCTCCAGCAGATCCCCCGCCACGATCGGCGGCCGACCCGCCGCGGCCACCACCGCCGCCGCGGCCCGCAACCGCTCCCGCCGCTCCGCCTCGTGCGCACCCGGCCAGATCAGCGACTCCAACCACCGCACGTCCCGCTCATCGCAGACGTCCAACGGGTTCAGGTCCACCCCCGCCCGCCAGGCCACCTCCACCACCCGCTCCGGCACCGGCACCCCGCCCGAGGTCGCGCACTCCAGCACCACCGGACCCTCCCCCACCGGCGCCGCCCCGTCATAGGAGTAGGCGTACCGGTCCGGGTACAGGCACAACCCCGCCGAGGCCCCCACCTCCACCAGCCCCAACGGCCCCTCCAACCGGGCCAGGACCGGCAGCAGGGCCGCACAGCGCCGCACCTCGTTGGTCTGGGTCATCCGCTCCAGCACCACCGCCCGCACCCGGTCCCAGTGCTCCACCACCCACGGCCGGAACACCGCCCAACCGTCCACCGGCCCGCCCAGGAACCGCACCGCCCCCAACAGCAGGTGCGGCTGGCGCTTGTTGTCCCCGGGCAGGGCCAGCACCCGCCCCACCATCTCCTCGTCCCCCGCCAGCGCCCGGGCGATCTCCGCATAGGAGCCGGCGCCCCCCGCCTCGTAGTGCTCGGCGAACCGGCGGTACCACGCCCGCACCCGCTCGAACCCGTCCTGCTCGTCCTGCCGGTCCACGGCGACCTCGTCTCACCCGGGGGAAAGGAGTATCCCCCTCATACCCCTGACACCCCGGGGCGGCACCGTGACCCCCCTCACGCCCACCCCGGCCGGTCCTCCTCCCACAACAGGAACCGCCGGCTCTCCCGCGCCAACCCCACCACCTCCGCAGGCGCCTTCTCCGGCGACCCCGCATCGAACGGCGGCGCCGGATCGTACTCCAACGCCAACTGCACCATCTGCGCCCCGAACTCCCCCATCAGCTCACCCGCCAACGCCAACCCCATATCGATCCCCGCACTCACCCCCGCCGCCGTCACGTACTTGCCGTCGAACACCACCCGCTCCCCCACCGCATGTTCCACACCCCAGCGCTCCAACTCCTCCCCCGCCAACCAGTGCGTGGCCGCCCGACGCCCCGCCAACACCCCCGAAGCCGCCAGGATCAACGACCCCGTGCACACCGACGCCGTCCACCGCGACCCTGCGTCCACCGCCCGGATCCACTCCACCAACGCCCCGCCCATCTGCCGCGCCTGCCCCGGCCCACCCGGCACCACCACCACATCCGCCGAGTCCACCTCACCCAGCGCCGCATCCACCACCAGCCCCGCACCACCGGCCGACGCCCGCACCGGCCCCCGCTCCTCACCCACGAACACCGTCTCCACCCCCGGCAACGACCCCAGCACCTCATAGGGGCCGATCGCGTCCAACGCCGTCACACCCTCGAACAGAACAACCGCCAACCTCACGACTCACACACCTTCCGCTCCGTGGAACCTGCTCCGATACCCCGCCGGAGAACACCCCAGCGACCTGACGAACACCCGCCGCATCACCTCCGCCGACGCGAACCCGCACCGCCGCGCCACCGCCTCCACCCCCAGCTCCGAATCCTCCAACCACCGCCGCGCCGCCTCCACCCGCACCCGCTCCACATACCGGCCCGGCGTACACCCCACCTCCCGAGCGAACACCCGCGCGAACTGGCGCACCGACAACCCCACCCGCCCCGCCAACGCCTCCACCGACAGATCCGCCGCCGGATTCCCCACGATCCAGTGCTGCACCTCCCGCACCGCCGGACGCTGCGCCCACTGCGCCGCCAACGGCGCCGAGAACTGCGCCTGCCCGCCCGGCCGCCGCAGGAACACCACCAGGTGCCGCGCCACCGCCAACGCCACCCGCCGCCCCAGGTCCTCCTCCACCAAAGCCAACGACAGATCCACCCCCGCACTCACCCCCGCCGAGGTCACCACCCGCCCCTGGCGCACGAAGATCGGATCCGGATCCACCTCCACCCCCGGGAACCGGCGCGCCAGCTCCGCACAGTGCGCCCAGTGCGTCGTGGCCCGCAACCCCTCCAACACCCCCGCACCCGCCAACAGGAACGCCCCCGTGCACACCGACGCCACCCGCCCCGCCCGCACGCACGCCCCCGCCAACCACTCCACCAGCGCCGGATCCACCCCGGCCCGCGCCCCGTCACCCCCGGCCACCACCAGGGTGTCGATCCGCCCCACCTCCTCCAGCGCCACCGACGGCACCAGCCCCAACCCGCTGGAGGTCCGCACCGCGCCCCCGCCCAACGACCCCACCCGCACCCGGTAGTCCGCCCCCGGCGCCCGCCCGGCGCCCGCGAACACCTCCAACGGCCCCGCCACGTCCAGGCTCTGCACCCCGTCGAAGACGACGATCACGACCTCGTGTCCCATACCCCCCACCCCACCACCCGCCCACCACGTCCACAAGGTCGCACACCCCACGAAAAAGGACACCCCCCGGCGGGGCACACCCCCACACGAGAGGAAAGACACGAACAGATAACGAGAACTCTCACACGCCCCCGACGATCACAGCCCCATGACACCCCACCACCACGAACGGACACCCGTGAGGCTCACCGACCGCGACCGGCTGCACCGCAGCCCCGCCACCACCGCACCCCGCGCCCGCCCCCTCGTCGAGTTCCACGACGTGTCCCACACCCCCCTGCTCTCCCACCTGGACCTCACCGTCCACCCCGGCGAACACGTCGCCCTCATCGGCCTGCCCACCGACCACACCACCACCCTCACCGACCTCCTCACCGGCCACACCACCCCCACCCACGGCCGCATCACCACCCACACCACCCCCCACATCCACACCAGCACCCCCCACACCACCCTCGCCCACACCATCACCGGACACCCCGACCCCGACCCCCACGACCCCCACCTGCACACCGCCCTCGCCCACGCCCACCTGCCCACCACCCCCACCACACCCCTGTCCGACCTGCCCACCGACCTCACCCACCGCCTCCACACCGCCCGCACCCACTACGCCGACCTCACCCACCACCACCTCCTCGTCCTCACCCACCCCGCCCCCGGCGAACACCTCACCCCCACACCCACCACCGGCCTGCTCCAACTCACCGACCGCCCCACCCACACCCGCACCGCCGACCGCATCCTCCTCCTCCACCGCGGCCGCGTCACCGAAACCGGCACCCACCACCAACTCCTCGTCCGCGGCGGCGCCTACGCCCGCCTCTACGCCCTACGCGGCACCCACCGCAACCGCCCCTACACTTGAGAACCGTGCCGCCCATCACCAAGGAACTCACCGTGGGGCAGGTCTCCCAACGCTCCGGCGTGGCCGTCTCCGCCCTGCACTTCTACGAACGCCAGGGACTCATCCACAGCCGCCGCACCGCCGGCAACCAACGCCGCTACCGCCGCGACACCCTGCGCCGCGTCTCCTTCATCCGCGTCTCCCAACGCGTCGGCATCCCCCTGGCCCGCATCCGCCAGGCCCTGGACCGCCTCCCCGACAACCGCACCCCCACCCGCGCCGACTGGGCCCGCGTCTCCGAACAGTGGCGCGACGAACTCGACGCCCGCATCGCCCAACTCGTCCGCCTGCGCGACGACCTCACCGGCTGCATCGGCTGCGGCTGCCTCTCCCTGGACTCCTGCGTCCTGGTCAACCCCGACGACGAACTCGCCGCCGACGGCTCCGGCCCCCGCCGCCTGCTCATCGCCGACGACCCCGCCGACACCGACCACACCCACGACCGCACCGCCTGAACCCACCCCACAACGAAGGGGGGCGCCCCACCCGGGACGCCCCCCTTCACCATGACCCGCCGCCTCAGCGCAGGGCCGCCGCCTCGTCACGGCCGCGCCGGGCCAGCTCGTCGGCCCGCTCATTGCCCTCGTCGCCGCTGTGGCCGCGCACCCACCGCCACTCCACCTCGTGACCCGCCGCGGCCTCCTCCAGCCGCCGCCACAGGTCCACGTTCTTGACCGGCTTGTTGTCCGCCGTACGCCACCCGCGCCGCTTCCACCCCGCCACCCACGACGTGATCCCGTTGCGCACGTACGACGAATCGGTGTACACCACCACCGGCACCGGCTTGGTCAGGCTCTCCAGACCCCGGATCGCCGCCATCAGCTCCATCCGGTTGTTGGTGGTCTGCTCCTCACCGCCGTAGAGCTCCTTCTCGTGCCCGCCGTAGCGCAGCCACACCCCCCACCCGCCGGGGCCGGGATTCCCGCTGCACGCCCCGTCGGTGTACACGATCACTTTCTGTTCCCCGTCGTTCATGCCGGGCAATCTACCGCCCCACCCGATAACAAAAAGGCCACACACCCCCCGAAAGGGGCCACCTACGGCGCCACCACCCCCAATGGAACCCCGAAAGGCCCCCGAATGGCACCGAAAACCCGCCAAAGGCACCCCCAGGCTAGGCCACCCCGCCCGCCGCCATGGAACCGAACAAACGAACGAACCCAGAAGGCCCCGCCGCGCACACCCACACCCTCACCCCCCTCGCCCAAGCCCGCTTCCGGCCCGCCGCCCCGCACACACCCGCCCCCGAGGCGACCACGACACCACCCCCGCCCTCCTCTTCCCCCGCGTCCCCCAAACCACCGAGAACCGCCTCCACCCCGACCCCCAGACCCCACCCACGACGCCCGGATCCACCACCTCCGCACCCCCGGCGCCCGCCCCCCTACACGACCACCGCCGCCCCGACGGCACCGGCCAGGCCGCCCCGGCCGCCCCCCGAAGACAACGAATCCCACCCCGGCCGACACACAAAAAAAGGGGCGGGAGCCCCAGGCCCCCGCCCCGCACACCACACCCCCACGGGCTAGCCGGCGAACTCGCGCTCCAGCTCGGCCGCCCGCTCCTCACGACGCGCGAACACATCGTTGGCCATCTCGTTCATCTTCTTCAACACCCGCTTGCGCTCCCGCGCCGACAACCGGTCGATGTACAACCGACCCAACGTGTGATCGGTCTCATGCTGCAGGCACCGGGCGAAATACCCGCTCCCGCTCACCACCACCGGCTCCCCGTCCCGGTCCACCCCGCGCACCGTCGCACGCTCCACACGCCCCAGCTCCGCATGCGGACCCGGCACCGACAGACACCCCTCGCTCTCCACCACCAGGGCATCCTCGGCCGACCGCTCGTCCAACACCGGATTCACCACATGCCCTACATGACGCACACCCTCATCATCAGGGCAGTCGTACACGAACACCCGCAGGTCCACACCCACCTGGTTCGCCGCCAACCCCACACCCTCGGCCGCGTACATCGTCACGAACATGTCATCGATCAACCGGCGCAGCTCCCCGCCGCCCAGCATCTCCCCCGGCACATCCCGGCAACGACGGTGCAGCACATCCTCACCCGTCACCGTGATCCGCCGCACCGAACCCCGCGCCGCCTCCGGCGCCAACTCCGGGAAGCCGTCCACCTCACGGCCCTGAACAACGGCCGCCACCTGCGACTCATCCGGCATAGGGGTCCCACTCTCACAACGCGATCACCGGCGGCGCACACCGCCGCACCACCCCGCAAAATAGCACGGAACACCAGGTAGACGACCACACACCGTCAACGGAACCACGCATTGCCCTGCAACAGGCACCGCGCCAGATAATCACGCAACGACACCACCACCAACCGGCGCCGATCCGTCTCATGGTCCCACACCACCACACCCGGACCGTAGTCCGTGTGCACATACGCGAACTGCGGCCCCATGTCCGAATCCCCGAAGAAGATCATCTCGTCGAACGGCGCGTACAACTCCAGGTAATCCGGCTCACCCCGCATCGCCAGATTGTCCTCCACCAACCGCTGAGCACTCCACACCACCGCATCCCCGTACTCGTTGACCACACCGTCGGTCTCCCGCAGCAACGACGCCAACTCGAACGGCAACGGCAGCATCAAACGCTTCTCGACCTCGGCCAACGCCGCCTCATCGGCCGGATCACGAAGATCGGCCTCCGGATACAACTCCAGAATCAGTTCACGCCACACACCCCGATCATCACAGGTCATGCCAACACACGGGAAATCGTCAGCGGCGAGTTGCGCCAAAAACCCACACCCACCCAGCCCACAACCCACCCACACCCCACCCAACCACCCCGCACCCGACACCCCCGCACACCCACCACCAGGGGAGCCACCACCACCGACCACCCCACACCCGACACGCCACAATGGAAACCACCACACCCCGAAGGAAGAGGACCCGCACCCACCATGGCCACCGCACACCACCACCGCGCAGGCCCCCTCACCACCCTGGCCTACCTCTTCCTCCTCCTCTCCCAGAACATCGCCGCCCTCCTCCTACTCCCCCTCGTCATCGCCTCCGCCGTCCTCTCCCTCATCTGGATCGGCCTCCCCTTCGTCATCCTCACCGGCCACCTCCTCCGCACCCTCGCCGACAGCCAACGCCGCACCCTCACCCACCTCGACCACCACCGCCCCGTCCACTCCGGCTACCGCCCCATACCCCCCACCGGCATCAACCGCCGCGCCAGCGTCATCATCACCGACCCCGCCACCTGGAAAGACCTCCTCTGGCTCATCACCGGAACCGTCAACATCCTCCTCATCGCCCTCCCCCTCACCCTCATCGGCCACGGCACCTACCAAACCCTCCACGCCCTCGGCCTCACCGGCGGCCCCGCCATCTACGGCTACACCCCCACCGACACCACCGAACGCCTCCTCTTCCTCATCCCCGCCACCCTCCTCATCGCCCTCGGCACCACCCTCGCCACCCCCGCCCTACGCCTCTACACCGCCTTCAACCGCCTCCTCCTCCAACCCTCCGAAAAAGCCCGCCTCACCGCCCGCGTCGCCCACCTCGCCACCAGCCGCGCCAACACCATCGACACCCAGGCCGCCGAAATCCGCCGCATCGAACGCGACCTCCACGACGGCGCCCAAGCCCGCCTCGTCGCCCTCGGCATGAACCTCGGCATGGCCGAACAAATCGTCGAACACGACCCCGCCACCGCCCGCGCCATGCTCGCCGAAGCCCGCGAGACCACCCGCACCGCCCTCATCGAACTCCGCGACCTCGTCCGCGGCATCCACCCACCCGTCCTCGTCGAACGCGGACTCCACGGCGCCGTCCACGCCCTCGCCCTCACCCACCACCTCCCCATCACCGTCACCGTCACCCTCCCCGGCCGCCCCGCCGACCCCGTCGAATCCGCCGCCTACTTCGCCATCGCCGAACTCCTCACCAACACCGCCAAACACGCCGACGCCACCCACGCATGGGTCCACATCAACCACGGAGACGACCGCCTCGTCATCACCGTCACCGACAACGGCCACGGCGGCGCCGACGCCGCCCCCGGCAGCGGCCTCGCCGGCATCCGACGCCGCATCGACGCCTTCGATGGCACCATGAACATCACCAGCCCCACAGGCGGCCCCACCATCGTCACCCTGGAGATCCCATGCGCGTTGTCATCGCCGAAGACCTCGCCCTCCTCCGAGAAGGACTGATCAAACTCCTCCAAGCCCACGACTTCACCGTCGTCGCCGCCGTCGACAACGGCCCCGACCTCCACAAAGCCCTCACCCACCACCACCCCGACGTCGCCGTCGTCGACGTCCGCCTCCCCCCCACCTTCACCGACGAAGGCCTCCAAGCCGCCATCTCCGCCCGCGCCCAGATCCCCGGCCTGCCCATCCTCGTCCTCTCCCAGCACGTCGAACAGCTCTACGCCCGCGAACTCCTCTCCGACGACACCGGAGGCGTCGGCTACCTCCTCAAAGACCGCGTCTTCGACATCGGCCAATTCATCGAAGCCGTCCGCCGCGTCGCCGCCGGCGGCACCGCCATGGACCCCGCCGTCATCTCCCAACTCCTCGCCCGCCAGGACAGCCAAGGACCCCTCGGCCAACTCACCCCCCGCGAACGCGAAGTCCTCTCCGAAATGGCCGAAGGCCGCTCCAACTCCGCCATCGCCGGACGCCTCTACATCACAGAAAAAGCCGTCAGCAAACACATCAACAACATCTTCACCAAACTCGACCTCCCCCCCTCCTCCGACGACAGCCGCCGCGTCCTCGCCGTCCTCGCCTACCTCAACGGCCAATGAACACACCAAAAGGCCCCGGAGCACAACGCCCCGGGGCCCATCGCACCCCCGCCTACTGCTCCCGACGCACCCGGTACAACCCGTCGATCTCCTCCGAGAACGCCCGCAGCACCGCCTCACGCCGCAACCCGCCCGACGGATGCACCAACCCCGACTGCACCGTGAACTCCTCCGCCAACACATGGAACGACCGCACCGCCAAATGCCGCGGCACACTCCGATTGGCCTCGTACACCAACCCCTGCACCTCCCGCAGCAGATCCCGATCCCCCGCGATCTCCTCCGGCGCCATCGACAACGGCCGACCGTTCACCAACCGCCAATACTCCAACTGATCCCGCACCAACGTGATCAACGCACTCGCGAACGGCCGACCCTCCACGATCACCAACACCTGGCTGATCAACGGATGCGAACGCAACCGCGCCTCGAACCCCGCCACCAACTCAGCATCCGACACCACCTCCGGCTCCGCCTCCACCACAGGCAAAGCCATCGTCGCGTCCGGCTCCGGCACCGGACGCTCCACCACCTCCACCACCGGCTCCGCCTCCACCACAGGCTCCACCACCGGCCCCTCAACGACCGGCTCCGCACCCGCCACAGCACGCGACCCCGCCACGAACCGGCCCGGCACCTCCTCCACCGCCGCCTGCCCCCGCAACCGGCCCCTCACCCACACGAACCCGTCACCGTCCACCGACCCCGCGAACCCCGTCGCCAACCACCCCTCACGAAACGCCGACCGCGTCCCGCCCTCATCACCCCAATACCCCGCGAACACCGCACCACCGCGCACATGGGCCTCACCCTCACGCGACACCCACACCTCGCGCCCCTCCAACGCACGCCCCACAGAACCCGGCACCCGCGCCCCCACCGCATTGGCCGCGAACGCCCCCGCCGTCTCCGCCGTACCGAACACCTGCACCACCGGCACCCCCACACCCCCGTAGAAGGAGTCCAACCGGTCCGACAACCCACCACCCCAGCACACCACCAGATGCGCCCGGTCCCCCAACATCTCCCGCACCTTCGCGAACTGCCAGTCGTACATCGACCGCGACAACCGCTGCCACGCACCCTTCTTCGGCGAACGATCGAACTGCACCGCCGCGTCCACCGCCGAATTGAACGTCCCCAACGAATCCCACCCCGTCGACCGGGCGCTCCCCCGCTCCCCCTCGAAGACCTCCTCCAACACCCCCGCACCGCACACCACCACCGACGGCCCGAACTCCCGCACCCGATCCAGGAACCGGCCACCACCCCCCAACCCCAACCGCACCCGACCCACCACACACGCCAACACCGTCGCCAACCCCTGCACCTGCGACAACGCGGCATCCGACAGAGCCGTCGCCTTCCCCGGCCCCAACTCCGCCACCCGCGGACCCACCCGATCCACCACATCCGCCGCCGCCGACACCAGAGCACCGTGCGACAACGCCACCCCACGCATCCACCGCGACACCGTACTCACCGGATACAGCACCACCGCCACATCCTCCGGAGCCGTCGCATCCCGACGGAACCGCACCGACGAAGCATCCATGTACGCACCCAGCGACACGATCTCCGCCAACCCCGGCTCGAACCGCCACACACGCCCCAGATCCGGCAACTCCCGCTGCAACGCCGCCACCACCCGCAGCGACCCCTCACCCTCCACCACAGCAGCCGCAGGACGCGTCTGACGCACCGCATGCGCCACCCGCTCCGGACCCGCCGACACCGGCAACGGCACCAACACCGCCCGCACCGACCACACCGCGAACGCCAACCTCACCCAATCCAGATGATCGGCGCACACCACCAACACCCGGTCGCCCTCACCCACACCGGCGGCCACCAACCCCTTGGCCAACCCCGTCACATCCGTCGCGAACGCCCCCGCGCTCACCGACCCCCACCGACGACCGCCCCGACGCCCCTCCTCCGGCACCGAGAACAACTCCGCGTGCGCATCATCGGTCGCCATCTCGTAGACCAGGTCGCTCAACCCGGCCACCCGCCGAGCCCACCCACCGGAGCCGACACCCGTCTCGCCCATGACCACAGACCACTCATCCTCAAACAGCGTCGAAGAGCACGGACCCCACCGGCCCGCACAGGACAGACATCCCGCACCAAGGGGGAAATAGTTCCCCTACAATGCCCAACCTCCCCCACCCACGGCAACATGGAGAGACCCACAAAACACAAGGCCCCATGACCCCCGCACAGGGTCATGGGGCCCGACACCCGAACCGATCACACCCGGGCACGCACCGCCGAACGCACCGTCCACAAGAACGCCACACCCGCCAACGCAGCAGC
The DNA here is from genome assembly GCF_019598965.1 of Nocardiopsis sp. MT53. Lineage (NCBI taxonomy): Bacteria > Bacillati > Actinomycetota > Actinomycetes > Streptosporangiales > Nocardiopsidaceae > Nocardiopsis > Nocardiopsis sp. MT53. The sequence goes on along the minus strand of NZ_CP080599.1, from coordinate 5,489,041 downwards.
CCCCACCATCACCACCGACATACTCACCAACGACGCCTCACCCGACGGGGTCAACCCCGCCAACGCCGCCACACCACCACCCAGCGCGAACTGCAACGCACCCATCAACGCCGACGCCGTACCCGCCACCGCCGCCGGCTGACCGTCCAACGCCGTCACCGTCGCATTGGGCATGATGAAACCCGTACTGAACATCATCAACGCCAACAACGCCACCACCAGCCACAACGACGCCACCCCCGACACCGCCGCCACCAGCAGACCCGACACCGCGCTCAAACCCACCACCAGGCCCAGACCCAAACGCCGCAACGTCTCCATCCGACCCACCAAGAACCCGTTCACCTGCGTCCCCGCCAACATCCCCAACGAGTTCACCGCGAACAACCACGCATACGTCTGCGCCGAAACCCCCAGCTCCTGCTGCGCCACGAACGAGAACGCCGACACATACGTGAACAACATCCCGAAACCCAGACCCAACGTCAGCACCGGCCCCACGAACCGCGCCTGACGCACCAGACCCGCCACCGTCGCACCCAGCACCCGCGGACCCTGCGCACGCCGCTCCGCCACCGGCAACGACTCCGGCAACCACAACAGCACCAGCACGAAGCTCACCGCCGACATCGCCGCCAGCACCCAGAAACTCAACTGCCACGGCCCCACCAGCAACAACTGCGCACCCGCCAACGGCGCCAACAACGGAGCCAGCATCATCACCAGCGCCAACCGCGAGAAGAACCGCACCGCGTCATCGCCCTTGAACAGGTCCCGCACCACCGCCCGCGAGATCACCGCCCCCGCCGCACCGGCCACACCCTGCACGAACCGCAACACCACGAACAACGTCACATCCGGCACGAACACGCACAGCACCGACGTCACCGTGAACACCGCACCGCCCACCAGCAGCGGAACCCGCCGCCCCCAGGCATCACTCATCGGCCCGATCACCAACTGACCGACCGCCAACCCCAACATGATCGAGGTCAACGTCAACTGGATCTGCGCCTCGGACGCCCCCAGATCCTCCGCGATCTGCGGAAACGCCGGCAGATACATATCCGTCGCCAACGGACCCACCGCCGCCAGCACACCCAGCACCAGGACCAGCAACACCACCGACCGGCGCGCACGCACCGGCGGCGCACCCTCGGCCGCCACCGGCCCGGGAACCGTGTCAGGGGAGTTCGGGGACTGCACAGGCCACTCCAAAAGATCTCGACGCGATCGAGGAAGAGAAGTACACAAAGCGAAAAGGGCCCCGGCGCGTGGGAGCGCACCCGAAAGGGGCCACTCCATACCAACACCGGGACCCGCCCGAAGTCTCCTCGAATAACCCCGAATCCCCTGTGACATCCCTTACGCCACGACCCGCTACCCTCCCTGACCGAGAGCACACGAGCACTCCCACCAGAGACGAACCGGATCCGCCCACCCCACGAGCGGACACGGATCGTCACAAGCAGCTGCCATGATGCCGACCATGCAGCTCCGGTACTCCTTCCGCGCGTACCCCGACGCCGACCAGCGCCGAGCACTCGCCCGGACAGTCGCCCGGGCGCACGCCCGGGTAGCAGACCGCCGCCGCGAGTTCCACCACCAGCTCTCCTCACGGATCATCCGCGACAACCAAGCGGTCTACGTGGAGAACCTGTGCGTGGCCGGACTCGGGCGCACCCACCTGGCCGGGTCCGTGCACGACGCCGGATGGTCGGCGTTCGCGCACATGCTGGAGTACAAGGCCACCCGATACGGACGGACCTTCCACAGAGTGGACCGGTTCCTGGCCTCCTCGCAGACCTGCTCGCAATGCCGAGCAGTGGACGGCCCCAAACCACTGCACGTACGGGCATGGACATGCAGGGCCTGCAAGACCCACCACGACCGGGACGTCAACGCGTCCCGGATCGTGCTCGCCGCTGGACGGAAACTCGCCAGAGAGCGGGAAGCGGAGAACTGAAACGCCTGTGGAGACGGGGTGAGACCACCACCCTCGGGTGAGGCACCGGTCTGCGAAACAGGAACCAGCGGACGCCGCGAGGCACACCGCACCCACGGCTGCGAGGCCGTGGGAATCCCCGGGGCCCGCCCCGGGGAGGACGTCACCTTACGAGCCGGTCCAGCAACCGCTCCACCTCGACCGCCGGATCCTCCGTCAACCCCCCGTGGATCGGCCCCGGCTGCACGATCGTGCTCCGCGGCGCCGTCAACCACCGGAACCGCTGCCCCGGCCGCTCCCGGCCCGCCGCACCCGCCACCGCACCACCCCGGCACAGCGCCTCCACGGCCTCCAGCGCACGCCGCACCCCGGCCACGTCCACCCCCGGGTCCAACGCCAGCAGCCGGGCCTCGTCCACCTCCGCACGGGCCGCCAGGAACGCCCGCTCCTGGCAGTACACGATCACCCCGGCGTTCACGCACTCACCGCGCTCCACCCGCGGGACCACCCGCAGCAGCGCGTACTCGAACACCGCCCGGTCGCGCTCCTCGCCGACCCGGCCCGTCGTCACCGCATCGCTGTACCTGCGCACGCTCACCGCCCCACCTCCGGCAGCCACGAACGGTCCGCCACCCGGGCCGCCAGATGGCGCACGTACGCCTCCCGGACCTCCTCCGGGGACGCGAACCCCGGCTCGCCCTCCAGCCACACATCGGGCACCAGCCCCACCACGTCCCGCAGCAGCCCCTCGGTCACCAACGGCGCGAACGCCGCGTCGGCGGCCGCCAGATCCGGCGATGACGGCAGCAGGACATGGTCGGAGGCGTCGTAGGCACGGCCGACGAAACGGTCCGCGTTGGCCCACGAGTGGTGGAAGATCAGCGTCGCCCCGTGGTCGATGAGGTACGGCTCCCCGTGCCACACCACCATGTTCGGGTTGCGCCACGACCGGTCCACGTTGCCGGTCAGCGCGTCGAACCACAGCACCCGGCCGGCGAACCCGGGGGACGTCTCGAAGGCGAGCGGGTCGAACCCCAGCGAACCCGGCAGGAAGTCCATCCCGAGGTTGAGGCCGCCGCTCGCCTTGAGCAGCTCCTGCACCTCCTGGTCGGGCTCGCCCCGCGCGATGACCGCGTCGAAGTCCACCAGGGCCAGCTCCGGAACGGGCAGCCCCAGCGCGCGCCCCAGCTCACCGGCGATCACCTCGGCCACCAGGGTCTTGCGCCCCTGGCCCGCGCCGATGAACTTCACGACGTACATGCCGAGGTCGTCGGCCTCGACGAGTCCGGGCAGCGAACCGCCCTCGCGCAGCGGTAGGACGTACCGCGTGCCTGTCACTTCTTTCAGCGCCTTCACCACGCCGAACAGCCTAGGACCTCGCCGCCCCTCCCCTCGACCGGCGGCGGCCGCTCCCGGCCCCGCTACGGCTCTCTGAGCGCGTTCGGGCGGTCGACCCCCTGGACCGCGACACGCCGATGGTCCTCTGACCAGGGGTTTCAAGAGGAGTGTGCGGCGTAGCCGCACTCCTTCTGTTTTTGGTGGGTGCTTTTACAGCAAAACTCCGCCGCCTTTACGACGTAGATTTATCAAGCGGAATCCGACGGCCGACACAATGCGGCCCGGACGCCACCGAAGTACCGGTGAGCGCCCGGGCCGCCGCGTGCGTCAGAGGTTGTCCTCCGGGTTCTCGCCCCAGCCCTCCTCGCCCTCCCCCGGCGTGGGGACCGTCGGCGTCGAGGGGTCGCCGTCCCCGTCCTCCTCCGGGCTGGGCCCGCTCTCCTCGCCGCTCTCCCCCGCGGGGCCCTCCTCCGGCACCGGCTGGCCCGGGGCCGGCATCTCCGGCGGCGGGAACTGAAGCAGGAACCAGTACAGCGCCACCACCAGCGCCAGGATCAGCAGCAGGACCGCGCCCAGCCCGCCGATCAGCCACCAGTTGCCGCGCCCCTCCTCCACCGCGCTGTCACGGCGGCCCGCCCAGGGCGCCCACGGCACCGCGGTCCCGGACCGGGACCCCGCCCAGTGCGGCATCACCACCGGACCGCGGGCGGCGATACGGCCGGGCCGGCCCGCCTGCTCCAGGAAACGGGCGGCACCCCCCTCCCCGTCGGGGACCGCCACCCACAGCACCGAGCGGCCCTGAGTGCGCGCCGAGAGCACACCGGACTCGGCCCGCACCGCCTCAGCGAACCGCTCCCGGGCCTGCGGGTCGGCCACCGCGCCCGGGTTCAGCACGGCCACCTCCACCGCCGCCCCCTCGCGGTCGCGCCCCAGGTACACCACGCCCAGCGCGGACTCGCCCACCCGGCCCTGCAGCCGGTAGGCGCCCAACTGGCGCGGGTCTCCCGCGTTCAGTCCCATCAGGGGAGCCGTCACGCCCCCACCCCCTTTCCACTCCGCTCTCCCCGCGTCCACTGCGTCCCCTTGGGCGCGTTGTGCACCGGAACGAGGCGCCCGGAGCGGGTAGTCTCGCCCACAGGTGAGTGATCCACAACCTATCCGGCGCCCGGCGCCGGGCCTGGAAGGCGGAACATGGCACAGACCTCACCCGGCAACGGCGCCTCCCCCTCGGGGTCCGACGGCGCCCCGGGCGAGCCCACCCGGCTGCTGCGCGCGGCGCTGCACGAGGTGTCCACGGTCATCGTGGGACAGGAACGCATGGTGGAGCGCTCCCTCATCGCACTGGTCGCCAAGGGCCACTGCCTCATCGAGGGGGTGCCGGGCATCGCCAAGACCCTGGCGGTGTCCACGCTGGCCAAGGTGACCGGCGGCTCCTTCACCCGCATCCAGTTCACCCCGGACCTGGTGCCCTCCGACATCGTCGGCACGCGCATCTACCACCCCTCCACCGAGAAGTTCGACGTGGAGCTGGGCCCGGTGTTCGCCAACTTCGTCCTGGCCGACGAGATCAACCGCGCCCCCGCCAAGGTGCAGTCGGCCCTGCTCGAGGTCATGGCCGAGCGGCAGGTCTCCCTGGGCGGGACCACCTACCCCCTCCCTTCCCCGTTCATCGTCATCGCCACACAGAACCCGGTGGAGTCCGAGGGCGTGTACCCGCTGCCCGAGGCCCAGCGCGACCGGTTCCTGATGAAGGTCGACGTGGGCCACCCCCGGGCGCACGAGGAGATGGAGATCCTGCGCCGGATGTCCACCGAGCCGCCCACCGCCCACCAGGTCCTGGACCCGGTCACCCTGGGCGAGCTGCAGACCGACGCCGAGAAGGTGCACGTCCACCAGCTCATCGCCGACTACGTGGTGCGGCTGGTGATGGCCACCCGCGAGCCCGAGGCGCACCAGATGCCGGACCTGCGCGGGGTCCTGGAGGTCGGCGCCAGCCCGCGCGCCACCCTGGGCCTGGTGGCGGCGGCCCGCGCCCTGGCGCTGCTGCGCGGGCGCGACTACGTGCTCCCCGACGACGTGCGGGTGCTGGCCCGCGACGTCATCGCGCACCGCCTGGTGCTCAGCTTCGACGCGCTGGCCGACGGGGTGACCGCCGTCCAGGTGGTGGACCGCATCCTGGCGACGGTGCCCGCGCCCCGGGTGATCTGGGACGAGCCGCCCAGCGGTGAGACCGCCTCGTTCGCCGCGCGCGGGTGAGGCCCCGTGACCTCCCTGGGGAACGACCCCCGGCTGCGCTCGGCGCTGCGCCGGCTGGACCTGCGCATCATGCACCGGCTGGAGGGCCTGCTGCACGGTGAGCACCTGGGCCTGCGCCTGGGGCCGGGGTCGGAGGCCGCCGAGGCCCGGCTGTACCAGCCGGGCGAGGACGACGTGCGGCACATGGACTGGGCGGTGACCGCCCGCACCGACACCCCGCACGTGCGGGACCTGGTCGCCGACCGGGAGCTGGAGAGCTGGACCCTGCTGGACCTGTCGGCGAGCATGGACTTCGGCACCGACCGGCACGTCAAGCGCGAGGTGGCGGTGGGCGCGATGGTCGCCGTCACCCTGCTGACCCAGCGGGTGGCCGACCGGTTCGGGGCGCACTTCCTGCACCGCGGGGTGATCCGGCGCTGGCCCGCCCGTTCGGGCAACGAGGCGCTGCTGTCGCTGCTGGCGACGGTGGCGGCGGCCCCCACCGGGGACACCGCGCGGGAGGCGCACGGGCCCGGGCTGGCCGGGGCGGTCGACGACCTGGCGCGGACCCGGCGCCGCCGCGGGCTGCGGGTGGTGATCTCCGACTTCCTGGACACCCCGGCGTTCGGCGGCGAGGTGCCCTGGGAGCGGCCGATGTCGCGGCTGTCCTCCCGGCACCAGGTGCTGGTGGTGGAGGTGATCGACCCCCGGGAGCTGGACCTGCCCGAGGTCGGCGACGTGACGCTGCGCGACCCGGTGTCCGGCCGGGTGCGCGATGTGCGGATCAACCGCGCGGTGCGCGAGCGGTACCGTGAAGCGGCGCGGGCCCAGCGCGAGGAGGTGCGCCGGGCGCTGCGCCGTTGCGGGGTGGACCATCTGGTGCTGCGGACCGACCGTGATTGGGTACTGGACATTGCACGGTTCGTGATCCACCAGAGGCGGACCGCGCACCGGTTGTCCCGGCACACGCCGGGGGTGCCGCGATGAGGGCGGGCCGGGCCTGGAGACGGGGGAGTGGGCGATGACCTTCCTGGAACCCGAGCGGTTGTGGTGGCTGCTGCTGCTCGTTCCGCTGGTGGGGGCGTACGTGTTCGCCCAGATGCAGCGGCGCGAGTACACGGTGCGGTTCACCAACCTGTCCCTGCTGGACCAGGTGGCGCCGCACCGGCCGGACGCGCGCAGGCACGTGCCCGCGGCCCTGTTCACGGTCACCCTGGGGGTGCTGATCACGTCGATGGCGCTCCCGGCGATGCCGGTGGAGCAGCCGCGCGAGCGGGCGACGATCATCGTGGCGGTGGACGTGTCCCTGTCGATGGCGGCCACCGACATCGAGCCGGACCGGCTGCGGGCGGCCAAGGAGTCGGCGCAGGGGTTCGTGGAGACGCTGCCGGACCGGTTCAACGTGGGGCTGGTGGCGTTCTCGGCGCAGGCGACGGTGGTGTCCTCCCCCACCCAGGACCACCAGGCGGTGATCGGGTCGATCGAGAACCTGCAGCTGGGTCCGGGGACGGCGATCGGCGAGGGCGTCTTCGCGTCGCTGGAGGCGATCCGCGGGTTCGACGAGGAGTCGCAGGAGGACCCGCCGCCGTCGGCGATCGTGCTGCTGTCGGACGGGGAGAACACCAGCGGCCGGGAGATCGACCAGGCGTCGGCGGTGGCGCGCGACCAGGGCGTGCCGGTGTCGACGATCGCGTTCGGGACGGGGGCGGCGATGATCGACATCGACGGCTACCAGGTCCCGGCGGACATCGACAAGGAGGCGCTGCAGGAGCTGGCGCAGATCACCGAGGGGCACTTCTACGAGGCCGAGAGCGGGCACGAGCTGGACGACGTCTACGAGGACATCGGCTCGTCGCTGGGGACCGAGACGGTGCATGAGGAGATCGTCACACGGTTCGTGCTGGTCGCGATCCTGTTGGCGCTGGCCACGTCGATCACGTCGCTCCTATGGTTCCAACGCCTGCCCTAGGGGGTTCCTCAGGCGTGTGACGTGCAGTGACGGCATTGTATGTGACCCTGGTCACATCCCTTTCGGTGGGGTTTACCCCTTTTCCGTCATCTGCACGGGTTAGCGTTGGCATGTTTTGTCATGCTCACCCAGTTGAGGAACGATGCCGAACATACCCGCTGCCCCGACCGCCATCTGCTTCGATCTGGACGACACCCTGATCGACGACGTCGCCGCGTCCTCGGCCGGACTGCGCGCACTCATGGAGCGGCTCGGCCACCCGGACTTCGGCGCCGCCCGGACACTGTGGGACGTGCAGACCGAGATCTCCTTCGGCGCCTACCTGCGCGGCGACCTGTCCCTGGAGGACCAGCGCCGCCAGCGGGTGCGCGCCCTGGCGGTCCAGGCCGGGCACTCGGGCATCGCCGACCAGCACTGCGACGAGCTGTACCGGCTCTACCTCGACGTGCACCGCTCGGCCTGGCAGGTCTTCCCCGACACGATCCCCGCCCTGGGCGCCCTGGCCTCGGCCGGGTACCGGCTGGCCGTCCTCACCAACGGGATCGAGGCCCTGCAGCACGCCAAGCTGCAGGCCCTGGAGCTGACCCCCTACTTCCACACCGTGGTCTGCGCCGACAGCGCGGGCGCCGGCAAGCCCGACCCGCGCATCTTCCACCTCGCCGCCCAGCGCCTGGGCGTGGACCCCGCCGCCTGCTGGCACGTGGGCGACCAGATCCAGTCCGACGGCGTGGGCGCCGTCGCCTCGCGCATGTACCCGGTCATGATCGACCGCCACCACGGCCGCCGCTTCGACGGCGTCACCACCGTCCACAACATGGACGAGCTGCTGCGCCTCATCGGCCTGCCCGCGGTCACCGCGGGAACGCTGTGATCCCCGCGCTGCCCCGCCGCGTCACCGCGCACCTGGTCGCCCGCGGACCGGGCGGGCCCCGGCTGCTGGGCGCCCGGGTGCTGTTCGGCCAGGACCCCGCCGCCCTGGCCCGGAGCCTGGGCGGCCTGCCCGGGGACGCGCCGCTGGTCGCCCTGGACGTGATCACCGAGGTCGCCTCCACCCCGGGCCGGTCCCCCTCGCCGCTGCACGTGGACCGCGTCGTGTTCGCCACCCCCGACGCGGCCGGCGAATGGCCCGCGGTCCTGCCGCCCCAGGGGCTGGAGCCGGGCCTGGCCGAGCTGCTCCCGGAGGAGCCCGACCCGGCCGGCGACCGGCCGCGGCTGCGCCGCATGGCCTCCTACGGGATCGTCACCGACCCCGCCGGGCGCATCCTGCTCAGCCTCATCGCCGACGGCTTCCCCGGCGCGGGCACCTGGCACCTGCCGGGCGGCGGCGTCGACGCGGGGGAGGACGTGCGCTCGGCCCTGCGCCGCGAGGTGCACGAGGAGACCGGCCAGGACGGCGTGGTGGGCCGCCTCATCACGGTCACCAGCCACCACCGCGTCCCGCCCACCGGGCACGAGGTGTACGCGGTGTGGGTGTTCTCCCACGTGCACGTGGCGCACCCGGTCCCGCCCCGGGTCCTGGAGCAGAGCGGCTCCACCGCCGACTGCGCCTGGTTCTCCCCCGACCAGCTCGGGGACCTGCGCCTGTCCACCACGACCCGGCGCGGCCTGGAGTTCCTGGTCCGCGGCTGACGCGGGGCGGCGTCAGCCCGCGGCGCGGGCGCCCAGCCGGTCGCGCACCCACCACAGGGCAGCGCCCGCGGCCAGCACCGCGGCGCCGGCCGCGACCGCGTTCAGCGGCAGGCTGCACGCCAGCACCACACAGCCCACCAGGCCGCCCAGCGGCACCGGCAGCGGCGGGCGGGGCTCGTCGGGGCCCAGCCGCAGCGCCGAGGCGTTGGTGATGGCGTAGTACACCAGCACCCCGAACGCGGAGAAGGAGATCGCCCCCGTCAGGTCGGTGAACAGCACCAGGCCCACCACGATCGCGGCGATCAGCGCCTCGGCGTACACCGGCACCCCGTGGCGGCCGCGGCGCGTGGCCAGCACCCGGGGCAGGTGGCCGTCGGCGGCCATCGCCGCCGTGGTCCGGGTGACCCCCATCAGCAGGGTGATCAGGGCGCTCAGGCAGGCCACCGCGGCGCCGACCGCCACCGCCGGGACCGCCCACTCCAGCCCGGCCACCCGCACCACGTCCGCCAGCGGCGCCGAGGAGTTGATGAGCCGCTCCCGGCCCAGCACGATCAGCGTCCCGGTGCCCACCACCAGGTAGATCAGCAGCACCCCGCCCAGGGACAGGGTGACGGCGCGCGGGATGGTGGTCGCCGGGTCGCGGACCTCCCCGCCCAGGGTCGCCACCCGGGCGTACCCGGCGAACGCGAAGAAGATCATCCCGGCCGCGCCCAGCACCCCGAAGGAGCCGGGCCAGGGGCCCAGCCCGTCGACCTCGGCGACGGCGGCCAGCCGCCCGCTCATCAGCATGGCGACCACCACGCCGGCCAGCACCGCCAGCACCACCGACAGCAGGACCTTGACCACGAGCGTGGAGCGGCGCACCCCCCGGTGGCCCAGGGCGGTCGTCAGCACCACCGCGGCGGCCGCCACCGGTCTCTCCCACCCGGGCAGCACGTAGGCGGCGAAGGTGAGCGCCATGGCCGCGCAGGAGGCGAGCTTGCCCACGACGAACGACCACCCGGCCAGGAAGCCCCACAGGTCGCCCAGGCGCTCGCGGCCGTAGATGTAGGCGCCGCCCGACTCGGGGTGGCGGGCCGCCAGCCGCGCAGAGGACATCGCGTTGCAGTAGGCGACCAGTCCGGCGATGAGGACGGCCACGGGCAGCCACGCGCCGGCGCCCCGCGCCGCGGGGGCGAACACGGAGAAGACCCCGGCCCCCAGCATCGCGCCCGCGCCGATGGCGACCGCGTCGACGGTGCCGAGCACCCGGGCGGGTCCGGCCTGCGGTGATGAGGTGGTCAACAGGGCGTCTCCTTGCCTGATGGACGTCGGTGGCGGGCCCTCCCGGCCCGGGGCCTCCTTTCGGTGGACGTTTCGAGTGTGCCCGATCCCGGTGACCACCGGGTGCGTTCCCCCGGTGGTGAGGGTGGCCACTTCCGGTCCGAGGGGTGTCGGTCCCGGCCGGGGCGGGCACGGCCGGACCCCCGGCCCTGCGGGGCCGGGGGTCCGTGTTCCCTCGTGATCGCCGCCCGGCGGGCGGGCCCGGTCAGGTGGGCCGCCACGGGGTGCCGGTGTTGTCGTTGATGTCCTCGGCGGCGACCTGCCGGAGCTGGCGCGAGAGGTCCGACAGCGCCCGGGAGACGGCGAGCTCCTCGCCGATCTCGGGGACGTCCATGTCCATCGGGTGCTTGCGTGCCATCCCGTGACCGCGCAGCGCCGTACCGTCGTCGGCGACCATGCCCACCTCCGCCCAGGTGCGGGCGGCCTCACCCTCGTTCTCCTCCGAGATCAAGACGTCGACGTTCCAGCGCTTGGTCGTGTGCATCTGCGCCCCCTCCGTGCTCGTCCCGGCGTCCGCGCCGGGCGGGTGTTCGATGTGCGCGTCCGGGCCGGGGTAGACCAGGGCGTCGTGCCCCTGCCCGGCGTCGAGCCAGTGCACCTGGTACGGGGGCTCCCCGCCGCTCCCCCGGATCCCGGTGACGACACCGGTCCGGCGGTGCGCGTCCGCGCGCTGGCTCTCGATGACCAGACGATCTCCTACCTGTGCTCGCATGGGTTCCCCCGCCATCCCTCGGATAACTCCATCTTCCGCACCCCTTGCCGGGTCGTGTCGGGGCTTGGCACGTCGTTTTCCGCAGCATGTGAGGTTTTTGCCGGGCGTGGGACGCGCACCGGTGCTGGTAGCGTCACGGCGTGGCCCAGCACTACTTCGACTCCGACCCGGACGCCGCGAGCCGTCCCTCCACCGCGGACCTGGTCCTGCCCGACCTGCACCTGCGCCTGCACACCGACCGCGGGGTGTTCTCCCCCGACAAGGTGGACCTGGGCACCCGGGTGCTGCTGGAGTCGGTCCCGGCCCCGCCCGAGGGCGGGCGGCTGCTGGACGTGGGCTGCGGCTACGGGCCGATCGCGCTGACGCTGGCCTCCCGCGCCCCCGCCGCACAGGTGCTGGGGGTGGACGTGAACTCCCGCGCGGTGGGCCTGGCCCGCCGCAACGCCGCCGAGCACGGCCTGGACAACGCCCGCTTCGCGGTCGTCACCCCCGAGGGCGAGCCCGCCGAGGAGGACGCCCCCGACCTGTCCGGCCCCTTCGACGCGATCTGGTCCAACCCGCCGATCCGGGTGGGCAAGGGCGTCCTGCACACCCTGCTGCGGGTGTGGCTGGGGCGGCTGTCGGAGCAGGGCGTCGCCCACCTGGTGGTGCAGCGCCACCTGGGCGCCGACTCCCTGCACAAGTGGCTGGTGGAGCAGGGGTTCCCGACCGAGCGCACCGCCTCCCGCGCGGGCTTCCGCGTCCTCGCCGTCCGCCGCGGCTGAACGCGGGCTCACAGGCCACGCGCAGTCCGTATCCGTGAAGACCTCGGCCGCACCCCGCCCGTATGCGGAAGGGCCATGATCGCGGGCCGTCCGTTGGGGCGGCGGGAGGCGGGAGCGCCGCGGTGCGGCGGTGTGGGGGCGCCCCCGGCCGGCGGGGAGGCCGTGGGCGAGAGGAGGCTCTTGTCCTCTTGTGTCCGGTCACACGTGCGTGTCCGGGTTCCGCCCGGTAACCTGGTGCGCACACCCGGTCCCGGGTGGCCGTCCACACACCGCCGAGGAACACACCGCAGTTGAGCACGCAGTTGCGCCCCACGGATGTCAAACGCCTGAACCGCCAGTGGCGCAGGAGCACCGGGGGACGCCTCGCCCTGATCGTCGAGTCGGTCACCCAGCCCTACAACCTGGGCTCGATCCTGCGCACCTGCGCGACCCTGGGCGTGGACCGCCTCTGGCTCGCCGGCAACAGCGCCGACCCGCTCGACCCCAAGGTCGGCAAGACCGCCCTGGGCACCGCCGCCAAGGTGGACCACGTCCGGGCGGGCTCCACCGCCGAGGCGCTGGCCGCCGCCCGCGCCGACGGCTACAAGGTGGTCGCCCTGGAGCTGGCCTCGGGGGCCGTGCCGCTGCACGCCGCCCCGCTGGACGGCGACGTGTGCCTGGCCGTCGGCGCCGAGGACCACGGCTGCTCCCCCGCCCTGCTGGCGGGCGCGGACGCCGTCACCTACATTCCGCAGATCGGGCGGGTGGGATCGCTGAACGTGGCCGTGGCCACCGCGATCGCGCTCGCCGAGGCCCGCCGTCGCGAGTGGGCCTCCCTCGGTGGTGAGGCGGACGCTCCGGTCGGGAACTGAGCAGGTGGCGGGAACTTTCCCCCGCCGCCCTTCGTCTTTGATCGCGTAGCAGGTCTCCCACCTGTCACAGCCGTACCAAAAACGGCATCACCCTGAGCGCATCAGCGCAGAGAGAGGAAAAGTGGACCCGTCCCGAAGTACCGGCAGCATCCCTGAGGGATGCTGTGGCCCTGAAACAGACGAGCCTCCTTCTCCCGGGGGCACGCGCCCTCGTAGAACCGTTCCCGGTGGCGCCGGGAACACTGCCCAGGCGGTGCGTGCCCGATGATGAGCACCGTTCTCAGTATCGGCCTGGGGATTCTGGTGGTCTTTCTGATCACCGTGGCGACGGGATACTTCGTCGCCCAGGAATTCGGCTACATGGCCGTGGACCGCTCCCGACTGCGGGCGCGGGCCTCGGCGGGTGACGCCGGCGCCAAGCGGGCGCTGGGCATCACCAACCGCACATCGTTCATGCTCTCCGGTGCCCAGCTGGGCATCACGGTCACCGCCCTGCTCGTCGGCTACGTCGCCGAGCCGCTGATCGGCGAGGGCATCGGCGAACTCCTCGGCGGGGTCGGGGTGCCCACCGGCGTCGGCGTCGCCATCGGCACCGTGCTGGCCCTGCTGTTCTCGACCGTCGTCCAGATGGTCTTCGGCGAGCTCTTCCCCAAGAACCTGGCCATCGCCCGGCCCGAGCCCGTGGCCCGCGCCCTGGCCCTGTCCACGGGGATCTACCTCAAGGTCTTCGGCCCGGTCATCTGGCTGTTCGACCAGGCGGCGATCCTGATCCTGAAGCTGGTCCGGATCGAGCCGGTGGAGGACGTCCAGCACGCGGCGACCCCGCGCGACCTGGAGAGCATCATCGCCGAGTCCAAGGAGAGCGGGGACCTGCCCGCGGAGCTGTCCACCCTGCTGGACCGCACCCTGGACTTCCACGAGAGCACGGCGGGGCACGCGATGATCCCGCGCCCCGAGGTGACCACGGTGGAGGAGGGCGACCCGGTCAGCCGGGTCGTGGAGCTCATGGCCTCCGACCACTCCCGCTTCCCGGTCCTGGGCGACGGCGTCGACGACATCGTGGGCGTCATCTGCCTGCGCGATGTGCTGGCGCTGGGCGACCGCGACCTGGAGCACGTCAAGGTCAGCGAGGTGGCCCGGCCCACCGTCATGGTGCCGGCGTCGCTGCCGCTGCCCGGCGTGCTCGACCAGCTGCGCGAGGCGAACGAGGAGTTCGCCTGCGTGGTGGACGAGTACGGCGGCCTGGCGGGCGTGATCACCACCGAGGACCTGGCCGAGGAGCTGGTCGGCGAGATCGCCGACGAGCACGCCCCGGAGGAGGAGGCCCCCGCCCACCTGGACGGTGAGGGCTCCTACCTGGTCCCGGGCGGGCTGCACATCGACGAGGTGGAGCGGCTGATCGAGCACGACCTGCCCGAGGGCGACTACGAGACGCTGGGCGGTCTGGTCATCCACGAGCTGCACCGGCTGCCGCAGGTGGGCGACACCATCGCCCTGCCGCTGCCGCGCCCGGTCAGCGCCCACGACGAGGATCCCGACATGGCGCTGACCCTGCGGGTGTCCTCCGTCCAGCGGCACGTGCCGCACACCGTGGAGGTGCGCCTGCACGAGGCCGGCTCCGAGCAGGCCGAGGAGGCGCGCGCATGAGCGACATGAACATCTGGGTGGCGCTGGCGCTGACCGTCGCCATCATCGCGCTGAGCGCGTTCTTCGTCGCGATCGAGTTCGCGCTGGTGGCGGCCCGCCGCTACCGGCTCGAGGAGGAGGCCAAGACCAGCGCCTCGGCGCGGGCGGCCGTCAAGAGCGCCCGGGACCTGTCGCTGCTGCTGGCCGGCTCCCAGCTGGGGATCACGCTGTGCGCGCTGGCGCTGGGCGCGATCTCCAAGCCCGCGGTGCACCACCTGCTGGAGCCGCTGTTCGGCGGCCTGCCCAGCGCGGTGGGATACGTGGTGTCGTTCGTGCTGTCGCTGATCGTGGTGACGTTCCTGCACCTGGTCGTGGGCGAGATGGCCCCCAAGTCGTGGGCGATCTCGCACCCGGAGAAGTCGGCGATCATGCTGGCGATCCCGATGCGGGTGTTCATGTGGTTCACCCGGCCGCTGCTGCTGGCCCTGAACGGGATGGCCAACTGGTGCCTGCACCGGTTCGGGGTCGAGGCCGTGGACGAGATGCACTCGGGCCACAACCCCGAGGACGTCCGCGAACTGGTGGAGCACTCGGCCAAGGCCGGTGCGCTGGACTCCGAGCGCCGCGACCAGCTGGCCACGGCGCTGGAGGTCAACTCCCGCCCGCTGAGCGAGATCGTCACCCCCCGGGAGGAGATCGCCTCGGTGGGGCCCGACGACGGTGTGGAGGAGATCAAGCGGGTCTCCCGCGAGTCCTCGCACCTGCGCCTGGTGGTCATGGACGGCGGGGTGCCGGTGGGCGTGCTGCACGTGCGCGAGGCGCTGACGAGCCCGGCGGGGACGACCGCCGCGGACCTGATGCGCCCGGTGCTGACGCTGCCCGCGGGCACGCCGATGTACTCGGCGATGAGCACCATGCGGGAGAGCCGCAGCCACCTGTCCCTGGTGGAGGAGGACGGCGAGACCATCGGTCTGGTCACCCTCCAGGACATCCTGGACCGGCTGCTGCTGCTGGACACCGCCGCCTGAGGGTGAGCACGCAGGGGGCCCGGGGTCGTACGACCCCGGGCCCCCTTTTTTCCGTTCCGTCTCAGGGGCTCCGCCGGAGGGCGCAGTAGGCCGCCAGGGCCGCCGCGCCCGCGAGCGCCTGGGCCGCGAACAGCGGGCCGCTCCCCCCGGCGGTGAAGGCGAGGAGCGCGGGCAGGCAGCCGAGCGCGGCCAGGTCGGGGCCGGTCAGCGCCCACTGCACCGGACCGAGCGGTACCGGGCCCAGGGGCGTGTCCATGACGGGGGCCGTGTGCTCGACGGGGCGGCGCCGCGCCATCCGCAGGGCGCCCGCCGCCAGCGCGGGCGCGCACAGCGCCCCCAGCGGCCACAGGGGTACGCCGGTGGCGGCGGTGCCCGGGCCCGCCAGGTCCAGGCCCGCCAGGGCGAGGGTCAGCCAGGCGCCGCCGAGCAGGGCGGGCAGCACCGCCCGCGCGGCCGTGAGCGCGCGCGGGCCCGCGGCCGACAGCCGTGCGAGCGCGGCGTCCCCGGCGTCCCGGCGGGCCCCGGCGGTGCCGGTCGCGGCGACGGCCGCGGCACCGGCGGCGAGCACGGTCAGCACCACCGCCTCCCCGGTGCCCGCCCGCGCGGCCAGGGCGGGCAGCACCGCGGTCGCGGCGGCCGCCGCGAGCCGTCCGGGCCGCCGGCCCGCCCGCCGCCAGTCGGCCCAGGCCACCGCGGCCGCCCCGCGCGCCCACCGGGGCCAGGGGCGCGAGCGCAGGGTGCGCGTCCGCCAGTGCGCGTCCTCGGCGATCCAGGAGAGCGCGCCCGGGTCCAGGCCGAGGACCGCGCCCGCGGCGAGCCCGGCCCGGTCCGAGGCCCGCAGGACGGCCGGGGCGGGGATGCGGGCCACGGCCGCCCAGGCGCGCCGGGCCAGGGCCGCGGCCACCGCGGCCGAGACGGTCGCCGCCGCCGTCCAGGCCCCCTGCGGGGCCGCCGCGAGGGCCGTGAGCGCGCCGCGCCCGGGCCCGGCGCCCATGGCCGCCGCGGCGGCCGCCGCCAGGAGCAGGGCGGTGATCAGCCCGACCACCCAGCCGTCCCAGGCCGGGGACGCCTGCGCCAGGACGGCCGCCGCTGCTCCGGCGAGCGCCCAGGAGACCCCTAGCGCGACGGCCACCGCCAGCCGCGCCGCGAGGTCGGCGGCGCCGAGCGCACCGGTCAGGGCCAGGCCGGCGGCGGCGCCCACGAGCACGGCCGTCCCCGCCAGGAGGAGCAGTGCCGGGGCCAGCACGTCGCGGCGCGGCAGCGGCGAGAGCAGCAGCCAGGACGCGTCGGCCGAGGGCACTCCGAGCGGTCCGGCCGCCCGGGCCAGGGCCAGCGCCCCGGCCAGGAGCAGGGCGGTGAGGGCCAGTCCGGCTCCGGCCCGCGCCGGGTCGGTGTCCGCGGGGACGGCCGCGACCGCGCGGCCGACCAGGGGGGACGCCAGGACCGCCAGCAGGGCCAGGCCGAACAGGGTGATGTAGCGGTCCGACCAGGTGCGGCGCCTGCGGTCCCCGTTCCGCGCGAACGCCCGGACCCGCGCCGCCGCCCTCACGCCGCGGCCTCCAGGACGAGGGGGCGGGCGCCGCGGGCGAGCCCCGCGTCGTGCGTCACCATCACCACCGTGCCGCCGTCCGCGGCGTAGGCGGCGAGCAGTCCGGCGAGCCGGTCCCGGAAGCCGGTGTCGAGCCCGCGCTCGGGCTCGTCCAGCAGCAGCACCCGGCTCGGCCGCAGCAGCGCCGTGGCCAGGGACAGCCGCTGGCGCTGGCCGGTCGACAGCGACGGCGGGGTCCGGTCGGCGAGGGCGGCGAGCCCGAACAGTTCCAGGGCCCGGTCGGCCTCCAGCCGCCCGGGGCCGTGCACCGCCCGCATCAGCTCCAGGTGCTCCCCCGCGGTGAGCCCCGGGTACCAGGCGGGCTCGTCTCCGGCCCAGGCGACGTCGCGCCAGAAGTCCGGTGTGTCGGCGGGCGGGCGGCCCAGCACGCGCACGGTGCCCTCGGACCGCTGCAGCCCGGCCAGGCAGCGCAGCAGGGTGGTCTTCCCGGCGCCGTTGGCGCCCAGTACCGCGACCACCTCCCCGGGGGCGGCCGTGAGGTCGGCTCCGCGCAGGACCGGGACGCCGCCCAGTTCCACGCCCACGCCGCGGGCGATGACGGTGGGTTCGCTCACCGGTCCACTCTAGGGGCGCACGGCGATGACGGCGACGGTGGTGCGGTGCACGGGGAAGGCGCCCCCTACGGCGTCGATGGCGGCGCCCACGCCCTCCAGCAGGGCGTCCAGGGCCGGGCGGGGCAGCCGTGTGTACAGGCCGCCGGTGGGCAGCAGCTCCAGCCAGGCCTCGCGGGTGAAGTGCTCCCGGGTGGTGTGCCGCCACGGTTCGGGGGTGGCGAAGGCGCCGCTCGCGGTGAGGTCCGCGGCGACCCTGGAGGCCAGGTCGGTGTAGCCCTCGGCGCCGGTGCGGCGCGGCATCGCGGGCAGGTCGGGCAGGACGCGCTCGTGGACGCGGGCGAAGGCCTCGGCCAGGTCGGCGGGCGGGTCCAGGGCGTTCCAGAACACGGCCAGGCGCCCGCCCGGGCGCAGTGCCGCGGCGGCGGCCGCCGGTCCGGCGACGGGGTCGACCCAGTGCCAGGCCTGGCCGCAGACGACGGCGTCGAAGAGGCGTCCGGCCGGGTCCCAGTCCTCCAGGGCGGCGTTCTGGACGGCGAGGCCGCCGGCGCGGGCCAGGTCGGTCATCCGGGGATCGGGGTCGATGCCCAGGACCCGGTGGCCGGCGGCGCGGAAGGGGCGGGCGGAGATCCCGGTGCCGCAGCCGACGTCGAGGACGTCCCGGGGCTCGGGGCCGGGCAGGACCCTCTCGACCAGGGCGGCGGGGTATCCGGGGCGGGCGCGGTCGTAGCGTGCGGCGTCGGCGCCGAAGGAGACGGCGGTCCCCGGTTCGGGGCGGAACTCAGAAGTGGGCATGCGCCCACTTTAGTGGGCACATGCCCATTCTGGGAACCTGGTATCCCAGAAAAAACGGGGAGAGGGGTGGGGCCGATGCCGACCGGGGTGGCCATCCGCGACGTGCGCGAGCTGCTCTTCGACGCCGCCGAGCGCATCCTGGTCGGGTCCGGGCCCAGCGCGCTCACCAGCCGCGCCGTCACCGACACCGCCGGCTGCGCCAAGGGGGTGCTGCACCGCCACTTCGACGACTTCGACGACTTCCTCGCCGCGTTCGTGCTCGACCGCTCCCGGCGCCTGGACGCCCGCACCGCGCTGCTGCGCGACCGGGCCGGCCGGGGCGAGGTCGTCGACAACCTCACCGGCGCCCTCACCGGCCTGTTCGACTCGATCGCGGTCGCGGTGGTCGCCCTGGTCACCTTCCGCGACGGCCTGCGCGCCCGGCTGCGCCGCGACCTCCCGGCCGGGATCCCGGTGCTCACCGAGGCCGTGGACCGGATCGGCGCCTACCTGGCCGCCGAGCGCGACCTGGGCCGCCTGCGCCCCGACACCGACGTCGAGGCCCTGGCACCCGCCCTCATCGGCACCGCCCACCTGCTGTTCGCCGACCGCACCGGGCGGCGGCCCGACCCCGGGGCCGTGCGGCGCGCGATCGCCGCGGCCGTGGGCGGGGCGCTCGCCCCCTGACCCCGGGCACGGCGGCCCCGGGCACGGCGAAGGGGGCGCCCCCGTGCGGGACGCCCCCGAGTACTGCGCGGTACGGGCTCAGACGGCCTTGGCGGTCAGCTTGACCTCGATGTTGCCGCGCGTGGCGCGGGAGTAGGGGCACATCTGGTGGGCGGCCTCGACCAGCTCCTCCGCCTTGGCCTGGTCGACACCGGGGATGGTGACGTCCAGCTCCACCGCGATGTCCAGGCCCTCATCGGACTTGCCCAGGCTGACGTGCGACTCGATGGTGGAGCCGTCGACGCTCGTCTTGTCCTTGCGGGCGACGGCCTTGAGCGCGCCGTGGAAGCACGCGGCGTAGCCGACCGCGAAGAGCTGCTCGGGGTTGGTGCCCGGGCCGTCGTCGCCGCCCATGCCCTTGGGCACGGACAGGTCGACGTCCAGACGGCCGTCCTCGGTGCGGCCGTGGCCCTTGCGGCCCTCGCCGGTGACGGTGGCCTGCGCGGTGTACATGACGTCGTATGCCATGGGTTCCTCTCCTTCGGCTCCCCGCGGAGCCTGTGGTGGCGTTCGTGGTGGCGTGCGGCGGTCGGTCCTCACCCGGTCCCGCAGGGGCGCCGGGCGGCCGCGTTCTCGACCGAGCGGGTGAGCTCGTCGAGGGTGGTGATGAGGTCGCGGACCCGGTCGGCGGGCTGCCCCGAGGCGCAGGTGAGCTGCTCGGGGATGCCCAGGGCCCGCTCCCGCATCGCGGCGCCGCGCTCGGTGAGCCCGATCTCGACGACCCGCTCGTCGGCGGCGCTGCGGGTGCGGGTGATCGCCCCGGCGGCCTCCAGCCGGCGCAGCAGCGGCGACAGGGTGCCCGAGTCCAGGTGCAGGACCCGGCTGAGCCCCTTGACGCTGAGGGTTCCGTGCTCCCACAGCGCGAGCATGACCAGGTACTGGGGGTAGGTCAGGCCCAGGTCGCCCAGCAGCTCCCGGTAGAGCCCGGTCAGGGCGCGGGAGGCGGCGTACAGGGAGAAGCACAGCTGGTTGTCCAGGGCGAGCGGGTCGTACTCGGTCTCGGCCACGGCTCTTCTCCTCCCCTTCCCGTCCTTCGGGTGCCGTCACACCGTAACAGAGATCGGTTGCCCACAACAAGATTGAGCACAAACATTTTTTCGCGCACGGAACCCCGGGCGACGGGGCGGGTCCGCGGACCCGCCCCGCCCCGCCTCCTAGAGGAACCGGACCCCCTGGGCCAGCGGCAGCTCACCGCCGAAGTTCACCGTGTTGGTGGCCCGGCGCATGTACGCCTTCCACGAGTCCGAACCCGACTCCCGCCCGCCACCGGTGTCCTTCTCCCCGCCGAACGCCCCGCCGATCTCCGCACCCGAGGTGCCGATGTTGACGTTGACGATCCCGCAATCGGACCCCGCCGAGGACAGGAACCGCTCCGCCTCCTGCTGGTCGCGGGTGAAGATCGCCGAGGACAGCCCCTGCGGCACCCCGTTGTGCAGCTCCACCGCCTCCTCCAGGGTGCGGTAGGCCAGCACGTACAGGATCGGCGCGAACGTCTCCCGGCGCACCACCTCGGTCTGCCCCGGCATCCGCACCACCGCCGGCTCCACGTAGTAGGCGTCCTTGGCGTCCTGCTCCAGCCGCCGCGCCCCGCCGACCAGCACCCGGCCCCCGTCGGCCTCGGCCCGGTCCAGGGCCTCGCGCATCGCCGTGTACCCGCGCTCGCCGATCAGCGGGCCCACCAGCGTCTCCTCGGCGAACGGGTCGCCGATGCGGTCCTCCAGCTGCCGGTAGGCGGCCACGACCTTCTCCGCGACCTCATCCACCACGTCCTCGTGCACGATGAGGCGGCGCAGGCTCGTGCAGCGCTGCCCGGCCGTGCCCGCCGCCGCGAACACGCTGCCGCGCACCACCAGGTCCAGGTCGGCCGAGGGGGCCACCACCGCGGCGTTGTTGCCGCCCAGCTCCAGCAGGTACCGGCCCATCCGCGCCGCCACCCGCGGCGCCACCGCCCTGCCCATCGCCGTGGACCCGGTCGCCGACAGCAGCGCCACCCGCGCGTCGTCCACCAGGGCCTCGCCCACCGACCGGTCCCCCAGCACCACGCGGTGGACGTCGTCCGGCGCCCCCGTCTCCCTCGCGGCGCGCATCAGCAGCGCGTGGCAGGCCAGCGCCGTCAGCGGGGTCAGCTCCGAGGGCTTCCACACGACCGTGTCACCGCACACCAGGGCGATACAGGTGTTCCACGACCACACCGCCACCGGGAAGTTGAACGCCGTGATCACCCCGACCACGCCCAGCGGGTGCCAGGTCTCCATCAGCCGGTGCCCGGGCCGCTCCGAGGGCATGGTCCGCCCGTACAGCTGGCGGGACAGGCCCACCGCGAACTCGCAGACGTCGATCATCTCCTGGACCTCGCCCAGCGCCTCGGAGCGGATCTTGCCCGCCTCGATCGTCACCAGCTCGGCCAGGTCGCCCTTGTGCTCGCGCAGCAGCTCCCCCAGGCGGCGCACCAGCGCCCCGCGCACCGGGGCCGGGGTGTCCCGCCAGGCCGGGAAGGCGGCGTGCGCCGCCGCCACCGCCCGCTCGGCGGAGGCCGCGGTGTCGAACTCCACGGGGAACAGGATCCCCCCGGTGACGGGGGTCCGCGCGGTCCCGGCGGCGCCCACCGGCTCGCGCAGCCGGTCCACGCCGCACCGGGCCAGCGCCTCCCTGGCCCGCTCGGCGAGGTGTTCGGTGTCGGGGAGTCCGGAAGTGTGCATGTGCGACTCTCTTCGTCGAGAGGGGGCAGGACACTCAACACCCTGCCAAGTCCGGGGCCGCCGGTCCAGCCCCGCCGTCCAGGTTTCGCGGCGCGCCCGATCCCCGTTCCCCGGGGCGCCCCCGCGCGGCGTTAGACTCGCGAGCGCCCATCCCCCGGCCGCACCGGCCGACTTCGAGACAGACAGCGATCCCGTGCACCACGACACCACCCCCGAAGAGGACCGCGCCGACCTCGACGTCCCCCGAAGGATCCTCGACCGCTCCGGTTTCGGAGCCGCCGTCCCCCTCTTCGCCGCCGACCTCAACGACGCCGCCGACACCGAGGCGGCCCGCCAGGCCGTCGCCGCCCACGCCTCGCGGCTGTGGACCGAGGCCGCCCGCACCGACGTCGGGACGGTCGACGACCGCCCCCTGTACTGGGCCCGGCTGCGGCTGGCCGCCCGCCTGCGCACCTGGCGGCCCGCCTTCGACCTGGCCGAGGAGGACCGCGCCGGGCTCCTGCACCTGCTGGAGACCGCCTCGCGCGGCATCACCGAACTGCTCTTCCCGCCCGGCGAGCGCCTGCTGCGCATCGTCGTCACCGGGTTCGACCCCTTCCGCCTGGACGAGGACCCCGCCTGCGCCAACCCGTCGGGGGCCGCCGCCCTGGACCTGAACGGGTGGACCTTCCCCGTGGGCGGGCGCACCGCCGTGGTGCGCACCGCGGTCTTCCCCGTGCGCTGGGCCGACTTCGACGCGGGCCTGGTGGAGGAGGCCCTGGGCCGGGTCCACGGTGAGGCCGACGCCGTCCTCACCCTCAGCCGCGGCCGCCCCGACCGGTTCGACCTGGAGGTGTGGAACGGCGTGTGGCGCGGCGGCGGCACCGACAACCTGGGAGTGGCGCGCACCGGCCGGGCCCTGCCCCCGGACGCGCCCGAGTGGACCCGCTCCTCCCTGCCCGTGGAGGAGATCGCCGCCCGGGTCGGCGGACCGGTGGTGGTCAACACCGAGGTCACCGAGGTCCCCGCGGGCGGCGGCGCACCGGTCGTGCGCCCCGGCGGGCCCACACCGGGCTCGGCGGCCCGGCGCGGGGGCGGCGGCGACTACCTGTCCAACGAGATCGCCTACCGCAACACCCTGCTGCGCGACCGGGCCGGGTCCTCGATCCCGGCGGGGCACGTCCACCTGCCCCGCACCGGCTCCACCGGCGAGCACGCACCGGTGCTGGCCCGGGTGCGCGAGATCGTCGCCGCGGTGGCCGCGACCCTGGCCTGAGCCGGAAAAAGGGAACGGCGGGCGCGCGGCCGGGAAGGCCGCGCGCCCGCCGTGTCACCGGGCCGTGCCGGCCGTGGCCGGCCGGCGGGGGCCCGTCAGTACGAGGACAGCGCCGTCAGGTACCAGGCCCCGTACAGGACCATGTAGATGATGCCGACCACGATCCCCACGCCGAACAGCACCCAGGAGATGATGGTGCACGTCTTGGCGGCCTTGGGGTTGCTGGTGGCCAGGGACGCGCCGATGACGCCCAGGATCAGGCCGATGAGGGCGAAGCCCCAGCACACGCACAGGCCGATGACGTTGGCGATGATCGCGCCGATGGCCGCGCCCATGCTGAAGGGCGGCTCCTGGGGCCCGTGGCCGCCCGGGGGCGGGTAGCCGCCGGGGCCGCCGGGCGGGGGCGGCGGGTAGCCGCCCGGTCCGCCGGGGGGCGGGGGATAGCCGCCGCCCGGAGGGGGATAGCCGCCGGTTCCTCCCGGAGGCGGGGGGAAGTATCCTCCGGTTCCGCCGTTGGGCGGCTGGCCGGGGCCTGGACCGTAGCTCATGAGTCCCTTTCGAAACAGATGCGTGGAGCGGACACCACGTTAGAGGGTGGGACGCCCGGCCCGGGCCACGGGTTCGCCTCTCCGCGCTTGTTCACTCTCCCCCAAAATCATGACAGAGAGTATTCAATCGGGCGCGTTCTGATTATTGTTTCGGTGGCCCCTTCGATATGGTCCCCTCGTGCCTGTCACCTCGATTAGCCGAAAACTCGCCGTCACCGCCGTTCTGGGCCTGCTCCTGGTACCCGGCTGCCACGCAGCGGAACCGGCCCTGCCCTATGCCGAGGCGGTGCGCATACCACTCGACGCGTGGCCTGCGGTGCAGGTGGGAACGCGTTCGGTGGCCACCGACGCCGGCACGGTCGGGTACCGCTACCCGATCCTGGGGCCGGACCACCCGCTGACCACGGAGATCCACACCTCCATGGCCGAGCGCCAGACCGAATTCCTGGAGGACCTGCCCGAGAACGGCACGCCCGAACTGCTCCAGGACGCGACCATGCTGGCCGCCTCGCCGAAGGTGGTGGGCGTCCGCGTCACCGAGACCGTCAAGGCCGGCGTCAACGAGACCTTCGGCGCCCGCACCCTGTGGTACGACGCCGAACACGACACCGTCCTGCCCTGGACGTCGCTGTTCCGCGACGAGGAGGCCATCGAGAGCGCCCACCTGGCCCTGGCCGGCGTGCTGGAGGACGACTACGACATGCCGACCGAGCAGCTGCCCGGCCTGGTCGGCGAGGTGGCGCTGCGCGCCGCCCAACAGGAGGAGGCCCCGGACTCCGGGCCCGGCGAGGCCGGGGTCGGCTCCGCACCGCCCTCCCCCGGCGCCACCGGCGAGGACACCGCCCCGCTGGACCTGTCCGACCCCGAGCAGGCGCTGCGCGCCGCCGAGCTGTGGGAGGGCTCGCCCCTGGCCGACCTGGCCTTCAGCACCGCCGGCGGACTGGCGGTGCGCATGGAGCCGGGCGACGTGCCCGAGGCCGGGCGGGTCAGCGAGGTCCTGCTGCCGGTCCAGCCCGAGGACACCGAGGGCCTGCTGTCGGAGCTGGGCTACCACGCGCGGGAGGCCGCCCTGTCCGGCGAGCCCGACTTCCCGCTGGACGGGGAGCTGTCGGCCGAGGGCGACAGCCTGGACTGCTCACGCCTCAAGTGCGTGGCGCTGACCTTCGACGACGGCCCGGGCGAGGACACCGAGCGGCTCCTGGACATGCTCGCCGAGTACGACGCCCGCGCCACGTTCTACGTGCTGGGCTCGCTCGTGGGCGAGTTCCCCGAGGTGGTGGAGCGCACCCACGCCGAGGGGCACGAGATGGGCAACCACTCCTGGAAGCACGACGACCTGGCGGGCAAGTCCGAGGCGGGGGTCGCCGAAGACATCACGCGCACCAACGAGGCGGTGCGGGCGATCACCGGCTCCGACCCGCTGACGATCCGCCCGCCCTACGGCTCGCTCAACGGGACCGTGCGCAGGGCCGTGGACCAGCCGCTGATCCTGTGGGACGTGGACACCATGGACTGGCAGAGCCGCGACACCGCCAAGGTCGCCGGGCACGCCCTGGAGCACACGACGGCGGGCAGCGTGGTGCTGTTCCACGACATCCACCCGAGCACGGTGGACGCCGTTCCCGAGGTACTGGAGGGTCTGCACCGGAAGGGCTACCACTTCGTGACCGTCACCGACCTGTTCGGCCTGGAGGCGCTGGCCCCGGGCGACGTCTTCACCGACGCCCGCGTGAACTGAGGGCGCCCCGGGCGCCGGACGCGCGAACCCCCGCCGTGGCGGGGGTTCGCGTATTTCATTCCCCCACGGACGTAAAGAGCGGTTCGTCACTTCGTGGGCGTTCACCTTTTCCCAGGTCACGGGCTCGCATACATTCTCCTGCGTGAACGTTACCTTTCCGAAACCCAAACTCGCCCTGGCCGCCACCGGCGGCCTCGCCCTCGCCGCCCTCCTGATCCCCGCCTCGCCCGCCGCGGCCGACACCGTCCTCAAGGCCGAGGCCAAGAGCATCGCCGCCCCGGACTGCACCAAGGAGAAGTGCGTCGCCCTGACCTTCGACGACGGCCCCGGACAGTACACCGACAAGGTCCTGGACACCCTCGCCGACCACGACGCCAAGGCCACCTTCTACCTGCTCGGCTCCAACGTGGGGAACTTCCCCGACACCGTGGAGCGCATGGCCGACGAGGGCCACGAGATCGGCAACCACTCCTGGAAGCACGACGACCTGGCCACCCTGTCCGGCTCCGCCGTCAAGGACGACATCGAGCGCACCGACAAGGCCATCGAGGACGTCACCGGCGAGAAGCCCGCCACCGTGCGCCCGCCCTACGGCTCTCTCGACGACACCGCCCGCGAGGCCATCGACAAGCCCATCGTCCTGTGGGACGTGGACACCCTCGACTGGCAGAGCCGCGACGCCGGCGCCGTCACCGACGTCACCCTGGAAGAGACCGACCGGGGCAGCGTCGTCCTCTTCCACGACATCCACGAGAGCACCGTGGACGCCATCCCCGGCATCCTCGACGGACTCGCCGACGACGGGTACGAGTTCGTCACCGTCTCCGACCTGGCCGGGGACGACCTGGAGCCGGGCGTCGCCATCACCGACGCCCGCTAGCCCCGCGACCCGCCGCGGCTCACAGCATCCGCCGCAGGATCTTCTCCTTCAGGTCCGTGATCGGCGCGTAGGCCACCCGCATGGTGTCCAGCACCAGCGACTTGTCCAGCACCGACTTGGTGTGCGAGAACGTGTCGATGGACGCCGTCGAGTGGTAGGCGCCCATGCCGCTCTCGCCCACACCGCCGAACGGCAGGTCGGGTACGGCCAGGTGCGCGATGGGCAGGCCGAACGCCAGGCCGCCGGAGGAGGTCTCCGTGGTCAGGCGGCGCTTGGTCTCCTCCGACTCGGTGAACGCGTACAGGGCCAGGGGCTTGTCCCGCTCGTTGACGAACGCGATCGCCGCGTCCAGGTCCGGCACGCCGACCACCGGCAGGATCGGACCGAAGATCTCCTCGGCCATGACCGGGGTGTCGGCCGTGACGTCGCCCAGCACCGTCGGCGCGATGTACAGGTCCCCGCGGTCGTGCCGCCCGCCCGCCACCACCGTGCCGCTGCCCAGCAGCGCGACCAGGCGGTCGAAGTGGCGCTCGTTGACGATGCGCCCGTAGTCGCCGCTGGCCTTGGGGTCCTCGCCGAACATCTCGGTGATCGCGGCCGCCAGCTCCCGCTGGAGCGCGTCCGCCGTGCCGCCGACGGCCAGCACGTAGTCCGGCGCCACACAGGTCTGGCCCGCGTTGGTGAACTTGCCCCACGCCAGCCGCCGCGCCGTGGCGGCCAGGTCCGCACCCGGCTCCACGATGGCGGGACTCTTGCCGCCCAGCTCCAGGGTGACCGGCGTCAGGTGCTTGACCGCCGCCGCCATGACGATGCGGGCCACCTGGCCGTTGCCGGTGTAGAAGATGTGGTCGAAGTGCTGCTCCAGCAGCGCGGTGCTCTCGGGGACACCGCCCTCGACCACGGCGACCGCCTCCGGGTCCAGGTACCGGGGCACCAGGTCGGCCAGCAGCGCCGACGTCGCCGGCGACAGCTCGCTGGGCTTGATCACCACGGCGTTGCCCGCGGCCAGGGCGCCGACCAGGGGGGCCAGCGCCAGGTTCACCGGGTAGTTCCACGGGCTGATGATGAGCACCGTGCCCAGCGGCTCGCGGACCGTGCGGGCCCTGGCGGGGGCCAGTGCCATCGGCACCGGCACGCGCCGGGGGCGCAGCCACGACGCCAAGTGCTTGAGCGTGTGGTCGATCTCGTTGACGACGAAACCGATCTCGGTGGTGTGCGCCTCGACGGGGCTCTTGCCCAGGTCGGCCTTGAGCGCCTTCTCCAGCGCGGGGCGCTCCTCCACCAGGAGGGCGCGCAGCCGCCGCAGCTGGGCGCGGCGCCAGGCGACGGGCTTGGTGCGGCCGGAGGCGAAGGCGGCGCGCAGACCGCGCACGAGCGCGGAGATCTCCGCGGCGCTGTCGCCGTCGATGGGGGCCGGCGCCGCGGTCTGAACGGTGGCCTGCCGGATGGTCGGGGTGCCAGGGGTGTCGTTCGTCATAGCCGGATACTAAACGAAACCTTTTCGTTTTGACCAGGGACCGTAGGATGCTGCCATGACCACGGACCATCTGCCCGAGACGACGCCCCGCCGCGGAAGGCCGAGGGACGCCGCCCGGGACCGCGCGCTGATGGACGCCACCCTGGACGAACTCCGCCTGCACGGCTACGGCGGACTGACCACCGCCGCCGTCGCCCGCCGCGCCGGCGTCTCCACCGCGACCCTGTACCGCCGCTGGCGCTCCAAGGAGGACCTGGTGCTCCAGGCCGCGGCGGTGTGGTGCGAGGACCTGGGCCCCGACCGCGACACCGGGACCTTGCGCTCGGACCTGGGCGAACTGCTGCACGACAAGGCCACCGCCCTGGACGGCCCCTCCGGACAGCTGCTGCGCGCCATCCTGGGCGAGGCGGCGCACAACCGGGCGCTGGCCGACGTGCTGGTGAGCGAGTACGTGGCCCCGTTGCAGGACCGCGTGGCGGCCATCGTGGCCCGCGCGGCCGACCGGGGGGAGATCCCCCCGGTGGAGGACCCGGTGGTGGTGGGCGAGCTGGTGATCGGGCCGATGGTGACGCACACGTTCCTGGTCCCGCACGAACCGGGCGGGCGCCCGGGACGGGACATGGCGGAACGGCTGCTCCCCTACCTGCTGAGGGCGCTGGGGGCTCGGGACGTGTCCGGCGGATGATTCCGCCCCGCGTCCTCCGGGCCGGCCCGCGCTCCTTCGGCGCGAGCACCGGACCGCACGGGGGTGTCCGTCGAACACGCTTCAGGAGGGGGTGTGCGGCGCAGCCGCACGCCTCTTCGTCTCTTGGTCCTGTAGTTTCCCGAACCCCCGCCTTTACGACGTAGATTCAATCGGGGGCGCCGGTCGGACCGCGCAAACGACTTGCGGGGGCACGAAGCCGAACACCACACTGTCCGCCATGCACATCCGCACCGCGCTCCCGGCCGACTGGCCCGCGATCTGGCCCTTCCTCCACCGGATCGTCGCCGCCGGCGACACCTTCACCTATCCCCCGGACCTGGGCGAGGAGGCCGCGCGCGACATGTGGCTGCTCCCCGAGCCGGACCGGACGGTGGTCGCGGTGGACGGCGACGGCCGCGTCCTGGGCACCGCCAAGATGAACCGCAACCACGGCGGGAACGCCTCGCACATCGCGAGCGCCAGCTACATGGTCGACCCCGCCCACTCCGGCAGGGGGGTGGGGCGGGCCCTGTGCGAGTACTCGCTGGACTGGGCGCGCGCGGCGGGCTACCGCGGGATGCAGTTCAACGCGGTCGTGGAGGGCAACGAGCGGGCGGTGGGGCTGTACCGGTCGCTGGGGTTCGAGGTGGTGGGAACGCTGCCGGAGGGGTTCGCGCACCCGCGGAAGGGGTTCGTGGGACTGCACATCATGTACCGGAGGCTGTGAGCCCGGATCCCGTCCGGGGGCCGAACGGCCCGGCCGTCCGCGACTCCCCCGGCGCCGTCAGGTGCCGCCCAGGTACTCCACGGAACGCACCGCGATCCCGCCCCCGGCGCAGGAGACGCCGACCATGCGGCCGGTGAACCCCCCGGCCACCTCCGTGGACAGGTACCGCCCGTCCAGCCGTGCCAGCTCGGTGGTCCCGCCGTCCGGGGTGCGGACACCGGCGACGAGCACGTCCGGCCCCCGCTCCCTGCTGTACAGGGGCGCGGTCGGGGGCACCGCGCGCAGTTCGAGCTCCGTCCCCGGCCGCAGGGGGAGCTCCCCCAGCACGGTGGTGAGCGGCCCGGCCTGCGCCACGGCGCGCACCCGGTCCGCGTCGACCTCCAGCGCGAACCGGTGGGCGGGGTCGATGCGCAGCTCCAGGGCGCCGGTCCCGCCGTCCGCGGCGACGACCGCCCGGGCGGTCATGGTGGTGTGCTCCTGGCGGCGGCCCACGAACACCCGGCCGGGGCCGGGCGGGGCCATCCGCCACCGGTCCCCCGCCCACCGCAGCACACGGTCGGGGAGGACGCCGGCGCCGACCCAGTCGGGCCCGATCACGCCGTCGGCGAGGACCGACCGTACCGGGGGCCGCGGCGAGGGTTCCAGCGGGCCGGAGACCACGGGCCAGCCGTCCCTCCAGGAGACCTCCGCGGCGAACGTCTCCCGGCCCAGCACGTGCCAGCCGGGGAAGGAGCCCGCGGGGCGCACGCCGAGGAACACCATCGCCCACGACCCGTCGGGGCGTTCGACCAGGTCGGCGTGGCCGGTGTTCTGGACCGGGCCGGGGGTGCCCCGGGCGGTCAGCAGGGGGTTGTCCGGGCAGGGCTCGAACGGGCCCTGCGGGGAGGGCCCGCGGGCGACCGTGACCGCGTGCCCGGGACCGGTGCCGCCCTCGGCGATCACCAGGTACCACCACCGGCCGGCCCGGTACAGGTGCGGCCCCTCCGGGTCCCTGCCGCCGGTGCCGCTCCACAGGGTGCGCGGCCCGGTCAGCAGCTCGCCGGTGGCCGGGTCCAGGACGGCCTGGCGGATCCCGCCGTCCGACCAGGTGAGCAGGCACCGGCCGTCCTCGTCCCACGCCAGGTCGGGGTCGATGCCGCCCGCCCCGCGGATGCGGACGGGGTCCGACCAGGGGCCGGCGGGGTCGGACGCGGTCATCAGCAGGTGGCCGGGGCCGGCGGAGACGTCGGTCGTCACCAGGTGGAAGGTGCCGTCGCGGTGGCGCAGGGTCGGGGCGTACACGCCGCCCGAGGGGCCGGCGCGGGCCGCCAGGTGCGCGGGGCGGTCCATCACATGGCCGATCGGCTCCCAGGCCAGCAGGTCCCGGGACCGGAACAGCGGGACCCCCGGCGCGTACTCGAAGCTGGAGCACGCCAGGTAGAAGTCGTCGCCCACCCGGCAGACGGTGGGGTCGGGGTGGAAGCCCCCGAGAACGGGGCGGGTCGGCAGTACGCCGGCCGGGGAGGAGGGCGCCTCGGGCTCGATCACGCGACGAGTGTGGCACGTCGCGGGCGCGCCCGGAAGGGGCCCGCCCGGAAAGCGCGCCTCCCCTCGGCGGAGGCGCTCCCGGGCGGCCCGTGCGGGGTCAGGCGGCCGCGGGTCCGAACCACCGGGACAGCGCGTCGGGCAGCCCCTCCCGGTCGCGCCCCACCCAGACCGCGTGGCCGTCCGGGCGCAGCAGCACCGCGGGCACGTCCATCTCCGCCAGCTCCTCGCTGTCATCGACGACGTGGTCCACCCGGTCCCGCCACCCCTGTGCCGACAGGCTCCCCGTCCGGTCCAGCAGCAGTCCGCGGCCGCCGTGCATCAGCCCGTACAGGCGCCCGTGCTCCTTCAGCTCCACGTCCCGCAGCCGCGCGCCCAGCAGCGGGTGCCCCTCCGCGCCCACGTCGTAGCGGATCCCCGTGGCGATGATCTTCTCGGTCAGGTACCGGTTCACCTCCTCGATGTCCATCAGCTCCGACACCAGGCGGCGCGCCGCCTGCGGCCCCGGCTCCGGGGACATCAGCTCCATCTGCGCGCGGGTGTTGTCCAGCACGTCGGCCGCCACCGGGCGGCGCTCCGCCTCGTAGGTGTCCAGCAGCCCCGCCTGGGCCCGGCCGCTCACCTCGGCGGCCAGCTTCCACCCCAGGTTGAAGGCGTCCTGGACGCCCAGGTTGAGCCCCTGCCCGCCCACCGGCGGGTGGACGTGCGCCGCGTCCCCGGCCAGCAGCACCCGGCCGACCCGGTAGCGGTCCGCCAGCCGGGTCGCGTCGCCGAAGCGGGACATCCAGCGCGGGGAGTGCACCCCGAAGTCGGTGCCCGCGTACTCGCGCAGCTGCCGTTTGAAGTCCTCCAGGGTCGGCGCGGCGGTCCGGTCCGGCGCCACCCCCGCCGCGGGCACGACCACCCGGTGGACCCCGTCGCCCATGGGGCCGATGCCGAACCGCATGTGGGTCCTGCGGACCTCGGCCATCGCCGCCGCCAGCTCCTCCGGCGACGCGGTCACCTCCATCTCGCCCAGCAGCGTCTCCGTCCGGCTGGGCTCGCCGGGGAAGCCGACGCCCAGCAGCCTGCGCACGGTGCTGCGGCCGCCGTCGCAGCCGACGAGGTGGCGCGTGCGCAGCCGTGTCCCGTCGGCCAGTTCGACGTCCACCCCCTCCGCGTCCTGCTCCAGGCCGACCAGCTCGCGGCCGCGCCGGATGTCGGCGCCGGCCTCGGCGGCGTGCTCCTCCAGCAGCCGGTCGATGGTCGTCTGCGGGATGGCGAGCACGTAGCCGTGCGCGGTGTCGAGCCCCGCGGGGGCGGGCTTGCGGATGGCGGCGAAGAACCCGCCCAGGGGGTGCTCGCGCCCCTCCGCGAGGAACCGGCCCAGCAGGCCGCGCTGGTCCATCACCTCGATGCTGCGCGCGTGCAGCCCCAGGGCGCGGACGAAGGGCGGCCGCTCGGCCTCCTTCTCCAGCACGACCACCTCCACCCCGTGCAGCCGAAGTTCGGCGGCCAGCATCATGCCGGTCGGCCCCCCGCCGGCGATGACCACGTCGATCATGTGTCCCCCGTTCGGTGCGTGTCGATGGCGGCGCGCCCCTCATCGGGTCCCGGGGATCCCGCCGGCGGCGGCCGCGATCGACGATTCTGCGCCCTGACCCGGGTCTTGCCGCAAGCCCCGGGGTGCGCTATAGATTGAGAGTGGCAGGAGGTTCCCGGAACCCCTGCCTTTCGCTTTGGGGCGGCCTTCTTCTCGGGCCGCCGCATCCGCTTGCGGGGTCCTGTAATTCCCTGAGTTCTCGCCCGGGGATGTGCTACTTTGCCCGCCATGTCTGAACTCGGGCCCGATATCTGGCCGCCCTCCCCGATCAAGACCGAACGCCTCGTGCTCCGTGAGACCGAGGCCCGGGACCGTGAAGCGTTCATCGACCTGTTCTCCTCGCCGGAGGTGGGCACCTACCTCGGCGGACCGCAGCCGCGCGAGGACCTCGAACGCGCGATGCCCGAGGTGCCCGGACGGCGCCCCGGCCTGTTCGCGGTCGAGCTGGACGGGGCGATGGTCGGCATGACCACGCTCGACCGGCGCGACCCGGAACGCCCGGGCCACGTGCGTCCGGAGGGCGCGGAGGCCGAGCTCGGCTACCTGTTCCTGCCCCGGGCCTGGGGGCACGGGTACGCCGCCGAGGCGTGCGCCGCGGTGCTCGACTGGTTCGCCGGGGCGCTGCCCGGCGAGCCGGTGGTGCTGTGCACGCAGACCGCCAACGACCGCGCGATGCGCCTGGCGGCGAGGCTGGGGTTCACCGAGGCGGAGCGGTTCGAGGAGTACGGCGCCGAACAGTGGTTCGGCGTGTGGTCCCCGGCCGCGCCGACCGGCTGAGCCGGGCCGGCCCCGAAGGGCGCCGCCCCGGCCGGGGCGCGGGCGCAGCCGTCGCGGTCCCGGCGGTACCGGAAGACGGGGAAGGTACGCTCCGCGGCGGAAAGGTCCACCGCGGCCCCCGCGGGTCCGCGCCCCTCCCCCGTCGGGGCCTCCCCCGGCCACCGGCGGCCGGGCGGGCCGACCCGCCGCCCGTGGAGGCCGCCGTGGCGCCCCGGCGGGGTCCTCCGCCATCCGACACCAGACGATTCAGGAGGCCCCATGGCTCCGCTCCCCGATGTGGACGTGGTCGTGTTCGACATCCTCGGCACCATGGTCGACGAACCCGGCGGGATCGCACGCGGTATCCGCTCGCTGCCCGCCCGGCTCGACGACGCGCGCGTGGACGGCCTCGTCGCAACGTGGCAGCGGCATGTCGAGGAGCGGCAGCGGGACATCCTCGCGGGCCGCCGCCCCTACACCGACAGCACCGCGATCGACCGGGAGGCCGCCGAACGCGTCGCCGCCGAGGCCGGTGTCGCCGACGCGGACGCGGTCCGCGCGCTGGCGGACTCCGCGCAGCGCCTGGATCCGTGGCCGGACTCGGTGTCGGGCCTGGAGCGGATCGCCGCGCGCCTGCCCGTGATGGGGCTGTCGAACGCCGGCCGTCCGGCGCTCACCCGCATCAACACCCACGCCGGGCTGCGCTGGCACCAGGTGCTCTCCGCCGAGGACGTGCGCGGGTACAAGCCCCACCCGGACGTGTACCGCCTCGCCGTGGCCAACACCGGCCTGGCGCCCGAACGCCTGCTCATGGTCGCCGCCCACGCCTGGGACCTGCGCGGTGCCCGAGCCGTGGGCATGAGGACCGCCTACGTCGAACGCCCCGTCGGGGACCCGCCCCGGCCGGCGGACGCCTTCGACCTGAGCGCGGCGGGCCTCGACGGCCTGGCCGCGCTGCTCACCGCCGACTGACGGCCCGCCCCGGGACTCTCCGGGACACCCCTCACGGGGGAGTGAGGATGGGGCGGACCGCCCCTCCCGTCCTCGGGCAGGTCCAGGCGGGGACCCCCGAGACCAGGCGGGCGGTCGGGGGGTGCGGGTGGCCGGGGCAGGGCGGCAGCGGCCGCCCGAGGGCCTGCTCCACGGCGGCGTCCTGGAGGCCGTCGGCCAGGTGGACCACCGCTTCGGCGTCGGTCATGGCGGCCTGGAGGTAGGAACCCGCGGCGGTGCCGTCGGGGAACCACAGCACGACCTCCACCTCCCCGCTCTCCGGCCGGGACTCCACCACGAGGTCGCGCAGGGGCGGGTCGCCCAGGCCGCGCAGGATCTCCTCCGCCCAGGCGCGCACCGGCGCGCGGACCACGTCCATCTCCGGCCTCCGTTCTCCGTCTCCGCGGCTCGGCGCGGCGTGCGCACGGGGCCACCGCGAACCGCCGCAGATGACCGGCACCGGCACGGTTCAACGGCATATCGGGGCGATATGCGGTGACGTCCGCGCGGTTCCGGTTCAGGACCTTGGGTTCCGCTTCCGGAAGATATCCCGACACCCCCGCGAACCGAATCCTCCGACTGTACAAAGGACCTCATGCGCTCACTCTCGGACACGGACCCCCTGCTCCTCCCCCGCCGGACCGTCGGCCCCGGGAACCCCTACGCCCTTCTCCCGGCCGGACGGCCCCACGGCGCCCCGCACGGGGAACCGCCCTCCGCGGGACCGGGCCGCAGCCACCGGAGTCCGCGTCCGGGCCCGGCCGACGGGAACCGGGGCCTCCGGCTCGCCTGCGCGTCCGCGGCCACCGCCGCCGCGCTGCTGGGCCTGGTGGAGTTCGCCTCCCGGTACCAGGCGTTCGGCGGGCCCGGCTCCGTCGGCCACTGCCTGCTCACCGGCGGCTCGTAGCGGCCCGCCGCCCCGCGGTCAGCGCCGGGCCGGGGCCGCGGCACGCTCCCCCGCGGCCGCCGGACCGCGGCGGACGGCCCACTCGGCGACGGCGAGGTTGACGACCCACCCCGCCGCCATCAGCACCGTCCGGGTGGCCTCCCCCGGCTGTCCCGGCAGCAGCACCCAGGGCAGGTGGGTGAACACCTGGGTCCCCGCCCCCAGCCCGATCGCGTACCCGCGGGTCATCCAGGCCCGGTGCCCGGCGATGTCGCCGCGCCGGACGGCCGCGAACCCCAGCAGGACCGCCGCCGCCATGGCGCTCCCGAACACCAGCCGCACCAGGGTCAGCGAGGCGCCCTCCCCCTCGTTCAGGGGGTAGGCCAGGCTCATCCACACCCCCGTCAGGGCCGCGACGAGCCCCAGCGGGACCAGCAGGCGCCCCGACAGGCGGTGCCAGCGGCGGCGGCGCAGCCCGGGCGCGAACTGCAGGGCGCCCAGCAGGCAGTAGGGCACCACGGCGACGATGTGCAGCACCACGGGCACCGGGTCGGCGAAGAACCGGGCGTTGTCCGGGGTGACCGGCCCGCCGCCGAGGTCGCCCAGGCGCACTCCGCCCGCGATCACGGGCACGGCGCTGAGCAGGATCAGCAGAACGGGTACGGGCCACTCGCGTCGGGCGGAGGGGGTCACGACGGGTCCTTTCACTGCCGCGGCGGGCACCGCGCCCGCCGCCGTGCTCCGATCGTGGCCGCCGGGCCGGTGCCGGGGCATCGGCATTCGGGCCGGGTCCGGGTCCGCCGGAAGGAGGAGGGCCGACTCGTCCTTCCGGTCAGCGCGGCGTGTTCCCGGCCCTCCCGGTCTCGTAGGCCCACATGGCGACCTCCACCCGGTTGCGGGCGCCGAGCTTGGCCATGATGCCGGCGATGTGGGTCTTGACCGTGCTCACCGCGATGTAGGTCTCGCGGGCGATCTCGTCGTTGGTCCTCCCGCGGGCCACGGCCCGCAGGATCTGCTCCTCCCGGTCCGTGAGCGCCTCGGCGGGCTGCTCGGGAGGCCCGGCGGGGCGGTTGCGCGCGAACGCGTCGAGCAGCCGCCGGGTGACGCCCGGGGCGATGAGCGCGTCGCCCGCGGCGGCGGCCCGCACGGCCTGGGCGAGCAGGTCGGCCCCGGCGTCCTTGAGCAGGAACCCGCGGGCCCCGGCCCTGAGCGCGGCGTACACGTACTCGTCGAGGTCGAACACGGTGATGACGACGACGGCGAGGGGGTCCTCCACCCCGGGGCCGGCCAGCAGGCGCGTGGCCTCGATGCCGTCGGTGCCGGGCATCCGGATGTCGAACAGGCACACGTCGGGGCGCAGGCGCCGCGCCAGCGCGACGGCCTCGCGGCCGTCGGCGGCCTGGCCGACGACCTCGATGCCCGGCTGGGCGTCGAGGATCATCGTCAGGCCGGTGCGGACGATCTCCTGGTCGTCGGCGACGACCACCCGGACGTGTCCGTGACCGCCGCTCACGCGGCCGCCCCGGTCCGGGGCAGGTCGGCTGCCACGGTCCAGCCCCGCCCGGGGCCGGGCGCGGCCCGGCAGGTGCCGCCGAGCAGTTCGGCCCGTTCGGCCATGCCGATGAGCCCGTAACCGGTCGTGCTCCGGGTGACGGGGTCCCCGTCGTCGCTGACCCGCAGGTGCACCGACGTGTCGTCGGCGGTGACGCGCACCCGGACGCGGGTGGCGTTGCGGGCGTGCCTGCGCGCGTTGGCGACCGCCTCCCGGGCCAGGCGGTGGACCGCGGCCGCCACCTCCGGCGGCAGGTCGTCGAGGCCGTCGTCGACCTCCACCTCCACGGCGGGGCCGCCGGAGTCCCCGGCGAGCGCACGCAGGTCGCCCACCCGCGGGTGGGGCACCCGCGCCGCGGGGCCGTCCTCGTCCCGGCGCAGAACGCGCACCAGGGCGCGCATCTCGGTCAGGGCGCGGGCGGCCTCGGCCTCGATGACCTCCAGGGCGTCGACCGCGGCCCCGGGCCGCGTCCGCGCCACCGCCAGCCCGGCCTGGGCCCGGATCGCCATCGCCGAGACGTGGTGGGCGACGGTGTCGTGCAGGTCGCGGGCGATCCGTTCGCGTTCGAGCAGGCGGGCCCGCTCGAACTCGCGCTCGCGGGCCCCGGCCCGGTACCGCACCGCCGCGCCCAGGGCCGCGGCCGAGAAGAGCACGGCCCCGCCCAGCGTGTCGGCGGGTGCGCCGAAGAGGACGGGGACCGCCACGTTGGCGAGCATGACGGCCGAGCCCGCCGCGATCTCCCGGCCGGATCCCCAGCGGAAGAGCGCGTAGGGCAGCAGCAGGAAGCAGACCGTCGTGTACAGCGGGGCGCTCTGGCCGCCCAGGACCGCTGTGGCCAGGCCGGAGAGGCCGAAGGTGGCCGCGACCACCGCCAGCGGACGGGTGCGGCGCAGCGGCAGCAGGGCGATCAGGCCGACGGTCAGGAGCAGCGTCGGGATCCGCCACGGCAGGTCGGGGCGCAGCACGGCCTCGGCCACCGCGGCGGCCGCGAGCACACCCGCGAGCGCCAGGTCCCGTCGTGGCCGCGACGGCGGGCGAGGGGGCCGGGGCTCGTCCCACAGGGAGCGGAGGAGGCCGCGCACACGGCCAGGGTACAGGGGGCTCAGCGGCCCATGGCGGTGCGGACCCAGTCCAGGGGTTCCTGCGCCAGCACCGCCGCGGCGAGCGCCCGTCCCCCGTCCGTGGCGATCCGCTCCAGGCTGGAGTCGATCCACCGCTGTGCCGCCGCGTGCCCCTGCGCCCGGTACTCCACGGCCTGGATCAGGCACTCCAGTTTGTCGGCGTCCTTGGCGCAGCGCGCCTCCGGGGTGTCCTGCTCCTCGTAGGCGGCCACGGCGGAGCGGACCATCGCGCCCACCGCTTCCGGGACTCCCCCGGTCTGGTCGGCGGCGATGTCCCGGGCGTCGGGCTTGGCCTCCAGGTACTTCTGCGCCAGGTGGTGGAGGTCGCCGGTGCGGGTCTCGCCGGTGTCGTGCCATACAGCGATCAGCGCGGCCTTCGCGGGGTCGGCGCCCTCCATCGACGCCAGCACCGA
Source organism: Nocardiopsis sp. MT53 (assembly GCF_019598965.1). Taxonomy (NCBI): domain Bacteria; kingdom Bacillati; phylum Actinomycetota; class Actinomycetes; order Streptosporangiales; family Nocardiopsidaceae; genus Nocardiopsis; species Nocardiopsis sp. MT53. The sequence goes on along the minus strand of NZ_CP080599.1, from coordinate 5,451,128 downwards.
CGCGATCAGGGCGGTCCGCCACGAGTGCTCGGCCACCGACTCGGGGTCGCGGACCCCGGCGACCCACCAGCCGGTACGGCGCTGGTTCTTGAGCGTCCCGGCCTCGAACAGCAGGTGTGCGATGCGGGCCGGCCCGTCGTCGCCCATGGTCACGTCCTTCCACGTCGGGGGCGGCGGGTCGCGCCCCCCGGACATCCAACTACATCCGGCCCCGGTCCGCCCGGGTTTCCACCACCCGCAGGAAGGGAGTCCACTGACACTCCCTATCATTCCCTTTCGAGTTGCCTGTCAGGGAATGAAAGAGTACTTTCAGTACGTTCCGGCTTCGTACCCCGAGGCCCCGGAGGAAGGAGGGACGACGTGGACACGCCACCCGGGCACCGCCCGCCCCAGGAGCTGCGCGCGCTGCTGCGCGCCGACCTGGTCGCCGCGATGAAGGCCCGCAGGCCCGAGGCCGTCTCAGCGCTGCGCACGGCCCTGGCCGCCATCGAGAACGCCGAGGCCGTCACCGCCCCCGCGGGCGGCGGGGCGGCCGGGAGCGAGCACGTCGCCGGCGCGAGCGCGGGCGTCGGCTCGACCGAGGCTCCCCGCCGCCGCCTGTCCGCCGAGGACGTCCACGGCCTGCTGCGCGCCCAGGTCGACGAACGGCGGGCCGAGGCCGAGCGCTACGCCGCCCACGGGCGGCACGACGCCGCCCTGCGCCTGCGCGCCGAGGCCGACGTCCTCGCCGACTACCTCACCGGCGCGGGGGACGCAACGGTGTGACCCCGCGGGGCCGGGCGGCGGAGCCCGCCGCCCGGCCCCGCCGGCTCATCCGTCCAGGCGCCCGCGCAGCACCTCCACCCCGTCCCCGCTCAGGTCGCCGAGGTGCGCGGACCGCCCGGTCATCGCCATGATCAGCGCGAGCGTGCTCCCGGCGACCCGCGGCCCCTCCCCGGCCGCGAAGGAGCCGTCGGCGGCCTCCAGCCGCAGGTCCGCCACCCGGCTCCTGGCGACGACGACCTGGTCCGAGCCCCGGTAGTACTCGGCGACCCGCGTCAGGGTGCCGACGGGCCGGTCGGCCGCGATGCCCAGCGGGCGCCGGATGTCCTCGCCGTGCACGACGGCCTCGCCCAGCATGGCGATCCGGGGCAGCGGCGGCGAGGTCGTGCTCGACACCACCGCGCGGAAGCGGGCGAGGGTGTCGGCGCCGGAGTCCCCCATCTGCTCGGCCAGGCGCATCGCGACCTGGGCGTCGAAGTCGAACCGGCAGCGGACGACACCGGCGAACCACCGGAGCCCGTTGAGGCTCGCCCCGGCGGTCAGGTGCGCGAGGACCTCGCGCACCGTCAGCCCGTCGCACAGCGACGGGGTCGCCCAGTCCTCCTCGGACAGCCCGGCGAGGTCGTCGGCCAGGGCGGCGCGCTCGGCGTGGACCAGGGGCCACAGGTCCTCTCCCCGCCTCATTCCGGCCGCCTCCGCCGAACGCCGCCCTCGGGTCCGCCCTGCGCCATCGGGTCCTCCAGGTCGTCGGTACCGGTCCTACGGTCACGGGCGATCCTGCCCCACGGTTCCGACAATCCTCCGGCCCGGCGGCGGAGCCGGGTCCCCGGGGCGGCGCGTTCCCGGGACCGCGCCCCGGAGGGCGGGGCGGGGCCCGCGGCCCCCGCCCGGCGCCTACACGGCGGGCAGGATCCGCCCGCTCACCTCGCCGAAGTGGACCAGGGTCCCGTCCGGGCCCGGGGCGGTCGCCGTGATGGTGACCTCGTCCCCGTCCTCCAGGAAGGTGCGCTCGGTGCCGTCCGGCAGCCGCAGCGGCTCCTTGCCGCTCCAGGTCAGCTCCAGGAAACAGCCCCGCTGCCCCACCTCGGGGCCGCTCACCGTGCCCGAGGCGTACACGTCGCCGGTGCGCAGCGACGCCCCGTTGACGGTCATGTGGGCGAGCTGCTGCGCCGCCGTCCAGTACATCTGCGAGAACGGGGGCCGCGACACCACGTGCCCGTTGAGCCGGACCTCCAGCCGCAGGTCCAGGCCCCAGGGCTGTGTGCCGCGCAGGTAGGGCAGCGGCTCGGGGTCCTGGGCGGGCTGCTCCACGCGGGCCGCCTCCAGGGCGGCCAGCGGCACCACCCACGGGGAGACGGACGTGGCGAACGACTTGCCCAGGAACGGGCCCAGCGGCACGTACTCCCAGGCCTGGAGGTCGCGCGAGGACCAGTCGTTGAGCAGGAACACGCCGAAGACGTGGTCGGCGAAGCCGTCCACCCCGACCCGCCCGCCCATCGGGCTGGGGGTGCCGACCACGAAGCCCACCTCGGCCTCGATGTCCAGCCGCACCGACGGCCCGAAGACCGGGGACGGCTCGGTGGGCGGCTTGCGCTGCCCGGTGGGGCGGACGATGTCGGTGCCCGACACCACGATGGTCCCGGAACGGCCGTGGTAGCCGATGGGCAGGTGCTTCCAGTTGGGGGTGAGCGGCTCCTGGTCGGGGCGGAAGATCCGGCCGACGTTGGTGGCGTGGTGCTCGGAGGCGTAGAAGTCCACGTAGTCGGCGACGGTGAACGGCAGGTGCAGCCGCACCGACGCCCGGTCCACCAGGTGGGGGCGCAGGGCCTCCTCGCGGGCGGGGTCGGTGAGCCAGTCCGCCAGGTCGGCGCGGACCCGGTCCCAGACGGGGCGGCCGGCGGCCAGCAGCGCGTCGAGGTTCGGGGTGCGGAGCAGGTCGGCGTGGGGGGAGCCGGCGGTCAGGGCCGCGGCCCCCAGGTCCAGGACGTGGGAGCCGACGGCGACGCCGATACGGGTGCCGCGGTCGTCGCCGGGGCCGGTGTCGTACACCCCGTAGGGCAGGGTGGCCAGGCCGAACTCGGTGTCCTGGGGCAGGTCGATCCAGCTGTCGGGCATGGGGTGCGCGCTTTCTGGGTGCGGCCCGCGGCCGGGCCGTCGGTTCCGGCCCGGCCGCGGGGGTGGTCGTTCGTCGGCGGTTCAGGGGCTGAGCGCCCCGAGGACGATGAGGTCCTCCAGCGGCTCGATGATGCTGCACGTGCCGAAGGAGCGGAACGCGGCCCGGACCGAGGCCGCCTCCCCGGCGGTGAGCCCCTTGGCGCGGGCGGCCAGGGCTCCGCCGTCCCGGTCGGCCAGGACCGCGGCCGCCTCGGCGGCGCTCCCGCCCCGGACCAGGGTGTCGGTGGCCAGCAGCACGTTGAGGAAACCGTGCTGCTCGAACCCCTCGGCGGTGGTGTGCCGGACGGCGTGGTGCAGCCCGGCGGTGCACTTGAAGGGCACTCCGAGGTCGACGGCGGCGTACAGGTACGCGGCCAGCTCGTCCTCGTCCGGGTGGGCCTGTGCGGTGACCCCGCCGGTGCGGAACTTGGCGCGGAGCCCGGCGGAGGCGAGCGCCGCCAGGTCCGCACGGGCCCCTTCGGGCCCGCCGCCACGGGAGACCTCCACGTACCCCTCGGCCCGCTCGTGCCGGTCCGCGCCGTCGGACGGGCGGGAGTCCCCACGGGAGACCTCCACACCGCGCCCCCGGACCCGCTCATGCCCGCCCGACCCGTCGGGGAGGTGGGCGTTGAGCACGGCGGCCACCCCGTCGGCGCCGCCGGGCGGGGCGGCGACCTCCAGGCCCCTCAGGCGCAGGGCGGGGTCGGCCAGGACCGCCTCGACGGCGGGGGCGACCCCGTCGGCGCCGCCGGGGACGGTGACCACGACCCCCAGGGGCGGGTGGTCGCCGTCCTCACGGGACAGCACCGCGCGCAGCTCGGCCACACGGGCGTCGGAGACCAGGAAGGGGCCCACGTAGGCGGCCCGGGACGAGGTCCGGTGCCCGCGGTGGGCGGGCAGGGCCTCGCCCATGGGGGCGTTGCCGGGCGGGAACAGGGCGGCGTCGTCGAACAGGGAGCGGTACAGGGCGTCCCCGGCCCCGCCCGCGCCCGCCGCCGCGTCGGCGCCGCTCACGACTCCCGCCTCCCTCCGGCCCAGGTCCAGGCGTAGGCGCCGTCGTCGCAGGCGGTCCCGCCCTCGCCCAGGTCCAGGGGCCGGAAGGTGTCCACCATGACGGCGAGCTCGTCGAACCGCTCGGCGCCGATGCTGCGCTCGTAGGCGCCGGGCTGCGGGCCGTGGGAGTGGCCGCCCGGGTGCAGCGAGATGGAGCCCTGCCCGATCCCGGAGCCCTTGCGGGCCTCGTAGTCGCCCCCGCAGTAGAACATGACCTCGTCGGAGTCCACGTTGGAGTGGTAGTACGGCACGGGGATCGCCCCGGGGTGGTAGTCCACCTTGCGCGGCACGAAGTTGCAGATGACGAAGTTGTGGCCCTCGAACACCTGGTGGACGGGCGGCGGCTGGTGCACCCGGCCGGTGATGGGCTGGAAGTCGTCGATGTTGAACGCGTACGGGTACAGGCACCCGTCCCAGCCGACCACGTCGAAGGGGTGGGTGGGGTAGGTGTAGCGGGTGCCGGAGATACCGCCGGGGCCGTCGCCGCGGTGCTTGATGAGCACGTCCACGTTCTCGCCCTCGACCAGCAGCGGCTCGGAGGGGCCGCGCAGGTCGCGCTCGCAGTAGGGCGCGTGCTCCAGCAGCTGCCCGTAGCGGGACAGGTAGCGCTTGGGCGGGGCGATGTGGCTGTTGGCCTCGATCACGTAGGCGCGCAGCGGCTCGTCGCCGGTGGGCACCCAGCGGTGGGTGGTGGCCCGGGGCAGGATGACGTAGTCGCCGCGGCCGACCTCCAGCAGGCCGAACACGGTCTCCACGCGGGCGCTGCCGGACTCCACGTACACGCACTCGTCGCCGATGCCGTTGCGGTACAGCTCCGAGGGCGCCCCGGCGACCACGTAGGAGATGCGCACGTCGTCGTTGCCCAGGACCAGGCGGCGCGACTGGACGACGTCGGCGGCCTTCCACTCCTGGTCGTCGAAGAGCGAGTGCAGCCGCAGGTGGCGCGGCACCATCGGCGCGTTGCGGGTGCGGCTCTGATCGGGGACCTCCCACTCGGCGGCGTCGACGATGGCCGACGGGATCGCGCGGTGGTAGAGCAGCGAGGAGTCGGCGGAGAAGCCCTCCTCCCCCATCAGCTCCTCGTAGTACAGGCCGCCCTCGGGGGTGCGGTGCTGGGTGTGGCGGGTGCGGGGCACCTCGCCTACCTGGCGGTAGTAGGCCATGGCATGTCCTCCAGGTGGTCGTCGTGGTTCGTGCGGTCGCGCCGGGCGTCAGAGCGCGGGCGCCGGTCGTTCGGGGGCGGCGGCCCGCCCCAGGCAGGTGCGGACGGCGGCGGCGACGGCCCCGGTGTCGGCGGCGTCGACGACGGCGGCGATGTGGGCGTCGGGCCGCAGCACCCACACCCCGCCGGGGTGGCAGTCCAGGGCCTTGGCGAGGGCCCCGGTGGTGTCGATGTCGGCGAGGTGGAACGCGGCCACGGGCGCGCCGGTGGCGCCCCGGGCTGCGGCCAAAACGCCGTCGCGGGCGGCGTCGGCGTCGGTGCCCTCCGGGAGGGGGCCCAGCAGCAGGGTGACGCCCTCGCGGAGCAGGGACCGCAGCCGGGTCGGCGCGTCCCCGCCGGACGGGCCGCCGGGCACCTCGACCGGGGCGTCGGGGGCGATCACGCCGGGGCAGGGCTCGGGGGCCCGGCCGCGGGGCGGGCGGCCGCCGAAGGGGAACCGCGCGTTGGGCGTGGTGAGCGGGGAGTCCACGTACCAGAAGGGCTCGGCCAGGCGCCCGGAGTCGACCCGGGCGCGGGCGGCCTCGTCGGTGAGCGCCTGCTCCAGGACGCTCACCCGCGTGGTGTGCTCGGCCTCGTCCTGGGGGACGAGGAAGCGCATGGTGGCGCCGGTGATCTCGGCGTTCTCCAGAGCGGCGGCGTGGCGTTCGGTGTGGTAGGTCTCCAGGAACTCCTCGTCCGCCCACCCGGCGCGGACGTAGGCGATCTTCCAGGCGGCGTTCTCGGCGTCCTGGACGCCGGAGTTGAGCCCGCGGGCGCCGAACGGCGCGACCAGGTGGGCGTTGTCGCCGACGAGCAGGATGCGGCCCGCGCGCATGCGGTCCACCACCCGGGTGTGGAACCGGTACACCGAGTGCCAGACGATCTCGTAGGGCTTCTCCCCGATGATCTGGCGGATGCGGGCGTCCAGTCGTCCGCTGGCCTCCTCCGCCTCCAGGTCGAAGTCGGCGGGGACCTGCCAGTCGATGCGGAACACCGAGTCGGGACAGGGGTGGATGAGCACCTGGCGGCCGGGGTTCCACTCGGGGTCGAAGTAGAAGCGGCGCTCGCGGGCCCAGTCGCCCAGGTCGGCGCGGATGTCGCAGATGAGGAAGCGGTCCTGGAAGCTGGTGCCCTCGAAGCCCAGGCCCAGGGCGCGGCGGACGACGCCGCCGTGGGCGCCCAGGCAGGACAGGGCGTGGGTGCCGCGCAGGCGGACCGGGCCGGCGGGGGTGTCGCAGGTGACGGTGACGCCGGTGTCGTCCTGCTCGATGCCGGTGACGGTGTGGTCCCAGGAGATCGCCACCCCCGCCTCGGCGAGGCGGCGGTCGAGGATCTCCTCGGTGCGGGACTGGGAGATGTTGACGAAGGGCGGCAGGGGGGAGGCGCCCGGGTCGGCGAGGCGGACGCTGAACAGCTCGCTGTCGCGGTAGAAGGTGCGGGCGGTGTCCCAGGTCAGGCCCTCTTCGGCGACCTCTCCGGCGCCCACCCAGTCCCACACGTCCAGGACGTCGCGCTGCTGGCAGATGGCCTTGGAGCCGACGGCGTCGCGCTCGGGCCGGGAGTCGACGATGCGGACGGGGACGCCGCGCCGGGCCAGCAGCAGGGCCGCGGTCTGGCCGACGGGGCCGGCGCCCAGGACCAGGACGGGCTCGGCGGAGGTGTCGGCGGGGGGTCGTGGAGCGGGAGGTCGCATGTCGGGCTCCTGGGCGTCGGCGCCCCTTCGGGGCGGGGGTGGTCGGTGGGCGGCCCCGGCGGCGGGACGGGTGCCCGCCGCCGGGGCGTCGGCGGCCGCGGGTCCCCCGCGGGAGGTTCCCCTCCCGCGGGGGCGGGGCTCGGCCCCGGCGGTCCGCTCAGGCCTGGAGGAGGTCCCAGACCTCGCGGTCGCGCTCGGCCGTCCAGATGACGGGGCGCTCGATGCCGGAGAACTCGTCCCACAGGCGCGAGACGTCGAAGGGCAGGCAGTGCTCGAAGATCGGCCAGTGGCCGTAGTCGTCGACGAGGGCGGCGTGGGTGGCCTCGAACGCCTCCTTGAGGGTGCCGCCGCGCTCGTGGACGCCGCCGACCTCGCGGATCATCACGTTGAGGAAGTTGCGGGTCTGCTCGATGGCGGCGTCGACCTCCGAGCGGCCGCGGCTGACCGCGCCGCGCCCGCCGACGAGCATCTCGGCGCCCAGGGCCTTGACCCTGTCCAGGGTGGCGCCGGCCCAGTCCTTGTGGAAGGCGTCGCCGGTGTAGAGGGCGGCCTGGGCCTCGACGAGGTCGCCGGCGAAGAGGATCTTCTGCCGGGGCAGCCAGGCGACGATGTCGCCCTCGGTGTGGCCGCGGCCGAAGTACTCCAGGACGAGTTCGCCGCGGTCGCCGCCCAGGTCGATGGTGGTGCGGTCGGCGAAGGTCTGGGTGGGCCAGGTCAGGCCGGGCACGGAGCCGGCGTCCTTGGCCAGGCGGGGCATGCGGCCGAACTCGCTGGCCCAGTCCTCCTTGCCGCGCTCGCGGATCAGCTCGTGGGTCTTCTCGTGGGTGAGGATGATCTCGGCGTCGAAGGCGCTGGCGCCCAGGACGCGGACCGCGTGGTAGTGGGAGAGCACCAGGTAGCGGACGGGCTTGTCGGTGTGCTCGCGCAGCTTGGCCAGCCACTCGCGGGCCGCGGTGGGCGTGGCCAGGGCCTCGAACGCCACGAGGAAGTCCTCGCCCTCGATGGCGCCCACGTTGGGGTCGCCCTCGGCGGTGAGCGCGTAGACGCCGTCGGCCAGGACCTCCAGGGTCTGCTGCTTGGCCTCGGTGTCGGCGGACGAGGCGAACGGCTTGGCTGCCATGGTCGTCGGGACCCCTTCACTCGCTCCGGGCGGCGGCCGCCGCCCATAATGATCAAACGTTTGATGATTCAGACCATAACGTGCTCTGCGTCACCGGACCAAGAGGCGCAGAGCCACCTCGCCGGTGATACAGGTCACACTGTACGCCTGTCGGCCGCCGACGGCAGGGCACCGACCTGCCCCGCTCCCCCACTCTCCCCACGGCGCGCACGACACCCCCGCCTCCCCGCGGCGGGTCGCGGTCCCCCCGGGAACGAAGAACGGAAAAAGCGCCGCCTCCACCCCGAAAAGAGCATTCGCCGCGTTCCACCCGTCCGCCGTCACCACTGAACAAGGCGCCCACGGAAAGGGAAAAGCACGGTAAACACGGCCCGGACCCCAGGTATTAGGCTGGTCCCGTGACCCATGACACCGCACCCCCCAGCAGTGACCTCACCTTCTGGTCGTTCGTCGACTACGCGGTGCAGAAGGCCGAGCAGGAACTCCCCTCCGTCAACGCCGACGCCATGCGCATGGTCCTCACCCTCAACCGGGCCACGAGCATGGTCATCTACGACCTGGAGTCCACGGTCCACCGGCCGCGCGGGCTCACCTGGCCCGGATTCCGGGTGATCTTCGCGCTCTGGCTGGCCGGGCCGATGGAGGCCAAGACCACCGCCGAGATCTCCGGCATGAGCCGGGCCGCCCTGTCCGCGCTGCTCAACACCCTGGAGCGCGACGGACTCATCCTGCGCGAGCGCGCCACCCACGACCGCCGCGCCCTCCAGCTCAGCCTGACCGAGGCGGGCTACCACGCCATCCTCGGCGGGTTCCGCGCCCACAACCGCCGCGAGTCCGCCTGGGCCGAGGCCCTGGAGCCCGAGGAGCGGCGCGAGCTGGTCCGCCTGCTCAACAAGCTCATGGCCGGGTCCACCGACGCCCAGGCCAAGTTCCGCAACTGAGGGCGCCCGGCCCGGGGGCACCCGGCCGCCGTCCCGCGCCCTTCCCCGCGACAAGGGCCAATCCCGACCGGAGCGGCCCTTGAACCCGGTTCCCCGCCATGGGGAGCATGGGGGCATGGACGACTCCACCCGTGCCCGCATCGACGCCGCACGACGGCACTTCTCCCCCGGGACCGTGTACCTCAACACGGCCACCCACGGGCTGACCCCCGACACCGCGCTGGACGCGGTGACGCAGTACACCCGCGCCGTGGCCGAGGGGCGGTTCTCCCCGGCCGACGCCGACCCGGGCGTCGAACGCGCCCGCGCCTCCTACGCCCGCCTGCTGGGCGTGCCCGCGGAGAACACCGCGATCGGCGCCTACACCGCCCAGTTCGTCGGAACGGTCGCCGCCGCGCTGCCGCCGGGCGCCGAGGTCGTCGTCGCCGCCCGCGAGTTCAGCTCGGTGGTGCACCCCTTCCTGGCCCGGACCGACCTCGCCGTCCGGGAGGTCCCGCTGGAGCACCTGGCCGACGCGGTCGGCCCGGACACCCGGCTGGTCGCGGTGTCGGCGGTGCAGTCCTCCGACGGGCGCATCGCTCCCCTGGAGGACCTGCTGGCGGCCCGCGACGCCCACGGGGCGCGGCTGCTCGTGGACGCCACCCAGGCGGCCGGGTGGCTGCCGCTGCCCGCCGACCGGATCGACTACACGGTGTGCAGCACCTACAAGTGGCTGCTGGGGCCGCGCGGCGCGGCGTTCCTCACCGGCACCGCGGAGGCGCTGGCGGAGCTGTCCCCGCTCGCGGGCAACTGGTACGCCGCCGAGGAGCCGTGGAACAGCCTGTACGGCGGGCCGCTGGCGCCGGCGCCGGGCGCCCGCAGGCTGGACCTGCCGCCGGTGTGGCCCGCCTGGGCGGGGCTGGAGCGCACCCTGGCGCTGCTGGAGGAGACCGGGGTCGGCGCCGTGCACGCGCACAACGCGGCCCTGGGCGACCTGCTGCGCGCCGGCCTGGGCCTGGAGCCGGCGGGCTCGGCGATCGTGTCCGTCGCCGCCCCGGCGGGCGGGGTGGAGCGGGTGATGGACGAGGGCATCGCGGTGGCCGCCCGCGACGGGCGCCTGCGCGCCTCGTTCCACCTGTACAACACCGAGGAGGACGTGGAGCGGCTGGTCAAGGCGCTCACCGGCTGAAACGGGCCGCCCGGCCCGCAGCGTCCGCTGCGGGCCGGGCGGCCGCCGACGGCTAGAAGATGGACCCGTTGAAGGCCGCGTCCGGACGGTGCAGGGCCGCGTCCAGGCGGGCGACCGCCCCCGGGGTGTGCTCGGTGAGCAGCCCGGCGGCGGCGTAGCCGGTGAGCGGGGTCTGCCCCAGGTAGGCCGCGCCCAGCAGGGCCGCGTCCAGCGACACGTCCGGGGCGGCGTCGGTGGCCTCCACCCGCGCGCCCTCGGGGGACGCCTTCAGCGACCACGTCCCGGCGTTCCACGGCGCGTACCGGTCGGTGACCGCCAGGACCGCCTCCACCGGGGCGGCGTAGGTGCGCTCGGACAGCGCGCCGGGCACGTCCACCAGCCGGAACCAGAGGCTGTTGAAGACCTCCCGGACCAGCCGGTCCCGGTTGCCGAGCAGGTGCACGAGCGGGTCGTCCACCGGCATGAACTCGAACTCGATCCGGGCCGTCAGGTCGCGGTCGAGCAGGTGCTCGTAGAGCAGGGTCCAGGCCGCCGGGACCGTGGCCCGCATCTCCTGGACGTACACCGTCCCGGCCGGGCCGTCCGACTCCCACTTGCTCCGCGTGCTGTACAGGGCGTAGCCCACCGGGCCCTGCGGCCCGCGGACCACGACGGCGTGCTTGGGGCCCCGGCCCTCGCGGTGCTCGGGCTTGTCGCGCAGGGTCCGGTCCCACCAGTGGCCGGGGCGCGCGACCTGGCCGAGCCGGGCGGCGGCGGCCTCCGCGTACACCTGTTCCAGGTCGGAGCGCAGCTCCGCGGCGTAGCCCAGGCGGACCGTCAGCTCCGGGTCGCGGGGTGCGTCGGGGCGCAGCGCGGCGTGCGGCCGGGCGATGTGGGCCTCGGTCTCGGCGACGGCCGGGCCGTAGCCGAAGCGGCCGTAGATGGCGCCCTCGGACGCCCACAGGGCGGCGTATCTGACCCCCGCGGCGTGGATGTCGGCGAGCTGGCGGCGCATGAGGGAGCTGAGCACGCCCCGGCGGCGGTGGGTGGGCCACACGCCCACCCCGGTCACCCCGGCCACGCGGCGCGGCCCGCCGGGCAGGGTCATCTCGAAGCGGAAGTCGTTGGTGGCGCCGACGATCCGCTCTTCGCCGTCGATGTCGTCGACGGCCACGCGGACGCGCTCGTAGCCCTCGGCGTCGTGGATCGGACGCATCCGCTCCAGCATGGCGGGCACGTCCTCGGCGACCAGGAGGGCTTCGCCGATGACCCGGGCCGCCCGTGCGTACTCGTCCCGGTCGGTGCCGCGCACGGTCCACTCGGCGCGCGGGCTGTCGGATGTGGTCATGGTGTTCTTCGCCTTGTCGTTCGGTGCGGTCGGGACGGGATGGGGGCGTTCGGAGCGGGTCGGGGCCCGGCGGACCCGTGTCGGCCGGGGCCCGTCCCGCTCAGAAGCCGGTGTCGCAGCGGGGCGCGCGGGGGGTGTACAGGGCGGTGTCGAGGCGGGCGGCGGCGCCGGGCGTGTGCTCGACGGCGGTGCCGGCGTCGACGTGGGTGGTCACCGGTCCGCGGCCCAGGTAGGCGGAGCCCAGGTGGGCGGCGTCCAGGGACAGGTCGGGGGCCGTCGTGGCGGCCTCCACCCGGGTGTGCTCCCCGTCGGTCTTCAGGTGCCAGCGCCCGGCGTTCCAGGGGGCGTGCCGGTCGGCGACCTCGATGACGGTGTCCAGGGGGTGGGCATAGGTGCGCTCGGCCAGGGCGGCGGGCACGTCGACCAGGCGCAGCCACAGGCTCACGCCGCCGCGGCGGACGGCCTGGGCGGGGTCGGCCAGCAGGGCGGGGAGGGGGTCGTCCTCGGGCAGGCCGACGACCTCGGTCTCCACGGTGAGGTCGGTGTCGAAGAGGTACTCGTACAGGGCGGTGCGGGCGGCCGGGGTGAGGGCGTTGACCTCCCGGACGGAGACCGTCCCGGTGGGCAGGCCGCCCTCGCCGTAGCCGGTGGTGACCCGGTGCAGGGCCGAGCCGACCGGGTGGCCCCCGGCGTCGCGCACGAGGACGGCGCGCAGGTCGGAGGTGTCGGGCCGGGGGCGGGAGAGCATCCACAGGCGCAGCTTCCACCAGTTGCCCTCGCGGGGGAAGCCGCCGGGGCGTTCGGCCTGGGCGGCGCGGTGCAGCAGGTCCAGGTCGGGCAGGACGTCGGCGGGCTCGGCCAGCTCCAGGGTGAGCGAGGGGTCGCGGGGCGCGTCGGGGCGCAGGGCGGCGTGGGCCCGGCTCACGGAGTAGGTGTGCTGGCGGAACGCCCGGCCGTAGCCGTAGCGGCCGTAGATGCCGCCTTCGGAGGCCCACAGGATCGCCAGGTTCTCGCCGCGTCGTCGCAGGTCGGCGAGCTGTTCGCGCAGGAGGGCGGTGAGGATGCCGCGTCTGCGGTGGGTGGGCAGCACGCCCACCCCGGTCACCCCGGCCGCCGGGCGCGGACCGCCCGGGACGGTGAGGGAGAAGGGATGGGAGTTGGTGGTGCCGACGATGCGGCCGCCGTCGCGGACGACCAGGAAGCGGTCGGGCTCGTTGACGGGGTGGTCGCGCTCGGTGTCGAGCAGGTCGTTCAACGGGATGTTGATGGCGGTGGCGAACACCCGGGTGGCCTCGGATATCTCGTCCTCCGCGGGCCGGTCGACCTCCCATCCGGGTCCGTCGGATCGGGGTGTCGCGGGGTGGTGCTCTGCTGCCATGGACCGACCCTCTCAGGACCGCCGCGGGGCGCGCCACTGCTTTTCCGTGTGTCCGCGGTTACGCCTCCCCCGGCTGACCGGCGGGGTGTCGGCGGGCGGCCGCGGCGGCCAGGGAGCGCTGGATCCGGTCGGCGGCGGTGAACGCCCCCAGGACCACCAGGCGCACCAGGTCGGCGTCGGCGGTGCGGCCGGTGGCGGCCCGCCAGGCGGCGACGTCGGCGTCGGCGATCCGGTGCGGGGACAGGGCGGCGAGCACGGCCAGGCGCACGGCGGTCCGATCGGGCGCGTCGAGCCCGTCGGCGTGCGCGCCCACGGGGTCCTCGAAGAGGGCGGGCGGGCGCCCGTCCCAGGCGGCGACGGCGTCCCGCGTACGGGCGCGGACGGTGTCGGGGACGTCCAGGGAGGCGACGGCCCCGGCCAGTGCGGCGTAGGCGGTGCCGACGGGTCCGTCGGCCCAGGCGGGCGGGGCGGCGGCGGTGGCCGGCAGCAGTTCCAGGGAGCGGCCGGGTGCCACGGGCCGGCCGGGGCCGCGGCGCACGGCCGCGCCCAGGACCCGGCGCACGGTCCGGGAGCGCTGGAGGTCACCGGGCAGCAGGCGCTCGACGAGGAGGGAGGAGGTGACGCGGTTGATGATGTGCGTGACCAGGGCGGTGCCGATGAACGCGGCGGTGTGCTCGGCGGGGAAGGGCGGCGCGGGCCGGGGGCCGGGGGTGGGGTCGCCGGTGACGGCGGCCCAGTCGGCCAGGGCCGCCAGGGCGGGGTCGCGGGGGCGGCGGCCCGCCCGGACGGCCTCGGCGGCGGTGTGGTCGCCCCCGGCGTGGCCCAGGGCGGTGTGGGCGTCGACGCAGCAGGGGCAGGTGTTGGCGGCGGAGACGGCGACGGCGACGAGTTCGCGCTCGGCGCGCGGGACCGGCCCGGCCAGTTCGGACTCGCGCAGCAGCGCCCAGACGCACACCAGGAGCTCGGGGGCGCGGGACAGGGTCATGAGGGGGCCGTCGGCGAGCAGGAACTCGTCCTTGATCTGGGCGTAGACGGCGGCGACGGGTCCGGTGGCGTCCTTGGGGGCCACCGGCGAGGTGTAGCGGTAGATGTCGGGCACGGGTCCTCCTCGAACCGCGGGGAGCTATCGCAACTTTTTGTTGCGATAGCTTCAGTATGCGTGCGCCGGACCCCCGCGGCAAAGGAGAATCGGGACGATCCTGGGAGGACGATGACCCACGAACACGACGCCGGCCCCGCCCGGCCGGTGGGGCGCGGGGCCAAGGTGCTGGCCGCCGTCCGCGCCGCCACCCTGGCCGAACTGGGCGAGCGGGGCTACGCCGACCTCAGCGTCGAGTCGGTGGCCCGCCGCGCCGGAGTGCACAAGACCACCGTGTACCGGCGCTGGCGCGACCGGCAGGCGCTGGTCGTGGACGCCTTCGAGCACTTGGCCGCCACGGAGGTCCCGGCTCCCGACACCGGCGCGCTGGCGGGCGACCTGGAGGCCCTGGCCCGCGCCCTGGTCGGCCTGCTCACCTCGCCGCGGGGCGCGGTGATGACCGCGATGCTCGCCGACGCCGCGCGCATCCCCGAGATCGCGCGGGCGCGCGAGCGGGTCTTCGCCGACCGCGTCGAGCACGTCCGGCCGGTGGTGGAACGGGCCGTCGCCCGGGGCGAGGCCCCGCCCGGCACCGACCCGGCGCGGGTCGCCCGCGCGCTGGCCGCGCCGGTCTACCTCAGGCTGCTGGTCAGCGGGGACCCGCTGGACGAGGGGGCCGCGGCCGAGGCCGTCCAGACCGCGCTGGCCGTGGTCGGCCGCCTGCGCGAAGAGTATTCCGACCGCTGAAAGGGCAGTTCCCTCCTGTGACAGCCGTGACCTCTTCGACGACGAAGCGCTCCGACCGCCCCCGCCTGGTGGTGGGGGTGGACGCGGGCGGCACCTCCACCCGGGCCCTGGTCGCCACCCCGGCCGGCGAGCGGGTGGGCCTGGCCCGGGCCGGCGGTGCCAACCCCAACACGCACGGCACCGCGCGGGCGGGCCGGGAACTGGCCCGGGCGGTGGGCGCCGCCCTCGACCAGGCCGGGCCGCGCGCCCGCGAGGACGTGGTGGCCGGGGCGATCGGCCTGGCCGGGGTGTCGGCGCTGCGCGACGACCGGGTGCGCGCGGCCCTGGTGGAGGAGCTGCTGCTGGTCGGCGTGCCGGCGGACCGGATGGTGTTCGTCGGCGACGACGAGGTGGCGTTCACCTCCGGCACCCCCGAACCCGACGGGACGGTGCTCATCGCGGGCACCGGCGCGATCGCGACCCGGATCGAGGGGCGGCGCCGCAGCCGGTCCGCGGACGGGATGGGCTGGCTGATCGGCGACGAGGGGTCGGCGTTCTGGATCGGCCACCAGGCGGCCCGGGAGACCGCCCGCCAGCTGAGCCGGGGCACGGCGCTGAGCCCGCTCGCGCGGATGGTGGCCAAGCGGGTCATCCCCGGCAGGCGGCCGGTCCAGGGGCGCGAGCACCTGCCCGAGGAGCACGCGCGCGCCTTCGCCCGCACGCTGACCGGGCGGCCGCCGATCGGGCTGGCCGAGCTGGCCCCGCTGGTCTCGGAGGCGTTCGCGCAGGGGGACGAGGCGGCCGAGGTGATCGTCAACGCCGCGGCCGGGCACCTGGCGCACTCGGTGCACCAGGTGCGCACGCCCGGGGAGCGGCGGCCGGTGGTGCTGGCCGGCGGGGTGCTGCTGGGGTCCGCGCCGGTGCACGAGGCGCTCACCCGCAAACTGGCGCTGGGCACCGCGGGGTCGCCGCTGTCGACGGCCGGGTGCACCGCCGGGGCGGCGGCTTGGCTGGCGGCCCTGGAGGCCGGGGCCCCCGCCGACGACACCCGCCTGCACGCGGTCTTCACCGCCCCCACCCGCGACGGCCGCAGCGACGCCGCCTGAGGCCCGTCCCCGGCCGCCGGGGGTTTCCGTGAGGCGCCCGGCCGGGTCCTGGAGGCCCGGAGGAGAGGTCCCCGGGGAGGACCCGCGACCGCGAGCCACCCGTCGAGGACCTTCCGACGGGCGGGGGTGCCGGCGCAGGACCGAAGGCTCCCGCCCGCGACGGGTGCCGGGCGAGGCGGGGTGCCGCGACCGCGGGCCGTCCACCGAGGGCGGCGGCCCGGGCGGCGGTGCCGCCCGGGCCGGCCCTCACACCCGCGTCGGGGACGGGGCGGCCGAAGCGCGTTCGCGCGGCCACAGGGCCACGGCCGCCGCGGCCCCGCCGACGGCCAGGACGGCCAGGACGGTCCAGGCGGGCGCGAACCCGGCGGCGGTGCCGATCCACCCGGCGACCGGGTAGGTGACCAGCCACGCCGCGTGCGACAGCGAGAACTGGGCCGCGAAGGCCGCGGGCAGGCTCGCGGGGGCGACCGAGGAGCGGATCACCCGGCCGGTCGGCGTGATGACCAGCGCCATCCCGGCGCCGACGGCCACCCAGACCGGCACCGCGACCGCCCAGGCGGCGATCTGCGCGTACGCCGTCCCCACGGCGGCCAGCACGGCGGTCACGAGGACCGCGGCGCCGGTCATCATGACCGCGCGTTCGGCGACGCGGTCGAGCACGCGCGGCAGGACCAGGGCGACGGCCAGGGTGCCGCCGCCGGAGGCGGCGAGCATCCAGGCGACGTCGGCCTGCGTGCCGCCGAGCTCGTCGCGGACGAAGTTGACGGTGTTGACGACCACGATCGACCCGGACGCGGCGACCACCAGGTTCAGGGCCAGGACCCCGCGCAGCCGGGGGGCGGCCGCGAAGGCCCGGATCCCCGAGGCCAGCCGGTCCCAGACCCGGGTGAGCCCGCTGGGCCGGGCGTCGGGGACGCGGGTCGCCAGGACCAGCGCGGCCGAGGCGGCGAAGCCGGCCGACGTCCCGACGAACAGCCAGTCGAAGGTCATGAACGTCAGCGCGACGGCGGCGAGCACCGGGCTGAGCAGGCTCTCCATGGTGTAGGCCACCTGGGAGGCCGACAGCGCCCGCGTGTAGTCGGACTCACGGGTCACGATGTCGGGGATGACCGCCTGGAAGGTGGGGGTGAACGCCGCGGAGGCGGCCTGGAGGACGCCGATCAGCACGTAGATGTGCCAGATCTCGGTGACGAAGGGTAACGCCAGGACGACCGCGGCGCGCACCGCGTCGAGCAGTGTCAGGAACAGCCGTCTGGGCAGCCGGTCCGCGTAGGCGGCGACCACGGGCGCGATGAGGACGTACATGACCATCTTGATCGTGAGCGCGGTGCCCAGGACCGCGCCGGCGTCCGGGCCCGCCAGGTCGTAGGCGAGCAGCCCCAGGGCCACGGTGGCCAGCCCCGTGCCGAACAGGGCGATGACCTGGGCGGAGAACAGGTTGCGGTAGTCGCGGATGGCGAAAAGTCCCATGGTGGCGCTCCTCGTGGAGTGGTCGTCGTCGAACGCGGTAACCATATACCCCCCCGGGGTATTTCCACCACCTTCTCCGACCACCCGGAGGGGTACCCTGGCCGACGGTGGTGTTAGGTTCGCCTAACACGTTTCGACGAAGGGGGCCGCCGTGACCGAGCGACGGGAACGACCGAAGGTGACCGTGCACGTGGGCCGGGTGGAGGCGGTGGAGCGCCTCACCCCGCACATGGTGCGGGTGGTGTTCGGCGGGGAGGGCCTGGACGCCTTCGCCACCGCCGGGTACACCGACTCCTACGTGAAGCTGCTGTTCCCGCCGCCCGCCGAGGGCGACCCCGAGCCCTACGACGTGCAAGAGATCCGCGAGAGCCGCCCGCGCGAGGAGTGGCCGGTCACCCGCACCTACACCGTGCGGGCCTTCGACCCGGCCTCCCGGCGGCTGACCATCGACTTCGTCCACCACGGCGACGCCGGGCTCGCCGGGCCGTGGGCGGCCGCGGCCCGCCCCGGCGACACGCTGCGCCTGCTCGGCCCGGGCGGCGGCTACTCCCCCGACCCGGACGCCGACTGGCACCTACTGGCGGGGGACGAGAGCGCCCTCCCGGCGATCGCGGCCGCGGTGGAGCGCCTGCCCGAGGGGCGTCCCGCGCACGTGTTCGTGGAGGTCACCGACCCCCGGGAGGAACAGAAGCTGGACGCCCACTCCGGGGTGCGCGTGCACTGGCTGCACCGGGGCGACCGGCCGGTGGGCGCCCTGCTCACCGAGGCGGTGCGGGCCCTGGAGTTCCCGGCGGGCCGGGTGCACGCGTTCGTGCACGGCGAGGCCGGGTTCGTGCGCGACCTGCGCCGGCTGCTGCGCGTCGAGCACGGCCTGCCCAAGGAGGACCTGTCGATCTCCGGCTACTGGCGGCTGGGCCGCGACGAGGACGGCTGGCAGTCCTCCAAGGCCGAGTGGAACAAGCGGGTGGAGGACGAGGAGGCCGCGGCCCTGGCCGACCGCACCTAGGGCCCGCGGCCGCGGTACCGCCGCGGACCGCGTTCTGTCACCGTATCCTCACAATACGTACTACTGGTCTTGACAGGTCTAGACCACACTTGCTTGGGTGACGGCACCCCCTGCGGCGCGCGGTCGGATGCGCGCCGCCCCCGAGGAGTGTGATCACGTGATCCGACGTCTCCTGAGCCAGTTCGCCGCGCTCGGCGCGATGGCGGCCCTGCTCACCGTTCTCCCCGCGACCGCTGCGCAGGCCGCCGTCTGCGCGGCGCCCTGGAGCGCCTCCGCCGTCTACACCGGCGGCAAGACGGCCTCCTACGAGGGCCGCAACTACACCGCCAAGTGGTGGACGCAGAACGAGCGCCCCGGCGCCTCGGACGTGTGGGCCGACCAGGGCCCCTGTACCGGCGGCGACGGCGGCGAGCAGCCGGGTCCGAGCGACTTCATCGTCACCCAGGCCCAGTTCGACCAGATGTTCCCGAACCGGAACCCCTTCTACACCTACAGCGGCCTGGTCGCCGCGCTGAGCTCCTACCCGGCGTTCACCAACACCGGGAGCACCGAGATCCGCAAGCGCGAGGCGGCCGCCTTCCTGGCCAACGTCAGCCACGAGACCGGCGGCCTCGTCCACATCAAGGAGACCAACGAGGCCAACTACCCCCACTACTGCGACCGGAACCAGCCCTTCGGCTGCCCGGCGGGCCAGGCCGCCTACTACGGCCGCGGCCCGATCCAGCTCAGCTGGAACTACAACTACAAGGCCGCGGGCGACGCCCTGGGCATCGACCTGCTCAACAACCCCTACCAGGTCGAGCAGAACGCCTCGGTCGCCTGGCGGACCGGCCTGTGGTACTGGAACACCCAGACCGGCGCGGGCTCGATCACTCCGCACAGGGCCATCGTCGACGGCCACGGCTTCGGCGAGACGATCCGCGCGATCAACGGGGGCCTGGAGTGCAACGGGGGCAACCCGGGGCAGGTCCAGAGCCGGATCGACAAGTTCACCCGGTTCGCCCAGATCCTGGGCACCACCACCGGCTCGAACCTGGGCTGCTGACCTCCCGGGCGGGTCCGAACGCCCGTGGAGAGCAGCCGGTCCGGCGGTACAGAGCGGGGGCGTGCCCGGCCGTCCGGCCGGGGGCGCCCCCGCTCCCCCGTCCTGCGGCGCTACAGGTCCAGCTCTTCCAGCGCCGCCACGTAGCCCTCGTTGAAGGTGGGGAACTGCGGCGTGGAGTCGATGAGGTAGCCCACCGGGATCCGCGCGCGGATCGCCAGCGCCGCGGTGTTGATCCATTCGGAGACCATCGGCCCGAACGCCCACGCCCCCACCAGCACGCCCTCGGACCGGTCGGCGATCACCCCGAGGGTGCCGCGCGGGTCGGTGGCGTGGGTCCAGGGCCGGGCCAGGGTCTCGGGCAGGTCGATCTCGGCGGTGGCCACGTCGATCCCCCGGTCCCGGGCCTGCTCGGAGGTGAGCCCGACCCCGGCGATCTCGGGGTGGGCGAACACCACCCGGGGCACCCCCGTGTAGTCGGCGCGGCGGTCCCCGCCCAGGATGTTGGCGGCCACCAGCCGCCCCTGGTACTTGGCGACGTGGGTGAACATGGCGCGGGCGGTGACGTCGCCGACCGCCCACAGCCCCGGGGCGACCCGGCAGCGGTCGTCCACGGGCAGGGCGCCCCGGTCCGTCTCCACGCCGAGGTCGGCCAGGCCGAGCCCGTCGCCGCGCGGCCTGCGCCCCGTGCCCAGCACGAGGACGTCGGCGCCGACGCGCTCCCCCGAGCCCAGCACCGCCGCGACGCCGTCGCCGTCGGCGGCCGCCGAGGCCACCTCGGTGCCCAGGTGGACGGTGATGCCGTCGCGCTCGAACTGCTCGGAGACCAGTTCGCACAGGCGCGGGTCCTCGCGGTCCAGCAGCCGGTCGCCGCGCTGCACGAGGGTCACCGCCGCCCCCATGCGGGCGAGGAACTGGCCGAGTTCGACGGCGACCGCTCCGCCGCCCACCACCAGCGCCCGGCCGGGGATCCGGGTCAGGGTGGTGGCCTCGCGGTTGGTCCACACCCGGTCCGGGCCCAGGCCGTCCAGGCCCTCGACGGGCGGGCGCACCGCCTCGGAGCCGGTGGCGACCACCACGTGGTCGGCGGTGTACTCCCGCCCGTCGACCGCGACCCGCCAGGGGTCGCGGCCCACGACGCGGGCGGCGCCCTTGAGGACCAGCGCCCCCTGGTCCCGGTACCCCCGGACCTGCCGGGAGTCGTCCAGGTGGCGGATCATCTGGTCGCGGTAGGCGCGCAGCGCGGGCCAGTCCAGGCCGGGCCGGTCCAGCCCGGCGGCCTCCTCCGCGTCGGCCCGGGCCTCGGGCGGGCGGATGAGCGTCTTGCTGGGGATGCAGGCGTAGTACCCGCACTCGCCGCCGATGAGCTCGCGCTCCGCGACGGCCACCCGTTTGCCGGCCTTCAGGAGCCGGTCGGCGACGACCTCGCCGCCCGGTCCCATGCCGATGACGATGGCGTCCAGGTGCTCCATTGGTGTCCTCCGCTCGCCGGGTCCCCACCGATGGTGTCCCCTGCCGGCCCGCACCGGGTGCCCGACACGCGGTCACCACCGGGGTTCGCGGGTCCAGATGCGGGCGGGGACACCGGTGACCAGGTCGCGGCCGCGCAGCACCTGCACGCGCCAGGGGTCCACCCGAAGCACGGAGAGCTCCGGGTCGTCGGGGCCCTTCCAGAACCCGGACGGGTCGTAGCCGGCCCCGGGCGGGCTGCCGTAGCGGTACAGGTCCCAGACCCGGCGGCGGTCGGCGGGGTCCTCGGTCCAGGCGGCGGTGGCGTCGACGGAGGCCGTGTTCTGGGTGGGGTTCCAGTAGGAGAAGGTGACGTGCGGGTTGTTCGCCAGGTGGGCGGCCTTGACCGGGGTGCGGTAGGTGGCCAGCCAGCCCCGGGGCTCGTCGCCCTCGGTCTCCCAGACGGGGATGAGGACGCGGGTGCGGGGCCTGCCCTTGGCGTCGACGGTGACCATGGTGGCGTAGTTGATGGAGCCGACGATGGCGTCGAAGTCCTCGCGGAGGTCGGCGAAGGTGTGGACGCGGCCGCGGCGTCGGGTGGCGGTGCTGTCATCGTTCATGGCACCACCGTGCGCCGCGCGGCTCCGGGGATCCTCAGGGTCCGCTCAGGGCCTCCCGGTCCGCCGGGGCGACGGGGCCGGAAGGGCCGGAGGGGCCGGCGAGCAGCGCCTCGGCCCCCTCCACGGCGCCCCGCGCCGTCTCCCGGGCCAGCCCCTCCGTCCCGAGGGCCCGCCGGATCCGGTCCTCGATCCGGGCCACGTCGTCGCGTTCGGCCTCGGGCAGCGGCACCCCCACCGAACGGCGCAGGGCGTCGGCGGCGCCGAGCAGCCGGGCGGCGTGCCCGGCCCGCCCGGCCAGGGAGCGCGCCCCGGCCAGCCCCTCCAGGGCCAGGGCCAGGGCGCGGGGGTCGCCGGTGCGGCGGGCCGCCGCCAGCCCGCGCAGGTGCAGGTCCTCGGCCCCGGCGGCGTCGCCGTCCAGCTCGGCGGCGAACCCCAGCTCGGCGAGGATGAGCGCGGCCCCGAAGTCCGAGCCCGACTCCAGGTGCCAGTCCAGCCAGGCCTCCAGGTGGGTGCGGGCGGCCGCCAGGTCGCCGCGGCGGCGGGCCACCAGGCCCAGGCCCAGCACCGCGGACTCCTCCCCCACCACGTGCCCCTGTTCGGCGGCCACCCGGCGGGCCCGCTCGTGGAGTTCGGCGCTGCGGGTCAGGTCGCGGCGGAGCAGGGCGATGCGGCCCAGGGAGGTGAGGCGTTCGCCGACCTCGGTCCACAGGCCCAGGTCCTCGGCGGTGCCCAGGGCCTCGCGGTGGTGGCGTTCGGCGGCGTCCAGGTCGCCGGCGGGCTCGGCCCGGGAGGCGAGCAGGAAGGAGGCCAGGGCCTGGCCCCACCGGTCGCCGAGGTCGGTGAACAGCGCCCGGGCGCGATCGCCGCGGCGCAGGACGGCGTCCAGGTCGCTGCGGCCGAAGGCGCGCCGGGCCAGGGTCGCCGCGGCCGCGGCCTCGCCCCAGCGGTCCCCGGTGCGGACGAAGAAGGCGTGCAGGTCCTCCAGGCCGGCCTCGTCCCCGCCGCCGAACCCGGTGCGCACGTGGGCGAGGAACCAGCGGGCCCGCGCCTCGCCCGCGGCCGGCTCGCCTACGGGCTCCGGGACGGGGCCCGCGTCGCGGCCCAGGCCGTGGCCCAGGGCGGCGCGCCACAGCAGGGCGGTGCGGTGCAGCGGGTGGTCCGGGGCGCCGGGCAGGTGCAGGGCGGTGTCCAGGGCGCGCACGCCCTCGGCCAGGCGGCCGCGCATCACCCGGTACCAGGCCAGGGAGACGGACAGGCGCAGGGCCGCGTCGGCGTCCCCCTCGGTGCGGGCGGTCTCCAGGGCGCGGCGCAGGTCCGCGCCCTCGGCGTCCAGGGCGTTCAGCCACCTGCGCTGGGCGCCGGTGCGCAGCAGGGGGTCGGCCCTCTCGGCCAGGGCGAGGTGGTGGTCCAGGTGGCGGCGGCGGACCCGCTCCTCCTCCCCGGCCTCGCGCAGCCGCTCCGTCCCGTAGAGCGCGACGGACTCCAGCAGCCGGTAGCGGGGGCGGGCCTCGCGCGAGGCGGTGACCAGGGAGCGGTCGACCAGCCGGGCGAGCAGGTCGGGCACCTCCGCGCGGGGGACACCGTCGCCGGAGACGACCTCCTCGGCCGAGGCCAGGGAGGCGCCGTCGGCGTGCACGGCCAGGCGGCGCAGCACGGCGCGCTCGGGGCCGGTGAGCAGCTCCCAGCTCCAGTCCAGGGCGGCGCGCAGGGTGCGGTGCCGGTCGGGGGCGTCCCGGTAGCCGTCGGTGAGCAGGGCGAACCTGTCGTCGACGCGGTCGGCGAGCTCGTGGACGCCCAGGGCCCGCACCCGGGTGGCGGCCAGCTCCAGGGCCAGGGGGACGCCGTCGAGGCGGCGGACGATGGAGGTGACGGCGTCGGCGTTGTCGTCGGTGACCGCGAACCCGGGGGCCGAGGCGGCGGCGCGGTCGGCGAACAGGCGCACCGCGTCGGCCTCGGGCAGGGGCTCCACGGCGTGCAGGTGCTCGGCGGCGATGCCCAGCGGCACCTGGCTGGTGACCAGGGCGCGCAGCCCGGGGGCGGCGGCCAGCAGGGCGGACAGGACCGGGGCGAGCGCGGCCGCCACGTGCTCGGCGTTGTCCAGCAGCAGCAGGGCGTCGCGGGTGCGCAGGGCGTCGGCCAGCCGGGTGGTGCGGGTGCCGGGCGGGGCGGTGAAGGGGCTGGTCCCGGAGGAGTCGTCGCGCACCCCCAGGGCGGCGGACAGCGCCTCCACCACGGCCGCCTCGGCGCTGTCGGCGTCCTCGCCCGGGCAGGCCCCGGCCAGGTCGACGGGGTGGACGCCGCCGGGGGCGGCCTGTGCGGCGGCGGCCAGGGCCAGCCGGGTCTTGCCGACGCCGCCGGGGCCGGTGAGGGTGACCGCGCGGGCCCGCTCCAGCAGGGCGAGCACCCGGGCGAGGTCGTCCTCGCGGCCGACCAGCGGGGTGAGGGGCACGGGCGGGTCCGGCGGGGGCGGCAGCCGCGGGGCGTCCCCGCCGGGTGCGGGCGGTGCCGGGATGCCGGGGACGGTGTGCGTCCCCGGGGCGGCGGCGGGCGCCGCGGGGGCGTCCAGGCCGGGATCCTGGGCGAGCACGGCCTGGTGCAGGGCGGTCAGCTCCGGCCCCGGGTCCAGGCCCATCTCGTCGGCCAGCAGGTCGCGCAGCCTGCGGTAGGACTCCAGGGCCAGGGTCTGGCGGCCGGACCGGTACAGGGCGAGCATGTGGGCGGCGCGCAGGCGCTCGCGCAACGGGTGCTCCTCCACCAGGTCGCCGAGCCCGTCGGCGACCGCGGCGTGCTCCCCCAGGTCCAGGCGGGCCCGGGCCTGGTCCTCCAGCGCGGTGAGCCGCCGCTCCTCCCAGCGCAGGACGGCGGCGCGGACGAAGTCGTGGTCGGCCAGGTCGGCCAGGGCCGGCCCCCGCCACAGCGCCAGGGCGTCGCCCAGCAGGCCCACCCGCGCGGCCGGGTCGGCGGTGTCGCGGGCCCGGCCCAGCAGGTCCTCGAAGTCGCGCGCGTCCAGCCGGCCGGGGGCGGCCTCCAGCAGGTAGCCGGGGCGGCGGGAGACCAGCAGGGCGCGGCCGCCCGGCTCCGCGGCGTCCAGGACCCGGCGCAGCTGGGAGGCGCGGGTCTGGAGCGAGGCGGTGGGGTCGGCGGGCAGGTCGGCGCCCCACAGGTCGTCGACCAGCCGGTCGGCGGGCACCACCCGGCCCGGCTCGATGAGCAGCGCCGCCAGCAGCAGGCGGACCTTGAGCTCGGGCACCCGGACCGGCTCCCCGCGCTCGTCCCACACGGCCAGCGGCCCCAGCACCCCGAATCTCATGATCCGAACTCTAGGGGTCCTCAGGGCCGGCCGCGCCGCCGCCCTGAGTCCGCCCGAAGGGTTTCCGGAGCCCGGGCCGCCACGGTGGTGACCGTTCGATCCGATCCGCGAAGAAGGTTCACGATGCCACTCGATGCCTCTCCCCGGGCGACCGCCCGGACCTGGACGGGCCTGGCGGTCCTGATGGCGCCCACGGTGCTGCTGTTCCTGGCGATGACCGTCCTGTTCCTGGCCACCCCCTACATCGCCGCCGACCTGGGGCCCACCGGCGGCCAGCTGCTGTGGATCAACGACGTCTACGGCTTCGTCATGGCCGGGTTCCTGGTCACCATGGGCACGCTCGGCGACCGGGTGGGGCGGCGCCGCCTGCTGCTGGCCGGCGCGGCGGTGTTCGCGCTCGCCTCGGTGGGGGCGGCCTACGCCCCGAGCCCCGAGATCCTCATCGCCGCACGCGCCCTGATGGGCCTGGGCGCGGCCGCGATCATGCCCGCCACGCTGTCGCTGATCACCGTGATGTTCACCGACCCGCGCCAGCGCGGCACGGCGATCGGCCTGTGGGCGGCGTCGGTGTCGGCCGGTGTGGCGCTGGGCCCCCTGGTGGGCGGCCTGCTGCTGGAATCCCTGTGGTGGGGCGCGGCGATGCTCATCGGCGTCCCGGTGATGGCCCTGGTGCTGGTCGCGGTGCCGTTCCTGGTGCCGGAGTACCGCGCCCCGGTCGCCGGGCGGCTGGAGCCGCTGAGCGTGCTGCTGTCGCTGGCCGCGCTGCTGCCGTTCGTGTACGGCGTCAAGAAGCTCGCCGAGGAGGGCTGGGAAGCTCTTCCGTTGACGGCCCTGGCCGCCGGCGCGGTCTTCGGGGTCCTGTTCGTGCGGCGCCAGCTCAGGGCGGCCGACCCGCTGCTGGACGTGCGGCTGTTCGCGAACCGCGTGTTCAGCGGGTCGCTGGTGGTGTTCCTGCTGGCGGCCGTGGGCATCGGCGGCGTGTACCTGCTGTTCACCCAGTACCTGCAGCTGGTGGCGGAGCAGTCGCCGCTGCGGGCCGGGCTGTGGATCCTCCCGGCGGCGGTCCTGCTGGTGATCGTCTCGACGGTGACCCCGGCGATCGCCCGCCGGGTGCGGCCCGCCTACGTGATCGCCGCCGGCATGGCGCTGTCGGCGGCCGGGTACCTGATGCTGACCGGGGTGGACGCCGCGGGCGGGCTGCCGCTGCTGGTCGCCGCGTTCTACGTGCTCTACCCGGGTGTCGCCCCGGCGATGGCGCTGGTGCCGGGGCTGGTCGTCGGCGCGGCCCCGCCGGAGAAGGCCGGTGCGGCCTCGGCGGTCAACACGACCGCCAGCGACCTGGGCACCTCGCTGGGCGTGGCGCTGCTGGGCAGTGTGGGCACCCTGGTCTACCGGGCCCGCATGGAGGGCGCCGGGGAGGAGGCCGGCCGGACGCTGCCGGGGGCGCTGGAGACGGCGGCGGGCCTGCCGCAGGAGGCGGGCGCGGCGCTGGCGGAGTCGGCGCGGGCCGCGTTCACCGACGGGCTGAACACGGCGGCGTGGGCGGCCGCCGCCCTGGCGGTGCTGGGCGCGGTGCTGGCGCTGGCCCTGCTGCGCCGGGTCCCCGCCACCGGGGCGGCCGAGGCCGCCGGGACCGCTGCGGCGGAGTCGGCGGAGAAGGAGGCCGCCGGGCGCTGAGCCGGGGGTCCCGGGCCCGCCGCGGGGAGGACGTCCCCGCGGCGGGCCCGGCCGCGTCCCCTGCGGAGTGCGGCGCGTCACTCCCGCGAACGCGGGTGCGCGCGGCCCGGGCGTGGTGAAATGACCGGTCGGCACACCGCTCTCACCAGGGACCCGCGCTCCATATGTCCACGCAGACCATCCTCCTGATCCTCGACCTCGTCGGGATCTTCGCCTTCGCCGTCGACGGGGCCCTCACCGCCATCCGCACCGCCCGGGTGGACATCGTGGGCGTCCTGGTCCTGGGGCTGGTGACCGCCATCGGCGGCGGCATCATCCGGGACGTGCTGCTGGGGGTGACCCCCGCGACGTTCCAGGACTGGCGGTACGTGACCGTGGCCCTGGCGGGCGGGATGGTGGCGTTCTTCCTGAGCTCCCGGCTCACCCGGCTGACCAAGCCGATCCTGCTGTTCGACGCCGCGGGCCTGAGCCTGTTCGTGGTCATCGGGGCGGCCAAGGCGATCGAGCTGGGCTTCGGGCCGTTGCAGGCGGTCCTGCTGGGGGCGATCACCGGGGTGGGCGGCGGCACCATCCGCGACGTGCTGCTCAACCGGGTGCCGACGGTGCTCAGCGCCAACTCGCACCTGTACGCGATCCCGGCGCTGCTGGGCGCGGGGACGGTGTCGGTGGCGCACGTGCTCGGGTTCGACGCCGGGTGGGTGGCGGTGGTCGGCGCGCTGCTGTGCTTCACGATCCGGGTGCTGGCCCTGCGCTACCGGTGGAACGCGCCGCGCCCGCCGGGCGTCCCGCCGCTGTAGCGGACGCTCACGGGGCGGGCGCCTCCTCCAGGGCGCGGGCGGCGACCCCGCGCAGGGTGGCGACCAGCTCCGGCAGCGGTTCGGGGGGCCTGCGCCGGTGCACCACGTACACCTCGCGGGCCAGCCGGGCGCCGAGCAGCGGCCGGCTCACCCAGCCGCCGCGGCGGGCGGCGCCCAGGATGGTGGAGGGGATCAGCGCCACCCCCACGCCCACCTCGATCAGGGCCAGGGCCACCTCGTAGTCGCGGGTCTCGTAGGTGACGGTCGGCTTCACCCCGGCGGCCGCGGCGGCCGCGTCCAGGGTGGTGCGGTTGGCGATGCCCGGGGCGCCGCAGATCCACTCCTCCCCCGCAAGGTCGGCCAGGGACATGGGCCGGTCGGCGATGGGGTGCCCGGCCGGGGCCACCACCATGAGCGGGTCCACGAGGATGCGCTCGCGGTGCAGGCCCGAGGCGCGCGGCAGCGGGACCGCCGGGTAGCGGTGGGTGACGAGCACGTCGAGTTCGCCGGAGGTGACCAGGTCGTGGCCGCCGGGGGGCTCGATGTCGGCCAGGGACAGGCGCACGTTCGGGTGGGCGCGGCCGAACGCGGCCAGGGTCTGGGGCAGCAGGATCTGGCCCGCGCTGGCGAACGCCCCCAGGGACAGGTGGTCGGGCGGGGTCCCGGCGTGGGCGCGGACGGCCGCCTCGGCGTCGCGGAGCTCGCCCAGGACGCGTTCGCCGTGTTCGAGCAGGATCCTCCCGGCGCCGGTGAGGGTGGCCCCGGTGCGGCCGCGCTCCACCAGCACCGCGCCGACCTCGCGCTCCAGTTTGGTGAGCTGCTGGGACAGGGCGGGCGGGGTGAAGGAGAGGCGTTCGGCGGCGGCGGAGATGGAGCCGGCGTGCGCGATCTCCACGAGTACGCGCAGGCGGTTGGCGTCCAGCACGGCGGCCTCCTGGGACAAGGGTCGGGGCAAAGTTCTGCTTAAGGTTCCTTAGCAGACCCAACTTTAAGTTAATCGTGGGTAGCGGCAGCATGGTGCCATGACCACGACCGCGCACGCCGTGCCCACGGCCACCGACGTCCGTGCCGCCGCCGAACGCATCGCGCCCTACGCCCGCCGCACCCCGGTGATGCACACCGAGGTCGACGGCAGGCCCGTGACCCTGAAGCTGGAGCACCTCCAGCTCACCGGCGCGTTCAAGCTGCGCGGCGCGCTCAACGCCCTGCTCGGCGGCGGCCCCGTCGACCGGGTGATCACCGCCTCCGGCGGCAACCACGGGCTGGGGGTGGCCACCGCGGCCCGCCTGCTCGGGGTGCGCGCCACCGTCTACGTGCCCGAGACCGTCCCCGAGGCCAAGGCGGCGCCGCTGGCCGCCACGGGTGCCGAGGTCGTCCGGGTGGGCGAGCACTACGCCGTGGCCGCCGAGGCCGCCCGCGCGCACGCGGACCGGGAGGGCATCCGCTACCTGCACGCGTTCGACGACCCGCTGGTGGTCGCGGGCCAGGGCACCCTGGGCCTGGAGATCGCCGCCGACGCGCCCGAGTGCGACACCGTCGTGGTGGCGGTGGGCGGCGGCGGACTGGCCGCCGGGGTGCGGCTGGGCGCGGACGGGCGCGAGGTCGTGGGGGTGGAGCCCGAGGGCTGCCGGAGCCTGCACGCGGCCATGGACGCGGGCCGTCCGGTGCAGACCCCCGTGGACTCGGTGGCGGCGTCCGCGCTGGGCGCGTCGGTGCTGGGCCGGGTGCCGTTCGAGGTGCTGCGCGACAACCCGATCACCCGGAGGCTGGTGAGCGACGCCGAGATCGTCGCCGCCCAGGACCGGCTGTGGTCGGAGTTCCGCATCGCCACCGAGCCCGCCGCCGCGGTGCCCTTCGCCGCCTGGCTGGCCGGCAGGGTGCCGGGCGAGCGGCCCTGCCTGGTGGTGTGCGGCGCCAACGCCCGCTGGGACCGCGTGGGCTGACCCCCGCCGGCCGCCCGTGCGCCGCGCCCCGGGGGCGCGCGGTCCGGTCCGGGCGTGGGAGCCTGGTCCGATGGAGAACGCACCCGTCGACCGGACCGCCGCCCTGCGCCTGTGGGAGGAGTACCGGTCGGCCAGGCCCGACCTGGCGACCGACCCGGAACCCCCGTCCGTGGAGTACTTCGGCGACCACCCCGAGCTGACCGACGAGCTGCTGGGGCTGGTCCTGGCCGGGACCAAGCGGGCCACCGCCGCGCTGGCCGTCGAGTTCGCCGCCGCGGGCGACCCGCTGCCCAGGGTGGGCGGCCACTGGATCGCCTGCGACTCCTCCGGGCGCCCGCGCGTGGTCCTGCGCAGTACCGAGCTGCGGCTGGGCGGGTTCGCGAGCGCGGACGCGGCGTTCGCCCGCGACGAGGGCGAGGGCGACCTGTCCCTGGAGTACTGGCGCGAGGGGCACCTGCGGTACTGGCGGCGGGTGTGCCGCGGCCTGGGCCTGGAATGGGACGAGGACAGGGAGATCGTCTTCGAGCGGTTCTCGGTGGTCTGGCCGCCGGAGCACGCCGACGGCTGACCCGCTGCCCGCGGCCCCGTGCGCGCGGACGCGTCCCCGGGTCGGGCGCCCGAAGGAATTCCACCGAACGGCGGCGGGCGAATGCGGCGTCACATCCTCCCCATTCGCCCCAGGCCGGGAAAAGGACTTCCGCCTCACAGGTCCGTGAGCTGCGGTTTCGCGCCCACGTGGCCGAAACTGCGGACGGCGCACAGGGGCTCGAAAAAGACCGATTACAGCGCCGGGTTCCGGTCCTTCCGAATATACGAAGCAGAGGTTTTTTCCGTAATATTCCGATCCGAATGCCCGGCGGTCGCATCCTACGCAGGGAATCGGCCCCAGGTCGTTCATCCCCCGTCACCCCCTGCACAGAGAGAAGCAGCCGTGTCCTTCGAGATCGTCGGAACCGAGGGCGCCCTCTGCGGGCACCGCTTCCCCGTCGGCGACGCGCCGGTGACGTTCGGCCGCCACACCGACAACACCGTGGTCTTCCCCGGCCGCGCGGTCTCCCGCTTCCACGCCGAGCTGCGGCGGGAGGGGGAGAACCACGTCCTGCGCGACCGCGGCAGCAGCAACGGCACCCTCGTCAACGGCGAGCGGGTCACCGAGCACCTGCTGCTGCCCGGCGATCTCATCGCCATCGGCGAGGAGACGTTCCGCTGGGAGGCGGCCGAGACCCCGGGGGCGCCCTCCGACCTGCCGGTGACCCAGATGTTCGTCCGGCCCGAGGTGTTCTCCGGGCCCGTCCTGAACGTCGCCGTGTCCGGCGGCGGCCCCGTCGGGCTGGCCTTCGCCCTGCTGCTGGACCACCTGCTGGGCCCGCAGGTGTCGGTGACCGTGTACGACTCCCGCTGGACCCGCGAGGACGGCCGGGTCGTGTGGAAGGACGAGCGGCAGGGCAACGTCCGGCGCCGGCAGGTGGTGACGATCCAGAGCCGCCAGTTCCTCAACCTGTCCGAGGAGATGCGCGAGCGGCTGTTCGCCCCCGGCGAGTACACCGAGATGTGGCCCTCGGGCGCCGACTCCATCGGCGGCCTGGGGCCGCGCAACATCCGCATCGCGCGCATCGAGGACGTGCTGCTGCGGATGTGCGGCGAGCGGCCCGACCGCATCCGGCTGGTCCCGGAGAAGTTCGACGTGACCGCGCCCGGGGCGCTGGAGGGCCGGCACGTGCTGGCCGTGTGCGAGGGGTCGCGCTCGCGCACCCGCGAGCACCTCACCGGCCGCTTCGGGCAGGCCGACAGCGGCATCTACTCGCTGGACGGCGAGCACGTGGAGGACGTGGTGCTGGGGCTCCAGGTGCGGTCGGCCCTGTCGGACCCGGCGACCGTGCTGCTGACGGTCGCCCAGAACCGGTTCCTGCTCAACTCGCTGCGCGGCGAGGGGTTCCTCAACATGCGCCTCACCGACGAGGAGGCGCAGGAGGTCGTGGGCATCGACCCGGTCCGGCGGTCGTTCGAGCAGTGCATCGGCTCCCGCCCGTGCGTCATGGACCGCGACGGGGACGGCGACTTCGCCTGCTCCACCCACAGCACCCTGTTCCTGCCCGCCCTCGTCAAGGGGTCGAAACTGTGGAAGCGGGTGCGTCAGGGGCTGGAGTTCTTCGCGGTCCCCGAGGAGGACCTGAGCGCCGTCACCGCGTTCCGGCTGAGCATGGTGCAGCGGCCGCGGTTCACCGCCCAGCTGCGGGCGGAGACCCCCGCCTCCCCCGGCACCTACGGGTTCCTGCTGGGGGACGCCGCCAACGCCATCCACTTCTGGCCCGGGCGCGGCCTCAACAGCGGGCTGGCCTCGGCGATCTCGCTGGCCCGCTCGCTGAGCAGCGCCTGGAACGGGCGCCCCTTCCGGGACGCGGACTTCATCCGCCACGAGGCGGCCATGTCGATGCTCCAGTACCGGCACAAGAGCCGGGCCTGGAAGGCGATGGTGGCCAGCGACGAGGACGGGGTGACGAGCACGGTCAAGGAGCTGATCGCCCGGAGCCTGGCCGGGGAGGGCGCCGGGCGCGAGGCCGACACCGAGGTGCTCATGGAGCGGCTGGGGTCGATCCGGTCCCGGCTGGCGGGCCGGATCGAGGGGCTGCCCGACGACGGGGCCCTGCGCGAGCACCTGGCCCGGCTCACCGACGAGACCCTGCGTTCGCTGGTCGCCGGGGGTCCGTGGGACACTCTCACGGTGGGCGGCGAGGAGGTCGACATCGACATCTTCTACCGCGAGGAGGCGGCCCAGCCCGCACGGGCGTGACGCACGGGGCGGAGCGGGGCGCGGTGCGGAACATGACCGCGGATGCGCCCTGTTCGTCCGCGTCGTCCCTGTTCGGTGACCTGCGGCACTCTCTCCGGCGGAACCGCTCATTACCCGTGGGTCACCCTTACCATCGGGTTCGACCACCACCCTGAGTGAGGGAGACCACGTGCTCTACGATGTGCTGCGGCAGACGGCGTCACTCCTGGCCCGGTCCCTGTGCCGCCCGACCATCGAGGGCCGCGAGAACGTCCCCACGACCGGGCCGGTGCTGCTGGCCAGCAACCACCTGTCCTTCGTGGACAGCGTGGTGATCCCGCTGTCGGTGACCCAGCGCCGGGTGCGGTTCCTGGCCAAGAGCGACTACTTCGAGGGCAAGGGGATCAAGGGCCGGGTCACCGGCACCGTGTTCGGCGCGCTGGGGGCCATCCCGGTGGAGCGGCGCAACGCCCGCGACGCCCTGGTGTCCCTGGACGTGATGCTGGAGCGGCTGCGCGAGGGCGAGGCCTGCGTGATCTACCCCGAGGGCACCCGCTCCAAGGACGGCCGCCTGTACCGGGGCCGCACCGGCGTGGCGCACCTGGCCCTGGAGTCCAAGGCCCCGGTGGTCCCGGTGGCGGTGGCGGGCACCCAGGAGGTCCAGCCGATCGGGGCGTCGATGCCGCGGCCGCGCCCCTTCACCGTGCGCTTCGGGAAGCCGCTGGACTTCTCCACCGGCTACGACCACCTGGCCCCCGGCAAGGCCCGCCGCGAGATCACCGACCGGGTGATGGACGCCATCCACTCCCTGTCCGGGCAGGAGCGGGCGGACCACTACAACTCCGTGGGCTGACCCGGCGCCTGCCCGGGGCCGGGGCGCCCGTGCGGGAGGTCCCGGCGGACCGGGCGGGCCAGCAGGGCGAGTCCGGCGGCGGCCGCCGCCATCGCCGCGCCCACCGCCGTCCAGCCCCAGGCCCCCGCGGCCAGGACGAACGGCAGCAGCGCCGCCGACCCGGCGATGCGCGCCACCGAACCGGCCATCCCGAACACGGCCTGGTGCCTGGCCTGGAGCGCGGCCGGCACGTCGCGCAGGGCCAGGTGCCAGGCGGGCGGCCCGCCCGCCACCTCGCCGACGGTGATCAGCACGATCCCCGCCAGGACGAGGGCGGTGGCCGCGGCCGCGCCGCCCGCCCCGGCCGCACCGAGGAGCACGCACCCGCCCGGCAGGGCGGCGGCCGCCCACAGCGCCGACCGGGCCGCCGCCGCGTCCGAGACCACGTGGTCGGCCCAGGGGCGCTGCACGGCCAGGACCAGCACCGTGTTCAGGCCCAGCGCCACCGCGGGGACCCACCCGGGGGCGCGGGTCCCCTGGGCCGCCCACAGCGGCAGGATCACCGACAGCACGGGCAGGCACAGCTGCACCACCGACGTCAGCGCGGTGACCGCCAGCAGCCGCCGGTCGCCCAGGGCGGCCGAGATCCGGCGGTCGCGGCCCGCCGCCGCGGAGTCGGCCGGGTCCGCGGGCATCCCCGCCAGCAGCAGCGCGCAGCCGAGCACCACGAGCGCCCCGCCCCCGTACAGGAGCGTGAACCCGGCGTCGGCGCCCGCGGCCAGCACCAGCGCGCCCAGCACCGTCCCGGCGCCCATGCCCGCGTTGAGCAGGGTGTGCATCCTCCCCCGGGCGGCCACCCGGGCCCGGGGCTCCACCCGGGCGGCCACCACCGCCTGGCGGGCGGCGCCCAGCCCGGTCTGGGCCACCACGAACACGACCGCGCCGACCGCGTACGTCCACGGCCCGTCCGCCACCGCGTAGACGGCCAGGGACGCCCCCACCAGGCAGGTGAAGCCCACCGCCGCCCGGCGCGCCCCGACCGCGTCGGCCAGGGCCCCCAGGGGCACCGCCGCCACCAGGGCGGCCAGGTTGCCCGCCCCCAGGACCAGGCCGATCCAGGGGACCGGCACCCCCACCCGGGTGCCGAAGTACAGCACCGCCGTGGCCAGCACCGCGCCGTCGACCACCGCTCCGACCGCCTGCGCGGCGTACATCCGCCGCAACCCGCCGTCCCGGGCGGCCCGCAGGGCGGCGCCGGCCGGGTTCGTTCCCGTGTTCACGGGTCGAGGCTACGGAGCGATCGGCCCACCGCTACAGTGCGATCCCATGGAGAGAACATGGGCCATTTCCGGGATCGATCTGCACGTGGAGGTCGGCGGGACCCGGGTGGCCCGGTCCCTGGAGCGGGAGCTGCGCGCCGCCGTCACCGGGGGGCGCCTGCCCGCCGGGACCCGGCTGCCGTCCTCGCGCACGCTCGGCGCCGACCTGGGCATCGCCCGCAACACCGTGGCCGAGGTGTACGGGCGGCTGGCCGCCGAGGGGTGGCTGGAGTCGCGTGTGGGGGCGGGCACCTGGGTGGCCCGCCGCCCCGGGCCGCCGCCCGCGGGCGCCGACGCCGAGCCACCGCCGCCGCCCGCCCTGGACCTGCGCGGCGGCATCCCCGACCCGTCGGCGTTCCCGCGCGGGGAGTGGGCGGCGGCGCTGCGCCGGGCCGTGGAGTCCGCGCCCGCCGACGCCTTCGACTACCCCGACCCGCGCGGGGCGGCACCGCTGCGCGAGGCCCTGGCGGGGTACACGGCGCGGGCGCGCGGCGTGCGCGCCCGCGCGGAGAACGTGGTGGTGGGGCACGGTTTCGGTGACCTGCTGGCGCTGCTGTGCCGGGCGCTGGCCCGGCGCGGGGCCCGGCGCATCGCGGTGGAGGCGTACGGGCACGGGCGGCACCGGCGCATCGCGGCCGCCCACGGGCTGGAGCCGGTACCGGTGCCGGTGGACGCCGACGGCGCTGACGTGGCGGCGCTGGAGGGGCTGGATGTGGGGGCGGTGCTGCTCACCCCGGCCCACCAGTTCCCGACGGGGGCGGTGCTCTCACCCGAGCGGCGCCGGGCGCTGGTGCGGTGGGCGCAGCGGCGGGACGCCCTGGTGCTGGAGGACGACTACGACGGCGAGTTCCGCTACGACCGCCGGGCGGTGGGCGCGGTGCAGGCGCTGGCCCCCGACCGCGTCGTCTACCTGGGCACGGCCAGCAAGTCGCTGGCCCCGGGCCTGGGGACGGCCTGGGCGGTGGCGCCCGCGGGGCTGGTGCCCGAGCTGGTGGGGCTGCGCGAGCTGTCGGGGGCGGGCCACCACGTCCCGGGGCAGCTGGCGCTGGCGGACCTGATCACCTCGCACCGCTACGACCTGGCGGTGCGCCGGGCCCGGGCCGTCCACCGGGACCGGCGGCGGGCGGTGGCCGCGGCCGTCGCCGGGCTGCCCGGCTGCTCCCTGTCGGGGCCCGAGGCGGGGCTGCACTGCCCGCTGGAGCTGCCCGCGGGGGTGTCGGAGGCGGCCGTGTCGGCCGAGGCTGCGCGACGGGGGCTGGCGCTGGAGGGGCTGGCCTCGTTCGGGTCCGGTGCGCCGGAGCGGGGTCCGGCGATGGTGATCGGCTACGGTGCGCCCCGCCCGCACCTGTTCGCCCCCGCCCTGGCCGCGGCCGTCGCCGCCGTGGCCGCCCACCTGCCCTGAGCGCACACGCCGGGAGCGGTGGCGGCCCCGGCCCGCGGCGGGGTCACAGCGCGCGGCCGGCCAGGGCCAGCAGGCGCTCCTGGGTCCCGGCCTCCTCCCCCACCTCCACGGGCGCGTCGAACATCGGCCCCGGGCCGAAGTCCTGGCGCCGGGCCCAGCCGTAGAGCTCGGCGACCAGGTCGGGGTCCAGGTTCTCGTCGGCGCCCAGCGCCCGGGCCAGGTCCCAGGCGTGCACGCCCAGGTCGAAGGTCATCTGCCACAGGTACAGCTCCGCCGGGGCGTCGCCGAACGACAGGTGGACGGTGCGGTTCTGCGCGGAGGGCGCCAGCCAGGCGGTGCGGGCCTCCCGGGCCGCCACCTCCCAGACGGCGAGCGGCTCCTCGCCCAGGACGTCGCCGTCGAAGCGGTCGCCGACCTCCTCGGGGGTGCGGCCCTCCAACAGCGGCGGCACCCACAGCTGCTCGGTGGTCAGGTGGTCGACCAGATCGTGGACGTCCCAGTCGGAGCAGGGGGTGGGCAGCGCCCAGTCGGTCATCCGGATCAGGCGCACCCGCCGGTCGAACTCCTCCAGGGCGGTGCCGTGCAGGTCGATCAGCCGTTCCATGTCGGTTCCCTCCGCTGTGTCCGGTCGCTCAGGGCCGTCTACCCGCCCCGGGGCCCCGGGACACCCGGCGGCCCCGTCCCGCCCTCAGCCCGCGAACCGGTCCGGGGTGAGCGGCAGGTCCCTGACGCGGACCCCGGTGGCGTGGTGGGCGGCGTTGGCGATGGCCGCCGCGGTGCCGACGATGCCGATCTCCCCGACCCCGCGCAGCCCCAGGGGGCCGGCCGAGGGGTCCTCGCCCTCCAGCCAGTGGGCCTCCACCTCGCCCACGTCGGCGTTGACGGCGACGTGGTACTCGGCGAGGTCGGCGTTGACCACGTGCCCGAAACGGGGGTCCAGGACGCTGCGCTCGTGGAGCGCCATCGACATCCCCATGACCATGCCGCCCACGAACTGGGAGCGCGCGGTGCGCGGGTTGACCACCCGGCCCACCGAGAACACCCCCAGCATGCGCGGCACCCGGACCTCCCCGGTGTCGGCGTCCACCCGCACCTCGGCGAAGTGGGCCCCGAACGAGGCCACCGCGCGGCCCGGCGCCACCGTGTCCTCCGGGGCCGCGGCGCGGGCCCGGGCCCCGGGCCGGGGGTCGGCCCCGTGCTCCTCCCGGAAGGCCGCCGCGGCGGCGAGCACGGCCGCGCTCCAGGACGCGGTGCCGCTGGAGCCGCCGGCCACCGTGGCCGGGGGCAGGTCGGTGTCGCCCAGGCGCAGCAGCACCTCCTCCACCGGCCGCTCCAGCGCCTGGGCCGCGATCTGCGTGAGCGCGGTGCGCGACCCGGTGCCGATGTCGGCGGCTCCGATGTCCACCGTGTAGCGGTCCCCGTCGTAGCCGATCTCGGCGGCGGAGCCGGGGTTGTACAGGTGCGGGTAGACGGCGGCGGCCACCCCGGTGCCCACCCTCCAGCGGCCCTCCCGGCGGGTCCCGGGCGCGGGGTCGCGGCCGGCCCAGCCGAACCGTTCGGCGCCCTCGCGCAGGCACCGGGCCAGCCGGCGGTCCGACCAGGGCTCGCCGGTGCGCGGGTCGGTCTCCGGCTCGTTGCGCAGGCGCAGCTCGACGGGGTCGATCCCGCAGGCCTGGGCCAGCTCGTCCATGGCCGACTCCAGGGCGTACATCCCGGGCGCCTCGCCGGGGGCCCGCATCCAGAAGGGGATGGGCACGTCGAGCGGGGCCAGGCGCTGGGTGGTGCGGCGGTGGGGCGCGGCGTACATCATGCGCGAGACCGCCGCGCTGCCCTCGGTGAACTCCTTGACCGTGGAGGTGTGCTCCACCGAGTCGTGGACCAGGGCGCGGATGCGGCCGTCGCGCTCGGCGGCCAGGCGCACCCGCTGGACGGTCGGTGTCCGGTGCCCGGCCAGGGAGAACATCTGCGGTCGGGTCAGCGCGAACTTGACCGGCCGGCCCGGCAGCTCCCGGGCGGCCATGGCGGCGAGGATGTTGTGCGCGTGCGCCGACCCCTTGGACCCGAACCCGCCGCCCACGTGCGGGGACACCACCCGGACCCGTGCGGGGTCCAGGCCGAGCACCCCGGCGACCGTCTCCCGGACCGGGTGGGCGCCCTGGGTGGAGTCGTACAGCGTCAGCCCGCCACCGTCGCCGTCCCACACGGCGACGGTGGTGTGGGGCTCCATGGGGTTGTTGTGCTCCATGGGGGTGCGGTAGGTGCGGTCGACGACGACCGGGGCCCGGGCCAGCTCGGCGTCGGGGTCGCCCTGCTCGGTGTCGGCCGGGTCGTCCTCGTCCTCGGGGCGGTACAGGCCCGGGTGGTCGGCGGTGAGGACCACGTCGTGCGGCTCGACCGCGTAGTCCACCCGCACCAGGGCGGCCGCCTCGCGGGCCGTCTCGGGGGTGTCGGCGACCACGGCGGCGACGAGCTGCCCGTGGAAGGCCACCCGGTCGGACTGCAGGACGGCGAACTCGCGGTCCTCGGTGTCCGCGAGGCGCTCGGCGGTGGTGTGGGTCAGCACGAGGCGGACCCCGTCCGTGCCGCGGGCGGCGGAGGCGTCGACGGAGGTGATCCGCCCCCGAGCGACGGTCGAGGTCACGGGGTGCAGGTACAGGGGGTCGGGCAGGGGGTGCTCGTAGGCGTAGGGCGCCCGGCCGGTGACCTTGTCGGCGCCCTCCAGCCGGGCGAGCGGCAGTCCCAGGGCGCGCGTTCCGTCCCGCCCGCTCACCGGTCCCCCTCCCCGGCCAGGTCGCGCAGCACGGCGGTGACGGTGGAGACCGCCAGCCCCGGTTTGAAGGCGTTGTCGGGCCCGGTGCGGGCGTCGGCGAGTTCGGCGCGGGCCGCCTCGCGGAAGGCGTCCTCGGTGGCGGGGCCGCCGGTCAGGGCCTCCTCGGCGCGGCGGGCGCGCCAGGGGGCGTGCGCCACGCCCCCCAGGGCCAGCCGGACCCGCCGCACGCGGCCGCCGTCGACCTCCAGCGCGGCGGCCACCGACACCAGGGCGAAGGCGAAGGAGGCCCGGTCGCGCACCTTGCGGTAGGCCGAGCGCTGCCCGCCGGGCGGGTCGGGCAGGTCCACCGCGGTGATGAGCTCCCCGTGCTCCAGCACGGTGTCGCGGTGCGGCTCCTCGCCGGGCAGGCGGTGCAGGCCGGGCATGGGGACGACGCGTTCGCCGCCGGGGCCCAGGACGCGCACCCGCGCGTCGAGGGCGGTGAGCGCCACCGCCATGTCCGAGGGGTGGACGGCGACGCAGTGGCGGGAGGCGCCCAGGACCGCGTTGTGGCGGCCGTGCCCCTCCAGTGCGGAGCACCCCGTCCCCGGTTCGCGCTTGTCGCAGGGGGTGGCGGGGTTCCGGAAGTAGGGGCACCGGGTGCGCTGGAGCAGGTTGCCGCCGGTGGTGGCGGCGTTGCGCACCTGCCCGGAGGCGCCCGAGAGCAGGGCGGCCGACAGCATCGGGTGGCGCCGGCGGACCAGGGGGTGGGCGGCCAGGTCGGCGTTGGGCGTCCCGGCGCCGATCCGCAGCCCTCCCCCGGGCAGCTCCTCGACGCCGTCGTCGAGCAGGGACCGCAGGTCGACGAGGCGGCCGGGGCGTTCGACGCCCAGCCGGAGGTGGTCGACCAGGTTGGTGCCGCCCGCCAGGTAGGCGGCCCCGGGATCGGCCGAGACCTCGGCGACCGCCGCGGCGGCGTCCGTCGGCCGGCTGTAGTCGAAGGGCCTCACCGTGCCGCCTCCTCGACCGCCTCGACGATGCGGGGGTAGGCCCCGCAGCGGCACAGGTTGCCGCTCATGCGCTCGCGGATCTCCTCGCGGTCCAGCGGGACCGGCGCCCCTTCCCCGGTATCCCCGGTGTCCCCGGTGTCCCCGGTGACGAGGCTGGGCCAGCCGCGGGCGGCCTCGTCGATGACGCCGACGGCCGAGCACACCTGCCCCGGGGTGCAGTAGCCGCACTGGAGGGCGTCGCGGTCGACGAAGGCGCGGGCCACCGGGTGCAGCCGGCCCGGCGGGGCCAGCCCGGCGGCGGTGGTCACCTCCGCTCCGTCGTGGGCGACGGCCAGCGCGAGGCAGGACAGGATGCGGCGGCCGTCCACCAGGACGGTGCAGGCGCCGCACTGCCCGTGGTCGCACCCCTTCTTGGGCGAGGTCTCCCCCAGCCGGTCGCGCAGGGCGTCCAGCAGCCCCGTGCGGGTGTCGACGGTGAGCTCGTGCTCGCGGCCGTCGACGTGCAGGGTGATCGTGACGTCCACTGCGGGTGCCCCCTCCGTGATCTGCGCGGCCGTGGGCGACGGCTCCCCACAGTCTGCGACGGGGGCACGGCGGAACGAAGCCGACACGGCGGGGGGAACCGATCCCGGCGTCCGGTCCCGGGCACGCGAACGGCCGGCTCCCGGTGGGGAGCCGGCCGTGGCGTGGTGCGGCTAGTGCGCGGCGGCGGCCGCCGGGACCTCCCCGGTGCCGGCGGCGGCGCGGCGCACGAAGAACGTGGCCGCGAACGCCAGCACCGAGATCGAGGCGCCGAGCAGGAAGGCGACGTGGATGCCGCCCGCCATGGCCTCGGTCTCCGGCAGGCCGTCGCCCAGGTAGCCGGCCGTGGAGGCCGCCATCACCGCGACGAACGCGGCCGTGCCCGCCGCGCCCGCGACCTGCTGCACGGTTCCGACGACCGCGCTGCCGTGCGAGTACAGCTGCGGGGTGAGCGACCCCAGGGCGCCGGTGAGCAGCGGCGTGAACATCAGG
The DNA here is from genome assembly GCF_019598965.1 of Nocardiopsis sp. MT53. NCBI lineage: Bacteria > Bacillati > Actinomycetota > Actinomycetes > Streptosporangiales > Nocardiopsidaceae > Nocardiopsis > Nocardiopsis sp. MT53. The sequence goes on along the minus strand of NZ_CP080599.1, from coordinate 5,411,011 downwards.
CCCAGGCCGATGGTGAGCATGACGTGGGTGGCGATGATGAACCCGAGCGGGGTCTGGGTGTCGAACGTCGTCATCGCCCACAGGATCGCCGACACCAGCGCGGCGCCCGGGATGACCAGCGGCCGGGGGCCGAGCTTGTCGTAGAGGCGGCCGACGAACGGTGCGATCAGGCCCATGGTCAGGCCGCCCGGCAGCAGGGCCAGGCCGGTGGCCAGGGTGTCGTACTCCAGCACGTTCTGCATGTACAGCGGCAGCAGGATCAGCGTGCCGAACAGGGCCATGAAGCTGACCGCGACCAGCCCGATGGAGATCGAGAACTGGGTGGAGCGGAACACGCGCAGGTCCAGCAGGGCGCGCTCGTCGCGCTGGAGGCGGATCTGCCGCCACACGAACACCACCAGCGCCACCGCGCCGATGCCGATGGCCAGCTGCGGCGGGATCGGGCCGCCGCCGTGGCCGCCCAGGCTGGAGAAGCCGTACACCAGGCCGCCGAACGCGAACGCCGAGATCAGCACCGAGAACATGTCGATGGTGGAGGGGCGCGGCTCGGTGACGTTGCGGATGAACAGGGCGCCCAGGGTCAGGCCCAGGAGGGCGATGGGCAGCACCAGGCCGAACATCCAGCGCCAGTCCAGGACGCTGAGGATGAGGCCGGCCAGCGTCGGGCCGACGGCGGGCGCCACCGACATGACGATGGAGATGTTGCCCATGGTGCGGCCGCGCCGCTCGGCGGGCACGGTGTTGAGGATGGTGGTCATGAGCAGCGGCATCATGATCGCCGTGCCCACGGCCTGGACGACCCGCCCCATGAGCAGGAACGCGAAGCCCGGCGCCAGGAAGCACAGCAGGGTGCCCAGGGTGAACAGCGACATGGCGGCGATGAACACCTGCCGCACGTGGAAGCGCTGGAGCAGGTAGCCGGTCGCGGGGATCACCACGGCCATCACCAGCATGAAGGCGGAGGTGAGCCACTGCCCGGTGGAGACGGAGATGCCCAGGTCCTTGTTGAGCGCGGGCAGGGCCACGCCCATGATGGTCTCGTTGAGGATGACGACGAACGCCGAGACCAGGAGCAACGGGATGACCAGGCGGTCGGCGCGCGGCTCCGGCCCGGTGTCGGCGGTCTCCGGCGCGCGGTCGGATGGTGTGGGTGTCCCGGTCACAAGTGTCCTCTGTGGTTCGTGGTGTCCGTCAGTGCGCGGGGGATGCAGGCGGGGGATGCAGGGAGTGCAAATATTCTCTCCCGGAAAACTCCCAACCTTCCACATGTTTAGGACATTCCCGCTGCGGCGCTGTGTTCTACGGCATCCCCACCTGGGCGGGAGCGGGTCCGCGGCCGTGTGGCGGGGCCCGCACCCGCGCGCCCGGGGCGGCGGGAACTCCCCGCGGCCCGGAGGTGTTATGAAGGACGCCGCACGAAGAAAGGGTGGTCACAGATGACGACCGAGCGCGCCGTCCTGGCCGGAGGCTGTTTCTGGGGCATGCAGGACCTCATCCGCAGGCTCCCCGGGGTGGTCGACACCCGGGTGGGCTACACCGGGGGCGACGTCGAGAACGCGACCTACCGGAACCACGGGACGCACGCCGAGGGGATCGAGATCCACTTCGACCCGGAGCGGACCTCCTACCGGGAGCTGCTGGAGTTCTTCTTCCAGATCCACGACCCGACGACCCTGAACCGCCAGGGCAACGACATCGGGATGAGCTACCGGTCGGCGATCTACTACGTGGACGAGGACCAGAGGAAGGTCGCCGAGGACACCATCGCCGACGTGAACGCGTCCGGCCTGTGGCCGGGCCCGGTGGTCACCGAGGTCGAGCCGGCGGGGGCCTTCTGGGAGGCCGAGCCGGAGCACCAGGACTACCTGGAGAAGTACCCGAACGGGTACACCTGCCACTTCCCGCGGCCCGAGTGGCGCCTGCCCAGGCGCGGGGCCACCGCGTGAGGACGTGAAGCGAGGCCCGAGGGGCCCCGGCCGGACGGCCGGGGCCCCTCGGCGTTCCGGGAGGGCGTGTCAGCCGCCGACGAGCCCGGCCTCGGCCAGGGCGGCGTGGATGCGCTCGGAGGACAGCAGCAGCTCGCTCATGACCGCGGTGACCGAGGCGTCGGAGCCCGGCGGGATCTCGGTGACCAGGCCGCCCCACTCGGGGACGGGGACCACCAGCACCCACCAGGGCGAGGGCCGGCGGCCGTTCTCGTCGCGGCCGCGGTAGCGCAGCAGCAGGTGGTCGGGGCGGCCCAGCCCCCCGGGGCGGCTGAGGGAGGGCAGGGTGGTGCCCACCCCGGTGGAGAGGGAGGCGAGCATGTAGGAGCTGGAGGCCGACTGCTCGGCGCGCGCCGTGGCCGCCTCGTCGTCGGGGTGCCCGGCGTGGCCGAGGAGGACGCCGTCCAGGTCGAAGGCGGCTGTGTGCGCGGCCCCTGTGCGCGCTTCGAAGTCGGCCAGGAGTTCGCCGACCAGGGCGGGGGACTCGCCTCGCACGATGGGGCGCCCGTTCCGATTGTTGATCATGAGCGAACCTTAGAGTGACGGGAGGTGCAGGTGTGAACCAGGATTCCCGCAACCCCAGGGGTTCCCGAGGGCCCGGACCTGGGAATCCCACCCCCGTCGCACACAAAGGCGCAGCTCAGCGCACCTGTGATGGCGAAGTCACCGTTCGGAGCCGTTCGGTCGAAATTCCCTGATTCTTCCGGCTTTTCGGTCGTCCGTCCGGGTCCGCGGGCGGACGCCCGGTCCGCGCCGGGTGCGTTGGTCAGTCCTCGCGGGCCAGGCCCCGGGCGGCGGCCGAGGAGACGGCGAGCGCGACGGCGTCCTCGACGAGGGCCCCGGCGGTGTCCGGGCCGACGCAGCCCCACGCCTCGCGCCAGGCGACGCCCGCCCAGGCCCCCGCGGGGGCGGTGGCGCCCGCGATCAGGGCGGCGGGAAGGGCCGGGGCGCCCGCGGCGCGGGCCAGAAGGGCGCCGCCGGCGGCGGCGCTGGCGATGCGGGGGGCGAGCCCCGCCCAGCCCAGGCGGCTGGGGACTCCGGGGAGCTTGTCGCCGACGAACTCCGCGGCGGTGCCGAGCACCGTCAGGACGGTCAGCGCCCGGCCGCCCCAGGGGACGGTGCGCAGCGCGGTCCCCACGCCCAGGCTGGCCCGCGATCCGGCCGCCAGGCCCAGCAGGCAGGCCCGTACCGGGATGCCCTTCCGTTCCGTCATGGTGTCCTCCCCGTGCCGTGGTCCCGCAACCGATCCTGCGCCATGTCGGGCCCGAACGGCGGGAGCGCCTCGCCGGTCCGGCCGAGGTATTGCCGAGGGGGCGGCGACCGCGCCCGGACCCCGAGCCGGGTTCTCCCGTTCGCCTCACGTCCACCGCTACCTTGTGGTACTTTATAGTAGTACTCTGTGCCACGAAGTACCAGGAGGACTGAAGAGGACCTGCGATGGAAGACCTGACGGAGATGCTGAAGGGCACGCTCGAGGGCTGCGTGCTGGAGATCATCGGCGGCGAGGAGACCTACGGGTACGCCATCACGCGGCGGCTGAACGAGCTCGGCTTCGCCGACGTCGTCGAGGGGACGGTCTACACCATCCTGCTGCGCCTGGAGAAGAACGGCCTCGTCCAGGTGACGAAACGGCCCTCCGGGGTGGGGCCGCCGCGCAAGTTCTACGCGCTCAACGACGCGGGGCGGGCGCAGCTCGCCACGTTCTGGGCCAAGTGGGACTACGTCTCGGACCGGATCGAGAAGCTCAGGAAGGACGGGAGATGAACCTCTGGGAGACGGTGACGGGCAGCGACCTCACCCGGGAGTGGAAGGCGTTCGAGGCCCGGGCCGCGGCCCTGCCGGCCGGCCACCGGGAGGCGTGGGAGCAGATCAAGGCCCACCTGTACCCCTACTCGGACTTCTCGGGACGCAACCTGATGCCGATCTTCGACGGCGCCCTGGGGCTGCTGGAGGAGACCGCGGCGGACGGGCAGGACGTCCGCGACGTCCTGGGCGACGACGTCGCGGGCTTCTGCGCGGCGCTGGCCGGCGGGGAGGGGGCTCGGAGCCACCGGGACCGGTGGCGCGAGCAGTTGAACCGGAACGTCGCGAGGAAACTGGCCCGGCTGGGAGGCTGACATGGGCGTCCAGGACATCATCGAGGGCAAGCGGCAGTGGCGCGCGCACGTGGCGCGGGTCAAGGCGCTGCCGCCGGACTACCAGATCGTCTACAAGGAGATCCAGAGGTACTACTTCAAGGTCGGGCCGGTCGGCCTGGCCGAGGGGGACCTGCTCTCGGGGATCGTCGACTTCTTCGAGGAGGGGGCCGCAGCGGGCACCGGGGTCATGGACCTCATCGGCCCCGACGTCGCCGCCTTCTGCGACGACCTGATCAAGGACACGCCGACCTACGCGGACCTCTACCAGGCGTCCGCGGCCGAGGGCTCCGGCTCCCCCGGCGCGTGAACCCGCGCCCGGGGCGGCTGCCGCGCGGCCCGGTGGACAACGCCCCCCGGGCCGCCGCGGGTCAGCCGTCGCGGAGCGCCTCGATGACGGCGCGCTCCACCGGGGTGGGGTGCTCGGCCTCGAGGTCGAGCTCCCCCACCGGGAGCAGCGGGGGCTGGGCCATGAAGCGCGGCACGGAGCCCCGGTGCGGCTGCGCGCTGTGCACGAGGAACGGGTGGCACAGGAACACGTCGCCCGCCTCTCCGGTGGCCAGTGCCTCCGGCCGTCCCTCACTGACAGGTACCGCCTCGCCGCACAGGTCCATGAACTCGCGCCCCTCGTCGCCCGCGTCGGCCAGCAGCCGGGGCAGGTCCCGGTGCGAGCCCACCCGGATGCGCGTGGGTGCGTCGTCGGGCCCCACGTCGGAGAACAGGAAGAGCATCAGCAGCGCGCGCCCGCGCGAGCGGAGGTTGATCCGGGCCTCCCCCTGCTCTCCGGCGAACGAGGCGTCGAGGTGCCAGCCGGCGTCCCCGGGGTCCTCCTCGCTGGGAAAGCGCACGGGGAACGTGCCCAGCCCGCCGGGCCGCTGCCAGCGCCCCTCCCCCACCAGCGCGTCGAACGCCTCGAGCAGCGCGGGGGCGCACGCGGCCTCGCGGAACGGCGGGTCGTGGTAGCCGCCGAGCCGGATGACCGGCCGGGTCCAGGTGGCCGGGTCGCCGGGGTCGCAGTCCAGGTCGGCCCACAGCAGCTCCCTCCCCCGGTCGGCGAGTTCGCGGGGGAACGCGCCGCGCAGGGCGACGTACCCGTCCCGGACGAACGCCTCGACGTCGCGCTCGGACAGCATGTGCGGTCTCCTCTCACCACGGTCGCGGGGCGGCGTGCCCCGTCCGCGGGAAACGCTATGCGGTGCCCGGGCGGCGCGACCCGACAGTCGGCGTGCGCGTTCGGTCGGGTCCCGGCCGGGGCTCAGGGGGCGGTGCGCTCGCCCGGGGAGGCGGAGGCCAGGTCGCCGATCACCCGGCTGGGCTTGCCCGACACCGCCGAGGCCACCAGGCGGTCCACCCCGGGCAGGGCCGACAGCCGCAGGACCAGGCGGCGCAGCCGGAGGCGCAGCGCGGTGTCGGGGAGGAACCAGGAGGTCCCGGTGAGGGCCGCGCGCTGGCGCTCCTCCACCACGGGCCGCCACCGCGCCTCGTAGCGCTCCAGCCCCTCGCGCAGGGTGGGCGCCCCGGCGAGTTCCTCGGCCAGGACGAACGCCCCGCCCACGCCCATCGAGGCGCCCTGGCCCGCGAGCAGCGACACCGCCTGGCAGGCGTCCCCGAGGAGCACCACCCGGCCCCGGGACCAGGAGTCCATCCGCACCTGGGCGACGTGGTCGTAGTAGACCTGCGCGGGCTCGGGGCACAGCTCCAGCGCCCGGGGCACCTCCCAGCCCAGGCCCGCGCAGGCCTCGCGCAGGGCCCGGCGGGGGTCCTCGGGCAGGGTGGTGTCCCGAGTCCGGTGCACGGTGAAGACGGCGACCTTGGACCCCTCCAAGGCATAGAACCCCATCTGGGCGCCGAGGCTGTCGGTGAGCAGGAAGCGCTGCCGGGTGCGGGCGTGCAGGGCGGCGTCCTCGAAGACGAAGGCCCCGGTGTGGAAGCCCAGGTGGTGCAGGTAGTCCTCCTCCGGGCCGAAGACCAGGCTCCGCACGGTGGAGTGGATGCCGTCGGCTCCGGCGAGCAGGTCGGCCTCCAGGACGCGGCCGTCGGACAGCCGCGCCGCGACGCCGTCGGGGTGCTCCTCCACACCCGTCAGGGCAGTGCCGTAGACCAGGTCCACATTGGACGGGAGGGACTCGCGCAGGGCCAGTTCCAGGTCGGGGCGCATGATCGAGACGACGGAGCCGCCCAGGGCCTCGGCGAAGCGCTGGAAACCGACCGAGGCGCGGCGGCGGCCCCGCTCGTCGACCAGGACGGCCTCGGAGAAGTCGTGGCCGAGTTCGCGCAGGCGGGGCAGCAGGCCCATGATCCGGGCGGCGTCGTAGCCGGGGCCGAAGAAGTCGATCATGTAGCCCTGGGGGCGCGGGCCGGGGGCGCGTTCGACGACGGTGACCCGCCAGTCGTGGTGGGCCAGGCGCCGGGCCAGGGCCAGGCCGGCGATCCCGGCTCCGGCGATGACGGCGTGGGGTGTGCTCATCGTGACTCCTCAACGGCTCCGACGAGGAGCCTGCGCAGAACGGGGACGACGGTCTCGGCGGTCAGGGAGGGGTCCAGGGGGCGGTGCAGCATGAGCCCGTCCACGGCCGAGGCGAGAACGCGGGCGGTGGTGTCGGGGTCGGGGACGCCGGCGGCGCGCATCCAGTCGGCGAGCAGGTCGCGGAAGTCGGCCAGCAGGCGGGTGAGGGCCTGGTGCAGTTCCGCGTCGCGCCCGGCGGCGAGGTAGGTCTCGATGAAGAGGACCGAGGTGGGGTCGTCGCCGGAGTAGGCGTCCAGCTTGCCGAGCATCAGGTCGAGGCCCTCTCGGGCGGTGGTGCCGGGGAGGTGGGCGGCGCCTTCGAGGACGACGCCGGACATGGTGCGCAGGGCGGCCTCGTTGAGCAGGGCGCGCAGGGAGGAGAAGTGGTAGTGGACCAGCCCGGGCCCCACCCCGGCCCGCTCGGCCAGGACCCGGGTGCTCACCCCCGCCCAGCCCCGCTCCGCGATGAGCTCCGCCGCGGCGGCCAGCAGGCGCTCCCGCACCTCCTGCGCTCGCTGTGTGGTCATGCGTCCTCCTGAACCAGTTTTTGGGCGATCGCCTTGGACGAGTGCCCAAATCCGAGCATGCCACATGTCGGGGGCGCTCGTACACCCCCGTGGCCGTACGGGGCCATCCGCAAGGCCCTGCCCTCACGCCAGGCAGGCCCCTCACCCACATCCGGGCCCAGCCCACAAGCCCCCCGCATGCGTGGGGAGCAGATGATGCGCAGCGACCAGGTGAAGGTCGTCGCGGGACCATCCCCGCGTGCGCGGGGAGCAGATACATGAGTGACACACAAGTGCGCAGATAAGGGGACCATCCCCGCGTGCACGGGGAGCAGCCTGCATCAGGGGGTGGTCGTCGAACTGCATGGGGACCATCCCCGCGTGCGCGGGGAGCAGCACCTGCTCCGGTCTCGGGTCGTTCCCGACCCGGGACCATCCCCGCGTGCGCGGGGAGCAGCCCGCCGGTGGGGTTCCGGTGGCCGGGTTCGGGGGACCATCCCCGCGTGCGCGGGGAGCAGACCCCCGACGAACCGCTCGTGCTCACCCTGAGGGGACCATCCCCGCGTGCGCGGGGAGCAGTCCAAGACCGCTTCGTTGAGCTGCGCGGCACGGGGACCATCCCCGCGTGCGCGGGGAGCAGCCGTAGGCGTCCACGGCTTCCTGGATCGCCGTGGGACCATCCCCGCGTGCGCGGGGAGCAGCTCCAGACCGGGTCGACACCGGGGACGTTGCAGGGACCATCCCCGCGTGCGCGGGGAGCAGGCGTTGTAGGCGGCGGTCCGCGCCTGGTGGACGGGACCATCCCCGCGTGCGCGGGGAGCAGTTTGGAGTCCTACTCGCCGGTAATTTGGAGTAGGGACCATCCCCGCGTGCGCGGGGAGCAGTCGTAGACGGTGCCCGCCCGGTCGACCAGGAAGGGACCATCCCCGCGTGCGCGGGGAGCAGCTCGGTCACGGTGTCGTCTCTCCGGTCTGGTGGGGACCATCCCCGCGTGCGCGGGGAGCAGGGCACCGTCTACCGGGTGTTGAGTGCCGAGGCGGGACCATCCCCGCGTGCGCGGGGAGCAGGCCATGCAACCCAACCTCAACCCGTCTTCAGGGGGACCATCCCCGCGTGCGCGGGGAGCAGTGGAGGCGGTCGGCCTCCTGCCGGGTGGCGGGGGGACCATCCCCGCGTGCGCGGGGAGCAGAGTAAATGACCTGCGCGGATACCCCTGGGAACAGGCCGATTTTATGACTTTTCAAGAAACGGACAAAACGCCCGGCCTTGCTCGGTGGGCTCTCAGGGGTTTCTACCGGATGGATCGGGTCCGGGCAATGGGAGCCGTGGATCGGCAGGCGGCGGGCGGCACGGATACCGGCGAACGCGGCGTCTGAAATCCGCCAGCGCTCCTGCGCCCCCTTGGTCGACAATCCGCTCATGACCGTTGGAGCACAGGGGATCCGCATCCGGCATCGCGGCCAAGAGCCGCAGGTCCATCCCACCGCCTACGTGGCCCCCACGGCCACGCTCGTGGGTGACGTCCGTGTGGGCCCCAGAGCCCGGGTGATGTACGGCGCGGTGCTCGACTCCGAGGGGTCCCGGATCGAGGTCGGGGAGGCCGCCGTAATCTGCGAGAACGCGGTGTTGCGCGCGTCCGCGGTCGCCGGTGACCAGCCGGTGCTCGTCCACGACCACGTCTTCGTCGGGCCGCACGCCACGCTGCTGGGCTGCGAGGTCGGCAGGTGCGCCTATGTGGCGACCGCGGCAACGGTCCTTCAGAGCGCCCGGTTGGGGGCCGGCGCGGTCGTCGCCGTGGGCGCACTCGTCCATGCGCGCACGGTGGTGCCGGACGAGTTCTTCGTGCCGCCGCACACCGTGGCGCTCGACGCGCCGCTGCGGCTGCTGGCCCCGGGCGATCCGGAGCTGGCGGAGGCCATCGGGAGGGTGGGCTTCGCGAAGGCGGCGTTCGGCGTCGACGCGGAGTGGGCCGACCGGATCAGCCGGTACGAGCGCATCGCGGAGGTGCGCGTCGCCGAGTTCGGCACGCACGCGAACGACGAGGTCCTGAACCCCGACTAGTGCCGCGTTCCTCCCCCTGTGCCGTGGTGAAGCGATGCGCTGCCCGGGTACCCCTCCGGCCGTGCGGTCTTCTCCGTCTGTGGTGTTCCTGGTGGCGATGGGTTGAGCCACGGGAACGCATCCGCCCGCCGGGCCCGTCCGCGCCGCGGTGGCATGGCCCCGCCGTTCTCCGCTCCCGAACGCCGCCGGTCACGCGGTACCCGCGCCGGGCCGACCACCGACGGCGCGCACCCTCGGGGCGGGGAGCGCCCTGCCGGTTCGCGGTCGCCTGTGCGCCCTCACCGAAGGGGGCCGAGACGCGGTTCGCCGAGATCGCCGCCCGTCACCTCATGCAGAAGGCTCGGGAGTCGTGTCCGTCGTCCCGGCTCCCGTATGCACGGGGAGCATTCACGAACAACCTTCTGGCACATTTATCCGGGTTCTTGTCGTATGTCCGAGAGACAGTCAAGGCGCCCTTCCCTCCCCTGCATTTTGGAGCCCCCCATGATGGGTACCTCGCACGCCGCGACCGGCCTGCTCGCCGGAGCCGCCGTCGCGGTCGCCGTCCAGACCGATCCGTTCACCGCCCTGTGGTGCGCCCTCATCGGCGGCGGCGCGGCTCTGCTCCCGGACCTGGACGAGCCCGGGTCCACGGTCGGCCGGTCGCTGGGACGGGTGACGGAGCTGGCGTCCCGCAAACTCCGGGACGCCTCCAAGGCCGTGTACCGCAGGACCGCCACCGACGTGGAGCGGCGACATCCGCAGGAGGGCGGGCACCGGTACCTCACCCACACCGTGCCGGCGTGTGCGGTGTTCGGGCTGGTCGCTCTGCTGGTGTCGCTGGTGCCGTTGGGTGCGGGCCTGGTGGTGTTCGCGATGGTCGCCCTCGGACTGGGGACGGTGCTGCGGCCGATGAAGAAGCTGGGCTCACTGAGGAAGCGCAAGCACGCGACGCTGTGGATCGCCGGAGGACTGGCGGTGGCGGCGATGCTGGGGTACGAGCAGACACCGGCGTGGTGGTTGATCGGTTCGGTGGTGTTCGCGGGGGCTCTGGTGCACGTCCTCGGAGACTGGCTCACGAGGTCGGGGGTTCCGCTGGCGTGGCCGTTCGTGGTGAACGGGAAACGGTGGTGGATGTTCCGCAGCCCGGTGGCGTTCCACACGGGGAAGTCGCCGGTGGAGGTGGGGATCAGGGTGGTGTCGGTGATCGCGGCACCGGTGACGGTGCTGCTGGGGTCGCCGGTGCCGCCGGTGTGATCGGGGCGGTCTCCCTGTGGCTGACAGGCTGACAGGACCAAAGGCCATCCCCGCATGCACGGGGAGCACTGCTCCGGGGTAGCGTCGTCGGCCGACTCGCCGGGAGCATCCCCGCGTGCGCGGGGAGCACTGTGGTCGGGGCGTCCAAGGCCGTTGTCTCCAGGGACCATCCCCGCGTGCGCGGGGAGCACCGCCAGCAGCGGGTTGTCGGGGTCGTCCTCGTGGGACCATCCCCGCGTGCGCGGGGAGCACGGTCAACGGGTCCTCCCGAAGTGCGTGTCGGCGGGACCATCCCCGCGTGCGCGGGGAGCACTCGGTCGGGGTCGGGCTGCTGGCTCTGCCCGTGGGACCATCCCCGCGTGCGCGGGGAGCACAATAGGAATGGCTTGTTGTTGCTCTTTGAGTCGGGACCATCCCCGCGTGCGCGGGGAGCACGCCACCGCGTCGGTCATGCACATCCGCGCCGCGGGACCATCCCCGCGTGCGCGGGGAGCACGCCACCGCGTCGGTCATGCACATCCGCGCCGCGGGACCATCCCCGCGTGCGCGGGGAGCACTGGATCGCGGCCCCCGCCATGATCCCGGCCGGGGGACCATCCCCGCGTGCGCGGGGAGCACCGGGTCGCCGGTCACCTGTTCCACCTGGTCCGGGGACCATCCCCGCGTGCGCGGGGAGCACTGGGCTTTTTTATACCATCACGCCGAAACCCCGGGACCATCCCCGCGTGCGCGGGGAGCACCGTCCTGGTCGTGGTCGGCGTCCCAGTGGCGGGGGACCATCCCCGCGTGCGCGGGGAGCACAGTAAATGACCTGGGCATATGCCACCGGGAACCGACCGATTTTATGACTTTTCAAGAAACAGACAAAACGCCCAAGCTTCGTTCTTAAGCTCCAAGGCTTTCTACCGGACTGAGCGCGCCAGGGCAACGGGCACCCCACAACCATCGCGGCCCCACCACGAACGCCACGACGGAGAAGCCCTTGTCGGGTTCCGGGAAACACAGAACGCCCCGCCCGCATAGGCGCGGGCGGGGCGCGGCTCCGGTCAGGCAGCCCACTCCTTCGGAGGACGGGGGCGCCTGGGCAGGGGCCTGGGCGGTCCGGTCGGCGGGCGGGGGCGCGGGATAGGATGCGTCACCGATCCTGCTTTCTTACACGTGGAACTGTGGATTTCGGGATTGAGGGCCCCGGGGAGCGTTGCCGCGCTCTCCTGGGCCCGTTTCGCGTTCAGGACGCGAAGTCCGTTCAGGCCGCAGTGGCCCAGGGGTTGCCGGTCAGGTCGTAGGCCAGGAAGAACCACACCTGCCGGTGGTCGGCGATGCCGTTGTCACCCCAGGAGGTGGCCAGGGCATCGACCAGGGCGAGCCCCCGACCCGATTCGGCTCCCACGTCCAGCCCGGCGGGGTCGGCCACCAGGTACTCGCGCTGCCCCTCCGGGGTGGTGCGCCCGTCCGGGTGCCCCTGGTCGGTGCAGGTCAGGCGAAGTCCGGTACGGCTGCGCTCGCAGCGCAACGTGAAGGTGCCGAACGGCCGTCCCGAGCGGGAGTGGGTGAGCGCGTTCGCGGCCAGCTCCGACCCGAGCAGGGTGAACAGGTAGCGATAGTCGGCGTCGCGTTCGGCGGCGCTGGCGTCCAGGAACGCCCGCACCAGCGGCATCAGCTGCGGCGACGATCCGAACTCGTAGGAGCGCACCTTGTAGTGCGCCCGGCGGGCGTGCGGGTTGAAGTAGTGCCGGCACCGCCGCGGCACCAGCTCTCCCAGAGGCAGGGTCACCTCCGGCAACGGCGGCATCGGCGGGGGAAAGGGAACGATTGCGAGCATGACAAAGACACTCCTTGGCATGGATGTGGTGAAGAACCTCGAACGAACCCGACCGGTACGTCCATCCGCGCAGGGTGAACTTGCGCATTCCACAGGCGCGGGGGACGGCCGCGGCATAGTCTGACCAGCAAGAACCCTCACCCACCCTAGGTAAGGGAGCGCTCACCAGCCGCACATTCATCATGCTCTGGAGATTCTCCACAGTCAAGCGTTATGGAGAATCTCCAGAGAGCCTTGATAGGTTGCCCCCATGAAGAACTCCCTCAGCCCGACCATCCGCCGCCGTCGGCTCGCCCGCATCCTGCGAGACCTGCGCGAGGACTCCGGCGACACCCTCGACATCGCCGCGAAGAAATCGGGTATCCCCCGAGCCACCCTGGGCAAGTTGGAGACCGCTTCCCTCAAGCGCATCCGCCCCGCCCAAATCGACGCTCTCGCCGAGCTCTACCAGGTGGACCGGAGAGCTTGGGAGAGCATGCACCAACTCGCCAAGGACGCCGCGGAATCGGGCTGGTGGTCCAAGTACAAGGATGTCTTCAGTTCCAGCGGGCTTCCCTCTTTCGAGGTCGAGGCCTCGTTCATCCGGGTCTATGAAGCCCAGGTGATCCCCGGCCTGCTCCAGACCCCCGACTACACGCGGGCCGTCTTCCTTGGCGCCAACGCCTACTCCGAAGAGCGCATTCAGCGCCATGTGCAAGCCCGCATGGAACGCCAGGAGATCCTGAACCGGCTTCACCCACCGGAGTACGCCGCAGTCATCGATGAAGCAGCCCTACGTCGGCATGCGGGTGGGGACGCCGTCATGCGCGAACAGTTCCAACACTTGGTCGAAATGGCTACGAAGCCCAACGTCGCCATCCAGGTACTGCCCTTCACAGCAGGGATGCACGCCGCCAATCTGGGCAGCTTCCAGATCATGGAGTTCCCGGAGCCAAGCGATCCGACCATCGGCTACGCCGAGACCCCCACATCCACCCTGTATGTGGAGGGGCCGGATGAGATACGCCGATACGATGCCATGTGGCGTGAGGCGAGCAGTGCCGCGCTGACCGTGGCCCAGAGCATAGACTTCGTTCGCGACATGAGCGAACCGCTGAAGGATTCATCGTGACAGATCTCGTTTTTCGCAAGAGCAGCTACAGCGGTGCTGGTGAGAACTGCGTCGAGGTCGCGCACATCCCTGCGAACTTCCGGAAGAGCAGCCACAGCGGCCAGGAACCGAACTGTGTCGAGGTCGCGGACCTGCCCTGCGGGGCGGCCGTCCGGGACTCCAAGCACCCCACCGCCGGGCACCTCCCCTTCCCCTCCCCCGAGTGGACGGCCTTCCTCCGCTCCACGCTGTCTTAACAGGGGTCCCGCGAGCCGTGGTGCGCCCCTCCGATCACCGGAGGGGCACACCACGGCCGACCCCGCCCCCCTCACGGTCCTTCGAACCGCAGGTCCTCGATCGCCGACAGGTCGATGCCGTAGCGGGTGTACAGCTTGACGGTATTCTCCCCCGTCAGCTCCTCCTCCGCGTACCCCAGCAGCGCAGCCACCCGCACCACCTCTTCGCGGCTGTCGGCCTCGACCTCCAAATACGGGGGTATCCGGGGCCAGCTGTCGATCTCCAGCCGCGCCCCCTCCAGCACGAAACTGTGCCTGCGGTTCTCCTGGTAGGCCTTCGCCGTGTACCCCAGCTTCCCCAGCAGCACGTTCGCCGTCTCGAAGTCCCCCACCTCGGTCTCGGTCTCCCGCGTACCGTCGATGGCGTCGGAGACGATCTCCTTCACCGCGAGCGTCACCCGCTCCCCCGTGTCCCGCAGCCGCACCCACCGGGACACGTCCCCCTCCGGCGCGAGGTCGTAGACGTAACGCCGCTGGAGCACCTCCCCCAGGTCCGTTCCGCCCTTGTCGAGGATGAGCCGGGCCACCCGTTCGGGGTCGACCTCCAGCACCCTGGCCTCGTACTCGACGTCCCCGCCCGCGCTCAAGCGTCCGCCCCCTTGACCAGCGGCGCGTCCCACGTGAACTTGTGGAACCCCACGCTGTAGTACAGCCCGCGCGCCGACGGGTGCCCGGGCGCCCCCAGGCAGGCCACCGTCGCGTGCACGGCCCCCGCCTCCTTCGCCAGCCCCATCCCGTGCAGGAGCATCGCCCGCCCCAGCCCCAGGCGCCGGTAGTCCGGATGGGTCCCGACCGGCTCGAACTCGACGGTCCGGTTCACCTCGTCGAACCACATGATCCCCGAGGACGCCATCGTCCCGTCCGGCGCCTCCACCAGAACGTGCAGGTCACCGCGGTACGCGGCCGTCGCCCGCACGCCCTCGTACGCCTCGATCGAGTACCCGGAGGGACGCCACGCGTCCAGGTGGGCCTGGACGGCGGCCTCGGCCCCCGCCTCCTCCGCGGTGCGGAACCGGAAGCCGTCCGGCAGCTCCGGCCGTTCGATGTCGGTGAGGTCCCGCTGGTTGAACTGGGTCCAGGACCCCTCGTCCCCGAGCGCGTCCGGGTCGGTCCCGTACCCGTGCGCCGCCCACCGCTCCAGGACGGCCCCGTCGAGGGCGCACGGCAGCACCGAGCGCTCCAGCCCCGGCGCGGTCGCGTCGAACCAGTCGATCACCTCGTCCAGCAGCCCCGCGTGGTCGGGATGGACCTGGTGGGCCAGGTAGGCGCCGGTGACCTCCTTGACCGTCCCGTCGCTGAGCCGCGCCCGGCGCGGCAGCTGCGCCCACCCCCACGCCACCAGGTCACCGTCGGAGAACCACAGCCGGCGCCGCCACTTGTCGGCGAAGGCCGCGTGCCCCCTGCCCCAGTTCCAGGCCAGTTCGCCGTAGGACGCGTCGCTGTTCACCAGTTCCGGGTGGGTGGCGGTGAGGCGCTGCGCCAACCCCTGCATGAGTTCCACGTCCGCGGCGGTCAAAAGTTCCGAGCTCGTCATGGTGCCCCACCGTGTCAGGGCGCCCCGGAGCCGTCGACCGATTTTCCGCTCCCGCCCACCATGCCCGCCCTCGCCCGGCTCTCCCCGCTCCCCCGCACGCCGCTCCGCCCGCCCGCGCCCGGCCCCGGGTCACCCCTCCGACGAACCGCCGTGGACGGCCGCGTAGACGCGTTCGGCGTAGTCGTCCAGGGCGTCGGAGCAGGCGCGCAGGCACTCGGCGGCGTCCCGGGCCTGCGGGAGCGCGAGGACGTCGCGCTTCTTGAGGTCGCGGAACCAGCGGCGCAGCCGCTCCAGGCTCTGCTCCTCTTCCTCCAGCTCCGCGAAGGTGAACTTCTCCTTCGCGATCTCCTTGGCGATCTCCTCCAGGAACCGGCCGCAGTCGGTGGCGTACTCGCCCCACTCGTCCACCCGCGCCGCCGTGAAGGCGTCCACGATGAACTCCCGCGCCGCCGCGTCGCGCGGCTCGACGTCGAACACCGCCACCCGCCCGCCGCCCTCGGCCGCCAGTTCCCCGGCCCGGGCCGCCGCCTCGCGGAAGACCTCCGCCGCCGGCAGCGCCCAGGTCCCCTGGGACACCGGCACGGCGCCCGCCCGCCGCAGCTCCCGCCACACCGCGACGCGGTGCCGGGACGGCTTGGCCGGCACCTGTACCACCGCGAGCATCCACCGCACCGCATCGTCCGTCACAGGCCCGACCGTAACACTCGGTTCCGCGGCCGGGGGCCGGTGGTGCGGGGACCGGTGGGCCGGGATCCGCTCCCGGCCTCCCGGGCCGTTCCGCTCCGAACCGGTCCGGGCGGTACTGCCACCACCCCCTCCCCCACCCCTCTTCAGGTCCTCAGTAACAGGTGTTACATTCCTCTACGTGACGGCATCCTCCTCCATGCGCCCCGTGGCCCCGCTCTACCTCGCCGGCTTCACCACCGCGTTCGGCGCCCACGGCGTCGCCGGCGTGCTCGGCGCCCAGAGCGACGACATCGGCCTGTCCCTGATCCACCTGGGCCTCATGCTCGCCCTCTACGACGTGGCCGAAGTCGTGCTCAAGCCGCTCTTCGGCGCGCTCAGCGACCGGATCGGCCCCAGGCCCGTGATCGTCGGCGGCCTGGTCGCGTTCACCGCCGCGTCGCTGCTCGCGCTCGTCTCCCCCACCCCGCTGCTGCTCGGCCTGGCCCGGCTCGGGCAGGGCGCCGCCGCCTCGGCGTTCTCCCCCGCCTCCTCGGCCGCGGTCGCGCGCCTGGCCGGGCGGGAGCGGCTGGGCCGCTCCTTCGGCCGGTACGGCGCGTGGAAGAGCCTGGGCTACGTCCTGGGCCCGCTCATCGGCGTCGGCCTCGCCCACCTGTGGGGCATCGGATCGCTCTACCTGGCGCTGGGGCTGCTGTCCGCCGTCGCCGCCGTGTGGGTGCTGCTCGCCGTTCCCGCCCTGCCGGTCGTGCCCCGCCCTCGCTACACCGTCGCCGACCTGGTCCGGCAGACCACCGAACGCGGCTTCCTCGTCCCCACCCTGCTGCTCGCCACCACGACCGCGGTCCTGGGCGTCGCCGTCGGCTTCCTCCCCCTGCTGGCCGTCCGCCTGGAGCTGCACCCCCTGGCCGGGGCCGCGGCCGTCGCGCTGCTCGCGCTCACCTCGACACTGGTCCAGCCGGCCGTCGGACGCCTGCGCGACGAAGACCGGATGGGCACCCGCACGGGGGGCATGCTGGGCCTGTGGGCGGCCGCCGCCGCGCTCCTGCTGCTGGCGCTGGCCCCGAACACGGTCACGCTGTTCGCCTGCGCCGCGGTGATCGGCCTGGCCGTCGGCACCGTCACCCCGCTGGCCTTCGCCCACCTGGCCGCCGTCACCCCCGAGGAGCGCATGGGCCGGACGATGGGCAACGCCGAACTCGGCCGCGAGCTGGGCGACGCGGGCGGTCCGCTGCTCGTCGGCGCGGTCGCCACCGCGGCCGGTCTGCCCGCGGCCCTCGCGACCCTGGCCGCGGTCGCCCTGGGCGGCGGGGTCCTGAGCCGGACCGCCCTGCGGTCCCCGCGAGAGCACGGAGGCCCCGGTGGCCCTGGAGGACCCGGCGCCCCCGCAGACCCCGGGGAACCCAGGGAGGGGACGGGCGTCCGACCCGCGCCGTAGGCTGAACCCGCACGTGAGAAAGGGGATCGGCATGGCCGGGGAGACGCGGGGCGGAACGACGGTGGCCGAGGTGATGGCCGAGCTGGCCGCGCTGGAGGACCCCAAGGTCCGGCGGGTCAACGAGAAGCACGGCGACGACCACGGCGTGAACCTCACGAAGCTGCGCGCGGTCGCCAAGCGGCTGAAGACACAGCAGGACCTCGCGGTCGGACTGTGGGCGACCGGCGACACGGCGGCGCGCCTGCTGGCGCTGCTGGTCTGCCGCCCCAAGGCGTTCGGGCGCGAGGAGCTGGACACCATGCTGCGCGAGGCGCGCAGGCCCAAGGTGCAGGACTGGCTCGTCAACTACGTGGTCAAGAAGAGCCCGCACGCCGAGGAGCTGCGCCTGGCCTGGTTCTCCGACCCGGACCCGGTGGTCGCGAGCGCCGGATGGGCGCTGACCACCGACCGCGTGGCGAAGCGGCCCGAGGGCCTGGACCTGGCCGGGCTGCTCGACACCGTCGAGGCGCGGATGAAGGACGCCCCCGACCGCCTGCAGTGGGCGATGAACGAGTGCCTGGCCCGGATCGGGATCGAGCACCCCGGGTACCGGGAGCGGGCGATCGGGATCGGGGAGCGCCTGCGGGTGCTGGAGGACTACCCCACTCCCCCCGGCTGCACGTCCCCGTTCGCGCCCGTCTGGATCCGGGAGATGGTGCGCCGGCAGGAGGCGTAGGCCCCGCGCGCCGGATCGGACAACGAGGCCGAAAACTCCCCTACGATGTTCGGGCCGACTTCCCGAATCCCCCCGCATCCGCCAATCCCGGGAAGCGGCCGACACCGAGGAGATCGCTGATGGGCTACGCCATGCCCGGGCTGTGGGTCACCGAGCACACGGTCACCGTCCCCCTGGACTGGTCCGACCCCGGCGGGGAGCGGATCGAGCTCTTCGTCCGGGAGCTGGTCGCCCCCGAGCGCAAGGGGGACGACCTCCCCCTGCTCGCCTTCCTCCAGGGTGGACCCGGCGGGGCCAACCCCCGCCCGCTGGAGCCCTCCGGCTGGATCGGGGAGGCCGTCGGCGAGTACCGGATCGTCCTGGTCGACCAGCGCGGCACCGGGCGCAGCACGCCCCTGGACGCGCGGGCCGTCGCCGAGCGCGGCGACGCCGCCGCCGGGGCCGACTACCTGTCCCGGTTCCGCGCCGACTCGATCGTGCGCGACATGGAGCACGTCCGGGAGTCCGTCTACGGCGGCAGGCGCTGGACCACCCTGGCCCAGAGCTACGGCGGCTGGCTGACCCTGGCCTACCTCTCCCACGCCCCCGAGGCCCTCAACGCCTGCTACATCTGCGGCGGCGTCCCCGGGGTCCCCGCCGACGTGGAGGAGGTGTACCGCCGGACCTTCACCCGGGTGGAGCGCAAGACCGCCGAGTACCGCCGCCGCTACCCGCAGGACGTGGAGGCCGTGGCGGCGATCGCCGACCACCTGGCCGCCGACGACGTGCGCCTGCCCGACGGCGACCGGCTCACCGTCCGCCGGTTCCAGACCCTGGGCATCGAGTTCGGCCGCAAGCCCGGGTTCGAGCGGATGCACTGGCTGGTGGAGAGCGCGTTCATCCGCCCCGGCCGGCTGTCCGACGGCTTCCTCCAGGAGGTGCTGGTGCGCACCTCCAGCGCCGCCGACCCGCTGTACTGGACCCTCCAGGAGGCGATCTACGCCGACCGCCCCGGCACCGCCACCGCCTGGGCGGCCCAGCGCGAGCGCGACCGGCGCCCGGTGTTCGCCGAGGACGCCCGGCCGCTGATGTTCACCGGCGAGATGGCCTTCCCGTGGATGTTCGAGGAGGTGCGGCTGCTGAAGGAGCTGCGCCCCGCGGTGGAGGAGCTGGCCCGGCGCACCGACTGGCCGCCGCTGTACGACGAGAAGCGCCTGGCCGCCAACGAGGTCCCCGTGGCGGCCGCCGTGTACTACGACGACCTGTACGTGGACGCCCACCTGCAGCTGGACACCCTGGAGGGGGTGGGGAACTCGTGGGCGTGGGTCACCAACGAGTTCGAGCACGACGGCATCCACTCCGGCCGGGTGTTCGGGCGGCTGCGGGAGTCGGTGCGCGACCGCGGGGGCGAGCCCCGCTGAGCGGCCCGGGGCCCCGGACGGCCGCGCGCCGCCGCTGACCGGCCGCGGCCCCGCCCCCGTGCGGGGGCGGGGCCGCCCGGGTTCAGCCCAGGTCGGCGGCGGTGGGGACGACCACCCCGTACAGGTCGCCGATGGTGGCCAGGGCGGCGGCGTGCAGCTGCGCGGCGGGCACCTCGGCCACCGGGGAGCGCAGCGTCCGGGTGGCGCAGGCGTCGGCGACGACGGTCGGCCGCAGCCCGTTGAGGAAGGCGCCCTCGGAGCTGAAGGTGACGCACATGTGCGTCATGAAGCCCGCGATGACGACGTTCCCGCCGCGGCCGGTGGCGTTGACGCGCTCCAGCAGGTCGGTGCCGACAAAGGCGTTAGGGGCGCTCTTGACGACGACCTGCTCGCCCTCGGCCGGTGCCACGCGCGGGTGGATCTCCCCGATCTCCTCGCGGAGGTCGTAGGGGCTGCCCTCGCCGCCGTCGTGGACGACGTGGACGACCGGGGTCCCGGCCTCGCGCGCCCGGGCCAGCAGGTCGGCGGCGGCGTCCAGGGCCTCGTCCCAGCCCTCCAGTTCCATCACGCCCCGGGTGTAGGTGTTCTGGTAGTCGATGAGGACCAGGGTCGCGTCGGCGAGCGCGGCCGGGGCCGGGTCCAGGCCGCTGATGTCGCGCAGGGTGGTGGAGGCCATCGGTGTCGTTCTTCCTTTCCGTGCCGTGCCGCGGGGTGCGGCGTCGGCGGTCCGCCCTCGTGGAGCGGCCACCGTCCACGCTAGGATCGGGACCCTGATGTCGGCAATGTCGTGCGAACCGCAGATTCGGACATGCGGGCGGGCGCTCCGGCCGGAGGGCGGGCACGCGCACGGCGCCGTCCGCGCCGTGCGAGGGGACGAACGGAGGAGGTGCCGTGGAGGGGCGGCTCGTGGTGGTGATGCTCTTCGAGGGGGTCGACCTGCTGGACGTCACCGGCCCCGCGGAGGTGTTCTCGCTGCTGCGGCGGGAGATGGGCGGCCCCACCGGCTACGAGGTGGTGCTGGCCTCGCCGTCCCTGGACCCGGTCACCACCTCGGCGGGGGTGCGGGTGCTGCCCGACGCCACGTTCGACGACGTCGCCGGGCGGCGCATCGACACGCTGCTCGTGCCGGGCTCGGTCGAGACCGGGGAGGGCTCCGGGATCCGGGCGGTCGCCGACCCGGCGGTGGTGGACCAGGTGCGGCGACTGGCCCCGCGCTCCCGGCGCATCGCCTCGGTGTGCGTGGGCGCGCACCTGCTGGCCGCAGCCGGGCTGCTGGAGGGCAGGCGCGCCACCACGCACTGGTCGACCGCCCGCCAGCTGGCCGCCGAGCACCCCGGGGTGGAGGTGGACGCCGACCCGATCTTCATCCGGGACGGGGACATCTGGACCGGGGCGGGGCTGAGCGCCTGCATCGACCTGTCCCTGGCCCTGGTGGCCGAGGACTTCGGGCGCGAGCCCGCCCTGCGGGTGGCCCGGCAGCTGGTGGTGTACCTCAAGCGCCCCGGCGGGCAGAGCCAGTTCAGCGTGGCCCTGGACCCGGTGTCGACCACGCGCCGCATCGACGACCTGCGCCACCACATCGCCCGCAACCTGGCCGGGCCCCTCACCGTGCCCGACCTGGCGGCCCACGCCCATGTCAGCGAGCGGCAGCTCACCCGGATCTTCAAGAACGAGCTGGGGACCACCCCGGCCGCCTACATCGAGGCGGCCCGGGTGGAGGTGGCCCGCCAGCGGCTGGAGACCACCGACGACACCCTGGAGCGGGTGGCCTCGGCCTGCGGTTTCGCCAGCACCGACACGCTCACGCGCGCGTTCCGCCGCGTCCTCAACACGACCCCCGCCCGGTACCGGGAGCGTTTCCGCCTCTCCCCCGAGGCCGTGCGCTGACCCTGCCGTCCGGGGCGCTCGGGCACGGCAGCACGCATCCGCCCGGACGCGGGCGGACGATCCGTGGCCGCGCGCCGACGTACTGCCCGGCGCGCTCCGGCAGGCGCACACGGGCACCGCAGGCCACCTCCGCCCGGATACGGGCGGGCGCTCCGCCACCGCACGGGGACACCGCGCACGGCGCGCTCCGGCGAGCGCGTGGACACCACGGGAAACCTCCCCCAGGGGCGGACGGGCTCTCCACGGCCGCCCGTCGACCCCACCGTCCGGTGCGTGTGGGCACTGCGCGAGGCGGGCGCCGCACCCGTCTCACGAAGGCGGGGCGTGCGGCGGGAGTTCGGACGGTTCGGGCGGCCGGTAGTCGAGGCCGAGCGTGTCGACCAGGTCGCGGAGGGTCTCCTCGTAGATCGGACCGGGGTCGGAGTAGACGAAGTCGAGCTGGTTGAGCACCTCCATGCACAGCAGCCCGTACAGCTTGATCCAGCAGGACAGGGCGACGTGGAGCGCCTCGATGGGCAGGCCGCGGCCCAGGGACTCGGCGTAGGCGCGCAACTGCTCGCGTATGGAGGGGTCCAGGTCTTCGAGGGCGGGGACCGGGAAGCCCCGGCGTGCCCACAGTTCCTCGATCTGCTGGAGGAAGACCAGCTCGAAATCGCGGGCGGCCTGGTTGCGGGGGGTGTCGGGGCGGTGCCGGGCGGAGGCGGCGGCCGGGATGGGGCTGGCGAAGATCCATCCGAACTCGGCGGGGTGGGCGGTCGCCCAGTGGCGCATGGCGCGGCAGGTGGCCAGCAACCGGTCACCGGCCGCGTCGGCGGGCCGGGCGTCACGGGCGGTCCGCATGGCCGTGGTCAGCTCCCGGAGGAAACCGGCGGTCACGGCCGCGACCAGGTCGTCGTGTGAGGCGAAGTAGTGGTAGAGCGCGGGCCCGCTCATGCCGATCCGCCGGGCGACCGCGTTGATCGTCACCGCCGCGGGGCCCTGGTCGGTCAGCAACTCGCGGGCGGCCTGGTGGATCTCGGCGAGGGTGGCCTGGCGGAGCTTCTCGCGCCGGCGGGCGGTGGGGGCGGCCATGCGGGTCCTTCCTGAACGGTCTTGACAGTCTAATGCCTCTATGCTTCCTTAGAGGCTCTAAAAGATCTAGAGCCTCTAAGGAGATGGTCGTGAAACGGCTGTTGCCTGTCGCCCTGTTCGTACTGACGGCCGCGGTGTGGTGGGGGCTGTCCCGCCGTTCCCGCACGCGCGGCGCCGGGGAGGCCTGAGATGCCGAGGCGCTCGCGCAACCCCCTGGCCGGAGCCTTCGCCAAATACCGCCTGGAGACCACCGTCACCGCCGTCGAGGCGGTGACGCCGACGATGCGGCGGATCCGCCTGGTGGCCGACGGGCCGGTCTCCTTTCCGTACGCTCCCGGACAGCATGTGCGGGTCGAGATCAACGACCCGCTCTCGGTGCCGGGGCTGCTGCGCCCGGGCGAGACGCTGCGCACCTACACGATCTGGGAGTTCGACCGCGGCGAGCGCGCGATCGAGCTGCGCGCGCACCTGTACGACGGGGACGGCATCGGACTGAGGTGGGCACGTGCGGCCGCGCCGGGCGACCGGGTACCGGTCTGGTGGCCGCAGGGCGACCTGTTCACCAGGGAGGCGCCGTTCCACCTGTTCGCCGGTGAGGAGACCGCGAGCGCGGCGTTCGGACCGATGCTGCGGGCGCTGGACCCGTCGGCCGCGGTGTACGGGGTGCTGGAAAGCGAGTCCGCCGAGCACGACCTGCCGATGCCCGGCCCGCACCGCCTGCTGCGGGTGCACCGCCACGGCGCCCCGGCCGCCTCATCGGACACCCTGCCTGCGGCGGTCGCCGACCTGGACCTGCCCGCGGGCGAGGGCGCGGCCTACCTGGCCGGTGAGGCGCGCACCTGCCAGAAGATCCGCGACCACCTGGTCCGCGACCGCGGCTGGGACCGCCGCTCGATCAAGGTCAAACCGTTCTGGGCCCCGGGCAAACGCGGCCTGCACTGACCCGCGCGCCCTCGTGCACCGGCCGGACCGGTGCCGGTCCTCCACCCCTCACCGCACACCCCCGACACTCCCCATGGAGACACCATGACGATCCTGGTCACCGGCGCGACAGGCAAGGTCGGCCGCAACGTGGTCACCGGGCTGCTGGCCGCGGGACGCACCGTACGCGCCATCTCCCGCTCCCCCGGACGGGCCGGGCTGCCCGAGGACGTCGAGGTCCTGCACGCCGACCTCGCCGATCCCCGAACCCTGCGAGCCGCACTGCACGGCGTGGACAAGGTGTTCGTGTTCCCCACCGCCCCGGACGGTACGCGCGCGCTCACCGCCGCCGCCGCGCACGCCGGTGTGCGCCACCTGGTCCTGCTGTCGTCCACCGTGCCGGGCTACCCCGAGCCCGACCCGATCAGCGACGCCCACCTGGCGCACGAGCGCATCGTGCGGGAGGCGGGCCTGCCGTGGACCTTCGTGCGGCCGGGCGGCTTCATGGCCAACGACCTGGCCTGGGCGGACTCGGTCAGGACCGGCGGCGTGGTCCGCGACCCGTGCCCCGACTCCGCCGTCGCCCTGATCGACGAACGCGACATCGCCGCCGTCGCCGTCGCCGCGCTGCTGGACGACGCCCATGCCGGCCGAGTCCACGAGATCACCGGGCCTCAGTCGCTCACCCCCGTCCAGCGCACCCGTATCCTCGCCAGGGCCATCGGCCGCCCGCTGCGCCTCGAACTCCAGCCCGCCGACGAGTTCGTCCGGACTGTCACCGGCCGGGGGTACCCGCCCGAGTACGCCACCGCCATGCTCGACTTCGGCGCGCACTTCGCCGTCGCCCCCGGCCCCGTCCTTCCCGCGGTCGAACGCGTCACCGGGCGCCCTTCGCACACCTACGCCGACTGGGCCGCCCGGTACGCCGACCGATTCCGCTGAGCGCCTGCTTCCGCACCGGGAGGCGGCCCGCGCGGCGCGGGCCGCCTCGCCACCCGCCGTCCGCTCGGGAGAGACCAGGCGGGCGGCGAGACCCTCCCCGTGTGCGCGGGGAGCACGACGACCGGGAACTGTTCCCGGGAAGTGGGAGCGGAGCAGGGCCTGCTCCGGCAGGGCGGGTGAACGCGCCCCGGACACCAGGAACGCGCCGGTACCGAGCGGCCCCTGCCCGCCCCGCTCATGCCCGCCGAACCCCGCAAGGGCGAGGAGTGGGCCGACCGCCGCAGGGCCGGGGCGACACCGCCCCGCACCGCGGCAGCGCGGGGGGCACCGCGCACGGCGCGCTCTACGGCACCGGGTTTCGGGCGCGGCGGCCTAACCCCCCAGGTGGCGCAGCAGCAGGGCCCGCACCTCCTCCAGGTCCGCGGGCCCGGCCAGTACCGAGTAGGTGTTCTCGCGCTCGCGCGCCCGCTCCAGGACATGGCCGTCGCCGGTGCGGGACAACCGGTAGCGCTCCTCCAGGTACCCGAACGTGATGGAACAGCCGTCCCCGTACGGGTACGCGGGCAGTCCGGCCGCCTCGGCCCGCCGCAGGATCTCGGGGGTGGCCAGGTCGACCGCGGCCCCCTCCGCGAGGACGTCCAGCAGCGGCCCGCCGCGTCCGTCCCCATAGGCCCGGGCGATATCGGCGTACCCGGCCCCGGCCAGCCGCCGGGCCCGCTCCGGCCCCGGCACGCCGGGCGCGAACCCGACCCGGGGCGTCCCCAGGGGCCCCGGGGCGCGCGCGTCGCCGGCCAGGGTCATGAGCACCCGGCACACGTCCTCCCACACCGGCGTGGAGTACACCGCCTCCCCGACGGTGGGCGGGAAGTCCGAGCGCCGGCGCAGCTCGTAGGCGTCGCCCACGCGCGACAGGCGGACCGCCCCCGAGGGGAGCGTCGCCACGAACGGGTTCCCGAACAGGGTCCGCCCGGGCTCGAACCCGCAGTCGCGGATCCACCCGGCGACCGGCCCGGGCAGCTCGCCGAAGGCGAGGTCGCGCGTCCCCTCGGGCGGGCTCTGCGCCGCGACCGCCTCCCACAGGTACGCGCAGGCCTCCTGTTCGGTGTCGAACTCCGCCGGCTCGGGCCCGGTGGTGTCGGGCGGGTACCGGGAGGGCCGGTACAGCTCGCGCAGGGTCACCGCGTACCGGCCGCCGTCGAGCGGGTAGAGGTTCCAGGCGCCGCGGCAGTACCCGCCGCGCGCCCTGTGCTCGGCGGGCAGGTGGGCCAGGAAGGGGTCGCGGCGGCCGTCGTAGGCGAGGTGGGCGTCGTGCCCGGCCGCGCGCAGCCGCCGCTGGAGTTCGGGGAAGTCCACCCCGGTATCATCCCCGCCCGCCCGCCGCCGGGCGCACCCGGCCCCGGGCACGGAGTGCCGGGGCGGGGCGGGGTCCGTCCGGGCTCAGCGGGTCAGGCCCGACTCCAGCAGGCGGCCCACCGGCCCGCGGGCGGCGAACAGCACCAGGCCCAGGCCGATCCCGGCCGTCGCGATGACCGTGAAGTAGGACGCGTTGTCGATGACGGTGAACAGCTGCCCCAGCAGCCCCGACAGAGACGAGCCCAGGGCGAGGGTGAGGAAGTTGAGGCCCACCATCTGCGACCGGAACGCCCGCGGCCCGATCCGGGTGGCCAGGGACAGCCCGATCGGCCCCACGAACACCTCCGAGGACCCGGCGAGCACCATGAACAGCAGGATCAGCACCAGGGGGATGTGCGCCTCCCCGGTGGCCTCGGAGACGACCAGCAGGAACAGGTACGCGCAGCCGATCTGGGTGAGCCCGACCGCGAACTTGGCCACCGGTCCCGGCTGCCGGTCCCCCAGCAGGTTCCAGAGCCCGGCGATGAGCGGGGTGATCAGCACGGCCGCCAGCGGGCTGGCCGTCGTGATCCAGGCGACCGGGAAGGTCCACCCGCCGATCTGGAGGTCGATGCGCTCGGTGATGAGGATCGAGATCGCCGTGAACTTCTGGAACAGGAACCCGAAGTACAGGCCCGAGACCAGGAACAGCGGCAGGAACCCCAGGATGCGGCGGCGTTCGTCCCGGGAGACCGCCGACGACCTCGTCATCGTCACGAAGTAGACGGCGGCGGCGGTGAGCGCCGCGAAGGTCACCACCGTGGCCAGGTTCTCCGCGCGCAGCAGCCCGGTGGCGGCGGCTGCGACCACCGCTCCGACGGCGGCCAGGGCGACCAGCGCCACCAGGGGCCGGCGGTGGGCGGGCAGCGGGTCGTTGACCACGCGGGCGCGTTCGGGGAGGGACTTCATCGAGGGGATGTACTGCACCAGGGCGGCGCCCATCCCGATCGCGGCCAGTCCGAACCCGTAGTGGAAGCCGAGCTCGTTCTGGGCCAGCCCGGTGGTGAGGGGGCCCACCACGGCGCCGATGTTGATCGCCATGTAGAAGTACGAGAAGCCCTCGTCGCGGCGGCGGCCGTCGGCGGCGTCCATGACGAAGCCGACGATCGAGGTGATGTTGGTCTTCAGGGCCCCGGTCCCGGCGACGATGAGGGCCAGGCCGACGCCCAGCCCGGCGAGGCCGGGCGCGAACGCGAGCACCAGGTGGCCGGCGGTGATGACGACCGCCCCGTACAGCACCATGTCCTTGGGGCTGACGAGCCGGTCGCCCAGCCACGCCCCGAGGATCTGGGACAGGTACACCGCGCCGCCGTAGGCGCCCACGATCCCGGCCGCCGCGGCCGGGTCCAGGGCCAGACTGCCCTGGGACAGCTCGTAGAGCAGGTAGAACGAGAGGATGCCCTGGAGGCCGTAGAAGGAGTAGCGCTCCCAGAGCTCGGTGAAGGCCATGCTCCACAGGCCGCGGGGCAGGCCGCGCCGGGAGGCCCGGCCGGGGGCGGCGCCGTGGGTGTCGGGGGCGTCGTGGGTGTCGGGGGTCCCGGGGTTCCGGGGGTCGGTGTGCGTCATTCGGCCAGTCCCGCCAGTCGTGCTCCGAAGCGTGCGATGAGCGAGGTCTCCCGCGAGCCCCGGCTCTCCTCCCAGTGGTCGGCGACCCCGAAGAGCCGGTACATGCCGTGCACACCGGTCCAGCGCAGTGGTTCGGGCTCCCACCTGCCCGAGTCGTGGTCGTTCCACGGCAGCCGGGTCGCGACGGTGTCGCGTCCGGCGGCACGGTCCACCAGGGTCCGCGCGGCCAGCCGGGTCGCGGTCACCCCGTGTCCGGCGAAGCCGCGGACGACGCCGACGCGGGTGGCGGGGTCGAAGGTGACACCCGCGCACCAGTCGCGGGTGACGCCGATGGCACCGCGCCAGGCGTGCTCGATCCCGAACTCCACGCCGGGGAAGAACAGCCGGAGCCGTTCGCTCAGGGTGCGCACGGTGCGGGCGTCCACGACGCCCTGGCCGGGGGTGCCCGAGGCGTAGGCGTAGGGGGTGCCGCGGCCGCCGATGGCGATGCGGCCGTCGGCGGTGCGCTGGGCGTAGACGAACGTGTGCGCGGCGTCGCCCAGGCACTCGCCGCCCCGCCAGCCGATGCGCTCCCACACCTCGTCCGGGAGGGGCCGGGTGACGATCATGGAGGAGTTGACCGGGATGACCCGGCGCGGGCCCAGGCCGGGGGCGGTGCCCGCGACCGTCCCGGAGTAGGCCTCCAGGCAGACGAACACCGTGGCGGCGCGCACGGTGCCGCGGTCGGTGGCCACCGCGCCGGGATCGACGCGGGTGGCGGTGGTGCCCTCGGCGATGCGCACGCCCCGGCGTTCGACCAGGTCGGCCAGGCCGCGGACGAGCTTGGCCGGGTCCACCCGGGCGGTGGCGCGGGTGAACAGCCCGCCCAGCGCCGGGCCCACGGCCACGCGCTCGGCGACCCCGGCGGCGTCCAGCAGCGACAGCTCGGACTCCTCGTACCCGAAGGCGAGGTCGGCGGCGTGGGCGCGTTCGAGGCGGCGCATGGCGGCGGGGGTGGTGGCGACCTTGAGGTGCCCGCCCCGGTGCTGGTCGGCCTCGATGCCCTCCTCCTCCAGCAGGCGCAGGGTGTCGTCGACGGCGGTGATCATCTCGCGCTGGAAGACGCGGACCGCCTCGACGCCGTCCCGGCCCCGCGCCTGCGCGGTGCGGGCGTAGACGGCGCGGTTGCCGGGGATCAGCGGGGACATCCAGCCGCCGTTGCGGCCGGAGGCGCCGTAGCCGACCTCGCGGGCCTCCAGGACGGTGATCCGCCATCCGGGATTCTCCAGGCTCGCGGTGTGGGCGGCCCACAGCCCGGTGAGGCCGCCGCCGACGATGACGAGGTCCTGTTCCTCGTCGGGGAGCGGGGCGGTGCGCCGGTCCGCCGCCCGGCCGGGATCGGGGGGCGCGGACATCCAGTGTGAGATCGCACCGTTGCGGTAGCCGGTCATGAACGTCTCCTGTGGGGGTCGTGGGGTGTGCGCGGCGGGGGTCAGTACGTGGGCGGGGCGATCGCCCACAGCACCCGGGCCTCCTCCCGGCCGGTCGTCTCGACGACCTTGTGGGGGCTGCTGCTGCGGTAGTGGATCGAGTCCAGGGCGGAGAGGCGGTGGACCTGGCCGTCCACCTGCACCTCGACCTCGCCGGACAGGACCAGGAGGATCTCCTCGGAGTCCCCGTGGGTGCAGGGCTCGACGCCGGTGGAGCCGCCCGGCTCGAAGTGCCCGAGCAGGACCTCCAGGTGGTCGAAGGCGCCGGGGGTGAGCTTGACCTTGGTCGCGCCCTCCCCGAAGGCCATGCCCCGGGTGTCGCTGAAGCGCAGGACGGCGCTGGCCGCCGCGCCCGGCGGGGCGAACAGGTCGCCCACCGAGAGCTTGAGGACGGCGCACAGGCGCTGGAGGGTGCGGACGCTGGCGTTGGCCTGGTCGCGTTCGATCTGGGACAGGTACCCCTCGGTCAGGCCGGTCTGCTCCGCGACGTCCTTGAGGGTGAGGTGGAGGGCCCGCCTGCGGCGGCGGAGGCGGGAGCCGACGCCCGCCTCGGCGCCGGTCTGGTCGTTCGGCATGGTGAGGAACCTAACAGAACCCCGACTGGGAGCACAATGGATGTTGCCAGCACTAAAGTTTTCTTTAGTACCCAGCCGCGAGCAGCCGCGATGCCGAAACGCGCGGGTGACGCCGACCGGTCCGGGTCAGCCGTGCCACTCGCAGAAGAGCACGGTGGCGTCGTCGTTGAGCGTGTCGTGGTGGTAGGCCAGCACCTCGTGCACCAGGCGCCGCAGGGTCTCGGGGACGGGCAGGTTGTCCGCCTGGTTGCGGATGACGAAGTCCACGAACCGCTCGACCCCGAACTCGTTGCCGTCGGCGTCGCGGGCCTCGATGACGCCGTCGGTGTAGAAGAGCAGGCGGTCGCCGGGTTCGAGCCGCTCGCGGCACACCGTCACCGGCAGCCCCAGGTCCATGCCCAGGGGGTGGGAGGGGTCGCACTCCAGCTCGCGCACCTTCTCCCCCCGGATGAGCACGGGGGGCAGGTGGCCGCAGTTGACCCACTCCAACATGCCGGTGGTGAGGTGGAGCTCGGCCAGGACGGCGGTGGCGAACCGGGTGCGCACGAACTCCTGGATCAGGGTGGTCTCCACCCCCTGGGGGATCTCGGCCAGCGGCGTGCCCCTGCGGCGCTCGTTGCGGAAGGCCCCGACCGCGAGGTTGGCGATGAGCCCGGCGGCGGTGTCGTGGCCCATGGCGTCGAAGATCGCCAGGTGGACGGTCTCCTCCGTGAGGGCGTAGTCGAAGGAGTCCCCGGCGTTCTCGTAGGCGGGCTCGGCCGCGGCGGAGATCGTCACCCGGGCGTCGGCGAAGGTGCCCGGGGGCATGAGCGTCCACTGCATCTCGGCGGAGACCGACATGGGCTCGGTCCGGATGAGCCGCGCGTAGGAGTCGCTGTTGGAGCGCTTGGCGATGACCAGCAGGCCCACCACAGAGGCCAGGTCGCGCATCGCCGAGCGGTCGGGGTCGCCGGCCCAGGCCACGTGGAGCACGCCCAGGCGTTCGGCGCCGTCCAGAATGGGCACCCAGTAGCGCGGGCCGCCGTCCGAGCGCACCGCCACGCCGGTGATGTAGGCCTGGCCCGCCGGCGAGTGGTCGATGGGCAGGTCCTCGCCGCCGCCGTGGGCGTCGGGGCCCACCCCGGTGACCTCGCGCAGGACCTGCTGCTGGTGGTCGGAGAGGTAGAACCGGGCCTCGGGCAGGCCGGCCGCGTCGGCCTTCTTGGCCACCAGCTCCGGCAACTCCTCGAAGGTGGCCAGGTGCCCGGCCCGCACCAGGGAGACCATCAAGTCGTTGGACGCGTGTTGTACGGGCATGGCAACCCCGTTCCCCCGAGGGCCTCTCGGCCCTCCCCTCCGCGGTGTCTTCGCGACCGAACGTCCATGGTCGCACATCCGTCACACCAGGCACAGATACCCACATAGCACTCATTTCGACCAGACCCGGCCATCCAATCCGTATCGGATTAGGTTAGGCTCCCCTCACCACATGGCGGGATCGAGGAGGAACACCGTGACGGGAGCACGAGGGCGCACCGCCCGGCTCGGGGGTATCGCACTGGCGGGGCTGCTGGCGGCCGCGCTCACCGGCTGCGGGGCGGCGGCGCGGGACGACGACGCCCCGGCCGCGGCGGACGGGGGCGGGGGCGCCTACCCGGTCACCGTGGCGACCTCCCAGGGCGAGGTCACCGTCGAGTCGGCGCCCGAGCGGGTGGTGGCGCTCGGCTTCTCCTCCGCCGACGAGCTCATCTCCCTGGGTGTCGCCCCCGTCAAGGTCGCCGTCGACCCCGACACGCTGGCCGAGAACGCCCCCTGGCTGGTCGACCCCCTCACCGAGGCCGCCGGCGGCGACCTGGCGTCGGTCGCCGACCCCTCCCTGGTGACCGCCGACGGCAGCCCCGACCTGGAGGCGATCGCCACCGCGGCGCCGGACCTCATCATCGCCGAGGTCTACCAGGTGCCGGACCGGGCGGCGTTCGACCGGCTCAACGCCATCGCCCCCACCATCACCCCCGACACCGACGCCTTCAACCCCGACTGGGACGAGCGCCTGCTCTCCACCGCCGCCGCGGTGGACCGCACCGAGCGGGCGCGGGAGCTGATCGCCGAACTGGAGGAGGAGTTCGCCGCCGCCGGCGCGGAGGTGCCCGGGATCGGGGACCGGACCTACCAGTGGGTGCGGGCCGACGACAACGGCTACGTGTTCGGCAACGGCTCCCTGTTCGAGCTGTTCGGGATGCGCCCGGCCGACAACCAGGACAACACCCAGACCGCTGCCGCGCTCTCCCTGGAGAACACCGGCGACCTGGACGCCGACCTGCTGGCGGTGTGGGCGCAGACCGAGGAGCGGCAGGCGGAGCTGGAGGCCGACCCGCTGTTCCGGGAGCTGCCGTCGGTCCGCAACGGCACCGTCTACTTCGCGGGCCTGGACTTCGCCAACGCCATCAACTCCCCCGCGCCGATCTCCCTGCGCTGGCTGCGCGACGAGCTGTCCCCGGTGGTCGGCGCCCTGGCCTAGACGGACACACAGGGGCGCTGTGCCGGTCGGCCGGGCGCCCGGGGCGCCCGGCCGGGTGGGGCGGGCGCCCCTGTCCCCGCCCGGGCGGGGACGGCACCGGTGGGCGCCGCCCCGGGTGCCGGTCCGCCGCAGCCCCCGCACGGGAGCCCGGAACCGATCCGGCCGTCGGCCCGGCGGGGTGGAGCGGGCTCTCACCCCGCCGAGCCCGGTCCGGCCCGCGTCCGGTGGTCGGCGCCCTGGCCTAGACGGACACACAGGGGCGCTGTGCCGGTCGGCCGGGCGCCCGGGGCGCCCGGCCGGGTGGGGCGGGCGCCCCGGGGCGGGGCGTCACCCCGCCGGGGTGTCCTCGGGGGCGGGTGCGGCGGCCCGGGCGCGGGACCGCGCCCGGGCGATCCCCACGAAGGCGACGGCCGCCAGGACCACGGTGTAGATGCCCAGGGTGATCGGCCCGGCGAAGAGGACGCCCACGTCCCCCTGGCCGATCGCCAGCGCGCGCCGCAGCTCGGTCTCGGCCAGCGGCCCCAGGATGACCGCGATGAGCACCGGGGCGAGCGGGATCTCGTAGCGGCGCATCATGAAGCCGAGCAGCCCCAGCAGGATCAGGAGCCACAGGTCGGTGGTCGAGTACGACGCCGCGTAGACCCCCAGGACCGCGAACCCGGTGATGCCCGCGTACAGGTACCGGCGCGGGATCAGCAGCAGCCTGGCCCACAGCGGCGCGAACGGCAGGTTGAGGACCAGCAGCATGACGCTGCCGACGAACAGGCTGGCCAGCAGGGTCCAGACCAGGTCCGCGTTGCGCTCGAAGAGCAGCGGGCCGGGCTGCATCCCGTACTGCTGGAAGGCGGCGAGCATGATGGCGGCCGTCGCGGAGGTCGGCAGCCCCAGGCCCAGCAGGGCGCCCATCGCGGTCCCCGCCGTGGAGCTGGCCGCGGACTCCGGCGCCGCGACCCCCTCGATCGCGCCCTCCCCGAACTCGTCGGCCCCCCGGCCGCGGCGGGCGCGGAACCGGGCGAGCCGGCGCTCGGTCCCGTAGGCCAGGAAGGTCGGGATCTCCGAGCCGCCCGCGGGGATCGCCCCGAAGGGCAGGCCGAACCCGATGCCGCGCAGCCAGGCGGGCAGCGCCCGGCGCAGGTCGCCGCGGCCGAGCCAGGGCGTCCCGCCCGCGCTGACGGGCGCCGCGGCGTGGCCACCCCGGTGGACGCGCGACGCCACGTGGAGGACCTCGCCCAGGGCGAGCAGGCCCACGGTCACGGTGACCACGCTGATTCCCTCGAACAGGGAGGGCACGCCGAGGGTGAAGCGCGCGGCCCCGCTCTGGGAGTCGATGCCGACCATCGCGATGGCCAGGCCGATGGTGAGGGCGATGGTGCCCCGGACCATGGACTGGGCGACCACCGCGGAGGTGGCCAGGAACGCGAAGACGGCCAGCGCCAGGTATTCGGCCGGGCCGAACCGCAGGGCGATGTCGATGATGACGTTCGAGAAGAACGCCACGACCGTGGTCGAGACGACCGCCCCGAGGAACGCCCCGACGGCGGCCGTGGCCAGGGCCTGCGGGGCCCTGCCGCGCCGGGCCATCCGGTGCCCCTCGATCGCCGTGGCGATGGCGGAGCTGTTGCCGGGGGTGTTCATGAGGATCGACGTGGTGGAGTCGCCGAACAGGCCGCCGTAGTAGACGGCGGTGAACATGATGAACGCCCCGGTGGGGTCGAGCTTGAAGGTGACCGGGAGCAGGAGCGCCACGGCCATGGCCGATCCCAGTCCGGGCAGGACGCCCACCGCCGTGCCCAGGAGCACGCCGACGAGGGCCCACAGCAGGTTCTCGGGGGTCAGCGCCGCGGCGAAGCCGCCCGCCAGGAGTCCGAAGGTCTCCATGTCAGAGCACCCCTCCCAGGATGCCGGAGGGCAGGTTGAGTCCGAGGCCCGCCACGAAGGCCAGCTGGACGACGGACGAGTACACGAGGGCGACGGTCGCCTCGAAGAGGGGGCGGCGGCCGCCGAAGGCCCAGGCGACGCCGAAGAACAGGAGCGCCCCGGACAGCAGCCACCCGACGGGCTGGAGGAGCAGGGCGAACAGGACCACGGAGCCGAGCACGGTGCCGACGGTGCGCCAGTCGCTGTGGGCGGCGGGCGCGGCGGTGTGGGGGCGCTCGCCCTCCACCAGTGCGCCGACGACCCCGGCGCCCTCGGGCCGGTCGGCCTCCCCGCCGTCCGGCTCGGGGGCGGGGCGGCGGACGACCTGGAGGACCAGGACCGCGCCCAGGACGATCATGAGGGCCGACACCAGGGAGGGGAAGAGCCGGGGGCCGGGCGAGGCGGAGTTGTCCGGCACGTGCATGGCGCCGGTCTGGACGGCGAGGAAGACGCCGATGGCGACGGTGAGCAGGCCGACGAAGATCTCGCTGCGCCCCCGCCACCAGGATCGGGCCCTGGGGGCCGCGGGGGCCGTGCCGCCGGGGGCGGCCTCGGTGCGGTGGGTGGTCATGACAGTCCCAGCTCCTCGGTGACCTCGGTGATGCGGGCGATCTCGGCCTCCAGGAACTCCTCGAACTCGGGGCCGGACTGGAAGGTGTCGTCCCACCGGTTGCGTTCCAGCGTGTCCTGCCACTCCGGGGTGGCCACCATCTCCTCGACGACGGCGGTGAGCTCGGCGCGCTCCTCCTCGGTGATGCCGGGCGGGGCCATGAAGCCGCGCCAGTTCGGCAGGACCGCGTCCACCCCCTGCTCGGGGAGGGTGGGGTGCTCCTCCAGGCCGTCCACGCGCTCCCGGGCGGAGACGCCGAGCACCCGCAGGTTCCCGGCCTCCACCTGGTCTCGGAACTCGTTGTAGCCGGAGACGCCGACGTCGATGCTGCCGGAGAGCAGGGAGGTCAGCGCCTGGGCGCCGCCCGCGAAGGGGATGTAGTTGACCTCGTCGGGGGAGACCCCCTGGGAGCGGGCGGCCAGGCCGGCCAGGAGGTGGTCGGTGCCGCCCAGGGAGCCCCCGCCGACGGCGACCGAGCCCGGGTCGTCCCGCCACTCCTCGACCAGGTCGCCCATGTCCTGGAGCGGCGAGTCGGCGCGGACCACGAACACCTCGTAGTCGTCGGCGACCCGTGCGATGGGGACGACGTCCTCCAGGGTCTGGGCGGAGTCGTTGACGATGATGCCGCCGATCATGACCGTCCCGGTGGTCATGAGGGTCGTGGCCTCCCCCTCGCGCCGCACCGTCTGGGCCAGCCCGATGGTGCCGCCCGCGCCGGGCAGGTTGAGCACCTGGGTGTTGTCGACGATGCCGTTGACCCGCAGCGCGTGCTGCGTCTCGCGGGCCACCAGGTCCCACCCGCCGCCGGGGTCGGCGGGGACGAGGATGTCGATCCTCGCCCGCGCCTGGGACTCGTGCGTTCCTGTGAGCGCGGCGTTCACCGCGGCGGCGCCCACGACCAGGGCCGCGCACACGGCCCCGGTCGCCCGGAGGGCCCGCTGCTTGTCCATCTTCACTCCCTCTCGCCCCGATTGGTCCGCCTGGCGGACCGAACGGGCCGCTGTTCGGTTCAGGAAATGATGCGGATCACGTTTGTCCGTGTCAATGGGGCCGCGAAACCTTTGTGCAACATTCCCCCTCCCTCCGGCCGAGGGAGGGGGAACCCCTGGTGAATCCGGGATTTCCCGATCAGGGGAGGGCGGCGCCCGGCCTCCGGAGCACCCTGGCGGGGCTGCGGGCGATGCGTTACGCTGACCACCACAGTCCACTTGATGGTCTTATAGGTCCGCCTAGCGGACCACATGAGAGGAGGGCGCATGTCCGGTGACTCGGACGGGGGCGTCCGGAGCGTGACGCGCGCGATCGACATGCTCGACCTGTTCGACGAGCGGAACCTGCGCTACACCACGCGCGAGCTGGTGGAGCGCACCGGCCTGGCCAAGACCACCGTCCTGCGCCTGGTCGGCACGCTGGAGCAGCGGGGCCTGCTGTGGACGGGCCCGGACGGCAGGATCGCCGCGGGCCCCGGCCTGCTCCGCTGGGCCCGCCTGGCCCACGCCGTCTGGCAGGTGCCCGAGGCGGCCCGCGCCGTCATGCGCGAACTCGTCGCCGACACCGCCGAGACCGTCAACCTGTACGTGCGCGCCGACGCCGTCCGCGTGTGCGTGGCCCAGGAGGAGGGGCCGCAGCGCCTGCGGCACGTCGTCAACACCGGCGACGAGATGGTGCTGTGGGGCGGTGCCGCGAGCAAGGTCCTGCTCATCGGGGCCGACGACGCCACCCTGCTGCGGGTGGCCGCCGCCTCCCCCTACGGCCCGGCCCACGTGGACCGGCTGCGCGCGCAGGTCGGGGACGCCGCCGAACGCGGCTACGCCGTCAGCCACGGCGAACGCGAGCACGGGGCCTCGGGTGTGGCCGCCCCCGTCTTCGGGCGGACCGGGCGGACCCCCGTCGCCGCGCTGGCCGTCGGCGGGCCCACGGCCCGCTTCACCGACGCCGCCGTGCGGGGGTTCACCGAGTCCGTCATGGGCGCCGCCCGGCGCATCTCCGAGATCGGCCTGGACCCGGCCGGCGGCGCCCCGGCCCCGGGGGAGGACCGATGACCGGCACCGGCGGGGACGGCCCGCCCCTGGCGGGCGTCCGGGTCCTGGACATGACCAACGTGCTGGCCGGCCCCTACGCCGGCTACCAGCTCGCCCTCATGGGCGCCGACGTCGTCAAGGTCGAGGTCCCCGGGACCGGCGACCTGGCCCGGCGGCTGGGCGCCTCGGCCGAGCTCAACGACCGGCGGCTGGGCGCGTCCTTCCTCGCCCAGAACAGCGGCAAGCGCTCGCTCACCCTGAACCTGAAGTCCGCCTCCGGACGGCGGGTGATGCGGACGCTGCTGGCCGGCGCGGACGTCCTGCTGGAGAACTTCCGCCCCGGGGTGCTGGAGCGCCTCGGCTTCGGCCCCGACGTGCTGCGCGAGGTCAACCC
The DNA here is from genome assembly GCF_019598965.1 of Nocardiopsis sp. MT53. Classification (NCBI taxonomy): domain Bacteria; kingdom Bacillati; phylum Actinomycetota; class Actinomycetes; order Streptosporangiales; family Nocardiopsidaceae; genus Nocardiopsis; species Nocardiopsis sp. MT53. Next base: position 5,374,344 of record NZ_CP080599.1, on the reverse strand, counting down.
GCGCCTGGTGTACTGCGCCATCTCCGGGTTCGGCGCCGACGGCCCGCTGAGCGACCGGCCCGCCTACGACCAGATCGTGCAGGGCCTGTCGGGGATGATGGGCGCCACCGGCACCCCCGACACGGGGCCGCTGCGGGCGGGCTTCCCCATCGCCGACGTGCTGGGCGGCCTGGCCGCCGCCTTCGCGGTGTCCACCGCCCTGGCGCGGCGCGAGCGCACCGGGCAGGGCACCCACCTGGACGTGTCCATGCTGGAGACCGCGATCACCGCCATGGGCTGGGGCGTGTCCAACTACCTCTCCACGGGGGCCGAGCCCGAGCGCATCGGCAACGAGAACGCCACCGCCGCGCCCTCGGGCACCTTCGCCACCGGCGACGGAGCGCTCAACATCTCCGCCAACAAGCAGGAGCAGTTCGAGATCCTCTGCCGCGTCGTCGGGGCCCCCGAGCTGTGCGGGGACCCCCGCTTCGCGCGGCGCGAGGACCGCAAGGCCCACCGGGAGGAGCTCCGCAAGGCCCTGGAGGAGCACTTGCGGGCGCGGTCCGCCGCGGAGTGGGAGGAAGAGCTCTCCGGCGCGGGCGTCCCGGCGGGACGCGTGCTCGGGGTCCGGGAGGCCCTGGAGTCGGAGCAGATCGCCCACCGCGGCCTGGTCCATACCCTGCCCTTCCCCGGCTCCGGCGACCGCGGGCTCCGGGTGCTGGGCAGCGGGGTGCACGTGGACGGGGCGCCCCTGGCGCCCCGGACCCCTCCTCCCCTGCTGGGCGAGCACACCGTCCCCGTGCTGCGCGAGGCCGGGTTCGACGACGCCGAGATCGAGGCCCTGCGAGAGGAAGGCACGGTATGAGCACACAGGACACGGCGGGGTCCATGACCCACAAGGAGATCGGCGCGTGGTGGTCGACCGCCATCACGCGGATCGCCCCCGGGGAGATCGACCTGCGCGGCTACCCGGTCCAGGAGCTGATCGGGCGGGTCTCCCTGGTGGAGACCGTCTGGCTCCTGCTGCGCGGCGAGCTGCCGGACCCCGAGCGCGCCCGCCTGCTGGAGGCGGCCCTGGTGGCCGCGGTCGACCACGGGCCGCAGGCGCCCTCCATCGCCGCCGCCCGGATGGCCGCCACCTGCGGTGTGGGGCTCAACAACGCGGTCGCCACCGGGGTCAACCTCCTGGGGGACGTGCACGGGGGCGCGGGCCAGCAGTGCATCGCCCTCCTGGAGCGGATGGCCCTGCTGCGGGAGGAGGGCGCGTCCGCCGACGGGGCCGCCGAGGCCGTCGTGGCCGAGCACCGGGAGCGCGGGCAGCGGGTCCCCGGCTTCGGCCACCGCTTCCACCCCCGCGACCCGCGCCGCGACCCCCTCGTCGACCGGGTCCGCGAGGCGGTCGACCGGGACCTGGTGCCGCCGACGCACCTGGAGTCGGGGCTGGCGCTGGAGGCCGCGCTGGCCCGGGGGCGCAGCCGTCCCGTGCCGATGAACATCGACGGCGCCACGGCGATCGTCTACGCCTCCCTCGGGTTCGCCGCCGAGCTGGGGCGCGGCCTGTTCGTCCTGTCCAGGTCCGTGGGCATCCTCGCCCACGCCTGGGAGGAGAGCGGCGGCAGGGCCCGGATCAAGGGCCCGCTGCCCCGGCGGGTCCTGGCCGGGCACCACGGGCCGGAGACGCGCCACCTGCCGCGGTGACACCCGCGCCCGGGGTGCCCGCGGGGCCTCATGGGCACCCCGGGGCGGGGGCGGGGCGGGGCGCCGTTAAAGTGCCGATCATGGACGGGCACCCCGGCACACGCGGCACGCGCACCCTCGCGGTGCTGCTCGCCGTGCTCGTGCTGGCCTGCCTGGCCTGCGCCCTGGTGCGCACCGGCACCGCGGCGCACACCGCCCCGCCCGCGGGCTCCGGGGCCGTCCCGGTGGCCGCGGCCACCGACGCCCCGGCGACCGACACCGGGGGCGGCGCCGGGCACGGGGACCACGCCTGCGGGGTGGCCCCCGCTTCGGCGTCCGCCTCGGGCCCGCCGCTCCTCCTGGCCCCGCTCCCCCTGCTGTGGGCGCTGGTCCGCGCCGCGCACGCGCCGGCCCCGCCCGTCGAGGACGCCCCCGCGGCGCCCCGGCACGGGCCCGGGCTGCTCACCCTGCTCTGCGTACAACGGGTCTAGAACACGACCGCGCCGACGCCCTCCGCGTCCGCGCCGCCTCCCCCTCCCCCGGACCGCCCCGACCGGCGGTCCCGTCGTGATCCCTCCGTGCCCCGCGCACGGACCCGTTGGAACGGAAGAACCGTGAACCAGAACACGACCTTCACCCTCGTGATGCTCACCGTCCTGGGCCTGCTCGTCGGCACGCTCGTGTACCTGTCGAACCGCCCCCAGGACTCCCCCGGCTCCGCCGGCGCCTCCGCGGCGGCGCCCGGGGGCCAGGCCTCCCCCTCGCCCGCCCCCGCCGAACTGCTGGTCCGCGAGGACAGCCGGTACCTCGACCGGGTCGAGGGGGCGCCGGTCACCGTCGTGGAGTTCCTCGACTTCGAGTGCGAGGCCTGCCGCGCCCAGTTCCCCGTGATGGAGCGGATCCGGGAGGACTACGAGGGCCGCATCGACTTCGTCGTCCGCTACTTCCCGCTGCCCGGGCACACCAACTCCGAGCCCGCCGCCGCGGCCGTGGAGGCGGCCGCCCGCCAGGGCGCGCTGGAGGAGATGTACGCCCTGATGTACGAGACCCAGGCCGAGTGGGGCGAGTCCCAGGAGGACCGGAGCGAGGTGTTCGTCGGCTTCGCCGAGGAGCTGGGCCTGGACGTCGGGGAGTTCACCGCCGACATGGAGTCGCAGGAGGTCGCCGATCGGGTGCGGGCGGACTTCGACGACGGCGTGGCCCTGGGCGTGCAGGGGACCCCGACGATCTTCGTCAACGGGTACCGGACGCCGAGCATGCCGACCTACGAGATGCTGGCCTCCCTGATCGACGCCGGGCTCGCCGAATGAGCACCGCCGCCGGGCTCCGGCGGCCGGGCGCGGGCGTCCCGGCCCGCGCTCTGCCCTGGCTGCTGGCCCTGGGCGGGGCCGTCGGCCTGCTCGCCGCCACCGCCCTGCTGGTGGAGAAGGTCCGCGTCCTCCAGGACCCCGGCCACGTGCCCTCGTGCAGCATCGACCCGGTGCTGTCGTGCGGAACGGTCATGGGGACCTGGCAGGCGGAGGTGTTCGGGATCCCCAACCCGGTCCTGGGCGTGGTCGGGTTCTCGGTGGTGACCACCGTGGGCGTCGCCCTGCTGGCGGGGGCGCGGTTCCCGCGCTGGTTCCACCTGGGCCTGTGGGCGGGCACGCTGTTCGGCGCGGGGTTCGTGCACTGGCTGATCTTCCAGAGCCTGTACCGGATCGGCGCGCTGTGCCCGTACTGCACGGTCGTGTGGGCGGTGACCGTGCCGGTCTTCTGGTACACCACCCTGCACGCCCTGGAGGCGGGCCACCTCCCGGCGCCGGGCGTCCTGCGCCGGGCCGCGGACGTGATGGTCCGCTACCACAGCACGCTCCTGTGCCTGTGGGCGCTGGCCCTGGCCGCGGCGGTCACCCAGGCGTTCTGGACCTACTGGACCACCCTGGTCTGACGCCGCCCGGCCCTCCCGGGCACGGCGGCGGGCGCCCGACCGCGTCGGGCACCCGCCGTCCGCGTCGTCACCGGGCTCCGCGGGCCTCCTCGGCGGTGTCGTGCTCGGCGGCACGCACGAACCTCAGGAGGGCGGCCAGGGCGTCCTCGTCGAACCCGGCGAGCTCCTCCCGGGTGCGCGCCACCAGCCCGGCGTAGGCGGCGGTGACGCGGGCCACCCCCTCCTCGGTGGGCTCCACCAGGACGCGCCTGCGGTCGCCGGGGTCGGGCACCCGGCGCACGCAGCCGGCCGCGACGAGCCGGTCGACCATGCGCGAGGCCGCGCCGGTGGTCAGGTTGACGTGCCCGGCCAGGGCGCCCGGGGTCATCGGCCCGTGCCGGGCCAGGGCGTGCAGGCACTGCACGTCGGTGTCGGTGACCCCCAGCCGGGCGGCGACGACGCTGTTGAGCTGGACGACGCGGATCGCCCAGGCGGGTATCGCGTCCTCGACGAGCGCCCTGACCAGGGCGTCCCTCTCGTTCCGTGCCATGGGCGCCGCTCCGTTCCACTCCCCGTTCGCTGCACCGCGCAGCAAAGCCATGCTACTTTAACTGCGTCACGCAGCTACTGCGCGACACATCTACTGTGCCACACAGCAAACGGCCACCAGGAGAGGACCCGTCACCATGACCGCACCGCCCGCCGCCGCGACCGGCCCACCGCCCCTGCTCACCGGGCGGACCGCCGCCGTCGCCCTGGCGGTCGTCCTCGTCGCCGCCTTCATGGAGCTGCTGGACGCCACCATCGTCGGGGTCGCCGCCCCGGCGATCGCCGCCGACCTGGGCGCGGGCGAAGCGGCACTGCAATGGACGGTCGCCGGGTACACGCTCGCCGTCGGCGCGGGGCTCGTCACGGGCGGACGCCTCGGCGACCGGTACGGGCGCCGCCGCCTCTTCCTGCTCGGCCTGGCCGGGTTCGCCCTCGCCTCCGCCGCCTGCGGCCTGGCGCCCTCCCCCTGGGCCCTGGTCGCCGGGCGCGTCGCCCAGGGGCTGGCGGGCGGGCTGATGATCCCCCAGGTGTTCGGCGTCATCCGCGCCTCGTTCGCCCCCGCGGCACGGGCCCGCGCCATGGGCGCCTACGGCGCCGTCCTGGGGCTGGCCTCCGTCGCCGGGCCCCTGCTGGGCGGCCTCCTGGTGGAGGCCGACCCGTTCGGTCTGGGCTGGCGCGCGGTGTTCTGGGTCAACGTGCCGGTCGCGGCGGCCGGCCTGGCCCTGGGCGCGCGCTTCCTGCCGGAGTCGCGGGGCGGGGACGGAACCGGGTTCGACGGAACGGGCGCGGCCCTGGCCGCCACCGCCGTGGTCCTGCCGCTGCTGCCGCTGGTCCAGGGGCGCGACTGGGGGTGGCCCTGGTGGGGCACCGCCCTCATGGCCCTCTCCGTGCCCGTCACCGCCCTGTTCCTGTGGTGGGAGCGCCGCCTGGCGGCACGCGGCGGACGGCCCGTCCTGGACCCCGCGCTGCTGCGCGGCCGGGCCTTCGCCCTGGGGCTGGCCGCCTCGCTGCCGTTCTTCGGCGCCCTGGGCGCCTTCTTCCTCCTGCTCTCCCTGTACCTCCAGGGGGGAACCGGCCGCGGCCCGTGGGAGGCCGGCCTGGTGATCCTGCCCTTCGCCGCGGGCTCGGTCATCACCTCCGGCATCGGGGTCCGGTTCGCCGACCGGGCCGGACGCGCGGTCCTGGTCGGCGGCGCCCTGCTCCTGGCCGCGTCCCAGCTCCTGCTGCTCGCGCTGCTGCACGGGGACGCCCCCTCCTCCACGGCCCTGGCCGTGCCCCTGTTCGCGGGCGGCCTGGGACTGGGCCTGACCGCCCCCTCCCTGGTCAACGTCGTGCTGGCCGGGGTGCCCGCCCGGGACGCGGGGGCGGCGGGCGGTGTCCTGAGCACCGTCACCCAGATCGGCGGCGCGGTCGGTGTGGCCGCGCTGGGCACCGTGTTCTTCGCCCGGCTGGAGGACGCGCTCGCGGGCGGCTCCTCCGCGGCGGCCGCCCACACCCACGCCCTGGCCGCCGTCCTGCCCTGGCAGGTCGCCTGCTACGCGGCCGCGGCCGTGCTCCTGTTCCTGCTCCCCGCCCGACCCCACGAGGAGACCTCCCCATGACATCCCCGACCGGCATCGACCCCTTCGCCCCGGCCGTCCGCGGACTCGACGAGCCCCACCCGGCGCACGCCGCCCTGCGCGCCCTGGGACCCCTGGTGCGGGTCCGGGCACCGGCGGGCGGCCCCGCCTGGATCGTCACCGACGACACCCTGGCCCGCGAGGTCCTCGTCGACCCGCGGATCGTCAAGGACCCGGCGTACGCGCCCGGGCACTGGGACCCGCGGACCGCGGGGCTGGAGCCCACCGCCGCCGCGCAGCCCTCGCTCACCACCACCGACGGCCCCGCGCACGAACGGCTGCGCCGGGCGCACGCGCCGCTGTTCACCGCGCGCCGGATCGGCTCCTACGCCGGACGGGTCACCGGCCACGCGCGGCGGATGCTCACCGGCCTGGCCGCGGAAGGCGGGCCCGTGGACCTGATGGCGGACTTCACCACGCGCTTCCCGCTCACCGTGGTGTGCGACCTCCTGGGCGTCCCCCTGGACCGGGTGGACCAGGCCGTCGCCGCCTGCCGCCTGATGCACGGCGACGGCCCCGAGGACGTGGGCCGGGCGATGGCGGCCTTCGCGGACCTGGCCGCGGCCGCCCTGGAACCGGGCCGGGACGGCCTGGCCGTCGAGCTGCGCGCACGCGTCCCCGACCTCACCGAGTCCCAGGTGCACTACCTGCTGTTCACCCTGATCTACGCGGGGCAGCTCACCACCGACCCGTCCCTGGGCTTCCTCATCGCCGGCCTGCTCGGACCCGGGGGGCGCTCCGCGGGGGACGCGGACGAGGTCGTCCGCGAGACGCTGCGCCGGTACTCCCCCGCGCCCTTCAGCCTGTGGCGGTTCACCGCCGACGAGGTCGAACTCGCGGGGGTCCGGCTCCCCGCCCGCTCCCCGGTGCTCGTGGACATCCAGGGGATCAACACCGACCCCGGCCGCGCCATCGGCCCGGACCTGGCGTTCGGGGCGGGTCCGCACTACTGCACCGGCGCGCAGCTGGCCCGTCTGGAGCTGGCCGCGGTGGTCGAGGTCCTGCACGCGGACCTGCCCGGGGCCCGGCTGGCCGTGCCCTTCGCCGACCTGCGTCGGCACGGGGTCGGCGGGATCCAGGGCAGCCGCCCGGTCTCGCTCCCGGTCCTGTTCTGACCGTCCGGGGCCGCCCCGCCCCGGAGGCGGGGCGGCCCCGGCGGGCGGGGCTCAGCCGGCCGCGGCCGGGGTGACCCGGACCAGGACGTTCTTCATCAGCGGCTGGTCGCTCTGGGTGCTGTAGTCGGCGATCCCGACCAGGGCGTTCATCTCCGGCATGTAGCCGGCGGCGCTGCCGCGCGGCAGGTCGTAGCGCAGGGCCCGGTAGCCGCTCAGGCGGCGGCGGGTGCCGTCCTTGGAGCGGGACTCGATGTCGACCAGGGCGCCCTCGGCGATGCCGCGGGCGCGCATGTCCTCCGCGTTCATGAGGACCAGGGTGCGCAGGTTCCTCACGCCCCGGTAGCGGTCGTCGTCGGAGTAGACGGTGGTGTTCCACTGGTCGTGGGAGCGCATGGTCTGGAGGACGAGCACGTCGCGGTCGGCGGGCACCACGTCGGGCAGCGCCGCGGTGGAGAACTCGGCCCGCCCCGAGGGGGTGAGGAACACCAGCTCGCGGGCGGGCTGCTTGATGCGGAACCCCAGCGGGAGCCGCACCCGGCGGTTGAAGTCCTCGAACCCCGGCAGGACCCTGGCCATGGTGTCGCGGACGCGGTCGTAGTCCCCGACGTAGTCCTCCCAGGGGGTGGCGCTGTCGGGCAGGGCCGCCCGCGCCATCCCCGCGATGATCGCCGGCTCCGACAGCAGGTGCGGGGAGGCCGGGCGCTTCATGCCCACCGACAGGTGGACCATGCTCATGGAGTCCTCCACCGAGGTGGCCTGGAGGCCGGTGCGCTGCTCGTCCTTCTCGGTGCGGCCCAGGCACGGCAGGATGAGCGCCTCCCGGCCGTGCTCCAGGTGACTGCGGTTGAGCTTGGTGCTGACGTGCACGGTGAGGTCGCACCGGCGCAGGCCCTGCGCCGTGTACGAGGTGTCCGGGGCGGCCAGGACGAAGTTGCCGCCCATGCCGACGAACACCCGGACCCGGCCCCCGTCCCCGTCGTCCCGGTTCATGGCCTCGATGGTGCCGACGGTGTCCAGGCCGTGCTCGCGCGGCGGGTCGATGCCGCACACCGACGCCAGCCGGTCCAGGAACTCCTCCTTGGGGCGGTGGTCGATGCCGCAGGTGCGGTTGCCCTGCACGTTGCTGTGCCCGCGCACCGGCGAGGGGCCCGCGCCCTCACGGCCCAGGTTGCCGCGCAGCAGGAGCACGTTGACGATCTCGCGGACGGTGTCCACGCCGTGTTCGTGCTGGGTGATGCCCAGGCACCAGCTGATGAGGGTCCGCTCGGACCGGTGGTACACCTCGGCCGCCTCCAGGATGGCGGCGCGGGACAGGCCCGACTGGTGCTCCAGCTCCTCCCAGGGGGTGTCGGCGCACACCTTGCGGTACGCCTCGAACCCGGACGTGTAGCGCTCGATGAACTCGGGGTCGACGGCCCCGGGGTCGGTCTCCAGGCGTTCCAGCAGCGCCTTGGCGATGCCGCGCATGAGCGCCATGTCGCCGCCGGGCCGGACCCGGAGGTTGAGGCTGCTGGTGGGGGTGGCCTTCATCAGGGCCATGTCGACGAAGTCGTGCGGGACGATGGCCCTGCGGGCGGCGGCCTCGACCATCGGGTTGACGTGCACGATCCGCGCGCCGCGTTTGCGGGCCTCGGTGAGGGCGGTGAGCATGCGGGGCGCGTTGGAGGCCGCGTTGACGCCCATGATGAACAGGGCGTCGGCGGTCTCCCAGTCCTTGAGGTCGGCGGTGCCCTTGCCTGTGCCCAGCGCCGCGGTCAGCGCGCGGCCGGACGCCTCGTGGCACATGTTGGAGCAGTCCGGGAGGTTGTTGGTGCCCAGCTCGCGGGCCATCAGCTGGTAGAGGAAGGTCCCCTCGTTGCCCAGGCGCCCGGAGGTGTAGAAGGCGGCCTGGTCCGGGGAGTCCAGCCCGCGCAGGTGGCGGCCGACGAGGTCGAAGGCGTCCTTCCAGGCGATCGGCACGTACCTGTCCGTGTCGGCGTCGTAGACCAGCGGTCCCACCAGCCGCCCCTGGGCCTCCAGGTCGTGGTCGCTCCAGGTCTTGAGCTCGGTGACGGTGTGCCCGGCGAAGAACTCCTTGCCCGCGCGCCTGTGCGTCATCTCCCAGGCGACGTGTTTGATGCCGTTCTCGCAGATGTCGAGCTTGAGGCCCTTGGTGTCGTCGGGCCAGGCGCAGCCGGGGCAGTCGAAGCCGCCGTTCTCGTGGTTCATCCTGAAGACGGCCCGGGGGCCGTCGATCCACTCGCCCTCGCCCTTGAGGACGTTGGCGACCGACAGCGCCGCGCCCCATCCGGCCGCGGGGTGGCGGTAGTCGCGCCGGGACCACCGTTCCTTCTTCTCGTCCGCCATGAGGCCCTCCCCGGTCGTCGTCCGCGGTCCCCGCCGCGGCGGACGGAAAAAGAGGAATTCCTTGCGGACGTTTGAATCGGCCGATACCGACGCCTCCGGAGATATCCGGAATATCCCCGGAAGCGCACCGGCACCGATCGCACGGACACGCTCCTGCGCCGTGGAACCGCAGATCACGGCGCCGCCATCATACGGTCCGGGAGATGCCCCGACAATCACCGGGGGAATCCGCGGGCGCCGCCCCGCCACGACACACCGCGTCCTTTACCGCCCCGGGGAAAGGGGCCGGCGCATGCGAACATGAACGGCGGACAATGGCGGACTCGGGCCCTTCCGGTGAAATCTCCGGCGGCCGGGCGGAGGAAGGGCGTGGGGCGGATGGCGGACGGGAACCGGTCCCAGGCGGTGGCGGTGCCGCCGGCCAGAGCCGCCGTGGTGCTCGTCCTGACCGTGCGGCCCGGGCCGCCGGACCCGGTGCGCGAGCTGCTGTCGGACGCGGCGGGGATCGTCCGGGCCGTGGGGTTCCGCGCCCCCGGCGAGGCGCTGAGCTGTGTGGCCGGGATCGGCGCGGACCTGTGGGACCGGCTCTACGCGCTCGGGCGCCCGCCCGGGCTGCACCGCTTCCGCAAGGTCTCCGGCGACCGGCACACCGCGGTCTCCACACCGGGCGACCTGGCCTTCCACGTGCGGGCGCACCGCATGGACCTGTGCTTCGAGGTGGCCCGCCGGCTCACCGAGCGGCTGTCGGGGCTGGCCGACGTGGTCGACGAGGTCCACGGGTTCCGGTACTTCGACGAGCGGGACCTGCTGGGGTTCGTCGACGGCACCGAGAGCCCCACCGGCGCGGAGGCGGTGGACACGGTGCGCGTCACCGGCGGCGACCCGGTGTTCGACGGCGGCTCCTACCTGGTGGTGCAGAAGTACGTGCACGACCTGGGCGCCTGGGAGGCACTGCCGGTGGAGGAGCAGGAGCGGGTCATCGGCCGCCGCAAGCTCAGCGACATCGAGATCCCCGACTCGGAGAAGGCGCCGGACTCCCACGTCGCGCTGAACACGATCACCGACGACGACGGGAACGAGCTCAGGATCGTCCGGGAGAACATGCCGTTCGGTTCGGTGGGCGAGGGCGTGTTCGGCACGTACTTCATCGGCTACGCCTCGGATCCGGCCGTGATCGAGCGGATGCTGCACAACATGTTCGTCGGGGACCCGCCCGGGAACCACGACCGGATCCTGGACTTCTCCACGGCGGTCACCGGGTCCCTGTTCTTCGTCCCGCCCGCCGGCCTGCTCCAGGACCCTCCCCCGGCGCCGGGCCGCGGCGGAGAGCCGTGACGGCCCGGGGCCGCCGCCGGGGGCGGCCGGTCACGGGGCGCCGCGGGAGGCGGCGGGGAGGGACGCCGCGGCCGCTGCCAGGACGCGCCTGAGGGTCTCCTTCTCGATCACCGCTCCGAGCCGGGCCAGCGCCCGGGCCTCGGGCGGCCCGCCCCATCCGGCCAGGACGCGCACGGCGGCCGAGGCGGCGCGCTCCGCGCGCACCTTCCGCGAGCCGCCCGGGCCGGTGCCCGTGAAGGCGGCCGTCCGTTCCAGGACGGGCACCGCCGCCTCCCGGGCCTCCTCGGGCAGCAGGTCCGCACACCAGACGGCGCCGTGCAGGATGTCCTGGACGTGCGGCCGCAGGTGGTCCGCGGAGGTGTCCCACCGGTCCCGGGGCCCCGCCTCCGGCAGGGACGGCACCAGGTCGAGGATTCCCAGCACCGTCGCCGCCGCGTCCGGGAGCGCGGCCAGGTGTCCGGCGGTCCGGCGCCGCCACGCGGCGGAGGGTCGGGTGGACGGCGGTTCCAGGAGGTGGACCAGCAGGTCGGCCGTGCCGGTGCCGGTCCACAGGTCGGGGCGGGCGGTCGACAGCAGGTCGCCGAGCAGGTCGCCCGGGGGGAGGACGTCCTCCGGTGTGCGCGACCGGTCCAGGCGCTGGAGGAGCCGCAGCAGGCGCACGTGCTCGGGCCCCGGGGCGGGCGGGCCGGAGCTTTGATCCCCCCGGCCCCCGAACCGGCGGGCCCCCATCTCCTCCAGCTGCGCCAGGTGCTCCGCCGGGGCGTCCGCGGTCAGGCGCTCGCAGACGGCGAGCACGGAGTGCACGTCCACGACGTGGGCCAGGCACATGTCCAGGTACAGCGACAGCAGGCCGGCCTCCCAGGGTGCCCCGTCCTCCCGCAGGTGGCGGTGCAGGACCCGGTACACGTCGTTGGCCGCCGCGTCCGGCGGGGTGATGGCGCGGCCGATCCCGTGCCGGCGGGCGGGGACGAGCTCCGTCCAGACGAGCAGCCGGTGGCGCAGGTCGGCGGGCAGCGCGTCGGTGAACACGCGGGGAGCCCAATCCGGGCGCGGCCCGGTGCCGGCCCGCCCGCGCCGGGCGGTGCCCACCGCGGGGGTGTCGCGGACGACGGCGTCGAGCCCCTCCACCGCCGCGGCGAGGCCGGGGGTGTACAGCAGCGCGAGGAACTCCGCGGTGCGGATGCCCCCGAGCGAGAACCGGGCGGCCGCCCCGTCCGCCCAGGCGCGTGCCCCGTCCCCGGGGCCGGCCGCGGACGTCACGGCCGCCCGCCCGTCCGGGGCGCGGAGCGGGCGGGCGCGGTCCCGGGCCGGCCGGAGGCGGCGCGGCGGCCGCTCCGGGGGCTCTCGTCCACGGCGGTTCGGGGCACGGGGGCGTCTCCTCCACGGCAGGGGTCCGGCGGTCCGCCCACCCTAGCCGCCGGGCCCGACACCGGCCGGTCCGGCGGTCAGTCCGTGGAGGGGTCGTGGTGGCGGCCGATGGGCAGCATCAGCGGCCGCCCCGACACCGGGTCGGTGATGATGCGGCTGCGCAGGCCGAAGACCGCCTCCACCGTCTCGGGCGTGAGCACCTGCTCGGGGGCGCCCGCGGCGTGCAGCCTCCCGTCGGCCAGGGCGATGAGGTGGTCGGCGTAGCGGGCCGCCAGGTTGAGGTCGTGCAGCACCATCACGATGGTCGTGCCCAGGGACCGGTTGAGGTCGGTGAGCAGGTCCAGGACCTCCACCTGGTGGCTGACGTCCAGGAACGTCGTCGGCTCGTCGAGCAGCAGCAGGTCCGTGCGCTGGGCCAGCGCCATCGCGATCCACACCCGCTGGCGCTGCCCGCCGGAGAGCTCGTCCACCGGCCGGTCGGCCAGCTCCAGGGTCCCGGTGGCCTCCAGGGCGGCGGCCACCGCCTCGTCGTCCTCGCGGGTCCACCGCGAGAACACCCCCTGGTGGGGGTGGCGGCCGCGGCCCACCAGGTCGCTCACCGCGATCCCCTCGGGGGCGATGGGCGACTGCGGCAGCAGCCCCAGGGTGCGGGCCACCTGCTTGGACGGCATCCGGTGGACCTTCTCGCCGTCCAGCAGCACCTGCCCGGACCGGGGGGACAGCAGCCGCGACATGGCCCGCAGCAGCGTGGACTTGCCGCAGGCGTTGGCGCCGACGATCACGGTGATGCGCCCCGGCGGCACCGCCAGGTCCAGGTCCTCGATGACGGTCCGGTCCTGGTACCCCAGGGTCAGGTCCTCGACGAGGAGCGAATGGGCCGTGGTCACAGGGAGCCTCCCGCGCGGTGGGTGCGGACGATCAGGTACACGAGGTAGGGCGCGCCCAGCACACCGGTGACGACGCCGACGGGGAACCGGGTGCCGAGCAGGAACTGGCCCGCGAAGTCCGCGACCAGCACCAGCAGCGCGCCGACCAGGGCGGCCGGCAGCAGCAGGGACCCGCCCGGGCCCACCAGGCGGGCCGCGATGGGGCCGGACAGGAACGCCACGAACGCGATGGGGCCCGCGGCCGCGGTCGCGAACGAGATGAGCCCCACCGCCGCGACGATGAGGACCAGCCGGGTGCGGTCCACCCGCACCCCCAGCGCCGCGGCGGTGTCGTCGCCCAGCCGCAGGGCGTCCAGGTCCCCGGCCCGGGCCAGCAGCACCGGGGCCAGGAGCGCCAGGGCGGTCGCGGCGGGGACGACCGCCTCCCAGCCGGCCCCGTTGAGGCTGCCGGTCAGCCAGCGCAGCGCCTCCTGGAGGTCCCACTGGGCGGCCCGGTCCAGGATGTGGTCGGTGATGCTGTGGAGCATCGCGGCGATGCCGATGCCCACCAGCACCAGCCGTCCGCCCGCCACCCCGTTGCGGTACGACAGCAGGTACACCAGCAGCGCCACGGCCAGGCCGGAGGCGATGGCGAACACCGACACCCCGACGCCCTCCAGGGAGAGCACCACGATCGCGAAGGTGGCGCCCGTCCCGGCCCCGGCACTGATACCGATGATGTCGGGGCTGGCCAGCGGGTTGCGCAGCATGGTCTGGAAGGTGACGCCGGCCAGGCCGAAGCTCAGTCCGGCGACCACGGCCAGCACGGCCCGGGGCAGCCGGAGCCGTCCGACGGTGAACGAGGCGCCGGGCACGTCGCGGCCCAGGATCACGCCGATGACGTCGCCGGGCGGGTAGAAGGTCCTCCCGACCATGAGGGTGACGGCGAACCCGGTCGCGATGAGGACGCCCAGGACGGTGATGACGACCAGGCGCCGCCGGCCGCGGGCGCGCCGCCCCCGGGCGACGGCGGACACGACGGCCTCGCCGGGGGCGGGGACGGGGGACCGGGTGGTGTCGATGGCGGAACCGCTCACAGTGCACGGACCTTGTGTCGGCGGACGATGGAGATGAAGACGGGGGCGCCGATGAGCGCGGTCACGATGCCGACGTCGAGTTCCGCCGGCCGGGCGACGATGCGGCCCAGGACGTCGGCGGCGGTCAGCAGGGCGGCGCCGCCCAGGGCGGAGAACGGCAGCAGCCAGCGGTGGTCCCCGCCGATGAGCATGCGGAAGGCGTGCGGCACCACCAGGCCGACGAACGCGATGGGCCCGGTGACGGCGGTGGACGCCCCGCACAGGACCACGGCGCCCAGGGAGGCCGTGGCGCGGGCGGTGGCCACCCGGGCGCCCAGCCCGGCGGCGAGTTCGTCGCCCAGGGCGAGCAGGTCCAGGCCGCGCGCGGACAGCAGGCACAGCAGGAGGCCGACCACCAGGAACGGCAGGACCTGGGACACGGCCTCGAAGGTGCCGCCGCCCACGCCGCCGATCTGCCAGGAGCGGACGCTCTCGGCGATGTCGCCGCGCGGCAGGGCCACGGCGGTGATCAGCGAGGTCAGCGCGGCCGAGGTGGCCGCTCCCGCCAGGGCGAGCTTGAGGGGGGTGGGGCCGCCGCGGCCCAGGGAGCCGACGACGTACACGGCGACGGCGGTGGCCGCGGCCCCGGCGATCGCCACCCAGATCTGGGAGGTGGCGGTGGCCAGCCCGAAGTAGGCCATGCCGGTGACCACGGCCAGCGAGGCGCCCATGTTGACGCCCAGGATGCCGGGGTCGGCCAGCGGGTTGCGGGTGACGCCCTGCATGACCGCTCCGGCCAGGCCCAGCGCGGCACCGGCCAGCACCGCGAGCACGGTGCGGGGGATGCGCTTGGCGACGGCCGCCCGGCCGAAGCCCTCGGTGTCGCCGCCCAGGGCGGCGAGGATGTCGGGCCAGGAGACGCTGCGCGAGCCCACGGTGACCGAGGCGAACATCAGCCCCAGGAGCACCGCGGCGAGCAGGAGCAGCCACAGGGCCTTGGCGCGCCGGGGGCGCCGCACGACGGCGGCGCCCACGGCTGCTGAGGTGTCGTGCACGGTCACTCGGCCTTGTCGGCGGCCTCGGACAGCAGAGACAGGTAGTCGTCCAGGACCCAGGAGATGGCCAGCGGGGTCGGGTTGGCGGCGGTGCCCAGCGGGTCGGTGCCGGGCAGGGCGACGATGGCGCCGCTCTCGACGGCGGGCATCTGGGACAGCAGCGGGTCGCCCTCCAGCGCCTCGACCAGCTCGTCGCCGCCGTAGGTGACGATGATGTCGACGTCACTGAAGGCGTCGGCCTGCTCGGCGCTGTGGGTGAGGGAGAACGCCTCGGTCTCGGCGGAGGCGGTGGCGACGCTCTCGGGGGTGGACAGGCCCAGGTCCTCGAAGAAGAGGGCGCGGGTGTCGTGGGTGGTGTAGAAGCTGACCTCGCTCAGGTCGGAGGTGTCGACGTGGGTGAGGAACATCGTCGACTTGCCCTCCAGGGAGGGGTGCTCGGCGGCGGCCGCGGCGATCTCCTCCTCCAGGTCGGCGACGAGCGCCTCGCCCTCCTCGGCCATGCCCATGGCCTGGCTGTTGAAGCGGATCATGTCCTGCCAGGGGGTGCCCCAGGCGGTCTCGGGGTAGGCGACGACGGGGGCGATCTCGCTGAGGGTGTCGTAGTCCTCCTGGGTGAGGCCGGAGTAGGCGGCCAGGATGACGTCGGGCTCGGTGTCGGCGACCGCCTCGAAGTCGATGCCGTCGGTCTCGTCGAACAGCACGGGGGGCTCGGCGCCGAGCTCCTGGAGCTTCTCGTCGACCCAGGGCAGCAGGCCGTCGCCGTTGTCGTCGCCGAAGTCGGCGGCGGCCATGCCCACGGGGACGACGCCCAGGGCCAGGGGGACCTCGTGGTTGGCCCAGTTGACGGTAGCGATGCGCTCGGGCTCGGACTCGATGACCGTGGTGCCCAGGGCGTGCTCGATCGTGATCGGGGTCCAGTCCCCGGAGGCCCCGCCCTCCGGCCCGGCGGGCTCGTCGGAGGAGCAGGCGGTGAGCCCGAGGGTGAGCAGCGCCGCCGCGGCGGCGGCGGTGGGCGTGAGAACGCGGGACATGGTGTCCTTCCGATCAGGGGACCGCGCCCCGGCGGCCGCGGCCGTCGCCGCCCGCCGGGGAGTCGTCGCAGGGCAGGGGCACCCGCGACAACGGAAGATAAGGGTTGCCTAACCGAACTTAGGGTGCATTTACCCGGCGCGCAATCACGCAGATGTGACAACCTTTGTCGCGAAACGGACATTCGTCCCCCGGAACGCCGTCACCCGGCCCGGAAACGGCCGGGGCTGGTGCCCGTGATGCGGCGGAACGCCGTGCCGAAAGCGCTCGCGGAGTGATAGCCGACACACGCCGCCACGTCCTCGATGTCCTCCCCGCGCGACAGCAGCGCGATCGCGTGCCGCACCCGCGCGGTGGCCACCCAGCGGCTGAAGCCCAGCCCGGTCCCGGCCCGGAACGCCCGCGTGATGGTGCGGGTGCTCACCCCCAGCCGGGCCGCCCACGCGGCCAGGGTGGTGGTGTCCGCCGGGTCCGCCAGCACCGCCTCCACGATGGGGGCCAGCAGCGGGGACTCGGGGATCTGCAGCAGGATCTCGTTGCGGGCCGGGGCGATCAGGTCCAGCACCATACCCTCGGTGCGGGCGCGCTCGTCCCCGGACAGGTCCCCGTGGTCCAGGCGGTCCAGCAGCAGCCGCAGCAGCGGCGTGACCTCGACCGCCACCGGCCGGTCGGCGATCGCGGGCACCGCGTGCACCCCGAAGTGCGCGGCCCGGTGCCGGGTCCCGGCGGGCGTCCACCCGCTGTGGCGCACCCCGGCGGGGATCCACAGGCCCACGGTCGGCGTGATGGTCCACACCCGCGTCCCGACCGTCGCCGAGGAGGCGCCGTGCTCGTTCCACAGCAGCTCGTGGGTGGGGTGGGCGTGCTCCTCCCAGAAGGTGTCGCGGGCGATGACCTCCTCCGAGCCCCACACCACGAACGGCACGTCGATCTCCCCGGCCTCGTACACGGGCAGCCGGCGGTTGTCGAACCCCGGGTCCGCACCGGGAAGGACGTCTCGTATGACCACGTCGTTCAGGGTACGGCCCCGGCGCGCGGGCGGCCGCGCCCCGCCCGCGCCCGCGGGGGTGGGCGGTGCGATGCTGTCGGTGACCCGCAGGCATTCGACGGAGGAGCCCCATGACGGCGTTCGACCTCGGCGCGTTCCGCGCGCAGTTCCCCTCCCTGGATTCGGGGATCGCCCACTTCGACGGGCCCGGCGGCACCCAGACCCCGGTCCGGGTCGGGGAGGCGATCGCCCGCACGCTCACCGGGCCGCTGTCCAACCGGGGGGCGTCGGCGGCCTCGGAGGCCAACGCCGAGGCGGCCGTGGCGGCGTTCCGCCGCGCCTACGCCGACCTGCTGGGGTGCGCGCCGGAGGGCGTGGTGTACGGGCGCAGCGCCACCCAGATCACCTACGATTTCTCCCGCCACCTGTCCCGGGACTGGGGCCCCGGCGACGAGGTCGTGGTCACCCGGCTGGACCACGACTCCAACGTCCGCCCCTGGGTGCAGGCCGCCGAGCGCACCGGCGCGACCGTGCGGTGGATCGACTTCGACCCGGCCACCGCCGAGCCCGACCTGTCCGGGCTGGACGCGGTGATCAACGAGCGCACCCGGCTGGTGGCCGTCGGGGCGGCCTCCAACCTGCTGGGCACCCGGGTGCCCGTGCGCGCGATCGCCGACCGCGCCCACCGGGCGGGCGCGCTGGTCTACGTCGACGGGGTGCACCACGCCGCCCACGCGGTGGTGGACGTGCGGGAGCTGGGCGCCGACTTCTACGTGTGCTCCCCCTACAAGTTCCTGGGCCCGCACTGCGCGGTCCTGGCCGCCGACCCGGCGCTGCTGGAGACCGTCGTCCCGGACAAGCTGGTGCCCTCCACCGACGCGGTGCCCGAGCGGTTCGAGTACGGCACCCTGCCCTACGAGACCATGGCCGGGGCCACCGAGGCGGTGGAGGTGCTGGCCGACCTCGCCCCGGCGGGCGGCGACCGGCGCGGGCGGCTGGCCGCCGCCCGCCGGCTGCTGGAGGAGCACGAGGTGTCGCTGCGCGACAGGGTCGAGGCGGCCCTGGCCGGGCTGGGCGGGGCGGTGGAGGTGCACTCGCGGGCGGCCGATCGCACGCCGACGCTGTTCATGACCTTCCCCGGCCGCCGCAGCGCCGACGTCTCGCGCCTGCTCGCCGAACGCGGCGTGCTGGCCCCCGCCGGGAGCTTCTACGCCTACGAGGCGTTCGCCCGGCTGGGCGTGGACGACACCGCCGGGCTGCGCGTGGGCATGGCCCCCTACACGGCGGAGGAGGACGTCGACCGCCTGCTGTCCGCCCTCGCCGACGCCCTGCGCTGACCGGCCGCCGTGGGCCCCGGGTCAGCGGGCCAGGGCGCGGTGGGCGGCGGCCAGGCGGTCGGTGTCGGTGCCCTCCCCGGCGCCGGTGACGGCGTCCGCCCAGGCCAGGAGGGTGTCCACGGCCGAGTCGGCGGGCGGGGGCGCGGTGGGGCGCTCCCCCAGGGCGACCCGGCCGGTGGTGCCGTCGAGGGTGAGGAGGTCGCCCTCGGCGACCCAGCGGTCCCCCGCGCGCACGCGCCCCGGTTCGACGTGCAGGCCGACCGCGCCCACCACCGCGGGCCGGCCCAGGGCGCGGGCCACCACTGCGGCGTGCGAGGCGGCCCCGCCCCGGGCAGTGAGCACCCCCGCCGCGGCGGCGAGCCCCGCCATGTCCGCCGGGGAGGTCTCCGGGCGCACCAGCACCACCGGTCCGCGGGCGGCCATGCGCACCGCCGACGCGGTGTCGGTGGCGATGCGCCCCACCACCGCTCCGGGGCCCGCGGGGGTGCCGCGGGTCCACAGGTCGGCGCCCTCGGCCAGGACGGGCAGCCGGGCGCGTTCCAGGTCGGCGGTCGCGACCCGCGCCAGCGCCTCGGCGCGGGTGATGACGCCGTGTTCGGCGAGGCCGACGGCGGTGCGCACGGCCGCGGCTCCGGTGAAGCCCGCGGGGCGCACCTGGAGGAGCCACAGCCGCCCCGTCTCGACGGTGAACTCCAGGTAGCAGGCGTCCCGGTAGTGGGCCTGCGTGCGGTCCAGGGCGTCGCACAGGTCCGCCCACGCGCGCGGCTCGCGCTCGGCCAGGGCGGTCAGGGGCAGCGGCAGCGCACGCCCCGAGACCACGGCGTCGCCCCGGCTGCGGAAGAGCACGTCGCCGGCGGGGCCGGGCGACCCGTCCACCGGGTCGCGACCGAACGCCACCCCCGAGGCGCTGCGGTCGTCGCGGTCGCCGTCCACCATGGCCTGGACGACCACCGCCGTGCCCGCGTCGCCGTCGATCCCGTGCAGCGCCCGGTAGGTGCGCGCCCGCGGGGCGTCCCAGGACCCGAGCACCTCGACGAGGGCCGCCGTCAGCCGTTCCCGGGCCCCCTCGGGCCCGGCGCCGGCGCCCCCGACGGGCGGCGCGCCCAGGCCCAGGACGGTGGCCATCATGCCGGGCATGGACACCGCGGCGCCCGAGCGCACCGACACGGTCAGGGCCGGGGTGCCGCCCAGGGTGCGGCCGGTCCGCCGCTCCAGGGCGGCCAGGGCGGCGCGGACCTCCGCCTCCAGCCCGTCCGGGAGGCGGCCCAGGCTGCGGAAGGCCCGGCAGGCCCCGGTGGTGACGACGAACCCCGGCGGCACGGGCAGGCCCAGGCGCCGCAGGGTGATGAGGCCGTGGGCCTTGCCGCCGATGTCGCCGGGCCCGTCGGCCACGGCCGGGTCCAGGGGCCGCACCCACCTCATCGGGGGACCCCCAGGGTGGCGAGCAGGTCCTCGTGGAGCTGGAACCAGAGCGTGTGGTAGGAGGCGAGGTGGTCGGTCAGGTACTCCGTGCGCCCCGCGCGGGCGTGCTCCAGGGCGCGGGCCAGGCCGGGCCGGTACCGGCCGAACCGGGGCAGCGCGGCGGCGAGCGCGTCGCAGACCGGGGCCGCCCGCCGGTCCAGGTCGGCGAACAGGTCCAGGACGCGGGCCTCGGCGGCCGGGTCTCCGGGGCGGCGCAGCTGCCAGGCCGAGCACAGGTCGAGGAGTTCGGGGTTGAGCTCCAGGAACCGCTCGTAGGCGGCCGCGACGGCCGGTCCGGCCCCGGCTGCCTCCAGCTCCCGGGTCCGCGCGCGGGCGTCGGCCTCCCGTCCGGCCGCGGTCTGTCCCCAGCCGCCGAAGGGCCCGCTGTGGCGGACCACCAGCCCGTCGACGGCCAGGTCGATGAGGGCGGACTCGGCCTCGTCCGGGTCCAGGCCGGTGACGGCCGCGACGGTCTCCACGGAGCTGAACCCGATGCAGCGCAGGGTGGACAGCACCGCGGCGGGGGGATCGGTGGACGCCATGTCCGCACCTCACGCCTTCTCAGATGTCGATGACATCCAGATGATAACCACATCTGGATGCCCGTGGCGTCCGGAGTTTCGATCCTCAGCCCGGGGCGTCCAGCTGGGGGGCGACCAGGCGCCGGTAGGCGGGGCAGTCCCGGAGCAGGTCGGCGTGGGCGCCGTCGCCCACCGGGACCCCCGCGTCCAGGACGATGATCCGTTCGGCGCGCACCAGCGTGGTCAGGCGGTGGGCGATGGTGATCGTGGTGCGGCCCGCCCGGGCGGCGGCGATCGCCTCCTGGACGTCGTGTTCGCCGACGGCGTCGAGCTGGCTGACCGCCTCGTCCAGGACCAGCACCCGGGCCGGTTTCAGCAGGGTGCGGGCCAGGGCCAGCCGCTGGCGCTCGCCGCCCGACAGGGAGCGGCCGTTGTCGGCGAGCACCGTGTCCAGGCCCTGTGGCAGCCGCCGGACCACGTCGTCCACCCGCGCCGCCTCCAGCACCCGCCACAGGTCGGCGTCGCCGAGGTCGTCGTCGGTGGCCAGCAGCAGGTTGTCGCGCACCGTCTCCCGGAACAGGGCGACGTCCTGGGGCAGCAGCGACACCACCCCCGGCAGCGCCGGTCGGGTGTAGCCGGGCAGGGGCGCCCCGGCGGCCTCCACCCGGCCCTGCCCCGGGTCCACGCACCGGGCCAGGACCTGCGCGAACGTGGACTTGCCCGACCCCGACCTCCCGGCGATCGCGATGTGCTCCCCGGGCCGGACGCGCACGGTCAGGTCCCGCACGGCCGGGCGGGCCGACGCCTGCGCGTCGACGTCGCTCCACCGGAAGGTCACCCCCTCGGCCCGCACCCGGCCGCCCTCCTCGGGCGGCGCGGCCAGGTCGCCGTGGGCGGCGACCGGCGGGCGCGCGGTCAGCAGCGCGCCGATCCGCGCCGCGGCCTCGCCGGTGGTGCCGTAGTGGCGGGTCATCGCCGCCCATTGCAGGACCGGGGCGGTCGCCATGGTGGCCAGCACGATCGCGAAGGGCACCGCCTCGGGGGCGAGGGTGCCGCGCTCCAGCTGCCAGGCGGCGGCCGCCGCGGTGGCCACCGCCGCCAGCAGGGCGACCGCGCCCAGCACGGCGGTCTCGGCCCCCGAGCGGCGGGCGTTGCGGAACTGGGCGGTGAGCAGCCGGTCGTCCAGGGCGGCCAGCCGCTCGGCCCGCCGGGGCACCAGCCCGTAGCCGACGATCTCGCGGACGGCCCCGGTGTTCTCGGCGACCTCGCCGCCCAGTTCGGCCAGCGCGGTGCGGATCCGCTCGCCCTGGGGGCGCGCCCACCGCCGGGCGGCCAGGGTGAGGGCGACGGACAGGGCCAGGACGGGAGCGGTGAGCAGGGCGGCGGGCGGGCTCACCGCGGCCAGCGCGCCCCACAGCAGCGGGGTGGCCGCCCAGGCGCTGAGCGTGTAAATGGAGGAGTGGGCGTAGAAGATCTCCAGCGCCTCGGCGTCCGACAGGGACGAGGTGAGCAGGTCGCCGGAGCGGCGGCGGGAGAGCCCGGCGGGGGCGAGCCGGGCCAGGGCGTCGTACACCCACAGCCGCACCCGGGCCAGCACCCGGAAGCTCAGGTCGTGCGAGAGCCAGGACTCCAGCCACGAGGCGGCCGACCGGACGGCCACGGCCGCCAGGGTGGCGGCCGCCGGTGCCGCCAGGTCGGCGGGCCCGCCGCCGGCCAGGACCGTGACGACGGCCCACACCCCGCCCAGCGCGGCGCCCGCCTGGGCCAGCAGGGCCAGGGTGTTGAAGGCGACGGCCGCCAGGTACACGCCCCGGTGGCCGGCCAGGGCCGCCCACATGCCGGGCCAGGTGGCGAGTCCGGCCGCGGGCGGCGCCGGCCCGGTCGCGGCGGTCATCGCACGCCTCCCGTCCCCGCGCGCTGGGCGTCGACCAGCCGCGCCCAGTGCCCCTGCCCCAGTGCCAGTTCCCCCGGCGGGCCGAACTCCGCCACCCGCCCCCGGTCCAGGACCAGGACCAGGTCGGCGTGCGCGACGGTGGAGAGCCGGTGCGCGATGACGACCATGGTGCGCTCGCCGCGCCCGGCGCGCAGGAAGCCGGTGATGAGCGCCTCGTTCTCCGCGTCCAGCGCGCTGGTGGCCTCGTCCAGGAGCAGCAGCCGGGCGTCGGCGGCCAGGGCGCGGGCCAGGGCGACGCGCTGGCGCTGGCCTCCCGAGAGCAGCCGCCCGCCCTCGCCGACGGCTGAGTCGAGGCCGTCGTCCAGCTGCCCGGCCACGTCGTCCACCCGGGCCCGGGCGACGGCGTCGGCGACCCGGGCGTCGGCCTCCGGTCCGGGGGGACCGGCGGCGAGGGCGATGTTCTCCCGGATCGTGCCGGACAGCAGGACCACGTCCTGTGCGACGCGGGCGGTGCCGCGGCGCAGCCCGGACAGCGACAGGTCGGCGAGGTCGCGGCCCTGGAGCAGGACCCGCCCGGAGTCGGGGTCCATGTCGCGCAGCAGCAGCCGCCCCAGGGTGGTCTTGCCCGCGCCGGAGGCGCCGACCACCGCGAGCACCGAGCCCGCGGGGACGGCGAACGACACCCCGCGCAGCGCGGGCCCGGCCGCGCCGGGGAAGGTGAAGTCCACGTTCTCGAAGGCCACCGAGGGCGGCCCCGCCCACTCCGCCGGCGCCGCCCCGGGCCGGTCGCGGACGGGGGGCTCGGTCTCCAGCAGCCGGGTGATCGCGCCGGCCGCGGCGATGCCGTGGAACCCCTCGTGCCAGTACCCGCTCAGCTCCTGCTGGGGGCGGAAGCACTCGGCGGACAGGAACAGCACCAGCAGCACCGACTCCAGGGGCAGCGAGCCGCGGGAGGCCTCCAGCGCCGCCGTGAGCGTGGCCCCGGCCGTCCCGACGGACATCGCCGCGTTCATCACCGCCGACACCCCCAGCGAGGCCCGCATGTTCGCGGTCGTGGCCGCGCGCAGGTCCTCGGCGGCCCCGGCCAGATGTGCGCGCCGCCGGTCGGCGGCGCCCAGCGCCACCAGGGTCGGCAGGCCGCGGACGGTGTCGCCGACCCGGTCGGCGAACGCCTCGAATCTGTCCCAGTGGTCCCGGGCCCGGTCGCGCAGGACCAGGCGCCACAGGCGCTGGGCGAAGGGGACCGTGAGCACGCACACCAGCACCACGGCCGCCACCGGCGGGGAGACCGCGACGAGCACGGCGAGCAGCACCGCCGGGACCGCCCACGACACCAGCAGCTGGGGCAGGTAGAACCCGATGTAGCCCTGGAGGTGCTCGACCCCGTCGACGGCGGTCGGCTGCACCCCGCCGCGCCCCCGCGGCCAGGTGTGGCCGGGGCCCAGTTCGTAGATCCGGTCCATCACCCGGGCCCGGACCGCCCGTTTGACCCGGGCCGCGGTGGCGGTCGCCAGCTGGTCGCGGACCCACAGGCAGACCCCGCGCCCGGCCGCGCAGGCGGCGGTGGCGGCCAGGGCGCCCGCCACCGCCGGCGCGCCGCCGTCCCCCCAGCGCAGCAGGGCGCCGGTCACGGAGGCCAGGCCGAAGGCCACCCCCACGGAGAACCCGGCGGCCGCCACAGCAGCGGCCGCGGTGGCGGCGACGCCGCCGCGTACGGGGGCCAGGAAGGGCCGGATCCCTCGGTTCAGGTACATCGCCGGGCCTTTCGTCTGCGGTAGGGGGCCGGTGGCGGACGGGACCGGTCAGAACAGGTCGGGGTGCAGTTCGGCGGCGATCCGCTCGACCGCGTCGATGTTGCCCAGGGTCCCGGGGAACAGGTCCGAGTTCGGCACCGCGACGAGCCGGTCCCGGGCGACGGCCGACACGTCGGGGAAGGTCTCGGCCAGGTACGCGCGGGTGGCGGCCTCGTGCTCGGCGTCGTTGACGGAGAACACGATGACCTCGGGGTCGCGCGAGGTGATCTCCTCCGGGGTGACGACGGCGGCGAAGAACTCGGCGAAGGCGGGTTCGTCGCGCTCGAAGACGTTGTCGCCGCCGGCGCGGTCGATGATGTCGTACTCCACGCCGCCGCCGATCGCGGAGAGGGTCGTCCCCTCGACGTAGAGCTGGGCGACGCTCGGCCGCTCGGCCCCCTCGACGGTGCCGGCGACCTCCTCCAGCCGTGCGCGCCCCTGCTCGGAGAGCTCCTCGGCCCGCTCGGTGACGGAGAAGACCAGGCCGAGGTCGGCGATGTCGGTGAACAGGTCGTCGACCGTGCCGGCGGCCCGGCGGTCGGAGCAGCCGCCGGTGGCGGTGTAGGCCTCGGCCCCGGCGCCGGCGAGCTGTTCGATGCTGGCGAAGCCCTGCTCGGCGGTGAACTCGTAGTCCGTGGGCGAGTAGACGAAGTCGGGGGCCGCGCCGAGCAGGTCCTCCCGGGCGGGCGGGGCCTCCTCGCTGAGCACGGGCACATCGGTGAGCTGCGCGGTGATGTCCTCGTCGAGCTCGTGGTGGGCGACCTGGGCCTGGCCGACGAGGCGGTCCGCCAGCCCGAGTTCGACGAGGAGCTCGGTCTGGGAGGGGCTCAGGCCGACAACGCTCTCGGGCGCGGACTGGAACGTCAGCTCCCTGCCGCAGTTCTCGACGGTGACGGGGTACCCCCGGCCGGCCTCCTCCCCTGCCGCGGGCACGGGCTCCACCGAGGTCCCGCAGGCGCTCAGGGCCAGGGCGGTGCCCGTGAGGAGGGCGAGAGCGGTGAGGGGGCGGCGCCCCCGGGATACGTGCCGCCGGGTCGTGTGCTGCCGGTTCATGCGGTTCCTTCCGTGAGGGTGTCGGGGGCGGCGGGGCGGGCCACGCCGTGCAGGAGCAGGTGCGGCCGCCGGGGGCCGTGGACGATGTCGGCGTCGACGCGGAAGCGGTCGCGCAGGACGTCGGGGGTGAGGACCTCGGCGGGGGTGCCGGACCTGTCCAGGCGGCCCTCGACGAGCAGGGCGACCCGGTCGCAGTGGGCCAGGGCCAGGTCGAGGTCGTGCAGGGCGATGAGGGTGGTCAGCCCGAGCTCGCCGATGAGGTCCATGAGTTCGAGCCGGTGGGCGGTGTCCAGGTGGTTGGTGGGCTCGTCCAGGACGAGCACCCGGGCCTGCTGGGTGATCGCCCGGGCCAGCAGGACCCGCTGGCGCTCTCCCCCGGACAGTTCCGCGACCTGGCGGCCGGCCAGGCCGAGCACGCCGACCCGGTCCATCGCCTCCCGGGCGATGTCCAGGTCCCGGTCCGTGTCGGGGGAGAACCCGCGGTGGTGGGGGGTGCGGCCCAGCAGGACGGACTCCAGGGCGGTGATCCCGAAGTCCTCGTGGGAGTCCTGGGCGACCACGGCGACGCGGCGGGCGACCTCGCGCGGCCGCAGGTCGCGCACGTCGTCGCCGTCGAGCAGCACGCGCCCGGTGCTGGGGCGCAGCACCCGGCACACGGTGCGCAGCAGCGTGGACTTGCCGCTGCCGTTGGTGCCCAGGACGCCCAGGACCGATCCGGGGGCCGCCTCGACGGAGACGTCGTGGACCACGGTGCGGCTCCCCCGTACCACGGAGACCCCCTCCAGTACGACCCTCACCGGTCCATCCCCACGGTCGAGGCGCGGTCGCGCCGCAGCAGCCACAGGAAGAAGGGGGCGCCGACCACGGCGGTGAGGATGCCCAGGGGGACCTCCACCGGTGCGGCGACGGTGCGGGCCATCAGGTCGGCGGCGGCCAGGAAGACGGCGCCGCCGAGCACGCTCACCGGGAGCATGACCCGGTGGTCGGTGCCCACGAGGATGCGCGCGATGTGCGGGATGATCAGGCCGACGAAGCCGATACTGCCGCTCACCGAGACGACGGCGCCCACCAGGAGTGCGGAGACCAGCAGCAGGACGGTGCGCAGCCGGTCCACGGAGACGCCAAGGGAGGTGGCGGCCTCGTCGCCCGCGAGCAGGGCGTTGATCCCGCGCACGTTGGCGCCGACGACGACGAGCGCGGCGAGCAGCGCCAGGGCGGGCGCGAGCAGGGACCCCATGGTGGCGGCCGACACCGAGCCGAGCAGGAAGAACATGACGCTGAAGACGTTCTGCGCCTCGGTGGTCAGGGTGAGGTAGCTGGTGACGGCGCTGAACAGGGCGCCGAGCGCGACCCCGGCGAGGATGAGCCGCTGCGGGGCGATGCGGCCGTGCCTGCGGGCGATGAAGTAGACGGCGGCGGTGGCCGCGGCGGCCCCGGCGAAGGCCGCCGTCGAGAGCGACAGGCCGCCGACGGCCCCGCCCACGACGACCAGGACCGCGCCGACGCCCGCCCCGGAGGAGACGCCCAGGACGTACGGCTCGGCGAGCGGGTTGTGCACGACGGCCTGCATGAGCGCGCCCGCCAGGGCCAGGGAGGCCCCGGCCAGGGCGGCGAGCAGGGCCCGGGGGAGCCGGAAGCCCCACACCGCCTGGTCCTGGAGCACGGTGTAGGTGCCGTCGGTCATCCAGGGCATGCCCGGGACGAGGTGCCCCAGCAGCAGCCGGGCGGCGTCCAGCGGGGTCAGGTCGACCGCCCCGGTGGCGGCCGAGGCCAGGATCACGGCCACGAGGGCGGCCGCCAGGAGGAGCGCGGCGGGGAGGCCGCGCCGCCGCCGTCCGGGCCGGGCGGCCGGGGGCGGTGGCGCGGGGAGCCCGGCGCGGTGCGGGCTGCGCGTGCTCATGGGTCGGGGGTTCCTCTCCGGGGCCGTGGGGGCGGTGCGGGGGCGCGTCCGGCCGGGTGGGGGCGCACCCCGGCCATGCGGACAATGAAAACGGTTTTCGTTTCATGAGTATAGACCTCCGCGAAACGGGACGGATCCACCGCCCGCGGCTCCAGCCCCTCGGTCGCCCCGGGGCCGCGCGCCCGGAGCACGCGAAAGGGGGCGGAACAGCCGTTCCGCCCCCCGTGGCCCGCCGGGCCCCGTGCCCCGGTCAGGGACCGGTGGAGTGCTCGTCCCAGTGGCCGTCGTGCTCGCGGTGCAGGTGCCCGTCGTGCACGTAGTCCACGTGCCCCTGGTGGGGCACCGCCACGTGCCCGCACCCCTCCCCGTGCCGGTGGTCGTGGTCCTCGTGGACGGCGTGCCCCTCGTGCGCGCACTCGTCCCAATGGCCCTCGTGGCCGTGGTGCAGGTGCCCGTCGTGCACGTAGTCCACGTGCCCCTGGTGGGGCACCGCCACGTGCCCGCACCCCTCCCCGTGCCGGTGGTCGTGGTCCTCGTGGACGGCGTGCCCCTCGTGCGCGCACTCGTCCCAATGGCCCTCGTGGCCGTGGTGCAGGTGCCCGTCGTGCACGTAGTCCACGTGCCCCTGGTGGGGCACCGCCACGTGCCCGCAGGAGGCACCGTGCTCGTGGGTGTGGTCCTCGTGTACGAGGTGTCGCGTCGCCATCGCTCCCCCAGGGGCTCGGTCGGTCCCGCGCCGGCCCGCCGCCGCACCGCTCCGCGGCCGCGCGGCGGACCGGCCGCACAGGGACCAGTCGATCAGAGAACACCCTCCGCGGGGAACCTCGGTGGCGGCGGACCGGGGAAAGCTTGACCCGCGCCTCACCTTTGGGCGAGCGCCCCGCCGGCCTCCCGGGGCAGCCCGCCCCGCATCCGCAGGACGAGGTCGGCGCGCGCGGCCTCGCGTTCGGAGTGCGTGGCGTGCACGACGGTGACCCCGCGGGCGCGCTCCTGCTCCAGCACCTCCCCGATCCGGGCGCGGGAGTCCGCGTCCAGGCCGGTCGCGGGCTCGTCGAGCAGGAGCAGGTCCGCCTCCTGGGCCAGCCCCTGGGCCAGCAGGACCCGCTGGCGCTGCCCGCCGGACAGCTCGCCCAGCTGCCGCCGGGCCAGGTCGGCGACCCCCAGCCGCTCCATGCACGCCCCGACCTCCTCCCGGTCCCGGCGGGTCAGCCTGCGCCACGGCCCCCGCAGCCCCCACCTGCCCATCTCCACGGTCTCCCGCACCGTGATGGGCAGCGCGTCGGAGACCGCGCTGCGCTGCACAACGAGGGCGGGGCGGCGCGGCGTGCCCAGGCTCACACTCCCGGTCCGCGGGGCCAGGACCCCGGCCATGACGGACAGCAGCGTGGACTTGCCCGAGCCGTTGGCCCCCACCAGGGCGGTCACCGTCCCCGCGGGGAGCGCCAGGGTGACGCCGCGCAGGACGTCGCGGCCGCCGTGGCCCGCGTACACGTCCGCCAGTTCGACCGCCGGCGCCCCTGCCGTACCGGCCCCGTCCGAGGTCATGCCCACCTCCGATTTGGTAGTGAAAACGGTTTTCATTATAGAGTGCCCGGCATGGAAGCCCTATTCGCCCCCTTCGAGGTGGTCTTCGTGCAGCGTGCGCTGTGGGGAGGCGTCCTCGTGTCCCTCATCTGCGCACTGGCCGGAACCTGGGTGGTGCTGCGCGGGATGGCCTTCCTGGGGGACGCGATGTCCCACGGAATGCTCCCCGGGGTCGCCCTGGCCTCGCTGCTGGGCGGCAACCTGTTCGTCGGCGCTGCCGCGGCCGCGGCCGGGATGGCGCTGGGGGTCACCGCGCTGAACCGCTCGCCGCGCCTGTCCCAGGACACGAGCATCGGCCTGCTCTTCGTCGGCATGCTCTCGGCGGGGGTGATCATCGTCTCCCACTCGGGGTCCTTCGCCGTCGACCTCACCGGCTTCCTGTTCGGCGACGTCCTGGCCGTGCGGGAGCAGGACCTGGTCCTGCTCGCCCTGGCCCTGCTGGTGGCCCTCCCCGTCGCGGTCCTGGGACACCGCTCCTTCACCGCCCTGGCCTTCGACCCGCGCAAGGCGACGACCCTGGGCCTGGCCCCCCGGGCCGCGCACGCCGCCATGCTCGGCCTCATCACCCTGGCGGTGGTCGCCTCGTTCCACGTGGTCGGCACCCTGCTCGTCTTCGGCCTGCTCATCGCCCCTCCGGCCGCGGCCGCGCTCTGGGCCAGGAGCATCCCCGCGATCATGGCCGGCGCCGCCGTACTGGGCTGCACCGCCACCTTCGTCGGTCTGCTCGTGTCCTGGCACTGGGGCACCGCGGCCGGGGCCAGCATCTCGGCCACCGCCGTGGCCCTCTTCTTCTGCTCGGCCGCCCTGTCCCGGCTCCGGCCCGGCGGCGGCCCCACTCCCCCCGACGACGATCCCCCCGCACCCCTGCACACGGACGAAAGGTCGAACGCGTCATGATCCGCACCCACCGCAGAGGCCGGCTCCCGGCGTCGGGCGCCGGGCTGCTCGCCGCCGCGCTGCTCGCCGGATGCGGCCCCGCGCCGCAGGAGGAGCCGCCCGCGGACGCCGAGCCGACCCCGCACGGCTACGTCGAGGGGGCTGAAGAGGCCGCCGAGCCCCAGTCGCGCCTGGTCCTGGCCGACGACGAGGGCCGGATCCAGGTCCTGGACCTGATCACCGAGGAGTCCACCCTGCTGGACCCCGTCGGCCCCGTCGACGGGATCACCGGCGACGGGCGGTTCGCGTACCTGTCGTCATCCGATGAACGGACGACCTCCGTCGTCGACAGCGGCGTGTGGACCGTCGACCACGGCGACCACTCCCACTACTACCGGGCGGAGATCCGCACGGCCGGGACCGCCGACATCACCGCCGCGAGCGCGGCGACCGACACCGCCCTCACCGCCCTGAACGGCGCCGACGGCACGCTCGCGCTGCTGGACCGGCCCTCCCTGGAGGACGGGACCGCCGCCGCTGCCGCCGCCGACCCGCGGGCGGCCGGCCTGACCCTCCCCTACGCCGAGCGGCTGATCGTGGCCGAGGACGGCCCCGTACAGGTCCTGGACCGGGACGGCGGACCCCTGGAGACCCTGGGCGAGGAGTGCGCCGACCCCGGGGCATGGGCCGACACCCGCCGCGGCCTCGTCCTGGGCTGCGCGGACGGCGCGCTCGTGGTCACCGAGGACGACGGCGCCCTGACCGCGGAGCCCCTCCCCTACCCCGACGGCCTGCCGGCCGGGGCCGCCGTCGCCGGGTTCCACCACCGGCCCGGGGCCGCGGCCCTGGCGGCGGTCCCCGCCCCGGACACCGTCCTCGTGCTCGACCTCGCCGAACGGCGCTGGGACCACTGGGAGCTGCCCGGCGTCGTCACGGCGACGGCGGTCGGCGAGGGCGCCTCCGTACTCGCCCTCACCGAGGACGGGGCCCTGCACGCCCTGGACCCCGCCACCGGCGAGGAACGCGCCCGCACCGACCTCCTGGAGCGGGTCGACGCCGAGCACCCCCCGACCCTCCAGGTGGACACCTCCCGGGCCTACGTCAACGACGCGCACGCCGGACGGGTCCACGAGATCGACTACAACGACGACCTGCGCGTGGCACGCACCTTCGAGACCGAGGTCGCGCCCCACCACATGGTCGAGACCGGACGGTGAACCGATGAGCAGCCCCCGCACCCGGCCGCGCACCGCGGCGCTCGCCCTGGCCCTGGCCGCCGCCCTCGGCCTCTCCTCCTGCTCCGCCGGCGACGGCCCCGGCGAGGGGATCGTGGTCACCACCAACATCCTCGGCGACCTCACCCGCGCGGTGGTCGGCGACCAGGCCGAGGTGACCGTCCTGATGAAGCCCGACGCCGACCCCCACTCCTTCGGGGTCTCCGCCCAGGAGGCCGCGCTCATCGAGGGCGCCGCCCTGGTGGTGCACAACGGCCTGGGCCTGGAGGAGGGCGTGGCCCGCAACGTGGCCGCCGCCGAGGAGGCGGGCGTCCCCGTCCTGGCGGTGGGCGAGGCCGTCGACCCGCTGCCCTACACCTCCGACGAGAGCGAGGGCGAACCCGACCCCCACTTCTGGACCGACCCCGCACGGGTCGCCGCCGCCGTGGACCTCATCGCCGAACAGGTCGTGGAGCGGGTCGACGGCGTCGACGCCGAGGCGGTCCGCGCCAACGCCGAGGCCTACGGCGGGGAGCTGGCCGAACTGGACGAGTGGATGACCGCCGAGTTCGACGCGATCCCCCGCGAGGAGCGCCGGCTGGTGACCAACCACCACGTCTTCGGCTACCTCGCCGACCGCTACGGCTTCGAGGTCATCGGCGCGGTCATCCCCTCCGGCACCACCCTGGCCTCCCCCAGCGCCTCGGACCTGCAGTCCCTCGCCGAAGCGGTCGAGGCCGCCGGCGTGCGGGCGGTGTTCGCCGACTCCTCCCAGCCCGACCGGCTGGCCACGGTCATGGCCGAGCAGGCCGGCGTGGAGATCGACGTCATCCCGCTCTACTCCGAATCGCTGACCGGCCCGGACGGCGGAGCGCCCACCTACCTGGACATGATGCGCGCCAACACCGAGGCCATCGTCGACGGCCTCACCGCGCCCTGACCCCTGCCCCCCGCCCGCGGCGCCCCGCGCCCCGGAGAACACCCGTCCCCGCAAGAGAACGACACAAGGATCGAAACACCATGAGATCACCCCGCACCGCGGCACGGGCGGCCCTGCCCGTCGCCCTCTCCGCCGGACTGCTGCTGAGCGCCTGCTCGGCCGGCCAGGACGGCGGGGCCGAGCAGGCCTCCACGGACGCCTCCCCCGCCGAGGCCGCCATCGCGAACCCGATCGCGGTCACCTACGACGGCGGCATCTACGTCCTGGACGGCGACACCCTGGAGGTCGCCCAAGACATCGAGATCGAGGGCTTCAACCGGCTCAACCCCGCCGGGGACGACCGCCACGTGTTCGTCTCCACCTCCGAGGGCTTCCAGGTCCTGGACGCCGCCGCCGGCGAGCTGACCGACACCGTGTTCGCGGCCGACACCCCCGGCCACGTCGTCCGCCACGCCGGGCGCACCGTGCTGTTCGCCGACGGCAGCGGCGAGATCACCGCCTTCGACTCCGACGCCCTGGGCGACGGGATCCCCGAGGACGCCGAGACCCACACCGCCGAGGAGGCCCACCACGGGGTGGCCGTCGAACGGGAGAACGGCGAACTCCTGCTCACCATCGGCACCGAGGAGGAGCGCACCGGCGCCCTCGTCCTGGACGCCGACGGCGAGGAGATCGCCCGCAGCGAGGACTGCCCCGGCGTCCACGGCGAGGCCGCCGCCGAGGGCGACACCATCGTCATCGGCTGCGAGGACGGCGTCCTGGTCTACGGCGACGACGGGTTCACCAAGGTCGACGCCGAGCACGACTACGGCCGCATCGGCAACCAGGCCGGATCCGACACCTCGCCCATCGTCCTGGGCGACTACAAGACCGACCCGGACGCCGAACTGGAGCGCCCCGAGCAGGTCTCCCTGATCGACACCTCCGACGCCTCGCTCACCCTGGTCGAGCTGCCCTCCAGCTACACCTTCCGCTCCCTGGGCCGCGGCCCCGGGGACGAGGCCCTGGTCCTGGGCACCGACGGCTCCCTGCACGTCATCGACCCCGAGACCGCCGAGCTCACCGACTCCATCGAGCTGATGGACGCCTGGGAGGAGCCGCTGGAGTGGCAGCAGCCGCGCCCGGCCCTCTTCGTCCGCGGCGGCACCGCCTACGTGACCGACACCGCCACCCGCCAGGTCCACGCCCTGAACCTGGAGACCGGCGAGGTCACCGCGTCGACCACCCTGGAGGAGACCCCCAACGAGCTGAGCGGCGTCGCCCCCTGACCCGCCGGGGCCGGTGCGCGCCGCGCGCACCGGCCCCCGGGCTCAGCCCCCGGCGCGGGCCGTGTGGTCCCGGACCAGGTCCACCAGCCGATCCACCACCCCCGGGGCCAGGTGGTGGGCCATCCCCCCGATCTCCACGAACCTGGCCCCCGGCACGGCCCGCGCGGTGGCCCGCCCGCCGCTGGGGTGCACCATGAGGTCCACGTCCCCGTGCACCACGAGCGTGGGGGCGCCGATCCGCGCCAGCTCCCGGGTCCGGTCCCCCGAGGCGTGGATGGCCCCGATCTGCCGCGGCACCCCGCTGCGGGCCCGCACTCCCCCGGCCCGCTCCCACAGGCCCCGCGCCCAGGCGACCTCCTCGTCGATGTCCGGCGGGAAGACCGCCGACCCGATGTGCCGCAGGAACGCCAGGTGCTTGCGCACCGACTCCTCGACCGTGCGCGCCGGGCGCCCGCCCATGCGGGCCAGGCTCGACCACGCCACCCGGCCCACCCGCCGCTCCCCCGTGGTGGAGAAGACCGACGTGAGCGACGCCGTCCGGTCGGGGTGGCGGGCCGCGAGGGTCTGCCCGATCATGCCGCCCATCGACATCCCCACCAGGTGGGCGCGTTCGATGCCCAGGTGGTCCAGCAGGCCCACGGTGTCCGCGGCCATGGCGCCCAGGTCGTAGGAGTCCGGGCGCGGCCGACCCAGCACGCTGTGCAAGGGGGACGGCGACGGCGTCGGCACCCGCGTGGAGCGGCCCGCGTCCCGGTTGTCGAAGGCGACCACCCGCGCGCCCCGGTCCAGGAGCCCGTCGACCATCCGCCGGGGCCAGGACGTCAGGTCCAGTCCCAGGCCCGCGATGAGCAGCACCGGGACCCCCTCCGGCGGCCCCTGGACGCGGTAGCAGATCCGCGTGCCGTCCGACAGGTCGGCGAACCGGTCCTCCCCCGTCACGCCGACGCCTCCGTCCGCACCGGCGCCGCCGCCCTCGCGAAGCGCAGTTCGGGGTCGGCCACCCGGTCCGCCCGCAGCAGTGCCACGTCCTCGGTGTAGCCCGTGGAGGTCAGCCACGGGGCGCGGTCGCCCTGGCGGGGCAGCTCCGCCACCGACCGCCGCACGTACCCGGCCGCGAAGTCCAGCAGCGGGCGCGTGGGCATCCCCGGATCCGAGGGCTCGGGCACGCAGATGTCGTACCCGCGGGCGTCCATGTGCTCCAGCAGGCGGCAGAAGTGCTCGCACAGCAGGCCGACCTTGAGCGTCCAGGACGTGTTGGTGTACCCGACCGCGAACGCCAGGTTGGGCACCCCCGACAGCATCATCCCCTTGTAGGCCACCGTGTCGGGCAGGCGCACCGGCGCGCCGTCCACCGTCAGCTCCACACCGCCGAACAGCCGGAGGTTCAGGCCGGTGGCGGTGACGACGACGTCGGCCTCCACCTCCCGCCCCGACTCCAGCAGCAGCCCCTTCTCCGTGAAGGAGGCGATCCGGTCGGTCACCACCGACGCCCGCCCCGAGCGGACCGCCCGGAAGAAGTCGCCGTCGGGCGCCGCGCACAGCCGCTGGTCCCAGGGGTCGTAGGGCGGGGAGAAGTGCTCGTCCACCGGGTACCCGGCGGGCAGCTGCGCGACCGTCACCCGGCGGATGAGCCCGCGCGCCGCCTTGGGAAAGCGCCGGCAGAACCTCCAGACCAGGGCGCTCTTCCAGATGTTCTTACGCCGTGCCATCCGGTGGCCCCGCTCGTCACCGAAGACCCTGCGCAGCCGGTCGGCCAGGGCGTCCCCGCGCGGCACCGGCATGATGTACGTGGGCGTGCGCTGCACCATGGTGACGTGCCCGGCCTCGCGCGCCATCGCCGGGACCAGCGTGACCGCGGTGGCCCCGCTGCCGATCACCGCGACTTTTCCGTCCGCGTAGTCCAGGTCCCGCGGCCAGTGCTGGGGGTGCACGACCGTGCCGGCGAACCGCTCGCGGCCCTCGAAGCGCGGGGTGAAGCCCTCGTCGTAGCGGTAGTAGCCGGAGGCGCTGAACAGCCACCCGGCGCTCAGCCGCAGCCGCTCACCGGTGTCGGTGCGCTCGATCTCCACCAGCCACCGCGCCCGCTCGCTCGACCACTCGGCGCCCAGCACCCGGTGGTGGTACCGGATGTGCGGCCCCAGGCCGTTCTCCTCGACCGCCTCCCGCAGGTACGCCAGGATGCGGTCGGCGTCGGCGATGGCCTGGTGGTCCCGCCACGGCTTGAACTCGTAGCCGAAGGTGTGCAGGTCCGAGTCCGAGCGGACGCCCGGGTACCGGAACAGGTCCCAGGTCCCCCCGACGGCCGCCCGGGCCTCCAGGACCGCGAACCGCTTTCCGGGGTGGTGCTCCTTCAGGTACCGCGCGGCCCCGATCCCGGAGATGCCCGCCCCGACGACGAGCACGTCCAGGTGCTCCACCTCTGTCCGCCCACCGGCCATGTACCGCTCTCCTCCGTTCGGCGCGCCTCTACCACCCTGTGCGAACCGGGCCGTGTCGTGCCGGCGCACCGCGCACCGTGCTCCCGGTCCGCGTGGTGCACAACGCTACTGCGGCCCCCTCCCGGCCGGTCCCCTCGCCCCGCGTCGCGCGACTGTTCCGGCGCGGAGCCGAGCCCGCGCCGGAACAGCCGCGCGCCCCGGCCGAGAACCCCGTGGACGTGGCCGCCACCCCGGGGCCGCTGCGCCGGCGGGCCCCTGACACGGCGCGGGCCCGTCCCCGGCCGGGGACGGGCCCGCGGGGCGCCGGCGCTCACTCCCGTGTGAGCTCCATGCCCCTGGTCTCGCGGATGAACAGGCACGACAGGCCGGTCAGCGCGCACAGCGCCATGATGTACACACCGAACACCCAGCCCGCGCCCAGGTTCCCGAACAGCTGGTTGAGGTAGGGCGCCGTCCCGCCGAACACCGCCACCGACAGCGAGTAGGCGAACCCGATCCCCTGCGTGCGCACCCGGGTCGGGAAGCTCTCCGACAGGATCGCCGAGAGGATCGCCGCCGGGGCCGACACCACCAGCAGCGCCACCGAGGTCGCCACCAGCAGCGTCCACCCCTGGTCGGTGATCATCCGGGTGAGCGGGTACTGGAGGGCGAACATCAGCACCGCGAAGAACAGCAGCATCGGCCGGCGCCCGACCCGGTCCGACAGCAGCCCCCAGAACGGCAGCGACACCAGCGCGATCACCTGCGCGGCCACCGACATCCAGTAGGCGGTGCCCGGGTCCATGCCCTGCTGGGTGATGGCGTAGGTGGAGACGTAGGAGGTCCACGTGTAGTGGGCGGCGGTGATGCCCGAGACCATGGCGATCATCACCAGGACGGCGCGCACCAGGCCCGCCCGCGACATGCGCTCGGGGGCCGGGCCCGTGTCCCCGCCCCGGTCCCGGTCGGCCTCGAAGACGTCGCTCTCGTCCATGTCCCGCCGCAGGTACAGCGCGACCAGCGCCAGCAGCGCGCCCAGCAGGAACGGCACCCGCCAGCCCCACTCCCCGACCGCCGACTCCGACAGCGCCGAGGTGAGCACGCCGCCCAGGGTGTAGGCGATGACCGACCCGCCGAAGATCGCGATGAACGCGACGCTGCCCCACATGCCGCGCCGGTGCGGCGGGGCGATCTCGCCCACGTAGGAGTAGGCGGTGGCCGACTCACCGCCGTGCGCGAACCCCTGGAGCACCCGGGCGGCCAGCAGCACCAGGGACGCCCACGCCCCGATCGTGGCGTAGGTGGGCATCAGGCCGATGACCAGGCTGCCCACCGCCATCATGAGCATGGTCGTGACCAGCACGAACTTGCGTCCGCGCCGGTCGGCGATCCGCCCGAACACGATGCCGCCCAGCGGCCGCATGAGGAACCCGACGGCGAACACCGCCAGGGTGGACAGCAGCGCCGACAGCGGGTCGCCCTGGTCGAACATCACAACTGCAATGAAAGGCGCGAAGACCGCGTAGGCGCTCCACTCGTACCATTCCAGGACGTTGCCGACCGTGCTGGCCAGCAGGGACTTCTTCTTCGAACGCAGGGACGCGGCGCCGGGCGCCGGGACGGTGACGCTCATGCGCCGCCTCCTGAGGGGGTGGTGGGAACGGGGGTGTCCCGCAGCGCCCGCCGGCGGATCTTGCCGGTGGGCGTCTTGGGCAGGGTCTCGACGATGTGGACCTCGCGCGGCCGCTTGTAGGCGGCCAGGTGCTCGCGGGCGAATCCGGCCAGCTCCTCG
Organism: Nocardiopsis sp. MT53; assembly: GCF_019598965.1. NCBI lineage: Bacteria > Bacillati > Actinomycetota > Actinomycetes > Streptosporangiales > Nocardiopsidaceae > Nocardiopsis > Nocardiopsis sp. MT53. The sequence continues at coordinate 5,337,383 of NZ_CP080599.1, read as the reverse complement.
CCGGTCGCCCGCGCCCCGGAGGCGAGGGAGACGTAGGCGACGACGGACTCGCCCCGGTAGGGGTCGGGGCGGCCGACGACGGCGGCCTCGAACACGGCGGGGTGGCGGTGCAGAACGTCCTCGACCTCGCGCGGCCAGACCTTGTAGCCGGACACGTTGATCTGGTCCTTGAGCCGGTCCACCAGGTACACCCACCCGTCCCCGTCGATGACGGCGACGTCGCCGGTGCGCAGCCGACCGCCGGGGAAGGCGGCGGCGGTCTCCTCGGGCCGGTCCCGATAGCCGGGGACCACGGACGGCCCCGAGATCTCCAGCTCGCCCTGTTCCCCCGGCGGGACCGGGTTCCCACCGGAGTCCACGGCGCGCGCGGTGACGCCGGGCAGCGGGAGGCCGATGGACAGCGACCCGCCGACCGGGTCCACCGGGGCCTCGCGGCCGAGCGGGACCGCGATGACGCCCGAGCTGGTCTCGGTCATGCCGTAGGCGTTGTGGATGTACACCCCGAACCGCTCCCGGAAGCGCTCGACGGTGGAGGGCGGGATGGGCGCGCCCCCGGAGTAGAGGGCGCGCACGCTGCGGAAGTGCGCGGGCCGGGCGTCGGGGTGGTCGTACAGGGCGTTGAACGCGGTGATCGACCCGATGGTGAAGGTGACGCGGTGCTCGGCCAGCGCCTCCAGGACGACGTCGGCCCGGAAGCGGTGGGCGAAGACCAGCAGGGTGTCGTGCACCAGGGCCAGGGCGGCGTTGATGACCGCGCCGGTGATGTGGAACAGGGGCGCCAGGGCCAGCACGGCGTCGCCGGGGCGCAGGTCCACGTGGCGGCCGAAGGTGGAGGTCACCGCCAGGACGTTGGCGTGGGTGTTCATCGCGCCTTTGGGCGGCCCGGTGGTGCCGGAGGTGTAGGTGAGTAGGGCGACGTCGCCGGGGCCGACCCCGGTCGCGGGCGGCCGCCGCCCGGCGTGCGCGCGGGCCAGCTCCATGAGGTCGCCGTCGGGCGGGGGCGCGGCCCGCTCCGCCGTCAGCACCCGCGGGTCGTCGCGCCCCTGGAGGTCGCGGTCGCTGGTGCCCAGCACCCAGCGCACGGGGCTTCCGGCCAGCGCCCCGCGCACCCCGGGGTGGTCGGTGTCGGCGCACACGATCCCGACCGGCGCGGCGTCGTCGACCAGGCGCCGCAGCTCCTCGCCCCGGTACATGGGGTTGACGGGCAGCGCCGCGGCGCCGAGCTTCCACAGGGCGAGCAGGACGAGCGCGTACTGCGGGATGTTCTGGAGGCGCACGCCCACGCGGTCGCCGCGGCCGACCCCGCGCTCGGCGAGGGCGGAGGCGATGGCGTCCGAGAGGTCGTCGGCCTCGCGTGCGGTGAGCACCCGGTCGAAGTAGGCGATGGCCGGGGCGTCGGGCGAGGCCTCGACGCGGCGACGCCAGGCCCCGGGGAGGGTGTCGGGGGTCCGGGGGAGGTCGGATGGCATGTCGCGGCCCTTCTCTCTGCGGGAACGTCGACGTCCGGGGTACCGACCGAACGATCGCTCGGTCGCCTGTAGTGTTGTGGATCACACCGGCGCTGTCAACACCCCGGCGGCGCCCGCCCACCCCGTCCGCGGCACCGATAACGTGCTGGCGACGGACCACGAGGAAGCGAGGGACACGTTGACGGAGTCCTGGCGTTCGTTCGGCGAGCAGCGGCTGTCCGCCCCCCTGGCGGCGGCCCTGCACTGCTTCGTCGAGCAGGGGTACCACGGGACCACCATCCGGCGGATCGCCGAGCGGGCCGGGCTGTCCGTGCCCGGCCTGTACCACCACTACCCGTCCAAGCAGGCGCTCCTGGAGGGCCTGGTGATGACGGTGATGCGCGAGCTCCTCGACCACACCCGCCGGGCGGCCGCCGAGGCCGGGGACGACCCCGGGCTCCGGTTCGACAACCTCGTCGAGTGCCTGCTGCGCTTCCACATGCACCGGCGCGACCAGGCGTTCGTCGCCTCCACCGAGATCCGCGGCATGGACCCCGACGTACGCGAGGCCTACATCGCGCTGCGCGACGAGCAGCAGCGCATGGTCGACGACGCCGTGCGCGACGGGGCGCGGGAGGGCGTGTTCACCACCCCCTACCCCAAGGACGCCGGCCGCGCCGTGACCACCATGTGCGTCGCCGTCGCCTCCTGGTACCGCCCCGACGGGGAGCTCTCCCCCGACGAGGTCGTGGACCACTACCTGACCCTGTGCCGGGCCACCGTCGGCGCGCGTTGACGCCGCCGCGGGGGCCGTGCCACGCTGTGCCCACCAACACCGACCGAGCGATCGCTCGGTGGTAAGGGAGGCTCCACGTGATCGACCTTCAGCCCACCCCCGCCGCGGCCGACCTCACCCGGGCCACCCTGGCCTTCGTCCGCGACGAGATCCTCCCCCTGGAGGAGGAGCACGGGGGCGACATCGCCCGCGGCGGCGAGGCCCTGCGCGAACGGATGCAGGAACGGGCCCGCGCCGCCGGGGTCTTCGCCCCGCACGTCCCCCGCGAGTACGGCGGCCACGGCCTCGACATGCGCGACCGCGCCCCCGTGTTCGAGGCCGCCGGGCACTCCGTCTTCGGCCCCCTGGCCCTCAACATCGCCGCCCCCGACGAGGGCAACGTCCACCTGCTGGACCACGTCGCCACCCCCGACCAGCGCGAGCGCTTCCTGGAGCCGCTCTGCCGCGGCCGGGTCCGCTCCGCGTTCGCCATGACCGAACCCGCCCCCGGCGCGGGCGCCGACCCCTCCGCCCTGGCCACCACCGCCACCCGCGTCCCCGGCGGCTGGCGCGTCGACGGCCGCAAGACCTTCATCACCGGGGCCGACGGCGCCGGGTTCCTCATCATCATGGCCCGCACCTCCGGCTCCCCCGGCGACCGCGGCGGCGCCACCATGTTCCTCTCCCCCGCCGACGCGCCCGGACTCACCGTGGGACGCCACGTGCGCACCATGGACACCTCCATGCTCGGCGGCCACTGCGAGGTCGCCTTCGACAGCCTGTTCGTCCCCGACGAGAACGTCCTGGGCGAGGTCGACCAGGGCTTCCACAACGCGCAGGTGCGCCTGGGGCCGGCCCGGATGACCCACGTGATGCGCTGGCTCGGCAGCGCCCAGCGCGCCCAGGACATCGCCGCCGCCCGGGCCGCCGAGCGCGAGCTGTTCGGCTCCCGCCTGGGCGACCTGGGCCTGGCCCGGCAGCTCATCGCCGACAACGAGATCGACCTGGCCGCCACCCGCGCCCTGCTGGTCCGGGCCTGCTGGGAGCTGGACACCGGGGCCGACGCGCGCACCTCCACCTCCGTCGCCAAGACGTTCGCCGCCGAGGCCATCCACCGGGTGGTCGACCGGGCGGTCCAGCTCTGCGGCGGCCTGGGCGTCAGCGACGACCTGCCGCTGGCCCGGCTGCTGCGCGAGGTGCGGCCCTTCCGGATCTACGACGGGCCCTCCGAGGTGCACCGCTGGTCGATCGCCGCCCGCGTCGTGAAGGGGGCCCGGGCCCGGTGACCGCTCCGGCCCTGGACACCGCCGCCCTCGCCGCCTTCCTGGGCGTCCCCGGCCCGCTGCGGGCCGTACCGCTCTCCGGCGGCAAGTCCAACCTGACCTACCGGATCGACGACGCGGCCGGCCCCCGCTGGGTGCTGCGCCGCCCGCCGACGGCCGGGCTGACCCCCTCGGCCCACGACATGGGGCGCGAGTACCGGACCGTGGCCGCCCTGCGGGACACCGGCGTCCCGGTGGCCGGGGCCGTGGCCCTGTGCGAGGACCCGCGGGTCCTGGGCGCGCCGTTCTCCCTGGTGGAGTACGTGGACGCGCGGGTGGTGCGCACCCGCGACCAGCTGGCTGACTGGGACGACCGCGCGGTCGCCGACTGCGCGCACGCCCTGGTGCGGGTGCTGGCCGCGCTGCACGCCGTCGACCACCGGGCCACCGGCCTGGCCGGGCGGCCGGACGGGTACCTGCGCCGCCAGGTGGACCTGTGGGGCCGCCAGTGGCGGCGGGTCCGCACCGGGGACCTGCCCGACCTGGACCGGCTGCACGGGCTGCTGTCGGAGTCGGTCCCGGACTCCTCCGCGCACGCGGTCGTGCACGGCGACTACCGCATCGACAACGTCATGCTCGACCACGGCGACCCCTCCAAGGTGCGGGCGGTGGTGGACTGGGAGCTGTCCACCCTGGGCGACCCCCTGGCGGACGCGGCGATGATGTGCGTGTACCGGACGCCGGGGCTGGACCTGGTGCTGGGCGAGCCCGCGGCGTGGAACAGCGAGCGCCTGCCCGACGCCGACGCGCTGGCGCAGATGTACGCCGACGCCTCGGGCCGGGACCTGGAGCACTGGGCGTTCCACCTGGGCCTGGCCCACCTGAAGCTGGCGGTCATCGCCCAGGGCATCGAGTACCGCGCCCGCCAGGGCGCCACGGGGGCGGGCCGCGACCGGGCGGGCGAGGCCGTCGCCCCGTACGCAGCGGCGGGTCTGCGGGTGCTGGCGGCGGAGCGGCGCGGGGTGTGAGGCGGGGGCGGGTTCGGGGGCGGTGCAGGGTCCTGGGGCAGTGCCAGAGCTTGGGGCAGTGCCGGAGCCCGGGCGGGTGAAGGGAACCGCCACCTTTACGGGGTAGATTTCCGGCATTTCAGACACGGCGTCTCCCTGGCAGGCAGGGCGACCGTCCTCCCCGGCACCCGGGCCGCCCCGGGCTTCCCTGCCCCCTGCGCCCCCGCACGACCGGGCCCACTCCCGGCCCGGGCCGCGGGCCCCTCCCCCGGCGGACAGGCGAGCGCTGCGTTCACGCGGCCACGACGGACACCCAGGTACGGCCTCGCCCAGGGTCTACAGCCTCCGGCCACACGGGCGGCCAGGGCGGACAGGCGAGCGCGGCAGTCAGGCAGGCGCGGCGGACGGTCCGGCACGGCCGTCACGCGGCTACGGCGGACACCCGGGCACCGCGGGACAGGCAAGTTCGGGAAACACACGGCCTCGGCGGACACGCAGACAGGCAGGCACGGCCGACACACAGGCACGATGGAAAGACAGGCCCGACCGACGGGCAGTCCTGACGGACGGGCGGGCACGACGGGCACACGGCTACGGCGGACAGGCGAGCGCGGCGTTCGCGCCCGGGCCGATTCCCCCGCGGATCCGGACCGCACCGATCACCGGGATTTCCCGCGGGCGGGTGCGACCGCCCCCGCCCGCAGCGCCGGTGGCCCCGCTCCGCCGCCGCGCCCGCGACCGCGGATCCGGCCCCACCACAACCCTCCCCCGCCCCGAAAACCCGTGGCGGACACCGGTCCCCCGGAGGCAGGATCACACGGCCGACGCCCCCGAATCCGCGAGGAGCCCTATGCGTCGATCCCGCAGCCGATCCACCGATCCCGAACCGGCGGCCGAGACCGGAGCGCCCGGAGCCGCCACCCCCTCCGACACCGGCTCGGAGGAGGACCTCGCCGCTCCCAAGTGGAACTTCTTCGCCGACGAACTCCAGCGCACGAGCCTGTGGACCAAGCTGACCCGCATGCCCTCCCTGACCGCGGCCGCCGTCGGGTGGGCCTGGCGCGCCAACCGCCGCGACCTGCTCCTCGCCCTGGGGGCCAGCACCGTCGCCGCCGTCCTGGCCGCGGTCAGCCTGGTCTCGGTGACCTGGGTGCTCGACGCCCTGCTGGCCGAGGGCCCCATCACCGCCCGGGTGCGGGCGGCACTTCCGGCGGTGGCCGTGGTGGCCGGGGTCGCCGCCCTGTCCCTGGCCGTCCGGCTCGTGTCGGAACTGGCCCTGTCCCGGTTGAGCACCCAGACCGAACGCATCGTCGAGACCGAGCTGTTCGACCTCACCACCCAGGCCCGGCTCATCGCGTTCGACGACGAGGAGTGGGCCGACGCGATGTACCGGGCCCGCGACCGCGGCATGTACGAGGTGCCCCGCATGGTCACCGCCACCCTGGACGGGCTGACCGGACTCGTCTCCCTGCTCTCCCTGGGCGGGGTCCTCGCCGTGCTCCACCCGCTGCTGCTGCCCCTGCTGCTGGTCAGCGTCGTGCCCACCGGGTGGGCGGCCACCCGGGCGGCGCGGATGGAGTACGAGGCCCAGCGCAGGCTCAGCACCGGGCGCCGGCGGCGGTGGATCCTCGGCGACCGCATGGCCTCCCGGGACTCGGCCGCGGAACTGCGCTCCTACACCATGCGCGACTCGCTGATGGCCGACTACGGATCCCTGGCCGACCGCGAGCGGGAGACCATGCTGGCGGTGGCCTGGTCCCAGACCCGCACCCGCGCCGTGGGCGGCATCATCTCCGGGGCGGCGACCGCCCTGACCTACACCGCCCTGGGCGTCCTGCTCGTCACCGGGGCGATGCCGCTGGCGGCGGTGGGCACCGCGGTGCTCGCGCTACAGCGCACCCAGGGGCAGATGCAGCAGCTCCTCTACACGTTGAACAGGGTGTACGAGTGCGGCCTGTACTTCGCGGACTTCACCGAGTACTGCACGCTGGCACGGGCCGCCCTGCCGCCCGCTCCCACCGCGCCGCCCCCGGCCCGGCTGGAACGGCTGGAGGTGCGCGACGCGGTCTTCACCTACCCCACCGGTGAGGAACCCGCCCTGCGCGGGGTGAGCGTGCACGTCGACAAAGGTGAGACCGTCGCCCTGGTGGGCGAGAACGGGTCCGGCAAGTCCACCCTCGCCCGGCTGCTCGGCGGGCTCTACAGCCCCCAGGAGGGCGGGGTCACCTGGAACAGCGCCGACTTCACCGCTATCGGGCCGGCCGTGTGCGAGCGGATCAGCGTCATCATCCAGGACCACACCCGCTGGCCCATGACCGCCCGCCGCAACGTCACCATGGCCCAGGGCTGCGACCCCGCCCGCTTGGAGGAGGCGGCCCGGCTCAGCGGCACCGACGAGGTCGTCAACGACCTGGCCAGGGGGTGGGACACCCTGCTGGACACCACCTTCGCCAGCGGCGTGAACCTGTCCGGAGGGCAGTGGCAGCGCATCGCCGGGGCGCGGGGTTTCTACCGCACCGCCGACCTGCTCATCGCCGACGAGCCCACCTCGGCGCTGGACGCCCGCGCCGAGGCCCGCTTCTTCACCACCATCGGCGAGCACGCCGCCCGCACCGGGGCGGCGGTCGTGCTCATCACCCACCGCATGGCCTCGGTGCGGACGGCGGACCGCATCTACGTCCTGGACGACGGCCGCATCATCCAGCACGGCACCCACGCCGAGCTGATGGCGGTGCCGGGCCGGTACCGGGAGCTGTACACGCTCCAGGCCGACGCCTACGGCGGCGCCGACCGGGAGTGACGCGCGGCGGCGGTGCGGGCGGGGCCGCGGAAGGCCCGTCCGCACCGCCGCCGGTCCGCGGCCGGGCGCAGGCGCGCCCGGACGGCCGTCGGTGCGACATTCCCGGGGAGACGGGGTGCGGGGACTCACCGACCGCCCGCACAGTCTCGGGCGAGGGCGCCCTCGGAGGACCGGGAGGGTGGGAGGCCCCGGCCCCCCGGCCCTGCGCGCCCCGGCCGCCGGTCAGGGGGTGAGGACGATCTTCCCCCGCACCCCTCCGCGCTCGAGCATGCGGTGCGCCCGGACCACGTCGTCCATCTCCAGCACGGCGGCGACCACCGGCGCGACCGCGCCCCGGTCCACCAGCTCGGCCAGCTCCTCCAGCTCCCGCGGGGAGGGGTCGTTGCTGAACGCGGCGATCCGCGTGCGCCGGTCCAGCCCGGCCGCCGCCGTCCACAGGGCCGACCGGATCGGCCGCGCCGGGTCGAGGGCGAGCGGCACCAGCACGCCCCCGCGGACGAGGAGTCCGCGCAACTCGGACAGGCGCGTGCCGACCAGGTCGAGGACCACGTCGAACCGGCCCAGGCCGCCCAGGTCCGTCGTTCGGTGGTCAAGGGCCTCGGCCGCGCCCAGCCCGCCCAGCCAGGAGAGGTGGTCGGCCCCGGCCAGCGCGGTGACGTGCGCGCCCAGGGAGGCGCCGAGCTGCACGGCGACCACCCCCACTCCCCCGGCCGCCCCGCGCACCAGCAGCCGCTGCCCCCGCTCCAGGCGCACCCGGCGGGTCAGCGCGTGCAGGGCCGTCGTGCCCGAGGACGGCAGCGCGGCGGCCTCGTGGGCCGGGACCGAGCGCGGAGCCGCGGCGACGCGCTCCTGGGGCACCACGACCGACTCGGCCAGGGCCCCGAAGGTGCCGTGCGGCATCACCCCCCACACCGCGTCCCCGACCCCCGCGCGGGTGACGGCCGGCCCCGCCTGCACGACGGTGCCGACGAAGTCGACGCCGGTCCCGGCGGGGAACCGCTGGCGCAGCACGCGGCGCAGCCTTCCGGCGCGGATGGGGGCCTCCCCGCCGCCGACCGCCGCGGCGGCGACCTCCACCCGCACGTCGGCGGCGCCCACCGGGGGCGTGGGGAGACCGTCGGCGACGGCCAGGACCTCGGGTCCCCCGTAGCGTTCGTAGCGGACTGCGCGCATGATTCCTCCTCGTGCGGGGAAGCCCCCGCCTCCTCCATGGGTTCTGACCGGTGTCGGCCGGTGCCGACATGGGCAACCGGGACCCGTCGGCGGCCCGTCCCGACAGCGCGGAAGTGAGACGAGAAGTGGACGAGGACACGCAGATCCGCCCCGGGAGCGGCGCAGTCGGGCGGCTGCGGCAGGACGCCCGGCGCAACCGGACCACCGTGCTGCGGGCCGCCCGGGCGGTGTTCCGCGACCGCGGCCTGGAGGCGACCGTGCAGAACGTGGCCCGCCGCGCCGGGGTCTCGGCCGCCACCGTCCACCGGCGCTTCCCCGGCCGGGACGCGCTCGTGCGGGACCTGGCCGAGCACGCGGCGGCGGAGCTGACGGAGCGCTTCGCGGAGCTGGCCCGCACCGTGCCCGCCGACCTGGCGCTGGAGCGCGCCCTGCGGTTCGTCGCCGCCGAGGCGGTCGCCACGCGCGTGTGCGCGCCCGACCACCGGGAGCGCTTCCCCGAGCGGGCGCGCGCCCTCGACGAGCACGTCCACCGCGAACTGCACCGGCTCCTGGAGAGCGCCCGGGCACAGGGCCGGATCTCGGCGGAGATCACCGACCGGGACCTGCGGCTGGCCACGTCCGCCGTCGCGGCGGCCGCGGCCGCCGAACCGGACCCGGAGCGGGCCGGCCGGGCGGCCCAGCGGCTGGTGACGCACTTCCTGCGGTCGTTCCGCAGCCCGGGCTGAGCCCGGGCGGAACCGGCCCACCCACCACGCGAACCGCCGCTTAAGGTCCCTTCGCACACCCGGCCGTCCGCCACCCCGTCTCAGCACCGCCGACACGGCCTCGAACCACAGGAGTTCACCGCGGACAGGGGAAACCGACGGACCCGGCGGCACCCATGCGCATCGAGTCGAACGCAGGGAGCGTGCCGCCGCACACGGCGGCGTCCACCGGATTCGCGACCCGCTCCACCCGCCCGGTGGCACTGCCGACGAACTCCCCCGAGGCCGCCGAACCGGAACGGAGCGCCGCAAGTGCGTCCCACCGCGTTCCTCGGGCCGAACGGCTACTTCCCGCCCCGGGCCCGCAGCATCCGCGCAGCCTCGGCCAACGTCACCGTGGCGTCGCTCCACCACGCGACCTCCACCCAGGCCAGACGACCATCCCGCACGAACACCAGCACCTCGCCCGGGCACCCGCCGTCCCCGTCGTAGAGCAGTGCCTGCACGGCGATCCTCAGTCCGGTCTCGCCCGGCACCGGCTCCGCCGGGGCCACGCCCTCCACCGCCTCGAGATCGGCGGTCCCGCAGCCGCACCCGCACCGTCGGCCCACCCGCATCCGCCCGGCCTGCGCCCGCAGCGCCGCGTGCACGGGATCGGCCGGGTCCAGCACCGCCTCCAGCACACCCACCACATCCGCGGGAAGATCCTCGATCACCGCGCGATCGTACCCGCGCCCCTTCCGCCCCCGCCCCCAGGGCCTCTCCACCGGTCCCCGAGACCCTCCACCGGACTTCTCATCCGATGGCCGCAGGTTCGAATCCTACCGGGCGCGCCACAAAACCCCAGGTCACAGGGATTCCCCGAGGACCTCGCAAGAGGTCCTCGCGGCGTTCCAGGGCCATGTGTGCTCCTGGCGCGCTCCCCAGTACAAGGTCAGTACGAGTAGGGCACCCACCTCCTGAGCACTTCGCCATCCTAGGACCCCGGTGACCCTCGAGCCAAAAGCGTTCTGCACGGGAGCGATCACGTCCTTGCAGCGCCTCACCTGCTCCAGCACCCCTGCACCCCCATCTCAGGAGCCCGTCTGGCTCTGTCCCCTACCTACGCGCCACCTCACGCAACAGCGACGCTGTGGGGTTGGCCATGCCCGGAACACCAAGCCGGAGCACTACCAGACAAAGCACGCCGAAGGGCTATCCCTACTCAATGATGAGGTGAAGCCCACCTGCGACCGTTACAGCCGCGACAGCACCAGCCACGAAGCCGGACGCTGAAAACGCAGCAATCGCGGTACACGCCGCCACACCAAGGATGACTGCCCACCTTAGCGAGAGCCGTTGCGCAGGCTTCGAGGCGTCAGAGGGGTCTTCCTTCCGGGATCGGAACACGAGTGTCTCCCTTAACACTTGTTGCACACACAGGTCCTATGACCAGCAAAAACACCGCAGACCACACGATGCCCGCTGCCTTCCCCTCCATCTTTGCGCCTCGAAGCGAGCCCTCGTGATCACATCGAAAACGCCTTAACCCGCCTTCCCCAACCGCATCCCCCGTCGCCCTACAAGAAGGAGGATCAAGACGTTAAGGTCAAGAGTCAGCCTCAGGGAGCAAGCATGAGCCACGACCTGGAACGCCGCCGAGAGCGAATAAAGATGATGCAGCAAATGATTCACTCATCCTCGCGCCAATTAAAAAGAATTGGAAGCCCTCCGGGAGGCCATGTAAAAATAAGGACAGAGTTCATCTGGCTGAAAACACAAATAGACGAACCATCCTCCGATCGCAGAATTCCAGATAAATCAAAACGCCCTTCGGCGACAAAAATAATGACACCCCGAGGGGTGGCTTTAAAATTTTATCTAATCTGCCTATTCGAAGCACAAGCCAAAGGAACAGCAGTCGGACGAGCTCCCATCAACAGCTTGCCTCTAGCAGGAACAAATAAAGACCCCGGCTGGACAGACCTCATTGCCTTACCCGCCAAAGAGCAGACCCAGGGCCGCGTCTACCAGTCACTTACAGACAAAAAAATAAGATCCCTACAGTCGGCCCTAAAGCACCTCTCCGCACAAAATGTTCAACTGGTCAACCTCCCCTATGAGAATAGCAGGTCAGGGCGCTTCGAAAGATTCCAGCTACTACAAGAAGGAGGAACCCAAATAGGACCACACATCCCCCCGTATACAGTTCCACGAACGGGGGAAGACCATATAAAATTGCCGATAGAGTTTTTTACTCAAGGATGGATTTATCTGCTCGAAGATAGTGAGATATCATTTTTGTTGATGATGTTTCACCAAAAGGAAATATTTGGCAAAAGCGACGGGATCAAAGTGGAGAGTTACGTCCGCCTCCATTACTACGGGATGGGGCGCGACTCTTACTCTGCCCATCGCACGTTAGAGCGCCTAGGTCTCATCTCGGTAGACAGCAGCCCGGACCGAGACGAAAAAGGGAGAGCGCGCCCATTTGACCCAAACTTTCTCCCGCCACTCCACCAGTTCACCATAAAAGAAAACGCACTAAGCAGAGAGGCAACAAAAGTAGCCATGGATTCATTTAAATCAGAACTCAAAATTTAGAAAAAGTTGCCGCCGGAAAATCTTTCCCAGGGGACCTTTGATCCGATGGTCCACCGGCCCCGCCCACGAGGAAGCCCCAGGCCAGGCGGGATGAACCCGCCGCACAGCCCGGGGCTCGGAGCGCTGAATCGCTCCTGGTGTGCTCCCCCGTCCCGCTACCCGACCGACACCGGTTCCCCGCGCAACAGCGCGGCGGTCGCCTCCGCCGCCGCCTTGGCCACATCGGGATACACCGATTGGTACGTGTCCTGGGTGAAGTGCGTCGTCGCGTGGCCCAGCTCGGCCGAGACCACCTTCACGTCCGTACCCGCCAGCGCCAGGGAGGCCGCCCCGTGGCGCAGCCCGTGCAAGGTGATGGGCGGGAGCCCGGCGGCTTTGGCGATACGGCAGAACCAGTCACTGACCTGACCCGGATGCCACCCCGAACCATCCTGACGGGTGAACACCAACCCAGTGTGGTTCCAGTGCTTCCCGGCCTGGAGGCGTTGCTCGTTCTGGAACCTCTTCCAACCGCGGAGAATCTTGACGGTGTCGGCGTCCAAGGTGATAGTGCGCTGGCCCGCCGCGCTCTTGGGAGTCGAGGTGATCGTCTCCCACGCCAGTTGCACGACCTGGACGCGGATGTCGATCTGGCCGTCCACCAGCCGGGTGTTCGCCCACGGCAACCCCACCGCCTCACCCCGCCGCAGCCCCTTGACCGCGATGAGATGGAACATCGGGAACAGCCACGTGTACCTCCTCGCATGCTGGAGGAACGTCCGGGTCTGCTCGGGGGTCCAGACCATCACCTCGCCAAGCACGGTCCCGTCCTTCTCCCACTGACGCACCCGGTCCGCAGTCCACACCAGGGGACGCTTCCTCGGGCGGGACGGAAGCCGTACGTGGGAGGCACTGTTCACCGACACCGGTAGGTCCGGGGAGCGGACCACGTCCGACAGCGCGCTGCGCAGCGTGGCCCGGATCCGGTGCTTCGTGGACAGCGAGATCACCCGCCGTCCCCGCACCAACCTCTTCACCTTCGGGTCCTCGGATTCACGGCACTCCAGGACGTGCACGTTGGCCTCCTCCACCGCCGCGAACATCGCCTCGACGTGACGGGCCTGCAAGCGGCCCACCCGGATCTTCCCCAAGTGTGGGGTGAGGTATTTGCGGATGTGGCCGTCGTAGGAGGAGCGGGTTTCTTCGGCGAGGTCGGGCTTGCCGTCCAACCACTCTCTTACTGAGGGCGACTCCCGCCGAACATCCGTCCCGGCGCCGATGCGTTTACGGACCTCCTCCACCTCGGGCAGAGGCCGGCGGCCCTGGAGGGCGATCTGGATGAGGTCGGCGATCTGCACCTCGGTGTCCTCCTCCGCCAGCCCCAGGAGTGTCTTGACCCGCTCCAACCCTTCGGAGGCCTCGGTGTGCGTGGCCAGCCCGACCCGGCGCGCCTGGCGACGCTTGCCATCGGTGGTGCGGGGCAACTCATACTGGAACGCCCAAGCCCCATGGGACGGACTCCACCCGCCGCCTTTGCGCTTGAGCCGGGGGCACCTCACCCCCAAGGCCCTGCCGGTTTCGTCGCGGCACCCGCACCGTTTGAACGTGGACCCCTCACGTGCTGCCATCTACGGTCCTCGCCTTCTCCTCGGCGTTCACACGCGCACCGCACCCGCTCCCACCGCCGGTAGTGACAGTGGAGGTGGCCAGGGTGTCCAGGCCGAGGTAGGCCAGCACCCCTGCGATCGGAACCACCCAACTGCGACCGACCCTCCGAACCGGAACCGGAAAGGCCCCTTCGCGGAGAATCCGGTAGACGGTGGTGCGCCCCAGCCCGAGCAACCGCCCCGCCTGAACCGGTCCCAGAACCACCGGCAACGAGGCGACCTCGGCCAGCGTCACCGGAGCATCCCGCTTCACCACGCCCACCTCCTCACTACCTCTGAACTGCACAGACACGATGCGCGACCCCGCATCGGGCGGAGCACTGTGCATCCACGCTCGGCCTCGCCGAGGTGGTCAAGCGGATTCGCCACCAAGCCCACCGGTTTCCCTCCACCTTGGACCGCCGCCCGACATAACATGTTTCGTCGCTTTTCCTGACAGCGGCCGCCAGCGCTCCCGACCGGCCCTGGAACCGCCAGGGCGGCCCGGGTGCTGGGGCGGGCGTCCAAGGGGCGGTGTGGGGCGTCCAAGCCCCCGTACCGACCCTGCCCCGCGCGGATCAGTTCGGGCAGACGTGCCCGGTATAGGTCAGCCAGGCCCGGTCTGGCCCGCGTGTGCCCGGGGATGGCCATCACCCGGCACCGGCCTCGTCCACTTCCGCGAAGACCGCCTCATCGTGTCTGGTGCGTGGGAAGTAGGACACGTCCACGCTGGTGTGCGGGCTGATGGGCAGCTCCGGGTGTTCGTGGATGAAATCGGCCAGGTGGCGCAGGTCCGAGATGATGCGCTCCCGCAGGTCCGGGTCGGCCGCGTCGGCGAAACACCTTCCCTCCGCAGTGCGGGCCGCTGTCGGTGCTTCTTCCGGCGCCTCCTGGTCGGGAGCTCCGCCTCATGCCGCTTCTCCTTCGCCCTGTACGTGATGCTGCGCTGGCGAGGGATTGGCGAACACGAGTACGTCCTCGTGCTGAATCACGTGCCCCAACCAAACGACCGGCCGTGTGATATCGGCCGGATGGAGGGCTCCGCATTTTCCAGAGCCGCCGACGCCCGGTAGCGTCGAAGCATGGGTGGCGCGGCCGCTGCGGAGCCGCGCACCACCGGCGCGAGGTCGGCTTGGGGGAGCTGTCGAAGATGTTCCAAGGGCTGGCGCGGTAGGTGCCTCGGTGAACGACCCGACGGTGCGCGGCGTGGTCTACCCCAGGCGGTCCCTGGTCCTGGTCACCGGGGTGCCCGGGGCCGGGAAGAGCACCCTGCTGCGGCGGCTGTTCGGGGTCCGCGAGGACCAGGAGCGCACCGTGCTCACCGCGGAGGGCGTGCGGGTGATCGACTCGCTCCAGTCGCGGCACCGGCTGGGTCCCCTGCTCAGCCGGGTCCCCTACCCGCTGTGGCGCTGGACGGTGCACGTGCTGCACCTGGTCCGGACGGCCGCGGCGCTGCGCGGCGGCCCGGTGGTCCTGCACGAGTGCGGGACCCGGCGCCCGGTCCGCGTGCTGCTCGCCCTGCTCTGCCGGCTCCGCCGGTACGAGCTGCACGTGGTGATGATCGACGCCACTCCGCGGGAGGCCCGGGCCGGGCAGGACGCGCGGGGTCGGCGGGTGACCGAGCGCAGCCACCGGGCGCATTCGCGGCGCTGGCGGCGGCTGCGGGCGGCCACCCGGCGCGGGCCGGCGGCCTTCGCGCCGGGCGTGCGCAGCCTGCTCGTCCTCGACCGGCGCCGGGCGCGGGAGCTGGCCTGGATCCGCTTCGGTCCCTGCCCGGACGCCCTCGGCCCCCTGTGCACCGTGACGGAGCCACCCCCCACCCCGCCCGAGCCCGTGATGTCCGATCACCCGCGTCACCGTCGCCCCGACGGGGCCCTGACCGGTATCGCACTGGTCCCCGGCGGTCCCACCGGCGCCGGAACCGAACAGGGTCCGAGGCCCCGTGTGCCCCCGGTACTCCGCCTGCCGAGCACGGTGCGCCCCCCGGTCGGAGACCCGGATCCCCCGAAGCGCCTCCGGCCTCCTCCCCGCCGACCGGAGTGAAAGCGTCGCCGGGACGGCGGTATCGGGCCGGTCCGGGCATCACCGCACAGGCCCGACCGTTCCCTCCCGAGCCCTTCCGCCGCGCCGCGGTGGGCTCCCCGTCCGGTGCCGTCAGGGAGCGTTCCCCCCTTCGACGATCACCAGCGTGTTGCCGTCACGGTCCCGCAGGGTGAACATGGGCGGCACTCCGGGCCACTGGAGCAGGTCGTCCACGTCGGTCCCCTGCTCTTCGAGACGTGCGTGGAGGGCCGGGACGTCGACCGCTTCGAGCCTGATCCCGGTGTCGACGCCGGTGGTCTGGCCGGGGACCAGTGCGATAGCGGCCAGGGCACCGTCGGGGGCGACGGTGATCCAGCGCCCGCCGATCTGCTCCAACGGGACGTCCATCCGCTTCTTCAGCCCCAGGACGTCCACGTAGAACCCGACGGCCGCGTCCTGGTCACCGACGGGGACGGCGACGGAACCGATGCCGGTGACGCGCGCCCGGTCGTGCTCGTTCATCTTTGCTCTCCTCGCGTGTGGTGGATACCCGTTGAGACCAGCGGGCCCGGTGGAACTCATCGCACGGACCCCCGATCGCCCGAGACACCGCCCGGCCCGCACCGGCTCCGAAGACAGCGGCAGGCGGGGGCGCGGCAGGCGGGGGCGCGGCCGCCGGCGGCGGGCCCCACCGCGCCGTGCACCGGTCCCCCGGTGCCGGACCGCCGGGGTTGCCGCTCCTGTCGAGGATGCCGGGGCGGGTGTACCGGGGGCGTATCGGAAAACGGATACGCCGCCGCAACGCCCCGCGGTCTTCGCTGGGGGCACGGACCGCAGCGGTCCGTGCCGGGGGCCCGGTTCCCGGCCCCGGAGGGCGATCACGACAGGGAGAAGACCGTGGCCGAGGCCAGAGGATGGGACCGGCGCTCACTGCTCCGGGGTGCGGCCGTGGTGGCCGGCGCCGCCGCGGCCGCACCGCTGCTGGGCGCGACGGCGGCCGGGGCCCAGGGCGGCGGCGGTGACGCGGACGCGCTGTTCAGGGCCGGGAGGTTCGAGCGGGCCGGCCGCGCGTACGAGGAGATCCTGAGGAGGGACCCCGCGAACCTGCACGCCGCACGGCAGCGCGGGTACATCGGGCTGCTGGGCAACAGGTTCCCCGAGGCGGAGGAGTACCTCACGACCGCCCTGCGCCTGGACCCGGGGGACAGGCAGACCAACGAGCTCCTGGCCGACTGCCACATCCGGCAGGACGCGTTCTCCCTCTCCGTGCCGCGCTGGCGGGCGGCCGGCGAGACCGCCATGGCCGAATGGTTCGCGGCGGTCCCCGACGACGCGTACCGGATCCACGGCGACGTCGGCCGGGTGCCGTGGACGCAGATGGACCCGGAGCCGCAGATCGAGGCCTCGCTCAACGGCGGGCCGCCGAAGCGCTTCACGTTCTACACCGGCGCCTCCTGGCTGGGCCTGTCCGCGAGGGCCGCCGAGGAGGCCGGGGTGCGCCCGGTGTACCGGGAGAAGAGCGAGTTCGAGGGCCGCACCGTGTGGTCGTACTACGGGGTGCTGGACTCCTTCGGGCTGGGCGGCATCGAACTGCGCGGCGTGCCCGTGGCCTGGTCGGAGTCGGAGCCGGCCGGCGGCGAGCCCCCCGCGGCCAACGACGGCATGATCGGCACCTGGGTCTTCTACCACCTGCTGACCACCTTCGACTACAGGGGCAGGGAGCTGATCCTGCGCCGCCCGACCCCCGAAGCCGCCGAGGAGGTGCGTGCCGCCGCCGCCCGGGCGGGGGCCGAGCCCCTGCCGCTGTGGCTGGCCCGGGACCACTACGTGCACAGTCAGGGGAGTATCGCCGGCTCCGGCACGCGTGTGGTGGGCGTGAACCTCGGCGGGCGCGGCGAGGCCGTCGCGGGCATGCCCGGGGACGTGGCCCGGGAGCTGGGGGTGCGCACCGACCATGACCGCCCGATCGAGACCGGCGCCCAGGGCCACCCGGCCGTCACCTACCCCTGCTACCCGGCGGAGATCCGCCTCGGCGACGCCGTCGCCGAGGAGGTCTACTGCGAGACGAACCCGGACATGCCGGTCAACGTGCCCTGGCCCTACGGGACCGGGATCGACTCGACGGGCTGGTTCGCCCACGCCTTTTTCAAGCCCTACAACGTCACCCTCGACTTCACCGGCATGAACGTCTACATCGTCCGCGGCAAGGCCTCGTAAGGCCTCCTGAGGCCGCGGGCTCGCCCTCGGCGCCGCCGGCGCAGGGCCCGGGCGGGGAGGGGCGCTCCCTCCCCGCCCCTCCCCGCCCGTCCCCGCCCCGGTACGGGCGCGCGCTCAGGCGAGCAGGCGCTCGCTGAGCCCCCACAGCCAGAGCGCCGCCTCGGGGTCGATGGCGTGGGGGGCGACGTCGGTGGGCGGCGGCCCGTCGAAGTGCGGGTCCGCCGGGGCGGGGTCGACCGCCGAGACGTCGTTGTCCTTCAGGTAGACCCCGCCGAGGGAGGCGAGGAGAGGGCTCGTCGCCGCGAACACCATCGTGCTCGCGCCCTGCTCGATGTTCTTGAGTCCGCGTTCGGGGTCGTTGACCCGCACGCCGTCGGCGTCGATCAGCCCCTGGGCCCGCAGCACCTCCTCGGGCAGCCCGTCCGGGACCGGGGCGCCCTCGGGACGGTAGGCGCCCAGCGATGTACCCAGGATGATCCCCGGGTGCACGGCGTAACCGCGGATGCCGTCGGCGGCCCAGCGGCGGTCCAGCTCGACCGCGGTGAGCACGTTCGCCGTCTTCGACTGGCCGTAGGCGACGTGGGGGTCGTAGTCGCCCCGGGTGAAGTGCGGATCGTCGAAACGGACGCCCGAGAGGCGGTGCGCGCCCGAGGTCATGTTGACGACGCGGGCGCCGCCCGCCGCCCGCAGCGCGGGCAGCAGTCCCGTGGTCAGCTGGAAGTGGCCGAGGTGGTTCGTCGCGAACTGCGACTCGTACCCCCGGGCGTCGCGCACGAGGGGGCCCGCCATGATGCCGGCGTTGTTGATCAGGATGTGCAGCGCACGGCCCGAGGCGAGGTAGGCCGCGACGAACGCGTCGACCGACGCGGGGTCGAGCAGGTCGAGCCGTGCCGTCTCCACGCGCCCGACACCCCGCAGCGACTCCGCGGCCCGGCGGGGGTCGCGTGCGGCCACGGTGATCGACGCGCCCGCCTCGCCGAGCACGCGCACCGCCTCCCGGCCGAGGCCGTTGTGGCCGCCCGTCACGATCACGTTCCGGCCGGTCAAGTCGATGCCGGCGGCCACCTCCCCGGCCGTCGAGGCCGGGGTGAATCCGGTGCCGATGGGGCGCTGCCGACCTGTCATCTCTGCTCCTGTCGTAGGCGTGGAAGGGGGTGTGGATGTCGCCATGGTGATCCGTTCCGTCGATGTGGACGGCATCCACTGTGCGTTCTCGCCTCGCGGGGGTGAAGGCACGGTTCGTCCACGGATCATCTGTCCCTGGATGGCCGCGGAACGGCCGCGGATACTGGAGGGGTGACGGATCGACAGGGCCTTGCCACCTTCCTCCGGCGTCGGCGCGAATCGCTGCGGCCGACGGACCTCGGGATGCCCGAGGGCGTGCGGCGGCGCACCCCCGGGCTGCGCCGGGAGGAGGTGGCGCAGGCCGCCGGCATGTCGGCCGACTACTACTCGCGCATCGAGCAGGGCCGCGGCCCCAACCCGTCGGAGGCGATCATCGCCTCACTGGCGCGGGCCCTCCGGTTGGACCTCGACGAGCGCGACTACCTCTACCGGCTGGCGGGGATGGCGCCGTCGGCGCGGCGGCCGGGGCGCTTCATCAGCCCCGGGCTGATGCGCATCGCCGATCGGCTCACGGACATCCCCGTCGTGATCGCCACCGACCTGGAGGTCGTGCTCTGGCAGAACCCGCTGGCGACGGCGCTCACCGGGCCGGCGGCCCCGGCCGACGGGGTGCGCGCCGGCATCACGTGGCGGTGGTTCACCGAGCCGGGCACCCGGGCCCGCTTCCCCGAGGAGGAGTGGCCGCTGCACTCGGCCGCGCACGTCGCCGGGCTGCGCGGCACGGCCTCGCGCCGCGGCGGTGACCACGACGTGCGCGAGCTCGTCCGGTTGCTCAGCGGGGCGAGCGACGAGTTCCGGGCGCTGTGGGAGGTGCACGACGTCGGCGTGCGGCGGTTCGACCGGAAGACGTTCCTCGTGCCGAACGTGGGCGCGTTGCAGTTGACCTGCGAAGACGTGCTCACGACCGAGAACGACATCAGGATGCGCGCCTTCTTCCCGACCGAGGGCACGGACGCGCGCGAGAAACTCGACCTGCTCGCGGTGATCGGAGTGCAACGGTTCGACGGATCGGCCCTGCGCTGAACCGCGCCGGATGCGCGCGGCGGTGCGAGGGGGCGCCCTGGTCCGCCGCCGGAGGGCCGCCCTCCCCCCGGAGCGCGGAAGGCTCATCGGCGGTCAGCCGCCCGTGCCGGTGCCGCCGCCCTCCGAGGGCTCATCGGAGGCGGGCATCGCGGCGCGCATCAGGGTCGACAACAGCAGGAGCACCGCCGCCGCGGCGAACCCGAACCGCAGGTCGCCGGTCATCTCCCCCAGGGCGCCCGCGGCCACCCCGCCCAGCGCGGTGCCCCCGTCATCACCAGCTGGTTGCCCGCCGACACCCGTGACAGGTGGCTGTCGGGAGTCGCACGTTGCAGGGCCGTGACCGCCATGACGCCGAAGACCGCGGCGGAGGCCGACCCCGCCATCAGGCCGGCGGAGATCGCCCAGACCTGGGTGGTCAGGACGAGCACGACGCTGTCCGCGGCCATGAACGCACAGGAGAGCGTGAGGAGTCGGAGCTCGCCCACACGCGCCGCCAGCCGGCCCGTGAGCGAGGCCCCGACCAGCCCGCCGACCCCCAACGACGCCATGAGCAGACCGAAGCCCCAGGTGTCCAGCCCCACCGGTCCGGGCGCGACCAGGTACAGGGCGAGCACGGCGAAGGTGAGGCTCCCCGCGAAATTCGCCACCCCGCCCCAGAGCGCGACGACGGCGATGCGGCGGCTGCGGACCAGCAGGACCAGCCCTTGCCGTATCTCGGTGAACAGGGCGGTGCGCTCACTCTCCGGTCCCGGCGGCCTGCGGGGACCGGCGCGCACGCGCCAGAGCAGGAGTGCGGACAGGGCGTGGCACGCCGCGGACACCAGCAGCGGCGCGGCCTTGGAGAGCGCGAACAGGGTTCCGCCCGCGGCCGGTCCGACCAGCTCGTTCCCGGCCAGGGACACGGCGTGCCGGCGGCCGTGCGCGCGGGAGAGCTCCTCCCGGGGCACCACCCCGGGGACCATGGCGGGGGTGGAGGTGTCGAAGAAGGCCTCGCCGACCCCGAGGAGGAAGGCCGCGGCGAACAGCACCGCCAGGGTGAGGTGGTCGGTGAGCAGGAGGACGCCGACCGCGCCCAGCAGGACCGTCCGCAGGACGGCGGCGCACAGGGCGATGGTCCGCCGGTCCAGCCGGTCGCCGAGCGCTCCGGCGGGGAGGCCCGTGACGAGCCAGGCCAGGGTGGTGGTGACCGAGACCCCGGCGACCAGTGCCGGGGACCGGGTCAGCTCGACCGCGACCAGGGGCAGCGCGACCCGGACGAGCCCGTCCGCGAGGTTCGCGCTGCCGGAGGCCCCCCAGAGCAGGGAGAAGTCGCGGCCCAGCGGACGCGGCCGCCGTGCCGACGCGGAGGGGGTGGGGGGCACTTCGCTCATTCTGGTCGAGGGTTCCGGAGGGGTTCGAGGACTGGTGGGGGCCGTCGCCCGGCCCGCGCCCCCGGCACGGGCGGCGGCCGAGGACCCGGGACGACCCGACCAGGGTAAGGGAGGGAGCCGCCCCGCGGACGCGCCCGGGAGCGGCGGTCCCGGCGTCCGGCCGCGCCACGGGTGTCGACGGGTATTCAAGAACGGCGGCCCGAGAGCGCGTCGCGCATCCGGTCGATGAGCCCGGCTCCCGGGGCCAGGAGCCGGTCGGCGGGCGGGGTGTCCGGAGCACCGGGATGGGGGCGCGTGGGCGCCCACTCCTCGTCCCTGACCACCTCGTCCCCCACGTGCGGCCCGCGGGGCGCCGTGGGCGGGGCGGGCCGCGGGCGTCCGCGCGGAGGCGGACGCCCGGCCGGGCGGTGGGGCCGCGCTCCTACGGGGCGCCTCGGGGGAGAGGTGGACGTTCACCCGCTGGGCGCCGCACGGCGACCGCTGCGGCGGTCTTTCGCGCGCCCGTAGGGGTCTGGGCAACCGGCACGGAAGGTGTTCTGATGGTCACCCGCCGATCCGAACAAGGAACCCCCATGCCCTCGCCCTCCGCCCCCGGGCCGTCCCCGGCCGCCGCCGCGGCCCCCGCCCGCGTGGACGTCCGCACCCTGCGCACCGACCTGCGCCACCTCCTCCTGGACGTGTCGGTCGCCCTGGCGGTCACCGCCGCCGTCTTCGCCCTCCTGCGGCACCGCGTCGTCGAGGGGACCTCCCAGACCCTCGCCGTGATGCCCTACCTCGCCGACGCCGACCGCTACCTGCTCTACTGGCTGTGCCAGGCCTTCGGCTGGTCGGGGCTGCTGTGGGCGTGGATCACCGTCATGCTCGGGCTGCTGCGCGCGACCGCGCCGGGCCGGTGGACGGTGGTCTCGCACGCCCGGATCGAACGGTGGCACCGGGTCACGTCCATCACCACCATCGGGCTGATGTTCGCGCACGCCCTGGCCTTCTTCCTCGAACTCCTGCGGGAGAACGCCGACGGCCTGGGGACCGCCGCGCTGCTCTGGTCGGCGTTCGTGGACGTGTTCGTCCCGGGCGGGTACGACTCAGGCACCGGCCGTGTCGCGATCCTTCTCGGCCTCATCGCCCTCTACCTGGCGGTCCCGCTGGGGCTGTCGTTCTACGTGCGCTCCTGGACCGGAACCCGGCTGTGGCGGGTGCTCCACCGGTTCGTCATCGTGGTGTACGCCCTCAGCGTGTGGCACACCCTGCTGTACGGCACCAACGTGTGGTTCGACGGCTGGTTCCGCACCGCCGTGTGGGCGCTCCAGCTGCCCGTGGCCCTCCTGCTGCTGGCCCGCCTGCTGGCGCCGCTGCGCCGGGAGGAGCGGCTGGCGGTGAAGGACCTGCGCGGCCCCGGCCCCCTGCTCCGGCTCGCCGGACGGGTCGTCGCGGCCGCCGGAGTGGTGGTGCTCCTCCTGGTCACCGTCACCGGCCGCGACGGCGGACGGACGCCCGGGGCCGAGGGCGGCGACATGCTCGTCACGCAGCCGATGGTGTGGGGCGCCCTCGCGGTCCTGCTGACCGTCATGGGCGCGGTGGCCCTCGCCGTGCGGCGGGACCGCTCCGCCGTCGCCCCCGCCGGGTGAGGGCCCGGCCCGGTACCGGGGGCGGAGGCCGCCGGTGCCGGGCGGGCCGCGGGAGCCGTCCGGCCGCCGTGTCCGGGGCGCCCGCCGGGTGGCGGCGGACGGTGGACGCGGCCCCGCACGTGCCCGCAGCCGTCCCCCGGGGCGCGATCCGCCGCGGGCCGGTGCCTCCCGGTCGGGCCGATGCGGTCCCCCGGAGACCCGGATGCGGCCGGGGACCGGCCGGTCGCCCCGGGGTCACACGGGCGGCATCAGGTCGCTCTCGCTGACGGTGTACGTCAGCGGGGGGTAGGTGAAGTCCGTTTCGTTGTTCTCGCGGCGCCGCATCCGGTAGAACTCGACCCTCTGCTCCTCGTCCGCCGGCGTGAGGCGGACCCCCTGCGGGAGGTACGCGTGCCCGTCGCGGAAGCGGACGCGGGTCTTCGACGTCCGGAAGGTCACCCCCAGCCACTCGGCGTCCCCGTCCCCGGACCCGCCCGACGTGTCCAGCACGATCCTGTGCTTGAGGCGCCGGTTCGTCGCGACGGAGAAGGCGACGATCCCGTTGTGGGCGAGGGGGACCTCGAACCTCTCGGCGCCGCCCCCCTTCGACTCGAAGACCAGTTTCCTCAGCGGTCCCGCCCCGGGGTCCCGGTAGCAGGAGAGAACGGCGATGAACGACCCCTCGGCCAGGTCGAGGGCCTGGTCGGAGTGGGCGCCCATGGTCCTGTAGGCGTTCGTGTAGCTCTCGACGAGGGCGTTGTCGAAGCCGACGGGGACCGCCGCGCGTTCGCGGACCCGGCGCGCCAGCCGTTCGTGCACCTCCCGGAAGCGCTGCGCCGGGAGGCCGTACCGGGTGGTGGTGCGCACCAGGGGCACACCGCCCGCCTCGTCGACCCTGGCGAGAACGGCGCCCCGCCGGCCCTTCCCCAGGTCCTCCCAGCGGACCGACGCGGACAGTTCGGTGAAGAGGTCCTCCCCCGCCGGAAGTGCGCAGGAGACGACCTCATCCGAGATCGTGGATTCGGGGGGCAAGGTAGTCTCCCGTGTTCATACTGAAGCGGAACCGGTCGCCGTAGTCGACGAAGGACGAGGTCCTGTTCTCCTCGGCGTACAGCCTGCGCAGCTCGTCCATGCCCTCCGGGGTGGGCGGCTCCAGCGCCACCGGGCCGCCGGGCGCCTTGAGGAACGTGCGGCCGTCCCTGTGGACGGCCTCGGTGTCCGAACAGCGCACCACGTACCCCAGGCGGGTCGGGAGCAGGGCGGCGTCCAGGGACGAGGGCCGGATCTCGTGCGTGTACAGGCGGTTGGTGGACAGCGGCATGAAGAACACGGAGCCGGGATACAGGGTCAGCGTGAACTGCGGCGGGAGCGCGTCCCCGCCGTGTTCCGCGGCCGCCTCCTTGAGGCGGAAGCGGAGCCGCGTCAGTCCGCTGGTGGTCTTCACCCCGCGGTCGAAGGCGTCCCCGGCCAGGGGCCGCAGCCCGTCGAGCCCGTCGTAGAAGGTGCAGAAGGCCATGATCCCGTTGACGGGCATGTCCTTGGTCTTGTCGGCGTGGGAGGAGATCCCGGCCTTGGACTGCTTGCGCCCGGCCGTGGCGGCGGTGTTGTGGTAGATCTGCGCGAGGACGTGGTTGAGCGGCGCGTGGCCCCGGAAGACGGCGGCGGCCTCGCGGTTCAGGGCCCCGACGACGTCCGTGTCGGTCGGCCCGAAGTCCTCGGTCGGCCCCGACAGGTTCGTGGAGCACCGGAGCAGGCGGAAGTGCAGTTCGTCGCCGCTCCCGGTGACGGGTGTCAGGTAGATCCCGCTGCGGTGGGCCGTCCCCGGCTTGGTGGACTCCGTCAGGGACTGGAACGCGTGCTCCGCGCGGATCCGCCCGAAGTGGTCGGCGCCGGGGTCGAAGAAGCGGCGGTAGTACACGCCGGCGCCGTGCACGCGGACGGGGACCCGGCCGGGGCCGACGGTGGTCCAGGGCCCGTCGGCGTCCCCGCGGCGACCGGGCTCCGGGTCCCGGACGGCGAACACCCGGTCCGCCTCCCGCAGCCGGTCGGCGCCGGCGGCGGACACGTCGCCGTAGAGGTAGACGGTCTTGCGCGCGGGGTCGAACGCCCCGGAGGCGAGGTCCTCCGGCGTGACCACGGTCCCGAAGAAGTTCCCGGCCGGGTCGTCGTCCCGCGACGCGGCGGGGACGACCAGGACGTTGTCCGCGTCCTCGAGGCGGGCCTCCCCCGGCCCTGTCATGCGCATCAAACGGACCTGCCATTCGCTGATGTCGAGGGATCACTCGGAGCCGTGGACGTGAGAGCGGCCCGCGTCCTCATCCCTTCCGCGGAGGAACGCGGAGGGGAGGGGGCGGACCACGGGGGCCCGATGCTCTCACGGGGCCGAACAGAGGACAACGGATTATGCCATACCGGGGCACGGAGCCGATCGGCGTGGTTCCGGGGCTCCGACGCCGCGGATAGCGGATAGGCGAACGCGCGCGTCCACACGGGTCGCGCGGTGGCGTCCCTCCCGCGCAGGACGTGTCGCTCCGGCCCCGGGCGTCCGGGCCGTGCCGAGGACAGGACCACGGCGAGGTGCACGGGCGCGGACGACAGGGGCGCTCCCGGCCGCCGCCCGGGGTCGTCTTCCGGGGGCTTGAAACATTACACACCTGTATTGTAATTTTTCAGGTATGACACAGCAGTCCCCGGCCCGCCCCGGCCGGCCCCGGAGTTCACAGGTCGACGAGGACATCCTGGAGGCCGCGGCGGACCTGATGATCGAGGTCGGCCTCGACGGGGTCGGCATCGACCGGGTCGCCAAGCGCGCGGGGGTCTCCCGCCCGACCGTCTACCGGCGGTACAGCGACAGGACGGAGCTGCTCATCGCGGCGATCCACTGGGCCTTCCGGTACCAGCCGGAGGAGCTGCCCGAACCGAGCGGCGTCGAGGAGATGCTCCGGTGGTGGGCCCACGCGCTCGAGGCTCCCGAGAACGCCCGCATCCGCAAGCTGATGCTGCGCCTGATGCCGGCGGCCCGGGACCACCCCGAGTTCGCCGCGGCGTTCCGCAGGCTCAGCACCGAGCCCCGCAACGCGCTCATCCGCAGGGTCCTCGAACGCGAACGGGAACGCGGCCGCCTCCCCCGGGACACCGACCTGGAGATCATCCGGCAGATCCTCGCCGGAGCCGTCACGGTGCACCTGACCACGCACCCCGAGGGCACCACCGTGCGCCAGGCCGAGGAGTTCCTCCTCGCCGTGCTGGCGCACACGCGCTTCCGCCCCAACGGCCACGAGACCTGACGGCGGCGCCCCGCCGGCCACGAGCCCTTTCCGAAGGAGACCCGAGATGACCGCGACCGTACCCGGCGGGGCAGCCCCGCTGCCCACCGCCCGGCCCACGCCCTTCGACCCGCCCGCCGACCTGTCCCGGCTGCGCGCCGAGGAACCGGTCAGCCGCCTGTCCTACCCCGGCGGGCACACCGGCTGGCTGGTGACCGGCCACGCCCTGGTCCGGCAGGTCCTGGCCGACCCCCGGTTCAGCGCCCGCAACGAGCTCAGGCACAACCCCTCGCCCGGGGCGCCCCCCACTCCGCCCCCTCCGGCCCCGCGGGGGCTCTTCATCGGCCACGACGCGCCCGAGCACACCCGCTACCGGCGCCTGCTCACCGGGCGGTTCACCGTCCGCCGGATGCGCCGGCTCACCGAGCGCGTCGAGCAGATCACCGCCGAACACCTCGACTCCATGGAACGGCTCACCCCTCCGGTGGACCTGGGGGAGGTGTACGCCTCCCCGATCCCCGCACTGGTGATCGCCGAGCTCCTGGGGGTGCCCGACCACGCCGTGGGCCCGTTCCACCGAACGGTCGCGGCGGCCTCGCACGTGGACTCGACCCCCGAGGAGAAGTTCGCCGCCTACACCAGGACGCAGGACATCCTGCGGGAGCTGGTGGCCGACAAGCGCGCCGCGCCCACCGACGACCTCCTCGGCGACCTGGCCGCCGACAGCGACCTGGAGGACGACGAGCTCACCAACATCGCGTTCCTCCTGCTCGGCGCCGGGTTGGACACCACGGCCAACATGCTGGGCCTGGGCGTCCTCCTGCTGCTGGGCCACCCCGAGCAGCTCGCCGCCCTGCGCGAGGGGCCGGAGCGGAGCGCCCGCGTCGTCGAGGAGCTGCTGCGCTACCTGAGCATCGTCCCCTTCACCACGCGCACCGCCCTGGAGGACCTGGAACTGGGCGGGCGGCGGGTCCGCGCGGGCGAGACGGTCACCGTCTCCATCGCGGCGGCCAACCGCGACCCCGACGTCTTCGCCGCACCCGACTCCCTGGACCCGGACCGCCCGGCCGGCGGACACCTCGCCTTCGGCCACGGCATCCACCAGTGCCTGGGCCAGCAGCTCGCCCGCGTGGAGATGCAGGTCGCCTACCCGGCGCTGTTCGCCCGTTTCCCGGACCTGCGTCCGGCCGTGCCGGAGGAGGAGGTGCCCACCCGGGAGGACATGGCCATCTACGGCGTCCACCGGCTTCCCGTCACCTGGGGGAGGGGGAGGGCATGAGGGTCCGGGCGGACCGGGAGGTCTGCGTCGGAGCGGGGATGTGCGCGCTGACCGCGCCGGAGGTGTTCGACCAGGACGACGGGGACGGGCGGGTCGTGCTGCTTGCGCCGGTGCCGCCGCCCGGGCTGCGCGGCCGGGCGGCCGAGGCCGCCGGGCTCTGCCCCTCGGGCGCGATCACCGTCTCCGACACCTGAGGGGCGGCCGCGGCCGGGCCGGAAGGGGCCGCCGTGCCGCACGCCCGGGGACCGCGGCCTCTCGCCGCCCGGGGATCACGGCCCGCCGTCCGGGGCGGTCGCCCGGGGCCGTATTCGTCCGCGTGTCGGCTCTCGTTCAGGCGGGGGACGGAAGTTCCGGATAGAAACCGTGGGTGACCACTCCCCCACAACGAGGAGCCTCCATGGTACGCACCCACCTCTCGCGCCGGTCCGCCCTCCGCCTGGGCGCCGCGGGCACCGCGAGCGCGCTCCTGGCCGGAGGCGGGGCCGCGCCCGCTTTCGCCCAGGGCCGGAACCGCCCGGTGCTGACGCACGGCATCCAGCTCGGCGACCCCCGCGCCGACGGGGCCGTGGTCTGGACGCGGTCCGACCGCCCCGCGCGGATGGTGGTCGAGGTCGCCACCCGGCCCGACTTCCGCGACGCGCGCACGGTCCGCGGGCCGCGGCTCACCCCGGCCGCCGACGGCACGGGGCGGGTCCGCATCACCGGCCTCCCCCCGGGCCGGGAGGTGTACCTGCGGGTGCACGCCGAGAACGGGCGGTACTCCAGCGAGGTCCTCGAAGGCGGCTTCCGCACCGCCGGGGGCGGCGGAGGCGACACGATCCGCTTCGTGTTCTCCGGAGACGTCGCGGGCCAGGGCTGGGGCATCAACCCCGACATCGGCGGCATGCCGATCTTCGCCTCCATGGCCGACCGCGACCCGGACTTCTTCCTCCACCTGGGCGACGCGGTCTACGCCGACGGCCCGCTCCAGGAGAGCGTCGTGCTGCCCGACGGGCGCACGTGGCGCAACGTGGTCACCGAGGAGAAGGCGGCGGTCGCGCAGACGCTGGCCCAGTTCCGCGGCCAGTACGCCTACAACCTGCTCGACGGGGCGCTGCGCGACTTCGCCGCCCGGGTCCCGCAGATCGTGCAGTGGGACGACCACGAGGTCGTCAACAACTGGTACCCGGGCGAGATCCTGGACGACCCCCGCTACACCGAGACCGACGTCGACCTCCTGGCCCGGCGGGCCCACCGGGCCTTCCACGAGTGGATGCCCATCGTCCCGGCCGAGGCGGTGGACGGCAGGATCCACCGCAAGCTGTCCTACGGCCCCGACCTGGACGTCTTCGTCATCGACATGCGGCCCTACCGGGACCCCAACTCGGCGGGGACGGCCGCCTTCGAGCGCGTCCTCGGCGCCGCCCAGGCGCGCTGGCTGGTCGAGGAGGTCTCGGCGTCCACCGCGACCTGGAAGGTGATCGCCTCCGACATGCCGATCGGCGTGATCGTGCGCGACGGCGAGGGCATCGAGGCGGTGGCCAACGGCCTGCCCGGCGAACCGCGCGGGCGCGAGGCCGAACTCGACGGGGTGCTGCACGGCCTGCACCGCCGGGGCGCGCGGAACGTGGTGTGGGTGACGGCCGACGTCCACTACACCGCCGCGCACCACTACTCCCCCGACCGCGCGAGCAGCCGCGAGTTCACCCCGTTCTGGGAGTTCGTGTCCGGGCCGCTGCACGCCGGCGCGTTCGGGCCCAACGCGCTCGACCCCACCTTCGGGCCCGAGGTGGTGTTCCAGCACGCCCCGCCCGTGGCGAACACCTCGCCGCTCGACGGCTACCAGCACTTCGGCGAGATCGAGATCGACCGCGGGAGCAAGGAGCTCACCGTCTTCCTGCGGGACGCCAACGGGGACTCCCTCTGGACGCGGACCCTCACCCCCGAGGGCCGCTGACGCCGACCGGCCCCGGCCCCGGCCCTGGTCCAGGGCCGGGCCGGGGTGGGGCGGGGCCGGGACCGCCGCCGGCACGGAAGTCGGCCGAGCACCTCCCGGGTGGCGGCCCGGTGGTGAGAGGGTGGAGCGACCGGCGCACAGGACGACGGCGGACACGGACGGGGCGGGCATGGACGAGACCGAATTCGACGCGGTGGTGGTAGGGGCCGGACCCGGCGGCGAGGTCGCCGCCGGAAGACTCGCCGACGCCGGGCTGAGCGTCGCGATCGTGGAGGCCGACAAGGTCGGCGGGGAGTGCTCGTACTACGCCTGCATGCCGTCGAAGGCCCTGCTGCGCCCGGGCGAGCTGCTGATCGAGGCGCGCCGGGTGCCCGGGGCCGCGGCCGCGGTGACCGGGCCGGTGGACGTCGGCGCCGTGCTGCGCCGCCGCGACGAGATCATCGGCGGGCGCGGCGAGGACGGCGGACTGCGCGACGACGGCCAACTGCCGTGGCTGGAGGAGCACGGGATCACGCTGTTCCGCGGCCGGGGACGGCTGATCGGCGACCGGCGGGTGGCGGTCGGCGACACGGTGCTGCGGGCCCGGCGCGCGGTGATCCTGGCCGGGGGCACCCGGGCGGCGCTGCCGCCGATCGACGGGCTCGCCGACGCCCGGCCCTGGACCAACCGGGAGGCCACGACCGCCCGGGAGGTCCCGGGGTCGCTGGTCGTGATCGGCGGCGGGGTCGTGGGCACCGAGATGAGCCAGGCGTACCGGTCGCTGGGCGCCGCGGTGACCCTGGTGGCCGGGAACCGGGGGCTGCTGCCCCGCGAGGAGGCGTTCGTCGGTGAGCAGGTCGGCGCGTCCCTGGTGGAGCAGGGCGTGGACCTGCGCACGGGGCGGCGGGCGGTGTCCGTGCGCCGCGAGGGCGAGCGGGTGACCGTGGTCCTGGACGACGGCGCGGAGCTGCACGCCGACGAGGTGCTGGTGGCCGCCGGCCGGGTGCCCCAGAGCGCCGGGCTGGGGCTGGCGGAGGTCGGCGTCGAGACCGAGGGGTTCGTCAAGGTCGACGAACGGATGCGGGTGCCCGGCCTGGAGTGGCTCTACGTGATCGGCGACCTCAACGGGCGCGCCCTGTTCACGCACATGGCCAAGTACCAGGCGGCGGTCGCGGCCTCCGACGTCCTGGGCTCCGACATCGTGGTGGAGCACCTGGCGGACGGCCCCGGCGCGCCGCGGGTGGTCTTCACCGAGCCGCAGGTGGCCTCGGTGGGGCACACGGCGGCCAGCGCGCGGGAGGCGGGGCTGCGGGTGCGCGTGGTCGACGTGCCGACGGACGGGAACGCGGGCGGGGCGTTCACCGGCGCCACCCGGGGCACGGCCCGGTTCCTCGTCGACGAGGACGCGGAGGTGCTGGTGGGCGCCACCATCACGGGGACGGGCGTGGCCGACATGCTTCAGGCGGCGACGATCGCGATCGTCGGGGAGGTGCCGGTGCGCAGGCTGCGGCACGCGGTCCCGGCGTTCCCCACGCGCAGCGAGGTCTGGCTGCACCTGTTCGACGCCCTGGGCGTCTGACCTCCGCAGGCGCCCGGGCCCGGCCCCGGGCGCCTGCGAACCCCCGGGCCGGGCGCCGGTGGGCTGCCGATCTCCTTTCGGCCGATCGGTGAGAGGGAGCCGCACGGGCTCGCCCTGCTGGAAAGCGACCTGACCACGGAGCGGGAGTACCGCGTCCGCTGGAACTGAGCGCAGGCCCGTCAGGCGCCGGCGTCCTCGAGGGCGGCGGCCCAGGCCGGCAGGGGCTCGCGGCTCGCCCACCACGGCTCCGGCGCACCGGCCGCACCGGTGCGGGCCGCCACGACGCCCCCGGCGATCGCGCAGGTGGTGTCCCGGTCGCCCAGGCCCGCCACCGTCGTCCAGAGCGCCTCGGCCAGGTCGTCCGGATGGCCCGCGGCCGCCCAGAGCGCGAACGGCACGGTGTCCTGGGCCGACATGAGGGTGCCGTTGCCCAGCATCGCGGCCGCGTGCTCGGGCGCGGTACCCGGTGCCAGCCGGGCCGCCCGCTCCAGGCCCGAGCGCACCCGGGAGGGTTCGAGCCGTCCGGCGACCGCGCGGAGGAACCCCGCGCGGTCGGGCGCGGGGTCTTCGCGGTGGCGCGCCGCCAGGGCGGCGGCCAGGGCCACCGCGACCGCGCCGGCGACGGCCTCGGGGTGGGTGTGGGTCACCGTGGCGGACAGGGCCGCCTCCTCGGCGACGCGGTCGAGGTCGTCGGCGAAGTAGGCGCCCAGCGGGGCCACCCGCATGGCGGCGCCGTTGCCGTGGGAGCCCTCGCCGCCGAACTGCCCGGCGGCGGCCGGGCGCCACGGCTCCCCGTCGCCGATCCGGCGAAGCAGCCGGTTCATCGACGGACCGTAGCCGCGGCCCGGGTCGTACCGGGCGGCGAAGTCCGCGGCGAGGGCGTCCTGGTCGATCCGCCCGTACTCGATGAGCACGGCGAGCACGGAGAGCGCCATGGCGGTGTCGTCGGTCCAGGGCCAGACGGGCTCGGCCGGCCACCGCCGCCGGCCGACCGCCTGCTCCGCCTCGTCCGGCGGGAGGAAGTACCGGTCGCCGAAGGCGTCCCCGAGCGCGAGCCCGCCCAGGCTCCGCACGGCCCGCCCGATCCGCTGCTCCGGCATCCGCCGCCTCCGTCCGCCGTGTCGCCGCCCCCATCATGCCCGGTACCGCCGCGGCCGCGCCGCCCGGGCCGGGCGCCGGCCGCGGTGTTCGTCGCCGGCCACGCGGAACGGGACGTGCCCGCGCGCGCCGTGCTCGTGGAGGACCCGGCGGCGGTCGCGGGCCCGGGCGGGGCGGACGGGGAGTACGCCGAGACGGCGGTGGTGCGGTCGGCCGACAACGCGCGGGCGTTCGCCGAGCACGCTCTCCCCGGGCTGCGCTCCGCAGGAGTGCGCGGCCCCCCGACCGGAGGCCCGCCGCCCCCGCGCGGCGCGTCGGCGCGGGCAGGTCCCCGCCCACCGGCACGGCGCCGGGCGACTTCCGCCGAGTGCACGGCCCCCGGCGGTCCGGGGTGCCGCGGGCCGCGGAGGCGGTGTGCGCACGCCGCGGGCGCCCCCTTGGAACACCGGGGCCGCGGCGGCTACGCTACAGCCGCGCCCCGTCCGGGGCCGGTCGTCCCCGCGCGGCGCGCGGACGACGGCGTGCAGGGAACGGAAGGGGAACACGGTGAGCGAAGCCGTCCTGTCGGTGGGACTGCACCCGAGCACGGTCGACTTCGACCGGTACCCGGGTGTCACCGAGGAGATGCTGCGGGCCAGGATCGCCGAGGGCGACAGGGCCGTGCGCGACGCCGGGTTCGACGTCGTCACCTGCCAGGTCACCACCGACCCCGACGAGGCCGAGGCCGCGCTCCGCGCGTGCCTGGACGGCCGGCCCGTCCGCGTCGTGATGATCGGCGCGGGGCTGCGCATGGCCCCGGAGCACACGCTGCTGTTCGAGCGGGTGGTCAACCTGATCACCTCCCTCGTCCCGGGCGTGGTGTTCTGCTTCAACACCTCGCCGGACACCACGCTCGACGCGCTGCGCCGGTGGGTGCGGCCCGACCGCTGACCCGCGGCCGGGGTTCAGGGGGTGCGGAGCGCGGCGAAGAAGGCGCGGATGTCGGCGGCGAGGACGTCGGGCACCTCCAGGGCGGCGAAGTGGCCGCCCCTGTCGAACCGGTTCCAGTGCACGATGGCGGAGTTGTCGCGCTCGGCGAGGACCCGGATGGTCTGGAAGTCGTCGGCGAAGACCGCGACGCCCGTGGGCGCCCTGTTCACCCGCGGCTCGTCCTGGGCCCGCGCGTTCTCGAAGTAGGAGCGGCCCATCCCGGAGGCGGCGTTGGCGAACCAGTTCACGCTCACCTCCAGGAGGATCTTCTCCAGCGGCACCAGCGAGGTGCCGTTGCCGAAGGAGTTGAACAGCTCGCTGTAGGCGAGCAGGCCCACCGGCGAGTCGCTGAGGCCGACCGCGACGGTCTGCGGTCGCGAGGCGTTCATCGTGTTGTAGCCGCCCACCGACTGGAACCACCGCATGTGCTCCAGGCCGGCGTGGTCCCGCGGCTCCATGCGCTCGAACTCGGCGGGGTCGCCCGAGGGGAACGAGAAGAGCTGCAGCACGTGCAGGCCGAGGAACCCGTCGGGCTCCAGCAGTCCGAGCTCCCGGGCGACCATCGCGCCGTTGTCGGAGCCGTGCACGCCGTAGCCCTCGTAGCCGAGCCGGCGCATCAGGGTGTCGTAGGCGGCGGCGACGCGGGCGGTGGTCCACCCCCCGGAGGCGAGCGGCTGGGAGAAGCCGTAGCCGGGCGCGTCCGGGATGACCAGGTGGAAGGCGTCCTCGGCGCGGCCGCCGTGGGCGACCGGGTCGGTGAGGGCGTCGATGAGGTCGAGGTAGTCGACCGAGGAGCCGGGGTAGGTGTGCGCGAGCAGCAGGGGCGTGGCGCCGGCGTGCGGCGAGCGGACGTGGACGAAGTGGATGTCCTGGCCGTCGATACCGGTGGTGAAGTGCGGGACGGCGTTGACGCGCGCCTCGGCGGCGCGC
This sequence comes from Nocardiopsis sp. MT53, assembly GCF_019598965.1. Taxonomy (NCBI): domain Bacteria; kingdom Bacillati; phylum Actinomycetota; class Actinomycetes; order Streptosporangiales; family Nocardiopsidaceae; genus Nocardiopsis; species Nocardiopsis sp. MT53. Next base: position 5,303,609 of record NZ_CP080599.1, on the reverse strand, counting down.
CAGTCGAAGTCCCGCCAGGCGTCGACGGCCTCGCGCAGGTAGGCGTTGGGGGTTCCAGCCTCCCAGTCGTCGGTCGGGGAGGGCTGGGGCAGCCGGGTGCGGGCGAGCCGCTCGTGCAGGTCGGCGAGTTCGGCGTCGGTGACCGCGACGGTGAAGGGGCGGATGTCGGTGGCGGCGGAAGCGCTGGTGTTCTCCATGTCTCCGACGCTACGGTCCTATCAGGAACGTTCCGTTCCTCATTGAGCACACGGCCTGCGAAAGAATCCCCGGGGGTGCCGGATGTCCGACACGGCGGCCAGGCTCCTGGCCCTGTTGTCCCTGTTGCAGTCGCGGCCCGACCTGTCCGGCCCCGAACTCGCCGAGCGGCTGGGGGTCAGCGGCCGCACCGTCCGCAAGGACGTCGACCGGCTGCGCGGTCTCGGCTACCCGGTGGAGGCGTCCCGCGGCCCGGCGGGCGGGTACCGGCTCGGACCGGGTGGCCGGATGCCCCCGCTGCTGCTCGACGACGAGGAGGCGGTCGCCGTGGCCGTCGGCCTCCGTGCGGCGGCGGGCGTCTCGGGGGTCGCCGAGTCGGGCGGCCGGGCGCTCGCCAAACTCGAACAGGTGCTGCCGTCGCGGCTGCGCCCGACGGTCGACGCGCTGCACGGGGCGATCGAGCACGCCCCGGAGAACACCGCCACCGACGCGCCCGACCCGGAGGTCGACCCGGGGGTGCTGCGGGCGGTGGCGCGCGCCGTCCGCGACGGCGAGTGGCTGCGGTTCGACTACGGGGGCGACCCCCGGCTGGTGGAGCCGTACCGGCTGCTGGCCTGGCAGCGCCGCTGGCACCTGGTCGCCCGCGACCCGCGCGACGGGGTGTGGTCGACCTACCGGGTCGACCGGATGGAGCCGCGGACGCCGACCGGGCGGCGCTTCGACCCGGTGCCGCCTCCCGGCGGCGACCACACGGCGTTCGCGATGCGGACGATCGCTTCGCAGGGGTGGAAGGTGCACGCGCGGCTGCGGGTCCACGCGCCGGCGGAGCGGGTGCTGGAGCGCATCAACCCGGCGGTGGGGGTGGTCGAACCGGTGGACGGGGGGACCTCGGTGCTGGTCACCGGCGCCGACAGCCTGGACACGGTCGCCGTGTACGCGGGCATGCTCGGCATGGACTTCACCGTGGAGTCCCCCGCCGAGCTGGTGCCGCTGCTGCGCGCGCTGTCCGAGCGCTACGCCCGGGCGGTCGCGGGCTCCTCGGGGTGAGGGTGTCCCCGAAGTGAGAGCGGGGGCCGGCCGCGCCCGGTCCGGGCCCGTCCCGGTGCGGCGCACCGGGACGGACACCGCGGGTCAGTCGTCGGACGTGATGCACTGGCTGAGCAGGTTGAGGTCCAGGTTGATGAGGCCGAGAGCGTTCTGCTCGTCGATGCACTCGTCGTAGGACTTCTGCCCGCCGGCGGCCGTGGCCGGAGCGGCGTTGGCCACCCCCGCACCCGCGCCGAGCAGGCCGGCGGCGAACAGACCCGTGAGGGCCAACTTGAGAGCGGTACGCATGAAATCCCCCCGTTGCTCTGATCAGATGATCATTCGGGCACAACGCCCACCAGGGGGAATAACCCTTTGATCATGGATTGAAACGCTCCGCGTTCACATCGGTCACTCCAGTAGGCCGCCGCGCGGGGTCTCAACCGCTGTCCCGACGGCGGTCCGCGGGGGCCGGGTCGAAACGCAATCCGTTCTCGTCGAGGGCGTTCAGGACGGTCAGGTCTCCCCCGTCGAACCGGAAGCGGACGTTGACGCACCCCTTGCGTTCGAGGAGGTCGACCCCCCGCAGCTCCCGGCCGCGCAGCCCGTTCGGAGCGGGGTGGGCGTCGGGGCGCCAGCACAGCGTGAACCCCGGCCACCGGACCGGGGCCGCGGGGTCGACGGTGTTCCAGGTGATGGAGAGGTCGTCCAACCGGGCGTGGTTGATCTCCACCTGTTCGCCCTCGAAGTCGAGGAGCACGGGGCAGTCGGCGAACCACTCGTCGCCTTCGACGTCCCAGACCAGCCAGGTGCGGGTCAGCCGCCGGCCGGCGAGCGCCCGCAGCCGGTCGCCGTAGGCGCCGACCGCGGCGGCGCCGATGATCCACCGGGGGCGGTAGCCCCCGATCCCGAAGTCGAACACGCGGGAACCTCCTCAAGGATCACGGGCCCTCGGACCGGCGGGGCGCGGACGTCTCCTCCGAACCCCGGAGCCCCGCCGGGCGCCCCGCCGCCCCCATGGCACAGGAGAACACCCGGCGAACAGGCCCCGGGCCGCGGCGGGCGCGTGCCGCCGGGGCGGGGCGCCCCGGCGGCACGGCGGTCACTCGTACTCGGTGCCGCCCTTGCGCGTGAGGTAGGCGTCGGAGACGAACTTGGCGATCGCGCGGCCCGCCAGGACCGGCGAGTAGCGCTCGCGGGAGGGCCGGACCACCACGCCCTCGCGCAGGTGGGCGGCGCGGCCGCTCCAGGTCTCGTCGCCCTGGGCCGCCTCGAACAGCGCGGCCTCGTCGTAGGGGCCGTTGTAGAGCTCGGGCACCGCGGGCAGGCCGACCTCGGCGAGCAGGCCCGGCAGGTCGGCGGCGTCGACCCAGGACACGGTGCCGTCGACGTCCAGGCGCACGTCGAAGACCGCGTACCCCGGCCGCTCGCTGCGCCCGTGCTCGCCGTAGCCCAGGTCCTGCACGCCGGCGCCGAACACCTCGCCGAACACGCCCACCCGGGCCGCGCCGAACTTCTCGGCGATCCGGCGGGCCGCCTCGGGCACCCCGTGGGTCCGCACCGAGCGCCAGTACAGGTTGTCCTCGGCGAAGGCCAGCGCGAAGTTGCGCGACCCGTGCCCCTTGGAGGAGACGAACTCCTCGCCCGTCTCCGCGACCAGCGTGAACAGGCAGGCGGTGCCGTGGATCTTCTCCGTGGCCACCACCGGCTCGCCGGGGGTGAAGACGTCCGGGTAGCGCTTGGCGTTCTCCACCTCGATCCAGCGCAGCAGGTCCGGGGCGGCGACGACCTCCCCGCTCATGTGCACCGGGATCTCGGGCACCCACTTGGTGACGCCGAGCTCCGCGGCGAAGTCCGCGCCCTCCTCGTGGGCCGCCGCCAGGTCCCGGTCGGCCAGCGCCCGCGGGCTGCAGACGACGCCCTGGGAGATCTCGCCGCGCAGCCGGATCGCCTTGACCCGGTTGCGCCGGGAGCCCGCGAGCTTGCCGGTCAGGCCGAGCTCGTCGATGAGGCCGTCGGGCAGCAGGGCGTTCTCGGGGATGTAGACGGCCCAGTCACCGGTGCGGTAGGCGCCCTTGGCCACGACCGCGCGGAACAGGCCGACCTGGGCCAGTTCGAGCGCGTCGGCGTTGGGGTGGGGGTGGACGGTGAGCCTCTCCGCGGTGACCCGGAGGGTGGACATGGGGGTTCCTTTCCTGGTGAGGGGGCGCAGGGTCGTGCCGGGGCAGGGCAGGGGCCCGGGGGCGCGGGCGGCGGCGCCGGATCCCCGGCGTCCCGGCGCCGGGCTCCCGGGGGTCCCGCCACTATGGCCGAGGCGCCGTCCGGGCGACAACGCCTTTTCCCGCCGGGACCGGCCGCGTACGCCCGGGGCGGCGTTGGTATCCTGCCCGGGCCAGTCGTACCACTCCGGTGGTCAGGGAATCCGGTGCGAATCCGGAACTGACGCGCAGCGGTGAGGGGGACGGGCGGGGTACTACGCCACTGGGGCGGGACCGTGCGGGCCGGGAACGGCGGTGCGGACCGGCCTGGGAAGGCACTCCGTCCGGGTGAGCCCGAGTCCGAAGACCTGCTGGCCCCGCGCGCCGACACCGCGCGGGCGACCCATGCCAGGCTCCGCGTCCGAGCCCCGACATGCAAGGCATCCCATGCACCGCCGTATGCCCCTCGCGGGCCCCCTGCTGCTCGTCCCCGTCCTACTGCTCACCGCCTGCTCCCCCGGCCCGGGGGACGGGCGGGCCGCGGCCGGCTCCGCCCCGGCCGGCGGGGCGTCCCTCGACAACTGCGGGCACGAGGTGCCCGTCGGCGCTCCCCCCGAGCGGGTGGTCTCCCTCAACCAGGGCACCACCGAGATCCTGTACTCCCTGGGGCTCCAGGACCGCGTGGTCGGCACCGCGACCTGGACCGACCCAATCATGGAGGGCCTGGAGGAGGCCGACGAGGGCGTCCCGCGCCTGGCGGAGAACAACCCCTCGTTCGAGCGCGTCCTGGAGGCCGAGCCCGACTTCGTCACGGCGTCCTTCGAGTCCACCCTGGGCACCGGCGGCGTCGCCACCCGGGAGCAGTTCGAGGAGCTGGGCGTGGGCACCTACGTCTCCCCCTCGGACTGCGCCGCGGGCAAGGACAACGACAGCGGCGGCGACGGGTCGCGCAGCGAACCGCTGACCCTGGACGTCGTCTACGGGGAGATCGGCGACCTGGCCCGGGTCTTCGGGGTCCCCGAGCGCGGCGAGGAGCTCGTCGCCGGCCTGGAGGGCCGGGTGGAGGCCGCCACCGCGGACCTGGACGCCTCCGGGGTGTCCCTCATGTACTGGTTCGCGAACTCCGAGTCCCCCTACCTGGCCGGGTGCTGCGGGGCCCCGGGCGCCATCACCCGGGCGGTCGGCGCAGAGAACGCCTTCGACGACACCCACGACGAGTGGCCCCAGATCAACTGGGAGACCGTCGCCGACCGCGACCCGGACGTCATCGTGCTGGGCGACCTGACCCGCGAGTCGCAGACCGCCGAGACCGCCGCCGCCAAGATCGACTTCCTGGAGGGGCACCCCGCCACGCGGAACCTCACCGCGGTGCGCGAGGAGCGCTACATCCTGCTGAGCGGCCAGGCCATGAACCCGTCGATCCGCACCGTCGAGGGTGTGGAGCAGGTCGCCGCCGGACTGCGGGAACTCGGGCTCGCGCAGTGAGGGGCGCGCGCCTCGCGCTGCTCGTCCCGCTGGGCCTGTCGGCGGTGGCCGTGTCGGTCGCCGCGGCGGTGACCGTCGGCCCGGCCGACATCACCGTGGCCGAGGTCGGGCGCTCCGTGCTCGCCCGGCTCGGCCACGGACAGAGCCCCCTGTCGGTGCTGCGCGACGGCATCGTGTGGAACCTGCGCATGCCCCGCGCCCTGCTGGCCGCGGTGTGCGGGGCCGGGCTGGCGCTGTGCGGGGCGGTCATGCAGTCGCTGCTGCGTAACCCCCTGGCGGACCCCTTCGTGCTGGGGGTGTCCTCCGGCGCCTCCACCGGGGCCGTGCTCGTGATCGTCCTGGGCTGGGGAGCCGGAGCGGTGTCGCTGTCGGCGGGGGCCTTCGCCGGGGCGGTGCTGTCCTTCGGGACGGTGGTGCTGCTGTCCCACACCCTCGGCGGCGGCATGGACCGCGTCGTCCTGTCCGGGGTCGCGGCGATGCAGCTCTTCTCGGCCCTGACCTCGTTCGTGGTGCTGACCTCGGCGGACGCCGAGACCACGCGCGGGGTGCTGTTCTGGCTGCTGGGCTCGCTCTCCGGCGCGGGGTGGTCCGACGTGGCCCTGTGCTCGCTGGTGCTGGCCGCCGTGCTGGCGGTCTGCCTGGCCAACACCGGCACCCTGGACGCCTTCGCCTTCGGGGAGGAGGCCGCCGCGCATCTGGGCGTGCGGGTGGCCCGGGCCCGCCTGGTACTGCTGACCGTCACCGCGCTGCTCACGGCCGCGCTGGTCAGCGCCGCCGGGGCGATCGGGTTCGTGGGGCTGGTCCTCCCGCACGTCACCCGGCTGCTCACCGGGGCCGGCCACGCCCGGCTGCTGCCGGTGGCCGCGCTGACCGGCGCCGTCTTCCTGGTGTGGGTGGACACGGCGGCGCGCACGCTGCTGGACCCGCAGGAGATCCCGGTGGGCGTGGTGACCTCGCTCATCGGCGTGCCGGCGTTCGTCGCCGTGCTGTACCGGACGAGGAGGGCGCTGTGACCGATCGCGGGACCACCCTGGCGGGAGCGCCCCCAAAGGCCGCGCCCCCGGAACGGGAGCGCGGGCTGCGGGCCGAGCGGGTGAGCCGCCCGGCGGGAGGGCGCCTGGTCGTGGACGGGGTCAGCCTGGCCCCGCGCCCCGGCGAGACGGTCGGGCTGCTGGGGCCGAACGGCTCGGGCAAGTCCACCCTGCTGCGGCTGCTGTCCGGTGTCCTGGCGCCCTCCTCCGGGGTCGTCGTCCTGGACGGCCGCCCGCTCGCCCGGACGCCCCGCAGGGCGGCGGCGCGGCGGGTGGCGGTCGTGGAGCAGCACGCGGAGGCGCGGACCGAGCTGACGGTCCGCGACGTGGTGGCGCTGGGGCGCATCCCCCACCGGCGCGCCTGGACGCCCGCGTCGGCCGCCGACGCCGCGGCGGTGGCGGCCGCGCTGGAGGCCACCGGGCTCGCCGGCCTGGCCGACCGGTCCTGGCAGACGCTGTCGGGCGGCGAGCGCCAGCGCGCCCAGATCGCCCGCGCCCTGGCCCAGGAGCCCGGGGAGCTGCTGCTGGACGAGCCGACCAACCACCTCGACATCCAGTACCAGCTGGACCTGATGGAGCTGGTCGTCGGCCTTCCGGTGACCACCGTGATCGCCATGCACGACCTGAACCTGGCCGCGATGTACTGCGACCGGCTGCTCGTGCTGCGCGGCGGCCGGGCGGTCGCCGGGGGGACGCCCGGCGAGGTGCTCACCCCCGCCCTCATCGGGGAGGTGTACGGGGTGCGCGCCGAGGTCGACGAGGGGCCCGGCCACCCGGTGGTCCGGTTCCTGCGCCGGACCCCGGCCCCTCCCCGGTCTCCGGACGGCCCCCTGCCCCCGGGCGGCCCCCGGGACGCCGCCCCGCCCGAACGCCCTCCTTCCGCGAACACCGACGGTCCCGACGAACCACAGCCCACGACCCCCTGGGGAGGTATCCGGCCATGACGGTACGGATCGCACTGCTGTCCACCTCTGACACCGACCTGCTCTCCGCGCGGGGGAGCGGCGCCGCCTACACGTGGGCGAACCCGTCCCGCGCCTCCGACGACGAGCTCGCCGCGGCCGTGGAGGGCGCCGGCCTGGTCGTGGTGCGGCTGCTGGGCTCGCCGCACGACCTGTGGCCGGGGCTGGCCGCCGTCCGGGAGCGGGGCGTCCCGCTGGTCGTGCTCGGCGGCGAGCAGCAGCCCAGCGCGGAGCTGATGGAGCACTCCACCGTGCCGATCGGGGTGGCCACCGACGCGCACCGCTACCTCGCCCAGGGCGGGCCCGCCAACCTGGCCCGGCTGCACGCCTTCCTGTCGGACACCGTCCTGCTGACCGGCGAGGGGTTCGAGCCTCCCCTGGAGATCCCGGTGTGGGGCTTCGCCGAGCGCGACCTCCCCGCCAGCCCCGACCTGCCCCGGATCGGCATCCTGTACTACCGGGCCCACGAGGCGGGCGGCAACACGGCGTTCGCGCACGACCTGGCCGACGCGGTGGACGCCACCGGCCGGGCGGTGGGCGTGCCGGTGTTCGCCGGGTCGCTGCGCTCGGCGCCCGACGACCTGTACGAGGCGCTGGGCGCGTTCGACGCGCTGGTGGTGACCGTCCTGGCCGCGGGCGGCAGCACCCCCGCCACGGCGGGCGCCGGCGGGGACGACGAGGCCTGGGACGTGGAGCGCATGGCCGCCCTGGACGTCCCGGTCCTCCAGGGGCTGTGCCTGACGAGCCCGCGCGCCGCCTGGGAGGCGTCCGACGACGGCGTCACACCGCTGGACTCGGCGAGCCAGATCGCCATCCCCGAGTTCGACGGCCGCATCATCACCGTGCCGTTCTCCTTCAAGGAGATCGACCGGGACGGCCTGCCCCGCTACGTCGCCGACCCCGAGCGCTGCGCCCGCCTGGCCGGGATCGCGGTGGCGCACGCGCGGCTGCGGCACGTGCCGCCCGCCGAGAAGCGGATCGCGGTGGTGCTGTCGGCCTACCCCACCAAGCACGCGCGGATCGGCAACGCGGTCGGCCTGGACACGCCCCGGTCCCTGGTCCGCCTGCTGCGGCGGCTGCGCGAGGAGGGCTACGACCTCGGCGGGCCCGGGGACCTGCCCAGCCTGGACCTGCCCGACGAGGTGCGGGCGGGCGACGCGCTCGTCCACGCCCTGATCGCCGCGGGCGGCCAGGACGAGGAGTGGCTGACCTCCGGCCAGCTCACCGACGCCCACGTGCGCATCACCGCCCGCGAGTACGCCGAGTGGACCCGGGACCTGCCCGCCGAGCTGCGGGAGGCGGTGGCCGGGGCCTGGGGGCCCGCCCCGGGGAACCTCTACGTCAACGACGACGGCGAGATCGTGCTCGCCGCCCTGCGCGCGGGCAACGTCGTCGTCCTGGTGCAGCCGCCGCGCGGGTTCGGAGAGAACCCCATCGCGATCTACCACGACCCGGAACTGCCGCCCAGCCACCACTACCTGGCCGCCTACCGGTGGCTGGAGCACGGGTTCGGCGCCCACGCGGTCGTCCACCTGGGCAAGCACGGCTCGCTGGAGTGGCTGCCGGGCAAGAACGCCGCCCTGTCCGCGGCCTGCGCCACCGACGCGGCCCTGGGCGACCTGCCGCTGGTCTACCCGTTCCTGGTCAACGACCCGGGCGAGGGGGCCCAGGCCAAGCGGCGCGCCCACGCCACGGTCGTGGACCACCTGATCCCGCCGATGGCGCGCGCGGAGACCTACGGCGACATCGCCCGCCTGGAGCAGCTGCTGGACGAGCACGCCAACATCGCCGCCATGGACCCGGCGAAGCTGCCCGCGGTCCGCGGCGAGATCTGGGCGCTGATGCGGGCCGCGGAGATGCACCGCGACCTGGGCCTGGCCGATCGCCCCGGCGACGAGGAGTTCGACGACTTCCTGCTGCACGTCGACGGCTGGCTGTGCGAGATCAAGGACACCCGGATCCGCGACGGCCTCCACGTGCTGGGCGCCGCCCCCGAGGGCGCGACACGGGTGGACCTGGTCCTGTCCGTGCTGCGCGCGGCCCAGGTGTGGGGCGGGGTGGGCGGGGCCGTGCCGGGGCTGCGCGCGGCGCTGGGCCTGAAGGAGGGCGCGCCGACCGCCGAGGTCGACGCGGTGGAGGCGGCCGCCCGCGCCCTGGTGGAGCGCATGGAGGCCGCGGGCTGGGACCCGGCCGCGGTGCCGGGCCTGCACGACGACGACCGGGTGCGCGCCGTGCTGGAGTTCGCCGCCGCGCAGGTCGTCCCGCGCCTGGCCCGCACCACCGACGAGATGGACCACGTCCTGCACGCCCTGGCGGGCGGGTTCGTCCCGGCGGGGCCGTCCGGGTCGCCCCTGCGGGGCCTGGTCAACGTCCTGCCGACCGGGCGCAACTTCTACACCGTGGACCCCCGCGCGGTGCCGTCGCGGCTCGCCTGGCAGACCGGCCAGGCCATGGCCGAGTCGCTGCTGCGCCGCCACCTGGAGGAGACGGGGACCTACCCGGAGTCGGTGGGCCTGTCGGTGTGGGGCACCTCGGCGATGCGCACGTCCGGCGACGACGTGGCCGAGGTTCTGGCCCTGCTGGGGGTGCGGCCCGAGTGGGACGAGGCGTCACGCCGGGTCGCGCGGCTGGACGTGGTGCCCGCGGAGGAGCTGGGGCGGCCGCGGATCGACGTCACGGTGCGCATCTCCGGCTTCTTCCGGGACGCCTTCCCGCACGTGGTCGCCATGATGGACGACGCCGTGGCGCTGGTGGCCGGGCTCGACGAGCCGGCCGAGCTCAACTTCGTGCGCGCGCACGCCCTGGCCGACCTGGAGTCGCACGGGGACCTGCGGCGGGCCACCACCCGGATCTTCGGCTCCGCGCCCGGGTCCTACGGGGCGGGCATCCTCCAGGTGGTGGAGTCGGGCAACTGGCGCGACGACCGCGACCTGGCCGAGGTGTACACCGCCTGGGGCGGTTTCGCCTACGGCCGCGGGCTCGACGGGGTCCCGGCCGCCGACGACATGCGCGCCAACTACCGGCGGATCAAGGTGGCGGCCAAGAACGTCGACAGCGCCGAGCACGACATCGCCGACTCCGACGACTACTTCCAGTACCACGGCGGCATGATCGCCACCGTGCGCGCGCTCACCGGCTCCGACCCCCGGGCGTACGTGGGCGACTCCACCTCGCCCGACGCGGTGCGCACCCGCACGCTGTCGGAGGAGACGGCCCGCGTGTTCCGGGCCCGGGTGGTGAACCCCCGCTGGATCGCCGCGATGCGGGGGCACGGCTACAAGGGCGCGTTCGAGCTGGCCGCCACGGTCGACTACCTCTTCGGGTTCGACGCCACGGCCGGGGTCGTCCACGACTGGATGTACGAGCGGCTCGCGGCGGAGTACGTGCTCGACGGGACCACGCAGGAGTTCCTGCGCGCGTCCAACCCGTGGGCGCTGCACGGCATCGTGGAGCGGTTGCACGAGGCGGCGCGGCGCGGCCTGTGGGCGGAGCCGGACCCCGCGACCCTCCAGGCGCTGACCGAGGTGTACCTGGAGGTCGAGGGCGACCTGGAGGAGCGGGCCGAGTGAGGGTGCGGATCCTGGGGATCGGTACGGGTCCCCGCCAGCTCACCGGGGAGGCGGCCGACGCCCTGCGGGGGTGCGACTACGCGGTCGCCGCCCGCAAGGGCGACGACGACGGGCTGCTGGCGCTGCGGCGGGCGGTCTGCGCGGCGTACGGCGTCCCGCTGGTGGAGGTGCCCGACCCCGTGCGGGACCGCGGCTCCGGGGACTACAAGGGGGCCGTGGCCGCCTGGCACGAGGCCCGGGTGCGCGCCTACGAGCGGGTGCTGGGCGAGCGCGGCGGGACGGCGGCGTTCCTGGTCTGGGGGGACCCCTCCCTGTACGACTCGACGCTGCGGATCGTGGAGGCCGTGGCCGCGCGGGGCGCCGTGCCGGTGGAGTACGACGTGCTGCCGGGGATCAGCGCCCCGCAGCTGCTCGCCGCGCGGCACCGGATCGTGCTGCACGGGGTGGGCGACCCGGTCCACGTCACCCCGGCCCGCCGCCTGGGGGAGGCGGTGGCCGCGGGCCACCGCGACATCGTCGTCATGCTGTCCGGGCGGCACGGGTTCGACGGCCTGGCGGACTGGTCCGTGTGGTGGGGTGCCAACCTGGGCACCGAGACCGAGGAACTGGTCGCGGGACGGGTCGGCGACGTGCTGCCCGAGATCGAGGAGGCCCGGCTGCGGGCCCGGGGGAAGGCGGGATGGGTCATGGACACCGCGCTGCTGCGGAGGCCGCGATGAGCACCGGGCCGAAGGCCACCGCTGAGGGCGGAAGTCCGGGACGGCGCGAAGCGCCCGCGTCGGACGGTGGCGGGCGACGGGTGGGAGGGGTGCTCGTCGCCGGGACCACCTCCGACGCGGGCAAGAGCGTGGTCACCACCGGCCTGTGCCGGGCCTTCGCGCGCCGCGGCGTGCGGGTCGCCCCGTACAAGGCGCAGAACATGTCCAACAACTCCATGGTCTGCCGGGGCCCGGACGGGCGGGCGGCGGAGATCGGCCGGGCGCAGTGGGTGCAGGCGCTGGCCGCGCGCGCCGAACCGGAGCCCGCCATGAACCCGGTGCTGCTCAAACCCGGCGGCGACCGGCGCAGCCACGTGGTGCTGATGGGCCATCCGGCGGGCGAGGTGTCCTCCGCGGACTGGGAGGCGGGCCGCCGCCACCTGGCCGAGGCGGCGCACGCCGCCTTCGACGACCTCGCGTCCAGGTACGACGTCGTCGTCGCCGAGGGCGCGGGCAGCCCCGCCGAGACCAACCTCCGGGCGGGCGACTACGTCAACATGGGGCTGGCCCGGCACGCGGACCTGCCCGCGGTGGTCGTGGGCGACATCGACCGGGGCGGGGTGTTCGCCGCCCTGTACGGCACGGTGGCGCTGCTGGAGCGGGCGGACCGCGACCTGGTCGCGGGTTTCGTCGTCAACAAGTTCCGGGGCGACCCCGCGCTCCTCGAACCGGGACTGGCGGACCTGGAGCGGCGCACGGGACGGCGCGTCTACGGCGTCCTGCCGTGGGATCCCGGGCTGTGGCTGGACTCCGAGGACGCCCTGGACCTGGAGGGCCGGCGCGCGGACGGGGACCGGGTGCGGCGGGTGGCGGTGGTGCGCCTGCCCCGCATCAGCAACTTCACCGACGTGGACGCGCTCGGCCTGGAGCCGGACCTGGACGTGGTGTTCGCGTCGGGTCCGCGCGACCTCTCCGACGCCGACCTGGTGGTGCTGCCCGGCACCCGCGCCACCCTGGCCGACCTGGCGTGGCTGCGCTCGCGGGGGCTGGACCGGGCCGTGGTCGAGCACGCCCGCCGGGGGCGGCCGGTGCTGGGGATCTGCGGCGGGTTCCAGATGCTGGGCACCACGGTGGCCGACCCCGACGGGGTGGAGGCGCCCGGAGGGGCGCGGGCGCCGGGGCTGGGCCTGCTGGACGTGCGCACCGACTTCACCGCGGACAAGACCCTGGGGCTGCCGTCCGGGGAGGCGTTCGGTGTGCCCGTGAGCGGCTACGAGATCCACCACGGCACGGTGACGCGCGGGCCCGGGGCCGAGGCGTTCCCGGGCGGGGCGCGCGCGGGGGCGGTGTTCGGCACCCTGTGGCACGGCGCCCTGGAGGGCGACGCGTTCCGGGAGGCGTTCCTGGCCGAGGCGCTCGGGCACGGGGCGTCCGGCGTCCGGTTCGCCACGGCCCGGGAGCGGCGCCTGGACCTGCTGGCCGACCTGGTGGAGGCACACCTGGACGTCGACGCCCTGCTGGAGCTGGCGCTCGAGGGCGCCCCGCCGGGACTGCCCGAACCGCACCCCGGGGGTGTGCGGTGAGGCTGCTCCTGCTGGGCGGCACCTCCGAGGCCCGCGAACTGGCCGCGCTCCTGGTGGCGGCCGGGGTGGACGTCACCTCGTCGCTGGCCGGGCGGGTGGCGCGGCCGCGCCTGCCGGAGGGCCGGGTCCGCATCGGGGGTTTCGGCGGGGTGGCCGGGCTGCGGGCGGCGCTCGCGGACTACGACGCGGTCGTGGACGCCACCCACCCCTTCGCCCTGGGCATGTCGGCGAACGCGGCCGCGGCCTGCACGGACCTGCCGCTGCTGCGGCTGGAGAGGCCCGGGTGGGAGCCGGAGCCGGGCTGGCACCACGCCGCCGACCACGGGGAGGCGGCCCGGACGGCCGCGCGGCTGGGCTCCCGGCCGTTCCTGACCGTGGGGCGCCAGGAGCTGGCGCGGTTCGTCCCGGCCCTGGGCGGGCTCCCGGTCCTGGCCCGGGTGGTGGACGCGCCGGAGCAGGCGCCGCCCGCCCCCTGGCGGCTGGTGACCGGGAGGGGGCCGTACACGCTGGACGGCGAGCGCGGCCTCATGGCCGGACACGGGTCGGACGTGCTGGTCACCAAGAACTCGGGCGGGACCTACACCCGGCCCAAGCTGGAGGCCGCGCGCCTGCTGGGCGTCCCGGTCGTGGTGGTGCGGCGCCCGCCGGGGCCCGCGGGAGTGCCCGTGGTGCACGACGTGGCGTCGGCGTTCGCCTGGGTGCGCGACCTGGGCTGAGCGGGGCCCGGCCGATTCCGCGCGCACCGGCCGACGCGGGCCGCCGGACACCGTTCCGGGGCTCACGCCCGCACAGGCAGGACGGACGCCGACCGCTCCGCGACCGCCTCCAGGGCGGCCAGGAACCTCGCGGTGGCCTCGGGCGGGCGTACGGCCACCCGCACCCAGGAGGCGTCCAGGCCGGGGAAGGTGTCGGCCCGCCGCACCGCGACACCGCCCGCGCGCAGGCGGGCGTGGCCGCCCTCCCCGACCCGGACCAGCACGAACGGGGCTCGGGAGGGGACGGACTCCAGCCCGGCCCGGCGCAGCCCGGCCTCCAGCGTGGCCCGCCACCCGTCCAGGGTGCGGGCGCGCTCGGTCGCCTCGGCCGCCGCCCGCGGGTCCGCCGTGCAGGCGACCATGGCCGCGACGGCGGGCGCGGACACCGACCAGGGCGTCTGCCCGCGGGCCAGCTCCCGGACCACCGTCGGGTCGCCGACGACGTACCCGGCGCGGATGCCGGGGATCGACCAGTGCTTGGTGAGGCTGCGCAGGACCACCACCCCCTCCAGCTCCTCCCCCGCCAGCGACTCCGGCTCGCCGGGGACGGCGTCCATGAACGCCTCGTCCACGGCCAGCAGGCGCCCGGGGCGGCGCAGGGCGCGCAGCACCCGGGCCGGGTGCAGGACCCCGGTGGGGTTGGTGGGGTTGCCCACCACCACGAGGTCGGCGTCCTCGGGGACGGCCTCGGGGCGGAGCGCGAAGCCGTCCCCGGCGGTGCACAGCACCGGGGTGACGCGGTGTCCGGCCTGTTCCAGCGCGGCGTGCGGCTCGGTGAACTGGGGGTGCACGACCACCGGCCGGCGCCAGGGCCGCAGCCGGGCCAGGAGCGTGAACGCCTCCGCGGCGCCGGCGGTGGGCAGGACGGCGTCGGGTCCGCGGCCGTGGTGGTGGGCGATCGCGGCGCGGGCGGAGCGGGGGTCGGGGTAGGCGGCGGCGTCGTCCAGGCTCGCGTGCAGGGCCCGGTCGAGCCAGGCGGGGCGCGGCCCCGCGTACACGTTGACGGCCAGGTCCAGCAGCCCGTCGCCGGTCTCGGCGTCGCCGTGGTGGCGCAGCGGGTCCGCGGGGAGCGCGCCGCCGGAAGGGCCGGTGGCGGCACCCGTGGCACCCGTGCCCGCGGCCGCCACGGAGACGGCACCGGTGTGCGCGCCGCCGTCCGTGCCGACGGCCACCTCGGAGGTGGCACCGGTATGCGCGTCGCGGGGAAGGCCAGGGGCGGCACCCGTGGCACCCGTGCCCGCGGCCGTTCCGGCGGGCGGGCCCGGGGCGGCGGGAGCGGGGCCAGCGGGCGCGCCGGAGGCGGCGGCCTCGGCGAAGCGGGCGGCGAGCCGGGGGTGCCCGGCCCAGTGGACGTGCAGGTAGGACGCGTGCAGGGTGGGCGAGGCGAACCCCTCCGCGGCGCCCTCGATCTCCCAGGCGGGGCCGTCCGCCCCGGTCTCCGGGGTGACGCGGGTGCGGTGGAACTCGTGGCCGGTCACCCTCTCCCCCGCCCGGGCCAGCAGCGTGTCCCCGGGGGAGACCGCCTCCGGGTAGCGCAGTGTCAGGCGGTCGGTCATCCGGGCGTCGGCCCGCACCGCCCCGACCATGGGCCGCCCGTCCAGGGACCGGGCGAGGTAGAGCAGCCCCGCGCACTCGGCGACGGTGGGGACCCCGTCCCGCACCGCTTCGCCGAGTTCGGCGGCCAGGGAGCGGTTGGCGGCCAGGGAGCCCGCGTACACCTCGGGGAAGCCGCCGCCGAGGTAGATCCCGCGGGTCCCGGCGGGCAGCCCGGTGTCGGTGAGCGGGTCGAACGCCCGCACGTCGCACCCGGCCGCGCGCAGCAGCTCCTCCGTCTCCGGGTAACGGAAGGTGAAGGCGCGCCCCTGCGCCACCGCCACCACCGGCCGGCGCCCACCCGTACGGGCACCGACCGCGTCGGCCGGGTCCCAGGGCCGGGCGTCCAGGGCTGGGGCGGAGCGGGCCAGCTCCAGCACCGCGTCCAGGTCGACGTGGGCGGCGATGTGCTCGCCCAGGCGGTCCACCACCCGCTCCGACTCCGCCCGTTCGGCGGCCGGGACCAGGCCCAGGTGCCGGGAGGGGCGCGCGATCCGATCGTCGTGGGGGACGGCGCCCAGCACCGGCAGGCGGGTGGAGCGGGTGATCTCCGCGGTGTTGCGCGCCGACCCGGCGCGGTTGAGGATCACGCCCACGACCTCGACCGACGGGTCGTAGTCGGCCATACCCGCCAGCAGGGCGCCCGCGGAGCGGGACATGCGGAACACGTCCACGACCAGCACCACGGGGGTCCGGGTGAGGGCCGCGACGTGCGCCGACGAGGAGAACCCGCCCGTTCCGATCCGCCCGTCGTGCAGTCCCATGACCCCCTCGACGACGGCGGCGTCCGCGCCGCGCGCCCCGTGCAGGAGCAGCGGCGCCACCCGGTCCTCCCCCACCAGGTGGGGGTCGAGGTTGCGGCCGGGGCGGCCGGTGGCCAGGGCGTGGTAGCCGGGGTCGATGTAGTCGGGGCCGACCTTGTGGCTGCTCACGGTGTGCCCGGCGGCGCGCAGCGCGGCCATGAGCCCGGTCGCGACCGTGGTCTTGCCCTGGCCCGTCATGGGGGCGGCGACCATGACCCGGGGCAGAGCCGTCACCATTCGATGCCCCGCTGGCCCTTGCGGCCCGCGTCCATGGGGTGCTTGACCTTGGCCATCTCGGTGACCAGGTCGGCGGCCTCCACCAGCCGGGGGTCGGCGCGCCTGCCGGTGACCACCACGTGCTGGCGCCCGGGGCGGTCGCACAGGGTCGCCACGACGTCGTCGACGTCGACCCAGCCCCAGTTCAGGGGATAGGTGAACTCGTCGAGGATGAGCAGGTCGTGGCGCTGGTCGGCGAGCCTGCGCTTGATCTCCGCCCAGCCCTCGGCCGCGTCCGCGGCGTGGTCCTCCGCGCTGCCGGGGCGGCGGCTCCAGGACCAGCCCGAGCCCATCTTGTGCCACTCCACGGGGCCGCCCTCGCCGGTCTCCTCGTGGAGCCGGCCCAGGCGTTCGAGCACGGTCTGCTCGCCGATGCGCCACTTCGCCGACTTCACGAACTGGAACACCCCGATCCGCCAGCCCTGGTTCCAGCCGCGCAGGGCGAGCCCGAACGCCGCGGTCGACTTGCCCTTGCCGTCGCCGGTGTGGACCGCGAGCACCGGCTGGTTGCGGCGCTGGCGCGTGGTGAGCCCGTCGTCGGGGACCACGAGCGGTTTTCCCTGCGGCATCAGGCGGCCCTCTCCCTCACCGCGCCGCCCAGGGCGGCGGCGCTGACCTCGGACACGGGGATGTGGTCGGCGCCCAGCCTGCGGGCGAGGCCGGCGGCCAGCCCCAGCCGCAGCGGACCGGACTCGCCGTCCACGACGACGGTGGTCACGCCCAGCGCGGCGACGTGGTCGGCGGCCGCCAGCGAACGGCCGACGGAGCCCGGGCCGGCGGTGGCCCGGCCGTCGGTCACCAGGACGAGCAGCGGGCGCTGGCGCGGGTCGCGCAGGCGCTCGCGCCGCAGGACCCGGGCGGCCTCCAGCAGGCCCTCGGCGAGGGGGGTGCGGCCCCCGGCGGGCAGCCCGTCCAGGCGGGCGGCGGCGGTGTCCACCGACCGGGTCGGCGGCAGCACCAGTTCGGCGCCCGTCCCCCGGAAGGTCACGAGGCCGACCTTGTCGCGGCGCCGGTAGGCGTCCAGAAGCAGGGACAGGATCGCGGTCTTGACCTCGCCCATGCGCTTGCGCGCCGCCATGGAGCCCGACGCGTCGACGCAGAACAGCACCAGGTTGCTCTCCTGGCCCTCGCGCACCGCGACGCGCAGGTCGCGGGGCAGCAGGCCGATCCGGCCGCCGCCGTGCGGGCGGGAGGCCGCGGCCTTGACGGTCTCCACCAGGTGGAGCGAACCACTCGGACCCCGGCCCGGCGGCTGCGCCCCGATCCTGCGGCCCCGGGTGCCGACGGCGCGGCTGCGGCGGCCGTCGGCGCCCGCTCCCGCGCCGCGCACCGTGAGCGTGCGGGGGCGGTAGGGGGCGGCGGCCTTCGCGGTGACGGAGGGGGCGGCGCCGTCGGGGCGCGCGGGGGGCTGCGGAGCGGGGGCGTACTCGGCGCCGCCGGTCCCGTCGCCGTCCCCGGAGGACCCGATGTCGGAGGGCCCCGCGTCAGGAGGTCCGGCGTCGGGGCTCCGGCCGTCCCCGGGGGTGTCCGGGGCCTGCGGGGCGTCGGCGTCCCCGTCCCCGGGGCCGCCGTCTTCGGCGGGGCCGTCCGCCCCGTCCGGCCCCGGCGGCCGCGGGGGGTCGGGCGGCGGGTCCCCGTCGCCGAGGACCCGGTCGAGGAGCTCCTCGTCCAGGCCCGGAGCATCGAAGGGGTTGCGGCGCCGCCGGTGCGGCAGCGCCAGCAGGGCGGCGCGGCGGATGTCGGCCCGGGTGACGAAGGCCCGGCCCTCCCAGGCGGCGTGCGCCAGGGCCGTGCGCGCGGTGACGATGTCGGCGCGCAGGCCGTCGACCTCGAACGCCGCGCACACCTGCGCGATCTTCAGCAGCGCGGCCTCGGAGAGCCGGGCGCCCCGGACGGTGTCCCGGGCCGCGGCGATGCGCTCGGCGAGCGCCTTCTCGGCGGCCCCGTAGCGGTCGGCGAAGGCAGCGGCGTCGGAGTCGTAGGCCATGCGCCTGCGGACCACCTCGACGCGGGCGGCGGGGTCGGCGGGCGCGCGGACCTCGACAGTGAGCCCGAACCGGTCCAGGAGCTGCGGGCGCAGTTCGCCCTCCTCAGGGTTCATCGTGCCGATGAGCAGGAACCGGGCGGGGTGCTCCACGGAGAACCCGTCGCGCTCCACGGTCACCCGGCCGGTCGCGGCGGCGTCGAGGAGGAGGTCGACCAGGTGGTCGTGGAGCAGGTTGACCTCGTCCACGTAGAGGAGGCCCCGGTGGGCACGGGCCAGCAGCCCGGGCTCGTAGGCGACCCTGCCGTGCGTGAGCGCCTGCTCCAGGTGCAGGGAGCCCAGCACCCGGTCCTCGGTGGCGCCCACGGGCAGCTCGACCAGGCGCACCGGGCGGCTCTCCACGGCCGTGCCGGGCGGGAACGGGCCGTCCGGGGACTCCTGCGCGGGGTCGGCGGGGTCGACGGAGAAGCGGTCGCCCGGGTGGACCTCGACCGGGGGCAGCAGGGGGGCGAGGGCGCGCACCGCCGTGGACTTGGCGGTGCCCTTCTCCCCGCGCACCAGGACGCCCCCGATCTCGGGGGAGACGCTGGCCAGGACCAGGGCCAGGCCCAGGTCGTCCAGCGGTTCGGTGTCGCAGCCGACGATCGCCGAAAAGGGGTAGTGCGATGGCCGCAATGGCATGTGAGGCTCCCGCTCGTTTCGCCATGGGTCTGAACGGGTGCGGGGCCGGTCTTCGGACTTGCCGGGTCCCCCTCCTCGGGGGCTCGGTTCACCGCAGCGGGCCTGTGCCGGAATCTCACCGGCTTCCCAGATTCTCCCCGACCGCCCTTCCCACCGTTTCCGAAGGTGGGGAGGCCGGGGCACCTCGCACCAGGGTTCGACGATAGCGTCCACCCCATGAGCACCGACACCCGCCCCACCCCCGTCCCCCGTGTCACCGTCGTCGGCGTCGGCGCCGACGGCTGGGCGGGGGTGCCCGAACGGTTGCGGAGCCTGGTGCTGGAGGCGGACACGCTGCTGGGCGGGCGCAGGCACCTGGCGATGGTGCCGGACCGGCGGGGGCAGCGCCGGGAGCCCTGGCCCTCCCCCCTGCGGGAGGGGCTGCCCGGGCTGCTCGCCTCCTGCCCCGGCCGGGGCGTGGTGGCCCTGGCCTCCGGCGACCCGCTCGTGTCGGGGGTGGCGGCCACGCTCATCGACCTGCTGGGCGCGGACGCGGTGCGGGTGGAGCCCGCCCTGTCCTCGGTCGCGCTGGCCCGGGCGCGGATGGGCTGGCCCGCGGAACGGTGCTCGGTGGTGACCCTGGTCGGGCGCGACCCCCGGCTGCTGCTGCGGTGGCTGTCCCCCGGGGCGCGGCTGCTGGTGCTCTCCTCGGACGCGGGCACCCCGGCCCTGGCGGCCGCCCTGCTGAGCGGCGCCGGGTACGGGGGCACCCGCATGACCGTGCTCGGGGACCTGGGCTCGGACGCCGAGTCGCGACTGGAGGGCACCGCGGACGGGTGGCCCGGGGTGGACCCCGGGTCCGTGCCGGCGCTGCACGTCCTCGCCCTGGAGCTCGATGGGCCGCCCGGGTACGGGCTGGCCGCCGGGCTGCCCGACGACGCCTACGAGCACGACGGGCAGCTCACCAAGCGCGACCTGCGCGCCTGCGCCCTCGCCCGGCTGGCGCCCGCCCCGGGGCTGCACCTGTGGGACGTGGGCGCGGGCGCGGGGTCGGTGGGGATCGAGTGGATGCGCGCGCACCCGGAGTGCGCGGCGACGGCGGTGGAGGCCGACGCCGGCCGGGCCGCGCGGATCGGCCGCAACGCGGGGCGGCTCGGCGTGCCGGGGCTGCGGGTGGTCCACGGGCGCGCCCCGGAGGCGCTGGCGGGGCTGCCCGCGCCCGACGCGGTGTTCGTCGGCGGCGGCGCGACCCGGCCCGGTGTGCTCGGGGCGTGCCTGGAGGCGCTGCGGCCGGGCGGCCGCCTGGTGGTGCACGGGGTGACGCTGGAGACCGAGCGGCTGCTGGGAGAGGCCCACCGGGAGCACGGCGGCGAGCTGACCCGGATCGCCGTGGAGACCGCCGCGCCGATCGGCGGGTTCACCGGGTGGACGCCCGCGCGCACGGTCACCCAGTGGTCCTGGCGGGCCTGACCGTGCGCCGCCCCCGCGGCCCCGGCGCCCCGGGGGCGCGGCCTACCCGCCGTCCCCCGGCCGGGGCCGGGCGGGGTCGTAGAGGAAGGACTCCCCGCCGCCCCGCGGGTCCAGGGCCCGTCCGACCAGGATGACCGCCGCCTGCCGGAACCCGGCCTCCTCGACCCGGTCGGCGATGTCGGCCACCGTCCCGCGCAGGACCGCCTCGCCCGGCTGGCTCGCCCGGTGGACGACGACCACCGGGCAGTCCGCCCCGTACTCGGGGGCGAGCTCCCCCATGAGCGCCCGCACCCGGGTGATCGCCAGATGCAGGACCAGGGTGGCCCGGGTGGCGGCGAACGCGGCCAGGGACTCGGTGTCCGGCATGGCCGTGGACCGCGCCCGGGTCCGGGTGAGGACCACCGACTGCGCGACCAGGGGCACGGTCAGCTCCCGTCCCGCCAGGGCCGCGGCGGCGGCGTAGGCGGGCACGCCCGGGGTGACGTCCCACGGCACACCGTGCGCGTCGAGCCGGCGGGTCTGCTCGGCGAGCGCGGAGTACAGGGACGGGTCCCCCGAGGTCAGCCGCACGACGTCGGAGCCGGCCCGGTGGGCCCCGACCAGGCGTTCGGTGATGCGGTCCAGGTCCAGGCCCTGGGTGTCCACCAGCTCCGCCCCGGGCGCGCAGTGGGAGAGGACCCCGGGGTCCAGGTACGTCCCGGGGTAGAGCACCACGTCGGCCGCGCCGAGCATGCGCGTGGCGCGCACGGTGAGCAGGTCCGCCGCCCCGGGTCCGGCGCCCACGAAGTGCACGGTCACGGCTTCACCCACCGGGGGGTCCAGACGCGGCCCGACGGGGAGACCCGGGTCCCGGACGCCCCGACGATGAGCAGGCAGCGCATGTCGACCGCCGCGGGATCGAGCCCGGCCAGGGTGGTCACCTCCAGCGACTCCCCGTCGCGGCCCACGTCCCGGCCCACCACGACCACCGTGTCGGGGTCGCGGTGCTCCAGCAGGACGCGGCGCGCGGTGGCGATCTGCTCGGTGCGCGAGCGCGAGGCGGGGTTGTACAGGGCCAGGGCCAGGTCGGCGTCGGCGACGGCGCGCAGCCGGTGCTCGACGACCTTCCACGGTTTGAGGCGGTCCGAGAGGCTCATGACGGCGAAGTCGCCGCCGACGGGGGCGCCCGCGCGGGCGGCCACGGCCTGGACCGCGCTCACCCCGGGCACCACGCGGACGGACACGTCCCGGTACCGGGGGTCCTCGGCCGCCTCGAACACGGCGGTGGCCATGCCGAAGATCCCGGCGTCGCCGCCGGAGACCACGGCCACGCGCTCGCCCCGGGCAGCCAGGTCCAGGGCGTGCCGGGCGCGGTCGAGCTCGACGGTGTTGCCCGAGGCGTGGCGGGTCAGCCCCGGGCGCTGGGGGACGCGGGCGACGTAGGGCCCGTAGCCGACCACGTGGTCCACCCCGGCCAGCGCCTCCCCGGCCTCGGGGGTGAGCCAGTGGCCGGGCCCGGGACCCAGGCCGACGACCAGCAGCTCGGCCGCCGGGCGCGCGGGCCGGGGGGCCTCCCCCGGCGCGGCGGCGCTCCCGGGCGCTGTGGCTCCGTCGCGGGACCGGGTGCCGTTGCGGCTGTCGCCGGTGACCAGGACGAGGGAGAAGTAGGGGACCGTGTCGGGGTCGACCTCGGCCGCCGGCAGGCGGCGCCCGCCCTCCATGGAGGCGCGCTCCACGTACACGGCGTGGTCCAGCCGCCCCGCCGCCGCGAGGGCGCGGCGCACGGCGGGGAAGGTCCGGCCGAGCTTCATGACGACGGCCGCGTCGGTGTCGGCAAGGCGGCGGGCGAGTTCCGGTTCGGGCAGGGTGCCGGACAGGACGGTGAGCACGTCCGTCTGGCGGGCCAGGGGCGCCGCCGCGGTGGCGGCGGCCGCGGCGAAGGCCGGGACGCCGGGCACGATCCCGGTCTCGTACCGGTCGGCCAGGCGGTCGTGCATGTACATGTAGGACCCGTAGAACAGCGGGTCGCCCTCGGAGAGCAGGACGACGTCGCGCCCCGCGTCGAGGTGGGCGGCCAGGCGCGCGGCGGACTCCTCGTAGAAGTCGGCCAGGGCACCCTCGTAGCCGCCGGGGTGGTCGGCCGCGCCGGTGGTCACCGGGTAGACGAGCCGTTCCTGGACCGCCCCCGCCGGGATCAGGCCGGCGGCGATGCGGCGGGCGTTGGAGTCCTTGCCCGGGCCGCAGTGGTAGGCGACGACGTCGGCGGCCGAGATGAGCCGGGCGGCCTTGAGGGTCATCAGCTCCGGGTCGCCGGGGCCGACGCCCACGCCGTGGAACCTGCCGGTCCTGCCGGTCATTCCTCCTCCTTCGCGAGGGCGTTGAGGGCCGAGGCGGCCATCGCGGAGCCGCCGCGGCGGCCGCGGGCGAGCACGTAGGGGACGTCGATGCCGTGGCGGCCGGCGAACTCCTCCAGCGCCTGCTTGGACTCGGCGGCGCCGACGAAGCCGACCGGGCAGCCGACGATCGCCGCGGGGCGCGGGGCGCCGTCGACGAGCATCTCCAGCAGGTGGAAGAGCGCCGTGGGGGCGTTGCCGAAGGCGACCACGGCGCCCTCCAGCCGGGGCTCCCACAGGGAGACCGCGGCGGCGGAGCGGGTGGTGCCCCAGCGCCGGGCCAGGCCGGGGACCCGCTCGTCGCCCAGCAGGCACAGGACGTCGTTGTCGGCGGGCAGGCGGCCGCGGGTGACGCCGGTGGCGACCATGGTCGCGTCGCACAGGATCGGCGCGCCGGACCGCAGGGCCGCCCGGGCGGCGCCGACCAGGCCGGGGTGGACCACCAGGTCGGCGGCGAGGTCGACCTGCCCGGTGCCGTGGATCATCCGCACCGCGAGGCGCTCGGCGTCGGCGGGCAGGTGGCCCAGGGACGCCTCGGCGCGGATGGTGGCGAAGGAGTCCGTGTAGATCGCGGGCCCGTCGTCGATGTACTCGTAGTGCCGGTTCGGCCGGCGGGGGGCGGTCACCGCCGTGCCCCGGGGACGACGACGCCGCGCCAGGGCGTGACCACGAGGTCGCCGCCCGCGGCGAGGGCGGCGGCGGCCAGGGCGTCCGCGGCGACCCGGTCCAGGCCCTCCTCCGGGACGGGGACGTGGTGCGCGCCGCCGGGCAGCGGCCCGTACGGCGGTGGCGGGGCGGGCGCGGGCAGGCGCGGGTCGGGGGGATGCGGCGCGCACAGCGCGGAGGGGAGCTCGGCCACGTGCCAGGGCGCGGAGGGGCCGTCGCCGCGCCGCTCCAGGAACAGGTCGGCCAAGCGCACGAGGGCGTCGGCGGCCCCGTCCAGCCGCACCGCCGACCCGTGGCGGTCGCCGACGCGCAGTTGGGCGGTGGCCCCGTCGAGCGCGGTGAGGCCCAGGTCGCAGGGGCGTTCCACGAGGTCGCCGCGCCCGTCGTCGAGCACGAACAGGAAGCGGCCGGGCAGGGCGGCGCGGTGCGGGGCCGAGCACAGGGCCGCGTCCAGGGCGGCGGCGACGGGGCGCAGGTCGGCGCGTCCCCCCGACAGCCCGGTGAGCGGCGAGGCCATCACGTTGCGGACCAGTTCGTGGGAGGGCGAGGGCAGCAGCCCCGTCTCCTCCAGCGCGCCGAGGACCGCGGGGTCGAGGCGCCCGTCCCGGCCGGGCAGGGCGCGCACCTGGAGGTTGGCCCGCCCCGTCACGTGGACCCGGCCGGAGCCGAACTCCTCGGCGACGGCGGCCAGAGCGGCCAGGGACCGGGCCGGCAGGCGGCCGCCGACGAGTCGGAGCCGGACCAGCAGGCCGTCCGGGGCCTCCCAGGGCCGGAGCGCGCCGGGGCAGCGGTCGCGCCGGGAGCGGGGCGCGGGGGCGTCCGCGGGGAACATGCACGTCCTTCGGTTCGGGGCCCGTACGCGGGGCCCGCGGGTGACCCGGCGGCCCGTCACCGCCGGTGCCAGCAGGTCTTCGGACTCGGGGTCTTCCGGAGCGGAGCGCCTTCCCGGGGCGGTGCGCCCCAGTGGCCGTCCGGGACATGGAGGTCCCGGCACATGCCCGCCCGTCACCCTCACCGCTGCGCGTCAGTCCCGGATTCGCACCGGGTTCCCTGCCCCACGAAGTGGAGTACGACTGGCCCGAAGAGCGTACAACGTCCGCTTCCGGCTCCGACCAGCGGTCTCGCCTTCCCGCCGCCGCGGGCCCGGCTGCCGGCGGCGGCCCGCACCTCGCCCGGCCGGGCCGCCCGGGGCCGGGCCGGGGAACGGCTCGGCGGCCGACCGGTTCGGGGCGCGGCCGTGGTCACCCCGCCCCGGGCGTGGGCGGCCGGGCCGTCCGGAGGCGGCGAGAGCCCAGGGCGAGCACCGCGAGCGAGCCGAGGAGGGCGACCGTGTTGTGGGTGTACTTGGCGGCCGCCGCCACGTCGCCGATGGGGCGGGCGAGGAAGGCCGTGAACACGTTGGCGAGCAGGGCGCCGCCCGCTGCGGCGAGCACGTGGCGGGGCCCCCAGCCCGCCCGGGCCGACCAGCGGGCCAGCAGCACGGCGAGGCCGCCCAGGACGGCCAGGTTGACCGCGAACCCCGGCCAGCCGATGAGGAACCAGGACGAGTCCGCGATCCGCCACGGCCCCTCCCCCAGGCCCACCACCCGCAGCAGGTGCGCGACCGCCCCGGGCAGGCCCAGCGCCGCCAGGACGGTGCCGCCGACCGCCCACGGCGGGGGCGCGGGCCGCGGGTCGGGCCGGGCGGGCCCGCGCCACAGGAAGGCCGCGGCGCCCAGGGCGAGCGCCGCCGCGGCCGCGCCGACGGCCTGCCCGGCGGAGGGCACGAACCCCTCGGTCTCCACGGACCACCGCAGCACGAGCACGGCGGCGGCCGCGAACCCGGCCGCGACCACGGCCAGCCCGAACCACCCCAGCCACGGCCGGGCGGCCGTCCGGGGGGCGAGCGACTCCACGACCGCGATCGGCACGGTGACGCTCCAGACCGCGTGCCCCGCCGTGAAGGCGAGCGCCAGGTTGGGGTTCACACCCGGGGCCGGCAGCAGGGAGGAGGAGAACATGTCCTCCCAGTACGGGATGTCGCGGTAGGAGGGGTTGAACAGCGACAGGTCCACGAGCCCCGCCTGGACCACGCCGAAGGCGGCGCCCAGCAGCAGGACGGCCGGCCACCCGCGCCCGGTCCTGCGGACGACCTCGCGGATGAGCACGGCGGCCCCGCCGTACAGGGGCGCGAAGAGGAACAGCCCACCCAGGAGCTCCCGCGGGTCGCCGGTCGAGTCGTCGTAGCCGTAGAGGTACTCGGCGCAGACCGGGGCGAGCAGGAGCAGTCCCAGGACGGGCGGCAGGCGGAGAAGCGTGCCGAGCGGACGGGCGTTCTCGGTCATGGTATCGAGCCTGGCCGACGGCGCACCGGCCGGTCACTACGGCGGGCCCTACCCCCAAGGTGTCCCCGGGCCCACCCCCGGCCGTCCCGGCGGTGCCGTTCCCGCCGTCCCGTCGGCGGACGGGACGGCGGGAGCGGATCAGTCGTCCTCGCGGACGTCGACGACCTCGCCGGACAGGTCGACGATGACGTCGTACTCGCGGCCGTCGGCGCCGTGCACCTCGACGTCCCAGACCTGGTGGCCGTCCTCGTCGTCGCGGTCCGCGTCCACGGCGCGGGCGCCCTCGCCCACGGCCGCCTCGGCGGCGGCGGACACGGCGTCGCGGTCGGCCTCGCCCTCGGTGCCGGAGTTGTCCCAGGGGGCCGGGCCGCCGTCGGGGTCGCGCAGGTTGAGCCCGTTGACGGTGTAGACGTCGGCGTCCTCGCGCTCGCCGTCGTCGTCCTCCTCGTAGCGGACGCCCAGGGTGACCTCGGTGCCCTCCAGCCCGCGCAGCTCCTCCAGCAGCGGGGCGGCGGTGCCGTCGCCGTCGTAGTCCTCCACGACCGGGTCGGTCAGCAGCCATTCCTCGGGACCGAAGTCGACG
The DNA here is from genome assembly GCF_019598965.1 of Nocardiopsis sp. MT53. Lineage (NCBI taxonomy): Bacteria > Bacillati > Actinomycetota > Actinomycetes > Streptosporangiales > Nocardiopsidaceae > Nocardiopsis > Nocardiopsis sp. MT53. The sequence continues at coordinate 5,277,376 of NZ_CP080599.1, read as the reverse complement.
TCCACCCCGGCCACGCTCCAGTCGTCGTGGTCCTCGTCCCGGTCCTGGTCGTCGTCGGCGCGCAGCTCGCCGGTGAGCTGTTCCAGGCCCTCGACGGACCGGGTGGCCGAGGTGCCGCCGTTGCCGTCGGCGGGGGCGGCCGCCGGGGCGCCGCCGGAGGAGAAACCGGTCAGGCTGATCGGCTGGATCTGCTGCTCGGGGTCGTCGAGCAGCAGGTAGCCGCCGACAGCGCCGACGGCCAGCAGCCCGGCCGCGGAGGTGGCGAGGAGGATCGTGGTCCGCTTCTGCATCATGGTGTCCTTACCCGTGGAGGTCCCGTTCACTGACTCCAGCATGGGACGGCGGGATGATGGGGACATGAGTGCAACCTGAAGACCTTCTTCATGTTGCGCTCAGGAACGGCTCAGTGCCCCCTGGGAGGCTGGGCCACGACAGGCGGGGGAAAGGGGCGCGGGGGCGTGGCGATTCTGGTGGTGGAGGACGAGGAGGGCATCGTCTCCTTCGTGCGGCGCGGGCTGGAGAGCGCCGGGCACCGGGTGCTGGTCGCCTCCGACGGCATCGACGGGCTGACGATGGCCCTGTCCCCCGACGTCGAGCTGGTGGTGCTGGACCTGGGCCTGCCGGGCATCCCGGGCGAGGAGGTGCTGCGTCGGCTGCGGAGCCGCCGCCCCTCGGTCCCGGTGATCGTGTTGACCGCCAAGGACGCCGTGAGCGACCGGGTCGCGAACCTGGACGCCGGGGCCGACGACTACATGGTCAAGCCCTTCAGCGTGAGCGAGCTGCTGGCCCGGGTCCGGGCCCGGCTGCGCACCGGCGGACAGGAGCGCGCGGACGTGCTGGCCGCCGGGGGGATCGTGCTGGACCTGGGGGCGCGCACCGCGTCGGTGGACGGGGCCACCGTCACCCTGTCGGCGCGCGAGTTCGGCCTGCTGGAGGTGCTGGTGCGCCACCCGGGGCAGGTGTTCTCCCAGCCCCAGCTGCTGGACCGGGTGTGGGGCTACGACTTCGACGGGGCGTCGAACGTGGTGGAGGTATACGTCAGCCAGCTGCGCCGCAAGCTCGGCGCGGAGCGGATCGTGACGGTGCGCGGGGTCGGCTACCGGCTGGACGGCGGTGACCGGTGAACCTCACCGCCCGGGTGGTGCTCCGGGCCCTGCTGGTGATGGCGCTGGTGATCGGCGGGGTGGCCCTGCTCACCTACGAGCTGGTGCGGGTGTCGGGCCGGGCCGACGTGGACCGGCTGCTCCAGGAGGAGGCGGCGCTGGTGGGCGAGGCGCTGGGGAACCGGCTGCCCGAGGCCGCCGGGATCGACGGGGTGGTGTCGGGTCCGGAGGCGCAGCGGGCGGCGCGGCAGGCGCTGGCGACGCGGCCGAGCGGGGCCCGGCACGTGACGCTGGTGTCCGCGGGCGGGGTCCGGCTGCAGAGCACCGGGGGGCCGGGGCCGGTGGCGACGCTGCTGAGCGGCCCCGGGGCGCCGCCGGTGGAACCGGGCTCCCTGCGCACGGTGGACAGCGGCGTCGGGCCGCTGCGGGTGATGGACACCGCCGTGGTGGACGGGGACGGCGCGCAGGTGGCGGTGGTGACGGTGGCGGCGCCGCTGGAGCCGTCGCGGGACGCGGCCGGCGCGGTGCTGGCGAGCGTCGGCGCGGCGGGCGCGGTGGGCCTGGCCGGGGGCGGGCTGCTGCTGTGGGCGGTGGTGCGGCGCACGCTGCGGCCGGTGCGGGAGGTGTCGGCGGCGGCCAAGGAGGTCTCCCCCGCCGACCTGGCGGCGCGGGTGCCCGTTCCCGGCACCCGGGACGAGATCGGCGAGCTGGCCGGGGAGATCAACCGCATGCTGGACCGGATCGAGGGGGCCGAGGCCGACCGGCGGCGCTACCTGTCGGTGATCTCGCACGAGGTGCGCACCCCGCTGGCGGTCGCCGAGGGGCACCTGGAGCTGCTGGGCGGCCCGGAGGCGCAGATCGTGCGCGCCGAGCTGGTACGGCTGCGCCGGGTGCTGGAGGACCTGATGGCGGTGGCGCGCGGCGGCGACGAGATCGACGCCGCCCGGGAGCCGGTGTTCCTGCCCGACCTGTTCGACGAGGTGCGCTCGCGCGCGGGGGCGCTGCCCGCGCGGGAGGCGGTCACCGTGGCCGAGCCGCCGCCGGAGGTGCTGCTGGGCGACCAGGCCCGGTTGGAGCAGTGCCTGGCCAACCTGATCGGGAACGCGGTGGACCACACCCCGGAGGGGACCCGGGTGGAGGTGTCCGCGCACGGCACCGGCGACGGGGTGGCGCTGGTGGTGGCCGACGACGGCCCGGGCATCGCCCCGGACGTGCTGCCGCGGGTGTTCGAGCCGTTCGTGACCACGCGCGCGGGCGGGGGCGGGCGGATCGCCGGGCTGGGCCTGGCCGTGGTGCGCTCGCTGGTGGCGGCCCAGGGCGGCCGGGTGGACCTGGACAGCGGCCCGTCGGGCACGTCCGTGACCATCACCCTGCCGCGCGCCACCGCCTGATCCGTGCCAGACTCCCCCTTTCTGAGACGAGGACGGGAGGGCGGTCCGTGGCCGTGGTGGAGGTGCGCGCCTGCGCGGCGCCGGAGCTGGTGCGCGACGAGGTGCTGGAGCTGTACGGGTCGGTGGGCTGGGACGCCTACACCCGCGATCCGGAGGGGCTGGTGCGGGCCCTGGCCGGGTCCCACCGGGTGGTGGCGGCCCGCAGGGACGGCAGGCTGGTGGGGCTGGCCCGGTCGGTCTCCGACGGGGCGACCGTCGTGTACCTCCAGGACGTGCTGGTGGCCCCCGGAGAGCAGCGCGGCGGTCTGGGGCGGCGGCTGCTGGAGGAGCTGTTCGCCGGGTACCCCGGCGTCCGGCAGCGGGTGCTGCTCACCGACGACGAGGACCGGCAGCGGGCGTTCTACGAGGCCCTCGGGTTCACGGAGGCGCACGACCACAGCCCGCCGCTGCGGGCGTTCGTGCGGTTCGGCTGACGGGCGCCCTCCGCGCGGGTCAGCCCGACCGGGCTCGCTCCTCCTCCAGGCGGGAGCGGGCACCGGGCTCCGTGGTGAGCGAGACCGCCCTGTCGTAGGCGGCGCGGGCCGGGCCGGTGCGGCCCAGGGCCCGCAGCAGGTGGGCGCGCACCGCCCAGGCGGGGGCGAAGCGCGCGGCCCGCGCCCCCAGGGCGCCGTCTCCTCCTCCAGCAGGGCCAGGCCCGCAGCGGGTCCGTCGGTCTCGGCGGTGACGGCGGCCAGCGCGGTCGCCGACCCCAGGGTGGGGGCCAGCCGGTGCAGGTGCCGGTACAGCTCGCGCAGGTGCTCCCAGGCGACCGTGCCGGTGTCGGCGCGGGCGCAGTGCACCGCCTGGGCGGCGGCCTCCAGCTGGAAGCGGCCGACGGCGCCCAGGGCGTGGGCGGCGCGCAGGTGGGCGCGGCCGCGTTCGATGAGCGCGCGGTCCCAGCGGCCGGTGTCCTGTTCGGCCGGGGGGACCGGGCGGCCCCGTCCGTCCAGCCGGGCGGGGGCGCGGGCCGCCGCCAGGGCGATGAGCGCGGCCAGGCCGTGGGCCTCGGCGCTGTCGGGGGCCAGCCGCGCGAGGACCTCGGCCAGGTCCAGGGCCTCGGCGGTCAGGCCGGTGCGGGGTTCGGTGCCGCCGATCTCCCAGTCGACGGCGTGGGCGCCGTAGACCGCCTCCAGGACGTGGTCCAGCCGTTCGGGCAGGGCGTCCCGGTCGGGGATGCGGAAGGGCACTCCCGCCTCCTTGATCCGCTTCTTGGCCCGGGTGAGCCGGGCGGCCAGGGTGGGCGCGGGGAGGGCGAACGCGGGGGCGATGCGGGCGACCGTCAGGCCCAGGACGGTGTTGAGCATGAGCGGGGTGCGCACGGCGGGGTCGACCGCCGGGTGGGCGCACACCAGCATCAGTTCCAGGCGGCGGTCGCCGACGGCGTCCACGTCGGGTGTGGCGTCGGCGGCCGGGGCGTGGCGGTCCGGGTCCAGCGGCACCCCGGTGCGCACGGCGGCCGACCGCCAGTGGTCGCGCAGCCGGTTGCGGGCCACCGTGAACAGCCAGGCCTCGGGATCGGCGGGCACGCCGTCGCGCGGCCAGGCCGTGAGGGCGCGCTCGTAGGCGTCGGCGAGGGCGTCCTCGGCGGCGGGCAGGTCTCCGGTGGGCGCGGCCAGCAGGGCGAGCAGGCGCCCGTGGGAGGTGCGGGCCGCGCAGGCGGCCCGCACCGCGGGACCGGCGGTCAGGTCCATGCGCCGTCGATGTAGGAGGTGGCGGCGGGGCGGACCTCCAGGACCCCGTACTGGGCGCCCGGGCACTTCTCGGCCCAGGCCAGGGCGGCGTCCAGGTCGGGCACGTCGATGACGAACACCCCGGCCAGGGCCTCCTTGGTGTCGGCGAAGGGGCCGTCCTGGATGCGCAGCCCGCCCTCGCGGCGGGTGAGCGTGGTGGTGGCGCGCGGGGTCGCCAGGACCTCGGCGGCGACCAGCACGCCGGCGGCCTCCAGGGCCCTGCCGTAGGCGCCGAAGGCCTCCTGCACGGCCTCGACGGCCTCCTGCGGGATCTCGCCCTCGGCGGGTTCGGCGTTGTGCAGCAGCAGCGCGTAGCGCATGGCGGGTTCCTCTTCCTCGTCGTCGTTCCACGTGACCACCTGGGAGGGCGGTTCGCAAGGATGACGATCGACGGGCCGGGGATTCGACGGCCGCCCGCGGGAATCGTCGGAAAAAGACCCGGGCCGCCCGCGCCGGGGGACGGCGCGGGCGGCCCGGGGCGGACCGGGGGTCAGGAGCGCGGCAGGCGCTCGGCCAGCCAGGCCTCGACCTCGGCGGAGGAGCGCGGCAGCGCGGCCGACAGGACGGCGCGCCCGTCCTCGGTGACCAGGACGTCGTCCTCGATGCGCACGCCGATGCCGCGCAGCTCCTCGGGGACGGTCAGGTCGTCGGCCTGGAAGTACAGGCCGGGCTCGACGGTGAGGACCATGCCGGGCTTCAGGTCGCCGTACAGGTGGACCTCCTGGCGGGAGACCGCGCAGTCGTGCACGTCCAGGCCGAGCATGTGGCCGGTGCCGTGCAGGGTGTAGCGGCGCTGGAGCCCCAGCTCCAGGACGCGGTCCACCGGGCCCTCCAGCAGGCCCCACTCGATCAGGCCCTCGGCCAGCACCCGCTGGGCGGCCTGGTGGAAGGCGATGAACGGGGCGCCGGGGGCGACGGCCGCGATGCCGGCCTCCTGGGCGGCGTACACCAGGTCGTACACCTTGCGCTGGGTGTCGGTGAAGGTGCCCGAGACCGGCATGGTGCGGGTGACGTCGGCGGTGTACAGGGTGGTGGTCTCCACACCGGCGTCGAGCAGCAGCAGGTCGCCGTCGCGGACGGGGCCGTCGTTGCGGGTCCAGTGCAGGGTGGTGGCGTTGGCGCCGGAGGCGGCGATGGTGCCGTAGCCGACGTCGTTGCCCTCCACGCGGGCGCGCAGGAAGAACGTGCCCTCGATGAACCGCTCGGAGGTGTCCTTGGCCTGCGGCAGGGTCTTGGCGACGTCCTCGAAGCCGCGGGCGGTGGCGTCGACGGCCAGCTGGAGCTGGGCGATCTCCCACTCGTCCTTGACCAGGCGGTGGTCGGCCAGGGTGACCGCGAGCTCCTCGTCCAGGGAGGCCGACTTGGCGCGGGCCTCCTCGTCGGCGTCGGCGCGCACCCCGTCGATGACGGCGTCGAGCTCGGCGTCGTGGCCGCGGGCGATGCGCACGGCGGTGTCGGTGGCGGCCAGGACGCCGGTGAGCGTGGTGACGTCGGCGGTGGGCACGCCGAACAGGTCGGCGGCCTCGGCCAGGCTGTTGCGGCGGCCGGTCCACAGCTCGCCGTAGCCGCCGAGCCAGAACTCGCCGTTCTCGCGGTTGGAGCGCGGCTTGAGGTAGAGGACGGCGTCGTGGCCGCCGTCGGCGCGCGGGGTCAGGACCAGGCAGCCGCCGTCGGAGGTGTCGCCGGTGAGGTAGGCGTAGTCGCTGGCGGCGCGGAAGGGGTACTCGGTGTCGTTGGAGCGGGTGAGCAGCTGTCCGGCGGGGACGACGAGCCGCTCGCCGGGGAAGGCCGCGCTGAGCGCGGCGCGGCGGCGGGCGGTGTGCCCGGCCTGCTCGATGGGCTCCAGGTCGCGGCGCTCGGTGTCGGCCCACCCGGTGGTCATCCACGCGGCGAGCTCGTCGGAGACCGACTGCGCCTGGCCGTTCTTGCGTGGCGTGAACACGAAGGTGCCCATGTCGGCTCCGGGGCGCTGCTGCTCGCTCACGTCGTGACTCTCCTCGTCGTGCGTCGGTGCGGGGCCGCCGCCGCGGGTGGGCGGCCGGACGGCTCGCCGGCGGCGGTCTCGGCGCCCATCGTACGGCGGCGGGCGGCGCGGTGGCCGTCGCGCGGACATAGCGAACCCCATAACGCCCGGGCACTCCCCGTTATGCCCCCGTGACCACGATCGGCGCAGGTGGGGACGGGTGTTCCGGGGCCGGCCGGGTTCAGAGCACGTGCACGAAGGGGATGGCCTTCGGATAGGGCAGGTCGGCGATGGTGGCGGGGTCCGTCCACCGGTAGCCGATGCGCTCGTACAGGGCGACCGCCTCGGGCTGGTTGGGGCCGGTGAACAGGATGACGTCGCGGTAGCCCAGGGCGCGGGCGGCGTCCTCCAGGGCGGTCATGACCCGGCGGCCCAGGCCGCGCCGCCGGTGCCGGGCGGAGGTCCAGATGCGCTTGAACTCGGCGGTGCCGGGGCGCTCGCCGCCGCCCGGGGCGTAGGGGCGCAGCGCTCCCCCGGCGACGACCTCGCCGTCCAGTTCGGCGAGCACGATCCGGCCGTGGGGCGCGGCGAACTCCGAGACCGGGTAGCGGGACAGCTCGCTCGCGGCGCCCTCGGCGCCGTAGCGCTCGGTGTACTCCTCCAGCAGGCCGTCGAGCAGGCCCTGGACCCGGGGGTCGTCGTGGTGGACGGTGAGCATGCGCACGTCCGCGGCCTCGGCCGTTCCCGCCGTCGTCCCGTCCTGCGCCATGGCCCCTCCCCCGTGCGAAAGGGCGCCCGTGGACGCCCGCCGGGAATGCTACCGGCGCCCGGAGTGCCCCGCCACGCGGCGAATGTCACCCCCGGACGGCGGGCCTGCGCCTCAGGGGCGCTCCTCTCCGGTGCGGTGCTCGGCGGGGACGGGCCGGTCGGGGTCGCCCCCGCGGGCGTGGGTGGCGGGGCGGGCCGCCCGGGCCAGGTGGGCGCGGGTGGCGGCGACGTTGCGGGCGCGGACCGCGCCGAGCCGCCGGGGGTCGCGGAGCAGGCGCCGCCCGCGCACGCGGTTGAGGGCCGCGGCGGCGTCCAGGACGGCGCCGGCGACGGCCGCGCGGGGCAGGCCGAGCGCGTCGGCGCGGGCGTCCCCGTGGAAGCGGCGCGCGAGGGCGCACAGGGCGGGCAGGCCGACCGCGCCGGGGATCGAGGCGACCTCGTCCAGGGTGGCCGCGGTCGAGCGCAGGGTGGCCTCGGCCAGGGCCGCGGAGTCCGGGCCCAGCGGTCCGGTGACCGCCTGGAGGAGGTCGTCGGTCTCGCGGGCGCTCTCCTGGTCGCGGACGCCGTCGAGGAGGCGGGGGTCGATGCCGAGCAGGTGGGCGACGTGGTGCCAGTAGCGGTACTGGTCGGCCCGGTCCGCGGCGGACGAGTGGTAGCCCATGGCGTCCAGGGCGTTGTGGGAGGTGAGGGTGAAGTCCATCCAGGTGCGGACCAGGTCGACCTGGTTGATCGGCACGCCCAGCGCGGCCTCGTCGTACCCGCGGCGGCGGGCCATGGCGCGCATGTGGGCGTGCAGCACCCGCACCTGGAGGGTGGCGGTGTAGCCAGCCTCCCCTGGGCGCAGGGAGCCGGGCAGCAGCGCGGTGAGGTACCAGCGGCCGGTGTCCTCCAGCCTGCGGGGGACGGCGTCGAGGAGGCGCCCGCTCAGCTTGAGGACCTCGGCGATGGAGGGGGACTCGTAGGTCCTGACGAGGGAGCCGGCGGTCAGGGCGATGATGCGCGCGGCCTGGGGCGCGTCGAAGGCGGAGAGCGAGCCCCGGTCCAGGAGCGCGTCGTCGGCGCCGTCGGGCGGGGTCTCGGTGTCGGCGAGCAGGGCGGCGACGGCCGGGGGCGGGTCGGCGAGGGAGGCCAGGCCGCGGGTGATGCCCTCCTGGAGGGCGGCGCGGACACGGCGGCCGCCCGCGGCGATCTCGTCGGCGACGGCGTCGGCGAGGGGGTCGCCGGTGGTCAGGGCCAGGTGGGCGAGGTCGGCGCGCCCGGCGCCGAAGCGGGCGGCGACCCGGTCCCGGGAGCCGCGCCCGACGGGCCAGGGAGTGGTGGCTGTGGACTCGTGCACGGGGTCCTCCTGCGGGACGCGACAAGGTCTGACACCTGTCAGATTAAATAGAATCTGACAGGTGTCAAGCGAGGAGGTCGGCATGGGCGCGCACACCGTCAGGGGACCCGGGCGGCCGGGCCGGGGCGGCCCGGCGGCGCCGGACGAGGACACCGTCCTGCAACGCGGCCTGGAGGCGTTCGCCGAGCTCGGCTACGACGGGGCCTCGGCCCGGGAGCTGGCCCGCCGGCTGGGGGTCAGCCACAACTTCATCAACGACCGCTACGGCTCCAAGGCCGCCTTCTGGCGCGCGGTCGTGGACCGGGTCCTGGCCGCGCAGAAGGACCGGCTGACCGCACTGGTGGAGCAGCACACCGGTGACGACGAGGCGGTGCTGCGCGCCGTCATCGGCCACTTCTACCGCTCGGTCGTGGACACCCCGATGCTCGGCCGGGTGCTGACCGACGAGTTCCGCCGCGAGGGCGAGCGGCTCGACCACCTGCACCGCAACTACATCGCGCCGGTCCTGGCCGCGGCGATGCCCTCCGTGGAGCGGCTCGCCGCCCAGGGGCGGATCCGGCCGCTGCCGACGGACCTGCTCTACTTCGCGGTCATCGGACCGGCCACGGGCTTCACGCAGTTCCCCCTGGCCGACCGGCTCGCCGGGAGCGGTGAGCGCACCCCGCAGGAGCGCCGGGACGCCGCCGGAAGGCTGGCCGAGGTCGTCCTCGACGGGCTCATCGACCGGGTGCCGCCCGCGCGGGGGTGAGCGGCGCGCCGGGTCAGGGTCCGGCGGGGACCCGCGGCGCGGGGAGGGCGGCCGGTTCGGGGGCGCGGAAGCGGGTGCGCGAGCGCAGCGCCCGGAACCCGTTCTCCACCCGGTAGCCCGCCGCCAGCAGGCGCTCGCGCGCCTCCTCGGCGCTGCGCACGGTCGCCTCGTCGAAGATGAGGTTGTAGTAGCGCTCCGGCACCCGGTTGAGCCCGGCGCGCAGCGCGCGCAGGGCCGCGGTGGCCGCGGCCTCCCCGCCCGGTACCTCGGGCAGGACCCCGTACTCGCGGCGCGCCCAGGCGGGCAGGGTGGCGTAGGACAGGGCGCCGACCGGGAACCACAGGGGCCGCAGCGGGGCCAGCGCGGACAGGTGCTCGGGCACCGCGGGCCACAGCAGGAACCGGACCGCCTGCCGGGCCTCGGGGGTGGCGCGCAGCACGGGGCGGACCGCGGCCAGGTAGCGGCGCATGTCCGCGGCCGAGCGCGGGACGTCGTCCCGGGACAGGCCCACGTAGGCGGCGGTGGCGGACTGCTCGTCGAAGTAGCGGTCGTACTCGGCGGGGGTGAGGGGCACCCCGGCGCGCACCGCGGTCTCCAGGTAGGACGTCACCTCGGCGCAGTGCACCCACACCAGCAGGTCGTGCTCGTCGACGCGGTGGCGGCGGCCGGTGGCGGGGTCGGTGAACGACAGCGCCCGGTGCACCCGGCGGATGTGCGCGCCCAGCCGGTCGGCCTCCTCCGGGGAGCCGTAGGTGGTGACGGCGACGAAGTGGGCGGTGCGCAGCAGCCGCCCCGTGGGGTCGCTGCGGAAGTCCGAGCGCTGCCACACGCCCTGCATCGCCACCGGGTGCAGGGCCTGGAGCATGAGGGCGCGCACCCCCGCCACCCACATGGCGCGGTCCAGGTGGACCGCCCAGGTGACGCTCTCGGGTGCGGCGACGGTCGGTCTCATCGGCTCTCCTCCAGGGCTGCGCGGGGGCTTCGCGTTCTGGGCCGGGGCCCGGGGCCGCCTGTGGGACCACGATACGTCCGGCCCCGCGGGCCCCCTCGGCGGCCCGGCCCCCGCGGCCCTTGTCGAGAAAGCACCGATTCTTGGCACGCGCGGGGAGGGGGCCGGGCGCAACCTGGCAGTGGGACGCCCCGGGCCCGCCCCTCGGCCGCGCCCCTCACCTTCCCTCCGTTCCATGTGGAGTGAGACATGTCCACCCAGAACGACGCCCGCTTCGACGTCGAGGCCTACCGCCGCGCCATCGAGGAGACGGACGCCGACACCATGATCGCGATGTTCCGGGACGACGCCGACCTGGAGATGTTCGACAAGCGGACGCCGCCGGGGTCCCCCGCGGTCCTGCACGGCAAGGAGGCCATCGAGCCGGTCGTGCGCGAGCTGTGCGGCCGGGAGATGACGCACGAGGTCCTCACGGTGGCCGTGGACGGGGACCACGTCGCCTACACCGAGCGGTGCGTCTACCCCGACGGCGGCATGGTCATGAGCAACACCATGCTGGACCTGAGCGACGGCGCCATCGCCCACCAGACCACCGTGCAGGCGTGGGACGAGGAGGCGCACGACCGGATCGAGACGGCCGGCTTCGAGTCCCCCGACGAGCGCCAGGCGTTCGACCACGGGCACGCGGAGATCGTGCGGCTGGGCGGGCACAACGTCACCCGCCTCACGTTCGAGCCGGGATGGCGCTGGTCGGAGCACCGGCGCGAGGAGGCGGGCACGGACCTGTGCATGCTCGCCCACAGCCTCCTGGTCCTGTCCGGCACCCTGCGGGTGCGCATGGAGGACGGCACCGAGGCCGAGGCCTCCACCGGCCGGCTCGCGTACATCCCGCCCGGCCACGACGCCTGGGTGGTCGGCGACGAGACCGTCATGGCGATCGACTGGACCGGGAACGACTGACCCGGTCGCGGGTCCGCCCCGCGGGGCGGACCCGCACCGCACCCGCGGACGCGGGCCGCCCGACCGCGGAGCCGTGGGCCCGCCCGGCGGCCGTTCAGTTGCCGCGCAGGTAGGCCAGCACGGCCTGGACGCGGCGGTGCACGTCCTCGTCGGGCGGCAGGTCGAGCTTGGCGAGGATGTTGCCGACGTGCTTGCCGACGGCGGCGTCGCTGACCACCAGGCGGCGGGCGATCGCCCCGTTGGAGTGGCCCTCGGCCATCAGCGCCAGCACCTCGCGCTCGCGCGGGGTGAGGCGCTCCAGCGGGTCGGAGCGGCGGCGCAGCAGCTGGCGGACCACCTCGGGGTCGACGAAGGTCGCGCCCTCCACCACGCGGCGCAGCACCGTCGCGAACTCGCGCACGTCGCCCACCCGCTGTTTGAGCAGGTAGCCCACGCCGCGCCCCGCCCCGGAGTCGAGCAGGTCGGAGGCATAGCTGAGCTCGACGTACTGGCTGAGCGCCACCACCGCCAGATCGGAGTGGCGGCGGCGCAGCTCGACGGCGGCGCGCAGCCCCTCGTCGGTGAAGTCCGGGGGCATGCGGATGTCGGTGACGACCAGTCCGGGGCGGTGCTCGTCCACGGCCCTGAGCAGGGCGTCACCGTCGCCGACGGCGGCCACCACGGGGAACCCGAAGCGCTCCAGCACGCCCACCAGGCCCTCCCGCAGCAGCACGCCGTCCTCGGCGAGCACGGTGGGGACGGGCGTCACCTCGGATCCGTCCGGTCGATCGTGCACGGCAGCTCCACTCGGATGCGGGTCGGACCCCCCTGGGGGCTGGTCAGGTCCATTGTGCCGCCCATGACCGCGACCCGGTCGCGCATCCCGGTCAGGCCGCTGCCGCGCGCCGGGTCGGCGCCGCCGGGCCCGTAGTCGGTGACCTCCACCACCAGGGCGTCGCCGTGGGCGGCGGGGACCAGGGAGGCGTGCACGGTGGCGGCGTTGGCCTCGGTGTGCTTGTAGACGTTGGTGAGCGCCTCGGCGACCACGAAGTAGGCGGTGCCCTCCACGTGGGAGGGGAGTCGGCGGGGCAGCTCCGCCTGGACGGTGACCGGGACGGGCGAGTGGTCGGCGAGTTCGGCCAGGGCGGCGGGCAGGCCGCGGTCGGTGAGGACGCGCGGGTGGATGCCGCGGACGAGTTCGCGCAGCTCGGTGATGAGCTCGTCGGCCTTGCGCTGGGCGGCGGCCAGGCGGCGGTCGGCCTCCGAGCCCTCCTCGACGTCCAGCCGGGCCATGCCCAGGTCCATGTTCAGGGCCACCAGGCGCTGCTGCGCCCCGTCGTGCAGGTCGCGTTCGATGCGGCGGCGCTCGTACTCGAAGGCGTCGACGAGGCGGGCCCGGGAGTGGGTGACCTCGGTGAGCTCGGCGCGCAGCTCCTCCTTGGGCGGGCCGACCAGCAGGGCGCGGGCCAGGACCCCGTGGCCGTAGGAGGTGACGCCGCTCAGGTAGACGGCGGCCAGGAGGGCGACCGGGGAGAGCAGGGTCAGCGGCAGCGCCTCCTCGACGGTGGTGGCGGTGACGAAGCCCAGGCTCACCTCGGAGCCGGGGGCGTCCCCGACCAGGACCGGTCCCGCCAGCAGGACGACGGCGAAGATCAGCAGCATGCCCATCACCGTGAAGAGCGAGAAGGCGATGACCATGAGCAGGAAGAGGTAGGCGACCTCGCGCCAGGTGGCGGCCTCGGTGTAGCGGGTCTTGATCCAGCCCCACAGCCCGGGCGGGGGGACGCGGTGGCCGCTGTCGGCGAGGCCGGGCGAGACCAGGCGCAGTCGGCGGCGCTCCACCGCCCCCAGCGGGATCCCGACCAGCGGCCCGAAGAACGCGACCGTGGCCAGGCCGCTCAGGGTCCCCGAGACCAGCAGGAACGCCCGGTCCCCGGGGCCCGGGGGCGCGTCGAACAGGGCGATGACCACGACCAGCCAGGGCCCGTACAAGGGGAAGGCGACGGCCATGGCGGCGATCCCGATCACCATGGTGGTGGCGGTGTAGGTGATCGCCCTCAGCGACCATCGGGAGACGGGGAAGCCCGGTCGGGCCATCGCCCGGAGGAGGTCGGCGGGTGCGCCCGGGGTGCGCTGCCGTACGGTGCCTGTGGTCATGCCTCCACGGTAGGAAGCCGGGGGGCGCCCGGGGAATCCGCCGGGCCACCGGGTCGGGGGTAGTGCCGCCCCTACCCCGGCCGCCCCCGCGGCGCGGGCCGCAAGGCCTCGCCTGGTCGCGGGCGTGCCTGCTCAGGACGGTAGGGTGGACGAACGTGAGCGCGAAACCCGTTATCCCCGATGTCCTGGCCGCCCGGTACGCCTCGGCCGAGCTGACCCGGCTGTGGTCCCCGGAGTACAAGGTGGTCGCCGAGCGGCGGCTGTGGCTGGCCGTCCTGCGGGCGCAGGCGCGCCTGGGCGTGGACGTCCCCGACGGCGTGGTGGCCGACTACGAGAAGGTCCTGGAGCAGGTGGACCTGGAGTCCATCGCCGCCCGTGAGCGGGTCACCCGCCACGACGTCAAGGCGCGGATCGAGGAGTTCAACGCCCTGGCCGGGCACGAGCACGTGCACAAGGGCATGACCTCGCGCGACCTCACCGAGAACGTCGAGCAGCTGCAGATCCGCGACAGCCTGCTGCTCGTGCGCGACCGCACGGTGGCGCTGCTGGCGCGCCTGGGCCGCCTGTCCGCCGAGTACGGGACGACGGTGATGGCCGGGCGGTCGCACAACGTGGCGGCGCAGGCCACCACGCTGGGCAAGCGGTTCGCGTCGATCGCCGACGAGGTGCTCGTGGCGCTCGGGCGGCTGGAGGACCTGATCGGCCGCTACCCGCTGCGCGGCATCAAGGGCCCGGTGGGCACCGCCCAGGACATGCTGGACCTGCTGGGCGGGGACCGGGCCGCGCTGGCGCAGCTGGAGGACGAGGTGGCCGCCCACCTGGGGTTCGCCCACCGGTTCACGAGCGTGGGCCAGGTGTACCCGCGGTCGCTGGACTTCGACGTGCTGACGGCGCTGGTGCAGCTGGCGGCGGGCCCGTCGTCGCTGGCCAAGACGATCCGGCTGATGGCCGGGCACGAGCTGGTCACCGAGGGCTTCGCCGAGGGCCAGGTGGGCTCCTCCGCGATGCCGCACAAGATGAACACGCGCTCCTGCGAGCGGGTCAACGGCCTGACGGTGGTCCTGCGCGGGTACGCGTCGATGGCCGGCGAGCTGGCCGGCGACCAGTGGAACGAGGGCGACGTGTCGTGCTCGGTGGTGCGCCGGGTGGCGCTGCCGGACGCGTTCTTCGCCTTCGACGGCCTGGTCGAGACGATGCTGACGGTGCTGGACGAGTTCGGCGCCTTCCCCGCGGTGATCTCGGCGGAGCTGGACCGGTACCTGCCGTTCCTGGCGACCACCAAGATGCTGATGGCCGCGGTGCGCGAGGGCGTGGGCCGGGAGACGGCGCACGAGCTGATCAAGGAGCACGCCGTGGGCTCGGCGCTGGCGATGCGCCGTGAGGGCACGGGCAACCGGCTGCTGGAGCGGTTGGGCGGGGACGAGCGGTTCCCGCTGGACCGGGCGGCCCTGGACGCGCTGCTCGCGGACCGGATCACGTTCACGGGCGCGGCGGCCGACCAGGTCGGCGCCGTGGTGGAGCGGATCGACGCGCTCGCGGCGCTGCACCCGGAGGCCGCGGCGTACACGCCGGGGTCCATCCTCTAGTCGCCGTCCGCGGGGGCCGGGGCCGCGCGGCCCCGGCCCTTCGTGTGTGCGGTATGGCACAGTTCACCCCCGCGAACACTGGGTTCGGAAGTTAACGCCTATTACGGTTGTGGGGTCGGCGTTCCGCACCCCCTGGAGGCCCCGTTGACCGACCCCGACTCCTTCGGCACCGCCCTGTGGACCCTGCTGCTGATCACCGGGATCGCCCTGGCCTTCGGCGCGGCCGCCCTCGGTGACATGGCGCTGCGCCGCCGCGAGGACCGCGAGGAGCGGGCCCGCCGCGAGGCCGCCGACCGGCAGCGCTCCGGCACCGCGGCCCCCTGAGAGTCCCCCGCCCCGGGCTTCGCGCACCGTGGAGCCTCCCGTGCCGGTCTCCTGGGGCCGGCCGCACCGCCGGGATCTCGCGGCTTCGGCGCCCCCTCCCTCCTTTCGCCCGCGTTCCGGCCCCCTCCCGGATCAGCGGTGCTCGGCGATGATCCGGGCGAACAGGTCCGGGTCGACGTTGCCGCCGGAGACCACCGCGACCGTGGCCTCCGGTCTGCCCGGCTCCACGGCCACCCGGCCGGCCAGGACCGCCGCCGCGGCCAGCGCCCCGCTGGGCTCGGCCACCACCCGCGCCCCCAGGGCCAGGTGCGCGACCGCGCGGGCGATCTCGTCCTCGGTGACGGTGACGATCGCGTCCAGCCGCCGGCGCAGGTGCTCGAAGGTGAGGTCGGACAGGCACACCCGCACCCCGTCGGCCATGGTGCGGTGGGTGCGCGCGGGCTCCCAGGGGACCCGCAGGCCCCGCTCCAGGCTCTCGGCGGCGTCGGCGGCCAGCTCGGGCTCGACCCCGACGACCCGTATCCGGCGCGGGTGGACGGTCCGCGCCGCCGTGGCCACCCCCGAGGCCAGCCCGCCCCCGCCGACCGGGACGACGATCGTGGTCACCTCCGGCGACTGCTCCAGGATCTCCAGGCCCACCGTGCCCTGGCCGGCGATGACGGCCGGGTCGTCGAACGGCGGGACCAGCGCCAGCAGCTCGGCGCGCGCCGTCTCCTCGGCGACCTCGGCCCGCCGCTCCGGTGGGACGAGGACCACCCGGGCCCCGCGGTCCCGCATCCGCTCCACCTTGACCTCGGGAGCGTTGTCGGGGACGACCACCGTGCAGGGGACGCCCAGCCGGGCGGCGGCGTAGGCCAGGGCCTGGCCGTGGTTGCCGGAGGAGTGGGTGATGACGCCGCGGGCGCGCTGGGCGGGGGTGAGCAGGGCGACGGCGTTGGTGGCGCCGCGCAGCTTGAAGGCCCCGGTGGGCTGGAGGCTCTCGGGTTTGACGAGGAACGGCGGCCCCTGGGCGGGTCCGGCGGTCAGGGGGGTGCGCACGACCGAGCCCTGGAGGCGGGCGGCCGCGGCGCGGATGTCGTCTGCTGAGACCAGTTCCATGACCCCGGTATGCCCCCTGGCCCCGCCGCCCTCACGGGGCGGCCTCCCCCTGTGGATAATCGGTGGTGATGCGTACCGAATGGACTCCCCAGGACCTGCCCGGCCGGGCCTTCTACCGGATGATCACCGCGGTGGTGGTCCCGCGGCCGATCGCCTGGGTCTCCACCACCTCCGCCGACGGCGTGGACAACCTCGCGCCGCACTCCTTCTTCACCATCGCCTGCGCCGATCCGGCGATCGTGCAGTTCACCTCCACCGGCCGCAAGGACTCCCTGCGCAACGCGGAGGCCACCGGCGAGTTCGTGGTGAACCTGGCCTCCGAGCCGCTGTGGAAGGAGGTGAACGCCTCCGGGACCGCCTACCCGCCCGAGGTGGACGAGTTCGAGGCGCTGGGGATCACGCGCGAGGAGAGCGCGGCCGTGCGCCCGCCCCGGGTCGCGGCCTCCCCGGTGGCGCTGGAGTGCACGCTGCACTCGACGGTGGGGTTCGGCACCTCCACGGTGGTGTTCGGCCGGGTGGTGCACGTGGCGGTGGACGACGGCGTGCTGGGCCGGGACGGCCTGCCGGAGGTGGAGCGGCTGCGTCCGCTGGCCCGCCTGGGCCGCAACGAGTGGTCCACCCTGGGCGAGGTGCGCGCGGTCGACCGCCTCCCCTACACCCCCTGATCCGCCCCTTACCCGGGGTCCCCGGCCGCGCGGACCCGGTGGTCCGCGCGGCCGGGAACGGAACGTGCGTCAGGAGCGGCAGGTCAGGGCCGGGACCCGCGGGCTCCCCTCACTGGAACCGGTGAAGCCGAAGGTGGTCGACCGCCCCGAGGCGAGCGTGCCGTTGTAGGAGGCGTTCACGGCGGTGACGTCCGGACCGTCGGAGGTCACCTCGGCGTTCCACGCGTGGACGACGTGCTGCCCGGGGGCGTGGGTCCAGCTCACGGTCCAGCCGGTCAGGTCCTCGGCGGCGGTGACGGTCACGTCGGCCCGGAACCCGCCCGACCATTCCTGGACGACCGTGTAGACGGCCTCGCAGCCGTCGCCGCCCGGGCCCTCGGTGGGCTCCTCGGTCGGCTCCTCCGTGGGCTCCCCGTCACCGTAGACGGGCGCCTCGACGGAGGTCTCGGCGATGCCGTCGGGCCCGTGGAAGATCCGCTCGCCCCAGGGGGTGAGCCGTTCGGGGTCGAAGCCCTCGACCATGTCGAGGTACTCCACTCCCCCGCCGTTGCCGCTCCAGGACCAGCCGAGGTACCCCAGGCCCAGGCGCCGGGTGTGCTCCAGGATGGCGTCCTCGTCGGGGTTCCCGTCGCTGTGGTCGTGGCCGAACTCGCCGACGATCAGCGGCAGGCCCGCGTTCGTGAAGTGCTCCAGGTAGGAGACCACGGTGGACTCCTGGGCGTAGACGCCGTACATGTGGATCGAGAAGAGCGTGTTGGCGTGCGGGTCGGAGGCGAAGACCGACGCGGCGCCGTCGCGCATGGTGTGCGACCAGTCCTGGCCCCAGTTGGGCGCGTCCGCGACCAGGGTGTGGTGGAACCCCGCGTCCCGCAGCCGGCCGATCGCCGCCGAGGTGTCGGACGCCCAGTTCGCCACGGTCGCCTGGTCGTTGCCGTAGGGCTCGTTGCCGATGTTGACGAGGACGTGGTCCTCCTCGCCGTGCAGGGCGTCCTGGACGCGCAGCCAGTAGTCGACGGCCTGGTCGAGGGTGGCGGCCCCGGACTGCTCGCCGTAGCCGGTGGTGTCGTGCACCTCCAGCACGCAGATCAGGCGGTTGGCCTTGCAGTCGTCGACGACGGCGGCCACGTCGGCGACGCCGTTCTCCGCCCACCGGTCGCCGCTGCTGAGCACGACGCGGACGGTGTTGGCGCCCAGCTCCTTGATGTCGGCGAGGGACCCGGTCTCCTGCGGGTACCAGGTGTGGGCGTGGTTGACGCCCCGCATCACGAAGTCGTTGCCGGCCGCGTCGACGAGGCGGCCGTTCTCGATCCGGAAGCCGGTGTCGGCCTGCGCGGAGGCGGTGAGGTGCGCCCCGGAGGGCGCGGGGGGCGAGGCCCACGCGAAGGCGAGGGCTGCGATCCCGGTCAGGGCCACGAGGGCCGTGAGCAGACGTCGGACCATGGGGGGTTCTCCTCAAGGACGGAGGACAACGTTGTCTTCTTGTGGCGGGCATCCCGGGCAGCAGGAGGACCCGGGATGCGACACCGTGAGACAACGTTGTCATCTCGTGCGGAAGGATCGGCGGACGGGCAGGGGGCACCGGCGGGACCGGCACCGGCGCCGCCGCCCGGGCGCGGCGGGGGCCGCGCCCGTTCCGGCCGTGGGGGCGCTCTCCGTGAGGGAGCGCTCCCATAGCCGATGGGGAGAAATTAACACCGCCGCCGTCGCCCCGCAATGGAGGGGAAACCGGTACTTCGCGGGACCGGGTACGGCGGACCGCCCCGGCCCGGCGCGCGGATCAGACGGTGAGGGGCTCGCGGGTGGCGGGCAGCAGGGACAGGGCCGGCAGGACCGGCGCAGGGTCGCCGGTCCAGTCCATGGCGGCGATCTGGCCGGGGGTGCGCCGCCCCATGAGGGCGCGGTAGAGCTCGAAGGCGGTGCCCCGCCAGTGCGGGCCGCCGCCCGCGCCCAGGGTCCAGGAGCGGTCGGCGTCGGTGGCGGTGACAGTCGGGCCGGGCGCCTGCTCGGGCCAGGCGCGGCCCAGCCCGGAGAGGGCGAAGTCGAGCAGGGCATCGGCGTGCTCGGTGACGGGGTCCAGGCCCAGCGCGCCGTGGATGTCGTTCTCGTGGGTCCAGACGTCCACGACGGGCAGGCGGTAGCGCATGCGGTTCTGGGTGCCGAGCAGTTCCAGCAGGGCGGGGGTGCCCGCGCGCCACTCGTCGCAGACCTCCGCGATGCCGCGGCCCTCCCGCTCCGCGACCTGGCGGGCGGTGACCTCGTCGGAGGCGGGCGGGGTGACGGTTCCGGCGACCACGTCGGCGCACAGTCCGGCCAGGTGCGCGTAGGTCTGGTGGACGGTCCAGTCGGGGCAGGCGGGGACGGTGGTGGCCAGCGCGGCGGCGTCGAGGCCGCCGGCCAGGGCGATCAGACGCTCCTGGGACTGGCTGTAGATGCGCACGGGATCCATGCGGGCCACCTTACCGAACACCGTTCGGAAACCCCGGCCCGGGTACGGGCCCACCGGCCCCCTCCCACGGGTGTCCGCCCTTCCCCCTCGGGCGCGGCGCCGGGTCCGGTCAGGGGTGCGGGAGGGGGCGGGGGCGGCGGACGAGGGGGACCGCGGCCAGGCCCAGCGCCGCGGCGAGGGCCGCGGCGGCCGGGACCAGGCCGGGACCGAGCGCGACGGCGGCACCTCCCAGCACGGCGCCCAGGGCGGCGCCGACGTGCACCGACGAGCTGTGCACGGCCAGCGCCCGGCCGGCGGTCCGCGTGCCGACGCGGGCGACCATGAGCGTCTGGAGCGCCGGCGGCACCGCCCAGGCGGCGGCCGACCAGGGCACGAGCAGGAGCGCCACCACCGCGACCGGCACCGGGCGCAGCCACCACAGCAGGGCGAACGCGACCATCACCGCGCAGAACACCGCGCCCGCCCCGGCGAAGGCGCGGCCCGGCCCGACACGGTCCGCGAGCGTCCCCGAGACGCGGGTGCCCACCAGCCCGCCGACCCCCGCGGCGACCAGCAGCGCGCCCAGGGCGGTGGGCCCCACACCCGCGAGGCCGGCCAGGAACACCGCGAGGTAGGTCTGGAAGGCGATGTTGCCCGCGACGGTGAGCACGGTGGCGGCCAGGACGGCGGCGACGGCGCGGGAGGCGAGCGGACGGATCAGGTCCACCGGTCCGCGCCGCTCCCCCACCGGCCCGGAGGCGGGCACGGTGGCGGCCGAGGCGGCCAGGGCGGCGGCGCCCAGCAGCCCGCCCAGCACGAAGGCGGCCTGCCATCCGAAGAGGCCGCCGGCCCAGGCGCCCAGCGGGACGCCGAGCAGGACCGCCCCGGTCAGCCCGGTCATCACGGTGGCCAGGTGGCGGCCGCGCCGCTCGGGCGGGGCCTGGGCGGCGGTCAGGGCGAGGGCGCAGGGCAGGGCCACGGCCGCGGACAGGGCCGCCAGCAGGCGCAGCGCCAGCAGCGGGCCGAGCCCTTCGGTGAGCGGCACGGCGAGGTTGGCCGCGGTGAAGACCGCCAGGGAGCACGTGAGCACGGCCCGGGGCGGGACCCGCGCCAGCAGGAGCGCCCACAGCGGTGCCGTGAGCGCGTAGCCCAGGGAGTAGAGGGTGACAAGCTGGCCGGCGGCGGACGGGGGGACGGCCAGGTCCGCGGCGAGCCCGGGCAGGACGCCGATGACCACGAAGTCGTCGGTCTGGACCGCGAAGGCGGTGAGGGTGAGGGCGGGGAGCCACCGGGATGAGCGCATGCGATTAGGGTAACAACTGTTTCCTTAATAGGTGTGCGAACGTGGGGCGAAGGAAGAAGAGGTGATCGCGCCCCATGCCCCGAACCGCCGACCCCGAGCGCCGCCGCGAGGTCCTGGACGCCGTCATCGCCGAGCTGGCCCGCATCGGCGCCGCCGACTTCTCGCTGCGCGACCTCGCCCGCGGCCTGGGGCAGAGCACCCGGGTCCTCACCCACCACTTCTCCGGCAAGGAGGCCCTGCTCGTCGCGGTGCTGGAGCGGCTGGACGAGGTGCAGCACGCGGCGCTGCGCGCCACCCCCGGCTGGGACGACCCGGGGGTCCCGGTGGGCGACATCGTCCGCGACACCTGGCGGCGCACCCTGGCGGAGCCGGAGATCGCCGTGACCCGGCTCATCCGGGAGATCGAGGGGCTCGCCGCCGCCGGCCGGCTGCCCGTGGAGGTGCCGGGCTTCGTGCGCGGCCGGGCCGCGTTCGTGGCCTCCTGCCTGGCCCTGCGGGGGCTGCCCGCCGCCGAGGCCCTGCGGACCGCGACCCTGCTCAACGCGGCCTTCTCCGGCCTGGAGACCGACCTGCTGACCACCGGGGACCGCGACCGCGCCGAGGCCGCGCTGGAGGACCTGTGCGCCTGGGTGGACGCCCGGGCCACGCCCCGCGGCTAGTCCCCGGCCGGGAGCGGCGGCGGGATCCGGTCCCACGCCTCGTCGGGCAGCAGCCACAGCCCGTCGCCCACGACCTCTCCCGGCGGAAGCAGGGCGGCCCCGGCCGGGGGTTCCCGGTCGGGGCCGCGCGGACGGGCGGGTCAGGTGCCCAGGCCGGACATCAGGTCGGCGAAGGCGACCGGCTCGTCGTAGGGGTCCTCCTCGCGCCGCTCGTGGTCGGCGGCCAGCCGGGCGAGCTGGCGGCCGGCCCGCTCGATGCGCTCGTTGAGCTCGCGGGCGCCCTCGTCGCCCGCGCCCCAGTCCTCCGAGGCCGCGTAGACACCGGTCGGGACGACCAGCGCCCGGGCGTAGGTGAACATCGGCCGCAGGGCGTGCTCCAGGACCAGCGAGTGGCGCGGGCTGCCGCCGGTGGCGCCGACGAGCACCGGGACCGAGTCCAGCGCCCCCTGCTCGACCACGTCGAAGAACGACTTGAACAGTCCGCTGTAGGAGGCGTTGAACACCGGGGTCACCGCGATGATCCCGTCGGCCCCGGCCACGTCGGACAGCACACCGGGCAGGTCGCCGGTGGGCACCTGGGTGACCATGGCGTTCATGACGTCGTGGGCGAGTTCGCGCAGTTCCACCGTGCGCACCTGCGCCTGGATCCCCTCGTCCCCCAGGGCGCGCTCGGTGGCGGCGGTGAGCCGGTCGGCGAGCAGCCGGGAGGACGACGGGGTGCTCAGCCCCGCCGAGACGGTGACGATGCGGCGGACGGTCATTCCCTGGCCTCCGTGTTCTCCTCGTTGCGGTCCTCGGCCCGCCGGGCGGCGAGCATCGAGGCGTGGGTGGGCGCGTCGGGTACGTGCGCGGGGCGGCCGGCGGCGAACTCCTTGCGCAGCACCGGCACGACCTCCTCGCCCAGCAGGTCCAGCTGCTCCAGGACGGTCTTGAGCGGCAGGCCCGCGTGGTCCATGAGGAAGAGCTGGCGCTGGTAGTCGCCGAACATCTCGCGGAAGGTCAGGGTTCGGTCGATGACCTGCTGCGGGCTGCCGACGGTCAGCGGCGTCTCCCGGGTGAACTCCTCCAGGGAGGGTCCGCCGCCGTAGACGGGCGCGTGGTCGAAGTAGGGCCGGAACTCCTTGACCGCGTCCTGGGAGTTCTTGCGCATGAACACCTGTCCGCCCAGGCCGACGATCGCCTGCTCGGCCTTGCCGTGGCCGTAGTGCTCGTAGCGGCGGCGGTACAGCGCGATGAGCTTCTTGGTGTGGGTGGCCGGCCAGAAGATGTTGTTGTGGAAGAAGCCGTCACCGTAGTAGGCGGCCTGTTCGGCGATCTCCGGGCTGCGGATGGAGCCGTGCCACACGAACGGCGGGATGCCGTCGAGCGGGCGCGGGGTGGCGGTGAAGCCCTGCAGCGGGGTGCGGAACTTGCCCTCCCAGTTCACGACGTCCTCGCGCCAGAGGCGGTGCAGCAGGTTGTAGTGCTCCAGGGCCATGGGGATGCCCTCGCGGATGTCGTAGCCGAACCAGGGGTAGACCGGGCCGGTGTTGCCGCGGCCCATCATCAGGTCCACCCGGCCGTCGGCGATGTGCTGGAGGAAGGCGTAGTCCTCGGCGATCTTCACCGGGTCGTTGGTGGTGATGAGGGTGGTCGCGGTGGACAGGACGATCCGTTCCGTCCGCGCGGCGATGTAGCCGAGCATGGTGGTCGGCGAGGACGGCACGAACGGCGGGTTGTGGTGCTCGCCGGTCGCGAAGACGTCGAGCCCGACCTCCTCGGCCTTGAGCGCGATCTCGATGATGGCCTTGATGCGCTCGTGCTCCGTCGGCGTCCGGCCGGTGGTGGGGTCGGTGGTCACGTCGCCGACCGAGAAGATTCCGAACTGCATGGCCCGCTCCTGAACTAGCTTTCCAAGAAGTAGTTTCCTGCGAAACTATCACGTTCGAACGGTGGACACACCCCCCGTATTCCCCGCCGGCGCCTCCGCGGCCGGACGCTGTTCATCCACAGGCACGCTCCGTATCCGCAGAATGTCATCCGGACCTGCTATCCCTGGTAAAGCCGACACCATCCCGGTCACCCGGAGTCATGGTCGGCCGGACACGAGGACGTCGAACGCACCGGAAGGAGAAGGGCGCCCCCTCGACCCCGCGCCCGAAACCACATGTCCGTCACCCTCGATCCCCGGCGGCTTCCCCACCACCGACCCGACGACCACGAGCGCGCCGACACCGCGCACGCCGACGGCCCCCGTCAGCCGGTGGTCCTGGCCGACGCGCTGGCCGACGTCGTCACCGCGCTGAGCAGCCTGGACCCCGACCTGGCCCCCAGGCCGCGCCTCGGCGAGGCCTGACCCCCGACACACCGACGGCCGTATCGACGGCGTCGATACGGCCGTGCGGCGGTACCCCAGGCGTCCCCCGACGCCGCGCCGCCCTCCCGTGCGCCCTCGAACCGGGCGGCACGGCCGGCGGCCGGGGCCCCGCCGTCAGCGGCGGGGCTCCCAGCGGAAGACCCTGAAGGCCAGGGCCACGGCGACGACCACCCAGGCCAGGGTCGGAGCCAGCAGGAGCAGGGAGTCCGCGAGCGGGACGCCGCCGTTCCAGGCGCCGACGACCAGTTCCGTGGCCGCGCCGCCGGGCAGCAGCCGCTTGAGCGGCGCCAACTCCTCCGCCCCGGTGAACCCCACCCAGCCGGAGACGGCCAGCACGCCGATCAGGACGGGCAGCGTGGTCACCTGGGCGTGCTCGGGCGAGTTGGTCACCCCTGCGGTGGCCAGCGCCAGGCCGATCATCATGACGACCGCCGCCAGCACGGCCGCCACCAGCAGCAGGGGCCGCTCCGGCGGGGCGGCGACGACCGACAGCACGGTCAGGACCACGGCCGTCTGCGCGACCGCGAAGGCGGTCACCGGCAGCAGCAGCCCGGTGAGGATGCGGGCGTCGTCCAGCGCGGTGGAGCGCAGCCGCTTGAGGTAGAGGTTCTGGCGGCGGGAGGCGAGCGTGGTCACCGCGGTGGTGTAGAGCCCCATCGTCACCACGAGGAACACCAGGATCGCGGCGACGCCGCCGAGGTCGAGGAACGGGATGCGGTCCTGCAGGTACATGTAGAACGCGCTGGCCGCCGCGGGCATGACGAGCATGGTGACCAGCACCAGCCGGTTCCGGAAGATCTGGATCAGCTCACCCTGAGCGATCGCGAGCATGGCGGGTCCTTTGTCTGGAAGGTTCGGGAGGGGTCGTCGGGCGCCGCGCCGACCGCTACTCGGCGCCCATGGCGCGGAAGACGTCGTCCAGCCGGGTCGGCCCGGCCTGGAGGTCGCGCAGCTCCACCGCGTGGTCCCGCGCCCAGTCCAGGAGGACGTGCAGGTCCTTCTGCAGGGCGGGGGTCTCGACGAGGAGCGCCCCGCCCTCCCCGGGGACGGCGGGCAGGGGCGGCACCGGCGCGGAGGGCGGCAGGGAGAAGCGGACGGTCGCGGGCAGCGTCCGGGTGAGCTCGGAGACGGTCCCCTCGCGGCGCAGCGTGCCCTGGTGCATGAGCCCGATGCGGTCGGCGCGCTGCTGGGCCTCCTCCAGGTAGTGCGTGGTGAGCACGACGGTGGCGCCGTCCTCGCGCAGCCGGTCCACGGCGTCCCACAGGGCGTCTCTGGAGCGGATGTCCAGGCCGGTGGTGGGCTCGTCGAGGAAGACCAGCTCGGGCCCCCCGTAGACGGCGGTGGCGAAGTCGAGCCTGCGCTTCTCGCCGCCGGAGAGCTGGGACACCCTGGTGCCGGCCCGGTGGGAGAGGTCGACCAGGTCGAGCAGCCGCTCCACGCGGTCCGTGCGCCGGGAGAGCGTCCCGAACAGCCGGACCGACTCCCGGACCGTGAGGTCCGGGGAGAAGCCGCTCTCCTGGAGCATGATGCCCGTCCGGGGGCGGACGCCGCCGCGGTCGCGCGGGTCCCGGCCGAAGACGCGGACGGTGCCGGAGGTGGCGGCGCGGTGGCCCTCGACGGCCTCCAGGGTCGAGGTCTTGCCCGCCCCGTTGGTGCCGAGCAGGGCGTAGAGCTCCCCGCGCCGCACCTGGAAGGACAGGTCCTTGACGGCGTGGAAGTCGCCGTACTTCATGTTCAGGCTCTGGACGTCGATGACTGCCGTGGTGGAAGTGGACATGGCCCCCATTACAGTCGGCGGCGCGCCCGCCCGGCAGTCCCGCCGTGTCACCACCCGGCCGTGACGTTCTCACAGGTGGACGCATGACGTGGTGTCACTTCACACGCCCGCGGCGCCCGCTGTACCCGTGCCGCCGTGCGCGGCCGCGTCCGCCGTCCTCGCCGTGGCCCCGTGCCCCGGGGCGGGGCCTGCGGCCCCTCCCCGGCACGGGTCTTCTCCCGCTCCAGCGCGGGTGCGGGCGGATCCCCGGCCCCGGGCCGCGCGGACATCCGCCGCGGTCCCCGTCCCCGGCCCCCGCTAACCTGTCCCCCGCGACCGAACCGTGGAAAGGGGCGCCGGTGACCGATCCGAACGCCGTCAACGCGTACGTCCTCCTGCGCGAGCGTCCGCCCGCCGCCGTGCTGGCGGCCCTGCACCGCGTCCTGGGCCTGGGCGTGTCCGAGGTGGCCCGGCGCGCCCGGTCGAGTGAACCTCTGCTGCGGGTCGGGCTGTTCGGCGACGACCACGCCGAGGCGGCCCGCCGCCTGCGCACCGTGCTCGACCTGGTCGCGCCCCACCGCCACGAGGTGCACGAGTGCGTCGGCGACGCCTCCCCGGGACCGGAGAGCCGGACCGACGCCGCGACCCTGCTCGCCGCCCTGGCCACAGCCTCGGAGCCGCCGGCCCCGGTGCGCCCGGCACCCGATCCGGAGCTGACCCGCGTGATCGCCGGGGCGACCCGCGCCGCCGTCGCCGACCTGCGGGCGCGCCACCCCGAGCACTTCCACGCCTTCGCGCTCCTGACGACGGGCGAGGCGCTCCCGCCGTACTTGGCGGCGGGTTCGGCCGAGGGCGCGGCGCGCACCGGGGCCCACCCCTGGAGCCTGCCCGACGGCCCGTACGCCGTATGGGGCTACGAGGAGCACTTCGGGGAGGTGGTGCGGGCGTTCGGGGCCCGCGGCGACCTGTTCGACATCCCCGGCGAGCGGGACCGCCTCGCCGAGTACGCGACCCGGCTCGCGTCCATGGAGGAGGCGCTGCGCCGGTTGGACTCCGAGGGGTTCTTCGGTACGGGCGCCGACCGCCTCGGCGTCCTGCTGCTGGCCGGGACCATGCCCCCGGACGAGGAGGACGCCGGCGCCGTCCGGCGGCTCAACCCGGCGGGGCCGCTGCGGGACTCGTGGCTGCGCGAGGAGTCCGACGACCCCGGCCTCCCGGTGGACGAGGGGGCCCGCGCCGAGCTCGCCGGCCACCGGGGCGGGCTCGCCCCGGCGCCCAACCCCTCGGTGGCCGACCTGTGGCGCGCCACGCCCGGCCTGTACCTGGCGGACGGGACGGCGGTCTACGGCCCGCACACCCTGGCCGAGCGCAACGCCGCCTTCGAGGTCGCCCGCTACGCGCCCGGGTGGGTGCTCGTCGGTGACGACGGCGGCGGCCGCGGGCTCCTCATGCGGGAGACCGGCCCGGACTTCGACCCGGCCTCGGGGCGGGAGTCGGCGGAGGTGGTGCTGCTGGACCTGGGCGCGCTGTGCCCCGGGGTCGCGGACGAGGGGGAGTTCCTCACCGACGACCTCGTGGGGTGGCTGTCCCACCGGGAGCCCGCGGCCCGGGACGGCCGCGCGGGCGGCGCCCCGGGCCGCGGCGAGGGGCCGGTTCAGGGGCCGGCCTAGGAGGCGGTGCCGTCCCCGTCGTGGCGCAGGCCCTCGGGGTGCTCGGGCAAGAACGACAGCACCAGGCGGATCGGACCCACCAGGTGGGCGTTGAACTCCTCCAGCTCCTCGGCCGGCACCCACAGCTCCAGGATCGTACGCCCGCCCGCCTGCCGCACCGGGTAGCGGGCGGCGAAGTCCGCGTCCACGTCGAAGCGGGTCACGTACCCCGCCCCGGACCGGGGCAGGTTCCACTCGCGGGCGATGCGGGCGGCGTAGTCCTCGTTGAGGACGGGGTAGAAGATCGGCTGGTCCGGCAGGCGCGGCGGCCACTCCCGCCACCCCGACGCGCGCACCAGGTCCAGCTCCTCCGGCCCCGTCGGACGCCACAACGTCATGACCCCGGCCACACCGATCATCCCCCTCGTCGTCGGCACGGGGCGTTCGCACCCCGCGCGACCGGCAGCTTAGGGATTCCGTGGCCGGGTCCGCACCCGGTTTTTACCGGGCGGGGTGAAAATCCCCGGGACCACGGGGAACACCCAAGCTGTACGAAGCGTTCTCACAGGTGAAGCGCCCCGAACCCCGGACCTCGAAGCCCCGCAGACCCCGATCCCGCAACCCGCCGCCGAGGTCCCGAAGGCGCCGCACCACACATCACAGACCATGCGCGAACGTGCGCGTCGTGTCGGCAATGGGGGTTTCCGACACGAATTCATCGCCACGTTCGCCTTCCCAGCGGCCGGACCGCACTCAGTGCTTCTGGCCGCGCCCGCCGGGCCCGTGTTGGGGGACACGGGCCCGGCCTGTGTCCGGGGTCCGCCGCCACCGCGCGGCGGGCCCCGGCCTCTTCCCGTCCGGGCCGGTCAGGGCCGCTCGTGGTAGTCGATCAGGGTCCGCGGCCCGAACTCCACCGTGGTGAAGGGCCCGTCCTCGGCGACCGCGGAGGCCGAGTGGCAGGGGGACAGGTACCAGGTACGCCCCTCGATCGTCCCGCCCAGGTCGCGGCGGAAGATCGCACAGGCCATCTCCCCGTCGACGAGCCAGGTGCCGCCGCCGCTCCCGCTGTAGCCGGCCAGGTACTCGAACCGGTCGGGGAAGGCCTCCTCCGGCGTGGTGCCGGGGTCGGCCATCGCCTCCGCGACCTCCATCGCGTAGCCGCAGTCCACCTCCCAGCCGCTGGCCTGGACGTCCCACTCCCGGTCGAACGCGGTCACGGTCCCGCACACCGGCGCGTGGACCGCGGCCCAGCCGGCCCCGTCCCCGGCGGACGCGGTCCGCGGGTCCTCCACCTCGACCGCCTCCCCGGTGGAGGTGAAGTCGACCCGCACCTCCCAGGAGCCGGTGGTGTACTCGGCCCGCACCGGGGCGCCGTCGGCGCCGACCTCCACCCGGGCGGTCGCCTCCTCCTCGGTGAGGACGCCCCCGGCCAGGACCCCGAGCACGGTCGGCCCCGTGTACACGGTCCCCCCTCCGTCCCGGGTGGCCTCCCCCGAGTCGGCCAGGGCGCGCAGCGGCGCGGCCGCCAGGCCGGTGAGGGAATCGGCGGTCACGCTCGCGTCGACCGGCACGGGGGCGGCCGAATCGTGCCAGATATGACCGGAGAACTCCTCCTCCCAGGGGGCGTACACGTACAGCCCGCCGCGGTGGGCGGCCACGGCGGTGGTCCCCTCTCCCATGGCGGCGCCCCGGACGAGGAAGGTCCGCTCCTCCGCCGAGTAGAGGTACTCCTCCACGACCGTCTCGCCCCCGCCGACCGCCGTGCGCTCGACGCGGGCGGTGAAGCCCTCCCCCGTCTCCAGGACCTGCGCGGCGGCGAGCACCGCCTCGGCGGGGTCGTCGGCGACCCGCTCGTAGACCAGGTAGCCGCCGCCGGCCAGGCTCCCGGCGAGGAGGACCCCCGCACCGGCCAGCGCCGCCTTGGACCCGGCCACGGCGGCCAGTACACCGCCGCCCTTGACCGTGGCCGCGCCCGTGACGGTGCCCGTGGCGGCCGTGCCCGTTCCGGCGGCGCCCGCCGCCGTGCCGCCCGCAGCGGTGCCGCCGGTGGCGGCCGCGCCTCCGCCCGCCGTCGCGGTCCCGCCGCCGGAGAGCAGGGCGGTGCCGGCCAGCCCGGCCGCCGAGGCGAGGCCGACCGCGCCCGCCCACAGCCGCGGGTCGTGCCCGGCGGCGTCGACGCCCCGCCAGTGGGCGTCCAGCAGCGCCCGCAGGGTCCGGGCGGCGGGCACCCGGCCGCTCGCGTCGGTCAGGCCGAACTCACCGGGTTCGGGCAGCAGCGCGCGCATGACCTGCACGGCGCGCGGACGCGCCGCCGGGTCCACCGACAGCGCCGCCTCCACCAGGGGCCGGAGGGTGGCGGGGACCCCGTCGATGTCGTACTCCCCGGCCTCGACCCGGGCCCGCAGCTCCTGCGGGGTCCCGCCGCCGAACGGGTCGCGGCCGGTGGCGGCCAGCGCCACCAGGCCGCCCCAGGCGAACACGTCGGCGGCCGGGGCCGCGGCGGCCCCGGCATAGCGCTCGGGCGCCACCCAGCCGGGGGTGCCGTAGGAGGCGGCGCGGTCGGTGGACCGGTCGGCGCCGATCTCGGTGGCGATGCCGAAGTCGACGATCCTGGGGCCGGTCGGAGACAGCACCACGTTCCCGGGCTTGATGTCGCGGTGGGCGATCCCGGCGGCGTGCAGGCCGGCCAGGCCCTCGGCGGTGCCGACCGCGAACGCCCGCAGCATCTCCCCCTCCAGCGGGCCGAACGCACGCACGTGGGCGCGCAGGTCGCGTCCGGGGATGTACTCGAAGGCCAGCCAGGGCACCCGGGCGGCGACGTCTGCGGCGTACAGCGCGGCGGTGCCGATGCCGCGGGCCCGGCCCAGCATCTCCACCTCGCGCGCGAACGCCTCCCGGTAGCGGCGCCTGCGGGCGTGGCGGGCGTGCACGGTCTTGACGGCGACGCACCGCCCGTCGGGGCCCACTCCCCCGTAGACGGCGCCCATGCCGCCCGCGCCGATACGGCCGGCCAGGCGGTAGGGCCCCAGGGCGCGGGGGTCGTCGGCGGCCAGGGGCGCAAGGCCCGGAGGCGGCCCCAGGGGGGCGGTGGGGGCGGGGGCGGGCGGCTCGGGGGTGGTGGGGGTGCTCATCGGGCCCTCCCTGATCGGTGTCGCCTCCGGGGGATTCCCGGTTCCGC
Source organism: Nocardiopsis sp. MT53 (assembly GCF_019598965.1). Lineage (NCBI taxonomy): Bacteria > Bacillati > Actinomycetota > Actinomycetes > Streptosporangiales > Nocardiopsidaceae > Nocardiopsis > Nocardiopsis sp. MT53. The sequence goes on along the minus strand of NZ_CP080599.1, from coordinate 5,247,254 downwards.
ACCGTGTGACGCCCGTCCCGGCCCGGGTGTTCTCCGCCTCAGCCCCCGGGGCCGCCTTCGAGGGTGTCGGCGATGTGCTCGGCGATGGCCATGCAGGACGTGGCCGCGGGAGAGGGCGCGTTGCGCACGGCGGTGACCGGCCCGACCCGGTGGATGCGGAAGTCGTCCACCAGTGAGCCGTCGCGGTCCAGGGCCTGGGCGCGCACACCCGAGCCTCCGCGCACGACGTCGGCCGGCCCGATGTCGGGGACGTACCGCCGGGCGGCCCGCATGTAGGCGCGTTTGGAGAACGATCCGTACACCTCCGCGGCCCCGGTGCGCCAGTGGCGCAGCCCCATGGCCCAGAACCCCGGCCAGGCGAGGGTGTCCCGCAGGTCGGCGAGGCGGATGTCGGAGTGGCGGTAGCCCTCGCGGGCCAGCGCCAGGACCGCGTTCGGGCCGACCTCGACCTCCCCGGAGACCCGGCGGGTGAAGTGCACCCCCAGGAAGGGGTAGCGGGGGTCCGGCACGGGGTACACCAGGCCGCGCACCAGGTGCGCCTTGGCCGGGCGCACCAGCATGTACTCCCCGCGGAACGGCACGATGCGGGGCCCGTCCCCGTCCCCGGCGGCCCGGGCCACCCGGTCGCCGTGCAGGCCCGCGCACACGACCAGCCCGTCCAGGCGCAGGTCCTCGCCCCCGGCGGTGACGCGCACCCCGTCCCCGGCGGGGACGGCGGCGGTGACCGGGGCCCGGAACCGGACCTCGCCCCCGGCCGCGGCGATGTCCTCGGCGAAGGCGCGGGCGATGCGGGTGTAGTCGGTGATGGCGGTGCGCGGGGAGTGCAGGGCGGCCAGGCCGGCGGCGTGCGGCTCGATCTCGCGGATCCCCTCGGGCCCGAGGCGGCGCAGCCCCGGGACGGCGTTGCGGCCGGCCCGGGCGTGCAGGGCGTCCAGCCGGTCCACCTCCCGCGGCGTGAGCGCGACCACGAGCTTGCCGCACTCCTCGTACGGCAGTCCCCGCTCCGCGCAGTACTCCCGGAGCAGGTCCCGGCCGCGCGTGCACAGCCGGGCCTTGAGGCCGCCGGGCTCGTAGTAGATGCCCGCGTGCACCACTCCGGAGTTGTGCCCGGTCTGGTGCACGGCCACCCGGTCCTCCTTCTCGAAGACCACGACACGGGTCCCCGGACGGCGCAGGACCAGTTCACGGGCCGTGGCGAGCCCGACGATCCCGGCGCCGACGACGCCGATGCTCCGGTCGGCCATGGTGGACGCGCCCTCCCGTCGACAGCCGTGCGCGCCCGGCGCGGGCGCGCCCCCGACATTACCGCGCGTGGTCGCGGAGGCGACATCCGCGAATGTGACCTGGACATCTTTCAGGAATCGTGCTAGCCGGGAACATCCGGCCGCCATGGCACGTTCTCTCAGGTGAACGCGGACGGAACCCGCCCCACGGGTCCGGAGCGTGACAACGAGACCATGTGCGAACGTGAGCGCTCGTGCCGGCAATGGGGGTTTCCGGCACGTACCCGACCGCCGCGTTCGCCTTCCCAGCGGCCGGACCGCATCCCGTGCATCCCGGCCGCACCCGCTGGGCCCATGTTGGGGGACATGGGCCCGGCCTGTGCCCGGGAGCGCGCCGTCCCCACCCGACGGCGCCCCCGGGCACCCCCATGTCCGGACCCCTTCTCCGAACGCGCCGCCCCGTGCCGGCGCCCCCGAGCGCCGTGCCCGCGCCGATGCCCCGCCCGCCCGGGCCCTCACCGGCTTCTGCTCCGGCGCTCCCCCGCGCCGACACCTCCGGGCCACCCGGCGGCCGAAGGGCCGGGGCCGGGGGCGGGACCGGTAAAAATCTGCCACTTTCCCGTGGCTCGAGGGTGTCCGTCGGCCGCCACGGGGCAGTGTGGGCGGGGGAACGGATCACGACGAGCGTCGGGGGACCACTCGCATGACGGACGTATCCAGCCGGGGACCGCAGCCGGGAGACGACCGGGAGGTGCTCACCAACCGCCAGGGGCACCCCGTCTACGACAACCAGAACCAGAGGACGGTCGGCGAGCGGGGGCCCGCTACCCTGGAGAACTACCAGTTCCTGGAGAAGATCAGCCACTTCGACCGGGAACGCATCCCCGAGCGGGTGGTGCACGCCCGGGGCGCCACGGCCTTCGGCTACTTCGAGTCCTACGGGGCCTGGGGCGACGAGCCGATCGAGCGGTACACGCGCGCCAAGCTCTTCCAGGGCAAGGGCAAGCGCACCGACATCGCCCTGCGCTTCTCCACGGTCATCGGCGGACGGGACTCCTCCGAGTGCGCCCGCGACCCGCGCGGGTTCGCGGTCAAGTTCTACACCGAGGACGGCAACTGGGACCTGGTGGGCAACAACCTCGCGGTGTTCTTCATCCGCGACGCCATCAAGTTCCCCGACGTCATCCACGCGCTCAAGCCGGACCCGGTGACGTTCCGGCAGGAGCCCAACCGCATCTTCGACTTCATGTCCCAGACCCCCGAGTGCATGCACATGCTGGTCAACCTGTTCAGCCCGCGCGGCATCCCGGCGGACTACCGGCACCAGCAGGGCTTCGGCGTCAACACCTACAAGTGGGTCAACGCCGCGGGTGAGACCGTCCTGGTCAAGTACACCTGGATGCCCAAGCAGGGCGTGCGCAGCATGACCGAGGCCGACGCCGCGAACATCCAGGCGACCGAGACCGGGCACGCGACCAAGGACCTGCACGAGGCCATCGACCGGGGCGACCACCCGGAGTGGGAGCTGCTCGTGCAGATGATGAGCGACGATGAGCACCCCGAGCTCGACTTCGACCCCCTGGACGACACCAAGACCTGGCCGGAGCAGGACTTCCCGCCCAAGCCGGTGGGGCGGATCGTGCTCGACCGCAACGTGTCGAACAACTTCGCCGAGAACGAGCAGATCTCCTTCGGCACCGGTGTGCTGGTGGACGGCCTGGACTTCTCCGACGACAAGATGCTGGTCGGCCGCACCTTCTCCTACAGCGACACCCAGCGCTACCGGGTGGGCCCCAACTACCTGCAGCTGCCGGTGAACCGGGCCAAGAACGCGAACGTGCGCACCAACCAGCGCGACGGCCTGATGACCTACGAGCAGGACACGGGCGGGGAGAACCCGCACGTCAACTACGAGCCGTCCATCACCGGCGGCCTGCGCGAGGGGAAGTACCCCACGCACGACGAGCAGGGCCCGGAGATCCGGGGCCGGGTCACCCGCAAGCGCATCGCGCGCACCAACGACTACCGGCAGGCCGGGCAGCGCTACCTGCTGATGGAGCAGTGGGAGCGCGACGACCTCGTGCACAACTTCTCGACGCTGCTCTCCCAGTGCGACCGGGCCGTCCAGGAGCGCATGGTGTGGCACTTCCTGCTGGTGGAGGACGACCTGGGGCTGCGCGTGGGCAAGAGGCTGGGCATCAGCCCCGAGGACGTGTCCCACCTGGCGCCGCTGGAGAGCCAGAGCCTCACGGAGGAGGACCTCCGGCGCCTGTCGAAACTCGGCTCCAACGGCCCCCGCGACGTCTCCGGCCTGACCATGACCCACTGCGTCCCCAACGAGCGCCACGTCGTCGAACGCTGAGACGGCCCTACCGGACGGAGCCGTGCGCGCGGGCCGCGCCCGGCTCCGTCCCGTGGCGTCCGGGTACGGCAGGCCCTGATCCTTCCGGGTCCACCCGTCGGGGCCGCCCGGGAAGTCCCCGGGCGGCCCCGACGGGTGTGTCAGCCCCTGGCGGGCAGGGTGCGGCTGCGGCCGCGGAACTCGGCGACGACCTCCTCGCCGCGGCGCACGGTGACGTCGTAGACGCCGCTGCGCCCGAACACCGTCCGCTCCTCGGCCGTGGCCACCAGCAGGTCGCCCTCGTGGGCCGGGGCCACGAACGTGACGTCGGCGCCCGAGGCCACGGTGACCCCGCGCCCGTCCACGTTGCAGGCGCACGCGAACGCCGTGTCGGCCAGCGTGAACACGAACCCGCCGTGGGCGATCCCGTGCCCGTTGACCATGAGCGGCCCCACGGTCATCTCCACCACCGCGATCCCCAGGTCGGCGCGCACCAGGCGCATCCCCAGGTTCTTGGAGGCCCGGTCGGCCTCGAACATCTCCCAGGCGGCCCCGTTGCGCACCGCGCCCTCCCCGCTCACGAGTCGAAGTCCACGGTCACGGCGTCGGTCTCGGGCAGCGCCTGGCAGGACAGCGCGTACCCGGCCGCCACCTCGGCCTCGTCCAGGGCGTAGTTGCGCAGCATGCGCACCTCGCCGTCGCAGACCTTGACCCGGCAGGTGCCGCACACGCCGCCCTTGCAGGCGAAGGGCAGGTCGGGCCGGTACCGCTGGGCGGCGTCCAGCACCGGCACCCCGCGCGGCAGGGTCAGCGTGGTGGTGCGCCCGTCGAGGATGACGGTGACCTCGCTGGCCGGCCCCTCCACCTCCGGGTCCTCGTGGCGGGCCTGGGGCGGCGGCTCGGCGCCCTCGACGAAGAACAGCTCCTGGTGGACCCGCTCGGCGGACACCCCCCGCTCGGCCAGCACCCGGCGGGCGTCGGTGACCATCCCGAAGGGGCCGCACAGCCACCAGTGGTCGGCGGCGTCGGCCGCGACGATGGTGTCCAGCAGCGCCTCCAGCTTGGCGCCGTCCAGGCGGCCGGTGAACAGCTCGGCCTCGCGCGGCTCGCGGGACAGCACGTGCACCAGCTCGAAGCGGTGCCCGAACGCGTCCTTGAGGTCGGCCAGCTCGTCGGCGAACATCACCGTGTCGCTGCGCCGGTTGCCGTACAGCAGGGTGACGTGGGAGCCGGTGCGGCGCAGCAGCGACGCGGCCATCGACAGCATCGGGGTGATGCCCGACCCGGCGGCGATCATCACGTGCCTGGCGGCGGTGGACAGGTCCGGGCAGAACCGGCCGGTGGGCACGCCCACCTCGACCTCGTCGCCGGGGCGCACCTCCTCCACCAGCCAGGTGGAGAACAGCCCGCCCGCGACCAGGCGCACTCCCACCCGGGGCGCGTCGCCCGCGGGCGCGCAGATGGAGTAGCTGCGCCGCTCCTCCACCCCGTCGACCTCCCGGCGCAGCGTCAGCGACTGCCCCGGGGCGAACGCGAACTCCTCGGCCAGGTGGTCGGGCACGTCGAAGCTCACGGCGACGGCGTCGTCGCACAGCTTCTCGACGGCGGCCACGCGCAGCCGGTGGAACACCGACCCGCGGCGCGGGGCCGCGGGGGCGTCGGTGACGGGTGTGGTCACGGTCAGATCTCCTTGACGTGCTCGAACGGTTCGAGGCAGGACCGGCAGCGGTGCAGCGACTTGCAGGAGGTCGCCCCGAACCGGGACAGCTCCTCGGTGTCGGCCGACCGGCACAGCGGGCAGCGCGGGGCGGTCCGGGTGGGCAGCAGGGTCAGCGGGACGGGCCCGGCGGCCCGTCGGGGGGCGGCCCCCGGCGGGGAGATGCCGTGCTCGGCGAGCTTGCGCCGCCCCTCGTCGGTGATCCAGTCGGTGGTCCAGGCCGGGGACAGCTCGGTGCGCACCTCGACGGCCCCGAACCCGGCGGCGCGCACCGCCCGGTCCACGTCCACCCGCATCTCGGCCAGGGCCGGGCAGCCGGAGTAGGTGGGGGTGATCCACACCTGTACGGTGCCCTCCCCGTCGATCTCGACCCGGCGCAGGATGCCCAGGTCGGCGAGGGTGAGCATGGGCAGTTCGGGGTCGGTGACGGCGGCGGCCGCGGCGCGGGCGCGCTCGACGTCCCGGACCGGTGCGGCGGTCACCACGTCGCCTCCGGGTGCTCGCGGGCCACCTTCTGGAGCTCGTCCAGCAGGGGGGCGAGCTCGGCGGTGTGGCGGCCCTCGCGCCCGGCCACCGCGGCCTCGGGGAAGGGGCCGGGGGCGGGCAGGGTGGCCTCGGTGAGGACCGAGGTCAGGACGGCGTGGACCTCGTCGCGGACGGTGACGGGGTCCACGGCCGCGTTCAGGCCCGCCAGGCGGGTCTCGACGGGGTGGGCGGCGAACAGCTCGCCGGTGAGCGGCCACACGTCGGCGACGGCCTCGGCCAGGCGCTCGTGCGAGTAGTCGGTGCCGTCGCCCAGGCGCAGTGCCCAGGACACCGCGTACTCGCGGTGGTAGGCCAGCTCGTTGACCCCCTTGGCCGCGATGGCGGCGACCACCGGGTCGGCGCTGTCGGCCAGCCGGGTGAACAGGGCCAGCCGGTGGCTGGAGAGCACGAGCAGGGTGACGACGGCGCGGGCGAAGTCGCCGCGGGGCGCCTCGGCCAGGTGCACGTTGCGGAACTCGTGCGGGGCGCGGCGGTAGGCGAAGGCGTCCTCGTCGCGGCCGGTGCCGTCGGCCTGGCCGGCGCGGGCCAGCAGCAGGCGCGCCTGGCCGAGCAGGTCCAGGGCGATGTTGGCCAGCGCCACCTCCTCCTCCAGCTCGGGCGCGTCGGTCACCCAGTGGATCAGCCGCTGGGCCTGGACCAGCGCGTCGTCGCCGAGCATCTGGCAGTACAGGGCCAGGTCGGCGCCGTCCACCCCCGCGGGGAGGGTGGTGTCGACGCCCGCGAGGGCGTCGGTGAAGCCGGTGCCGAAGGCCCAGCGGGCGTCGCCCTGGTGCTCTTCGACCAGGCCGGTGAAAATGTTGTCGCCACTCATGTGTTCTGTTCCTCGAAGCCTCGTCGTCCCGGGTCGCCGCCTAGATGTGCGGGACGTCCTCGGGGATGGGGTAGAAGGTCGGGTGGCGGTAGACCTTGTCTCCGCTGGGCGCGAAGAAGGGGTCCTTCTCGTCGGGGCTGGACGCGGTGATGTCCTCGGCGCGGACCACCCAGATGCTGACGCCCTCGTTGCGGCGGGTGTACAGGTTGCGGGCGTTGTGCAGCGCCATGGTGTCGTCGGGGGCGTGCAGCGATCCGACGTGGACGTGGTTGAGGCCGCGCTTGCCGCGGACGAAGACCTCGTACAGCGGCCATTCCGGGCGGGCGGCGCCGGAGGTCGCGGTGGTGTCGTTGCTCATGCCGTGGCCTCCTGGAGGTTCTCGGTGTTGCGTGCCCTGGCCGCCTGCTTGGCGGCGTAGGCGGTGGCGGCCTCGCGGACCCAGCCGCCCTTCTCGTGGGCGGCCCGGCGGCGGGCGATGCGCTCGGCGTTCTTGGGGCCGGCGCCGGAGACGACCTGCTTGAACTCGACCCAGTCGGGCTCGCCGAAGTCGTAGTGGCCGCGGTCGGCGTTCCAGGCCAGCTCGGGGTCGGGCAGGGTGACGCCCAGCTTCTCCGCCTGGGGGACGGTCATGTCGACGAACTTCTGGCGCAGGTCGTCGTTGGTGTCGCGCTTGATCCGCCAGGCCATGGACTGCGCGGTGTTGGGCGAGTCGGCGTCGGGCGGGCCGAACATCATCAGGGACGGCCACCACCAGCGGTCGACGGCGTCCTGGACCATCCGGCGCTGGCCCTCGGTGCCCTCCATCATGCGCATGAGCAGCTCGTAGCCCTGCCGCTGGTGGAAGGACTCCTCCTTGCAGATGCGCACCATGGCCCGGGCGTAGGGGCCGAAGGAGCTGCGGCACAGGGGCACCTGGTTGCAGATCGCGGCGCCGTCCACCAGCCAGCCGATGACGCCGACGTCGGCGAAGGTCGTCGAGGGGTAGTTGAAGATCGAGGAGTACTTCTGGCGGCCCTCGATGAGGCGCGTGGTGAGGTCGGCGCGGTCGACGCCGAGGGTCTCGGCGGCGGCGTACAGGTACAGGCCGTGGCCCGCCTCGTCCTGGACCTTGGCCAGGAGGATGGCCTTGCGGCGCAGGCTGGGCGCGGAGGCGATCCAGTCGCCCTCCGGCTGCATGCCGATGATCTCCGAGTGGGCGTGCTGGGAGACCTGGCGCACGAGGGTCCTGCGGTAGGCCTCGGGCATCCAGTCGCGCGGCTCGATGCGCTGGTCCGCGGCGATCTTCGCGTCGAAGTCCGCCTGGAGCGCGTCGTCGGCGCCGGGGGGCGCCTCCTGCGTCACGGTCATTGATCCATCCCCATTCATAACCGAACGTTCGGTCAGTAATTAGTATCCACGCATCCGGCCGCGCGGGTCAAGTCCGGACGCGGGCGGGTCCTGCCCCGGACGGGCCGGTCGGCGGGACACCGAGCGGGCCCCGGTGGCCTGCGCCACCGGGGCCGACGCGACCGCGAGGACCGGCATGGTCACCGGGACCCCAGGCCGCCGGGGCCACGCGGCCAGAGGAACCAGTAGGGCCGCAGGGGCCACCAGGACCCACGCGGCCACAGAGACCAGCGGGGCCGCCGGAGCCCACGCGGTCACAGGAACCGGTGGGACCACAGGGACCCACGGGGCCGACCGGCGGTGCGGGCCGCCGGCCGGCCGCGGGTCAGCGGCCGGTGAAGGTCGGCGTGCGCTTGTTCACGAAGGCGTCGACGGCCCCGGCGTGGTCGGCGGTCTCCCCGAGCTGCTGCTGGAGGTCGGCCTCCTCCTCCAGCAGCTCGGCCAGCGGGCGCCCGCCCTCGGCCGCGGAGCGCACCTCGCGCTTGGCGGCGACGAACGCCGCGGTCGGGCCGGCCGCCAGGGTCGCGGCCAGCTCGCGGGCGCGCTTCTCCCAGGCGTCGTCGTCGACGACCTCGGTGACCAGGCCCAGCTCCAGCGCCCGGTCCGCGCCGAACAGGGTGCCCAGCAGCATGAGCTCCATGGCCCGCGCCTGCCCCAGCGAGGCCACCAGCCGGGAGGCGAGGCCCGAGTCGGAGGCCAGGCCGATGCCGGTGAACGCGGTGCCGAACTTGGCCCGGCGGGCCGCCACCCGCACGTCCCCGGCCAGGGCGAAGCCCATCCCGGCGCCCACGCAGGCGCCGCCGATGCCCACCACCACCGGCACCTGGATCGACTCCAGGGCCAGCACGATCGGGTTGTAGTGCTCGCGGACGGTGTTCAGGGCCCCGCCGGCACCCTCCTGGAGGGTGCGCGCGTGCTCGGCCAGGTCCTGGCCCACGCAGAACGCCTTGTCCGACCCCAGCAGCAGCACCGCGCGGGCGGTGGTGGAGGCGGCGGCCCCGCTCAGCGCGGCCAGCAGCTCCTCCTTCACCTCCCGGGTCAGCGCGGGCCGGTTCAGCCGCACCACGGCCAGCCCGTCGGATTCGGAGAACTCCGCCGCCCTCTGTTCGCTCAACGCCCTACTCTCCCTTGTTCCAGGTGTGGAAGCCCTGTCCGGTCTTCTTGCCGAGCTTCCCCTCCGCGACCATACGCCGCAGCAGCTCCGGCGGGGAGAAGCGGTCGCCCAACTCGGCGGCGAGGTACTCGGCGATGGCCAGGCGCACGTCCAGGCCGACCAGGTCGGTGAGCCTGAGCGGGCCCATCGGGTGGCGGTAGCCCAGCTCCATGGCGGTGTCGATGTCGGCCGGGGAGGCGACCTCCTCCTCGACCATGCGGATGGCCTCCAGGCCGAGCATGACGCCCAGGCGGCTGGTGGCGAACCCGGGGGCGTCGCGGACGACGATCTCGGTCTTGCCCAGGGCGGCCACCCAGCCGCGCACCGCGGCGGTGACCGCCGGGTCGGTGTCGGGGGCGGTGACGATCTCCACCAGCTTGGAGGCGGGCACCGGGTTGAAGAAGTGGGTGCCCAGGAACCGGCGCGGGTGCTTCAGGGCGGCGGCCAGCTCGGTGACCGACAGGGAGCTGGTGTTGGAGGCCAGCACGGCCTCCTCCCCCACGGCGGCCTCGGCGGCGGTGAGGACGGCGATCTTCAGCTCGGGCCTCTCGGGCACGGCCTCGACCACCAGGCCGGTCCCTGCGGGGATGTCGGCGGCGTCGGTGGCGGTGGACAGCCGGGCCAGGTACGCGTCGGGCTCCCCGTCCAGCTTGCCGCGCGCGGCGGAGGCGGCCAGGCCGGAGGCGACCCGGTCGCGGCCCGCCCCGGCGGCCTCGGCGGTGGCCTCGACCAGGGTCACCGAGGCGCCCGCGGTGAGGAACTGCTGGACGATCCCGGCTCCCATGGTGCCGCCGCCGATGACGGCGACCAGGGCGGGGACGGCGGTGTCCGGGGTTGCGGTGCTGCCGGAGGTCAACGCTTCTTCCTCTCCAGGAACCGGGTCATCCGGTCGTGCTTGTCGGCGGTCTCGAACAGCACCGCCTGGGTCAGGTCGTCGGCCAGCGGGTGGGGCCCGTCGGCGTCCAGCACCATCTTGGTCATGCGCAGTGCCAGGGCCGAGGAGGCGGCCATGCGGTCGATGAGGGCGTGGGCGCGCTCGCGCAGCTCCTCGGCGGGCACGATCTCGGCGACCAGGCCGTGCCGCAGCGCCGCCTCGGCGTCCAGGCGGAACCCGCCCAGCAGCACCTGCTTGGCCACCGACGCGCCCACCAGCTCCCTGAGCCGCCAGCAGGCGCCCGCCCCGGCGATGATGCCCAGGCCCGGCTCGGGCTGGGCGAACACGGCGGTGGGGGTGGCGATGCGGATGTCGCAGGCGTAGGACAGCTCCGCGCCGCCGCCCAGCGCCCAGCCGTCCACGGCCGCCACGGTGGGGGCCGGCAGGCGGTGCAGGCGCTCGAACAGGCGGCTGTTGATCCCGGCCAGTGCCTGCTCGCGGCCGCGTTCGCGCAGCTCGGAGATGTCGGCGCCGCCCGCGAACACGGTGCCGTGCCCGGTGAGCAGCAGCGGGCGCGGGTCGGCCTCGACGCGGGCGCACACCTCGTGCAGCTCGGCGATCATCGCCGCGTTGATGGCGTTGCGCGCCTGGGGCCGGTGCAGCTCCACCACGGCCCGGTCCTCGCGCCACTCCACCCGCAGGGTCTCGAAGTCGGTCTTGTCCGCTTCGGTCATGACGTGCCCCCTCAGACCCGCTCGACCAGGAGCGCGGCGCCCTGGCCCACGCCCACGCACAGGGTGGCCAGGCCCCGGTCGGTGCCCTCGCGCTCCATGCGGTTGAGGAGGGTGACCAGGATGCGGGCGCCGGAGCTGCCCAGCGGGTGGCCCAGGGCGATGGCGCCGCCGTCGGCGTTGACGCGTTCGGCGTCCAGCTTGAGCTGCCGGATGACACCGAGGGACTGGGCGGCGAAGGCCTCGTTGAGCTCGACCGAGCCGACCTGGTCCAGGGTCCAGCCCGCGCGGGCCAGCGCCTTCTGTGTGGCGGGCACCGGGCCCAGGCCCATGATCTGCGGGGGGACCCCGGCCGAGGCGGAGGCCACCACGCGGGCGCGCGGGGTGAGGCCGTGGCGCTCGACGGCGGCGGCGGAGGCCAGCACGAGGGCGGAGGCGCCGTCGGACAGGGAGGAGGAGTTGCCCGCGGTGACGATGCCGCCCTTGCGGAACACCGGGCGCAGCTTGGCGAGGGTGGCCTCGTCGGTGTCGGGGCGGGGGCCCTCGTCGGCGGTGACCTCGTGGGTGGCGCCCTTGCGGCCGGTGACCGTGACGGGGACGATCTCCCGGTCGAACCGGCCCGCCGCGGCGGCGGCGACCGCCTTGCGGTGGCTGCCCAGGGCGAAGGCGTCGGACTCCTCGCGGGTGATGCCCTCCAGGACGGCGACCTCCTCGGCGGTCTCGCCCATGGACAGGGTGTAGCGCAGGTCGCCGGGGGCCGCGTCGGCGGGGGCGTCGGCGTCGTGGGCGGCGAAGCGCGGGTTGGTGAAGCGCCACCCCAGGGAGGTGTCGGCGACCTCGCCGGGCTTGGCCCAGGGGGTGCCGGGCTTGGCCATCACCCAGGGGGCGCGGGTCATGGACTCCACGCCTCCGGCGACGACCACGTCGGCCTCGCCCGCGCGGATGGCCTGGGCGGCGGAGGAGACGGCGGTCAGGCCGCTGGCGCACAGGCGGTTGACGGTGTAGCCGGGGACGCTCGGGTCCAGCCCGGCCAGCAGGGCGGCCATGCGGGCGACGTTGCGGTTGTCCTCGCCGGCCTGGTTGGCGGCGCCCAGGATCACCTCGTCGATCGCGTCCCCGGGGACGCCGGCGCGGCGGACCGCCTCGGCGATGGCCGTGGCGGCCAGATCGTCGGGGCGGACCGCGGCGAGGGCGCCGCCGTACCGACCCTGCGGGGTGCGGACCCCGTCGACCACATAGACGTCGCTCACGAACGGCCTCCCATGAAGGTTGACGGTGGCCTGCGCCACCGTCGACAGTGAACTGATCGACAGGTCTCCTTGACACAGGTCTCGGAGACTGACTTAATGCATTAGTAACCGAACGTTCGGTCAGTAAGCAAGTCGGCCCGCCCCGTAGCGGGCCGGCACCCACCTCGAACGCGCGGCGCACTCGTCGCACCACCCTCCCGGGCTCCGGCCCGGCGGCCCACCGCGCACTCGCACACGGAGAGTCTCATATGGCGAGCCACGACACCATCCGGCGGTCGACCGGTGTCACCGGTACCACCCCGCGTCTCGGAGAAGCCCCCTCCCCCGAGATCCTGGACCCGGCCGAGCGCATGAGTGTCGACGAGCTGCGGGCGCTCCAGCTCGAACGGCTCAAGTGGACCCTGGAGCACGCCTACACCAACGTGCCGCTGTACCGGAAGAAGTTCGACGAGGCGGGCGTGACCCCCGCGGACCTGCGGGAGCTGTCCGACCTACGGCACTTCCCGCACACCACCAAGGCCGACCTGCGGGACAACTACCCGTTCGGCATGTTCGCCGTCCCGCAGGAGAAGGTGGCCCGCGTCCACGCCTCCAGCGGCACCACCGGCAAGCCGACCGTGGTGGGCTACACCCGCGAGGACATCGACACCTGGGCGACCGTGGTGGCCCGCTCCATCCGCGCCGCGGGCGGGCGCCCGGGGCACAAGGTGCACGTCTCGTACGGGTACGGGCTGTTCACGGGCGGCCTGGGCGCGCACTACGGCGCCGAGAAGCTCGGCTGCACGGTGATCCCGGCCTCGGGCGGGCAGACCGCCAAGCAGGTGCAGCTGATCCAGGACTTCCGGCCCGAGATCATCATGGTCACCCCGAGCTACATGCTGACGCTCATGGACGAGTTCGAGCGCCAGGGCATCGACCCGCGCAGCACGTCCCTGAGGATCGGCATCTTCGGCGCCGAGCCGTGGACCGAGAAGATGCGCTCGGAGATCGAGGAGCGGTTCGACATCCACGCCGTGGACATCTACGGGCTGTCGGAGGTCATGGGGCCGGGCGTGGCCAACGAGTGCGTGGAAACCAAGGACGGGCTGCACATCTGGGAGGACCACTTCTACCCGGAGGTGCTCGACCCCGTCACGCAGGACGTGCTGCCCGACGGCGAGAACGGCGAGCTGGTGTTCACCTCGCTCACCAAGCAGGCCATGCCGGTCATCCGGTACCGCACCCGCGACCTGACCACGCTGCGCCCGGGCACCGCCCGGCCGATGCGGCGGATGGACAAGGTGACGGGGCGCAGCGACGACATGATCATCCTGCGCGGGGTGAACGTGTTCCCGACCCAGATCGAGGAGATCGTGCTGGGCCTGGACGGGCTGGCGCCGCACTTCCAGCTGGTGCTCACCAAGGAGGGCCGCCTGGACCGCATGGCGGTGCGGATCGAGGCGGCGCCGGACTGCGCGGCCGACCGGCGCGCGGCGCTGGCCCGGGAGATCACCGCGACCGTGAAGGACCGGGTCGGGGTGAGCGTGACGGTGGACGTGGTGGACCCGGAGCAGATCGAGCGGTCGGTGGGCAAGTTCCGCCGGATCATCGACAACCGGCCCAAGGAGTAGTCCCGGGGGTCTGGGGGCTCTGAGGGGTCTGCGAGGCTCGAGGGGCCTGAGGGGCCTGAGGGGCCTGGGGGCCCGGGCCGCTCGGGGCCCGAGCGGCCCGGGCCCCGGGTGTCCGAGGGACCCTGCGGGCCCGTGGCCGCCCCGTCCCCACCCGCGCGGCGAGAGTGGCCGCGGCGGGTGGGGGCGGGGCCGTCCGCCTGTACGGGGCGGCGGACGGCGGGTGCCGGCGCGGGGCGGCGGGCGCCCGCCGGGCACGAGGAGCGGGTGCCGCCTCCGGGGCCCGGGTGTTGCCACGACCTATTCAGGACATATAACATCCGGGATCATGAAGATGAGTGAGGGAGTCGAGTGGGCGCTGCACACCTGCGTCAACCTCTCCTGGACCGACCCGGGTGAGGCGGTCCCCGCCGCACGGCTGGCGGAGGTCTTCGCCCTGCCCACGGCCTACCTGGCCAAGCACCTCCAGGCGCTGGCCCGGGCGGGCGTCCTCATCTCCACGACGGGGCCGCGCGGCGGCTTCCGGCTCGCCCGCGATCCGGGCGACATCACGCTGCTGGACGTCGTCACCGCGATCGAGGGCCCCGAGGACGCGTTCCGCTGCCGCCAGATCCTCAAGGACGGGCCGGGCGGCCGACCGGACGTCGACTACCGGCGGACCTGCACGGTCTCCCAGGCCATGCGCAGGGCGGAGCTCGCCTGGCGCGCGGAACTGGCCGGGCAGACCATCGCCGACATCCGCCGCACCGTCGAACAGCGGGACCCGGCGGCGGCTCCGGCCACCCGCGAGGCGCTCCGCTAGCCCCGAGCGGCCCCCACCACCCCCTCACGACGGAGGACTCACCGTGCACCAATTATCGATATCAAATATCCGGGAACTCTTTGACCGGAGGCCGCGATGAGCCGGCGGGCCGCCGCACCGGAGGCCGGGGCCGCCGCGTCCGCCACCCGGACGGCTCTGGGCGGGGCCCGGGGGTGGTCCGCCGTGGCGGCCGTGGCCCTGGGCATCTTCGCGCTGATGACGACCGAGCTGCTGCCCGTCGGGCTGCTCACCCCGATGGCCGCGGACCTGGGAGTGGAGGAGGCCCGGGCGGGACTGGCGGTCACCGTGCCGGGCGTCGTCGCGGCGGCGGCCGCGCCGCTCACCGCGACCATCGCGGGCCGGATCGACCGGCGGCTCGTCCTGGCCGGGCTGCTGGCCCTACTGGCCGCGGGGAACCTGGTCACCGCTGTGGGGCAGGACCTGGCCGCCGTACTGGCCGCGCGGGTCGCGATCGGCGCGGCGATCGGCGGGTTCTGGGCCGTCGCCGGAGGGCTGGCGCCGCGGCTGGTCCCGGCCCGCCGGGTGGGCGCGGCCACGGCGGTGGTCTTCAGCGGGGTCTCGGCCGCCTCGGTGGTCGGGGTGCCGCTGGGGACGCTGCTGGCCGAGGCGTACGGGTGGCGGCCGCTGTTCGGGGCGGCCGGGCTGCTGGGGCTCGTGGCCCTGGCGGGGGTGCTCGCCCTCGTGCCCCCGCTGCCCGTCGAGCGGTCGCTGCGGCCGGCCGACCTGGGCGGCCTGCTCCGGGGTGGCGGGGTGCGGATCGGGGTGGTGCTGACGCTGCTTCTGGTGGCCGGGCACTTCACGGCCTACACGTTCGTCCGCCCGCTGCTGCACGGACAGGCGGGGATGGACGCCGCGGCGGTCGGCTGGACGCTGCTGCTGTTCGGGACGGCGGGGCTGGCCGGGAACCTCCTGGCGGGGGTGCTGGTCGGCCGGAGCGTCCGCGGGGTGCTGGGAGGCGTCGCCGGGGCGCTCGCGCTGACCGTGCTCCTGCTCTCGGCGGTCGGCGGACCGTGGACGGGGGCGCTCGCGGTCGGCCTGTGGGGACTGGCCTACGGGGGCGTGTCGGTCGGCCTCCAGACCTGGATGCTGCGGGCCGCGCCGGAGCGGGCCGAGGGCGCGACCTCGCTGTTCGTGGCGGCCTTCAACGCCGCGATCGCCCTGGGGGCGCTGGGCGGCGGGCTGGCGCTGGACGCGGCGGGGCCGAACGGGGCGCTCCTGCTGGCGGGAGCGCTGCTGGTGGCGGCACTGGTCCTGGTGGCCTTCCCGCTCCCCCGCGCGGCGCCGCCGTGCGACCGACCCGCCGACGAGAACGACGACGAACTGTAAGAGACGAACGAGAGAGAAGAGAACCATGGGCCACACCGTCCTCAACCCCGCCGCCCTGCACGACCCGACCGGTTTCGGCTACAGCCACCTGGCGCGTACGGAGGAGTTCGTGTTCGTCGCGGGGCAGTACGCCTCCGACGCGGAGGGAGGGGTCGCCTCCGACGGTTTCGCCGAGCAGGTGGAGCGGTCCTTCGCGAACCTGGAGACCGCCCTGGAGGCCGCCGGGGTCGCGCCGCGCGACGTGGTGCGGCTCGGCACCTACGTGGTGGGGCTCGACCTCGACCGCCTGGGCGTGCTCACCGCGCGCATCGCGCGGACCTGGGGCGACCGCCCGCCCACGCAGACGCTGCTCGGCGTGGCCGGGCTGGCGCTGCCGGGGATGCTCTTCGAGGTGGACGCGGTCGCCGTGCGCCCCCGGAGTTGAGACCGCGCCCGGTCCGCGGGGCGGGGCGGCGGCCGCGCCGCCCCGCCGGGCGCCCGGGACGGCGTGCGCCGGGTGGGTGTCGTTGGCCGGTGGGGCTGCGCTTCCCACCCGGGCGCACGGTGGTGGAAGCCTGTCAGGCTCCGGCCGGGAACGCACATCCGGGGTGGGTGAATACGGGGCGCACCCCGGTGACCGGCGGTTTTCCGCCCCTCCCCGCAGGGCGGTGAGGCGGCACCGCTGCGAGCGGTACCGACTCGCCGGTCGAAGGTCGGGATGATCGCCTGTGCCAGGTGAGCGCCGGCACCCGGATCCCTTCGGAGACCGCCACACTGCGGCCGGCAGGTCGGGGCGACACATCGGCGCTCCCCTTCCTTCTCCTTCGGTGTCCGTTCCGGGGGCACCCCGCGAACGTCCTTGGGGTCGACGGCCTCGCCTGCTCGGGCAGCGGCCCCTTGTGGCGGTGGGACTCAGCCGCTGGCCGCCGGCTCTGCTCCGGTCACGGCGTACCGGGCGGCGGTGGTGCGGACGGCCTCCTCGACCACCTGAGCGGCGCGTTCGGCGCTCACCTCCCAGCCCGGCACCAGGAGTGTCGGCCAGAAGACGTAGTTGGAGATCATGCCCAGGAACTGGGTCGCTGCGAGGTCCACGTCATCGACCCGCACCGTTCCCGCCTCGTGCTCGGCCAGCAGGTAGCCGCGCACGGACTCGAAGTAGGGCATCTTCCCGTGCGAGAACTGCGCATTGGCGAGTTCGGGGAATCGCGGCAGCTCGGCGATGACGATTCGGAACAGGTCGGTCATCCGGGCGCGGCCCAACAGCTCGGCGTAGCGGTGGCCGATGACGCCGAGCCCGGCGACGATGTCGCCTGCCGGCGGGGGGTCCTCCTCCTCGGCGATCGACCAGGACTCGGTGACCATGGCGTCGAACAGGGCCGCCTTGCTCGGGAACTGCTTGAACAGGGTGGCCCGCGAAACGCCCGAGCGTTCCGCGATCCGCGCCAGCGACGTCCGGTCGTAGCCCAGTTCGAGGAACAGTGCGGTCGCGGCCGTCAGGATCAGCGCGCGCTTCTCCTGGGCGATGCGCTGATGGTACGTCGTCACGGCTCTGCTCATGGATCGATTATACGAGGCGAGTGGCTTGACTCACCTCTGGCTCCGATCTAGTGTCGGACAGTGGTGAGTCGATGGGCTCACCACCGGCCGTCGTTCATCACCGATGACCCCGGCCGGTCACCCGCGTACCGAAGGAACATCCGATGCACCGCTTCGACGACCAGACCGTGCTCGTGACCGGCGGGACCGGTGGCCAGGGATCGAGCCACGTACGCGCCTTCCACGCAGAGGGAGCGAACGTGGTGATCGGCGACATCGACGCAGAACGCGGCGCCGCCCTCGCCGACCGGCTCGGGCCCCGCGCCCGCTTCACCCACCTCGACGTCACCGACGAGAACTCGTGGTCCGCCGCGGTGCTGGCCGCCGAGAGCGCCTTCGGCGCCCTGAACGTGCTCGTCAACAACGCGGGCGTCCAGAACCCGCCGGCACCGATCGAAAAGACGGACCGGGCCACGTGGTCGCGCATCCTCGACATCAACCTCACCGGGACCTTCCTCGGCATCAAGGCCACCGCCCCCGCTCTGCGCCGCGCAGCAGGGGGAGTCATCGTCAACATCGGCTCGACCATGGGCCTGGGCGGCACGGTGCACTACGCGCCGTACGTCGCCGGCAAGTGGGCCGTGCGAGGCCTCACCCGAACGGCGGCGCTCGAGCTCGGCCGAGACCGCATCCGTGTGAACACCATCCACCCCGGCGTGATCGCGACCCCCTTCATCCAAGAACCGGCAGTCGGCGCCACCGCGGCGATCGCCGACTTCTACTCACCCGAGCCGTTCGCCATCCCCCGACTCGGGGAGCCGACCGACGTCACCCGGCTCCTCCTGTTCCTCGCGTCATCGGACGCGTCGTTCATCACCGGGTCGGAGTACGTCATCGACGGTGGGCTCCTCCTCGGCCCCGCCCTTCAGGCCGACGCCGCATGAGCGCTCCGGAGACGACAGGGTCGAACGGCCCCGCACAGGACGCGTCCTTGGCCCACCTGCCCGAACACATCCGGCGAGCCATCGAGATCACCCCCGCCGCAGGCACCGCGGAACGGATCGTCGACATCACGACGCTGGGACGCCGCACCGGCCGGGCACGCCGCATCGAGATCTTCTTCTACCGGGCGGCGGGCGCCACCTACCTGTGCAGCGGCGCCGGCGGGGCCGCCACCGACTGGTATGCGAACCTTCTCGCCGACCCCGCCTTCACCTTCCACCTCAAGAACGGGGTCCGGGCGGATCTGCCCGCCTGGGCCACGCCCGTCACCGACCCGGCGGAACGCCGGACCGTGCTGGCGGAGATCGTCGCGGATCTCAACCAGCCCCACGACCCCGGCACCATCCGGCCGACCCGGCTCGAAGACTGGGCCGACAGCCGACTGATGCGCATCGGTTTCCGCCATCGGCCGTGATCGCGGATCCCTCGACAGGTGGTCCGCTCCCGGGGATCGGGGTGCAGTCGCGGTTGGAGCTCCTGACGAAGTGATCTTCGAGGTGGGTGCGGTCGCCGTGTGTACCCGGGGCTGAGGCCGCGTCCGGTCCCCGGGGCGGTGCCGCCGCGAGCGGCACCGCCCCGTCGGGGGCGGGGTGATCGGGCGGGGTGATCGGGCGATGTTCTGCCCGGTGTTCGCCGCCTCCGGCTCCACCAGCACCGCGGTGTCGGGGACCCCGAGTTCGAGTGCCCGCTCGAGGAAGTGCACCGCCTCCCCGCACGGGAAGATCTCCGCGGTCTCGGGGCTGTTGGCTCCGGTGAACACCAGGGTGGGAAAGTACCCGGCAAGGTAGAGCTCGGCGGCGTAGGAGGCGACACCGATGTCGTTGCAGCCCAAGGCGATCGCCGCATCGCACCGCCGCACCCGGTGGTGCATGCGGTGGTACTCCCAGATCAATTCCGCGTGCCGCCGCTGCTCCTGGGTGATGGTGCGTACGTCGTCCGCCATGTAGTCCTCCTCCGGTGACCGGACCAGATCTCCATCTCCTCGGCTGTGCGGAGTTCCAGGAAACTCCACTCATCCCAGTGGTTCGGGTCGAACACCGAGACCTCGGAACGGTCCAGAGCGCGCAGGAGCATCTTGTGGGAGACGACGAGGACGGGTCCGTATTCGGAGGCGAGGGCGTTGAGACGCTCAGCGGCTCTCTCGGCCCGCTCGGTCAGCTCGCGTTCTGATTCTCCGTCCCCGTAACGGCTGGTCGGATCGAGAGCACGCCTCCCCCGCCACGCGGCGTAGTCCTCGGGGAGGTCGGCGGGAGAGATTCCTTGGACCGTGGTCGGACTGCGCCACTCTCGGAGTTCGGGGAGCACGTCCAGCAAGGGCGTTCCGGAGTGTTCGGCGAGAAGCCCGGCCGTCTGTAGTGCACGCGGCAAGGGGCTGGACACGATACCGGCGACCGCGGGCAGCGCCCCGGCCGCGGCGATCGCAGTCCGACGCCCCTCGGGGGACGGTTCGGCGTCGTCGGGTGCGTGGTACCCCGACCTGTGCCCGGTGTAGTGGGCGTGGCGGATGAAGTGGATATCAGCCAAGGACCCATCCTCCGTCGACTCGCAGGGTCTGGCCGGTGATGAATCCGGCCTCCTCGCTGGCGAGGAAGACGACGGCGGAGGCGACCTCCTCCGGTCGGCCGCGGCGGCGGACGCACTGCCGGGCCAGTTGCCGCTTCTCCATGGCTTCGGGGTCGGGAACGACCTGCTCTTCAGCGGGTACGCGGATGGACCCTGGAGCCACGCAGTTCACGGTGACCCCGTGCTGACCGTATTCGCGCGCGAGGGCACGGGTGAGGCCTTCGAGTCCGGCCTTGGCCGCGATGTAGTCGGCGAGGTCGTGTCTGCCCGCGGCCGCGAGCACACTGCCGATGCCGATGAGACGGCCGTGCCCCTGGGAGATCATCCCTGGAGCAGCGGCCTGGGCGAGCAGGTGGTGGGCGGTCAGGTTGAGGGCAAGGCACTCAGACCAGCGCCCCTGCGTGAGGTCCGCATGCGGGGTGCGGGGGTAGTCGCCGGCCGCCGTGACGATGACGTCCGGCGGCCCCATCCGGTCATGGACGCGCGCGTAGAGCTCCGCCGGCGCGGCGGGCGAGCGCAGGTCCGCGTCGAAGGCTTCGGCTGCTCCCCCTCGGACGGCGATCTCCTGAGCGAGGTGCTCGGCGCCGTGGGGGTCGTTGAAGTGGGCCAGAGCGACTCGGGCCCCGTTGGCGACGAGAGCGCGGACAATGGCCGAGCCGATGCCGCCGGTGGCTCCGGTGACCAGGGCCAGACGGCCGTTCAAGGAGTAGGGCATGAGGACTCCTCCAGGTCGAAGAAGCGCTGCGGGGAGAAGTCGGGAGTCGCGCACAGGGCGAGTTTGGCCAGCAGGTACAACCGCTGTTCCAAGGTCATACGGGCGAGGTCGAAGACGCCGATGATGCGCATCGCCAAGTAGGGGCGGAGGGCCTGGGCCAGGGACTCCCCGGGAAAGTACCGGGCCGCGATCGGGCGGACGAACAGTTCCCAATAGCGGTCCAGAGCGAGCCGCCGTGTGGCGGAGAGTCGGTCGGTGAAGCGGATGTGGAGTACGCCCTCACGCAGGCGTGCGCTGATCCGTGGTGTGTTCGCGGGCACGCGGTCGAAGGTGGCGGGGTGCCGGACGAACGCCTCCGGGTTGAGGAGGGGGACCAGCCAGCCTCCGAGAACGGCCGTGTGGAAGCTGAAATCGGCGATCTCTCCCGCGATGGCGTTGCGTCCGGCGGTGTCGTAGTCGAGCCAGGCCAGGGGCGCCGCGAGGTTGACGTCGGTCGGGTCCCCCTGGCTGATCGCGCTCCAGACGGGGGCGTCGAACGCGTTGCGCAGCCAGGTGCGTGTTCCCTCCCAGTCGAGCCTGTAGTGGCGTCCGTTGACGTACAGGCCCGTCCGGGCCAGGTCGCTCGCCTTCGGCCCGGTCTCGGTGTCGGTCAGCGGCAGGTCACGTCCGGCGTAGTAGCGGTCGAGCCGTCCGCCCGGCGCGGCGCGGTCCCGGTACAGCTTCCCGACGACGGCCTCCGGTGGGGTCAGTTCGGCGGTCTTCGCGAAAACCCCTGCGTAGGCGGCTGTCAGCTCCCCCATGTAGGCCTCCAGGGCGGCGTGGTCTCCGTCATCGGGGGTGTTGAGCAGGTCGAGGAGGAGCCCGCGGTCAGGACCGCCGGGCAGCCTGTCGTACACCAGGACCGAGCGTCCCGGGAGCCGGATGT
Organism: Nocardiopsis sp. MT53; assembly: GCF_019598965.1. Lineage (NCBI taxonomy): Bacteria > Bacillati > Actinomycetota > Actinomycetes > Streptosporangiales > Nocardiopsidaceae > Nocardiopsis > Nocardiopsis sp. MT53. The sequence continues at coordinate 5,225,746 of NZ_CP080599.1, read as the reverse complement.
GGTGGTGCAGGGCGGGCACCGGGTACCACTCGCGCAGGAGCCGGTGACCTGCCGCCTCCGCGCGGGCCTCGCCGTGGTCGGGCATGCATTTGGCGATGAGGCTTCGCCTCGGGGTGTCGATCGGGTAGAGCCGGTTTCGGGTGTGCTTCAGCGGCCGTCCGATCCGCGGGAAGAACGCCGGAGTGTTCACGGAGTTCCTCGATCCAGGGCGAGGACGGCGGTTTCCGCCACGGTGGCCGGAGGTATCGAGGACAGCGGAGACCGCGGCGCGTCCCTTTCGTCCAGGCTGTCGCGCACGGGACACAGGTCCCGGCGGTGCATGTGCTCGGAGAAGGGTGTGGCCAGGGCATGGTGGCGGCTCAATCCGGTCCGCCACTTGCTGTGGGAATGCCTTCCGTACAGGCCGACGACCTCGGCTCTGGCCGAGCTGAGCGCGGCCAGGTGGGTGAGGCCGGTGTCGTTGCCCAGGACGACGTCGCACCGGGCGAACAGTGTGGCCAGCTCCTCCAACGGGATGTCCGCCGCCCACTCCACTTCGAAACCATCAGCGGCTTCCAGTGGTCGGGGAGCCCTCTCCTCACGTCCGGGAATGAGAAGGAGCCGTACGCGGCGCCCGGTTCGCTCACCGATGATCCGAGCGGCGGCGGCGAAGCGCTCGGCTCCGTAGTCCTTGCGGTCGGGGCGGCTGGTGGCGATGACGGCGGCGACCGTCAGCCCTCCCCCGGCCGGGGCTCCGCCGTCCCGGGACAGGGGCGTCAGGAACGGCGGCTCGCCGGGCAGACGGGCACCGACGCGCCGCTCCACCTCCAGGTAGTAGCGGGCGGGGAGGAAGGGGTGGGCGTGTCGGCCGTCGTGGAAACAGCGGGCTCTCTCCGGGCGGCAGATCAGTACGTGGTCTTCTCCGGTGGGCTGTGCCAGTGCCACACCGGATTCGTCACCGAGGATCAACCGGAACGAGGAACGCCATGGACAAGGAGCCGAGGGTGTCACCGGGTAGAGCCGCCCGTACCGGCCCACCGTGCGGAGGGGAACGGTCCGGCCGTTGAGGGCGAGGGCGTCCGTGACCGCCGCGACCGCCCCGAAGGCGAGGAGCGAGTCCCCCAGTTTGCTCTGGAAGGCCACCACGACCTGACCGCACCGTTCCACGGCTCGCCGAAGGAGATGGTCCGGGGGTTCGGGCAGCGACCGGCCGGCAGGAAGCGCTTCCCGGTCGTAGCCGAGGGGTTCACTGCGCACCTGCCCTGGTGTGTAGACGGTCCCACCCCAGTGGCGACGCACCGGCGGGCTCATCGCTCCTGCCCGATCCGGGTGAGGGAGACCAGGGGGATGCCGAGTTCCTCGATGACGGATCTGGCGTTGTACCAGGTGTCCTCGGCCAGGCAGACCGCGGCCAGCGGGTGCGCTCCCTGCGCGCGCAGGGCCTGGACGAGGTTGACCAGGGTGACGCCGGTCGTCACCTCGTCGTCGGCCAAGAGGTAACTCTGCCCCGGGGTGATGCCGTAGGCGAACACGTTCGGCCGGTTGGCGTGGCCCTCGACGAAGTGCACGGCTCCAGGAAGCGGGACGCGCACCTTCCACGCGAGCTTGTAGGGCAGCCCCGACGCCAGGCTGAGGGCCAGCGCGGGCACGATCCCGCCCGCGTCCAGGCCCAGGACCGCGTCGGCGCGCACGGCTGAGGGCAGCCTGTGTCGCAGGGACTCCCACAGGAGCTGTCCGGCATCGGTGAGGCGGGCAGGCGGTACAGCGGAGCGGGTACCGTCCAGGGCGTGGAGTACCCGCTCGGGGCGGCTTCCGGGCCCGGCGTCCAGCCGGGGAACGATCTCGGCGTGGAATCCGGTTTCCTCGGTCACGGCTTCCATGTCTTTCCTCTCCTGGTCGCGTTCAGGCGGCGCACTGTCGTCGGTGCCAGGCGAGCAGCCGGTCGGCGGCCGCCTCGATCGCTCCGAGCACCCGGTGCCGGTCCACCCCCTCGCGGTGGGCGGCTATGACCTCGTCCACGGGCGGAAGACCGAGGGATCCGAGGTCGGGCAGCAGCCTCTGTGCTTCGGTGACGGCGTCGCCTCCGTCCACCCAGACCGCCTGTTCTCTGAGCAGGAGTCGGCAGATCAGGGCCACGTGCTTGTACAGGGGACGGATCCGTCCCCGGCCGGGGTCGTGGCGCAGTCGCCGGGTGGTGGCGACCACGTCGGCCAGGGCGGCGGGAGTCGCTCGTTCCACTTCTGCCCGTGAGATCACCGGGAGCCTCAGCCCTGGGCCGGCAAGGAGGGCGGGAGCGCCTTCCTGGAGCATGACCAGCGCCGCGAGCACCCGATTGGGAAGACGGCGGGCCTGTGCTTCGGCGAGGGGCAGGAGCGTCGCCCCCAGGTGGATACCGTTCTGGGCCAGAAGGGCGGCCCGGTAGACCTCGACCGCCCGTTTCACCTCCTCACCGTGTCCTTCCTCGGAGAACACGAGCAGGTCGATGTCGGACCACCCCTGCCTCCAACCGCCGTGGGCCGCGCTGCCGGTCAACGCGGCCAGGCACCGGTCGTCGGGAAGGGCCGACAGCGCATCGGTGAGCCGCGATGTCGCCTCCCGAACCGCCGGAGGCAGGGCCAGCTCTTGGGGAGGAAGGAGCTTGAACCGAGCACCGACCGCAGGCCCGGCCAGGTGGCGCAACCTGCTGTGCAGCCGGATCACGCTGCCGGAGTTGTCCAGGACCGCATCGGCCGGAATCCGGTCCGCGCCCCGTCCGGTCTTGACCCGGTCCTTCTCCTCCAGCGCCCGCTCGTCCCCTCCCGACCGTGCCAGCCTCAGCGGACGGGAAGCGTCGATGTAGACCACGTGGAGGAGTTCGCCCATCATCTCCTTGAGAGCCGCGATCGACTCGGCCCTGTGCACGGATTCGATGGTGATCAGGCGGATGTCCCGGTGGGCGTCCGCGAACCGGTTCAGTTCTTCCAGGAGGAGTTCGGCCTGCCGTTGCGGTGAGAGGACGTAGGGGGCGGCCAGGCCCTGGCGGGCGGCGGCCTGGGTGAGGAGGTAGCCGATCTTGAACCGTGCGGCGCCCTCGTCCCGGTTCAGGAAGATCCCGGAGGTGGTCTTGCCGCACTCGCTCAGGCCGCCCAGTGCGATGACCCGTGGCAGGTGGGAGCTCGGCACCGGACGTGTCCGGGTGCGCACGGTGGTGCCGTAGAGCTTGAACCTCGCCCCCTGGGGGAGCCGCCGTCGACCGGCCGAGACGTCCTCGGCAAGGAGTCGGAGCGCTTCGCCCACCTCCTGGAGCTGTGTTTCCACCCCGGCCAGGCGTGCCCGGACGCCGGGGTCGTCGCCCGCCGCCAGCCGCGTGTGGTGCAGCCGAAGGACCGACACCGACAGCCGGTCGACCACGGAGCCGATGGATTCGGTGTGCAGCGGTACGGTCCCGTCGCAGGGCGGACAGGCCGCGGCGATCACTTCGTCCAGGCGCTCGGTGTGGCGGGCACGGTCCATGTTGAGCCGGTCGATGGTGCGTTTGCCGTCGGCGACCCGGGACGTGTCGAGTGTGCTGCCCCGGACCGTGTCCTCGGCCGTCCACAGCAGGTGGTTCGTGTGGTGCAGCCGGGCCGCCACTTCCCGGAGGCGTTCGCGTTCCTTGGGAGGGAGTCGGCCGGTCAGGGGTTCGAGGGGTTCGTCGAGAAAGAGGCAGGGAGGGGTCACGGGGGTGGTCCGTCCTTCACGGTCAGCGGTTCGCGGGGGCGCCGATCCCTCGGGCGAGGAGGGCCCGGCGGATGCGCACGTGTGTCTCGTCGGCGTTGAGGAGGTCGTCGGACACGACTTCGACGAACACGTCCTGGTGCGCCATGCGCAGAAGTACGCGGTGCAGGTGCATCTGGTAGTCGAGGTAGGTCCCGGTCCACGGGCTGTGGTCGCGGCGCCGAGCGATGGCGATGCTGCGTTCGGTATCGGTCGAGGGCAGCAGCAGGACCGGGAGCTCGCACGGTTCAGGCTCCTCAGCGCCGACGAGGGCCCTGACGCGGTGCCAGGCGCCCTCGACCGATACCGACTCCTTGACGGCGCAGGTGGCGATCGCTGTGGCGAGCAGCATGTACCAGCCGCGGTCGAGGAGCCCGGTCCTTCCCGGAGGCAGCGCCCGTGCCCGCTTGGCGTGGCCGGCGAACAGCATGGCGGTCAGTTCCTCCGTGGTGGAGGTGGCGAACCACCAGGCGGCGTAGTCCTGACCCGACACCCGGGACCAGGGAACCGGATCGTGCCGGTGGACGGGGCCCAGGTCGCAGAACCCCTCCCAACCGTCGGCGAGCATGCGCACCTGCGTCGACTTGCCGCTGTTGTCGGGGCCGTTGAGACTGACGAATCCGGTCATCGCGTCCCATCCCGGTCAGGTTTCGTCGCCCTGGTTCACCAGGGCGAGGAGGCCGTGGAGGTTCGCTTGGAGGAAGTCGGCGAGCCGGGGCGGCAGGAGGCGAATGTCCGCGAGAGTGTCACGGGTGGCGGGAACGGCGACCACCTCGTAGGTGCCGCGGCCGGGTTCGGTGAACTCGGCCCCGGTACGCTGCCCCAGGTCAGCGGAGAGCAGCCGGGCGACGAAGACATGTTGAAGGCCCACGCCTCCGGGAAGGTCGTCGGTGATGAGCAGGACCTGGCGGACCCGGTCGATCTTCCCACCCAACTCCTCGGACACCTCGCGGTGCAGCGCGGCCTCTGCGTCGGCGTCCTCCGGCTCCAGCCCGCCGCCCACGGAGACCCAGTAAGGCTCCTGCCCGGGTTTGGTGCGCTTGATGAGCACCAGCCGCCGGTGCTCGTCGAACAGGAGGGCGCGGGCGCTCTGCTTGACGATCTTCGTCATGTCCACCCTTTTCCGGTCGTGCGTTCGAGGTCGGTAAGAAGTACGGGGAAGCCGCGTTCCGGGGAGAGACCTTCACGCAGTTCTCCCAGGGCCCGCAGCATCGTGCGCGGCCCTTGGAAGGAGCGGCGGCCGTGGAGCCAGCGGGTGTTGTCGAGGATGAATCCCTGTCCCGGCTCTAGAAGCAGAGTCTTCGTGTGCCTGCCTATGACCTTCCTCAGAATCGCCACATGGGGCAGGGTCTGGGGTGCGAAGCGGACGAGTTCGTCCAGGCGCAGACGGATCATCCACCTTCCGGAACTGAGAGGTTCGAAGATCGATCCGGCATGGCCGGCTGCTCCCCCGAAATAGGCGGTACGCGGACCCGACAGCACACGCCATGACTCCGGTTCGGTCCGAGCGAGGTCCTCGGCCACGGAGCGACCGTCGATGAGAAGGGTCTCTCCGCCGTGGAGTCCAGGCGTCAGGCACACGAGCATGAGCAGGTGCGGAGGAACCGTCGTGCACGACCGCTCCGTGTGCGGAAGAAGCTCCGCGTCGCTGAACCCGCGCTTTCCGAGCGTTTCCCCACTCTCTCGGGCATGCAGCAGGGTAAGCCCGTCAGGGTCCGCGTCGGGGTGGGGGTAAAGGGCCGCCAGGCCTCGGGCCAGACGCGCGAACGCGCTTCGGTCAAGGATTCCCGTGAAGGTGGCCAGGCCGTCTCCGGAGAGGGCGGACCACAGGCGCCGTTGGAAGTCGGAGCCGTGCAGGTCGACAAGGTACCGGATGAGGAGGGAGCCGTCGTCGACGGCCGGAGGGAGTGTCGTCTCGTCCACACCGCTCAGCTTCACGGACCGGCTTCGGGAAGGTCCAGTGACAATCCGTCAAGGCGGTGTCCACCGAAAACCGGGCGGCCCGATGCTAGTTTCGCTAGCGTCGAGCCCGTACGCCTTCGAAAGCGAGCCCTCCCGTGTCGGACACCCCCTACGTTCCGCGTATGTTCCCCGTCTCCGTCAAGGGGGTGGTGATCCGTGACGACCGGGTACTGCTGCTGCGCAACGAGCGCGATGAGTGGGAACTGCCCGGCGGCAAGATCGAGATCGGAGAGACCCCCGAGGAGTGCCTGGCCCGGGAGATCGAGGAGGAGACGGGCTGGCCGGTCGAGGTGTCCGCCGTCCTCGACTCGTGGATCTATCACATCACCCAGGTCGACCGGCACGTCTTCATCGTCACCTACGGGTGCCGCGTGGACTCCCGGGCGCCGGTCGTGGTCTCCAGCGAGCACAAGGAGGCGGGCCTGTTCACCGAGGCCGAGGTCCCCGGCCTGCCGATGCCAGAGGGTTACAAGCGCTCGGTGCTGGACTGGTTCTCCCGATCGCGCGCATGAGCGCCAGGCCGGCGGCGCGCTGGCTCTGGTTGCTGCCCGAAGCACGCCAGGCCCTGGAAAGCCGTGAACTCGCGGTGATCCTTCGCTGCTACCGCAGGTTGACAGGACTGTCCCAGGCGGCGATGGGTGAGCTGTTGGGCTACGACCCCTCCTATATCTCCCTTCTGGAGCGTCGCCAGCGCACCATCGGCGACCGCCAGGGCTTGGCGCACATCAGTCGGGTTCTGTCGATCCCTCCCCACGCCTTGGGGATCAGCACCGAGGAAGACGCGGACTTCCTTGCGGCCCTACAGTTCGGGGAGTCGACCGTACGGCTCGCGGAGATAGCCCGGCAGGCCGGACGCGCAGCCGAAGCAGTCGAGGAGCTGTGGCCCCTGGTGGCACGGTTGGAGGCTCGGCTCAAGGAAGGGCTTGTCGACCATGGGACCGCATCCCTGCTGGCGCGGGCACGCGCGACGCTGGGAACGTCGCTGGGTCACGTCCTGGCGGAGGAAAGGCTGTACTTGGCCGCCTACTGGACAGGGCAGGCCATGCGCTTGGCCCGCCACCTGGACAACAGCTCCTTCCTCGGCCACACCCTACGCATGCACGGCAATGAGCTGAGAAAGGCAGGCCGCCACGGTGCCGCCATCGCGCGACTGACCGAGGCCGCCGAACTCTCCCATGAGACGCAGGAACGCGGACAGACCCTGATCCTGCTCGCCCGCGCGGCAGGCGAACAGGGAAACACGGAACTGCATGATGGCTCCGTGGCCGCCTCCGAGCGGTTGATGGATGAAGCAGGGCCGAGCGGAATCCTCTTCACCTCCTTCTCCCTGCGCGAGGTGCGCATGAGGGGGCTGCTGGAAACCGGGCGCACCGCTGCTGCAGCGAAGCTGGCCCAGTCACGCCCGGGACCAGGAGAGGCCCCGGCCCCTCAGTGGGCGGCCATCGAGGCGGTCACCTCGGCCGACGCGCTGTCAGCGGCGGGAGACCTCACCAGTGCACATGCCCTGTACGACGAAGCACTTTCGCTCGCCGCACGCCACAGGCTGCCGCACCAGGTTCAACGCGTCGTGAGGAGCGTTCGGATACGGGAATTCGAAGGTATCCGTGCCCGTGCCCGGACAGAATTAGAGAACCTACACCGGCACGGGGCACCTATCGGTGCTTTTCCGGGCGTCTCAGGACGGTGAGGCCAAGCCTCCACCCTTCACACGAAGGCCTCCGCCAACTTCGAGCAGAGGGGATAAACAGGACAGCGGACCAGCGGTTTTCCGGGTCCCCTGAGGGGGCTAGGGTGCCGCGCATCGGCCACGGTGTGAGAGGTGCGGTTCCTTGTTCGACGTCACGGCTTTGAGCGACCGGGAGTTCCTGGCGCTGGTGGGGAAACGACCCGGCATGTACACCGGAAGGACGTCCTTCGAACTGGCGGTCGCCTTCCTCCACGGGTACGAGAGTCACGCGCAACGTTGCGGGAGATCCGTGCTGGGCGGGTTCGACGCGTGGATCGAGGCACGGGGGACCCCGCGCGGCGTCACCGGCTGGTGGGGCCAGGCGCGCAGGATCGCCTTCCCCGACGAGGAACGCCTCAGGGACCTGACTCGCGAAGAGGAGGAACACGCCGTCGCCACGCTGTTCCGGCTCCTGGACGGGTTTCTCGCCGCGAAGGAGGAGGGGCGGACGTGAGCGACGACGCCCTCTCGGTGATCCCGACCGACCCGTGCTAGCGGCCGGGCCGCCGTGTTGTGCCCGGCCGACGGGCTCGTCCGGGTGGGGCGGGCGCCGGGGCATCCGGTGCGGACGGTTCGGGCGCACATCCGACCGGTGGTTCCCGGTACGGTCGGCTTGTCACCCCGCCTCAGGACAGGACCCCCATGCCCGCCTCCTCCCCCGCGCCCGGCTCCGGCCGGGTGGACGTGCGCAAAGACCAGGTGCAGTACTGGATCGGCAGCTGGATCGGTTTCGGCCTGATCCTGCTGTTGCCCGTGGGGCTCGGCGCCGGCGCCCGTTACGCCGCGTACGTCAGGGGCAACGTCGAGGACCCGTCCGGAGACCTGGTGGTGTTCGGGGTCCTGGGCGCCCTGCTGCTCGTCCCGCTCCTGGCGCTGGTGCTGACCGGCCCGCGCCACCTGGCGGAGCAGGGCGTGGAGGTCGGCGACCGGGGCATCGGCCTCGTGCGTGAACGCCGGTCATGGGCGCGCGGCGGCACGGTGTTCGTCCCCTGGCGGGACGTGCACCTGGTCACCCGGAGCGTGAGCAAGGGGTCCGCCCCCGGGCGCACCCTGGAGATCCACCTGAAGCGGGGGGACGGGGTGTCCGAGCCCGTGGTGCGGTGGGCGACGCTCGTCCCCGCCGGGAGGAACTGGAAGGGGACGACGGCCTCGCGGCCCCGGATCGTCGTCACCCTGGGCGATGACCTGCTGAGCCGCGTCGAGAAGGAGATCGGGGTCTGGCGCCCCGCCGGGGCGGGGCGGGCCCGGTCGGCGGCGCCTGAGGCGGTGAAGTCGGCGGCCGCCGCGGAGTCCGCGCCGGAGGCGGCCCCCGGGCCCGCCGGGGCCGGCGTGCGGCGGGTGGACATGCGGTGGCAGCAGGCCGCCGGCTGGCTGGTGACGACCGTGGTCTGCGTCTACTTCGCGCTCGGGCTGGCCGTGCTGACCGTGGTCTCGGCGGTGAACGGGGAGTACGGAGGCGCGGGCGTGATGCTGTTCCTCACCGTCTTCTTCGCGCTGGTCAGCCGCCCGCTGTTGCGGAGAACACCGCGCTACACGACCGTGCAGGGCGTCGAACTGGACGATGAGGGCATCACCCTGGTGCAGGAGCCGAAGGGCTCGTTCGCGGGTGTGCGCGCCCGCATCCCCTGGTCGGAGGTGCTCGGCGTGAGCCAGGACGTGGGGATCGACCACCAGGCTTCGGGTCGGAAGCCGCAGTTCTCCGTCGACGTGGTGACCCGCGAGCCCCTGTACGGCGTCGACCTGCCGCACTGGGTCGGCCTGGAGCGCGAGAAGGTGCGGATCAAGCCGAATCGGGCCCGGCACGGCGAGCTCGTCCGCGCGTTCCGCGCCGTCCGCCCCGACCTCCTCCCCGGCGGCTGACCGCACGACGGATCTGCCCCGGGCGCAGACCTGACCGCAGGCACAGAGCCATTCGAGCGTCCAGTGCAGGCGGCCGTCCTCGACGGACTGACCCGCCCAGCCGGTGCGGGCTCCGCCGCAGGCCGTGCACGGTTCGGTCAGTTCCACGGCGCGGTCGTGCACGGGGTCAGACCAGGAAACCGAAGAGGGGGCTGTCCGGGCGGACCCGCTCGATGCGGTGCGGGGCGGCCTCCATGCGCTTGAGCATGGGCTCCAGGTCCTCCGGCGCCCCCAGCTCCACGCCCACTAGGGCGGGGCCGGTCTCGCGGTTGTTGCGCTTGACGTACTCGAACCGGGTGATGTCGTCGTCCGGTCCCAGGATGTCGTCGAGGAAGCGGCGCAGCGCGCCCGGCTCCTGGGGGAAGTCCACCAGGAAGTAGTGCTTGCGCCCCTCGTGGACCAGCGCCCGCTCGACGATCTCGGCGTACCGGCTCACGTCGTTGTTCCCGCCGGAGAGCACGCACACGACCGTCGCGCCCTCCGGGAGGTCGACGTCCAGGTCCAGCGCGGCGGAGGCGAGCGCGCCCGCGGGTTCGCTGATGATGCCGTCGGTCTGGTACAGGTCGAGCATCTCCCGGCAGATGCGCCCCTCGGGCACGGCGACCAGGTGCGGCGGGCGCTCGGCCGCCACCGCGTGGGTGATGCGGCCGACCCGGCGCACGGCGGCGCCGTCCACGAACGGGTCGAGGTGGTCCAGGTCCACCGGCCGCCCCGCGCACAGGGCGGCCGCCATGCTCGCGGCCCCCTCCGGCTCGGCGCCGATCACCCGGACCCGCGGGTGGTGCACGCGCAGCCAGGTGAGCGTCCCCGCCAGGAGCCCGCCGCCGCCCACCGGCACCACGACGGCGTCGGGGGCCCGGCCGAGCTGCTCCACGGCCTCCTTGACCACGGTGCCCTGCCCGGCGATGGTGCGCGGGTCGTCGAAGGCGGGCAGCAGGGTCATCCCCAGCACCTCGGCGTCGGCCCGGGCGGCCGCAGCGGCGTCGTCGTAGGTGTCCCCGGCGACGATGACGCTCACGCTCCCCCCGCCCAGCGCGGTCACCCGCTCGCGCTTCTGGCGCGGGGTGGTCCTGGGCAGGTGGATGCGCGCCCGGATGCCCAGCGAGGCGCACGCGAACGCCACCCCCTGGGCGTGGTTGCCCGCGCTCGCACAGACCACGCCCAGCTCCCGGCGCGCGGGGTCGAGCGAGCGCACGAAGTTGAGGGCGCCGCGCCCCTTGTAGGAGCGGACGGCGTTGAGGTCCTCGCGTTTGAGCCGCACGTCCAGGCCGTAGCGCGCGGAGAGGCGCTCGTTGCGCTGGAGCGGGGTGGGCGCGATGACGTCGGCGAGGCGGGCGGCCGCCTCCTCCACCTGCGCGGCGGTCACCCGCGCGGGCGCCGCGTCCCCGTACCGGTCGTTGTCGTTCACCGTGGTCCTCGTCGTCGCGGGCGTGGGGCCCGGCTCCGCCGGGGGGCGGGACTCCGGACCGTCCGCTCCGACCGTACAGCGTCCCATGGGTGTTCGGGTGGCACTCGCGCCCCATCGGACACAGGGGCACCCGGGTCCGGCGACGCGCACGGGTCCCGATGCCACCACGGTCGGGCAACGATTACGTGACAGGAGGTGTCCTGTCGGTCGCTCCGTGTTTGATGCGGGCGAATCGGGCGAGAAAGGCCCTTCGTACTGACCTCCTCTGTGGAAACGGTGATCCTCTCTCCCATGCAAGGGCTGACCGACGCCATCGGCGCCTTCAACAACGACCTCTTCTGGCCCCTGGTCATCGTGGTGCTGGTCGCCGCGAGCCTGTACTTCACCGTCCGCCTGGGGCTGGTGCAGCTGCGCCTGCTGCCCGACATGTTCCGAGCGCTGGGCGGCTCCACACAGACGGACGGCGACGGCAGGCGCTCCATCTCGTCCTTCCAGGCGTTCGCGGTGTCCGCCGCGGCCCGGGTCGGCACCGGAAACGTCGCGGGCGTCGCGACCGCCATCTCCCTGGGCGGTCCCGGCGCCGTGGTATGGATGTGGATGATGGCGCTCCTGGTCGGCGCGGCCAGCTTCGTGGAGTCCACGCTGGCCCAGCTGTGGAAGGTGCCCTACCAGGGCGGCTTCCGGGGAGGCCCCGCCTACTACATGCAGTACGGGCTCGGCAGGCGCTGGCTGGGCGTGGTCTTCGCGATCACCATCACGGTGACCTTCGGCTTCGTCTTCAACGCCGTGCAGGCCAACACCATCTCCACGACCCTGGCCGGGTCCGCCGCGGAACTGGGCGCGGACACCGGCGCCATGCCGTGGCTGCCCGCCGCCATCGGGCTGGGCCTGGTGGCGCTGACCGCCGCGGTGATCTTCGGCGGCATCCGGCGCATCGCCCACGTCGCCCAGCTGCTGGTGCCGTTCATGGCCCTCGCCTACCTGCTGCTGGGTGTGGCGGTCGTCCTGATGAACATCGAGAAGGTCCCCGGCGTCCTGGCGCTCATGTTCACCCACGCGTTCGGGCTGCGCGAGATCGCCGCCGCCGGGCTGGGCACGGCGATCATCCAGGGCGTGCGCCGCGGGATGTTCTCCAACGAGGCCGGGCTGGGGTCGGCGCCCAACGCGGGCGCGACGGCGAGCGTCAGCCACCCGGTCAAGCAGGGGCTGGTGCAGACCCTGGGCGTCTACTTCGACACCCTCGTCGTCTGCTCGGTCACCGCCTTCATCATCCTGGTGTCCGACCCGGCCTACGGCGAGGACCTGGGGGCCACGATGACCCAGGACGCCCTGGGCGCGAACCTGGGCGCCTGGGCGGTGCACGCCCTCACCGTCATCATCTTCCTGCTGGCCTTCACCTCGGTGCTGGGCAACTACTACTACGGCGAGTCCAACGTCGGCTTCCTCAACCCGAGCGAGAAGCTGCTGACCGCGTACAAGTGGGTGTTCCTGGTGGCGACCTTCCTGGGCTCCATCGGCTCGATCCAGCTGGTGTGGACGCTGTCCGACACGACCATGGGCTTCATGGCGCTGGTCAACCTGGCGGCGATCGTCCCGCTGGCGGGGGTCGCGCTGAAACTGCTCAAGGACTACACGGACCAGCGCAGGCAGGGCCTGGACCCGGTCTTCACCGCGGACCGGCTGCCGGGCCTGCCCAACGTGCAGTGCTGGGACCCCGAGCCCGAGAAGGCGGGGAAGGCCCCGGTCTGAGCCTCGGCAGGCCCGTCCGGCCGTCCCGCCGGAGGGGCCCGCCGCGTCCGGCCGCGGCGCGGGCCCGGTCGGCCCGGCAGGCCCGGTCAGGCCTGCCGGGCCTGCCGGGCCGGGGCGGCGTCGGCCGTGCGCGCCGGCTCCTACCCCGGTAGGACTCCCGGGACCGGACCCCGGTCCGACGCCCCGGGGCCGCTCCCCCGGCAGGGTGGGGCGCATGGCCACTCCTCCCGAATCCGCTCCTCCCGCGTCCGCGCCCGCTCCGACCCGCGCCCTCCCGGTCCGGTGGGTGGGTGGCGCGTGCATGGTCCTCGCCCCCCTGCTCCTGGCGGCCGGCATGCTGCTGCGCCTCCCCGCCGCGTTCACCCCCGCCGCGCAGCTCACCGCCTATGAGCACCACCCCGCCGCCATGGCCGCCTCCCACGCCCTCACCGGGACCGCGCTCCTGCTGCTGATGCCCGCCGCGGCGGTGCTCGCGGCGCGCGTCGCCGAGCGCGCCCCCGCCTGGGGCCTGTGGGGCGGGCTCGCGGTCGTGTCCGGGCTGGCCGCCCGTGTCTTCCACGCCGGGGCGGACCACATGGCCCTCCGGTCGGCCGAGGCGGTCGGGGCCGCCGCCACCGCCCGGGTCGTCTCCGAGACCTACGGTGCCTTCCACGTGTTCTCGACGCTGAATCTCGTCCTCCCGGCCGGCTGGGGCGTCCTCGCGTTCGGCGCGCTGCGCGCCCGGGTCCTGGGGCCGGTCCGCGCCCTGGCCCTGGCCGCGACCGCGGCGCTGCCGCTGGGCGTGCTGAAGGGCACCGCGCCGCTGTCGCTGGTCGCCGTGGCCGGGCTCGCGATCGCGCTGGTGCCCACCGGGGTGGAACTGCTGCGCGCCCGGCCCAGGCCGCGGCCGGCCGCGGTCCTGGGGTGGGGGGCGGCGGCCCTGGCGGCGCTGGCGGCGCTGACCGTCCTGGGCCGGCTGGGCTGAGCACACCGGTATCGGTACCTTTACGCCATGGATTCCCGCGATGTCCGTCGCCCCCGTGTCCAGGACCTGGTGGCGGCGGTCGCCGCGACCGCGGTCTACACGGGCTTCGCGCAGCTGCCCGGGACCGACGGGCAGCCCGCCTACCCCGGCCCGCCCTGGCTCGCCGTCGCCATCGCCCTCGGGGTCGGCGCGCCGCTCGTGTTCCGCCGCCGGTGGCCCCTGGCGGCGTTGGGCGTGATCCTGGCCGCGCTCACCGCCGCCACCCTCCTGGACCTCACCCGGGAGCCCTATCTGGCGGCCGCGCTGGCCGCCCACACCGCGGGGTCCGCGCCGCCCTCCCGGCGTTCGGCGTCCGCGCTCGCCGCCGCGCTGGCGGTGGTCTGCGCCGGGGTGTACGCCGGTCAGGCGCTGGTCACCCCCTCCGGTGACCGGGCGGAGGCGGTCGGCCTGGCCCTGCTGGTGGCGGCGGTCGTCGGCGGCGCCTGGGCGCTGGGGTCCGCCGCCCGGGCCCGGAGGGAGCGGGAGAGCCGGTGGGAACGGCACCTGGCGGAGCGGGCGGCGGCCGAGGAGCGGCTGCGGATCGCCCGTGACATGCACGACGCCGTCTCGCACACCCTGGGCCTGATCACGGTGCGCGCGGGTGTGGCCGCCCACGTGCCCGAGGCCGACCCGCGAGCCGCGCTCCGGGACATCGAGGAGATCGGCCGGTCCGCGCTGACGGACGTGCGCCGCACCCTCGGGGCGCTGCGGGAGGGCGGACCGCTCTCCCCCGCCGACGGGGACCTGCGGGAGGCGATCGAGGACGCGGAACGCGCCGGGGTCGACGTGGAGTCGTCGGTCGGCGGCCTGGGGTCCCTGGCCGACGGCCCGCGGGCCCTGGTGCACCGGATCGTGCGGGAGGCCCTGGCCAACGCGGTCAAGCACGCCACTCCGACCCGGTGCCGGATCACCGTGGCCGTCGGGGGCGGCACGGTCGCCGTCGACGTCGTGGACGAGGGGCCGGCGGGCAGGCGGAGGCCCCGCCTCCCGGGCGGGCACGGGCTGGCGGGCCTGCGCGAACGGGTGCTGCTGTACGGCGGCGAGCTCTCGGCGGCGCCGCGCCCGGGCGGCGGGTTCGCGGTCTCCGCGCGCCTGCCGGTCGCGGAGGAGGGGCGGTGACGGGTCCCGGCGTCCGGGTGCTGGTCGCGGAGGACCAGGCGATGCTCCGGGGCAGCCTCCGGTTCCTGATCGACCACACCCCGGGGATGGCCGCCGCGGGCGAGGCCGCCACCGGGGCGGAGGCGGTGGAGGAGGCGCGGCGCCTGCTGCCGGACGTCGTCCTGATGGACATCCGCATGCCGGTCCTGGACGGCATCGAGGCCACCCGCCGGATCTGCGCGGACCCCCGGACGTCCGGGGTCCGCGTGCTCGTCCTCACCACCTTCGACCTGGACGAGTACGTCTACGCGGCGCTGCACGCGGGGGCGGCGGGCTTCCTGCTCAAGGACACCCCGCCCGCGAAGATGATCGAGGCCGTCGGCGTCGTGGCCTCCGGGGAGTCGCTGCTGTCGCCCTCGGTCACCCGCCGGCTGATCGCCGCCTTCGTCCGCGGCCCCGGGGCCGGGCGCCCGTCCGCCCTGCCGGGGAGTGTCACGGAGCGGGAGACGGAGGTGCTGCGGCTGGTCGCCTCGGGGTTCTCGAACTCGGAGCTGGCCGAGCACCTGCACCTGAGCATGGCCACGGTCAAAACCCACATCGGCAGGCTGCTGGCCAAGCTCCACGCCCGGGACCGGGCCCAGCTGGTGATCGCCGCCTACGAGTCCGGGCTGGTGGGCGCCGGGCGCGCGGAGCGGCCCCGCGCCTAGGGCGGGCCCCGCCGGGAGGGCCGCGGCGCCCCCGGGGCCGGGGGCGCCGCTCCCGGTCAGAGCGTGTCGGTGACGCGCTTGCCGTCGCTCTTGTCGATGGTGAAGGCGTCCACCACCGTGCCGTCGGCGGTGCGCGCGGTGTAGACCAGCCGGTCGCCGTCGACCTCCACGGCCTGGAAGGTCGGGGTGTCGGCGATCTGGACGCGGGCCTCGGCGCCGTTGGAGGTCCAGTTGCCGTCGGAGACGTCGTACATCTTGGTGCCGGTCACCGCGACGGTGTAGACGGTCCCGGTCTGCACGGCCGGGTCGTCGGTGCGGTTGGCGGTGAGGTTGCCGCGGGCGTAGGAGTGGTCGTGGCCCTGGAGGACCAGGTCGACGCCGTGCTCCTCCAGGGTGTCCAGCCAGGCGTCGCGCAGCGGCCGGTTGTCGCGGCTGGGGCTGTTGGAGAAGACGGGGTGGTGGAAGGTGACCACCGTCCACTCGTGGGGGTTGGACTCCAGGGTGTCCGCCAGCCACCGCTGCTGGGTGTCCAGCCAGGAGCGGGTGCTCAGCGGGGCGGCGTTGCGGTAGTTGGAGTTCAGGACGACGAACCGCACGCCCTGGTAGTCCGTGTGGTAGACGGTCTCGGGCAGGTGGCGGCCGCCGGTGGGGCCGTTGCCCGCGCCGGGGAACTGGGCGGTCCAGTAGCGGCTCAGGGACAGCAGCGAGTACTCGTGGTTGCCGGGGGCGGTGATGTGGTTCATGGTGCCCGCGGCCTCGGGGCCGATGGCGTCGAACCACTCGGTCCACTCCGACTCGCTGTCGGCCGTGTTGATGAGATCGCCCGCGTGGACGGCCAGTTCGGCGTCGGGCTCGGCGGCCAGGGCGGCCCGCACCATGGTGGCGCCGCCGGTGGAGATGCCGTTCTGGATGTCGCCGAAGTACAGGAACGTGAAGGGGTCGGCGCCGGAGGAGGCCGTGGTGAAGACCCGCCAGGGGCTGAAGGAGGTCCCGTCGCCGACGCGGTACCGGTAGTCGGTGCCGGGGGTCAGGCCGGTGGCGGTGGCGGCGTGGAAGGTGCCGTTGACCGAGGCGGTGTCGGCGCCCTCGACGGTGTCGACCCGGTCGGGGTCGGCGGCCGGGGCGATCTGGAGCACCGGGTCGCCGGAGCCGTCCGAGCGCCAGGTGAGGGTCTGCGAGGTGGCGGGGTCGGCGGTGGGGGTGAGGATCACGCGCTCGGGGTCGGTGGCCGCGGTCGCGGCGGGGGCGGTGGCGGCGACCGCGGTCAGGGCCAGGAGGGTCGAGCCGAACAGGGCGAAGGCGCGGCGGGCGGCGAGGGGGGACACGGGGGGTGCCTTTCTGCCGGGGAACGCTGACGCAGCGACGGTAGCCGCCCGGGGGCAACGCGGTGTGAACGGTCGGGGACCATCGGTCGCGACCCGGTGAACGCCGTACGTGCGCACTGTTACCGCCCCAGCGCAGGGGGTCGGCGGTGTCCCCCGGGGCCGGGGGCGGCCGGCGGAGGACCTCGCACCCGGGCCCGGGTGGCGCTCCACTCGGCCGGAACGGTACAGCGAAGGCCGGGGCGGGCGCCGCCGGGTCCGGGCGCCCTCGGCGGCCCCGGCCGTGGTCGGCGGACGCCCCCGCACCCGGTCCGGTGGACACGGCGGCCGGGCCTGGGCGGCGCCCACCCGGGTCCGGAACGGCGCCGCGGACGGCCGGGGCCTACCGCTGTCCCGCCAGGCGGGCGCCGAAGGCGCGCAGGGCCGCCCGCACCTCCGGCGGCCCGTGCACGGTGACGTCGGCGTCCAGGAACGCCAGGGGCGTGAGCAGCCACTCCCAGGTGTCGGCCATGACCGCCACCCGGGTCCGTTCCCCCGCCAGTGCCTCGACCTCGGCGTCGTGCTCGGCGAAGGCGTCGGCGACCGCCGCAGCGGGCGCGGTCACGGTGAGGACGACCCGTGTGCGCTCGCGGTCCAGGCCGCGCCGGAGGTACTCCGCGGCGGTGTCGGCGGGCAGCGGCCGGGGTGTGAAGGCGTCGTGCGTCGTCCGCAGGCCGTCCATGCGGTCCGTGCGGAACACCCGCCAGTCCTCGCGGCCGGTGTCCCAGGCCAGCAGGTACCACCGGCCCCGGTGGTGGACCTGCCGGTGGGGCTCGACCCGCCGCGAGGACTCCCGCCCGGTGCGCCCCCGGTAGTCGAAGGCGACGGTCCGCCGGTCCCGGATCGCGTCGGCCAGGGCGGCCAGGCTCCCGGCCGCGGTGCCCGGCCCGGGCGGCGTCGTGCTCTCCAGGCTCTCCCGGAGGCGGGCCGCCCGGTGCCGCAGCCGCGCGGGCAGGTACTGGTCGACCTTGCCGTAGGCGCGGGTGGCGGCCTCCTCCACACTCCCGCCCTCGGCCGCGCCGCCCGCCGCCAGGGCGGCCAGCGCCAGCAGGGTCGCGGTCGCCTCGTCGTCGTCGAACACCAGCGGGGGCACGAAGGAGCCCGCGACCAGCCGGTAGTGACCGCCGGGCCCGGGCCGGGTGCTCACCGGGTAGCCGTAGCCGCGCAGGCGGTCCACGTCGCGGCGCAGCGTCCGGGGGCTGACGCCCAGCCGCGCGGCCAGTTCCTCCCCGGTGAACGAGCGCCCGGACTGGAGTGTGGTGAGCAGGGCGAGGGTGCGCCCGGTGACGTCCGCCATGGGTCCAGTCTCGCCGATATCGCGGCCGGATTCCGGCCACATCTGCTCGTAGCGTCGCCGGTATGGAGACCAACGCGGTGATCCGCCTGCGCGGAGTGCGGACCAACAACCTCAAGTCCATCGACCTCGACATCCCGCGCGGACGCCTGGTGGTGTTCGCGGGCGTGTCGGGTTCGGGCAAGTCGTCTCTGGTGTTCGGCACGGTCGCGGCCGAGGCCGGGCACCGGCTCAACGAGACCTTCCCCCCGTTCGCCCGGGAGCGGCTGCCCAAGTGGAGCCGCCCCGACGCCGACCTCGTCGAGGGGCTCTCCCCCGTGGTGGTGGTCGGGCAGCGGCGGCTGGGCGGCAACGCCCGCTCCACCGTCGGCACCGCCACCGGGGTCTGGGCGTACCTGCGGCTGCTGTTCTCCCGGATCGGCACCCCGCACGTGGGCGAGGCCTCCCGGTTCTCGTTCAACGACCCGGCGGGGATGTGCTCGGCCTGCTCGGGGCTGGGCGAGACCGTGGTGAGCGCCGTCGACCGGTTCCTGGACCTCGACCTGTCGCTGGCGCGGGGGGCGATCCGGGTGCCGGGGTTCGGCGACGGCCGCCACTGGTACGAGCGCTACGCCGACATCGGCCCCTTCACCGCCGACACCCCGCTGCGCGAGTGGACGCCCGAGGAGCGCCGCGCCCTGCTGTACGGCGGAGAGCACGCGGCGCGGCTGGGCACCCGGCCCGCCCGCGAGTACGAGGGGATCGTGGAGCGGTTCGAGCGCATCCACCTGCGCTCCGGCGGGGAGGCCTCCGAGCGCAAGCGCGAGGTGACGGCCCGGTTCACCCGCGCGGCGCCCTGCCCGGAGTGCGGGGGCGACCGCCTGAACGCGGCGGCCCGCGCCGCCACGGTCCGCGGCCGCACCCTGGGCGGGCTCGCCCGTACCGAGATCGCCGACCTGGCCGCCTGGGTGCGGGAGGTGGACGACCCCGCCGTGGCCCCGGTGGTGGCCGGGCTGGAGGCGCGCCTGCGGGCCCTGGTCGGGATCGGGCTGGGGTACCTGCACCCGGGCCGGGGCACCGCGAGCCTGTCCGGCGGCGAGTCCCAGCGGATCACGACCGTCCGGTACCTGGCCGGGGGCCTGGTGGGGATGACCTACATCTTCGACGAGCCCACCACGGGCCTGCACCCGCGCGACGTCGCGTCGATGACGGAGCTGCTGCTCCGGCTGCGCGACCTGGGCAACACGGTCCTGGTGGTCGAGCACGACCCGGCCGTCATGGCGATCGCCGACGAGGTCGTCGAGATCGGCCCGGGGGCCGGGGCCGACGGGGGCCGGGTGGTCCACCAGGGGACCTTCGGCGCGCTGCGGTCCGCGGGCACGGCCACCGCCGCGGCCCTGGCCGCCCGGGCGCCGGTCCGGTCCGTGCCCCGCCCGGCCACCGGGGCGCTCACGGTGCGCGGCGCCCGCCGCAACAACCTCAAGGACGTCACCGTGGACGTGCCCACCGGGGTGCTCACCGTCCTGACCGGCGTCGCCGGCTCGGGCAAGTCCAGCCTGGCGGCGGAGCTGGTCGAGGGGCACAGGGCGGTGGTGCTCGACCAGCGGCCGGTGACCGCCCACCGGCGCTCCACCCCCGTCACCTACACCGGGATCGCCGCGCCGCTGCGCGCGCTGTTCGCCGAGCGCAGCGGGCTGCCCGCGGGCCGGTTCAGCGCCAACTCCGAGGGCGCCTGTCCCGAGTGCCGCGGGCTGGGCACGGTCCGCGTGGACCTGGCGTTCCTGGAGGCCGAGGAGGTCCTGTGCCCGGTCTGCGAGGGCCGGCGCTTCACCGAGGAGGTGCTGCGCCACCGGGTGGCGGGGCTGACCATCGCCGACATCGACGCCCTCACGGTCGCCGAGGCCCTCGCCCTGCTGCCCGACGAGGCGATCCGGACGGCGCTGCGCCGCCTGGACCGGGTGGGGCTGGGCCACCTGCGGCTGGGACGGCCGCTGACGAGCCTGTCCGGCGGCGAGTGCCAGCGCCTCAAAATCGCCCGGGAGCTGCGCGACGCCGCCGGCCCGACCCTGTACGTCCTGGACGAGCCCACCACCGGGCTGCACCCGGGCGACGTCGCCGTGCTGCTCGGGGTGCTGGACCGGCTGGTCGAGCGGGGGCACACCGTGGTCGTCGTCGAGCACGACGTGGACGTCATGCGCCACGCCGACCACCTCATCGACCTGGGCCCGGGGCCGGGCGAACGCGGCGGGCGGGTCCTCTACCAGGGACCGCCCGCCGGGATCGTCGGCACGGCGACCGCCGAGGCCCTACACGGCGGGTGAGTCCACCCGGGGCAGGGCGCGGCCGTTGCGGTGGGCGTACTCCTGCCCCGTCTCCAGCCGGTAGAAGGTCACCGGCGACCAGGTCACGGCGTCCTCGGGGCGGGTGGCGTACACACCGGGGGCGACCGCCGCCATGGGGTGCTCCTGGACGGGGTCGGGCCGCAGCTCGGCCAGCGGGCCCAGGGCGGTGCTGCGCAGCACCGGGCCGTCCGCGCCCGCCAGCACCTCCAGGCGCCCGGCGGCGCCCTCGTACACGCCCAGGTGCGGGGTGACGTCGTGGTGCGGCGGGTCGGCGGGCGGTTCCAGGGCGCCGGGGACGCGCACCCCGGCCAGGGCCTCGAACACCTCCCGGTACAGGTCCTGGTAGAGGTCGCGGGTGCGGCCGCCGTTGGTGAGCAGGGCGACGGCCAGGCCCTCCCCGGGCAGCAGGCGCAGGAACGCGGACTGGCCGATGGTGTTGCCGTCGTGGCCGATGGCGCGGTGCCCGTCCCAGTCGTAGCGGATCCAGCCCAGCCCCCAGGAGTCGCCGAGGGTGTAGGGGTCGGGCAGGCCCACCTGCGGCTCGGCCATGGCGCGGACGGTGTCCCGCGACAGCAGGCGGGTCCCGTCGGCCGTGGTGCCGCCGCGCAGGTGGAGGGCGGCGAAGGCCAGCACGTCGCCGACGTCGGCGGTGACGCCCCCGGCCGGTCCGATGGCCCGGGGCAGCCCCCACTGCGTGGTCCGCACCGGGTCGGGCAGGCCCTCGACGTGGCCGGTCGCGGGGTCGTTCAGCAGGGCGTGCTCGGGCAGGGTGCCGGTGCGCTCCAGGCCCAGCGGCGCGAAGAGGCGGTCGCGCATCGCCTCGTCCCACACCTGCCCGGTGAGGCGTTCGATGATCCGGCCCAGCAGCACGAACCCGGAGTTGCAGTAGGAGAAGGTGGCGCCCAGGGGGTGGACGCGGAGGGCGTCGGCGAGCGGTGCGACGTAGCGCTCGATCGCGTCGTCGCCGCGGCCGGTATCGGTGAACAGGTCGCCGTCGATGCCGCTGGTGTGGGTGAGCAGGTGGCGGACGGTGACCCCGGCGGTGGTGGCGCCGGCGGAGGGGACGAGCTCGGGCAGGACCTCCGCGACGGGGGTGTCCAGGGCCAGCAGGCCCTCCTCGACCAGGCCCATGACGACGGTGGCCGTCCAGACCTTGGAAACCGAGCCGATCTGGAAGGCGGACCTGGGGGTGACAGGGTGGCCGGTGTCGGTGTCCAGGACGCCGTGCGCCACCGCGGCGGTCTCCTGCCCCCCGTCGGGGGACAGGCGCAGGATGCCGAGCTGGGCGCCGGGGACGCCGTGCCGTCCGGCGAGGTCGGACAGCCGGGCGGCCCAGTGGCCGGGGTCGAGGGGGGTGGGTTCGTCGGGCAAGGTGCTCCCCTGTCGGTCGTGGCCGGTGGGTCCCGGTACCGGGGCCCACCGGCCACCCTAGAACGTGCCCCGCGCTCCGGGCCGGGCCCCCTCCCGGCCCGCGCCGCGCGGCCCGCCGACCTGACACGCGCCGGGACCGCCCGTGGCCGATCCGCCGCCCGGCGGGCATGCTCGGGCCAGATCGCTCCGGCCCCGGCGGCCCGGACCCGGGGTCCGGGCCGCCGGGGCGACACCGCTCAGGAGGAGACCCCATGGCCGCGTCCGCGCAGTCCCCGCCCGCCACGACCCGGTGCCGCGTCTGCGGCGGGTCCGTCGAACGCTTCCTCGACCTGGGCCGGCAGCCGCTCTCGGACGTCTTCCGCTCGCCGCAGGACGACACCGAGGAGTTCTTCTACCGGCTGCACGTGGGGCAGTGCGGCTCCTGCTCCATGGTGCAGCTCATGGAGGAGGTCCCCCGCGAGCGCATGTTCCACGCCGACTACCCGTACTTCTCCAGCGGCTCCTCCGTCATGCGCGAGCACTTCGCCGGCACGGCGCGGGGCTTCCTGGAGACGGAGCTGACCGGGGACGACCCGCTCATCGTCGAGATCGGCTCGAACGACGGGGTCATGCTCTCCACCGTGCGCGACGCGGGCGTCCGCCACGTCGGGTTCGAGCCGTCGGGGAGCGTGGCCGCGGTGGCGCGCGGCGCCGGGATCCGGGTGCGGGAGGAGTTCTTCGAGGCCACCACGGCGGAGGCGCTGCGGCTGGAGGAGGGCCCCGCGGACGTCATCTTCGCCGCGAACACGTTCTGCCACATCCCCTACATCGACTCCGTCCTCAAGGGCGTGGACGCCCTGCTGGGGCCGGACGGCGTCTTCGTGTTCGAGGACCCCTACTTCGGCGACATCGTGTCCCGGACCTCGTTCGACCAGATCTACGACGAGCACTTCTTCCTGTTCTCGGCGACGTCGGTGCGCGCGATGGTGGCCCGCCACGGCCTGGAGCTGGTCGACGTGCGGCGGCTGCCGGTCCACGGCGGCGAGGTGCGCTACACCATCGCCCGCGCGGGCGCGCGGCCGGTCTCGGACGCCGTGACCGCGCTGATCGCCGAAGAGGAGGAGCGGGGGCTGCACTCCCCCGAGACCCTGCGGGCCTTCGCCGGGTCGGTGGCCTCGGTCAGGAACGGCCTGATCGCCCTCCTCGAGCGGATCGTCGCGGAGGGCGGGACGGTGGACGCCTACGGCGCCACGGCCAAGAGCGCGACCGTCGTCAACTACGCCGGGCTGGGCCCCGGCCTCATCCGCCGGGTCTACGACAGCACCCCGGCCAAGCAGGGCATGCTCACCCCCGGGGCGCACATCCCCGTGGTGCCGCCCGCCGCCCTGCGCGAGGACCCTCCCGGACACCTGCTGCTCTTCGCCTGGAACCACGCCGAGGAGATCATGGAGAAGGAGCGGTGGTTCCGCGAGCAGGGAGGCCGCTGGGTCCTCTACGTCCCCGAACCGCACACGGTCTGACCCGGCGCAGCCGACGAGGAGTCCGCCATGAACAGCCCCTCCGCACCGCTCTCGGGGATCTACCGGTCCTCGGCCGACCTGTACGAGGCCATCTACAGCCGCCGGGGCAAGGACTACGCCCGCGAGGCCGGGCAGATCGCCGCGCTGGTGCGCGAGCGCCGGCCCGGGGCGGCGTCGCTGCTCGACGTCGCCTGCGGGACCGGCTCGCACCTGGAGCACCTGAGCTCGCACTTCGAGCACGTCGAGGGGATCGACCTGGCCCCCGACATGGTGCGGGTGGCCCGCGCCAAACTCGCCGACGTCCCCGTCCACATCGGCGACATGCGCGATTTCCGCATCGACGGCCGGTTCGACGTGATCACCTGCATGTTCAGCTCCATCGGCTACGCCGGCGGCGAGCGCGGGCTCGTCGAGGCGCTCGACACCTTCGCGCGGCACCTGGCGCCGGGCGGGGTGATCGTCCTGGAGCCGTGGTACTTCCCCGAGACCGCCCTGGACCGCCACGTCGTGGGCGACGTGATGACGGTCGGGGACCGGACCATCGCCCGGGTCTCGCACGCGGTCAGGGAGGAGGGGGCGCACCGGATGCGCGTCCACTACGTGGTCGCCGATCCCGCGGAGGGCATTCGGGCCTTCGAGGACGAGCACGTGCTGGCGATCATCGAGCGCGGGATCTACGAGAAGGCGTTCGCGGCGGTGGGCTGCGACGTGGACTACGTCGAGACGGAGGGCCCCGGCCTGTTCGTCGCGACCTCGCGACGGAACGGGTGAGGATGCGCGCGCGTCAGCTGTCGATCCCGGGGGCGCTGGTGTTCACGGCCCCGGTGTACTCCGACCCCCGCGGCACGTTCACCTCGCCGTTCCTGGCCTCGGCCTTCGCCGAGGCCGCGGGGCACCCCCTGTTCGCCCCGGCGCAGATCAGCCACAGCCGGTCGCGCCGCGGCGTGGTCCGCGGGGTGCACTACACCGCCACCCCGCCGGGCATGGCCAAGCTCGTGCACTGCCCCCAGGGCCGGGCCCTGGACTTCATCGTCGACCTGCGCACCGGCTCGCCGGCGTTCGGGCGGTGGGAGAGCGTCGAACTGGACCCCGCCTCGGGGAGGTCGGCCTACCTGCCGGTGGGTGTGGGCCACCTCTTCGTCGCCCTGGAGGACGACACCGTGATGTCGTACTTCCTCTCCCGGGAGTACGTCGCGGAGAACGAGCGGGCCGTCGCCCCCTTCGACCCCGACCTGGGGCTGGAGATCCCGCCGGGGCACACGCAGATCTCCGAGCGCGACCGGGTGGCCCCGTCCCTGGGCGAGGCCGCGCGGCTGGGGGCGCTGCCCGACTACCGGGAGTGCCTCGTCCTCGAACAGTCCCTCCACGCCGGGGAGGGCGGCCGTGTCCGGTGAGCGGGTCGCGGTGATCGGCGCGACCGGCTGGGTGGGGCGACACGTGTGCGCCGCCCTGGCCGCGCACGGCCACGGGGTCGTGGCGCTGGCGCGGTCGCCGGCCGCGCACCTGTCCGGGTACCCGTTCCACCCCGTGGACCTGACGTCCGTGCGGCCCAGAGCGCTCGCCGGGCTGCTGCGTTCGGAGCGGGTGACGGCGGTGGTGAACGCGACCGACGCGGCCAACGCCAGGGACGGGTGGCACCGGCCCGACGCGGTCGTGCACGAGGCGAACACCACGGCGGCGCTGACCCTGGTGCGGGCCGTTCGGGAGCTGGCGGACCCGCCCCGGCTGGTGCACCTGGGGACCCTGCACGAGTACGGCGAACAGCCGTGGGGCGGGCGGGTCCGCGAGGACGAGCCGGCCCGCCCCCGCGGCGCCTACGCGCGCAGCAGGCTGATCGCGAGCGAGACGGTGCTGGCCGCGGCGGGCCCGGGGGTCCCGGACCCGGCGGTGCTGCGGCTGGCGAACGTGTGCGGGCCGCACCCCTCCCCCGCCTCCTTCCCCGGCCTGCTCCAGCGGTCGTTCCGCCGTGCCCTGGCGGGCGAGCGGCCGTCGCTGCGGATAGCGGGGGACCACCGCGACTACGTCGACGTCCGGGACGTCGCCCGCGCGGTGGTGCGCGCCTGTGAGCGCGGCGGGGGCCTGGTCAACATCGGCGGGGGCCGCGCCGTCGCGGTCAAGGACATGGTCGCCCGCATGGTGGAGGTGACCGGGGTGCCCGCGGACGCCGTCGAGCAGACGCAGGGGGACGTGGACGGGTTCGGCGGCGGATGGTCCCTGGCCGATGTGTCCGCCGCCGAACGCCTGCTGGGCTGGCGTCCCCGGATCCCCGTGGAGCGCTCCCTCCACGACATGTGGCACGCGTGAGCGTTCCGGCCCCGGTCAGATCCGGGCCAGGACCTCCCTCAGGGCACCGATGACCTTGTCCTGGGCGCCCTCCGACAGCGACGGGTACATGGGCAGCGAGAAGATCTCCCGGGCCAGCCGCTCGGTCACCGGCAGGTCGCCCTCGGAGTAGCCCAGGTGCGCGAACCCGCTCATGGTGTGCACCGGCCAGGGGTAGCTGATGTTGAGGTGGATGTCGTGTTCGCGCAGCGCCTCGATGATCGCGTCCCGGCGCGGGTGGCGCACCACGTGCACGTAGTACACGTGGTCGTTGCCGGGGGCGGTCCGGGGCAGGATCAGGTCGGTGTCGGCCAGGGCCTCGGCGTAGCGGCGCGCCACCCGGCGCCGCCCCTCGATGTAGGCGTCCAGGCGGGCGAGCTTGCCGCGCAGGATCTCGGCGTGCACCTCGTCCAGCCGGCTGTTGTGGGCCGGGGTGGCCACCGTGTAGTAGCGCTCCTCCATGCCGTAGAAGCGCAGGCGGCGCAGGTTCGCGTCGACCCCGGCGTCGGGGGTCAGGACGGCGCCGCCGTCGCCGTAGGCGCCCAGGACCTTGGTGGGGTAGAAGGAGAAGGCGGCCGCGTGGCCCATGGTGCCCGCGATCCTGCCGTGGTGCCGGGCGCCGTGCGCCTGCGCGCAGTCCTCGACGACGGCCAGGCCGTGCTCCTCGGCCAGCCGCAGCAGCGGCTCCATGTCGACGCACTGGCCGTACAGGTGCACCGGCAGGAGCGCCCGGGTCCGGGGCGTGATGGCGGCGGCGACCTGCTTCACGTCCATGAGGAAGTCCTCCTCCCGGACGTCGACGAACACCGGGGTGGCGCCCGTGGAGTGGATGGCGACCACGGTGGGCGCCGCGGTGTTGGAAACGGTCACGACCTCGTCGCCGGGGCCCACTCCGAGGGCCTCCAGCGCGAGGACGAGCGCGTTGGTGCCGTTGTCCACTCCCACGCAGTGCGCCGTCCCGTGGTAGCCCGCGAACTCCCGCTCGAATCCGCGGACACTCTCGCCCAGGACCAGCTGCCCGGAACGGAAGACCCTGTCGACCGCGGCCAGGATCTCTTCCCGTTCGGCTTCGTACTCTTCCACGTAGTCCCACACCCGCATGGCCATGACCACTCTTTCCCGTGTGAAATTCGACGAACCGAGGCTCGCAGGAAAGGATATGCGTGTCAATGGCGTCGATCCATTTTTTTCAACCTGACAAACCAGCGCGTAAATCCTTGCCGCATTGGCTTTCACAACCATTATTTTCAGGTGATCGGAGGTTTCAATACGATCAGCGCCGCCCTCTGTGAATGAAACCTTCGCGACCGCCGGTCGAACACGGGGCGGGCACGGAGGCACCATGAGGATTCTGGTGACCGGGGCCGCGGGATTCATCGGCGCGCATTTCGTGCGTTCCGTCCTGGAGGACCTGCTGCCCGGGACCGAGGGGGCGCGGGTGACGGCGGTCGACCTGCTCACCTACGCCGGGGACCGCCGGCGGCTGCCCGAGGAGTCGTCCCGCCTGTCGTTCGTCCG
This sequence comes from Nocardiopsis sp. MT53, assembly GCF_019598965.1. Classification (NCBI taxonomy): domain Bacteria; kingdom Bacillati; phylum Actinomycetota; class Actinomycetes; order Streptosporangiales; family Nocardiopsidaceae; genus Nocardiopsis; species Nocardiopsis sp. MT53. Next base: position 5,198,794 of record NZ_CP080599.1, on the reverse strand, counting down.
GGCCGACATCACCGACGCGGCCCGGATGGACGGGCTCGTCCCGGGCCACGACGCGGTGGTGAACTTCGCGGCGGAGAGCCACGTCGACCGCTCCATCGCGGCGGCCGAGGCGTTCGTGCGGACCAACGTGCTCGGGACCCACGTCCTGCTCGACGCGGCGCGGCGCGCCGGCGGGGTCCGCTTCCTCCAGGTCTCCACCGACGAGGTGTACGGCTCGATCGAGACGGGCTCCTGGGACGAGTCCTGCCCGGTGGCCCCCAACTCGCCCTACGCGGCCTCCAAGGCCGCGGCCGACCTGCTCGTGCAGTCCTTCGTGCGCACGCACGGACTGGACGCCCGCATCACCCGCTGCTCCAACAACTACGGGCCGTTCCAGCACCCGGAGAAGCTGGTGCCGCGGTTCACGACCTCCCTGATCAAGGGCGGGCGGGTGCCGCTCTACGGCGACGGCCTCAACGTCCGCGAGTGGCTGCACGTGGACGACCACTGCCGGGCCCTGGGCCTGGTCCTGGCCAAGGGCGAGCCGGGCCGTGTCTACAACATCGGCGGCACCGGGCGCACCAACCTCGACGTGACCCGGCGGCTCTTGGAGCTGCTCGGCGCCCCGGAGTCGTCCGTGGACCGCGTGGCCGACCGGGCCGGGCACGACCGCCGCTACTCCGTGGACGACACCCGGATCCGCACCGAGCTGGGGTACGCGCCCCGCGTGCCCTTCGACGAGGGGCTCGCGTCCACCGTGGCCTGGTACACGGAGAACCCCGACTGGTGGGGGCCGCTGCGCGGGGACTCCGCGGCCGGGTGAACGGCGCGGGCCCCGGCCGGCCGAACGGGCGTCCCCCGCGAACGCCCTTCCTGCGGTTACGGCGGTTCGGGCCGGACCGGAACACGATCACAACCATTCCGGAGCCCCCGGGGGGCACAGTGGTCCGCAACCCTGCACCCCGGGCCGAACGGCCGGACCGCCAGAGAGGACCGTTGCACGGTGGAGAACGAGCGTACACGTGTGGCAGTGATCATCGGGAGCATCCGCAAGGACCGCTTCTGCGCGACCCCTGCCGCGTGGGTGGCGGAGCGCGCCCGCGCGCACGGCGACATCGACGTGGATCTCATCGACCTCGCCGAGGCGGACCTCCCGGTGGTCCTGCCCGGGGACGACGGGGAGCAGGCGCCCGACCGGGTCCGGGCGCTGGGCGAGCGCCTGGCGGCGGCGGACGCCTTCATCGTGGTGACACCGGTCTACAACCGCGGCTACCCCGCGTCGCTGAAGAACGCCATCGACTGGTTCTTCCAGGAGTGGGTCGCCAAGCCCGTCGGCTTCGTCAGCTACGGGGGCGTGGGCGGCGGCCTGCACGCGGTGGAGCAGCTGCGCCCGGTCTTCAGCGAGGTCCACGCCGCCACCATCCGGAACACGCTCAGCTTCCCGAACTTCTGGGACCGCTTCGACGCGGAGGGGCGCCCGGTGGAGGTGGAGGAGACGGAGATCGCCGCCAAGGCCTTCCTCGACCAGCTGATGTGGTGGTCCGACGTGCTGCGCGAGGGCCGCCGGAAGCGGCCGTACGCCACCTAGAAGGGCCCGCGCGGGAAATCCGGGGGAATTCGCCGACCCGGGCGCCGTCCCCGGCGCCGGACGCCTTTCGGCGCGGGCGGGCGTTCACAGAGGCCCGGGGGAAATCCCGGGAAACGAACACGGAATGGGGTCCCGATCGGGACCCGGCGGGAGCCGGCGCCGGATCGGCTCATCCGGGCGGACATCCGGCCCGGCGCCGGCGCCCGCTATTCCGAGATGCGGACAAATGAATTATCCCGGCGCCCGGCCGCACGGGGGAAATGGAGAACCTTGGCACAGAACCGTCCTTACCGCTATGCTCGGTGACCGGGTGTACTCGAGAGTACACAGAACACGACACCGGACACCGGCCCGCAGCCCGGGGATTCCCGTACAACGGGGGCCGCCGCCAGCAGAGCACGAGACGACCACCCCCCTGACCCCGGCGCAGTGCGCAATGCACATCACCGATCGGACCACGGCACCGGAAGACGATTGAGCATGTCGCATTCATTGCCGCGCACCATGGGTTATGTAACCGCCCCGTACCGTACATCCTGGAACCATTTCTCCACCCCTCTCATCGGCCGCGAGGCGGAACTCGACCGGTTGGGGAAGTGGCTTTCGGACCCCGCAGTGCGCATTCTGACCATCACCGGCCCCGTGGGCGTGGGCAAGAGCCGGCTGGCCGCCGCGGCCCTGGAGAAGGTCGCGGAGACCTTCACGGCCGGAACGAAGATCATCGAACTCGACGTGGTGTGCCCGGAGATCGGAGGACTCAACTACGGCAAGTCCGCGGACGTCCCCCTGGAGGAGGTCGAGTCCGCCCTGGTCGACGTCCTCCCCTCCCCCGTGGCCGGGGCCCCACCGACGGGAGAGGGGAGGTCGCTGCTGATCCTCGACGGATGCGAGCAGATCCTCCCCCAACTCCGGGAGGCCCTCCCTCCCCTGCTCGCCGCCCGCCCGGGGACGACCGTCCTGGTCACCGGGCCGACGCCCATCGGAGCCTACGGGGAGGCCGTCCTGCGCCTGGCTCCGTTACCCACCCCGGAGGCCGGCAACGGGGAGGAGTGGACCGACTCCCGGTCCCTGCCCTCCGTCCGGCTGTTCCTGCGGCGGGTCCAGGCGATCCGCCCGATATTCGAGTTCACCCCCGAGAACCACGAGGCGGTGATGCTCCTGTGCCAGAGGACCGACGGCCTGCCCCTGGCCATCGAGCTCGCCGCGGCGCGGATGAAGTTCTGCTCCGCGCGCGAGGTCCTGGACGGCCTGGAGGAGGACCTGGGGACCCTCTCCGGCGAGCACGGGGAGACCCTCTCCCGGCACACCGGTGTACAGGAGGCCATCGCCTGGGCCCTGCGCCAGATCACACCGCAGGAGCGGGCGCTGCTCGAACACCTCGCGGTCTTCCACTCCAAGGTCGACGTCCCGGCGGCCGTCGCCATCTCCGGCACCGGCGCGGACGAGACGGAGAAGCACCTGGCGCGCCTGGTGAACGTCAGCCTCCTCGACGCGGTCGAGGAGTCCGACGGCCAGATCGTCTTCCGCCTCCTGGGCCTGACCCGGCAGTTCCTCCTGGAGAGCATGCGCGCCGAGGGCCGGCTGGACGGCGCGCGCCGCGCCCACGCCGCGTACTTCGCGCGGTGGGCGCTCTTCCTGTGCGACCCGGCCACGCGCTGGAACCGCCCGCGCCGCTCCCAGGGGGTGTACCGCCGCCAGGCGGACCTCCTGGCGGCCATGGAGTTCCTGCTGGAGGAGGACCCCCTCACCGCCACCGACCTGGCCACCACCCTGGGGCTGTACGGGCACCAGGACATGGTCCGGGTCGCGGCCGTCCTGCGCGACGCGCTACGGGAGGGCCTGCTCCCGGAGCGGCGGGCCCGGGAGGCCCGTTCGGCCCTGGGCCGGCTGTCGGTCCTCCTGGGGCGGTACGAGGAGGCGGAGGAGCTGCTGACCGCCGCCCGCCGCGAGCACGGCGCCTCCGGGAATGTCATCGCCATGGCCGTCGACACCCGCTGGGCCGGGGTCCTCGCGCTCCAGCGCAGCTCCCCGCGCGAGGCCGAGGCCCTGCTCCGGGAGGCCGACGCCCACCTGTCGAGGTCCGGGGCCGAGGACGAGCGGTCGGGCGTGCTGCGCGACCTGGCCGAGGCCCTGATCGCGCGGGGGGAGCACCGGGCGGCCCGCAAGACCGCGGAGGCGTCCTTCTACATGGCCGAGCGGGTGGGCCACAAGGTCGGCGCGGCGGTGGCCGAGGCCGTCTTCTCCACCGCGATGCTCTGCGGGGGCCGCCCCGAGGACGAGCAGGAGGCCGAGGAGTGCCTCGAATCCTCGATCCGCTGCCTGGCCGGGTGGAACTGCCTGCCGGCGCTGATCCCCGCGCTGGAGCGTGTGGCGGTGCTGCGCGCGTGGACCGCGCGCGGGCAGCGCGAGCCGCTGCGCCAGGCCGTGCTCATCGCCTCGGCGATGGCCGCCCGGCGCGCGGAGACCGGCTACGCCTCCCTGGCACCGCTGGCCGGAGAGGTGGAGCGGTCGTTGGACCAGGCCCGGAGCGCCCTCGGGGAACGGGCGTTCATGGAGTGCTGGTCCACCGGCCAGGGCCTGGACGTCAGGACGGTGGTGGCCGAGGCGCTCACACCGCTCCACACCACCGACGCCCCGGCCGCGGACACCGGCCCGGCGCAGCCCGCGGGCATCACCGGGACCCCGCTGACCGCGCGGGAGCTCCAGGTGGCCGAACTGGTGGCGCAGGGCGACACCAACCACCGGATCGCCAACCGGCTGGGGATCTCCAAATGGACCGCGATCAACCATCTGCGCAACGTCATGCGCAAGCTGGAGATGTCCTCCCGGGCCGAGGTGGCCGGCTGGTTCGAGAAGACCCGGCGCGAGCACGGGATCGCGGCGGGCGGCAGGCCGGGCCACGGCTCCAGGGAGTGACGGGGGACGGGCGGCCGCCCATGGGAGTGGGTGCTCCCCGCGGGGAGCACCGGCCGTCCCCGTCCCCCGGGCGGCGGGCCCCTTCCCCTCGGGGGAGGGGCCCGCCGCCCGCCTCACAGGACGGCTTCGAGCACGTTGAACAGCAGCAGGCAGGCCACCACCGTCCGGAAGGCCCAGATGCCCCGGCTCCGCGCGACCAGCGGGTCGCCGGTGCGCAGGAACCCGGCGTACTGGCGCACCCGCAGGACCACGAAGGGCGCCAGGACGAGGAGGAAGGTCCAGGGCAGGGCGCCCACGGCCACCGGGACCACGATCACCGCGAGGTTCACGCAGGTCAGCACGGCCAGGAACACCTTGTTCCCGAACTCGGAGGTGAGCACGGCGACGGTGCGGCGGCCCGCCTCGGCGTCGCCGCGCACGTCGTTGGTGTTGGAGTAGCCGGCGATCAGGAGCTGTCCGAAGCCGAACAGCAAGCCCTGGACCAGCACCATCAGCGGGAGCTGCCCGGTCACCAGCCCGTAGGGGGCGATCAGGAACGCCGCTGCGGAGAACAGGAGCACCGCCTCACCGAGCCCGTAGTAGCTGAACTTCAGCCCCCAGGAGTACTGCACGCTCAGGAACGCCAGCAGGGCCATGGTGACGATCACCCACGGCTCGCCGGGGGCGTACAGCAGCGCGGCCGCCCACCACAGGACCCCCCAGACCAGGCCCGCGAGGCCGAAGGCGCGCGCGTCGCGGACGGTGATCTCACCGGTGAGGAGGGGCTTGCGGGACAGGGGCCGGAGCTGGCCGCTGGGCGTCTCCACGTAGTTCGCGGTGTCGCTGCCGTCCTGCGCCCCGGTGACGTCGTCCAGGGTCATGACGGCCGCCAGCACGCCGAGCATCCCCAGGGCGAAGAACAGCAGTGCGAGGGGGGTGGTGCCGGACACGAGCGCGGCGGGTCCGAGCAGGGTGGCGACGATGACGAGCGCGAGGAAGAAGTCGATGACGAACTTGTACTTGACGAGCCGCGCGTAGCGGCCGACGGCGTGGAGGGGACCGCGCGCGGTCCGGGGAGGGGAGGTCGTGGACATGGGTCCTCCTGGACGTGTCGGGGAAAGGGGGGACGGGGGCTTTCAGCCTGCGACGGCGACGGTGGGCTCGCCCGGCTCGACCCCGGCCTCGCCCATCTCCTCGGCGATCCGCATGGCCTCCTCGATCAGCGTCTCCACGATCTTGGACTCCGGCACCGTCTTGATCACCTCGCCCTTGACGAAGATCTGCCCCTTGCCATTGCCCGAGGCCACCCCCAGATCCGCCTCACGGGCCTCACCCGGACCGTTGACCACACACCCCATCACCGCCACCCGCAGCGGCACCTCCAGGCCCTCCAGACCGGCGGTGACCTCCTCCGCCAGCGTGTACACATCCACCTGCGCCCGCCCGCAACTGGGGCAGGACACGATCTCCAGGCCCCGCTCGCGCAGGCCCAGCGACTCCAGGATCTGCGTGCCGACCTTGACCTCCTCCGCCGGCGGCGCCGACAGCGACACCCGGATGGTGTCCCCGATGCCCTCCGCGAGCAGGGCGCCGAACGCCACCGCGGACTTGATGGTGCCCTGGAAGGCGGGGCCGGCCTCGGTGACCCCCAGGTGCAGCGGGTAGTCGCACGCCGAGGCGAGCTGGCGGTAGGCGTTGACCATGACCACCGGGTCGTTGTGCTTGACCGAGATCTTGATGTCGCGGAAGCCGTGCTCCTCGAACAGGGAGCACTCCCACAGGGCGGACTCCACCAGCGCCTCGGGGGTGGCTTTGCCGTACTTGGCGAGCAGCCGCTTGTCCAGGGACCCGGCGTTGACGCCGATGCGGATCGGCACCCCCGCCTCGCCGGCGGCCTTGGCGATCTCGGCGACCTTGTCGTCGAACTTCTTGATGTTGCCGGGGTTGACGCGCACCGCGGCGCAGCCGGCGTCGATGGCCTGGAACACGTACTTGGGCTGGAAGTGGATGTCGGCGATCACCGGGATCTGCGACTTCTTCGCGATGATCGGCAGGGCGTCGGCGTCGTCGTTGGTGGGCACCGCGACCCGGACGATCTGGCAGCCCGAGGCGGTCAGCTCCGCGATCTGCTGCAGGGTCGCGTTGATGTCGGAGGTGCGGGTGGTGGTCATGGACTGCACGGACACCGGCGCGTCCCCGCCCACGGGGACGTTGCCGACCATGATCTGCCGGGTCTTGCGCCGGGTCGCCAGCGGGCGCGGCGGGGTGGCGGGAATGCCGAGATCGACGGTCACGAGTCCGTCCCTCCGTTGGGGCGCGCGTCGTGCGCCAGGCGGTACAGGCCCTCGTCGATGGGGTCCGGGGCCGGCCGCGGCCCGGTGAGGGCGTCGGACTCGGCCAGCGCCTCGACCGCGGCCAGGGTGATGTCGCGGACGTCCAGCCCGCAGCCGGACAGCACCTCGGCCCGGTTCCCGTGCTCCAGGAACCTGCGCGGGATGCCGAACTCCCGGAACGGGGTGGGGACCCGGGCGTCGCGCAGGGCCTGGGCGATGGTGGACCCGATGCCGCCCACCCGGCTGTTGTCCTCGATGCTGATGACGGTCCGGTGCCTGCGGGCGATGTCGGCCAGCCCGGGGTTGACCGGGGAGACCCAGCGGGGGTCGACCACGGTGACGCCGATCCCCTGCTCCCGGATGCCCTCGGCCACGCTCAGGGACACCCCGGCCAGCGCGCCGATGGAGACGATGAGGACGTCCAGGGAGCCGGACCGGTGCAGGACGTCCATACCGGTGAAGCGGGCCTCGGTGGGGATGTCGCGGCCGGCCGCCCCCTTGGGGAAGCGCACCAGGGTGGGCCCGTCCTTCCAGGCGACCGCCTCCCGCAGGAGCTCGCGCAGCCGGGTGGCGTCCCGGGGGGCCGCGATGCGCAGCCCCGGGACCACCTGGAGCACCGACATGTCCCACATGCCGTTGTGGCTGGGCCCGTCGTCGCCGGTGACCCCGGACCTGTCGAGCACGAAGGTGACCGCCCGGCGGTGCAGGGCGACGTCCATGAGGAGCTGGTCGAAGGCGCGGTTGACGAAGGTGGAGTAGACGGCCACCACCGGGTGGACGCCGCCCATCGCCAGCCCCGCCGCCATGGTGACGGCGTGCTGTTCGGCGATCCCCACGTCGATGACGCGCTCGGGCAGCCGCTCGTACAGCGGGAGCAGGCCCGTGGGCTCCAGCATCGCGGCGGTGATCGCCACGACGTCCGGGCGCTCCTGCGCGATCCCGACCATCTCCCGGCCGAACACCGAGGTGAACGAGGGACCGGAGGGGGACGCGAGGGGGAGGCCGGTCTCCGGGTCCATGGGCTTGATCGCGTGCCCGCGGTCGAGGTCGTCCGTCTCGGTGTGGACGAACCCCTTCCCCTTCTCGGTGACGACGTGGACCAGGACCGGTCCGGGCTCCCCCTTGGCCCGGGTCAGGGCCTCCCGCAGGGCGGAGATGTCGTGGCCGTCCACGGGGCCGAGGTAGGCCAGCCCGAACTGCTCGAACACGTTGCGCCCGTCGGCCCCCGCGCGCAGCTCCCTGAAGTGCTCGGCCAGGCCGCCCTCGGTGGGGGCGTAGGAGCGCCCGTTGTCGTTGAGGACGATGACGAGCGGCCGGTCGGGGCCGCCGGAGATGTTGTTGACGGCCTCCCAGGCCATGCCGCCCGTCATGGCGCCGTCGCCGATGATCGCGACCACGGAGCGGTCGGTGACCCCGTTGTGGGCGTCGGCGCGGGCCAGCCCGTCGGCGTAGGACAGCGCCGTGGAGGCGTGGGAGTTCTCCACCAGGTCGTGGTCGGACTCGGTGCGGGAGGGGTAGCCGGACAGCCCGCCGGAACGGCGCAGCCGGTCGAAGCCGTCGCGGCGTCCGGTGAGGATCTTGTGCACGTACGCCTGGTGGCCGGTGTCCCACAGCAGGCGGTCGTGCGGGGAATCGAAGACCGTGTGCAGAGCGATCGTCAGCTCGACCACACCGAGGTTGGGGCCCAGGTGGCCGCCCGACCTGGAGACCCGGTCGATCAGGAATCCGCGGATCTCTCCGGCGAGTTCGCGGAGTTCGTCGGTGGTGAACCCGCGCAGCCGCGCGGGTCCGTCCACTCGTTCCAGCAAGGTCATGTGCTCTCCTCGGGCCGCTGGCACGGCCGTGGTGGTGGAAGGGTGCGGGTCACCTGCCGCGGTAGGCGACCTCGTAGGCCATGGCGGTGAGCTCCTCCTGCCAGGGGGCGGGCAGTCCGGAGTCCTCCAGCGCTTCGAGCGCGCGGGCGACGAGTGTGCCGATGCGCTCCTCCATCTCGTGGCCGATCCCGATCTCGTCGAGGCGGTCGCGCAGGGCCGGGACGTCCCAGACCGGGCACTCCACGAGGGCGCGCACCCGGTCGTCGGCGCGCACCGCCAGGGCCAGGAGCAGGGTCATCTTGTGCTGTTCCAGGTCCAGTCCGACCGGCTTGCCGGCGACCGCCCCGTCACCGAACGCGTCGATCATGTCGTCCCGGAGCTGGAAGGCCTCCCCCAGCGCCTCCCCGTAGCCCTCGAACACGGGGGCGAGGTCGGGGCGGCCCGCCAGTGCGGCGCCCAGGGCCAGGGGGCGGTGGATGCTGTAGCGGCCGGACTTGCACACGGCGATCCAGCGGGAGAGGTCGGGGTCGACCACCGCCTCGGCGGCGACGGCGACGTCCAGGTGCTGGCCGATGACGATCTCGGTCAGCAGCTCGTTCCACAGCGGACGGCAGTGCGGGGGCAGGTCCGCGGTCAGGCGGTCGGCGAGGATGTCGGCGAGGTCCCCGGCCAGGATCGCCACACCCTCCCCGTAGCGGCGGGCCTCCCCGTGCCAGCCGCGCGCGGCGTGGTCGGCGGCGCGGCGGGCGTGCACGGCGGGCGCTCCGCGGCGGGTGTCCGCCGCGTCCAGGACGTCGTCGTGGATGAGCGCGCCGACGTGGACGAGCTCCAGGGCGGCGGCGCAGTCGACGACGGTGCCGGCCCCGGGGTCGCCGCCCGCGGCCAGGTAGCCGGTGAGGCAGAAGGAGGGGCGCAGGCGCTTGCCGCCCGCGCGGACCAGGGCGGCGACGTCGTCGACGGGGACAGCGCCCCGGGTGTCGACGCGCGACCACCTTCGGTGCTCCTCGGCCAGGAGGCCGTCCAGGCGTTCTTCGACCAGGGCCAGGAGCCCGGTGCGCAGGGCCCGGGGGGCGGTGCGGACCGCGGGGACCGTCATGGGGATTCCTCCACTTCTCGATGCCGGGTCACGCCGTGGGCGCGGAGCGGGCGAGCTTGGCCGGCGGGGAGAAGACGACGTCCTCGCGGGCGACGCTCTCCAGTTCCACGTGTTCGAAGCCGTGGCCGGCCAGCTCCTCCAGCAGCTGGTCGACCAGGATGTCGGGGGCGCTGGCGCCCGCGCTGATCCCCACGGTGCTCACGCCCTCCAGCCAGTCGGACGAGAACTCGCCCACGTCGGGCACCAGGTGGGCGTCGACGCCCATGCCGCGGGCGACCTCGACCATGCGGACCGAGTTGCTGGAGTTGCGGGACCCGACCACCATCACCAGGTCGCTGCGCGGGGCGATCGCCTTGATCCCGTCCTGCCGGTTCTGGCTGGCGTAGCAGATGTCGCTGGTGCCCGGCCCGCGCAGGTCGGTGAAGCGGTCCTTGAGCACGCCGATGATGTCCCGGGTCTCGTCCACGGACAGCGTGGTCTGGGTGAGGTAGGCCAGCGGGGTGTCGGCGGGCAGGTCCAGCCGTTCGGCGTCCCGGACCGTCTCGACGATGATCGTGCGGTCGGGCGCGTGCCCGTAGGTGCCCTCGACCTCCTCGTGGTCGGCGTGGCCGATGAGCAGAAGGGTGCGTTCGTCGCGGGCGAACCGTACGGCCTCCTGGTGGACCTTCGAGACCAGGGGGCAGGTGGCGTCCAGGACGTCCAGGCTCCGCTGGTCGGCGCGGCGGCGCACCTCGGGGGACACGCCGTGGGCGGAGAAGACGCAGACGGCGCCCTCGGGGACCTCCGTCTCCGAATCGACGAAAACCGCTCCCCGCTGTTTCAGCACGCGAACGACGTAATGGTTGTGCACGATTTCCTTACGCACGTACACCGGCGCCCCGTACTGCTCCAGGGCGAGTTCGATGATGGATATCGCCCGCCTGACCCCGGCGCAGAAACCGCGCGGCTCGGCAAGAATTACCTTCTTTTTCTGGGACATCTGGCCCTCTTCCGATTCCGGTGGCGGGAGGCCGCTCGCACCCGGGCCCGACGGGGAAGCGGATCCGATCCCGACGGTCAGCGTTCCTCACTCTGCTGACGCCCGCCGGGACCGTCAACCCCGGGAAGGGCGTACCGGCAAGAAATAGCCATGCATGGCTAGATGCTGTCCCACACGTTATTGCCGCCTGTTTGCCATTCACATGTCAGGAACCCGACTCCTAGCTTTGGTCCGAGCACGTCGACCCGATGACCATTCGCCGAATAAAGCAGGCACAGCCGGCTCGAACGGACCGGAGAATCCGTGTGAACACAGCGATCGAACATCCGAAGAGCAAGGTCCCGGCGCCCCGGCCGGCGCACCGCGTCCGACCGGCGGCCCTTCCGGGCGTCCCCGCGGGGCCGGCCGGCGCACCGCCCGACGAGGAAGGGGTGCTCGGCGCCCTGACCGAGAAGCTGTTCGTCTCGCTGGCCCGCAGCGACCAGCGCAGGAAGGGGTCGGACTACCTGCGCGGCCTGCTGTCCACCCCCGGGCGCAAGTCGATCCGCAACATGGCGTCACTGATCGGCGATTCGGCCACCGGCCAGGGCCTGCACCACTTCATCTGCAACTCCACCTGGGACTGGACCCCCGTCCGCCGGGCGCTGGCCGCCCATCTGCTGCGGACGGCACCGCCGGTCGCGTGGGTGGTGCGCCCGCTCACCATCCCCAAGGTGGGGCGGCACTCGGTGGGGGTGGGCCGCTACTTCTCCTCCGCCGAGGGCCAGATGATCACCGCCCAGCGGGCGATCGGCGTGTGGATGGCGTCCGACCGCGTCAGCGTGCCGGTCGAGTGGCGGCTCCACCTCTCCGAGCCCCCGCGGACCGCGCTGGACTGCGGCGGCGTCCGGATCCCGGCGCGGCCCGACCCGGGCCTGCTGGCGGAGCACGCCGCCCAGGCGTGCCTGGCCGTGGCCTCCTGGGGGGCGCCCGTCCGGCCGGCGGTCCTGGACCTGGACGGGGCCGACCCCCTCCCCGCGCTCGAACGGCTGCGCGCCGCCGGCCTGCACGCGGTGGCGCGGGTGCCCGAGGACGTGGAGCTGCGGGTGGAGGAGCCCGCGCTGACCGGCCACCACGGCCGGACCCTGCCCGCGGGGAGCATCATGCGCGCCTCCCGCGAACTGCGCCGCCCGGTGATCCGGGGCACGGGCGGCGGACCGCGCCCCGTGCGCAGGCCGCCGCTGATGGCCACGGTGCGGGTCGGCCGCCCGGTCCCGGGGCCCGCGGACCCCGCGGGCACCGCCCCCGGCGGGGGCCTGACCCTGGTCGGCCTGGGCCCCGGCGGCCCCGACTGGCCCGGCGAGCTGTGGCTGACCACCTACCCGGCGGACCGGGCGGCGATGGCCGTCTCCCGCTCCGCCGACCTGGTCGACCGCGTCGGCCGCTCCCTGGCCTCGGTCGGGGACCGCGTGGGCGTGCGCGACTACGCGGGCCGCTCCTTCAACGGCTGGCACCGGCACATCACCCTGGCGTCGGCCGCCTACGCCGTCGCCGAACTGGCCGGGAACGCGGGGGCACCGCACCGACCGTGAGAAGCGAACACCCGCCCCCCGGCCCGGCAGACCCCCGTCCCCGCCACGTGGAGCGCTCCGTGTACACCCCGCAGCAGGATCCTCCCGTCCCCTCCGCCCCGCAGCAGCCCGACTGGTCCGCGGACCCCCGGCTGCCGACCGCCCGGCGGATACTCGCCGGGCGTCCGCCGCTGGTCCGCGTCGAGGACGCCGACCGGCTGCGCGCCCGCCTCGCGCGGGTCGCGGCGGGCGAGGACCTCATGGTGGTGGCCGGCGACTGCGCCGAGGACCCCGCCGAGTGCACGGCCCCCGACGCCGCGGCCAAGACGGCACTGGTCGGGGCCCTGGCGGACGTGGTGGAGGAGAACACCGGCAGGCCGGTCGTCCGGCTGGCGCGCATCGCGGGCCAGTTCGCCAAACCGCGCTCCGAACCCTTCGAGCGGGTGGGCGGCCTGCTCCTGCCCGTATACCGGGGACACCTGGTCAACGCGCCCGAGCCCGTGGCGGAGCTGCGCGCCCCGGACCCGACGCGCCTGCTGGCGGGGTACGACGCCGCCCGCACCCTGATGGGGCACCTGGGCTGGTCCCCGGGGACGGGCCGCCCGCGGCCGGCGGCACCGGTGTGGACGGCGCACGAGGCCCTCCTCCTCGACTACGAGGCCCCCCTGCTGCGCCGGGCGCCGGACGGCCGACTCTTCCTGTCGTCCACCCACTGGCCGTGGATCGGGGACCGCACCCGGGACCCGCGCGGGGCGCACGTCGACCTGCTGGCCCGGGTGGCCAACCCCGTCGCCTGCAAGGTCGGCCCGTCCGCGGACCCCGGCGAGCTGCTGCGGGTGTGCGAACGCCTCGACCCGGACCGCACCCCGGGCCGCCTCACGCTCATCGCCCGTATGGGCGCCGACGCCGTCGGGTCCCTGCTCCCGCCGCTGGTCGCGGCGGTGCGCGGCGCGGGCCACCCGGTCATCTGGATGTCCGACCCCATGCACGGCAACACCGTCAAGACGCCGTCGGGGCTCAAGACGCGCTACCTGGAGGCGATCGTCCGCGAGGTCCGGGGGTTCGGGGCGGCGGTCCGGTCCGCCGGCGGGACCGCCGGCGGCCTGCACCTGGAGACGACCCCCGACGCGGTCACCGAGTGCGTGCCCGACCGGCGCCACGACGAGCGCGTGGCCGACAAGTACACCAGCCTGTGCGACCCCAGGCTCAACCCGGACCAGGCCGTCGCCGTCGCCTCGGCCTGGTCCGCCCGATGAACGCCCCCGAGCGAGGAGACGGCGATGCAGGACATGAAGGACGAAGTGGTGCTGGTGACCGGCGCCGCGAGCGGCATCGGCGCGGCCGTGGCACGGGGCGCAGCGGAGCGGGGGGCCGCGGTGGCGGTCTTCGACCGCGACCCCGCGGCCCTGGACTCGGTCGCCGGGAGCCTGGCCGACGCGGGCCTGGACGTCGCCGCGGTCGCGGGCGACGTGCGCTCGCCCGACGACGCCCGGCGGGCGGTGGAGGCCGTGCGGGACCGGTGGGGGCCGCCGGACCACCTGGTGAACGCGGCCGGGATCATGCGCCCGGGCCCCGCCCGGGACCTGTCCGAGGCCGACTGGGACGAGAGCCTGGACGTCAACGCCAAGGGCGTGTTCGTCATGTCCCGGGCCGTCGTCGGTGACATGGTCGCCCGCTCGCGCGGCTCCATCGTCACGGTGGCCTCCAACGCCGCCGGCACCGCCCGCGCCGGGATGGCGGCCTATGCCGCGTCCAAGGCCGCGGCCGAGATGTTCACCAAGTGCCTGGGGCTGGAGGTGGCCGGGCACGGCGTCCGCTGCAACGTCGTGGCGCCGGGGTCCACCGACACCCCCATGCTGCGCGCCCTGTGGCGGGCCTCGGGCGCCGACCCCCGGGGCACGCTCGACGGCACCCCGGAGGCGTACCGGGTGGGCATCCCGCTGCGGCGGATCGCCTCCCCCGACGACATCGCCGACTCGGTGCTCTTCCTGCTGTCCGACCGGGCGGCGCACATCACCATGCACACCCTGACCGTCGACGGCGGAGCCACCCTGGGCACCTGAACCGCCGCCCGGGCGCGGCGGCGCGCCCGCCGGAGAAGGACACCCGACCGACACCGGAAGGACGACCATGCCGACCATCCCACCGATCCGCTCCTACCCCCTGCCGGGGCCCGACGACCTTCCGGCCCCCCTCGTGGACTGGGAGCCGCGAGCGGACCGGGCCGTCCTGCTCGTCCACGACATGCAGAAGTTCTTCCTCCGCCCCTTCGACGACGCCCCCGACCTGCGCAAGACGCTCGTCGAGCAGTGCACCCGGCTGCGCGAGCGCTGCGCCTCCCTGGGGATCCCCGTCGCCTACACCGCCCAGCCCGGCCGGATGACCCCGCCGGAGCGCGGTCTGCTGATGGACTTCTGGGGGCCGGGGATGACCGGTTCCCCCGAGGACCGCGAGGTCGTCGCGCCCCTGGCGCCGGGCCCGGAGGACTGGATGTTCACCAAGTGGCGCTACAGCGCCTTCCACCGCTCCGACCTGCTGGGCAGGATGCGCGCCCTGGGACGGGACCAGATCATCGTCTGCGGCGTGTACGCGCACGTCGGCGTCCTGATGACCGCCGTGGACGCCTACAGCAACGACATCCGGGTGTTCCTGCCGGCCGACGCGGTCGCGGACTTCGACGCCGAACGCCACCGGTGGGCCCTGGAGTACACCGCCCTGCGCTGCGGGAAGGTCACCCTGACCGACCACCTGCTCGCCGCGCTGGCACCGGCGGGCGGGGCGGGCGCGGGGGTGGGCGGATGAGCGGCACCCGGCCGTACGGCGGCCACGACCCGTTCGCCGCGGTCCTGTCCGGCGACGCGCCCGCCTTCGCACTGCTCTACCGGCCCGAGACCTCGCCGGGCGAGGTCGAGGTGCTCACGGGCGAGACCGCCGTCCACGACACCCTGGCCGACCTGCCGCTGGAGGGGGCCCGCGCGGACGGCGGGGACGGGGAGCGGCACGACCTGCTGGTGGCCGTCCCCTACCGGCAGATCCGCGAGCGCGGTTTCGACCACATCGACGACGGCGCCCCCCTGGTCGCGCTCCGGGTCACCGGACAGGGGAGGATGCCGCTGGCGGAGGTGTGCGAGCGCGTCCCCGACCCGGGGATCACCCTGTCGGGCGGCGCCTTCGACGTGGACGACGACGCCTACGCCGAGGCCGTGCGCCGGGTCGTCACCGACGAGATCGGACGGGGCGAGGGCGCCAACTTCGTCCTGAAGCGGTCCTTCACCACCCGGATCGACGGCTTCGACCGCACCCGCGCGCTCGCCCTGTTCCGGCGGCTGCTGGAGCACGAGTCCGGCACGTACTGGACGTTCGTCCTGTACACGCCCGAGGGCACCTTCGTCGGCGCCACCCCCGAACGGCACGTGAGCGTGCGGGACGGCACGGCGACCATGAACCCCATCAGCGGGACCTACCGATACCCGCCCTCCGGCCCGAGCCTGGAGGGCGTGCTCGGCTTCCTCGACGACGGCAAGGAGACCGACGAGCTGTACATGGTGGTGGACGAGGAACTGAAGATGATGGCCCGGATCTGCGACGCGGGGGTGCGGGTGCACGGCCCCCGCCTGAAGGAGATGGCGCGGCTCGCCCACACCGAGTACCTCATCGAGGGGCGGTGCGACCGGGATCCGCGGGAGGTGCTGCGCGAGACCGCGTTCGCGCCGACCGTCACCGGCAGTCCGCTGGAGAACGCCTGCCGGGTCATCGCCCGCTACGAGGGGCGGGGCCGGGGGCACTACAGCGGCGCGCTCGCGCTCATCGGCCGCGACCGGCACGGCCGGACCACGCTGGACTCGGCGATCATGATCCGCACCGCGGAGATCTCGCCCTGCGGCGGCACCCGCGTCTCCGTGGGCGCGACCCTGGTGCGCCATTCCGATCCCGCCTCCGAGGTCGCCGAGACCCACGCCAAGGTGGCCGGGGTGCTCGGGGCGCTCAAGGGCGGACGGCCGCGGAGCATGAACGAGGACCCCCGGGTCCGGGAGGCCCTCCGGGCGCGCAACACGCGGGTGTCCGACTTCTGGCTGGGCGCGGGGCGGCCCCCCGTGCGCTCCTGGGAGGGGCTGTCGGTCCTGGTCGTGGACGCCGAGGACACCTTCACCGCGATGCTGGCGCACCAGTTGGAGTCCATCGGGCCGTCGGTGGCCGTGCGGCCGTTCGCGGAGGACGTCGACCTCGGCGGGTACGACCTCGTGGTGCTGGGGCCGGGGCCGGGCGATCCGCGCGACGCCTCCCACCCCAAGATCGCCCGCCTGCGCGCGGCGACGCGGACCCTGCTGGAGTCCCGCCGCCCGTTCCTCGCCGTGTGCCTGAGCCATCAGGTCCTGTGCCTGGAGCTGGGCCTGGAGGTGGCGCCCAGGGCCGTCCCCAACCAGGGCGCCCAGCACGTGATCGACCTGTTCGGCCGGCGGGAGCGGGTCGGTTTCTACAACACGTTCGCCGCCCGCTGCGCGGAGGACAAGGTCGCGTGCGCGGGCATCGGCGCCGTGGAGGTCAGCCGGGACGCGGAGACCGGGGAGGTCCACGCCCTGCGGGGGCCGTGGTTCGGCTCGTTGCAGTTCCACGCCGAGTCCCTGCTCACGCAGGACGGCGTCGCGATCCTCTCCCGGGTGGTGGGGGACGCGCTGGAGGGGTGAGCCGGGGCCGGCCGCGCCGGCCCCGGCTCACAGCCGCACCGCGCCGGTGACGACGCAGGACAGCAGGGTGCGCGCCTGCACGTTCACGTAGTGGCCGTGCCGGAGCAGCTCCCCGAGCTGGGCGGGGGTGGCCCACCGGTGCCCCGGCGGCGGGTCCGCCGGGGCGGTGTCGTCGCGCACCACCGTGTAGACGCCGTGGGAGTCGAGGAACCGGCCGCCCTCCTCGGTGTGCACGGCCCGGTAGAGCACCGCG
The DNA here is from genome assembly GCF_019598965.1 of Nocardiopsis sp. MT53. Classification (NCBI taxonomy): domain Bacteria; kingdom Bacillati; phylum Actinomycetota; class Actinomycetes; order Streptosporangiales; family Nocardiopsidaceae; genus Nocardiopsis; species Nocardiopsis sp. MT53. The sequence continues at coordinate 5,181,622 of NZ_CP080599.1, read as the reverse complement.
TCGCCGTGTGCGGACAGGACGGCGTCCAGGAAGGGGGAGCGCCCCTCGAAGGGGTCGGGGTCCCCGGGCGCGCCCTGGACCGTCGGGCCGAGCTCGACCCCGCCCGGCAGGCCCCCCTCGGGGCGGGCGCGCACCAGCAGGTGCGGCACGCCCCCGAACCGCCGGGTGAGGAAGGCCGCCACCCGCTCCCCCACCGGGCGCAGCAGGGGCTGGCTCCACCGGGCGACCTCCCGCGAGCCCGCCCGGACCCCGACCGCGACGACCTCGAAGCCGAGGCCGTCCTCGCGGTGGATCCGGTCGGCGCCGCGGTGCCAGCCGGGCAGCCCGGCCAGGGGCACCGGGTCGGCGCGCAGCGGCGTCAGCGAGCGCTCGCCGACGAACCACGACCGCAGGTCCGTGTCGGTGTGCAGGGCGTCGGGGGCGCCGGGATGGGCGGGGGCGCAGGCCAGCACGCTGCGGGCGTCCATGTTGACGACGCCGTCCAGGCGCAGCAGCCGTCCCAGGGCGCCCAGGCTCATCCACCGGAAGTCCGGGTGCTCGGGGACCGGGTGGCCGGCGGGGACCTCCACGATCATGTTGCGGTTGCTCTTGCGCAGGAACCAGTCGCCGTGCTCGGACTGCAGGACGTCGGCCAGGACCCGGCCCTCGCCGGGGTCCAGGAAGTACTCCAGGTAGCGGACCGTGCGGCCGCCGTGGGCCCGGGAGAGGTTGCTGCGGGTGGCCTGGACGGTGGGGGACAGCTGGACGGGGTCGGGGTTGCCCGGCTCCATCTTGGCCTGCATCAGGAGGTGCAGGACGCCGTCGATCTCTTGGGCGAGGATGCCCAGCACCCCGACCTCGGGCTGGTCGATGACGGGCTGGTGCCGCACGTCCGCGGGGCCGGTGCCGGAGCACACGCGCAGACCGCGTACGGCGAAGAAGCGCCCGGTGCGGTGGACGAGGTCGCCCGTCGCCGGGTCGAACCCCCACTCTCCCATCGCGTCGAACGGGATCCGGTCCACGCCGAAGCCGCCGGAGCGGGCCCGCTCGGCGATCCAGTCCAGGACCCCGGCGACCCCGTCGGGGTGCCCGGGGGTCGACACGACGGCCGCGGAGCGGCGCAGGCGCGCGGCGGCGGAGCGGTCCGAACGCCACCTCGGCGCCACCGGGCGCGGGGCGGCGGGCGCGGTCCCGGGCGGCGTCATCGGACACCCGCCCAGGTCACGGCGCCGGGTTCGGCGTCCGGCAGGGCGCTCGCCTCGTACTCGTCGGCGACGTCCATGATGTAGCGCCCGTAGCCGGTCGTCGCCTGCGCCTCGCCCAGGCGGCGGCAGCTCCCGGCGTCGATCAGCCCCATCCGCAGGGCGACCTCCTCCACGCAGGCGATCCGGACGCCCTGGCGCTGTTCCAGGATGCGCACGAACTCGCCCGCCTGGAGGAGGGCGTCGTGGGTGCCGGTGTCCAGCCAGGCGAACCCCCGGCCGAGCTCGACCAGGCGGGCGCGCCCCTGCTCCAGGTAGGCGCGGTTGACGTCGGTGATCTCCAGCTCCCCGCGCGCCGAGGGCCGCAGGTCGCGGGCGATCTCCAGCACGTCGTTGTCGTAGAAGTACAGGCCGGTGATCGCCCGGTTGGACCGCGGGCGGCTCGGTTTCTCCTCCAGGGAGACCAGCCGCCCCGAGGCGTCGGTCTCCCCGACCCCGTAGCGTTCGGGGTCGGAGACGCGGTAGCCGAACAGCGTGCAGCCGTCCACCGCCGCCGCCTGTTCCACCAGCAGGTCGGAGAGGCCCCAGCCGTGGAAGATGTTGTCGCCGAGGATGAGCGCGACCCGGTCCGCCCCCACGTGCCGCGCCCCGATGCGGAAGGCGTCGGGAAGCCCGCACGGGTGCGTCTGCTCCGCGTAGTCCAGGCTCAGTCCCAGGTCGGAGCCGTCGCCCAGGAGGCGCCGGAACCCGGGCAGGTCCTCGGGGGTGGAGATGATCAGGATCTCCCGCAGGCCGGTCAGCATCAGCACCGACAGCGGGTAGTAGATCATCGGTTTGTCGTACACCGGCAGGAGCTGCTTGGAGACTCCCTTGGTGATCGGGTGCAGCCGTGTTCCGCTGCCGCCCGCGAGGATGATCCCCTTCACCGACGACCTCCGAGTGCTCGACGTGGGCCCCGGGGACCCGGACGGAACCGATCGTGGTGCACCGGGGCGCGGGGCGGCCAACGCGCCGGGCCGGGTATGTCACCTCGCGGGCCCCGCTCAGGGCGCGGCGTCCCCCGGGGCCCCGGGGCCCGCGGCCCGCGCGACCAGGTCCTCGGGGTCGGACTCCGCGCCCGCGCCCATCTCCCGTTCCACGGCGTCCGCCCCCAGGGCGGCGACCGCGGCCTGTCCGGCCCGGTCGGCGTCGGCGCGCTCGGCGGCGGGCGGCGCGACGCCCAGCCCCTCGCGGAGGGCCCCGGCCGCGCCGAGCAGCCGGGCGGTGTGCGCGTGCCGGCCCGCGAGGGCGCAGGCGGCGGCCATCCCCTCCAGCGCGGACGCCATCGCCCGGGGGTCCCCCTCCCGGCGGGCCACCGCCCAGCCCTCCCGGTGGCGGCGCAGCGCGGTGCCGGCGTCGCCGCGCGCCTCGGCGACGAAGCCCCATTCGCTCAGGACCTGCGCGAGCACGACCCCGCCCTGGCCGTCCAGCCGCCGGTGGAGTCCGCTCAGGCGGTGCTCCGCCTCGTCCAGCGCCCCCTCCCGGCGCGCGCCCAGGGCCAGTCCGATCTCCGCGTAGATCAGCCCGGCCCGGTCCGAGTGCTCCTCCGCGACGCGCACCGCGCGCAGGTGGTACTCGCGCGCCGCGGCGTGGTCCCCGGTGAGCAGGGCGGCCCGCCCCAGCCCGGAGAGCTTCCACGAGACGTCGTGCCACAGCCCCAGCTCCTCCGCCACGCGCAGCCCCTCGCGGTGGCGGCGCTCGGCCGAGGCGTGGTCGCCCAGGGCCTCGGCCAGGGTCGCCAGGGCGTCGCCCGCCTGGACCTGCCCCCAGCGGTCGCCCAGCTCCGTGAACAGCGCCATGCTCTGTTCGCCGTCGCGGGCGGCCGCGGTGTAGTCCCCGGCCACCAGGGAGAACCAGGTGCGCTGGGCCAGGACGGCCGCGGCGCCCCAGCGGTCGCCGTGCGCGCGGAAGTCGACCAGCGCAGGCTCCACCAGTTCGGCGCCCAGCCCGTTCTCGCCCACCGTGAACAGCACGATGGAGACGAACCAGCGGGCCCGGGCCGCGTCCACGGGGCCGGAGACCCGTTCGCACGCCGCGAGGCTCTCGTGGACGAGCGCGGCCGGTTCGGGCCCGGCGCCGGAGAGGACCGCCAGGCCGTCCGCCCACACCGACATGCGCTCCCGCACGCCCGGCGGCAACGGCCCCGGCCCGGACAGGACGGCGTCCAGGGCCCTGCGGCACTCCTGGATCCGGCCGCGCAGATACCAGTACCAGAGCTGGGCCCGGACCAGGCGCAGGAGCAGGTCGCCCTCGCCGGTGAGCCGGGCCGTGTCCAGGGCGAGCCTCAGGTTCGCGGTCTCGGTGTCCAGGCGGCGCAGCCAGGTGCGCTGCTCGGGCCCGTACAGGAAGGAGGAGGCGCGCTCGGCCAGTTCGGTGTAGTACCGGGCATGCCGGGCGGCGACCTCCCCGTCCTCCCCGGCCTCGGCCAGGCGCTCGTCGCAGTAGAGGGCGACCGACTCCAGGAGGCGGTACCGCGGCCCGGTCTCCTCCTCCGTCATGACGACCAGGGAGCGGGAGATCAGCCTCCCCAGGACGTCCACGACCTCGTCCGCCGACACGTCCGGGCCGGCGCAGACGGCCTCGGCGCCGGCCAGCGCGCACCCGTCGGCGTGCACGGCCAGGCGGCGCAGCACCCGGCGCTCGGCGGCCGAGAGCAGGTCCCAGCTCCAGTCCATGGTGGCGCGCAGGGTGCGCTGCCGGGCCGGGGTGCGGCGGGGGCTTCCGGTGAGCAGCCGGAAGCGGTCGTCCAGCCGTTCGGCGACCATGTGCACCCCCAGGCCGCGCACGCGCGTGGCGGCCAGTTCCAGGGCCAGGGGGACCCCGTCGAGGCGGTGGCAGATGGCGGTCACCGGACCGACGTTGTCGTCGGTCAGCTCGAACCCGGGCGAGGAGGCGGCGGCGCGGCGGACGAACAGCTCGACCGCCCCGGCGGTGCGCGCGGCCGCCGCGTCCGTGCCGGGGTCGGGCACCTCCAGCGGGGGGACGACGTGCAGCCACTCGCCGACGATGCCCAGGGGCTCCTGGCTGGTGGTGAGGACGTGCAGTTCGGGGACCTCGCCCAACAGGCGCTCGACGAGGTCGGCGACCCCGTCCAGGACGCGCTCGCAGCCGTCCAGGACCAGCAGGGCGCGGGACGGGCGCAGGGCGTCGGCCACCCGGTGGAACAGGTCCTCGCCCGCCCCGGCCGGGAGCGGGTCGCGCAGTTCGAGGGAGTCGGCGATGGCCTGGACGACCCGGGCGGCGGAGGACTCCCCGCCGGGGTTCGCGGACCGGCCCGCCTCGGCCTCCACCGACCAGACCCCGGCGGGGAAGACGTCGACCATGCTCCGCGCGAGTTCGAGCGCGAGGCGGGACTTGCCGATCCCCCCGGGGCCGGTGAGGGTGACCAGGCGCTCGGCGCGGACCACCTCGCGCAGGCGCTCGATCAGGTCCGCGCGTCCGATCAGGTCGCTGACCGGGGCCGTCAGGTTGGACCTGCGCCGGGGGGTGTCGGAACGGGCGTCCGACGGCAGGAGGGCGGGGTCCTGGGTGAGGATCCTCTGGTGCAGGGTGACGAGTTCGACCCCCGGGTCCAGCCCCAGTTCCTCGCGCAGGAGTCGGTCCACGTCGGCGTAGCTCTCCAGCGCCTCGGAGCCCCGGCCGGACCGGTACAGGGCGAGCATGTGGAGGGCGCGGGCGCGCTCGCGCAGGGGGTGCTCGTCCACGAGCGCGGCCAGATCCCCGATGAGCCGGTGGTGCTCGCCCAGGTCCAGGCGGGTCTGCGCGTGCTCCTCCAGCGCCGACAGGCGCTGCTCCTCCAGGTTGGCGACCACCGGCCGGGCGAAGGGCTCGTCGGCGAAGTCGGCGAGCGCCGGGCCCCGCCACAGGGCGAGGGCGTCGGAGAGCAGGACGGACCGCATGCGGGGCTCGCCGGTGGCGCGGGCCCGCTCCATGAGCTGGCGGAACCGGTCGGTGTCGGTGTCGTCGGGTCCGACGGCGAGCCGGTAGCCGGAGGCCATGGACACGACGAGGTCCCGGCCGCCGGGCTCGGCCTCGTCGAAGGCCCGGCGGAGCTGGGACACCTTGGCCCGCAGGGCCGGGAGCGGCCGGGCGGGCGGGGTGTCCCCCCACAGTTCGTCGATGAGCCGGTCGGCGGGGATCGCCCGCCCCTCGCCGGTGAGCAGTACGGCCAGGAGCCTGCGGACCTTGAGTTCGGGCACCTGGACGGGGCGGCCGTCCGTCGTCTCCACGGCCAGCGGCCCGAGAAGGCGGAATCGCATCGTCGTCCCCCGTCCCCTTCCCCTTCTCCGCCCCCGGCGCCCGGCCGGTGCGCGGTCCCCGCCGGTCCGCGGGGGTCCGCGGAACGGGGCTCACTATATAGCCGGGGAACGACGGCGGCGGAGGTGACAAACCCCTGGAACCGCGCCGGTTCCGGGGGTCCGGGGAACCCTACACTCCCCCGGTGAGACTTCGGGAGGCCGTCCATGCACGAATCCGCGGACACCGACACGACGGGGCGGGGTGACGCCCTGCGGCACCCCTCCTGGTTCGACGAGGCCAAACTCGGGATCCTCGTCCACTGGGGGGCGGCCTCGATCCCGGCCTACGCCCCGGTCCGGCGGTCCCTGCTCCCCGACCCGGTGGCGGGCATGGGCGCGGTCGAGCGCGCGGACGTCCCCGCCTGGTGGCGGACCGACGGGGACGCGGGCATGTACCAGAACGCCCTGGCGCTCCCGGGGAGCGCCGTCGGGCGCCACCACCGGGAGCGGTACGGCGACCTGCCCTACTCCGCCTTCGTGGAGCGCCTGCGCGACGAGGTCGTCCCCCGCTGGGACCCGCGCCCGTGGGGCGAGCTGTTCGAGCGCTCGGGCGCCGGATACGTGGTGTTCAGCGCCAAGGCCGAGGACGGCTTCCTGATGTGGCCCAGTGAGCACCCCCACCCGCGGGGCACGGCCTGGTCGTCGCCGCGCGACGTCGTGGGGGAGCTGGCGGAGGAGGTGCGCGGCCGCGGCATGGAGTTCGGCGTCTACTACAGCGCCTGGGACTTCTCCTTCTCGCAGGAGCCCGTCTCCGACCTCGCGTCGGCCCTGGCCGCCCTGCCCCGGGGGGAGGACTACCGCGACCTGTTCCTCGGGCACTGGAAGGAGCTGGTCCGCCGGTACCGCCCGTGCACCCTGTGGAACGACTACGGGGTCTCCCCTCCCGGCGTCGACCTGCCGTCCCTGTTCGAGTGGTACCACGACAGGGTCCCCCACGGCCTGGTCAACGACAGGTTCGACATCGCCGCCCAGGGCCGGGGCGACCTCCACGCCGGGTACGCGACGTGCGAACCCGGGGTCGCGCCCCCGGAGCGGGGCCGCTGGCAGTCGGTGCGGCCGCTGAGCGGCAGCTACTTCTACAACGCCGAGGAGCGCGACTCCGACCACATCGACCCCGTGCACCTCGTCCACGTGCTGGCCGACGTCGTCGCCCGGGGCGGCTCCCTGCTCGTCAACGTCGGCCCCACCGGGACGGGCGCCGTCCCCTGGTCCCAGTCCCGGCGGCTGCTGGAGCTGGGCGCCTGGATGGACGTGTACGGGGAGGCCGTCCGCGGCACCCGCCCCTGGACCAGGGTGCACGGGACGACCGACGAGGGGCTCCAGGTGCGGTACACCCGGACCGGCCGGCACCTCAACGCGATCGTCCTGGGCACGCCGCGCACCGCCGACCTGGGCCTGGACCTGCTCCTGGAACCCGGCTCCGAGGTGACCGCCCTGGACGGCTCCGGCCCCCTGGACTGGCGGCCCTCGCCGCACGGGACGACCGTCCGGCTGCGCGAGGCCCCGCCCGAGCAGCCCGCCCTCGCCGTGCGGATCGGCCCTGTGGAGGGGGTCGCCCCGGTGTGACCCCCGCGACCGGGCGGCCCCGGTCCCGGGCGGGCGCGGCGGCGACCGCATCCCCTTCGATTCCGCGGACCCCGGGACCGGGTCCGCCCCTTGGCTCCACGAGAAAGGCAGAACCGATGAAGGCGCTGTTCATCCCCGGCAACAGTCCGGCGACCGTCTACACCCACGCGGCCCTGGCCACGGCTGTGCGCAACGCGGGGCACGAGGTGTTCATGGCCGGCATCCAGTGGGTGCTCCCGGACATCGTGTCCGTGGGCCTGCCCGCGGTGCGCACCTCCCCGATCGACCTGGACGACGTCATGGCGTTCATGGCCGGCATGCCCGCCGACCCCGAGGGGGCGGCGCGGGCCGCCGGGCGGGTGTACGCCGAGATCGGCGTCGAATCCCTGGACCCCCTGGTGAAGATGGCCGAGCACTGGCGGCCGGACCTCGTGGTCGGCAGCCCGATGTACTACGGGGCCGCGCTCCTGGCCCAGCGGCTCTCGGTCCCCTGGGTGATGCTGGAGTGGGACCGCGGCGACGCCTCCATCTACCACCCCGGGGCGATGGAGGTGCTGCGCCCGGTCCTGGACGGGCTGGGCCTGGACCGGCTGCCCGGGCCCGACCTGCACATCGACGTCTGTCCGCCGAGCCTGCGCCCGGAGGGCGCGCCGGAGTCGGTGACGATGCGCTTCGTCCCGGCGAACCCGCAGCGGCACCTCGAACCGTGGATGTACACCCGGGCCGACCGCCCGCGGGTCGCGATCACCGGCGGCAGCCGGGTGTTCCAGGGCGACCGGCTGGCGCGGACGGCGCGCGCCATCGGCGCGCTGGGGGTGGAGGTGGTGGTCGCGGCCCCCGAGCCGGTGGCCGCGCAGGTGCGCGAGAGCGATCCGCAGGTGCGCGCGGGCTGGGTCCCCCTGGACGTGCTCGCCCCGACCTGCGACGTCATCGTCCACCACGGCGGCGGCGCCACCGACATGACCTCGATGGCCTGCGGCGTCCCCCAGCTCATCGCCATCCAGGACGTGTCGGCGGTGGAGATGCGCCGCATCGCCGACGCCGGTGCGGCGATCATGCTCGACCCGGACCGCCAGGAGGTGGAGGACATCGCCCGGGCGTGCTCGACACTGCTGGAGTCCCCCTCCTACCGCGCCCGGGCGCGGGAGCTGGCCGCGGAGAACGCCGCGCAGCCGGGCCCGGCGGCCATGGTGGAGCGGCTGGAGCGCCTGGTCGGCTGACCGCCCCGGCACGGGGGTCCGCCGTCAGCCCTGGGTCGGGACGTCGTCACCGCGGCGGTCCGGCTCCGCGGCCGCCGCGTCCCCGGCGGCACCGCTCTCGCCGGAGTCCTCCTCCGGGGCGCCGTCCTCGTGCCCGATCGGGGGCAGGTGGCGCAGCAGGACCACCACCATGCCGGCGGTGCCCAGCATGAGCAGCGCGCTGACGAGCATCACGGCGTTCATGCCGCTCATGAACGCCTCGCGGCCCGCGGCCAGCACCTGGTCGGCGAGCGGGCCGGACAGGCCCTCGACGACGCCGATCAGGCCGGCGAAGCTCCCCTGGGCGCTCTCGGCCTCCTCGGCCGACAGTCCCTCCGGCAGCAGCCCGCCCACGCGCGAGGCGTAGATGGCGGCGCCCAGCGAGCCGAACGTGGCAATGCCCATGGCCGCGCCGAACTCCGCGCCGGTCTCCGACATGCCCGACGCCGTGCCGGTCCGTTCCGGGGGCGCGGAGCTGACCACCATGTCGGTGCTCAGCGCCAGCAGCGGCTGGGCGCCCAGGATCCCGACGACCGCGCCGGTCATGAACAGGACCAGGCCGGAGGCCGGGCCGACGAAGGCCATCGCGCCGAACCCCAGCGCGCACAGCGCCAGCCCCGCGCCGATGACCGTGGCCGGCGGGTACTTCGCCGCGAGGATCGGGGCGGCGGTCGCGCCGACGACGCTGGCGATGCCCAGGGGGATGAACCACAGGCCCGCCGCGAACGGCGACAGCCCCTGGACCAGCTGCATGAACTGGGTGAAGTGGTAGGTGAAGGAGTAGAACACCACCTGGCCGAGCAGCAGCGCCAGGAGGGCGCCGGTGAACGTGCGGCTGGAGAAGAGGCTCAGGTCCAGCAGCGGGTGGGCGATCCTGCGCTGGCGGTACACGAAGAGCGCGCCCGCGGCCAGGCCCACGGCCAGGGCGAGGAGCGGCACCGCCCGCACCGCCGCGTCGGCGGCGATCTCCTTCATGCCGTAGACGACGGGCAGGATGGCCGTCAGCGAGAGGGCCACGCTCACCAGGTCCATGCGCCCGGCCGAGGAGTCCCGGTACTCCGGCAGCAGGAACGGGCCCGCGACCAGGAGGACGGCCATGACCGGGACGGCCAGCAGGAACACCGACCCCCACCAGAAGAACTCCAGGAGGAGGCCGCCCACGGCCGGGCCGAGGACGCCTCCCACCGTGAAGGACATGAGCCAGACGGCCACCGCCATCGACCTCTGCTTGGGGTCCTTGAACATGACCGTGATCAGGGCCAGTGTCGGCGGCATGAGCATCGCTCCGGCGATCCCCAGGAGCACGCGGGCGGCGATGAGCATCTCCGTGCTGACGGAGAACGCCGCGATCACCGAGGCCGCGCCGAAGGCCACCGCGCCGATCAGCAGCAGGCGCCGCCGGCCGATGCGGTCGCCGAAGGTCCCCATGGTGATGAGGAAGCCGGCGACCATGAACCCGTAGATGTCCATGATCCACAGCAGCTCGGTGGTGCTCGCCCCCAGGTCGGCCCCCAGGTGCGGGATCGCCATGTAGAGCACGGTGAGATCCAGCGAGAGCAGCATGGTGGGCAGGGCCAGGACGATCAGGCCCGCCCATTGCCTCGGGGTGGCGCGTACGGGCGCGCCGGGTTCCGCTGGGGACATCACTTTCTCCGTTCCTCGTGGTGCGGTCGGTCCGGGGGCGCGGGGTCCTCCGCGCTCGGACCGGGGGACCCCGGCTCGCCGGGGTAGGGTGCGCGCTCCCTGCCGTCCTGGAGGGTGCGGGCCCACCAGGCGAGGCAGTCGAGCAGGGCCAGGGAGTGCGCGTCGTGCTCCGGCAGCACCGTGAAGACCGGCCCGCCGTCGTAGCGCTCCGGGTAGTGGGGCAGGCTGACCGTCTCGCGGACGTTCACCGCCCCCAGTTCCGTGAGGACCGGTTGCAGGGCCTGGACCGCGCGCAGGCCGCCGGCGGCGCCGCCGTAGGAGACGTAGCCGACCGGCTTGGTCCGCCACTCCACGACGCACCAGTCGATGGCGTTCTTCAGGGCGGCCGGGTACCCGTTGTTGTGCTCGGGTGTGACGATCGCGAAGGCGTCCGCGGCGCGCAGCCACCCCTTGAGGTCGCGCACGGCCTGCGGGGGCTCCTCCGCCCGGTCGGTGATCAGGATGTCGGGCAGCCACGCCTGGGCGAGGTCGATCACGTCGACGTCGAAGAACCCGTGGTGGCGGGCCCGCTCGGCGAACCACTCGGCGACCACCGGCCCCACACGCCCCTTGCGTGTGCTGCCGATGATGATCACCAACCGCGATGCACTGCCCATCCCGACTCCTCACGCACGGTGCCCCTGTGGGCGTGTTCCGCGGGCCCTTCTCCCGTCCGTCGCCCGCCACCGCATCGGACGGACGCACACGGCGCGGTCCTTCTCCCCGCGGCGGACGGTGCGCGCGGAACACGCCCTGGCACGCAGTCTCCATCGGAACCGTTCGGGAGACGTTCGGCTCCGGTTATGGTCGCGCCGAACGGGGCTGCTGACCTGACACATTCGGCGCACCGCCCTGGTCGGCCCGCGGCGCCGGTGCCAGAGTCTGAGCCGTCGACGCCCCCCGGCGGCGCCCGCCCCGGCGCCCCCGGCGGGGGCGCGGGGCCGACGGGCCCGCCCGCACCACTCCCCTGACAAGGCGAGGTTGACCGTGACGAACACCCAGAGCTTGACGCCGTTGGCGGTGCTCGCCGACGACTCCCGGTGGCGCCGCCCCGAGGAGATGTTCGCGATCCTGGGGAGCTACCGCCGGGAACGGCCGGTGGCCCTGGCGGAGAGCCCCGACTTCCGCTCGTTCTGGCTGGTGACCCGGCACGAGGACATCACGTCGATCGAGCGCCGCCCGGAGCTGTTCACGAACCGGCCCGGACCGCTGTTGGAGTACACCGAGCCCCCGGAGGAGACCGCGGAGGAGGACCTCAAGCCCCTCCCCCACCGCGACGGCGAGGACCACCGGGCGCACCGGGCCATCGCGCAGAACTGGTTCAGGTACAAGGCCATCAGCGAGATCGAGAAGCACGTGGCCGAGCTCGCCCGGCAGTCGGTGGACGAGCTGCTGGAGCAGGGCCCCGAGTGCGACTTCGTCGAGACCGTCGCCGCCCGCTTCCCGCTGCGCACGGTCATGGCCCTGCTGGGGCTGCCCGACGAGAGCTTCGAGCGGATGTACCGGTCGACCCAGACCATGGCCTGGGAGAAGGACCCGGAGGGCGCCCAGGCCAACTGGCAGGCGACCCTGGCCATGTTCGCCCGGATCACCGAGTCCCGCCGGGCCGAGCCCACCTCCGACCTGGCGTCGGCCATCGCCAACGGGCGGGTGAACGGCGAGCTGCTGGTGGAGCCGGACCTGACGACCTACTACATGCTCATCGCCGACGCCGGGTACGAGACCACGGCGTTCTCCCTGGCGGGGGGCCTGTACGAGCTCATGCGCCACCCCGACCAGCTGGCCCTGCTGCGGGCCGAGCCGGAGCTGATCCCCAACGCGGTGGAGGAGATCCTGCGCTGGACCTCCCCGGTGCGGCACTTCCTGCGCACTGCCCAGGAGGACACCGAGGTCCGCGGGGTGGAGATCCGCAAGGGCGAGCGGGTGATGCTGTCCTACCCCGCGGCCAACCGCGACGAGGAGGTCTTCGCCGACTCCGAGCGGTTCGACGTCACCCGGACCGACGCCGACCGGCACCTCGCCTTCGGCGGGTACGGCCCCCACCACTGCATCGGCGCCCCGCTGAGCCGCATGGAGATCCGGCTGTTCCTGACCGAACTGCTGGACCGTACCAAGGCGATCGAGCCCGCGGGCGAGGCCGTCTTCAAGGGGTCGGCGTTCCTGGGCGGGGTCTGCTCCCTGCCCGTGCGGATCACGCCCGCGTCCTGCGCCTGACCACGCCGCGCCCCACCCATCCCAGAACGGAAAGGACCCTCACCATGACGGTGGCGAAGGAATCGGACATCGACTCGATCGTCACGGACGAGCTCGTGGCGCTCTACCGGGAGCGCGGTTTCGTGAACGTGCCGGCGCTCCTGACCCCCGAGGAGGTCGCCGAGCAGTTCGCCGACGCCGAGCGCCAGTTCGCCGAGCGCGAGACCGAACTGTGGGAGGAGGAGGACGGGCTGGCCATGGACTGGGTGGCCGACGCCGGCCTGCGCAGCGAGGTGACCCGCCGCCTCGCGCTGCACCCCAAGGTCACCGCCGCCGCCGAGAAGCTGGCCGGGACCCCGCTGCGGCTCTTCAAGAGCGAGCTGTTCCGCAAGCCCGCCGGCGGGCTGTCGGCGCCCACCCCGATCCACTACGACTCGCCCTCCCACCCCTTCGAGGGCCGACCGGTCACCCTGACCGCTTGGACCGCCCTGGTCGACGTCCCCGAGGAGCGCGGCTGCATGTCATTCATCCCCGGCTCGCACAAGGAGGTCACCCCCAAGGAGGGCGACGACGGCATGTCCCCGCTGGACCGGTGGCCGCACTTCGCCTGGGAGGAGCGTGTGACCGTCCCGCTGCGCGCGGGCGACGTCCACTTCCACCACGGCCGGGTCATCCACTCCGCCGGGGCCAACAACACCGACACGACCCGGATCTCGCTGGGCACGGTGTACATGGACGCCGACGCCGTGTACCGCCCCAACCCCGTCTACAGCTACCTGTTCCCGGGCGACGACCTGGGCGGCCTGGAGCCCGGCCAGCCGGTCCGCGGCGAGCGGTTCCCGCTCGCCCGCTCCGGCGCCTGACCGGACCGCCCCCCGTGCGGCCGCCGGGACCTCCTCCGGACCGGCGGCCGCCCCACCCGCCAGGCGGGCCCGTACCCGCCTGGGCGGCGGGGTGAATGCGCCGCCCCCGCCGCCCGTCCCGCCCGCGCACGCCGCGGGCGGGGTGTCCGGGCCGCTCCGCCCCCGGAGCGGCCCGGACCCGGTCACCCCCACGCCCGACCGAAGACGGAAGTGAGTTCACCATGCCCCGCAGGATCGCGATCGTCGGTGGCGGAATGGCCGGAACCGCGGCCGCGAAGAAACTGGCCGGCGACGGCGCCGAGACGGTCCTCTTCGAGGGGGCGGACGGCCTCGGCGGCCGGGCCCGCTCCTGGCACCGGCCCGAACTGGAGCCGGATGTCGGCATCAACCTCATGTTCGTGAGCTTCTACGAGCGGATGGGCGCGCTCATCCGGGAGTACGGCCTGGAGAACGACCTGGTCGAACTCTCCACCGACGTCCACATCACCAAGAACGGCCGGGCCGTGGGACTGTCCTCGGACTCGCCGGTCAACCTGCTGCGCTACCCGCACGCGTCGCTGCGGGACCGGTTCGCCTTCCTCATCGCCTCCCTGCGGGAGGTGTCCAAGAAGTCCGAGCTCGACCTTTTCGACCCGCTCAAGACGGCCCACCTCGACAACGGCGAGACCGCCGCCGGGTACGGGGCGCGGGTCATCTCCCCCGAGGGCTTCGACTACCTGCTGCGCCCCCAGATCGAGGGTTTCTGGAACTTCGCCAGCGAGGAGGTCTCGGCCGTGCACGCCCGCGCCCTGGTGGCGTGGCTGGGCGGGGCGGGCTTCCACGTGCTGCGCGACGGGATGGAGGTCATCGCCGAGCGCAACGCGGCCGGGAGCGAGGTGCGCCTGCGGCACGAGGTGACCGAGACGGCCGAGACCGGATCGGGCGTGCTGGTCCGCTTCACCGACGCCACGGGCGCCCCGGGCGAGGAGGAGTTCGACGCGGTCGTGGTGGCGACGCCCGCGCCCGTCGCCGACCGGATCACGGCGAAGCTGTCGGCCGAGGCCGTCCCGGACGCCACCCGCGCGTTCCTGACCACCCAGCGGTACGAGCCGGCGCTCTCGGTGTCCTACCTCGTCCCCCGCGGCACGCTCCCCGAACAGGCCCACATCGTGGCCGGCGGGCGCCAGGACCCGCCGCTGCGGAACATGATCACCTACACGCGGACCCGGATCGACCCGGACGGGGGGCGCAGGGAAACGCTCCTGCTGTTCACCTACCCGGGCCGCGCGGTCACCCGCAGGCTGATCGGCCGCCCCGCCGAGGAGCAGTTCGCCGAGGTCACCCCGCTGCTGCCCACGCTGTGGCCCGACATGCCCGAGAACGTCGAGCCCTTCCACATCGCCGAACGCCCCTACGGCTTCCCGATCCCGGCCCCGGGGCGCTACCGCGCCTCCGCCTCGGTCATCCGGTCGCAGCGGCCCCCGGTGGTCTTCTGCGGCGACTACTTCAACTCGCCCACCACCGAGGCGGCCCTGCTGTCCGGGGAGCGGGCCGCCGAGACCCTGCTGGACGGCCTCGGGCGCAGCCGCGGACCCAGGTGACACACTCCGTGCGAACCCGCCCGCGCCGGGCCGCGGGCGGCCACACTCCATGGACATGGACGCCGCATACATAGACCGTCTGGGCCCGGCCGACGAGATCCGCCACGGGCGCCTGCCGGACCCGCTCCCCGGACCGGCGGACGTGCTGGTCGAGGTGACCGCCACCGCCGTCAACCACGTCGACACCTTCGTGCGCTCGGGTGCCTGGCGCACCCCTCTGTCGTTCCCGTTCGTCATCGGCCGGGACCTGGTCGGCACCGTCGCCGCCACCGGCGAGCGGGTGTCCGGCTTCGCCCCCGGGGACCGGGTCTGGTCGCTGAGCATGGGATACGCCGGGCGCCCGGGGGCGGCGGCCGAACGGGTCGCCGTCCCCGCCGACCACCTCCACCACCTGCCCTCTGGGGCCGACCCCGTCGACGCGGTGGCGCTGGCCCACCCCGCCGCGACGGCGCACGCCGCCCTGTTCCGCTGCGGCCGGCTGCGCGCCGGCGAGACGGTCGCCGTGGTCGGCGCCGGCGGGAACGTCGGCGGGGCGGCGGTGGCCCTGGCCGTGGACGCCGGGGCCCGGGTCGTGGCCGTGGCCTCGGCCCACGACGCGGACTACTGCGCGAAGCTGGGCGCCGACGCGGTCGTGGACCGCGCCGCCCCCGACGTCCACCGCCGCCTGGCCCGCCTGTGCCCCGACGGGGTCGACGTGTACGTCGACGCCGCGGGCCGCAACGAGGTCGACCACGCCCTGGGCGTCCTGGCCCGGCGGGGGAGGATCGTCCTCCTGGCCGGCATGCGCACCCGGGCCGTCATCCCGGTGGGCGACCTCTACCTGCTGGACCGCACCGTCACGGGGTTCGCCATCTCCCAGGCGTCGACCGGGGAGCTCGCCCGCGCGGTCGCGGACCTGGGACCCCTGATCGCCGACGGGCGCCTGCGCCCGCGGGAGGTGGAGGTCCTGCCGCTGGAGGCGGCCGCCGAGGCGCACCGCGCCGTCGAGACAGGCCGCGCCCGGGGGCGGCGGTTCGTGCTGCGGGTCGGGGCGGGCGCCGGGAGGACTTGACCAACCCTGGCCCGATGCTTGGCCACCGGATCCGTGCCGCTGCGATCCTCTCCCCATGAACACACCCGTCTCCGTCATCGACCGCAGCCCCCTCTTCGACCTCCGGGCCCGGATCACCGTCGCGGCCTCCCCCGACGAGATCTACGCGGTGGTCTCCGACCTGCCCCGCAGCGCCGAGTGGAGCCCCGAGTGCCGCGGCGGGGAGTGGATCCACGGAGAGCCCGCGCAGGTGGGCTCGGTCTTCCGGGGGGAGAACCACCGGCCCCGGGACGTCGTGGGCTGGGCGCCCCTGATCCGCGGCACCTGGCACACCGAGTGCCGTGTGGTGGCCGCCGAGCCGGGGCGGACCTTCCGCTGGATGATGCTGTCCCACGCCGGCGAGGACCAGGAGAGCATCTGGGGCTTCGACACCGGCGCCGACGGCCCCGAGTCCTACCTCGAACACCACTTCCGCATGGGCCGGGCGACCGCAGGCATCCACAAGATCACCGCCGATCTGAGCGAGCCCGACCGCGAGCGCTTCATCACCGACTGGACCGCCAAGCTCGAGGACGACCTGGCGATGACACTGGCCCGGATCAAGGCCGTGATCGAGAAGGCCTGACCCCCCGAACCCGAAGGACACCGAAGCCATGTTCCTCCAACGCATCGCCAACCAGGGCATCCGGTTGGGCAGCCTGTTCGACCGGGCCGCGGCCCGGCACCCGGCGAGTCCGCTGATCCTCGACCACGACCTCGACATCGCGCCCGAGCGCGGGCGCCGCCTGACCCTGACCGAGGCGGCCGACCTGGTGGACGACTTCGCCTCCCGGCTGTGGGCGCTGAAGGTCCGCCCGGGAGAGCACGTGGTCGTGCACAAGTCCGACGGCTTCGACATCTCCCTGATGGCCTGCGCGGTCAACCGCGTGGGCGCCGTCCCCGTCATGCTGTCGGCGAAGCTGGACGGGGACACCGTCGCCGCGCTCCTGCGCCGGGTCGACCGGCCCTACCTGCTCACCGACCAGGCCAAGCTGGAGAAGGAGCTCCCCGCCGAGGTGTTCGACCTCAGCGAGCGGGTCATCCTGGCCTCCGGGGAGTACGAGGGCGCCGTGTCCCTGGCCTCCCTGGCCGGGACCCCCCGGGTGCGCCCGGTCATCATGCCGCCCGACCACCCCACGATGGTCACCCACACGTCGGGGACCACCGGCCTGCCCAAGCTGGCCGTGCACACCGGGTTCACCTTCCAGTCGCGCTACCGGCCCCAGGCCGCCGTCGTCGCCGCCGCCGTGGGCCGCAGCGAGCCCATCGCGGTCCACGTGTCCTTCGTCCACTCGCGCATGTACACGGCGATGCCCATCTCGATCCTCCAGGGGCACCCGCTGGTCATCCTGCGCGACGACGCCCCCGAGCACGTCGCCGAGCTCTTCTCCCGGGTGCGGCCGGGGTTCATCGAGGCGCACCCCAACACCTTCCTGCGCTGGGAGGTGCTGGCGGACGACCCCCGCGAGCCGCTGGCCAACGTCAAGTACTTCAGCAGCACCTTCGACGCCATCCACCCCCGGACCGTGCACACCATGCTGCGCGCCTCCCGGCGCGGCGTTCCGCTGTTCGCCCAGGCCTACGGGCAGAGCGAGGTCGGTCCGATCGCGGCGCGCACCTACTCGCGCGACCGCTCGCCGGACGCCGACGGCCGCTGCGTGGGCTTCCCGTTCCCCGGCATGACCGACGTCCGGGTGGTCCCCCGCGACGGGAGGACCCCCTCCAAGTCCTCCCCGGGGTACATCGAGGTCCGCAGCGACGGCCGCATCATCACCTACATGGGCGAGCACGCGCGCTGGCGCAAGCAGGTCAACGGCGGCTGGTGGCGGATGGGCGACGTCGGCTACCGGAGCAAGTGGGGGTGCCTGCACCTGCTCGACCGCGAGGTCGACGAGATCGACGGCATCGACAGCACCCTGGAGATCGAGGACAAGCTGTTCACCCGGCTGCCCGACCTCGTCGAGGTGGTCATCGTCCCCTCCGCCCAGGGCTCCCCCGTCCCCGTGGTGTGCACCCGCGACGACCGGCCGCTGGACCCCGCCGCCTGGGAGGCGGCGACCGCTGACCTGCCCCCGCTGGAGGCGCCCGTGCACCGGCGGCTGGAGGAGCTGCCCCAGACCGCCACCACCAAGATCAAGCGGCTGGAGCTGGCGGCCCGTCTGGTCGCCGCCGACCGCGCCGAATGACCCGGGCCCCGCGCCCCACCCGGGGCGGGGCGCTCCGCGCGTCCCGCCCCCTCTCGTCCGTCGCACAAGGGAGTGACAGAACGTGTCCGGGATCCACGCCCACCACGGCGGTGGCCGAACCGAGATCGCCGTCGTCGGGGCGGGGCCCCGCGGCCTCGCCCTGCTGGAACGGATCTGCGCCAACGAGCGGGCGCGCCCCTCGTGCTCGCACCTGACCGTGCACGTCATCGACCCGCACGAACCGGGGCCGGGCGCGGTGTGGCGGGAGGGGCAGTCGCGCAGGCTGCTGATGAACACCGTCGCCTCGCAGATCACCGCCTTCACCGATCACAGCGTGGTGATCGAGGGGCCGATCGAGCCCGGCCCCAACCTGTACGAGTGGGCCCGGGACACGGCCCTGTTCGGCGGGGACGGCGACCACGACGAGCACATCCTGGAGGAGGCCCGCTCCCTGGGGCCGGACTCCTATCCCACGCGCGTCTTCTACGGCCGGTACCTGCGGGCCTGCTTCGCGCGGGTCGTCGACGCCGCGCCCGGCCACGTCGAGGTCCGGACGCACCGCTCCCGCGCCGTGGCCATCGCCGACACCTACGGCGTGCCCGGAGGCCCCCAGGGGCTGCGGCTCCAGGACCGGACGCGGCTCAACCACCTGGACGCCATCGTCCTCGCCCAGGGGCACCTGCCCGTCCGGTCGACCGCGCAGGAGGCGCGCACCGCGAGCCTGGCCCGGATCCACCACCTCACCTACATCACCCCGGTCAACCCGGCCGACGCCGACCTGGACGGCATCGAGCCCGGCGCCGCCGTGCTGCTGCGCGGGCTCGGCCTGAACTTCTTCGACTACACGGCCCTGTTCACCGAGGAGCGCGGCGGGCGGTACGCCGAGCGCGACGGAGGGCTCGTGTACCTCCCCTCCGGCCGCGAACCCCGCCTGTACGCGTTCTCCCGCCGCGGGGTGCCCTACCACGCGCGGGGGCGCAACCAGAAGGGCGTGGCCGGACGGCACCGGCCCCGGCTGCTCACCCCGGAGGCCATCGGCCGGCTCCGGGCGGAGTCCGGCGACACCCTGAACTTCGCCCGGGACCTGTGGCCGCTCGTCTCCCGGGAGGTGGAGGCGGTCTACTACGCGGCCCTGCTGCGCTCCCAGGGGCGGCCGCGGGAGGCGCTGGAGTTCGCCGACCGCTACGTCGCCGCGTCGCCCTCCGGGGCGGCGCTGCTGCCGGACGAGTACGGGATCCGCACCGCGGACCGGTGGGACTGGGAGCGCGTCGCCCGCCCCTGCGCGGGGAAGCGCTTCTCCGACCGGGCGGCGTTCCGCTCCTGGCTGCTCGACCACCTGCGCCGCGACGTCCGCGAGGCCGAGCGGGGCAACGTGGACGGCCCGCTCAAGAGCGCCCTGGACGTGCTGCGCGACCTGCGCAACGAGATCCGGGAACTGGTGGACCACGGCGGGCTGGACGGCCACTCGCACCGGGACGACCTCGACGGCGAGTACACGCCGCTCAACGCGTACCTGTCCATCGGACCGCCCGCCTCCCGGATCCGGGAACTGATCGCGCTCGTCGAGGCCGGTGTGGTGGAGGTGCTGGGACCGGGCACCCAGGTGCGCCTGGAGACGGGGCCCGCGGTCTTCACCGCCTCCTCACCGCTGGTCCCCGGTCCGCCGGTGCGGTCCCGGGTCCTCATCGAGGCGCGGCTGCCCGTGCCCGACCTGCTGCGCACCGACGATCCCCTGCTGCGGCACCTGCTCGACAGCGACCAGGCGACGCCCTACCGGATCGCCGCCAGCGGGGGCGAGCCGTACGAGACCGGCGGGCTGACGGTCACCGAGCGGCCGTACCGGGTCGTCGACGGGCGGGGGCAGGCCCACCCCCGGCGCTTCGCGTACGGGGTGCCCACCGAGTCCGTCCACTGGGTCACCGCCGCCGGGGTGCGGCCGGAGTCCGACTCGGTCACGCTGAAGGACGCCGACGCCATCGCCCGGGCCGTGCTCGCCCTGCCGCCGGTCGCCCACGTGCCCGCGGTCCCGCACACCGCCACCGGCATCGAGTCGACGGGGGTCATCGTATGAACGCCCCGGCCGCGGACACCGGCCTGCTCTCCCCCGGCCGGGCGGGCACCCCCGTGGAACGCCTGGTCGACGACGCGGCCTGGCTCCAGGCGATGGCGGACGCGGAGGCCGCGCTGGCGCGCGCCCAGGCCGGCCTGGGGGTGCTGCCCCGCGCGGCGGCCGACCTCATCACCGAGGTCGTGCGCGAGGGGGCGCCCGACCCCCGCGTCATCGCGGTGGCCTCGCGCGAGCACGCCAACCCGGTCGTCTCCCTGGTGTCGGAGCTGACCCGGCGCGTCGCCGCGCGCGACCCCGCGGCCGCCGAACACGTGCACCGCGGGTCCACCAGCCAGGACATCTTCGACACCGGCGCCATGCTGGTCTGCCGGCGCGCCCTGGAGGCCGTCCGGGCCGACCTCGCGGCCGCCGCGGAGGCGTTCGCGGTGACGGCCCGGGCCCATCGGGACACCCCGGCGGCGGCGCGCACGCTGGCGCTGCACGCGGTGCCCACGACGTTCGGGCTGCGGGTCGCGGGGTGGCGGTCGCTGGTGCTGGACGCCGTGGAGCGGATCGACCGGGTGCTCGACGGCGGGCTGCCGGTCTCGCTCGGCGGGTCGGCGGGGACGCTGGGCGGGTACCTGGCCTACGCCGCGCCCGGGCATCAGGAGGACCCGGGCGCGTTCTACGACGCCCTGGTGCGGGGGTTCGCCCGCGAGACGGGGCTGGCCCCGCAGCGGCTCCCCTGGCACGCGCTGCGCACCCCCGTGGCGGACGTGGCGTCCGCGCTCGGGTTCACCGCCGCGGCCCTGGGCAAGGTCGCGGTGGACGTGCTCACGCTGTCGCGCACCGAGGTGGGCGAGGTCGCCGAGCCCTCGCCCGCCGGACGCGGGGCGTCCTCGGCCATGCCGCACAAGCGCAACCCCGTGCTGGCCACGATGGTGCGCACGGCCGCGCTCCAGGTGCCCGTCCTGACGGCGGGCGTCCTCCAGTGCCTGTCCGCCGAGGACGAGCGCTCCCCCGGGGCGTGGCACGCGGAGTGGCAGCCGCTGCGCGAATGCCTGCGGCTCACCGGCGGCGCGGCGCACACCATGGTCGAGCTGGCCCGGGGGCTGGAGGCCGACCCCGTCCGCATGCGCGCGAACCTCGCCCTGACGGGGGGCGCCGCCACCAGCGAACGGGTGGCCGCCGCCCTGACCCCCCGCCTGGGACGGCCCCGGGCCCGCGCGGTCCTCGACGCCTGCTCGGCCGAGGCGGCCGCGTCCGGGCGGCCGCTGGCCGACGTCCTGGCGGAACACCCCGCTCTCGAGGGCGCCGCCGCTCCGGACGCCCTCGCCGCCCTCTGCGACCCGGTGCGGTACACCGGCGCGGCCGCCCGCCTGGTCGACCGCGCCCTGGACCGCCGGCCGCGGGAGGCGGGCTGACCCCGCGGCCGCGGGCCGTCTGTGAGCGGGGGCCCGCGGCCGCGGTCAGGCGGCGCGGCTCTCCTCCAGGGAGTCCAGCCAGGCGCGGATCCGCTCGTTGTGCTCGCCCAGCAGCGGCGGCGGCAGGTGCCCCTCCGCGGCGGGCGGCGCGCCCCCGTCCCCGCGGTGGGGGGCGAAGCGCAGCGCGGAGCCGGGCAGCTCCACCCGTCCCAGGACGGGGTGCTCCACGTCCAGGACCAGTCCCTGGGAGCGGGTCTGCTCCCACTCGTAGACCTGGTCGATGGTGCGCACCGCCCCGCAGGGGACGCCGATGTCCCCGATGCGGCGCAGCCACTCGTCCCGGGGCGCGGTGCCCAGCACCGCCTCGACCTCGGCGATCAGGTCGTCCCGGTGGACGACGCGGGCGGCGTTGTCGCGGAACCGGGGGTCCTGGGCGTCCAGGCCCAGCAGGCCCGCGAACTTGGACCATTGCGACTCGCCGCCGATGGCGACCTGGAGGACCCCGTCGGCGCAGGCGAAGGCGCCGTAGGGCGCGATGGAGGGGTGGTGGTTGCCCATCGCGCGGGGCACCTCGCCCGCCACCGTCCAGCGGGTGCCCTGGAAGGCGTGAACGCCGACGATCGAGGACAGCAGCGAGGTGCGCACCACCGCGCCGGTACCGGTGCGCTCGCGCTGCACGAGCGCGGCCAGCACCCCCTGGGCGCCGTTCATCCCGGCGAGGAGGTCGCCGATGGGCACCCCGACCTTGGTGGGCTCGTCCGGGGAGGGGCCGGTCAGGCTCATCAGGCCCGCCTCGCCCTGGGCGATCTGGTCGTACCCCGCGCGGCCGCCCTCGGGGCCGTCGTGGCCGAACCCGCTGATGGAGCACACCACCAGGCGGGGGTTGAGCTCGCCCAGGCGTTCGGCGGAGAAGCCCAGCCGGTCCAGGACGCCGGGGCGGAAGTTCTCCACGAGCACGTCGGCGGCGCGGACCAGGCGGGTGAGCTGCTCGACCCCGTCGGGGGACTTCAGGTCCAGCTCGATGGACTCCTTGTTGCGGTTGCAGGACAGGAAGTAGGTGCTGATCCGCTCGTCCTCGGGGCCGACGAAGGGCGGGCCCCAGCCCCGGGTCTCGTCGCCGGTGCCGGGCTGCTCGACCTTGATGACGCGGGCGCCCAGGTCGCCCAGCAGCATGGCGGCGTGCGGCCCGGCCAGGGCGCGGGACAGGTCGACGACGACGGTGCCCTGCAGCGGTCCTCGTTCGCGGTCCATGTGGCTCCTTCGGTGGTGGTGTGCGGGAGGCGGGGAGGCGGGCCCGTCAGGAGGGCAGGCCCAGGCGGCGGTAGCGGGCGGCCCGGGCGGCGCGCCGGGCGGCGCCCGGGGCGCGGGTGAGGGCGGCGAGCTCGTGGCGCAGGGCCAGGCCCGCGCGGCGGCAGAACTCCTCGGGCTCGTCGGCGGCGTCGTCGTGCTCGGGGACGATCCGGTCGACGATGCCGTGGGCGCGCAGGTCGGTGGAGCCGATGCCCTGGTCGCGGGCCAGGTCGGCGGCCTTCTCCGTGGTGCGGTGCACGATGGCGCTGGCACCCTCGGGGGGCAGGGGGGACAGCCAGGCGTTCTGGGCGCACAGCACCCGGTCGGCGGGGATGAGGGCGAGCGCGCCGCCGCCGGTGCCCTGGCCCAGGAGGAGGGCGAGGGTGGGCGCGGCCAGGGTGGCCATCTCGGTGAGGCAGCGGGCGATCTGCCCGGCCATGCCCTGCTCCTCGGCCTCCTTGGACAGGGCGGCGCCGGGGGTGTCGATGACCGTGACCAGGGGCAGGCCCAGTTCGTCGGCCAGGCGCATGCCGCGGCGGGCGGCGCGCAGGGCGGCCGGGCCCATGGGGTGCTCGGGGGTCTGGCGGTCGCGGTCCTGGCCCAGCAGGACACAGGAGGAGCCGCCGAACCGGGCCAGTGCCAGCAGCAGGCCGGGGTCGGACTCGCCCTCGCCGCTGCCGCGCAGGCGGACGACGTCGGTGGCGGCGTGGCGGAGCAGGGCTCGCACCCCGGGCCGGCCGGGCCGGCGGGAGCGTGTGACGGCGGTCCAGGCGGGGGTGGCCGCGGCCGGCTCGGCGGGCGGCGGCGGGGCGTCGCCGGTGTCGCGGGCGAGCAGGACGGTGAGGGCGCGGTCGGCGATGGCGGGCAGCTCCTCGGGCGGCAGGACCGCGTCGATGAGGCCGTGGTCGAGGAGGTTCTCCGCCCGCTGGACGCCCTCGGGGAAGTCGGCCCCGTACAGGGCGCTGTACACGCGCGGGCCCAGGAAGCCGACGAGGGCGCCGGGTTCGGCGACGGTGACGTGGCCCAGGGACCCCCAGGAGGCGAGGACCCCGCCGGTGGTGGGGTCGCGCAGGTAGACGAGGTAGGGCAGCCCGGCGGCCTTGTGGGCGGCGATGGCGGCGGCGATCTTGACCATCGCCAGGAAGGCGACGGTGCCCTCCTGCATGCGGGTGCCGCCGGAGGCCGGGGAGACGAGCAGCGGCAGCCGGGCGGCGGTGGCGCGTTCGACGGCGGTGACCAGGCGTTCGGCGGCGGCCACGCCGACGGACCCGGCGAGGAAGGCGAACTCGCCCGCGGCGACGGCGACGCGCCGGCCGCGCAGCAGGCCCTCGCCGGTCAGGATCGCCTCGTCGCAGCCGGAGGCGGCGCGTGCGCGGGCGAGGTCGGCGGCGTAGGAGGGGTCGGGGCGCACGTCGACGGGCGTGGTGTCCCAGGAGCGGAAGCTCCCGGGGTCCAGGATCCGGTCGAGGAGGTCTCGGGCGCCGTACCGGGTGGCCATCGGCATCTCCTTATCGGTTCGGCGACCCAGTGGCCCGGCGGCCTGCCGTGTCGGTTCAGCGGCCACTCCATTGGCTCAGTGGCTAGGCCACTGGGTCTCTTCGTCAGCATGGCACACGCCCCCGGCTTTGTGAAGGCCGACATCCCCTTCCCGCGCGGGGAACCCCCCGCGGGCCCGGTCGACCGCACCGACGCTCCCGGACTACTCTGGAGGTCCGCCCAGCCCGAGCCGGAAGGAGCCCGCCCGCGTGCCCACCAAGCCCACCCCCCGGCCACCGGCACGGCCTCGTCTCTACGAGCAGCTGGTGGAACGGCTGGTGGAGTACATGCGCGAGGCCGGCCTGACCCCCGGCGACCGCCTGCCCGCCGAGCGGGAACTGGCCGCCTCCCTGGGCGTGAGCCGCGCCTCGCTCAGCCAGGCCCTGGTGGCGCTGGAGGTGCAGGGGATCATCGACGTGCGCCACGGCGACGGCGCGATCATCCGCCGCACCACCTCCGAGGAGGGCGTGCTGGCCCTGCTGCGCGACCGCGCCAACCGGCGGGCGGAGATCATCGAGGCCCGCCAGGCCCTGGAGGTCAAGCTCGCCGAGCTGGCCGCCGAGCGCCGCACCGAGCACGACCTCGCCGCCGTCGACGCCGCCCTGGACCTCATGCGCGCCGAGCTGCGCGCGGGCGGGCGCGGGGTGGAGGGCGACGAGCGGTTCCACGCCGCGATCACCGAGGCGGCGCGCTCGCGGCTGCTCACCCGGATGATGAACGAGCTCGCCCCGATGATCCGCGAGACCCGCCTGGAGTCGCTGTCCCAGCCGGGGCGGCCGCAGGACTCGCTGGCCGGGCACGAGAAGATCGCCTCGGCGATCCGGCTGGGCGACCCGGACATGGCCGCCGAGGCCATGCGCCGCCACCTGCGGCTGGTGTCGCAGGTGGGCGACGTGCCCGAGCGCGCCGCGAACTGAGCCCCGGACGCGGGCGGCCCGGCGCGGGGTCCCCGCGCCGGGCCGTCACCGCTCGGCCGGAGCCGCGGGCGTCACAGCAGGCCGGGCACGACCAGGACGCCCCAGGCCACGAGCGGTCCCAGGACCACCACTATGGCGCTGTAGACCAGGATCCGCCGGTAGAACCTCTCCGGCTCCACCCCGGTGGCGTTGGCCAGGACCAGGGCGCCGTTGGTGGAGAACGGGCTGACGTCCACGATCGTGGAGGCCACGGCCAGCGCGACGATGACGCCGGTCGCGCTCACCTCCCCCATGAGCAGGAACGGGACCGCCAGCGGGATGGTGGCGCCCAGGATGGCGGTGGAGGAGGCGAAGGCCGAGACGATGCCGCCGATGTAGCACAGCACCAGGGCGACCAGCAGGGCCGCGCCCAGCCCGGCCGCGGCCAGGCCGACGTACTCGATGGTCCCGGCGCTCTCCATGACGCCGACGAAGGTCAGCATGCCGGTGATGAGCAGCACCGTGGGCCAGCTGATCTGGGAGATCGCGTTCTTCTGCGCCTGGGGCGAGATGAGCGCCAGGACGACCGTGACGGTCATGGCGACGAACCCGACGTTGAGGCCGAAGCCCAGGGCCAGCACACCCAGGGCGAGGATGCCCAGCAGGGTGGCGACCTGGTCGAACCGGACCGCCGGCGCGGCCCCGGACTCCCCTGCTCCGGTGCCGGACTCCCCGGCTCCGGTGCCGGAGCCGCCGGTGGCCACGGCGGTGCCGCCGCCCCCGCCCGCTCCCCCGCCGCCCGCGGCGACGGCCTCCCTCTCGGACCGCTCCACCCTGACCCCGACGAGCCGGTGGCCGCCCAGGGCGATGAACAGCACGAACGCGATGGCGAGGTTGAAGACCAGGCTGCCCAGGAACAGGGTCACGGGGTGTACGTCGAGCCCGTTGTCCGCCACGATGGTGTTGACCGTGACCCCGTAGACGCTGGCCGGGGAGAAGCCCCCGCCCTGTGCCCCGTGGATCACCATCATGCCCATCATCAGGGGGTCGATCCGGTACTTGGCGGCGAAGCCCAGGGCGATGGGCGCGACGATGGCCACGGCCGCGGGGCTGAGCGCGCCCACGGCGGTGAGCAGGGCGGTGATGCCGAACATCACCCAGGGGATGGCCACCACCCGGCCGCCGACCAGGCGGGTGGCCGCCCGGACCATGAGGTCGACGGTCCCGTTGTTCTTGGCGATGGCGAACAGGTAGGTGACACCGACCAGGGTGAGGAACAGGTCGGCCGGGAAGCCGCCGAGGATCTCCCCCGCCTCCATGGACAGGGCGAGGGTGCCGACGAGGAAGGCGGCGACGAAGGCGAGTGCGCCGATGTTGATGGGGAAGACGGTCGCGACGACGAACATCGCCGCGAGCACGAGAATGGTGAGCAGCTGGGGTGTCATGACCGGCCATTCGAGCTTCGGTGGAGGGGTGTGACTCAGCTCATAGGAGCGACTGGCCTAGCCAATATGCCAATGGGCCAATTGTCAAGCCCTCGGAAACACCCCCGTCACTCCCCCGACCCGCGGCGCCGCGGCCCCCGCCCCGGATTGTGCACATGCCCACCCGGGGGCGGATGATCCGCTGCGGATCGTCATTGAGGCCCCGCGCACCCACCCGGCACCCTGGAGGGAATCCGTCACACCCCTCCCTTCCAGGAAGAACACCGCCGGCATGCTCGACCTCCTGCTCACCAACGCGCGCGTGCGCACCCTCGACGACGACCGGCCCGCGGCCACCGCCGTGGGCATCGCCGCCGGTCGCGTCCTCGGGTTCGACGGGGACGTCGCCGACCTGCCCGCCCGGGCCGTGGTCGACTGCGGCGGCGCCGCGGTCGTCCCCGGCTTCGGGGACGCGCACAACCACATGGCGTGGTTCGGCCAGTCCCTGGGCGAGCTGGGCCTGGAGGACGTCACCACCCTGGACGGGCTCTACGACGCGGTGACCCGCCGGGCCGCCGACCTGCCCGCCGACGCCTGGATCATCGGATCCGGCTACGACGACACCGCCATGGGCGCGCACCCCGACCGGCACGGCCTGGACCGGGCCGGGGGCGGCCGCCCGGTGTGGCTCAAGCACCGCTCCGGGCACATGTGCACCGTGAGCAGCGCGGTGCTGCGCCGGGTCGGCGCCGACTCCGCCGCGGTGGGCGACCCCGAGGGCGGGGTGATCGTCCGCGACGGCGACGGGACGCCCACCGGCCTGCTCCAGGAGCGCGCCCAGGAGCTGGTCACCGCCCTGGTCATGCCCTACCCCGTCGCCGACCTGGCCGACGCGATCGGCCGGGCCTCGCGCGTGTACGCCTCCGAGGGCCTCACCCACGTCGTCGAGGCCGGGATCGGGCGCGGGCTGATCGGCCGCACCCCGGTGGAGGCCGCCGCCTACCAGCTGGCCCGTGAACGCGGCGACCTGCGCACCCGCGTGGAGCTGATGGTGGCCGCCGACAACCTGCACCCGCTGGACGGGCACGCCGACGACGGCATCGACGTCGGCATCGACCTGGGGCTGCGCACCGGCTTCGGCGACGACCGGCTGCGCCTGGGCCCCATGAAGATCTGGCTGGACGGCTCGCTCATCGGCCGTACCGCGGCCGTGACCGAGCCCCTGTGCGGACACGGGCACGGCGTGTTCCAGAACCCGCCCGAGGAGATGCGCGACCTGGTGGTGGCCGCCCACCGCGCCGGGTGGCGGGTGGCCGCGCACGCCATCGGCGACGAGGCCGTGGACCTGGCGCTGGACGCCTTCGAGCGGGCGCACAGGGAGCTGCCGCGCCCGGACGTGCGCCACCGGATCGAGCACGCCGGGGTGGTCCGCCCCGACCAGCTGGCCCGGTTCGCCGAACTGGGCGTGGTCCCGGTCCCCCAGCCCCGGTTCCTGTACACCGTGGGCGACGCCATGGCGGCGTCCCTGGGCCCGGAGCGGGTGGGCTGGCTGTACCGGCACCGGTCGTTCCTGGAGCACGGGATCCGGGTGCCGGGCAGCTCCGACCGCCCGGTCGCGCCCGGCGCGCCGCTGGCGGGCATGGCCTCGATGGTGGAACGGCTCAGCAGCGGGGGCGCCGTCCTCGCCCCCGACGAGCGGGTCACCGCCGAGCAGGCCCTGCGCGCCTACACCGTCGACGCGGCCTGGGCGAGCCACGATGAGCACGACAGGGGCACGCTGTCCCCCGGCGGGCTCGCCGACCTGGTCATCCTGGACCGCGATCCGGTCGACACGGCGGACCGGGGCATCGACACCGTCGAGGTGCTGGCGACCGTCGTGGGCGGCGAGGCCGTCCACGGCGCGGACGCCTTCGCCGGACTGGCCGCGACGGCATCCGGCGGCGGCGCCTGACCCGCCCCCTCCCATCCCCTGATAGACCCCGCGCCGGTGCGGCGCGGACACCGAAGAGGAGAGAATTCCCCATGAACGACCTCGACCGCACGGGCCCCGAGGCCCCGCCGGGCGGGAAGGCCCCGGTGGTGAGCGGCAAGGAGGCCGGTCGCATCGCCTTCGCCGCGTTCGTCGGCACCGCACTGGAGTGGTACGACTACTTCCTCTTCGGCACCGCGGCCGCCCTGGTGTTCAACCGGCTGTACTTCACGACGCTGAACCCGACGGCGGCCACCCTGGCCGCGTTCGCGACCTTCGGCGTGGGCTTCGTGGCCCGCCCGCTGGGCGCCGTCCTGTTCGGGTGGATGGGCGACCGGATCGGACGGCGTCCCGCGCTGCTGATCACGGTGGTCGCCATCGGTGTGGCGACCGGCCTCATCGGCGTGCTGCCCGACTTCGCGGCCATCGGCGTGGCGGCCCCGCTGCTGCTGGCGCTGCTGCGCCTGGTGCAGGGCATCGCTGTGGGCGGCGAGTGGGGCGGCGCGGTGACCATCGCCGTCGAGCACGCCCCGCCCGAGAAGCGCGGGCGTTACGCGGCGCTGCCGCAGATCGGCTCCCCGGTCGGAACCCTGCTGTCCTCGGGCGCGTTCGCGCTGGTGCTGACGCTGCCGCCGGAGCAGTTCGACTCCTGGGGCTGGCGCCTGCCGTTCCTGGCGGCGTTCCCGCTGCTGCTGGTGGCCGTGTACATCCGCCGCAAGGTCGAGGAGTCGCCGGTCTTCGAGGAGATGGAGCGCCAGGAGGCGCGGTCCAAGGTCCCGGCCGTGGACGTGTTCCGCAAGGCCTGGGGGCGGCTGCTGGTCGCGATCGCCTCGGCGCTGCTGGGCGTGGGCGGCTTCTACGTCATGACCACGTTCGCGATCAGCTACGGCACCGGCACCCTGGGGCTGGAGCGGGGGCTGATGGTCAACGCCACCCTGGTGGCGGCGGTGGCCCAGATCGGGGTCATCCTGGTGTTCGGCCGCCTGGCCGAGCGGATCGGCCCGGGCCGGGTGACGCTGTGGGGCGGTGTGGCCACGGCGGCCATCGCCTTCCCGGTGTTCTGGATGATCGACACGCGCTCCCCGGTGCTCGTGGTGCTGGCGGTGGCCGCGGGCGTGGCGATCCTGTCGATCGCCTACGCGGTGTCGGGCGCGCTGCTCACCGAGCTGTTCCCGGCGCACCTGCGCTACAGCGGCGTGGCGCTGGCGTACAACCTGGCCGGTGCGCTGAGCGGCTTCCTGCCGTTCGCCGCCACCGCCCTGCTGGACGTCTCGAACGGCGGCTCGTGGGTGGCCTCGCTGCTGCTGGTGGGGATCGCGCTGATCACCGCGGTCGGCGGCCTGGTCGGCGAGCGCCTGCGGGTCCGCGACGAGGTCGTGGTCCGCTAGGCCGGTACGGACGGGCCGGGGGCCGGCGGGGATGTCCCCGCCGGCCCCCGGCCATCTGCGCGCCCTCCCGCGTCCGCTCCTGCCGGGCGCGGGAGGGCGCCCGCCATCCGGCCGGCCCGCGTGTCGCCGTAGCCCCGTTCGGGCGAGGTTGCGCCCGCGCTCGGCGTGGAACTTCCCGCGCCCCGGTGGCTTCCGGCTCGCTCGGATCTCGAAGCCGTCCGTCGCACCCCTTCAGAGGCGGGGTGTCGCAGCGCCCACCGGAACCCGGGATTCCCGGGCGGGGCCTTCACATGCGCGGGGGCGGGGTCAGGCGCGGACGGCGGCCGGGTCGTGGACCCCGGTGCTCGGCAGCGCCCCGGAGCCCAGGCCGCGGACCACGTCGGTGAGCAGGTCCAGCCCGGCCAGCATGTCGTCGTCCTGGGTGTACTCGCCCTCGTTGTGCGAGACGCCCTCGACGGAGGGCACGAAGAGCATGACGGTGGGGACGCGCTCCTTCATGTTGATCGAGTCGTGCCCGGCGACGGTGAGGATGCCGCGGTGGCTCAGCCCCAGGCGCTCGGCGGCGCCCCGGGCCAGCTCCACGCCCTCGGGCTGGTAGCGGTCGATACCCCACGCGTGGGAGAGGTCGAGGTCGATCTCCACCCGGGCGGTGCCCTCGATGCGGGCGACCTCCTGCGCGAGCAGCCGGTCCGCCTCGGCCAGCACCGCCTCGTCGTGGGAGCGCAGGTCCAGCAGCAGCTCGGCGCGGGAGGCCACCGTGACCGGGGAGTTGGGGTAGACGTCCATGCTGCCCACCGCGGTGTGCAGCACGCCGGGGAAGCGGTCGGCCAGCTCGCGGGCGGCGACCACCAGCAGGGAGGCGCCCAGCAGGGCGTCGCGGCGGTCCTCCATGACCGTGGCGCCCGAGTGCGCCTGGTCGCCGCGGACCGTCACCCGGTACTTGCGGGCCGCCCAGCAGGCCTCGACCAGGCCGATCGTGGTGCCGGTGTTCTCCAGGACCCGGCCCTGCTCCACGTGGATCTCGGCGCAGAAGACCGCCTCGGGGCCGTCGGTGTCGCCGAGGAACCCGGTGGGGGCCAGTGCCTGCGCGACCGTGGTCCCGGCCCGGTCGCGGGAGGCCAGCGCGGTCTCCAGCGGCAGGCGGCCGGTGTACACGGCGCTGCCCATCATGGAGGGGGTGAACCGCGAGCCCTCCTCGTTGAACCAGTTGACGACGGCGAGGTTGTAGGGCGGCTCCGCGCCCTCGGCCGCGTCGCGCTCGGCGGCGCGCAGCACCGCGTGGGCCGCGGCCAGCACGCCGTAGGCGCCGTCGTAGCGGCCGGCCGTGGGCTGGGAGTCCATGTGGGAGCCGACGACCACGTAGGGGGCGCCGGGCACCCGCTCCAGCAGGCCGAACTGGTTGCCGATGCGGTCGTACACCACCCGCAGGCCGGCCTCCTCCAGCAGCCCGGCCAGCCAGCGGCGCTGGGCGTTGTCGGGCTCGGTGGCGGCCTGCCGGTCGACCCCTCCGGAGGGGGTGGCGCCGAAGGCGCTCATGGCGCGGAAGTCCTCCAGGAAGCGGGTGTCGGCGGCGGTGCGTCCGGGGGCGGTCATGTGGTTCCTCTCGGGTCCGGTGGTGACGCTCCCATACTCGGCGTGCGGGTCGGCCGCGCTCAATCGGCATTCACCCAAGATTTCCGGGCTCGGCTGTGCACATGACCACGGTGGGACCGCACCGGCCCGCGTCGGGGCAGGTGGGGGGCACCGGGCGATCCGTGGCACCATCGTTCCCGGTGTATTCGCCCAAGGACGCCGTGAGGAGGCAGACCATGGTGGACCCGGACGGACCGCAGCCGTGGCCGAGGATGCTGGAGCTGCTGGCCCGGGACCGCGACGGGCTGGTCGCCGACTTCCTGGGGCGGCTGTCGGCGCTGGGGCGCTACAGCGACGGGCTGATCCCCGACGACGACCTGCGCCAGACCGCGACCGACACCTTCGACATGCTCACCCGGCGCCTGGCCGGGCTGCCGCTGCCCGGGCACCTGAGCGACCTGCCGGCCCGGCTGGGGGTGCGGCGGGCCCGGCAGGGGGTGGCGCGCGAGGACCTGCTGGAGGCGGTGCGGCTGGACTTCCGGGTGCTGTGGGCGGGACTGGTGCGCGCGGGCGGCGCGGACTCGGCGCAGATCCTGGTGCTGCACGTGGAGGAGATCCTCGGCACCGTCGAGCAGTACATCAGCGATGTGCAGGCCGCGTTCCTGGAGGAGCGGGCGGCGCTGGAGCGGGACTCGCGGGCCGAGGCGGCCCAGGCGCTGTCCCGGCTGCTGGGGTCGGGCGACCGGGCCGCGGAGGTGGCGGCGCAGGTCGCCCCGGTGCTGGGGGTGGCCGTGGACGGGGTGTTCGAGGTGCTGTTCGCGGCGCCGGGGCCGGGGGCCGGGCCGGGGAGACGCTCGGAACTGGGCGGGCCGGCCCGCGACGGCTGCCTGGTGTGGGAGTTCGACGACGGGGTGGCGCTGGTGCGGGAGGGCCGGGCCCGGTGGCCGCTGCCGCTGGAGGGGATGACGGGGGGCGCGGTCCCCGGGGTGCGGGGGCTGGCCGAGGTGCCCGCGGCGATCGCGGCGGCCCGGCGGCTGGCCGGGTACGCCCGCCCCGGCGGGGGGTTCGTCCGGGCGGAGGGGGTGTGGCCCGCGCTGGCCCGGGACCGGCTGCTGGAGGTGCTGCCCGGGTTCGGCCGGGAGGCGGTGGAGCGGGTGGCGGCGCTGGAACCCGACGCCCGGGCGCGGCTGCTGGAGACCCTGGAGCACTACACGGCGACGGGGTCGGTCAAGGCGACCGCGGAGTCGCTGTACTGCCACCGGAACACGGTGGTGAACCGGCTCCAGGCGTTCCGCGAGGTGACGGGGCTGGACCTGACCGTCCCGGTGGAGGCGGCCCGGGCGCTGGTGCTGTTCTCCGACCGGCGCCCGGGCGACGGGTGGGGGTGAGGGGGCGGGCGGCGCTCAGCAGGCGCAGGCCGGGGACTCGGCCCCGGTCTCGCGGCGGCGTTCGAGCAGGACGGTGTCGCGCCAGCGGCCGTGGTGGCGGGCGATGCGCTCGCGCACCCCGACGGTGCGGAACCCGGCCTGGTGGTGCAGGGCCAGCGAGGCGCGGTTCTCGGGGAAGACCGAGGTCTGCAGCGTCCACAGCCCCCCGGTGTCGGCCTCGGTGACCTGCCGGTACAGCAGCGCCTTGCCCACGCCCCGGCCGCGCGCGGCTCCGGCGACGTACACCGAGGTCTCGGCGACCCCCGTGTAGGCCTCGCGGGCCGAGACCGGGGCGGCGGCGGCCCAGCCGACCACGGCGCCGTCGAGTTCGGCGACCCAGCGGTGGCCGGGGAGCCACTTGTCCTTCAGGGCGTCGACCGGGGGCGCCTCGGTCTCGAAGGTGGCGTCGCCGGTGGCGATGCCCTCGGCGTAGATCTCGCGGACGCGCTCCAGGTCGGCGTCGGCCATCGGGCGGGTGGCGACGTCCCCGGGCAGGTCGGTGGGGCAGCAGGGGCGGGCGGCCAGCAGGCCCATGACGGCGTCGGCGGCGTGCGGCAGGCCGACGCAGCAGGCGGGGTTGACGGCGACCCGGGTGGAGGTGCCCACCCGGGTGAGGGTCACGAACCCGACGTCGGCGAGCTTGCGCAGGTGGTGGGAGACGGTGGGCTGGCGCAGGTCCACCATCTCGGCCAACTCCCCCACGCCGACCGACCCCGGGGTCGTGGCGATGGCATGGAGCAGCCGGACGCGCATGGGTTCGGCCAGGCAGGCGAACCAGGCGGCGTAGGTCTCGGCGTCGAGGGCGGACAGGGAGTCCGGGGTCGTCACGGTCATGCGCTCATTATCGACCACGATCTATGGTTGCGTCCATCGACGTACATCTATAAAGTCTCGCTCCATAGACACCGATCGATGAAAGGGTGTGTCATGGACGAGGGTCTTCCCGTCGTGGTGATCGGAGCGGGGCCGGTGGGGCTGGCCGCGGCCGCCGAGCTGGTGGGGCGCGACCTGCCGGTCGTGGTGCTGGAGCGCGGCGACCGGGCCGGGGCCGCCGTGTCCGAGTGGGGGCACGTGCGCCTGTTCTCGATGTGGCGCGACCTGGTGGCCCCCGCGGCGGAGAAGCTGCTCACCGCCGCCGGCTGGACCCGCCCCGCCGACGGCGGCTACCCGACCGGCGCCGAGTGGGTCGACTCCTACCTGGCCCCGCTGGCCGCCGCCCTGGGCGGGCGGGTGCGCTTCGGCGCCGAGGTGACCGGGGTGAGCCGTCTGGGCCGCGACCGGGTCGTGGACTCCGGGCGCGCCGAACAGCCGTTCACCGTCCGCGTGCGCACGTCCGGCGGCGAGGAGCGGCTGCTCGCCCGCGCAGTCATGGACGCCTCCGGCACCTGGGGCTCCCCCAACCCGGCGGGCGGCGACGGCCTGCCCGCCCTGGGCGAGGCCGACGCGGCCGGGCGCGTCTCCTACCGCGTCCCCGACACCGCCGACCCGGCCGGGCGGGCCCGTCACGCGGGGCGGACCACGGCGGTGGTCGGCAGGGGGCACTCGGCGCTGACGGCGCTGGTGGCCCTGGCCGCCCTCGCCGAGGAGGTCCCGGGCACCCGCGCGGTGTGGGTGCTGCGGCGCGGAGCCGTGGGCGACGCCTTCGGCGGCGGGGCCGCCGACCGGCTCGCCGGGCGCGGCGCCCTGGGCCTGCGCGCCAGGGCCGCAGTGGAGGCCGGGCACATCGAGGTGGTCACCGGGTTCCGCACCGCCGAGGTGCGCCCGGACGGGGACCGCCTCGTCCTGGTGGACGACGGCGGCCGGGCCCTGGAGCCGGTCGACGAGGTGGTGGCCCTGACCGGGTTCCGCCCCGACCTGTCCTTCCTGTCCGAGGTCCGCCTCGGCCTGGACGCCGCCCTCCAGGCGCCGGTGGAGCTGGCCCCGCTCATCGACCCCAACGTGCACTCCTGCGGGACGGTGTACCCGCACGGGGCCGCCGAGCTGTCCCACCCGGAGGAGGGGTTCTTCCTGGCGGGGATGAAGTCCTACGGGCGCGCCCCCACCTTCCTGGCCCTGACCGGGTTCGAGCAGGTCCGCAGCATCGCCGCCCACCTGGCCGGGGACCGCGAGGCCGCCGCCCGCGTGGAGCTGACCCTGCCCGAGACCGGTGTCTGCGGCGGCGCGGGCCTGTTCGACGACCCCGGCGCCACCAAGGCCGGCGCGGACGGCTGCTGCGGTCCC
This sequence comes from Nocardiopsis sp. MT53, assembly GCF_019598965.1. Lineage (NCBI taxonomy): Bacteria > Bacillati > Actinomycetota > Actinomycetes > Streptosporangiales > Nocardiopsidaceae > Nocardiopsis > Nocardiopsis sp. MT53. Next base: position 5,146,533 of record NZ_CP080599.1, on the reverse strand, counting down.
GCCCCCGAGGCGGAGCGGCCGTCCCCGGCGGCGGCCGGCGCCGGCCTGCTGACCGTCTCGCCGCTGCCGCTGCTCACGGCCGCTCCGACCGCCTCCGCGGGCGGCGGGTGCTGCGGGGGCGGGGACTCCCCGCGCCCGGCCCGGGCCGCCGACCCGGACCGGCTGCCGTGACGCCGGCCCCTGACCGGGGGCGGCGCACCGCCGCCCCCGGTCAGGGGCCCTGCTCCAGGGAGCGGACGATCTCGGCGACGGCGGTCTTGGCGGTGCGGCCCGCGCCGATGAGCGTCGCCGAGACCGGGCCCGTCCAGTCGCCGTAGCCCAGCAGGTGCAGCCGCGGCTCGGCGCGGGAGCGGTTGCCCCGGACCCCGACCCGGCCCCGGTCGTCGAGCACCCCCAGCGGGGCCAGGTGGTCCAGCACCGGGCGGAAGCCCGTGCACCACAGGACCGCGTCGAAGTCGGCTGCGGTCCCGTCCGCCCAGACCGCGCCGGTGCGGGTCAGCCGCTCGAACATCGGCTCGGCCTTGAGGACTCCGCGGTCGCGGGCCTCCCGCACGCTCGGCACCATGACAATGTCCCCGGGCGGCCGCTCGGCCGTCCCGTCGAGCACCCGGCGGGTGGCCCCGGCGAACAGGGCGCGCCCGTCCAGGCCGTCGGGCATGAGGCGGGGCGGCCGGGCGGTGACCCACGTGGTGTCCGCGACCCGGGACAGCTCGGCGAGGATCTGCGCCGCCGAGTTGCCGCCGCCCACCACGGCGACCCGGCGCCCGGCGAGCGCCTCGGGGCGGCGGTAGTCCACCGTGTGCGGCTGCTGGCCCGCGAAGGCGTCCCGGCCGGGCACGTCGGGGACGTACGGGGCGCGCCAGGTGCCGGTGGCGCTGACGACGTGGCGGGCGGTCCAGTCGCCGTGGTCGGTGCGCACCCGCAGGGCGCCGTCGGCGCGCTCGACCGCGACCGCCCGGACCGGCCGGCGCACGGGCAGGTCGTAGCGGCGCTCGTACTCGGACAGGTACCACGCGACGTGCGCGGCCGAGGGGTACTCCCGGCCGGGCTCCTCGGGCATCCACCAGCCGGGCAGCATGCTGTGCCCCGCCGGGGAGAACAGCCTCAGCGAGTCCCAGTACTCGGGCCAGGAGCCGCCGGGGCGCCCGGCGGCGTCCAGGATCACGAAGTCCGCCTTCGCCCGGCGCAGGAAGTACCCCGCGGCCAGGCCGGCCTGGCCGCCGCCGATGACCACCACGTCCGCGGCGCTCATCGGGGCCCCGGGGCGAAGCGCCCGCGCAGGGCGAGGGACACGTACACCAGGCCGACCAGCACGGGCACCTCGATCAGCGGCCCCACCACACCCGCCAGCGCCTGCCCGGAGGCCACGCCGAAGGTCGCCACGGCCACCGCGATGGCCAGCTCGAAGTTGTTGCCCGCGGCGGTGAACGCCAGCGTGGTGGTGCGCCCGTAGTCCATGCCCAGCGCCCTGCCCAGGGCGAAGGTGCCGAACCACATGAGGACGAAGTAGGCGAGCAGCGGCAGGGCGATGCGCGCCACGTCCAGCGGCCGTTCGATGATCCGGTCGCCCTGGAGGGCGAACAGCAGCACGATGGTGAACAGCAGCCCGTACAGGGCCCACGGGCCGATCCGCGGCAGGAACGCCGACTCGTAGCGTTCCCGCCCCATGCGCTTCTCGCCGACGCGGCGGGTGAGGAACCCGGCCGCCAGCGGGACGCCGAGGAAGATCACCACGTTGAGCGCGATCAGCCACGGGGAGGCGTCGAGCCCGCCGGTGTCCAGGCCCAGCCACCCGGGCAACAGGTCCAGGTAGAACCAGCCCAGCAGGCCGAAGGCCAGCACCTGGAAGACCGAGTTCAGCGCGACCAGGACGGCGGCGGCCTCCCGGTTCCCGCAGGCGAGGTCGTTCCAGATGATCACCATGGCGATGCAGCGGGCCAGGCCGACGATGATCAGCCCGGTGCGGTACTCGGGCAGGTCCGCCAGGAAGATCCAGGCCAGGGCGAACATCACCGCGGGGCCGACGACCCAGTTGACCACCAGGGACGAGAGGAGCAGGCGCCTGTCCCGGGTGACGGTGCCGAGGCGGTCGTAGCGGACCTTGGCCAGCACCGGGTACATCATGACGAGCAGGCCCAGGGCGATGGGCAGCGAGATCCCGCCGACCTCCAGTGCGGCCAGCGCCTCGTCCAGGCCGGGGACCAAGCGGCCCAGCCCCAGCCCGGCGGCCATGGCGAGCAGGATCCACACGGCCAGGAACCGGTCAAGGAAGGGGAGCTTCGCGACGACGGCCGGCCCGGCCTGCGGGGTTCCGTCCAGGCGTGTCATCAACAGGCCCGCTTCCGGTCGGCCGCGCCCGTGGCGCGCGCGGTGGCGGCCACCCGCGCCAGGTCGGCGGAGAGGGCCTCCAGGCGTTCGGGGACCAACCGGTAGTAGGTGAAGCGGCCGCAGGGCTCGGTCTCCACCAGACCCGCCTCGCGCAGGACGCGCAGGTGGTTGGACAGGTTGGTCTGGCGGGCCCCGGTCTCCTCCATGAGGTGGGTGGTGCACAGGGTCTCGCGGGACAGCAGGGAGAGGATCCGCGTCCGCAGGGGGTCGGCGAGCGCCTTCAACAGGTCAGCGTCGACTGATATCAGCATGCACTGATATTATCCCGGCACCGGACGCGCCCGCCCCGGACACCCGGGGGCGGCCCGGCCGACCTCCACCGAGACGAAACGGGAAGTCCCACCATGACCTCCGACGACAGGCCGTCCGTGCTGTTCGTGTGCGTGCACAACGCGGGCCGCTCCCAGATGGCCGCCGCCTGGCTGGCCCACCTGTCCGAGGGCCGGATCGAGGTCCGCTCGGCCGGGTCCGCGCCGGCCGACGCCCTCAACCCCGCCGTGGTCGAGGCCATGGCCGAGGTCGGCATCGACATCACCGGCCAGCGGCCCAAACTCCTCACCACCGACGCCGTCGAGGCCTCCGACGTGTGCGTCACCATGGGCTGCGGGGACACCTGCCCCTTCTTCCCCGGCAAGCGCTACCTCGACTGGGAGCTGCCCGATCCCGCCGGGCGGGGCGTGGACGCGGTGCGCCCCATCCGCGACGGGATCCGCGAACGCGTGGAGGCGCTCATCGGGGAGCTCCTGCCCCGCTGAGCGCCTCCCGGCGTCAGTGGCAGCGGCCCCCGTCCGGGTCCTGTGCGGCGCAGTGCGCGGAGGCGCTCGGCGGGACGTCCAGCGTGGGGTTGCGGTCGAAGAACCCGACCGGCCGCAGCCGGAACCCGGTGCGGTCCACCGGCATGACCGGCCAGTCCTCCGGACGCGGCGCGTGGGTCAGCCCGAAGGTGTGCCACACCACGACGTCCCGCCCGTCGATGGCCCGGTCGTCGGCCGTGAACGCGGGCAGACCCGCCCCGCCCGGGTGCCGGTTGACCAGGTCGCCCGCCGGGTAGCGCTCGTCCTCGTCGTGCGCGGTCACCCACAGGTGGCGGGTGGCGAAGGCCGCCCGGGCCGCCACCGACGACGACGGGTCCGCCAGCAGCACCGGCTTCCCCTCCGGGTGCAGGGCGTAGGCGACCGGCCGGCCCAGGTGGTTGCGCACCCGCGGGTTGGAGATGTGCCAGACCCGGTCCACCGACGCGTCGGCCGCGCGCCGCGCCTCCAGTTCGGTGGCGAGCACCGTGCGCTTCTGGGCGAAGGCGTTGCCGCGCGGGTTGTCCGGCCCGACCGGGACGCGGACGGCGTCCACCTCCTCCACCCGGTGCGTCGTCCCGTCCACGTTCATGTCCAGCCGCGCGCAGAACAGGTGCTGGTGCAGCGGCGCGCCCAGCCCCGGGGCGACCTCGGAGGCGTAGGGGTAGTCCCCGCCCGGGTACGCGCTGGTGAACACGATGCCGGTGGCCTTGGCCTCGAACTCGATGGTGCCGTCCAGGTACAGGTACCAGAAGAAGCCGTAGTCGTAGTTGCCGACGGTGGTGAAGAACGAGACCACCATCCGGCGCTGGCGCCGGGTCTCGGAGGAGCCCGCCCACAGGTCGGTGTGCTTCCACAGCACCCCGAAGTCCTCCTCGTGCAGGCACACCGCGTTGGGCAGGGTCCGGGGCGCGCCGGACTCGTCGGCGATGACCGCGTCCATGTAGGTGATCTCGCCCAGGCAGTCGCAGCCCAGCCGGAGCGCGTTGGCGTAGCGCCCCACCATGTACTCGCCGGTGTCGAAGTAGTTCTGCCAGGACCGCACCGGGGACGGGTCGCCGTAGGGGACGACCATCTCGGCGATGGACGCCCGGTGCACGACCGGCCGGTCGCGGCCCCTGTCCCGGTCGTGGAACGACACCCGGTGCAGGACGAGGCCCTCCCGGGCGTCGAACCCGATCCGCAGCGACCAGTTCTCCCAGGTGAGCAGGTTGCCCTCCAGGGTGAAGCTCGGCCCCTGCGGCTGGGTGATCTCGATGGGGCGCTGGGTGGTGCGGTGCGGTCCGGTCACCGCCGGGTCGGTGTAGTTCCCCGACACCGACGGCACCGGGACCGGGCCGAAGTCCAGCACCCGGTCGACCCTCCCCGCCAGCACGTCCACGTAGGCGACCAGGCCGTCGACGGGGTGCGCCCAGGCGTGGTCGGCCGCGTGCTCCTGCACGAAGGCGAGCCCGCGCAGGATGCGGCGACCCCTCTCCTCGGGGTACTCGTCGTCGTAGACGCCCGCGGACAGGGGGGCCACGCGCACGGTGGCGGGGTCCAGGCCGCGGTCGCGCAGGGCCGACAGCCAGCGTTCGTCGGCGGACAGGACCCGCTCGACCAGCTCGAACTCCTCGTCCAGCACGGGCGGCTGCCCGTCCTCGGCCGGGTCCAGGACCCGTTCGGAGTCGACCCGGCCGCGGGTGAGGGAGACGACGAGGTCGCGGGCGGTACCGGTGCCCACGTCCAGCAGCAGGACGCGCACCCGGCGCTCCACCGGGTCGCCCGGGGTGTACGCGAGCAGGACCTCCTTGGCGGGTTCGGCCAGCCCGGTGTACACGAACCGGGTGGTGTCGGTCAGGTGCCCGGCACCGGCCAGCAGATCCCGGGCGGCGGTGATCTCCTCCGCGGTGAGGGCGTCGAGGGGGTGGTGGTCGCTCATGGCGGTCCTGGGTCCTTCCGGGTGAGGGGAACGGGACGGTGTCGGGGCGCGGGGGCGGGGCGTCCGGCCCCGGCGGCGGGTCTGCCGCGGGTCTCAGGCGAGGCTGGTCCAGATGCTCTTGACCTGGGTGAACGCCTCGATGGCGGACCAGCCCATCTCGCGGCCCAGACCCGAGTCCTTCATCCCTCCCCAGGCCGCGGCGGCGTCGAGCATCGGGGGCATGTTGATCCACACGGTCCCGGCCCTGACCCGGGCGGCCAGCCGGTTGGCGGTGCCGATGTCGCGGGACCAGATCACCGCCGCCAGCCCGTACCGGCTGTCGTTGGCGCGGGCGGCCAGCTCGTCGGGGTCGTCGTAGGGCAGCACCGACAGGACCGGGCCGAAGATCTCCTCGCGGGCGATGCGCATGCCGTCGGTGACCCCGGAGAACACGGCCGGGCGCACGAAGTACCCGTCCCCGTCCTCCAGCGGTGCGCGGTCGTGCAGGTGGGCGCCCTCCTCCCGGCCGATCCGGACGTACTCCTCGGCGCGGTCGCGCTGCTCGGCGGAGACCAGCGGCCCCAGCCGGGTGGCGCCGTCCAGGCCGTGGCCGAGCTTCATCGAGGCCGCCCCGGCGGCGAGCTTCTCGGCGAACTCGTCGTGGCGGGCGGCGTCCACGTAGAACCGGGTGTAGGCGGCGCACACCTGCCCGGAGTTGAGCAGGCCGCCCATGAGGTTGCCCGCCACGGCGGCGTCGATGTCGGCGTCGGCGGTGATGATGGACGGCGCCTTGCCGCCCAGCTCCAGGGACACGCGCTTGAGGTCGCGCCCGGCCCCGGCGGCGATCTCCCGCCCGACCTCGGTGGAGCCGGTGAAGGACACCTTGGCGACGTCGGGGTGGGCGACGAGGGCGCGGCCCACCTCGGGGCCGCCGGTGACGACGTTGACGACGCCGTCGGGGAACCCGGCCTCGCGGACCAGGGCGGCCAGGCGCAGGGTGGTGAGCGGGGTCTGCTCGGCGGGCTTGACGACCACGGTGTTGCCGGCGGCCAGGGCGGGGGCCAGCTTCCACACCAGGATCATGAGCGGGAAGTTCCACGGCGTGATGAGCGCGCAGACGCCCAGGGGTTCGCGGCGGGTGCGGTAGTCCACGTCGGGGACCGACAGCGGGGCGGTGACGCCGGTGATCTTGGTGACCCAGCCTGCGTAGTAGCGCAGGTGCTCCACGGCGTTGGGCACCGAGAAGCCCGCGCTGACCGCCAGCGGCTGGCCCTGGTCGGTGGTCTCCAGGGCGGCGAACGCCTCGGCGTCGGCCTCCAGCAGGTCGGCCAGGCGCAGCAGCAGGCGGGCGCGGGCCGCCGGGAGCAGGCCGCCCCAGGCGTCGGAGCCGAAGGCGCGGGCGGCGGCCGCGACGGCGGCGTCCACGTCGGCGGCGGTGGCCTCGGGGACCTCGGCGATGACGCCGCCGGTGGCGGGGTCGACGGTGGCGCGGACGGCGCGTCCGGCGGCGGGGACCGGGGCGCCGTCGATGAGCATGTCGGTGTGCAGGTCGGGGTGGCGGTGCTCGGCCATGGGGCGTCCCTTCGTCGGTTGGGGCGTGAGCCTAGGCACAGTGGTGGCGAGCTGGTCTCCGTTCTGCGCACGGGCGGTCGCCGTTCCGTGCACGGCGCCCGCTCCGCCCGGCCTGTGCTTGTCCGGGTTTCCGTGACCGGGCTAACATCCGGTCAGGACGCGGGGAGGGAGCAGGGCGTGGAGGGAGCGCAGGCCACCGACCGGCTCGACCGCTTCGAGGCGGAGGCGTCCCGGGCGTTCGCCCCCCTGCGCATGCGCCGGGCGGACGAGCGGCCGTTCCGGGGCTCGTTCGCGAGCACCCGCGTGGACGACGTGGTACTCACCCGGATCACGGCCGCGCCGGTGCTGGTGCGGCGCGAGCCGTCGTCCATGAGCTCCACCGACCCGGAGCTGTTCAAGGTCGCCTGGCACGTGTCGGGGCGGGCCGGGGTGGCGCAGAACGGGCGCGAGTGCCTGCTGTCCCCCGGCGACCTGGTGGTCTACGAGACCGGACGCCCCTACGAGCTGCCGTTCTGGGAGCCCTACGACACCGTCGTGATGGGGGTGCCGCCGCGCCTGTTCGGGGCGCACGCCGCGGTGCTGCGCCGGCGGACGGCCGTCCCGGTGCGGGCGGGCCGCGGGCTGGGCGGGGTGGTGGGCGCGCTGTTCCAGGGGGTGTCCGGCGGGGCCGCGGCCGACCTGGGCGCGGGCGGCCGCCACCACCTGGCGGCGGCGCTGGTGTCACTGGTGTGCGCGGCGTTCGCCGACGCCGCCGCCGCGGCGCAGGACGAGGACCCCTGGGAGCGGATCCGGGCGTACTGCCTGGCGAACCTGTCCGACCCGGGGCTGTCGGCGGAGTCGGTCGCCCGGGCGCACGGGATCTCGACCCGCTACCTGTACAAGCTGTGCGCCGAGCGCGGGTTCGCCCCGGGCCGGTGGATCCGCGGCGAGCGGCTGTCCCGCATCCGCCGCGACCTGGCCGACCCGGCGCTGGCCGACCGCGGCGCGGCGGCGATCGCGGCCCGCTGGGGCGTGCTGGACGCCGCCCACCTGGGGCGGATGCTGCGCGCGGAGTTCGGCGAGACCGTCCCGGAGATCCGCGCCCGCGCCCGCCCCTGAGCCCCGGGGGGCGCCCCGGATCCGGGGGTCAGCGGGGTTCGACGAAGGCGGCCAGCTGGGCCAGGGAGGAGGCGAGCCCGGCCGCGTGGTCCTCGGCGGAGATGCCCGGCGGGACGTCCTCGGCGGCGACGGTCACCACGGTGCCGCCGCCGTCGGGGGCGAGCGCCCAGGTCATCGTCATGGTCCCGGCGAAGGCGGGGTCGTCGGAGTCGAACACCGCCTTCTGGACGACCCGCTCGCCGGGGACGAGGTCGGCGAAGCCCACCTCGACGACGTCGGTGTCCGCGTCGGTCTTGCCGCGGCCCGGCTCCCGGTAGGTGAGGGTCAGCCGGAAGCCGCCGCCCGGGCGCGGGTCGAAGTGCTCCATCCGGCCGGTCATCCCCTCGGGGGGCAGCCACCGCTCCAGCGCGGCGGGGTCCAGCAGGGCGCGGTAGACGTCCCCGGGCGGGGCGGCGATGCGCCGCTCCCCGCGGTCGACGCGCTTCTCGGTCATGGCGCTCCCCCGTTCGTGCGTGCCCCGCCACCCTCCCACGCCCTACCGACGGTTCCGGGCCCCGGCGGGGGCGGCCCGCCGCGCCGGGGGCGCCCCGGCCCCGGCCGGGTGCGCGGTCCCGCCCTGCGGGCGGGACCGCCGCGGGTCACTTCTTGCGGCCGACGCCGCCGTACTCGGCGACCGGGCGCATCTCGCCGATCTCCGTCTCCAGGGGGCGCCACAGCGAGCAGGAGACCACGCCCGGCTCCAGCAGCTCCAGGCCGTCGAACAGCGCCTCGACGTCCTTGGCGGTGCGGACGGTGAGCTTGGGCGTGCCCTTCTCGTTCCAGGCGGCGGCGACCTGGTGGGCGCGCTCGCGGTCGATGTCGTCCACGGGGTGGGAGACCACCAGGAAGCTGCCCGGGGCCAGGGCCTCCAGCAGGGTGTCCAGGACGTTCCGGACCTCGGCGTCGTCGTCGATGAAGTTCACCACGCCGAGCAGCATCAGCGCGACCGGACGCGACAGGTCCAGGGTCAGGGCCGCCTTGGCGAGGATGCCCGCGGGGTCGCGCAGGTCGGCGTCGATGTAGTCGGTGACGCCCTCGTCGGTCCCGGTGAGCAGGGCGCGGGCGTGGGCGAGCACCAGCGGGTCGTTGTCCACGTAGACCACGCGCGCGTCCGGGGCGATGCCCTGGGCCACCTCGTGGGTGTTGTTGTGGGTGGGCAGGCCGGTGCCGATGTCGAGGAACTGGCGGATCCCCTCCTCCTCGGCGAGATAGGTGACGGTGCGGACCAGGAAGGCCCGGTCGGCGACCGCGTTGTCCACGATCTCGGGGAAGAACGAGCGGATCTGCTCGCCCATCTCGCGGTCGACCGGGTAGTTGTCCTTGCCGCCCAGCCAGTAGTTCCAGATGCGGGCGTTGTGGGGGATGGTGGTGTCGATCTTGGGGGGAGTATCGGAGGTCACGTTCCTTCTTCCTGTCCGGGAGCGGCGCCGGGACGCCGTTCGCGCGATATGCCGCCCAGTAAACGGTTCCGGGGCCCCGCGGGCAAGTACCGACGGTCCCTCGACTCACATTCTTCAAATATTTCGCATTAAGGACATGCGCCCCCTGTCGGGATGCCCGGTGCGAAAATCACGGGCGGCCCCGCCGCCCGGCCGGTAGTTTTCCGATGACCCCACCCTTGGAGCCGCCCGTGAAGCACGCGTCACCCGAGTTCGCCGAGATCGCCGCGAAGCACACCGTCCTGCGCTGCCAGGTGGGCTCCGGCGTCCACGGACTCGGCCTCCCCGGCCAGAACGACCGCGACGAAATGGGGATCTGCGTCGAGCCCCCCGAGTACGTCATCGGCCTGCGCGGGTTCGAGCAGTACATGTACCGCTCCCAGGACGACCACGTCCGCTCCGGGCCCGGCGACCTCGACCTCACCGTGTACTCGCTGCGCAAGTGGATGCGCCTGGCCCTGGACGGCAACCCCACCGTCCTGCTGCCGCTGTTCGTGCCCGAGGACGAGATCGTCGGGATCACCGACACCGGACGCGACCTGCGCTCCCGGGCCGACCGCATCGTGTCCCGCAGCGCCGGGCGGCGGTTCCTGGGCTACCTGCGCGCCCAGCGCGACCGGTTGGAGGGCACCCGCGGCGGCAAGCACACCAACCGGCCCGAGCTCGTCGAGCAACACGGGTTCGACACCAAGTTCGCCTATCACATGGTCCGGCTGGGCCTCCAGGGCGTGGAACTGATGGAGACCGGCCGCATCACCCTGCCCATGCCCGCGGACGACCGGGAGTGGCTGCTCGCCCTGCGCCGCGGCGAGCACACCAGGGCCGAGGCTCTGGCGCGCGCCGGCGAGCTGGAGGAGCGGCTGGCCGCCCTGTGCGAGAGCGCCGACCTGCCCGAGGAGCCCGACACCGCCTGGGCCGACGCCTGGCTGGTGGACGCCTACCGGAGGTCCTGGGACCGGGGGTGAACGCACAGGTCGCGACGGGCGCCCCGGCGCGGCGGTCCGCCGAGGGCGGGATAGGCTGGCCCACCGTAGAGGTACACGCCGGGTGAGTGCCGGCAAGGAACGTGAGGAAGCCCCACCGTGATCGGAACCATCGCCTTCGTGCTGATGTGCGTGAGCCTGTCGATGATGATCGTCTCCGGTCTCATCGCCACGCTGATCAAGACCCGCTAGGGCGTGCGTCCGGGCGCGCCCCGCGGGGTGCGCCCGCCGCCTCACCGCCCGGGATCGACCTCCACGAGGTCGTGGCGGGCCAGCTCGGTGCCGTCGCCGCCGATGACCGCGACCCGGCCGCCGGAGATCTCGTAGCGGGTCTCCCCCGCCTGTGCGGTGTATCCGTCCCCGTCGCGCCGCGCGGGGACCACCATGGGCTCGCCGGTGCCGTCCAGGAACTCCCCGAAGTAGTACAGGTCCCCCGTGCCGTCGGCGCACAGGACGATCCGGTGCCGCGAGGTCTCGTAGGACTCCACCAGCGGCCCGTCCCCCGAACCGGGGATGAGCTCGGCGACCCGGTCGGGGCAGGGCACCTGGGCCGCGGGGCCGGACGGGGCCCTGTCGGGCCCTTCACCGTCGGGCCACCACCAGAGCGCGACGGCGGCCAGCCCCAGGGCTCCGAGCGCGAGCGCCCGCACCGTTCCGGGCGGTACCCGCGGCCGGTCGCGCGAGCGCCCGCCCACCACGGGCAGCGGCTCGGTCACCGGCTCCCGTCCCCCTCCGCCGGGGTCGGACGCGCCGCCGTCCTCGGCGGGCACGGAAACGTCGGGCACGGGTGCGGCGGGAACCGGCACGGCGGGCGCCGTCGGGAGGGGTCCGGCCGGGCCGGGCCCCAGAGCCGGGCTCCGGAGCGGCAGGCCGGGGGGTTCCACCACACGGACCGGGGGCGGGTCCTGCGCCGCGAGCGGCGGCGGGACCGGGGCGTGGAACGCGTCGGCCCCCACGGGTTCGGCCAGCAGGTCCGCCGGGCCCGCGGGACGGGCCGCCGTGCGGACGGTGTCGCACACCAGGCAGGCCCGGACCGCCGCCTCGTTGGGAGCGGCGCAGACGCCGCACCGCCAGTCACCTTCCGCCAAGGGTGCCCTCCCCCGCTCGGCCCCACCGTACGCCGTCGGATCCCGGAGCGTGCCGTGTTCCCGGAATCCGCGCGCTCGGGAGGTACCCCCGCAGGACACGGGGAACCCTCCCGAAACCCCCGTCACCGCGGCCGGTCCCGGCCGCCCCGCGCCCCTTACCGTCCGTCCCGGGAACCTCACCGCCGGGGACATGGACGCGTCCGCGCAGGCCGGACATCCTCGAAGGCATGGCCCGGAACCCTGTTCGCGCCCGCCCCTGCGACGGTCCCACCCTCCGCGGCGGCCGCTGCCGCCGTCCCCGCCTGGTCCCGCCCTGCTCCGACCACACCCCGCACGCCCTGTCCCGCCGGAGCTCCCCGGGGCCGTGGGCGCGCCGCCCGGTCCCCCTGCGCGCGCCGCGCCGCAACGGCCCCCGGCTGAGCGCCCTGCTCCCCACCGCCTGGCCGTCCGCCGCGGACTCCCCCGGCAACGCCGAGCGCGTGCGCCGCTGGCTCACCCCGCGCGCCCGCGCCGCCCTGGACTGCTTCGCCTCCCTGCTCCCCGCCCCGTGCCGGCACCGGGTCTGCTCTCCGTCGCACCGCGCCGACTGCCCGACCCTGGAGGCCCTGGCCCGGGCCTGCGAGTCCCCGGCCGCCGTCGCCGCCGGCGCCCTCCCCCGTATCGCCGAGGACGGTTTCGCCGACCTGCGGCCCACCCCCGAGCACCGCGTCGCCCGCGCCCTGGCCCGGGCCAAGCAGGAGCAGCTGGGCCTGCGCGCCTTCGCCCCCGGGGCCGCCGTCGAGCGCCCCGCACCGCACCTGGCCGACCTGGCCCTGTCCCTGCGGCTGCTGGGCGTGCTGGCCTGCGCCGTGCAGGGCCGGGCCCGCTGGTGCCCGGCCCTGGCCGCGCTGCTGGACCGGGGACCGCTGCCGGACCCGACGGCGGTGTTCGCGCTGGCGACCCGGTTCTCCACCCCCTACGGGCTGGAGTCGAGCGCCTGAGCGGCCCGGCCCTCCCGGCGGTCCGCCCCCTCCCGACCGCCCTTCCAGGGCGTGTATCCGGCGTGTATCCGGTTTATCGCCGCCGTTCGTAGCGTTGCGCACCACCCCTCGGGCCGTATCCGGCCCGGGGGGGCGTCCCGACCGCGCACCTTCCCGGAAAGGCATCACCGTGCTCCGAACCCTCGGAACCGCCGGCGACCGGCTGCTGTCCCGCCTCGTCCCGCGCGCCACCGCGTCGGCGAGCTACTGCTGGTGGCAGTACGCGCCCATCAGCAGCCCGTGCATCCGCCGCTCCTGCTGCAACGTCCCCGGCAGCGGAGGCACCAACGGCGCCACCGTCTGCTCGCCCTACCGCCCCTGCTGACCCGGACCCGTCGGCCGCACCCGCTCCCGGCCCGCGCGTGGCACGCGGCCAGCCGATGTATCGGGGATGTATCCGGTTTATCGGCCCCGTGCCTAGCGTGGCGCGCAGCCGTCGCCGCCCCGTCCGGCCCTGTGGCCGGGCGGGGCGGCGGACGACGGTCCCACCGCATCCCGAGGAGCCCCCCATGCTCGAACGACTCGCCTCCGTGAGCGACCGGCTGCTGTCCCGCCTCGTCCCCCGGGCCCGGGCGTCGGCCGTGGTCTGCTGGTACGAGTACCTCCCGATCAGCAGCCCCTGCTACCGCCGGTACTGCTGCACCGGCAGCGGCATCCCCGGAGGCTCCTACTGCACGGGGTACAGCGCCTGCTGACCGGGCGGGACACCCGTGTTCTCCCTCTTCTCCCTCCTGGTCGCCGCCCGGACGCTGCTGGCCGTGGTCCTGGCCGCCTCCGTCCTGGGCAAGCTGCGCGGCCGCTCCGCACGGCGGGACTTCGTGTCCGCCGTGGAGCGCCTGGCCCCCGCCCGGGCCGTCAGGGCGCTGACCCCGCCCGGCGGCCCCCGCCGGGCGGGGGCCCGCGCCGCGGCGGCCGGTGTCCTGGCCGCCGAGGCGGCGACGGTCGCGCTGCTGGTGTCGGCGCCCGCCGCCGGCCTCCTGTGCGCGCTCGTGCTGCTCTCCGCCTTCACGGCCGCCCTGGTCGGAGCGCTGCGGCGGGGGGACCGCGCCCCCTGCGCCTGCTTCGGCGCCGCGGGGCACCCGATCCGCCCGGCCCACGTGGTCCGCAACCTCCTCCTGGCCGGCGCCGGTGCCGCCGGCCTGGCGGCGGCCGCCCTGGACCCGCAGCCCGCCGGGGCCGCCGCCGCGGCGGTCGCCACCGCCGCCGGGGCGGCCGCGGCCCTGCCGTTCCTGCTGCTGGACGACCTCCTCGACCTGTTCACCCCTCTCAGACCCGGGAATCGGACCTCACCATGACCGTCGTCGCCCTCGCCGCCGCCGTCCTGGCCGTCGCGCTGTGCCTGCTCGACCTCCTCCTGACCGTCGGTGTCATCCGCAGACTCAAGGAGCACACCGAGCTCATCCGGAACCTGTCCACCGCCGGGATGCCCGACCGGACGGTGCTCGCCCCCGGGGAGCGCTCGGCGCCCTTCACCGCCACCGCCGAGGACGGCGGGACGGTGGGCACCGACTCCCTGGCCGACCCCACCCTGGTCGCGGTCTTCTCCCCCGGCTGCGGGGCCTGCGCCGAACAGCTGCCCCTCTTCTTCGACCGCGCCGCCGCCTTCCCCGGCGGCCGCGGCGACGTCCTGGCCGTCCTCGCCGGGTCCCCCGGGGAGGTGGAGGAGGAGGCCCGGCGGCTCGCCCCCGTCGCCCGCGTGGTCGTCGAGGGGGCCGCCGGCCCCGTGGCCGAGGCCCTGGGGGTGCGCGCCTTCCCCGCCTTCCTGCGCCTGGACTCCACCGGACGGGTGCTCGCCAGCGGCTACCTGGCCGCCGACCTGGACGAGTCCGTTGCGGTCTGACGCGGGGCCGGAGGGGCCCTCCGGCCCCCGGGCCGCCGCCCGCACCGTCGGCTCGGCGTTCGCGCTGGCCTGGCGGGCGGGGCCGCACCTGACCGCCGGGTACGGGCTGCTGGTCCTGGTCCAGGCCGGGGTGCCGGTCGCCACGGCGTGGCTGACCAAGCTGGCCCTGGACATGATCGTCGCCCCCGGCACCCCGGACGGGCGGCTCGCGGCGGTGGCGGCGGGCCTGGCCGCGGCCGGGGTGGTCGTCACGCTGGCCCCGCACGCGGCGCACTACCTGACGATGGAGGTCGAGCGGCGGGTGGCCCTGGTGTCCCAGGACCGCCTCTTCGCCGCCGCCGAACGCCTCACGGGGCTGGCCCGCTTCGAGGACCCCGCCTTCCTCGACCGGCTGCGGCTGGCCCAGCAGTCCGGCGGCCGCACCCCGGGGGTGGTCGTGAACAGCGTGTTCACGATCGCCGGCGGCGCCGTCACCATCCTCGGCTTCCTCGGCTCCCTGCTGGTGGTCAGCCCGTGGATGGCGGCGGCCGTGCTGCTGTCGGCGGTCCCCGCCCTGGCCGTGGAGCTGCGCCTGTCCCGCGGCCGGGCGGCGATGATGTGGCGGATCGGGCCGGTGGAGCGCCGCGAGATCTTCTTCCGCGGCCTGCTGTCCGACGTCCGGGCCGCCAAGGAGCTGCGCCTGTTCGGCACGGCCGGGTTCCTGCGGGACCGGATGGCGCGGGAGCGGCGGACCGCCAACGCCGAGCACCGCCGCATGGACCGCCGGGTGCTGGGCGCCCAGGGCGGCCTGGGCGCGCTGTCGGCGGTGATCGCGGGGGCCGGGCTGGTGTGGGCGGTGTCGGCGGCGGCCGACGGGCGCGTCTCGGTCGGCGACGTCTCGCTGTTCGTCGCCGCGGTCGCCGGGGTGCAGGCCGCGATGGCCGGCGTGGTCCGGGACATCACCATGGCCCACCACGAGCTCCTGATGTTCGGCCACTACCTGGCGGTCGTCGACGGCGGACCGGATCTGCCGGTGCGCGCCGCCGCGCGCCCGGCCCCCGCCCTGCGCCAAGGCATCGAGTTCCGCGACGTCTGGTTCCGCTACTCCCCGGACCACCCGTGGGTGCTGCGCGGCGTCGACTTCACCGTCGGGCACGGGCGCTCGGTGGGGCTCATCGGCGGCAACGGGGCGGGCAAGAGCACCCTGGTGAAACTGCTGTGCCGGATGTACGACCCCGAGCGCGGGGCGATCCTGTGGGACGGCGTGGACCTGCGCGACCTGGACCCGGCCTCCCTGCGCGACCGGATCGGCGCGGTGTTCCAGGACTTCATGGAGTACGACCTGACCGCCGGGGAGAACATCGGCCTCGGGGACGTCGGGGTGCTGGAGTCCGGGGACCGGGCCCCTCTGCGGGAGGCCGCCGAGCGGGCGGGCGCGCACGGGATGGTCGCCGGGCTGCCGCGCGGGTACGACACCCTGCTCTCCCGGCTGTTCTTCGACGGCGGCGCGGACGCCGGAGACGAGCCGGGGGTGCCGCTCTCGGGCGGCCAGTGGCAGCGGCTGGCCCTGGCCCGCGCCTACCTGCGCGGGCGGCGCGACCTGCTGATCCTGGACGAGCCCAGTTCGGGGCTGGACGCCGAGGCCGAGTACGCCGTGCACACCGGCCTGCGCGAGCACCGCCGCGGCAGGACGAGCCTGCTGGTCTCCCACCGGCTGGGGGCGGTGCGCGACGCCGACCTGCTGGTCGTCCTGGAGGGGGGCCGGGTGGCCGAGTCGGGCACGCACGCCGAACTGGTGGCCGCCGGGGGCGTCTACGCCCGCATGTTCGGCCTCCAGGCCCGCGGCTACCGCGAGGACCCGGCCGCGGACGGGCAGGCCGCCGACGAATGGACCGCGGACGGGCAGGCCCCGGACCCGGCGGGGAGCGCGCGGTGACCGCCCTGCTGTCGGTCGCGGCGGCGGTGGCGGCCGCGGGGTGCGTGCTGTGGTGGCTGCGCCGCACGCTGGTGGCCGTGGACGTGTCCGGTCCGAGCATGGCGCCGACCCTGGCCGACGGCGACCGCGTGCTGGTCCGCCGCCGCCGGACGGCCGACCTGCGCGTCGGCGACGTGGTGGTGCTGGAGGTGCCGCGGGGGGCCGGTCCGTGGCCCGCCGGCGCGGACCCCGGCCACCGCTGGATGGTCAAGAGGGTGGCGGCGCTGCCCGGCGACCCGACCCCGGCCGTGTGCGCTCGGGCGGCGGGCGTGGCCCCGGGCGCGCCCGTCCCGCCGGGCCGCATGGTGGTGCTCGGCGACAACGCCGCCCTGAGCGCCGACTCCCGGGTGTGGGGGTACGTCCCCGCCCGGCGCCTCCTGGGCGTGGTCCGGCGCCGCATGGCGCGCCCGCGCACACCCTCCGCCTGAGCGCCCCGCGCCCGCAGGCCGGGCACCGGCCCCGCACACGGCCCCGATCGGGGCCGCTCCCCGGTGCCCGCGGGGCCGCCCGGGACCGCTCCCCCGCCCCCGGAGCGGCCCGGGCGGCCGCCGTCAGACCGCCGGTCCGTCGGAGACCGCCAGGACCGGGCGCGCACCCCGGTGGGGCAGCGCCACGCCGAACCCCCTCCGGAGCCGCGCCCCCTGCTCGGAGGCGTAGAGGCGGAGCAGCCCGGTGACGCGGTAGCGGTTGTCGCCCGCGGGCTCGATCAGGCGGGCGTCGGCCAGGTACCCCAGGGCCGCGGTCGCGGTGACGGTGTCACAGCCCGCCAGTTCCGCCGCCTCCCCGGGCCCGAAGGCACCGGCCGGACGGGCGGCCAGGCGCTCGAAGAGGTCGGCCGCCAACCGCTCGGTGGCGCGGGCGGCGCAGCGCAGCGGGGCGACGGCGCTCGCGAACGCGGCGCGCACCGACCGGTCCGCGCAGACCAGGGCGTCCAGCCGGTGGCGCTCGTCGTCGAGCAGGTCGGCGAACGCCCGCAGCGGCCACTCCCGGCGCGCCTGCAGCCTGCGGCCAGCGATCCACAGCGGGAGCGGCAGGTGGTCGCAGAAGGCGGCGATCCGCGCCGCCGATCCGGGGTCGGCCCCCACGCGCGCGGCCCCGCACATGCGGGCCAGGAGGGCGACCGCGTCGCCGGGCCGCAGCGCGCCGACCCCGACGTGGCCCGCCCCGTCCAGCGCGCTGAGGTGCCTGCGGCTCGTGACCAGTGTCCCCGCCCCCGGCCAGGTGGCCACCAGGGGCCGGACCTGCGCCTCGTCGGCCGCGTTGTCCAGCACGAGCAGCAGGCGCCGTCCCGCGCCGCGCTCGCGCAGCAGGCGCACCCGCCCGTCCACCCCCCGGGGGACGCGGGCCGGGTCCACCCCCAGCCCGTGCAGCAGTTCGGCCAGGACGTCCGCGGGCGTCCGCGGCCTCCCCCCGTGGCCGGAGGCCTCCAGGTCGGCCCACAGCCGCCCGTCCGGGTACCACCGCTCCGCCTCGTCGGCCGCCCGTGCGGCCAGGGCCGACTTCCCGCTGCCCACCGGGCCGTGCACGGCGGCCAGCACCGGCGCGGGCCCCGGGGCGAGCAGTTCGGCCAGGGCGGACAGCTCCGTGTCCCGGCCCACCAGGACGTCGACGCGGGGGACCGGCCGGGTCGCGGCGACCTGCCGCGGGATCGGCGGGACCGGCGGGGGCGACCGGTCGAGGAGGGAGCGGTGCAGCCGGGTCAGCTCCTCCCCCGGGTCGAGGCCCAGGTGGTCGCGGAGCGCCGCGCGGGCGGAGTGGAAGGCGTCCAGCGCCCCGGCGGTGTCCCCGGCGTGATGGAGGGCGAGGATGAGGTTGGCCCACTGGCGCTCGCGCAGGGGGTCGGCCGCGACTCCGGCCCGGAGCTCGCCGACCAGCCCGGCCCCCGCGCCGCGCAGGATCCGGGTCCTGGCCAGGTCCTCGACGGCGGCGCGCCGCAGTTCCTCCAGCGCTTGCAGGCGCGGGGCCAGGTCGAGGGTGCGGGGGACGTCCTCGGCGGCGCCGCCGCGCCACAGGCCCACGGCGGCCGCCAGTTCGTCCTCCGCCCGGACCAGGTCCCCGCCGTCCAGGGCGCTGCGGCCCGCGCGGGCGTGCCCGGTGAAGGCGGTGACGTCCAGTTCGCCGCCCTCGACGCGCAGCAGGTAGCCGGGGTGGCGGGTGAGGATGCGCCCCGGGTCGCCGATCCGCCGCCGGAGCCGGGCCGCGTAGGTGCGCAGGTTGGCCACGGCCGAGCGCGGCGGTTCTCCGTCCCACAGGGCGGTGACCAGTTCGTCCAGCGGCACCACGTGGTTGGGCCGGAGGAGCAGGGCGGCCAGCAGGGTCCGCTGCTTGGTGGTGCCGAGGTCGAGCTCTCGGGGTCCGGCGAACACCTGGGTGGGGCCCAGCAGCCCGAATCGCAGTCCCATGGGTCCTCCAGGGGGGAGGGAGGCGGGGAGCGGTGGCCCGGGGGCAGGACGACCAACTTTGGGAGCGCTCCCAAGCACGTTACCTCTCGTCCAATGCGCCGTCAACAGGGCTTTCTCCGCGCGACACCCCGGCTACGCGGAGCATCGGCCGCGCGGGGCGGAGCCGGGTCCGGAAAAGCGTTTCCCCGTACCGCGCCCCGCGCGCTACGGTTCCCCCATCGACGACGTGTAGCTCAGTCAGGAGAGCGTCCGGCTCATAACCGGGAGGTCGCGGGGGCAGGGCCCGCCACGTCGACGGCCCCGCCAGGGGCGGCGGTACGTAGCTCAATCAGGAGAGCGCCCGGCTTGAGTCCGGGAGGGAGCGGGGGCGGGACCCGCCGTACCGGCCGGCCGACGCGCGCTCCCGACCGCGCGCGTCGGCCCACACGGTGTGTAGCTCAGCCAGCAGAGCGCCCGGCTCTCAACCGGGAGGGCGTGGGGGCGGAACCCACCGCACCGGCATGGACGACACCACCCCCGTACACGCGAACCCCGGGTACCCGGCGAGCCGCCTGCTCAAGGAGCTGGCCACCGCCGCGGCCCACGACGACCCCGCCGTGCGCAGGGCCGCCGAGCGGCGCGCCGCCACCTGGCGCCGGGTCGCGGCGGGCATGGCCTCCGGGCTGCTGTCCGTCGGCTCGCGCACGCCGGTCAGGGGCCTGCCCGCCTGGGTCACCCCCGAGGTCGCGCACGGGGGGTTCGCCACCGGTGAGGCCGCCGCCGGAGGGCCGCTGCGCCCGCACGAGCTGGACCTCGTCCGCCGGCACGGCCTGCGGGAGGACCGCGCCGCCCTGTACGCCCACCACCTCACCGAGGCGGGCCTGGAGCACCTGGGCGCGCTGCTGGACAGTGGCGGCTACGCCGTGGACCAGCCCGAGCAGGCGGCCCTGCTCACCGTGGTGTGGCTGCTGCGCGCGGGCGACACCGCCGCCGCGCTGCGGCTGCTGGCAGAGCTGGACCCCTTCGCCGCGACCCTGTGCCTCACCCCGCGCCCGGCCCCCGTGCGGGACCTGCCGCCGGGCGCGGTGTTCCGCTACTCCGTCCGCGAGGTGCGCGACACCCTGGCCGCGGTGGCCGCCCGGGGCTCCGGGGCGCCCGGCGTCCAGCAGGAGGCGCTGGCGGTGTGGAACCCGTTCGCCGACCGGGTCCTGGCCCACTGGCTGGAGACCGCCGCGGACGGCGGGACCGGGGTGGACGCGCACCGCCCCGACGGGTGGGCCGCGCGCGGCGCCGCCCTGCTCGACGAGTACGGGCGGCTGGCCGCCGAGCACACGCTGTGCACCAAGCACCGCAGGCCCAAGGAGAACCTCGCGATCCTGCTGGCCGCCCTGCGCGAGGCCGTGGACCCGGCCGGGTCCGGCGTGCTCGGGGCACGGCGGCGCGGCCTGCTGCGGTGCGCCGTGGCCGCGATGACCGCCAAGCGCGGCGTCCCCGGTTCCGCCGGGCACGCCGAACTGCGCGCCCGGCAGGCCGGCCAGGCGGCGCTGCCCACCTACGACGTGCTGGCCGCGCTGCTCGCCGAGCGCCTGTCCGCCCTGCCGGAGAACTCCGGGGTGCCCGACCCGGACGCCGCCCTGGCCCCCGTCTCCGCCGCGGAGGCACGGGACTCCGGCGCCGCCGCAGGTTCCGCGATCCCGGGGCCGCTGCGCGCCCGGGTGGAGAAGGCCGTCATCGCCCCGCCGGAGGACCTGGTGGAGCTGGGCGTGGTCCCCTCGGCCGAGGTGCTGGCCGCCCTGGTGCCCGCCCTGGCAGCCGAGGCGCAGTCGGCGGCGGTCGGCGACCCGGCGGCGGCCCGGCTGGTCGCCGCGAACCACGAGGCGTTCGCGCGGCGGCGGTCCCTGCTGCTGCTCCACCTGGCCTCCCAGGTGCGGCAGGGGGAGCTGCCCTGGGTGCGGGAACTGGAGCGCCACCACGGGTCCGCCGAGGTGCGCCGGGAGGCCGCCCGCAGCGTGATCGTCCGGGTGGGCGACACCGCGCTGACCTGCTTCCCCGGGACCATCACGCCGAACCCGCTGGTGAGCGAGCTGAACGGGCTGGCCCGCACCGCCGAGGGGCGGGTGCCGCCGTCGCAGGTGGACTTCCCGTTCGTGGAGGAGCTGGCCTCGGACATCTTCATGGGCACCTTCTCGGCCAAGTTCACCCGGGCCGCCCGGCGGGCCGCCGAGGTGGTCGAGGGGACCCTGTACGCCCGGTACTACGGGATCGACTGCGCCCGGGTGTTCGCACTGGAGGAGAAGCGCTCCGGCGGAGAGCAGACCTTCGCCGGGCTGTGCCGGGAGCGCGCCGGGGACCCGCCCCGGACGGTGCCGGGCAACGGCACGGTGATCGAGCAGGCGCAGATCCTCACCACCCACAACCTGGCGGCGCTGGTCGCGGCCGGGTCCCGGCCGCGGGACGGCTGGGAGGCGGCGGCACGGCGGGCGCACCGGACGACGGTGCGGCTGCTGGGCGCGCTGCCCCGGGTCTATGACGCGCTCGCGCACGTCAAGAACGCGGCGTTCGCCTGGCGGCAGACCGTGTTCCTGCTGTCCCGGTGCACGCCGCGGGAGCAGCGCGCGGTGCTGGCCTGGATGGAGGAGGCCGACCCGCCCTACCACGTGCGCGAGCGGCTGGCCCCGGCACTGGCCGGGCTGCGCGCGGCGGTGGAGGGGCACACCCTCCCGGCCCGCGGCGACGGGGAGGCCCGGCGCTTCCTGGGGTGGACGGTGGGGCGGCACTGGATGCTGGACATCGCCCCCGAGGCGCTCCTCCGGAACCGCCACCGCTTCTGAGGACCGGGCCGGGGGCGCCGTCCGCTCCCTTCGGGGGCGGGCGGGAACGGCGCGCGGTCCCCGGCGCGATAGGGGGATGTGGGGGGCGCCCTCCGCGTGGCAGTGTGGACGGGACCGGGCGCTCCCCCGCGCCCGCCCCCGCGAACGGAGGAACCCCATGCTCCCCGCGTCCGCCCCCTCCCCCTCCCCTGCCCTCCCGGCCCCAGCCCCGGCCGTCCCGCGCCCCTCGCCCCTGTCCCTGGTGTGGTCGGCCCTGGTCACCCTGGTCGTCCTGCCGGGCCTCATGGCCCCCGCCCCGGCCGCGGCCGAGACCGTGGCCGCCGCCGAACCCGCCGGGTGGATGGGCTCCCTGCCCGACGGCACGGGCCTGGCGGAGCTGTCCATCCCCGGCACCCACGACAGCGGTGCCTGGCGCGGCACGGTGTGGTCGCGCACCCAGGACCTGACCATCGCCGAGCAGCTCGACGCCGGCGTGCGCTTCCTGGACGTGCGCACCCGCCACTACCGGGACTCCTTCCCCATCCACCACGGCGCCGAGTACCTGCACCTGAACTTCACCGACGTGGTCGTGGCGATCGACGCGTTCCTGGACCGCAACCCCACCGAGACGGTGCTGATCCGGATGAAGAAGGAGCACACCGAGGAGGAGAACACCCGCAGCTACCAGGAGACACTGGACCACTACATCGAGGAGGACCCCGGCACCCGGGGGATCCTGGGCGAGCGCCTGTGGCGGCCGCCGGCGCAGGGCGGGGCGTACGTGCCGGACCTGGGCGAGGTGCGCGGGCGGATCGTCATCGTGCAGGACTTCGCGGCCTCGCGCGACTACGGGATCGGGTGGAACGGCCCGGCGACGGACATCCAGGACGCCTACCAGGTGCCCACCCTGTTCGACATCCCGGCCAAGTGGGACAAGGTGCGCGCGCACCTGGAGAAGGCGGCGGCGGGGTCGCCCGGGACGCTGTACGTCAACCACCTGAGCGGGAGCGGCGCCCCGTTCGCGAATCCGCGCGAGGTGGCCTGGGGCTTCCTGGGATCGCGGGGGGTCAACACCTACGCGGTCGCCCACCTGCGGCAGGCGCCCCTGGAACGGACCGGGATCGTGGTGATGGACTTCCCCGACCGGGAGCTGATCGACCTGGTCCTGGCCCGCAACACGGGGTGAGCCCGGGGGCGCGCCCCCCGGGGGCCCGGCCCGCCGGGGCCGACCGCCGTCCGCCCTAGGGCACGGCCGGCACCGGCGGGACCGGTGGGATCCGGGGCCCGGGCGGGGCGTCCGTCCACACCGTCCCGCTCCGGACCTCCGGGTCCCGAATGACACCTTACGGAATACGAGGGAGTGAACGTGAACGCTTTTGGAAAACCCGTGGGGCATGAGGGGCTGCTGTGGCCCTTGTCTCGCACTGTCCGTTATCGACGGTGACGGTCCCGGCACTTCCCGACACGACTCCTTCGGCGGCTCCGAAGACACCACCGAGGGTTTGAAAATCAAACCCTCTCGGTTAGGGTGACCGCACAGGCCGCGCAACAAGGGAGTCGCCATGACCACCGCCGTCATCGTGGACGCCGTCCGCACCCCGATCGCCAAGGGCAGGCCGGGGGGCGCGTACGCCGACGTCCACCCCGTGGACCTGCACGCGCACGTCCTGCGCGCGCTGGTGGAGCGCACCGGGATCGACCCCGCCCGGATCGACGACGTCATCGGCGGCGCCGTCGGCCAGGTCGGCGAGCAGTCGGGGAACACCGCGCGGTGGGCCGCCCTGGCCGCCGGGTTCCCCGAATCGGTCCCCGCCGTGACCGTCGACCGCCAGTGCGGGTCGAGCCAGCAGGCCCTGCACTTCGCCGCCCAGGGCGTCATCGCCGGCGCCTACGACCTCGCCATCGCCTCCGGTGTGGAGTCCATGAGCCGCGTGCCCATCGGCTCGCAGTCCCTGGGCCGCGACTTCACCGGCCCCGGCGTCGGGGAGCGCTACCCCGAGGGCCTGGTCCCCCAGGGGGTGAGCGCCGAACTCATCGCGCAGCGCTGGGGCCTGGACCGCGGGCTCCTGGACGAGTTCTCCGCGACCTCGCACCGGCGGGCCGCCGACGCCTGGGCGCAGGGCCGGTTCGACGCCGAGGTGAGCCCCGTCAACGGCCTGCGCACCGACGAGAGCGTCCGCCCGGACACCACCCCGGAGATCCTCGCCGGGCTGCGCACCGCCTTCGAGGACGACCACTGGAAGCGGCGTTTCCCCGGCCTGGAGTGGAGGATCACCGCGGGCAACAGCTCCCCCATCAACGACGGCGCGGCCGCCGTGCTCGTGGCGGGCGAGGAGGCGGCCCGCCGCCTGGGCCTGCGGCCCCGCGCCCGCGTCCACTCCTTCGCGGTCGTGGGCGACGACCCGCTGTACATGCTCACCGGGATCATCCCGGCCACGGAGAAGGTGCTCGCCCGGGCCGGACTGCGCCTGGACGACATCGACGCCTTCGAGGTCAACGAGGCCTTCGCCCCGGTGGTGCTCGCCTGGCAGAAGGAGACCGGAGCCGACCCCGCGAAGGTCAACGTCAACGGCGGCGCCACCGCCATCGGCCACCCGCTGGGCGCCTCCGGCGCCCGGCTGACCGCCACACTGCTCAACGTGCTGGAGCAGACGGGCGGCCGCTACGGGCTCCAGGTGATGTGCGAGGCGGGCGGCCTCGCCAACGCCACGGTCTTCGAGCGCCTCTGAGTCCCGGAAGGACCGGGCCCGCCGCCGCGAACGCCCGGCGGGCCGCCGGGGGTGCGGGCGGCCCGGCCCGGGTGCGGGTCAGCGGCGGTCGAGGACGACGACGGGGGTGTGCGGGCGGCGGGCGGAGAAGGCGTCGATGTCGCCCCAGCCCCGGTAGTCGTCGAACCGGCGCCAGAGGCGTTCGCGCTCCTCGCCCGCCGCCTCGCGGCCGACCACGCCGAACGTGCCGTCGACGGTGTCGACCTCGGCACTCGGGTGCGCCCGGAGGTTGAGCCACCAGGCCGGGTCGGCCTCGGCCCAGCCGTTCATCGCGAGCGTGACGTAGGAGTCCCCGTCCAGGTGGTAGCCGAGGATCACGGCGCGCTCGCGGCCGGTGCGGCGGCCCTGGACGCGCAGCCGCAGCATTCCCATCCGGTCGCCCGGCCGGGGGCGCGACAGCCCCCGGCCGGTGGTGCGGAAGAGCAGCCGGTGGCCGGTCCAGACACTGCGGACGAACCAGCGCGGCGGCGGGGCGGGGGTCTTCTCACGATCCGTCATCGTCACCCTCCTCGGGTCGTCTACGGCGTAGACCTACGCCGTAGACCTACAGAGTAGACCGACGCCTGCACACGGTCAACGGATGGGTGCCTAAGACCTACCGCTCTCCTGTGCCACTGAGGGTCGGCGAGGCGCCCGGCGGGGTTCTGGAGGCCCCGGAGGAGCGGTCCGAGGAACGAGGACTGCGACGGAGGGGCCGAAGGTTCCCGCCCTCAGGGGGTGCCGAGCACGAACCAAAGCGCAGCGGAGGTTCAAAAAACACGGCCTAGACTGGGGCGGGTGACGACGCGACGATCGAGGACGGCCCCGGCGGGGCTCACCAGGGAGGGCATCGTCGGCGTCGCGATCCGCGTCGCCGACGCCGACGGCCCGGCGGCGGTCAGCATGCGGCGGATCGCGCAGGAGCTCGGGGTCGACCCGATGTCCCTGTACCGCCACATCGGCGCCAAGGACGGCCTGCTCGACCTCATGACCGACACCGTCGTCGCCGGGATCGAACGGGTCGGACCGGGGGCGACCTGGGTGGAGACCGCCCGCGAGCAGATGCTGGCCGCGCGCCGCACGATGCTCCGCCACCCCTGGACCGCCGAGGTCATCAAGGCCCGGCCCGAGCCGACCCCGGCCGCCCTGCGCTACGTCGACACCGTCCTGGGCATCCTGCGCGGCGGGGGCCTGAGCCTGGAGCTGACGCACCACGCCCTGCACGCCCTGGGCAGCCGCATCCTGGGGTTCAGCCAGGACCTGTTCGACGACGGCGCCGCCGACACCCCGCCCGAGGTCGCCGCCGCCCAGGCCGCGGCGCTGGCGCCGGAGATGCCCTGGGTGGCGGAGATGATCACCGGGTCCGCCCACGAGGGCGCCCTGGGCGGCTGCGACGACGACGCGGAGTTCGTGTTCTCGCTCGACCTCATCCTCGAGGGCCTGGAACGCCGCCGCGCCGCCGGACGGTAGGTCTCCCTCCCCGCGACGCGGCCCGGACCGCGAGGGCCGGAAGAGCACCCCGGCCGCGGCCCCCCGCGGCCACGGCCGGGCGTCCGCTCACGGGGGGCGCCTCAGGAGAAGGACACCGAGACCGTACCGAGGGCGTCGAAGCGCGCCTCGACGCGGTGGCCCGCCGTGACGAAGGGGGCGGTGGTGATGGATCCGGACAGGACCACCTGCCCGGGTTCCAGGGCGGCCCCGATACCGGCCAGGCCGTCGGCCAGCCAGGCCACGGCCTCGGCGGGATGGCCGAGCACGGCCTTCCCCTCGCCCCGGGCGACGCTCTCGCCGTCGATGTACAGCTCGGCGGTGAGCGCGGCGAGGTCGGGCACCTCGGACAGGGGGGTCCAGGGGCCGTGCACCAGGGCGCCGGCGCTGGCGTTGTCGGCGACGGTGTCGACGAGGGTGATCTCCCAGTCCCGGACGCGGCTGTCCGCGATCTCCAGCGCGGGGGCGACCGCGTCGGTTGCGGCCAGCACGTCCGCGGCGGTCACCCCCGGGCCCCGCAGGCCCCGGGCGAGGCGGAAGCAGATCTCCGGCTCCGCCCGCGGGGCGCAGTACCGGGAGGCGTCCACGGTCGCGCCGTCCTCGACGACCATGTCGTCGAGCAGGTGGCCGAAGTCGGGTTCGTCGACGCCCAGCAGTTCCTGGATCGCGCGGGAGGTCAGGCCCACCTTGTAGCCGACCGTGCGGGCGCCCTCCCCGAGCCGGGCGGCGATGTTGCGCAGCTGGATGTCGTAGGCGTCGGCGACGTCCAGGCCGGGGTGGGTCCGGCTCGGGGGCTCCACCGGGCGGACGGAGAGGTCCGCCTCGCGCAGCGCCCGGGCGGCCTCGCGCCGTGTCTTCTCGTCCAGGGTCACTCGGTCTCCTTCTCCGCGACGCGGGCACGGCCGGTCTCGCGGCCCCGGAGGGGCGTCCCCCGCCCCGGGGCTCCTCGGCCGGGTCGCCTCACCGTACCGTGGCGGCCGTTCCGCCCGGAACGCCCTGCCCGCCGGGGTTCCGGGCTGTCAGCGGGCCGGGTCATGTCGCGGACGCGGGGCCGCCGGACCGGCCGGCCGACAAGTGGTCGGCGGCCGCGAGGTGGAGGAGGCGGCGTAGGGTGAGCTCCCGGGACGCGTCCAGCCCGAGGCGGTTGCACGCCAGGTGGGCGCAGTGGTCCAGGACCCGCCGTGCCCGCGCGGGGTCGCCGAGGCCGTCGACGGCCGCCGCGACCGACCACGCCCACGTGCCCAGGGTGCCCGCCGGGCGGCCGCGCGCCGCCGCGGCGAGGTCCCGCGTCCTGGCCAGGGTGTCCAGGAGCGCGTCGCGCCGCCGGTGGTACAGGTCGGCCGGGGCCGCGGCGGGTTCGGGGACCCCGCGCGGCGGGGAGACCGGTGCGGATGGGGCGCCACCCGACGACGACGCCGTCCACCAGGCCAGCGCCAGCAGGGCGAAGGCCGTCGCGGCGCGCCGCCCGCCCTGCGGGTCGGCGCCGATGACTTCCCGCGCCACCGCGCTGCACCGGACGAAGTGGTCCTCGACGGCGTGCAGGGCGGCGCCCGTGCCGTACTTGCCGGTCTCCGGCCGGTAGGGGATCTCGGCGAGGGAGTTGTTCGGCCGTCGGCGGCGTTCGTACCCGGCCGCCTCCTCGGCCGCCGCGAAGGCCGGCGCGTACCGTTCGTACTCGGCCTGTCCCACCAGGGAGGGCGCCGGACGCCGGGCCAGGAACGCCTCCGCCGCTCCGGTGACGATGCGCCGGGCGTCGCCGGTCCGGCGCGGTCCGGGCAGGACACGGATCCGCACGTGCGGCCCGGCCTCCCAGTGCCGGAGGAAGAACAGGCCCTCGGCCGCCTCCTCGGCGGCCAGCCGGGCCGTGATGTCGCCGACGAGGTCGCCGGCCACCGCGTCCAGGTCCCCGTCGTAGAAGACGTGGACGCCCAGCCACGAACGGGGCTCCGGGGCCGGTGCCGGACTCCCCCCGCCTGCGCGGTGCGGTCGTGTCACGGCCGTCCGTCCCCGCTCACGCCCAGGACGAGTTCCGCGACGTGCGGGTCCGGTCCGGACCCCGGCGCCAGGGGGTCGGGGAGCGCCTCGGTGAACACGACCTCCCCCGCGTCCGGCCGCTGGAGCACGCCGACCAGGCCCTGGACCAGGAACCAGCTCCCGAAGTCGAGGTACATCGGCTTGCGCCACTTCGTCGACGCCGGCCTCGGCCCCTCCTCGGAGGTCCGCCACAGCGTGAGGAAGCACCGTTGCGGGAGCCGCTCCGTTCGGCGCCACTCCTCCAGCCGGAGGAGGTACCGCCCGCTCCGCTCCCCCGGACGGATCACGGGGACCTCGGACACCGGGAAGCGCCGGGCGCCCCGGACGAGGGTGAGCCCTCCCGCGGTCAGCCGCGGCCGGTCGCGGCGCAGGCCGGCCGCGGCCGTGACGGGCGGAGCCGGTGCGGGTGTGAGCACCTCACCGGAGAGGATCGACAGCAGGTGGGAGAAGGGGTACTGCCACAGGGACACCATCATGCCGGTGTGGACCACCCGCACGGGCCGCCGGAGGCGGCGCGACCACAGGGCCAGCAGCCCGGTCTCCTCCTCGACGCGCACCACCAGGTCGTCGACCGCCAGGGTCGTGTCGCGGTCGCCCGGCACTCGCATCGGGGCGTCGCCGAGCGTGTAGGGCAGCACCTGCCGGTGGTCGTTGAGCGACAGGCCGAACCGGTCGCTGAAACAGGCGTAGACCGGACCTCCCGGGAGGTCCGGGAAGCGAGGGGGCCCCTGGAGCCGGCCAGGGCCGGTGAGGTGGTCGATCCGGGCCCGTACGGCCCCGAACCCGGGCATGACCGTGTTGACCACGACGGCCGGCCCGGGCCCGTCGCCGGGCACGACCTGGACGGCGGCGTCGAGGGAGCGCACCGGCGGGACCCACGCGGGAAAACCCGCCGCGGCGGTGCGCAGCCGCTCCGTTCCGACCACGACCGGTTCCGGCCAGGCCGGGGCGCCCGTGGGCGCGGGCACCGGGCCCGAGACCGGGTAGGGGGCGATGGCGGCGGTGGCCGCATCGCACACGCCCGCCAGCCGGCGCACGGATTCCCACGCGCTCTCCCGGGCCGACATGGCGGTGGGCGACGCCAGCCACGCGTTCAGCTCCCGGTAGATGTCGCCGGTGGCCTTCCGGGCCTTCTGCAGCTCCCGGTAGAAGCGGACCAGCGGCATCGTCCCGCGCGCCGCGACGGCCTCGCCCAGCAGCTCGGTCAGCACGAGCCGGGCGGGCAGCCACAGCGCGAAGGGCGCCAGCCACCGCCGCAGCGCGTCGAGGTCGTCCAGGACCGGTTCCCAGGCGGGGACCGAGCAGGACGCCAGCGGTCCAGGGGTCACGGCGCTGTCCCGCAGGCCGTTGATCGTCCTGGTGGCGAGGTACGCCCCCAGCGGGTCGGAGGCCGGTGCGTGGGCGGCGAGCCCCCGCACCTGTCCGATCACCCGCCGCCGGTGCTCCCGGTAGGGCTCGACCCGGTCCGGCGGCACCCGCGTCGAGAGGGTCCGGTCCAGTTCCCGCAGGTCGTCGGCGAGTGCTCCGGCTCCGGGGTCGGCCGGGCGGCGGTCGTCCAGCCACGCCGCGCAGTCGCCGAGCATCGTCTCGAACCGGGACACGGGGACGACGCGGACGAGCAGCCCGGCCTTGAGGAGGTGGTCGATGAAGGCGTCCACCTGCTCGGCCGGTTCGGCGTCACCGCCGCACAGGCGCCGGCGCAGCTCCCGGCGGGGCAGTCCGGCCGCCTCGGCCCCGAGCAGTGCGACGACGTCGAGCACCGCCGGGCGGGCGGGGATCGAGCAGGGGGCCTGGGAGGCCGTGGGGCCGATGTAGCCGATCGTCCCGCCGTCCCGCCCGGCGGTCGGGTTGAGCCTGAGCACCGCCTCATCGCGGAGACCGGGCCGCGAGGCGGCCAGCTCCGCGATCCTCTCCCTGAGCCCGTGCTCGGCCAGCTCGTGGACGCCGAGGGCCTGCCGGGGGTGGACCGCCACCGCGGGGCCGTCGGCCGCCCATTCGACCGGCCCGCTGGTCAGGAAGGCGCTCAGCGGACTCGTCTTGGCCGCGGCCCGGGCCACGTAGCGGGCGAGTGTGGACACGGTGCGCGGCCGGGGCGAGCGCGCCGGATCCCCGAGCCACTTGTCGAGCTCCGCGGCGAGCGCGGGGCTGGAGACGTCCAGGCCGATCCGGAACGCCGGGTCGGCGGCGGTCCCGACCAGCAGGTCCCGGCGTTCGGCCGCCTCGGCGTCGAGGACGCGCTCCAGCGACGCCTCGGCCGACCGGAGGCCGTCCAGGTCCGCCAGCCAGCGCCGGATGTCGCGGGCCGGCCCGGCAGGCAACCGGTCGGCGAGGTCGGGCGCCCATTCCTTGGCCGTGGGCCGGCGTCCCCGGTACAGCGCCCGGCGGAGCCCGACGAGCCGCGGCCGCAGGGGCTCCCGCTCGGGCAGGGCGCCGATGACCGGGTGCAGGGCGTCCGCCGCGGACCGGCCCCGCTCGGCCACGGCGGACCGCCGCGCGAGGATCTCGTCGACGGCCCGGCCGGTGGAGGGGAAACGGAGGGTGTCCAGGACCCCGCTGGGCAGCCCGGCCCGGCGGAACACCGCCGGGCCGGGCCGCACCGGATCCGTCACGGCCGCTGCGGCATCACCGTGCGTGTACATCGTCGGTGGAGGCTCCACCCTGCAACCTTCCTTTCCGCAGCGACACGGGACCGATCGATCAGAGGGGCCTGTCCGGCGCGGCACTGCCGCCGCCGCAGCCACCGCCGCCACTGCCGCAGCTGCCTCCGCAGGTGCAGCTCGCGTAGCAGTTGCAGGTGATGTAGGCGCGCGAGGCGTCGTACTCGGTCATGCCGTGGCCGGCTGCGAGCGACTCGCCCACGGTGCCGTCGGCCACGAGGTCGAACACGTCGACGGGGAGATCGTCGATGTCGAACCGTGCCGCGTTCCGCTGGGTCGCCATGGTTCCTCCTTTCCTTGCCAAGCCCGCGGTCGGGCTTGCTGCAAGGAAGGATCCCCAGGCCGCCGGTCCCGGTCAATCGTGTTCAACCAGGTGACGGGCGGGCAGCACGAAGCCTCCCCGCGCCGGTGGAACGGCGGCGGGGAGGCCGTGCGGGCAGGGTAGCGGGCGCTACGGAGTGAGCCGCGTCGCGACCAGCTCGGCGTAGAGCGCGTCTCCGGCCGCGAGCTCCTCGTGGTCTCCGGTCGCGCGCGCGGCGCCGCCGTCCAGGACGACGATCCGGTCGGCGAGCCGGACGGTGGACGAGCGGTGCGCCACGACGACCACCGTCGCCGTACCGGCGATGTCGCGGATCGACTCCAGCAGCGCCGCCTCGTTCTCCGCGTCCAGGTGCGAGGTCGCCTCGTCGAGCAGCAGCAGTCTGGGTTTGCGCAGCAGGGCCCGGGCGATCGCCACCCGCTGCCGCTCCCCGCCGGACAGCGTGCTCCCCCGGTGCCCGACGACGGTGTCCAGCCCCTCGGGGAGCCCCGCCACGAGGTCGGTGAGCCGGGCCCGTCCGAGGACCTCGCGGATCTCGGCCTCGCCCGCGTTCGGGGCGCCGAGCAGGAGGTTGTCGCGCAGCGTGCCCGCGAGGACCGGGCTGTCCTGCTCCACATAGCCGATCGCGTGCCGCAGCTCGGCGACCGGCCAGTCGCGCACGTCGCGGCCGCCGAGGAGGATCTCCCCGGCGGAGTGGTCGTAGAAGCGTTCGATCAGGTCGAGCACGGTGGACTTGCCGGCTCCGGAGCGGCCGACGATCGCCGTCACCGCGCCGGCCGGCGCGGTGAACGACAGGGCCCGTAGCACCTCCTCCCCGGGCCGGTAGGCGAAGCGGACGGACGCGAACCGCACGTCCAGCGGTGCCCCGCCGCGGACCGTGCCGGGCGCGGGGTGGACCGGTTCCGCCGGGTACTCCAGCACCTCGCCCATCCGGGTCACGCTCGCGATCCCGACCCGGTACGCGGCGACCGCGCCGACCAGGTTCTGCATCGGCATGACGAGGTAGAAGACGTAGAGCAGGAACGCGACCAGGGCGCCGACCGTCAGCTGCTCGGTCGCGACCCGGGCCCCGCCCACCGCGAGCACGGCCACGAACGCCAGCTGGAACGTCATGCCGGTGGCCCTCGCGGCGACGGTGCTCCAGGCCGAGGTCCGGACCGCCTCCGTGCACGCCAGCCCGACGGCGGCGTGGAGGTGGGCCTCCTCGGCGGCCTCGGCGCCGTTCGCCCGGATCGTGCGGATCGCGCCGATCGCGCGTTCGATCGCCGCGGCCATGGCGCCGACCGCCTCCTGTGCGGCCAGGCTCGACCGCTGGACACGCGGTGACAGCACGTGCATGATCACCCCCGCCGCGACCGAGACGGCCAGTGTGACGGCCAGCAGGACCGGATCGAGGTAGGCCATCAGCGTGATCGCCACGGCGATCACGGGCAGGTTGGTGCCGACTCCGGCCAGCACCTCGACGGCGAGCATGTGCAGTGCCGCGGCGTCGGTGGTCAGGCGGGCCAGCAGGTCGCCGGGCTGGAGCCGGTCGACGGTGCGCGCGTCCACGCGCAGCAGCCGGGACAGCAGGGACCGCCGGGCGTCCCGCACCAGGGTGATCGCGATCCGGTCCAGCAGGAACCAGCCGAAGGCGCCCGCCACGGCCCCGCCGGCCAGGAGGCCGACGGTCATCAGTACCGGGGCGGTCACGTCTCCGCCGTCGGCCACCCGGTCGATGAGCCGTCGGGTCAGCAGCGGCAGCACCAGTCCGCCGGCGGAGGCCGCCAGGGAGAGCAGGATGCCGACGGCCGCCCCGCCGCGGTAGGGGCGCAGTCGGCCCAGGACGGCCCGCCAGGCGGGTCGCGGGGCGGCGCCGGTGGACGTCGTCACGTGGGCTCCTCGGAGTCAGGGGAACGGGTGCGGGTGGGGGTTGACCTCGTCCTCGCGCATCGGGCGGTCGGCGAGCCCGCGGCGCCGGCGCGCCTCCAGCAGCCGCGGCAGGCCCGTGGTGCGGCGGTTGCGGTGGCCGAAGGTCATGGACAGCGTTCCGGGGACGAGCACCTTGGCGCAGTGCAGGTCCGCCTCCCGCAGTTCGTCGGGGGTCTGGTCGACCACCACGACGTCGAGGCCGTCGCGGAGGTACCGTCCGACGACGGCGCGCATCACGGTGTCGATGTCGTCGTCGGCGAACTCCCCGGTCCGGACGCCGACGTCGCCGACCGGGCGTGTGGGGGCGAGGCCGGTGAGGAAGCCCAGCCGTTCGGCGGTGCGCGGCTCGCAGTAGAGGAGCGGGTGGTCCTCCATGTCGCGCACCGCCTCCGGGTCGTCGGCCATCCGGGCCGCCCGTGCGGCGACCTCCGGGTGCGCGAAGTGCTCGATCGCGTAGGACAGGCCGGCGCCGAGCTCGGACAGCGCGCCGCGGACCGCACGCGCGCCGGTGAGGTGGGCGCCCGCCGCGCAGCGCAGGGCGGCGCCGGTCGAGCCGGCCGGGGCGGTGGCCATCGCCCACACGGCGGGGATCCCCTGCTCGGTCGTGATGTCGAAGAACCTGATGTCGTAGCCGGTCTCCGCCCGCAGCACGGCCGCCTGCAGCCGGTCCGCCTCGTCCAGGGTGGCCGGGTCGATCTCCGGGCCGGGCAGGCGCGCGTACCAGGTCATCAGGAACGCGTCGCGTTCGGCGACCTCCAGCACCCCGTAGAGGACGGCCTCCTGGAGGCTGCCGCCCAGGGCGCAGCCGTTGGAGATCTCGTAGACGAAGCCGCCCCCGTGCGGTCCGAGGCCGTAGTAGGCCAGGGGTTCGGGCACCAGGATCGGGGCGCCCCTCAGGAAGGACCACCCCCACACCCAGCGGTAGGACCGGTCGGGGTCGAACGGCGCGTAGGGGAAGCCCGGCCGGTCGTACTCCCGCGGCGGGTGCAGCCCGAGGGTGCGCGGGTCCAGCGCCCGGTCGGCGAGCTCCCGGTAAAAGCCGACGGTGACCCGTCGGCCCGCCGCCGGTGTGGCGGCGAACCGTTCGAGCCCTTCGAGGATCGCCGTGGTGCGGCTGGTCCGCCGCTGCGGCGAACGGCCGTACCCGGCCATGCCGTGGTGCGGTCCGGCCTGTTCGGCGGTGGTGACGATCTGCGCGCCCTCGGTGCGGTCGTGCAGGCGCCGTAGGACGCCCGTACGGGCGTCGACGTAGCGCGCGGTCAGGCTCTCCAGTTCCACGGGGAGGTCGCGGCCGCGGGCCGCCCCGGGGCGGTGGGCGGGGCGCGGCACCGGTCGGCCGAGGGTGTCGTCGGGGGCGTCCGGCCGCGGGGACGCGCAGGTCTCGCAGGCCGGATCGGGCAGGACCCGGTGCGTCGTGACCGTGAGGTCCCGCAGGTCGACGCAGAGCACGGCGTGGCGGGTGCGGGGGGCGGCTCCGCGTGCGGCGGAGCGGACGTCGTCCTCGACGAGCGCCGCGGCCAGCCGGGCGGCCTGACCGGTGAGCAGTGCCGGGGCGCGGTCCAGCCGGTCGCCGTGGAGCCGTCGGGCGGCCTGTTCGCCGGAGTGGCCCATCCGCCGGTACCGGGTCTGCGCGCAGCGCGCGCACCCCCGTTCCCCGGGGACCTCCCAGGGGCCGATGACCAGCCGGTCGATCTCGGTGCGGACCGGCAGCAGCGGGCCGCGGGCCCGCGCCCCCTCGGGCACGGGGTCCGCCCAGCCGTCCGCGGCGAACACGGTCGGACCGCCGGCGGAGGTGTCGCCGGGCACCGGGTGGACGGACACCCCCAGGCGTTCGGCGACCGCGTCGGCGATCAGGCCCCGTCCGACGACGGCCGGTCCGGGCAGCGGGTCGGTCACAGCAGCACCACCTTGAGTGTGTGGGGAAGGAGCGCGGCCGCGGCCGGGTCGTGGTCGAGCGGGACGACGACGGCCGTGCGGCCCGCCGCGGCCAGCGCGGCGAGGACCGTGCCGGGGTCCGGCGCGGCGGGGTCCGCCCGGACCTCCTCCCCGGTCGCGGGGGCCCGGGGCGTGGTCGCCTGCGGCGGCCGCCGCAGGTCGCCGTGGATCCACCGTTGGACGGTGAAGAGGGTCCTGAGCAGGCCGTCGGTCCAGGCCCGTCCGGCCGGGCCCGCGGTGCGCTCCAGGACGAGGTCGCCGCGCCGGAACGACAGGGCCGTGACACCGTGGCGGCCGCCGTGGTCGTACACCTGCGGCAGTTCGCCGAGTTCGGCGAGGATCAGGGCGCAGCGCCGCCCCGCCTCGTCGAGCGTCGCCGGGTCCACCCGGACCGGCCGTCCGGCGGTGTCGCCGACCAGTTGCGGGTCGCTCCACCAGAGCCCGGCCAGGGCCCGGTCCAGCGCCGCGTCCCAGGACTCCCCCGCGGCGGCCGCCGCGGTGCCGGCGGCCGGGCCGCCGAGCCGGGGGAAGACGGCGGCGGCGGGGAGCTGTACGACGCGGTCGGCGACCGGGTCGTATCCGGCGACGAGGCCGTGGGGGCCGTCCGGCGCGTCCACCAGGCGGCGCGGGTCGACGAACCGTTCCGCGTACCAGGTGAGCGCGGACCGGGCGGCCTCGATCCGGGCGGTCGCGTAGTCGAACGCGACGGCGCGCACGACCGCGGCCCCCTCCCACCCCGTGTCGGAGAGGGGGTCTCGGATCTGCGCCTCGGCGACGTGCACCGGGCTCTGCGAGGCGCCGTCGTCGGGCAGGTACCGGAACAGGCCGAAGACGTCGTCGGCGGCGCGGACCGCCGTCCGCGCGAACTCGGCGTCGGCCGCCGCCGGGCGGTCGCGTAGCGACGCGACCCGGTCCCGGACCCCCTCGCCGCCGCCCGGGGGCACCGGCAGCCGGCGGGGGTGCCGGAGGCAGTGGTGGCGGTGCGCGGCGAGGTCGGGCCCGATCCGGATGACATCTCGCTCCCACCGGGGGGCGCCGGTGCCGGTCGCCCAGTGGAACGCCGACCGCGCCACGGCGGCGGCCACCACCTCCCGGTGGGCCGCGGTCGGCTCCGCCGGCGGCCGCGGGCCGGGTGACCGGTCGAGTACCGAGCCGGGGCGCACCGGCGCGAGCGGGTCGCCCGGGTCGGCGCGGGGGTCCGCGATCGGCGGCAGCCAGAGGTCGGCCCCGTCGGGCAGCACGGCCGCCAGCGCGGTCCCCGACCCGGCGCAGCGCGCGTCGAGCCGCAGCAGCCGCGCCGGGTCCGCGACGACGGCGACGACGAGGTCGCGACCGGTGACGGCCTCGGCTCGGGCGCCGTCCGCCCCGAGGGGGAGGGTATCGACGCGGAGCACGCCGGCGGAGCGCAGGTGCTCCCGGATCGGCGCCGCCCACGCGGCCTCGGCCAGCACGGCCACGGAGAGGTCCCGGAACCGGCCGAACGCCGCGGCGGCGTCGCCGTGGTGCGCCGCCAGGTAGGAGAGCTCGGGCGCGAACCGCTCGCGGACCGGGGCGTCGAGCGGTGGCGGCCCCGTCGGCTCCTCCACCACGGCGCCCGCGTCGCGCAGGCGCCCGAGCACGGCCTCCAGCGCGGGCGTGTGCGTGTCCGGGAACCGCGCGCCGAGTTCGGCGGCCGTGAACCGGCCGTCCAGCCACGGCGACAGCGCCTCCACCCAGCGGGCGAACGACGTGCCGCCCACCCAGGTCCGCTCCCGCGGCGCGATGATGTAGGTGCCGTCGTCGACGGGTGCCAGGTAGGCGTCGTCGTGCAGGCGCAGCTTCACCGGCGGCCTCCTTCTTCTTGCTCCGGTCCGGCGGGGACGCCGAGGAGGAACTCGCCGACGAGGTCCTCCTCCAGCGGGTCGAGCCCGGTCAGGCGGCCGAACGCGTGCCGGGTGCTGGTGCCGAGGGCGCAGCCGGCCAGGCCCATGGCGGTGGCCACCAGGTTCATCGTCTGCATCAGCGCCCCCACGTGCTTGAGGATCAGGGCGTAGGCGAGCCCCTCGTAGGCCCACATCAACCGCTCGAACCGGGCGCTGATCAGCAGCAGCGCCTGGGGGGCGCCGGTCTGCGAGGTGGCACTCCCGACGCCGTCCACGAGCAGGCGCCCCGGGCCGTCCATCGGGCGGACGAGTTCGAGCCGGTGGTCGTGGCCGTCGTAGTGGTAGGTGCCGGGTTCGAGCCCGGCCACCCGGGCGGCGACGACGTAGACCTCCAGCTCGTGCGCCGCGCCGCCGGAGGGGTAGGGGCGGTACTGGAGTTCCATCCCGTCACCCGGCCGGCGGTGCACGGTGCGCGCGGTGCGGTACAGGAACTCGGCGAGCCGGTCGCAGGTGAGCGGGTTCCGCGGGTCGTGCCGGCGCAGGGAGCGCCGGCTCTCCAGGACGGAGGTGAACGGCGGGTCGGTCCCGCGCAGCCGTTCCAGGTCCGGGCGGCGCAGCTCGACCGCCGGCCCAAAGGGCTCGGGCCTGGGGGGAGGCGCCGGGGCGTACTCCGCTCCCCAGCCGGTCCGCCCGAGCCTGAACCCCGGTGTATACCCCCGGCTGCTCTGGTGGAACTCCAGGTCGGCCCACGACCACTGCCGTACCCGGAACTCCTCGTCCTCGTCGCCGACCACCGCCAGCCCGGCCCACAGCAGGTCGTGGCGCAGCCGGGCGGCCACCGCCTCGTCCAGGCCGGGAACCCGCCGCTCCCCGCCGGGATCGGCCAGGACCACGGCGGCCTCGGGCCGGTGCACGACCACGGCCGCCCAGGCGCGCGGCGAGGAGACCCACAGCAGGCCGTCGGCCGACGCCCGGACGGCGGTGAAACGGGACAGGCGCGGCCGCCCGGGAGGCGGCGGGACGGGCCGCGCGGCGGGCGAGCGGTGGGGTTCGACGGTGAAGACGGGGCCGTCCGCGTCGTGGACGGTGACCGCCAGCCAGCCTCCGCTGCGCAGCCGGTCCAGCAGCGCGCCGGTGCCGTCGTCCCGGACCGTCATCCGGTGCGATCCGTCGACCAGAGTTCGGACGACCGCCTCCTCCTCGGGTGTGACCGGTTCCTGGTCGGGGAGGTCGACCAGCGACGTCCCGCGCGGGTGGCGCATGCTCTCGACCCCGCCGCGCAGCCGCACGGTCTCGTACGGTCCCGTGTCCGGCGGGGTCATGTCACCGCTCCGGCGGCGGGGGCGTCCCAGGAGCGGATCAGGTCGGCCCACGACCGCCCCGTGCGCCGCTCCACCGCCTCCGCGAGCAGGTGGCAGAGGAACAGCCGGTGGTGCGGCGTGATCCCGAGCCGGGTGAACTGGAGGTACATCAGGTTGAGTGCGAGCCGGTACGCCGCGAAGTCGGCCGAGGGCCCGACCCGCGTCGTCCAGTGCCCGCTGGACAGCAGGGCGTGGTGGAACGGGCTGTCCGCGGCCCGCGGGTCGTCCCGCTGGCCGTCCAGGGGGTCGATCCGCAGCGCCGGGAGCAGCCCCCGCTCGTAGAGTTCCGCCCCGGCCGACCGGTACCGCGCGATGAGGTCCGCGAACTCCGACGCCCGGGGGTCCCCCGGGGAGTCCGGACCGACGAGCCGGTCGATCCGGTCCGCGAGCGCACGGGCGTGGGACCGGTAGCGGTCGTCCCACTCGCGGCGCCAGGGGGCGCGTTCGGGCAGGTAGGACAGGTACGCCTCGGCGTGGGACCGGTAGCTGAGGTAGCCGACGGCGATGCCGCCGTCGACCAGCCGGTCGGCCAGGACGGCCATGGTGTCGAAGACGACGGCGGGCAGGCTCGCCCCGGCCGCGACCTCCGCGGTGACCTCGAAGGCGTGCTGGTTGGCGTCCCGCAGGAAGTCCGCGACCAGGGCCGCCGCCTCCGGCGTCCGGTGCACCGCCATCCGGTCGTCGTAGTCGTCGACGTGCCAGGAGTTGTCGGGGAACCACGGGGTCAGCGGGCCCGGCTCCCGCTCCTGTTCGGCCGTGCGGCGGTGCAGCGGCAGGAGGGCGCCGACATCGGTCTCTGTGGCGGGCAGCGCGGCGAGGTAGGGGTCCAGTACCTGGGCCACCATCGGCAGGGCCGCGCGGAACTCCCCGCTCCCCGCCTCGACGTTGAGGCGCAGGTGCGGCCCGCGCCGCCAGTGCCGCACGAACCAGTTCCGCAGTCCGCGGCGCTCCAGCTCGCGGGAGACCGGCCACAGGGCCTCGGCCACCAGCCGTGACGTGGCCTCGCCGTGGTGGTGGACGTGGATGCTGTGCCACGACCGGGCGTCCATCATGGTTCTCCGTTCTCCTCTTCCGGCGGGCGGTGGGGCCGGTCCGGGGCACCGGGGGGCGGTGCGGCCGCTCCGGCGCCGCCGACCCGATCGCCGCACCGGTTCCAGACCAGGGCACAGGCCCGCGCGACGTCGTGCAGCGCCCGCCGGGCGTGGTCGGGCATGCCGTCGGCCAGTTCTTCGGACCGCTTCGTCAGGCCCAGGGTGGCCGAGGCCAGGCGCAGTACCGCCCGGCCGTGTTCGGAGCCCCACAGGGAGGGGTCGCGGGCGAGCTGCTCGACCCGGGCCGCGGCGTCGCGCAGCACTGCGGCCGCGGCGTCCGGCTCGGGCCGGTCGCCTCCCGGGTCCGGGCCGGTCGGGCCGTGCGCGGCCTTGCGGCGGACGTCCAATGCCGTGCCCACGGAGATCCCGGCGTGGCGGGCCACGACCCGCAGGCTGGCCTCGGGGTTGCGGCGCATGAACTCGGCCGCCGCCTGCCGGCCCGCGGCCGCCGACCGGGGCTGGCGGCGCCCGTCGCTGCCGATCCGCGTGTTCACGTGCAGTCTTTCGTCACCTGAACGGCGGCGTCGGGCGGCGACCGTGCCCGGCGACACCCCGCAGGTCGCCGCGATACGCCGGTCCGACCAGTGGGGGAACGCCTGTAGGACACGGGACAGGGCCGCCAGCCGGTCCCGCATGGGCAGGGGCAGGCCGTGGGAGACGTTGAGGCGGACGGCCAGGATGTACGCGTCCTCGTCCGACCCGTCGAAGTACCGCACCCGTATCGAGGCGCGCCCCCGGCTCCGGGCGGCCTGGAGGCGGTGCATGCCGTCCACCACGCGCATGGCCGGGCGCTGCACGACGATGGGCGGCAGCTCGTCGACGATCTCGGCGAGCCGCGCGACCCGGGCGGGGTCGGTGCCGTCGAGCCGCGGGGAGCGGGCGTCCCTCAGCAGGGCGACCCGGGCGGTCTCGACGGGGAGGCGGGCGAGCACGGGATCCGGAGCGGCGGACCGCCGTTCCCGGGTGCTCATCCCCGTCGCCACGCCCGCTCCCGCGCCGGAGGCCGGCCGCCGGGGGCGTTCCGGGTTCCGGGGTCGGCGGTCCGATCGAAAGCGCTGGGCATGCGTTCTCCGAGGGGTGAGGGGGCCGACCGGCCACGCCCGCCGCCGTGGACGGGCTCGCGTTCGGTGGCAGGATCCTCCCGGCCCGACCTTGAACGGACCTTGCGGCGACCTTGAACCGCGGTGCGCGCCGCGGGACGGGTCCGGCCGCCCGGCCGGCTCCCGGCGTCCTCCGGGCGGCGCCGCCTGGAGGACGCCGACGGCCGCACCGCTTTCGGCGGTGCGGCCGTCGGAAGGGGCCCGGTCCCTCGCTCACTCCTCGGGCCGGGCCTCCTCCATGCGCCGCACCCTGACCTCGGTGATGGTGCGGCCGCTGGTCCGGGCGACCTCCGCGATCCACCCGCCGAAGTCGACCGTCTCGCCGGGCTCCCGCGGGATGTGCCCCAGGACGGCGATGACCAGGCCCGCGACGGTGACGTAGTCGCCCTCGGGCGGGTCGGTCAGGGACAGGTCGATGTCGGACAGGTCGTGCACCGGGTAGGTGCCCGGGAGCGTCAGGGTCCCGTCGTCGTTGGAGACCACGGTGCGGATGTCGGAGTCCGTCTCGTCGTAGATCTCGCCGACGATCTCCTCCAGCAGGTCCTCCAGGCTGACGATGCCGTCGATGCCGCCCATCTCGTTGACGATCACGGCCAGCTGCTGGTGCTCGGCCGTCATCTGCCGCAGCGCCAGCGAGACGACCAGCGAGTCGGGCAGCAGCATCGCCTCGCGGGCCACGTCCCGGGCGGTGCCGGTGCCGCGGACCAGGTCGGACCAGTGGACGATGCCCAGGACGTCGTCGAGGTCGTCGTCGGCCACGACCGGGGCGCGCGAGTGGCCGTGCTCGGCGAGCATGCGCGTGGC
Organism: Nocardiopsis sp. MT53; assembly: GCF_019598965.1. Classification (NCBI taxonomy): domain Bacteria; kingdom Bacillati; phylum Actinomycetota; class Actinomycetes; order Streptosporangiales; family Nocardiopsidaceae; genus Nocardiopsis; species Nocardiopsis sp. MT53. The sequence goes on along the minus strand of NZ_CP080599.1, from coordinate 5,105,922 downwards.
CTCGGCGGTGGGGGTGGCCGCGGGGATGGTGAAGACCTCGCCGCGGGGGACGACGACCTGGCGCAGCCTGCGGTCGTCGATCTCGAAGGCGCCGCTGATGATGGTGCGCTGCTCGCGGGTCATGCCGCGCTGGGCGGTGAGCATGTCGCGCAGCTCCTCCTCGCCGACCTCCTCGCGCGCGGCGGAGGGGTCCCCGCCGGTGAGGCGGACGACGAGGTCGGTGGACACGCTCAGCAGCCACACGACCGGGCGGGACAGGGTGGCGAGCAGGTTGAGCGGGCGGGCGACCATGAGGGCCCAGCCCTCGGCGCGCTGCATGGCGATGCGCTTGGGGGCCAGTTCGCCGAACACCAGGGTCACGAAGGTCAGGACGACGGTGACCAGGATGACGGACACGGGCCCCGCGGCGGAGCCGAGGAAGCCCAGCGGCTCGACGAGCGGCTGGGCGAGCGCCACCGCGGCGGTGGCGGAGGCGAGGAAGCCGGCGAGGGTGATGCCGATCTGGATGGTGGCGAGGAAGCGGTTGGGGTCGCGGGCCAGGCGGGCGACCGCCCTGCCGCCGGGCCCCCTCTCCTCCAGTTGTCTGATCTGGCCTTCGCGCAGGGTGATCAGGGCGATCTCGCTGCCCGCGAACAGTGCGTTGACCAGGACGAGGACCAGGACGAGGCCGATCTGCACCCCGTAACTCTCCATGACTGCGGTCATCTCCGATGCGGATGGTGGTGGTGGCCCTGGGGCCGTTTCCGTGCCGACTCACCCTTTCACACGGCGCCCTCCCGGTGTTCGGACGCACACGCCGCATCCCGCCCGGTATTCGGTGTTGCTATGTACCGGTAGTCAGTACTACTATGCAGTGGTACTCAGCGGCAACGAGTAGTGAGGGGAGGCACCCATGGGAAGGCAGGCGACGGAGATGCTCAAGGGGACCCTGGAGGGCATCGTCCTCGCGGCCCTGTCCGGCCGGCCCGCGCACGGCTACGAGATCACGGCGTGGCTGCGGGACCAGGGCTTCACCGACATCGCCGAGGGCACCGTCTACGCCCTGCTCGTCAGGTTCGAGCGGCGCGGCCTCGTCGACGCGCGGCGGGTCCCGTCCGGGAAGGGCCCGCCGCGCAAGGTGTACTCGCTCGGTTCCCGAGGGCGGGAATACCTCGAAGAGTTCTGGGGGAACTGGCGTTTCCTCGCGGAAAAGATCGAACAGCTCCGAGAAGGGGGCCGGTAGCCATGGCGGCTGAATGGATCGAGAAGGTCACGGGATCGTTCGAGGACAAGAAGCGCTACAAGCGGTACAAGGCGCGCGTCCGGGAACTGCCCGAGAACCACCGCACGGCCGTCGAGGCGCTCGACCGGTACCTGATGTACTTCGGGTCCATCACCAGGGGGGACATCCTCCAGACGATGCTGGACGACCTCATCGAGCTGTTCGAGCAGAGCGCGGCGAACGGGACGCCGGTCCGCCAGGTCGTCGGGGAGGACCCCGTCGGGTTCGCCGAGGCTTTCCTGGCGAATTACTCCGAGGGCCAGTGGATCAAAAAGGAACGGGACCGGCTGGTCGAGGCCATCGACCGCGCGGCCGGAGAAGACGGCGAGAAGGACGGGGAATCCCTCTGATGGAGACGAAGACACGGCCGGTCCCGGCGATCCGCCTGCGGGGCCTGGAGAAGTCCTACAAGGACCTGAAGGTGCTGCGCGGGGTGGACTTCGACGTGGAGCGCGGCGGCATCTTCGCGCTGCTCGGCTCCAACGGGGCGGGCAAGACCACGCTCGTGAGGATCCTGTCCACCCTGCTCAGGGCCGACGGTGGGACGGCCGCCGTCAACGGCTTCGACGTCGCCGCGCAGCCCGCGCGGGTACGGGAGTCCATCAGCCTCACCGGCCAGTTCGCGGCGGTGGACGAGATCCTCAGCGGGCGGGAGAACCTCGTGCTCGTCGCCCGGCTGCGCCACCTCGGCGACCCCGGCGCGATCGCCGACGACCTGCTCGCCCGCTTCTCCCTCACCGAGGCGGGCGGGCGGCGGGTGTCGACCTACTCCGGCGGGATGCGCCGGCGCCTGGACATCGCGATGAGCCTCATCGGGAACCCGCCGGTCGTCTTCCTGGACGAGCCGACGACCGGGCTCGACCCGCAGGCGCGCGTCGAGGTCTGGGAGGCCGTCAAGGGCCTCGCCGACAGCGGCACGACGGTGCTGCTCACCACGCAGTACCTGGAGGAGGCCGAGCAGCTGGCCGACCGGATCGCGATTCTGCACCAGGGGCGGATCATCGTGAACGGCACCCTGGAGGAGCTCAAGAAGCTGCTGCCGCCCTCCGAGATCGAGTACGTCGAGAAGCAGCCGACCCTGGAGGAGATCTTCTTCGCGGTCACCGGCGGCTCCGGCGGGAACGGCGGGGACCGCCGGACCGCACCGAGCGAGAAGAAGTAGGGGACGGACCATGGCGACACACTTCCTCGGCGACACCGCCGCCCTGACCGGGCGCACCATGCGCCACGTCACCCGCAGCCCCGACACGATCATCACGACCGCGGTCATGCCCATCGCCATGATGCTGATGTTCGTGTACGTGTTCGGCGGCGCCATCGACGTCGGCTCGGGCCCGTACGTGAACTACATGCTGCCGGGCATCCTGCTCATCACGATCGCCTCGGGCATCGCCTACACGGCGTTCCGGCTCTTCACGGACATGCAGGGCGGGATCTTCGAGCGGTTCCAGTCCATGCCGATCGCCCGGTCGGGCGTGCTGTGGGCGCACGTGCTGACCTCGCTCGTCGCCAACGTCATCTCGCTGGCGGTGGTCGTGGGCGTGGCCCTGCTCATGGGCTTCCGCTCGGACGCCGGACCGGCGGCCTGGCTGGCCGTCGCCGGGATCCTGCTGCTGTTCACGCTCGCGCTGACCTGGATCGCCGTGATCCCGGGCCTGACGGCGACCTCCGTGGAGGGCGCGAGCGCGTTCTCCTACCCGCTCATCTTCCTCCCGTTCCTGAGCTCGGCGTTCGTCCCCACCGAGACCATGCCCGGCCCGGTGCGCTGGTTCGCCGAGCACCAGCCGGTGACCTCCATCGTCAACACCATCCGCGACCTGCTGTCCGGGCGGCCGGCCGGTGACGACGCCTGGACCGCCCTGGCCTGGTGCGCGGGCATCCTCGTCGTCGCCTACGCCTTCGCGATGGCCACCTACCGCAAGAAGACCTCCTGACCACCGCTCCCCCGGCGGCGGCCCCCACCCGGGGGCCGCCGCCCGTCCGCGTCTCAGGCACCCGTCGCCCGGCCGGCCGACGGAGCCGCGTGGGTCACCGCCCGGCGGGAAGGCTCCAGGGGCGTGCGGTGAGGCGGCGCAGGAGGGTCTCGGCCGGGCCCCGGCGGCCGGTGCGGCGCATCCACTCGGCCAGGAGCAGGGACACCGCCCAGAGCGCGGCGGAGACGCCCAGCCCCGCGGCGGCGCCCAGGTCGTCGGCCAGGTCCAGCGTGAACGGGTAGAAGAGCGCCACGAACACCACCGACTGGAACAGGTAGAAGGTCAGCGACCGGCGGCCCAGGGCGATGACGGCCGTGGCGAACGGGCCGTCCGTCGGCCGCAGGGCCCACAGGCCGACCAGCGCCGCCGCCGCGACGCCGCCCGCGTGCCCCGCCAGGACGTGCAGCGCGGAGAAGGCGTGCAGGGGCGCGGACGCTTCGACGGGCCAGATCCCGGTGACCACCAGCGTGTGGGGCAGCCGCCCGGCCAGGGAGAACGCCGTCAGCAGTACGGCGGCGCGGACCAGCAGGGTCCGGTGGCGGGCCGGTTCCTCCAGGACGCGCAGGCGGGAGGCCCCGATGCCCAGGACCATGGCGGGGAGCACCGACACCACCGAGACCAGCGTCTCCAGCGGCCACGTCCACTGGAGGTTGTCGGCCACGTGCGCGACCGGGCCGTCGGCCATGAGGTGGGCGATCGTGGGCGGGACGCCCGCCTGCGCGAGGGCCACGGCCGGGGCCGAGACCAGCAGGACGCCCGGCACGAGGGCCACCGCCCCGACCCACGCCAGCGTGGCGGTGCGGGCCCGGGCCAGCGGGGCCGCCAGGAGCAGGGCGGCCCCGTAGACGGCGACGATGTCGAGCGGGAGCAGCAGGGTGTGGACGAAGCCGATGAGCAGCAGCACCAGGCCGCGGCGGCGCAGAAGGGACCGGATGTCGGGCCAGTCCGCGCCCCGCCCGGTCTCGCGGCGCAGGATCTGGCCCACGCCGTAGCCGAAGAGGAGCACGAACATCAGGCGGGCCTGGTCCTCGGCCAGCAGCGTCCCCGCGAACAGGGCCGCCCGGTCGGGGGCTCCCGTGCCCCAGTGCGCGAGGAGGGCGGGGACGTGCGCGACGGCGATGGCCAGGAGCATGACGCCGCGGGCCAGGTCGGGGGCCGGGGAGCGGGTCCCGACGGGGACCTCCGTCCCGGGTCGGCTGGGGGGCATGTCGGTGTTCCCTTCCGTGTCGTTCAGGCGGGATGGACGGTGATGTCGCCGACCCCGGTGCGGGCGAGGACGCGGACGGTGCGCTCGTCCCCGTCCGGCCCGTCGGAGTCCTCCAGGGAGCGGTGGACGCGGCCCAGGCGGGTGTTCAGGTCCAGCCAGGCGGCGGTGGCCCGGCGCACGCCCACCTCGATGTCGCCGACGCCGACGCGCAGGGTGACCTCGTCGCGGACGACCTCGTCGACGCGGACGGTGCCGTTGGAGGACCGGATCTCCGCCCGGGCGTGCGCGCCGCCCACGTGGACGGGGCCGTTGGCGGAGGTGACGGCGAGTTCGCCGGCGACCTCGCCGATCTCGATCCCGCCGTTGAGCCCGGTGACGGTGGCGGCGCCCTCGACCCGGCCGACGCGGACCCGGTCGGATCCGGTCAGCCGGAGGTCCCCGGCCACGTGGTCCACGCGGACGGTCCCGTTGCCGCTGGCGAGGGTGGCCCCGCGGGCCCGCTCGACGGTCACGTCCCCGATGGAGGTGCGCAGGTCGCAGTGGCCGAGGTCGCCCTCGCAGAGGAGGTCGGCGATCTCGGTGCGGGCCCGGACCGGGGAGCCGGCGGGCAGGTCCACGCTCACCCGGACGGAACCCTGGTTCCGGGAGCCGAGCGAGGACAGGCTCCGGGGCGCCCTGACGGAGATCCCGTCGGCGGTCCGGGTGACCTCGATCCGTTCGGCCGCGCGCACGTCGGCGCCGGTGCCGGGGTCCGCGGGCGCCACCTCGACGAGGGTGTCGGCCCGGTCGGAGGCGGTGACGCGGACGGTGCCGATCTCGAGCCGCAGGACGAGCGGGGTCGGGCCGGGCGTGTCGAAGGCGGGCATGGCGGTCTCCTCACGGTCGGGGGCGGACGGGCGGGGGTTCATCGGACCCATCCGGTGAAGCTCTCGCGGCCGCCGCCGCGGGCGCGGGAGGCGGGGAGGTCGGCGGGGTCGAGTGCGGCGGCGACGACCCGCACGAGCCAGGCGTTGGTCGAGAGGCCCTCCTGCTCGGCGGCCGTGTCCAGGCGGCCCTTCAGGTGGGCGGGCAGGCGGAGGTTGACGCGGGCGGTGCCGCCCTCGCCTTCGGTGTCGGCGGGCGGCGCGGGCGGCAGGGGCCGGGCGGCCCGGACGTCGGCGGCCTCGGGCTCCGGCGGTGGCGGCGTGACGACGAACTCGGGGTCGCGGCCGCGCAGGCGGACGTCGACCGAGCCCGGGGCCAGCTCGCGGGTGACCTCGGCCATGGCGTCGGACAGGACGTTGAGCAGCATGAGGCGGGCGGCGGAGTCCAGGGGTGCGACGAGGCGTTCGGCCAGGGCCCGGGCGTCGTCTCCGCCCGCTTCGGCGGCGAGGGCGAGCTCGTCCCTCAGCGCGGCGACATATGACGTGAGATCCATGGCGCCATAGTGGCACATGAATGGCACAACTCAAAGATATTCTTGCGCCGAACCCACGAGGAAGAGGGATCCAGCATCCCTGAACAGCATGAACGAGATGGCGCCACGACGCACATGATGGCGCTAATGTGACGCCGGGACGCACCCGGTCGGCACCCGAAGCCCCCGGGCGCCCCGGCCGGAGCGCCCCCGCTACAGGGCCCGGGCCAGGGCGCGGTGGCGGCCGGGGCGGACGTCGTACTCCCGCACGAAGGCGGCGCTCAGCGCGTAGGCGCTGGAGTAGCCCACCCGGCGCGCGATGGACTCGATGCTGTCGTCGCTGCGCTGCAGCAGGTCGGCGGCCAGGCACAGGCGCCAGCCGGTGAGGTAGGAGATGGGCGGCTCGCCCATCACCTCGGTGAACCGGCGGGCGAAGGTCGCGCGCGAGACCTCCGCCTCGCGCGCCAGGCTCCCGACGTCCCACGGCCGGGCGGGATCGTCGTGGATCGCGCTGAGCGCGGGCCCCACGACCGGGTCGGCCGCGGCCCGGTACCAGCGGGGCGCGGACGCCTCCGGCAGGGCGAACCAGTCGCGCAGGGTACCGACCAGCACCAGGTCCAGCAGGCGGTCGAGCACCGCCTGCTGGCCGGGCTCGTCGCGCGCGATCTCGGCCTCCAGCAGTTCCAGGGGCGCCGAGCGCCGGTGCCGCCCCGGGACCACGAGCACGCGCGGCAGGGCGGTGAGCAGGCGGTCGGCGATCCGCCCGGTCGCCGTGTAGGAGCCGGTGAGCAGCGCGTGCTCGGCGTCGAGGCGGGTGCCGCAGGTCCGCACGCCCAGGGAGACGTCCTCCTGGGCGAGCGCCCTCCCCGCCCCGTCGGTGCAGGTCCCCTGGGCGGACAGGACGTAGAGGGGGGCGATCCGCGCGTCCGGGTCGCTGGTGACGCCGAACGGCCGCGGGCCGGTCACGACCGCCAGGTCGCGGTTGGACAGGCGCACGGGCCCGGCCCCCTCCTGGACGATCCACCCGTCCCCGCGCAGCATGGTCACGAGGGTCATCGACGCGCCCTCGTCGAACCCGATCGACCACGGCGGCGACATGAGGTTCCGCCCGACCAGGGCGCCGGAGGAACGGATGTGGTCGAGCACCTCGCTCAGCGTGTCCATGCCGCAAGCCTAGACGATCGCGTATCGATCCGAGCCTGGGAGGTATTCCCCCGTCTCACGGTGGCGGCTTGACTGGAGGGCGTCCGGCGGACCGCTCCGGCCGCCGCGCACCGACACGGAAAGGCGCACCATGACCATCGCCCACCGGCCCGAACCCGGCACCGCCCTGTGGGTGTACGCGCACCCCCGCCGCGGGTCGTTCAACGACCGGCTCTTCCGGGCCGGGACCGAGGCCCTGGCGGAGCGGTACGAGGTGACGGCCTCGGACCTGTACGCCCAGGGCTTCGATCCCGTGCTGGCCGAACGCGACCTGGGGGAGCCGGCGGGCCGCCCGGGGAACGTCGCCGAACTCGCCGGCGAGGCGTACTCCCGGGGCCTGCTCCCCGCGGACGTCCGGGAGGAGCAGGCGAAGCTCGCCGCGGCCGAGCTGCTCGTCCTGCAGTTCCCGCTGTGGTGGTACGGGCCGCCGGCGATCCTCAAGGGCTGGTTCGACCGGGTGCTGACCCAGGGGTTCGCCTACGGCGACCTCGACCCCGCCTCCGGCCTGCCCCGCCGCTACGGCGACGGCGGACTGGCCGGGCGCCGGGCGCTCGTCGTGGTCACGGCGGGCGAGGACGAGCGCTCCATCGGGCCCCGCGGGATCAGCGGCGACCTCGACTCCCTCCTGTTCCCCCTCACCCACGGCACCCTGTGGTACGTCGGGATCGACGTGCTGGACCTGCACGTGGTCCACGACGCCGACTCCCTGGACGCGGAGGGCCTGGAGCGCGAGGCCGGGCGGCTGCGCGACCGGCTGAAGACCCTCGACACCGAGCCGGCCCGGCCGTTCCGCCGCCTGCGGGACGGCGACTACCACGGCACGCGCGCGCTGCGGGAGGACCTGCTGCCCGGCCGCACCGACCTGGGCATCCACCTGCTCGGAGACGGGGAGGCCGACCGCTGACCCGGCCCCGCGGGGCGGGGCCTATACGGGGTCCCGCCCCGCGGTCAGCCGGAGCGCACGAGGCAGAAGGGGTGCCCGGCCGGGTCGAGGTAGACCCGGAAGGAGTCCGGGGCGGGCTGGAACCCGGCCTTGCGGGCACCGATCGCGAGCACCCGCTGCTCGCCGGTGTCGAGGTCGGGGACGTCGAAGTCCAGGTGCAGCTGCTGCGGGCGCTCGTCGCCGGGCCACTCGGGCGGCACGTGGCCGGGCGCCTTCTGGAAGGCGATCGTGGCACCGGTGTCGCTCACGAGCTGGATCCAGGAGTCGTCCTCCCAGGGGCGGACCCGCCAACCGGTGACCGCCGCGTAGAACTCAGCCAGGCCGGCCGGGTCGGGGCAGTCGAGGGCGACGAGGCTGAACGTGGCGATGGGCTCCATGGTGCACGACCCTAGGAGCCGCCGCCGGACCGGTCAAGGCGGTGGGACGCGGGCGTGGCGGGCTCTCCGCGGGGCCCGCGTCCCCCGTGCGGCGGGTCAGCGGTCCGCTCGGGACCCCTTCCGGAACCGGAGGAGGAACAGCACGGTGAGGACGCTGCACACGAGGACCGCGGTGAGGCTCGCCTCGGGGCCGAAGTCGCCGCCGGTGAGCAGGTAGGGGCCCGAGGCCGTGGCGGTGAACACGCTCGTCTCCCCGTGGTCGACGCCCGAGACCGCGGTGCCGAAGATCCCCGAGGCCGCGAGGTTCCAGCCCAGGTGCAGGCCGATGGGCAGCCACAGGCTGCGCGTGAGCAGGTAGGCGGCGCCGAGCATCAGGCCCGCCTCCACGGCGATGGCCGTCCCGGTCCACAGGGTGGCCCCGGGGTTGGCCATGTGCATGGCGCCGAAGAGCACCGAGGACAGCGCCAGCGCGATCCACGGGCCGGTGGCCTCCTCCAGGACGCGCAGCAGGACCCCGCGGAACATCACCTCCTCGATGACCGCGACCGCGCACATCAGTCCGATCGCCGCCATGACGCCGTCGACCGAGCCCCGACCGGTGATCGTGTACTCGCCGAGCACGGCGATGATCCCGATCACCGCCGCGAACAGCGCGACGCCCAGGACCGAACCGCCCACCAGCCCCAGGGGCAGGGCCGTGACGCGCAGTTCGGTGACGGCCCGGCGCTCGGTGAGGCGCACCATGGCGGCGTAGAGGAGCAGGGTGAGGACCGCGACCCCCACACCCAGGGTCTGGGCCCACAGGGGGCGGTCCATCACCGGCAGGATCACCTGGGCGGCGAGCGCCTGCACCGCCAGGAAGAGGACGGTCAGCAGCACGATGCGCACCAGGGCGGGGCGCAGCCACCGCGGGCCGTTGCGGGCCGGCGCCGGCCCCCTCCGGCCGGACTCGGGCGCCACCGCGGTTCGGGGGGTGTCGGACATGATCACTTTCCTTCTCGCGGGGCCCCGTGGCCCCGGTGGGAGTCGGGTACCGCCAGGTAGCTGAGAACGCGCCGCCGCCGCCCGCCGCCCGGGCCGCGCCCGGCCGCGGCCAGGACCAGCTCGCCGATCCGGGCGACCAGGTCGGCCAGCTCCTCGTCGGTGAGCCAGGCCGCCGCCTGCCGGTAGGCGACGCCGTCCCGGACGGGGTCGGCGTCCTCGTGGTCGAGGTAGCGGTCGAAGTCGGCCATCAGCGAGGCGGCGAACGCGGTGAACGCGCGGCGGTGGTCGTCCGCGGTCATCGCGGCCCGGGCCTCGGGGTCGACCTCCACGCGCCCCCGGCTCAGCCGGTAGCCGCGTTCCACGGCCCCGCGCACACGGCGCTCCTCCACCACCTCCAGGACGCCGGCCTCGACCAGGACGGCGATGTGCCGGTACAGGGTCGCGGGCGGGATGTCGGGGAGGCGGTCGCGCAGCTGCGCCGTGGTCAGCGGGTCGGAGTCGAACAGCGACTGCACGACGCGCAGCCGCACCGGGTGGAGGAGGACGTCGGCGGTGGCCATGCCCTTACGTTATCAACTCTGAGAATGTTATCAAATCCGATATCAACGGCCGGTGGCCCCGTCGGCCAGCTCGCGGAGGATGTCGAGGTGGCCGGCGTGGCGGCCGGTCTCCTCGATCATGTGCACCAGCGCCCACCGCATCGACGGCGCGGACCCGCCCGGGCCGCCCGGGTGGGCGGGCAGGTCCAGGTCCTGACAGGCGGCGATGGCCCGGTCGGCGGCCGCGACGGCCTCCCGGTACCCGCGGACGACGTCCCGCGGGCTCGCGTCCGGGGCGGCGTGGAAGGTGGCCTGCCAGTCGCGGGCCCGCTCCCCCAGGAAGACGAAGCGTTCGACGTGGGCCAGGTGCTCGACGAGCCCGAGGAGGTTGGTGCCCGAGGGCACCCGGGGGGCGCGCAGGTCGTGCTCCGGCACCCCGTCCACCTTGGCCAGGACGCTCCCGCGCAGGTAGTCCAGGAAACCGGTGAGCACCGCCTTCTCACCGGGGCCGGTCCGGGGCGGCAGCCGGTCCCGGCGGCGCGGTCCCGCGGAGCTCACGCGCGCTCACCCCCGCCCGCCCGACGGCGCGCCGCCACCACGGTGTCGACCACCGTCGCCGTCCCCCCGTGGGGGCCGCGGGCGAGCCGGGAGCGCCCCTCGCACACGAGGAGGGTCCAGCCGGCCCCGAGGCCGAGCGAGCGCCACAGGTCCTCTGCGCTCGGGTGGTCGTCGCGCTGCTCCCAGGACCAGGGCGCGCTGGAGCCGTGGTCGATGACGGCGAACACCCCGCCGTCGGCCACGGACCGCGCCGCCCGGCGCAGCGCGGCGCCGCGGTCGAGGTCCACGACGGTGTGGAAGTAGTTCGCGTAGACGAGGTCCCGGCTCCCGGGCGCAGGAACGGACCGGGCCAGGTCGTGCCGCTCCACGTCGAGGCGGTCCCCCAGGCCGGCTCTGCGGGCCCGCTCCGCCAGCGCGGAGAGGGCGTGCTCCGCGATGTCGACGGCGGTGACGCGCCATCCCGCGGCGGCGAGCCACAGGGCGTCCCCGCCGCGGCCGCAGGCGAGTTCGAGCGCCCGGGACCCCTCCGACGGGGGCGGCACGAGGGAGAGTTCGCCGGCCAGTGCGGTGAAGGCGGGGTTGGGCGCGGGCGGCGGCCCCGAGGGGTCCTCGTCGCGGTACCGCTGCTCCCAGAACCCGCGGCCGGACGGGGATCGGGTGGTGTCTGGTTCCATGCCGCCATGGTGGGCGCACCGGCGCCCGCGGCGCACGTTCTCTTGCGGATCCGCAAAAGGGGCGGCGGCGCCTCAGGCCCCGTGCAGGTGGACGCGCTCGCCCTGGGTCCCGAAGATCGCGATGACCTCCGCGGCGGCCGACTCGGCGGGGTTGCCGATCCAGTGCGGGACACGGGTGTCGAACTCGGCCGCCTCCCCCGCCCCCAGCAGCAGGTCCTGTTCGGTGCCCAGGACCAGCCGGACGGTGCCGGAGAGCACGTAGAACCACTCGTGGCCCTCGTGCGTGCGCAGCTCGGGCGCGGGGAGCGTCCGGGCGGGCGGGTAGACCACCTTGTAGGCCTGCACCCCGCCCGCGCGCCGGGTGAGCGGGACGAAGGTGAGGCCGAAGCGGCGCACCGGGCGCAGGTGCACCCGCGGGTCCCCCACCGGGGGCGCGTCCACGAGTTCGTCGATCGGCACCCGGTACACGCGCGCGAGCGGGAGCAGCTGGCCCAGGGTGGGGTGCAGCCGCCCGGTCTCCAGCCGCGACAGCGTGCTCGGGGTGATCCCGGTCCGCTCCGCCAGCTCGGCGAGGGTCATCCGCGCCCCCGTGCGCAGCCGCCGCAACCGCTCGCCCACGGCCCGCAGCACCGCGCCGTCGTCCCCGGTCTCGTCCATATCGGCAATCTAGCGGCCGGCCCGGCGTTCGGCCGGGACGGGGACGAGCGGGTCGGGGACCAGGGCCCGGCGCTCCGGATCCACCGCGAGGACCAGGTCCGCGCGGGCCGCCACGGCGCGGTCGTGGGTCGCCAGCAGGACGGCCAGGCCGCGTTCGGCGCGCAGGGCGTCCAGCAGGTCCAGGACGGTCCGGGCGCTGTGGGCGTCCAGGGCCGAGGTCACCTCGTCGGCGAGGAGGACGCGCGGCTCGGCCGCCAGGGCGCGGGCGATCGCCGCCCTCTGGCGCTGTCCGCCCGAGAGCCCGCCGGGGGTCCGGGCCAGCGCGTCGGGGGGCAGGCCGACCTCGGCGGCCAGGGAGGCGGCCCGCTCCAGCGCCCGTCCGCGCGGCTCCCCCAGCAGGACCCTCGCGGGGCGGGCCAGGGCCGTGCCCAGCCGGTGCGAGGGGTGGAGTGCGCCCGCCGGGTCCTGGCCGACGAACTGGACGGCGCGCAGCAGGCCGCGCGGCCGGTCCTCGACCCGTTCGGGCAGGGGGCTCCCCGACACCGCGGCGCTCCCGGAGGCCGGCGGGTGCAGCCCGGCCAGGGTGCGCAGCAGGGTGGACTTGCCGCTGCCCGAGGGGCCGACGAGGGCGACGAACCCGCCCGGCGGGACCGCCAGGTCGACCCCCTCCAGCAGCAGGGGGCCGCCTCCGGGGGCGCCGACGGACAGCGAGCGCAGCTCCAGGACCGGTTCCCCCCGGGCTGGCACGACCGGCACCGACCGGAGCGGTCCGGACCGTTCCGGCGGGGCGTCACCGACCACGGCCACGGTGTCGGCCACCCTCTCGGCGAACGCCCGGTCGTGGGTGATGACGATCGTGGCCCGTCCGGGCCTCCCCCGGCGCCCGTCCAGGATCCCGACCACGAGTTCCAGCGTGGCCGGGTCCAGGCCGCTGGTGGGCTCGTCCAGGACCAGCAGGTCGGGGTCGCCGACGACGGCCCGGGCCAGGGCCACCCTCCGGGCCTGGCCTCCGGAGAGCTCGTGCGGGCGGCGGCGGGAGAGCATTCGCGGGTCCAGTCCCAGGCCGCGCAGGACGCGGTCCGCGGCCTCGGCCTGTTCGCGCCGGGACCCGCCGGCACGGCCCTCCGCGACCAGGCCCGCGACGGTGCGCAGGGGGTGCAGGTCCGCGGAGGGGTCCTGGCCGAGCAGGCCGACGTGGGCGCGCCGCCACAGCCGGGCGGCCCTCCCGGCCGGGACGGGGACCCCGTTCCACCGCACCCGCCCGGCCGCCCGGCGCAGCCCGGCGGGCAGGGCGTCGAGCGCGCCCAGGACCGCGCTGGTCTTGCCGCAGCCGGACTCGCCCATGAGGGCCGCGACGCCGCCGGACGGCACGGACAGGTCGAGCGGACCGGCGACGGTGCGGCCGGAGCCGTCCTCGACCCGCAGGCCGCTGATCTCATATCCCGGCACGGGTGTCCTTTCTGCGCCGCGGGGCTCCGGGGCCCCGGGCGGTGACGAGGTGGACCGAGAGCGCCAGGGCGACCGTGGTGAGGCCGATCGCCAGGGCCGGCGCGGCCACGGACCACGGGTTCATGGCGACGCCGAGCATGTTCTCCCGCAGCATCAGCGCCCAGTCCGGGGCGGGCGGAGCGGGTCCGAACCCCAGGACGTTGAGGGCGGAGGCGATCTGGAGCGCCACCACGATCCGCAGCCCCAGGTCGGCGGTGACGACCCCCTTCATGGCGGGCAGCACCTCGCGGACCAGGATCGACGCGGAGCGCTCACCGCGGCCGCGGGCCGCCTCCACGTACCCGGCGCCGCGGATCGCGCGCACCGCGTCGCGGACCACCCGCAGGGTGAGCGGCGCCCCTCCGCACACGGTCGCCGTGACGACGGCGGCGTTCCCGGGCAGGGCCACGGCCACCACGAGGGCCAGCAGCAGGGAGGGGACCGCCAGCAGGAGGTCGGCCAGGTGGCTCAGGACCCGGTCGGTCCAGCCGCCGTACCAGCCGGCGGCCAGCCCGGCGCCGACCCCGGCCAGGGAGGCGGCCAGGGCGGCGGCGAAGGAGACGGAGAGGAGCCCGGCCCCTCCGGCGAGGACCCGGGACCACACGTCGCGGCCCAGGGCGTCGGTGCCCAGCGGGTGCCCCGCGCCCGGCCCCTGCCAGGGGGCCGAGACCGGGGCGGTCGGGTCGTACGGGGCGGCCAGGCCGCCCAGCGCCGCCGCGGCCAGGACCGCGACCAGGACGGCGGCGGTGAGTGCGCGGCTCACCACGGCCGCCTCCGGGGGTCGGTGCCGCCCGCCACCGCGTCGGCGAGGGCGGTGCCCGCCAGCACGACCGCGGCGGCGGACACGGCGACCGCCTGGATCACGGGGACGTCCCGCGAGGCGATGGAGGAGACCAGCAGGGAGCCCAGGCCGGGGTAGCCGAAGAGGGTCTCCACGACGGTGGCGGCGGCGATGAGACCTCCCGCGCTCACCGCCAGGACCCGCAGGAAGGGGGCGAGCAGGAACGGGAGGACGTCCACCGCGGCGATCGCCCACAGGGGCCGCCCGCGGCGGCGGGCGTCGGCCACGTGGGGGCGGGAGGCGGCGTCGGCGACCGCTCCGGCCAGGAGCCCGCCGCCGAACAGGGCGGTGGGCAGGGCCATGGACAGCACCGGCAGGACCAGGAGCTCCGGGTGGCGGACCGGCGGCTCCCCCGGCGGGAGCAGGGAGACCGCCGGGACCAGCCCGAGCACCCCGGACAGCAGGGCGGCCAGTCCCGAGGCGGTCACCGCCACCGGCACCGCCGCCCCGCCGGTGAGCAGCGCGGTCGCGGTGCCGCGGCCCCGCCGCGCCGCGCCCGCCCACCCGCCCAGGAGGAGCATCGCGGGTGCGGCCAGGGCCAGGGAGGCGCCGACCAGGGTGGCCGTGGCGGGCAGCCGCTGGAGGACGGCGTCCAGGACGGGGCGGCCGTTGACCAGGGAGGTCCCCGGGTCCCCGCGCAGCATGCCCGCGGCCCAGTCGGCGTAGAGCCGCCAGGGCGGCCCCTCCTGGCCAAGCTCCTCGCGCAGTTCGCGGACCTGGTCCGGCGTGGCGCCGGGGGTCGCCCGCAGCTCGGCGGCGTCCCCGGGCAGCAGGGAGGTGGCGGCGAAGACGACCGCCGACACCGCGACGAGGAGCAGGCAGGCCCGGGCCAGGGCCGCGAGCGGCCCCAGGAGCGGGGCCCCCGGGGACCGGGGGGCGGCGCCCTGCGGCGCCGCCCCTGTCGGACGCGTCAACCCGAGACCTCGACCTGCTCGATCCGCAGCCGGTGGAAGCCCGGCCCGGTGGGCAGGCCGCTCACGCCGGGGGCGGTGAGGTCGATGCCGTCGCCGAGCCCCCAGACCACGTATCCGCCGTCGTCGGCGAGGCGCTGCTGGAGGTCGCCCAGCAGGGCGTGGCGCTCGCCCTCGTCGGGGGTGGCCAGGGCCGTGTGGAAGTCGGCGTCCCACTCCTCGTCGTTCCAGCCGGTCTCGTTGATCGGGCCGTCGGCGAGCAGGGCCATGCGGGAGAAGTCCACGAACCCGTTCCCGCCCAGGCTGTTGAGGTAGAAGGGCTCGACGTTCCACACCTCGGTCCAGTAGGTGTCGGGCGGGCCGACCTCGACCCGCGCCTCGATGCCGGCCTCGGCGAGCTGCTCGGAGACCAGCACCGCCGCCTCCTCCATGCCCGGGTAGGAGTTGGTGGCGTGCAGGGTGAGGGAGACGCCGTCTCCGTGCCCGGCCTCCTCCAGCAGTTCGCGGGCCCGGTCGAGGTCCCGCCCGATCGGCTCGGCCGACGGGGCGAAGGGCTCCGAGGGGGCGACGAGGTCCGCGCCGGGCTCCCCGTAGCCGAGGAAGACGGTGTCGACGAGCGCCTCCCGGTCCAGGGCGAGCTTGACCGCCTCGCGCACCGCCGGGTCGTCGAAGGGCTCGGTCTCCAGGTCCATCACCAGCGGGTAGTTGACCCCGCCGGGCCGGGTGACCACCTCGACCTCCCCGCCCCCGGCGTACTGCTCGGCGGTGGCGGGGGCCACGCTCCCGGCGACGTCCGCCTGGCCGGAGGCGACCGCGGCCGCGCGGGCCGCCGGGTCGGGCATGGCGGTGATCTCCAGCCGGTCCGCTCCGCCCTCCGGCCCCCACCAGTCCCCGTTGCGGGTCAGGACCGCCGTGGTGTCGTCGGCCTCCTCCAGGACGAAGGGACCCGAGCCGGGGACGGGCTCGGTGATGTCGTCGGCGCCGTCGGGGACGACGAACGTCAGGGAGGCCAGGGCCGCGCCGACCTCGGCGTAGGGCTGACGGGTGACCAGCTCCAGTTCGTGGTCGCCCCGGGCCGAGGACGCCTCCAGGTCGAACATGGACAGGCGGCCGTTGTTCTCGGCCCCCTTGCCCTGGATGCGGCGCAGGGAGAAGAGGACGTCGTCGGCGGTGACCGGAGCGCCGTCGGAGAAGACCGCGTCCCGGCGCAGGGTGACGTGCCAGTGCGTGAGGTCCCCGTCCTCCGGCTCCCACGACTCGGCGAGCCGGGGCTGCACCACGCCCTGCTCGTCGAGGACGGTGAGCACGTCGTAGAGCATGGCGAAGCGCAGGTAGTCGGCCTCGTTGCCGACCCGGCCGTGCGGGTCGTTCGTGGTGGCCGCGGGCGCGCCGACCGCCGCGTAGCGCAGGGTCGTCGCCGGGTCCGCGCCGGCCGGGGCGTCCCCGCCCCCGGAGCACCCGGAGGCGGCCAGGGTCGCGGCGCACAGGGCCGCGAGGAGGGATCGTCGTCGCATCGGTGGGTTCTCGTTTCTGTTCGGAGCCGTGGCGGTCACGGCCCAGGGGGGAGTCGGTCCGCCCCCGTGTCGGGAGCGGGGGGAGCGGGGTGTCCCCGGAGGGCGATCGCACCGGAGGGGCACAGGTCGACCGCGTCCAGGGCGCGGGCCCGGGAGTCCTCCGGGACGTCGGCGGCGAGGAGGACCACCAGGCCGTCGTCGTCCTGGTCGAAGAGTTCGGGGGCGGCGCGCACGCACTGCCCGGCGCCCGCGCACACGTCCGCGTCGGCGGCCAGGCGCAGTCCGGGGGCGGGGTTCACCACGACACCGGCACCTCGTCCAGGCCGAAGATCGCCGAGGTCGAGCGCAGCGGCAGGTCCTCCAGGGGCACCGCGAGGCGCAGGCCGGGGGCCTTCTCGAAGAGGACGCGCAGGGCGACCTCGATCTCCAGGCGCCCCAGGTTCTGGCCGACGCACTGGTGGGCTCCGTAGCCGAAGGCGACGTGGTTGCGCTGGGCCCGGGTGATGTCCAGGCGCCCGGGGTCGGGGAAGGCCCGCGGGTCGTGGTCGGCCGCCGCCAGCAGGGCGATGAAGCCGTCCCCGGCGGGGATGGTCGCCCCCTCCAGGGGGATGTCCCCGGTGGCGACCCGCAGGGTGATGACGTCGGCCACCGACAGGTGGCGCAGCAGCTCGTCCACGGCGCCGGGCCACAGCGAGGGGTCCTCGCGCAGCAGGTCCAGCTGGTCGGGGTGGCGCAGCAGGTCGAGCGCGGCCAGGGGGATCATGTTGCGGGAGGTCTCGTGCCCGGCGTTGAGGGTGATGCCGATCTGGGACAGCAGCGAGGTCCGGGTGATCTCGCCCCGGGCCAGGGGGCCGTTGACGAGGCGGCTGATGAGGTCGTCGCCGGGCTCCTGCGCCTTCTCGTCGATGAGCCTGTCGATGAGCCCGAACAGGTCGGACAGGGCCGCGCCCACCTCTTCGGCCGTGCTGGTGCGGGCCCCCGAGACCGAGGTGATGCGGCGGAAGAACTCCAGGTCCTCCATGGGGACGCCGAGCAGGCGGCAGATGACGGTGGTGGAGACCCGGTTGGCGTACTCGCCGACCAGGTCGGCGGGGGCGGGCAGGGAGAGCAGGCGGTCGGCCTGTTCCCGGCAGATCGCCTCGACGGCCGGGCGCATGGCGCGGACGCGCTTGACGGTGAACTCGCCGACGAGCATGCGGCGGATCCGCGTGTGCTCGGGCGGGTCCATGCGGATGAAGGGCCGCAGTTCCGCGGCCACGGCCTGTTCGCCGTCCCCGAGGGCGGGGAACGCCGGGTGGCGGGCGTCGGAGCCGGCCGCCGGGTGGGACAGCGCGGTGCGCACGTCCTGGAAGCCGGTGACGAGCCAGACCTCCTTGCCGCTGGGGATGACGGCCTTGGTGAGGCCGCCCTTCTCGCGCATGGGCGCGTACCCGTCGGGCGGGGAGAAGGGGCAGGAGCGGGCGAGGGGGAAGGCGGCGGGCGCGCCGTCCGCGGTCGTGTCCGGGGCGTCGGGGGCGTCGGGAACGGGCGAGGTCATGGGCTCGGTCCTCCAGGGGAGTGGGAGAGGGTCGGGGTCAGGCGCGGTCGGCGGTGATCCGCCATCCGCGGGCCCGTTCGCGGGCCCGGATGTAGGCGGCGTGGCGGCCGTCCAGGGCGAGGAGTTCGTCGGGGGACCCCTGTTCCGCGACGCGTCCGCCGTCGAGGAAGACGATGTGGTCGGCGGCCGCCACCGTGGCGGGGCGGTGGGCGATCACCAGGACGGTGCGCCCCTCCCCCGCAAGTTCGACGGCGGTCCGGGTGAGCAGCGCCTCGTTCTCGGCGTCCAGCGCCGCCGACGCCTCGTCCAGGACCACGATCGGCGCGTCCTTGAGCAGGGCGCGGGCGATCGAGACCCGCTGGCGCTGGCCGCCCGACAGGGAGGCGCCGCCCTCCCCCACCGGGGTGTTCCAGCCGTCGGGGAGTTCGGCGACGACCCGGTCCAGGCCGGAGCGGGCCGCGACGCGTTCGAGGTCCCCGTCGGTGGCACCGGGGTCGGCGACGCGCACGTTGTCGGCGATGGTGGCGTCGAACAGGTACACGTCCTGGAAGACCACGGCCACCCGCCGGGACAGCTCCTCGCCGCCGATGTCGCGGACGTCGGCCCCGCCCACGCGCACCCGGCCCGCGTCGACGTCGTGGAAGCGGGCCAGCAGCCGGGCGGCGGTGCTCTTGCCCCCGCCGGAGGGGCCCACGAGCGCGGTCAGGGAGCCGGGTCCGGCCCGGAAGGACACCCCGTCCAGGACCTTCTCCCCGCCGGGGGTGTAGGAGAAGCGGACGTCGTCGAACTCGACCAGGGACCCCTGCGGGGCGACGGGCGCCTCGGGCTCGGGCAGGGGGCGGGCGTCCAGTACGGCGTTGATCCGGGCCAGCCCGTTGACCGCCATCCGCAGCGAGGCCCCGTGCTCGGCGGCCGCCGACAGCGGGTGGACGAACCTGACGACCAGCACGGTCAGCGCGACCGCCGTGGCGGCGGACAGGTCGCCGCCGAGCACCCGGTACACCACCAGGGCCAGGACCAGGGTCAGGGCCAGGCGCACCGCGAACGCGTAGGCGACCAGGGCCGGGACCGCTTTGAAGAGCAGTGTGCGGGCGGTGGCGTGCTCGGCCTCCAGGGCCCGGTCCAGGCCCGCCCGGCCCTGCTCCGTGCGGCCGAAGGCGCGCAGCACCGGCTGGGACCGGGCGTACTCCACCACCCGGTCGGCGGCCTCGTCGGCCGCGGCGTCCCGGGCGGCGTCGCCGCGCCCCACGGCGTCCGAGGTCAGGGTGAAGACCATCCACAGGACCACCAGGCACGCGGCGCAGGCCAGGCCCAGCCGCCAGTCGAAGAGGGCCAGGGCCGCGACCGCCACCACGGGGGTGACGACGGCGTCGGCGAGCGGGGGGTAGGTGTGGACGGGCAGGTTCGTGGTCCGCGAGACGCCGTCGGTGGCGATGCGGTTGAGCTCCCCGCGCCGGGCCCCGGTGAACCATCCCAGGGGCAGCCGGACCACGTGGTCGCCGAGCCGGTGGTGCAGGGCGCGGGAGATGGTGCTCCCCACCCGGAAGTTCACGTAGAGGCCGGCCGACCGCAGCACCGCGTACACGGCGGTGACCGCGGCGAGGACGAGGGCCCAGGGCGCGGCCGCGGACGGGTCGGGCCCGAGCAGGCGTTGCAGGACGGGGACCAGGAGCGCGAACACCACGCCCTGGAGGGCGGACACGCCTGTGGTGAGCGCGAGGGCCGCCGCCATGGGGCGGGCGTGCCCGGGGCCCATGGCCCTGAGGAGGTCGCGGATCACTGTTCTTCTCCCTGTTCGCCGCCGTCGTTCTGTGCGCTCCACAGGGCCGCGTAGCGTTCCCTGCGGGCGAGGAGCCCGTCGTGGGTGCCCGACTCGACGATCCGGCCGGATTCCATGACGGCGATGCGGTCGGCCCCGGCGACGGTGGCCAGCCGGTGGGCGATGACCAGGACGGTGCGGCCCCGGGCGAGTTCCCCGAGGGCGTCCTGGATGTCGGCCTCGGCGACGGGGTCCACCGCGGCGGTGGCCTCGTCCAGGACCAGGACGGCGGGGTCGGCCAGGATCAGCCGGGCGATGGACACCCGTTGCGCCTCTCCGCCGGAGAGTTCGGCGTCCTCCCCCACCACGGAGTCGTAGCCGCGGGGCAGCCGTTCGATGCGGTCGGCGATCCGGGCCGCCCGGGCGGCGGCCTCGACGTCGGCACGGGAGGCGCCGGGCCGGCCCAGGGCGATGTTGTCGGCCACGGACTCGCGCAGCAGGCGGACCTCCTGGAAGACGAACCCGACGTTGCGGTACAGCTCCTCGGAGGGCAGGTCGCGCAGGTCGACCCCGCCGAGGGAGACCGATCCGGCGGTGGGGTCGTGGAACCGGGCCGGGAGGGTGGCCAGGGTGGTCTTGCCCGCCCCGGAGGGTCCGACCAGCGCCGTGACCGTGCCGGGCTCCAGCACCAGGTCGACGCCGCGCAGCACTTCCTCGGCCTCGCGGCCGTCCTGGGCCGGGTAGGCGAAGCGCACGCCGTCGAAGACCACGCGGGCGTCGCGCGGAACACCGCCCTCCCCCTCGGGGAGCGGGGGGACCGCCAGCAGCCCGGCGACCCGGGCCGCCGCGGCGGCCGCGCCCTGGATCTGCTGGACCCGGGACCCGATGACGTTCATGGGGGCGCACAGTGCCGGGGCGATGAGCGCGAAGGCGACCACGGACACCGGGTCGCTCCACCCCGCGGCGGTGAACGCGGTCCCGGCCAGGACGGTGGCCACGGTGACCATGGGCGCCGACAGCAGCAGGAACGACGCGACCGTGACGGGGGTGGTGGCGCGCGACCAGGAGGCGAAGAAGTCGGCGTAGGCGTCGGCCGCGCGCAGGAAGCGCTCGTGCGCCCGGCGGTGGCCGCCGAAGTGCTTGACCACCTGGATGCCCTCGACGAACTCCACCGCGGCGGCGTTGATGTCGCCCATCGCGCGCGCGGCCTCGGCCAGTTTGGCGGTCCCGCCGGCCATGGCCCGGGCGAACAGGAGGATCCCCGCGGCGATCAGGGCGACGGCCACCAGGCCGAGCCGCCAGTCGACGAGGAGCAGGTAGGCGAGGGCGGCCACCGGTACCGCGACGACCGCGGCCAGGTCGGGCAGGGTGTGGGCGACCAGGGAGTGGACCTCGGCGATGTCGTCGTGCAGGGCCTTCTTGACCCGGCCGGACCCGCGTCCGGAGAACCACCCCAGGGGCACCCGGGACAGGTGGGCGGCCAGGGAGCGCCGGACCGCCAGCTGCATGTCGTTGTCGGCGAGGTGCCCCACCAGGGCGGAGGCGGCGCCGGCCAGCAGGGACGCGACGGCTCCGGCCAGGGCCAGGCCGATCTGGGTCCACAGGCGGCCGGGGTCGGCCGGCCCGGCCTCCAGCAGGGCCCGGGCGATCTCGACGATGCAGACGAGGGGCACCAGGCCGAGTGCGCCCGCCGCCCCCTGGAGGGCGGCCGCAGTGGCGACCCGGCCGCGGACCGGTCCCAGGAGGACCGTGAGCGGGGAGGGGGGCCGCGCTTCGGGGCCGGCCTCCGGCGGGGCGGGCGGCACGGCGGCGGTGCCGGTGGCGGTGTCGTCGACGGTCACTTGACCAGCACCCCGATCTCCGGTGTGGCCTCGCGCCCGGTCTGCGCGAGGCGTTTGACGGCCAGCCCGGACTCCTCCGCCAGGCGGTCGACGCCGAAGGTCTCCCAGTCGTACTCGTCGGCGACCGTGCGGACCTGCTCGCCGCCGCGGAAGACCCGCCATTCGGTGCGCCAGCGCATGACGCCGTCGCCGGCGGGCTCGCCCGAGATCCACCACTCGTAGACCTGCTCGCCGACGGCCTCCCGGCACATGCGCACGAACGGGATGGACCGGGGGGTGTCCACCCCCATGAGCTCCACGACGATCGGCGCGCCCGGGGGCAGGCGGTCGGCCAGGCGCTTCCACAGGGCGATCCGCTCGGGCCGGGGGATGTGCCCGGCCACCCCGAAGATCACCACCGCGGAGAGGGAGTCGGGCAGCGGCAGCTCCTGGGCCGGTTCGGGGAGCACGGTGACGCGCCCGCGCAGGGCGGGGTCGGAGAACACCCGGCTGGTCAGGACGGCGCGCATGACCGGCGAGGGCTCCGCCGAGAGGATCCGGGCGGAGGGCAGGATCCCGGCGATGGTCGCGGTCACCAGGCCGGTGCCGGCCCCGATGTCCAGGACCGGGCCGTGGCCGGTGTCCAGACCGGTCAGCGCGGCGCGCAGGGCGGGCGCGCTGGAGACCAGGTGCCGGTGGCCGACGAGGTCGAAGAACTCGGCCGCCGGTGAGTAGTAGTCGATGGCCGTCACAGGTGCGTCCTCCAGGGTGGATAGGGGAAAAGGGGTCAGGGGGTGCTGGGCCAGGGCGAGGCGGCGGCGGCCAGTGCCGGGTCCAGCCGGCGCAGCAGCGCGGACAGGACGGCCCGCCGCTGCGGCACCAGGTAGAAGTGGTCGCCCGGGAACACCTGCACGTCGACGCGGCCGGTGGTGGTCGCCGACCACCGCCCGGCGTTGGACGTGTCGACCTCGGGGTCGGCGTCCCCCAGGAACACGCTCACGGGGCAGTCCAGGACGGGCCCGGGGAAGGGCCGGTAGCGCTCGACGAGCCGGTAGTCGGCGCGGATGTAGCCCAGTACGGCCTCGCGCAGCCCGGGGTCGGCCAGGACCTCCTCCTCGGTGCCGCCCAGGCGGAGCAGCTCCGCAACGAGGGCGTCGTCGTCACCCTCGTGGACCCGGCCGGCCGGCGCGTCCGCCGGGGCCCTGCGGCCCGAGGCGAAGAGGCGCTCGGGGGCGGGGGCGCCCGAGCCGCGCAGGGCGCGGGCCAGCTCGTAGGCGACCGCCGATCCCATGCTGTGCCCGAACAGGGCGTAGGGGCGGTCCAGGAGGGGGGCGAGCTCACCGGCGACCGCGGCGACGAGCTCGGCCATGTCCTGTGCCGGGGGCTCCCCGAAGCGGTCCTCCCGGCCGGGGTACTGCACGCAGAGCAGGTCGACGCCGTCGGGCAGCAGGGGCGCCCAGGCACGGTAGGCGCCCGCCCCTCCCCCGGCGTGGGGCAGGCAGACCAGGCGCAGTCCCGCCCCCGGACGGGGACGGGGGCGGCGGAGCCAGGATCCGGGTGCGGTGGCGGTCATGGGGCTCCCATCGGGGCGGTGCGGTCCAAGTCGGCGGCCCTCCAGGGGACGGGGGCGGCGGGCCGGATGATGTCGGGGCGGCCGAGGCGGCCGGTGACCTCGTGCCACAGGCGGCACACGGACAGGTCGAACTGGCCGCGCGGCAGGGGGTCGGCGCCCGTCCGCACGTCGGCGGCGAAGTCGGCCATCGCGCGGGCGAGCGTCCGGGGCCACACGCGGGCGAAGACCTCGCGGTGGGAGGGCGGCAGCGTTCCCTCCAGCACGGTGACCGCGGGCTCGTCCAGGTGGTCCGTCCCGGGGCCGGTCGAGCGCAGCCGCCCGTGGCCGTCCCGGGGCGCGTGCAGCCGCGGGTGCCACAGCACCGGCCCGTGGGTGTCGGCCAGGGCCAGCACCCCGCCCTCCGCGGCCAGGGACAGCCGGTGCCAGAGCAGGGCGTGGTTGTCCCCGTCGGAGGGGTCGATCTGGTTCTGGACGCGCAGCGTGACCGGGACCCCGGCGACCGTCGCCTGCACCACGCGGTAGGGCGGGGGCGTCGCGGCCGGGTGCGCGGTCCCGGGGTCCAGCGGGTCGGTGACCGCCCAGGGGCGCAGCCCGCCCAGGGCGCGTCCCAGGACGTCCAGCAGGGGGTAGAGCACCTGGAGCGCGGAGGTGGCGTCCACGGCCAGGACGGGGCCCCGGCGGCGCATCTCCGCCGCCGCGTCCAGGAACCGCCCGACGGCCGGGACGTGCCGGTAGAAGGGGTCGAGGTGGTAGACCAGGCCCGCGCCGCGCGCCGCCCGCAGCAGCCCGGCCAGCTCGTCGTGGTGGACCGGGTGCTCCTGGAGGACGTGGACGCCCCGGGCGAGCAGGCCGTGGGCGATCTCCGCGCCGGGGCCGCCCGAGACCGCCGACCCCACGGCCACGCAGGCCGCGTCGACGTCCCCGGGCAGATCCTCGACGGAGGTGTACAGGGGCAGCCCCTGCTCGCGGGCGTAGGCCCGGGAGAAGTCCCCGCCCCTGGCCAGGATCCCGACCGGGGCGAAGTCCTCCGGGAGCAGGCGCAGGGCCTCCAGGTAGAAGCGCCCGAACCCCGTCCCGCAGACGACGGTGCGCAGCGGCCCGCCGTTCACAGTGCGCCCTCCTCGACGGCGGCGCCGCCGGGGCCGGGCGCGCCCTCGTACTCCCGGAGGGTCCCGGTCCGCGGGTCGGCGAAGAGCGCCGCGACCGCGGGCTCGGGGTCCAGCACGTCGGCCGCGTGGTGGACCCCGCGGGGCACCCGCCCCTCCAGGACCTCCAGCGCCGTCCAGGCGCCGACGTGCCCGGTGGTGCGGTAGCCGTCCGCGGTGCGCAGCACGAGGGTGGTGTCCCGGCCCCGGCCGTCGCTCAGCTCCAGGACGAGGAGGTGGAACGGTTCGCGCCCGGCCAGGTCCAGGTCCGCGGCCCGGCGCAGGCCGGCCGCGGCCGCGGCCGGGTCGGCGGGCGGGCGCCCGGCGAACGCCGACAGCAGGGCGCGTGTGCGCCCGCCGAGGTGGACGTTGGACCACTCCGCCTCGCGCAGCCCCAGGTCGCGGGCGAGCCTGCGCACCTCCTCGGTGAGGAACGGCTGCACGAACCCGGGGAGGGGGAAGTGCGGGGCCCGCACGCCGTCGGCGGCGCGCAGGGCGCGGGGCACGACCTCCCCGCCGCGCCAGGCCGCCAGCGGCGTCCCGAACACGGCGGCGGGGTCCGCCGCTCCGGGCAGCGACAGCAGCAGGTCGCCCGCGGCGGCCTCGGTGCACCGCTCCAGGCCCCCCGCGTGGGCCCGCAGCCGGGTCAGCCCGTGCCGGGCCGCCGCCAGGCGGGGCAGCAGGGCCGACAGGCCCGGCAGCAGGCCCGCCGACACCACGGCCGTGCGCCCCTCCAGCAGGGGGTTCCCGGTCAGGGAGGCGACCACGGGCTCGTCGCCGGTGACGTCCACGTAGTCCGCTCCGGCGGCCAGGGCCGCGAGCGCGACCCTGTCGACCAGGGCGTAGGAGGGGCCCGCGCAGTTGAGCACCACGGCGCACCCCTCGCAGAACCCCGCGAGGGAGGAGGGGTCGTGCACGTCGACGGGGACGGCCTCGGCCCCCCTGCCCAGTTCGCCGGCCAGGGCGTCGAGCGGCCCGGGGCGGCGCCCGCCCAGCCGCAGGCGGGTGTGCCCCAGGGCGCGCAGGAACCGGGCGGCGGGGGCGCCGACGGCGCCCGAGGCCCCCACCACCCCGATCAGGGACTCCTCCGTCACCGGATCACGTCCCCGCCGGTGATCGCGTCCAGGTGCTTGAGGATGCCGGGCGCGTAGGGCACCGACAGCATGCCGAAGTGGTCGCCGGGGACGTCCACGATCGACAGGTCGCCCAGGACCAGCCGCTCCCAGTAGGCGGTGACGCTCTCCTTGTTACCGGGGAAGGGGTAGGCGCCGCCGTGCCGGACGAAGGTGACGTCGCCCGCGTAGGGCTGCGGCTCGTAGCGCGAGATGGAGAACACGCTCTGGCGGAAGACGCGGAACATCTCGTCCAGCGCCTCGGGTTCGTAGGTGCCCGCCGAGGGCGGCACGGCCGCGCACATGCGCGCCACGCGGACCTCGCGGGGCACCTCGGCCAGGGCGCGGAAGCACGCGGCGACGTCGGCGTACTCCCCCTCCAGCCGGCCGATGGCCCCGTCGGGGAGCAGCCCGGGGGTGGCCTCCAGCAGCAGGTCGGAGGCGGCCGACACCCGGTCCTCGTCGGCGGGGAACCCCACGGAGACCGGGTCGATGCCCATCATGACGGCGAAGGCGTACTCGGAGATGAGCTCGTCGTCGAGCCGGAACGGCGGGCGGTGCGTGCTGATCGCGGTGAGCGAGGCGACCTCGGCCCCGGCCTCGGTGAGGGTGCGGGCGACCTCGGTGGCGATGAGCCCGCCCAGGCAGTAGCCCACGACGTGGAAGCGGTCGCCGCCGCGCTCCAGCAGCGCCCGGGCGTAGTCGGCGGCCCACTTCTCGATGACCTCTGCCGGGTCGGCCGCCAGGAAGGCGGGCACGTCGGGCAGTTCCAGGCCGACCAGCGTGCCCCGCCCGGCGGCACGGCGGCGGATCTCTGTGATGAGGGCCCGGTAGGGGATGATGGTGCCCGTCCCGGCGTGGACGAGCGCGGTGACCGTACCGCCGCCCGGGCCGTTGAGGGGCACGTACGGGTCGGCGGTGCCCGCGGTGGCGGCGTCCCTCTGCCCGGAGAGGTCGCGCAGGTAGGAGGCCAGGCCCGCGACGGTCGGCGTGCGCAGCATGTGGCGCAGCACGACCTCCCACTCGATGTCCTCCCCGGTGCCGGGCAGGGCCTCGCCCAGGCGTCCCACCATGCGGGCGACCAGCAGGGAGTCGCCGCCCAGGTCGAAGAAGTCGTCGGTGCGGCCCACCCGGGGGCGCTCCAGGAGTTCGGCCCACAGTGCGGCCAGGGCGCGCTCCAGGTCGTCGGCGGGTTCGGCGGACCGAGTCTCCACCGTCGCCGCGCCCTCCTCCCGGGGCAGGTCGCGGGCCAGGGCGGCGCGGTCGACCTTGCCGTTGCCGGTCAGCGGCAGCGAGTCCAGGACCCGCCACCGGGCGGGCACCATGTAGTCCGGCAGGCGGGCGGCGGTGTGGCGGGTCAGCCCGTCCGGGCCGACCGGGAGCCGGTCCGTCTTGAGCCGGGTGAGGTACAGGGTCTGCCCGGTCCCGGAGAGCGGGTCGGCGGCGTCGGGCAGCACGAGCGGGGCCGCCGCCCCGGCGCGCTCCAGCGTGTCCGCCCACTGGGCGCGGTCCAGGAAGGTCCGGTCGTCGTCGGTGCGGGCGTCGCGGTGGCCGCCGCCCAAGCCCTCCATGAACTCCATGGAGACCAGCAGGGCCGGGTCGCGTTCGAGGGTGGTCTCGATGAAGAGCAGGTGGCCGCCGGGGACGAGCACCTCCCCCAGGCGGGCCAGCGCGGTGTCGGCGCTGACGGCGTTGTGCAGGACGTTGGCCGCCACGACCACGTCGAAGGAGTTGGGCTCCTGTCCCTGGGACCGGGGGTCGCGGTCGAGGTCGAACAGGCCGAAGGACACCCAGGGGAAGTCGGCGAACCTCTCCCTGGCCTCGGTGAGGAAGAACGGCGACAGGTCCGTGAACCGGTAGTCGACGGCGTACCCGGCCAGGGCGTGGACGACGGCCTCGGTGGTGCCGCCCACGCCGGCGCCGACCTCCAGGACCCGCAGGGGCGTGTCGCCGGTGCGGCGGCGGGCGATCTCGGCGAGCGCCGCGGCGGCGGAGGCGTTGAGGTGGCGGACGGCGAGGTTGTCGCGGTAGGCGGCGCCGGCGGTGTCCAGCGCGGCGCCGGGGAAGAGCAGGGTGCGCACGTCCAGGTCGCCGCGCAGGAGTTCGGGCAGCCGCTCGGAGCAGGTCCGCATGTAGTCCAGGACCTCGGTGCCGTAGTCGACCTTCGCCTCCAGCGCGGCCAGCTCCGCCCAGCCCCGGGCGTGCTCCTCGCGGGTGACCGGGGCCGGGTCGCGGAAGGCGTCGCCGTCGCGGGTGAGGCGACCGGCGTCGGCGAGCGCCTCCAGCCAGCGGCGGACCAGCCGGTGGTGCCTGCGGTCCGCTCTCAGCGCGTCGGCGGCCTCTGCCGCGGTGTGCGCCGTGTCCCGGAACAGGCCCGACTCCGTCAGGGTGAGGGCGATCGCCTCCAGGGCCGTGGTGCGCATCCGCTCCAGGAAGGCGTCGAGGTCGGCGCGGTCCAGTCCGGCGGTGGCCCCGTCGGCCGCGGCGCGGGCGGCGTCGGCGACGGCGCCCTCCACGGCGGCGTGCGGACCGGTCCCGCGCACGGCCGTCTCGACGAAGCCGGCCAGGCGCCGGTCGCGGGGGTCCCCCACGGCCAGGACGGCCGCGGAGGCCACGGCCGGATGGGAGAGCACCGCCGCCTCGATCTCGGCGAGTTCGACGCGGTGGCCGCGGATCTTGACCTGGTCGTCCTCGCGGCCGAGGAACTCGATGTCGCCGCCGGGCCGGTACCGGCCCAGGTCGCCGGTGCGGTACAGCCGCTCGCCGGTGCGGGGGTGGGCGACGAAGCGCTCGGCGGTGCGGGCCTCATCGTTCAGGTAGCCCGCGGCGACGCCGGCGCCGCCGATGTACAGCTCCCCGGCGACCCAGTCGGGCCGGTCGCGCATGCGGTCGTCGAGCACGTGGAAGGTCTGGTTGGTGAGGGGGCGGCCGTAGGGGATGCTCGGCCAGGACGGGTCCGCCTCGCCGATGCGGTGGTGGATGGACCAGATGGAGCCCTCGGTGGCCCCGCCGAAGCCGTACAGCTCGGTGCCGGGCAGGTGGGCGCGGACCCGCTCGGGCAGGGTGAGGGGGATCCAGTCGCCGGAGAGCAGGGCGACCCGCAGTGTCGTGGGCGCCCTGTCGGGAGCGGTGGCCAGGTAGTCGGCGAGCATGCCCATCTGCGCGGGCACGGAGTTCCACAGGGTGACCCCGTGCTCGCGGGCCAGCTCGGCCCAGTGCGAGGGGTCGCCCCGCCGGTCGGCGTCGGGGAGCACGATCGCCCCGCCCCGGCCCAGGGGGCCGAAGAGGTCGTAGACGGACAGGTCGAACCCCAGGGCCGCCAGGCCCAGCACGCGGTCGCCGGGACCCACGGAGAAGCGGCGGTCGACGTCCTCGACGGTGTTGAGGGCGGCGCGGTGCGCGATGACCACGCCCTTGGGGGTGCCGGTGGAGCCGGAGGTGTAGATGACGTAGGCCGGGTCGTCCGGGGAGACCGGCCGCTCGGGGAGGGAGGTCGGGGCGGTGCCCTCGGGGGCGGTGTCGACCTCGATGACGGCCGTGTCGGCGTCCCAGTCGCCGACGGCGGCCAGCCAGGACTGGGTGAGGACGTGCCGGACCCCGGCGTCGCCCAGGATGGCGCGGCGGCGCGCGGCGGGCTGGGTGGTGTCGACCGGGACGTAGACCGTTCCGGCCAGCAGCGCGGCGTAGACGGCGACCACCTGCTCGGGGCCCTTGTCCATGACGACGGCCACGCGGTCGCCCGGCCGGGCCCCGGCCTCGCGCAGCAGGGCCGCCGTGCCGGCGGCGCGCCGCCACAGCTCCCCGTGCGAGAGGGCGCCTGCGCTGTGCAGCACGGCCGGGGTGTCGGGGGCCTCCAGCGCGCGGGCCAGGGCGTTCTCGTGGAGCAGCGCGTCGGGCAGCGGCCCCTCGGTGGAGTTGGCCCGGGTGCGCGTGAACACCTGCTCGGCGGGCAGCGGGACGGGGGCCTCCTCGTCCCAGGCGGCGTCGGAGGCCGCCAGGCGGAGCAGCAGGTCGTGGTAGGCGCGGAAGGCGTCCTCCGCGACGCCCTCGCAGAGCACGCCCTCGCGGACGTCCCAGCGCAGTGCCAGGGCGTCGCCGTTCAGGGAGACCTGGCAGTCCACCCACACCTGGGGGGTCTGGGACAGCCCGTACACCTCGCGGGCGGCCCAGGCGCCGGGGTCGGGCTCCCCGTCGTCGGCGCCCAGCGCTCCGGTGAAGACCACCGGCATCAGCACGGCCGTCTCGTCCCGGCGCCGGGACAGCTCGGCCAGCAGCTCGTTGCCCGAGTACAGGCCGTGGTCCAGGTCCTCGATGAGCCGGGTCTGGCGGGCGGCCGCGCGCTCGGCGAAGGTGGCGCCGTCGTCGGCCCGCACCGCCAGCAGGGTCAGCGAGGTGAAGTCGCCGACGACGCGGTCCAGGTCCGGGTGGGTCGCCGGGCGCCGGGGCACGGGCAGGTTGAGGGTGAAGTCGGGGCGGCGCGACCACAGGCCGACGACCTCGGCGTAGGCGGCCAGGGCGACGGAGGAGGGGGTCAGGCCCCGGCCCGCGGCACGGGTGCGCAGCGCCTCCCACACCTGCGGTTCCAGGCGGGCGGACAGCCGGGTGAACCGCGCCGAGGCGTCGGCGGCGTGGTCGGCCAGGGGGAGTTCGGGCGCCGGGGGAAGCGCGTCCGCGCGCTCCGTCCAGTAGGCGCGGTCCCGGTGGTACCCGGCGCCGTCGCGCAGCGCCCGCTGGGCCAGGACGTGGTCGCGGAAGGTCACCCGCGGCGCGGGGAGGGCGAGGGAGGGGTCCTCGTAGAGCGCGCGCAGCTCCTCCAGGAGCAGGCGGACGCTCGTGTGGTCGGCGGCGAGCAGGTCGACGGACAGGTGCAGGACCGCCCGGCCGGAACCGCGGGTCAGGTGCAGGCGCACCAGCGGCCAGGACGAGGGGTCGGGGACCAGGTCGCGCAGCCGTTCCCGGGCCCGTTCGGCGTGGGGGCGGGGGTCGGCCGCTCCGACGTCGGTGACGGTGAGGGACTCGCCGGGGGCCTCGGGCAGGACCTCCTGGTGGCCCTCGGGGGAGACCACGGCGCGCAGCATGTCGTGCCGGTCCACCAGGGCGTTCCACGCGGTGCGCAGGCGGTCCGGGTCCAGGTCGTCGAACTCCAGCTCGGCGTAGGCGTGGCAGGCGACCCCGCCGTAGTCGTAGGCCGACCCCCGGCCGACCAGGTAGGCGCCCTGCACGTCGGTCAGGGGGAAGGGCTCGTGCCGGGAGGCGGGGTCGGGGACCAGGGCCGGCGCGGCCGGCTCCTCCAGCAGGGCCAGGACCGCGTCGCGGTGCTCCCGCAGGAGCGCGCGCCGCTCGTCGGTGAGGGTGCCCGAGGGGGCGCGGAAGTGGACGCGTCCGGCGTCGGCCCACAGGTGGACGCCGTCCGCCCGGAGTTCGTCGAGCAGGGCGCGCGGGTCGTCGGGGCCGGCGGGGGTGGGCTGCACGGTGTTCTCTCCTCAGGGGTCCGGGGACGCGGTCCCCGGTCGGGTGGGGGCGGGGTCAGATGACGCCGGTCTGCACGTCGCCCGGCTCGGCGGCGCGGACCCGGTCGGCGAGTGCGGCGAGGGTGGGGACGGCCAGGAAGTCGCGGGTGGAGACCTCCCCGGCCGTCTCCCGGCGCAGGGTGGTGATCATGCGGATGGCCAGGAGGCTGCTGCCGCCCAGGGCGAAGAAGTTGGCCTCCCGGTCCCGGACCGGAACGCCGAGCACCTCCTCCCACAGGCGGGCGATCCGCTTCTCGGTGTGGTCGGCGGGCGGTGCGCCCGGGGCCGGGGCGTCGCGTTCGGCCAGGGCCGCCAGCGCGGCGGCGTCGACCTTGCCGTTGGGCGTGAGCGGGATGTCGTCCAGGACGCGGAGGGTGCCGGGGACCGCGTGGGCGGGCAGCCACCGGGCCAGGTGGGCGGTGAGGTCGCCGTGGGAGGGTGTGCGGCCCTCGGCGACCACGAAGGCGGTGAGCCTCCGGGAGACGCGGTCCCCCACCGCCACCACGGCCGCCCGGCGCACCGCCGGGTGGTCCTCGAGCGCGGCCTCGACCTCGCCGGGTTCGAGCCGGTGGCCGCCGACCTTGACCTGGCGGTCGGTGCGGCCCAGGAACTCCAGCAGGCCCTCGGAGCGGTACCGGCCCAGGTCGCCGGTGCGGTACCACCGCTCTCCGCCGGCGGTGACGAACCGGGCGGCGGTGCGCTCGGGGTCGCCCCGGTACCCGCGGGCCACCCCGGCGCCGCCGATCCACAGCTCCCCCGGCACCCAGTCGGGGCAGTCGCGGCCGTGGGGGTCCACGACCCGGTAGCGCTGGTTGCGCAGCGGGGTGCCGTAGGGGACCGAGGGCCAGCCCCGGGGGGCGTGCCCGCCGTCGAAGGCGTTGGACCAGATGGACGCCTCGGTGGCGCCGCCCAGGGCGACCAGGTGGGTGCGGCCGCCGTTGGCGGTGCGCAGCCGCCGGGACAGGTCGGTGCCGACCCAGTCGCCGGAGACCAGGGCCAGGCGCAGGGAGCGGGGAGGGCCGGCGTCCTCGGCCGCCAGGAGCAGCATGTCCAGCAGTGCGGGCACGGTGTTCCACACCGTCACCCGGTGCTCGGCGCACAGCTCCAGCCACCGCCGGGCGTCCCTGCGCTCCTCCTCCTGCGGGACGACCAGGGCCCCGCCCGCGCCGAGCAGTCCGAACACGTCGTAGACCGAGAGGTCGAAGTCGAGGGCCGACAGGGCCAGGACCCGGTCGCCGGGGCCGACGCGGTAGCGGTCGTTGATCTCCGCGACGGTGTTCAGGGCCGCCCCGTGGGTGATCTCCACCCCCTTGGGGTCGCCAGTGGACCCCGAGGTGAAGACGACGTAGGCGGTCGCCCCCGGCGCGGTGGGCAGGGGGGCGTCCAGCGGGGCGGCCCCCACCAGGTCGGCGACCTCCACGGAGTGCTCCGCGGCCTCGTCGCTCCCGATCGTCAGGACCGTGCGCGCGGCGGCGTGCAC
The DNA here is from genome assembly GCF_019598965.1 of Nocardiopsis sp. MT53. NCBI lineage: Bacteria > Bacillati > Actinomycetota > Actinomycetes > Streptosporangiales > Nocardiopsidaceae > Nocardiopsis > Nocardiopsis sp. MT53. The sequence goes on along the minus strand of NZ_CP080599.1, from coordinate 5,073,460 downwards.
GCGTGCGCGGCGCAGCGGGGGCTGCCCCGTGCCGACGGGCACGTACGCGGCGCCGGCCGCCAGCACCCCCAGCACTGCGCAGACCTGGTCGGCGCCCTTGGGCAGGTGGACGCCGACGGCGTCCCCGGGGCGCACGCCGCGCGCGCGGAGCCCGGCCCCGATCCGCAGGGCGCGCTCGGCGGTCTCGGCGTGGGTGAGGACGCCGTCGGCGGTGATGAGGGCGGGGTCGCCGGCCCGGTCGCGGGCGCCGGAGAAGAAGGCGTCGTGGAGCGCTCCCCGGGGGCGGGGGCCGGCGGTGTCGTTCATGGAGGCCCGGACCCGGGCCTGGGCGGTGGGCAGCGGGTCGGCCACCAGCTCCGGCCAGGCCCGCGCCCCGCCGCGGGCCAGGCCGCGGAGCAGGTCCAGGTAGGCGGCGAACATGCCGTCCAGGACGCCGGGGCGGAACAGCTCCTCCACCGCGTCCCAGTACACGTCGAGGCCGCCCTCGCGTTCGAGGACCTGGTTGTCCAGGTGGACCTGCGGGGACTGGGACAGCCCCCGGACCCGGGCGGGGAACCGCGGCGACAGGTCCAGGGAGACGCCGTCCCCCACGCCCACGGAGCCGGTGAACACCACGGGCACCCCGGCCTGGGCGGTGCCGTCGCGGCGGGTCAGCTCCCGCAGGACCTCCTCGGCGGAGACCTCGCGGTGGTCCAGGTCCCGCCCCAGCCTGCGCTGGAGCGCGCGGGCGGCGGCCAGCGGGTCCTGGCCCGGTTCGCGCTGGTAGGAGGTCAGGGCCAGGGAGGTGAAGTCGCCCAGGACCCGGTCGATGTGGGGGTGCGCGTCGCGCCGGTCGAACAGGGTGAGGGTGAGGCTGAGGGCGGTCCGGCCGCTCCAGGCGGAGAGGACCTCGCCGTAGCAGGCCAGGAGCAGGGTCGAGGGGGTGATCCCCGAGGACCGGGCCAGTCCGGCCAGCGCACGCCACTCGGCGGGTGACAGGTGGTCGGCGCGGCGGGTGAACCGGGGCCGACGGATCCGCGCGGGGTCGGCGGCCAGGGGCAGGTCCGGGGCGGGGGGCAGGTCGCGCACCCGCTCCCGCCAGTAGTCGCGGGCCCGCTCCCGCCGCGCCGGGTCGTCGGGGACGCCGGTGACGTAGTCGCGGAAGGTGACGTCCACCGGTTCCAGGGCCGCGTCGGGGTCGCGGTACAGCAGGTCCAGCTCGGTGTAGAGGGTCATGATGCTGAGGGCGTCCAGGACGAGGTAGTCCAGGCCGACGCCCAGGCGCACCCGCTCGGCCCCGTCCCGGGTGTAGCGCAGCGCGCGGATGTCGAACAGCGGCCAGCGGGCGGGGTCCAGGACCCGGTGGGACATGGTCTCGAAGAAGGCGTCGAGCGCGGGGCCCGGGTCGCCCGGCCCGGCCTCCTCCACCGGGATGCGCACCGGGGAGACCTCGGGCAGGACTCGCTGGTCGCCGTCCTCGCCGAACACGGCGCGGAGCATGTCGTGGCGGGCGACGAGCCGGTCCAGCGCGCGTTCCAGGCGCTCCAGGTCCACGTCGGCGCCGTCGAACTCGGTGTAGTGGTAGGTGCCCACACCGCCCAGGGTGAACGCGGGGTCGCGGCCGGTGAGGTAGGCCCGCTGCACCCCGGTCGGGGGGAAGGGCTCGTACCGGGAGGCGGGGTCGTGCCCGATGGCCGGCCGCCGGTCCGCCTCCCCCTTCTCCGGCAGGGAGGCGGCGAAGTCGGACAGGACCGGGTGGACGAACAGGTCGGTGACGCCCGCGGCGGCGTAGCCGCGCGCCCGCAGCTCCGCCACCAGCCGGGTGGCGAGCAGGGAGTCGCCGCCCAGGGCGAAGAAGGAAGAGGTGCGGGACACGGACTCCACGCCCAGCAGGTCGGACCACAGTCCGGCCACCTCGCGCTCGCGCTCCCCCCGGGGCGGGGCGCCCGGTCCCGGGGGGCCGGCGACGCGGTCGCGCAGCAGGCGCGCCAGCGCGGCGCGGTCGGGTTTGCCGTTGGGGGTGAGCGGGATCTCCGGGACGGCCTCCAGGACGGCGGGGACCATGGTCGCGGGCAGCAGGGCCCGCAGGTGACCGTCGAGGTCCGCGGGGCCGTCGCCCGCGCCGGTCCCGAGGGCGGGGACGACGGCGGCGGCGAGCACGGGGGCCGGGCCGGGCAGGACGAGGGCGACGGCGGCCGCGACCCCGGGGTGCGCGGTCAGGGCGGCCTCTACCTCTCCGGTCTCGATGCGCACCCCGTTGACCTTGACCTGGTGGTCCAGGCGGCCGAGGAACTCCAGGGACCCGTCGGGCAGGTGGCGGGCGCCGTCGCCGGTGCGGTACCAGCGCCGCCCGTCGGCGTGCACGAACCGGTCGGCGGTGGTGGCCGGGGCGCCCCGGTAGCCGCGGGCCAGTCCGGCTCCCCCCACCCAGAGCTCGCCGGGCACCAGGTCGGGGCGGTCGCGCCCCTGGGTGTCGACGACCCGGCAGTGCACGCCGGGCAGCGGGCGGCCCCACGGGACGTGGCTCCAGGAGGGGTCGGGCTCGCCGACCTCCAGCAGGGTGGAGTGGACGGCGGCCTCGGTCATCCCGCCCAGCGCCAGGAAGCGGCTCCCCGGGGCGACCGCGCGCAGCCGCCCGGGCAGGTCGGTGCCGACGCGGTCGCCGCCGAGCAGGACCGCGCGCAGCGGCGGGGCCGCCGCCAGGCCGGACTCGACGGCGGTCAGCAGCATGTCGAGCAGGGTGGGCACGCAGTTGAGGAGGGTGACCCCGGCGCGCTCGGCCGCGTCCGCCCACCCGGCGGCGTCGCGGCGGTCGCCGGAGTCCACCAGGACGGCGGCTCCCCCCGCCGACAGCGGGGCGAAGAGGTCGAAGACGGACATGTCGAAGTCGATCTCGGCGAGGGCCAGGGTGCGGTCGCCGGGCCCGGTGTCGAGGAGGGCGTTGAGGACGTCGACGGTGTGCGCGGCGGCCCGGTGGGGCACCTCCACGCCCTTGGGGGCGCCGGTCGACCCCGAGGTGAAGAGCACGTAGGCGGGGGCGTCGGGTGCCGTCGGCCGGAGCCCGGCGACCGGGCCGGACAGGGCCTGGGCGAGGGTGAGCGCAGGCGGGTCGGCGTCGGCGAGGACGGCCGGGTCGTCCGAGAGCAGCAGCGCGGGGGCGCCCCGCTCCAGGATCGCGCGCCTGCGGGCGGGGGGCTGGTGGCCGCCCACCGGCAGGTAGGCGCAGCCCGCGGCGAGGATCCCCAGCAGCGCGGCGACCTGGTCGGCGCCCCGGGGCAGGCACAGGGCGACGGCCTCCCCCGCCGGGGCGGTGTCGGCGACCGCTCCAGCGATGCGCAGGGCGCGCTCGGCCAGCTCCCCGTAGGTGGTCTCCTTCCCATCGGGGGCGACGAGGGCCACGGCACCGGGCGCGGTGCGGGCGTGTTCGAAGAACCGCTCGTGGAGGGTGCGCGGCGCGGGGGCGGGCAGATCGGCGGCCGGGACGGCGCGGGTGCCGTCGAGCGCGGCGGGGACGCGCGGCCGGAAGGGGCGCGTCCACGCCCCGGGATCGTCGATGAGGGATTCCACCAGGTCGCGGTAGGCGTCGAAGGCCGCCTCGGCGGTGCCGGGGGCGAACGCGTGCTCCCGCAGGTCCCAGTTGAGCAGCAGGCCGCCGTCCAGCTCGGTGACCTGGGCGTCCAGCCACACCTGGGGGCCCTGGGAGATGATGTGAACGGGGGTGCCGAAAGTGTTCTGGACGGCCTCGCCGAACAGCGGTCCCAGGCCGATCGCGCTGGTGTAGACGACGGGCATCGGCGTCATCGCGCCGCCGTCGAGGCGGGCCAGGTCGCGCAGCACCTCCACACCGCCGTAGGCGCCGTGGTCCACCGCGGCGTGCAGGTCGTGCCGGACGGTGCGGGCCCGGTCGGCGAAGGGCACCGCCTCGGAGGTGTCGACGGACAGCAGCACCGAGCCGCTGAAGTCGCCGATCAGCCGGTCCACGTCGGGGTGCAGCGGCGCCCGGTCGAAGAGCGGCAGGTTGAGGGTGAAGGCGGGCGAGGCGCTCCAGGCGCCGAGCACCTCGGCGAAGGCGGCGGCCAGGGCCGCCGCCGGGGTGACCCCGGCGGCGCGGGCCCGGTCGGACAGCGCCCGGGTGCGCTCCGGGGTGAGCCGGTGGTGCAGGCGGGTGGACCTGGCCAGGGGGGAGCCGGCGGGGGTGGGCCGGGAGGCGTCGGCCACCGCGGGGAGCCCGGGTGCCGGGGGCAGGTCGCGCAGGCGTTCGTGCCACCAGGCCCGGGCCCGGTCGACGGCACCGGTGTCGCGGGCGCGGCGGTCGGCCAGGTAGCGGGCGAAGTCGTAGTCCAGCGGGGGCAGGTCGCGGCCCTCGTAGGCGGCCAGGAGGTCGTCGAGCAGGACGCGCAGGCTGAGCGCGTCGGCCACGATCATGTCCAGGTCCACGTGCAGGCGGGTGCGGCCGTCCGGCAGCAGCGACAGCGCGACGTCCAGGACGTGCCCGGCGGCCACGTCCATGCGCCGGTGGGTGTTCTCCTCCCGCAGGCGGTCGAGGGTGCGCTCGATCTCGTCGGGGGCGGCCGCGCGCAGGTCGTGGACGGTGGGACCGGTCCCCGCCCCGGCGGGGGCGATGCGCTGGAGACCGTCGCCGTCGAACCGGGCGCGGAGCATGGGGTGGCGGTCGACGACGGCGTCCAGCGCGGCGGCGAGCCGGCCAGGGTCGACGCCGCGGCCGTCGAACTCGGTGTAGAAGTGCGCGGCGACGCCGCCCAGGGGCTGCTCGTCCCCGCGGCCGACCCAGTAGGCGTGCTGCATGGTCGCCATCGGGAAGGGGGTGCCATCGGCGGCGGGGGCCGCCGGGGCCGGGGCGGGGGCCGCGTCCGCGGTGGGCTCCGCCCGCTCCAGCAGGGCGGTCCAGGCGCTCACCGTCGGCGCGGTGGCCAGGTCCTCGAAGGTGACGTCGCGCCCCTCCTCGCGCCACCGCCCGACGAGGCGGATGAGGCCCAGGGAGTCGAGCCCGTGGTCGAAGAGGTCGTCGGTGTCGGTGAAGCCGTCCGTCCCCAGGATCCGCGCCACCTGATCCCGCACGATCACACAGGCCTCCTCAGCACCGCGGTGTGACACGACACCCCACCCCTCCATGGCCGTTCTCGACACGATCGACAATAATGAAAACCGTTTTCATTGTCGATATGTCCCTGTATAGCACCTTCGGTCGCCTCGAGTCGACCCCCGAACCCCACGAGCCAAGGGAGACCACATGACGCAGGACTGGCCGCGCCCGTCCGAGGAGGAGATCCGCTCCTACCGCGAACAGGGCTTTCGCGAGGACCGGACGCTGTCGCGGCTGCTGAGGGAGCGGGCCGCCGCCCGTCCGGGGGCCACCGCCCTCGTCTCACGGTCCGGACGGCTCACCTACGCCGAACTCGACGCCCGGGTGGACCGGCTCGCCCTCGGCCTGGCCGGGCTGCCGATCCACCCGGGCGAACGCGTCCTGGTGCGCCTGCCCAACCGCGAGGAGTACGTCCTCACCCTGTTCGCCCTGCTGCGCATCGGCGCGGTCCCGGTCCTGGCCCTGCCCTCCCTGGGCCCCGCTGAGGTGGAGTCGCTGGCCCGGACCGCCGACGCGTGCGCGCTCGTGGTCGCCGACCGGCACGGCCGCTCCGACCCGCGCGCCGAGGCCGCCCGCATGGCCGAGCGGCTGCCCGGGCTGCGCCACGTCCTCGTCGCGGGCGATCCCGGCGACGTCCCCGCCCGCTCCCTGGAGTCCCTGCTCGCACCGCGGGCCGCCCCCCTGGACGAGGCCGCCGACCCCGAGGACCTGGCCCTGCTCCTGCTGTCCGGGGGGACCACGGGCACCCCCAAGCTGATCCCCCGCACCCACGCCGACTACGGCTACAACGCCCGCGCCTCCGCCGAGGCGTGCGGGGTGGACTCCGGCACCGTCTACCTGGCGGTCCTGCCGGCGGCGCACAACTTCACCATGGTCTCCCCGGGCATCGTGGGCGTGCTGGGCGCCGGGGGCACCGTGGTCCTGTGCCCCGACCCCAGTCCCACGACGGCCTTCGGCCTCATCGAACGCGAGGGCGTCACCCTCACCTCGCTCGTGCCCGCCCTCGTGCCCTCCTGGCTGGACGAGGCCCGCCGCACCCGCGCCGACCTGTCCTCGCTGCGGGTGCTCCAGGTCGGCGGCTCCCGCCTGGACGACGCCACCGCCCGCAGGATCGGCCCGGAGCTGGGGTGCCACCTCCAGCAGGTGTTCGGCATGGCCGAGGGCCTGAACAACTACACCCCCCTGGACGCCCCGGACGACGTCGTGTGCGGCACCCAGGGCAGGCCGCTCTCCCCCGCCGACGAGGTCCTCGTCGTGGACGAGGACGGCGCCACGGTCCCCGACGGCGCCCCCGGCGAACTGCTCACCCGCGGCCCCTACACCCTGCGCGGCTACTACCGGGCACGCGAGCTCGACGCGCTGCGCTTCACCCCGGACGGCTTCTACCGCACCGGCGACCTGGTCACCCGGACCCCCGCCGGGGACCTGGTGGTGGTGGGCCGGGTCAAGGACCAGGTCAACCGGGCCGGCGAGAAGATCGCCGCGGTCGAGGTGGAGGAGCACCTGCTCGCCGTGCCCGGCGTCCGGGCGGCCGCGGTCGTGGGGCTGCCCGACCCCCACCTCGGGGAGCGCTCGGTGGCGTTCCTCGTCACGGAGGGCCCTGTGCCCTCCCGGGAGGAGGTGCGCGCGGCGATGCTGGGGCGCGGGGCGGCCCCGTTCAAGGTCCCCGACGAGGTGCGCGGCATCGGCGCGCTGCCCCTCACCGGGGTCGGCAAGGTCGACAAGAAGCGGCTGCGCGCGCACGGGGGCGCGTGACCTCCGGGGCGGGCGGCGCGGGCCGCCCGCCCCGGGCGCGCTCAGGCGGCCAGCGCGGCCAGGACCTGCTTCGCGGTCACCACGCCGGCGCACCGGCGTGCCGCGTAGGACAGGGCCATCGCGTGGTCGTCGGCGGAGAAGTCGGCGACCGCGTCGGCCGCGATGAACGTCCGGATGTCGCGCATGAAGGCGTCGCAGGCGGTCATCAGCACCCCGATGTGGGCGTACACGCCGCAGACGACGAGCTGGTCCCGGCCCGACCTGCGGAGCAGCCCCTCCAGGTCCGTGCGGACGAAGGCGCTGTACCGCCACTTCGTGAGGTGCAGGTCCCCCCGCTCCGCGTCGAAGGGGACCACGAGGCCGGTGTGCGCCGGGTCGTCGCGCAACCCCTCGCCCCACAGGTCCCGCAGCAGGCCCCGGTCGTCCGGTCTCTGCGCGCCGGGCTGGGCGGTGTAGACCCGGGGGACCCCGCGTTCCACGCAGGCCTCGCGGAGCAGGGCGATGTTGGAGAGCAGCTCGGGCACCGGCTCGGCGCCCTCGTCGAACGCGCCGAGGAAGTACCGCTGCATGTCGTGGACCAGCAGGACGCACCGGTCGGGGTCGAGCGCCCAGTCCATCCGGGGCTCGGGCAGGTCGGACTCGGCGGGCATCGGGTAGGAGGTGATGGCGGGCAGGGACACGGCTTTCTCCGGCCTCTCGTCTTCGGTCACGGGGGCGGTGTCAGGAGCCGAGTCCGGCTCCGCCGTCCACGCGCAGGTCGTGCATGGTGATGTGGGAGGCCTCGGGCGAGCAGAGGAAGGCGACGGCGTCGGCGACGTCCTCCGGCCGGGCCGGCCGCCCCAGGGGGATCCCCACCCGGAACTGCCCGGGCACGCCGGCCACCGCGGGGTGGGTCCCCTCCCAGCCGCCCCAGCGGGCGCTGCTCATCTCGGTGTCGGTCGCCCCGGGGGACACCGCGTTGCACCGGACCCCGTGCGGGGCCAGCTCCAGGCCGAGGCAGCGGGTGAAGTGGGCGGCCGCCGCCTTGGAGGCCGCGTACGCGGCCATGCCCGTGCGGGGCACCGTCCCGGCGTCCGATCCGACCGTGACGATCGCGCCCCGGCCGCGCGGCGCCATCCTCCGGGCGGCGGCGCGGCAGACGTGGAAGGCGCCCAGGGCGTTGACGTCGAAGACCGCCCGCCAGTCCTGCGAGGAGAACTCCGTGACGGGGCCCCAGCGCAGGATCCCGGCGACGTTGACGAGGACGTCCAGGGGCCCCTGGTCGCGTTCGACCGCGTCCACGAGGGCGTCGACGGCGGCCTCGTCGGTGACGTCGACCGCGTGGCCGGTGACGGGGAGACCGGAGCGGGAGAGCCCGGCGGCGAGCCTGCGGGCGGTGGGGCCGGCCACGTCCGCGGCGGCCACCCGGTGCCCCGCCCCGGCGAGGCGGCGGACCACGGCGCTCCCGATGCCGCCGGCCGCCCCGGTCACGAGGGCCGAGGGTTCACGCGCAGTCAGGGCACACCCCCGCGAACTCCAGCGAGTAGGCGAGCCCGGTGAAACCGGTCAGCCGCTCGACCCGGGTGAGCACCGTGCGCAGCTCCCGCGCGTGCGGGACCTCCTGCGCGCGCCCGCAGACGCGGCAGAGCAGGTGGTGGTGGGAGGACGTGGCGCACCGGCGGTAGAGGCGCTCGCCGTCCTCGGAGTGGATGGTGTCGACCTCGCCCTCCCTCGCCAGCCGGTGCAGGGTCCGGTACACGGTGGACAGGCTGGGCGGGCGCTGCGGGCCGCCGCGGGCGTCCGCGATCAGGGCGTGGACCTCCTGGCAGCTGCGGAACCGGTCGCCCCGCCGCAGCGCGGCCAGGACCTCGCCGTCGTACCTGGACCCCGCACCCATGTCACCGGGCCCCCGGCCGGGCGGAGCGCCGGGACCGGCCGGCGGCGCGGGCGGGGCGCGGGTCGGGGGACGGGGGGCTGTTCACATGTGCTCCTCGGGGGCGGGGGTCCGGTCACCGCTCCTCGACGGGACGGATCGGGCGGGTGCGGGGAGGCGGACGGCCGACGGACCGGACCGGGATCTCGAGGAGTGGACAGCGGCCGCCCGCCCATGACAGGTTATGATAACCGTTTTCATTTTGGCAAGACGGGATCCGCCCGCACCGGACCCCCGACCCCCGGGCGGCGTACGCCGGCGGGGCTCCCGTCTCTCCGCGACCCGTGGGAGAAGCACCCGTGACCGACTACGACGACCCCTACCGGATCTCCGGCCGCTACCTGGACATCATGATCCGCACCTGGTGGGACCACCACGCACAGACCGTCGCCGCGGCCCTGCGCGAACTGCCCCCCGGCTCCGGGCCCGTCGTGGACGCGGGCGCGGGCGGCGGACAGGGCACCCGCCTCATCGCCCGCACCCTGCCCGCGACCCCCGTCCTGGCCGTGGAACCCTCCCCCGTCCTGGCCGCGGTCCTGCTCTCCCGCGTCGCCGACGACCCCGGCCTGCGGGAGCGGGTCACCGTGGACACCGACGACCTGCTCGCCGCCCACCTGCCCGAACGCATCGGCGGCATGGTCATGGCCAACCTCATCGGCCACTTCGGCCCCCACGAACGCGACCGCCTCTGGGAGGACCTGGCCCCGCGCCTGGCACCGGGCGCCTTCGTCCTGCTCAACCTGCCCGCACCCACCGAACCCCGGCCGGTGGAACAATCCCCGATGAGCGAGGTGCGCGTGGGCGAACGCGCCTACGTCGGCTGGGCACGCGCCGAACCCGCCGGCCCCGAACGCCTCACCTGGCACATGACCTACCAGACCCGCCACGGCGACCGCGTCCTGTCCTCCGACGAGGTCCACTACGACTGGTGGACCGTCTCCGAGACCGCCCTGCGCGCCGAGACCGCACCCCACGGCCTGACCGCCACCCCCCACGGCCCCGCCGAAGCCGGCCTGTACAAGATCCTGCGGCAGGGCTGAAGCTCATGCGGGCGGCGACGGCCCCGGTGGGCGGCGGTCCACCGCCGTCCCGCCCCCCGGTCCCCCTCCGGAAAGCCCGGCCGGGGCTGCCGGGAACGCGGCTTCCGGAACGGGCTTCGGAGAGTAAACTCCTGGGACCCCAGGTATCGCTGTGCTCCCGCGTACCGGACCCGCAGGCGTCCCCTTTCTCTCCAGCCCGGGAGTGGCGTTGACGGTCGAGATCTCCGTACTCGGCGACATCCAGACGCGGATCGACGGGCGCGCCGTCGACCTGGGACACGGGCGGCGGCAGTCCGTGTTCGTCGGACTGCTGGCCGATGTCAACCGCACGGTCCCGGTGGACCGGCTCATCGACCGGGTCTGGGGGCACGTGCCGCCCGACGGGGCGCGGTCCTCGCTCTACAGCTACGTCTCCCGGCTGCGCACCGCCCTGTCCGCGGCCGGGGACGACGCGGCGGTCGGCCGCCGCCCGGGCGGCTACGTCCTCTCCCTGAGCCGGGACGCCCTCGACACCGTCGACCTGCACCGCTTCCGCCGGCTCGCCGCCCGGGCGCGGGACGCCCCGACCGAGCACGCCTCCCTGCCCCTCCTGGAGGAGGCGCTCGCCCTGTGGCGGGCCGACGCCTTCGGCACCCTGGACGGCCCCTGGGTCAACGAGTTCCGGGAGAGCCTGCGATTGGAGCGCCTGCGGGCGGAACTGGACCGCAACGAGCTGCTGCTGCGCCAGGGCAGGCAGGCCGAACGCCTCGGCGACCTGCTCTCCCTGGCCCGGGCGCACCCGCTCGACGAACGGCTGATCGGCCAGCTCATGCTCGCGCTGTACCGGGAGGGGCGGGCCGCGCAGGCGCTGGAGCACTACGACCGCATCCGCGGCGCGCTGTCCGAAGAACTGGGCGCCGACCCCGGGGCCGAACTCCGGGACCTCCACCTGAAGATCCTCAACACCGACCCGGCACTGGACGCCCCGTCCCCGGCGGCGGCCCTCTCCGCCGTCCGTTCGTCCTCTGCGGTGGAGCCCCCTCCCGTCCCCCTGCCGAGCCAGCTCCCCGCGCCGCCGCCGCTGCTGGCGGGCCGCGGCAGGGAACTCGCCGCGCTCGACACCGCCCGGACACCGGGCGCGGCACCGGTCACCGTGATCTCCGGCCTCGGAGGCGTCGGCAAGACCTCGCTGGCCCTGCGGTGGGCGCACGACAACCTCGACCGGTTCCCCGACGGCCAGCTCTACGTGAACCTGCACGGCTCCTCCCCCAGCACCTCCGCCACCGGGCCGGAGTCCGCGGTCCACGACTTCCTCATCGCCCTCGGAATGGACAAGAAGGCCATCCCCGACAGCACCGAGGCACAGGTCGGCCTGTACCGCAGCCTCCTGGCCGGCAAGCGGATGCTGATCCTGCTCGACAACGCACGCGACGCCGAGCAGGTGCGCCCCCTGATCCCCGGCTCCCCCTCGTGCATCGTCCTGGTCACCAGCCGCAACCGGCTCAGCGGCCTGGTCGCCACCGAGGGGGCCCGCTCCGTCGGGCTGGGCCCGCTCACCCCGGCCGAAGCCCGTCGGCTGCTCGCCGCCCGGATCGGAGAGCGCCGTACGGCGGCGGAACCCGAGGCCGTGGAGTCCATCATCTCCGGCTGCGGACGTTTCCCCCTGGCCCTGGCCGTCGCCGCGGCCCGCGCCGCGGGCGACGCGCACCTGCCGCTCGCCGAACTCGCCTCCGAACTGCGGGAGGCGGAGACTCGGCTGGACGCCCTGGACACCGGCGATCTGAACACCTCCCTGCGCGGTGTCCTGGACACCTCCCACCGGGCGCTGCCCGGCGCGGCGGCACGCCTGCTCGGCCTGCTCAGCCTGCTCCCGGGACAGGACATCGGGCTGACCGCCGTCGCGGCGCTGTCCGGGCACACGCCCTCGCGCACCCGGACCCTGCTGCGCACCCTGGAGGCGGCCCACCTCGTCCAACAGCCGGTGCCCGGGCGCTACGATCTGCACGACCTCGTCCGCCTGCACGGCGGGGAGAGGGCCGAGGAGGACCTGTCGGAGGAGGACCGCAGCGAGGCACTGCGGTCGTTGGTGGACTTCCACGTCCACACCGCGGCCACCGCGAACCACCTCTTGGGCCCGCATGAGATCCCCTCGTCCGTCGCGGAGAGGGAGCCGTCCGGCGGACACCCCCTCGCGCTCCGGCTGGCGAGCGATGGCGAGGCCATGGAATGGTTCACCACGGAACGCTCCCGGCTCCTCGCGGTGATCCGGCTCGCCTCGGACCTGGGCCTGCACCGCCAGGCCTGGCGGTTGTGCTGGGACGCGCACCTGTACTTCCGACGCACCGGCCGTGTCGAGGACTTCATCGGGCTCAGCCGCACCGGCCTCGACGCCGCTTCCCGGCTGGACGACGGAAGCGCCCCGTCGCTGAAGGCCCTGATGCAGAGGACCCTGGCCTCCACCATGCTCATGGCCGGCCGGCCCGGTGAGGAGCCCCTCCGGCTCCTCGCGGACTCCCTCGGCCATTTCGAGGACATCGGCGACCTGCTCAACCAGGGGCACACGCACCAGGTGCTCCTGCTGGCCGCGCTCCTCGACGGGGACAGGGAGGCGTCGCTGGAGCACGGGGAGAAGTCCCTGGAGCTGTATCGGAGTGTCGGCAACACGCTGTGGGTGTGCGGAGCCCTCAACAACCTGGGCTGGGTCCTGGCTGCCTCGTTCGGCGAGTACGAACGCGCCCTCGCATGCTGCCGGGAGTCGCTGGAGGGATCGCGGGCACTCGGCTACAGAGCGGGTGAGGCGGCCTCCCTGGACAGCCTCGGCAACATCGCCGTGCTGTCCGGCCGCCACTCCGAGGCCATCGAGCACTACCACCAGGCGATCCGGGTCTACCGGGCCCTGAAGGACGCCTTCGAGGAGGCGAACACGCTCAGCGGTATCGCCGAGGCCCACCACGCCCTCGGCGAGACGGAGGCCGCCCGCGGGGCCTGGCTGCGGGCCCTGGACCTCTACCGCATCCAGCACCGGACGGAACAGGTGCGGGAGACCGAGGAGAGGCTCCGCGCCTCGTCCTGACCCCTCGGTGACGCGCCGGGCGGGCGCGGGAGGGTGCGGCCACCGCGATCGCCCCGGCCCGGGACGAGGCGCCTCCGAGACCGGACCGCACCGGCTCCTGCGGCAGGGCCCGGCCGCGTCCGCCGCAGGGCGTTGACCAGGGGAAGCGCGCCCGTCCGGAGGGTGACGGACCGATGAAACGCAAGTAAAGTTGCAGAGATTCCTATCTCTGCAATTAAAGTTGCTGTAGCGTGACGGCCATGACCTTCCCCGAGCGTGTGAACGAGTACCGCGACCGACTGACCAGGTCCGACCGCGTGCTCCTCGACGAGATCCTCGCCCACCCGGCGGAGGCTCCGTTCTGGCGCGGCGGCGACGTCGCCCGGCGCGCCGGGGTCCACGCGGCCGCCGCCACCCGCCTGGCGCAGCGACTGGGCTACCAGGGGTACCCGGAGCTGCGGGACGACCTGCGCAAGGACCGCGAGGACCGCCTCAACGGGGCCGGGGACCGCTTCCGGGAGGAGCTCCGCGAGCCGGGGCTCGTCCTGGACACGCTCCTGGCCACGGAGCTGGAATCGCTGTCCGCGGTCGTCAGGCACGTGGACCAGTCGCAGATCGACGGCGTCGCCGACCTCCTGGCCGGCGCCCGGACGGTCTACCTCTTCGCCCGGGGCAACGCGGCCGTCCTGGCCGAACTCCTCGACGGCCGCCTGCGCCGGTTCGGGATGCGGTCGGTCAACCTCACCGGGCCCGGCCGCGAGGTCGCCGAACGCCTCCTCGCGATGTCGGAGTCCGACGCCGTCGTCTCCTTCGCCTTCCGCCGCGCCCCGCGCAACCTCACCGACCTGTACGCCCACGCGACCGCCGTCGGCGCCCGCTCCGTGCTCGTCACGGACACCCTGCACACCCTCGACCCCGCCCCGACCACCGTGCTGTCCGCCCCGCGCGGGCACCAGGAGGGCTTCTCCTCCCTCAGCGTCCCGATGCTGATCGCGAACGCCATCGTGCTCACCATCGCCCGGCGGCACCCGGACGCCGTCCTGCCCGCACTCGACCGCCTGGACGGCCTGCTCGCGGACTTCGACTGACCGCACGGTCCGAAGCCCCGGCACGGCGGCAGCGCCGTCCCCCACCCCTCCACCAGCGCGCCCGCCGACACCGAGGAACCGTCATGCGCTTGTCAGGAATGCTCTCCGCCCCCGTCGCCCTCTCCCTCGCCGCGGCCCTCACCGCCTGCGGCGGCGGCACCCCCCAGACCCCCGCCGCCGACGCGGCCGCCGAACCCCACGAACTCGACGACGCCACCCACGAGGAGCTCGTGGAACTGGCCACGGAGGAGGGGTCGGTCACCGTCTACTCCTTCACCTCCCGCATCGCCTCCGTGGAGGAGGCGTTCGAGGCGCAGTACCCCGGGATCGACCTGATCGGCCACGACATCGCCTCCTCCGAGCAGATCACCCGGCTGCGGTCGGAGTCGCAGGCCGGGTCCCCCTCCGCGGACGTCGCCTACATCTCCGACGCGCCGGTGGTCGTCACCGAGCTCGTCGCGGGCGGCATCCTGCGGAACTACGTCCCGCCGCGCCTGGCCGAGACCGTCCCCCAGGAGTACCGGGAGCCGCTGCTGGCCAACCGGCTCTCGACCAAGATCCTCATGTACAACGAGGAGGCCCACCCCGACGGCAGCCCGGTCCGGAACCTGTGGCAGCTCACCGAGGAGGAGTGGAACGGCAGGGTCGTCATGGTCGACCCCTCCGTTCGCGGCGACTACCTGGACCTCATGGCGGAGATCGTCCACCGGTCCGACGAGATGGCCCAGGCGCACCGGGAGCACTTCGGGACCGAGGTCGTCCTCGACGAGGGCGTCGAGAACGCCGGGCAGCAGTTCATCAAGGACCTGTACGCCAACGGGCTGGTCCTGGTCGACGACACCGACAACGTCAACCAGGCGGTGGGCGCCACCGGCCAGGACGACCCGCCGGTCGGCATCACCTCGTACTCCGACCGCCGGGACAACGAGGAGGAGGGCTGGGCCCTCCAGGCGTCCCTGGGCACCGTCCCGTCGCCGGGCATCACCTTCCCCGCCTACATCGGCATGGTGAACGGCGCCCGGAACCCGGCCGCCGCGCGGCTGGTCGCGGACTTCCTCATGGGCGACGGCTCCGAGACCGGCGGCCCCGCCTACGAGCCGTTCTACGTCCCCGGCGACTACCCCGTGCGCACCGACATGGCCGAGCCCGCGGACGCGGCCCCCCTGGAGGAGCTGGGCGCCTGGGACATCGTCCCGGAGGAGACCGCGCAGATCCGCGACGGCGTGGCCGACTTCCTGCTCACCCTGTGAGCCACCCGCCAGCGCAGCGACGAAAGGACGCCATGCCGACGGCACCCTCCCCCCGGCGCACCGCGGCCGGCCGCGCGGCGGCCCGCGCCCGGTCCGCCCTCACCCGGCCCACCGCGGTGCTGGGGGCCTGCACACTGCTCGTCCTGGCCGTCCTCGTGGTGGCGCCGCTCGCCGGGCTGGTCAACACGACCCTCACCCAGGACGGGCGCGGGGCGTGGACCGACGTCTTCGCCAGCCCGATGTCGGAGAACCTCCTGTGGCGGCCGATGGGCAACTCGATCCTCGTGGGCGCGGCCACCGCCGTCGGCTCCACGGTGATCGGCGGATTCCTCGCCTGGGTGGTCGTGATGACCCGCATCCCCGGGCGGGGCGTCCTCGGCCTGCTGGCGACGATCCCGTTCGCGCTGCCGAGCTTCGCCCTGGCGCTGGCCTGGGAGTCGGTGTTCCGCAACGACCTGATCGGCGGCTCCGCCGGCATCCTGACGAACCTCGGGGTCGCCGTCCCGGACTGGCTGGCCTGGGGGCCCGTGCCGGTCGCGGCGACCCTGACGGCCCACTACTTCTCCCTGTCGTTCATGCTCATCGCCGCCGCCCTGGCGAGCGTCAACGGGGACCTGATGGAGGCCGCCGAGCTGACGGGGGCCTCCACCCTGCGCGTGGCCCGCGACATCGCCCTGCCCGTCGTGGCCCCGGCGATGGTGTCCGGCGCGCTGCTGGCCTTCGCCGAGGGGGTCTCCAACTTCGTCACCCCGGCGCTCCTGGGGCTGCCGGTCCGGTTCCACACGCTCTCGACCCGGCTGTACGGGGCGATCTCCACCGGCGACGTCGTGCGCGGCTACGTGCTGTCGATCGTGCTCATCCTCGTGGCCGCGATGATCATGTACGCCTCGACGCGCCTCACCGGGGGCCGGCGGAGCTTCGCGACGATCACCGGCAAGGGCGGCCGCCGCCGCAGCGTCGACCTCGGTCCGTGGACCCGGCCGACGGCCGCGCTCGCCTGGCTGGTGGTCGTGTGCACCACCGTCGTCCCCGGCGCGGTGCTCGTGCTGAGCTCCCTGACCCGGCGCACCAACGACTTCGCCTCCGGGTTCACCCTCCACTACTGGATCGGTGCCTCCGACCCGGCGTTCGCGCAGGGGCTGCCGGGGATCCTCGGCAACCCGCAGATCCTCCAGGCGACCTGGAACACGGTGCTCCTGGGGGTGTGCGTGGCGGTCGGCGCCGGCGTCCTGGGGCTGCTCGTCTCCTACGCCGTCACCCGTTCCGGCGGCACCGGATGGCTGCCCCCGACCCTGGGCGTCGTCTCCTTCGTGCCGTTCCTCATCCCCGGCATCGCGCTCGGGGCGGCGTTCATCGCGCAGTTCGGGGCGCCCATCGGGCCGTTCCCGAGCCTGTACGGGACCTTCGCGATCCTGGTGCTGGCCGGGATCGCCGCGACGATCCCCTTCGCGGTGCGGTCGGGCACCTCGGCGCTGAGCCAGGTGTCCCGGGACGTGGAGGAGGCGGCGGTGATGGCCGGGGCCGGCCTGTTCCGCCGGATCGGCGCCGTCATCGCGCCGCTGACCGCCCGCGGCCTGTTCACCGGCGGGGTGCTGGTGTTCGTCCAGATGGTGCGCG
The DNA here is from genome assembly GCF_019598965.1 of Nocardiopsis sp. MT53. NCBI lineage: Bacteria > Bacillati > Actinomycetota > Actinomycetes > Streptosporangiales > Nocardiopsidaceae > Nocardiopsis > Nocardiopsis sp. MT53. The sequence continues at coordinate 5,056,684 of NZ_CP080599.1, read as the reverse complement.
ACCTGTCCCTGGTCGTGCTGCTGGCGACCCCGGCGATGCCGGTCCTGGCCGTCCTGACCTACCAGTACTCCTCGGAGAACTTCACCCAGCTCGCCAACGCGGTCACCGTCGTCATCGCGGTGATCTCGGTCGGGGCGACCGTCCTCGCCCGGCGCCTCGAAGGCGCCGCCCAACCCTGGAACCCGAACCCATGACCTCCACGACGGACCACCGACGGGCGGAAAGGACCGGCATGAGACCCGGAGCACCCGCTGCCTCCCTGACCATCACCGACCTGCGCAAGGACTTCGGCGGCACCGCGGCCGTCGACGGCATCTCGATCGACGTCCCCGCGGGCTCCTTCCTCGTCCTGCTCGGCCCCTCCGGGTGCGGGAAGACGACGACCCTGCGGATGCTCGCGGGGCTGGAGGACCCCACCGGGGGCGAGATCCGGTTCGGCGACCGCGTCATCGCCCGGGGCGGCGGCCCGGCCGTGGCCCCCAGCGAGCGCGAGGCCGGGCTGGTCTTCCAGTCGTACGCGCTGTGGCCGCACAAGACGGTGCGGCAGAACGTCGAATGGCCGCTGGTCGTGGCCAAGTGGCCGCGGGCCGACCGGCGGGCCCGCGCCGAGCGGGTGCTGTCGATGCTGGCGATCACCGACCTCGCCGACCGCTACCCGGGGGAGATCAGCGGCGGCCAGCAGCAGCGGGTCGCGATCGCCCGCATGATCGCGCCGCAGCCCCGGGTCCTGCTCTTCGACGAGCCGCTGTCCAACCTCGACGCGCGGCTGCGGGTCGAGACCCGGGGGGAGCTGATGCGCATCCACCGCTCCACCGGCGCGACGAGCGTCTACGTCACCCACGACCAGGTGGAGGCGATGACCATGGCCACGCACATCGCGCTCATGAGGGACGGCCGCGTCGAGCAGTTCGGCACGCCGCGGGAACTGCTGGAGGCGCCGCGCACGCCGTTCGCCGCGACGTTCGTGGGCACTCCCCCGGCCAACATCATCGGATGCCGGGTGGAGGGCGGGCGGCTGCGGGCGTACGGCGTCGACTGCGGGCCCGCCCCCGACGGCGTCACGGGCGGGGCCGTGCAGGCCATGTACCGGGCGGGCTCGCTCGCGCCGGCCGCCGAGCCGGGGCCCGGGTGCCTGCCGGCGACGTTCGCCGACCAGGTGCCGATGGCCGACCGGTGGGTACTGGGCGCGGACCTCGACGACGGGACCCGGCTGCACCTCTCCCGGGACACCCCGGTGGACCTGCGGCCCGGCGACCGGCTCGGGGTGCGCCTGCCCGAGAGGGCGGACGCGTACTTCGACGCCGCGGACGGGCGCCCGGCGGCCGGGGCCGCCCGGTGATGCGGCTGGTCCTGGTCCGCCACGGCGAGACCGAGTGGAACGAGGAACGGCGTCTCCAGGGGCAGCAGGACATCGGGCTGTCCGCCACCGGGCGGCGACAGGTCGCCGCGCTGGCGGAGACGGTCGGGTACCTGGCGCCGGGGTACGTCGTCACCTCGGGGCTGCGCCGCACGCGCGAGACCGCCGAGGTGCTGGGCGTCCGCCCGGACGCGTGCGACCCCCGGCTGAACGAGGCGTACCTGGCCGGCTGGGAGGGGCGGTACTCGGCGGAGATCAAGGAGGAGGGCGGCGGCGTGTACGCCGCGTGGCGCGCGGGCCGCTACCACCCGCCCGGGGCCGAGAGCTTCGGCGCGCTCACCGAGCGGGTGGTCGCGGGGATCGACGCCGCCGTGCGCGACGCCGCGGCCCGGGGACACGAGCTGTTCATGGCGGTCACCCACGGCGGACCGGCCCGGGCCCTGCTCACGGCCGCCGTCGGACTCGACCCGGCCCGCACGGTACCGAGCCATCCGGCCAGCCTCAGCATCGTGGACGTCGACCCCGGGGCGGCCTCCCTCACCGAGCCGGGGGCGGCCAGGCTGCGGCTGTTCAACTACGCCCCGGCCCTGTCCCCGCTGGACCCGCCGGACTGACGCCGCGCCGGGCCCCGGGAAAACCCGTGGACGGACGGGCGCCGAGGCGCTGGGATGGGGACCTGCCGTGTACACCGCCGCCCGCCCCGGGCGGACCGAACGCAGGAGCGCCCGTGGGAACCGTCCGCCCGGCCATCGACCACGACCTCGTCCGACGCCTGGTCGACGCGCAGTTCCCGCAATGGGCGGACCTGCCCCTGACCAGGGTGGAACCCGGCGGCTCGGACCACGTGATCCACCGGCTGGGCGGGGAGCTGTCCGTCCGGCTGCCCCGGCACGCCGGGGCGGTCGGGCAGGCCCGCAAGGAGGCCGAGTGGCTGCCCCGGCTCGCCCCGCACCTGCCGCTGGCCGTGCCCGAGCCGGTGGCGGTGGGCGCTCCCGGCTTCGGGTACCCGTGGCCGTGGGCGGTGACCCGCTGGCTGGACGGCGAGCCCGCGACCGTCGGGGCGCTGGCGGACTCCTCCGACGCCGCCGTCGGGCTCGCCGGGTTCCTCACCGCCCTGCAGCGGTTCGCCCCCGACGCGGTCCCGGCCGCGGGCGCCCGCGGCGGGCTCGCCGGCGAGCCGCTGGCCGGCCGGGACCGCGAGACCCGCGCCGCCATCGCCGCGACCGCCGACGTGTTCGACGCGGCGGCGATGACGGAGGTGTGGGAGGCGGCACTGGCCGCGCCGGACTGGCGGCGGCCCCCGGTGTGGTTCCACGGCGACTTCCACACCGGCAACCTGCTGACCGTCGGCGGCCGCCTGAGCGCGGTCATCGACTTCGGCGAATTCGGCGCCGGCGACCCGTCCCGCGACCTGATGGTCGCCTTCACGCTGATGTCGGCCGACCGCCGGGCCGAATTCCGGGCGGCGCTGGGCGTGGACGGGGCCACCTGGCTGCGCGGCCGCGGCTGGGCCCTGGCCACCGGCCTGAACGCCTACACCGCCTACGCCGCCACCGACGCGCGCGTCGCCGCGCAGACCACCCGCCAGATCACCGCCGCCCTCGCCGGGTAGCCCAGAACAGCCCCTGGAGGAGGTGGCGCGGGGCGCGGAGGGTCCAGTGGTCGATGCCGTGGCTCTCGTAGGTGGCGACGAAGCGGTGGGTGTACGCGCGGAAGGACGCCGGGGAGGAGTCCAGCCGGCGGGCGGAGACCCCCGCCCGCATCCGGGGGGCGTAGGCGACGCGGATACCGGTCTGCTTGAGGTGCACGGCCAGGTCGATGTCCTCGTGCAGCACGTCCTCGTGGTCGGGGCAGGCCGCGTGCTCGATCGACTTCCACGCCGTGGCGCGGATCGCCATGTTGCTTCCGTAGAGGAACGGGCAGCGCCGCCTCCCCAGGTGCCAGAGCGTGCGCCGCACGAGGTCGTCGGACACCGGCAGGGACCCGAACCGGGGCACGTCGTAGTAGGTGACCGGCCCGGTGACGGCCCCGACGGCCGGGTCCTCCATGGCCCGGGAGACGTTCTCGACCCAGTCGGGGGCGAGCACGGAGTCGGCGTCGATACGCCCCAGGACGTCGCCGGTCGCCGCGGCGAACCCGGCGTTGCGGGTGGGGACCAGCCCCTGGGCGTCGAACTGCCGCAGGAGCCTGATCCCCGCCTCGGGGTGGGCCCGGGCCAGGCGCCGGACGGCCTCCGCCGTGCCGTCGGTCGAGCGGTTGTCGACCACGATGACCTCCCAGGGGGCCCGCGTCTGCGCCAGCACGGCGAGCAGGCACCGCTCGATGGTGGCCTCCTCGTTGAACGCCGGGATGACCAGGGACACCGTCGGCGCGGACGCCACCGCCCGGGCCGCCCTCCCGCGCCTCCTTCTCGGGATATCGACGTCGGTCACGGATTTCCTCTCCTCGGTCCTGCGACGGCTGTGCCCGCCTCGTCCCGGACCCGGGCGGCCGCCCGGGTCCGGGACCATATGACCCCAGGCAGGGCAACGGCCGACACGGTCCCCGTGACCGTGAGGGAAACGCCCGGTGACCGCGCAGGCCGAACGGCCGCCCCGCCCCCGCCCGCCCCACCGGCCCCAGCCCCGGAAGGACCGGGGATCATGGTCGGATGGACCCGGACCGGAGAACCCGCCGGCCGTTCCGTGCCGCCCGCGGACACCCGTCCGCCGCCCACGACGCCGACAGAACAGAGGAACCGCTGTGACCGCGCTCGACGAGGCCCACACCCCCACGGCCGCGGACCGGGCGGCCCGAGCCGTCACCGAGGTGTTCACGCCCGGTGTCCTCGTGGTCGCCGTCCTGCTTGCGGTCGGGTGGTACGACACCCGGAGCATCGCCGGTCTGGGCTGGGGCCTCCTCGCCGCGCTGTTCTGCGGCGTCATCCCCTACACGGTCCTCATCCTCGGTGTCCGGTTCGGCTGGTGGACCGACCGCCATGTACGGGAGCGCCGCCAGCGGTTCGTCCCCCTCCTGATGGTCATCGCGTGCGTGTCCCTGGGTGTCGCGACGCTCGTGTCGCTGGACGCGCCGCGGGAGCTGTTCGCGCTCGTCGCCGCCATGCTGATCGCACTGGTGATCACACTGGCGATCACGTTGACGTGGAAGATCTCCTTCCACACCGCCGTGGCCGGCGGGGTCTCCGTCGTCCTCATGCTCACCTACGGCGCGCCGACGGCGGTCGCGGTACCGGTCGTCGCGGTCATCGGCTGGTCCCGGGTCCGCCTCCGGGACCACACGCCGGCGCAGGCCGTCGTGGGGGCGGTGCTCGGCGCGGCCGTCGCGGCGGTCGTCTTCCCACTCCTCCGCTGAGAAGCGGGCGCGCGGCGAGCGGCACCGAAGCCCCGCGGGAACCCGGGCGGCCCCGCCGACGACCACAGGGGGAGAGACCGCCGGGTACCGCGCCCGGCGGACCGTTCCGAGGAGAACGATCACGTGGACCCACGACCGGACACCCCCGCACCCTCCTCGAAGCCGCAGGGCTCATCCTCACCGACTACCGCTCGGTGCGCGCGACCATGCCCGCCGGTCCCGACCGCGTCCGTTCGCTGGAGCGGATCATGGAACGCGCCCGCAGCCTGGCCACGGCCCGGTCGTTCTTTCCGGAGGGGGCCTTCGCCGTCGGTCTTCGACGACCGGGACGCCTGTCCGCCCGCACGCCTGCACCGGGCCGAGCCGCTCCGGCACCGCCTCGGCCCGGGGCGGGAACCGGTGATGGGAGAAGGAGAACAAGCCCCGGGGTGGAACACGCTCGAGCGCATGGGACACCCGGAGGGCGCGGGCCCTCCTGCCGACGGCGGTGTCCGGGCCGGGGACCCGCAGGCCAAGCCCCGGCCCGGTACCGGACACCGCCGTCGGCCTCACCAGTGGACGGTCGCCTCGGCGGCGAGACGACCGTCGTCGGCCACCGCCACCGCGCGGGCGGTGTCCTCCCCGTCCGTGACGCCCACCGTGATCTCCCGGTCGACGAAGAGCGGGGCCGTCGCGGTGAACGAGCAGCGAGCGGGCGTCCTGCCCGGACCGCCACCCGCCATGACGGCGTCCAGCATCAGCAGCCGGGTGAGCGGGCCGTGCACGAGCAGGTCCTCCAGCCCCTCCACCCGCTGCGCCCAGTCCCGGTCGTAGTGCACGCGGTGGGTGTTGAAGGTGATCGCGGAGAACCGGAAGAGGTGCCGGGAGTCCGGGGTGAGCCGGTGGAACCGGTCCCCCGCCGGGTCGGCCCGGCGGACCGGCGGCGGGGGCGCGTCCTGCTCCAGGAACACGTCGTGCCAGGTGCTGCGGACGGCGAGCTCCCCGTCCACGAGGTACTCCCGTTCGAGGTCGGCGAAGACCAGCCGCCCGCTCCGGCCTCTCTTCTCCGTGACCCGGCCCTGGCGCACCCTCTGCTCGACGGTGTCCCCGAACCGGATCGGGCGGTGGAAGACGGTGTCCTCGCCCGCGTACATCCGGCGCGGCAGGTCGATCCCGGGCGGCGCGTCCCCCAACGGGGTGCCGTCCGGGCGCAGCCCGTCCATTCCCGTGGCGAAGGGGAAGTACAGCCCCTCCCAGCCCGGGGGCAGGGGGTCGCCCGGGACCGGGCTCGGGAGCCACGGGGCGAAGGTGCCCCGGTAGTCCTCCGCGGGAACGGTGTCCACGCGCTGGGTGCGGGTGGGGGCCGCGCCGCCCATCAGACCGCTCCCCCCTTCTTCAGGCGGGCGATCTCCTCCGGCGCGTAGCCGGCGAAGTCGGCCAGCACCCGGTCGGTGTGCTCCCCGACGCGGTTGGCCGTCCTGGCCGGGTCGGCGGGGGTGGCGCTCAGCTTGATCGGCTGGCCGAACATCCGCAGCGGGCCCAGCTCCCCGTAGTCCGCTTCGACGACCATCTCCCGCTCCGCCGTCCCGGGGTCCTCGACGACGTCGGCGATGGTGCGCAGCGCGGTCAGCGGGACGACGTCCCCGGCGAGCTCCTCCAGCTCGGCCCGGGTCCGGTCGCGGAACCAGGAGGCGATCAGGGGCTTGACCTTCCTGTCGTAGACCTCCTTGTCGAAGCGCTTGCGCATGGTGTCGATCTCGGGGTCCTCGGTGGCCTCGGGGGTGCCGAACAGCTCGCAGCCGGCCCGCCACAGCTTGTCCGTGTACCCGGCGAAGAACACCTGCCCGTCGGCGCAGTCGAAGAGCTCGTACGGCCGCACCCACGCGTGCTCGTTGCCCGCGGGCTCGGGGACCCTGCCGTCGACGGTGTAGTCGACCACGGCCGTCTCGGTCAGCGCGATGATGCTGTCCACCTGGGCGACGTCGACCTTCTGGCCCTCCCCGCCGCGCTCGACGTGCCGGATCGCGGCCAGGGTGCCGATGACGGCGAAGAGCGAGGCAGAGAGGTCGCCGATGGTGACCCCCACGCGGACCGGGGGCATGCCGGGGAACCCGTTCATGGACCAGATCCCGCCCGCCGCCTGGGCCGTGCTGTCGAACGCCGGGCGGCGGCTCCGGGAGCCGGTGTGGCCGTACCCGGAGATGGCGGTGTAGACGAGTCTGGGGTTGATCTCCCGGAGCACGTCGTAGCCGACGCCGAGCTTCTCCATGGTCCCGGGCCGGAAGTTCTCCACCAGCACGTCCGCGCCGGCCACGAGGTCCTTGAGGACCTGCCTGCCCTCCTCGTGGGCGAGGTTGACGGTCAGCCCCAGCTTGCCGCGGTTGTACTGGCCGTAGTACCCGCTGAACTCCTGCGCGGGCCCGCCGTCGGCGTCCTCCCCCGTCCTCAGGTACGGGGGGAACCCGCGGGAGACGTCGGGGTCCTCGGGGTTCTCGATCTTGATGACCGTGGCACCCATGTCGGCGAGGGTCTGGGCCGCGTAGGGCCCGGCCAGCACCCGGGAGAGGTCGAGCACGACGATCCCGTCGAGCGCGCCGCCTCCGGGCCGGTCCGTGGACTCCGGTGTGGTGTTCAAAAGGTCTCACTCCCTGTGGTCCCGCGGACCGCGGTGCGGTCCGCGGAACGTGTCGTGCGCCGCTCATGCGGTCGTGCGTCCCTCGGGCGTCCGGGGTGTGCCCCGCTCATACGGTCGCGGCCGCGCCCCGCTCATGCGGGGGCGCCCCGGAGGTCGCCGAGGACCTCGCGGGCGTACTCCTCCCGGATCCGCCCCGCGGCCACCATCCGGGCGGCCACCTCCGAGATCTCCGCGCCCGCCGCCCCGGCCGAGACGGCGAGGGTGCGGGCGTGCAGGGCCATGTGGCCGCGCTGGATCCCCTCGGCGGCCAGGGCCCGGCAGGCGGCCAGGTTCTGCACCAGGCCCACGGCCGCGATGACCTCGCCGAGCTCGACGGCCGTGTCCACCCCCAGGAGGGCGATCGCGGCCCGGGCGGTGGGGTGGGCGCGGGTGGCGCCGCCCACCAGGCCGACGGCCATGGGCACCTCCAGGGTCCCCACCAGGTTCCCGGCGCCGTTCTTCTCGAAGCGCGACAGGGCCGTGTAGCGGCCGTCCCTGGCGGCGTGGGCGTGGCACCCGGCCTCGACGGCGCGGGTGTCGTTGCCGGTGGCGAGGACGACGGCGGAGATGCCGTTCATGATGCCCTTGTTGTGCGTGGCGGCCCGGTAGGGGTCGGCGGCGGCGAAGTCGCTCGCCAGGACGATGTCGTCCACCACCCGGGGCCCGCCCAGCAGCCCGGCGTCGAACTCGCCGCGGACCCGCACGAGCCTGCGGTCCGCCTTGTTGCTGAGGATGCGCAGCAGGGGGCGGCCGCCGGCGAGTTCCGCCAGCCGGGGGGCCAGCGCCTCGGCCATCGTGTTGACGGCGTTGGCGCCCATGGCGTCGCGGACGTCCACGGCCAGGTGCACGACGAGGTGGGTCCCCGAAGCGGTGGGGACCGCGCGGGCCTCCACGGCCCGGGCCCCGCCCCCCAGGTCCACCAGCACGGGGTCCTGCTCGTTCGCCCGCGCGATGATCTCCTCCCGGGCCTCCAGGATCCGGAAGCGGGCGGCCTCGGGGTTGGGGACGTCCACGATCTGGATCTGGGCGATCATCACCGGCCCCGTGGTGGAGGCCCGCAGGCCTCCCCGCCCGCGGGCCATCCGCGCCGCGTTGGAGGCGGCCGCCACCACGCTCGGCTCCTCGATCGCCATGGGGACGAGGTAGTCGCGGCCGTTGACGGTCAGGTTGGTGGCGACGCCCAGCGGTACACCGAAGACACCGACGGCGTTCTCGATCATCTGGTCGGCCTGCTCGGGGCCGATGCCGTTCTCCGGGTCGAAGGCCGCGGGGTCCACGCCGGCGTGCTCGGCGATCCTGGCCCGGCGGTCCCGGACGCCGAGCTCGCGGAGCTTGGGGATACGACTGTTGACCGGCAAGGATCCACCTCCTGGTACACGGCGTCCGGAGGTCGGTCCGGGCACCGTTCTCATACTCGGTGGTGAGCCTAGGGTCGCCGTGTGAGCCGACGCATGGTGGAAGGGCACAGCAAGAGGGCGATTCACTGTGCCGAGGCTCCACGCCAGGTCTCCTCGGCACCGCCGACGAGCCGTTCCCGCAACTCGTCCATGCGCACCGCCAGGGTGAGCCTGAAGTAGTCCTCGTCGTCGCGCCACCCGGAACCCAGGACGCGGTCGAGCCGTTCGAGCCGCTGGAGGATCGTGTTGACGTGGAAGTTGAGGGCGCGGGCGGCCCGGGTGGGGCTGGCCCCGTGGTGGACGAAGGCCCGCAGGGTCCGCAGCAGCTCCGTCCCGCGTTCGGCGTCGTAGCTCTTGACCCGTCCCAGGGTCCGGTGCAGGAAGTCCTCCATGGCGGGGGCGTCGGCGTCGAAGACGGCGGCGTAGGGGAGGTAGTCGCCCGTCTCGACCAGGGCGTCGGAGACCCTGAGCGCCTCCAACAGCTTCACGGTCTTCTTGACCAGGGGGAACTGTGCGCTCGGCTCCCCGGGGGCCGGGAGCACGCCGAGCACCTCGCCCTCCAGGAGGTGGGCGAGTCCGCGCCGGATCTCCTCGGCCCGGTCGCGCAGCCCGGGCCTGCCCAGAACGATGACGAGGCCCTGGTGCTCCCCCGCCAGGGACGGCGCGGGCGCGGCCTTGGCCGCCAGACGGACGGCGCGGCCGCGCTGCCCGGCCGGCACGGAGAACGCCAGCAGCGAGGTGAGGTCGGCGGCGTCCATGCCCCGCTGGCGGCCCCGGGCCATGGCGTCCCGCCTGCGCTCGGGGTCAGGCGAGAGCAGGTCGGCGATGAGCTCGCCGTGCACGCGGTACTCCGTCTCGGCCACGGCCTCCTGGGACAGGAGCAGCAGGGCGCACACCTGGGCCGCGCGCTCGACGGTGCGCGCGTCCACGTCGCTGAGGGCGAAGCCGCCCCTCCCCAGGAACACGGTGCCCAGGTGCCGCTCCCCCGCGGCGAACGCGACCACCCCGTCCACGGGGCCCCCGTCCTCCAGGGGGACCAGGCGGCCCGACTCCGCGCTGCGGCGCACCGCTCCGAGCAGCGCCTCGTCCCGGAGCGCGCCGGGCCGCTCCAGACCGCTCCCCGCCCGGGCCAGGAGGCCCCCCGCCCGGTCGGCCAGCGCCACGGGCCGCGCCAGCTCGTCGGAGAGCGTGGCCGCCACAGTGCCGAAGTCCCCGCCGGTCAGCACCGCCTCCACCAGTTTCCGGTGCACGGCGTGGGCCCGGTCCCGCTGGATCATGTGCTCGGTCAGGCGCGAGAGCGCCCGCCGGGATTCGTCCTCTGCGCGCTGGAGGCTGCGCAGCATGCGCGCGGTCTGCAGCACCACCGAGGCGTGGTCGGCCAGCGCGGTCAGCAGGGCGGTGTCCTCCGGCGTGAACGCGTGCTCGGCGCGGGTGGCGACGAAGAGCACCCCGAGGACCTCGTCGTCCGCCAGCATGGGGACGCCGAGCATGGAGACGATGCCCTCCGCCGCCACCGCCGCGTCGATCCCGGCCTCGTGGCGGCCGGTCTCGAACTCCGCGTACCTGGTCACCGACATGGCCGCGCCCCGTTCCACCACGAGGCTCGCCAGGCCCTTGCCCGGCGGTACCCGCAGCGCCCGGAAGTCCGGGGAGACCGAGCCGATGGTCGTGCGGACGAACAGCTCCCGGGTCGCGGGGTCGTACTCCGAGAGGTAGGTCAGGTCGCTGCCCATCATCTGGTGGGCCCGGTCGACGATCTTCTCCAGCAGCGCCTCGCCGTCCCGTTCGGCGGCGAGCTCCCGGGCGCTGGAGAACAGCACCCCCAGCTCGTACTCGCGGCGGCGCAGGCGCACCAGTTCGCGCCGTCCCAGGGCGATCTTCTCGGAGAGGTCGCGGACCTCCCCCGGTTCCAGGCCGAGGGAGGCCAGGGCGCGCTCGGCGTCGGACGCGCTCCCGGAGCCGGTGACCGCGGAGACGAGTGCGGCCAGCGCCTCGCCCCGACCCGGGGGCGGTCCGCCGAGGGGCGGTCCGGCCTCTGTTCGCTGTCCCACGACGACCTCCCGGAGCACCCCGGTGGGATGAGAGCTCATGAAAAGAGCGGGCGGATGTATCAAAGACACATATCACGCGTGTGACGCCCGACACTAACGTGAGTCGACGTCCGGACGGGCGGCGGCACCCGGTCAGCGCGCCGCGGCCCCGCCGGGACGATCCGGCAGGCGCAAGGGAGAAGTGGTATGGCCGTCTCACACGACATCGATCGTGCTGGTTTGGATTCCCGCCGGCAACGGCGGCGGGCCGTCATCGGAAGTTCGGTGGGCACCGTCATCGAGTGGTACGACTTCACCCTGTACGGACTCGCCGCGGCCCTGGTCTTCGCGCCGCTCTTCTTCGGCGGCAGCGACCTCGCCGGCACCCTGGGCGCCTTCGCCACCTTCGCCGTGGGCTTCCTGGCCCGCCCCTTCGGCGGCCTGCTGCTCGCGCACTACGGAGACAGGATCGGCCGCAAGGGGACCCTGCTGTTCACCCTGCTGATCATGGGCGGCGCCACAACGCTCATCGGCTTCCTGCCCACCTACGACTCGATCGGGCTGTGGGCTCCGGTCCTGCTGATCGTGCTCCGGGTCTTCCAGGGCGCCGGCGCGGGCGCGGAGTTCGCCGGGGCCATGACCATGGCCAGCGAGTCCGCGGGCACGGGCAGGCGCGCCTTCACCGCAGGGTTCCCGGGTGCCTCCGTCTACGTGGGCATGGCCCTGGCCACGAGCACCTTCGCGGTCCTGACCGGTGTGATGTCCGACGAGGCCTTCATCGCCTGGGGCTGGCGCGTGCCGTTCCTGGCCAGTGTGGTGATCATCGGCATCGCGCTGTACTTCCGGTTCCGGGTGAAGGAGACCGCCGCCTTCGAGGCCGCCGAGGAGGACGCCCAGGGGCGCGCGCCCCTGGTGGAGGCGGTGCGCGGCCACTGGCGGTTCCTGCTGGCCGGGATGGCCCTCTTCGTCTTCGCCCTGCCGTGGGTGTACATCGTCCAGACCTTCTCCGTCTCGTACACCACCGGGACCCTGGGCGTGAACCCCACGCACGCGCTGATCGGCCTGCTCGCCGCCATGCTGCTCACCATCCCGGCGACCCTGGCCTCGGGCGCCCTCGCGGACCGGATCGGCCGCAAGCCCCTGCTGATGGGCGCGGCCGTGTTCGGCACGGTCTTCGCCTTCCCGATGTTCATGCTCTACCAGACCGAGAACTCGCTGCTGGTGGCCCTGGGGCTCATCCTGGGCCTGGCGGTGATCCAGGGGGCCACCATCGGCGTCTCGGCGGCGATGATCGCCGAGATCTTCCCCACCCGCATGCGCTGGAGCGGGATCGCCCTGTCCCGGGAGATCCCCGCGGCCGTCGCCGGGGGCACCGCCCCCATGGTGGCCACCTGGCTGGTGTCCGTGGGCGGGGGGACCCCGTGGCTGGTGGCGGGCTACCTGGTCGTGCTCAGCCTCATCGGTGTCATCGGCATCCGGTACCTGCCCGAGACCCTGGTCAGGGCGACCACGGTGGACGGGGCCGCGCCGGAGGTGCCCGCGTCCGCCGGGGCAGGCGGGCCCGCGGTCGAGAAGGAGCCCTCCGCCTGAGGCCCCGGTCCGCCGGAAGCGGCCCGGACGGCCGCGGAACGGGCTCCGGCCGCCCCGGTTCCCCTCCGCCCCTGCCCGTCCGGGCGGTGCCCGGCGGCACCGCCGAGGCCGGCGCGCCCATCGCCGCCCCGCGGGAACCCGGGCGGCCCCGCCGACGACCACAGGGGGGAGAGACCGCCGGGTACCGCGCCCGGCGGACCGTTCCGAGGAGAACGATCACGTGGACCCACGACCGGACACCCCCGCACCGGACGCCCCCGCACCGGACCGGCCCGACGGGACCCGCGGCGCCTGGGCGGCGCTGCGCCCGCTGATCCTGCGCCTGCACTTCTACGCCGGGGTGTTCGTCGCCCCGTTCATCCTGGTGGCCGCCGTCTCCGGGCTGCTGTACGTGTGGACGCCGCAGCTCGAACAGGCGGTGCACGCCGAGCAGCTCTACGTCGAACCGGGCGGGGAGCACCTGCCCCTGCACGAGCAGGTGCGCATCGCCCGCGCGGAGCTCTCGGGCGCCGAACCCGGCGCGGTCCGCCCGGCCACCGGGGAACGGGACTCCACCCGGGTCCTCTTCGACCTGCCCGCGTCGTCCGAGAGCCACCGGACGACGGTCTTCGTCGACCCCTACGACGGCGAGGTGCTGGGGGTGATGGAGACCTACGGCACCAGCGGCGCGCTGCCGGCGCGGACCTGGGTGGACATGCTGCACCGCAACCTGCACCTGGGCGACGCGGGCCGCCTGTACAGCGAACTGGCGGCGAGCTGGCTGTGGGCGGTCGCCCTGGGCGGGGCCGCCCTGTGGGTGTCGGCGGCGCTGCGCCGGCGCGGGCGCGGGGGCGCCCGCCGCCTGCTGGTCCCCGGCGCGGGCACCGCGCCCGGCCGCTCCCGGTCGGTGTCCGTGCACGGGGCGACCGGGCTGTGGCTGCTGGCGGGTCTGCTGTTCCTGTCCGCCACGGGCATGACCTGGTCGCAATATGCCGGGGCGAACATCTCCGACCTGCGCGAACGGCTGTCCTGGACCACCCCCGCCGTCTCGGTGGAGACCCCGAACGCCACCCCCGGTGTGGACGTCGGCGTCGACACGGTGCTGGCGAGCGCCCGGGAGGCCGGCCTGGACGGGCTCGTCGAGGTCTCCTTCCCGAAGGACCCCGCGGCCCCCTACACGGTGACCCAGGTCGACCGGTCCTGGCCGACGAGCGTGGACTCCGCGGCGATCGCCGCCGACACCGGGGAGGTGGTCGACGTGGTCCGCTTCTCCGACTACCCGCTCATGGCCAAGCTGAGCCGGTGGGGCATCGACGCGCACATGGGCGTGCTGTTCGGGGTGCCCAACCAGATCGTGCTCACCGCCGTCGCCGGCGGGCTGGTCGCGGTCGTCCTCTGGGGGTACCGGATGTGGTGGCAGCGGCGGCCGACCCGGGGCCGGGCCCTGGGGGTGGGCCGCCCCTACCCGCGCGGGTCCTTCCGGTCGCTGCCCTGGCCGTGGAAGGCCGGGGTGGTCGCCGTCCTGGTGGTGACCGGCTGGGCGGTGCCGCTGCTGGGGGTGTCCCTGGCGGTGTTCCTCGCCGTGGACGTCCTCCTGGGGTGGCGGGCGCGCAGGAGCCGCCCGGACTCCGCGGATCCCGGAGGAAGGGTGCGGGAGGCCCCGGCCGTCGGGTCGGACGCCCGGTGAACGGCCGCACGGGCGCACCCGCCGCCGGGCGCGCCCGTGCGGGCGGCCGAGGGCTCAGTGGTGTCCGCCGTGATCGGCCTCGGGGGCGCTCCCGGCGGTCATGGGCTCCACCGGGGCGGTGAACACCGCTTCGCGGTCGCCGTCGAAGGTGAGGGTGACCTCCACCCCGTCCCCCACCTCCAGGGGCTCGGGGAGGTCGTTGAGCATGATGTGGTAGCCGCCGTCCACCAGGGCGGTGGCTCCCCCGGCGGCCACGGGGATCTCCTCCACCACCCGCATCCCGGACGCCCCGGAGTCCGTGGTCTCGGTGCTGCACAGGTCGGCGTCGGGCGAGGCGTCGGTGGACACGCCCGTGATCGCCGCGTCCCGGGCGGCGGCGTTGGCCACCTCCAGGTACAGCACCGCGACCTCGGGGTTGGCGGGCTCGGGCACCCACGCGCCCGAGACCTCCAGGTCCCCCGCCACCGCGTGGCCGCGCGATGCCTCCGGTGAGGCTTCGGCGGCCGTGGGCGCCTCGGCGGCCCCACAGGCCGTGGCGAACAGCAGCGCGGCGGCCAGCGCCGCGGAAACGCCGACAGAACGCAGAGCCCGCGGAACGCGCGGAGTGCGCGGGGCCTGCGGGGTATCCGGGACCCGCGAGACCTGCCGGACGCTCGGGGCCTGCGGGGCGGGCCAGGCGCGCGGGGCATCCGGGACACACGGGACGTGCGGATCATTCAGGACGCGCATGGCGTGCGAGACCTCCGGGATGTGCGAGACGTGCGGGACATCCGAGACGCACGAGGCGGGTGGGGTGTGCTGGGGGTTCGGGACATGCGGAGAGTGCGGGACGCACGGGACGTGCGGGGTGCGCGAGGCGCGCGGGGACGGCATGGTGCTCGGGTCTCCTCGTGGTCGCGGTCGTGGTCACGCTCGCGGGCGCGTTCGTGACCGTGGTCATGGCCGTGGGCGTGCGGCCGGGCGGGGCGGGCGGCCCATCCCAGGAGTCGTCTCCAGAGCCGCCCGGGTTCCCGCCGGTGCGCGCCCTCACCCGCCGAGCAGGTCGTGCGCGGTCCACGGGGCGCCCCCGCGCACCGGCGGGACCGCGAACAGGGCGCTGCCCTCGTGCCGGATGAACGGGCCGAGGGCGTCGCCCCCCTCGTCCAGGGCCCGCTGCACGGGGGTGAACCCCGTGCGGGGGTCGGCCTGCCAGGCCGTGAAGAGCAGCCCGGCCCGGCGCCGCCCCCGGGCGTCCCAGCCCTGGTCGTAGGAGAAGCCGCGGCGCAGCATCCGGGCGCCCAGCGTGTTCTCCGGGGCGGCCAGCCTGATGTGGGCGTCGAGGGGGATGGCGGGGGAACCGTCGTCCCCCGTCGCGGCCAGGTCGGGTCGGTCGTCCTCGGCCGCTCCGCCCAGAGGCGCCCCGGTATCCAGGCGGCGTCCGATGACGGCCTCGCGGTCGCGCGGGTCCAGCGCGAACCAGTCGTCGAGGAGCATCCGGATGCGGCGGACGACGAGGTAGGCGCCGCCGTCCATCCACGCCAGGGCGGGCTCGGGGTGCGCGGCCAGGACCTGGGGGCCGAACAGGGCGTCGGACGGGCGCGGGTTGACCGTGCCGTCGATCTGCCCCATGAGGTTGCGCGGGGTGGCCGACGGGTCGTCGGCCGCCGCGGCGGAGCGATGGAACCCGGCCAGGGACCAGCGCACCCTCACGTCGGCCGCGACCGCGCCGAGCAGGTGCCCCACGGCGGAGGACAGCACGACCGGGTCCTCGGCCCCGACGTGGAGCAGCAGGTCCCCGCCGCACCAGGCCGGTTCCAGGTGGTCGGCGGCGAAGGCGGGCAGGTCCTCCAGGTGCGGCGGCACCCGGTCGGCCAGCCCCACCGCGGCGAGCAGGGAGGCCCCCAGGCCGAGGGTCACGCCGAGCGAGGCGGGCCGCAGCCCCTGGGAGGGTGCGCCCTCGACGAGGGCCGCCAGCCCGTGTTCGTGCAGGGCGGCGGCCTCCCGGCTCCAGATCCGCAGCACCCGGCGCGCGGCCTCGCGGGCCGGGGCCCCGGGGTCGGCCCGCAGGTCCACGGCGACCAGGTGGACCTGCGACGGTGTGGGTGTCAGCAGTGCCGGGGGCAGGCCGCCGCGGGCCCCCGCCCGGGAGCGGGCGGGGGCGAGTGCGGGGTCGGGCTCCCCGGTGTCCCGGGGCGCGGCGGCGGCGTGGGCGGCCGCCGCACCGGTGGCGAGGCCGGCGGCCCCGGCCGCCGCCGCGGCCGTGAGCAGGTCGCGCCGGGCGAGCCCGCCCCCGGTGCCGCCGGCGGCCCCGGTTCCGGTCCCGGTGTCGGTGCGGCGTTTCACAGCAGCGTGTCCGCGAGGGCCGGGAGCAGGGCGGCGATCTCGTCGGCCTCGGTGCCCTCGTCGAACATGCCCGCCGCCTCCCCGCCGGGCAGCAGGACCACGATGCGCCCGCCGTGGGTGACCAGGTACTGCCCGTCGGTCTCCTGCGGCGGGTCGATGGCGATCCCGTAGTCGCGGCCGGCCTCGACGGTGGCGTCGATGTCCCCGCGCACCCCCTGGAAGGCGGGGTCGAAGCGGTCCAGCCACGAGCGCAGCTGCTCGTCGGTGTCGCGTCCGGGGTCGGTGCTGACCATGACGACGTCGTAGGAGTCGGCGGCGTCCCGGGCCTGGCCCAGGGCGAGGTCGATCTCGGCCATGGTCATGGGGCACACGTCGGGGCAGCTGGTGTAGCCGAAGAAGAGCAGGGTCAGCCGGTCGTCGGCGACGTCGGTGAACCCCCAGGGCTCACCGTCGACGGTCGCCAGCTCGACGGCCGAGGCCGCCATGGGGTCGTCGGACAGGTCGAGGTAGTACCCGGCCTCCGCGACGGGGTCGGCCGGGGAGCAGGCGGTGGCCGCGGCCAGTACGGCGGCGCAGAGCGCGGCGGTCAGGGCGCGCGTCGGGCGCGTGCGGGAAGTCATCGTTCTCGTTCCATGGTCGGGGCCCGGTCGCCGGTCGACCGGGGCGGGGAGGGGCAGGGCCCGGGTGGGGCGGGACGGCGGCGCGGTCCCGCCCGGGGCGGGGTCAGGCCGCCTGGCGCAGCATCCGGAGCAGGTCGCGGCGGCCGCGCGCCACACGGGAGCGCACGGTGCCGATGGGGGCGCCGATGGCCTCGGCCGCCTCGGCGTAGGGCATCCCCTGGAGCTGGGTCAGCACGAAGGCCGTCCTGCGGTCCTCGGGGAGGGCGTCCAGCAGGTCCAGCAGGGCGAGGTACTCGTCGAACCGGCCCGGCTCCGCGAGCGCCCCGGTCTCGGCGCACTCGTCCACGGTGCTGTGGCGCGGGGTCCGGCCCTGGAGCCGGTAGCGGTCGGCCACGGTGTGGCGCGCCACCGAGAACAGCCAGGAGCGCACCGGGGCGCGTCCCGCGTAGTGGGCCAGGCCGCGCAGGGCGCGAGAGAAGGTCTCCTGGGTCAGGTCGTCCACCCACGCGGGGTCGACCCGGCGGGCGATGAAGCGCACCACGTCGTCGCGGGTGAGCTCGAAGAGGGATTCCAGCGCCTCGCGGGTGCCTTCTTTGGCGCGCATGGCCAGCACGGTCAGTTCGCCGTGCGCGGCCACGTCGGGGCGGGCGGAGCCCTCGGGGCGGGCGGTCCCGTCGAAGGGCACGGCGGAGGCGGCCTCACAGAGGGAGAGCATGTCCGTTCTTTCTGTCGCCGTCCGCGCGGTCGCCGGGCCGGGAGCCGGCCCGGGTGCGCGCGTACTCGTCGAGGGGGCGGCCGCTCGGGCGGCACGCCCCGGAAGGGGAGGATCGGCGGACGCCCGGACGGCGCGTTCGACGGTCCTCCCGACACGGCGGAGAAAGCGGCGGGGGTGCCGGGACCGCACGGCGGAGGGCGGGTCACGGCACGGGCGGCCGTGCCCCGGCGTTCCGGCGCACGGGGCGAACGCGGGGTCTCAGGCGACGGACGGGACCGGCGGTCCCCGCAGGATGAGACTGTGCCGCAGGTAGGGCAGGCGGATGCGGGCGGGCGCGTCGGCGCTCCGCGGGCGGGGGGCGACCGGGCCGCGCGGCGCGGGCAGGGCGCCCAGCACCAGCAGCAGCGGGAGGAAGGTGAGCGCCATGAAGCGCAGGAAGGAGAACAGGGCGTTCTCCCCCCGGCGCAGCCACCAGGCGCTGACCAGGGCCGAGAGCACGTGCATCCCGATCATCGTCCAGGCGGGCGCCGCCGCCTCGGCGACGACCTGGCCGGAGTGCGACGCGGTGTGCGGCACGCCGAACGACCCGACGTAGCTGAACGCCACGTGCAGGGCGAACTGGCCCCACAGCATCCACCCGGTGAGGGCGGCCCAACCCTGGCGCCGGCCGGTGGCCGCCCAGGCCATGGCGAAGACGACCGCCGCACCCAGGAGCAGGCCCAGGAGCGGGACGTCGTGACCGGAGGAGAGCGCGTGCCCGTGAGCGGACAGGCTCGCGCACACCAGGGTGAACACCCCGGCGCGCAGCGGGCGGCACGCTCTGTTCTCGGTCATCTCACCGATATGGTCTCACCGCCGTCAAGGGGGGCTGCGGCGGGTCCGGTCCTCCGCCCGGCGCCTCCCGCGGGGCGTGCCGGACGGCCGTGCCCCGGGGCGCGCCCGGTGCGCGCACCGCACGGCGCCCGCGCGCGAACGGCCGGTCCCGCACGCGGCCGACGGCACCGCTCCGGTCGGCGTCCCTCCGGGTCGGCATCCGGGTGGGCGCGCGGTCCGCGCGAGGCCCGGCCGGAGGGACACGGGCGGCGCCCGTCAGGTGCGGGGCTTCGAGCGGTGCTCGTCCGCGGCCGCCGGGGGCTGCGCGTCCTCCTCGCCGGCCGCCCACGAGGCGAGCAGCTGCATGCGCTCGGCCGACGGCGAGCCCGGCTCGGCGGCGTAGACCGTCAGCGTCAGGCCGGGTTCGGCCTCCATGTTCAGCCCCTCGTAGGCCAGCGTCATCTCGCCGACGACCGGGTGGTGGAACGTCTTGAACCCGGTGCCGTGGTGCCTCACGTTGTGCGCGCCCCACAGGCGCCGGAACTCGTCGCTGCGGGTGGAGAGCTCCCCGACCAGGTCGTGCAGCTCCTTGTTGTGCGGGTCGCGGCCCGCCTCGGTGCGCAGGATCGAGACGGTGATCTCGGCGAACGCGTCCCAGTCCGGGTAGAACTCGCGGGCGCGCCCGTCGAGGAAGGTGAACCGGGCGATGTTCGGCGGCTGCCCGGGCATGGCGTAGGTGTCCCTGTAGAACGCCCGGGCCAGCGCGTTGGCCGCGAGCAGGTCCATGCGGCCGTTGCGGACGAACGCGGGCCCGGCGGTGACCGCGTCCAGCGTCCACTGCAGGCTCGGGTGGGGCCGCCAGCACTTCGTGCTCCGCCGGCGCGGGGGCCGAGCCACCGGGCTCGCGGCGTGTGCCAGGTCGAACAGGTGGGCCCGCTCGGCGTCGTCCAGCCGCAGCGCCCTGGCGATGCTGTCCAGGACCTCCGGGGACGCACCGCTGATCGCCCCGCGCTCCAGCTTCGTGTAGTACTCGACGCTCACGCCGGCCAGGGTCGCGACCTCACTGCGGCGCAGCCCCGCCACCCGCCGGTTCGTGCCCGCGGGCAGCCCCACGTCGTCGGGGGTGACCTTCTCCCGCCGGGTGGTGAGGAACTCGCGGACCTCTGCTCGGTTGTCCATGTCTCCAACGGTAGGCGGCCGTCCCCGTCACGAGGGAGTCCCTGGCGGTACCCCCACCGGGCGGGTCTCCCCCGCCCGCGGCGGGCGTGGTGTCGTGGAGGGGTGGCCGACCGCGGGACCTCACGGTGTCCCGCCACCGCCCGCGGGCCCTCGGCCCGCTCATCCCGCTCCGACCGCGCCCCGCGGCCGGAGCGCGGACACCCCGGCCACCGCACCGGCCACCGCGACGGCGGCCGGCGCACACCGCGATCCCATGCACCACGACGCCATGCGAGGTTCACCCATGCAGACCGAAGCCCTCCCGGCTTCCCGTCCCGGCGGCTCCACCGACCGGACGGCACCCGGACGCAGGCGCCTCCCCCTCGTCGTCCACGTCCTCGCCGTGGGCACGTTCCTGATGCTCACCACCGAGTTCGTCGTCGCCGGGATACTCCCCGACATCGCCGCGGACCTCGGCGTCTCCCCCGCGCGGGTCGGGTCGTTCATCACGGTCTTCGCCGTGGGCATGATCGTCGGAGCACCGCTCATCACGATGCTCACGGCCCGGCTCTCCCAGCGGCTGACGCTGATCCTGGCGCTCGGGGTCTTCGTCGCCGGGCACATCCGGGTGGCACTGGTCTCCGACGTCGACCAGATCATGGTCGCCCGGTTCCTCACGGGCCTGGCCACCGGCGCGTTCTGGGCCGTGTCCGCCGTGGTCGCGAGCCGCGCCGCCGGTCCCGCGCTGGGTTCCCGTGCCGTCAGCGTCGTGGGCGCCGGGGGCTCCCTGGCGACCGTCCTCGGCGTTCCGGCCGGGGCGTACATCGCCCAGCTGGCCGGGTGGCGCGGAACCTTCTGGGCCCTGGCGGCCGCCGCGGCGCTCGTCACCGTCCTCGTCCTGCGGTCGGTCCCCCGCGACGAGCCCGCCGGCGGGGAGAGGACGTCCTTCGTCGCGGACCTGGCCGGGCTCCTGTCCGTCCGGCTGTGGCTCGTCCTGGCCGCCTGCGCCACCACCAGCGGCGGCGTCCTCGCGGTCTACTCCTTCATCGCGCCCGTCCTGACCGACCGGTCCGGCGTGCCCGCCGCGGCCGTGCCCCTGGTGCTCACCGTCTTCGGCGTCGGCTCGTTCGTCGGCACCCTCGTCGCCGGGCGCCTGGGCGACGGGCGCCCGCACGCGGTGACGATCGCGACCCCTGCCGTGTCGACCGTGCTGATGGCCTCGATCCTCGTGTTCTCCGGCTCGTCCTGGGCGATGGTCGTCCTGATCGCGCTGCTCGGGCTGTTCGGGCTCAGCGCGAACGGCGTGCTCATCCACCTCGCCGTGCGCTTCGCCGGGAGGGCGGCGTCGCTGGGGTCCGCGCTGAGCGTCGCCGCGTTCAACCTCGGCACCGCCGCCGTCACCCCGGTGGCGGGGGCCGCCCTGGCCTCGCCGCTCGGGCTCGACGGACCGGCCGCGGTCGGCACGGCCGTCATCGCGCTCACCCTGGTCCCGACCGCGGCCCTGGGCCTCATCGCCGCGGGCCGTGCGCGCACCGGGCCCGGCCGGGACCCGGCCGAAGGACCGGACCGGCCGGCGCGCCCCGAAGACCCCGCCTGACCCCGGCGCCGACCGGGCGGCGGACCGCCCGTCCCGCCGTCCCACCCGACGGTGGACACGGTCCGCGATGGCCTCACGGTGCCCGGCCCACGGCGCCCTGGGCCCCGGCGCCCTGGCCCACGACGCCCTGCCGGCCCGGCTCGACCTGGAGTCCGGAGAGGCCGGGCGGGTGCGCGGGTTCCGCCGCCTGGTAGCGCTCTGCCGGCTCCTCCGGCTCGGCCCCACCGGCGCCGCCACCCCGCACGGCCCGCCCGGCACCGCGCGCCGTGTCGCCGCGCTGGTCCCGCACCGGTTCGCCTGATCCCGGCCGGGTGCGGTCAGGGGGTCTCGGCGAGACCGCACCACTGGGCGATGAACAGGGCGATGGACTTGGTGATCCGCCGCACGGACTCGACGTCCACGCGCTCGTCGTACCCGTGGATGGCCTCGGAGACCGGCCCGTAGACCAGCGCCGGGATCCCCTGGTACAGGGCGTAGACACGCCCGTCGAGGTAGCCGGGGGTGGTGAAGGTGCGCAGCTCGTCCTTGAAGACGGCCTCGTGGGCGCTGCGCAGCACGTTCTCGGCGTCCGTGCCCTCGGGCAGGACGTACCCCTGGGCGTAGAAGCCGGTCCGCTCGCCCACGGCCACGATGGGGTGGCCCGCGTCGTCGGTGGTGGTGTCGCGCAGCACCCCCTGGATCTGCTCCCAGGCGTCGTCGGCGCTCACCCCGGGGTAGATCGCCGCCCGGACCTGGAGCTCGCACCAGGCCGGGACGCTGGACGGCCAGTCGCCGCCGGTGATCCCGCCGAGGTTGAAGTTGATCGGGTGGTCCAGGTCCTCGAAGTAGGGGTGCCGCCCCTTCTCGTCGTTCCAGCGCTGTTCGAGCCCGCGCAGCCGGCCCATCACGTGGTGCGCCGCGTCGATCGCGTTGAACCCCGCCGACATCTCCCTGGGGTGGGTGGGGTGCCCCGCGACGCGGACCGTGAACCAGATGACACCGACGTTGGCGCGGACGAGCATGTCCTCCTCGGGTTCGGGGATCAGCACGGCGTCGGCGGTGTACCCGCGCTGGATCGTCGCGAGCGCGCCGTTGCCGGTGCACTCCTCCTCGGCCACCGACTGGAAGTGGATGCGTCCGGCGGGCGCGAAGCCCGCCGCCCGCACGGCGTCGTAGGCGAACAGGTTGGCCGCCAGCCCCGCCTTCATGTCGCCGCTGCCCCGGCCGTAGAGCCAGCCGTCGATGATCGGGGCGTCCCAGGGCGACCGGGACCACTCCTCCAGGGGGCCTTCGGGGACGACGTCGATGTGGCCGTTGAGGATGAGCGAGCGGCCGCCGCCCTCGGCCGGGGTGTACGTGCCCACCACGTTCTCGACGCCCTCGTAGGAGACCTTGATCTTTCCGGCACCCGGGTGGGCGGCGATCTCCTCGGGGTCGAGTTCCCAGCGGTCCATGGCCAGCCCCCTGCTCGCCATGGCCTCGTACATCAGGTCCTGCGCGGAGGACTCCCGGGTGCGCAGGGAGGGGTGGCGCACGAGTTCCTGTGTGAAGGCCAGCTGGGCTTCGAAGGCGTCGTCGACGGCCGCTTCGATGCGCGCGATGACGTCGGGTGCGAGGTTCACGGGATCTCCTGTCTTCGGTGCTGTCGTCGGTGCGGGCGCTTCACGCCGCGGTGCGCGCGTCCGCCGCTGCGCGGATGTCCTTGGCCCGGATGCGCTCGCCGGCCGCGCCGCCGAGGGCGGTGACGGCGCAGATGCCGATCAGGACCAGGACCGCGGGCCAGGACGCGCCGTCGTCCACGGCCAGGAGGGCGGTGGCGATGAGCGGGAGGAACCCGCTGAGGGTTCCGGCCAGGTTGTAGCCCAGGGAGACGCCGCTGTAGCGGAGCCGGGGCGGGAAGAGGTCGGCCAGCAGGGTGCCGGTGACGGCGTAGGCCAGGGTGATGAGGCAGATGCCGGTGGCCACCGCGACGGTGATCGCCCAGGGGGCGCCCGTGTCGATGAGCCAGAAGAGGGGGAAGGCGGCCGCGCCCGTGGCCACGGCGCCGATCACCGTCATCCGGCCCGGGCCGAAGCGCTCGGCCACGCGCCCGGCGACCAGGGTCGTCGCGATCTGGAGGACGGCGGCGACCAGGGTCGCGTTCACGGCCACCTGGCGGTCGACCTCCAGGACGGTGGAGGCGTAGGAGACCACGAAGGTCGTCATCATGTAGAACCCGCCGACCCCCAGCAGCGCGGCGGCGACCGCCACGGCCAGGCGGCCCCCGGCCTCGCGGAACAGGGCCAGGGCGGGCACCTTGGCGCGGTCCTCCATCTCCACGAGCTCCTGGAAGACCGGGGACTCCTCCACCTTGAGGCGGATGTACAGGGCGATGCCGAGCAGCGGGAAGGCCGCGAGGAACGGCAGGCGCCATCCCCAGGCGTCGAACTCGGCCGCGGGCAGCAGCAGCACGGCCGCGAAGGCGGCGGAGGAGATGAGCGTGCCGACCGGGGACCCGACCTGGACCAGGGCGGCGTAACGGGCGCGCTGGCGCTCGGGGGCGTGCTCGATGGCGATGGTGATGGCACCGCCCCATTCGCCGCCCACGGCCAGCCCCTGGAGGAGCCGCAGGACCGCGAGCAGGAGCGGCGCGGCGATCCCGATCGCGAGGTAGTCGGGGATCACCCCGATGAGCCCGGTGGCACAGCCGATCATGACGATGGTCGTCAGCAGGGCGGGCCGCCGGCCGTAGCGGTCGCCGACGTAGCCGAAGATCAGCGCACCGATCGGCCGGGCGGCGAAGCCCACGCCGAAGGTCGCCAGGGACGCCATGAGCCCCGCGCTCGGGTCCAGGTCGGTGAAGAACAGGCGGTTGAAGACCAGGGCGGCGGCCGTGCCGAACAGGAAGTAGTCGTACCACTCCAGTGCGGTCCCGACGAAGGCGGCGAAGGCGATCCGTCCAGCGTCGGCCGCGTTCACCTTCGGCCCTCGCGCGGGCACGGCGGGGTCGGGTCGTGACATGTGATCCTCCGGGAGATGTGCACCGGTCGGACGGAACATGAACGACCAGGTGTGATACCGATCATCGTCTTGGAAGGAACGCACCCCGACAAGCGCAGATCACCACGGGAATCCCCTCTAAAATGTGCACATGCACAAATCCGAACAGTCGGGTGTCGTCCCCCGCGTCGCGGGGGCGTGTCTGGCGGAGCTCGACTCCATTGCCGGGGCCTACGTCCGCAGGGTCCGCGAGCTCACCGGCTACGCCGAGACCGTCATCGACGACACGGAGCTGTACGGCACGGCCCGGGCCACGCTCGAACTCCTGCTGGAACTCCTGCGGGGCCGGGACCGCTACGAGGAGCTGCGGGCCCACTCGGTCGAGGTGGGGCGCTCGCGCGCCCGCCGCGGGATCCCCCTGGAGTCGCTGCTGCGCGCCGTGCGCATGGACTTCCGCTTCCTGTGGGAGGCGATGCGCGCCCACGTCCCCGAGTCCGACTTCCCCGCCTTCTCCGAGGACGTCATCTCCATCTGGGAGGCGGTGGAGGTGCACACGACGCACGTGCAGACCGGGTACACCGACGAGATCGCGCGGGTGCGCGCCGAACTGGAGCTGGAGCACGCGTTCCTCCTGCGGCACCTGCTGAGCGGTTCCGGCTCGGACGCGCGCCTGCACGCGCAGGCGGCGCAGGCCCTGGGGCTGCGCGCCGACGGCGTCCACATCGTCGTGGTGGCCAACGGGGACCACGCGCGCGGCTTCAGGGACCGGATCGGCGCGGTCCTGCCCGGAGCGGTCCCGCTCCGTTCGGACGGGGTCGAGTTCGCCCTCGTCCCCACGGCGGAGGCCACGGGCGCCGCCGGGGCCGAGCTGGCACGGAGCCCCGTCGGGATCTCGCCGAGCGCCCGCGGCCTCGGGGAGATCGCCCCGATGTGGCGGATCGCCTGCGAGCTGGCGCCGTGGGCGCGGGAGGGCGCGGCGGCGACGGTCGGGAGCCACTGGACCCGGCTGGCGGGCACGCGCCTGGGCCCGGTCGCCGAGGCCTTCTCCAAGGACGTCGGGGAGGCGCTCGAGGGGTTCTCCGAGCGGGAGAGGAACCTCCAGATCGAGACGGTCGAGAACTACTTCAGGACCGGCTCGGTCACCGAGGTCGCGCAGCGGATGTTCTGCCACCGCAACACGGTCATCAACCGCCTGCGCAGGTTCGCCGACGCCACCGGCCTCGACGTCTCCCGGCCGGTGGACGCGTCCGCGGCCCAGCTGGCCCTGGCGGGCCTGCGCTAGGACCGGGTCCGGAGGCCCCGGGGCGCCCCGGCGGGAGGGATTCCGCGGACCGCGAGCGGGCATCAACGGATCGGCGATCCACCGCCCCCCTCACAGGTGATCGTAGGGATGGTGCAATGAGGCTTCACCGGTTCCGTCTTCCGCTGCGCCGCTCACCGGCCCACACGCCCGTCCTCGGACGGGTGGTGGTGGTCGTGCTCGGCCTGGGCGTGCTCGCGGCGGCGCTGTTCGGCGCCGCCGGACCGTACCAGCAGACCCGGCAGTTCCGCGCGGCCGTGGCGTGCGAGAGGGGTACGGACGACTGCTTCGACAGCGAGGCGGCCACCATCGTCGGCCGGCACACCTACACCACGACCTCCACGTCGACGTACACCGACGCCAACGGCCACACCCACACCAGCACGACCAGGACCACCCACTACGAGGTCACCTGGCGGCGGGCCGACGGTTCCCACCAGACCCGCGACGTGTCCTCGGCCTTCTACTCCGAGGCCGAGGAGGGGCAGCCGGCCACGCTGCGGCTCTGGCAGGGGGAGGTCGTCGGCGTGGAGGTGGCGGGCGGCGCGGAGTGGTTCCTGCCGGAGTCCGGCGGGAGGCTCATGGCCTGGTCGTACCTGGCCTTCCTCGGCCTCGGAATCCTGCTGTGGGGGCTGTTCGGCTGGTGGGACGGGTTCTTCATGCTCTGCTTCCGCGCCTTCGCCTGGATGTTCATGGGCCTGCTGCCGGTGGTCATGGCGGTGGACGCCCTGGCCTACGGCATGCCCACCGGGGCCGAGCTCGTCGCGAAGGTCCTGGTCACCGTCCTCTTCAGCGGGATCTCCGGCGCAATGCTCGTCGGCTCGCTCGACGACTGGTGATCCCCGTGCCGGACGCCTGCCCGGCTCCCGGGCCCTCCCCGCGGACGGGCGGTGTACGCCCCCCGACCGCGGTGGAGGGCCCCGGCAGGCCCCTCCGAACCGCCCGCCGCCCCGCCCCCCGCGCAGTGTTCAGGCCTCCTCCGGCCGCGCCGCCTTCCGGGCCAGATGCCGCTTTGAGCCCGCGGTCGTCGGCCCCAACACGGTCCCCGGCGGGAAGGGCGGGAAGGGAAGGGGGGTGACCGGCCGACGGGCAGGGGGCACGACGCCGACCTGGTGGTCGTCCTCGTACACGATGCGGCCCGGATCGTCGGAGGTGCTCTCCCGGTGGGGCACCCCATGAGTCGTGAGAATCCCCCTCAGAGTGGCGATCCGCTCCACGAAATCGCTCCGGGCTCGCACGGACCGCCGGAACCACGTCACCGCTCCCAGCGTGTTCCCGTCCGTGTACAGGGGCGGGACGGGCAGGGCGTCCCGGAACCAGTCGTCGATGTCGAAGTAGAGGTCCTCCTCTGCCTCCGAGAGCATCCCCGCCCGCCGGAGGTGGTCGACCGCCACGAAGATCCCCACCTCGACACCCACGCGCCCGACATAGTCCGCGTGCACCCTGAAGAAACCCGCCATCTGCGCGATATACCCAAGCCCGGCCGAACGGGCGGCGGGAGTGACCTCTTCAGGCCATCTCCCTGACAGACGGTGTGGTGTGCCCTGCGTTTTTCGGAGTCGGTTTTCCGGATCCTGGGACCCCAGCGGCCGCCGAGGGCGCCCTTCCAAAGCGGCCACCA
This sequence comes from Nocardiopsis sp. MT53, assembly GCF_019598965.1. Classification (NCBI taxonomy): domain Bacteria; kingdom Bacillati; phylum Actinomycetota; class Actinomycetes; order Streptosporangiales; family Nocardiopsidaceae; genus Nocardiopsis; species Nocardiopsis sp. MT53. The sequence goes on along the minus strand of NZ_CP080599.1, from coordinate 5,029,536 downwards.
CCCTCATGAAGTGGTCGAGACAACCCTGCCCCGGCGGCCCCTCCTCCCTCATCCGTTGGCAGCAGGCCCATCGGTCAGAGTTCCGGGAGGCCGCCCTGGACCATTCGGTCGTCCCGTTACCGAAACGAATCGCTCGCATACACCACCAGCAGCGTGTGCCCGTACCCCCGCCGAAGGACGGCCGGAGCAACGACGACGGCCTGGACGTAGCCGTGCGGTGGCGGACACGGAGCCTCGGCCCGGGGTAGGCGTCGGCCGGCGTCCCCGACAGTCACTCCACGGCCCGGTCGTGGTCGTCGACGGCGCCCAGGACCGGCTCGCCGTCCGGGATGTAGGCGGACCCTGCGCGGGCCGCGGCGACCGCCAGGGCGGGCGGTTCGTCCGGAAGTGCGGGGCGGATCCTCACAGCAGCTCGATCTGGCCGAGCACCTGCTCCTGCGCCTGGCGGCCGCGCCCCAGGCACCGGCGGCAGGTGATGGGCCCGTTCGACGCCACCAGCCGGAGCGGGTCGGTCGCCGCGTGGCAGCCGACCGCGGGGATCTCCACACCCGCCCACATGTGCGCCTCCAGTCGGTGCACGACCTCGCCGCGTCCGATCCGCACCCCGGCCGCACCGGCCAACTCCTCGCGGCGCCGCCGGAGAACAGCGGCCAGGTGCTCGACATCGGCGGAGGGTGCGGCGGCGGACAGAGCTGCCTCGGTACGGTCGGTCATGGCCCCAGGATCGCGCAGGCCACCGACACTGGGCCGAGCCGGGGCCGCGCATCGGTGGGAGCACAGCCCCGGGGCGGGCTCAGGCATCCTGGCTGGTAGTGACGGTCAGGATGTACAGGCCCGGGCTGCGGCCCTGACGAACCCGCGGCTGAGCACCCCAGAAGGAGACCGGAGTCGAACCGCCGCAGCTCGAATGGCCGGTTCCGGCAAGAAAGCCCCTGTCGGTGGGGCCTGCTGGGATCATCGGTCCCCTGACGGGACCCCCTTTGGAAGCGGTGCCATGGCCGATCCCCTCCTGCCCGGCGGCTCCCCCCGTATCGGCCCCTATACGCTGCACGCCCGCCTGGGCGGCGGCATGGGCCAGGTGTTCCTGGGCCGCTCCCCTGGCGGTCACACCGTCGCGGTCAAGGTCGTGCGCCCCGATCTGGCCCAGGACCCCGGCTTCCGCCGTCGGTTCGCCGCCGAGGTGGCCGCCGCCCGCAAGGTCGGCGGGTTCTACACCGCCCCCTCGTGAACGCCGACACCGACGCCGACCCACCCTGGCCGGCCACCGCCTACATCCCCGGCCCCACCCTGCACCGCGCCGTCACCGACCACGGCCCCCTGCCCCAACGGACGGTGGCCGTGCTCGGCGCCGGCCTGGCCGAAGGACTCGCGGCCGTGCACGCCCAGAAGCCGGTGCACCGCGACCTCAAACCCGGCAACGTCCTGCTGGCCCACGACGGTCCGCGCCTGATCGACTTCGGCATCGCCCGCGCCCTGGACTCCACCTCCCACACCCACTCCTCCGCCGTGCTGGGCACCGCGGCGTTCATGTCCCCCGAGCAGGCCCGCGCCGAGAAGGTCGGCCCGGCCTCGGACGTGTTCTCCCTGGGGAGCGTGCTCGCCTTCGCCGCCACCGGCCGCAGCCCGTTCGGAGAGGGAGCGCCGCTAGCGGTCATGTTCCGTCTCGTGCAGGAAGAGCCCGACCTGGCCGGCGTTCCCGGACCCCTGGTCGACCTGGTGCGGGCGTGCCTGGCCAAGGACCCCGCATCCCGGCCCGGGGTAGGGGAAGTGCTGACGGCCTTGGCCGCCGCGGCCCCCTCCCCCTCCGACACGGGCGGTCGGTGGTTGCCTGAGGACATCACCAAAGTCCTGGCGCGGTACACGCTCGCCTACACCCGGGTCCAGGAGCCACGGACACCGGCGGCCCCGGGCCGCGCCCCGTCCGGGCCGAAGGACGCCGAGCTGGTGATCGGCAACTTCAGCGCGCACCCCATGGAGGTGTTGGTGGGCGACACCGTGCTGGGCACGGTCCCCCGGTTCGCATCCGGTGCCTTCCACGTCGCACCCGAGCAGCGCTCGCTCCTAGTGCGCACGGAGGACCACGGGGCCTCGCAACGTATCGCGTTGGCCGGGGGCGCGGCCGTGAAACTGGCCTTCGACCTCCCCTCCAAGCCGAGGTCCGCCCCGGAAGTGGTCGAAAAAGTCGTCTTCACCGGCAAGCCATCCCTGGAGCGGGCCTTGGATGTCTGCGTGATCGTCCTGTTCATCTGCGCTATCTCTAGCGTGGCCTTGGGCTTGTTGGCCGCGAGGGGGGTGATCATCTTTCCGGAGGAAGCACTACCCTTCGCTTTGTTCGTGGCCATCGTCCTTGGTGCCCTGGGTCTTCTGTTGGCTCTGCTCGCTATTTTTGTGATTCCGGGTGCCTGGCCCGCCCTGGTCCTGTCCACTGAAGGGCTAACGCCTGTGGCACTCTCCGTAGCCGACACGCCGCGCCGGTGGGCTGACATGGCACGGGTCAGCTTGGTCGGCGAAGGGAAAAGCGCACGAGTCGTGGTCTGGCCGCGCAGGGGCCGACCGCCGCTGCGCGACGACAAGTGGATGAAGGACTATCAAGGCGGCAAGGTCGTGTGCCGGGCAGGACAGGTCCGCGCGGTCACACCCCTTCAGGTCGAACGCTTGCGTGCGGCGCTGCGGTGGTTCGCTGGGGACCTCTGGGTCGAACGGCCGTCGACTCCGTGAACCCCGACCGTCCTCGCTGGATGAGACACTCGGCCCCCATCCCCTGGCTGAGAGGACGGCCCGTGCCCGCCGTTGACGCACTCATCGACCTGCTATTCCCCAACGGCTCTCCGGAGCCGGCCGGTCCACCACCCGACCTACCGATGCCCTCCGATCTGCGCGAGTTCTTCACCCGGATCGGCCACAACACCGTGGAGGTGGACAACCGGTTCGGCTTCGGTGTCAACCAGGGGCTCCTGGAGTACTCCGCGAAACGCCACGAGAATCTCAGGCACGTGTACAGGGCTGACACCATCGCGATCCGGGGCGGCCACGAACAGCGCCGGCCCGATGTCCGCAAGGCCGAGGGGGACTGGGACGTCGTCATCGACGACCTGCTGATCCTGGGGTCGGACGACAACGGCAACGACCTCTACCTGGAGGCCGTCGGCGACCCCGACGGTTGGGCGGTGGTCGCCGACGGCTGCCGGAGCCCCGTCTGGGCCCGCCATACCGTGACCGCCACCGACTACCTGTACGGCCTGCTGTCAGGCTCTCTCCGGTGCCCGGTCTTCACCCTGGACAGCTGGCCCCGGTCCCGCTTCGACGTCGCCGTCCGCCATCACTGAGCCGGAGGCGTCAATGCGGGCGGCGTTGCCGCGCGCGGAGCCTTACGATGCCCTGGCGGTCCTGCAGGCCGCTGTCGAGGCGACAATGCGGGGTCCGGTATACAAGCAACCCAGCCCACCGGTACAGCGGCCGGGCCGGGGTTTCTGACCCGCGACAAGTGGCCCATCATGTTCTAGACCTTGCCTAGCCACAAAGCAGAGCACAAAAACGGCCCTCGCGCGACATCGCGTCGCACGGGGTCGGCGGGACCGGGGCGCGGCCTCAGGCGGGCTTGCGCTCGGTGCCCGGCTTCTCCTCCACCGGCTCCGGCTCGGGGACCGGGACCGGGTCGAGCGGGTCGAACCCGCGGCTGCCGATGCCGGGGCCGTTCTTGGATCGGTGCACAGGGATCTCCTTCCCTGGCGGGCACCGAGTGCGCCGCCCACCGGACGGGCCTACCCCGCGCCGGCGGCGGGCAGGCCCCCGTGGCCGGGGCGGGCCACGGCTGGAAACGGCCCCGCAGAATCATGGAAGGATGCCTTTTCCAGACAGGGAGAGCAGGGCGGCATGGGACTGAACTACAGCTACGAGATCTTCATGCCGCCTCGAAACGTCGGGAAGGCACTGAACCGGCTGGCCGAGCTCGCCCCCCGGGACCGCGACACACCGCCGCTTCGGGTGACGCTGCCGGGCGGAGAACAGGTGACCGTGCCGTTCACCTCGAACTTCAAGAGCGAACCGGTCGACTGTTCAGCGAACGGCACACTCGAACTGGACACCTCGATCGCCATCGGCGTCGACGACACGGTGCGCGAGTTCTTCCTCCACGATTCCCACAGGGTCGACGAGCAGGGACGGGTGCCGGTCGGATACATCTACCTGACCGTCAGGTTCTCCCCCGCATGGCACCCGGACTTCGCGTCACTGCAGTTCACAGCCGCCAGCTCGAGCATGAGCCGGATGTTCGCGCGGTCCGCGAGCGTTAGGACGGCGTTCACCGACCTCACCGCCGCCACCGGTGGTGTGTGCTGCGTACTCGACACCGAGGACGACACCTTCGACATCTGCTGGCTCAACGGCGAGACGTTCAGTGGCGAGACCGTTCCCGGCGCCCGGTTCCCACGCTTCCATGATCTCGTCGCCGCTTGGCACGGGCCGGTGGAGTAGAACGGGACAACGCCCGACCCGGGCCGCGAGGGCCGCGTCAGTCGAGAGCGGTCAGCGCGACGTCGACGAGGGGTTCGAGGGAGCGGTCCGGGGTGATCTTCGAGGAGACCAGCAGGCCGTTGAGGAAGGTGACCAGGAAGGCGGCGACCGTGTGCGGGTCGTGGCGCTCGGCGATCTCGCCCCGGCCCCTCGCGGCCCGCAGCACCTCGGCCAGCGCCTCCCGGCTCGCGTCCTGCATGTCGCGCACGGTGCGCCGGGTCGCCGCGTCCTGCGGCAGCCGCTCGCAGGCGGCGTTGACGGCCAGGCAGCCCTGGCCGCCGCGGTCGACGGCGATGCGGATCCGCTCCGTCAGCAGCGCACGGATCGCCGTGCGGGCGTCCGCCCCCTCCTCCAGAGCGCGCAGGGCATCCGCCGCGAGGGTGGCGCGGTAGTGCTCCAGCGCGGCCCGATACAGGCCGTCCTTGCCGCCGAACGCCGCGTACAGAGACCCCTGCCCGATCCCCAGGTGCCGGGTCAGGTCGCGCACCGAGGTCGCCTCGTAGCCACGCGTCCAGAACAGCTCCATGGCGCGGCCCACGGCCGCTTCGGTGTCGAACTCCCGGGTCCTTGCCATGGCCTCACCGTAACCTATCTGGATCGATCGATCAAGAAAGCGTATGCGGCCGGACCAAGCGCTGACTCGAAGGCCGACCGCACGGCTACTCGCCGTCGGCGTCCCGGCGGTGTCCGGGTCCGCGCGGCGGGCGCGGGCGATGTCGGCGACGTGGACCCGAGCGAAGGCCTGGGCGGGCAGGTGGCGGCCGCCCGCCAGGTAGGCGGTGGGGATGCGCAGCCCTCGGCACCACCGACCCGGGTGGGTGTGCCCACCACCGCCCCGCTTCGCCGTCCGGTGCCCGGAACGGCGCTTCCGGACACCATCAGCGCAGGGCGCCCACCAGCGGCCCGCCATGGGCTCGTCCATCTTGACAGGCTACGGCTGACGGACATCCCAGCGGCCAGGGAGCGTTCCGAGTGATCGGCCCGCACCCTCCGGGAGGAACCCATGTCCGTCGTCCAGGTGCTCGCCCTGCTGCCGGCGGTGTCAGTGACCGTGCACATCGGCGGCATCGGCGCCGTCATCGCTCGCCGCGCGGGCCACACCCCGGTCAGTGCGCTGCTGTCGGCGCGAGCGCGACGGGGACCGCATGCGTCCTGTACTGGCAGCGGTCGGCGTCCACCACCGACCCCACCACCGGCATCGGGACGCCCCGGATCGAATGCCACCTCGGTCCGGGACGTCCCGCACACACAACACCAGCTCTTCCACCGAAGGCGAGAGGAAACGGTATGGCCGCAATCGGCCATCACCTGCTCCAGCCGACCCGATGTCCGCTAGCCAGGGGGCATGAACGAACTGCGCCCCGAAGCGCGCACCATGCTCTCGCTCCTGCTCATGCTGAACCGCACCGACCACTCCGCCGCCTGGGTGGCGATCAGCCTCCACCACCCCCACTACGATCTGGCGCAGTTCCTACGCCCCTTGGTCGAACACACCCTGGAGGGTCGGCCCGGGCCGACCCGCGCGCTGGCGCAGGAGATCTCGGAGGCCTTCTCAGATCTGGACGAGGTCGCCCTGGCCACTATCGGCGACGCGCTCACCGGCAACAAGGGCGGCACTCACCCGCAGGTCGGCCGGATATGGGTGCATGAACTCCTGACCGCGGCCCTGCACGTCGAACACGCGCTCCTGTCGGAGACGTTGGAACAGCGGTTCGCGCAGTGGTGAACCTGCGGTTCCGGCACCGGCCTGGTGATCGCTCCCGGGACGGTGCCCTCAAGGGCATGTGAAGCGAAGCCCTGCCACTGGCGCGAACGACGTCGGCCACAGGCTGCGCGCGTAGGGCGCTGACGGCCCACCGGCGTTCGATCCTCCGCTCGCGCAGAGCTTCGTCCCGGACGGTGTCGTGGGAGGTCGGAGGTCGTCACACCGGCAGGTCGGCCCGGCCGGGAGAGGCGGGTGGGGATTTCCACGACAGCACTGTCGAAGGACCGGGGCTGCCCGATTCCGGCCCTGAGACGGCGGCGTCTGAGCTAGGGTCGCGTCCATGACCTCGTGGGGGAACGCCGCTCCTGACCGGCGCGTTCGTGCTGTGCCGTCGCTGGTGGTGCTGCGGGGCAACTCCGCTTCGGGCAAGTCCACCGTTGCCCGGTCGCTGCGGGCGGCGTACGGGCGGGGGCTCGCGATCATCGAACAGGACAACGTACGCCGCACCGTGCTGCGCGAGCGCGATGTGCCCGGCGGTGCGAACATCGGGCTCATCGACCTGATGGCCCGCTACGCCCTGGACCACGGGTTCCACGTGGTGGTGGAGGGGATCCTGTACGCCGACCGCTACGGGGACATGCTCACGGCGCTCATGCGCGACCACCAGGGCATCACGCGCGCCTACTACTTCGACATCCCCTTCGACGTCACGCTGGAGCGCCACGCGACCAAATCCATCGCAGGCAAGGTCGGTGAGGCCGAGTTGCGGGACTGGTGGCGACCGCGTGACCTGCTTCCCGGCGGGGTGGAGGAGATCATCGACGAGCACGGCACCGTGGAGCAGAACACGATGCGGATCCTCACCGACTGCGGCCTGGAATCCCGGCGCCGGGTCTGACCACCCTCGCACGGAGCAGCAACGCCTGACACGGTAGAGAAGCAGGGCCCGGTGCACGATGGCGTCAGTGGCGCCTGAGCACCGCTGATCTTCAGGCGGAACACGGTGCGCTGGACCGCTCGGCTCAGCCCTGGGGTGTAGCAGACCGAGTCCATGATTGCCGAACACTCGTGGTCGAACCACACCTGTCCGGTGCGCTCATCCTCCAGCGCCAGGGCGCCGTTCCCGTCATCGACCCACCGCCTGCACCCTGGAACCCCCGGCACATCGTGGCCATCTGCGGCGGTACCGCCACCTTCGGCGGCGTCGGTTCCGGGACCCTCCGCCGAGGCCTGATCCTGCACATGACGGCGTACAGCGACTGCGGCCACACAGCCAGCGGCCCGAGGGCCTACCCCTGCTCCCCGCGGCGTGTTGATGATGAGCCCGTGGTGCTCCCGCGGGAGAAGGATGAACCTTCGGCCCTGGGAGGGCGCCACCAGTACCACGTCAGCGCACAGCCGGCCAAAGCTCCGAGTACGTTCACAATGACATCGTCGGTCGAGCTGACCCGCCCGACGTTCAAGAGGAACTGCAGGGCCTCAATCCCGATCGACACCACTGCGGCAACTCCGACGATGCGGCCCGGCCCGGCGAAGTATCCGCCGAACGCCAATGGAAGCAGGGCCCCGAACGGCACGAACACGAGCACATTGCCGAGGTTCTGGTACAGCGAGGTCGGGGTCACTCCCATGGCCCACATGTCGGTGAAGGGCACCGGTTGCACGGTCGATTCGACGCCGCCGGGGTTGATGAGGGTGACGATCACGACCGGCACCAGGCTCGCTATGGCCGATACGTCGAACACGCTCTGCGCCAATGCGGGCTTCCAGGGGGATCCACGCATTCGGCGCACCAGTCCGAGCAGACCGATGATGGCCGCGAATATCGGCGAGGTGTAGGCCGCGAAAATAAACAGCCCGATGGCCGTGGAAAAGCCCATGCACCCAACGTAGCCCACACCGGAAGAAGGGGAGAAGGCCTCGCTCTTCCAGGGGCATTTGGTAGTTGGAAAGCAGATCCGGGTGGGACCGAACATGGAAGGCGTCAAGCCTTCCTCGTGGACGACGGGATCCAAGGTGGCCGCCGACATGCCGGACACGTCTTCAGGTACGGACGAACACAATCACGGCGCGCGCGACCTGGAATTGAGCACCTCCGTGTCAGTGATCAGATATCGATTTCCTCGGCAGTCGTTGTCACCGGCCGACTGCATCAGATCACGACTCCTGGGATGCGGGCCATAGATCGACGAGATACTGCTCGGTTCCGTCCAGGTCGCGCATGAGCGCTGTTGTCTCTTCGACGGTGAACCCTCGTTCGTCGGCTGCTTCCCGAAGCTCTGCGATCTTCCTGATCGCGTCCTGTCTCCCCCTCTGCCTGACCTGTGTGTGAAGGAGGCCTGCCCTGGGCAGGTCCCACTCGGCTGCGGGTCCGACGGTCCACTGGTCCACCAAGAGAGTTCCAGACGGGCAGGCGAGCACACCGGGCTCCGGCTCGGACCAGCCCGGATGCACGGCCTCGGCCTCACTGTCCCACATGCGAAGGTGGACACGGACCCTGGCGCTGTCCTGAGCGCATTGGATGTACAGGTGTTCCCGGGCCCCACCGATGATCTGCGAACCGGGAACCCTCAGGGGCTCCTCGTTGCTTTCCGCGGCAGAGTCGTGAAGGTCGATGACGCGATACCAGGGTTTGGCCAAGGTCTCGAATCGGGCGAGAGGGTTCATCGGTCTCGATCCCACGAAACGACCTCACCTTCGTTGGTCGGGAGCGGCGCTGGCAGTGTCACCAGCCGTGCGCCGCATACCCCTCTCCTGCCGTCCAGGCCCGGATGCCGGCGGCGGGGTAGTCGATGGTCGCCTGTGGCAGTGCCACCGGATCGGCCCAGACCAGGCCGGTGCACTTGTCCGGTTCCCGGTTGTAGGGCTCTCCCCGCCACCGTCGGCAGGCGAAGAAGGCTCCGACGCGGGTGTGGGAAGGGTCTTGGCGGTGGTGGACCAGTGCGGCGATCTCCAGGTCAGCGGGGTCGATGACCACTCCGGTCTCTTCCACTGTTTCCCGGGCGGCACCTAGGTGGAGGGGCTCCCCCGGTTCCAGATGGCCGCTGGGCAGATGCAGGAGGCCGGCTCCGTACCGGCCGGGCCCGCGCTCAAGCAGCAGGATCCGCCCGTCGTCGCGGATCAGGATGGTGTGGACGTCGACGATACTGCGGAACCGCTCACCGGGGTTCGCTGCATGTGCAGGGATGGCCGGGGCCATGTGCGTGTCTCCGTGGTCAGGGAACGGAAAGGGCTCCGGCCCGGTCGAGCAGCCCCTGGGGCAGGTAGCCGCTGTCGATGCGCACCTCCCAGCCCCGCATCCGGGCCAGACAGGCCAGGGTCAGTGACCGCCGGTCCACCAGCCCGTCCGAGCGTCGGGCCTGTTCCCCGAAGGAGTACGCGTCCCGGTACGCCTCCAGGGCATCGGCCAGGGCCAGGTTGAAACCCTCCTGGTCTTCGGCCACCAGCTGGGAGAGCGCGATCACCGGGGGCGGCGGGGAACCGGGGCGGGTGTGGCCGGCCAGCGCTTCCAGTGCCGCGTCGAGAGCCTCGCGCACACGCGGGCCCGGTACCGCGCCGGGACCGGTCGGGGCGGACCGCAGGTAGGTCAGCAGCGCGACCCCGTAGCGGAGAAAGACGGAGGTGCCCGGGCCGCCCGGGCGCGGGAAGAGTTCCTCCGGCATGCCCAACAGCGCCTCCAGACGTTCGGGTGCCCCTGAGATCAGGGCGTACTCCACTGCGGTGACGAGCCGGTTCCCGGACACACCGTTGCGGGATCCGAACGTGCGCAGCACGGCCGTGGACTCCCCCAGGGCCACCTCGACGCTCTCCCCACCCGCTGCGGTGCAGGCGAAGGCGGCCGCGGTGAACTGGGAGGCATGCGTGAACGCGGCGAGCTGTCGGGGGTGACGGGCTTGGGGATCGACGGACAGGGACCGGCCGAAGGTGAGCTGCTCGAAGTCGGCGTAGCGCATCAGGTCGTCGGCAGTCCTGTAACGGGAGGTATCGGCCTGCGCGGCCTCTCCCATCCAGGTGTCGTTGCGTTTGAAGAGCTTCTCGATCGTCCAGTTACGGGTGGAGGCTTCGGCGGGGTGGGCGACCTCGATCGGCCCTTGGGCCAGTAGGCGCAGCGCGTCGGGGTCCTTGTCCGCACCGTAGGGACCGACTCGAAGGCCGCGGCCGCCCTGGACGAGGTGCCGGGGCAGGTAGTCGGTGTCGAAGGGCATCGTCCAGCCCTCCACCCGCACCGCCAGGGCGGCGAAGGCGAGCTCGGCCACCGGGAGCAGTGCGTCCAGGTCCTCGCTGTCGCGGTTGTCGCGGAGCCACGCCAGCCGCATGGCCATGAGGGACCAGAACAGCTGCTCGTTGCGGCTGATCAGGGCGTGCAGGAAGAGCAGTTCGAAGTCGACCGCGGCCAGGTCGGGGAGGCCTTTCTGGGACCCCTCTTCCAGGGAGGCGAAGAAGGGCGCCATCGCGGACTCCACGTACCCCGTCAGCTGGTCGCGCTCGGCGCCCAGTCCCGGGTAGACGTAGAACGCGAGCGCTCGGTGCAGCACCTGATCCTCGGTGAAGCCCGCGGCGAACTGGACGAGGGGGCCTTCGTAGGCGTCGCACAGGCCGGAGATGACGCACAGGTACAGTGCGTGAGCCCACCTGCCGGGAGCGATCGGCCGCTGGCCCTGGGGTTTTTCTCCGTACTCTTCGAGGTGCCGGTAGGAGACACCGGTCCCGGTGTAGGTGAGGTGGACCGAGACCTCGGCGGAGGTGGGCGCTCCGTCCAGCAGCAGCGCTCCGGTGAAGGCCTCCGCGGCCGAGTACAGGGCGGCCCGGATGTCGGCTTTTGCTTCCGGGTCGGTGGCGGACCGGGCGGCGGCGTAGGTGACCAGGTCACGGCCGATCATTTTCCAGCCGAACCCGTCCCGGCCGCTGTGCTGCTGGTCGTTGACGTCCTGGCCGATCCGGTCGGCGAAGTCGTCCAGGGCCTCCCCGATCGCTTTCTCGTCGACTCGGTGGCGTTCGATCCGCAAGGTCACAGGGCCCTCGTTTCCAGTCGGCTGTTCCGGGCGCGGAGCAGAGTCTGGCACAGCGCCACGACACGAACCCTCCGGGAACGTCGGTCTCCTGTTCGGTACCACCGGGTTGATCGAGGCCCGACCGGGGCGGGCTCGTGGCCTCTTCAGGCCGTTTACCTGACAGTCCGTCGCCGTAGCGCTACGGCACTGGTGAGGGTTTTTCCCTTCGTGGGAGCAGGTCGAAGCCTTCCCCTCGGTGGGGTGATCACGCTGTGGAGAAAAGCTTCGACGTCTAGGGTGAGGGGCAGTCGAATGTGGTGGCAGCGAATCGGAGTACTCGCCATGGCCAAGTCCGGCAGCCGACAGGACGACGAGGGCCACGAGCGCGCGCTGATCGAGCAGTCACTGGCGCTCCATCACGCCGGGCTTCCTCCGGAGGGGATCACGATCGAAGCCGGCCCCCGTGACCAGATGCGCCGCGACCTCTTCCGCGCTTTGGACCTGCCCCTCGACGACGAGGGACCTGCCGCTTCCTGAAACACCACAGCTCAGGTCAAGGTCCAGCCGTTCCCACACCAGCACGGCCAGATCCCTTCGAGACATCTCTCCGTTCGAGGGCATGTGCGGCCAGGACCTGCCTGGGCGCAGGCGGAACAGGGGGCTGATGCGCAGGTGGCGTACACGTCGGTTGGTCTCACCTTGCAAGGGGCGGCCGCGTGTGTGGCCGTCCCTTGCAGGGCATCTTGGGTCAGGATTCGGTGGTACCGGTCGGGGCGTAGAGCGTAGTCGCATCCCAGTCCAGGAGTGCCTCTCCTGGCGTTCGAGGGCTTGGAGCACGGCCGGTGTGGAGCCGAGCATGTGGCGGTTGTGCTCGACCAGACGCAGCCGGACGCTGCCATAGGACACCACGAAGTCGTTGCCGACCTCCTCCACCGTGGCTCCGGCGAGCCCGATCACCGGGTCGGTCAGGGCCGCAGCGACGAACTCGGGGTTGGGGAACCCGTACCAGCGCAGGCTCCAGTGGTCGTTGGCCCCCACAAGGCCTTGCCCAGCTCGTTCTGGTTGGGGAAAGCGTTCGGGATGTGACGGGGTGGGTGGTGCCAGCCCGCCGTCGCCCACGTCCTGTCAGGGGCCTGCAGCGTCATCCGGACGAGCAGGGCGGCCAACAGGGTCTGGGCCGCGGAGCTCATGGGCGGGACGGCGGCCGGCTCGCTGGCCTCCTGGGGTCCCATCGGATGGTCGACCGGGAGCATGTCCTTGTCGAGGTCACTGTCGGGGCAGGGGCGGCCGCACACGAGCCGTGAGCCTTCTTCGTGGTTGAAGCGGACCAGTAGGAAGGCGCGGGTGGGCAGGTGCCGAAGGGTGGTGTGATCGAATCGGTGGCACAGGGTGCGCAGCCCGGGGATCCTGTACGTGCTGTCAGCACGAGGGGTGTTGATCCGCCGGGCGACATTGTCGGGGCAGTCGGTAGCGATGTGCAGGTCGTTGAACCGCGCGGACATGCGGAGCGTGTAGACGTGGATGGTGTGGACGCCCCAGTCGCGGGGCGGCGTTCCAAGGCCGTCGGCGTTGAACACGGCGGTGGCCACCGTCCGCGGCCACCGGGAGGGCTCCGGCACGATCGCTTCTTCCGGCTGCGATCGGGGAACCCGCACAGGGTCGGGAGTGGCCGGGCGGGTGGTGGGAGACGGTCGCCCCCACTGCCTGACGGGAGGTTCCGGGGAGACGCGAACGACCCCCGCCGAGCCCTCCGGGCCGCCCGGACGCCCAACCCATGGGGTCAGGGCCGGACGCCGTCGACCTCTTCGTGGTAGGTGCGGCGGGTGCGCTCGGTGTGCTCGCTCATGAGCAGGCGGGCGCGGGCCGCGTCGCCCTGCTCGATGACCTCGACCAGCTGCTCGTGCTCGTCCCAGGAGGCCGAGCCCCGGATGCCGGCGACGGGCGCGTAGTACCAGCGGACCCGGCGGTCCACCTGGGCGGCCAGTTCGGCCAGCACCCGGTTGCCGGAGGCCTCGGTGACGGCCCGGTGGAAGTCGGCGTTGGCCTGGACCACGGCTTCGGTGTCCGCGTGCTCGGTGGCCGCCCGGCCGGCGGAGACGAGCTCGCGCAGGTGCCGGATCTGCTCGGGCGAGGCGTGCTCGGCGGCGAGCCTGGCGGACTCGGCCTCCAGCATCGCGCGGACGGCCAGGAGCTGGTCGGCCTCGCTCTCGGTGGGCGTGTGCACGAACGCCCCGTAGCCGGGCCGCAGGTCCACCCAGCCCTCGTTGCTGAGCCGCTGCATGGCCTCGCGGACCGGCTGGCGCGACACGCCGAGGGACCCGGCCAGCTCGGTCTCGACCAGGTGCTGGCCGGGTGAGAGCGCACGGGTGGTGATGAGGTCGAGGATGGCCTCGTAGACGGACTCCCGCAACGGGACCGGGCGCTGGATCCGTCCTGCGACGGCGTTCAATCCCTGCGAGGACATGAGGTGTCTCCAGATTCCGGCTGCGTGGTCGGGTTCACTGTAGACAGTCTACGAAGTGCAGAGGGTCCACAGATCATCGGGGCGTCCCGACGAGTTCGACGAGTCCCGGCGTGCGGGCGGGCGGGACGACCGCGAACGCGTCGGCCACGGCGGCCGCGCGCAGGTCGGCGGAGCCGCTGGAGGGCAGCTCCACGGCGAGGTCGCGGCTCACGCGCACCGGCACCAGCCGCACGTCGGAGGCGTGGGGCCGGGTCTCGCCGATGAGCCGGGCCCGCTGCCCGGTGTGGGCCGGGTCGCGCCGGCCCGCCCGGCCGCTCAGCGCGGGGACGAGCAGGGTGAGGGCGGCGACGAGGGCCGCGCCGGGGTTGCCCGGCAGCCCCACGACCACGGCCCCCGAGGGCAGGACCGCCAGGGCCTGCGGGTGGCCGGGGCGGCAGGCCACCCCGTCGACCACGAACCGCGCGCCGAGGCCGGTGAGCGCCGCGCGCAGGTGGTCGGCCGGGCCCTTCGACGAGGAGCCGCAGACCGCGACGAGGTCGGTCCCCGACGCCCCGTCCAGTGCCCACTCCAGGTCCTCCCGCCGGTCCGCCAGCAGCTCCGGGGACGCGCACACGCCCCCGGCCCAGGCCACCAGCCCGGGCAGCACCGGGCCGATCGCGTCGCGCACCGCCCCGGGGCGCGGGACTCCCTCGCGCACCACCTCGTCACCGGTGACCAGGACGCGGACCCGGGGGCGGAGCACCGGCAGGGCGTCCCGCCCCAGGCCCGCGGCCAGGCCCAGGAGCGCGGGGGTGACGGGGCTCCCGGCGCGTGCGACCACCGTCCCGGCCGGGGTGGTCTCGCCCCGCAGGCGCAGGTGCTCCCCCGGCTCGGTCGCACCGCTCAGGAGCCCCGCGCCCCCCGGTCCCGGCGCGCCGTCCCGGTCTCCGGCGGCCGCCGCCGGGGCGGTCCCTCCCGGCCCGGCCGGAGCCAGGGTGGCGCGCTCGTAGGGGAGGACGGAGGTGGTGCCGTCCGGAGCGATGGCACCCGTGGCTATCTCCACCGCCTCCCCCGCGTTGAGGCGGGCGACGGGCCCGCGGTGTCCGGCCAGTGCCCGGCCCAGGACGGTCCAGGGCCCCTCGCCGCAGACGGCGTAGCCGTCCATGGCGGCGCTGTCCAGGACGGGGACGTCGACCGCGGAGACGAGGTCGGCCCCGAGCGTGGAGCCGAGGGCCGCGGAGAGCGGCACCTCCTCCATGGGCGTGGCGCCCCCGGCGCCGGCCTCGCGCGCCAGCTCGCGGGCGCGGTGCCAGGGTGTCGGCGCGTGGCCCCGCCGACGGCCGTGGAGACGAAGAACCAGAGAAGTTTCCGGGGCGACCGAGTCGGGCATTCCTTCTCTCCCTGCCGAGGTGAGGAGACGATCGCCACAAAGCATACTGTATACAGTATGGCAAATGGAAGGAGTTCCCATGCGCATCGCCGTCCTCGGCGCCGGAGCGATCGGCGCCTACGCGGGCGCCGCACTGCACCGCGGCGGAGCCGATGTCCACCTCATAGCCCGCAACGAGCACCTGCGGGCCCTGCGCGAGCGGGGCGTCCGGGTGCTCAGCCCCCGCGGCGACTTCACCGCGCACCCCCACGCCACGGACGACCCCGCCGAGGTCGGCCCCGTGGACATCGTCCTGCTCGGCCTCAAGGCCCAGCACTACGCCGCGTCCGGCCCGCTGCTGCGCCCGCTCCTGGGGCCGTCCACCGCCGTGGTCGCCGCCCAGAACGGCATCCCCTGGTGGTACTTCCACGGGATCGGCGGGCCGTTCGCCGGCCGGAGGATCGAGAGCGTGGACCCGGGCGGCGCGGTCAGCCGGGCGATCCCGGTCGAGCGCGCCATCGGCTGCGTGGTCTACGCGGCCACCGAGATCGTCGAGCCGGGGGTGGTCCGGCACATCGAGGGCACCCGGTTCTCCATCGGCGAGCCCGACCGCTCCGACTCCCAGCGCTGCCGCGACCTGTCCGCGGCGATGGTGGCCGGCGGGCTGAAGTGCCCGGTCGAGCCCGACCTGCGCGTGGACATCTGGGTGAAGCTGATGGGCAACATCGTCTTCAACCCGCTCAGCGCGCTCACCCGCTCGACCATGGCGCAGATCTGCCGCCACCGCTCGACCCGGGACATGGCCCGCACCATGATGAACGAGACCCTGGACGTGGCCGCCCGGCTGGGCGTGCACCCCGACATCTCGGTCGAACGCAGGCTCGCGGGCGCGGAGCGGACCGGCGACCACCGGACCTCCACCCTGCACGACCTGGAACGGGGCCGGCCCATGGAACTGGACGTCATCCTGTCCGCCGTGGTCGAGCTGGCCGACCTCACCGGCGCCCCCGTGCCCACCCTCCGCGCGGTCGACGCCGTGGCCGGCCTCCTGAACCAGAGGGTCTCCGAGCCCGCCCCCGCCTAGCCCTCCGACCCCGGAGCCGGCATCCGCGGCCCCTCCCGGACCACCCTTTCCCCGGACCGCCCATTGCCGCGGCCTTCAACATTGCATACAGTATTCTCTCCAAGGCCACGAACTCCAAGCGAGGCCACATGCGTCGTTCCGAAGACTTCTCAGCCCCCTATGACCGCCTCACCACCCCCCTGGTCCGCGAACACGGCGAGCTGCGCCCGGCCTCCTGGGAGGAGGCCCTGGACCGCGCCGCGGCCGGGTTCCGCCAGGGCATCGAACGCCACGGGCCCGACTCCTTCGGCATGCTCTCCTGCGCCAGGGCCACCAACGAGATGAACTTCATCGCGCAGAAGTTCACGCGCGTCGTCGTCGGCACCAACAACGTCGACTCCTGCAACCGCACCTGCCACGCGCCCAGCGTCGCGGGCCTGGCCGCCGCCTTCGGGTCCGGCGGCGGCACCTCCTCCTACGCGGAGATCGAGGACACCGACCTCATCGTCATCTGGGGCGGCAACCCGCGGTTCGCGCACCCGATCTTCTTCCAGCACGTGCTCAAGGGCGTGCGCAACGGGGCCCGGCTCTTCGTCGTGGACCCCCGGCGGACGCCCACCGCCGAATGGGCCGACCGCTGACTCGGCCTCAACGTGGGCACCGACATCCCGCTGGCGCACGCGATCGGCCGGGAGATCCTGCACGCGGGGCTCGCCAACGAGTCCTTCATCGAGCGCGCCACCAGCGGCATCGACGAGTACCGCGCCCTGGTGGAGCCATGGACGCTCGCCGCGGCCTCCGCCGAGACCGGCGTGCCCGCCGAGGCCATCCGCGAGCTCGCCCACACCTACGCCCGCGCCGAGCGCGCCCAGCTGTGCTGGACCCTCGGCATCACCGAACACCACAACGCGACCGACAACGTGCGCGCGCTCATCAACCTGTCCCTGCTGACCGGGCACGTCGGCAGGTACGGCTCCGGGCTCAACCCGCTGCGCGGCCAGAACAACGTGCAGGGCGGCGGCGACATGGGCGCCATCCCCGACCGGCTGGTCGGCTTCCAGGACATCCTGGACCCCGAGGTCCGGGCACCGTTCGAGCGCGCCTGGGGCCGCCCCATCCAGGGGCGCAAGGGCCTGAACCTGACCCAGATGTTCGAGGCGATGGAGGAAGGCGAGCTCAAGACCCTCTACGTCATCGGCGAGAACCCCGTGCAGTCCGAGCCCGAGACGCACAAGACCACCGCCCGGCTCCAGGCCCTGGACCACCTGGTGGTGCAGGACATCTTCCTCACCCGCACCGCCGAGCTGGCGGACGTCGTGCTCCCCGCGAGCGCCGCCTGGTGCGAGTCGGACGGCACCTTCACCAACAGCGAGCGGCGCGTCCAGCTGGTGCGCAAGGCCCTGGACCCGCCGGAGGGCGCCAGGGACGACATCGAGATCATGTGCGAGCTGGCCAACCGGCTCGGCCACGGGTGGGAGCGCCCGGCGGCGGAGGAGATCTGGGACGAGGTGCGCTCGCTGTCCCCCATGCACCGGGGCATGACCTACGCGCGCCTGGCCGAGCTGGACGGCATCCAGTGGCCCTGCTACTCCGAGGACAGCGTGGAGCCGAGCTACCTGCACTCCCGGCTGTGGTCCAAGGACCCGGCGCTGCGGGGCGACCCCGCGCCGTTCGGGATCGTGGGCCACTCGCCGCCGGTGGACCTGCTGGACGAGGACTTCCCGTTCCGGCTCACCACCGGCCGCCGCCTGGACGACTACAACACCGGGGTGCAGACCGGGGGGTTCTCCTCGCCCCTGCGCCGCGGTGAGCTGCTGGACCTGTCCCCGGAGGACGCGGCCAAGCTCGGGATCGAGGACGGCGAGACGGTCCGTGTGACCTCCCGCCGCGGCTCGGTCCTGGTGCCGGCCTCGATCACCGAGTCCATGCGGCCGGGCCTGGTGTTCATGACCTTCCACTTCCCGCACCAGGTCGACACCCAGCTGCTGACCATCGACGCCACCGACCCCATCGCGGGGACCGCCGAGTACAAGGCGGCCGCCGTGCGGATCGAGCGCCTCGGCCCCCGGGCCCCGGCCGAGCGCAGGGACGCCCCCGACGGGGCGCTCCGCTAGCCCGGGAGGGCGAAGGGTGGACCGTCTCCCAGCCCCCTGGCGGGACGGTCCACCCCGTGTCCGTTCGACCGGACGCCCGGAGCGACCGCCTCCGCCGACGGATTCGCATCGGTGACGAGGGTTGTCAATCCGGAACTCCCATCCTACTGTCTTCTGTATACAGAATCCTGTGATCTGTCTTACACGATTGAGGTGATCCGGGCGTGGACCTGCGACTTCTGGACGAGGCGGCCACCGAAGCCGAACGCGACGCCGTCGACTCACTCCTGGGCACGCCCGAATCCGGCTGGGAGGGCGGGACGCGCCGGGACTCCGACCTGCGCTACGCCAGGGGCGGCCACGCCGCCCGCGACCGGCGCGACCTGCTCCTGCCCGCCCTGCACGCGGTCAACGACCGGGTGGGCTGGATCAGCCGGGGCGCGCTCAACCACATCTGCCGCAGACTCACCGTCCCCCCGGCCGAGGCCTACGCCGTCGCCTCCTTCTACGCGATGTTCGCCCTGCACGAGCGCCCCCGGCGGGTCGTGCACCTGTGCACCGACATCGCCTGCGCGGCGGCGGGCTCGGGCGCGCTGCGCGACCGGCTGGCCGAGCGCCTGGGCCCTCCCGGAGCCGGTTCGGAGGCCGCCGGCCCCGACGCTCCCCCCGTCACCTGGCACGAGAGCCCGTGCCTGGGCATGTGCGAGCGCGCCCCCGCGGCGCTCTCCCTCCAGGCCGGGGCGCCGGCCCGGTACGCGGTCGCGGCCCCGGCCACCCCCGACGGGCTCGACGCGCTCACTGAGGGCGCGCCCCGCGGGGAGGAGCCGACCAACGGCCACCGCCCCCACGGCCCCGGGACCGCCCACCCCACCACCTTCCACCCCGAGCCCCTGCCCGGGGCCTCCCCCGAGCCCCGCCCCGAGGACGCCGTCCCCGACGCGGGCTCCCCCGACCACGTCCTCCTGCGCCGGATCGGCCGCGTGGACCCGCTCAGCCTCGACGACTACCGCTCCGCGGGCGGGTACGCCGCACTGCGCGAGGCCCTGCGGCTCGGCCCCGCCGGGGTGATCCGGGAGGTCACCGACTCCGGCCTGGTCGGCCGGGGCGGGGCGGCCTTCCCCACCGGGCGCAAGTGGAACGCCACCGCCCAGCAGCCGGACACCCCGCACTACCTGGTGTGCAACGCCGACGAGAGCGAGCCGGGGACCTTCAAGGACCGCGTCCTCATGGAGGGCGACCCCTTCTCCGTGGTCGAGGCCATGACCATCGCCGGGTACGCGATCGGGGCGCGCACCGGCTACCTCTACATCCGGGGCGAGTACCCCCGGGCCCTCCTGCACCTGGAGAACGCCCTATCGCTGGCCCGGGAGCGCGGGCTGCTCGGCACCGACATCATGGGGTCGGGCTTCTCCTTCGACATCGAGATCCGGCGCGGCGCGGGCGCCTACATCTGCGGCGAGGAGACCGCGATCTTCGGCTCCATCGAGGGCCAGCGCGGCGAGCCCCGCACCAAACCGCCGTTCCCGGTGGAGAAGGGCCTGTTCGGCAAGCCGACCACCGTGAACAACGTGGAGACCCTGGTCAACGTCCTGCCCGTGCTGCTGATGGGCGGACCGGCGTACGCGGCCGTGGGCACCTCCGGGTCCACCGGCCCCAAGCTGTTCTGCCTGTCGGGCGGGGTGCGCCGCCCCGGCCTGTACGAGCTGCCCTTCGGGGCGACCCTGGGCGACCTGATCGAGGCCGCGGGCGGGCCGCCCGAGGGGCGCTCGATCAGGGCCGTGCTCCTGGGCGGGGCCGCCGGCACCTTCGTCCGGGCCGACGAACTGGACATCCCGCTGACCTTCGAGGGGGCGCGCGCCGCCGGGGCGTCCCTGGGCTCGGGCGTGGTGCTGGTCCTGGACGACACCGCCGACCTGCCCGCGATCCTGGCACGCGTGGCCGCCTTCTTCCGCGACGAGTCCTGCGGCCAGTGCGTCCCCTGCCGGGTCGGCACGGTGCGGCAGGAGGAGTCCCTGCTGCGGCTGCGCTCGGGGGCCTCCCCCGCCCAGGAGATCCCGCTGCTGCGCGAGGTCGGGAGGGCGATGCGGGACGCGTCGATCTGCGGCCTGGGCCAGACCGCCTGGAACGCCGTGGAATCCGCGATCGACCGGCTGGGCCTGTACTCCGAGGACGGCCCCGCGACCGAGAACCCCGCCCCCGGCGGCACAGCAACCCCAGCCCCGGGCGACCGGGCTGCGACCGAGGAGGCCCGATGACCGTCCCCGTACTCCTGCCCGCCCCCAAGAGGCTGATCGACGCGACCATCGACGGCGAGGCCGTCCGCGTGCCGGAGGGCACCACCGTGCTCGAGGCCTGCGCCGCGGCCGGGACCGAGGTGCCCACGCTCTGCTACGGCGACACGCTCACACCGCGCAACGCCTGCCGGGTGTGCGTGGTGGAGGTGGAGGACGCCCGCACCCTCGCCCCGGCCTGCTCCCGCAGGCTGGAGGCCGGGATGAGCGTGTCCACCGACTCCGAGCGGGTGCGGCACAGCCGCAAGCTGGTCCTGGAGCTGCTGGGCTCGTCGGTGGACCTGTCTACCACGCCCGAGGTCGCCGAATGGATGGAGCGCTACGAGGCGGACCCGGGCCGGTTCGGCCCCCGGGCCGAACCGGCCGCGCTCGGGGTCCGCGACGCCCGGCACGCGGGCGAGCACCGGCCCGGCGACGGCTCGGTGGCCGAGACCGTGGAGCAGCCCGCCAAGGTGGACAACGACCTCTACGTGCGCGACTACTCGAAGTGCATCATGTGCTACAAGTGCGTGGACGCCTGCGGCGACCAGTGGCAGAACACGTTCGCGATCGGGGTGGCCGGGCGCGGGTTCGACGCCCGCATCTCCACCGAGCACGACGTGGAGCTGCCCGATTCGGCCTGCGTGTACTGCGGGAACTGCATCGAGGTCTGTCCGACCGGGGCGCTGTCGTTCACCACGGAGTTCGAGATGCGCAAGGCCGGCACCTGGGACGAGGAGCGCCAGACCGAGACGACCACGGTGTGCACCTACTGCGGGGTCGGGTGCAACGTGACCCTGCACGTGCAGGACAACCGGATCGTCAAGGTGTCGTCCCCGCACGACAACCCGGTGACGCACGGCAACCTGTGCATCAAGGGCAGGTTCGGCTTCCAGCACGTGCAGCGGCGCGGCGACGGCTGACCCGCGGGCGGAGGCCGACCCTCGGAGCAGTGGTCCGGCCTCCGCACCGATTTGACGCTTCGTCCCCTCGACATCGAATGTCGGGAGGAGTAGACCAGTAGACGGCTCGGACGCCGGAAGGCGGTGGTGGGGCATGGGACGGGTGACCGCCCGTGAGAAGGTCCTCCGGATCAGGGAGGGTGTCGGAAGCGAACGCGTGGACACCCTGGTCGTGGAGGAGCCGCTGGAGATCAGGCTGGACGGCTCCCCGCTGAGCGTCACCATGCGCACCCCCGGGAACGACTTCGACCTCGCCGCCGGGTTCCTGGTGGGCGAGGGGGTGGTGTCCGAGGGCCCGCAGGTCACCGCCATCCGCTACTGCGCCGGGGCCACCGAGGACGGGTCCAACACCTACAACGTGCTGGACGTGTCCCTGGCCCCCGGGGTGCCGCTCCCCGACACCTCGCTGGAGCGCAACTTCTACACCACGTCCTCGTGCGGGCTGTGCGGCAAGGCCGGCCTGGACGCCGTGCGCACCAAGGCGCGGTGGTCGGTGGCCGACGACGGCCTGCGGGTCGGCGTCTCCACCCTCACCGGGCTCCCGGACCGCCTGCGCGAGGCCCAGCGGGTGTTCGACCGCACCGGCGGGCTGCACGCGGCCGGGCTGTTCACCGCCGAGGGCGAGCTGCTGGCCCTGCGCGAGGACGTGGGGCGGCACAATGCGGTGGACAAGCTGGTCGGCTGGGCGCTGCGCTCCGGGCGGCTCCCGCTGCGCGGAACCGTGCTCATGGTGTCCGGGCGCGCCTCCTTCGAGCTGGTCCAGAAGGCGTGGATGGCGGGCATCCCCATGATGGCCGCCGTCTCGGCCCCCTCGTCCCTCGCCGTCGAACTGGCCGCGGAGGCGGGCATGACGCTCGTCGGCTTCCTGCGCGGCAGTTCCATGAACGTCTACAGCGGAAGGGACCGCGTTCTCCTGGAGAGGGCGCTCACCGCGCCCTCGGCGGCCCCAGGGGCTGCGCACCCTCCGCACCGGTAGGCGCGGCCCTGGCCGGTGCGTTCCAGCCCCCCGTACCGCCCAGGGCCGATACCGGACCTCCGCGAGGCCGCTCGAACGCTCGAGCGGCCTCGCGGCACGTCAGGGCCCGGGGCGCGTCCCCGGGCCCCCGCCCCTCCGCCCGTTCCGGTCCGGTGCCCGCCCCGGCCGGCGCGGGCGCCGGACCGGGACGGGCGGAGGCCGGAGTCCCTAGTGGACGGCGCCCTCCCATCCCCGGGGACGGAGCGTGTAGTGCGGGAAGTTGCCGGGCGGCCGCTCGTCTGCGGGCCCCCGGGTGACCGCGTGCACGAGGAGCCCGCCCCCGACGAAGGCCCCCCGCCAGGAGTCGCCCAGGCCGCCGAACAGCTCGTCGCGGTCGCCGCGCGAGCGGGGGCGGTTGACGCCGACCTTGAAGGCCCGCACACCGGCCGCCAGGCGTGCGGCCGTGTCGGTGTCGTCGCAGGAGAGCGTGGCGACCAGGGCGCCGTTGCTGGCGTTCATCGCCGCCATGAGCTCGGCCTCGGTGTCGACCAGCACGACCGAGTCGACCGGCCCGAAGGGCTCGGCGTGGAAGAGCGGGGAGGACCTCGGCGGCTCCAGCAGGGCCACGGGCGCCATGTAGGCGTCGGTGTTCTGGCCGGGGAGCAGCAGGGCGTCGGACAGGGACCCGCGGTACAGGGGCACCGCCCCGCCCGCGACGGCCTCCGCCACCCGGTCGTTGAGCTCCTTGGCCTTGGCCGCGTTGATCAGCGGCCCGAAGTCGAGTTCGGGCAGGTCGTCCCCGGGGTCGGCGACCGCGAGCGGGTGGCCGAACCGCACCCCCGCCGCCGCGGCCAGGTACGCCTGGAGAAAGTCGGCGAAGCGGGTCCTCTGCACCACGAACCGGGGGTAGGCCGTGCAGCGCTGCTTGGCGTAGTCGAAGGTCTTGCGGATCTGGCCGGAGAGGGTGTCCCAGTCGTCGTACTCCCAGACCCCCCAGCAGTTCAGCCCCTCCTGTTCCAGGATGTGGGGCCGGTCCAGGTCCGCCAGGTCGGCGGCGACCCGGCCGCCGGTGTCGCGGCCGCCGACGAAGGACACGCAGCCGATCTCCGGGCTGCGGACCAGTGCCGGGGAGAGGTCTCTGCCGCCCCCGCCGACCAGGGTGAACGGGAGGCCCTCCGCCACCGCCAGGGCGACGGCGAGGGTGAGGCACACGAGCCCGCCGTCGGTCGGCGTCTTGGCGATCACCCCGTTGCCCGCGAGGGCCTGCACGCACATGGCGTGCGCCAGGACGCTCATGGGGTAGTTCCAGCTGGCGATGTTGCTGACGGGCCCCTCCAGCGGCCGCCTCCCGTCCAGCATCCCGTCGATCTCGTCCAGGTACCACTCCACACCGGAGATGGCGCGGTCGACGTCCTGGCGGGCCAGCCGCCAGGGCTTGCCGATCTCCCAGACCAGCGCCAGGGCCAGGGTGTCCCGGTGCTCGCTCCAGGACCGGACCGCGGCGCGGACGCGGGAGCGCCGTTCCTCGAGAGGGACGCGGGTCCAGGCGCGGTGCTCGATCGCGGCCGCCGCCACGGCCCGGGCGGCGGTGGAGGTGTCGAGCATGGGCGGCCCGGCGATCTCGGTGCCGTCCACCGGGGAGTAGGAGGTGCGCGGCCGCCCGTCGGCGCGCCAGCGGCCGCCCCAGCGGTTGTGCACCCGGTCGGGCCCGAAGGCCTCCGGGGCGATCTCGCGGCAGCGGGCGTACAGGGCCGCCCACTCCGTACCGGGTTTCAGGGTCGTCGCCGTCATGCGGTCGCGGGCGCCTCCGCCGCAGCGGAGCCGTCCCCCTCCTCTCGGTCTTCGGCGGCCGCCAGAGTGGCCCGGACGAGCCCTGCGGTTTCGCTGGGGGTTTTGCCGACCTTGACGCCGGCGGCCTCCAACGCCTCCTTCTTCGCGGCCGCGGTCCCCGAGGAACCGGACACGATCGCGCCCGCGTGCCCCATGGTCTTGCCCTCGGGCGCGGTGAACCCCGCCACGTACCCGACCACCGGCTTGGACACGTTCTCCCGGATGAACGCCGCCGCCCGCTCCTCGGCGTCCCCGCCGATCTCACCGATCATCACGATCACGTCGGTGTCCGGGTCGGCCTCGAACGCCGCCAGCGCGTCGATGTGCGTGGTCCCGATGATCGGGTCCCCGCCGATACCCACCGCTGAGGAGAAACCGATGTCGGCCAGCTCGTACATCATCTGGTAGGTCAGCGTCCCGGACTTGGACACCAGCCCGATCCGGCCCGGCTTGGTGATGGTCGCCGGGATGATGCCCGCGTTCGACTGGCCCGGGGTGATCAGACCCGGGCAGTTGGGGCCGATGATGCGGGTCTTGTTGCCCTTGGACTGGGCGTAGGACCAGAACTCGGCGGTGTCGTGCACCGGCACGCCCTCGGTGATCACCACCGCCAGGCCGATCCCGGCGTCGATCGCCTCGATCACGGCGTCCTTGGTGAACTTGGGCGGCACGAAGATCACGGTGACGTCCGCACCCGTCTTCTCCATCGCGTCGGCGACGGTGCCGAACACCGGCACCTCGGTGCCGTCGAAGTCCACCGACTGCCCGGCCTTGCGCGGGTTGACCCCGCCCACGATGTTGGTGCCCGAGGCGAGCATCCGGCGGGTGTGCTTGGTGCCCTCCGACCCGGTCATGCCCTGGACGAGGACCTTGCTGTCCTTGGTGAGGAAGATGGCCATGGTGTGTTGCTCCCTGCTACTTCGCCGCGAGTTCGGCGGCCTGCGCGGCGGCGCCGTCCATGGTGTCGACCTGGCGCACGGCCGGGTGGGCGCGGTCGGTGAGGATCTGCTTGGCCCAGCTCGGCGTTGTTGCCGTCCAGCCGCACGACCAGCGGCTTGGACACGTCCTCGCCCCGGCCCTCCAGCAGCTCCAGGGCCTGCACGATGCCGTTCGCGACCGCGTCGCACGCGGTGATGCCGCCGAAGACGTTCACGAACACGCTCTTGACCGAGGGGTCGCCCAGGATGATCTCCAGGCCGTTGGCCATCACCTCGGCCGACGCGCCGCCGCCGATGTCGAGGAAGTTCGCGGGCTTGACCCCGCCGAACGCCTCGCCGGCGTAGGCGACCACGTCCAGGGTGGACATGACCAGGCCCGCACCGTTGCCGATGATGCCGACCTCACCGTCCAACTTGACGTAGTTGAGTCCCCGCTCGGCCGCACGGGCCTCGCGTTCGTCGGTGCCGTGCGGGTCCGCGAAGCCGCTGCGCTCCGGGTGCCGGAACAGGGCGTTGTCGTCCAGAGTGACCTTGCCGTCCAGGGCGATGACACGGCCGTCCCCGGTCAGCACGAGCGGGTTGACCTCGACGAGCGTGGCGTCCTCGCCGGAGGCGACGTCCCACAGGCGCGCGATCACCGCGGCGACGGCGCCGCGGGCGCGGTCGGGTATCCCGGCGGCCCGGCAGATGTCCAGGGCGTCCGAGGTCGTCACCCCCGTGGGGTCCACCGGGGTGCGCACCACCGCACCGGGGTCGGTCTCGGCGACCTCCTCGATCTCCATGCCGCCCCGGGCGGAGCAGATCGAGAGGAACCTGCGCTCGGCCCGGTCCAGCAGGAAGGAGAAGTAGTACTCCTCCGCGATGTCGGAGGCCTCTTCGACCAGGACGCGGCGGACCGTGTGGCCCTTGATGTCCATGCCGAGGATCTGCTCGGCCTTGGCCTGGGCGTCCTCGGGGCCCTCGGCGACCTTGACGCCGCCGGCCTTACCGCGGCCACCGGTCTTGACCTGGGCCTTGACCACGACCTTCCGACCCAGGCGGCCGGCCGCCGCGGCGGCCTGCTCCGGGGTGTCGGCGATCTCGCCGCGGACCAGCGCGACACCGTACTCGCCGAAGATCTGTTTGGCCTCGTACTCGTAGAGATCCAACACTCCTCCTCTGTACGCTTCTCGCCCCCTCTCACAGGGATACCTCATACTGTATGCAGTATTCAATAGGCATCCGCCCGAAGTCTCCTCTTCACAAGCCACACCTCATTTTGCATACTGCATACAAGGAGGTGCCGCCATGTTCCCCCGCCACCTGCCGGAGCCACCGGCCCGTCGCCCCCCGCCGACACCGGCCCCCGTCGCCGCACCCGCCGCGGACGCCTCGGACGTCCGCGACTGGCTGGGCAGGCGGTACACGGTGGGCCCCTCCGCCCGGGAGCTGACCGGCCTGTCCCGGCCCGCCCTGCTCCTGCGCATCCTGCTCGCCGCGGCGGCCGTGGGCGTGCTCCAGTTCGGCTACGGGGCCGCGGTGCCCGTGCTGATCGCGGCGCACGGCTGGTCCCCCGCCCAGGCCCTGGTCCCGTTCCTCGTCTGGGCGCTGGTCCAGGGCTCCTTCGCGCCCGTCCCGCGGCTGCTCGGGGCACGCGGCCCGGCCGGCCCGGGTGCGGCGATCCTCCTGGGCACGGCGCTGTGCGCCGCGGCCCTGTACACGGTCGGCCACGCCTCGGACCCCCTGGCCGCCGCCGCGGGCTACGGCCTGCTCGGCGGCGCGGGCGCGGGGCTGGTCTACCACTCCTGCGCGGACCTGGTGGAGGGCTGGTTCCCGGACCGGCACACCGTACGCCTGGGCGCCGTGGGCGGGGCCTTCGCCCTGGGCCCGGTCCCGCTGCTGCCCGCGCTGGTCCTGGGTCTGTCCCCCGAGTCCCTGGCCGCGGCCTCCACCGCCCTGGCCCTGGGCGTGCTCGCCCTCGGCGCCGCGGGCGGGATCGGGCAGCGCGGCGCCCCGGCGCACTGGTGGCCCCCGGAGCGCGACCCGCGCGCGGCCGCGCTGCGGCGGAGCGCCGATCCCCCGGCCGCACGCGACTTCAGCGCGGGCCAGGCCTGGGCGAGCGGGCGCTCGCTGCCCGCCCTGCACACGATCGTGGCGCTGTCCGGGGCCGTGGGGCTGTTCACCCTCGTGGCGCTGCCCGCGCTCGCGCTGGGCCTGGGCCGCGACCCCACGGAGGTCGCAACGGTGATCACGGCGTTCGCCCTGGCCAGCGGGCTCGGCCGGCTGGCCGCGAGCGTCGTCGCCGAGCGCGCCGGACGGCGCCGGACCCTCGCGGTGCTCCTGGCCGCGACCGCGCTCGGCCAGGCCGGGCTGGCCGCGGCGATCCAGGACGGCCCGCTCCCGCTGCTGGTCTGCCTGGGGCTCGTGGTGGGCGTGGGAACCGGGTCCTGCTACCCGCTCACCAGGGCGATCACCGAGGGGCACTTCGGCGCCGGGCGCCACGGCGGCCCGGGACACCCGGCGGACCTCCCCGGTCTCGTCCACGGCTCCAAGGCGGTCGGCGGCCTGCTCGGGGTGGGCGGGGCGATCGCGCTCCTGTCCCTGGTCCCGGCGGGCTCCCACGCCGCCTACCTCGCGGTCTCCGCCCTGCTCCCGGCCTCGGCCGCGGTCCTGGCGGCCCGGCTGCGCAGGCCGCTGCCGATCCGGACGCTTCCCCACGGGGTCTGGACAGCGGGCCGCCGGAGTGCTCCAATGTGATGCACACGGTATACAGTATCCGAACTTCAGACTCCCCCGCATCCAACGGCGAAGCACACCAGTCCTCTCCCGCACGAAAGGGGTCGTCGCACCGATGGCCGACGGCAAGGTATCCACCGAAACCAACAGCGAAAACACCACGATCTCCGGTGGCCACCTGGTGGCCAAGGCGCTCAAGGCCGAGGGCGTCGACGTGATCTTCACGCTCTGCGGCGGCCACATCATCGACATCTACGACGGCTGCGCCGACGAGGGCATCGACGTGATCGACGTCCGGCACGAGCAGGTCGCCGCGCACGCCGCCGACGGCTACGCCCGGATCACCGGCAGGCCCGGCTGCGCAGTCGTGACGGCGGGCCCGGGCACCACGGACGCGGTCACCGGCATCGCCAACGCCTATCGGGCCGAGAGCCCCATGCTGGTCATCGGCGGGCAGGGAGCCCTCAGCCAGCACAAGATGGGGTCCCTCCAGGACCTGCCGCACGTGGACATGATCAACCCGATCTCCAAGTTCGCGGCCACCGTCCCGCACACCGAGCGGGTCGCCGACATGGTCTCCATGGCCTTCCGCGAGGCCAACAACGGCGCCCCCGGGCCGGCCTTCCTGGAGATCCCCCGCGACGTCCTGGACGCCAGGGTCCCGGTGGAGCGGGCCCGCATCCCGGCCGCCGGACACTACCGGGCGTCCACGCGCCAGGCCGGCGACCCCGCCGCCATCGAGCGCCTCGCCGAGCTGATCGTGCGCTCGGAACGGCCCAGCATCCTGCTCGGCAACCAGGTGTGGACCACCCGGGCCACCGACTCCGCCGTCGAGCTGGTCCGCGCGCTCAACATCCCCGCCTACATGAACGGCGCCGGGCGCGGCACCCTCCCGCCCGGGGACCCGCACCACTTCCAGCTCTCCCGGCGCTACGCCTTCACCAACTCCGACCTCATCATCATCGTCGGCACCCCGTTCGACTTCCGGATGGGCTACGGCAAGCGTCTGTCCCCCGACGCCACCGTCGTGCAGATCGACCTCAGCTACGCCACCGTCGGCAAGAACCGCGACATCGACCTCGGCATCGTGGGCGACGCCGACGTCGTCCTCTCCTCGGTGCTCCAGGCGGTCTCCGGGTACGGCGACACCGGGGCCCAGGCCCGCAAGGGCTGGCTGGAGGAGCTGCGCACCCAGGAGCAGGCCGCGCTCGACAAGCGCGCGCACCTGCTGACCTCGGACTCCACCCCGATCCACCCCTACCGCCTGGTCAACGAGATCAACAAGTTCCTCACCGAGGACTCCGTCTACGTCGGCGACGGCGGCGACATCGTCACCTTCTCCGGACAGGTGGTCCAGCCCAAGTCCCCCGGCCACTGGATGGACCCGGGCCCGCTCGGCACGCTCGGCGTCGGCATCCCGTTCGTGATGGCGGCCAAGTACGCACGGCCGGACAAGGAGGTGGTGGCGCTGTTCGGCGACGGCGCCTTCAGCCTCACCGGCTGGGACTTCGAGACCCTGGTCCGCTTCGACCTGCCCTTCGTGGGGATCGTCGGCAACAACTCCTCGATGAACCAGATCCGCTACGGGCAGATCGCCAAGTACGGCGCCGACCGGGGCGAGCTCGGCAACACGCTGGGCGACGTGCGCTACTCCGAGTTCGCGAAGATGCTCGGCGGGTACGGCGAGGAGGTCACCGACCCGGCCGAGATCGGCCCGGCCCTGCTGCGCGCCCGCGAGTCCGGCAAGCCCTCCCTGATCAACGTCTGGATCGACCCCGAGGTGTACGCCCCGGGGACCATGAACCAGACGATGTACAAGTAGCCCGGAAGGAGAGTCATGGGCAAGGCACTCGACGGGGTCCGCGTCCTGGACATGACCCATGTCCAGTCGGGGCCGTCCGCGACCCAGATCCTCGCGTGGATGGGCGCCGACGTCGTCAAGCTGGAGGCGCCCTCGGGCGACATCACCCGGCGCCAGCTCCGGGACAAGCCCGGCGTGGACAGCCTGTACTTCACGATGCTCAACTCCAACAAGCGGAGCATCACCCTGAACACCAAGAGCGCCGAGGGCAAGCGGATCTTCCTGGACCTGGTGCGCCGCAGCGACGTCCTGGTGGAGAACTTCGCGCCCGGCGCCCTGGACCGGATGGGGTTCACCTGGGAGGTGCTCGCCGAGACCAACCCGAGGCTCGTCTACGCCTCGATCAAGGGCTTCGGCCCGGGCGCGTACGCCGACTTCAAGGCCTACGAGGTGATCGCCCAGGCCATGGGCGGCTCCATGAGCACCACCGGGTTCGAGGACGGGCCGCCGCTGGCCACAGGGGCGCAGATCGGTGACTCGGGCACCGGGATGCATACAGTAGCCGGTATCCTCGCCGCCCTGTACCAGCGGGTGCACACGGGCCGGGGCCAGCGCGTCCAGGTCGCCATGCAGGACGCGGTGCTCAACCTGTGCCGGGTCAAGCTGCGCGACCAGCAGCGGCTCGCCCACGGTCCGCTCTCGGAGTACCCCAACGACGACTTCGCCGACGAGGTCCCGCGCTCGGGCAACGCGTCCGGCGGCGGACAGCCCGGCTGGGCCGTGCGCACCGCGCCCGGCGGCCCCAACGACTACGTGTACGTGATCATCCAGCCCGCGGGCTGGGAGCCCATCACCCGGCTGATCGGCCGGCCCGAGCTGGCCCAGGACCCCGAGTGGGCCACCCCCGAGGCCCGGCTCGACAAGCTCGACAAGGCCTTCGCCCTGATCGAGGAGTGGTCCCGGGAGCTGCCCAAGTGGGACGTGCTCGCCGCGCTCAACGCGCACAACATCCCCTGCGGGCCGATCATGTCCACCCGGGAGATCATCGAGGACCCCACCCTGCGCGAGAACGGCGTGATCACCGAGGTCGCCCACCCCGAGCGCGGCACCTACCACACCGTGTCCTCGCCCATCCGCCTCTCCGACTCCCCGGTGGAGGTCGACCGGTCCCCCCTGCTCGGCGAGCACAACGCCGACATCTACCGCGACGAGCTGGGCCTGACCGACGAGGAACTGGCAGAGCTCTCATCGAACGGAGTGATCTGAGCGCATGGCCGTCTACACCCCCGAGCGTTCCGACCGGGATCCCGCCCCGGTCCGCGAGGTCCTCGACAGGGCCCGCGCCGAGGGCCGGTCCGCCCTCACCGCCCCCGAGAGCCGCGTCCTCGCGGAGGCCTACGGCATCCCCGTCCCCGGCGAGGCCCTGGCCCGCACCGCCGAGGAGGCCGCCGCCCTGGCCACCGGGCTCGGCCTGCCCGTGGCCGCCAAGATCGTCTCCCCCGACATCCTGCACAAGACCGACGCGGGCGGGGTGGAGATCGGGCTGAACAGCGCGGAGGAGGTCGCCGCGGCCTTCGAGCGCATCACCGCCAACGCCCGCGCCCACGACCCCGACGCGCGCATCGACGGCGTGCAGGTCCAGCAGATGGTCCAGGGCGGCCTGGAGGTCCTGGTCGGCGCCACCACCGACCCCACGTTCGGCAAGGTCGTGGTGTTCGGGCTGGGCGGCGTGCTGGTGGAGGTCCTCAAGGACGTCTCCTTCCGCCTGGCCCCGGTCAGCCGCGAGGAGGCGCTGGCCCAGGTCGCCGACATCAGGGCCGCCGAGGTCCTGGACGGGGTCCGGGGCGCCGAGGCGGTGGACCGGGGCGCCCTGGCCGACCTGCTGGTGCGCCTGTCCGAGCTGGTCACGGACTTCCCCGAGATCGCGGAGGCCGACCTCAACCCCGTGTTCGCCTCGGCCTCCGGGGCCATCGCCGCCGACCTGCGGTTCGTCCTGGACTTCGCGCCCGCCGAGGGGCCCCGCAAGTTCGGGCGGGAGGAGATCCTGGCGTCCATGGAGCGCATCTTCAAGCCGCGCTCCATCGCCGTCATCGGCGCCTCCAACGAGGCGGGCAAGATCGGCAACTCCGTCATCCGCAATATCGTGGACGGCGGCTACGAGGGCGCCATCCACCCGGTCAACCCGAAGTCGGCCGAGGTCAACGGCCTCCCCTCCTACAAGTCCATCGCCGACGTGCCCGGCGAGGTGGACGTGGCGGTCTTCGCCATCCCGGCCAGGTTCGTGGCCGGGGCCCTGGAGGAGGCCGGGCGCAAGGGGGTGGCGGGCGCCATCCTCATCCCGTCCGGTTTCGCCGAGACCGGCGAGCAGGAGCTCCAGGACGAGGTGCTCGCCGTGGCCCGGCGGCACGGGGTCCGCATCCTCGGGCCCAACATCTACGGGTACTACTACACGCCGCAGAAGCTGTCCGCGACCTTCTGCACGCCGTACGACGTGGCCGGCGGGACCGCCCTGACCTCGCAGTCCGGCGGGATCGGCATGGCGATCCTGGGGTACAGCCGCAGCACGCGCACGGGCGTGTCGGCGATCGTGGGCGTCGGCAACAAGGCCGACATCGACGAGGACGACCTGCTCACCTTCTTCGGCCAGGACGAGCACACCAACGCGGTCGCCATGCACCTGGAGGACCTCAAGGACGGCCGGGCGTTCGTCGCAGCCGCCCGCGAGGTGGTCCCGAAGAAGCCCGTGGTCGTGCTCAAGGCCGGCCGGACCTCCGCGGGGGCCCGCGCCGCCGGGTCGCACACCGGCGCGCTCGCCGGGGACGACAAGGTCTACGACGACATCCTCCGCCAGGCGGGCGTGGTCCGCGCCCCCGGGCTGACCGAACTCCTGGAGTACGGCCGCGCCCTGCCGGTCATGCCCGCCCCCCGCGGCGAGAACATCGTGATCATCACCGGCGCGGGCGGCTCGGGCGTGCTGCTGTCGGACGCGGTGGTGGACAACGGGATGTCGCTGTACGAGATCCCGCCGGACCTGGACGAGGCCTTCCGCGCCTTCATCCCGCCGTTCGGGGCGGCCGGGAACCCGGTGGACATCACCGGCGGCGAGCCGCCCTCCACCTACGAGAAGACGATCCGCCTGGGGCTGGAGGACCCCCGCGTGCACTCGCTGGTCCTCGGCTACTGGCACACCATCGTCACGCCGCCGCTGGTCTTCGCCGACGTCGTGATCGACGTGGTGGGCAAGGCCCGCGCGGCCGGGATCGACAAGCCGGTGGTGGCCTCCCTCTCGGGTGACACCGAGGTCGAGGCGGCGAGCCGGAAGCTGTTCGAGCACGGGATCGTCGCCTACCCCTACACGACCGAGATGCCGGTGAAGGTGCTGGGCGCGAAGTATCGCTGGGCCCGCGCCGCCGGACTACTCTGACCGGGTGCCCGGTCGGAGCCGACCGCTCCGGCCGGGCCGCCACGACACGCGACAGCCACCGAACCGCAACACGCGCCATACCCGCCCGGCGGCCCTGGAGCCGCCGCCGCAAGGCCGCCGGGCCCGGTCACCGCCACGACAGCCACGTCCGGCCACGGTGATCCGACCGCGTACCCGACACGACAGGGAGGTGCAGCACCACCCGGGGGCGACATGCGAACCACCGACTCGCATTCGCGCACACACGGAGTATCGCCTTGGATTCCTCACCCCCCACCCCCCGTCCCTCGGAACCCCCGGCCTCGCCCGAGACCCGGGGAGCCCACATCCCGGCGCAGCGCCGGGCCCACCCCTCCGAGTCCGGTCCCCCCGCCGAACCGGTGACCGCCGACTCCGCCACGACCGGAACCCCCGCCGAACCGCCGGCCGACGACGCCGCGCCCCCGCAGGAGGAGCGGTACTGGAAGGCGGGCCGGCTGGAGCCGATGCCCATCCGGAGCCTGCCCAAGGCTCCCCCCTCCATCCACATCCTCGGACCGACCGTGTTCCTCGTCGCCCTGGGCGTGGGCATGGGCGAGTCCTACATGTGGCCGCGCCTGGTGCTGATCTTCGGCCCGGAGATCCGCTGGCTGTTCCTGATCGGCCTCTCCCTCCAGGCCGTGGTCATGCTGGAGATGTCCCGGTACGCGATGGCCACCGGGGAGAGCATCTTCTACGGCGCCGCGCGCGTGTTCAAACCGCTGATGTGGTTCTTCTTCGTGACGGCGATGTTGGTCTACATCTGGCCCGGCCACCTGTCGGCCGGGGCGTCCGCCTTCGAACGGGTGACCGGCATCCCCTGGCAGGCCACCGCGGTGGCCGGCATGATCCTCGTCGGCGTGGTCTTCACCCTCGCCAAGGTCATCTACGACCTGCTGGAGAACGTGCTCTCCATCTGCATCGGCCTGCTGGTGGTCGGCACCTCGGTGGTCGCGTCGATGGTCGGCAACCTGTCGGACCTCAGCTCCACCCTCACCGGGATGTTCTCGTTCGGGTACCTCCCGGACGAGGCGATGACGGCGGCCTGGTTCCCCATCATCGTCGGCGCGATCGCCTTCGCCGGGCCCTCCGGCATGCAGCAGATGTGGTACACCCTGCACCTGCGCGACAAGGGCGCGGGCATGGGCGTGCACATCCCCAAGATCCGGGGGCTGCGGCACGCCGGCGAGCAGGAGGCCATGCCCTCCCACGGCTACATGTTCGACACCTCCGACCCCGCGGAGATGGAGAAGTGGAAGGGGTGGCGCCGCTGGGTCACCTTCGACGCCCTGGTGCTGTTCTGGGGCATCACCATGCTGGTGACGGTCTCCTTCACCGTCCTGGCCCAGTCCGCGGCCCGGTTCGACCCGCAGGTGACGGAGCTGATCCGGGCCGGCGACCGGGACGCGTCGCTGGACGCGATGGCGGGCGCCTTCTCCGCCGCCGGCAGCCCGATCCTCGGAACGGTGTTCTTCCTGTTCATCGCCCTGATCGGCCTCAACGCGACGCTGGGCCTGTTCGACTCCTTCTCGCGCGGCCAGGCCGACATGACCTACAACTTCGTGCCGGGCGCCAAGCGGTTCGGGCTCTCGAAGCTGTACGGCATGTTCCTGTGGGGGCTGATCGCCTTCGGCATCGTCATCCTGCTGTTCGGGCCGGCCGACGGGCCCGCGGCCATCCTGGACGTGCTGGCGTTCCTGTCGGCCTTCGCGATGGGCGCGTACTGCGTGGTGCTGCTGCTGGTCAACAACATCACGCTGCCCAAGCCCATCCGCCCCGGGATCGTCTCCAACGCGATCATCGCGTTCGCGGCCGTGTTCTACCTGGGAGCGCTCTTCTACTCGCTGTTCGCCTTCGGGGTGGTGGTCGACTGATGCCCGCCTCGTCCGCCCTCCGGCTGGGAGGGAGCGCGGCCGCCCACCTGGAGGTCGCGCTCCCGGGAGCGGCCATCGGCGCCGTCGCCGGCCTGTTCGCCACGGGCCTCGGGATGGTGGCGGGGCTGTCCCCGGCCCTGACCGGGACCGTCGGACTGGCCCTGGGCCTGCCGCTGGCCGTCCTCGGCGCCGCCTACAGCGTGCTGCTGGCACGCGGGGTCTTCCCGATCGGCGCGGTGGCCCCGCTGGCCCTGTACTGGCTGCTCGGGTTCCCCGCCGCCCGGCTGTTCGACGCCCACATGGTGGCGTGGGTGACCGGGGGCACCGCGCTGCGCGAGCCGCTGCCGTCGTTCCTCGCGCTGCAGGCGATGCTGAGCTTCGGCTTCACCATCGGCTTCCTGTGGCTGCACGAACGGACCATGCCCCACTGGCTGATGCGGGTGCGCGGCCACAACCCGGTGGCCGAGTCGCTGTTCCAGCGCTACCTGGAGCACGCCGCCCACCTCCACCGCCGGCGCGGTGCGGGCGGGTCGCGCCGGAGGTCCCGCGGGCGCGGGCGCCCGGACTGACCCGCACGCGCCCGCACGGCGCTCATCAGACCGACGGCCCCGGGCCGGGCACCCGCCCGCCGGGGCCGTCGGCCGTCCATCCGCGCACAGGCGGAGGGAGGTCCCGGGTGGCAGGCGGGCGGCGGAGCAGCAGTATCGGAGAAAGCCGACAACGGCTCCCGGCCACCGCCACAGAATAGGCGATGAACTTTTCCGGAAATATCCGAACAGCCCCTCCCGGGCGAATACCGCGAGCACCCGGGGCATGCTTGAAAAAGCATCCGGAATCCGTATCATGTCGCCATGTTCACACAAAGGCTGCAGGCGGCGGCGCTCCTGCTCGGCCCGGCCATATTCTCCCTTTCTCCGTTCTTCTGGAACAATGGCCACTACGGCGCCACCGGCGGCATGCTGATCGCCCTGTCCATGCCACCCTGGGTGTACGGCCTCATCGGAGAGTACGGACGGCTCCGCGAACACCTTCCCCGGATCTCCGGGATCTGGCTTTTCATGCTCCTCGTGGGAATACTCGGAACCGTCTCCTTCGGCCTTCAGGGATTCTTCGAGGAATCACTGGGAACGGTCGGCGACGTATCCCTGGCGAGCTTCTCGGACTATCCTCCCCAGAGCATCCCCCTGCTGTGGCTCCCCGGCCCGGTCTTCCCGCTCTCGCTTTTCATTTTCGGCCTGATGGCCGGCTGGACCCGGATTGCGCCCCGCTGGGTGGCCGCGTTCATCTGTATCGCGGCCGTCGCCTTTCCGGCGGGCAGGGTCCTGCGCCTGGAGTGGGTCGCCTACGCGGCCGACCTGCTCGTGGTGCTCCCGTTCGCCTACCTCGCCTGGCACGCCTGGAACCGGGCGGAGGACGCTCCCGGGAGCGCCCGGGTCTGATCCGGGCGAAAGGTCGCACCCCTCGCCCGGCCACCGCTCCGGGCGCCGGGCGGCCCTCAGCTGCCCGGCGGGGTGAAGCCGGCCCGGAGGGCGATGTCGAAGGCCGCCTCCACGTCGAGGGACTCCGGGGGGTCGTCGTCGTACTCCAGCGAGCGGTTCAGGTCGCCCAGGAGGCCGTCGAGGACCTCGCGGGTGCAGCGCCGCCGGGCCGCCGCCTCGAACAGGGCCTCGACCACCCGCCGGGCCCCTCCCCCGCGTCCGCCTCCACGAGCAGCCCGTCGCCCAGCGGCCGCATCGCCTCCTCCAGGGCCCGCCACTCGGTGAAGTACCGGCCGGCGGTGCTCCCCAGGCCGCCGTCCCGGAACTCGGGAGGGTAGGCGACGCGCTCCCAGGAGGCGCCGTCGAACCAGTGGACGTGGCCGAGCATGTCGTCCATGGAGCGCAGCCGGTCCGCCCGCAGCAACTCCGGTGCGCCGGCGAGCAGGTCCAGCGGGGCTTCGGCCGGCGGGCGCCGCTCATCTCGTGGTCCTCGCCGTAGAGGACCGCGCGCCCCTCGGGGAGCGCTTCGAGCTCCCACCAGTTGCCGCCCCCGTCCTCGCAGCCGACGCGCTCCCGCCCGGACAGCCAGTGGGCGCGGAACCATTCGTCGGTCGCCCCGCCCAGGGCCGCGCGGATGAGGACGCAGAAGGCACCGTGCCGCCACAGCTCTTCCGGAAGCGGCAGGCTCGGGGGATGGGCGAGCCCGGGGGCACCTGGTCGATCGGTCATGCACGGCATTGTGGCACCCCGGTGAACCCGTCCGCGCGGCGTGAGGGCACGCACTGATCAGCGGTCGGGCGATCGCAGGGGCTTCAGACGGCGAGCCGTACATCCCAGACAGGATCCGCGGGCGCCCGTCCGCTTCCGGTCGACGGCGGCCGAGCTCCGTATGCCCGCCTCGTTCCGCGCAATGCGCGGCTCCCGCGACAGGACCCCGGCCGACGCAGGAGCCGCGATGCCTCAGGAACCCGCTGCGAGCCAGTACCGCATCGTGCGGCTGTACGCGGCGACAACGCGGGGGGCCGCCTCGGGCGCGGGCCAGATCTGGAGGAGGTAGGCGTCCACCGGGTTGCACTCCTCCCCGTCCTCGTCGTTTTCGCCCGTGTCGTCGGCCCCCGCGTCCGCGTCGCGGGCGTGGTAGCGCAACCGGTACCACCCCGGCCCGGTGGACGGCTCCGGCAGGGTGTGCGCCCCTTCGCCGGCCCACTCGACCAGGACCGGAGCACCCTGCGGCATGTAGAGGCTGACCTCCACGGCGTCCTCGTACTCGTCCAGGGCCGGGCCGGGGTCGGTTCCGGTGACGTTCACCGATAGGTCCACGTACCCCGTGTGCAGACCGGTCAGCAGGGTCACGTGACCGGACAGGCGGGGCCCCGGACACAACATGCCCGAGGGCCCGCCCAGGGGCACCACGCCGAAGCCCGCTTCACCGTCGACCAGGTCCGCCTGCCCATAGTGGACCCACAGGCGGATGTCGAGAAGGTCGTCCGTCATACGGGGCAACCTAGAAGACCGCTGTGACAAAAGCACCCGGACCCTACGCCCTGCGACACCCGCCCGGGGCCTGGACCGAGGGAAGGCCGTGGCGGGCTCACCGGGTTCCCCGGCCGCCTCCGGCGCCCCCGCCACCGACCCGCATCCCTGGCGCGAGGCCGGTCCCGTCCCGCAGGACCCGCCGCTCCCGTGTCCGGTCGGCCACGGCAGGAAAGGCGAAGGCAGCAGGCACCCCCGTTCGTGGACGCGGTACCGCCGGGTAGGTGCACAGCCTGACCAAAAGCGGCCATATCCAGCTAAATCACGACGCGCACCCGCCCCGGGTTGGGACGATGACGCCTCCTTCATCCACGCTTTTCCATCTCAGGAGCGTCCACATGCCAGGCCCCCTCGCGCGCGCCGCCGCCATCGCCGCGGCCGCCCTCACCGCCGCCACCCTGATGTCGGCCCCGGCACAGGCCGCCTCCACCACCGGCGCGCTGATGATCACCCACGTGCGCCCCAACGCCGCCGGCTCGGACACCAACAGCAACACCAGCCTGAACGGCGAGTACTTCGTCATCAAGAACGTCACCACCCGCACCGTGAACGTGGGCGGCTACGTCCCCGACATCACCACCAACACCTACGGCCGCCCCCTGCCGTCCTACAACCTGCCGGCCGGGGCGGTGGCCTACGTGCGCACCGGCAGCGGCACCAACCGGTACGCGAGCGGCGCCCACCAGATCTACCGCGGCTACGGACGCCACGTACTGCGCAACGACGGCCCCAACAACCCCGACCTGCGCCTGAAGCGGCCCGGCAGCGCCGACAACAACAGCAGTTCCGGCTCGATCAGCACCTGCAACTGGGGACGGGCCGCCAACGGCACCACCTACCGCTGCTGACCCCCGCCCGGCCGCGCCCGCGGCTTCTCGGCGCCGCCCTCCGGTTCCCGCCGGGCGGCGCCGAGTGAGCGGCCGGCGGTACCGACGACACGGACGGCGGCCCTCCCCGGAGTGCCGGTGGTCGGTAGGGACCACGGCCGCGGCCGGCCCCGCGAACACGAGAAGTCCCGTACTCCGGGAGTTACGGAGTACGGGACTTCGTGGTGCGGCCGGCCGGACCGCCGACGGGAACCGCCTCCGGGATCCTCCTCGGCCCCGATCACCCGTCTAGGCCGGGTTCTCGTCCAGCTTGCGCCGCTCCTTGTCGTTGGGGTGGCGAACGATCACTCCCCCCATGCCGCCGGACCCGGCGAGCCGGATCAGCGGCGTTCCCGGCAGGCGGTCCGGGGTCGTCCTGTCCCTGAGGCCGCCGACGCCGGGGTCCATGCCCGTGGTGTCGGCGGTCCACCCGTCGGGGATGACGACCGTGACCCCGGAGGTCTCCCCGTAGGCCTCCACCAGGATCTCCCGCAGCCGGCTCCGGACCCGGCTGAAGTCGATCTTCACACCGCCCACACCGCCGTGGGCGATCACGTAGGCGGGCGCCTCCCACCGGCCGGGGCCGCGTACGGCGCCGCTCATCCCGCCCTTGAGCACCAGCGGCGGCAGCTGCTCCTCGGGGTCCTGCGGCACGGGCAGGTCGGCGGTCAGGGCGGCCAGCTCGGCGTGGGTCTTGGACGTCAGCGCCCGTTCCAGGCGCTCGTCCAGCTCGTCGTGGTCGATGCGCCCCTCGACCGCGGCGTTGCGCAGGCGTTCCACCACCGTGTCCCGGTCCTGGTGGGAGGCCCGCAGCTCCCCGGCCGGAGCGGCGGGGGCGGGGAGAGGGGTGTTGTGGTCGTTCGCACTCATGGTCGTGTTCAACGGACACCGCCCGGCTTGCGCAGGGGCCTGGCGTTCCGCACCGGGAGGGGCCTGGGCTGCTGGTCACGGTTCTTGCGGCGGGGGCGGGGCTGCGCCGGGACGGAGAGGGCCACCACGGGCGGGCGGGCCTCGGCGTTCAGCAGCCCGGTCAGGTCCAGGCGGAGGGGGGTGGCAGGCATGGAGCGCCTCATTTCCACTCGGTTTGTAGTACTTCGCTTGAAGTGGTTTGAACATAGTACTACGGACGGAGTGGTGTCAAGCCGGGTCCGCCGACCCGATTCGGCGCGCGGGGGCCCGTCACGCCGACTCGGGACCCTTGACCGGCGCGGCCCGGGCGTGTCCTGAGGAGGATCGCGGGGAAGCGGCCACATCATCGAACCCATGGAACTGGGAGACGAGTCGGGCTCTGTGACCGTGCGCCTCGTGGGCGGTCCGTCCTGCTGGGACGGGGTGGTGGTGGAGGGTGTTTTCGACCATGAGGAGATCTACGAGGTACCCGTGGAGGAACTGGGGGCGCTGCTGAGCGTCCCCGGGCGGGCGTCCCCGCGGGCCGTGTACGAGCCCGACCCGGACGGCGACCGGACGGCGTGGCTCTTCCGGGGCTGGGAGGGCCAGGCCCCTCCCCCCACCCGGGAGTCCGGCGACTAGGGCGAGGGCCCGCGTCGGCGAAGCGGACACGAACACAGGCCCCCGGCGACCCAGCGGCCGCCGGGGCCACCCTCCACACTCCGCCTACCACCCAGGGCGGCATGCACCGCCGCCATGCAGGCGCAGGCCGTCCCCACTTCCGGGACCTGCCGGCCGCCGCCCGGGGTCGGGTGAGCGCCCCGGATCCGGGTGGGCACCCCGGGCGCCACCCGCTGGAGCAGTGCCCACGGCTCCTATCGAAGGCCACGATCACAATGAACCAGAATTCCAAAAAGAACGCCCTCGATATCGAAACCCACGAAGAACGGACCACACGATTGCACCCAGAAAAGAAATAACAGCAACCCGAACCGCCCCGCATAAGAAGACCACAGCCCCCGCAACAACAGCTTCAACAACCACACCAGCCCACACTCGGGACAATGCACGTGCAAACGCTCATTCCATAATTGACACGGACCAAGAACGCGAGAGCAGCGCTTTTTCGGC
The DNA here is from genome assembly GCF_019598965.1 of Nocardiopsis sp. MT53. Taxonomy (NCBI): domain Bacteria; kingdom Bacillati; phylum Actinomycetota; class Actinomycetes; order Streptosporangiales; family Nocardiopsidaceae; genus Nocardiopsis; species Nocardiopsis sp. MT53. The sequence continues at coordinate 4,988,677 of NZ_CP080599.1, read as the reverse complement.
GACCGAGGTTATGCAACCATGGAACCGGAGGTGTTTCTCACAGTAGGGATCGTGTCGTGGAACTTCGCGTACTCGGCGACATCCGCCTGCATGCCAACGGCATGCCCGTCCCCCTGGGCTCCGGGCGAGAACGCGAACTACTGGTGCACCTGGCCCTCGCCGGGAATACCTCGCTCGCCCTACCCGAGTTGGCCCAGCGGTTATGGGATTCCCCTTCCTCGACATTCCGCAGCACCCTGCACACCTACATCACACGTCTGCGTCGCAGACTGGAGGAATCCGGCGTCGACCGGGGGCTGCTGTCCCACAACGAGGGCGGTTATCTGCTCCGTTTACCCGCGGGAAGTCTGGATTGGCAGCGCCTCCTCCTGGCGAGGTCCCGGGCCTCGGCATTCAAACAGGCCGGGGACCACGCGTCCGCCCGCTCCGCCTTGGAGGAGGCCGTCCGCTTGAGGCGGGGTACTCCCCTGGCCGGTTTGTCCGGCAGGTGGATGGCCCGGATGCGGCTGTCGATGGAACGCGCTTATCAGGAGACCCTCGGAGAGTGGGCGTCGCTGGCGCTGGACCTGGGCGATGCCGCTCCGGTGGTCCGCGTCCTGGATGACGCCCTCGTCCACTACCCGCTGAACGAGGTGCTCCACCTCCATGCGCTGCGGGGGTTACGCGAGCTGGGACGGACCGCGGACGCGCTGGTCCTCTACCAGCAGCTCAAGGAACGCTTGACGGAGGAACTCGGCGTCGACCCCTCCAGGGAGCTACAGCAGGAGTTCCGAACCCTCCTCCGACACACCGCCGCACCGCCGGCCGACAAGGACCCGACACCCCTCCGGGACGGCCCCCTCGCACCTTCGGCACCGGACAACCTCGGCCGTGACCTGACCCTGTTCCGCCACAGAGAGGCCGAGCAGCTTCTGCTGAACACGAGCCTGCGCGAACAGTCCCCGTCCTCTCCGCGGACCTGGGTGATCAGCGGGATGGCGGGGATCGGCAAGAGCGCACTGGCCATCAGGGTCGCCCACCAGGTCAAGGGCGACTACCCCGATGCCCGGTTGTATCTGGACCTGCGGGGCAATCACGAACGGCTGGAGCCGCTCACCCCGGGTGAGGCCGTCACGGAGCTGCTACAGCTGCTGCGCATACCGGCCTCCCGGATTCCGGAGTCCTTCACGGGCCAGGTGGCCCTGTGGAGGGAGCACACCCGGTCCAGAAGGGTCCTCTTGGTGCTGGACGACGCCGCCGGCGCCGAACAGGTCTCCGGGCTGCTCCCTTCAGGTGAGAAATGCGCGACGATGATCACCAGCAGGTTCCAGCTCCCCGAACTCGACGAGGCCGACCACCTCCCGCTGGGGCTGCCCTCGGTGGACGAATGCGCGGACATGTTCAGCACGGCCAGCGGCCGTGTGATCGAACACCCCGACGAGAGGGCGCTGTTGGAGGAGTTGGTCGCCCGCTGCGACAGGCTCCCGCTCGTTCTGCGGCTGATGGCCACCATGTTGCGGCTGCACCCCTCCTGGTCCCTCGACGGACTGCTCGCCCGGTTCCCGTCCTCGGAGCGGTCGGGAGTGGGGGCGTTCCGATTCGGTCACATGGATCTGAGCCGGGTGTTCGACCTGGCACTCCGGGCCGTGGACCCGCCGGCGCGGGAGGCGTTCTCGCGCCTCGGGCTGCATCCGACGCGGGACATAGGGGCGCCGGTCGCGGTCGCCCTGATCGGCGGTGGCGCGCAGCAGGCGCACCGGGCCCTGGACGCGCTGGTCGGAGCCTGTCTCTTGGAGGAGCACGAACCGGGCAGGTACCGGTTCCACACGCTGCTGAAGAACCACGCCTTCCACCGTGCCCACGAAACGCTGTCCGCCGAGGAGCTGCGTCGGACACACGACAGGATGCACGACACCTACCTCTCCCTGTGCCGGGCCGCCGACGAGGTGCTCCACCCCCACCGCCCCGGGCACGGCCTCCGCGGTCCCGCTCCGCAGGCGGCGAAGCAGGATCCCGTTCTCGCCCAAAGGTGGATGCGCACCGAACTGCCCCGGGTTCTCACGGTTATCCGGGAGGCGTACGAGCGGGGGCAGGAGGGGGTGGCGGCGGAGTTGTCGCACGCCGTGGCCGAGTACCTGGATCTCCACGGCCCCTGGCAGCCGGCCCTCCTGCTGCACGAACGGGCTGTGGCGTACGTGCGGGAGCACGGGAACGCAAGGGAAGCGGCGAGGGCCCACTACGACCTGGCCCGCGCCCTGTGGCGCTGCGGGGAACTCGACAGGGCCCATGAGCACGCCCGCGCCGCCGACGGCCTGTGGGCCCGGATGGACGAGCCCCTGGGGCGGGTGTGGTGCGTCGCGCTCCAGGGGCTGTTCCACTACGTCTCCGGGGACTACGACCGGAGCCGCTCCTTCCTGGAAAGGGCCCTGGAGGACTTCAAAGCACACGGGAACAGGGCCGGAATCCTCTTCGCCCTGCGGCACCGGGGCCTGTGCCACTTCACCGTGAGTTCCTTCCACGAGGCGGTGGCGGATTTCAGCGACGCGATCTCGGTACTGGAACGGTCTCCCGATCCGCGATCGCTTTCCGGGATACAGGTCAACCTCGCCGGCGCCTTCCAGCAACTGGGTTACCACCGCCAGGCATGGAGCCTCTGCGAAGCCGCACTCGCGTCGGCCCAAGAGAACGGCGACGACCGCCAAGAGGCCATCGTGTGGGCGAATATGGGGGAACTGGCACTTCACCGCCAGCGCCCCGCCCGGGCCGTCGAATGCCTCTCCCGGGCGCTGGACCTCATGGAGCGCTTCCCCGACCCGTGGGCGGCTCCGATGGTGCTGTCCAATACGGGGGCGGCCTATGCCATGAACGGGGAACCCGGCCAGGCGCGCGTCTATTTCCGCCGCAGCCTGGAGATGCGCGGCTCGGCTCCCCCCGCCGCGGTCTTCGACGCCTGCCTCGGGCTGGCGCTCATCGAGCTGGAGGCCGACGCCCCCCGGGCCGCGGTGGAACTCCTCGAGGACGGGCTCGCCGTCGCGTCCCGGTACGGTCTGCGGCGGGAGAGCGCGAAGGCCCATCACCTGCTGGGACAGCAGCTCCACATCCTGGGCCGGAGCCGGCAGGGCCGGACCCACCTGGAGGCCGCCGCGTCCCTGTACGATGAACTCGCGGCGCCAGAAGCCTCACTAATCCAGCTATTACTGGATACGACGGCTCCGCCCGAATCGTGACCCTCGGGACCTTTGAAACAGGCCCACCCCCAGGGTGGAAGTCTGTACGATGCCACCGAGTCACACGCAGAGCACGCCGATAAGCGGCAAACACCCTCTTCAGAGCAGTGAAACGGGACGCCCTGGACTGCAGATCCTTGAGGCGCCCCGTTCTCATTGCGCTGACCGACCAGGCCCCTGCAACTACCAAGGATTCAGGGCCTAGCTAGGAGAACAATGAAGTACCCAAGAGTAGCCGAAGCGGCTGCTTTTTTCACCCTCGCCTTCGGCTGGGTGATCTATCTGGGCACCCACATACCGGAGCAGGGGGCGATCCTCTAACAGCCATTGCGGATTGACCATCAGGCCCATCGCTGATCGCGATGGGCCTTTTGGTTAGCCACTGCGAAGTCGCACTCCACAGCCTTTCTGCAAGAGTACCAGAACGTGCAGATGCACGTGCACGGACATTTTCGTGTTCTCATGGAAGTCCTCGCACGATCGACAGGTCCGGATACGACTCCGACGAAGGAGATCGAACCCCTGCTCGGTACCGCAACGAAGATCCGTGTGTCATGGGAGTAACGTGGACACCCCTCCCCACCACCGTCCCCCTTCCGAGAACCGCGTCCAAGGCCATATCAGCGGGACCTCCATCCAGGTGGGCACGCTCCGAGGCGACGTGCACCTGACGGGCGAACGCCGGCGGCCCCCGCCCCGCCAACTGCCCACACCGCCCGCGACCTTCGTGCGCAGGTCCGAGTCGACCGCGATGGTCTCCGACGCGCTCGCCCGTGCCCGTACGCATCGGAGGAACGGCCTGATCGTGCTCACCGGCGTGGCCGGAGTCGGCAAGACGGCTCTGGCCACCCGCTTCCTGCACGACCACGCGGAACTGAGCGCGGACGGGGCCCTTTTCGTCGACCTGCGCGGATTCTCCGAAGGGAGGGTCACCGATCCCTACGAGGCGCTGGAAGTCCTCCTGGTCTCCCTGGGCGTGGAGCCCGGAACGGTGCCGGCGGACCTGGCCGCGCGCGCCGCCATGTGGCGCTCGGTCACCGACCGGACGCGCATCGCCCTGCTCCTGGACGACGCCTTCTCCGCCGCGCAGGTCCGCTCCCTGCTACCCGGGGGAGAGAAGAGCACGGTGATCGTCACTTCGAGGATCCACCTCGCAGGGTTGCGGATCGACGGAGCCGAGATCATCACGGTCCCCCCGCTGGACTCCGCCCAGGGCGTCGAACTCCTCACCAGGTTGAGCGGTCGGCCCCCGGCCACCAGCCAGGAGGAAGCGGCGATCGGCCACATCGTGGACCTGTGCGCGGGGCTCCCGGTGGCCGTGTGCACCGTGGCGATAGGCGAGAGCGCCCATCGTTGGCGGTCGTGGAACCGGGTCGAACGCAGGCTCCGAGACACCTCCGCACGCCTGGGGAGGCTCGCGGACACGGGTGAGCGGATCGGTTTGGAGGTATCGGTGCGCGGGGCGTTCGATCTCTCCTACAGGAACCTCGACCCCGCTCAGGCCCGGTTGTACCGGCGGCTGTCCTGGCACCCCGGCCCAGACCTCACCTCACAGATCGCCTCGTACGTGACCGGTGATCCGATCTCCGCCTGCGAGGGCCTGTTGGAGGACCTCGCACACCACCATCTGCTGACGGAGTATCGGGACGGCCGTTACGGCTTCCATGACCTGTTGCAACTGCACGCCCGCGAAAAAGCCGCTGAGGAGGAGACCCCCCGCGCCTTCTCCGAAGGCGTCGGCCGGCTCCTGGAGATGTTCGGTGACCTGTCCGTGGCCGCGGACGCCCTGTTGCGTCCGTACGCCGTGGCTCCCCCGGCACTGGAGGAGGCGCCGTTCTCCACGCCGGCCGAGGCCACCGAGTGGTTGCACGACGAGCGACGGAATCTGGCGGCCCTGGCCGAGCTCGCCCTCATCCGCGAACACCCCCGCCAGGCCCTGCGGCTGGTCGAAGGGTTGTGGTCGCTGTTCCTGCACCATGGGCAGGCGTCCCTGTACCTGCGAGCGGTCACCCCGGCGATCACCGGTGCGCGTGAACTCGGAGAGACGCGGGCGCTGGGACGGCTGCTGAACAAGCGCGCGCTGGTGTACGGCCACCTGGGCCGTGTGGACGACGCCATGGCCGACCTGACGGACGCCGAACAGATCTGGACCGCGGCCGGGGACCTGGAGCGCGTCGCCCAGACCCGGCAGCGCCGGGGCATCCTCGCCTTCCGGAACCGGCGGTTCGATGAGGCGCTCGTGCACCTTCAAGATGCGCTGGAGGTGGACGAGCAGACCGGGATCGAGCACAACAAGGCGATCACCTTGATGATGTTGGGCCGTGCCCATCTGGCCGCCGGCTCGCCTGTCCAGGCCCAGACGCATCTGGAGCGCGCGCTGCCGCTCCTGACCGGCGACCCCTACAATGCCGCGCGTGTGCGGATCGCCCTGGGGTCGGTGCTGGTGGCCCGGTCGATGCCGGGCCGGGCTCGCCGCGAGACCGAGGCGGCGTTGGAGGTGATGCGTGCGCGGGGTTCCTCTTCGGGCGAGGGCAAGGCGTGGGAGGTCCTGGGTGAGGTCGCCGAGTACGAAGGCGACCTCACCCGGGCCCGGTCGGCTTACGAGCGGGCATCGGCCCTTCTGGTGACCGGCGACCCCGCCCGCAAGCGTGTGGAGCAGCGGCTGGAAGGGCTGGGATAGGGGTTCACCACCGGTCCACGGTCATGTGGACGGGATGAGTACGGGCCAGCTCCCGGAGCTGGTCCCGGTCGAGGCGGCCGTGGTTGGGGAACAGGTCCCCGATGAGCCAGCTCGCATGCAGGACGGCGTCGTGCAGGGCCTGGGCCGGGTTTCCGGCGGCCACCCAGCCGTGCAGGAAGGACCCGAACAGGGCGTCTCCGGCACCGATGGTGTTGGCCAGGGGCCGCGGCGGCCGGGTGCGGGCGGTCACCAGCAGACCCTCGCGTGTGCCGACCATGGCTCCCCGGTCACCGCACCCGACCCCGGCCACCACACATCCGGGATAGGTGTCGAAGACGTGCCGGATCCATGCCCGGGGCGGGCACGGCAGCCGTTCGTGGGAGCAGAAGACCACGTCGGCGCTGTGCAGCCAGGGTTCCTGTTCGGGGTGGTCGATGTCGGCGACGACGTGGACGTCGACCGCGATCGGGACCCCCGCCCGGTGGGCGTGGGCGATGAGGGGCCGGGTGAACCCGATGGTGGTCAGTACGGCCAGGTCCGCGCCCTGGACCAGATCGGTGAAGACCGAGGTGGGGTAGAGGGCGTCGGCGAGGTCGTTGAGATAGGTGGCGGAGCGCCTGCTCCCGTTCCCGTCGACCAGGCACAGGGCCAGTGCGGAGGACGGGGTGGGGACGCATCCCGGTCCGTGGAGCCCCTCCTGTTCCAGTCCGGCGCGGATGGCCCGGCCGGGCGGGTCCTGGCCGATGAGGGTGCACAGGTCCACCCGGGTGCCCAGGCGGTTCAGGGTCAGGGCCAGGTTGGCGCCCACACCGCTGACGCCGGTCGTCATGGCGGTGGTGTGCTCGCGCCGGTCGTCGGTTCCGGAGGCGGCGGTCGTGGTGACGGTGGCGGCCGTGCACAGGTTCGCGACGCCGGCCACCACGATGCGCGGCGGGCTGCTCATGACCGCTCCCCGTGAAGTCCGGCGGCGGGCGGACCGAAGGCGTCCTGGGCGATGGGATCGGGAAGGTGCAGCAGTTCGTACAGGAGGTCGCGGGCGCGGTCGGCGAATCCCAGGGGGTGGGAGGTGACCCGGGCGGCCAGACGGGCCACCGTGCGCTGCTCCGCCTCGGAGGGCCCTCCTTCCAGGAGCAGGCCCAGGGACGGGCCCTGGCCCGACGCCACGGGCAGGCTTCGCAGGGCCTCGCCCATGGGCGAGGCGGGGTCGATGTCGGCCGCTCCGCTGCGGGTGACGAACACGGGGCGGCCGAGCAGGGTCGCGTAGAGCGTGGTGGACCCGTGGTCGCCGACCACGGCGTCGGCCGCCGCCAGGACGTTCACCCACTCCGGGGAGGCCGGTCCGAGGATCAGGCCGGCCCGGGTGAGCGGACGCAGCCACTCCTCGACCTGCCAGGCCCCGTGGGCGGCGCGCACGTTCGGGTGGGCCAGGAGGGCCACCCGGCAGGTGCCTTCCCGGGCCTGGGCCACCAGGTGGGCCAGGATCCGGCGGTCGGCTCCGAGCAGGGAGGCGGGTCCCCAGGTGGAAGCGGCCACCACGAGCCTCTGGTCACGTCCTATCCCCAGAGCGGCCCTGTGCAGGTCGCGGTGTTCGGCGGCCGAGAGCAAGCGGTCGGCGACCGCGTCCCCCACCACCCGTGCCGCCCCTGCGGCCTCCGGGCATTCCGAGGCCAGACGCGCTTCCTCGTCCTGGTGTGCGAGCGCGACGCGCGCCGGGATCAGGCGCCCCTCCCGGAGCAGGTTCTCCCGCGCCAGCCCGTAGGTCTGCCGGGGGCCGGCGGAGTGCCGGCCGGGGCGTGCGGGGATGAGCTTGTTGAACCCGACCCCGTGGGCGAAGAGCACCAGCGGGGCGTGCACCATGTCCAGGTCACGGCTGGGGCTGGCCGCCAGCGCCGCGTCGAAGCGGGTGCGCACGGCCTGCTCCCACGGCACCACCGCCGGGCCGACCTCCTCCAGCCAGGTACGCACGCCCGCGCCGAACACGGAGTGGGGTGCGATGGTGAAGACGACCTGCACGCGGGGGTCCGAGGCCAGCAGCTTCACGGGGTCCATCAGCCTCTGGGTGTCGGCGACGGTGTGCGCGATCGCCAGAACCCTGCGCTGGGCCCGCCAGGTCGTCCATCGGTCCGGTTCCATACCGATCGGGGTGTGAACCCATGTGTCCACCCGGATCTCCCTTCTTCCGCCCACCCGGTGTGGTGGGTCCCCCGAAGGATGCGGAGGAGGGTCGGACAGGTACCGGGCACACCGCTGGACAGGGCCTGGACAACATCCTGGACACCCGGCCACGACCAGGGAAGGCCCGTGTCCCGACGCGCACGGCAGGCCCTGCCCGCGCGAGGAGGCTCCGGAGATCGCGCTTCTGAGCGCGCCGGAACGACCTCGGCGGGAGCTCCCGGCCGAGGAGGCGATCGGGCGTCGGGCACTGGTCGCGGCGTCCTCTGTTCCCGTGGGGTCACCGGTTCGGCCGGGCCGGCGAGGGCCGGCCGCCGGGGCCGAAAACGCCTGCGGGGTGGGACTTTCGGGACATAGGGGGCGGGTATCGGCGTTCGCCGGGTGGACCCGCACCGGTTTCCCTAGGCTCGCTCGGAAAGATCCCCGAGGAGCCCCGATGCCCACTCCCCCGGTCCGCCCCCTCCCCCGCGACCCGTACCGCAACCTCGTCCTCCTGGCGCTGCTCACGCTGTCCGGCCGCCCGCCCGCGCACGAGCTGCTGCCGAGCGCGCACCGGCTGGTGTCCCGGGCGCTGCCGTGGGGGCGGCGCAACCCCCGGGCGCGGGAGTACCCGCGGGTGCGGCTGCGGGTACTGCGGCGGGCGCTGCGCGGCAGGCGGCCGCGGCGGGGCGCGGCCGGGCTGCGGGTGTCGCCCGTGGAGGGGATCACCCCCTTCGAGCGGGCGCTGGAGCCCCTGGACGGGCTGGACCCGGCGGCGCGCGCCGGGTACGCGCTGCTGCGGGTGGAGGCGCTGGCGCCGGAGGAGGCCGCGGCCCTGCTGCGGCGGGCCGGGGCCGCCGACCCCGAGGGGGCGCTGGACCGGGCGGCGGCGGTCGCCGACGGGTTCCGCCCGCCCGACCCCACCGTGGTGCGGGTCAGCGGGCGCGGGGCGCCGCCCGCCCGCGGTGCCCTGGCGGCGGCCGGGGCCGGGCTGCTCGTCCTGGCGCTGGCGGCCCTGGCCCTGACGACGCAGGCGCGGCCCGGGCCCCCGGGGCCGGCGGCCGCACCGGTGGAGGCGGCCGTCCTCACCGACGGGGACGCCTGGCGGGAGAGCTTCCGGCTGGACCTGACCGCGTGGCCCGCCCGGGGCGACGCCGTCGGCGACGAGGGTCTGGCCGACGCCGCCCTGGCCGCCTGGACCGACCACGACGGGCGGGCGCCGCGCGATCCGCGCCTGGTCTTCGCCGGCCGGGTGGACGGCCGCGACGTGGTGCTGCTGCACGACGCCCCCCGGACGGCCCGCTACACCCGGGACGGGGACGCCGAGGATGTGGAGGTGTTCGCCGAGCCCGCGAACGGCGTGGCCAACTGGCCCGCCGTGCGCCTGTCCGAGACCGCCGAGGGCGTGCGCTACCTGCTGCCGCCGTGGGTCACCGAGGCGGCGTCGGCGTCCCTGGGCTCCGCGGAGGAGGGCTGGGCCGAGGTGCCGCGGGATGAGCACGGGGTGACCGGCCCGCTGCCCGCGGACGGGCACTGCGGCACCGGCCCGGTGCTGCGGCTGCGCGCCCCCGAGGTGGCGCACGGCCAGCCGTACACGGTGGTGGACCTGGGCGGGCCGGCCACCGCCCACCTGGGGTACATGCCGCCGCCGCCCGCCGAGATCCGCCGCCTGGGCCCGCACGAGGTCCTGGACGCCGAGCACGGGTTCGACCTGTGGGGCGAGGTCGCCTGCGCGGGCGGTCCGCCGCGCGGACCGGTGGTCACGGCGACGGCCTGGGAGTTCGCCGTGCAGGACCTGCCCGGCGGAGGCTCCGGCCGGTGGGTGTGCCTGCGCTACGGCACCCACGACGGTGGCGGCCTGGCCCGTGCGGTGCTGGTGGCGACCACCGACGAGGGCACCGCGGCGGTGGTCGCCGGGGAGAGCGCGGGCGGCTGGGCGTGCAGCAACCTGGACCGGCAGGTGGTGGCGGGCACCTGGTGGGAGGCCCCCGACGGCCGGTGGCACTACCTGGCGGCGGCCTCGCGCGAGGCCGCCTCCGTGCGGGTGTCGGGCGGGGCCGAGGGCGACGGCGAGGGCCCCGTGCTGGCGGTGGCCGGCCCCCGCCTCGGCGACGGCCCGCCCGCGGCGCCGGTGGAGGTGAGCGCGGTCGACGTGCGCGGCGGCGCCATGACCCCGATCACGGGCTGACCCGGCACCGGACCGACGGCCGCACGGCCCGGGCGGCGCGGACGCGGGCGTCCGGCCGCAGCCGCCCGCGCTCCGGCGGCCCCGGCACCGCAAAGCCCGACCACTGGCCGCTTCCGGACAAGGAGGAGAATCCGGACAGGGCGTGTACGCCCGGTGCTCGGGTGGTATCACTGGGGTTGTCGGCCCGTCCGGACGGGAACCGCGTCGCCGTGCGCCCGCCCGCGACGGCCCCGGGCCGTAGTGAGGGTTGAACGATGTCGATCTGGTCTCGCGGCGACCGCAGGGGAAGAGTCGAGGAGGCTCTCCTCATGCTGAAGGGGCAGGGGATCATCGACGGCCTGGAGATCCTCTCCAACGGGGAGGACAAGCCCTACCGGGTGCTGCTGCCCGCCGGGCTGGTCCACATGGACGAGGACGAGGCGTCGATGTTCGCCCTGGGCGCCGTCGTGGGCGCGTTCGGCGACATCGCCCGCCGCCGGGCCTGAACCCCGCGCCCGGCGGACGCCCGCCCGTCCCGTGTGGAAGCGCCGCCCCCGTGCCGTGGGCCGGGGCGCCCTCCCACTCGGGCGCGGGCGACGGCGGGACCTCAGTCCCCGGCCCCGGCGCGGCGGGCGCGGTGGTCGGCGATGAGCCCGCGGTACCAGTGGTAGCTGTCCTTGGGGTGGCGGGTCAGCTTCTCGTAGTCCACCCGCACCAGCCCGAAGCGGCGCTCGTAGCCGTAGGCCCACTCGAAGTTGTCGAGCAGGGACCACACGAAGTAGCCGCGCACGTCCACGCCCGCCTCGACGGCCGCCGCCAGGGCGGTGAGGTGGTCGTTCAGGTAGGCGATGCGGTCGGTGTCGCGGACCCGGCCGGAGGCGTCGGGGAGGTCCTCCTCGGCGGAGCCGTTCTCGGTGATGTAGACCGGCGGCAGGCCGGGGTAGCGCCGGTCCAGGTCGACGAGCATCTCGGTGAAGGTCTCCGGCACCACGGGCCAGCCCATGGTGGTGTGCCGGACGTCCTCGTAGGCGACCTGTTCGGTGCCGATGTCGACGGCGGTGCGGGCGGCCGGGTCGGGTTCGGTGTGCGGGGCGTCGCGGAGCTTGATGGGCCGGTAGTAGTTGACGCCGAGGAAGTCCAGCTCCTGCCCGATGACGGCGAGGTCGCCGTCGCGGCGCAGGGAGTCGTCGACGAGGTCCCCCCACACCTCCCTCTCGTTGTCGGGGTAGGCGCCGGCGAAGAGGGGGTCGAGCCAGACCCGGTTGTGCAGCGTGCGCGCGCGTTCGACGGCGGCCAGGTCCGCCGCCGAACCGGTGGCGGGGACGAGGTGGTCGGGGTTGAGGGTGATGCCGACCTCCCCGGCGCCGGCCGCGCGCAGCTCGCCGACGGCCAGGCCGTGGGCCAGCAGCAGGTGGTGGGCGGCGGCCAGGGCGGGGGTGCCCTCGCGGGTGCCGGGCGCGTGGCGGCCGACGGCGTGGCCGACGAAGGCGGTGCAGAAGGGTTCGTTGAGGGTGATCCACCGGGAGACCCGGTCCCCCAGGCGGTCGGCGACGATGCGGGCGTACTCGGCGAACCGGTGCGCGGTGTCGCGGACGCGCCAGCCGCCGGCGTCCTCCAGCGCCTGGGGCAGGTCCCAGTGGTAGAGGGTGAGCGCGGGTTCGACCCCGGCGGCCAGGACGGTGTCGACGAGCCGGTCGTAGAAGTCCAGTCCCTCGGCGTTGGGGCGGCCCGCTCCGGTGGGCTGGACGCGCGGCCAGGCGACGGAGAAGCGGTACAGGTCCACGCCCAGGGCGGCCAGGAGGGCGACGTCCTCCTCGTAGCGGTGGTAGTGGTCGCAGGCGACGTCACCGGTCTCGCCGCGGGCGACCCGGCCGGGGGTGCGGCAGTAGGTGTCCCAGATGGAGGGCCCGCGGCCGCCCTCGTTCGCCCCGCCCTCGATCTGGTAGGCGGCGGTGGCGGTACCGAAGAGCAGGTGCGGGGGCAGGGCGGGATACGGGGCGGGGTGGTCCATCGGCGGCCTTCCAGGTATGAGAGCGCTCCCATGCTAGGCCGGGTGATTAGTATTACCAATCCCTTTTCCGTACCGGTCCCGTCACCCTCGGCCACAGTCCCCGCCGGTCCGGCCCTCCCGGGTCACCGAACGCTCACATTCTCCGCGGAGGCGGAACCCCCGGGCCGCCGCGCACATCCCATGCCATGGCGTGCACGTGCCCGGACCCCTGGAGAGAGAAGCAACGGGAATGGACTGGATCGACTACTCGCAGAACCGGCGCCTCAGGGAGCTGCAGGAGGACGTCAGCTCGGCCCACTCGATGCTGTACTCCGAACGCAAGAGGATGCGTTCGGAGCTGTCGAGCCTGCGCGGCGGCCTCGAACAGAGGCTGGACCGGGTCTCGGCCACCCTGGACGCCTTCATCGAGCTCAGCGACATCCGCGCCACCCTGGCCGTGTTCTCCCCGCACGCGCTGGCCCGGCACCGCGTCCTGGCCATGCTCGACGGGTCGGTCCCCGCCGTCCTGGAGCTGGAGGACGTCCCCGACTACTGGCTCCCGCCCGCCGCGCACGGCCTGCACGCGCTGCTCACCGGCTCCCCCGCCGGAGCGCTCCCGCACTTGGACGAGGCGGCCCGGCGCGACCCGGAGCGGGCCGCCGCCTTCTCGGTCCTGGCCGCCGCCCTCACCCGCGCCGAGTACGCCCGCACCCTGGGCGGCTCCGGCGACCTGCTCCCCCACCTGCCCGCCCCCGACGAGCAGATCAGCCGGGGACGGCGCGCCCTGTGGATCCTCACCGCCGACGGGTCCCTGGGCGAGGAGGCCCGCGAGCAGCTGCTGCTCTCCACCCTGCGGCACTGGTCGGCGCTGGGGGCCGAAGCGCCCGCGCTCGACCTGTCGGCCCCCGCCGCCTCCGGGAGGTCCTCCCGCTCCGGCCGCCGCGGCGGCGGCAGCGCCCCGGACGCGCAGCTGGACGCCCGCGCCGCGGCCGTGGACAGGCTCACCGCGCTGCACGGCGACGTCGCCCGCATCACCGCGCCGGGCGGGGACACCGGCGCGGAGCGGACGGCGCCCGACGAGGGCAGCGCCTCCTTCCTCACCGAGGCGCTGGTCGCCCTGGTGGAGGAGGGCACCCCGGAGGAGGCCCCGCTGATCGCCCGCGCCAACGAGCTGCGCGCGGTCATCGAGAACGGCGACGGCGGGCGCAGGCCCGGCTGGGACGACGGGGTCGGCACCGTCTCCTCCCTGCTGGCAGAGGACCTGCGCGCCTCCGGGGCCACCCCGCACCGCAGCACCTTCGCGCTGGTCCTGCAGCGTCCGGCCGTGACGAGGACCGTGGAGGACCTGCTGCGGCAGGCCTCGGCCCCGCTGCCGGAGTCCACGACCGTCACCGTCCAGGGGGTCCGGGTCGGGGTCACCGAGAACGGGCCCACCACCCCGCAGCTGGACCGGGCCGAACAGCAGCTGGCCCTCCGCTACCGCGCCGAGCAGGGAGGCCGCCTCTACGTGTGGGGGCTCGGGGTGCTGGCCGCGCTCCTGGTGGTCCTGGCGCTGGTGTCCCAGGCCGGGTTCGCCTGGTTCCTGGCCGCGGGGTGCGCGCTGGGCGCCGTCGGCTTCCTCGTCCGCGACCTGCGGGAGGCCCGGTCGGCCGCGGAGGCGCGCGAGGCGCAGCTGCACCGGCTGCGGCGGGAGGCCGACCAGGCCGGGCGGCAGTGGCGTGAACGACTGGACGAGGCCAGGGCGCGGGAGGCCACCGCGCGGAAGCTGGCCGACGAGATCTCGGCCCTGCTCGACCCCCGGTAGACGGCGCTGGGATCCTGGGGCGGAAGAACCGTGAGAGGCGGATGGACATGGGCCTGTTCACCAAGAGGCCGCGGCTGCGCAGCGACCCCCGGGGCGTGTTCCAGGGACCGCTGGCGCACGCCTTCGCGAACGGGGCGCACATGCCCGTGGCCAACGGCGGGGTGTGGAACGCGATCCACTCCGCGTGCTCGTGCTGCGACGCGCGCGACGACCGCGAGAAGCTGCGTTCGGCCTGGGGCATCACCGACCACGCCGGGTGGGAGCGGGCCCTGGTGTCCCTGACCGCCGCGGACCGCGCGCCCACGGCCCTGTCCCTGGTGCTGGAACTGCGCGCCCGGGTCGTGGACTCCCGCCCCGGGGTCCCCTTCGACGCCGGGACGTGGCCCGACCTCGTCGCGTACTGGTGCAGGGAGCGGGGCGCCCCCAGGGAGACCTACGACGAGATGGTGGCCGAGGCCGCCCGGGTGTGGGAGTACGAGGAGCGCATGGTCGCCGACGGGGTGCTGCCCCGGGGCGCGGTGGTGCGCACGGTGCGCGCCTACGACTTCGGGCGGGCCGTCAACCTGGCCCGGTGGGGCGTCAACGCCGGCTACGCCACCGAGGACGCGGCCCTGCCGCACATCGTCCGGGCCGGGGCGATGTCGATGCGCCACCACGGGTCGTGGGAGGAGATGTCGGCCGGGTTCACCCTGGGCCGGGCCATGGGGTTCGACGACGGGGAGTTCGGCGTGTACTACACCGACTCGGTCAAGGCGCACCGGGTGCTGGCCACCGACCCGGAGAGCCCGTGGCGCAACCTGCCCTGGCGGATGTGAGGCGGTCCGCGCGCGGCGGGGTCACAGCCAGCCGTTGCGGCGGAAGACCAGGTACAGGCAGAGGCTGGACAGCCCCATCAGGAGCAGGGCGAGCGGCCAGCTGAACGTCCAGCCGAACCCGGTCGAGGGCGGGATGTTCATGCCGTAGACCGAGGCGATGAGGGTGGGCACCACCAGGATGCCGCCCCAGGAGGACACCTTCTTCATCGCCTCGTTCTGGGCCTGGGCGACGAGCGTGCCGTTGACCGACATGATGTTCTGCAGCAGCTGCGCGAGCGCGTCGACGCGCTCGCGCACCGCGGCCTCGTGGTCGGCGGTGTCACGCAGGTGGCCGTACAGGTGCTCCAGCTCCCCGCGGTCCCCGCGCGGCCGGGGCCCGCCGGGGCCGCGCTGTTCGGCGGGCTCCCGCAGGCGGGCCATGAACTCCTCCAGGACCCGGCCGAGCGGGTCCACCGCGCGCTGGAGGAGGATGACCTCGCGGGCCAGCCGGTAGGTGCGCTGTGAAGTGCCGCGGGCCCCGGAGAACACCTCGTTCTCGAGCTCGTCGACGTCCTCCTGGAGGGCCGCGACGACCGGGGCGTAGGCGTCCACCACGTGGTCCAGGACGGCGTACAGCACCGCCAGGGGCCCGCGGGCGAGCAGGCGGGGCTCCTTCTCCAGGCGCGGGCGCAGGGCGGAGAGGTCCAGCCGGTCGGTGTGGGTGATGGTGATGACGAAGTCCTCTCCGGCGAACACGTGGACCTCGCCGACGCGCACCGCCTCCGCGTCCTCGTCGTACCCGGCCGGCCGCAGCACCGCGAAGAGGACGTCGCGGTACAGCTCGGCCTTGGGCCGCTGGTGGGCGACGACGGCGTCCTCCAGGGCCAGCGGGGGCAGCCGGAAGACCCGGGCCAGTTCCGCGAGCTGGTCCCGGGCGGGGTCGGCCAGGGCGATCCAGGCCATGCGGCCCGTGTGTCCGGACAGGGCCTCCCTGGCCCGGGCCGGGGTGGCGGCGGTGCCGTCGGGGCGGCCGTCCCGGTACAGGCGTATCCACATGCGGCCGGGGGCCGTGGCGCCGGCCGGTTCGGCGCCCGCCCGGCCCAGGGCCAGGGTGCGTTCGGGCGAGGGGAGCCCGCCGCCCGGGTACGCACGGGGTTCGGGGTCGTGGGATCCGGGTCCGCCCGTGTTCACGCGGGTGTCCTCTCGTCGTCGGTGGCGCCGCCGTGCACGATCCTGGCCGCCCGCGGGCCGCGGGGCGCCCCGACACGCCCGTGGCGGCACGGGTCCGCGGGGGCTCAGGGGGCGGGGTCGGCCGCCAGGCCGGAGGCGCGCAGGGTGATGTTGAGGCGCCCCGTCAGGCCCAGGGCGGGCGGGGCGGTGCCGGGCCGGGTACGGGGCACCCCGTGGTAGGCCAGGCGGGAGGGGCCGCCGAACACGAACAGGTCGCCGCTGCGCAGTTCCACGTCGGTGTAGGGGCGGGTGCGGGTCTCGGTGTTGCCGAACCGGAAGACGCAGGTGTCGCCCAGGCTGAGGGAGACCACCGGTTCCAGGGCCGCCTCGTCGCGGTCCTGGTGCATGCCCATGCGGGCGTCGGCGTCGTAGAAGTTGACCAGGGCGACGTCGTAGGGCGGGGTCCCGGGCGCGGGTGGGGCGCCGTAGGCGGCCTCCACCGCGCGGGCCGCCAGCGCGCCCAGTTCCGCGGGGAAGGGCCGCACCGGGGTGCCGTCGGGCAGGGTGCGCTCGTAGGTGTAGGGCCTCCAGAACCAGCCCAGTGAGGTCATGGCCACCGACATGCGGCCGCCGCGCGGCATGGTGTGGCGGAGCATCCCGGCGGGCCCGGCCGCCCACTCCCGGCAGCGTTCGACCAGGGCGGCCTGCCGCTCCGGCGGCAGCCACCCCGGCAGGTGGACGGCCCCCGGGGCGATCTCCGCCGGGGGCCCGGTGAACAGGGTGTCGCTCATGCCCCCATCGTGCCCGCCGGGAACGACGGACGCGCCCCCGCCGCGGGGCGGGGGCGCGTCCGGGGGCCGGGGCCGGGTCAGCGGCGCATCAGGTCGCGGATGTTGACCACGAGCAGCAGCACCACGATGAGCACCACCGGGACCGTGATGGCGATGCGCCAGTTGACGACGAACGCCGCGATGACGCCCACCACCAGGCCGACCACCACCGCCAGGACCGCCAGTCCGGTGAGGTACTGGAGGAACTTGCGGCGGGCGATCGAGTCGACCGCGGCGAAGGCGACGACCACGCCGATCATCGCGTAGAAGGTGAACTGCCCCTCCAGGAGGAACAGCGGCAGCGCGAGCGCGATCAGCAGCAGCGGGGTGCTCAGGGCCACCCACAGGTGCAGGAAGCGGGTGGTGCGCTGCTGCCCCGAGGAGTAGGGCAGGTGCGGGGCCTTGAGGTGCTCGGTCGGCCGCGGCACCAGGGGCGTCTCGGAGGCCAGGGCGCGCAGGTGGCTGTCGCGCTCGTCGGCGGTGAGGACGCGCTTCTCGTAGACGCCCGCCAGCTCCTTCTCCAGCGCGGCGATCTCCTCGGCGTAGGCGCGGGCGCGGGGCCGGGTGTTGGCCTCGCGGGCCAGGACCATGCGCGCGGAGTCGAGCTGGCGCAGGCGGTCGCGGCGCTTGACGATGTCGGCGTCGAACTCGCGGATGCGCTCCTCCAGGGAGAGGACGTGCGAGCGCAGCTCGGCGCGGGCGGCGGCCTCGGTGGGGGCGACCTTCTGGAGACCCACCCAGGCCAGCGGGTCGGCCCAGGAGCGGCGGATGGTGCCGTCGCGTTCGTAGCGGGGGCCGCTGGGGGCGCGCTCACCGTCGAAGAAGTCGCGGGTGTCGCGGCCCCACAGGCCGCGGAACCCCTTGAGCCAGGGGGTGTCGTCGTCGATGACGACGGCGTTCCACTGCCGGGCGCCGCCCGGGCCCAGGCGTTCGCCGTCGCCGCGGGCGTAGTCGACGAAGGGGACGCCGATGCCGTGGCGGTTGATGGCGCTGTCGGCCCGGAAGATGCGGTGGGTGATCCACTTCCAGGCGTTGAGCAGGCCGCGCAGGACGGAGGGGTCGACCTGGATGAGGTAGTCGCCCGGGAGCATCTGGTGGGAGTGCGAGCCCGCGCCGACGTAGATGACGGGGTGGTCGCCGTCGCGGTGCAGGTCCGGGTCGTCCCAGCTGCGGCGCAGGTCGTCGCCGTGGTACTCGTGCGAGGAGGCGCCGACCCAGATCGGGCGGGTGGTGCCGTCGGGGTTCTCCACGACGTAGACGGTCACGCGCTCCCAGTCGGCCTCGTGGTCGTTGACGCCGCCGTAGATGGTCCGCCAGTCGTTCATCGCGTAGAAGAACCAGTACTGGAGGATGATGTAGCCGCCCTCGCGGGTGACCCGGCCGTAGTAGGTGGCGTTGCCGTCGTCCACCCGCTCCCGGTAGCGGGTCACCGCCGCGAAGGTGAGGCCGCCCGGGACCGCGCCGCGGATCAGCAGGGAGAGCTTCATCAGGATGTCGAGGATGCGGCCCAGGACGCCGACGGCGGCCAGGCGGCCGCTCTTGGGGATGACCGTGCGCGAGCTGCCCCGGAAGCGGCGGGCCTCCTCGCGCAGGGTCTCCTCCTGGACGAAGCGCAGGTGCTTGTGGCGTCCGGGCCACTCCTCCTCGGCGGTGGCCAGGCGGTCGAGGTCGAGCTCCCCGACGGGGACGATGACGCGCTCGCGGCCCCCGGGCTCCTCGATCCACAGACTGCAGTTGCGTACGTAGGCGTCCACATCGGTGGGGAAGAAGAGTTCTCCCTCGGTGCACATGAGCACGGGTTCGTGGGCGCGCAGGAGTTCGAGATCAGTTTTCGCGGGCATCGTCGCGCCAGATTAGTGCATGTGGCGGGGCCGTCCGTCCCCTCCGCCCCGAGCCGGTCGAAGGCCCCGGACGGCGCCGCGCGGTGGTCTTCCCAGCTCGTGGGGACGCGGGGGGACGGCGCCCCCTCCCGGGGGCGCCGCGGGCCCCGGCGGGCACGCCTGGTGTGTCACGGATCACGGCAGCGCGCCGGGGGCGCGGGCGGCCCCGGGAGGCCGTCGCGAGGGTGGGTGGAACGCACCCACCCTCGGCCCGCCCGCACGGCCGGGGTCCGTCCTAGCCTGGGTCCATGGGCACCGACGAAACGACCGGCGCGGAACCCCGGGCCACCCTGGAAGGCTTCCTGCGGGCACGGCGGGACCGGGTCCGGCCCGAGGACGTCGGGCTGCCGGGCTCCGGGCGCCGCCGGGTGCCGGGGCTGCGCCGGGAGGAGGTCGCGATCCTGGCGGGGGTCAGCACCGACTACTACATGCGGCTCGAACAGGGGCGGGAGCGCAACCCCTCGCCCCAGGTGCTGGACGCCCTGGCCCGGGCCCTGCTGCTGGACGGGGAGGCGACCGACCACCTGCACCGGCTGGCACTGGCCGGCGGCCGGCGGAGCCGGGGCGCGGCCCGCCCGGAGCGGGTGAACCCGCACCTGCTCCGGCTCCTGGACCGCTGGAGCGACACCCCGGCCTTCGTCCTGGGCGGGACGCTGGACGTGGTGGCCCGCAACCGCCTGGCCGCGGCCCTGCACGCGGACTTCACGGTCACGGACAACCTGGCGCGCATGACCTTCCTGGACCCGGCGGCCCGCGGGTTCCACCGCGACTGGGACCGGTCCGCCGCGGCGGTCGTGGCGGAACTGCACAAGGCGGCGGGGGCGCGCGCGGACGACCCCCGGCTCAGCGCGCTCGTCGGGGAGCTCTCCCTCAGGAGCACGGACTTCCGGACGCTGTGGGCCCGCCACGACGTCCGGGGCAAGAGCGGGGGCGCCAAGCGGCTCCACCACAGCGCGGTCGGGCCGCTGGACCTGCACTACGAGAGCTTCACGGTCAACAACGCCGACGGGCACGGGCAGCAGCTGGTCGTCTACCAGGCCGAACCGGGCAGCCCGTCCGAGGAGGCGCTCGCCCTGCTCGGCTCCCTGCACACCCTGTACCCGGAGAACGGTCCGGAGGCGGGCGCGGGGACGCGCACCGGGCGGGCCTGAGGGTCCCCGTCCCGGGCTCCGGGAGGGGTGCCGCGCAGTGCCTGGGAGTGGGACACCAGGGTGCACGGCGGCCTGGAACCGCGGCTCGGGCGGCACGAGGATCGACGGTGTCGTCCACCGCACGGGCCGGGGGGCACGCCATGCGTTCCGGGACAGCCGCCCGGCCGAGGCCGCGCCGGAGGGGGGCCGGTGACCCGGGTACGGGTGTCCCGGTCTGCGCCGACGTGCTCGTGGTGGGGGACACCGACGGGCCGTGCGGGCGCGTACGCGGGTTTCGGGACCGGGTCCCGGCCGGTGTCGTCCGCTGAGACGCCCCGTCGTCGTGGGAGTACGCCGACACGAGGAAGAAGAAGGAGGGCCGCCATGGCCGAGGAGACCACCGCGCCGCACCCGTTCGTGGGCATGTGGGTGACCGCAGACGGCTTCATCCGGCAGGAGCTGCTGCCGGACGGCCGCTACGACGAGGCGCGCGGGAACCGCCGCAGCGCCTACACCGGGCGCTACACGGTGACGGGGGACCACATCGACTACGTGGACGACACGGGGTTCACCGCCACGGGGGACGTGCGCGACGGGGTGCTGTACCACGAGCACCTGGTGCTCTACCGCGAGACCCCGGCGGGCTGAGACCGCGCCCCGCCCCCGGCCAGTGGGACGGCGGAGCCCGGAGGCGCCCCGCCGGGCACGCCGGGGCGGTGCCCTCGGCGCCCCTCGGACCTCCATCGAACCGGCGCACCTCCGGGTCGGGTGGCGGCGGCCCGACCGAGTCCACAATGCCGAGCCGGGGCCTTCCGGCCCCCCGAAAGAGCCCGGCCCTTGAGGCCACGTTTCAAGCCCGGGCGGGGCCGGGGGGCGCCCCACCGGGCACGCTGGGGCGGCGACCCGGCGGCCCCGACCCGTGAGGAGAGCGCGGCGCGAGGCCACACCTCAAGGTCAGACGGAGCCGGAGGCGTCCCGCCCCACCGGGCGCGCAGGAGCGCACCGGAGCGGTGCCCCGGGTCCGGGCGGTGGCCGATCGGGGGTCCCGGCGTCGGGTCGGGGTCTTCGCCCCTCATCCACATCTTCGGAAAGTACTTGCCAAAGTGGAAAGTGAGTGCGACCCTGGAAACAGGTTCGAACACCGGAGGTGGGATATGCGGCAGGACGAGGCACTGGACGCCCTCGAGCAGGCGGAGACCCTCAAGGCCCGCATGGGCGGGCAGGGCCGCTGGTACGCGGTCTTCGGCGTGGGGTACGCGGCGATGAGCTGCGCCCTGATCCTGGCGCTGGGCCTGCTGCCCTCTCCCCAGGCGCTGCCGTGGACGATGGGCGCTTTCGCCGTGGTGCTGACACTGCTCCTCACCTACGCGCTCACCCGGCCCGCGCAGCCGCGCAACCTCGGCGTGCTGCACCTGGGCATGATGGGCGCCTGGACCGCCATCTACCTGGTCACCCTCGTGGTGGGGATCAACCTCTTCCCCGGCGTGACCGCCTGGTGGGTCTCGGGTGCGCTGCTGAGCTGCGTTCCGCCCCTGACGGTCGCCTACGTGGCGCTACGGCAGAGCGGGAACCCACGATGAACCACCCGCGCAACCGCCTGGACGAGGTGATCCACTCCCCCGTGCGCTTTTCGGTGGTCGCCGCGCTGGCCGCCGTGGACCGCGCCGAGTTCCGGCTGGTGCGGGACACGGTGGAGGTCAGCGACTCGGTGCTGTCCAAGCAGGTCACCGTGCTGGAGAACGCCGGTTACGTGAAGGTGCAGAAGTTCACCGTGGGGCGGCGCACCCGGACCTCCCTGACGCTGACCAAGGAGGGGCGGGCCGCCTTCGAGCGGCACGTGGCGGCGCTGCGCGAGATCGCCGCGGGCACCGCCCTGGAACCGGCGCCGACGAGCGGCCCCGGGGACTGACCCCGCCGCGGAGTCCGGGCCCTCCCTTACCGGGACCGGCCACCGGCGGCGGTAGCCCGACACCGGCAAGGCCGCGGCCTGGTGCGCGCCACCTGCAACCGAGGCGTCCACGTCGCCGTGATCGTCCGCCGGGTCCGGGCCGTCCCCTGCCGGAATCGGCCACCGGCGGCGGCAGACTGGCACCGGCCGGGCCGGGACCTGGTGCGCGCCACCTGCGACCGGGGCGGGCACGTCGCCGTGATCGTCCGCCGGTTCCAGGGCGAACAGCTCCGGGCCCGGGAGCTGTAGGCGGCGGCCCTGGTCCTGACCGGACTCGGCGTCCAAACGCTCCCGGACCGGGGCACCGCCTCGGGCGCGGACCTGGCGTGGACCGCCGTGGCGTCGGCGCTGGGGCTGGCGCTGGGCGCGGTGCGCGGCCGCGCCGTCGTGGTCTTCGAGCGCGACGGCCACCTGTGGCAGCGCTACACGGGAGGCACCTTCGTGTACGTGGTGGGCACGTTCCTCGCCATGGCCGCCTTCGACCTCGCCGCGGCGGCACTGGGCATGGCCCCGGACGCCCGGCCCGTGCAGTCGGCCCTGGGAGTCGGCTTCCTCGGCGAGGCGCCGGCCGTGGGCCACCGCGCACTGGCCGAGAGCACCCCCTCGTCCCCGAACGCCACTGAGCCGCTCCCGGCCTTCTCTCCGGGCGTCCGGGACGGTCGGTCCCGGGCGCCCGGCGGGGAGAAGAAGACCGGCCCGCACACACGTGCGCGGGCCGGTCGGGGCGACGCCGGGCAGGGGCTCCCGGTGGGTGGCCCTTCGGCGCGCCGTCCGCCCTCGTGAAAGGTACGCGCCGAAGGGCCGGTTCAGGCGGCCCGGCCGGGGGCCGCGGCGGTCGGGGTGTCCTCCGACCCCTCCCCGGGGACGGCGGGCGCGACGGGACCGGGGGCCACAACCTCTCCGGGCTCCACGGTCCGACCGGACTCCTCCCCCGGCACGGCCCGGCGCCGCTCGCGCACGCGCTCGGGAACCGCCGGGCGGCCGCTCCGCTCGCCCCGGGTGGCCCCGATGCCCGCCACGACCACCAGCGCCATGCCGACGATCTGCAACGGGGCTGGCGCCTGGCCGATGACCACCAGGCCCATCACCAGCGCCACCCCGGGCTCCATGCTGGAGAAGGTGCTGTACGCCGTGCGGGTCATCCGCTGCAGGGCGACCATCTCCAGCAGGAACGGCACCATGGGGAACAGCAGCGCGATGAGCAGCGTGAACAGGATCAGCCCCGGGTCGGGCTCGGCGAACGCCCCCGGCGCGCCGAACGGCGCGGTCACCAGGGAGCCGACGGCCATGGTCAGGGCCAGCCCGTGGACGGCGCCGAATCCGGCGCCCACCTTCTGGGTGAGGACGATGTAGAACACCACGCACACCGCGCCCGCCAGGGCGAAGCCCACGCCGAGCAGGTCGAGCTCGCCCTCCCAGGGCCGGGTCAGGCAGAGCACGCCCGCGACGGCGGCGGCGATCCACACGAGTTCGCGGCGGCGCCGCATGGCGGCCACGGCGACGACCAGCGTTCCCAGGAACTCGATGGCGGTGGCCGTGCCGAGCTCGATCCGCGCCGTCGCCTCGGAGTAGAACATCATCATCCCCGCGCTGGCTGTGCCGAGGATCACCACCGCGGCCCGCTGGCGCCACGTCGCCTCGCGCACGGCCCGCCACAGGGAGCGACCGCCCAGGGCCGTCAAGAGGAGCGCGGCCCACGTCAGCCGCAGCCACGTGATGGTGGCCGGGCTCGCCTGGGCGAACGCGGTGACGGCCAAGGCGCTGCCGGTGTGCAGCGTGAACATGCCGATGAGCAGCATGAACGGCGCCGGTACCTGAAGGCGGGCACGGCGCAGCGAGGGAAGGAAGGAGCGGATCACCCGACCAATGTGAAGCATGTCGTCTGTTTCTGTCCACGAACCATTGGTTGACGAACCATGTAGTTTCAGTGGATGGATTTCACCCGTTTGCGCCTGCTCGTCGAGTTGGAGCGGTTGGGCACGATGGTCGCCGTCTCCGAGGTCACCGGCATGAGCACCTCCGCGGTCTCCAAACACCTCGCGGTCCTGGAGCGGGAGGCCGGCGTCCCCCTGCTGGCGGCGGACGGGCGGCGGGTGCGGCTCACCCCGGCGGGGCGGCGGCTGGCCGAGCACGCCGTGGACATCCTGGCCCGGGTGGAGGCGGCCCGGGCGGAGTTCGACGGCGACGGGGAGCCGATCGGCCGGGTCGACCTGGTCATGTACACCAGCGCGGCCCCCGTGGTGCTGCCCGCGCTGCGGAGGCTGCGCCACGACCACCCGGGCATCGACATCCACCTGACCGAGTACGAGTCGGAGCAGGCGCTCACCCTGCTGCAGAACGGGGGCGCGGATCTGGGCGTGGTGTACCAGTACAGTCTGCTCCCCCGGGATTTCCCGGGGACGCTGACGGTGCAGCCGATCGGCACCGAGGGCCTGCTGCTGTCCCAGCCCTCGGCCGGGGCGGACAGCCGCACCCTCACCCGGCGGCGGCTGCGCGACCTGGCCGACGCGGCCTGGATCGCCAGCCCCTACCGGGGGGACGAGGAGGCCCTGGTCCAGCGCATGTGCGCCGACGCGGGGTTCACGCCCCGGATCACGCACCGCATCGACAACCTCGAACTGTTCGAGGAGCTGGTCGCCGCCGGGGTGGGCGTGGGGGTCGTCCCGCGGCTGTCGGCGGCCACCCGGCGCGGGGTCGCCCACGCCCCGCTCGGCGAGCTGGGCGGGGTGCGCCAGGTGTACCTGGCCGGGCGTACGGGCGGCTGGGCCTGGCGGCCGATCCGGGTGCTGGCGCGCTACCTGCACCAGGCCGCCGAGGACGTGCTCGACGACGTGCCGCCGCTGCCCGAGGCGCCCGACGCCCCGGCCTGAGCCGGCCGCCCTCGTCCGTCCCCGGCCCCGCGGTCAGCCCGCGATGGCGAAGGGCCCCACCGAGGGCACCGGCACCTTGCTGGCGGCCTCGCGCACCGCGGTGAGCAACGGCTCGGGGGTGGACCCGGCCCGCGACAGCGCGATGATGTGGCGCCGGGCGGTGTCGCGCACCCCGCGCACGACGATCTGCGGCGTGTTGATGCCCGTCCAGGCCAGGCGCGGCATCAGGGCGATGCCCAGCCCCGCCTGGACCAGCGCGAACACGGCGCTGAAGTCGTCCACGGTGTGGACCACCCGCGGCTGGAACCCGGCCTGGCTGGTGGCGGCGGTGACGCACTCGTGCCAGGCGGTGCCGGGCGCGGACATGATCCAGTCCTCCGCGGCCAGGTCCTCGGACAGGTGGAGGCCGTTGCGGGTGGCCAGCGGGTGCTGGTAGGGCAGGATCGCGTCGAACAGCTCGACCATCACCGAGTCGGTGCGGAAGTCGGGGTCCCCGGCGGCCGGCAGGTGGCCGGTGGACATGGTGAGCGCCACGTCCAGGCGCCCGGAGCGCACCATCTCGGCGCTCTGCTCGGGCTCGGCCTGGACCACCTCGAAGGACCACCCGGGGTGGCTGACCCGCAGCCGCGCCAGGGCGGGGGCGATGAGGTCGCTGATCCCGGTGGAGAAGGAGCCCACGCGGACGACGCCGCGGTCCCCTTCGGCGTAGGCGGCCAGGTCGGCTCCGGCGCGCTCCATCTCCGCGAAGATCGCGGGGGCGCGTTCGAGCAGGACCCGGGCGGCGCCGGTGAGGATGAAGCGGCGGCCCTGGCGTTCGACGAGGGGGACCCCGGGCTCCTTGGCCAGGGCTGCGAGCTGCTGGGAGACCGCCGACGGGGTGACACTGAGCGCCTCGGCCGTCGCCGCCACCGTGTGGTGGTGCGCCAGGGCGTGGAGGAGCTGCAATCGCCGAACGTCGATCATGGCTCCCAATGTAGGCGAGCACACTCAGGTTTCCGGGTGATTTCCGACATTTCACTCACCCAAGGACAGTGATTCGCTGCACAACGTCCAACTCCACCCTCCGGACATTTTGAGAAGAAAAACCTAACTTCTTTCCACAGAGTGATGTCGTCCAGCTCTTTCCCCGTGTCATGAACGTTCCAGTAGATACCGGCACGTACAGTCAGGGTCACAGCTCAACCAAGAGCGCGCACCCCGTGCGCGCCAGGGATCAGCACCCAATGCTGGTGGAACGGGTGAGAAGAACATGCAAAATTCGCTGATGACCAAACCTCGACCGACCGACATCGGTGTGCTCGGCTTCCGTTACCTGGGCGCTCACGAGGTAGAGGAACTCGCGGACCTGTGGGGCGCCCTCCACCAGCAGCACGCCCGGAACGCCCCGCACCTGTCCGACATCATCAGCACCACGAGCATGGACGAGTCCTGGCGCCGGCGCCGCACCCAGTACCTGGAGTGGATGGCCGACCCCGAGACGCTGGCGATCCTCGCCGAGCACGGCGACGACCCGGCCGGGTACGCGATGGTGACGCTGCGCCCCGGGCCGCAGGGCACCTGGGACCGCGGCGAGCGCGTGGCGGTCGTGCAGACCTTCGCCATCGACCCGGAGTACGCGGGCACCCGCGTCGGCTCCAAGCTGCTGGAGGAGATCCGCCACCAGCTGGCCGCCATGGGCATCCGCGACATCGAGTTCTCCGCCCTGGCCACCGCCTCGGAGGACATCAGCTTCCTGGAGACGGAGGGCTTCCGCCCCTTCGTGACCACGATGGTCTGCCGCGTCGACGGCTTCGGCGCCCACGACTGACCGCGCTCCTCCGCCGTGCGGACGCCCCCGTGCCCCCGGGCACGGGGGCGTCGCCGTGTCCGCCCCTTCCCCCAGGCCCTGACGGCGGGTGACGTTATGGCAACAGAAATGGGTTGCCCCGCGCGCAGGGTTATCTCACCGTCGCGCCACTGTCCCCCTCCGTCACCGGCCGTCTAGCGTTCTTCGCGTCGCCCGGGACCGACAGGGGACCGGAGCACACCGTGGAAGGAGACCCCCCGTGAAGAAGGCCGCCTACCGCATCGCCGCCAAGCTGCGCCTCATCGACGCCGCGCGCCTGACCCGCCCCTACATCTACTACTAGGCGCCCACCGCCAGGCCGCACAGGCCCCGGATCGTCACACCCGGCCCGTACCGCCCCCCGGGCGGTGCGGGCCCCGCCCGGAAAAGGACGCGATGGCGGCCCCCACCCCCCTCTCCTCCGCTCCCCCGGGTCCCCGGGGCGGGCGCTCCTCCTCCAACGCCGCCGACTACGCGGTGGACCCCCTGGGCTTCCTGACCTCGGCCGCCCGCGAGTTCGGCGACGTCGTCTCCCTCACCCCCGCCAACGTGCTGCTCGCCCATCCCGACGACATCGGCCGGGTCCTGCTGGACCGCGAGGGCCTGGTCGCCAAGATCGGCGCGGCCACCCGGCGCGGTCCCATGGGCTTCCCCCTCGCCATGATGAACAGCGAGGGGGCCGACTGGGAGCGCAAGCGGGCCCGGCTGCGCCCGGCCCTGCGCAGCGACCGACTGGAGGGCCTGGAGCGCGCCGCCCGCGAGGGCGTCGCACGCCTCGTGGACACCTGGCACGACGGCCTGGAGATCGACGTCCACGACGAGATGTCCCGGCTGGCGATGGGCGTGGGCGCCGTACACCTCGCCGGGCGCCCCCTGGGCGCGCGCGGCGAGACCCTGATCCGGGCCGTGGCCGCGATCATGCGCCTGACCTCGGCCCCGCGCCTGCCGATGTGGCTGCCCACCAGGACCAACCGCGACCTGCGCCGGTCCCTGCGCGACTTCGACACCACCCTCGCCGCCCTGATCGCCGAGCACCCCGCCGGCGAGGACGACAACGCCCTGGGCAGGCTGCTGGCCGACGGCCCGCCCTTCGCCGAGGTCCGCGACGAGCTGGCCACGCTGCTGATGTCGGGGTACGAGACCACCGCCAACGCGCTGACCTGGCTCCTCCACGCCCTGGGCGGCCGGCCGGAGGCGGCGGAGCGGATGGCCGAGCCGGGTTTCGCGGCGGCCGCCGCCAAGGAGGCGATGCGCCTGTACCCGCCGGCCTGGGTGATCAGCCGGGAGACCGTGCGCCCCCTGGAGGCGGGTGGGTACACGCTCCCCGCCGGCACCACCCTGGGGCTGAGCCAGTGGGTCGTGCACCGGGACGGGCGGTGGTTCCCCGACCCGGAGGAGTTCCTCCCCGAACGCTGGCTGGACGGCGGGCGGCCCGGGCACCGGCACGCCTACTTCCCGTTCGGCGCGGGTCCACGCGGCTGCGCGGGCGCGTCCATGGCCCTGCGCGAGGTGGAGGTCATCGCGACCGCGCTGTGCTCCCGGGTCCGGCTGGAGCCGGTGCGCCCCGAACGGGTGCGGCCCCGGCCGGCGCTGGCGCTGCAACCGGTCGGGGTGCGGGCGCTGGTCCGGCCCCGCTGAAGCCGGTCAGGGGCGCACGGCGCCGACCAGCAGGAAGGGGACCGCGACGAAGAGCCGGTCCTCCCCGGCCCGGGACCGCTGCTCCCGCGTCCACGCCCGGGCCCGTTCCCCGTCGATCACCCCGGTACGGGCCGCGGTGTCGGCGAACCCGACGAGCATCCCCACCACGTCCGCGTCGGTGAACACCACGACCCGGCCCTCGACCGAGATGTCGGTGAACCCGGCCTCCGCCAGCAGCGCCCGCTGCCGGCGCGGGGCGCGGGGGTCGGGCATGGTGTCGGCGTAGGCGGCGACGATCCGCCGGGTGGTGCCGGGGTCGTCGGAGTCGACCATGTAGGCGTCCCAGTCCTGGCCGAGCAGGACGAGGCGTCCGCCCGGGGCCAGCACCCGGTGTGCCTCGGCCAGGGCGCGGGCGGGGTCGTCGAGGGAGTGGTAGACCTTCTCGGCGCGGTAGCCGTGCACGGACCCGTCGTCCAGGGGCAGCCGGTAGGCGTCGCCGTGGCGGAAGTCCGTTCCGGGGTGGGCCGCGCGGGCGGCGTCGAGCATGGCGGGGTCCAGGTCCACACCGACGGCCCGCACGCCCGCGGCGGCGAGTTCGGCGGTGGCCCGGCCGCCGCCGCAGCCGACGTCCACCACGGTGTCGCCGGGCCGGACCCGCAGGCGGTCGCGGACCCGGTCGCGCAGGGCGCGCGCCTCGGGCAGATGGGAGAAACGGTCCAGGCGCACGAGGAGGCTTCGCGCATCGGCGCCGTCACGCTGGGAGGTCGGCATGGGGGCATTGTCCGTCGGCCCGCCGCCCCGGACAAGGGAGGGAGCGGCCCGGGACCACGGCGCGGGCGCGACACACCCCGGCGCGGGCGGGCCCGGAAACGCTACGCTCGCCTGCGTGGCGACCTCCGACTCCAACACCTGCAACTTCCCCGGCTGCGACCGCCCGGTGCCCCGGGCCTCCTCCCCCGGGCGGCCTCCCCAGTACTGCGACCTGCCCGAGCACACCCGGTGGCGGGCCTGGAAGGAGCGTCAGCGCCAGGCCCAGGAGTCCGAGCGGCAGGAGGCCGAGGCGCGCGCCTCCCGGGAGCCGGCCGGCCCGGCCGCCCCGGGGTTCGCCTCGACCGAGCCGGTGACGGCGGCCCGGCTGCGCGCCGACGACCTGCTGACCCGGTTCGCCGTGCAGAGCGAGCAGCTCACCGAGACGCTGCGGGCCGCCACCGAGGCGTTCACGACGATGACCGACCCGGCCGCGGCCGAGGCCCAGGTGGAGGCGGCCCGGCTGGCGGGGGCCCGGCACGCCGCCGAGGCCGACGCGGCCCGGCTGGAGGCGGAGAACCGCCGCCGCGAGGCGGAGTCGGCCCGCCGGGCGGCGGAGGAGGCGGCGGCCTCGGCGATCGCCGCCACCGCCGAGGCGGAGCGCATGGCCGAGGAGGCGCTGGCCCGCCGGGACGAGGCTCAAAGCGCGCGCGAGGAGGCCGAGCGGGAGGCGCGGACCGCCCTGATGGAGCGCGACGCCGCCGTCGCGGAGGCCAACGCGGGCCTGGCCGACGCCGAACGCCGCCTGTCCGAGCAGCGCGAGGAGGCCGGGCGCGAGCGCGCCGACGCCGCCCGGCGGCTGCAGCACGCGCACGCCGAGGCCGAGGGGCTGCGGGCGGAGACCGCCGAGCACTCCCGCAAGCGCGAGGAGGCGCTGGCCGCCGCCCGCGGTGAGCGTGAACGGGCCGAGCGCGCCGAAGAGAGCGCACGCCGGGCGGAGGAGGCGCTGGCCGCCGAGCGCGAGCGCTCCCAGGCGGAGCTCGGCCGGATCGAGCGGTCGCTGGAGGCCGAGCGCTCGGCGGCGGTGGCCGAGCGGGAGCGGCTCACCGCCGAACTGGAGCGCTCGGTGGCCGAGCGGGACCGCCTGACCGGGGAGTTGGCGGCGCAGCGGCGCGCGGCCGAGCTGACTTTGGCCGAGTCCCGCGAGGCCGCGGCCGCCCGCCTGGCCCTGGCGGAGGAGGCCCGGGACCGCGCCCTGGAGCGGGCGCAGCGCGCCGAGGCCGAGCGCGACGAGGCACTGGCCCGCCCCGCGGAGTCCGCCCCCTCCCAGGGGTGACCGGACACCGGCGCACCGCCGGGACGCCGCGGGCGGCGCCCGCGCGCGGGCTCGGTCCCGTGCCGCCGCTCCCGCCGGCCGCGTACACGTGTGCAGGGGCGGGGGTCACGATGATGCGCATCAGGGCGCCTCGGGCGGGCCGCATGCACGCGCGCGGGGCAGGGCCGGGCGGCCCGGCGGCGGTCCACCGGGACGGCGGGGCCGTGCCGGGGGTGTCCGAAGACACCCCGCACCGTGCGGGCGGCCACCCCCGCAGCGTTGGGGCAGATCAGCGGACCGGCCGACCGGCCCGATGGCGCCCGGGACACCCGGCTGCGGCCGGAGGGTGGCCCACGACACCGGCGCGAGGCCGAACCCGGGCGCGGGGGCCGCGCGTCCCCTGGGACATGAGTACCGATTCGTCCCGGTCTAGGATGGGGCACGTGCGAGATCTGGGAACCACGGGCGATACCGGACCCCTCGACGTGGGCGACACCTCGCACCCGGGCCCCCGGCGCGTCGCCGTCGGCGAGCGCCCCCGGCCGCGGGTGGACCTGCGCGCCGTCTTCGGGCTGGAATCGGGTACCTGGGCCTGGACCACCGCGGCGCAGGCCGCGATCGCCATGACCGTCTCCTTCGCGCTGGCCGCGTGGCTGTTCGGCCCGCAGGTCGCCACCCTGGCGGCGATGGGCTCCATGACGGTCCTGTACGAGAAGAAGACCCCCTACGCCTACCGGGCGGCCGCGCTCGCCCTGGTCGGGGTGGGGTTCGTGATCAGCGTGTCCCTGGGCTCGCTGGCCTCGGCCCTGTCCCCGTGGGCGGCGGTGTTCTCCATCGGGCTGACCGCCGGCCTGGCCACCTGGGTCTGCGCGGCCTGGCGGGTGGACAAGCCCGGACCCATGTTCTTCGTGCTGGTCGGCGCGATCTCCACCATCGTCCCCGGCGGTCTGGCCGACGTCCCCCTGCACGCGGCCATCGCCGCGTCCGGCGCGGCGGTGGGCTGGGCGGTGTCCATGTCGGGCGTCTTCGTGCGCGCCCGCCAGCCCGAGCGACAGGCGGTCGCCGGGGCGTACCGCAAGCTCGCGGTGCTGCTGCGGGCGGTGGGCACCCCCGAGCTCGACCACGCCCAGCACGACGCCTCGGTCGCGGTCGCCGACGCCTGGCGGCTGGTGCTGCTGGCGCAGACCCGCGGCTACCGCACCAGCGACGAGGCGGCCCGGCTGCGCTCCCTGCTGCGCTGGGTCTCCGACATCCACCTGGCCACCACGCAGGTGTGCATGGCCCGGCCCACACCGCTGCCGCCCGAGGCCGCCGCGTTCGCCGAGCGGATGGCGGCCGCGGTCGCCGCCCCGGAGAAGGCGCCCGACCCGGCCGACCTGGACGGGCTGCGCCGGGGCATGCGCCCGCGCTCCCTGGAGGCGCGCCTGTACGGGCTGATGGCCCGGGCCGCCACCGCCGCGCGCCGCGACGCGGGCGGGCCCGACGACGACGAGCGCGCCCGGAACCTGCACGACGAGCGCTACCCGGCGCTGTGGGGCGCGCTGCGCTCCAGCCTCAGCCAGGATTCGCTGATCCGGCCCACCGCCCTGCGCATGTGGATCACGGTGACGGCGGCGGGCGCGCTGGCCCTGGCCTCGGGCCTGGAGAACTCCTACTGGGTGGGCATCACCACCACGGCCGTGCTGCAGGGCGGCAACGTGGTGCTGACCCTCAACCGGTCGGTCCAGCGGTCGCTGGGCACCCTGGTCGGCGTGGTCATCGGGGCGCTGCTGATCGCCGCGAACCCGCCGCTGGCCGGGGTCATCGTTCTGGCGGGACTGTTCCAGGGCGCCGCCCAGCTGGTGATCGGCCGCAACTTCTTCTACGGCTCGGTGCTGCTCACCCCGATGGCGCTGCTGCTGTCGTACACGGCGGCGCCGCACCCCATCACCGAGCTGGCCGAGACCCGCATCATCGACACCGTGGTGGGGTCGCTGGTGGGCCTGGCCGGGGCGATGCTGCTGTGGCGGGGCGCGTCGGCGACGCGGCTGCCGCAGTCGATCGTCGGTGTGCTGGAGGAGGCCCGGCGCGCCATGGCGGCGGTGCTGGACCAGGACACCGTGATCGACGGGCGGCTCCGCTACGAGCTGCGGCGGGACATGCGGGCGGCGCTGGTGAGCCTGCGCGGGGTCTACGAGAGCGCCATCGGCGACGTGCCGCGCGCCGCCTCCACACAGCCGCTGTGGCCGGTGGTGGTGGCCACCCAGCGCACCGGGTACCTGGCGCTGTCGGCGCTGGCCCTGGAGAACCCGGAGCCGGTGGGGACGATCACCCTGCAGCGGGTGGACCTGGCGTTCCGCGAGCTGATCTCGGCGATGGAGGAGCGGCGCACTCCGCGCCTGGGCGCGCTGCCCCGGCTGCCCGCCCATCCGCGGATCAACATGGAGCTGCGCGCCCTGTCGACGGCCATGGCGGGCGCGGTCGCCCAGGACGAGCGGGCGGCGCGGCTGGAGGCCGAGAAGCGGGCCGAGCTGGAGCGGCGCCGGGCCCAGGGGGACCTCGACGCCGACCTGTGAGGCGGGGCGGCCGCCGGGCCCGGGGCGGCCGTCCCCCGGCTCAGTCGACCAGGGCGAACGCGCGGACGGGGAAGGCCGCCAGTCCGCGCACCTTGGCGGGGACCGCGAAGAACCGGAAGCCCTCGGCGGGCAGCTCGCCGAGCAGGCACAGGTGGGAGACCACGGGGATGCCCGCGGCCAGCAGGACCGCCCGTACCGGGCGGGCCCCCTCCGCGGCCGGGGAGGTGTCGTCCACGCCCACGGAGTCGATGCCGACCAGGACCGCCCCGGCCTCGACCAGGGTCTTGGCCGCGGCCTCGGTCAGGTGGGGGTGGTCGTGGTCTCCGTAGGACTCGGTGCGCCAGTGGCGGTCCCAGCCGGTGCGGACGAGCACGGCCCGGCCGCGCAGGTCCAGGCCGGCGAACGCCTCCGGGCCGATCTGGCGGGCGCCGGCCGCGTCGACGACCACGCCGGGCAGGTCGGCCACCCGGTCCAGGTCGAGGTCGGCCAGGTCCGCGCCGTCGCGGTAGCGGTGGGCGGGCATCTCCACGTAGGTGCCGGTGGCACCGGCCATCGTGACCCCGCCCCCGTCGCCGTGGGCGGCCGAGCCCTCGGTGATGTGCGGTTCAGGGAGACCGGGGCGGGTGGTCATCCCGTCGGTGATCTGGTGGCTGACGTCGACCGGTTTGGACATGGCTGTTTCCTCGCTTCACGAGCGTGTCCGGTGCGCGACCCCCGGGCTGCACCAGAGGTCTAGACCATGAGCCTAGCGTGTGTGACCCACGCCACCATCTTGCTGTTCCGGGTGCCCGCCGGGAACCCCCCGGAGGCGTTCGCCCCGCCTCGGCCCGGCGGTCCGCTCCGCGGGCCCGGTAAGGTCGGTGAACGCGGCGGCGCCGTGGAGATCCCCGCCACCGCGAACCCGCATCACGCACGGAGAAGGGTCCACTTCATGGTGTCACTGTACGGAGCGGCCAAGGCCGTCGTCGCGCCCGCGACCCGCATGATGTGGCCCGTGAAGGCCGAGGGCGCCCACCACGTCCCCCGCAGGGGCGGGCTGATCCTGGCCGCCAACCACCTGGCGCTCATCGACCCGCTGTTCATCGGCGTCGCCTGCCCGCGGCCGGTGCGGTTCATCGCCAAGCAGGAGCTGTTCGACGAGGGCACGCTGCCGCGCCGGACGTTCGCGCGCGTCCTGCGCGGCCTCGGCCAGCTGTCGGTGGACCGCCGCCCGGGGCAGAGCGCCCAGGAGGCCATGGACAACAGCCTGGAGGTGCTGGAGCGCGGCGAGGTCTTCGGGATCTTCCCCGAGGGCACCCGCTCACCGGACGGCCGCCTGTACAAGGGGCAGACCGGCCTGGCCTGGCTGGCGCTGACGACCGGCGTCCCGGTGGTGCCGGTGGCGCTGGCCGGGACCGAGCGGATCCTGCCGCAGGGGCGGAAGGTGCCCTCGTTCAACCGGGTGGGCGTGCGCTTCGGGGAGCCCGTGGACCTGTCCCCGTGGAAGGGCCGGGCGGACCGGGCCAAGCCCCGCAGAGAGGCCACCGACGCCATCATGGAGGCGATCGCCAAGCTGTCCGGGCAGGAGCGGGTCGCGCGCTACGCGGCCTCGGTCAAGGCCGAACTGGGACAGGGCGGCCCGCGCGGGTGACTTTCACCACAGTGAACTCGGGGCTGATTCGCCCTTGACGGAGCGTTGACCCTTGATCGAGGGGTGCGGAACGACGCCTTCGCGCGCGCCGCGACCCCCACCCCAACTGGGATGCCGGGCTCACCGAGGTGCCGAGGGGCCACCCGGGTCCGGAGCCGCACCCCGGGAACGGGGGCACAATTCCCCACCAGTACAGTGGGAATTACCGGTGTCGACACCGGATAGATTAGGCAAGCCTTACTTTAGATGGCGTCCGACCCCTGGCGCGAAGACTTGGAGCTGTGCGATGACGCGACCCCTGCGAGTGGGAATCGTTGGTGCCGGTCCGGCGGGAATCTACGCCGCCGACCTGCTCACCAAGGACGAGACCCTGTCCGCGTGCGGCACGTCCGTCAGCATCGACATCCTCGACAAGCTGCCCTCCCCCTACGGCCTGGTCCGCTACGGCGTCGCCCCGGACCACCCCCGGATCAAGCAGATCCAGGGAGCCCTGCACAAGATCCTCGACAAGCCCGAGATCACCTTCTACGGCAACGTCGAGTACGGGCGGGACCTCAAGCTCGACGACCTGCGCAGGCACTACGACGCGGTCATCTTCTCCACCGGCAGCGACCGCGACCGCCCCCTGGACATCCCCGGCATCGACCTGCCGGGAAGCCACGGGGCCGCCGACTTCGTCTTCTGGTACGACTCCCACCCCGACGTCTCGCCGTCCTGGCACGTCGAGGGCACCAGCGTCGCCGTGATCGGCGCGGGCAACGTCGCCGTCGACGTGGCCCGCATCCTCGCCAAGAACGCCGACGACCTGCTCGAGACCGACATCACCGACAACGTGTACGAGGGCCTGCGCGCCAAGCAGATCACCGACGTGCACGTCTTCGCCCGCCGCGGCATCGCCCAGTGCAAGGCCACCCCGATGGAGCTGCGCGAGCTCGACAAGCAGCCCGGGGTCGAGGTCATCGTCTACCCCGAGGACTTCGAGATGGACGAGGGCAGCCTCCAGGCGTGCGAGGACTCCAACCAGACCAAGACCAACGTCAAGGTGCTCCAGAACTGGGCGCTGCGCGACCCGCGCGGTGAGGACGTCCGCCTGCACCTGCACTTCCTGCACTCGCCTGTGGCGGTGCTCGGCGAGGACCGGGTCACCGGTTTCCGCACCGAGCGCATGGAGCTCACCGGCGACGGCGGGGTCAAGGGCACCGGCGAGTTCGTGGACCACGAGGTCCAGGCCGTCTACCGGGCCATCGGCTACCTGGGCTCGCCCCTGGCCGACCTGCCCTTCGACGAGGAGAACGGCGTCGTCCCCAACCGCGAGGGCCGGGTCCTGGACCTGGACGACAACCACATCCCGGGGGTCTACGCCACCGGGTGGATCAAGCGCGGACCGGTGGGCCTGATCGGCCACACCAAGGGCGACGCCCTGGAGACCGTCACCAACCTGGTCTCCGACCGCGAGTCGTTCACCCCGGCCGCCGAGCCGGACCCGGTCGCGTTCCGGGCCCTGCTCGAGGAGCGCGGCGTGGAGTACACGACCTGGGAGGGCTGGCAGCGGATCGAGGCCCGGGAAGAGGAGCTGGGGGCCGAGCGCGGCCGCAAGCGCCTCAAGCTGCTCACCCGTGAGGAACAGACCACGGTCGCGCGCCAGGGCTGACCCCGCGCGAACGTCCCGGCCGGCCCCGCGCCCCTCTGCGGGGCCGGCACCCTATTCCCACCCGCAAAGGGTTCCCCACCGTGAGATTGCGCATGCGACTCGCCGGGGGAACATGGAACAACGGCCCGGTTCCATGGGTTAGAGTCACTGTTGGTCGGTGTGGTAGCAAGTGTCCCCCGGGCCTCAACTATTGCCTTCGCGGAATACCGCGTACGGCCCCCGCCAGGGGAGACCGTACGGTCCGGAGCCCCGTTGTGCCCCGCGCCGAGAGGCGACCGCCATGCCGACCATCAGTCTCGTGCCCCGCTCCCACCGAGGTGGGAGCGGGGCATCTTGGTATTCTCCCCGAAAAACGACGAAGGACGGTCAGG
This sequence comes from Nocardiopsis sp. MT53, assembly GCF_019598965.1. NCBI lineage: Bacteria > Bacillati > Actinomycetota > Actinomycetes > Streptosporangiales > Nocardiopsidaceae > Nocardiopsis > Nocardiopsis sp. MT53. Next base: position 4,952,325 of record NZ_CP080599.1, on the reverse strand, counting down.
CGTGGACGAACGGTCCCCCCGACAACCGGATTCCTCCGGGCCGCCCGAGGAGTCGGGCGACACCCCGACCCGAGGCGTTCGCCCGGAGAACCCCTATCGCATTCCGCAGCGGCCCCCGGCCCCGGGCGGGACGGCCGCCGGTGGCCCGTCCGACCGTCCTGAGAGCTGGGACATCCCGTACCCGGCCGCCCAGGGCCCCACCGGCGAGTGGACGCCCCCTCGTCCCGAGGAGACCCCTCCCACGGACACCTGGAAGGACTGGCAGGCCCCGAGCGAGGAGCCCGAGGCCGCACCCGACCGGGACGCCGACGGCCCGGAACGGGCCACCGCCGCATGGGACGCCCCCGGCGGCGCGCCCGCACCGGAGGAGCGGCCCACCGGGGCCCACCGGAGTGCCGGCCCCGCCACGGACGGCGGCGATCAGGGCGACGCCTGGGGCGAGCAGCCGCCGGGAGCCCACCGGAGTGCCGGCCCCTCCTGGGACGACCGTCCCGGCGCCACGCCCGCGACGGGTGACTCCTGGGACGGCGGCGACCAGAGCAACTCTTGGGACGACACCGACAGCGGCCCGCAGCAGGCCGCCGCTGGGTGGGGCGAACGCCCCGGCGACGCACCCGCATGGGGAGAACAACCCGGCGACACACGCGGCACGAACGACGGCTGGAACGCCCAGAGCGGCCCCCAGCAGACCGGCGCTGCGTGGAGCGACTCCGGCGATGCGCCCGGATGGGGCGAGCAGCCCGGCAACGCGCGCGGGTCGGACAACACCTGGGACGACAGCGACCAGGGCAACTCCTGGGGCGCCAGCAACAGCGGCCCGCAGCAGACCGCCGCGGGGTGGGGCGAACAGCCCGCCAACGCGCGTGGATCGAACGACACCTGGGATGACACCAACAGCGGTCCGCAGCAGACCGCCACCGGGTGGGGCGAGCAACCCGGCAACGCGCGCGGCGCGAACGACGGCTGGAACGCCCAGAGCGGCCCGCAGCAGACCGGCGCCGCGTGGAGCGGCTCCGGCGACGCACCCGGATGGGGCGAACAGCCCGCCAACACACGTGGGTCGGACAACACCTGGGACGGCAGCGACCAGGGCGACTCCTGGGGCGACAGCAACAGCGGCCCGCAGCAGGCCGCTGCTGCATGGAGCGGCTCCGGCAGCAACGAAGCACCCGCTTGGGGCGAACAGCCCGGCAACGCGCGCGGGTCGAACGACACCTGGGGCGAGACCCACAGTGGTCCCCAGCAGGCCGCCGCTGGGTGGGGCGAACGGCCCGGCGACGCGCGCAGCGCGAACGGCGGCGGGGACGCCCAGAGCGGCCCGCAGCAGACCGGCGCCGCGTGGAGCGGCTCCGGCGACGCGCCCGGGTGGGGCGAGCAGCCCCCGGGGGCGGGCGGCATGGGGCCGCGGCCGGCGGAGCCCGGGCACGGGGACCGGTGGAACGGACCGCAGCAGGGCGCCGGCGACGGCCACGGCGCCCCCCCGCCGGGCCCCGGCGGGCCGCGCGACGGCTGGGACGACTGGGACGGCGAGCCGCGGGACGCGGAGTCCGCCCCCCGCGGCGACGGCTTCGAGTACCTCTACCACGGCAACGCCGCCGCGCCGCCGGAGCAGCCCGACCAACAGCCGCGCAAGTCCAGGCGCGGCCTGGTCATCGGCCTGATCGCCGCGGGCGTGGTGCTGGCGCTGATCGGCGGCGGCGTCTCCTGGTACGTGCTCACCCTCCCGCAGCCCGAGGAGGCGGTCGAGGAGTACGCGGCCGCCTGGGAGGCGCAGGACTACGAGCGCCTGGCCGCCGTCACCACCGGCGGTGGCGCCGCCGAGGTCCTCGGCGGCATCGCCTCCGGGATCGGGGTGGAGAGCGTCGACGTCACCGTGGGCGAGCCCACCGCCGACGGCGGCACCGGCACCGCCTCCTACGAGGTGGCCGTCGGCCTGTCCAACGCCGGCGACTGGGGCTGGGAGGGCGAACTCCCCCTGGTCCGCCAGGACGGCGAGTGGCTGGTGGACTTCTCCCCCGAGGTGGCGTTCCCCGGCCTGGCCGAGGGCCAGACCCTGGCCCGCACCGCGGTGTGGGGCGAGCGGGGCCAGATCCTCGCCGCCGACGGCACCCGCCTGGACACCCCGGACATCTCCGGCTCGCTGCAGATGATCGTCGGCGGCATGGGCGAGGCCACCGAGGAGGACATCGAGCGGCTGGGCCCCGCCTACCGGGTCGGCGACACCGTCGGTACCAGCGGGCTGCAGCGCACCTACGAGGAGCGGCTGGCCGGACAGGCCGCCACCACCATCGTCATGGTGGACGCCGGCACCGAGGCCGACGCCGTGGAGGCGACCGACGAGAACACCGTCGCCAGCCTGGACGGCGCCCCCGGTGAGAACGTCGTCACCAGCATCGACATGGCGGTGCAGAACGCGGCCGCCAACGCCATCATCGACTCCGACGACCCGGCGGGCATGGTGGCGATCCGGCCGTCCACGGGCGAGATCCTCGCCGCGGTGAACGTCCCCGGCGGGTTCAACCGGGCCTTCGAGGGCCGCTACCCGCCCGGCTCCACGTTCAAGGTCGTCAGCTACAACGCGCTGCTGGACGGCGGCCTGACCATGGACACCCAGTTCCAGTGCCCCAAGGAGTACAACCCGGGCGGCTGGGAGTTCACGAACGCGGGCGGCGCCGAGTACGGCGCGCAGACGATGACCCAGGCGTTCGCGACCTCCTGCAACACCGCCCTGGTCCAGGCGGCCGTCGACAACATCGACGCCAACACCCTGCTGGCCAGCGCCGAGCTGTTCGGGATGAACGCCCCGATGGACATCGGCGTCCCGACCTTCGAGCCGGTCTACCCGCTCTCCGAGGGCGCCGTCATGCTGGGCGCCCAGGCGATCGGCCAGGGCCAGGTCGAGACCTCGGCGCTGCACATGGCCACGGTCCCGGCCGCGGTCGCCGACGGCAACTGGCGGCCCCCGCTGCTGGTGACCGAGCCGGCCGCCGAGGCCCCGGCCGAGCCGCGCCCGATCCCCAACGCCGAGGCCCTGCGCACCATGATGCGCGCGGTCATCACCGAGGGCACCGCCGAGAACCTGCCCTTCCAGGGCGAGGTCTACGGCAAGACGGGCACGGCCGAGTTCGGCACCGCCGAGGGCGAGGACGAGGAGCTGCCCAGCCACGCGTGGATGGTCGGCTTCAAGGGCGACGTCGCGTTCGCCGTGGTGGTGGAGGGCGGCGGCGGCGGTTCCTCCGTCGCCGGCCCGATCGCCGCGAAGTTCACGAACGCGCTGTGACGCGCGACGGCGGGCGGCCTCGGCCGCCCGCCGTTCAGCGGCCCTCGTCGGCGGGCTGCAGGGTCTGCGCGGGTGCCGGCGCGGACGGCTGCTCGACGGGCTGCGGCGCGCCGGGTGTGAGGACGAACAGCAGGACCAGGAGTCCGGCGGTGACGGCCGCGATCAGGCCGCAGGCCACCCAGGGCTTCCAGCCGCTCAGGCCGGGTTCGGCGGGCGCGTCGGGGTCCCCGAAGGAATCCAGGCGTTCGGCGAGCTCGGGATCCTCCTCGCCGAGCCGCCTCTCGATCTCCTCGAGGATTCTCCGCTCGTGCTCTCTCAGGGACATGGCGCACCCTCCTTCAGCGGCCGGGGGAAGGTCTACTATCGCCACCGGGTGTCCTACAGTCTCCCCAGCGGAGCGCGAGGATATCCCCGGCTTCCGCGGGTTTTCCCGGCCGTTCCGGACCCCCGCAGGTCACCGCCGCCCGGCGTCCCGACACGGGGGAACGGCGTCCCGCGCAGCGGTCATCCGGGGTAGCACTCGGCCTCCGCGGCCTTGACCCCGGCCCAGACGGTGCCGCCGCGGACGAGCCCCAGCTCGGCCAGTGCGGCCGGGCTGATGTCGGCGGCCAGGTCGAGCGCTCCGGTCAGGTGTACCCGCACCTGGTCGCCGAACCGCTCCACCCCGTCCACGGTCAGCTCCCACAGGTTGCGCGGGCTGCCGTCGGGGCGCCGCCGGTACAGGGCGACGGCCCGGGGCGGGAACGCCACCAGCGCGGAGCCGCTGTGCGCCTCGTGCACCTCCACCACCGCTCCGCCGTCCAACAGGACGGCGGTGCCGTCGGCCCGCCCGCGGAACAGGTTGAGCCCCACCAGCCGCGCCACGTAGGGGGTCCGGGGGCGGCGGGCCACCTCGGCGGGCGCCCCCTCCTGGACCACCCGGCCGCCCTCGACGACGGCGATGCGGTCGGCCAGCACCATGGCGTCCAGCGGGTCGTGGGTGACCAGCACCGTCGCCCCGTCGAACTCCTCCAGCAGGCGGCGCAGCCGTCCCCGCACGCGGACGCGGGTGCTCACGTCCAGGGCGGCCATGGGCTCGTCCAGCAGCAGCAGGCGCGGGCGCACCGCCAGCGCGCGGGCCAGCGCCACGCGCTGGGCCTGCCCCCCGGACAGGTTCCGGGGCCGCGCGCGGGCGTACCCGGCCAGGTCCATGTGGTCGAGCAGCTCGGCGGCGCGGGCGCGGGCGTCGGCCTTGGACGCCCCCTGGCAGCGCGGCCCGAACGCGACGTTGTCCAGCGCGCTCATGTGCTGGAACAGCAGGTAGTCCTGGAACACCATGCCGACGGGCCGCCGCTCCACGGGGGTGCGCGTGTGGTCGTCCCCGTCCACTCGCACGTGCCCGCCGTTGAGCGGCAGCAGTCCGGCCAGGGCTCGCAGCGCCGAGGACTTGCCCGCCCCGTTGGGGCCGAGCAGGGCCAGCACCTCTCCGGCCGCCACGGACAGGGCGACGTCCAGTTCGAAGTCGCCCCGGCGCAGCCGGAGGTCGGCAGAGAGCACGCTCACGCGGCGTTCACCCATTTCTCGCGCAGGGTGGCCAGCACGGCCAGGGACACCAGGAGCAGGACGAGGCTGAGCACGATCGCGGCCTCGGGGTCGCGCTGCATGGCCATGTAGACGGCCAGCGGCATGGTCTGGGTGGTGCCGGGGAAGTTGCCGGCGAAGGTGATGGTGGCGCCGAACTCGCCCAGGGCGCGGGCCCAGCACAGGATCGCCCCGGCGCCGATGCCGGGCAGCACCATGGGCAGGGTGACGCGGGTGAACACGGTGACCCGCCCGGCACCCAGGGTCGCCGCGGCCTCCTCGTAGCGGCGGTCGGCCCCGCGCAGCGCCCCCTCGACGCTGATGACCAGGAACGGCATGGCGACGAACACCTGGGCCAGGACCACGGCGGCGGACGTGAAGGGGACGGTGATCCCGAACCACGCGTCCAGGTAGCGCCCGAGCAGGCCGTTGCGGCCGAGCACGAGCAGCAGCGCGACGCCGCCGACCACGGGCGGGATGACCAGGGGCACGGTGACCAGGGCGCGCACGATCCGCCGCCCGGGGAAGTCGGTGCGGGCCAGCAGCCAGGCCAGCGGGACCCCCAGGACCAGGCAGAGGGCGGTGGCGACGGTGGCGGTGGACAGCGACAGCCACAGCGCGGCCAGCACCTCGGGTTCGGTGACCCGGCGGCCCATGTCGTGCCAGGGCGCGCGCACGACCAGCCCGAGCAGAGGCAGGACGAGGAAGGCGACGCCCGCGAGGGCGGGCAGGACCAGCGGCCAGGGCGGCCTGCCGGACCGGGCCCGCAGGGCGGGCCCGGTCCGCGCGGAGCCGCGGGTCACGGGGTGCCGAACCCGGCGTCGGCGAGGGCGGCGGCGCCGGTCTCGGACAGCACGAGGTCGATCCAGGCGGCGGCCAGGTCCGGGGCGGGCGCGTCGGCCAGCAGGGCGATCGGGTAGTCGTTGACGGCCGCGTCCGCCTCGGGGAAGGCGATGCCGGTGACGGCCTCCCCGGCGGCGATCACATCGGTCCGGTAGACGAGTCCGGCGTCGACCTCGCCCAGTTCGACCTTGGTCAGCACCGCGCGGACATCCTCCTCGTAGGTGACGGGGGTGACGTCGAGCCCTGCGGCGTCCAGCGCGGTCGCCGTGGCCGCGCCGCACGGGACCTCCGGTGCGCAGAACGCCGCGGAGACGCCGTCCCGCGCGAGGTCGTCCAGGCCCTCGATCCCGGCGGGGTTGTCGGCGGGCACGGCGATCTGGAGGGTGTTGGTGGCGAAGACCGCGCCGTCGCCGTGTTCGTCCGCCCACTCCCGGTCCAGGCCCTCCCCCTCGGCGACCTGCGCCATGGTGTCGGTGTTCGCGGCCGCGAACACGTCCGCGGGCGCGCCGGAGCCGATCTGGGCGGCCAGCTCGCTGCTGCCCGCGAAGTTGAAGACGACCTCCGTCCCGGGGTTGTCCGCCTCGAACTCCTCGGCCAGGGACTCGAAGACGTCGGTGAGGGAGGCGGCGGCGAAGACGGTCAGCTCGCCGGCGGGGCCCCCGGCGTCCGGGCCCGCCGGTCCGGGCCCGGTGTCGCGGTCCGCGCAGGCGGTGAGGGCGAGGGCCGCCGCGGCCAGCGCCGCGACGAGCCGCAGGGGGGTGTCACGCATGGCGGTCTCCGCTCGTCTCGACGATCACGTTCGTGGACTTGACCACGGCCGTGGCGGTGGCGCCGACCTCCAGGCCGAGTTCGTCGGCGGCCTCGCGGCTCATCAGCGAGACGATGCGGTGCGGCCCCGCCTGGACCTCCACCTGCGCCATGACGGTGTCGCGGACGATCCCGGTGACCAGTCCGTGGAAGCGGTTGCGCGCGGAGGAACGGTGGCGGTCGGGGTCCTGGTGGGACCCCTCGCGCATGAAGGCGGCCAGGTCGGCCCCGTCGAGGAGGCGGCGGCCGGAGGCGTCGCGGGAGGCGCCGAGGCGGCCGGCGTCGACCCAGCGGCGCACGGTGTCGGCGCTGACGCCGAGCAGTTCGGCGGCCTCGCTGATCTGGAAGGTGGGCATGGGAGCAATCTACCGCTCGCAGATGCGAGGGTGGCAGCCCCTCAAGGCTGGCGGATCACAACTTTTTCGCGCCGAAAGGGCCGCATTCGTCGGATGATCGTCCGAACGGTGCCCGCGCGGGGGACTCCCCCGGGCAGGGCCGCGGCCGCCCGGGGCGGGCGCTCCGGGACACGGCGCGGCCCCGGTCCGCAGGGGGCCGGGGCCGCGTCCGGTACCGGTCAGCCGCGGGGGGCGGCGATCTCGCCGACCGGCCCCTGGGCCCGGTAGTCGTCCAGGGCGGTGACCGCGTACACCGTGTCGTCCCCCGCACCGGTGTCGTCGAACGAGGTGCCGCCGGTCACGCCGACGAGGTTCTCCGGGGTGAGCGCCTCGCAGGCCGTCTCGTCCCCGGCCTCGGCCGCCTCGGCGGGCAGCCGGTACACGGCGTAGAAGCGGGCGCCCTCGGCCTCCTCCCAGGACACCTCGACCCCGTGCTCGCCGGCGCGGGCCGAGACCCCGGCCACGGCACCGACCCGGGCCTCCTCCTCGCCGGAGTCGGTCCGCGGCGGCAGGGCCGGCTCGGCGTAGTGGCCGCCGAGCAGGTCGTCCACCGCGTCCGGGTTCTCGCGCAGGCTCTTGATGGAGAAGTAGATGTCGCCGCCGACCCCCTCCAGCCCGCCGGAGTAGTCGAGCTGGCTGGAGAGCGCGTCGTCGGAGGTCCACCCGTCCTCGCCCAGGCGGTAGGCGGCCTGGCCGATGTACAGGTCCACGCCGGTGCCCTCGACCTCGTCCGCCCACCAGTCGGTGAGCGCCTCGTAGTCGGCGGTGCCGAACCCGCGCTCCCAGTACAGCTGGGGGGCGACGTAGTCGACGGTGCCCTCCTGGATCCAGGTGCGGGTGTCGGCGTACTGGGCGTCGTAGGACTGCAGGCCGGAGCTGGGCGACCCGCTGGGGTCGGTGCTCTGGTTGCGCCAGATGCCGAACGGGGAGACGCCGAAGCTCACCCACGGCTCGGTCTCCTGGATGGCGCCGTGCACGTCGCGCATGAGCTGGTCGACGTTGTCGCGGCGCCAGTCGTCGCGGTCGTCGAAGTCCCCGCCGTGCGCCTCCCAGGAGGCGTCGTCGTCGAACTCCTCGCCGTCCTTGGGGTAGGGGTAGAAGAAGTCGTCGAAGTGGACGCCGTCGATGTCGTAGCGCTCGACCACGTCCATGATCACGCCGGTGACCCAGGCCCGCACCTCGGGGTTGCCGGGGTCCACGTAGGCCTCGTCGCCGTAGTCCACCAGCCATTCGGGGTTCTGCTTCACCGGGTGGTCGTCCACCAGGTTCTCGATGTCGGGGTCCTGCAGGCCCACCCGGTAGGGGTTGAACCAGGCGTGCAGCTCCAGGCCGCGGGCGTGCGCCTGTTCCACCGCGTACTCCAGCGGGTCGTACCCGGGGTCGCCGCCCTGCTCGCCGGTGAGGTAGCGGGCCCAGGGCTCCTTGTCGGAGGCGTACACGGCGTCGGCGGTGGGCCGCACGTGCAGGAACACGGCGTTGAGGCCCATGGCGACGGCGTCGTCGAGGTAGGCGTCCAGCTCCGCCTGCTGCTCCTCGGCGGACAGGCCGGGCTCAGAGGGCCAGTCGATGTTGCGGACGGTGGTGAGCCAGGCGCCGCGCATCTGCCGCGCGGAGTCGGCCGAGCACAGCGCGTCCGCGGTCCGGACGGTGCCGCCGGTGTCGTTGCGGCTCCCGCTGGCGCCGTCGCCGGGCGCTCCCCCCGGGGCGCCCGCGGCGCATCCGGCGAGCAGGACGGTGGACGCGGCGGCCATGGTCGCCCAGCGCGCGGCGCGCGGTACGGCCACGGTCCGTGCCACAGAACCCTTCAAAGCGATGTCTCCTCTTGGAAGCCGGGGCGGCGCCCGTTCCCCGGAGCGCCGTGCCGTGGACCAGCGTAGAGGACAATGTCAATTTTCGGACACGATTGAGCCAATCTGTGGACAACCTCGCACAAGCCCCGGGAAGGGAACATCGCCCCAGGTCAATGCGGCACCCCGGATCCCCATGGCTCCACCGGCCCCGGGTACGGAAACCGTCGCGGTGCGGGCCCCGTCACGCCGGCAGAGGGGTTGACCCTCCCCTCCCCCGGCCCCCGGTCCGGGCTCGCGAGGGCACCGGGCGACCTAGACTCGGGTGACGTGAACGCCGCTGTGTGCCCTCCCAAGCTCTTCGTCCGGACCGTTCCGCTGCGCGGCGGCGCCGACTCCCTGGTTCGCCGCCTGCCCGCCGGGGCCCCGCTGGCCTGGCTGACCGGCGACGACGGCCTGGTCGGCTGGGGCCGGGCCGCCCACTGGAGCCCGGACGCCGAGCCCGCGGGCACCGAGCCCACCGACACCACCCGGTTCACCGAGGCCGCCCGCTGGCTCAACGGGGTGCTGGAGCGGGCCGTGGTGGAGGACGAGGTCGGCCTGCCGGGCACCGGCGCCGTCGCCTTCGGCACGTTCACCTTCGCCCCCACCTCCACGGGCTCCACCATGGTGGTCCCCCGCGTCCTGCTGGGCCGCCGCGGCGACCGGGCGTGGCTGACCACCGTCACCGACGAGCCCGGCGTCCACCCCGGGGAGCTGCTGTACCCGGCCCCCGCGCCGCGCCCCGTCGGCCCCCTCTCCTGGGACACCGGTGAGCTCACCGCCCGGGAGTGGGGCGGCGTCGTCGCGGACACCGTCGCGCGCATCCGCGCCGGGGAGCTCGACAAGGCGGTGCTGGCCCGCGACCTCGTCGCCCGGGCCGAGGGCCCCATCGACGTGCGCACCCTGCTGGAGCGGCTGCACGCCCGCTACCCGCAGTGCTTCACGTTCTCGGTCGCGGGCATGGTCGGCGCCACCCCCGAACTGCTGCTGCGCCGGGAGGGCGAGGAGCTGTCCTCCCTGGTGCTGGCGGGCACCCGCCCGCGCGGCGCCGACACGGAGGAGGACGAGCGGCTCGCGGAGGAGCTGATGTCCTCGGCCAAGGACGTGGAGGAGCACGGGCTGGCGGTGGACTCCCTGCGCGACGCCCTGGCCCCCCTCGCCGAGGAGCTGGCGGTCCCGGCCTGGCCGCACCTGCTGCGGCTGGCCAACGTCCAGCACTTGGCCACCCGCGCGCACGCCCGGCTGCGGCCGGGGGTGTCGGCGCTGGACGCCGTGGCGGCCCTGCACCCGACCGCCGCCGTGGGCGGCACCCCCACCGCCACCGCGATGCGCCTCATCGACGAGGTGGAGGGCATGGACCGGGGCGGCTACGCGGGACCGGTCGGCTGGGTGGACGGCGCGGGCAACGCCGAATGGGGCATCGCCCTGCGCAGCGCCCACGTGGACGGGGCGACGGCCCGGCTGTTCGCCGGGTGCGGGATCGTCGCCGGGTCCGAGCCGGAGTCGGAGATCGCCGAGACCGAGTCCAAGTTCCGGCCGGTGCGCGAGGCCCTCACCGACGGGTGAGCCGGGCCACGCCCGGCGGCGCGGAACGGGAAACCGGCCCGTAACACGCCCGGTATACCGTCACGCCATGCAGATCGACTTCGTGGCCTGGGACGATCCCGACGCCACCGCTCTCCGGGCCGGGCAGCGCGCCGAGATCGCCCAACGGTACGGGACCCCCGACTCCGAGCCCGGCACGCCCCCGTCGGCGTCCGACATCGCCGTGTTCGCGCTGGCCCGGGCCGCCGACGGCACCGCGGTGGCCTGCGGGGGCCTGCGCGACCTGGGGCCGGACGAGGGCGGCGAGGTCAAGCGGATGTACGTGCTGCCCGGGCACCGGGGGTCGGGGGCGGCCCCGCGGCTGCTGGCCGCCCTGGAGGAATGGGCGCGCGACCGGGGGTGGAAGCGGCTCCGGCTGGAGACCGGCGACCGCCAGCCCGACGCGGTGCGGTTCTACACCAAGTCCGGCTACACCCCGGTGGAGCCCTTCGGCGCCTACGCCGGCGAGCCCTCGTCGCTGTGCTTCGGCAAGACCCTGTAGGACGCGCCGACACGAACCGGCCCCGGGGCTCCCCCACGATGGAGTCCCGGGGCCGGTGTTCGGGGGCGCCGGTCACCTGCCGACGGCGCGACCGCCCTTGTGCCAGATGCAGACCACCGACGGGCGCGGGAAGTCGCCGTCGGGCCACACGCTGGTGGGCGCCTCGAAGGTCCCGTCCTCACCGGGGTGCTGCGGGGCCAGGAAGACCGTCTTGTCGTCCTTGGTGATGAACGGGCCGCACGCCTCGGCGTCCACCGGAACGGTCGCGAAGGTCTTCAGCTCGCCGCGGAAGCGCCCCTCGACGGGCATGACGTGCAGGCCGTCGTTGATCCCCAGGGTGCCGGGCTGGCCGTCGGTGGAGATCCACAGGTTGCCGTCGCTGTCGAAGGTGACGTTGTCGGGCGAGGAGATCGGCATCACCTTGGACTTGTCGTAGCCCGCGTAGTAGGTGTCCTCGTCCTCGGGGTTCCCGCACACCAGCGGCACGGTCCAGGCGAACGCCTCGGCGGCGGCGTCGCCGTTGTGCTCGATGATCTCCAGGATGTGGCCGTGCTTGTTGGGGCCGCGCGGGTTGGGCTCGTCGGCCTGGCCAGGCTCGCGGGCGGTGTTGTTGGTCAGGGCCACGTAGACCTTGCCCGTGGCGGGGCTGGCCTCGATGTCCTCGGGGCGGTCCATCTTGGTCGCCCCGGCGGCGTCGGCGGCCAGGCGGGTGTGGACGAGCACCTCGGCGACGCTGAAGCCGTCCACAAAGCTCGTGGTGTCGCTGGCCAGCGGGATCCAGTCGCCGTAGCCGTCGAACTCGCCGTCGGCGGGCAGCGCGCCGGACCCGTCGATCTCCTCCTCCGGGCTGTTGCCGGTGAGGCGGGCGACGAAGAGCGTGCCGGTGTCCAGGAGGGTGAGGTTGTGGCGGGTGTCGCCCTCGCGGAACTTCTTCGCGCTGACGAACTTGTAGATGTAGTCGAAGCGCTCGTCGTCGCCCATGTAGGCGACCGCGCGGCCGTCCTCGGCGAGGCGGACGGTGGCGCCCTCGTGCTTGAAGCGGCCGAGCATGGTGCGCTTGGCGGGCGGGGCGGAGGGGTCGAGGGGGTCGGTCTCGACGATCCAGCCGAAGCGGTTCACCTCGTGGGGGTGCCGGGAGAGGTCGAAGCGCTCCTCGACCCGGTCCCAGCGGCGGCCCGAGGCACCGGTGGACAGGCCGTAGCGGGCGTACTCGGGGCTCGCCGGGGCGTTGCCGAAGTACTGGTTGAAGTTCTCCTCGCCGCTGAGGAAGGTGCCCCAGGGGGTGTAGCCGCCCGCGCAGTTGTTGAGCATGCCCCGCACGGTGGTCCCGGTGGGGTCCTCCTCCGTCTTGAGCAGGTCGTGCCCGGCGGCGGGGCCGGTGAGGGTGAACGGGGTGTCCGTGGTGATCCGCCGGTTGTAGCGCCGCTCGCCGGTGCTCAGGCGCCACTGGCCGGTGCGGCCGACCCGCTCGACCTCGACGATGGAGCCGCCGTGGGCGGCCATGGCGATCCGGATCTGCTCGGGGGTCGCCGAGGCCCCGTTCCGGTAGCCGCGGAACATGAGGTTCTCGTTGGTGTACTCGTGGTTGACCCACAGCAGGCCGCGGTTCTCGTCGAGCTGGTGGAGGCCGACGTAGTCGCAGTTGTAGCCGAACTGCTGCGCCTGGGCCTCGGCGGTCTGGTTCTCGACGTCGAACTCCGGGGCCCCGGGCAGGACGGGGTCGCCCCAGCGGACGACGACGTGCTGCTCGTAGCCGTTGGGGATGGTGACCTTGTCGTCGTTGTTGGGCAGGACGCTTCTGAAGGTCGGCCGGGGGGCGGGCTTGGGGCGGCCGGGGCCCCGGTCCGCGACGGCGGGGGCGGCCATGCCCAGGGCGCCGGCACCGGCGCCGACCACCGCGGCGCCCAGCATCGAGCGGCGGGAGAGCGCCTTGGCGAAGATGTCACCGAAGTAGGCGTTGTCGCTCTTGTTGGGAGCGGGGTGGAAACAGGCATCACCGCAGCGCAGCTCGCAGGTCCTGCGGGAACGGCCACCGCCGACCGTGTCGACGAACGGCAGCAAGCGGCGGCGGGGCGCGGATTCGGGCACACCTTCTCCTCGGGGATCGTTGCTTCCCCCCGGCGGCCTCCGCCCTGGTACGGGGCTGGGTCGGGGCCGTGCGGGGTCGCGGCAGGCGGGGTGGTCCCACCGGTCGCTCTCGACCTTGGCCGAGGTTCCACACGCACGGGTGAAACCGAGGTGAACGCCCCTACAACTCCCGCGCAGCACCGAGTTGATCACTCTTCGCTACTCGGTGAACACCCACCGTCGGCCCTTGTCCGCGATGATCCACCACCGCGGACCACCGGGTCCAGACCCCACGCCCGGGGCCCTTTCCCGTTCCCCCTTCCCCTACCCCTGCCCGGTTCCGCCGCGCCCTATCCCCTCCCCTTGCTGCGGCCGACCGGCACCACCATGGGGCCGCCGGTGACCGGGTCCTCCACCACCACGGCGTCCAGCCCGAACGCCTCGCGCAGCAGCTCGGGGGTGAGCACGTCGGCGGGGCCGCCGCTGGCCAGCACCCGCCCGTCCCGCATGGCGATGACCGTGTCGGCGTAGCGGGCCGCGAGGTTGAGGTCGTGCAGGACCATGACGATGGTGCGCCCGCCCTCGTCGTGCAGTTCGCGCACCAGGTCGAGCACGTCCACCTGGTGGACCAGGTCCAGGAACGTGGTGGGCTCGTCCAGCAGCAGCAGGTCGGTGCCCTGGGCCAGCACCATCGAGATCCAGGCGCGCTGGCGCTGGCCGCCGGACAGCTCCGACAGCGGGCTGTCGGCCAGGTCGGCCAGCCCGGTCAGCTCCAGAGCCCGGGCGACGGCCTCGTGGTCGTCGCCCGACCACTGGCGGTACCAGCGCTGGGCCGGGTGGCGGCCGCGGGCCACGAGGTCGGCGACGGTGAGCCCGTCGGGGGCGGTGGGCTGCTGGGGCAGCACCCCCAGCACCCGGGCGACCTCCCGGGTGGGGGTGCGGTGGATGTCGCGGCCGTCCAGCTCCACCAGCCCGGACCTGGGGCGCATGAGCCGGCCCAGGGCGCGCAGCATCGTGGACTTGCCGCACCCGTTGGGGCCGATGACGCAGGTGACGGTCCCCTCGATGATGTCGGCGTCCAGGCCGTCGACGATGACGCGGTCGTCGTAGGCCAGGGTCAGGCCGCGGGCGCTCAGGCGCGCCCGCGCGTCGGAGGGCGTGCCCTCGGTGCGTGTGGTCTGCGGCGCGGTCACCGAATTTTCCCGAAGGATGCCCCGTCCTTCAGGGCGGAAAGGCATTCGGGACAATCCGCACTCACTTTTCCGTTCTGCCTTACTCATGCCTCTCCTCGGTGTAATTTTTTCCGCATGCGGACGGCGTACAAGGTCCGGGCCTATCCGGACGCCGAACAGGCGGCCCAGTTGGGCCGCACTTTCGGCTGTGTGCGCCTGGTGTGGAACAAGACCCTGGCCGAGCGCCGCACCGCCTACCACCGGTACGGCGAGACGACCACCTACAAACAGACCGACGCCGCGCTGACCGGGTGGAAGAAAACCCAGGAGCTGGCGTTCCTGTCCGAGGTGTCCTCGGTCCCGCTCCAGCAGACGCTCAGGCACCAGCACACGGCGTTCTCCAACTTCTTCGCCGGACGCGCCCGCTACCCCCGGTTCAAGACCCGGACCGGCCGCCAGTCGGCGCACTACACCCGGTCGGCGTTCCGCATCCGGGGCGGGGAACTGTTCCTGGCCAAGCAGCGGACACCGCTGCGCCTGGCGTGGTCGTGGCCGGACGTGGACCCGGCGGCCCTGGACCCGACCACGGTGGTCGTGTCGCGGGAGCCGGACGGGCGCTGGTACGTGACCTTCGCCGTGGAGGCCGACGACCCGGCCCCCGCACCCGAGGACGGGACGGGGTCCGGTCCTGTGGTCGGGATCGACCTGGGGGTGGGGGACTTCGCGACCCTGTCCACCGGGGAGAGGATCGCCAACCCCCGCCACCTGGCCCGCAAAGCGAAGAACCTGGCCCGGTACCAGCGGCGGACGGCCCGCAAACAGCGCGGGTCCGCCAACCGGCGCAAGGCCGACCGCAGGGTCGCGGCCGCGCACCGCAAGGTCCGCCACGCCCGCGCCGACTTCCTGCACAAGACCACCACCCGGCTGGTGCGCACCCACGATGTGATCGCGATCGAGGACCTCGACGTCTCCGCGATGACGGCCTCCGCGCGCGGCACCCTCCAGGCGCCCGGCCGGCGGGTGCGGCAGAAGGCGGGACTCAACCGGGCGGTGCTGGACGCCGCCTTCGGTGAGTTCCGGCGCCAGTTGGAGTACAAGGCCGCACGACAGGGTCGCACCCTGGTGGTGGTCGACCGGTGGTTCCCCTCGTCCAAGACCTGCTCGGACTGCGGGTACCTCCTGAAACGTCTTTCTCTGGGCACCCGGTTCTGGACGTGCCCGGACTGCCGCACACGGCACGACCGTGAGCTGAACGCGGCGAAGAACATCGGGGCGGCAGGACGTGCCGTACTCCGGGGCCAGGCCCCGGGGCAGGCCTGTGGAGCCGGTGTGAGACGGCAAGGGTCCTCCCTTCCGCGGTCGGCGACGAAGCAGGAAACCGGGCCCGCGAGGGCCGGCCCGTAAGGGTTGTGCGCACACGAGTGCGTATCGGGATCCCCTCCCTTCGGAGAGGGGAGAAAGTCAAGCTTGGGTCCTCCGGTTGGCGCGGACGAGCAGGTGGATGAGGTACAGGGCGCCCAGGCAGCCGGTGACGACGCCGACCGGCAGCTGGATGTTGTCGAGCGCGGTGCGGGCCGCCAGGTCGGCCCCGCTGACCAGGGCGGCGCCCACCAGCGCCGACAGCAGCACGGGCGGCCGGGAGGTGCCGGGCCCGGCCAGGCGCAGGGCGATCTGCGGGCAGGCCAGGGACACGAACAGGATCGGCCCGGCGGCGGAGGTGCCGAACGCGGCCAGCAGCACCGCCAGGACGAGCATGGCCGTGCGGGCGCGCTCCAGGTCCACGCCCAGGCCGCGCACCACGTCGTCGTCGTAGGACAGGGCGTCCAGGGTGCGCGAGGCGGCCAGGGCGAGCGGCAGGAGCAGCACCAGGGCCAGGGCGACCGGGGCGGCGTTCTCCCAGGTCCGCATGCTCAGGCTGCCGGCGACCCAGACCATGGCCCGGCCGGTGTCGGTGACCTCGCCTAGGGTGAGCAGCCACAGGGTGAGGTTCATCAGGACGGTGGAGACGCCCACCCCCACCAGCAGCAGCCGGTAGCCGTCGACGCCGCCCCGGCGGGCCAGCGTGTAGCACAGCGCCCCGGCGGCCAGTCCGCCGATCAGGGCGACGGCGGGTACGCCCAGCGAGGACAGGGCGCCGCCTCCGGAGAGGATGCCGTAGCTGCCGCCGAACGCCAGGACGGCGACCACGCCGGCGCTCGCCCCGTGGGTGACGCCGAGCAGGTCGGGGCTGGCCAGGGGGTTGCGCATGATGGTCTGGGTGACCGCCCCTGCGGCGGCCAGGGCGGCCCCGGCGAGCATGCCCGTCACCACGCGCGGCATCCGCACCCGCCACACCGTGAAGTAGTGCTCGTAGTCGGTGCCGATGATGTGCGCCCACACCTGGGCGGGGGTCAGCGGGGTCCGCCCCAGGGAGAGGTTGAGGGCGAGCAGCACCGTGAGGACCGCCAGGACCGCCAGGCACACGGCGATCAGGCGGGGGCGCAGCCGCAGCGCGACGGGTCCCAGGCGCAGGGCGGGGCGGCTGCGGCGCAGCCGGTCGCGCACCTGGTGCGCCGGGTGTTCGGGGGCGAGGGGGGTCATAGGGCGAGGAGTCTCCGGCGGCGGACGATGTAGATGAAGAAGGGCGCGCCGACGAGGGCGAGCACGATGCCGACCTGGAGTTCGCCGGGCGGGGCCAGGAAGCGGCCCAGCACGTCGGCGGCCAGCAGCAGGATCGCCCCCATGAGGGCGGAGTAGGGCAGCAGCCACCGGTGGTCGGCGCCGACGATCCCGCGCGCCAGGTGGGGCACGATCAGGCCGACGAACGCGATGGGGCCGCAGGCGGCCACGGTGACCCCGGTGAGCAGGGTGATCGCGGTCAGGCCCACCACCCGCGCCCGGCCGACCCGGTGGCCCAGCGCCTTGGCGGTGTCCTCGCCCAGGGCCAGGGCGTTGAGCGCCCCGGCGTTGGCCAGGCCCAGGGCGGTGCCGACGGCGACCACGGCCAGCATCGGCGGCAGGATCTCGGGATCGCGGCCGACCAGGGCCCCCACCCGCCAGAACCGGAAGTCGTCCATGGTGGAGCGGTCCAGCAGGACCAGGCCGGACACCACCGAGTAGGCGAGCCAGCTCACCGCGGTCCCGGCCAGCGCCAGCGTGACGGGCGTGGGTCCGCGTCCGGGCACGGACCCGATGAGGTAGACCGCTGCCGCGGCGGCTCCGGCCCCGGCGAAGGCCAGCCAGGCCTGGGTGTACAGGGCGGTGATGTCGAAGAGCGCGATGCCCAGGACCACGGCCAGGGCCGCCCCGAAGGTGACGCCGAGGATGCTGGGGTCGCCCAGGGGGTTGCGGGTGTGGCCCTGCATGAGCGCCCCGGCCAGTCCCAGGGAGACGCCCGCCATGATCCCCAGCGCGGTGCGGGGCAGCCGGATGTCGTTGACGATGATGTCGGCCTCGGCCCCGGCGGTGGCGGTGAGCGCCTGCCAGACGGTGTCCGGGCTCAGGGCCCGGGCGCCGATGAGCACGCTGCCCAGGGACGCCGCGCACAGCAGGAGGACGAGCGCCGCCAGCCCGGCGAGGCGGCGCGAGCGGCGTGCGGCGACCGCGGTGTCCGCCGCGATCGCCCGCTGCGCGGGGGGATCCGCGTTACCGGGGGGCGGCCCGGAGGTGTCGTGCACCCGGACTCCTATCATGACGAAGGCCAGGCAATCCTAAGTTAGGTTTGCCTAGCCGTATCTGGATGGCCTAAGTTTGCCACGTCCCGGCCTGGAACGACACACCGCCCCGTGGTTCGCGCGCCCCCCGGCCCGCCCTGGACCGAACGTATTCCCCGACCCTCATGGAGCCCCCGTATGACCCTGTCCACCCGGCCGCGCCGGCTGTTCCCGCCCGTCGCCGCGGCGGCCGCCGCTGTCGCCATGCTGACCGCCTGCGGCGCCGGCGGCCCCGAAGGCGCCCCCGAGGCCTCCAACGAGCCCTCCGACGGCTACCCGCGGACCGTGGAGCACTTCCTCGGCTCCACCGAGATCACCGCGGCCCCCGAGCGCGTCCTGCCGCTGGACGCCGCCTACGTGGACTCCACCCTGGCCCTGGGCGGCAACGTGGTGGGCTTCACCACGTTCGCGGAGGACGTCACCGAGCTCCCCGACTACCTGGTGGAGAGCGACTGGAACGTCGGCACCGCCGACGAGGCCGTCCCGGTGGGCCTGCTGTGGGAGGTCGACCCCGAGGCCGTGGCCGAGACCTCCCCCGACCTGATCCTGTCGGCGCAGGTCCGCCACGGCGACGGGTACGAGCAGCTCTCCGAGGTCGCCCCGACGGTCATGTCCGAGACCACCGGCGCCACCTGGAAGGAGAACCTCGTCCTCACCGGCGCCGCGCTGGACGCCGAGGAGGAGGCCGAGCGGCTGGTCGCCGAGTTCGAGGAGCGCGCCGCCGCCCTGGGCGAGGCGATCGTGGAGGCCAACGGCGGCGAGGCGCCCACCGTGTCGGCGGTCCGGTTCGCCGGCGACGCCGACGGCGTCCGCCTGTACACCCCGCAGTCCTACATCGGCGTGATCCTGGAGGACGTGGGCCTGGAGCCCGGCCCGGGCGTGGACACGGAGTCCGAGGAGATCGTCACCTACCACAGCCAGGAGCGCCTGCTCGACCTGGACGCCGACCACATCTTCGTCGCCACCTACGACGACGGCGGCGCCGACGGTGTCCAGGAGAGCAAGGAGGAGTACATGGCCGCTCCGCTGTGGGGCGAGCTGACCGGCGAGATCACCGAGGTGGACGACGAGTACTGGATCTCCGGCGTGGGCCTGATCGCCGCGCACGCGGTGCTGGACGACCTGGCCGAGATGTTCGGCGTCGACCCGCAGCGGTAACGGCGCGCCCCGCCTTCCCAGAACGGGTGCGCGGCCGCCCCGCCCGGCGCCGCGCACCCGCGCCGCCCCGCGACACCACACCGGGAGACCCCGTGGAACCGCCCCGCTCCTTCGAACACGCCCCCTGCCTGGACGCCGGCCGGATCCCCGCCCCCGTGCGGGCGGCGGCGCTGGAACTGGCCGCCGGGACCGGGGCGGGCTATGTGTACGACCCCGCCCTGGCCGCCGACCGGGCCCGCACGCTGCGCAAGGCGCTGCCGGACTGGGCCCGGGTGTACTTCGCGGTCAAGGCCAACGGCTTCGAGCCGGTGCTGGCGCACCTGGCCGAGGCCGTGGACGGGTTCGAGGCGGCATCGCTGCGCGAGGCGCGCGCCTCCCTGGCGGCGCTGCGCGAGCGGCGCGGCGGCCCCGGCGGGAGGATCGCGGTGAGCGGTCCGGGCAAGACCCCCGAACTGCTGGCCGGGCTGGCCCGGCTGCGCGCCGGACACGGCGCCGACGTGGCCGTCAACCTGGAGAGCGTCCTGGAGGCGCACCGGGCCTCGGCGGCCGCGGTCGGCGCGGGCACGGTGCTTCCGGTGACGATCCGGGTCAACCCCGCCCGGGTGCCGGTGAGCGGTTCCCTGGTGATGGGCGGCACCCCGGGCCCGTTCGGGGTCCCCGAGGCGGAGGTGCCCGCGGCGGTGGAGGCGGTGCGCTCCCTGCCGGGCCTGGACCTGACCGGCTTCCACGTGCACGCGGTGAGCGGCAACACCGACGCCGCGGCGCACGCCGCCTACGTGCTGTGGTGCCTGGAGTGGGCGCGCGGCACGGCCGACCGGCACGGGGTCGACCTGCGCACGGTGGACGTGGGCGGTGGCCTGGGCGTGCCGTTCGAGGCGGGCGACGACGCCTTCGACCTGGAGGGGTTCGGCGCCGCGCTGGCGGACGCCCCCGACCCGGGTGTGGAGGTGGTGTTCGAGCCCGGCCGGTGGATCGGCGCCCCGGCGGGCTGGTACGCGGCCCGGGTGACGGACGTCAAGGCGTCCTACGGCGGGACCTTCGCCGTGGTGCGCGGCGGTATCAACCACTTCCAGCTGCCCACCTCCTGGGAGATCCGGCACAACTTCGCCGTGCTGGCGGACGACCTGTGGCCGGCCGGCGTGCCCCGGCCCGAGGCGCGCGGGGCGTCGGTGACGGTGTCGGGCGAGCTGTGCACCCCCGAGGACGTGCTGGCCCGCGATGTGCGGGTGGCGTCGGTGCGCGCCGGCGACGTGCTGGTCTTCCCCAACGCGGGCGCGTACGGGTTCGAGTTCGCCATGCCCGCGTTCCTGGGGCACCCCGCGGCGGTGCGCACCACCGTGGACTCCCGGCTGCCCTGACCGCGGCCCCTGTGGCGCGGGACATGCATCCCCCTCTTGACATGACTTAGGTAAGCCTGCCCTAATTGGTTCGGCCTCCCCCGGCCCCGTACCCCCGTCCCCGACAAGGAGATCCCACCGTGTCCGCCTCCCCCGCTCCGACGGCCGACCCGACCTCCGTCACCTGGCGGATCGAGAACCTCACCGGAGCCGACGTCCTCGCCGACCCCTCCCCCTGGGTCCGGGCCTACGAGGAGGTCTACGCGCACGCCCTGCACCTGCCCGACCACCGCGCCCCCGCCTTCGCCGACCGCCTCGCCTTCAGCGCCCGGCGGGAGGGCTTCCGGCTCACGTCCTGCCACGCCGACGGCGTCCTGGCCGGGTTCGCCTACGGGTACCCCCTGCCGGTGACCACCGGCTGGTGGAACGGCTTCACCCCGCTGCCCGGCGTGGACGCGGACGAGGTCACCGCCGAGTACCCGGGCCGCACCTTCGCCCTGTGCGAGGCCCTCGTCCCCGAACCGTTCCGGGGATCCGGCGTGGTCGAGCGCGCCTTCCCCCTCCTCGTCCAGGGGCGCGCCGAGGAACGCGCCGCCGGGCTGGTCGCCGAGACCAACGCCCACGCCCTGGACCTGGTCCTGCGCAACGGCTGGACCCACGTCGGCGACGTCGAGCCCCACCCGGGCTGGCGCCGCCACCACGCCCTGACCATGCCCCTGCGCTGACCCGCGCCACCGGCGCGCACGCCGCCGTGCGCGCCGGCGCTCCCCTCCAGCCCGCCCCGCCCGGCGGGCACCGGGACGCGCGGCCTCCCCCGCCGCCCCCGGCACAACGCACCGACCGGGCCCCGCGGCCCGGGCCTCCCCCGTCCGCGCGCCCGAACCGCCTCGGAGAGAAACAGGAGCCCCACGCCCCATGACCATCACTCCCGGTGGCGACACCGTGACCTGGGGAGCCGACGGCCTCACCGTCCCCGCCGACGCCTCCGCCCTGCTGCCCGACGCCCTGGCCGGAGCCCCCGGCGGCCCCGAGGCCGTGGCCGCCCTCCTGGCCGCGGCCGCCGACGCCCTGTCCGCGGCCCGCGAGGAGCGCGGGGGACCGCTGCCCGCCCGCACACCCCAGGAGGTGGCCGAGGCGGTCCGGACCGCCCTGGGCCCGCCGACCGCCGCGCCCGAAGGCGACCGGAACGCCCCCGACCTGGCCGAACGGGTCCTGACCCGGCTCACGCACGCCCTGGCCGTGCACGCCGCCGACCCCGCCCACCCGCACTGCGCCGCCCACCTGCACTGCCCGCCGCTGGCCGTGGCGGTGGCCGCCGACGCCGTCGCCTCCGTCCTCAACCAGTCCATGGACTCCTGGGACCAGGCCCCCGCCGCGACCGCCATGGAGACCCGTGTCATCGGCGAGCTGGCCGGCCTGGCCGGGTACGACCCCGAGGCGGCGGGCGGCGTGGTCACCTCCGGCGGCACCGAGTCCAACCTGACCGCCCTGCTGCTGGCCCGCGACCACGCCCTGGCCGGGCCCGAGCGCGACCCCGTCCGCCACGGGGTGGCGCGGGCGGCCGCCGGCGCCCGCCCGCGCATCCTGTGCGGGGCCGCCGCCCACTTCTCCGTCCAGCGCTCGGCCGCCCTGCTGGGCCTGGGCGAGGACGCCGTCGAGACCGTCGACGTCGACTCCCGGCACCGGATGCGCCCGCGCGCCCTGCGCGAGGCCCTGGACCGGATGCGCGCCGACGGCGACATCCCCGTCGCGATCGTCGCCACCGCGGGCACCACCGACCTGGGCGGCATCGACTCCCTGGGCGCGATCGCCCACATCGCCCGCGAGTACGGGGTGTGGCTGCACGTGGACGCCGCCTACGGCGGCGGGCTGCTGTTCTCCCGCCGGCTGCGCGGCCTGCTCGCCGGGCTGGACCGGGCCCACTCGGTCGGGCTGGACCTGCACAAGCTCGGCTGGCAGCCGGTGGCCGCCGGGGTCCTGCTCACCCGCGAGCGCGCCCTGTTCGCCCCGCTCTCGCGCTCGGTGGACTACCTCAACCCCGCCGACGACGAGGAGGCGGGCTACCCCAGCCTGCTCGGGTACTCGCTGCGCACCACCCGCCGGGCCGACGTCTTCAAGATCGCCGTCACCCTGCGGGCCCTGGGCACCGACGGGCTGGGCCGCCTCGTGGACGCCTGCCGCGACCTGGCCCTGCGGACGGCTGCCAAAGTCACCGCCCACCCGCGGCTCCAGCTGGCCGACTCGCCCTCCCTCACCACCGTGGTGTTCCGCTACGACGCCGGGGCCGACTCCGACGAGGTCAACGCCCGCCTGCGCCGCCGCCTGCTCCAGGAGGGCCGGGCCGTGGTCGGCCGCACCCGGATCAACGGCCGCGTGTGGCTCAAGCTCACCCTGCTCAACCCCGCCACCACCGTCGAGGACACGACCGCCCTGCTCGCCGGGGTCGCCGCCGCGGGCGACACCGAACTCGCCGCCCTGAAGGAGTCCCGTTGACCGCCACCTCCCGCCCCCACGCCCACGGGGACGACGAACCGTACGACCTGGTGGGCGTCGGCCTGGGCCCGTTCAACCTGGCCCTGGCCGCCCTGGCCGACGGTGTGCCCGGCCTCACCGCGCGCTTCCTGGAGGCCCGGCCCGACTTCTCCTGGCACCCGGGCCTGCTGCTGGAGGGCGCCCGGCTCCAGGTGCCCTTCCTCGCCGACCTGGTGACCCTGGTCGACCCCACCAGCCCCTGGTCGTTCCTGTCCTACCTGCGCGAGCACGACCGGCTGTTCCCCTTCTACTTCTCCGAGCACTTCCACGTGCCGCGCCGGGAGTACGACGACTACTGCCGCTGGGTGGCCCGCTCACTGGGCTCGTGCCGGTTCGACGCCCGCGTGGACGCCGTCCACCACGAGGACGGGGTCTTCACGGTGGAGCACACCGACGCCGCCGGGGCGGTGACCCGCACCCGCGGGCGCGCCCTGGTACTGGGCATCGGCACCGAGCCGGTGCTGCCCGGGCCGCTGCGCCCCCTGGTGGGCGAGCGCGTGTTCCACGCCGCCGACTACCTGGAGCGGGCGGCGGGCCTGGACGGGGTCGACGACATCACCGTGCTGGGCTCGGGCCAGTCCGGCGCCGAGGTGTTCCTGGACCTGCTGCGCTCCCCCGCCCACCGCGGCACCGCCGTGCACTGGGTGACGCGCTCGCCGGCGTTCGCCCCCATGGAGTACTCCAAGCTGGGGCTGGAGCACTTCACCCCCGACTACACCCGCTACTTCCACGCCCTGCCCCAGGAGACCAAGGACCGCGTGGTCCCCGCCCAGTGGCAGCTGTACAAGGGCATCAGCGGCGACACCATCGCCGAGATCCACGACGTGCTCTACGAGCGCGGCATCGCGGGCGCCGACGTGGGGGTGAGCCTGCGCGCCCAGTGCGAGCTGCTGGCCGCCGAGGCCGACGGGGACGGGTTCGCGCTGCGGTTCCGCCACCGCGAGCAGGACGCCGAGTTCACCGTCCGCACCGGCGCGGTGGTCGCCGCCTCCGGGTACGCCCAGCGCTCCCCCGGCTTCCTGGCGCCCCTCGCCAAGCTCATCGAGACAGACGGACGGGGCCGGCCGCTCGTCGACGGGGACCTGCGCCTGGCCACCGACCCGGCGCTGACCGCCCCGATCCACGTGCAGAACGCCGAACTGCACACCCACGGCGTGGGCGCCCCCGACCTGGGCCTGGGAGCCTGGCGGGCGGCCGTCATCCTCAACTCCCTCACCGGGGGCACCGCCTACCGGCTGCCGGAGCGGACGGCGTTCACGTCGTTCGGCGCCCCGGCCGGGGCCCGGCGGTGAGCGGGGCCTCGTTCCGCCGGCTGTACCTGCTGGTCGTCCTGCTGCACCTGGTGGGCGACGTGGCGCTGAGCCCGTTCTACCCGCAGCTGTTCGAGCGGCTGTTCGGGGTCACCGACCCGGCGGCCACCGGCGTGTACATCTGGGTGTGCCGGGTGACCGCGCTGGCGGCCATGCCCCTGTGGGGCCTGCTCGCCCGCCGGTTCTCGCTGTCGTCCCTGGTGCTGGGCTCCCTGGGGGCGGCGGCGGTACTGGAGCTGGCGCTGGCCGCCTCCCCGGCGTACCCGGTGTTCCTGGTGCTGTCGGCGGTGCAGGTGGCGGTGACGATGGCGTTCACCCTGGCCTATCCGGCGTTCGTGGGCACCGGAGCCGACCGGGTCCGCGACGTCACCGTGTTCGCCTACGTGGTCAACGGCGGCACGGTGGCGGCCACCCTCATCGGCGCGGGGATCATGGCCCTGCCCCAGCCCCGCTGGGGCATCGCCGCCTGCGCGCTGCTGTACGTGGCGCTGGCGGTGCTGTGCCACCGCAGGCTGCCGCGGGAGCGGCGCGCGCCCGCGGTCGCCGACTCCGTCCCCGAGCCCCGGGCGAGGGCTCCGCGGGGCGCGGTGGCGGCGATCGCCGCGGTGAGCGCCGTCGTGCTGGCGGTCGAGACCGCACGGCTGGTCGTGCGTCCGTTCTTCACCCTGTACGCGCAGGACGGCGGCGTCGGCACCACGGCCGCCGCCGTCCTCTTCCTGCTCCCGCAGGTGGCCGTGCTGGCGGTGCTGCCGCTGGCCGGGCGGGCGCACGCCCTGCTGGGCCGGGCGCTGCTGCCGGCCGCGTGCCTGCTGGCCGCGGCCGGGCTGGCCTGGCAGTTCCTCACCCTCGACCCCGTGCCGCTGGCGCTGGGCCGGGTGGTGTTCGGCGTCGGCCTGGGGCTGGGACACGTGGCCCTGGACCTGAGGGTGTTCGCCGTGACCGGCACGGACGGTCCGGCGTTCTCCGCCGTGGCCACCGTGCGCGTGGCCGCGACCCTCGTCAGCCCGGTGGCCGCCACGGCCCTGGCCGCGGGCGGGGCGGGGCTGCCGCTGGCGGCGGGGGCGGGGCTGTTCGCGGTGCTCGCGCTGCTGCTCTGCCTCCCCTCGCGCCCGCCCCCACCTCCCGGGACCTCCGACGACCCGTCCGCGCACCGCACCGAAAGACCGCACCATGTCTGAGAACGCACAGTCCACCCACGACGCCGACCTGTGGCGCCGGGCCGGGAGCCGCCTGCTCGCCCACATGGTCGGCGAGATGGCCTACGAGGAGATGATCGTCCCCGAGCCCGCGGCCGGGCCCGGGGCGCCCGGAGGCTCCCCCGCCTGGCGGCTGCCCGTGGACGACGGCGTCACCTACGCCTTCACCGCCCGGCGCGGCGGCTTCGGCTCCTGGCACGTGGACGCCGACTCCTTCGTCCGCACCGGCGCCGAGGGCCCCGAGCCCGCCTGGGACCCCACCCGGTTCGTCACCGACGCCCAGAAGACCGTGGGCCTGCCGGGCGACTCCCTGGCCGAGGTGGTGCGCGACCTGCTGGCCACCCACGCCGCCGACGCCCGCCTGCTGGCCGCCGCCCTCCCGGCCGCCGACCTGGCCGACCTGCCCTACGAGGACCTGGAGGGGTACCAGACCGGCCACCCCTGCATCTTCGTCAACAAGGGCCGGCTCGGCTTCTCCGCCGACGACGCCGCCCGCTACACCCCCGAGGCGCGCGGCGCGTTCCGCCTCGTGTGGATCGCCGTCCACCCCGACCTGGGCGCCTTCCAGTCCATGGCGGACACCGACCAGGCCGCCCTGGTCGCCGCCGAGATCGACGGGGACCAGCGCGCGGAGTTCGCCGGGCGGATCCGCGAGCGCGGCGGCGACCCCGACGCCTACCTGTGGGTCCCGGTCCACCCCTTCCAGTGGGACGAGGTCGTCGCCCCGCTGTTCGCCGCGGAGATCGCCCTGGGCCGAGTGGTGCGCCTGGGCGAGAGCCGCGACCGCTACCGCCCCTTCCAGTCCATCCGCACCCTGATGAACCTGGACCGGCCCGACCGGCTCAACGTCAAGGTGCCGCTGATGATCCGCAACACCCTGGTCTGGCGCGGGCTGTCGGGCACCCAGACCGGCTGCGCCCCGCACACCAGCACCTGGCTGCGCGACCTCGCCGAACGCGACGCCTACTTCGCCGAGACCGGGGTGGTGATGCTCGCCGAGCGCGCCTCGGCCACCGTCCCGCACCCGGTGTTCGCGCGGATGCCGCAGGCCCCGTACCGGTTCCACGAGCTGCTGGGCGCCATCTGGCGCGAGCCGGTCCACCGCCACCTGCGCGGGGGCGAGCGCGCCCGCACCATGGCCTGCCTGCTGCTGCGCGGCTCCGACGGGCGGCCGCTGGTGGCCGAGCTGATCGAGCGCTCCGGGCTGGGCGTGGAGGCCTGGCTGGAGCGGTTCGTCGCCGCCCTGTTCCCGCCGGTGCTGCACTACCTGTACCGGTACGGGGCGTCCTTCACCCCGCACGGGGAGAACGTGGTGCTCATCCTGGACGAGGACGAGGTCCCGGTGCGCATCGCGCTCAAGGACTTCGGGTCGGACGTGGAGCTGCTCCCCTTCGACCTGCCCGAGTACGCCGAGATCCCCGAGCACGTGCGGTCGGTGCTGCACCGCTGGAGACCGGAGGAACTGGCGCACTCGGTGCTGTCGGCGATCTGCGCGGGGCACCTGCGGTTCCTCGCCGACATCGTCGAGCACGACCTCGGGGTGCCCGGGGCGCGGCTGTGGGCGCTGGCCCGCGCCCAGGTGCTGGCCCACCAGGCGCGCTTCCCGGAGCTGGCCGAACGGTTCGCCTGGTTCGACCTGCTGGCGCCCCGGGTGGGGCGGGTGGCGCTCAACCGCGAGCAGCTCATGGGCGGCGGCTTCCACGAGCGCGCCGAACGCGACGCCGAGTTCGACGTCATGCACGGCCTGGTGGACAACCCGCTGGCCGTCCCCGGGGAGGAGGAGTGAACGACGTGGCCCGCACCCCCGCCGCACCGCTGCCGGTGCCCGCCGAGCTGACCGCCGGGCACTGGGACCGGGCCAGCGGCCTGCTGGCCGCCAAGATGGTCGCCGAGCTGTGCTTCGAGTACGCGCTGGTCCCCGAGGCCGACGGCCCCGGCCGCTGGAGCGCCGCCGTGGGCGCCGCCCGGTACCGGTTCGAGGGCCGGCGCACCCTCCTGGACGGGTGGCGGGTGCTGCCGGGGGTCACCCGGGTCGGCGCCGACGGGACCGAGGCCCCGGCCTCCCCGTTCGCCCTGCTGCGCGACCTGGGCGCGGCCGGGGTCGTGGACCCGGCGGTGGAGGCGTTCACCGTCGGGGAGCTGACCGCCACCCTGTCGGCGGACGCCCGGCTGGCCGTGGAGCGGCGCACCGCCGCCGACCTGGCCGACCTGCCCTACGCCGACCTGGAGGGGCACCAGACCGGGCACCCGTGGATCTTCGCCAACAAGGGGCGGGTGGGCTTCTCCGCCCGCGACCGCGCGGACTTCCCGCCCGAGGCGCGGCGGCCCGTGCGGCTGCCGTGGATCGCGGTGCACCGCTCCCTGGCCGAGTACCACGGGGTGCCGGGGCTGGAGGAGGAGGTGCTGCGCGCCCGTGAGCTGGGCGGGGAGACCGTCGCCCGGTTCACCGGACGGCTGGCGGCGGCGGGCGCCGACCCGGACGCGTTCGTGTGGCTGCCGGTGCACCCGTGGCAGTGGGACGAGGTGGTGGTGCCGCTGTTCGCCGCCGAGCTGGCGCGCGGGCTCATCGTCCCGCTGGGCGAGGCCGGGGACGACTACCTGCCCCAGCAGTCCATCCGCACGTTCACCAACCTGACCAGACCGGACCGGTTCAACGTCAAGCTGTCGCTGGCCATCCTCAACACCATGGTCTACCGGGGCATCCCCACCGAGCTGTGCCGGGCCGCCCCGGTGAGCACCGGGTGGGTGCACGCCCTGCACGCCAAGGACGCGTTCCTGGCCGAGCGCCACCGGGTGATCCTGCCCGGCGAGGTGGCCGCGGTGGCGGTGCGCCACCCGGTGCTGGAGGACATCCCGGACGCCCCGTACCGGCACCGGCAGCTGCTGGGGGCGCTGTGGCGCGAGCCGGTCGCCGGCTTCCTGGAGCCGGGCGAGCGGGCGCGGACCCTGGCGGCGCTGCTGCACGTGGACGGCGAGGGCCGGGCGTTCACGGCGGAGCTGGTGGAGCGGTCCGGGCTGGACGCCGAGGAGTGGCTGGCCGCCCTGTTCGGGACGGTGCTGCCGCCGCTGCTGCACCTGCTGTACCGGTACGGCCTGGCGTTCAACCCGCACGGGGAGAACACCATCGTCGTCTACGACGAGCGGGACCGGCCGGTGCGGCTGGCGGTCAAGGACTTCGTGGACGACATGAAGCTGCTGGACGCCGACCTGCCGGAGTACGAGGGGCTGCCGGCGGAGGCGCTGGGGGTGCTGATGCGCTTCGACGCCCGCGAGCTGACCTCGTCGGTGGCCAAGTCGCTGTTCATCGGGCACTTCCGGTACCTGG
This sequence comes from Nocardiopsis sp. MT53, assembly GCF_019598965.1. Classification (NCBI taxonomy): domain Bacteria; kingdom Bacillati; phylum Actinomycetota; class Actinomycetes; order Streptosporangiales; family Nocardiopsidaceae; genus Nocardiopsis; species Nocardiopsis sp. MT53. Next base: position 4,923,736 of record NZ_CP080599.1, on the reverse strand, counting down.
CGCCGCTGGCGGAGGAACAGCTGGGGGTGGGCGAGGAACGGTTCTGGGCGCTGGTGCGGGCCGAGATCGACCGGTACCGGGCGGAGTTCCCCGAACTGGCCGACCGGTTCGCGCTGTTCGACCTGCTGGCGCCGGAGTACGAGCGGGTGTGCCTGAACCGGGAGCGGCTGCTGGGCGGCGGCTACCACGACCGCGCCGAGCGCGACGCCGAGTTCCACCTGGACGCCCCGCCGGTCCCCAACCCGCTGCACACCCCGGAAGAGAAGCGATGAGCACGACGATCGGCGACGGACTGCCGCCCCTGTACGAGACCCTGCCGCCGTCGCCCCCGCCGCCGCCGTTCCCGGTGCCGCTGGAGCGGCTGCGCGCCGACGTGGAGGCGGGCGGGATCACCGACGTGATCGTGGCCCTGCCCGACCTCCAGGGGCGGGTGCAGGGCAGCCGGGTGGCACCGCGCGACTTCGCCGAACGGGTGCTGGAGAACGGGTTCGACGCCTGCCTGTACCTGCTGGCCACCGACGTGGAGATGGAGTCACGGCCGGGGTACGCCACCGACCCGTGGGGCGGGGGGCTGGGCGACTTCGCGATCCTGCCCGACCCCGGCACCCTGCGGTACCTGCCCTGGGACCCGGGGACCGCCCTGGTGCTGGGCGACGCGCTGGACGCCGACGGGCGGCCGGTGCCGGTGGCGCCGCGGCAGGTGCTCAAGGAGCAGCTGGAGCGGCTGGCGGAGCGGGGCTGGCGGGCGCTGGCGGGGACGGAGCTGGAGTTCCTGGTGTTCCGCGACTCCTACCAGGAGGCGTTCGAGGGCGGTTACCGGGGGCTGACCGCCGCGACCCGGTTCAACTCCGACTACGCGCTGCCGGAGGTCGCCGAGATCGACCCGCTGATGCGGCGGATCCGCACCGCGATGGAGCGGACGGGGATGCGGGTGGAGTCGGCGCGCGGCGAGTGCCACCCGGGGCAGTACGAGATCGTGTTCCGCTACGACGACGCGCTGCGGACCTGCGACAACCACGTGGTGTACAAGGCGGGGGCCAAGGCGCTGGCGGCCCAGGCGGGTGTGGCTTTGACGTTCATGGCCAAGTACGACGAGGGCGAGGGGAACTCCTGCCACGTGCACCTGTCGCTGCGCGACGAGACCGGTGCGCCGGTCTTCGCCGACGACGGGTCGGGGCGGTACGGGATGTCCAAGCACATGGAGCACTTCGTGGCGGGGCAGCTGGCGTGCATGCGGGAGTTCGCGCTGCTGCACGCGCCCAACGTGAACTCGTTCAAGCGGCTGTCCCCGCAGGCCTACGCGCCCAGTTCGATCGCGTGGGGGCTGGACAACCGCACCTGCCCGGTGCGGGTGGTGGGGCAGGGCGAGTCGGCGCGGATCGAGTTCCGGGTGCCGGGCGGGGACGCCAACCCGTACCTGTCGGTGGCGGCGATCATCGCGGCGGGCCTCTCCGGCATCGACCAGGCCCTGCCGCTGCCGGAGCCGACCGCGGGCGACGCCGGCGCGGACCCGGACCTGCCGCGGCTGCCCGCCTCCCTGGAGGAGGCGGTCCTGGCCTGGGAGAACAGCGACATCGCCCGGTCGGTGTTCGGGCCGGGCATCGTCCGCCACTACGCGGCGGCGGGACGTGCGGAGCTGGCGGCCTTCTCGGCCACCGTGACCGACTTCGAGCGCCGCCGCCACTTCGAGCGCGGTTGATGTGAAGGTGCCCCCGCCGGCCCCGTTCCGGCGGGGCGCCGCCCGCCCGCGGCGGCCAGACTGGACCACATGCGAACTCTGTACCTCACACTCTCCGGGGCCACCACCACACCGGAGGAGACCGCCCCCGACCTGGTCCGCCTGCTCCAGGACGAGGGGTGGCGGGTCACCGTGCTGTGCACGCCGACGGGCACCCGCTTCCACGACCTCGACGCGCTGGAGGAGCTGACGGGCGAGCCGGTGCGCGTGGACTTCCGCCGGCCGGGGACCGGCGTGAGCCTGCCCCCGCCGGACGCGGTCCTGGCCTGCCCGTGGACGTTCAACAGCACCAACAAGACGGCGCTCGGCATCACGGACACGTTCGCGGTCGCGCTGGTGTGCGAGATGATCGGCCGGGGCGTGCCGACGTTCCTGGTGCCCAAGGGCGGGGACGCGCTCGCGGGACACCCGGCCTGGGACCGCAGCCTCGGTTTCCTGGACGCCGTCCCCCACGTCACCCTCCTGCGCGGCCCGACCGGCGGCCTCCCGACCTGGCGCCGGGTCGCCGACGCCCTGGCCGAGGCTCCGACCAGCTGAGACGGGCCGCCCCTGGCCCCGATACCGCACCACCGGCGCCCGGTGAGGTCCACACGCCGCACCTTCGCGTGCAATCTCGAGCAAGCACGTTGTCCCCGCCCAGGCCGTCGGGCTTCCATGGATTCCGGAGGCCGCCGAGGCACCCGGGACGGCTCCGGCCTCCACCGACGTCCACCGCGAAGAGCGAGGAGGCCACCGTGAACGACGACGGCAACAACTGACCACCGGGAAGCGACGGCAGGGCGGCCCTGACCCTGGGCCGCCCCGCATCTGTTCCCCGGCATCGGGCTCTGCCGTCACTCCGCGGCGCGTCTGATCCGTTCGGCGACCTCGGCCAGCCACTCGTCGTCGGCCCTCTCGTGGTCGTGCGAGGACAGGTACCCCTGGTAGCGGTCGAAGTAGCCGGTGGCCGTCGATGCCACGGCCCGCCACCCCTCGCCCGCGTTGCCCGCCGTGCCGTGCATGGGGAAGAGCTTGGCGTGGGCGTGGTCCACCCCGTACCCCTCGTACATGATCCCGGTGCGTGCCACATCGGCGAAGGCCGTATCCAACAGCCGCGCCACCTCGCGGGCCGCCAGGTGCAGCGCGGTGTACTCCCCCTCCTCCAGGTCCACCACGTAGCTGCTCTTGTGGGCTTTGGGGACCACCACCGAGAACCCCTCGGTGTTGGGGAAGATCGACAGGAACGCCAGGTGGTCGGTGTCCTCCCAGATCCGGTGGGCCGGGGCCTGCCCGGTCACGATCCGGCAGAAGACGCACCCGGCGTCGCGGTCGGCGCTCATCGGACCCCCTCACGGACCGGAACGGCATCGGCGCAGGTTGGGCAGGCCGGGTCGCGGTCCGTATCCTGTTCGTCGAGCGACAGGTCGTGCGACCACACGCCCACCCGCCGGTCCAACGACGCCGGAACGCCGAAGCCGCCCAGGTACCGGAACACGTCCAGGGCGGCCAGGGACGAGGCGAGCATGTTCACGGGACCGTTGGAGGGCGCCTGGTAGCGGCCGTTGATCCCGGCCATGAGCCGGGCCAGCTCTGGTTCCCCCTCCGGGGCGCGGACGGTGAGGGGCCGGCAGTCCCAGCAGCCGGTCGTCCCCGGTACCACCAGCGGGCCCCACACCGCGATGTCGTTGACGTAGCAGGCGTTCAGCCAGGGTGTTCCGTCCCGGACGCAGTGGGCGTTGACCGTGCTCGTCAGCCCGGGGGAGTCCGCCGAGACCACGAGCAGGTCGCAGGAGGGCAGGCTCTCCAGATCCTCCCGGTCCCGGACCTCGCGGACCACCGGCCGCGTCCGGCAGTGGCGGTTGCGCCGCCGCAGTTCCCTGGCGAGCACCTCCGCCTTGGGCAGTCCGATGTCGGCCTCGGTGAACAGGAACTGCCGGGTCAGGTTGCTCAGCTCCACGTGGTCGGCGTCCACCAGCACCAACTCCCCGACCCCGGCGGTGGCCAGGGTGACCGCCACCAGGCCGCCGATGCCCCCGCACCCCAGTAGCACCACCCGGGCCCGTGCCAGTCGGAGCTGGACCTGCACCGCGTCGGCCCCGGAGAGCTCGTAGAACAGGGCGTGGCGGCTGTAGCGGTCGGCCGGGTCGTAGGTGTGCGCGGGGATCAGGTGGACACCGTCTTCGAGCAGCCGCATCACGGTCTCGGCCCGGAGGGTGTCCCCTTCACAGTGGCCGTCCAGGAAGGAGCGGGCCTCGGCCCGGGTGCGGGGTACGCGGAAGTGGTCGGCCAGCCGTAGCAGGGGTTCCCACAGCACCGGATCGTGCACGGGCCGGCGTATCGACCCGAATCCGAGGAACAGCACCCCGTCCTGGAAACCGACACGGACGTAAGGGGCCAACACCCGGGGTTCGTCAAGGCGGGGTTCCACCGATCGCACAAGGTCTCCTTCGTCGGTAGGGTCGGCGTACCGACGAACGTAATCCCGGGTTCGGGCCGCAGGGTCGGGGATTGCTCGGAATTGCTCGCGCGGTGCCGACGGCGCTCTGGCGGGCGCGGACCCGAATCGGTGAAACTGGGTTCCCACCCCCTGATCAGGGAGCCTCTGTGAAACTCCGCAAAATAGGTACGACTTCGCAGAACGGCGGATGCCCGACCCTGTACGAGACCGATACCGGTGACATCGTGGTCCAGGGTGACCGGCTGACGGATCCAGAAGCTCTCGCACAGTTGCGCGACGTGCTGGAGGGCGAGGAGTTCGTCGTGGTCCCCCGAGCCCTGCTGACCCGCTTCGCCCCCAAGGAGTGACGTGTCCGACCTGGTGTCCGGAGAAGCCTTCGACGACCTCTTCCGGCGGTACAGACACACCGCCTGGAGACTGGAGACCCGCACCTACTACGGCAAACTCGACGAGGACCGGCCCTTTCAGGAATGGCTGACCGGCAAGGAACCCGACCTGGAATGGTTCGTCCCGTGGCTGCGCATGGTGCGGGAGGAGACCGCCGCCGGCAAACGCATGGAGCGGGTCCGGCTCGTTGACGACCCGCCTTCGGACTACCTGCGCTGGGAGCTGTGGGGCACCCCCTACAACCTCGGTGCGGGTGAGGACATCCGTTATCTGAACCGCTCCCACCCGATCGTCGAGGAACTGCCCGACCACGACTTCTGGGTCTTCGACAGCCGGACCGTCGCCCGACTGGCCTTCGACGGCGACCGGTTCCTGGGCGTGCACCTCAGTGAGGAGCCATCCGAGGTCCTGGCCGCCCTCCAGGCGCGTGATGCCGCCTGGCACCACGCCCTGACCTTCACGGAGTACATGGCCACCCGCGCCCTATGACCGACTACCAGACCGCCCGTGCCTCCCTCGGTATCCGCCTGCGCGAACTCCGGGAGGAGGCCGGGCTGTCCGGCCGCGAGCTGGCCGCGCGTCTGGGCTGGCACCCTTCCAAGGTGTCGAAGCTGGAGCACGGCAAGCAGACGGCCGCCCTGGAGGATCTCCGGTCATGGGCGCGGGTGTGCGGACTCCCGGAGGCGGCGGAGGGGCTGGCGGCGCAACTGCGGTCGTTGGAGACGCACTACGCGAACTGGCGCCGCCTGCTCGCCGGAGGGCACGAACCGCTCCAGCGCTCCAACGCACCCCTGGACGCCGCGACGCGTCATTTCCGCATCCTCGAAACCGCGTGCGTGCCGGGCCTTCTCCAGACGGCGGACTACGCGGCGTTCATGTTCCGCCGGGGGGTGCGCCACCACCGCACCCCTGAGGACATCGACAAGGCGGTCCGCGCCCGCATGGCCCGCCAGGACGTCCTGGACGCCCCCGGCAAACGGTTCGAGATCCTCATCTGGGAACCGGCCCTGCGGATCAGGTTGGGGCCGGACCCGGTCATGGCCGGGCAGCTGTCCCGTGTCGCCTCGGAGATCACCCGGCGCCGGGCCGACATCGGCGTCATCCCCATGGGGGCGAGCATGGACGTGGTCCCCTCCCACGGGTTCTGGATCTTCGACGGGAAGCAGGTCCTGGTGGAGACCATCGGTGCCGAGCTGTCCCTGACCGAGGACCTCGCGACCGAGCCCTACCGGCGCGCGTTCGCCGAACTCTCCGCCGCGGCCCTGCGCGGCCCCCGTGCCGTGCGGCTCGTCCAGGCCATCGGCCGGGACCTGTCGACGTGAGGCGCACGTCGGCGTTCTCCCGACGGTTGGAGGCCCGCGCCCTATGACCGACTACCAGACCGCCCGCGCCTCCCTCGGTATCCGCCTGCGCGAACTCCGGGAGGAGGCCGGGCTGTCCGGCCGCGAGCTGGCCGCGCGCGCCGAGTGGCACCCGTCCAAGGTGTCCCGCCTCGAACGCGGGAACCAGACCGCGGCCGCGGCCGACCTGCGCCGCTGGGCCCTGCTGTGCGGACGCCAGGACGCGGCCGGGGGGCTGGTGGCCCAGCTCGGCTCGCTGGAGACCCACTACACCGGCTGGCGGCGCCGCCTCGCCGCCGGCAACCGGGCCCGCCAGCAGAACGCCGTCGACCTGGAGAACCGCACCCGCGTCCTGCACGCCTTCGAGTCGGTGTGCGTCCCGGGGCTGTTGCAGACCCAGGCCTACGCCCGCGCCATGATCGGCCGGGCCGTCGAACTCTACGGCACCCCGGCCGACGTCGAGGAGGGCGTGCGCACACGCATGGAGCGCCGCGCCGTCCTCCAGGACGGGGAAAGGGAGGTACGGATCCTGCTGTGGGAGCCGGCCCTGTACACCCGGCACGCCTCCGCACAGGTCCAGGTGGAGCAGCTCGACCACCTGGCCTCCTGCATCCGCCGGGGGCTCGGCGGAATCGGCGTCATACCCCTGGCGGCCACCCTGCCGGTCTCCCCCATGCACGGGTTCTGGATCTACGACGAAGAACGGGTGATCGTGGAGACCGTCAGCGCGGAGCTGTACCTGACCGACGACGACGCGGTCCGGCCGTACCGGCGCGTGTTCGCCGCCCTGTCCCGCGCCGCGGTCAGCGGACACCGGGCCCTGGAACCCATTCTCCGGGCCCGTGCCGCCCTCACCGGAACGCCGGCCTGAACCGGGTACGAGGTGGAGGTGACCGGCCCGGTCGGCACCTGCACCGACGCCCGGCACGTCATCGCCCACAGCGACGGCGAGGTGCGCCGCCGGTTCAACGTGTGCTTCCGGGCCCGGGTGGTGGGCAGGGACCGACGGTGAGCGACGCGTCGCACGAGGCCGGCTGGTTCTCACCCGCCGAGATCGAGGACCTGCCGATGCGCCGCGCCCAGCGGCTCCGGGTGGAACACGCCCCGCGGGACGGCCCCGCCCACACCGGATGGACTCCCGCGTCCGCGGCTCCGGTCCGTGCGTGCGACCGTGCCGGTCAGCGGGTCACGCGGTAGCGGAGGTAGGCCACCCCGGAGGACCCGACGGGGCGGGACTCGACGAGGTCGAGGTCCACACGGCGTTCGGCCCGGGGGAAGAACGGGGTGCCGCCGCCGACCAGCACCGGGTACACCCGGAGCCGGTACTCGTCGACCAGGCCCAGCGCGGCCGCCTCGGCGGCCAGGGCGGCGCCGCCGACCGCGATGTCGCCCTCCCCCGGCTCGGCCCGCAGCCGCTCGACCTCCTGCGCCAGGCCGCCGGAGGCCAGGCGGGTGTTGCCCTCTACTTCGGAGAGCGTGGTGGAGAAGACCACCTTGGGCAGCGCCCGCCAGATCTCGGCGAACTCACGCGTGGGGTGGTCGTGTTCCGGGTGCTGGTCGGCCGTCTCCCAGTAGAGCATCGTCTCGTACAGCCGCCGCCCCAGCAGGTAGGCACCGGTCCGGCGCACCTCGTCGGTGGCCAGGGCGAAGACGTCCCGGTCGGGCGCCGACCAGTTGAAACCGCCGTCGGGCCCGGCGATGTAGCCGTCCAGCGAAACGCCCATCGAACAGATCACGTCGTGCATCAGGGGGTCCTCCTCGGTTCCGGGTTCGACGGTACGACCATCGCACCCGGCGGGACTCATCGCGACGCGCGCAGATCCCGCGGAAAAAACCGCCCCGCCGGACACGGCCGGGCGGGGCGCGGTGCGCACAGGGGCTACAGGGCCTCGGCCAGGGCCGCGTCGACCGCCGTCTGCAGGCGTCTGCGCAGGGCCGCGCTCTCGGCGCGGTCGGTGCGCACCTCCACGATGCGCACCCCCTCCCCCAGGAGTGCCTTGGGCAGGTCGGTGGCCCACTCCAGGTGGATGTAGGGCACGTCCGCCATCGCCGCCACCCGCTCCATCGTCACCCCGTGCGGGGTCCCGAAGACCCGCTCGAAGTCCGGGTGCCCGGCCTGCTCCAGGCCGGAGAAGATCCCGCCGCCGTCGTTGTTGACCACCACGATCGCCAGGTCCGGGCGCGGCTCCCCCGGCCCGATGATCAGCCCGTTCTGGTCGTGCAGCACCGCCAGGTCGCCCAGCAGCGCGAACGCCCCCGCGGCCGGGTCGGCCGCCTGGTGGGCCAGGGCGGCGCCGATCGCCGTGGACACCGTGCCGTCGATGCCGCTCACGCCCCGGTTGCCGACCAGGCGCACCCCGCAGCGGGCGCGCATGGTGGCGTCCAGGTCGCGGATGGGCATGCTCGAACCCGCGAACAGCAGCGAACCCGCGGCCAGGTGCGACACCAGGTCGCGGGCCAGCCGCGGCTCGGTGAGCGTCTCCTGCTCGTCCAGCACCGCGTCCAGCGCCGCGCGGGCCGCGGCCTCGGCCCGCAGCCACAGCCGCGACCAGTCGGTGCGGCGCGGCTCGTCGAAGGTCAGCGCCGGCGGGGCGGCGACGGCGGCCACCACGTCGGTGGCGGTGCGCGCCGGGTCGGCGAACCCGTCCGGCAGCGCCGCGCACGGGTCCCCCAGGGACCCCGCGGTGACCACCACGTGGCGGCGGGCCCGGCGCAGGAACGCCAGGGTCTGCCGGGACAGGTTGGGCCGCCCCACGCTCACCACCAGGTCCGGGGCGGGTCCCGCGGCGATCGCCGGGGACGCCAGCAGCTGCCGGTAGGCGGAGACCGCGCCCGTCCGGCGGGCGTTGGAGGTGGGTTCGGCCAGCAGCGGCCAGCCGGTGAGCTCGGCCAGCGCCAGGAACGGCACCGGGTCGTAGTCGCCGTCGCCGCACACGATCACGCCGCGCTCCACGTCGGGCAGCACGAACGCCGGGGGTTCGGCGAACGGCCCCGGGCGCGAGATCCACGGCGCCCCGCCGGCCCGCCCCTCCAGGGGCTCGGGCCACTCCCGGCCGGGGCCGTCGGGGGTGAGCGGGTCGCGGAACGCCACGTTCAGGTGCACCGGACCGGGCCGCCCGCCGCGGGCGGCGCCCCAGGCGCGCCCCACCAGCGAGCGCCAGTAGGCGACCATCCCCGGTACCGGGTCGGGCGTGCCGACCTCGGCGAACATCCGCACCGCACCGCCGTACAGGCCGATCTGGTCCACGGTCTGGTTGGCGCCGGTGCCGCGCAGCTCGGGCGGCCGGTCGGCGGTCAGCACCAGCAGCGGCACCCCGCTCTCGTCGGCCTCCAGCACCGCGGGGTGGAAGTTGGCGGCGGCGGTCCCGGAGGTGCACACCACGGCCACGGGGCGGCGCGACGCCCGGGCCAGTCCCAGCGCGAGGAAGGACGCCGACCGCTCGTCCACCCGCACGTGCACCCGGATCCCGGGGTGGGAGACCAGGGCGAGCGCGAGCGGCGTCGAGCGGGACCCCGGCGCGACCACGGCCTCGGCCAGGCCGCAGCGGGCCAGTTCGTCGACGAGGACCCGCGCCAGGGCGGTAGACGGATTCATCCAAACGCTTTCGTTCGTCAAAGTGTGCAACAAGTATCACCGCAGGACGCCGGGATGCCGCCCGGCACCCCTCTTCTCACGGGCGCACACCTCCCAGTGAACCCCGTTCGGGCGCGAACGGCGAACGCCCGCCCGTGTGATCCGTGTCCTGTACCGGTCAATCCCGGCGGTCGGCCGCGATGGCGGCCTCGGCGCGGGCGCGCCAGGGCCCGGGCTCGGTCTCGACCGCCCGCAGCCGCTCCTCGTCGACCTCCACCGCCCGTACCGGCAGGTACCCGTCCTCGGGCAGCAGCGGGTCGGCGGTGACGTCGGCGGTGAGCATCTGCATGGTCGCCAGGCCGCACGCGTAGGGCAGCTCCGGCAGGGCGGCGGCCAGCGCCACCCCGGCGGCCAGGCCCACCGACGTCTCGACGGCGCTGGAGACCACCACCGGCAGCCCGCAGGCCTCGGCGACCCGCAGGGCGGCGCGCACCCCGCCCAGGGGCTGCACCTTGAGCACGACGATGTCGGCGGCATCGGCGGCGCGCACCTTCAGGGGGTCCTCGGCTCGGCGGACCGACTCGTCGGCGGCCACCGGCACGTCCACCCGGCGGCGCACCTCGGCGAGTTCGTCCAGGGTGGCACAGGGCTGCTCGACGTACTCCAGCCCGTACCGGTCCAGGGCGCGGACCATCCGCACCGCGGTGTCCACGTCCCAGGCCCCGTTGGCGTCCACGCGCACCTTCCCCGAGGGGCCGATGGCGTCGCGCACCGCCTCCACCCGGGCCAGGTCCTCGGCGGGGTCCTGGCCCCGCTCCGCGACCTTCACCTTGGCGGTGGCGCAGCCGCCCGCGGCGACGATGGCGTGGGCCCGCCCGGGGTCCACGGCCGGGACGGTGACGTTGACCGCGACCCGGTCGCGCACGGGGGCGGGCCACCCGCGGTGGGCGGCCTCATGGCAGGCCGCCCACCAGCGGGCGCACTCGCGCGGGCCGTACTCGGCGAAGGGCGAGAACTCGCCCCACCCGGCGGGCCCGCGCACCAGCATGCCCTCGCGCACGGTGATGCCGCGGAACCGGTTGCGCAGGCCGATGGCGAAGGCCCGGCCCGCTCCGGGGCCGGTCTCCGCGGCGGGGTCGGGGGACGGTGTCACGGGCGGCGCGGGAACTTGTCGAACTCCGGACGGCGCTTCTCCTTGAAGGCGTCCCGGCCCTCCTGGGCCTCCTCGCTCATGTAGTAGAGCATGGTGGCGTCGCCGGCGAACTGCTGCATCCCGGCGGCGCCGTCGCTGACGGCGTTGATGGCGCCCTTGAGCATGCGCAGCGCCAGCGGGGACTTCTCCAGCAGCTCGCGGGCCCAGGAGACGGTCTCCTTCTCCAGGTCGGCCAGCGGCACCACGGTGTTGATCATGCCCATGTCCAGCGCCTCCTGGGCGCTGTACTGGCGGCACAGGTACCAGATCTCGCGGGCCTTCTTCAGGCCGACGGTCTCGGCGAGCAGCCAGGAGCCGTAGCCGCCGTCGAAGGAGCCGACCCTGGGGCCGGTCTGGCCGAACTTGGCGTTGTCGGCGGCGATGGTGAGGTCGCAGCACACCTGGAGCACGTTGCCGCCGCCGATGGACCAGCCGGCGACCATGGCGATGACCGGCTTGGGCAGGCGGCGGATCTGCACCTGGAGGTCCAGGACGTTGAGGCGGCCGATGCCCTGGCGGGCCACGGCGTCGTCGCCGATGTAGCCGTCGTCGCCGCGGATCTTCTGGTCGCCGCCGGAGCAGAACGCCTGGTCGCCCGCGCCGGTGAAGATGATCACGCCCACCTCGGAGTCGTCGCGGGCGATGTTGAACGCCTGCTGCAGCTCGAAGAGGGTCTGCGGCCGGAACGCGTTGTGCCGTTCGGGCCGGTTGATCGTGATCTTGGCGATGCCCTCCGCGGTCTCGTAGATGATGTCGGAATACTCGCCCGACCGCTGCCAGTCGATCACGCTGCTCACGGCTACTGCTTCTCCTCACGGGACATCGGAACGGCGGGCGCCCGGACCGGCTCCCCACGGAGCCCCCTCCGGGGCGACCCCCGCGTCAACCCTACGCATTGTGCCAGGCCGACGGGGACGACCGGGTACGCCCCCCGGGAGCGTGGCGGGCGTACCCTTGTGCCCCGTGGCTTCCGTGAACCTTCCCGACGTCCCCGACCCGACGACCGCCGACGGCCCGGCGCTGCGCGCCGCCGTGGGGCTGGAGCCGGATCACCTGTCCGACCTGCTGGCCGCGGCGCTGGAGGGCGGGGGCCCGGCGCTGATGCCGGTGCCCGCCGGGACCCCGGACGCCCGGGTGCGCGAGCTGCTGGGGGCGATGCGCCCCTCCTCGGTGCTGACCCCCGAGGGGGAGTCGCCCCTGGAGGGCGGTCTGCCCGCCTCCCCCGGGACGGCCCTGGTGGTCACCACCTCCGGGTCGACGGGCGCGCCCAAGGGCGTGGAGCTGTCGGCCGCGGCGCTGCTCGCCTCGGCGCGGGCGTCGGTGGCGCGGATCGGGGCCCGGCCGGGCGACTCCTGGCTGTGCGTGCTGCCCGCCGGGCACATCTCCGGTCTACAGGTGATGCTGCGCGCCCTGGTCACGGGCACCGGGGCGGTGCACGCCCCGTTCTCGGCGGAGGGGGTGCTCTCCCTGGCGGAGGGGCTCCGCCCGCACGTGTCCCTGGTGCCGACCCAGCTGCGGCGGCTGCTGGCCGCGGGCGCGGACCTGTCGGTGTTCGGGGTGATCCTGCTGGGCGGCGCGGCCGCCGAGCCCGAGCTGCTGGCGGCGGCGCGCGCCGCCGGGGGCCGGGTGGTCACCACCTACGGCATGAGCGAGACCTGCGGCGGGTGCGTCTACGACGGCGTGCCCCTGGACGGGGTGGGGGTGGCGACCGACGCCCCGGGCCCGGACGGCTCCGGCCGGGTGCTGCTGTCGGGGCCGACCCTGCTCACCCGCTACCGGACCGCGCCGGGGGCGGAGCCGGTGCCGGGTCCGGACACCGCCGCCGACGGGACCCGGGTGCTGCGCACCAACGACCTGGGGCGCTGGGACGGGGAGCGGCTGGAGATCCTGGGCCGGATGGACGAGGTGATCAACACCGGCGGCCACAAGGTGGTGCCCGGGCAGGTCAACGCGCTGATCATGGCCGACCCGTCGGTGGCCGAATCGGTGGTGGTGGGCCGCCCCGACCCCGAGTGGGGCGAGCGGGTGTGCGCGGTGGTGGTGCCCGCCGACCCGGCCGCGCCGCCCGCCCTGGAACACCTGCGGGCGGTGGTCAGGGACCGGTTGCCCGCCTACGCGGCCCCGCGCGAGGTGGAGGTGCGCGACCGGCTGCCGATGCTGGCCTCGGGCAAACCGGACCTGGTGGCGCTGCGCCGCGGCTGAGACCGCGGCCGGGCGGGCGGTCCGTGCCCCGACCGGGGCAGGCCGCCACCACAGGGGAGGACATGTCCGCCCATGTGGGGAACTTCCCCGGGCCGCCCGGCGTCTACCTGAGTATCCGGGCCGCCCGAATGCCCGGACCCCACGGCCCCTCTGCCAAGGAGGTCCGCAGTTGGCGACAGCCACGAGTCCACCCGCCCACGCCCCTGCGCCCTCCCCCGCGCCTGGAGCGCTGTGCCCCGGCACGGCCGTCCGGGCGGGCTCCCATACCCGCTGCCTCCCACCGCCCGCCACTGAACGCGCGGTGATCCATGCCACTTCGAAAGATATCCAATCGAGACGGGGAACATTTGACACCCCGACACGTTGGACATATTGGCGCGTCCAGTCGGCGGGAGCCTTCCGCCACGTGCCACACGTCATGGAAGGGAGGGAGGTGTCCGGATGACGAGCTCCGCCCGGACCCGTTCGGCGCCCACCGACGGCACCGCTCCGCTCGCGGCGGACCGCGCGGCGCTGACCGATCTGCTCGCCCGCGGGCGCGCCCAGGGGCACCTGTCCCTCGCCGAGCTGCGCACCGCCTTCTCCGCGGCCGGAGTCTCCGCCGGCGACGGCCGTGCCATCCTGCGTGAACTCACCGACCACGGGGTCCGGCTCGCCAACGGGGGCGACCACTCCGCACCGGTGGCCGAACCCGACGCCGAGGACGACGTGCTGGAAAACACTCTCATCGCGACGGTGCCCGACACCGACGAGGCACCCAAGGCCGCATCCGGCAAGGTCGCACCGCGCAAGGGCCCCTCCCCCCGGAGGAAGACCCGCACCACGCGGCGCACCAAGAAGACCGAGGACACATCCCAGGCCACCATCGACCCGGAGACCGGCGAGGCCGACCTGGACGACCAGTCCCCCGCCATGGGCGACTCCGTCCACACCTACCTCAAGGCCATCGGCCGCCGGCAGCTGCTCACCGCCGAGCAGGAGGTCGAGCTGGCCAAGCGGGTCGAGGCGGGCCTGTACGCGGAGTACCGGCTGGGCCTGCACGGCGAGGTCGACACCTCCGTGCCGATGTCCGAGGCCGAGCGCGACGAGCTGGAGTGGATCGCCGAGGACGGCCGCAAGGCCAAGTCCCACATGCTGGAGGCCAACCTGCGCCTGGTGGTGTCGGTGGCCAAGAAGTACAGCGACCGGGGCATGTCGCTGCTGGACGTGGTCCAGGAGGGCAACCTCGGCCTGATCCGCGCGGTGGAGAAGTTCGACTACACCAAGGGCTTCAAGTTCTCCACCTACGCCATGTGGTGGATCCGCCAGGCGATCCAGCGCGGTTTCGCCGACTCGGCGCGCACCATCCGCCTGCCCGTCCACGTGCTGGAGCTGCTGAGCAAGGTCAGCCGCCTGGAGCGGGACATGCACCAGGCGCTGGGCCGCGAGCCCACCCCGGAGGAGCTGGCGCTGGAGCTGGACAAGACCCCGGCCCAGATCGAGGAGCTGCTGCGGGTCACCCGCCAGCCCATCAGCCTGGACTCCACCATCGGCGAGGACGGCGAGACCCGCATCGGCGACCTCATCGAGGACGTGGACGCCTCCGAGGCCTCCGAGGTGGTCGACCGCCAGCTCATGGCCGACCAGCTGCGCAACGCCCTGTCCGACCTGGAGCCGCGCGAGGCGACCATCATGTCGCTGCGCTTCGGCTTGATGGACGGCCGGCCGCGCACCCTGGACGAGATCGGCAAGCACCTGGGGCTGACCCGGGAGCGCATCCGGCAGCTGGAGAAGCAGTCGCTCTCCAAGCTGCGCCACCCGAGCCGCGCCCAGCAGCTGCTCGACTTCGCCAGCTAGCCGCCGACAGGGGCCGCCTCCCGCACCGGGGGGCGGCCCTTCGGTGTGTCCGGGATCGGGGATGTCCCTGAACCTTCCCCGGGATCGGGGCCGAGGGGCGCCCGGGGTCCTCGGCGGGTGCCACTATGGGGAGATGACCGACAGCACCTCCCAGCGGCAGGCCGATATCGCCGCCGCGCTGCGCGCCGGCCGCGAGCTCGGGCCCGAGTACGACGACGCGCTGGCGACCTCTCTGATCGAGCGCATGGACGACGCCATCGACACCAGCGTCCGGCGCCACCTGGAACACCGGCAGCGCGAGCACAAGGAGAAGGTGGGGGTCCCCTCCAACACGGTGCGGATGGTGCTGTCCCTGGTGTGCCTGGGGGTGAGCCTCCCCGCCACCGCGATCGTCGCGGCCATGGTGGGCGGGGCCGCCGCCATCGCCGCCGTGTGGGCGGGCCTGATCCTCTTCTACCTCGTCTCCGTGCTGGGCCTGCGCCGCTGAGCGGCGCCCGGCCCGCGGAGCCTCAGCCCGTGGGCCGGGCGGAGTCCAGCGCGGCGCGCAGGATGTCCACGGCCTCGTCGTGGTCCAGCCCCACCCGGGAGATCACCTCGGCGTAGGCGCGGGCGGCCGCCAGCGCCTCCGCACGCTGGTCGTCCCCCGCGGCCGCGATGAAGGTGCCCGAGCGGCCCCGGGTCTCGACGACCCCGGCCTGCTCCAGTTCGCGGTAGGCGCGGGCCACGGTGTTGACCGCCACCGACAGGTCCCCGGCCAGCGCCCGTACCGTCGGCAGCCGGTAGCCGACCGGGAGCTCCCCTGCGGCGGCCGCCATCGCCACGGTCGTCCGGATCTGCTCATAGGGCGGTACCTTCGACGTCGGGTCGACGCGGATGAACTCCGCCATCTCCTCCTGCGCTCCCCACGTTCGGCGTTCGTGCTCCGGGCCCCATACCCGTTCGCGCCCAAAACTACCGTGCGTGCGGGCCCCGCGCCCGCGGGGGGCGCGGGGCGGCGCGGACGTCAGAGTGCGCCGACCGTGCGGGGCACCCGCGGCACGCCGTGCAGCCGGTGGGCCTCACGGGCGGTGAGCAGCTGTTCGGCGACCTCGGTGGCCTCGCGCACCGCGGGCCGGGCCAGCCGCTTGCGCCGGTGGATGCGGTCGCGGTAGCCCTTCTCCCCGACGAGCACGCGCTCGCGGGCGTAGGCGGCCCGCATCGCCTCGGTGAGCGCGGTGTCCAGCGCCAGCGCGCGCTCGTGCAGCTCCTCCACCGCGGCCCCGGACTCGCGGGCCTCCTCCAGCGCCGCCTGGGCGGCCGCCACCTCCCGCAGCAGGTCGTCGAGCCGTCCGGCCCGTTCGCGGTCGGCCACCAGGCTCTCCCGCGCCTGCGCCGTGCCTCGTCCGCCAAGTCCCATCGCTCGCTCCGTTCACCGGGTACACCGCCTGCAATGGCACTGTAGTGGTGACGTGGATCATGAGGCGAGCCGGATCGTGCGTCGGTGATGGCCTCGGCGCACAGAAAACGCCACATTTGATGACAAAACTTCCGAAAGGAAACAAGTGAGCAGGAACTACGCGGGGCTCAGCCGGGAGCGCATCATCCTGGAGGCGCTCCACATCATCGCCGGGCGCGGGCTGGGCGGGCTGTCCATGCGGCGGCTGGGCGACGCCCTGGAGGTGGAGGCCATGGCCATCTACCACCACTTCCCCCTGGGCAAGGAGCAGCTCTTCAACGCCATCGCCGCCTACGTGACCTCCCCCGGCGCCACCGGCGACGCCCTCCCGGAGGAGACCGACGACCAGGACGGCGGGGAGCCGCAGGAGGACGGCGCCGAGGAGGCCGACACCCGCCCCTGGGACGAGCGCCTGGCCTCCTGGGCCGACGGGTACCGCGCCCGGCTGCTGGAGTACTCCGGCGCCCTGTCCCTGCTGGTGCACCGCGCCCCCGCCACCCCCGCCGACGCCGCCGCCCGCGCGCTGGTCCACCGCGCCTTCACCGACGCCGGGGTGCCCGAGGGCGACCTCGACCGCGCCGCCGACGCCCTGTACGCCCACTGCCTGGGGGCCGTCGTCCACCAGGTCCGCCACCAGGACGACGAGGACGCCCCCGACGCGGAGGAGGCCGCCGCCCGCTTCCACTACGGGCTGCGGGCCCTGCTGCGCGGACTCGCGGCCTGACGGGAACCGGGACCCGCCGCCGGCCGTCTGTACCTGTGAGGGTGCCGCTCTCCCCTATGCCCGAACACTCCCGAACGCCCCGCCCGGATCGGCACCGCCGGGGCGGGAACAGGAAAGGCCCATGGTTCTCAAGCGTCTGCTCGCCGGCATCGGTTTCGGCGGGGCCTCGGTCGAGACCCACCTGGACTCGGCGTCCACCCGTCCCGGCGGCACGGTGCGCGGCACCGTCCTGGTCGAGGGCGGGAACGTCGAGCAGGAGGTCGAGGAGCTCACCGTGGGCCTGCAGGCCGCGGTCGAGTCCGAGATCGGTGACAGCGAGGTCACCTCCCACATGGAGTTCCACCGGGTCCGGCTGGGCGGGCGGACCGGCCTGGTCCCCGGACAGCGGTTCGAGGTCCCCTTCGAGCTGCCCGTGCCCTGGGAGGCCCCCGTCACGTCCCTGGGCGGCCAGCGGCTGTACGGCATGAACCTCGGCGTCAACACGCGCCTGGCCGTCGCGGGCGCCGTCGACCCCGGCGACCTGGACCCGGTGGCGATCGAGCCGCTGCCCGCCCAGCAGGCGGTGCTGCTCGCGCTGGACTCCCTGGGCTTCCGGTTCAAGAAGGCCGACCTGGAGCGCGGGCGCATCGCCCGCACCCGCCAGCGGCTGCCCTTCTACCAGGAGATCGAGTACTACGCCCCGAGCCGCTACCGGGGCCTGAACCAGCTGGAGCTGTCGTTCGTCGCCGATGAGCACGGCATGGACGTGGTCCTGGAGCTGGACAAGAAGCCGGGGCTGTTCACCGAGGGGCGCGACACCTTCAAGAGCTTCAACGTCACCCACGAGCAGGCGGCCGCGATGGACTGGAGCCGGGAGCTGGACCGGTGGATCGACGCCCTGGCCGGGCGCCGCGACCTCTTCTGACCGTTCGGGCCGGCGGTCCCGGCCGGGGCGGCGCCCCGGCCGGGACCCGGCTCAGGCCCCGTCGGCGCGCTCGCGGACCCGCTCGGCGCGCAGCTCGCGCGCCTGGTCCGGGTCGAGCACGGGTGCGGCGTTGAGCAGTTGGCGGGTGTAGTCGCTCTGCGGGTTCTCGTAGATGGAGTCGCTGTCGCCCAGCTCCACGATCTCGCCCTTGCGCATCACCGCGACCCGGTCGCTGACCTGGCGCACCACCGCCAGGTCGTGGGCCACGAAGATGTAGGTCAGCCCGAAGTCGTCCTGCAGCTCCGACAGCAGCCGCAGCACCTGGTCCTGGGTGGACACGTCCAGCGCCGACACCGGCTCGTCGCAGATGATCAGCTTGGGCTTGAGGATCAGCGCCCGCGCGATCGCGATCCGCTGGCGCTGACCGCCCGAGAACGCGTGCGGGAACCGGTTGTAGTGGTTCGGCTGGAGCCCGACCCGGTCCAGCAGCTCCTGCACCTCGCGCTTGATCTTCTTGGTGTCGCGCTCGCCCTGCACCCGCAGCGCCGTCCCGATCGCGTCGCCCACCGTCACACGCGGGTTCAGCGACGAGTACGGGTTCTGGAACACCATCTGCACATCACGCCGCAACGGACGCATCCGGTGTTCGGCGATGTGGGTGATATCCCGCCCCTCGAACACGACGGTGCCCTCGGTCGGCTCCAGCAGGCGCATGACCATCCGCGACAGCGTGCTCTTGCCCGAGCCCGACTCGCCCACGATCCCCAGCGTCTCGCCCTTGTACAGGTCGAAGGAGACGCCCTTTACGGCCCAGAAGTCGGTGGAACGCCCCCACATCCCGCCGCGCACCTTGAAGCGCTGGCCCACCCCCGAGACCGTGAGCAGGGCCTCCCGCCCGCCCTCGGGCTCCTTGGGCGTGAACGCCGCGAACCCCTCCCGCCCCGGGGTCTCCCCGGTGACCGCGCCCGCGGCCCGCTGCTCCCCGCGCTCGCGCTCGGCCCGGTCGGCGCGGTCCTGGGCGCGGCGCTGGGCCCGGGAGACCTCCACCCGCGGCACCGCCGCCAGCAGCGCCTGCGTGTAGGGGTGCTCCGGCGCCGACAGCACCGTGCGCACGTCCCCGCGCTCCACCGCCACACCGTGGCGCATCACCACGACCTCGTCCACCGACCCCGCCACCACGGCCAGGTCGTGCGAGACCAGGATCAGGGCCATCCCCAGATCCCGGCGCAGCTCGTCCAACAGGTCCAGGATGCGCGCCTGCACCGTCACATCCAGCGCCGTCGTCGGCTCATCGGCCAGCAGCACCTTGGGATCGCACATCAACCCCATCGCGATCACCACACGCTGGCGCATACCACCGGAGAACTCGTGCGGATACGAATTGATCCGCTTGGCCGGGAAGGGGATGCCGACCCGGTCCAGCGCTTCGGCCGCGTGTTTGCGGGCCTCCGTCTTGGACACGCCCGGCCGGTGCACGAGCAGCGCCTCGACCAGCTGGTTGCCGATGGTGTACTGCGGGTGCAGCGACTGCATCGGGTCCTGGAAGACCATCGCGATGTCGTTGCCGCGCATCGCCCGCAGCTGCCCGTCGGTCAGCTTGTTGACGTCCTTCCCGGCCACCTCGATGGCGCCGGTGATCTTCGCCCGGCTGCCGCGGTGCAGGCCCATCAGGGCCAGCGAGGTCACGCTCTTGCCCGAGCCCGACTCGCCCACGATGCCCAGCCCTCCCCCGGCGGGCACCTCGAAGGACAGCCCGTCCACCGCCTGGATATCGCCGTCCATGGTCGGGAACGCCACCCGCAGGTCGTCCACGCGGACGACGGGCTCGGGTGCGGATTCGCTCATAGGAGAGGCCTCTGCTCTCTGGGTCCGGAGTGGTGGATGCGGGAAGGGGGCCCGCTAGTGGACCCGCACGCGCGGGTCGATGAGCGGGTAGATCAGGTCGACGACCAGGTTGCACACGACGATGAAGAACGCGCCGAACAGGGTCACGCCCAGGATCACGGGCAGGTCGCTCTGGGTGATGGCGTTCACCGCGTAGCGCCCGATGCCGTTGAGGGAGAACACCTGCTCGGTCAGGACCGCGCCGCCCAGGACCAGCCCCAGGTCCAGGCCGAAGATCGTCACGATCGGCGTCAGGGTGGGCCGCAGGGCGTGCTTGAGCACCACCTTGCGCTCGCTCAGCCCCTTGGCCCGGGCGGTACGGATGTAGTCCTCGCTCAGCACCTCCAGCATGCCCGCGCGGGTCTGGCGCGCGTACATGGCGGCGTGCAGGAAGGCCAGGGTCAGCCACGGGAGGAACATGCCCGCGGCCCAGCCCAGCGGGTCCTGGGTGAGGGGGACGTAGCGCGGGGTCTGGAACCAGCCCCAGGCGTGCACCGGGAAGGCCAGCACCAGCAGGCCGGTGAAGAAGATCGGCAGGGAGACCCCGGCCAGGGCGATCGCCATCGCGATCCGGTCGAAGAGGCTGCCTTTCCACACCGCCGAGACCACGCCGACGGCGATGCCGCCGACCAGCCAGATGATGCCCGCCCCCAGGGCCAGTGAGAACGTGACCGGCAGCCGGGAGACGATCTCGGGGAAGACCTCCTGGTAGGTCTGGAAGGAGTAGCCGAAGCAGGGCGCGGCGCACTCGATGGTGTCCCGGCCGAACCGGTACTCGGCGCCGAAGAAGATCCCGCGCACGAACTCGCCGAACTGCACGATGACCGGCTTGTCCAGCCCCAGCCGGTCGATGGTCGCCTGGATCGCCTCGGGGGTGGGCGCCCGTCCCACGTACATGGTCGCCAGCTGCTCGGTGGTTCGGCCGGCCCACTTGGGCACGACGTAGAAGATGCCGAAGGTGACCATGGTGACCACGGCCAGGAGCAGCAGACCGGCGCCCAAGCGGCGCAGGATGTAGGTCAGCAAGGCGCGTGTCTTTCTGTCGTCGGGCCCGCCCTGGAAGGGAAATCGGCAGGGGCGCGAAGTTTCGGCCTGAGACGACCAAGATAACGCAGCGTGTTTGAATGATCACGCTTGATCGCGCGGCGTGTACCTGCGCCCCGGACACGGCGGTCCGGGCACGGGTGGGGAAGGTGTGCCGGGGAGTCGTCGGCGCCCTCGAATTCCACGGGACCGGGATCGGATGATCCCGGAACAGCCGACGCGGCGTGCGGCCGCGGAGGGCCCGATGGCCTCCGGACACGGGCGGGGGCGGCGGCCCGCGTCTCGGCGGGCCGCCGCCCCTGGCGGGTCACCGTCAGCTGTTGGTGGTGCCCAAGGACATGTAGTCGTACATGCTGTAGCCGGCGTGGTAGTACACGTTGGTCAGGTTCGGCGGCCGGTACATCACGGTGCGCTCGAACACCGCGGGCAGGATGACCGCCTGCTCCATGGCCCGCTGGTCGATCTGCGTGTAGATCGAGGCGCGCTCCTCGGGGTCCTCGACCGTGACGACCTCGTCGAACCAGCCGTTGACCTGGTCGTCGTCGAACTCGGAGATGTTCGCGTTGCCCGCGTCCTGGATGGCGTCGCCGTCCAGGATCTTGCTCATGAACCCGTAGCCGGTGGCCCAGTCCGGGGCCCAGCCGTACACCGTGAGCCCCAGGTCGTTCTCGTGGACGAAGTCCGGGGATCCGGCCTGGGTGTTGGTGTAGGTGTCGGACGGGTACTGCTTGATCTCGACCTCGATGCCCACCCGGGCCAGCGCCTGCTGGACGGCCTCGGCGGTGCTCACGTCCGAGGGCCGGTCGGCGCGGGCGCCGATGGAGGTGGAGAACCCGTCCGGGTGCCCGCACTCCTCCAGCTTCTCCCGGGCCCTGTCCAGGTCGCCCTTGTTGTCGTCGGACGGGTACGGGTCGATGCTCGGGTCGGCGCCGGCCAGGGCCGAGGGCATGATCTGGGTGGCGATGTCCCCACCGGTCTCACCGCCCCAGGCCCGGTGCAGGGCGTCCCGGTCGGCGGCGAACATGACCGCCTCGCGGCAGGCCAGGTTGTTCAGCGGCTCGACCACGGTGTTGATGTTGACGTAGCGCAGGGTGTTGGTCTGCGGGTTGTCGACACTGGCGCGCCGGGCCTCGTCGGTGATGAGGGTGCCGCGCATCGCCGGCCCCACGCCGACACCGCCCAGGTCCACGTCCAGCTCGCCGTTGACCAGGCGCTGGTCGATCTCGTTCTGGTCGACGCCCAGCTGCACCTCGATGCGGTCGGGCAGCGCCCGGCGGGTGGGGTCGGTCGAGGCGTCCCACTGGTCGTTGCGGACCAGGTTCAGGGACACGCCCGGCCGGTACTCCCCGTCGAACTTGTACGGCCCGGAGGAGACCACCCGGCTCTGGTACTGCTCGCCGCGGTCGGCGTCGGGCGGCACCGGCGCGGTCTGCGGCTGGATGAGGATGTAGGGGAACTCCGAGAAGCTCTCGTTGAGGTGGAAGACCAGGGTGTGGTCGTCCGGCGTCTCGATGCCGTCGAAGCCCTCGAGCGGGTCCCCGTCGGTGGCGTAGGGCCCCTCGTAGTCCTCGCTGTCCGCCAGCAGCTGCTGGAAGTACTTGGGACCGTTGGGCAGGGCCTGGTCGCCGAAGTTGCTGCGGGCGATCGCGTACTTGACGTCCTGGGCGGTGATCTCCGTCCCGTCCTCGTACTTGAGCCCCGGCTTGAGGCGGACGGTCCACTCGGTGGAGTCCTCGTTGGCCTCGGGCATGGCCTCGGCCAGGTCGGGCTGGAGCTGGGTGCCCTCCTCCCCCGGGGCCTCGGTGTAGGTGAGCAGGGTGCGCGCGTAGTAGCGGGTGAAGTTCCAGCTGAACGCGTAGTAGGTGTTGCCCGGGTCCGGGGAGTCGAAGTCCGAGGAGATGGCGTACCGGAGGGTGCCGCCGGTCTGGTCGGACGGGTTGACCATCTCCGTCTCGGCCTGGTTGAACTCCGCGTCGACCTCCCCTCCTCCGCCGCCTCCGCCCCCGCCGCCGCACGCGGTCAGCATCAGGGCCAGGGCCGTGCCGGCGGCCGCGGGGGCCGCGAACCGGCGCCTGCGGGGCGCCGGGGGTGTGCCGTGGTGGTGGGTGTTCACCTTGCCTCCAGGATCGGGTTGCTGCGGGACCGGGATCGGTCGCCGCCGGGGCCGTGATCGGTGCACGGCCCGAGGCCGGCCCGCCCTGGGCGGGCGGCGGCCGGGGAGGTCAGTCGGAGGAGCGCGGGTCGAAGGCGTCCCGCAGGCCGTCGCCGAACAGGTTGAACGCGAGCACGGTGACGAAGATGGCCAGACCCGGGATGATCACGAAGTGCGGCGACGTCGTGTAGAAGCGCAGCGCGTTCTCCAGCATGCCGCCCCAGGTGGCCGTGGGCGGGTTGATGCCCACGCCCAGGAAGCTCAGGGCCGCCTCGAACAGGATGTTGGTGGGGATGAGCAGGGTGGAGTAGACGAGGATCGGGGTGACGAGGTTGGGCAGGATCTCCTTGAACACGATGTGCGCGCTGCCCGCGCCCAGGCTGCGGGCGGCCTCGACGAACTCGCGCTCCTTGAGGGTGAGGGTCTGCCCGCGCACGATGCGCCCGATGTAGGGCCAGTTGAAGAACCCGATGATGAAGATCAGCACGCCGATGCGCAGCCCGTTGCCGGTGAGGCCGAAGGCCCCGTCGGGGATGACGCCGACCAGGGCGATGGCGAAGAGCAGCAGCGGGAAGGCCAGGAAGATGTCCATGGCCCGGCTGATGACGGTGTCGACCCAGCCGCCGAAGTACCCCGCCACGACGCCCAGGACGGTCCCGATGACGACGCACACGAGGGTGGCGACGGTGGCGACCAGCAGCGAGGTGCGGGCGCCGTAGACGATGCGGCTGAACAGGTCGCGGCCGTTGACGGGCTCGACGCCCAGGAGGTGGTCGGCGCTGATCCCGCCCCACGGGTCCAGGCCCAGGGCGGGGTTCTCGGGGTCGCGCAGGACGCCGCCGGTGAGGGGGTCGACGAGCTGCTGGTTGAACTGGTTGGGCGGATAGCCGAACCAGGCGGTCAGCAGCGGGGCGAAGACCGCGACGAGGATGAGCAGGATGACGACGATGCCGCCGGCCATGCCGACCTTGTCCTTGCGGAACCTCTGCCAGGCGATCTGGCGCAGCGAGCGGCCGGCGGCGTTCTTCGCCCCCGCGGCCACGGCTTCGGGCTCGGCGTGCTGGGACGACTCGGGCACGTCCATCGGCGCGGTCATGTGTGGCCCTGCCCCCCGTAGGTCGCTTTACGTAGTAGATCGACTACGTAGAGCTTGCACGAGTGGCGTGCCGATTTCCAACATCCGCGCCGGAACCCCGGCCTGCGCCCGGAACGCGCAGGACGCCCCGGAACCCGCCCTACCGCCGCGGCCCGATCCCGGCCCCGTGTCCCCCCGTTCCGGAGCGTGCGGCACCCCGGCCGTCACCGCCCCCGCCGGCCTCCGGCCCGGAGGTTCGTCGGCCCCGGTCCGGGGCTCGGCGGTGCGTGAGCCCGCCGGTCCGGAAGGCCGGCGGCCTAGAAAAGCTCGGCGCCCTGGAAAACGACGGTTCGGGGGTTGGGTGCACCGGAAGATCGCCGGTCTGGGGACTCCTGGGTTCGCAGGGCCGACGGCCCCAAGGGGCACCGGTCCGGGGCGGGGTGTGAGCCCGCCGGTCTGGGGGCTCCGCGGTCTGCGGGACCGAAGGTCCTGAGGGGCACCGATCTGGAGGTGCGGCGCCCCGGGGCTCGGCGGACCGGGAGGTCGGCAGGCTGGAAGGGCGGTGCCCCGGCGCGTCACCCTGGGGCGGGCGCGGCTCGGGGCGCGGCCTCCGGAGCACCGGCCGCGCCTTCCCTGGGAGGGACCCGCGACGGGCCCGGCCCCCGCCCGCGGCGGCGGGGGCCGTCGCCGGTCAGCGTCCGCGCAGGGTGCGGTACCGGGCCACCAGCCCGGCCGTGGAGGCGTCCAGCCCCTCCACCCGCGCCCCCTCGGTCAGCGCCGGCTCGACCCGCTTGGCCAGCACCTTGCCCAGCTGCACGCCCCACTGGTCGAAGGAGTTGATGTTCCACACCGCCCCCTGCACGAACACCTTGTGCTCGTACAGGGCCACCAGCTGCCCCAGCACCGATGGGCTGAGCCGCTCGGCCAGGATGGTGGTGGTGGGGCGGTTCCCGGCGAAGGTGCGGTGCGGGACCAGCCCGGCCGGAACCCCCTCCCCGGCGACCTCTTCCGCGGTCTTGCCGAAGGCCAGCGCCTGGCCCTGGGCGAACATGTTGGCCATCAGCAGGTCGTGCTGGGGCACCAGGGTCTCGGGCAGGTCGGGCGCCGGCTCGGCGAACCCGATGAGGTCGGCGGGCACGAACCGGGTGCCCTGGTGCAGCAGCTGGAAGTACGCGTGCTGGCCGTTGGTGCCCGGGGTGCCCCACACGATCGGCCCGGTCGCCCACCCGACCGGCCGCCCGTCGCGCTGCACCGACTTGCCGTTGGACTCCATGTCCAGCTGCTGGAGGTAGGCGGCGAAGCGGGACATGTGGTGGCTGTAGGGCAGCACCGCGTGGCTCTCGGCCTCCCAGAACCCGCCGTACCAGACGCCGAGCAGCCCCAGCAGGAACGGCAGGTTGCGCTCGACCGGCGCCGTCGCGAAGTGGGTGTCCATCAGGTGGAACCCGGCGAGCATCTCCCGGAACCGCTCCGGGCCGATGGCGACCATCAGCGACAGGCCGATGGCCGAGTCGTAGGAGTAGCGGCCGCCCACCCAGTCCCAGAAGCCGAACATGTGCCCGGTGTCGATCCCGAACCGGGCCACCTCCTCGGCGTTGGTGGAGACCGCCACGAAGTGCCGGGAGACGGCCTCCTCCGCGCCCAGGCCCTCCACCAGCCACCGGCGGGCCGCGGTGGCGTTGGTGATGGTCTCGATCGTGGTGAAGGTCTTGGAGGAGATGACGAACAGGGTGGTGGCGGGGTCGGCGTCCACCAGCGCCTCGTGCAGGTCGGCGCCGTCGACGTTGGACACGAACCGGAACTCCAGGCCCCGGTCGCTGTAGGGCCGCAGCGCCTCGTAGGCCATGGCCGGGCCCAGGTCGGAGCCGCCGATGCCGATGTTGACGACCCTCCGCACCGGCTGCCCGGTGTGGCCGAGCCAGCGCCGGGACCGCACCCGGTCGGCGAACTCCGCCATCCGGTCCAGGACCTCGTGCACCTCGGGGACCACGTTCCGGCCGTCCACCTCGATCACCGCCGAGCGGGGCGCGCGCAGCGCGGTGTGCAGCGCGGCCCGGTCCTCGGTGAGGTTGACGTGGTCGCCGCGCAGCATGGCGTCGCGCAGCCCGGCGACCCGGGTCGCCCCGGCCAGGTCGGCCAGCAGGCGCAGGGTCTCGTCGGTGACGAGGTTCTTGGAGTAGTCGGCGTGCAGGCCGCCGACGTCGAGGGTGAACCGGTCGGCGCGGGCGGGGTCGGCCTCGAACAGGTCGCGCAGGTGGGTGCCGGCCAGCCGTTCGCGGTGCGCGCCCAGGGCCGCCCACTCGTCCCTGCGGTCCAGGGCCGGGGCCGTCCCGGCCCGTTCTCCGGTGTCCTCTGCGCGGGGGAGGGGTGTGGCAGGCATCCGGTCGCTCCTCGTCGTCCGTAAGGTCCAGGTGCGCGGCGGGCGGCACGGGGCTCGGACCGTGCCCGCACGTCCGCGCCGCGGCTGTGAAGACCACCTTGCCACGTCCGCGGGCCCGCGCGGCGTTTTCCACAACCCCGGCCCCGGCGGCCTTGTTCCGCTCCCGCCGGACGGGGCGGGTCAGCCCCGGCCGACCTCCTCGCGCTCGCGGCGCAGCTGTGCCACCTCGGCGCGCAGTGCGCGCAGCTCGGCGAGGATGAGGCGCTGCCCGTCGGGCCCCTCGCCGTCGGGGCCGGCGCGGCCGCCGCCGACCGGGCCCTCGCCGCCGCCCCCGGGCCGGTCGTCGTCCTTCTCCAGCGCCTCCACTGCCACGGCGATGAACAGGTTCAGGGCGACCAGTGTCGACACCAGCACGAAGACGACGAAGAAGACCCACGCCATCGGCATGTGCTCCATGACGTCCTTGGCGATGGTGCCCCACCCGTCGGCGGTGGCGATCTGGAACAGCGTGAACAGCGAGGTGGGCAGGTCGGCGAAGTACTGCGGGGACACGTCGGCGAACAGCCGGGTGGCCATCACCGCCGCCACGTACAGCAGCAGGATGACCAGGAACAGGATCGACAGCATGCCGGGCAGCGCCCGGAACAGCCCGGCGACGACGTGGCGCAGGCTGGGGATGACCGAGAGCAGCCGCAGGACCCGCAGCACGCGCAGCACCCGCAGGACCGAGAACGGCCCGGAGGTGGGCAGCAGGGCGATGCCCACGATCACCAGGTCGAACCAGCTCCACGGGTCGCGGAAGAACTCCGCCCGGTGGGCGTAGATCCGCAGCAGCAGTTCGACCACGAACAGCGCCAGGATGCACAGGTCGATGCCGTGCAGGAGCGTTCCGTGCTCCTCCATGATCCGGGGCGAGGTCTCCACACCGAGGATGACGCCGTTGACGAGGATGAGGGTGACGACGGTGCCCTGGAACCAGGAGGCGTCGACGATCGTGCGGACCCGTTGGCGCAGTGTCACGGGACAGGGGGCTCCGTTCCTGGGGGAGGGTCGGGGTTCGGCCGGAAAAGCCTACCGTCCGTAACCGACATCGCTTTCCCCCTTGCCCCGCTCTGTCCGCTCCGACACTGGAATACCCCGCCTCGACCAGGCATGATCGGAAAGTAGGGATGACCGAGGGTGAGGGGGACGCCCGTGGCCGGAGCAAGCGAGGGGTCGGACGGGGAGCGCTGGGAGCGGTCCGAGGACATCGACGACGTGGACGCCGACATGGACGTGGGCGCCCCGGACCAGGACAGCGCGGTGGCCGAGTACCTGCTCGACCACCCGCACGGCCTGCGGATCGACGAGATCGAGGACCGCGGCTCCCTGGGGATCGGCGACGAGCTGCGCAGGGAGGTCGCCGAGCAGGCGCCCGATCCGCAGGAGGGGCCGCGGGACGAGCGGGCGCCCGCGCCGCGGCGCGAGGACCTGGCCCGGGTGCTGCGGGCCGAGGAGTTCGCCGAGCGGCTGCGCGAACGCGGCGTGTGAGGGGCGGCCCCGGTTCAGGCCCCCGGGGCCCCGTCGCGGTCGGCCAGGTCGGCGGCGAGCCAGCGCTCCACCCGCATGACGTGGACGGTTGCGGCGGCGCGGGCCGCGTCGGGGTCGCGGGCCAGCAGGGCCTCGTGGATGCGCCGGTGGTCCTCGCGCAGTTCGTCGGTGAACCCGGCCTCGCGGTGCCCGGCCCACACCCGGGCGTTGAAGGTCCGCGACGACAGGCCCTGGCTGACGGCGGCCAGGGTGGCGTTGCCGGTGCTGGCGACGATGGCCTGGTGGAAGTCCAGGTCGGCGGTGACCGTCTCGGCCTCGGTCGCGGGGGCGCCGTCGATGCGGTCCAGGAGCGTGCCGATGCGCCTCAGGTCGTCGTCGGTGGCGCGGGCGGCGGCCAGGGCGGTGGCGGCGGGCTCGATCATCCGGCGGACCTGGAGGACCTCCAGGAGGGTGTCGCCGCGGGAGACCTCGGCCAGTACGGAGAAGGTCTCCAACAGGTCGGCGGGGCGCAGGGCGGTGACGTAGACGCCGGCCCCGTGGCGGGCCTCCAGGACGCCCAGGGTGGTGAGGGAGCGGATGGCCTCGCGCATGGAGCTGCGGGAGATGTCCAGGCGGGCGGCGAGGTCGCGTTCGGTGGGCAGGCGCTGGCCGGGGCCGACCTCGCCGGAGGCGATCATCTTTTTGATGCGCTCGACGGCCCGCTGGGTGACCGGGGTCCGGTCGTCCATGCAGCTCCCCTCCGATCCCTGTGGTCGTCGCGCCGGGGACGCCTTCTGATCACCTCCCCGGGCAAGTGATCATACCAATTCGTTCCGACGAAACCCCCATACCCGACAAAGGGCCGGTTCTTGCTCTTTTCCGTTCGCGTGTGACAAAGTGGTCTGACCACTCAGAGGCTCGTGGCGAGCAGGCCGCCGCCGGTCCGGCGCGGCGCGAAGGAGGCCCATGCGGATCGCGCTCTTCATCACCTGTGTCAACGACACGCTCTTCCCCGATACCGGCCGGGCCGTGGTGCGCCTCCTGGAGCGGCTCGGCCACGAGGTCGTCTTCCCCCCGGACCAGACCTGCTGCGGGCAGATGCACTACAACACCGGCTACCGCCGCCCTGCGAGCAGGCTCGCCGTCCGGTTCGTGCGCACCTTCGAGGACGCCGACGCGGTCGTGGTGCCCTCCGCCTCCTGCGCGGCGATGGTCCGCGACAACTACCCGCGCCTGGGCGGCAGCGGCAGCCGCCTGTCCCGTAAGGTCGCCGCCCTGGCCCCGCGCGTGTACGACCTCACCGAGTTCCTCGTGGACGTCCTGGGCGTCACCGACGTGGGTGCCTACTACCCGCACCGGGTCGTCTACCACCCCACCTGCCACGGGCTGCGCATGCTCGGCCTGGGCGACCGCCCCTACGAGCTGCTGCGCGCGGTGCGCGGCTTGGAGCTGGTCGAGCTGCCCGGGGCCACCGAGTGCTGCGGGTTCGGCGGCACGTTCGCGGTCAAGAACGGCGACGTCTCCTCGGCCATGGGCGCCGACAAGGCCCGCCACGCCCTGGAGACCGGCGCCGAGGTGCTGTGCGCCGTGGACAACTCCTGCCTGATGCACATCGGCGGCATCCTCTCGCGCCAGCGCGCCGGGATGAGGGTCGCCCACATCGCCGAGATCCTGGCGAGCACCGAGAAGGACTTCGAGGGCGCCGGGACCGAACAGACCGGCCGGGGCCGGACCGAGAAGGAGGGCGCGACCCGATGAGCAGCGCCACGTTCCTGGGCATGCCGCCCTTCCCCGAGGCGGCCCGCACCGCTGTGCGGGACTCGCGGCTGCGCTACAACCTGCGCAAGGCCACCCACACCATCCGCGACAAGCGCGGCCTGGTGGTGGACGAGCTGGGCGAGGACTGGGCGCGGCTGCGCGCCGAGGGCGCCGAGATCAAGAACCGCACCCTGCGCCACCTCGACCACTACCTGGAGCAGCTGGAGGAGTCGGTGACCCGCGCGGGCGGGCACGTCCACTGGGCCCGCGACGCCGCCGAGGCCAACCGGATCGTCACCGGTCTGGTTCAGGCCACCGGCGAGACCGACGTGGTCAAGGTCAAGTCCATGGCCACCCAGGAGATCGAGCTCAACAACGCCCTGGAGGCCGCGGGCATCACCGCCTACGAGACCGACCTGGCCGAGCTGATCGTCCAGCTGGGCGAGGACCTGCCCTCGCACATCCTGGTGCCCGCCATCCACCTGGGGCGCTCCCAGATCCGCGAGATCTTCCTGGAGCAGATGGCCGAGTGGGGCACGCCCGCCCCGCCCGGGCTGACCGACGATCCGCGGGCGCTGGCCGAGGCCGCCCGGACGCACCTGCGCGAGCGGTTCCTGCGCACCCGCACGGCCGTCTCGGGCGCCAACTTCGCGGTGGCCGACTCGGGGACGCTCGTGGTGCTGGAGTCGGAGGGCAACGGGCGCATGTGCCTGACCCTGCCGCAGACCCTCATCTCGGTGGTGGGCATCGAGAAGATCGTCCCGACCTGGAACGACCTGGAGGTGTTCATGCAGCTGCTGCCGCGCTCCTCCACGGGCGAGCGGATGAACCCCTACACCTCCACCTGGACCGGGGTGACCCCGGGCGACGGCCCGCAGGAGTTCCACCTGGTGCTGCTGGACAACGGCCGCACCGACGTGCTGGCCGACACCGTGGGCCGCCAGGCGCTGCGCTGCATCCGCTGCTCGGCCTGCCTGAACACCTGCCCGGTCTACGAGCGCACCGGCGGCCACTCCTACGGCTCCGTCTACCCGGGCCCGATCGGCGCGATCCTCACCCCGCAGCTGCGCGGGATGGGGTCGGAGGTCGACGAGGCCCTGCCGTACGCGTCCTCGCTGTGCGGCGCCTGCTACGAGGTGTGCCCGGTCGCCATCGACATCCCCGAGGTGCTGGTGCACCTGCGCGAGGAGGTCGCCGGACGCCGCGGCCACACGGGCGAGAAGGCCCTGATGGCGGGGGCGGAGACGGTGTTCTCGTCCTCCCGGACCCTGGGCGCGGTCCAGCGCGCCGCCGGGCTGGGCCGCGACCTGGTCCCCCGGCACCTGCCCGGGCTCGCCGGGGCCTGGACCGACACACGCGACGTCCCCGACGTCCCGGCGGAGTCGTTCCGCCGCTGGTGGAACGAGCGCGACAGCGCGCGGGAGGAGGACCGATGAGCGCCAAGGAGGCGATCCTGGCCCGGGTGCGGGCCGCCCTGGCCGACGTCCCCGCCGACGAGTCGGTGCACCGGCCGCGCGAACGGACCTACCTGGACTCCCACGCGGTCGGCCCCACCCTGGAGGTGTTCGAGGACCGGCTGGTCGACTACAAGGCGCTGGTGCACCGGGTGCCCGCCGACCGGGTCGGCGCGGAGGTGGCCGCGGCCCTGGCCCGGCGCGGTGCCCGCCGTGTGGTGGTGCCCCAGGGGCTGCCCGGGGAGTGGACGGAACAGGCCGGCGTCGAGACCCTGGCCGACTCGCGGGAGGCGCCCCTGGGGGTGCACGAACTGGACGCCGCCGACGGGGTGGTCACCGCGTGCGCGGTCGCGATCGCCGAGACCGGGACGATCGTGCTGGACGGCGGCCCCGACCAGGGCCGGCGCGCCATCTCCCTGGTCCCCGACTACCACCTGTGCGTCGTGCGCGCCGACCAGGTCGTGGACGGGGTGCCCCAGGCGGTGCGCCTGCTCGACCCGGCCCGCCCGCTGACCTGGATCAGCGGGCCGTCGGCCACCAGCGACATCGAGCTGAACCGGGTGGAGGGGGTGCACGGCCCCCGCACCCTGGAGGTCCTGCTGGTCGAGACCGGCCCCTGAGGTCCTCCACTGCGCAGGCCCGGGAAACCCCCGGGCCTGCGCAGTGGTCCTCTCCGGGGGGAGTAGGGGGGACACCCGATGGCCCGGCG
Source organism: Nocardiopsis sp. MT53 (assembly GCF_019598965.1). Lineage (NCBI taxonomy): Bacteria > Bacillati > Actinomycetota > Actinomycetes > Streptosporangiales > Nocardiopsidaceae > Nocardiopsis > Nocardiopsis sp. MT53. The sequence goes on along the minus strand of NZ_CP080599.1, from coordinate 4,892,002 downwards.
GCGTCACGATGCGTAGCGTCGAGGTCTGGACTCCGCCGCCGACGGAACGGGAACCCATGCCCCCTGAAATCCACGACGACCGTCCGCCCCCGCGGGGCGTCCGACTCCTGTCGGCCTCCGCTCTGGCCTCCGCTCTGATCCTGGCACTGACCGCCGTCCCGGAAACCGCCGCGGCCGACACCTCCGGCCTCCCGCGGCTCGCCCTGCCCGCCCCCACCGGCGGCCTCCCGGTGGGCCGCACCGACCTGCACCTGGTGGACGCCGACCGCGAGGACCTGTGGTCGGACGGTCCCCGCGAGCTGATGGCGACCCTGTGGTACCCGGCCCGCTCGGACGCCGGCCGCACCGCCTCCTACCTCACCGGGGCCGAGGCCGAGGCCTGGATCGAGGGCTCCGACGGCCTCCTGCCCGACGAGTATGCGGATGTCCTGCACGGGGTCCGCACCCACTCCCGGGCGAACACCGCCCCGGCGCGCCCCACGGGCGACGGGTACCCGCTGGTCCTGGTCTCCCCCGGCGCGGGGCACAACGCGATCCTGTACTCCTCCCTCGCGGAGGACCTGGCCTCGCACGGCTTCGTGGTGGCCGGGATCGACCACGCCCACGAGGCGGGTCCGGTGGAGTTTCCCGGCGACCGGATCCTGACCTGTCCCATGTGCCCACCCGCGCAGGCAAGTCCCGAGACGTGGCCCGAGGGGGCCGTCCAGCGGGGCGCCGACGTGTCCTTCCTGTTGGACCGGCTCACCGGGGCCGACGGCGCCGCCCCCGCCTGGCGGTGGTCGGGGGTCATCGACGCCTCCCGGGTCGGCATGGCCGGGCACTCCTGGGGCGGGGCGGCGACCGCCGAGGCGCTGCGCGTGGAGGACCGGGTGGACGCGGGGATCAACTACGACGGCCCCTACTACCGGCCCGCCCTCGACGCGGGCACCGACAAGCCGCTGGCCCTGCTCCAACGGGACTTCGAGCTCAACGAGGAATGGGAGGCGGGCTACCGGGAGTTCTGGCCCCGACTGACCGGGTGGCGGCAGTGGATCCGCGTCGCCGGCGGGGGCCACTCCAACTCCGTCGACGAGGGCCTGCTGGCAGAGCAGCTCGGGCTCAGGGACTCCTATACGCCCCAGGAGTGGCGGCGCCTCTACGGAGACCTGGGCACCGGGCGCGGACTGGACCTGACGCGGGCCTACACCCTGGCGTTCTTCGACCACCACCTGCGCGGGGCCGACCCCGGTCTGCTGGAGGATCCGGCCGCCGTCCATCCCGAGCTGGTCGTCATCGAGCCCTGACCCACGGGCCGCGGGGCCCCGCTCCGGCCCCGGGCCGGGGCGGCGGGCGTTCAGCCGCGGGGGCGCCAGTCCGCCAGGAGCCGGTCCAGCGGGTCGGGGGCCGCCTCCTTCTCCGCGAAGGGCGCCTGGTACCGGGCGCCCGCGCCCTGCGGGGACCGGTGCCTGCGGGGCCGGGGCGCGACGGCCGCCGCCTCGGTCCGTTCCCCGTCGCTCCCGTCCTCCCCGCCCGACCGGGCCAGCGGCGCCTGGTACCGGGCGCCCTGGGCCGCGGGGCGGCGCCTGCGCCGGATCCAGGTGCGGGCCGGCCTCCTCTCCCGGGGCTCTTCCCCCTGTCCCTGCTCCACCCGCTCACCGGTGGCGGTGAACCACACCGGCAGCTCCTCCAGCCCGTGCACCGACAGCGAGGGCCGCCACCGCAGGTCGGCCGGCTCCACCGCCAGCACCATGCCGCGCAGCCGGTCCACGGCGAGGTCGACGGCGGTGCGCACCAGCTCCCGGGAGAACGCGGTGGCCGGGCAGCGGTGGGCGCCCGCGCCCCACGACAGGTGGGACCGGTTCCCGGCCAGGGCCATCGCGTCCTCGCCGTGCCGCGACACCGACGGGTCGGTGTGAGCCGAGGCCAGCCCGAACAGCAGGGGCTCGCCCCGGCGGATGTGCGCGCCCGAGAACCGGATGTCCATGGTGGAGTAGCGCCCCGCCAGCACCTGGAGGGGCGAGTCCGTCCACATGACGTAGTCGATGAAGTCCTCCGGGGTGAGGGTGCCGCCCAGGTAGGCGGTCCACACGCCGGGGTCCTCCAGCAGCTTGAGCAGGGCGTTGCCGATCAGGTGGGTGGTGGGCTCGTGCCCGGACCGCCACAGCAGGGTCAGCGCCTCGACCGCCTCCTGATCGGTGAGCGCGTTGGGGTGGGCCAGCAGGTGGCCGACCAGGTCCTCGCCGGGTTCGCGGCGCTTGCGCTCCACCAGCCCCTGGAAGTAGCCGCGCACCGCCCGCGCGGCGGCCGCCGTCTCCTCGGGGTCCCCGCTCCAGGACCGCTCGGCGAGGTCGGCGAGCATCCGACCGTACTCGTCGGGCAGGCCGAACAGTTCGTTGAGGACCATCGCGGGCAGCGGGGCGGCGTACCGGCCGATGAGGTCGGCGGAGCCCTCGGCGGCGACCCGGCCCAGCAGGTGCACCGCGGCGCGCTCCACGACGGGGACCAGCTGCGAGGTGCCGACCCTGGCCAGCGCGTCCACGATGGGGATCCGCAGGCGCTGGTGCTCGGCCCCGTCGTGCCCCAGCGCCTCGGTGCGCGCCGGTCCCCCGTCGGCGCGCCAGGGGCGCGGGTCCGCGGAGAAGTGGGTCTGGTCCCGCAGGGCCTGGAGGTTCTCCTTGTAGCCCAGCAGGAGCCAGCCCGGGACGCCCGGGTCCAGCTCCACCGGGACCAGTCCGCCGTGGCGTTCGCGCAGCTGCCGCCAGGGCAGCTCGCCTCCCCGGTGCAGTGCCAGGGCCCCGTTCGCGCTGTAGGGGCAGCGGGCCGGGCCCGCGGCCGAGGGGCCCTCATGGTCGGCGGGGCCGGTTCCCTGGTGCATGGAGACTCCTCGGTGGCGGCGGATGCAGGAGACGCTAGGACCGGGATGTTTCCGGAATGCTTCCGCGAGGAAAGGTCCACCTTTCCGCGACCGACACTCGATCCCGGTCGGGGGCGAGACCGGATTGAGGGATATGGCACGTGTTCGGCGTTCCGGCGGACCGACGGTGACGTTCCGGCCATCGCGGACCAGGGAGCACGGAACCGCCGCCGACCGGGCGGATCGGGCGCCGGCGGCGCGATCCGTACGGCCGACGGGAGCGGTTCCCGGGCGAATGCGCGGCACGGACCCCTTTCCCCGGCGAAGCCGCGGATACTCCGGTCCGGACGTTTTTCACGGGTATTTCCGTTCTCTCACGTGCGGGGCGGGCCTGCGCCGCTCGGTAGGATCGTCCACCGACCACGAACGACGGGACACGGGGGCCACGGGTGGGGAGCAGGAAGCAGCGGCGCGCGCCGCGCGAGCGGGCCGTGCCCGACTGGGACGGCCCCGCGCCCGCGTCCCCCGCGGCCGACATCGTCACCGAGGCCGTAGACGCCCTGGTCACGGGTCGCGGCGGCGGTGGCGTCGACCTGGCGGCGGCGCTGCTCGCCGACACCGAGGACCCGGCCCGGGCCCGCGCCGCCGAAGAGGCCCTGACCGCGGCCCTACGCGACGCGGCGGGGTCGGTGTGGGCGCGCGGCTGGCAGCCCGCCGAGGCCGTGCGCCGCCTGGACCGCCTGCTGGGTCCGGCCGCTGCGGCGGTGGGAGCCCACGCGGCCGCCGTCGACCTGGAGCGCCACTCCCCCGCCACCGTCGACCCCGCCTGGACCGCACAGGTGCGCGCCCTGGAGACCGTCGCCGACCCGTTGGGGCACCTGGGCCGGGCCCACGGCCTGCTGCGCTTCGAGGCGGTCGAGCTGGTGCTGCGGACCCTGGCCGCGCTGCGCGCGCTGCCGCCGCTGCAGCGCCTCATGGACGTGCCCGGCTCCCACCGCCCGGGCCGGGTACGCCCCTCCCGCGCGCGCACCGAGGTCGACCGGGGCAAGCTCGCCCGGGTCCGGGCCCTGCTGGCCAAGGCCGAGTCCACCGAGTTCCCCGAGGAGGCCGAAGCGCTCAGCGCCCGCGCCCAGGAGCTCATGGCCCGGCACAGCATCGACCGGGCGCTGCTGGAGGCCGACGAGGAGGAGTCCTCCGAGGCCGGGTACGCCCGGCGGGTGCCCGTGGACGCCCCCTACGACGACTCCAAGGCCGTGCTCCTGCACGAGGTCGCCGAGGCCAACCACTGCCGGGCGGTGTGGCACCGCGAGCTGGAGACGTGCACCGTCATGGGCTTCCCCGACGACGTCGACGCCGTGGACCTGCTGTTCACCTCGCTGCTGGTGCAGGCCGAGGCCGCGATGCGGGCGGGCAGCTCGGTGCGCGACCGGTCCGGGCGCCGGGCGGGCAGGGACTTCCGGTCCTCGTTCATGTCGGCGTTCGCGGTGCGCGTGGGCGAACGCCTCACCGAAGCGGCCCGCAGCGTCCGCGACGCGGCCCAGGCCGAGGCCGGACGCGACCTGGTGCCGCTGTTCGCCGCCCGCGAGCGCGAGGTGGAGAAGGCCGTGGAGCAGGCGTTCGGCGAGCTCACCTACTCGCGGATGCGCGGGCCCTACAGCGAGGACGGGTGGAACGCCGGACGGGCCGCCGCCGACGCCGCCTCCCTGGGCTCGCGCCGCCCCGTCACCGGCCGCTGAGCCCGGCCGGGGCCACACGGCGGGCACCGGCGGGGGCCGGAAAATCCCTGGCCGCCGGTCCCCGTGCCGCGCTAGAACGGTCCCCATGCACAAGTACCCGCGGACCCGGCACATCCACGGATCGCGCCTGCAGCCCGGTGACCGGGACCTGTCCGCGGTCCCCTTCTCCGCCATCGCCGGACGGCACCTGGTCGTGGAGGAGAAGCTCGACGGCGCCAACGCCGGGATCGGCTTCGGCCCCGGCGGCGAGCTGCTCCTGCAGAGCCGCGGGCACTACCTGACCGGCGGCCCGCGCGAGCGGCAGTTCGCACGGTTCAAGGCCTGGGCCGCCATCCTCGCCCCGCGCCTGCACGAGCGCCTGGGCGACCGGTACGTGCTGTACGGCGAGTGGATGTACGCCAAGCACACCGTGTACTACGACGCGCTGCCCCACCTGTTCTGCGAGTTCGACATCCTCGACACCCGCGACGGCGCCTTCTTGGACACCCCCGCGCGGCGGGAGATGCTGGCCGGGCTGCCCGTCGCGTCGGTGCCCGTGCTGCACACCGGCCCCCTGGACCGGCCGGCCGACCTCACCGCCCTGGTCGGCCCCTCCACATGCCGCACCCCGCGCTGGCGCGAGGCCCTGGCCGAGGCCGCCCGCGCCGGCGGCGCCGACCCCGACCGCGCCCTGGCCGAGAGCGACGGCTCCGACCTCATGGAGGGCCTGTACATCAAGGTCGAGGAGGGCGGGCGCACCGTCGACCGCTACAAGTGGGTGCGCGCCGACTTCACCACCGCCGTCCTGGACTCGGGGACGCACTGGATGGACCGCCCCCTCATCGCCAACGGCCTGGCCGACCCGGAGGTGCTCTATGCGGACACCCACTGAGTACGCCGACCTGGCCGGGCTGTGCCCCGCCCCGCCCTCCTGGGACCTGGACTGGGACCGGGTGCGCGACGCCCTGCCCGAGGTCCGCGCCCTGGAGGGCGTCGAACAGGACCCGGTCCACCACGCCGAGGGGGACGTGGCCGTGCACACCCGCATGGCCTGCGAGGCGCTGGCCTCCCTGCCCGAATGGCGGGCCCGGCCCGCCGACGAGCGGGCGCGGCTGTTCGTCGCCGTGCTGCTGCACGACGTCGCCAAACCCCTGTGCACCCGCCGCGAGGACGACGGCCGCGTCACCGCCCACGGCCACTCCCGCCGCGGCGACCTCATGGTGCGCGCCCTCCTGTGGCGGCTGGGCGCCCCCGTCGCCGAACGCGAGCACGTGGCGGCGCTGGTGCGCCACCACCAGGTGCCGTTCTGGGCGCTGGAACGCCCCGACCTGCGCAGCATCGCGTTCCGGGTGAGCCTGACCGCCCGCAACGACGACCTCGCGCTGCTCGCCACCGCCGACATCCTGGGCCGCCGCTGCCGGGACACCGCCGAGGTGCTGGAGAACATCGGCCTGTACCGCGAGTACTGCGCCGAGCAGGCCTGCCTGGACCGCCCGCGCGCCTTCCCCTCCGACCACGCCCGGTTCTGGTTCTTCCGCCGGCCCGACCGCGACCCCGACCACGACGCCTACGACGACACCCGCATGACCGTCACCGTCATGTCCGGCCTGCCCGGCGCCGGCAAGGACACCTGGATCGCCCGCGAACGCCCCGGCCTGCCGGTGGTGGGCCTGGACGCGATCCGCGCGGAGCTGGGCGTGAGGCCCACCGACGACCAGCGGCCCGTGGCGGCCGCCGCCCACGAGCGCGCCCGCGAGCACCTGCGGGCACGGCGGTCCTTCGTCTGGAACGCCACCAACATCTCCCGCTCGCTGCGCGACCGCTGCACCGGCCTGGCCGCCGCCTACGGCGCCCGCGTGGAGATCACCGCCGTGGAGGCCCCGCCCGGGGTGCTGCGCACCCGCCTGGACCGGCGCCCCGCGCCCGTCCCGGCGGCGGTCGTCGACCGCCTCGTCGGCCGCTGGGAGCACCCGGACCCGACCGAGGCCCACCGCCTCACCCTCGTCGGCACCGGACCCTGACCGACTTCACCCGCTGTTGACGTGTTGCGGGCGCATGCGCTCCCGCAGCGCATTAAGCTGTCGCCGTCCCACTGCGGCGCCGCACGGACGACACACGGTCGCGGCGCCGCCTCACGGCCCATCCGGCCACCGAGGCAGGTAGGAGAAGACGGCACCACGGGGATGCCACCGGATCCCCGGCCGCCGTCGGACAACGACGTCGACTTCCTTCCGAGGCCATGCCCGAGACCTCCGCATGGACGGGGTGACCGCCCGGACCCGCGCCGCGGCACCGCCCCCCGTCCCCGAGAACACCGGCGCCCGCCCCCCGTGGCGGCGCCACTTCGCCCTGCTGTGGAGCGGCGGGGCGCTCAACGGCCTGGGCACCATGACCTTCACCCTGATGGTGCCGCTGCTCGCCCTGGCGCAGTCGGGGTCGCCCGTGACGGCGGCCTGGATCGCCGCGGCCGGGCTGGTCCCCAACCTCGTGCTGCACCTGCCCCTGGGGGTCCTGGCCGACCGCGGGGACCCGCGCCGGATGATGCTGGCCGCCCAGACGGGGCGGCTCATGGTCATCGTCCTGCTGGTGGCCCCGGTGGTCCTGTGGTCGGCGCCGGTCCACCTGCTCGCCGCGGCGACGGCTCTGCACGCCGTCTGCTCGACGCTGTTCGAGGCGGCGGCGACCATCGCCGTCCCCTGCCTGGTGCCCCGGAGCGAGCTCGCCGCCGCCTCCGCCAAGAACGAGGCCCACGTCCACGGCACCCAGATGATCGGCAGGCCCCTGGGCGGGTTCCTGTTCGGGCTGGCGGCGTGGGCGCCCGTGCTGTCCAACGCCGTCGTGTCGCTGTGCGTGCTGGCGGGGACCGTCTTCCTTCCCCGCGGGATGCGCCCGAAGGACGAACCCGCGCCCGGCCGGCGCCCCTCCCTGGTCCGCGAGTTCTCCGCCGGACTGGTCCTGCTGCTCCGCGACCGCCTGCTGACGCTGACGCTCGTGGTGTGCGCCGTCACCAACGCCGTGTTCCAGGTGGTGTGGCTGGTCATCATGCTGGTGGCCACCGACCGGGGGCTGCCGCCCCACCTCATCGGCGCGATCCTGGCGGCCACCGGGGTCGGGGGGCTGCTCGGCTCGGTCCTGGCCCCGCACCTGGTGAGCAGGGTCTCGGCCCCGCGCATGGTGGCCCTGTGCGTGTGGACCTGGGTGCTGTCCCTGGCCGTGCTGGTGCTGGCCCTGAGCCTGGACCCGCACTGGCTCATGGTGGGGCTGCCCCTGACCTGGGGGACCATCGGGTTCGTCGGCGCCCACATCAACGTCACGCGCGGCACCTACCGCGCCCTGCACGTCCCCCCGCGGCTCCTGGGCCGGGTCATCGGCACCGACCGGGTCTTCACCAGCGGCGCCCTGCCCCTGGGCATGGTGTGCGGCGGCTACCTGCTGGAGTACCTGTCCCCGAGGACAACCTCCGTGCTGCTGCTGGCCGGGGTCGGGGCGGTCGCGCTGGCCGTCACGCTCCTGCTCCCTGTTCTGGAACGGTCGGCGGCGGGGAGACCGCGTCCAGCAGGCGCCGCAGCGCCGCGTCCGGCCCTTCCCTGATCTCGTCGGGGGTGATGTGCTCCCGCGAGATCACCCGGGTCGAGACCTCCTCCACCGCCCCCGCCAGCTCCGCGGCCAGGCCGCGCTCCCGCTCGGGCAGGGCCGTCCGCAGCCGCTCGACGGCGGTGAGCGCGGCGAACACCTCGTCGGGCAGCCGCTCCAGCAGCCCGGCCAGGTCGTCCCCTCCCTGCCCCGAGGGGCCCGTCCTGCGCACGTGCAGGATCCACCGGGCGGTGACGTTGAAGCGCAGCACCGTGCTGCGGACGTCGTCGACCCGCTGCTCGAAGGACTCCGCCCCGCGGTCCCGGTCCTCCCGCTCCCAGCGGACGCGCTCGGCCTCCAGGGCGTGGCGGGCCCGCTCCCCCTCGGCCCTGACCGCCCGCCCGCCGGTGACGGCCGAGGCGGTGATGGTGGCCGTCGCGGTGGTCACCCCCGTGATGAGCGCGACGAGCACGGTCGGATCGGACAGCTGGGCCAGGACTCCCGTCACCCCTCCTCCGACAGCCGTGCGGCGGTGGACACCTGGTGCGGCGGCAGGGGCGGATGGTGCGCCCTGACCGCGCGTGCCGCCAGCCGGGCGGCGAGGTCGCGGTCCCCGCGCAGGCGCCGCACCCGGGCCGCGCGCAGCAGGACCGGGCCGCTGTCGGAGGCCTGGGCCAGGGCCTCGTCCAGCTCTTCTGACCAGGTACCGACACCGGACAGGGTGGCCTGGGCCAGGGCCCGGGCGGTCCGGGTGGACGGGCTGTCCGGGGTCCGCAGACGTTCCAGGTCGCGCAGCGCGGAGGCGGCCTCCCCCTGGTCGGCGAGGATCTCGCCCCGGGTCCGGCGGGCCTCGGTGCTGGTCGCGTCGCGGGCCAGCACCCGGTCCAGGACGTCCAGGGCCGACTCGGCCTGCCCCGCGTGCCACAGGGCCTGGCCCAGGCCCGTCTGCAGCCCGGGGTCGGTGCCGGCCCGGCCGGCCGAGGCCCCGAGGACGTTCAGCGCGGCGGGCCGGTCGCGGGCCAGCAGCAGGCAGCGGGCCTGTGCGACCAGGACGTACCCCACGGCCGTGCCCTCCCCCGCCGAGGTCCACAGGCCGGCCGCCTCCTGGTACAGACGGGCCGCGGAGGGGAGGTCGCCCTCCTGGAAGGCCAGGTCGCCGAGCAGGGAGACGATCCGGGCGCGCCCCCCGGACCGGGGCGCCGGCCGGGCGGCCAGGGCCCTGCGCGCGTGCTCGCGGGCCACCGGGAGGTCGCCCTGCTCCCTGTTGCGGCACGCGAAGGAGAAGTGGGCGCCGGCGTCGCGGGGGATCTCGGGAAGCCGGTCCGGGGAGGCCAGGGGCCCGGCCAGGCGGGGGTGCCGCACCACATAGGCGCCGTCGGCGTGGTGCCGGGTCAGCAGGTGTCCGTCCTGGAGCGCGCGGGCGGCGTTCTCGCCGCCGCGGAAGGGCCGCGCCCCCTGGTCCCCCGACGCCAGGACGCGGTCGAGCCAGCCCCGCAGCGCGCGGGGGGACAGGAGGCATTCGGCCGCCGTCTCCGCCAGGACGCGGGCCGTATGGGCGCGCAGGGCCCGGTCGGTGTCGGCGTCCGGATCCCCGCTGAGGGACCGGTCCCGGTCGGCGCGTTCCTCCCACATCGCCCGGCCGGCGAGCTGGAGCAGCCCCGGGTCCACGGTCCCGTCGCCGCCCCCTGCCGGGGCCGCGGCGGCCAGCGCCCCGGCGAGCAGCCGTCCCTGGCCCGGGTCCAGTCCGTGCCCCACGCGTTCCAGGGAGCGGTCGACGGCGTCGGCCGCGGCCGGGACCGACAGCGGGCCCAGGGGAACCTCGGCGAACCGCAGGGCGTGCTTGTCGAGCAGGCCGCGCAGTTCGTCCCAGTGGTCGGCCCGCACACAGAGCAGCAGGCGCAGCTCCCCCGGTTCCTCCAGGCAGGAGAACAGCTCCTCCAGCAGGTCGCGCCGGCTCTGTTCGTCCGCTCCGCCGGGGCGCAGGAGGAACTCCAGCCGGTCCACGGCCGCGAACACCGGGACCGGCAGGCCGTAGCGGTCGGCGCGGGCGCGGGCACGGACCAGGTCCGCGACGGAGCGGCCGGGAGGGCCGTCGGGGTCCCAGGAGGAGACCAGCGCGCGGGTGTAGGGGTTCTGGTCGGGCAGGACGGCTGCGGGCAGCCCGGCGTCCGACCACCGCCGGCCGCCGTCGGCCAGCACTTCTCCGGCCCGGTCGGTGATCGCGGGGACGGCGCCCGCGTGCAGCAGGGAGGTCTTCCCGACCCCCGTGTCGCCGTGCAGAACGGTGAGGCGGTGGTTCCGCCACGCGGAGACGAGTTCCGCGGTCTCTTTCTCGCGTCCGTGAAAGAAAAGGCGATCCAGGGCACGGAAAGGCCGCGAACCGATGAACGGTCCCGGACCCCTCTCCGAATTAATGCCGGCTCGTTTCATGGAATGACCTTTGACCAGCGGAAACAGAACGCCGGAAGTGGATACCGGCCGCGAGAGGGCATCGGTCCCGCCCGGTCGGCCCCCTGTGCGCCGACGCCGTCTCCGCGTACGGGGGACCGGTTTCGGGGACGCCCGATCGGAACCTTCGGATCGGCGGGGCCGAAGACCGCCGGCCCCGTCCGCACCAGAACGCCCGCCGCCTCCGGCGGCAGGCCGTCCTCTCCTAGCCGCCCTCGTTCTCGAAGGCGGCCACCGCTTCGTTCTCCGCCCCGTCCGGATCGAGGATCGTCCGCAGGGCGGCGGCGATGGCGGACTCGCCGAAGGCGTCGACATCGCACAGGGACCATCCGGAGACGGTCAGGTCGGGCAGGCGCTCGACGGGTTCCTTGGTTCGCACCGTCCACTCTTTCCCGCACATCGATGCGTGCGAAGTCCGACGACTTTCGGAAACCATTCTCGCGCGCTTCCCGCGAACTTTCCAGACCTCCACCCACTGTCCTTCCGGTAGCCGATGTCCTACCCTGAAGGCCACCTGTCTCTGCAATACCCCGGGAATCGGAACGATCACACCGAGACCAGCCCCCGACCGGAATCAAGAAAAGAGTTTCCGGTGTGACATATGTGAATCCGGAGGATAACCGAGTGACCCATGTGCACAAGCCGACGAGCAACCGGGCCTCCGGACGCTTCCCCGAGGTGTGGGGAGGTGTACCGTCGCGCAACAAGAACTTCACCGGGCGCACCCGGCAGCTCGAACAGCTCAGGTCGGGGCTGATGAGCCAGATCACCGCCGTCGTCCCGCACGCTCTCCACGGCTACGGCGGCGTCGGCAAGACCCTCATGGCGGTGGAGTACGCGCACCTGTACAGGTACGAGTACGACCTGGTGTGGTGGATCAACGCGGACCAGCCGGGCCTGGTGCGCTCATCCCTCGCGCACCTGGCCCCCCACATGGGTCTGCCCGGGGTGAACGTCAGCGGGATCGAGGAGGCCTCGGAGAACGTCCTGGACGCGCTGCGCCGGGGGGAGCCCCACCGCAGGTGGCTCCTGATCTACGACAACGCGGACGAGCCCGAGGACCTGCGCAACGTCATCCCCGAGGGCGGCGAGCACGGACACGTGCTCATCACCTCCCGCAACCACCGCTGGGAGGCGACGGCCCAGACCGTCTCCGTGGACGTCTTCCCCGAGACCGAGAGCGTCGAGTTCCTCAAGAAGCGCATCCCCCGCGGCATCACCCGCAAGGAGGCGGAGGAGCTCGCCGAGGCCCTGGGGCACCTGCCCCTGGCCCTGGAGCAGGCCGGCGCCCTGCGGGCGGAGACGGGCATGTCGAACGCCGAGTACCTGAGGCTCCTCTCCGAACAGCCAGCCTCCCTGCTCCGCGAGGGCAAGCCGACCGAGTACCCGGCCCCGATGACCGCCGCCTGGCAGCTGTCGGTGAGCAAGCTCCAGGAGAACCTGCCCGAGGCCATGGAGCTGCTCCGCTGCTGCTCGTTCTTCGGCCCCGACCCCATCCCCCGGGACATCTTCTTCCCGGTGGAGGACCCCCGGGTCCGCCCGGTGATGACGGAGCTGCTCAACAACCCCATCCGGCTGAGCCGGGCCATCGGGCACCTGGGGCGCTACGCGCTGATCCGCCTGGACGGCACCAACCGCACCATCCAGGTCCACCGGCTGATCCAGACCCTGGTCCGCGCCGAGCTGAGCGCCGAGCAGCGCACGGCCGTCCGCGAAGAGGTCTGGACCCTGCTGGCGACCGCCACCCCGACCGGCACGAGCGACCCGGACTCGCGTACGCGCTTCCTCCAGTTGATCCCCCACCTGCGCCCCTCCGGGATCGTCGAGAGCACCGCCGACGACGCCCGGCGGTTCGCGCTCGACATCCTGGACTTCCTCTACGCCTCCGGGAACTACGCGATGAACGAGCGCTACGCGCACGAGTTCATCGAACAGTGGTCGCAGGATTCCGGCCCCGACGACCCGAATGTGCTGGAAGCGCAGATCAAGTACGGCAACCGGCTGCGCGAAGCGGGACGCTACCGGGAGGCCCACGACCTGGACCGGGCGCTGCTGCCCCGGGCCCGGGCGGTCCTGGGGCCGACCGACCCCCTGACCCTGTCGGTGCTCTCCGGGCTGGGCGCGGACATGCGCACCTCCGGGGACTTCCGCGAGGCGCGCGTCCACGACGAGGAGACCCTGCGCCTGCACGAGGAGACACTGGGCCCCACCGCGCCGGCCACCCTGCGCGCCATGTACAACCTGTCCATCGACTACGTCCTGACCAGCGACTTCGAGAGGGCGCGGGACCTCAACGAACGCGTCTACCTGCTGCACAACCGGCAGACCCGCTCCCCCGGCTCCCCGGCCCTGCTGTCCTACCTCAACGGGCTGGCCACCGTCATCCGCCTGCTCGGCAACTACACCGAGGCCTGCGACATGGGCGAGGAGGCCCTGGCCTACGGCATCGAACAGCTCGGGGCCGACCATCCGCGCACCCTCCAGGCCCAGATCAGCCTGGCCACCTCCCTGCGCATGAACGGAGACCTGGACCAGGCCCTGGAACTGGCCCAGGACGGACATTCACGGCACCTGCGCCTGTACAGCCTGAACCACCCCAACACCCTCGCCGCCGCGATGTGCCTGGCCAACACCTGGCGCATGACCGGGGCGCTGTCGGAGGCCCTGCAGCTGGCCGAGGACACCGACCTGCGCTACGACGACGTCTACGGCTCGGACCACCCCTACAACCACGGGTGCACCAGCAACGTCGCCCTCCTGTACCGCCTGGTCGGGGAGAACGAACGCGCCCGCGAGCTCAACGAGCGGTCGCTGGCCGGTCTGGAGGCCAAGCTGGGGCGCGACCACCACTACTCCCTGGGCGTCGCGATGAACCTGGCGGGCGACCTGGCCGCGCTCGGGGACACCAAGAACGCCGCCCGGCTGGGCCGGGGCACCCTGCGCCGTCTGCGCTCGCTGCTGGGCGAGGAGCACCCGCTGACCCTGAACTGCGCGGCCAACCTCACCATGGACCTGCGGGCGGAGGGGGAGGGCGAGGAGGCCGAAGCCCTGCGCGAACAGGTCGGTCCGCTGTTCACCCGGGTGCACGGCGCCGAGCACCAGTTCACCCAGGCGTTCCACGACGGGCGTCGGCTGTCCTTCGACTTCGACCCCCGCCAGCTCTGACCCCGGCCCGGGGCCCTACCCCTGCCCTCGACCGCTCCCCTGTCCATCGTCCCGGGAACCCCGCAGAGGGTCGTCCCCGTCGTCACCTTCGTTCGCAAAGAAAGCACAGGCCTCCGAATCGTCGGCGCCCTGTGCTCCGAGGATCCGGTGCAGAACCGAGCCGAGCACGCTCCCTCCCAAGTCCTTGACATCGAGCAGGGACAGACTGGTCAGGTCCACCACAGACACGTAATTCTCCGACACCGGCACCTCCCGAAGAGTTCATGTACCTCTACCAGCATCCCCTCTCAGGAGAAGTACAGCCAGATGCCCGCCGACAATTTCTCCCAGGGTGACAGGAACACCATAATCCAAGCCCGAAGCATCCATGGTGGTGTACTCCTCGCTAGCGGATCCGGGCAGTCGACTTCTGGTGGATTACCGAGCAGTACGCCGGTGTTCACAGGACGGACCGAGGAGATCGAAGCGTTGACCGCCGCGGCTGCCGCCTCCGAGGATTCCGGGACAACGATCATCCACACGATCGACGGGATGGCCGGTGTCGGAAAAACTGCGTTCGCTCTTCGAGTCGCCAGGCTCCTTAAAGACAGGTTCCCTGACGGCGCACTTTATGCCCAGCTTCACGGTCACTCCCCCGAACGGCGCCCAGCTGAGCCCGGTGACGCCCTCCTCTCACTGTTGGTCGGAGCCGGGATCCCTCTAGAACAAATCCCGGAGGACGTGGAGGCGCGTTCTGCCCTTTGGAGACGCCGGACCGAGGGCAAGAGGATGCTGGTGATCCTGGATGACGCAGCAGGCAGTGCCCAGGTCCGGCCACTTGTGCCCGGCGAAGGCGGTTCCCTTGTCCTTGTGACCAGCCGCATTCGGATGAGCGGCCTCGCGGGGGCCACCCCCCTCACACTTTCCCCCCTCTCCGCGAAAGAGGCGGCACTGCTCTTCACCGGCCTGTCCCGGAGAGCCGACACCGAAGAAGCCGAAGATGTGGACGAACTCGTTCACCTGTGCGGTCATCTGCCCCTGGCCGTCGGAATCATGGCGGGGCGCCTGGCCCACCGTCCTTCCTGGCGGGTACGGGACCTAGTGGACGATCTGGTCTCGGCGAAAAACCGGGTTCGTGCGATAAGAACGGAGGACGTCTCCGTGGCCGCCGCACTGGATCTGTCCTTCGATAGCCTCCCTGGTGACGTTCAAAGATTTCTCCTCCTTCTTTCCTTCCATCCATGCTCGGAATTCGATGTACACTCGGCGGCGGCAGCCACCGGGCTCGACCCGGACACCGCAAGAAATAATCTGAGCACCCTTTATGATCGCCACCTCATCTTGGAGGCGACCAGAGAGCGTTACAATTTTCACGACCTGATATCCGAGCACTTGAAAATAAGGGCACTCAATTCTTTATCTTCAGCCAGCAGGCAACAAACGATAAAAAGAACACTGGACTACTTTCTCGCCACCGCGCATGCGGCGGATGCAATACTTTATGAAGGCCGCTCCATATCCCCGCTCCCCGGAGTCGTCCTTGCCGAAACCCTCTCCGAATTCATCTCACCCGGCCAGGCCCGATCATGGCTGCGATCCGAGTTGGAAAATTTGCGCACAGCCACCCGGAGAGCCATCGAGCAAAACCTGAACGACCACGCCTTAGGCCTCCCCCGAGTGCTCTCATTCTTTCTCTGGCAAGAGGGGTTTCTAGGAGTGGACCGAGAGCTCCAAGAAATCGCAGTGTTAGCGGCCGAGCGCCTGGGAAATGAACTCGCTCTAGGAAACGCGCTCACTGCACTGGGGCGAGTGCAGACTTCGCTCGGATACACGGAGGCCGGAGACGCCGACCAACGGCGGGCCCACACCATTTTCAAGTCCCTGGGAAACCCCAGAGGAATAGCCAACACGCTCATGCAAAGAGGGCTGAACGAAAGAATGCGCGGCAGGTTCTCTCGAGCCTTGGACTACCTCAACCAAGCAAAAGAGGGCTACGAGAGAATCGGGGATATCGGAAAGTCTGCCAAAACAATCAATCACATAGGAGTCGTACAAAGACGAAGCGGCCTCTTCCCCGATGCGGTAAAAAGCCACGAAAAGGCACTTTTCCTCTTCCGATCCCTAAGCGATCGACTCGGAATCGCGATCTCACTGAACTATTTAGGCGGAGCTCGAACCGATATCCTGGGGTACCAAGATTCGATCCTGGAACTTCAAGAGGCCAGGGAGATATATGCCGAACTGGGAAACCACCGGGAGTTCGTCAACACGGTTCGAAGTATCGGAGAAGTCAAGTATTTAACCGAAGACTACCCAGGGGCCATCGCCGACCTGAGCTGGTCATTGCAAGAATACCGAGAACTGGGCAACCGGCTTGGTGAGGCCAACGCCCTGCACTACTTGGGATCCGTCAAGTGCGACACCGGGGATTTCCTCTCCGGCACCACTGACCTGCGCGAGTCCGCAAACATATTCGAAGACCTACAGGCCGTCTCGGGGATGGCATGCGCTCTTTCCAAGCTCGGAATCCTCCACGAGACCTCCGGGGAATACGACGAAGCCATCTCGGTTCTGTCCGCAACATTTAATATATTCAATGAGAGGATCAGCCCACAAAGGGAGGCGGAGACCCGAGCCGCCCTGGGATCCGCGCAAGCCGCACTCGGCGATCACGCCTCCGCCCTCGAGAATCTAGAACATGCCTTGTCCATCACCCGAAGAATCGGTTCTCGACGCGAGGAGGCGCGGTTCCTATACCGCCTCGGCCGCGTTCATCTGGGCAGCGGCGACGTGCCTTGCGCACGGCAAGCGTTCGATGGCGCTCTCACCACTGCTGTAGAACACTCACTCCCCCTGGAGAAATCTCTCGCGCTGGAAGGGCTGGGTCGGTGTCTACACGAAGAGGGGCGTACCACCGAAGCCCGTGAACATCTCGAGCGAGCGCTCACCCATCTTTCCTCCATCGGTTCGGTACATGCGTCGCGGGTGGAGGCCGCGCTATCCATGGGAGAAGGTTCCAGTGATTGAGGAGTTCCCGTTGCGCTCGGTCCAGTGGGCCAGGTGCTCCCGGGCCGCCCGGTCGGCGGCCTCCGCGGCCGACGCGGGCACCGGTTCGTCCTGCCAGGCCAGCAGGGTCCGGGTGGTGGCGGGCAGGAACCGCTCACCCGCCGGGGTGAGGCGGCCCGAGCCCGCCAGCACCCGGGCGGCGTCCAGGGTGGAACGCCGCCAGTGCGCGAACTGCGCGTGTGCGCGCTCCTGCTCCGCTCCGGTCACGGTGTGCCGGTGGCGGCGCCAGAAGCCGGCCACGCCCAGGTGGGCGTACACCCCCTGGAACAGCCCCGCCGCGGGGCGGGGGTCCGGGCGCCAGGGCGCGTAGTAGCGGCTGCCGTCGTCGGGAAGGGTGAGCGGGGCCAGGTCCCACAGCGCGGTCAGTTTGGCGTGCTGGACCTCGTGGGCGAAGGTGAGTGCGAGCGCCACCGGGTTCGGCGGTGTGGACAGTCCCAGGTTGCCGTAGGCGTGCCGGGCGGTCGCGCTGGTGTGGGCGCCGCCCCGGGCCCGGGTGGGCGTGAGGGTGAAGACGGTGTCGGCCGTCTCCCGCGCGATCGTCCAGTGGTGCTCCACCAGGATCTCCCAGGCCTCGCGGAGCGTCGCACGCCAGTGCTCCGCCTCCCGGGCGCTCAGGCGCCCGGGCACGAGGTCGGCCCCGGGCATGCGGTCGGGTTCCTGGTCGTCCAGGAGCAGGGCGAGGCGGTGCCCCGCGTGCTCGGCCTCCATTCTGCGTAGGGCCTGCCAGCCGGGCCCGTCCCGGTGCGGGTCGTCGGGCACCGCCACCTCGCCGCCCCGGGTGCTCAACACCGCCCGCCCGCCGGCCACCTCGGCGATCGCGCCGCCCTTGCCGCCGACCACGGCCCGCCCCAGGGAGACCAGCGGGGCGGTGGGCCCGTCCAGCGGGACCTCGATCCGCAGGGCCGTTCCGGCGCGCAGCGCGGCGGCCGCGGCCAGGGACGCCAGGACCGCGACCCGGGGGTCCTCCCTGCGGTGCCCTTCCAGGGCCAGGACGGTGCGCCGGGCCCAGACCCCGACGGTGGGGTGGCGCAGGGTGGCGGCGACCGCCTCGGGGGCGGCCTCCTGTGCCGCGATCAGGGCCCACCACGCCTCCTCGGCACGGCCCGCGTCCGGGTGGCGCGCCTCCCGGGCCGCGTCCAGGACCCGCCGCACCAGCAGCAGGTGCTTGCCGTACTGGGCGGCGCGCAGGTGGGCGGTCGCCGACGGTCCGCCCCCTCCTTCGGCCAGGGCGTCGAAGACCTCGTCGGGAACGGATGCGGTGGTGGACATTCAGTTTTCTTCCCGGATGCGGGCCACGTCGGCGGCCACGGTGCGGTGGACATGGGTGATCAGGCGTGCCAGGTCCGCGCAGTACACGGACGGGTTGCGGAAGCCGCTGCCGCTCCGGTAGCGGTGCGTGTACAGGCCCCCGCCGCACACCCGGACCAGGGGACAGGCCGTGCAGGTGGCGCTCAGGGCGCGCACGCCGATCTGCCGGGCGACGATGCCCGGTGAGTACAGAGCCTCGGTGAAGTCGTGGGTGAGGGTGTGGAAGGGGGTGGCCGCGGCCCCCTCGGCCACGGCCTTGAGGGTGTCGACCTGTTCGACCGAGCCGTCGGTCTCGACCACCACCATGGCGGCCGGGGACAGGCCGATGGTCTCCGTGCGCGAGTGGGAGCCCAGGACGAGGCGGATGATCTCGGTGAACATGCGGATGTTGGTCTCGCGCTCGGGAGCCCCGTACCAGCGGTCGAAGACGGCGACCAGCCAGTCGCCGTAGGGGGTGCTCTCCCCCGTCAGCCCCGGGGGCGGCGTGTCCCAGGTGCCGTGGGGCAGCAGGAGGTCGATGCCGGGAGGGTCGAACTCCAGCAGGGCTTCGTAGGTGGTGACAGGGTCGGACTCCAGGTCGACGGTGGCGAGCAGCCCGGAGAGCAGGTGGCGGTGGCGGCGGGTGAGGCGCTCCAGCCCGGCCCGGGTCTCGGCGTGGGTGCCGCGGCCGTTGGCGCGCCGGCGGTGGCGGTCGTGGTCCTCCTCGGCGCCGTCGATGCTGACGCCGACGCGGATCCGCTTCTCCTCGAACAGGTCGAGGAAGGCGTCGTCGATGAGGACGCCGTTGGTCTGCAGGCGCAGGGACACGTGCACGTCGGGGTCGCAGGTCTTGTGCAGGGCATCGGCGACGTAGCGGAGGTGGTCCACCCCGGCCAGCAGGGGTTCGCCGCCGTGGAGGATGACGTCCACCCGGGAGCGGCCGTGGGCGCGGGCGTGCGCGGCGATGCGTTCGGCGACCCTGTCGACGATCGGCCGGGCCATCCGCCGGGGTTGGCGGCGCCACCCCTGGTCGGCCATCTCGTACATGTAGCAGTAGTCGCAGGCGAGGTTGCAGCGGCTGTGGACCTTGAGGATGAACTGGAGGAAGGGCGTGGGGCGCCATCCCTGGGCGAGCAGGTCCTGCACGTCCAGCCCGGCGGGCCATTCCTCCTGGTGGGGACGGGCTGTCGTGACGGGGTCGTCGGTCACGCGGTGTCCTCCTGGGGGGAGAGCACATGAAAAAAAGGGGATCGGTACGACTCCCCTTCCTTGGTGTTCATATGCGAGCGGGGTACGGACATTGATCTCGGACAGCCCGGCGGGCACCGCGTCCGACGGCGCCGAACGGGAAAGGGATCACCTCCCGCCGCCCGTGAGGGATTCCCTGCCCTCATATCCGGAGGAACCGGGCTTCTGCGGAGGCACCTCGTTGTCCGAGCGCTGATCGGACTCGTTGACGAACCCGGACACCGCTTCGGGTCCCGCTCCCGGAGCCCCCAGGACGCCGCGCAGAACGTGGGCGACCACGGAGGAATCCACTCCGGCGAGGTCCTCGAGGGACATCCCGCCCACGTCCACCATGGCGCCGACGCGCTCCACCTGCATTTCGACCATCGTCCTCCGCCTCCGCCACTCCATCGACCGCCGACGGCCGGCTCGGGAGAACGGTACCGCCCCTCATCGGAAACCGCACTTCCTGCCGTCGTGACCGTCATTTACCCTGTTCTCCGCAGGGAAATTCGCGCTCACTCCACCGCAGGGGGCGACATAAAGGAAAAAGATGATGCTGTTGCCCGTGTGATCCGAGTGAATTCACAAAGAGAACATGCGCACCACGGCGAGGGCGGTCCACGGGAACGGATCCCCACGGTCTGGGGCCGGGTGCCGCCGCGTTCCATGAACTTCATCGGTCGCGAGGGGCCCCTGGCCGGGCTCCGGCGCGAACTGCGCAGCGGAGCGGCGACCGTGGTCCTGCACGGGCACTACGGGGTCGGCAAGTCGCTCACCGCCGTGGAGCACGTCCACCGCTCCAAGGCCGAGTACGACCTGGTGTGGTGGATACCCGCCGGGCAGCCCGGCCTGGTGCGTTCGAACATGGCCCAGCTGGCCCAGCACCTCGGGCTCCCCGGACCCGGGGTGACCGGCATCGAGGATGCCGCGAGCGGCGTCCTCGACGCACTGCGGCGCGGCGAGCCCTACCGCAGGTGGCTGCTCGTCTTCGACAGCGCGGACGAACCCGAGGACCTCTACGAACTCATCCCCGAGGGCACCGGCCACGTGCTCATCACCTCCCGCAACCACCGTTGGACGGGGCGGGCGACCACCGTCCCCATCGAGGTCTTCCCACCGAGGGAGAGCGCGGAATTCCTGCGCAGGCGCGTACCCCAGGGGCTGGACGAGGCGTCCGCGGCGGACCTGGCCCAGGCCCTCGGGCACCTGCCCCTGGCCCTGGAGCAGGCGGGGGCGCTGCTGACGGAGACCGGCATGTCCAGCCGCGAGTACCTCCGCCTGCTGGAACGGCGGCCCGAGGACCTGCTGAGCCAGGGCCATCCCCCCGACTACCACGCGTCCCTGAGCGCCTCGCTCCAGATCTCGCTCAAGGAGCTGGCGGCCGGCACGCCGGAGGCCGTGGAACTCCTGGAGACCTGCTCTGTCTTCGGCCCCGAGCCCATCCCCCGGGACGTCTTCTTCGCCACGGACAGCCCGCACGTGCGGCCCGGGACCGCCGCCCTGCTGAACGACCCGATCAGGCTCAGCCGGGCCTTCGGCCAGCTGGGCCGCTACGCCCTGGTCAAGATCGACAACGCCAACCGCACCATCCAGGTCCACTCGCTCGTCCAGAAGCTGATCCGCTGGAGGCTCGACGCCGAACGGCTGCGGGCCGTGCGCACCGAGGTGTGCGCCCTGCTCGCCGCGGCAGAGCCGGTGGGCCTGCTGGGACGGCAGGCCCAGGACCGCTACCTGGACCTGCTCCCCCACCTGGAGCCCGCCGGCGTCCCGCTGAGCGAACTGCCCGAGGCGCGGAGGCTCTCGCTCAGCGTCCTGTCCTTCCTGTACTTCTCGGGCAACTACGCCACCGCCGAGAACCACGCGCGCAACCTCATCGCGCGCTGGGCCGCCGCCTTCGGGGAGGACGACCCCGATCTCCTCAAGGCCAAGAGGAGCTACGCCAACAGGTTGCGGGACCTGGGCCGCTACGAGGAGGCCTACCGGCTGAACGTCGCCATGCTGCCCCGCATCAAGGAGGTGCTGGGCCCCGACCACCCCGAAACCCTGACCCTCCTCTCAGGGATCGGCGCCGACCTGCGCGCCCAGGGCCGGTTCCGTGAGGCCTTCGAGCACGACACGGAGACCTACCGGCTGCACGTGCGGGCCCTGGGCCCCGACCACAACGTCACGCTGCGGGCCCTGCACAACCTGGCCATCGACCACACCCTGCTGAGCGACTTCGCGGGGGCGCGGCTGCGCCACGAGCAGGCCTACATGCTCTACAAGCGCCAGGCCTCGGCCGACGGGTCGCCGAACCTGGCGGCCTTCTGGAACAGCCTGGCACAGGCGGTACGCCTGAGCGGGAAGTACGCCGAGGCGTGCGACCTGGGCGAGGAGGCGCTCGCCTACGGCCGGGAGCAGCTCGGCAGGGAGCACCCGCGCACCCTGCGCGTCCAGCTGGACCTGTCCATCGCCCACCGCCTGTCCGGGAACCTGGAGCGGGCGCGCACCCTGGCCCGGGACGCGCACGACCGCTACCTGCGGCTGTACGACGCCGACCATCCCGAGACCCTGGCCGCGGCCATGTGCCTGGTGAACCTCATGCGGGTGGAGGGCGATCTGGACGGAGCCCTCTCCACCGCCCTGGACGCTCTGGAGCGGTACGCCCGGGTCTACGGCCCCGACCACCCGTACCACCAGGCGTGCGCGGCGAACACGGCCCTGGTCCACCGGCTGCGCGGAGACGCCGGGCAGGCCCGCCGGATGAACGAAGCAACGCTACGGAGCCTGGACGTCCTCCTGGGGCGCGACCACCACTACTCCCTCGCGGTGGCCAACAACCTCGCCGGGGATCTGGCCGCCCTGGGCGAGACGGCCGCGGCCGTACGGTCGGGCCGGGACACGGTGCGGCGGCTGCGCGCGCTCATCGGCGACGAGCACCCCATGACCCTGGCCGGCACGGCCAACCTGGCGCTGGATCTGGCGGCCCTGGGCGAGGAGGGGGAGGCGCGGAGCCTGGCGGAGGCCGCCAGGGCCTCGTACACCAGGGTGCTGGGGGCCGGGCACATCCTCACCCGCACGATGGCGGCGGGCGGGCGCATGACCTCCGACCTCGATCCGCCGCTCCTGTGAACGGCCCGGCGGCGCGCCTACCAGGGGCCGCCGTCGTCACCGTCGTTGGAGAAGGCGGCCACGCCCTCCTCACCGTCGGGGGTGGTGGCGAGCACCTCGCGCAGCGCCCGGGCGATCACCGTGTCGCCCGCCGTTCCGAGGTCGCGCAGGGACAGGCCGGAGACCTCCACCAGGCCGACGCCGGGGGAAAGGGGTTGCTCGTCCATCGTCTCCTCCGCAGCGGCCGACCGGTGACGACATCCTAAGGGTCCCCCGGGCAGCGGAAGGCCGCCCGACCCGGGCCCGGGCGGGGAGCCGAAGAAATCTCTGCATTCCTCTCTCTTCATTGGAACGGTTTCATCACGTTAAAAGGCGTTTTATCCCTTTGCCACCGATGACACCGCCGACCACCCTTATCACCCACTTCGTTCCTACCGTGGGACGATGACCCGGACCGGCCTGCGCATCCTGTCCCTGCTGACCGCGGCGACCCTGGCCCCGACCGCCTGCTCCGCCCCCCGGGTGGAGAACACCGCCGGCGCGGCCCCGCCGACCCCCTCCCCCACCGCGCACGTCCCCCGCACCCTGAGCGTGATCGGCGGCGGCGACGTGCTGGTGCACGCCTCGGTCTGGGAGCAGGCCCGGCAGAACGGGGGCGGCGAGTTCGACTTCGCCCCGCTCTTCTCCGGGATCTCCCCCGCCCTGGAGGGCGCCGACCTGGCCCTGTGCCACCTGGAGGTGCCCCTGGCCCCGGAGGAAGGACCCTTCAGCGGATACCCCGTGTTCAGCGCGCCCCCGCAGGTCGCCCAGGGGCTCGCCGACTCCGGTTACGACGGCTGCTCGACCGCCTCCAACCACACCCTGGACAACGGCGAGGCCGGAGTGGTCCGCACCCTGGACGCCCTGGAGGCGGCCGGGCTGGGCGCGGCGGGCAGCGCCCGCACCGAGCAGGAGTCGCGGGATCCGCAGATCTACCAGGTCGAACCCGCCGACGGGGGCGCCCCGGTGCCGGTCGCGCACCTGTCCTACACCTACGGCTTCAACGGGTTCCTGCCGCCGGAGGGCAAGGAGTGGATGGCCGACCTCATCGACGAGGAGGCCATCCGCGCCGAGGCGGCGCTGGCCCGGGAGCTGGGCGCGCAGATCGTGGTGCTGTCGATGCACTGGGGCACCGAGTACGCGCACGAGGCCGACGGGTTCCAGCTGGAGCTGTCCGACCTGGTCGCCTCCCCCGACATCGACCTGATCCTGGGCCACCACGCGCACGTGGTGCAGTCGGCGGAGCGGATCGGCGGCGAGTGGGTGGTCTACGGGCTGGGCAACCAGGTCGCCGGGCAGTCGTCCCCGCCCATCGACTCGCGCCGCGAAGGCGTGCTGGCCCGGGTGGAGTTCACCGAGGTGGAGCCCGGGGTCTGGGAGTCGTCCGCGCTGGAGATGCGGCCGACCTGGGTCGCCCTGGGGCCGCTGCGCGTGGTGGACCTGGCCGACGAGCTGGCCTCGCCCGACCTGCCCGGGCACGAACGGGAGGTGTACCGGGCGGCGGTGGAGCGGATCACCGGGTACGTCGACGGCCTGGGGGTGAGCGGCGACCCCGGGTTCTCCATGGCGGGGTGAGCGCGTGGGCCGGGGCCACGCACCCTGTGCGGGTGCCCGGTGCGCGGACCTGGTGCGTTTTCGGGGTTCCCGGCCCCGCGGGTTCCGCGCACGGCTAGTCTGAAGCCGTGAGTACCACCACTTTCGGTGAGGGGGCGATGACCCGGGGCGTCGCCTCCGCGGTGCGGGCCTGCCTCGACTGGGCGGAGGACGCCGACACCGGACCCGCCCCGGACCCCGGCGCCCTGGCCCTGCTGCTCACCGCCCACCGGGACCTCGGGGCGCCCGAGCCCGGGGACTGGTGCGTCGACGACGTCCGGGAGGTGGCGCGCGCGGTGCGCGCCGGGGCCCTGCCCCTCGGCGGCCTGCGCGGCGCCGACGGGTCGGGCGGAGGCGCCGAGGTGCTGCGCTCGACCTGGCTGACCTGGTGCGACCACCTGGTCGGCCAGGGCGGCCTGCTCTCCGACGAGAGCCCGCGGCGGCTGCGGGCCGCCGTCGAGGAGGCCGACCTGGACCCGTGCTCCGACACCGGCCCCGCCGCCGTCCCGGCGGCCGCACCGGTGCTGGCGGACCGGTTCGAGGAGGCGCCGCCGCGCCCGGTCACCCCCGCGGAGCCCGGGGACCTGGACGACGCCGCCCGCCGCTGCCGCACCCTGGCCGACGCCGCCCGCCTGACCGTGTGGGTCGACCGGGGCAGGGTGCTGCGCCCCGACCCCGGGGGCCGCGACGCCCTGTGCGCCGAGGACGTGCCGGCGGCCGCCGCCCACCTGGAGACGACGCCGGACGACGTCGACCACCTGTTCTGCGTGGCCCGCGCCGCCCGGCTGCTGCGCACCACCTACACCCGGGTGCTCACCGGGCGCGCCGCCTACGCCTGGTCCTCGGGGGTACCCGGGGCGGTCGCCGACGCCTGGGCCGACGCGCTGCCCGCGATGGCCGCCGAACACGGCACCGCCGCCCTGCTGGCGCTCACCGACCTGTTCCTGTCGGGCCGGGAGCGCACCGCCGCCGAGGTGGCCGCCGCCTACCGCGGGCGGGGCGGGGCCGGTCCCGAGCGGATGCGCGCGGCCCTGGAGGTGCTGGCCGAGCTGGACGCGGTGCACCGCGTCGGCGGGCGGTTCCGCATCGCGCGGCTGGGCGACCACTTCATGGTGCGCCAGCTGCAGCGCGCGGGCGCCGCCGTGCGGGTGACCCGCGCCATCCCCGACATGGGCGTCCGCGAAGTGCTGGCCCTGCTGGAGGAGGGCCGTCCGGTGGACACCGAGGGGCTGTTGGACCGGTGGGCCCGGGGCCGCGACATCGGCGCCGTCGCCGGGGAACTGGTCCAGGCCTGCACCGAGCCCCGGGCCTGGCACCGGCGCAGGAAGGTCTTCACGCTGCTGGCCGAGCGCGGCGCGGACCCGGAGGTCGCCCTGCGCGCCCACCTGAACCACCCGGTGCTCGGCGGGTGGGTGCGGCGGCTGCGGCCGGGCACCCCCGAACCGCCGACCTCCCCGGTCACCGCGTGGGCCCTGCTGGACGACTACGCCGCGCTCGCCGAGGCGGGGCTCCCGCTGCCCGACGACGACCGGGAGCGGCTGGCCCCGCACGCCACCCGGTTCGTCCGCTCGGTGCGTGTGTCCGGGCACCCCGCCGCCGACGGCGTCCTGGACCGCCTGGCCGACGGGGAGCTGGGGCTGGACCTGGCCCGGGCGGCCCGCCGGGTCCGCGCGGGCTGACCTCCGGGCCGCGGACGGGCGGCCCGGGCCCCGCCCTCAGTCCTTGATCACCAGCTCGTAGGTGAGCAGCGTGACGTCGGGCAGCGGGGACCAGTCGCGCTCGGGCACCCGGACGAACCCGCGGGCCCGGTAGACGTACTGGGCCGAGAGCATCTGCGGCTGGGTGGACAGCAGCAGCCGCGAGACGCCCTCCTCGCGGGCCCGCTCCACCAGCGCGTTGACCAGGGCGCGGCCCACCCCCCGGCCCCGGGCCTGGGGCGCGACCGCGAACGCGCGCACCTCCGCCTCGTCCGCGCCCCGGGCGATCTCGCTGCGCGGGGACCAGGGCTCGAACATGATCGTCCCCAGCAGGCGACCGCCGTCCTCGGCGACCAGGACCTCGCCCTCACCGTCGGTGCCCAGCAGCCGCAGCGTCTCGACGTAGACCGGGTTGACATCCAACAGTCCGTCGGCCGTATAGGCGATCACCCGCAGCTCGCTGACGGCGCTCATCTCATCGGGAAGTACTCGACGCACGATCATGGTCGACATTCAACATGATCGGAGGGGGCGGCGTGTGGGTTCGCCGCGCCTCCCAAGGCGCCGAAAACGTCACCGTGAGTGACTTTTTACGTGGGTTCATCCCCTCCTCGGAGCGCCCGCGCCACCCCCTCCGAACAGCGGATCCGAGCCCGGCGCCGGGCCGCGGCCGTCACGGATCGCGTTCGGGGACGGGCCGCGCGGAACCCCCGGCCGCAGCGGCCGGAAGGGTTGTCCACAGGCCCCCGGCACGATCCCGCCGTCCGTGCCACCCTTTGAAGGAGAAGCCCTCCGGAAGGTGCCGCACATGACCACCGACACCGGTCACCCTCCCGTCGTCCGCCTCCTCAGCGACACCGCCGTCCTCCCCCGCGGCGGCTGTCCGGCGCACCGCCGGGTACGGGCGGACCTCGCACTGGGCCCCGCCCGCCACCGGCCGCGGGAGGTGCCCGCGGCCGTCCTGCACGCCGTCCTGGACCTGGTCGAGCACCGGGGCTGGTCGCTGGAGCGGGCCTGCGCCCATCCGCCGCCGCCGGGGCGCCCGCCGGTCACCGTGCTGGGCGAGCGGGTGCCGCCCGTGCACGAGGGGGTGCGCCGGTGGGTGCGCCACGCCGCCCGCACCCACCTGGCGGCGACCGCCGGGCGCACCCCCGTCCCCGACTTCCGGGTGCGCCAGTACATGCCCGAACGCGGGTCCCGGCACCGCCGCCCGTACGAGGTGCGCGCCACCGGCCGCTGCTACACCCTCGGCGCGGCCCGCGAGCTGTGGGTACCGGTGCCGGGCCGGCTGCGCCGGGCGCCCGCCGACGCGGGGCTCGCGGTCGCCGCGTACGTGCTGGCCACGGGGGCACCGGTCGACCGGGAGGCCTACGCCGCGGCCCCGGAGCGCTTCCACGGCGGCGCCCCGTACCCGATGCGCTGCCGCGACGACCCGCCGGAGCGGGTACGGGTGATCCGGGTGTCGTGCCTGGACGGCGCCACGGAGGTCCGGTTCGACGGCACCGCCGCCGACGCCGAGGCGCTGTTCGTCGCCCGGGGCCGCGAGGGGCTGCGCTCCGCCCTGGTCGGCGGGGCCCGCTCCCCGGGGGAGGACTGCCTGGCCTGCGCCGTCCGCAGCGGCTGCGGCCGCCTGCCCCGCGCGCCGGGGCTGCTGGGCCTGGGACCGGGCGGCGAACGCCGCTCCTGGTCCCCGGCCACCGCCCGCGAACACGTCCTCTGTCCAGCCCGCGCCCACTTCCGCAGCCTGGACCTTCCCCCGGCCCCCACCGACCTCCGGCCACCGGCGCCGCCGCCCGCACCAGGAGGCCCCGGGCCCGCCCCCCGTGCCGCCACCGCGTCCGGCATGCCCGGGGCACCCGGCCCGTCCGAGAGCTTCGCCCGCCGCCCGGGCGCACGGGAAGCCGACCCCGTGCCCGACGGCACGGTGCCCGCCCTTCGCGGCATACCTGTCCCGCACGGCGAACCCGCCCCACGCGGAGTGCCCGCCCCGCACAGCAAGACCGCCCCGCACGGCGCTCCCATCCCGCGCAGCGAGGCCGCACCGCGCGATGAGGCCTCGGGGGGCGCACCCGTCCCATACGGCTCCCCCGACCCGCATAACGAGACCGCCCCGCGCGATGAGGACATCCCGCGCGGCACACCCGGCCCACACGGCGAGGCCGCCCCGCACGACAAGAACGCCCTATGCGGTGCATCCGCCCGGCACGACGAGACCGGGCCGCATGATGTACCCGTGCCGCACGAAGAGGGTGCACCGAGCGGTGTACTCGTCCCAAACGGCGTACCCATCCGGCACGACGAGACCGTCCCACACGATGCACCCGCTCACCGTGACAAGACCACCCCACACGACGAGGTCGTACCGGGCGACGCACCCGCGCCGCATGGCGCACCCGTCCCGCACAGCGAGACCGCCCTGCGCGACATACCCGTGCCGCGTGGCGAGGCCGTCCCACACGGCACACCCGCACAGCGCGACAAGACCGCCCCACATGATGAGGGCATCCCGCACGACACACCCGATCCACACGGCAAGTTCGCCCCGCAGGATGCACCCGTCTCACACGAGGAAGACACACCGCGCGGCGCATCCGTCCCATGCGGCGTGCCCGCCCGGCGCGATGAGGCCGTCCCGCGCAACGTTCCCGCCCTACACGGCGAGAACGTGGCGCCCGCGGTCCCGGGGTGGGCCGGTGGCGGGGAGCCCGGGGAGCGTGTTCCCTCTCGGGCCGCAGGGTCGGAGCGTGCAGGCACGGGCGGCGGGTCCGGCGGCGGCCCGCCGCCGGGCGGGCATGGGGACGGGGTGGTGGCGGGGGCGGTGCGGGCCTGGTTGGAGCGGGCGCACGAACGGCTGCCGCGACGGGCCTGCGAGCCCGCCGACCTGCCGGTGGACCCCGCGCGGTGGGCGTGCGCCGGGCGGCGGCTGTTCGGCGAGCGGGCCCGGCGGGCCGCCGCCCTGCTCGCCGCGCACATCCCCGTGTGCCCGCTGCGCGACCTGCCCGCGGGCGACCACGTGCGTTCCGGGCCCACCCTGACCGCCGACGACACCGAGGCCGACGTGCTGGTGGTGTACCGCACCGACGTCCTGCACCACCGGCGCGGCTCCTGGGTCCACCGCAGCGTCCTGATCTCCGAGGAGGGACCACCCGGGGCGACCGGCCTCGCGCTCTTCGCGCAGGACCCGCGCGCCGCCCTGGGGGTACTGTTCTTCGCCTCCGGGGTGATCGCCGCCGGCCCCGAACCCGCGGTGGAGGTGGAGGTCCTCGGCCCCGACGGCGCCCATGTCGACACCATGGACCCGGCCTCGCCGCAGGTCCTGGCGGCCGCCGAGCGCACCGTCCGCGCGCTGGTCGCCCCCTGGCACCGCGACCGGGCATACGTCCCCGTGCCCGGACCGGCCTGCCGGACCTGCCCCTATCGGGGGTGGTGTCCGCAGGGGGAGGACGCCTCCCCGTGACCCGGCCCCGCGCGCC
The DNA here is from genome assembly GCF_019598965.1 of Nocardiopsis sp. MT53. Lineage (NCBI taxonomy): Bacteria > Bacillati > Actinomycetota > Actinomycetes > Streptosporangiales > Nocardiopsidaceae > Nocardiopsis > Nocardiopsis sp. MT53. Next base: position 4,862,814 of record NZ_CP080599.1, on the reverse strand, counting down.
ACCACCGCGACCGGCGCCCCGCGGCGCCCTATACCGGATCCCGCGGCTCCGCGGGAGGGTTATTCGGATTACGGGTGGCCCCCGGGATTCCCTCCGACAACCGCTCCCCGCGGGACCGGTACCGCTAGTCTCCTTGCCATGACGCAGCACAACGGGACCCCGGGGACGGCCCCCGCCGGTCAGGTCCGGCGACCACGGTTCCACAGGCCCAATCCGGACCTGGCCGCGGCGATGGAGTGCGTCCGCTGCCACGAGCAGGGTGTGGTCAACCCTCCGGGTTGGCCGCCCAAGCCGCCCAGGCGCCGGGAGGGGCCGCCCCCGCCGACCCCGCACCCCAACCGGGACCTGCCCATCACCCTGCACAAGATGGAGTTCCTGCGGGAGGTGTGGGCCTACGTCGCCGCCAAGCAGGTGGGCGGCGACCCCGACAGCCGTTACCTCGCCCTGGTCTGCGCCCTGCGGGGGGCGATCCGCGGCGCGGTCTACCTGCTCGGGCAGGACATGCGGATCCTACGCCTGGAGGACCCGCGCGCCTCGCTCGGCGACCTGATCGCCTCGGGCTGGCTGGTCACCACCCCCGAGCGGGTGATCGAGTCCCACCCCTCCGACCCGGCGCTGTGCGACCTGCCCGACCTCCAGGGCAATCCCTGGAACATCGGCCAGGGCGTGCGTTCGCGCGCCTCGGGCTGGGTGGGCCGGGCGATGGGGCACAAGAAGATGCGCAAGAAGCCCAACCGGCTCCGGCTGACCGGTGCCTACCTGGCGTCGCGCGCCCTGCCCGGCGGCCGCATCCGGGTCCCCCGGGTGGAGGTCACCGTGGCGTGCGCGCTGTCGGGTCCCGACGAGCTCACCGAGCTGCTGGAGTGGCTGGAGCGCATCGAGTGGATCGTGTCGGTCCGCGACGATGGCGCGGTCATAGAGGCGGAACTGGGTGAGACCACCGCCTGGCTGGCTCCCCTGGCCCCGCCGCCACCGACCCCGCCGCGAACCTCCCCGGCGACGACGCCGCTGGACACCCCGGTGTCCGAGCGCGCCGACGCGCTGCTGGGCGGGCGCGCGGCCGAGGTGGTCGACTGGGTGGCCCGGTACCGCTCCGACCACGGACACGGACCGAGCTGGTCCACGGTGGCCGAGCACTTCGGGTGGCCGCCCCGGTCGGCCCCCGACCACGACGTCACCCAGGAGATCTTCGACCGCCTGGAGCGCACGGGCCGGCTCACCGGCTTCGGCGTCCCCTTCGGCCTCAGACCGGGCGCGGCGCTCGACCGCGAGAACGCCGCATAGACCCTTCCCCGAGCGGCGGCACCCCGCACCTCCGGTGCCGCCGCCACCGTCGGCCCGCCCTCCGGCAGCCCCCGCGCGGACGGCGGGCCGAGGTGGCGGGGTCCTCCGTGACCTCCGTTCATGGAAGACCCTGCCACCGACGGTGCACCCATCGTGTCCGCATGCCTTCGCCGCGTGTTCCCGGCCTCCCCCGGCCCCCGGGGAACCACCGGCGGATACCGCCCCTCTCATCTGGAGAAGGGGCTTCGGCGGTCGGGTCTCCTCCATGTCCCCTGTTCATGAGGAGGCCCGGCCGTCCCCGTCTCGCACGGGTTGAGGCAAAAGGTTCCAGAGTGGCCTCATGTGGCCCCTGAGGAACCGGTGGCATAGACCTCACGTCAAAAGAAACGACCGACCCCGCCACGAGGGCGGGCGTCGATTCCGGTCCGTCGAGCCCCGAGTTTCCCCTGCTCACCCCTGACAGGACCACCCCTTCACCGGGGAATGCGGCGCCAGGCCAACGGCCACCCCCGGCGCCCAGTCCGTCCGGTCCTGACCGTCGGTGGGAGATCCGTCCCTCCCCCGCTCCGGTCCCCGGGCGCGCCCCTCCGCACGTCCCCGATCCCCGGCCCCGGGCCGTCACGGCACCAGGTTCCAGGAGGAGATCACCGGCCGACCGTGTTCCCGGTCCAGCGTGCACACCGCCCCGGTCCCCAGCCGGAACAGCGCCCCCTCCCGGCCCTCCAGCCCCAGCCACCGCGCCGTGAGCACCCGCAGTACGTGGCCGTGCGCCACCAGAACCGTGTCCGCCGCCCCCGGGTCCCCCACCTCCGCGGCCAGCGGGGCCAGCACCCGGTCGACCCGCGCCGCCACCTCCTCCACCTGCTCGCCGGGGTGTCCGGTATCGCCGGGGACCACCCCGTCACGCCACAGGTACCAGCCGGGCCGTTCCCGGCGGATCTCCTCGGTGGTCACCCCCTCGTATCCGCCGTAGTCCCACTCCCGCAGGTCGGGATCGGTCCGCGTCACGGCGAGACCGGCGAGTTCGGCGGTGCGCGCCGCCCGGCTCAGCGGGCTGGTGATCACCCACCCGATCCCTCGGTCCGCCAGCAGCGGCCGCAGTGCCTCGGCCTGCCGCTCCCCCTCCCGCGTCAGGGGAACATCCGTGAGGCCGGTGTGCCGATGCCCCTTGCTCCACTCGGTCTGTCCGTGCCTGACCAGTACCAATACACCCATGGTCGGTGTTGTGCCCCGCCCCGGCCGCTGCACTCCGCCCGTTCCCCTTTGACACCGGCGCAACGGTCCACCGACCGCCCCGGGCCCGCGTCCCCCGCCCCGCGCACCGCGCCCACAGGGGTGCGGTGACACGAACGCCCCGGCCGGCCCCCGGCTGCGGCGCTCGGCGCACTACCGCCGCACCCCCATTACGCTGGTGTTCCGCGCCGCCCGCCCGGGCCGCGCACCCGGACCGACGACGTGAAGGACATGCGTGGCCACTCACGGTTTCGCTGCTTACCGGCTGTGGGCGGCCCCGCCCGGACGCCCGGACGACCACCCTCCGGTGGACCGCCTCGACGACGAGGGGACCGACCTGCTCGACCTCCTCCACGGCGCCGTGCGCGAACTGCAGGAGAGACCGGTGACCGACCCCGAGCGCCGCTCCCACCTGTCGGTGGGCGACCACCGCCGGACCGGCGACCGCGAGATCGAGATCCGGCTGGACTACGGCAGGTTCGGCACCCCGGGCACCATCCGCAGCGTCGCCGAGGACAGGGACCCCTACCACTATGGGGCGCAGGAGGCCGCCACCACCCACCTGCGCGCCCTGCTGGTGGTGCCCCTGGGCGGCGCCCACGCCCTGGCGATGACCGAGCGCCACCAGGGCCGCGGCGCCGGGACCATCCTGCTGGACCACCTCAAGCGGTGCGTGGACGCCCGGCTGGGCGGGCGCCTGTCGCTGCGCTGCGCCCCGCTGTCGGACTCGGCCGCCTACCGCAGGTTCCTGGAGGGCGCCCACGCCGTGAAGGTGGAGGTCGTGGAGGTCACCCGCGGCGCGGACCTGTTCAACCTGGAGGACCCGCGGCCGATGGGGACCTTCCGGCACGTCCTGACCCCGCCGTCGGGGCAGCGCCACCTGCCCGCCCCGCTGACGGAGCAGATCCTGGCCCGCCGGGTGGACCTGGCCGGGCTGTTCCACCTGCGCAGCGCGGACAACGTCACCGAGGTGCGGCTGACCCTGCGCGACGGCGCCCGGCAGAAGACGGTGGTCCTGGACGACGGCGGTACGGCCCCGCCGCTGACCCACCTGCTGGCCGAGGACGGGGCGCCGCGCCCCTCCGACGACGCGGCCTACCGGCGCATGCGCGAGGTCGCCGCCGAGGCCCCGCTGCCGTGGGCCGACCCGACCCCGCCCGCCGCCGGGGCCCTGCTGCCCGACTGACCCGCCCGGCCCGGCCACGCCCCCGGGCACAGGGCCCCGCCACGCGCCCATGTCGGCCCGCCCGGGCGCGGCGGCCGGGCCCCGCCGTGTGGGCCACGTGCGGGCCATAGGAGACACGGCCCTGAGCCGGAACACCGTCGGCGGCCGCGCCGGGCACCACCCCGCCCCTGGGCCCGACCCCGCCGCGGCCCCGCGCCTGGACAAGGGGCAGCCTGCGCGTCCTCGGCCCGGAGCAGGGGTCAGGCGCCACGACCCCGGCCCGGAGCGGGGACAGGCGGCGCGGTCCCGCACCGGAGCGGAGGGCAGGCGGTTCGGTCCCGGGCCAGGGCGGGAACCAGGCGCCGCGGCTCCAACTCTGGGCGGGGGCCAGGCGCCGCGGCTCCAGCTCGGGGCAGGGGTCGGCCTGCACGGCCCCGGGCCAGGGCGGAGGGCAGGTACCGCGATCCCGTGCCGGGCCGGAGATCAGGCAGTGCGGTCCCGGGCCGGGGCCAGCCCCAGGGCCTCCCGCAGCCGCTCGCCCTCGGCCGGCTCCAGCCCCTCCCGTGCGCACGCCTCGGACAGCGCCCGGTCCAGGCGCGCCGACCGGCGCGCCACCGCGTCCGGTTCCGCGTCGGCCAGCCCGGCCACCGCGCACCCCAGCGTGTACACCACCTCGTCGAACCCGGCGGCGTCGGCCAGCGCCGCCCGCAGCCACGGCCGCAGGGCGCCGCGCACCCGCTCGTGCGCCCCGAACTCCAACAGCGCGTACCAGGCCGGGCCCAGCAGCCGCTCCCCCTCCTCGCCGGGTTCGCGCAGGTGCCGGGCCAGCAGCACCGGCACACCGTCGGCCTCGGCCGCCATCAACCCCTCCAGCAGGCGCACCCCGGCGTCGGCCCGCACCGGCGAGGTCGCCTGGGTGTTCCAGGGCAGCGCGCCGCCGATCCACTCCAGCGCCGCCCGCACCAGAGCCGGGTGCAGGCCCTCGTGGCGGGCCAGCTCCCCCAGCGCCGCCTCGGCGTCCTCGTCCACCTCCACCAGCCACTTCAGCCGGGTCAGCGCGCCCACCGGGTCGGCCTTTCCGTACTCGGCGCACACCCGCGCCACCACACGGGCCGTGACCACCGACGCGGGCGTCCGGGCCTCCTCGTACAGGCGCTCGCGCAGCGCCCGCGCGAACCGGGGGTGCACCAGGGCCGCCGAGGACAGCGCCACCACCGCGTCCACCAGGTCCGGCTCGCCCACCCAGGCGTCAAACAGGCCCACCAGCGCGGCCGGGGCGTCGCACCGGTCGAACAGCGAGAACAGCCGGGCCCCGATCCGGTGCGCGGTCTCCCCGCCGCGGCGCACCGCCTCGGCGGCCGCCCACCGCACCAGGGCCGACCGCACGCCCGGGTGCTCGGCCCACAGGTGCTCCAGCACCCCGTCGGCACGGTCCTCCCGTTCGAAGAGCACCTCTCCGGCGGCGGTGCGCCGGGCCCCCACGCGCTCCAGGGTCGGGCCGACGCCGGCCCCGGCGATGCCGTCGGTCTCCCGGGGCTCCACCCCCAGTTCCGCGGCCAGGCCGCGGGCGCCCGCCAGTGCGGCCTCGACCGGCTCCCCCTCCAGGACGGCCAGCGCCGCGACCACCACCCGGCTCCACACCCCGTCGGGGCCGGTGGCGCCGGCGAACCAGGCGGCGACCTCGCCGCTGCCCCGGTGCCGTTCGCGGATCAGGGTGATCTGCTCCTGTTCGCCCGCCCCGCGCTCGCGGCCGGTGAGCACGGCGTGCGCGCTCCTGGCCAGGGCGGCCGCCTCCCCCGGGGTCGCGCCGCGCAGCATCCCGCGCCCGTCGAGCTCGCGCGCCCAGCGCGCCGCCCGGTGGCGGTCGCCCAGCAGGCACCCCAGGTGCGCGGCCAGCACCTCCCGCCGTTCGGGCGGCCGGACCCGCAGGTGCACGGCGCCCGGGACGGGGGCGGCGTCCCACTGCCCGGGCTCGGCGACCACCACCAGGGCCGCACCGCCGTGGGCGGCGACCCCGGCGAAGCCGCCCAGCGCGCGCAGGAAAGCGTCCTGCAGCGGCCCGGCCCCGGACACGTCCACCAGGTAGCCGCGCCCCTCCTCGGGCCACACCCCCTGGAAGGGGTCGTCCTCGTCGGTGTCGGCCATCAGCGGCCGCACCACCAGCCCGGCCCGGGACAGGGCGGCCACCGCGGTGGCGGTGCGGCCCTCGCCGGGCAGGCCCAGGACCACCCCGCAGCCGGGTCCGCCCTCGCGCAGCCCGGCGCACAACTCCGCGAACCCGGCGCCGTCCCCGGGCACGAAGGAGGAGGCCGTGAACTCCTGGTGCTCGCGCAGCAGCCAGCCCAGGCCGACGCGTTCGGAGGCGGTGAGCCGCACGTCCTCCATCACCAGCGCGCAGTGCAGGACGCCCTCGACGCCGTCGCGCACCGCCAGGCGGCCCCGCCCGCCCTCCACCGGCAGCGCGGCGTCCAGCGGCGACCCGGGGACGACGCGGACGAGCCCCTCACCCGAACCCGGTGCGACGGCCACGGACCCCTCCAAAGAGAAACCTCCGGGCGCCCGCACGCACCCTCAGGGACAGCATCGTAGGACACGGGCGGGCGCCGTGGGGCGGCGCCGGGGTCCGTCCCGCGGCCCCTCAGGGCACACGATCGCCCCGGCCAGGGCCGCGCCGTCAGGCCCCCGGTCCGGGGGGCGGCCACGCCTCCCCCTGGCGCTCGCTCCAGAACCGCCCGGCCGCCTCCAGCGCCACCAGGTCGTGGCCGTCCGGCTCCAGCCCGGCCTCGCCGCGCAGCCGGGCCCGCCCCACCAGGGGGCCGATGTCGTACACGCTCGCCCCCGCCAGGGACTCGTCCGGGTGGGCCAGCAGCTCCCGGGCCGCGATGTTGTAGCAGTGCAGCGCCCGGACCGGGTCCCCGTCGCCCTCGAACAGGTCGGCCAGCAGCCCGGCCGGGCCCGGCTGCAGCCCTTCGGCGCGCAGCAGGTCCTCCACCATCCGCTCCGACTCCGCCCCCCGGCCCTGCTCGCGCAGGTCGCGGGCGATCTCGATGAGGGCGTACTGGGCGTCCTCGGGGGCCGGCGGGTGGTCGCGCAGGGCCTCCAGCAACCGCAGCCCCTGCTCCCGCTCCCCCTCGTGCAGCAGGTGCTCGGCGGTCTCCACCAGGATGGTGCCGGCCTCCTCCGGGTAGCACTGCAGCTCCCGGAGCAGTCCCTCGCGCAGATCGAGTTTCTCCAGGGTCTCCGCCAGGGCTGCGGGGACCGTTGCGGGGTAGGACGCCCCGATCGTGTCATCGGCCATGAAAACGAAGCTAGACCGCGCGGGGCCGCCGTGTGGGGTGTTCGTCCGAATCGGGACCGACGCCTCGCCGCCGTCCCCGGCCCCGCCCAGAGCACCGGATGTGAATCCGGCCAACCACCTTTTCGGCTGTGCCCGGACCGGTGTTCGGAACCGCATGTGTACACTCGTGCCCTGTTCGTTCGCCAGCGTGGATGGGACACCTCATGGACACCGGTGACGTGGAGGTGACCTCCGCCGACATCGCCAGGATCGCCGGGGTCAAACCCACAGCGGTCAGCAACTGGCGGCGGCGCCACGACGACTTCCCCCGCCCGGTCGGCGGCACCGACCGCAGCCCCCGCTTCGACCTCGCCGCGGTGGAGCGCTGGCTGTCCGCCCACCGCGGCGCCCCCAGCATCGACTCCGACCAGCGCCTGTGGCAGGCGGTGGACTCCCTGCGCTCGGCCATGCCCGCCGAGTCCGCCCTGGCCTGGGTCGGGATCCTGCTACTGCACCTGCACCGCCACGGCACGCCCGCCGCCGGGACCGCCGACCCCGACGCCCTGTTCGACGCCGCCCGCACCGGGTTCGCCGCGTCCCTGGCCGACGCGGGCCTGGAGTACCTGGTCGGGCCCGACTCGCCGCCCCGGGCCCAGCTGCCCGTCCTGGCCGACGCCGCCGTGCGCGCCGCCCGCGGCAGCAGCCCCGCCACGGCCTTCGAACGCCTGCTGGCCCGCCTGGACCAGCGCGCCCCCTCCGGCTCCCACACCCTGCCGCCCGCCCTGGCCGACCTCATGGTCCGCCTCGCCGGACCCGTGACCGGTGACGGGGCCGTCGCCGACCCCGCGTGCGGACGCGGCGAACTCCTGCTCGCCGCGGGCCGGGCCGGGCACTCCCCCCTGCACGGACAGGACCGGGACGCCCCCTCCGCCCGGCTGGCCGCCCTGCGCGCCGGGTTCGCCGGCCTGCTGGACCACCGCCTGCACCTGGTGGTCGGCGACGCCCTGCGCTCCCCGGCACCGCCCGCCGGCGGCGCCGGCACCGTCCTGTGCGCGCCGCCCTTCGGCGAGCGCAACTGGGGCACCGAGGACCTCGTCGAGGACGAACGCTGGGTGTACGGGGTCCCGCCGCGCCTGGAATCGGACCTGGCCTGGGCCCAGCACTGCCTGGCCCTGGCCCGCCCCGGCGGCTCCGTCGTGATGGTGATGCCGCCCGGCGCCGCCGCCCGCCCCTCCGGGCGCCGCATCCGCCGCGAACTGCTGCGCGCTGGCGTGTTCCGGGCCGTCATCTCCCTGCCGCCGGGCCTGGCCGCCCACTACGCCGTCCCCCTGCAGCTGTGGGTGCTGCGCCGCCCCGAACCCGGGCGGGCCCCCGGGCCGGTCCTGCTCGCCGACACCTCCCCCCACGACCCGGGCGCCCCCGCCGACGAGGCCTCCGTCGTGGACCACGTCGACCGGCTGTGGCGGGCCTTCCTCACCGACCCCGCCGGGGTGGCGGAACCCGGCGTCGCCCGCGGCGTGGACGTGGTGGACCTGCTGGACGAGGACGTCGACCTCACCCCGCGCCCGCGCCTGCCCGTCCCCCGCGGCGCCGCCGTCGACCTGGAGGCGTTCGCCCGCGACCGCCGCCGGGTGGAGACCGCTCTGCGCGCCCTGCGCACACTGGTGCCCCGGCCCCCCGGAGAGGAGCCCGGCGCCGAGCCCACCCGGGTGGTCACCCTGGCGGAGCTGGCCAAGGCCGGGTCCGTGACGATCCGCCGCCCCGCCGCCCGCCGCACCGACCGGGACCACCGGACCGGGGACGCCCGGACCACCGCCCGGGTGATCTCCGGCGAGGACGTCGCCCGGGGCCGCCCCGCCTCAGGCACCGAGGAGGTCGACGCCGACCCCATGCGCAACCCCCCGGTCCAGGAGGGCGACGTGCTCATCCCCGCGGTGGCCGCCCGCCCGGTGGCCCGGGTCGCCACCGCGGCCGACGCGGGCGCCTACCCGGGGCCGGGCCTGTACGTGGTGCGCACCAACCCGGGCGCGGTCGATCCGTGGTTCCTGGCCGGGTTCGTCACCAGCACCGCCGAGAGCCGCACCATCGCCCGGGTCAGCAGCAGTACGCGCGGCAGCCTGCGCGTGGACCCGGCACGCATGCGCCTCCCGGTCCTGCCGGTGGAGGAGCAGCGCCGCCACGGGGAGATGTTCCGGCAGGTGGCGCGGTTCCGCGACGCCCTGCACGAACTGGACGCCCTGGGCCAGGACCTGGCCGACCGCAGCGTGGACCTGATCGCGGGCCGCTGGAGCCCTGCCCCGCATTCCCACTGACCCCGGCCGGGACGGGGCGGGCCGACCACCCCCGGCGGGACCGGCCAACCTGCCCCTTTTCCCACCGAACGCGCGGTTCGCCGCCCCCGCCGGCAGGGTTTTCCGGACCGATGTCACGGAAAACCGCCCGAGACCCGGCCCCGGGGCGATAGAGAAGGTGACGTCGGTTCCCTCCTCGTAAGGAGAATCCGGGAGTGGACACGCCCTCTCATCGCCCGCCCCCGCCGGACCCGCCCCGGGTCTCGGCCCGCCCGGTGCGCCTGCACCCCCGCACACAGCTGGCCTTCGCCGCCTCGCACTGCCCCCTGTACGCCAACGCCCTGGCCCTGGCCCGCTGGACGGGGCCCACCGTCCCGGTCACCGCGCGCGGGTTCCCCGACACCCCGCTGATCCGCGAGGCCGTGCGCACCCTCTCCCTGCGGCCCGCCGCCCCCCCGCCGGGCGGACCCCCCGGGCCGGACGGCGACCGGGCGTCCGACCCGCCCGCCCCCGCCTTCGCTCTGCCCTGGTGGGAGGCGGTCCGGCTGGGCATGGTCGAACTCGCCGCGGGACAGGCCCGCCCCGCCCCCGACCTGGAGGAGAGGGCCCGCGACCCCAGACAGATCCTGCTGTGGTGGACCGACATGTTCGAGGCCGCCGTCGAGGGCGCCCGCGGCGACCTGACCACCGAGCCCGGCACCACCGGCCCCGATCTGCTCCCCCCGGTACTGCGCTCCCTGTACGAGGCGCCCGACCGCTCCCGCGTCCCCCTCACCGACCTGATCGCCGCGCTGCTGGCCGCCCCCGGAGCGGTGCCGGTGACGGCGCGGATCCGCCGCCGCCTGCCCGACCTGCTCCTGCACATGCTGTGCCAGCTGGCCGAGACCGGGGCCGTCCACCTCGACCGCCGCCGGCCGGGCGGCGGCCCGTGCCTGGTGCGGCTCACCCCGCTGGGCCGCTACGGGGTACGCCAGATCCTGCTGTCGGTGGGGGTCCCCGCACCGCTCGTCGACGACGTCGGCCGGGTGGAGGCCGGCGCGTTCCTCGACTCGCTGCAGTCCTTCTCCCCCGACGGGCGGATCATCGCGATCGACTCCTGGCTGGCCGCGCGCACCCCGGCGCGCGCCCTGCGGGAGATCTGCGAGGCCGTCGACCGGCCCGGCGCGGAGCCGCGCCGCTGGGAGGGCGCCGCGGTCCTGGAGCTGACCAGCTCGCACCTGGGTCCGCAGCTGCGCGCCCTGCTGACCTGCGACCGCCCGGCCCTGGCGCACCTGGCGGCGATCGTGCTGCTGGGCTCGCGGATGCTGCGCCAGGACGAGATCGACCGGATCATGGCGGGCCGCGGCCCGTGGGTGGTCGTGGACATGCTCGCCGCCGCGCTGTCCGCCGGGGAGGACGGCCTGGCGGACTTCCTCGCCTCCCCCGCCACCGGCGGGCTGGAATCCCTCATCCTGGACGACGTCGACCGGCTGCGCCGCACCGACCACCCCGACACCGTGCAGGTCCTGGAGGCGCTGGGCCGCCTCCACCCCGACCCCGAGCGGGCCGCCCGGTCCCGCACCGCCGCCTTCCTGGCCCGGGCCCTGCGCCGCCCGGGATGACCGCTCAGGCGGGCAGCGCGTCCACGTAGACCCACGCTCCGTCCAGGCGTGTGAAGCGGCTGTGCTCCACCATCTCCCCGGCCCGGCCGCCCTCCCGGTAGCGGGCGCGGAACCGCACCGTGCCGTCGGTGTGGAAGGGGGTGCCGCCGTTGGTCTCCAGGATCTCCAGCCCGGTCCACTCGGTGCCGGGACCGGCCTCCACCCGGGCCGGCCGGGTCTCGGGGTGCCAGGTGCGCTCCAGGTAGGCGCGGTCCCCGACGGCGAACGCGCTGTAGCGCGAACGCATGAGCGCCTCGGCGGTGGCGGCCGCCCGGTCCCCGCGGTGGGCCGGGCCGCAGCAGGAGCCGTACTCCCCGCCCCCGCAGGGGCAGGCGTCGGTGTCCAGGGGGCGGCGGGTACCTGTGGGAGTTCTGCGCTGCGACATCCTCCCATTGTGGCGCCCCGCGAACGCCGGGAAATCCGCTCGCCCCGCGGGACCCGCCGCCGGGGCGCCGCCGCGGGCGCCGGTGGGGCCCGCGCCCTCATGGTGTGCTCGGGAGCGGCCACGGTCCTGGCCGGGGCCGCCTTCCTCCTGGCCCGTTGGCGGACTCCGGGCGGGGGACCGGCAGCGGCCCCCTGAGAGATCCCACCGCATCGCTCGGGGCGGGCCCGGCGCGCCTCCCGTCGGCGCCGTCCGGCGGCCGGACGCGGGACACTGGCCCCATGGCCTCCTTCCCGGACACCCCCGACCTGCCCGACGAGCTCCTCCCCGGCCCCGACCCCCTGGCCCTGCTGGCCGACCCCGGCGCCGTCCCCGACCGCGCCGAGGAGTACACGGCGGCCGTCCGCGACGTGGTGGGCGAGGTGGAGGCGCTGTCCGGGCTGGGCGAGTGGGCCGCGGCCGAATCCCTGGCCCGCCGCGCCATCGTCCTGATCGACCACACGGTGCCGCTGCTGGCGGACCCCGCCGCCCCGGCCGCGGAGGCCGCCGCCCTGGTCCCGCTGCACGCCGCCGCCTGCGCCCGGGCCGGGCTCGCCCCGGACGAGGTCGCCCGCTGGCTGCTGACCGCCCAGGCCAACGGCCAGGAGGTCCCCGCCGTCTCCGCGGACGCCTACGCCGAGGCCCTGGGCCCGGAGGGCACCGCCGCCTACGCCGCGTCCCTCGCGGCCCTGGACGACCTCGACCCCGCCACCGCGGCCCGTCTGCGCACCTCCTGACCCCCGCGGGGCACGGCCCGGCCGGAGGCCCCGTTCCCGGGCCGTGCCGTGCGCGGCGCAGGACGGGATCCGACCGTTGTCGGCCCGAATGAAGGCACCGGTGTGTGCTGCGTTGATCCATGCGCCACCTTTATAGCGTAGATCATTGCATTTCACCATTTTCCAGGTCACCCTGATCGGCAGCACCCAAAAAAGAAAAGAGAAAACACCCCTCCGGCGACCCGGGAGTAGGATTCGGAACGCGCATTCTCCGCCTCGAGGGAAATTCCCAATACTCCCACGGGGCACGCGAACAGGAGGAACAGAGAAAATGCCGACAGTCGAATGGAATCGCAAGGCCTGGGGCAAAACGCATTCCTGGGACAAGAACGGCGACGAGTGGTCCTTCATGGCCGCCTACTGCGGTCAGCCCTACGAGGAGTGGAAGGCCTCCCTCATCGACACCCTGCTCGTCCCGGGCGCCTCCCGCGGCCCCTCCCTGGAGATCGGCCCCGGCCACGGCCGCTGGACCGAGCACCTGCTGGAGCGCTCCCCGCACGTGTGGATCGTGGACGTCAACGAGAACTGCCTCGACCACTGCCGGGAGCGGTTCGCCGACCACCCCGGCCTGCGCGTCCACCACACCGCCGACTGCGGCATGGCGCCCGTCCCGGACGCCTCCATCGCGTTCGTGTGGTCCTTCGACGTCTTCGTCCACCTGGACCCGGACGTCATCACCGGCTACCTCGGCGAGATGTCCCGGGTCATGGTGCCGGGCGCAACCGCGGTCGTCCACCACGCGGGCAAGCCCGACTGGTCGCTGCGCCTGGCCCCGGCCACCCGCCGCGCCGGGCGCGCGGGCCGCGTCGCCCAGCGCTGGATCAGCCAGCGGCGCTGGCGCGACGACGGCAACCGCTCCGACGTCTCCGCCGAGGCCTTCGCCCGCTGGGCCGCCGACCACGGCCTGGAGGTCATCGAGCAGCGCGGCTCCTGGGGCGACCGCGGCCAGTACACCGTCGCCAAGTACCGCGACCGCATCACCGTCCTGCGCAAGCCCGGCTGACCGGTCCCGGACCGGCCGGCGCCCCACCACGGGCCCGGCCGGGCACCCCGCCGACCGTCGGAACCCGTGCGGCCCCGCGCGGATCCGGCCTGTGGACAACCCGATCCGGGCGGTCCGGGGAGCACATACTCGGAGCATGCTGACCTCACGTGCCCGCATCCTGTTGTCCGCCCTGCTCAGGGACCTTCCCGACCGGCACCACATCCTCACCGTGCACACCGACCGGACGGCGTCCACCTCGGTCGTCCTGCACACCGGCGGCTGGGACATCGAACACCCGCCGGTGGTGGAGCGGCTCTCCGCCGTCCTGGCCGGCGGCCGCGGCGCCGCCGTGGTCCTGCGCAGCTTCACACCGCGCATCTCCCACACCCTCCCGGACGGGACCGAGATCCCCGTCAAGGTCGTCCGCGGCTGGCGGGCCGCCGACCACGCCCTCGTCCCCCTCGACGAGGCCCAGATGTTCGACGCCCACTGCACCGACGCCGCCTCCGGCGAACCGGTCCCGCCCGAGCACGGTGTGGAGTTCGCCCCGGCCCCGGCCGTCGACCTCTCCGCCTTCCACGCCCGGTGAGGCCGCGGCGCCCCGGCCCCTCCCCCGCGCCCCCGCGCGCCGGGCACGGCCGGAACCGGACGGGCGTCCCCCACGGGACCGCCGCCTCTGCCATGATCGGGGCCGACCACCCCCGAGCGGAAGCGGTGCCATGCCGGACCCCCTGCGCGATTCCGACCCCCGGGAGATCGGCCCCTACCGCCTGCACGCCCGGCTGGGCGCGGGCGGCATGGGGCTGGTGTACCTGGGTAGCTCCCCGGGCGGGCACACCGTCGCCGTCAAGGCGGTGCGCCCGGAGCTCGCCGACGACCCGGACTTCCGCCGCCGCTTCGCGGTGGAGATCACCGCCGCCCGCACGGTGGGGGGCCTGTACACCGCCCAGGTCGTGGACGCCGACCCCGACGGCGACCCGCCGTGGCTGGCCACCGCCTACATCCCGGGCCCCTCCCTGCACCGCGCCGTCGCCGACCGCGGCCCCCTCCCGCCGGACTCGGTCTCCGCGCTCGGCGCCGGGCTCGCCGAGGGCCTCGCCGCCGTGCACGCCCAGGGGGTGGTGCACCGCGACCTCAAGCCGGCCAACGTGATCCTGTCCGCCCAGGGGCCCAGGCTCATCGACTTCGGTATCGCCCGCGCCCTGGACACCACGTCCCACACCCGGACCTCCACCGTGCTGGGCACCGCCGCCTTCATGTCGCCCGAGCAGGCGAGGGCGGAGAAGCACACCGGCTTCGCCTCCGACGTGTTCTCCCTGGGCTGTGTGCTGGGTTTCGCCGCCACCGGGCACAGCCCCTTCGGGGAGGGGCCGGCGCACGCCGTCGCCTACCGGGTCGTGCACGCCGACCCCGACCTGGAGGGGATCCCGGGTCCCCTGGCCGACCTGGTCGCCGCCTGTCTGGCCAAGGAACCCGGGGACCGGCCCCGGCCGGAGGACCTGCTGCGGCGGTTCCCCGAGTCGGCGCCCCCGGAGCCGGAGAGCTCCGGGCGGGGCTGGCTCCCCGACGACCTCACCGAGGTCATCGGGCGGCACGAGACCCTCCTGGAGACCCTCGTCGACCCCGGGACGGCACCGGGCGGGCCCGCGGACGGCGGCCGGGCGCCGTCCCCGCCGCGGCCGCGCGCGGCACTGAGCGGGGCGCAGGCTCCGGAAGGGGCCGAGGCCTCGAGCGGGGCAAAGGCTCCGGAGGGGGCCGAGGCCTCGGAGGAGGCACGGGACCCGCAGGACGTGCCACGGGCCTTCGAGATGACGACGGCCGCCACCAGGGTCGTCGAACGGTTCTCGGAGGTGCGCTACGTGGTCGCCCTGGTGGTGGCCCTGTTCGTGGGCGCGGTGCTCTTCGGCCTGCTGTTCGGCGGCCCGGACGCCGACTTCGACGAGGCCCTCGCGTTCGCCGGGGACATCGTCACAGCACCCCTGTTCGTCCTGCTCTACAGCGCGGCGGCCGTCCTCGCCCTCCTCGACGGGGGCTCCGCCGGACACGACCTCCTCATCGTGGACAACGGAGGCATCCGTGTGGTCGACAGGAGGTGGCTGCGCCTGCGGGACCGCTCCTTCACCCTGGCCTGGGACCGCCTGCGGTCCGTCCGGGCCCACGCCGCCCGCCCCGGTTCCGGGAAGGGGATCGAGGTGAGCGTCACCGTGGAGTTCGCCCAGGGCCGGGCCCCCGACGAGGCGTGGCTGAAGCGCCACGGCGTCCTGGGATCCGACCAGGGCCACACGATCGCCACCACGTCCCTGCCCGACGCGGCCGACACGCTGTACCGGGTGCGCGAGGCGCTGGACCGCTTCGGCGGCGGCATTCACGTCCTCCCCTGAGCGCCCGGTCCCCGGTGCGCGGTGCCCGGGGGGCACCGCCCCCGGGCACCGCTCAGGCGGACGGCTCCTCGGCCTCGAGGCCCTCCCCCGCCTCCTCGGCGCCGCGCCGGGGCACCGCGACCTCCAGGGAGACCCCCAGGTCACGGACGGCGCGCGCCGACGACTCCGGGAGGCGGTCGTCGGTGATGACGGTCGAGAAGCGGGTGAGCGCCGCGACCTTGAAGGTGCCGAACGCCCCGTACTTGTCGGCCCCCGCCACCAGCACCGAGGTCGAGGCCGCCGCCATGGCCGCCCGCTTGACCGCGACCTTCTCCCGCGAGGGCGTGGTCGAGCCGCGGTTGAGGTCCCAGGAGCTGGTGGAGATGAACGCGGTGTCGATGTTGAACTCGGCGACGGTCGCAGCCGCAATGTCGCCGACCGACGAGCGGTTCTCGCGGTCGATCCGCCCCCCGATGAGGAACAGGGTGACGTCCGGGTGGTCGCTGAGCGAGGCCGCCGTGGTGATGTCGTTGGTGATGACGGTGAGCCCGAGGGTGTTCCACAGCAAGGGGACCAGGTGCCCCAGCGTGGTGCCGGCGTCGAGGTAGAGGGTCTGGCCGTCGCCCACCAGGGCCGCCGCGGCGTGCGCCATCGCCCGCTTCTCCGCCACGTCCGCGCGCGACTTGTCGCGGTAGGAGGGCTCGGCGCGCACCTGTGAGACCAGTTCGACGCCGCCGGGGACGGAGCGCACCCGCCCCTCCCCCTCCAGGGTCATGATGTCGCGGCGCACGGTCATGTGGGAGACCCCGAGGATGTCGCAGAGCTCCCGCACGCTCAGCACCCCCGTACCGCGCAGCTCCCGCAGTAGCAGTTCACGCCGTTGCGCCGGGATCATCGTCCTCCTTCGGGTCGGTCTCACCCGCCAGGGTAATCCAAAGTTCCCAGATGATCTCAGATGTTACGCCGCTGTACCTCCACGTGCTCGCGGTGGTACCCCCGGCGCACCACCGCCGCCACCCCGGCGACGCCCGGGCCGCCCCGCCGGGGCCATCGCGTCTCCGGACCAGGCAGGAGCAGGAATGGAACGGACTCGCGGACGGACGGGCCGCGCACCGGACCGCCATTCCGTCTGCGGGTTCCCGGGCCCCGCCCCGTTGTACGTCCACCACCGGACAGCGTTACCAGATGATCTCAGATGTGACGATTATTGACTCTCATGTGCATGTGATGTTAAGACTTGGGTCATCGTCGTCGCGGGACGCCACCACGCGCGCCCTCCGCACGGCGGGAGAAGGAGAACCCATGCAAGACACCGACGCCGCCACCGCGCCGACCTCCACGGTGCGGTACGCGCTCACCGGAGCACGCGGCGGATTCGCACGCACGCTGCTCGCCCAGACCAGGGGCATCGACCGCCTGCACCCCGCGGTCCTGTGCGACCTGGACCCGGAGGGCACCGTCGCCCTGTGCACCGAGCTCGGCTACGACCCCGCCGACCTGCACGTGTGCGCCGACGCCGCCGAGCTCGCCGCCGCGAAGGACGGGGGCATCGCCGTGATCGCCGACGCCGCCCTCCTCGCGCACGCCGACTACGAGGTGCTCGTCGAGGCCACCGGCAGCCCCGGCGCCGGGACCCGGGCCGCGCGCACCGCCATCACGACGGGACACCACGTCGTCATGGTCTCCAAGGAGGTCGCCTCGGTCTCCGGGACCGCGCTGGCCGACCTCGCGGACGAACACGGCGTCGTCTACACCCCCGGCATCGGCGACCAGCCCGCCAACCTCGTCGAGTGGTACGAGCGCACCCGGCTCCTGGGCCTAGACGTCGTGGCCGTCGGCAAGTCCGGTGAGTACGACCTCGTCTTCGACCCCGCGACCGGACGTGTGAAGCAGCTCGACCAGGAGGTCGACGCCCCCGCCCTCGCGGACCTGCTCACCCTCGGCCCGGACGTGCCCGCCACCCTGCGCGCCCGCGCCGAGGCCGTCGCGGGCCTCACCCGCGCCGCCACCGCCGACTACTGCGAGATGGGCGTCGTCGCCGACCACACCGGCCTGGTCCCCGACACGGAGTCGCTGCACTACCCGGTGGCCCGGGTCGCCGAGCTCGCCGACGTCTACGCGCTCGCCGAGGACGGCGGCGTGCTCTCCCGGCCGGGCGCGGTGGACGTCTTCAGCGTCCTGCGCCTGCCCGGGGAGGCCTCCTTCGCGGGCGGCGTCTTCGCCGTCGTGCGCACCGGCGACCCGGTCACCTGGGAGCTGCTCGCCCAGAAGGGGCACGTGGTCTCCCGCTCGGGCCGCTACGCGTGCCTGTACCTGCCCTACCACCTCATGGGAGTCGAGACCCCGCTGAGCATCCTCGACGCGGCCGACCGCCACCGCGCCGCCGGGCCGCGCCGCCCCCGCCCCCACGCCGTCCTGGCCGGGCGCGCGCGGGGCCCGCTGGCCGCCGGCACCCGGCTCGACATGGGCGGCCACCACCACGACGTCGCCGGAGTGGCGCCCGTCCTGCTGGACGCCGCGCAGGCGCCCGCCGACACCGCCCCGCTCTACCTCGCGGCCCACGCCACCCTGGCCCGCGACATCCCCGCCGGAGCCCTGCTGCGCCTGGACGACCTCGCCGACCCCGACGGCGTCCTCGTCGACGCCTGGCGGCACGCCCGGACCCGCCTCGTGAACGATCGGAACCGGTGACATGTCGGACCTCTACACCCTCGGGGCGTTCCTCGCCGCCATCGTCGTCCTCGTCCTCCTCATCGCCCGCTTCAAGGTCCACCCCGTGGCCACGCTCTTCATCGTGGTCGTCACCCTGAGCCTGGTCCTGGGCATCGGCGGCGAGGGCACCATCGAGCTGGTCACGACGGGCTTCGGCAGCACGCTGGCCAACGTCGGCCTGCTCATCATCTTCGGCTGCGTGCTCGGCAAGATGCTCGAACTCAGCGGCGCGGCCCTGAAGATCACCGAGACCGCACTGCGGATGTTCGCCGAGAAGCGCGTCCCGTGGGCGATCGCCCTCGCCTCGGTGGTCCTGGGCATCCCCCTGATCGCCGACACCGCCGTCGTCATGCTCATCCCGATCGTGTCCGCCCTGGCGTACCGTACGGGCATCTCGATGATGAAGCTGGGGCCGATCCTGTACATCGGCGCCTACGTGATGACCTCGGTCGTCCCCCCGGGCCCCGGGCCGCTGGCGTCCGCGGCGCTGCTCGACGTGTCCATGGGCGAGGCCATCCTCTACGGCCTCGTGGTGGGCCTGCCGGGTGTCTTCGCGGCCACGCTCTACCTGTCCCGGCTCAAGACGTACGTGGCGCCCAAGCCCGAGTTCGTCGAACACCTGGTGAGCGGCTCCGAGACGGTCCCCGGCGGTACGGGAACGGGTGCGGCGGGCCCGGGCGCGGCCGGCACGGGTACGGGCTCCGCTGGGACCGGCTCCGCCGCGGACGGCGCCCCGGGGGTGGGCCTGTTCGGCTCCCTGGTGCCGATCCTCGCCCCCATCCTCCTCATCGTGATCGCCGCCCTGGCCGCCCCGGTCCTGCCCGAGGGGTCCCCGGTCACCTCCGTCATCCTGTTCGCCGGCGAGCCCACCATCGCCCTGTTCCTGGCCTGCCTGCTCGCGCTGCCGCTGTTCCGCGGCCGCTGGCGCGACAAGGCCACCCTGAACGACCTGTTCGAGTCGGGCCTGCGCATCGCCGCGATGCCCATGGCGCTCACCGGTGTCGGCGGGGCCCTGGCCACCGTGATCCGCGACACCGGCGTGGCCGAGAACATCGCCGCGGGCATCGAGAACGCCGGCCTGTCGCCGATCATCATCCCGTTCCTGGTCGCCGCCGCCGTGTGCACCATCACCGGCTCGAACATCCTCGGTGTGATGACCTCGGCGGCCATCATGCAGCCCCTGCTCCCCGAACTCGACCTCGCACCGCTGGCGGTCTACCTGGCCTGCGCGACCGGCGCCCAGATCATGAAGCACGCGAACTCGTCGGGTTTCTGGGTCACCACGACCCTGTCCAACATGACCGTGGGCCAGGGCATCCGCTCCATCGGCGTCGCCTCGGCGATCTCCGGCGTCACCGGGTTCGCGGTGCTCTACGCCATGACCACCCTCGGCGTCATCTGATCCCCGCCCCCGACCGAAGGGCCGCCCCGCCTCCCCCGGCCGCCGAGCCGCGGGGAGCGGGAGCGGCCCGCATGAACGAGAGAACCCAGCACAGGAGGACACCATGGCGACCCTCGGCGTGATCGCCGACGATCTCACCGGCGCCACCGATATCGCGATCGCCCTCACCTCCGCCGGCCACCGGACCGCCGTCGTCCTGGGGGAGGGCGTCCCGCTCGGGGGCGCGGCCGCCGACGCGGACGCCCTCGTGGTGGCGCTGAAGTCGCGCACCGCCCCGGTCGGGGAGGCCGTCGCGGCCTCCCTGGAGGCCCTGGACAGGCTGCGCGCCGCCGGATGCGAACGGTTCTACGTCAAGTACTGCTCGACCTTCGACTCCACACCCGAGGGCAACATCGGGCCGGTCTGCGAGGCGGTGCTGGAGGCGCTGGGCGAGGAGGCCACGGTGATCGCCCCGGCGTTCCCCGCCAACGGGCGCACCGTCTACCGCGGCCACCTCTTCGTCGGGGACGACCTCCTGGAGGAGTCCCCCATGCGCCACCACCCGCTCACCCCGATGACCGACTCCAGCCTGGTGCGGCTGCTCGAACCGCAGGTGTCGCGGGGCAAGGACGATATCGCCCTGGTGCCCTGGCCGGTGGTCTCGCGGGGAGCGGACGCTGTGCGCGCGGCCCTCACACGGGCCGCCGCCGGGGGTGCCCGGTTCGCCGTCGTGGACGCCCTGTCCGACGACGACCTTGATGTCCTGGCCCGCGCCGCGTCGGGGCTGCGGCTGCTCACGGGGGGCAGCGCCCTCGCCCGGTGGCTGCCCGGGCCGCACCCCGTCGGCCATCTGCCGCTCACCCCGCCCGAGGGACCGCGGGTGGTGCTCTCCGGCAGCGCCTCCCGGGCCACCCAGGGCCAGGTCCGCCACGCCCTGGCCGCCGGCTCCGGGCACCGCCTGGTCCCCGGCGACCTGCGCGCCGACTTCGACGGCACCGTGGCGCGGGCCGCCGAGGCCGCCCTGCGCGCCCCCGCCGACGCCCCGTTCGTCGTCTACGCCACGGCCGCGCCCGAGCACGTCGTGGACGCCGCCGACGCCCCGCTCATCGAGGAGGCCCTGGCCGAGACCGCCGTGCGGCTCGTCGCGGCGGGCGTCCGCGCCCTGCTCGTGGCGGGCGGGGAGACCAGCGGCGCCGTCG
Organism: Nocardiopsis sp. MT53; assembly: GCF_019598965.1. Lineage (NCBI taxonomy): Bacteria > Bacillati > Actinomycetota > Actinomycetes > Streptosporangiales > Nocardiopsidaceae > Nocardiopsis > Nocardiopsis sp. MT53. Next base: position 4,842,090 of record NZ_CP080599.1, on the reverse strand, counting down.
TGGGGCGCTTGGGGGTGGGGCCGCTCGCGGTGGGACCCGAGGTCGACCCGGGGGTGGCCTGGATGCTGGCCCGGACGGAGGATTCCGGTGGCGGGGACGACCTGCGCCTGATGCTCAAGTCCGGCAACTTCGGCCGCGAGGACCTGTTCGTCCGCGCGTGGGAGGAGGGGGCGTGAACCGTGCGACCCGCGAGGCGGCCGAGGAGCTGTGCGCGGCCGGACACCGCGCCGTGGAGCTGGGGCTGAGCCCGGGATCCTCCGGCAACGTGTCCGCGCGCGTGGACGGCCTCGTCCTGATGAGCCCCACCGGGGTCCCCCTGGACCGCCTGGAGCCCGACGGCCTGTCCGTGGTGGCCGCCGACGGGACCCCGGTCTCCGGTCCGCCGCCCTCCAAGGAGCTGCCGCTCCACCGGTCGATGTACGACCGCCTCCCCGAGGCCGGAGCGGTGGTCCACCTGCACTCGCCGCACGCCACGGCGGCCTCGTGCCTGCCGCCGTGGTCGCACGCCTCCGCCCTGCCCCCGATCACCCCCTACCTGGTGATGCGGGTCGGGCGGGTGCCCCTGGTCCCGTACGCCGCGCCGGGGAGCACCCGGCTGGCCGAGAACCTGTCCGCCCTGCCGGGGCGGTTCGCCGCGGCACTGCTGGCCAACCACGGGTCGCTGGCGGCCGCGGCCGACCCGGCCGCGGCCCTGGAGGGGGCCGTCGAGCTGGAGGAGGCCTCGCGGATCGCCGTCTCGCTCCACGGCCGGGAGTACTCCGTGCTCGCGCCCGAGGACGTGAAGGAGCTGACGGCGAGGTACGGGACCACCTGGGACCTGTGACCGGCCCCCGCCGCGGACCCGCTCCGCTCCGGCCCCGGCCGCGCCACCCGCGCGGCCGGGGCCGCGGCGTCGGTGGCGGTGGCGGGGTGGCGGTGGCAGTGGCGGGGTGACGGTGGCGGGGTGATCTCCCGGTCGCGCCCCGGAACGTCCGAGGCACCGGGCACCATGGACGGCACCGACACCCCCAGCCCGACCTCGACTTGAAGAAATCCGACCACGATCGCGGTAGGGTTCCTTCAAGTGCACAGACCTCGAGAGGTGTCTCTTGCTGATCGCCGCACACGAACTCCCCCGACGGGACGACCGCCTCGCCCTCCTGGGCACCTCCTGGCCGGTCATGGAGAAGGCCCTGCGCATGAGCGAGGCGGGCCTGCGCCGGGTGACCGAGAGCCACGGCCGCACCGCCTCCGGCCAGTACGCCTACCACGAACGGCTCGCCGCGCTGCGGTCCGAGCAGAAGGTCCGGTACGGCTGGGAGAACGTGAGCCGCTTCCAGATCGACCTCACCGTCAACCCCGAGCGCACCGTCGGCATCCAGACGCTGAGCGGCGACGCCAACACCGGGAACCCCGACCCGACGGCCGTACCCCACAGCCAGCACCCGCGCGGCCCCAACGGGCGCCACCTCCTCACCGACGAGACCGCGTTCGAGCAGCTCTCCCTGCCCGGCCTGCCGACGGAATTCCTGCCGCCCCCGGCGGAGCCCTCCGACCTCGACGGCCTGGAGGTGTGGGTCTTCCTCACCTACCGAAAGCAGGTGCCCGAAAGTGATCTCGTGGTCTGGCATAGTGAACTGTCCCGCCCCTGCCCGCCCGACGAGCGGGGGTACATCACCGCCTGGTACGACCGCATCCTGTTCCCCGAAGTGACGATCGGGAGCGTGGTCTTCCCCGACGAGGGCGGGGGCATGGAGCCGATCGACGTCCCGGTCGGCTTCCGTTAACGACGAACACGCCCGGTGGCGGCCCCGCCGGGCCCACAACCGACAGGGCAGCGCACACCATGGTCACGCCGTCACGCATCCGACTCGCACGGGAGCGAAGGGCGCTCACCCTGGCGCGATTGTCGGCCCTGACGGGGATATCGCAGCAGAGCCTGTCGAACTACGAGAACGCCCGCACCGCCCCCACCGGGCCCACCCTGGGCCGGATCGCCGAGGCCCTGGGGTTCCCGGTGGGGTTCTTCTCCGCCGACGAGGTCGAGGAGGTGGCCTCCGAGGCGGTGGCGTTCCGGGCCCGGACCAAGACCTCGATGCGCAAGCAGAAGGCCGTCCGCTCCCAGGCCGCCCTGGCGATCGAGTTCAACGACTGGCTCACCGCGCACTTCGCCCTGCCCGCGCCCAACGTCCCCACCTACGGCCGCCCCTCCCCCGAGGACTGCGCCGAGACGGTGCGCGCGCTGTGGGAGCTGGGCGACACCGCGGCCCCGAACATGGTGCACCTGCTGGAGGCGCAGGGGATCCGCGTGTTCTCCCTGGACACCGAGCACCACGAGGTGGACGCGTTCGGGTTCTGGCGCGACTCGGTGCCCTACGTCTTCCTCAACACCGCCAAGAGCGGCGAGCGCGGGCGCTTCGACTGCGCCCACGAGCTCGGCCACCTGGTGATGCACGGGGACGAGCGGCCGCTCAGTGGCCCGGAGGCCGAACGCGAGGCCAACCGGTTCGCCAGCGCCTTCCTCATGCCGCGGGCCGACGTCGTCGGCCGCATGCCCGCCGGCGCCCAGGTCGACCAGATCCTCAAGGCCAAGTCGATCTGGCGGGTCTCCGCCATGGCCCTGACCCACCGGCTGCACGACCTGGAACTGCTCACCGACTGGCAGTACCGCTCCACCTGCCGGCAGCTGGCGGAGATGGGCTACCGCACCGCCGAACCGGACGGGATCGCCCGCGAGACCTCGCAGCTCCTGCCCAAGGTCTTCTCCCTGCTGCGCGGCAGGGGCACCACGCCGGGCAGGGTGGCCGAGGAGCTGAGCATCCCGCTCTCGGAGCTCAACTCCCTCATGTTCGGGCTCTCCTTCACCTCCCGCCCCGGCCGGGGCGGCGGCCCGGGACGGGACCGCGGCCGCCCCGCGCTGCGCGTGGTGCCCGCACCCCGGTGACGGCCGCGGCCGCCGCGGCGGTCAGGCCCCGACCAGCTCCTCGGGGGTGGGCTGGACGGGGTGCAGCTCCTCGGGCGCGGTGTGGAACCAGGCCTCCAGGAGGAGTTCGCTGAGCTCGTCCAGCTCGATCCCGTCGAGGTGGACGACCACCCAGCCGAACCCGCCCCCGGTGAACTGCACCTCGAACACCTCGGGGCGCTCGGCCACCAGCGCGGCCTGCTCCAGCAGCGTCTGCTTGAGCCCCACCGTGGCGGTACGGGGCCACAGGTAGCCGAACGGCCTCCCGCGCACCCGGAACGTCGTGTACCTCTCGCCCCGCTGCGGCTCGCACTCGGGCAGCGCCTCCGTCAACCGCAGGAACCGTTCGATCTCCACACCCATGGGACGAGCCAACCACACCGCACCGACACCGCCGACGACGGCGCCGGGGGAAGGGCCGGGCCCCGGCGGGGCCTGGACGGCCGCCGGACCGCACGCTCCGCTTTCCCGGAGAACACCGGAAAGGGGCCCCGGTCGCGTCCCGTGAAAGGTGCGCCACCCGGGAACCGCAATCGGGGGCACTCTTTCGACCGGCGGGGAACACGCCCGGATTTTCCAACTGTCACCCGGGTGCGAGCGAACCACAAAGGCCCCTGGCGACCCTTGGACGGCGACCAGTGATCTGCACCGAGCATTGCATCAAATTCGTGTGAACTAGCGCATAGCACAAGTGTGCATCGATGCGATGCCCCCTCCCACAGGGGCCTCGCAGGGCGACGAACTGGGGTGATGACCACCGGTGTCCACTTCCGCACCCCGTGTACCTCTATGCAGGTGAGCAGGACGACGACCAGGACGAACGGGGGAAGAAGGGCGGGAGAAAACCGGCTCCGAAGAATTTCCGCCCATATAGTAAGGGAGCCCTACCCGAGCGGTCGGAACATCAAACACATCGCCCCGCGAACGGCGGATAAGGGGCGTCCGGGTCTTTGTTAAGTTCCCGTTTCGGCAGGAGAAACCACCGACTCCGGAGAGGATGAGACCCCGCCAGGGGATTCGGCCATGACTCTGCAAATGGATCTTCAGGCATCGACCGCCGACGAGTACCCCACCCGCAAGGCCCCCGAACCAGCGCTGCTCGACCGCAGGGACCCCGTCGTCTGGGGACCCGGTGACGGCCCCCTCTCCCAGGAGGAGCTCCAGGGATACGACCGGCGCGGCTACACCCAGACCGAGGCGTTCGTCACCGACGCCGAGGTCGCGACCTACCGGGCCGAACTGGACCGGCTCGCGAACGACCCCGCGCTGCGCGGCGACGAGCGCCTGGTCGTCGAGCCCTCCTCCGAGGAGGTGCGCTCGGTGTTCGACGTGCACAAGGTCAGCCCGGTGTTCTCCGACCTGGTCAACGACCCCCGCCTGGTCGACCGGGCGCGCCAGATCCTCGGCTCGGACGTGTACGTGCACCAGAGCCGCGTCAACTACAAGCCGGGCTTCGGCGGCGGCTCGTTCTACTGGCACTCCGACTTCGAGACCTGGCACGCCGAGGACGGCATGCCCCGGATGCGCGCGTGCAGCTTCTCCGTCGCGCTGACCGACAACTACACGCACAACGGCGCCCTGATGATCATGCCGGGCTCGCACAGGACGTTCGTGTCGTGCGTGGGCGAGACCCCCGCGGACCACTACCGGGCCTCGCTGAAGAGCCAGCACATCGGCACCCCGGACGAGGGCTCCCTGTCCCGCCTGGCCGAACGGCACGGCATCGACGTGCTCACCGGCGGGGCCGGCGGCGTGACGGTCTTCGACTCCAACTGCATGCACGGCTCGGGCGGCAACATCACGCCGTTCCCGCGCTCGAACGTGTTCATCGTGTTCAACAGCGTCGAGAACGCCTGCGTGGAACCGTTCAGCGCCCCGGCCCGGCGCCCGGAGTTCCTCTCCTCGCGCGACTTCACCCCCGTCGGCCGCTGACCCGGCTCCCACGGGCGCCGGTGCGGGCGGCCCCGAGCCGCCCGCACCGGCGCCTCCGTGCCCGGGCCGGGGAACCGCCCCCTTGACCGGCGTTCGCCCAACGCCCGCCTCCGGGACGACCAGGACCCGGCCGACGGTCTCGGCCGGAGGGAACGGCCGGCACAGGACGTGATCGCCGCCCCCGGTCCCGTCGGCCCGGCCGGGTCACCCCGACGCGTCGGCGGCCCAGTCCAACCCGTGATCGGGCTCGGCCCGGTCCCACAACGCGAGCAGTCTCGTATGACGGGTGCGGACGACCCGGTCGGCGTCGGGCAGGCCGGGATGGACCAGGAACCTCGGGCCGGGGCCGTGCCGGTGGTCGCGGTTCCAGGCCCGGACGTGCTCGGCCAGCGCCGAGGCCGCCTCTTTCGCCTGTGGCCCGTGTCCGCACGCCACGTACTCGTACGTCTCGGTATCGTCGGGGACCCTCGGGAGCAGAAGGTAGGCCAGGGTCGCTCCGTCCCACACCGCCGGAGTGGTGTTCGAGGCCATGGGGCGGTGGACGAAGTCCTCCCCGGTCCCGGTCAGCAGGCCGAACCCGGACAGCCCGGTCATCCACATCTGGAGGGTGCTGAACGGCTCCATCCCGCCGATGCGCACCCCGGTGCGCTCCTGGTGCGCCGGGAGGGCGAACACATCGGGCAGGGCCTCGGGGGCGGGCACCGGATCGGCGTCGGTGACCAGTTCCACGGTCCCGGTCACCCGTGCCCGTCGGGAGTCGGGGGCGCCGGCGCCCTGCATGGGCACGAATCCGGCATGGTCTCCGGTCTCCCCGACCAGGAGGTCGCCGCCGCGTTTGGTGAACGCGTAGATCCGCTGGTACCCGCGGACCTCCAACGGCAGGACGAGCCGGCCTCCGTCGACGAGCTGCTCCGTCCAGGCCGGGGGCACGTCGCTCGCCGCCGCCGTCACGATGATCCGGTCGAACGGTGCACCGGGTGGGTGGCCGTGTTCGGCGTCGCCCTCGACCGGCTCCACGCGGTCCCCGTAGCCCGTCCCGGCCAGGAAGGTTCGTGCGCGCTCGACGACGACGGGGTCGATGTCGATGGAGGTGACGGACCCGCCCGGGCCGACGAGCTCGGCCACCAGTGCGGCGTTGTACCCGCCGCCGCCCACCTCCAGCACCCGCATACCGGGGGCGAGATGGGCGCGCTCCAGCATCAGGGTGTGCACCCACATCGCCGAGACGGAGCTTGTGGCCGTGCCGTCGTCGGCGTAGCGGGTGCGCAGCACCATCCTGGGATCGTAGACCTCCTCCAAGGGGAACTCCGGCGCGAACGCGTGACGGGGCACGGTCCGCACCGCGCGCTCCACCTCCTCGGAGCACAGGGCTCCGACGGCCTTCAACCGGGCGACGGCTCGGTCGAGCAGCCTGTCGATGACGGCGGGATCGTGAGCCGGAGCGGTACCGGCGGCCTCGGAGGTCGTCACCCGGGCAGATTATCCGTCCCCACTCCGGCCGCAGGCGGATTCCCTCGGATCCGTGGCCTCTCGGCGCCACCGGACACGACAGAATCGCTGGGGCGCCGTGCGCACACGCACGGGAGAACCCCTGGCGTCACCTGTTGCAGCGGACAGGCCTCGGCTCGGCCCGCGGCGGGGGAGTCACGGAGGACGCGGACTTCTCCGGTGGCCTGCCCGGCCACATCGGCCACATCGGCCACTCGAAGAAAATCCTTCCCAGAAGCAATCCCCCTGATCTCCAGAAAAGAGAGAGCTTGACCTATATCTATATTTAATTGTCTCCTTGGGACAGGTGATGATTCCTCTCTTTTCGGAGATTCGATGTCCGCTCTCCCCCACGAGCCTCATGAGCCCCCGAAAACCCGGAAGCCCCTTTCCCTCTCCCCGAGAACCGTCGACGGCCTGATGCGCGGCTTCGTCAACGAGGTCACCGAAGCACTGGGCCGGGGCGGTGCCGAGGAGGACCAGCTGCGCACCCCGGTGAAGACCCTCGTCCAGGCGCTCGGGGCGGCGATGGGTCTGCCGGTCGTCGCCTACGGGGAGGTGCGACTGCCCTGGCTGCGGGCGAGACCCGACTACGGCGTGGACCTGACCGGGATCGGGCAGGGCCCGCACAGCCGCGTCGGGTACATCGAGATCAAACGCCCCGGACATCCTATTCCTCCGTCGGCCATGAGCGGAAAACGCGACCGAGAGCAGTGGGAGAAATTCCAGAACCTCACCAATATCCTGTACACCAATGGGACACAGTGGTCGCTGTTCCAGAACGGCCACCACCGGGGAACGGCCACCACCCCCGACTTCGTTCGGCGGATACGCAAAGCCCCGACCGTCGATCCCGTCTTCTCCCGGATCATCGAGGATTTCCTCTGCTGGACCCCGGACCCGGCACCCGGCCTCGACCGGCTGATCACCCTCGTAGCGCACCTGTGTGCCCAACTGCGCGACGAGGTCGCCGACATCCTCGCCGCGGAGAGGTACCGGGGACGGGATCAGCAGTTCACCCGGCTCTCCGAGGAATGGCGCGACCTGCTCTTCCCCAACCTCGAAACGGACCGTGACTTCCCCGACGTGTACGCACAGGCGGTCACGTTCTCGCTGATCCTGGCCCGGGAGGCCGGTGTGGGCTTCCGGGGGCGCCCGCTCCACGAGATCGGCGAGCTGCTGGGCAAGCACCACAGGTTCCTGAGCAAGGCCTTCGGCCTGCTCACCGAGTTCAGTCGTCAGGAGGAACAGGAGGAGAGGAACCCCAGCATCCTGGCGACCCTGGTGCGGGTCCTGGAACCGGTCGACTGGTCGGCGATGATGCGCGAACACCCGCGGGCGCACGTCGACCTGTACGAGACCTTCCTGGCGCGGTACGACCCCGAACTGCGCCGCCGTTCAGGCGCTTACTTCACCCCGGCCGCCGTGGCCGACTACATGGCCGGGTTCACCGACGCGGTCCTGCGCACACGCATGGGGCTGCCCCTCGGACTCGCCGAACCCTCGGTGACCACCCTGGACCCGGCGATGGGCAGCGGAACGTTCCTGTCCTCGGTCATGGACCGCGCGGCCGCCACACTGACGGACGAATACGGGGAGATCCACGGCCGCACCTGGCTGAAGGACATGTACCGCGGCCGCCTGATCGGTTTCGAACGCAGCACCGCCGCCTTCGCCGTCTCCGAGCTGCGGCTGCACCAGCAGCTGCGCGAAGGGTACGGCGCCGAGGTACCCGAGGAGCACAGCAGATTCCTGTGCAACACCCTCGACGACCCGGACCACCACTTCCAGATCTTCGGCAGGCGCTACGACGAGCTGGTGGCCTTCCGGGAACAGGCCAACCGGATCAAGAGGACCACGCCGGTCATGGTGGTGCTCGGCAACCCGCCCTACATCGAACGGGCCAGACAGCGCGACCCCGCCCCGTGGTTGGAGCGCAGGCGCGCGGCCACCGGCGACCCCGTCCGGGCGAGGCCGTCCATGGACGAGTTCCGGGAACCGGGTTCGGAACGGCTCGCCTTCAAGCTCTCCTCGGCCAGCCTGTACTTCTGGCGCTGGGCCACCTGGAAGGTGTTCGACGCCCACCCGGACCAGCCCTGCGGTGTGGTGGCGTTCGTCAGCACCTCCGCCTACCTGACGAGCGAGTCCTTCGCGGGCATGCGTCGCTACCTGCGGCAGACCGCGGACGAGGGGTGGATCGTCGACCTCTCCCCGGAGGGGCACCGCTCATCCGTGGGCTCGCGGATCTTCGGCGGGGTCCAACAACCGGTCTGTATCGGGATATTCGCGCGCTACGGCCCCGCACGGCCGGACACGCCCGCGCGGGTGTGGCACTGCAGTGTGCAGGGCGACCAGGCGGACAAGTTCGCGGCTCTGGCCCGGGACGCGGGACTGCACCTCGACGGGGAGAAGTGGACCGAATGCCCACGTGGGTGGACCGCCCCGTTCGCCCCTGAAAAACACGAATGGCTGCGCTTCCCCGTTCTCGCCGACCTGATGCCCTGGCAGTCCTCCGGTGTAGGCCCCAACCGGACCTGGGTCATCGCTCCGGACCAGGAGACCCTGAGGAACAGGTGGGAGCGGCTGGCATCCGCTCCCGCGGCCGAGCAGGACGGACTGTTCAAGGCCACGAGGGACCGCGACACCACACGGCGATTCCCGGGACTGCCGACCATCGCCGAGGATCGTGTCCCTCCAAGGATCACTTCGCACCCTTACCGAGCCTTCGACCAGCAGTACATCGTGGACGACACCAGATACGTCGACTTCCAGCGCACCTCCCTACAGGCGGCCCAAAGCGACAGGCAGATCCATGTGGTGGAGCAGCACGCACATGCGATCTCCGGCGGCCCCGGCCTGCTCTTCACCGCGCTGCCACCGAACGTGCACTACTTCAACGGCCGCGGCGGACGCGCCCTTCCGCTGTACCGCACGCCCGACGCCTCCTCCCCCAACCTGGCGCCCCGGCTCCTGGATCACCTCTCCGCACGGCTGGGGCAGCGGGTGTCCCCGGAGGACGTCGTCGCCTACCTGGCCGCGATCGCCGCCCACCCCGGCTACACCGCCGCGTTCGCCGAAGAGCTGGAGACGCCGGGAATCCGCATCCCCCTGACCGCCACCCCCGGCTTGTGGGACGAGGCGGTCGGGCTGGGTCGTCAGGTGGTGTGGCTGCACACCTATGGAACCCGCCTGCATGACCCCGCGGCAGACAGGCCTGCCCGCTTCCCGAGGCTCCCGCCGGGCCGCCGCCCCCAGGTCCTAGTCGAGATCCCCGACGGCAGAGGGCACCTACCCGACATGATCCGGCATGACAGCGACGAGGGCTCGGACAGCCGTCGCCTGCACGTGGGCGAGGGTGTGATCGCGCCCGTGGAGGCGGCCGCCTGGAACTACCGGGTCGGCGGAATGCACGTGATCGGCAAGTGGTTCACCGCCCGTCGGCGCAATCCCCGCCATGTCCGGCGCGGGTCCGCACTCGACGACATCCGCCCCGAGCGCTGGACTCCGGCCTTCACCGACGGGCTCCTGCGGCTGGTCGCCGTCCTCACCCGGCTCACCGACCTGGAACCGGCCCAGGCGGACCTGCTCGAACGCGTACGATCCTCCCCGCTCATCACGACCGACGAACTCACCGAAGCGCGGGTCCTCCCAGTCCGCCGGGAGGCACGCAAAGCCCCGCCCCGGCACGGCCAGGGCGAACTCCCCCTCCTCTGAGCCCAGCCCCCGAGCCGCGCCGCTGCACGGCGGGGACCTCCCAGGCCGGCACCGGGTCCGATCCGGCACGGGGGCCTCCGGCGTCCCGGAGACCACCCGTACCCCCAAGGGCGTCTCAGGAGGTGGGGCGGCGCTCCTTGAACACCCACATCCCGGCGATCTCCTCGGCACCGAGCAGCCGACCCGGCTCGGACAGCCAGGAGTGGTGGTCGGTGTGCTCGCGGAAACCGTCGTTGCTGACAACGGTCCCGCCCTTGCGTCGGGCGATCTCCAGCAGGTAGACGTCGGCCCCGCCCACCGTGCGGGACGGCACCCGGTGCAGGGCTCCTTCGGAGATATCCCGGTCCACCTCCGACCGTTCCTCCTCGGCCACGACGTGCCGGAAGTTGGCGTCCACGACCACGACGATCTCGACCCCGGGGTTCTGCACCCGCAATTCGTCCAAAGCCGAATACAGCCGGGTCAGACTGGCCTTGCCCCGACCGCCGTAGGAGAGGTTGGAGCCGTCCACCACCAGCGGCCCCTGTCCCCGGACGGCCGTCCCCGAAGGTGTGTTGGCAGCCCCGGAGGAGGGTCTGCCGACGGCGGCGGCCACCTGGACGGGAGAGGGCACGGCAGACCGTGCGCCCGGACGCGCGATCGGTACCGCCCCTTCGTCGATCCGGTCGTCACCCGGAATCCGGGGACGGGTCTGGAGGAACTCGCGCAGACTCGCCGCGCTGACCCCCACCCCGGTCGTGGACAGGCCGAAGGCGTCGATCTCACGGTCCACCAGGACGGTGCCGTCCCGGTCCATAACGGCCCGCACACCCAGGAGCCCGCTGAGGTCGTAGGTGTAGGTGAGCGTGAAGGAGGCCTCCTCCGGGTCCCGGAACGGCGGCAGGTCGATGGGCAGCCTGGTCAGGCAGATGTTCGACCTGTTGTCGGCTCCGGTCTCGGCCGAGACGGGGTCCGCGGGGTCCCCCTCCCAGATCTCGACGCCGATGCGCTTCTGCCCGGCATCGTTGGGCCGGTAGTTCTTCTCCTGTGACCGGGGCAGGGTGGCGTTGCGGGGGATGATCTGGCTGAAGGACCGCACCTCCTCGCCCGGACCGATCCTGCGTGTGGAAACGGTGCCCAGGGCATGCGTGGTGCCCACGGCGAGGTCGATGTCGACGTCGCCGCCGTTGATGGCGGCTGCCACGGCGGCGCCCTGGGCGACGGAGGTCATGGGGTCGCACAGGTCCGAGGAGACGATGCGGTCCCCCATGATGTCGCCGACCATCCGCCGAACGAGGGGGATCTGGCTGCTGCCGCCGATCATGAGGACCGAGTCGACGTCCTCCGGGACCAGGTCGAGGTCGGCCAGGCAGCGGCGGAGCGGTTCGACCGCCCGTTCCACCACGGGACGGATCGCCTTCTCGAACTCCTCACGGGTGATCTCCACGTTGGTCCTGCCGCCGGGCGCGGGAACGGCGACCACGGCCTCGTTCGACAGGCGGATCTTGGCCAGTTCGATCTCGCGGGCGAACACGGTCCTCTCGGCGAGGCCCTTGGGGCGCCTGCCCGCCTTCGCCATGACCAGGCGTGCCAGGCTGTCGTCCAGTTCCAGACCGCCCAGGCGGGGGACGCCGCGGGCCGCCCGCTCCTCGAACAGGCCGCCGTTCCCCTCCGCCTCCATGACCGTGACGTCGATGGTGCCGCCGCCCCAGTCGAAGGTGACGATGTTCTCCAGCCCGTCGTCGCCGAGCTGCTGCTTGTAGTACAGGGCGGCCGCTGTCGGCTCGTTGATGAGCGAGTCCACCTTGATCCCGGCCTCGCGGGCCGCTGCCCGGGTACGGAACCGGGCGGCCCCGGCGGAGTTGGCCGGGACGGTGACGACCGCGGAGTCCAGTTCCAGGAAGTGCTCCTCCTCGGCCCGGTCCCGCATGGTCCGGAAGATGCCCGCGGCCACGGTGGAGGCGTGCCAGGAACGCTGCCCGACCTGGACGTGCTCATCACCGGCCAGGAGGCGCTTGGCGGCCGCGGTGGCCTGCTGGGACCGGAGTTTGGCCTCCCAGCCGAACAGGACCTCCTCTCGCACCGAACTGACACCGACCATGGAGGGGAACAACGACGCGAACGCCGGGTAGTTCCAGTGGTCCAGGTTGGTGCTGTCCAACGCGACCACCTCGGCTTCTTCCCCGTTCCAGCGGGCGAGGACCGAATTGGTGGTCCCGAAGTCGATACCGAAACTCATGCGCGCCCCCTGCCGCTCTTCTCGGACTTCGCCTCCAGGAAGCGGATCTCCCCGGAGACGATCAGGCGCCCGCTGATCTCGTCCACGAAGGCCGGAGAGACGACCTTGACCGTGGTTCCGGGGCCCGGATGCCCGGCGATCACCCGGTAGCGGGACAGGTCCTCGGTATCGGTGACCTTCTTCAGTCCGCTGGCCCGGCAGAAGTCGAGGATCCTGCGGGACAGGACCCGGGGGTCGCCCTCCCCCTTCTGCTTCTCGACGTCCTGGAGGAGCTGGGCGAGCTGGGACAGGTGCGTCTGCCTCGCTCCCATGTTCTCCACCAGGGCCAGACGGGCGATCTCCCGTGCCTGCTGTGGTGTCAGTTCGTGTTCGGTGTGCTCCCGGAAGACCTCGACGAGCCTGTCCGTCAGCGGGGCGATGAGCCGCTTCGGTTCCATGCCGACCGCCACGACGGCCATCAGCCGCTCCCGCTCCCGCGGGCTCAGTTCTCTGAGGATGCGTTCGATCTTCTCGTCGGTGTCTTCTTCGCGTTCTCGCCGCCTCATGGTGTCCTCTCCGCGACCGCTCGGTTCAGCAGTGCCGTGATGGCATCGGTACGTATGCGCTCCCTGAGTTCCTGTGACACGGGCCCGCTCCGGCGCGCCAGGGGCCGGGGCTCTGCGACGAACCTCCGCGGGACCCGCGGGCGGGGGAAGAGGCGGTCGGGGAACACCGGGAGGATGTAGAGGGGGTGGTTCTCCAGGCCGCCGGTGGCCTCTATGTCGCGGATGAGGTCACGCGCCTGATTGATGTCCGACAGTTCCTGTTTGTGCCCCTGGAGGAGGCGGCGCAGGCTGCGCCAGGCGTCCCGCCACATGCGCTGGTCGGAGCCGTGGGCAACGCCCAGTTCCAGATAGGGGTTGAAGAGCGGACCGCGGTTGTTGCGGTCCATAGCCAGCCGGGAGTGGATCCAGGCGATATTGCCCTCGGTGACGGCGCTGCGCTCCGGCAGCGCGTTCAGGCGTTCCAGGGCCTTGTGCAGTATCTGGGAGTCCCCGCTTTCGGAGAAGCGAAGATCGAGGTAGACCTCCATCGCCACCGCCTCCTCCCGGACCCAAGGCTCTGATGAGGACGTGTAGGGCGCGAGATATTCGTATGCGGAGGGGCGTACGTCGAGGAGTTCCCGGTGCGCCGATCGCAGATCCCGCCAGACGGCGAACGGGACCGTTGTCTCCTGCGAGGTTTCGAGGGCCCAGCCCTCGCACAGACGCTCGAGGACCGGCCACAGGTCGGTGTCCTTGAACAGCGCCCTGGGCCAGACCGAAGGCCGCTCCGGTTCACCGAGGACCTGGCGGACGAGTTGCCGGGAGCGCTCGTCCAGGGTGTGCACGAGTCTCGCCAGGGCCTCGGAGTCGCCCCCTCCCACGGCGGCGAGGTCGCGGACGGGCTCGGGCGCGTCGTCGGGCACCTCGCACTCGGGATTCTCCAGGAGGCGTCTGCGCCACCCCTCCTCCAGCCAACCGAGTGATTCGACCTGCGCGTCGGTCAACCTCTCCGGGCTGCGGCGCGCCAACAGGTAGAGGTTCTCCTGCGGGTCCGAGCGCTCCTGTCCACCGAGGGGAAAGGCGGTTCCCCGGTCCACAAGGTCGTCGACCAGGGGGAGAGGCGCGTTCTCCAGAAACCGCTCCAGACTCCTCAGCCTGTTGCCCCGGCGCAGCAGTTCGCCATCGCGCCACAGGCTGAACGCCGGATCGAGCGAGGGCAGGCCCTGGAGCTCCTCCGTAGCGGGTTCACGCTGCCCGTGCAGCAACTCACCCAGGCGCGTCCACCTCGCCAGAGCGGGCACGCCGATACCGTGCAGGCGCGCCAGGTGACCGGCGGCGGTGTCGGGAGGCAGGTCCCGTAGCAGTTCCAGCAGCAGCCCGGGAGCCCCGGGGCACATCCGCCCCTCCAGCATCGCCCGCAGCCCCTGAGCCGGGCCGCCCGCGTCGTCTCCCGATTCGGCGACCACGGCCTCGACCGTGTCACGGAGGTCGGGGATCCGCTCGGATTCGGCTCCGAACTCCTGCCAGACGCTGTCCCTGCGGCCGCGCTCCCGTTCCTCACGGATGCGGGCCAGCCGGAGGCGTTCCTCGGCGAGTGCCGCGGCTTTACGCGCCCTGGGGTCGCTGATATCCACGTTGAAAGCTCTATTCACCTGCGGTCGGGGGTAGGGGGAAGGGGGTGGAGGCTGCGCCGCGGCGGCCGTGCGGAACGGCCCCGTCGGGCCCCACCGGATCCTAGCGGCACGGCGTCGGACCGGTGCGCCGAACGGGCGCCCAGCCGGGGGAGCCGGGGTCACCCCTCCTGGTCGAAGCGGACGAAGCAGACGGTCCTGGCGTCGAGGTTCACCTTCGTGGCGCGCCAGCCGGCGTCACGGATGGCCCGGCCCAGGGCGCTGCCCTCGTAGGAGTACCAGTGGGGGGAATGGTTGTAGGCCGAGTCGGGCAACGGGACCCCGGCCGCCTCCGCCACCTGCGCGAAGTCCATCGGAATCCGGTCGCCGTCCCGGTCCCGCAGCCAGCGCCACAGTCCCCGGTACTTGCCGTGGTGGTCCACGGCGGCGGCGCTCCGGTCGGCGTCACCGTGCCCCTCCCCCACCGCGGTGTTCTCCATGACCACTGCGGTGCCCGGCCCCTCCTGCTCGGGGCGGGGCCAGATCCGGACGATGTGGTCGATCAGCTCCTCGGTGCGCTGGTCGATGTCCGTCTCGGTCCACTCCCTCTCATGGCCGACGGCCAGGAGCGCGTTGAGCTTGAGGGTGCTGTGTTCCAGCAGCAGGGATCGCTTGCCCTTGCCGTTGATCCCCCGGGCCGCCGTGGTCTCGTCGGTCCAAGGGCGGTTGGACAGTGCGGGATTGAGCCTGTCGTTGACCAGGGTCAGGTTGCCCAGGACGTGGACGTGATCCTCCCTGGCCTGCTCCGCCTCCGGGTCACCGAGCACGTCCTCCCCCCAGTGTTCCGCCCACTGCTGGGGCATCACGTGCTCGACGGTGAGCTGGCGCGGGCAGGGCTGTCCCTCACCCCACGGGCCGCGCAGGGAGTCCTCCACCGCTTCCAGAAGCATGCGCATGCGGGGGCGGGTGAGCTGCCGGTACAGCGGAGCGGTCCGCAGGATCGTCCGCAACTGGTCGTCGTCGATCCAGTACCGGGAGGAGGCGGTCTGCCGCTTCAGCTCCCGCTGAACCGCTGTACCCGCCTGCGCGGGCCCCGCCTCGTGCACGGCCCGGAGGAGGGCGACGACCAAGCGGTTGATGTCCTTGACCGTCGCCCGGCACAAGGACCGGCGCACGATCCAGCTCTCCAGCGCCCCCAGCGCCAGGTGCCGCTGCTCCTCGGGCATGTCTGACTCGTCCCAGCGCATGAGCCACAGCTGCAGTGGCGCCACGACCGCCGTGTCCAGGGCCCGGACCACCCGGTAGTGGAACAGGCCCTCGACGGAGTGATAGGGGGCGTCCGCCATGCCCTGGTAGACCCGCGCGTCGGCGGCGACCTCCTCCATCAGGGCGGCGGCCGTCGTCCCCCCGGTGGCCAGCAGCTCCCTGAACTCCACGAAGAGCCGGTCCTGGAGGACCTCGCGACGCAGCCGCATGGTCAGCCATACCTGGAAGAACATGTCGATCCGGGGGCGCATGCGCCGCCCCTGACTGACCTCCTCCCGCCACCGGTCACCGTCCAGCGGCGCCCAATGGTCCCGGTACATCCGCTCCACGTCGGCGCCCTGCTGCTCCGCGACCTGGAAGAGCAGGTTCTTGATGAGGTCGGCGGCCAGCAGCGGGCTGCCCCGGTGATTGAGGGTCTCGAAGATGACCTGGGCGTTGTCCCCGGGTTCGAGGTCGATGACGACCAAGCGCAGGTGGTCGCGGACCGTGCGCACCAGAGCGTTCAGCCGCTCCTGCGGGGACCCGCCGGGTGCCCCCTCACCGTCGTCCAGGGCCCACCGCGTGATCTCCTCGAAGAAGAAGCCGTGCGCCCGCACCAGTGGGGAGTCCCCCTGGCCGAGAACCCCGTCCTCCCCCATCGCCGCCCGGAAGCCGTCCCGGTCCCGGTCCGTCGGCCAGACCTTGAAGATCTCGGAGGCGTCGCCGGCGATCTGCGCCTCGTTGCGCACCAGGATCCGCAGCGCCGGCTCGTCCTCGGATCGGCCGTGCGACCGTACCGCCCTTCGCACCGCGTCGAGCAGGAGCTGGAGGGTGGTCAGCCGCTGCTGCCCATCGATGACCCGGCGCACCGCGATGTACCCGGTGGGGATGCTCTGCTGGTCCAAGACGACGGCCCCAAGGAAGTGCGGCGCCGGCGGGGCGAGCAGGGTCTGGGGCTCCAGCAGTCGTTCGGCGACCGATCGCACGTCCTGCCAGAGCGGTTCCCACTGCTCGTCCCGGTTCCAGACGTAGGGCCGCTGGAAGAGGGGGACGACGTACCGTGTGTGGCTGCCGAAGATCGCGGTCGGACTGTAGGTGTTGGACTGCACCAAGACTCCTGTGCACTCGGGGGGACGGGGGCGGTACTGCGGGAGCGGGGTGAGCACACGGCTTTCCACCATGGTGTCAGCCGCCGCGGACGACCGGGTGCGGATCGCACGCCTCGTTCGCCGGAGGGCCGGGTGAGGTTGTGGGAGACGCAGCCCCCAGAGGGCGAGCGGAGCGAGCGGCGGTCCCAGGGGGCCTTCTCCAGAACCAGAGCATCCTCGGCTCTGGCTCTCAACAACGCACCCTCCTGCGTATCTGCGACGGCGCGCTCGCGGCTCAGCACGGCGACCGGCTCCCGGTGGCCCTCGATGAGCACTCTGATCCACCGCAACGGACTTTCCATCCCTTGCGGTATCCCCTTCCGTGTCAGCCACCACAGCAGGCCCAGATCCCAGGCCGGCACCTGCTCACGCAGCGTTTGGAGGTGCACAAGGTCAGACTCGGATCACGCGAGTCCAGCGGACAACGCCGGTGAGCCGATCTGGGTTTCTTGCCCGGGCACCTTCGTCTGGCCGAAAGTGGTCACGGGTTCCATTGGAAACCCAGGTCGCGAGCCATGAACCTCAGGGCAGATCCGTTGCTCTCAGTACGGAGCGGTAACTTATGGCGGCAAGCAGGAGTTTTGTGGCACAAGGGTGACGAGGGTTGGTACCACCCCCTGGGAAGGTCACATCTCGCATGAGCGGTGGAACGGGTGCGAATCCGAACGAGGCACAGCAGAGCAGTGAGGACGCCGAGGTGCTGGCCACAGCGATGACCGGCCTGGCCGACGCGTTCGACCTGACGGTGTCGGTGGCCAGATAAGTGAAGGTGGTCTGCTCGGCCAGGGCGGTTTTGGTCGTAGGGGCGTGCCCGGCCGGTGCGGCGTAGGTGCAGGTCACGAGGGTCTGGCAGTTCTCGACCTGTCCGGTCAGGCCGCAGTACTGGTAGGCGACGCCGACCGACCGGCTGCCTTTCTCGATGACCTGGGTGTCGTCGACGACCAGGACCGCCTCGGGGTTGGCTAGGTGGTCGCGGATGTGGGCGCGGGTGCGGCGGGTGAGAATGTCGTGGCCCCACCGAGCGCCGTCCAGGAGGTGTTCCACGGGGTAAGCACGGCGGTGTCCAGCGTGTTCGGCGAACCGCCAGGAGTTCTTGCGGTCCACGTCGGCGAGCAGCCCGCAGGCGTAGTCGGTGAAGGTGGCGCGTGGCTCGCTGTGGGGGAAGAGGGGGTAGGCGAGGTCGGTGATGAGGGTTTCGAGGCGGTCTGCCTAGGTCTGGATGTCCTCGAGGGTGATGGCGGGGCCCGTGTTCCTATCAGCGCACGGGGTTTCGGTCTCCATGACTTGGCGTTACTACACAGGGTGGCGCTCTGAAGTCCGAATGTAGTATCCGGAGCGTTCTCCCATCTGAAAGCGCCAGCGCTCCCGGAGCCGCCCGAGCCGGGTCCGGTTCACGGCAGGAGACAGTGGGTGCAACAGAACACAGAGGCACCGACCCTCGCCTCGCAAGAAACAGCCAGTGGTGGAAGAACTTCCGAAGTCCCTCTTCTGACCCGGATTCCGCATGCACGAGTTGATAAGGACCGCTTGCCCCCGATACCTTCCATTCGAGTAATCGGGCGGCCACGGCCCTTAAGAGCTCATCTCATTTGGTGAGTCGGCGGTAGCAGATCAGCGTGCAGGCGATGCCGGCGAAGGCCAGGAAGTGGTCGGCCTTGCGCTCGTAGCGGCGGTGAAGTCGGCGGCATCCGGCCAGCCAGGCCATGGTGCGTTCCACCTGCCACCGGTGTCTGCCCAACCGCTGCGAGGACTCCACACCCCGGCGGGCCAGACGGTGCACGATCCCCCGGCGCCGGAGCCAGCGGCGCAGGTGGGCGTAGTCGTAGCCCTTGTCGCCGTGCAGCTTGCCCGGTCTGCGCCGCCGGGGTCCGCGACGGGAGCGGATCGGAGCGATCCCTTCCACCAGGGGCTGCAGCGCCTGGCTGTCGTGGGTGTTGGCCCCCGAGATAGCCATGGACAGGGGCAAACCCTGCCGGTCGGTGATCAGGTGGATCTTCGACCCCTTCTTGCCTCGGTCGACAGGATTCGGACCCGTCAGGTCCCCCCTTTGAGGGCCCGCATGTTCACCGAGTCGATCGCGCACCGCGACCAGTCCAGCTCGCCTTGGGAGCCGAGCTCGTCCAGGACCAGGCGGTGGAGCTTGGCCCACACCCGGGCCCGGGTCCACTCGGTGAAGCGCCGATGCGCGGTGGGCCCGGAGGGGCCGAACACCGGCGGGAGCTGAGCCCAGGTACAGCCGCTGGTGGCCACGAAGATGATCGCGGCCAGCACCTGCCGGTCACCGTGTCTGCGCCGCCCACCGCCCTGGGGGCGGGTGGGCGCCTCGGGCACCACCCGTTGGAACAGTTCCCACAGCTCGTCCGGCACCAGCCGTTCCACCATCGACACAGGAGCAGGCTACCGAGAAACCAAATGAGATGAGCTCTTAAGAGCCGCCGTACCGAACGTACGAGGACTTGAGAGAAGGAAGGCGGGTGGGGGCGTGTCAGAAGGCACAGGCGTGAACGTCGACGACGCCCATGCAGGCGGATCGGATTCAGCTGAAGCCGCAGCACGGCTTCGCGATCTTCCCACTGACTTCAACGAGGCGGTCCAAACCGCTAAAAGCGCAGTCAGCGGCGCCCCTGGAGTGACCGGCTGGGGCACCTTCGGCACCGACCACGAACAGCACATGGTCGAGGTCGGCGATCACGCGCGGACACTCGCCGGGAACGTCCAGGCGGGCGCCCGCGAGGCGGCCGTGACGGATCTGGAGTCGAGCGAGGGGTTCGACATACCCATCAACGGAATCCAGCCCTACTGACCTCCTCCATCCCAGGATCACCCCAGGAGTCCATGACTTGTCCGCGCTCAGTTACAACGAATGCGAGATCGACCGTGGAACCGTCGCCTCCGCAAGGGATGCGTTCGCGGAACTCCACTCCCTCATCATCGGACGGTCCGGTGGCTACAACACCATCACAACCCATGTGGCGTTCGAGTTCTCCGACATGATCAGTGAGAATCTCAGTACAGCAGCAAATGAAAACCAGTTCGCCTGGAGCAGCTCGATGCTGGCCTGCACCCACGCCTATGGTGTCCTCGACAAGATCAGCACCGACGTGCAGTGGTACGAGAACAAGATCGAGGAGATCAAGGGAGACCTTTCCACCGCGCTCGCCAACTCCGCGGAACCTGACAACCTCATGATCGCACAGCAGATCATCGAGTCGTACAACCTCAAGGCCGACAAGGCGTGGCGAGATCTGGAGACCAGGTGTGACGAGTCCCGGGAGATATTGAAGGGGGGACCCACCCCGGAGAACATCAGGGCCCTTGCGGACGGCGGTCATTTCGGCACCAACGAGAACATCGGTTTCTACACGACCGGGGACTTCGACTACTACCACGTGGATGAGGGCCAGGCCGAGCTCATCGCCACGCACCTCGGCCATGCGGTTCTGGACGGCAATGAAGTCAGCCTCGAACTACTGGAGGACAATCCCGAGTACCTCGCGCTGATATCCGCCGTGGTCGCCCGCGGCCTGACCGCCCAGCAGAGCGGAGAAAAGCTGCTGGACGGTGAGGTCGAGTTCTTGGAGACCCTCTTCGGCGACCTTGAGGAAATCGGCGGCGACGACCAGGGCTTCCTCGGATTCGTGGACCAGGTCAACAGCAGTGAGCACATCAGCGACTCGCTACGGGAAGACATCAATCGCCACCTGGCGAACTCGATGCTCGTCCTGTCCGATGAAGGCATCGGCGGCGGTGTGGGACGGCTGCCCCAGGACGTGCGAGACGTCCTGGACATTCCCGAGTTCCCGGACGTCAACGAGCTCAACCACGATTCAGAGCTCCCCGGTTTCGCCGAGGCCTACAGCGCCTGGGGGCGCCCGTTCACCACGCTGAGCACGTTCCTTGACAGCTCCGGCCCCGGAGTCCAGGGCGGCACGGAGTTCTCCACCGCGCTCATGGGGACGGTCGCCGCCACCCTGGATATCCCCTACTTCTCCCCCGGCAAGCCAGGGGACGAGAACTTCCAGAACATCATCGAGGTGGCCAGCAGGAACGATGAGGCAAACCACATCGTTCTCACCGGCGAGGACTTCGAAGGGAACCCCTACGAACACTACGAAAGCCACGGGGACCTCAGTCCGGAGAAGTTCCTGGAGACGTTCTACACCCACAGCTGGGAGGACGACGGCGCGGCTGTCAGCGGCATCACCGACTGGATCACCGAATACCAGCAGAGCGGTGACGAAGTGAAGTCCGACATCGGGGACAGAGTTTTCCTGGACTTCGTGGACCTCGTCACATCCGAGGAGATGCAGAACAAGCTCAGCAGGACCGGGCACTCAATGGAAGACCCGGTTCTCAAGGACGACAAGGGAGATCCCATTGTTTGGGAGGACATCTCCTTCAGCCACCTGAATCCGGAGATCGCCTACTCCTTCGCAGACATATTTCTCGCCACCCTGGATGCCATGGGAAGCGACTACGGAATCGATTCCAATGCGATCGAAAGTGGCAGCGAAGAAGGGGCCAGCTCCTTCGATCCGGTGGGCAACCCACAGATCAGCATGGACAGGCGTGAAGTCTTCGCCGAGTACATCGTGGGATCCGAAGAGGCGGCAACCTTCCTCAAAACTGAGCTCTTCTTCGCCGCAACAGAAGAAATGGGACCGTACATGGGCGAGGGCGAGCGGAGCGAAGATATTCAGATCCCACAAAGAGCGGGCATATTGAACGGGATCCTCGACAATGCCCTGGCCGACGTCGGGGCAGCCCGACCGAACAACACGAACGCCTCGATCGACTACAGGAACAAGGTGACAGGGAACGTTGTGGACATCCTCTTCTCAGGGGTTCCGACACCAGACGGCCTACCCATAGCAGACATGGGAGTCGAGGCCCTCAAGGTCACCATCAAGGAATCGCTCGCAGATTCCCATGTCCCCAATCCCGAAGAGGATCATTCAGGAAAATATCTTCTCCAACTCAAGAACAACGCCATGATCCAAGCAGCCGCCGGCATGAGCCCCGAAGAGTTTCGTGAATTCGGCTTCTCCCTGCCGAGCGAGGCCGCAGTACTTGACTCTGACGGGCGACTCATCGCCAATTGGGAGGAGTGGGTTTACTCTGAAGAGGTAGAGTCGGCAGCAGGCGAACCACTTTCACCCGTAACCAGAAATGACGTCAACGACTCCATTAAATCCGGATTCAGAAATAACAGCGAGAGCCCAGTCTCCGCAAGAACTGAAACCTATGGATTGGACTACGATGAATACTACAACATTGTAACCAATTCCTAGGACAAGGGGACCGATGTCCAAGCCCGAAAGAAGCCGTCGCATGCCAGCCCTTGTTGCGGCGACCTTCCTGTGCCTGCTGAGTTCAGCCTGCTCTTCAGCGGGCTGGCCCGGCAGCCCAGGTGCTACAGGAGGTGAGTTTTCCACGCCGGGCGCCGTCGAATATGTTTCCGAAGTCGGCTGGGAATGGCAGGCACCGGAAGAAAGCAGAATACTGAATGTTGAACCCGTGGCGATGGGGGCGGCGGTGACACTCGACACGGGAATCGTCATTCTCCACGGAGACACCGGTGAAGAGGTGTGGAGCCACCTGGTCTCCGAGGAGGAGTTCTTCTCCGCAGGCCTCACTGCCGATGGTTCCGCGTTCTTGGTCGCCCGCGGACCCGACAGAGAAGAACCGCCCGAAGAGACGCTGATCCTCGACGCGGGCACGGGTGCCGTCAAGGGAGAGTTCCGGGTCAGAAAAGATCTGGCACCCTGGGATCTGCGACGAGTGTCCGAGGCCGAGCGGGTGCACCGGCCGGAAGGTGTACTGGAGGAGTACCGGCCGCTGTCGGTCATCGAGGTAGACGATGGCACACAACGCTGGCAACAGGAGAAGCCCCTGTCCTGTGAAATCGCACCCGAACTGCCCTCCAGCCAGGACGACACCGCCATCCACGGGTCGACACTGCTCGTCCTCGTCACGTGCACCCCTGAGGACGGTGGTCACCGCCCCTTCGAGTCGGCTGTAGCGGTGGTCGCCGTAGACCTGGCGGACGGAACCGAACTCTGGCGTCAGGAATTCGCCTACTCGTCAGAGAACAGGTTTCCCAGAATTTCCTTCGCCGTCGAAGAAGATTCGGTTCTACTCGCCAACAATGAGAGCCGCGAAGTGCATGCCATCGGGATCGAGAGCGGCGAAATCGAAGTGAGCGCCGAGGGGAGTGTCATCGCTTTCCATGAAAACGGAATCCTGATACAGGCGACAGCCGCTCAAGGAAGCCACTACGAGCTGCTCAACGCTGATTTGGATCCCATCGCGTCGATGGAGACCTCCGAAAACCTCGAGGAATCCGAGGAGAGCAGGCACGCCCTACCTTTACCAGAAGGCGTAGTAGGTGTCGAAATCGTTGAAAGCGACACCGACGAAACAACGGCAACCATCGGATTCACCTCATGGGAAACCGGGGAGACCAAACTCCTCGATCCTGGTCTGCCCGCCCTTCAGAGCACGAGTCTCTCCCAGTTCCCGGGATCCCTGGTCGGCGTCCCTGGGGCTGTGCTACTGGTCGGCGGAGAACACTGGGGAGAAAACGAACTGATCGCCTATCAGTGACGAATGATCCCAACCTTCTCCTCCACCCGGGTAGCGAAGATACGGATAAGCCGAGCACGGGGCCTGCTTCGTGAGCACGCCGCCCCTCGGGCCGGGGCTTACCGGGGTCAGGGAGCGGGGTCGGTGGGGAAGGCCTGCTGGAGGCGGGTCAAAGTGGTCTCGGTGATGACGTCCTCCTTGACCAGGGGTACGAGCGAGCGGCGGACGATGAGCGGGTGCCTGGCCGGGTCGGGGCAGATGAACAGGGACACGAGGCGCGCGATGCGGATGAGGCCGGTGAAGTCGCCGAGGAGGACGCTGCCGGCGCACTTCCAGACCGCGGTCAGCGCGGCCTCGGCAAGATGGTTCTGCACCGGTCCCCAGTCCGGAGGGATCTCGCCATCGAGGAGGACCTGCTTGGCGAGTTCCGGTACTCGGTCGGAGTAGCGCTGGACCGTGTCCCCGGCCCCGGAGAGTTCGGCAAGGAGGGTGCACCAGAAGTGCCCAGGGATGGTCTTGTCCAGCTCCTTGGCGCCGGGGAAGCGGTCGGGATGCTGTGCGGCATGGCGGTGCAGTTCGGGCAGGGCCGTGTCGTGCAGGGAGTGGCCCAGGTCGCGCCCCGCGGTGATGAGGTCGGGGTCGCGGGCGAGCCAGTCGGCGGCGTCGGCGGCCGCACATGTGGTCCCGGCCCGCTTCAGCCGTAGGGTGGGGGCCTGCAAGCGGTTCTCGCGGGTCTTGCCGGTTCCGAGGGCGGACACCCATTCCAGGTCGGTGTGGCGGCGGAAGCGGTCGCGTTCGCTCGGAGATCCCGCCGCGCGTTCGAAGTGGGCGGGCCAGCCGTGCAGGCTGCCGCCACAGCCGGAGCAGCGGCAACCGGGGTTTTTGGCGTTCGCGCAGGAGTGGTTGTGCGCCATGGGGCCTCCGTGGGGGTGGGACCGGCCTCGGAGGGGTACCGGGCCGCTCCGTTCTTCCTTTCACGGAGGAGGTGGTACCGGGTATCCGTTACGCGGTCATTGTGCTGTGACCACACGGTGACAGGTGTCTGCCAGTGGGCAGTGCCGGGAGTGGCACATGGCTCGCAGAGAGGAGAGAGGAGAGGGCGACGAATGCGGTTGAGGAGGGGCTGACATCGACAACACCAGGGGAATTCGTACACTCCCAGGGGATTTTCACATGACGCTCCACCGGGAGCCGGAGGCGCCGACAGGACGATCACCATCGTCACGGACTGAACGCCGGGCCGGACCCCGTACCCGGTCACCTCCGGTCCTCCGATGCGCTCACCGGAGGACCGGAGGTCTTCAAAGGTCCGATAGCCGTTTCAGAGGGGCCACAGGGCGGCCGCGACAGGCCGACGTTCCGCACGGTCCCGGTCGGCGTAGGGGGCCACGAACTCGCGGTGGTAGTCCCCTGGGCCGAGTTCCCGGGGCCGCCAGGAGGCCCGCCACGAGCGGTCGTTCTCGCCGGCGCCGCGGTCGTCGTCCTCCACCGGCTCCCGCTCACCGAACAGACGGGACTCCGCCTGGCTCACCGCCTCGCGCAGCACCTCACGGGCCTGTTCCGGCGTCGCCACACGGTGGCCGCCCTCGATGGCGCGCCGCACCTTGGGATCGGTCTCCCCCTCTTCGGCGATGACCAGCCGCACGGTCTTGGTGACGTTGACCCCGATGGCCGCCCCCTGGGAACCCGCGTACGACACGGCCTCGTCGATGGCCTCTGACGTCCCGACCGGCACGATGCGCCACCCCTTGAGGGGTCCGTTCCTGCGCTCCCGTTCCTGCGCAGCCAGGTTCAGCAGGTCCTGGATGACGTGTCCGGTCCCCAGGTAGGCCGCCGCCCTCTCCAGCTCCCGCAACTCGGCCGAGGTCACCACGCCGTCGGCCTCCGCCCGGGTCCGTGCCTCCAACAGCACCTGCTCGTGCACCCTGCGGATCGTGGTCTGGGTGAACCCCGCCGCGGTGGCCAGTTCCGCGAGCCGTTCGGCCTCCTCCGCAACGACCTTCCCGTCGGCCAGGGCCTGGTCGAGGGTCGCCCGGTAGACGGTTGCTTCTCGGGGCGAGGGTTCGGGCGAGGGGTCCATATCGGGCAGCGCCGCGGCCAGGGTGGAGAGCCACCCCTTGTCCACACCGTTCATGTCGACGATGTAGGGGGTGATGACACCCGTGCGCGGCACCGCCAGGAGCGCCACGGGCGCGGGTCCGTTCCAGTGCAGGGGCTGTGGGCCCTCCGCGATGAGGATGCGCAGCACGTGCGCGAGTTGGCGGGCGCTGGACAGCGCGTTCGACCGCCACGCCGGCCAACCCCCGATCAGCAGCCGGTACAGGTGCCGCTGCTTGTAGGGCCAGGTGTCGAGCTGGCTGCGCAGGAGCCGGAGCGTGCACAGGCCCGGAACTCCGGAGACTCGCACGCCCATTCGGTTCAGCTCGCTGTCGAGGAACCGATCCTCGTGGTCGAGCTTGTGGGCGACCACCACCGCATCCGCCAGGTGGGCGAGCAGGTCCCCCGCGACCCGGTCGAAGCCGGGGGCCTTGGCGACGTGGGCGTCGGTGATCTCCGCGTGTTCCTCGTAGGGGACCGGGCGCCGGGGATTGACCAGGGTGGAGTACTCGCCCACGACGGCGCCGTCTCCGCGCATGCGGGCAACGGCCACCTCGTAGATCCGGTCATCGCGCTCGGGGTGGTAGCCGGTGGTGGCGACATCCAGGACGGCGAACAGCATCCACCGGGGATCGTGTCCCGGGGTTCGGGTCAGGTGGCCTTCGGTGAACATGCGTCACCTTCCAGTTCGTGGTCGTAGGGGAATGGGTCACGCGACAACCGGAGGTGATGAGCGGGAACAACCTCGCCGACGGCCCGGCCCACCATGGGGACAGCGGTGGCGAACAGGACCTGCATCGGAATTACCACGCCGGGCACGGTCGGCGTGGCGAAACCACAGAAATCGGTCAGGCACCGTTCCGGCCGTGCTCTGTGACCGGGCGCGCGGCGACAGTGCGGCCGGGATCCAGCGGTCCCGGCAGGAGCTCCGCCAGGGCAGGAGGGCTCACGCTTGCCAAATCACTTCCGAGAGCGGCTCCTGCGCCTCGTCTCGTTCTCCGCGTACCGACGCAGCCGTGTCCAGCGGGCCAGGGTCTGTTCCCGGCCTTCGGCCTCCGGCATGCGGCGCAGGTCGGCGAGCACGCGGTCGCAGAGGGAGAGCGCCGTGGCGGGGTCCCGCTTGATGAGCCACCGGACCCTGGGGAAAGCGGCGTCGTCCCCAGAGGGCATCACCACCTTGGGCGAAGCGGCGCCCCCTGCATTCTCACGAGAGGGTGCTCCGCCGTTCACCCGCTGCTGTGCACGCTTCCTCTGTCGAGAGGGCTCGCCGCCCCTCCTGGCCCGGGGCACCGCCCCCTGAGCCCCGACCCGTGCCCGGGCCGCGTCACGACAGGCCTTGAGGAGACGACGCATCCTGTCCCCCTCCTCACCCGCCTCCCGCATGAATCCGGCTCCGGAGGCGAGCAGTTCCGTGCAGAGGCGGGCGGCGGCGTCGAAGCGCCTCCGGTTCAGGAGTTCCAGTGCCACCGGGCGCGCGGCGTCCAGATCGGCCATGCCCGTGGGTTTCCTGCCCCTCAGCCAGGACTCATCCAGGGGAATCTTCTCCTTCTGAACCGCCACGGTTTTTCTTGTAGGGGCGATGAACAGCGGCTTATCGCGTTCGGAGCGCACTCGTCCGGTGACTTTACGGGAGGCATTCTTCTTCGCAGAAGCCACCCCTTTTCCGCTCGCTTTTCGCGTGCCCCTCTTCGCGGAAGAACGGGGAGCAGGGGCCACACGGGCTTCCCCGGCCGGCTTCTCCCGGCGATCCGAGGAGCTCTTCCTGCCAGAGTCCACCGGCAGCGGCGCACGGGGGCGCGGGACCCTCGGGGCGTCCCTGCCCCAGTGCTCACCGCAGCGCAGCTCGCGGTTGCTCGACCAGTCGTTCTCATGGTCGGGGCGGTCCCACATCGTGGACAGGCTGGCGTTGCGGTCGGTGCATCCCGGGTACTCGCACTGGTTCCCGGTGTGACCGGTGTTCACGGCCAGAGGTTTCCTGGCGTTCGACCTCGAAGAATCCCCGGCGCTCATCACAACCTCCGCAAAGGACGCACAGAAAACGCCCCTCGGAATACCGCCCTGAACCGGCTATGGGAGAAGAACACTACTCTCACCACCACGATCTCTTCTTAACGATAAGGACTCGCCCGCTCCACAGCGTGGCCGATTTCGGCCAGGAGGGCACCGCGGAAAGCGATACGTCGATGTCTTTCGCCATTCGCTCGGCTCGGGAAAAGAAGCGCCCCCGCCGTTGAGGTGGCCACCGGGGTCGGATGACGACCGCTCAGCCGGGCTGTGTGGGGAGCGGGGGTTCGGCGCTCATTTCGTCAGCTGTGGGTGTCCCTTTCGATCTGGGCCAGGGCCCCGTCCCACACGTCCTTTCCTTCCACCCAGGTCCACAGCCAGTGGCGTAGGGACGGCGCCGCGTAGCGCAGGCCGTCATGGGGGCTCTGGCCCCGGTCCGGTTCCCAGCCGTCGGCGTCCCAGAGGAGCACCGGGTGGTCGACCGCGATCAGGGAGACGTACCACTCCATGGAGCAGCCGCCGCCGGTCAGGAAGAACCATGACGTCGGTGGTGCCCATCCCGGGCGCTGTTCCCGGACGGAGGTCGCGCAAGGCCACTCCCGCACGTGCCGGGGCGGAACGCCGCGCGGTGTCAATGATGCGAGACCGCCCTCCGGACCGAACCCTCCGTCACCGATCTCGGTGTACATGCGCCGGAGCAATGCGGGAAGCCGGTACCCCAGATTGTGTTCCGCCTGTTCGACCTCGGCCATCGTGACAGGCGGAAAGGGTTCGTCCGGGAGGTGGCCAGGGGAGGGGATCGAGTCTCCCCTGCCCCACGCACATGCGTGCAGCCTCTCCAGGAGCTCCTCATCGTTCGCAGCGGTGCGGTGGGGGGAGTCCGTCATGGACCGGAACTGTAGTGAGGGGCGCAGCGGGACCACGCTCCGGGGCGAGAGGCCGCGCAGGACCACGGGCGGGGCGGATCGCCCCCACCGGAGCGGGGATGGCCATGGGGCCATGGCGGGGATGCGGCCAGGTGGTGGGCTAGGGCGCAGGCGGTAGGGCCGCACTTTCGGGGCCCCGGGGGCTGTGCGGACACCGGGGACGGCGCGGCAGCGGTGGGGGCTCCGGGCTCGGGTGTGGCCGGGCCGACCCTTCGTCCAGGGCGTGGGACCAGGGGCGTCTGGACCTGACGGTGGAGGCGCTGGTGCTGCGGCCGGAGTTCGCGGCGCTGTTCACGGAGGAGGAACTGGGACGGGCGCGGGGGCGGCTGGAGCAGTTCGGGTACCGGTTCCCGAATGAGTAGGGGCGGGCCGGCCCCTTCCAGACCCCGAAATCCCCCCATGGACTGGTTGCCGGGCGAGTAGGGGGCGGACGCCCCCTCCCGGGCCCCGAAATCCCCCATGGACCGGTTGCCGGGCGGGTAGGGGCGGGCCGGCCCCGGCGGGGTCCGCCGCCGGGGCCGGCGGCCCGCCCGGCCGTGGGGCGGCAGGGACACGGCCGGGCGGGGGTCGGGGCGGGGTCAGGGCCAGTTCTTGTGGTCGATGTCCCAGTCGGTGCCGCACAGGCCGCAGTCGGTGCCGAGGAACTCGGCGCGGGCGGCGGCGTCGCCCTTGAGGTGCCAGCGCAGCCAGGCGGTGCCGACGCGGCCGTACTCGCCGCCGTTGGGTTCGGCGAAGGTGCCGTAGTGGCCGACGTCGAGGTGGCCGATGAAGGCGGGCAGCCCGGCGGGGAGCTTGGAGTAGTCGTCCAGGGCGTTGGGGTGGGCGATGTCGCTCGGGCCGCCGGTGAAGTAGGCGATCGGGGCGTGCAGGTCGTCGAGGAGGTCGTCGTCGCGGTCGGTCAGCAGGCCGCTGTTCCAGAGCACGGTGGTGGTGACGCGGGGGTCGTCGGCGACCTCGTAGGCCTCCAGGCCGCCGCAGGACTGGCCCATGACGGCGATGCGGTCGGTGTCGATGTGCCCGCGGTACTCGCTGAACGGGCGGGTGTTCTCGTCGACCGCCCAGTCGACGGCCTCCGTCAGCATCTCCGGGTCGGTGCTTCCGCTGCCGCCGGGGCGGCCGTTGGCGATGACGAGGAAGCCGTGGGAGGCGAACTCGGTGAGGATGTTCTCGAACCAGGTGCCGTCGGCGCGGCAGGCGCCGTTGCCCCACACGACGATGGGCAGGGGCTCGTCGTCGGGCAGGTCGACGGGGCGGTAGATCGTGTGGTCGCGCAGGCGCCAGGTGGTGGTGTACTCCGCGGCGTAGGGGCCGGTGCCGCCCGCGGCAGCGGCGGTGGCGGGCGCAGCGGGGGCGAGGGTGAGGACCGTGAGCACTCCCAGGAGCAGGGCGGTGGGGCGGGCCGATCGTCGTCGGTGCATGGGGGGTTCCTCTGGGGGTGGGGTGACTTTCGTTCAGCGCGCTGCACCCGAATATCGGCCCCTGGTGAGGAGGCGTCAACGGGGTGTGACCGAGGACGGGTCGTTTCCCTGATCCGGCGGGCGGCGGTGTCCGCGGGGAGGCGGGGCGGGGCCGGTGGTCTCCCCGATGGGAAGGGCCGGCGGGAGGGGAACCGGGCGGGCGCCGGGGGGATCGGAGTCCGGTGGAGGTGGCCGGATGGGCGGGCGTGGGCGGCGGAACGTGCGGAGGCGGCGGGCGGAGCACCGGGGGGCACCGGGGGCGCCTCGGCCGGAGTCCTCCGGGCGGTTTCCGAGGGCGCCGGGCGGGTCGCCGGCCCGGCGGCTGGGGCTGGTGGCGGTGAGCGGTCTGCTCGCGTACTTCTTCCTCGCGGTGGGTGTGCAGTTCGGCGGTCACGAGGTGCGGGCGCTCGGGGCCGCCTACGGGTGGTCCGGGGAGGCCGGCCGGGTGACCGTGACCCACGAGGCCCAGGTGCGCCGGGAGGTGCGGTGTTACGGGACCTTCGATCCGGGCGACGGCCCCGCGCGGGAGGGGGTGTGGTTCCACTCCTCGCACGGGTGCGCGCCCGGCAGGGTCGTCGGCGCCCGTCTCGTGGACGGTGAGGAGACATGGGTGTCGACGACCCTGGAGGACCGGGCCTACGAGGTCGGGGCGCCCGGGGGTGTGTTCGGCTCGGTGCTGTTGCTGCTGGTCATCGGGCTGCTGTGTTTCGGCTTGGGCGGGCTGTTCGGGCTGGGGGCGGCGGCCGTGGGAGGCGGGCTCGCGCTGGAGGCGGTGCGCCGCCTCCGCGGGGGTCAGTCGAAGTGACAGCGGGGGTGGGGGACGCGCCGCCGGCGCGGGCGGCGGGCATGGGGCACCGCGACCGGGACGGGCGGGAGCGCCGGTGCGGGCGGCGGGGGCGGGGTGGGGAGGAGGTGTGCGCCGGTCGTGGTCAGGGACAGGGCGAGGAGGCCGGAGAGGATGCGTGCCATGGCCACAGCCTGACAAGCATCACTCTCCGGCGCGACACGATCACGCGAAGAAGGGTGTCCGGTTTCGGACCCTGAATGCGCGTGTGGGTCCGGTCGTGCCCGGGTAGCCGGTTCTCCCGTCAGGGGGTCGGAGCGGGCTCGTCCTTCGGGGCGCGGCGGGCCCAGTAGGTGGCCAGCGCCGAGCCGGACAGGTTGTGCCAGACCGAGAAGAGGGCGCCCGGCAGCGCGGCGAGCGGGGAGAAGTGGGCGGTGGCCAGGGCGACGGCCAGGCCGGAGTTCTGCATCCCCACCTCGACGCTGACGGCGCGGCGGGCGCTGTCGGGGAGGCGTCCGACGACGCCGACCAGGTAGCCCAGCCCCAGCCCCAGGCCGTTGTGCAGGACCACGGCGAGCGCCACCAGCAGGCCGGTGCCCAGGACGGCGTCGGCGTTGGCGCCGACGATGCCCGCGACGACGACCACGATGCCGGTCACCGAGATGAGCGGCAGCGCCGGCAGCAGGCGTTCGACCAGGTTCGGGGCGGCCATGCGCAGCAGGAGGCCGGCGACGACCGGTCCCAGGACGATCTGCAGGATCGACAGGAACAGGTCGCCGGCGGCCACCGGCAGGGTGGACCCGGCCAGGCCCAGGACGAGCAGGGGCGTCAGGACGGGGGCGAGCATCGTGGAGATGGAGGTCATCGCCACCGACAGGGCGACGTCGCCGCGGGCCAGGTAGACGATCACGTTGGAGGCGGTACCGCCCGGGGAGGCGCCGACCAGGATCATGCCGACGACGAGCAGCGGCGGCAGGCCGAGCAGGTGGGCGATGCCCCAGCCCAGGGCGGGCATGACCGTGTACTGCGCCAGGACGCCGAGCAGGACCGCCCTGGGGTGGCGGACGACGATCGCGAAGTCGGCCGGGCGCATGGTCAGGCCCATGCCGAACATGATGATGCCGAGCAGCAGCGAGATGTACGGGGTGACGGGCGCGGTGGCCGCGGGCAGCAGGAGGCCGAGCACGGCTCCGCCCAGGACCAGGAGCGCGAACCACCGGCCGGTGAAGTCCGCGATGTTCTTGATGGTGTTCATCTGTGGCTTTCCCGAAGAGTTCTCCGGGGCGGTCGGGACCTCCCCGCCCCGGGCGGTCACCGCCCCGTGGGGGTCGACGCCGCCCGGCCAGGGTAGCCCCCGCCTTCCCTTCGGGTGCCGACCGGGGCCCGGGGGCGGCCCCGCAGGGGCGTCCGCGCAGGCCGTACAGGCCGCGCAGACCGGACGAGGCGAACAGCAGACGGCGGATGGGAGGGCGGCCGGGGCGGGTGTCCGCCCGGGCCGCCCCCGTGCCGCGGGTTCAGGGGGTCGGCCGCGGGCCGGTCACGCCGCCTCCCCCGGCTCGGGTGCGCCCTCCTCCCCCGGTCCGGACGGGCCCGGGGCGTCGTCGGTGCCGACGGGGAGGGTGCCCTCGGTGGCCAGGGGGACGAACCGGCTCGGGGTGATGCCGAGCAGGTGGGAGGACAGGGCGTCGTTGCCGGAGAACCCGGCGTCGGCGTCGACGACCTGGGCGCCGTCCCACAGCATGAACATGGCGGAGACGGTGTGGGACGCCTTGTCGTGGTGCATGTCGTAGTGGGCGGCCATGGGGACGCTGTCGTAGTGCACCCACAGGTCGTGCCCGGTCATGAACACGTCGAGGTCGAAGGTGACGGTGAGCCCCATCAGCTCGGGCTTGTAGCGGTCGTCGATGCCGGCGAACGCCTCGTCCAGGGCGATCAGGCGCGGGCAGGTGGCGCGTGCGGAGGAGTACAGGGCGTTGGCGGCGGCGAACAGGGGCAGGTGGATGGCGGCGGACTTCTCGCCGCCGGACATCTCCTCGTGCTTGGCCTTGGTGAGGCGGACCTCGTCCTGGCCGGGGACGGCCTTGCGCAGCTCGAACCGGTACCACTCGCGGTAGTCCAGGACCGCGGCCAGGACCTGCTTGTAGGTGGCGCGCGGGTGGGCGGCGTGGTACTCGCGGATCAGGTCGCGCAGCAGGCCGCGCAGTTCGGTCAGGCCGTCCTGCCCCAGGCCGGCGGAGTCGCGGCGCAGCAGGTCGGCGACGGCGCGGCGGCGGTCGGTGAGGTGGTCGGCGCGGGTCCAGCGGATGCCGATCCGGGTGCCGGAGGTCATCGGCCGCGAGCGGGTGTCGGAGTCCATGCTGCGGACCAGGTCGCGGGCGGTGCGGACGCGTTCGTGGATCTGCTGGGCGACGGCGGAGAGGAGCTCGTCCTCCAGGACGCCGCGCTCCTCGCGGCGGAGCAGGGCGTCCTGCTCCTCGACGCGTTCGGCGACCAGGCGCGCGAAGGCCGGGAGGGGGTTGCGCCCGGCCTCGTCGTTGACGTGGACGACGACGAGGCCGCTGGGGTCGGCCTCGTGGTCCACCTGGTGGCCGTCGGCGGTGGCGGCGAGGGCGTCGGTGAACACCCGCAGCGCCTCGGACATGCGGGTGCCCGCGGTCTTGAGGGCGGACTCGGTGACGGGTGCGGTGCCGACGGTCGCGGTGAAGGCGTCCAGGGTGTCGGCCGCGCCCGGGGGCAGGACCGAGCGCAGGGCCTCGGCGGGGTCGGTGCCGCCGGTGACGGCGGCGGTCACCCGGTCGGCGGCCTCCTCGGCGCCGGGCCACAGGGCCGGGGCGGGCCAGGCGCGGTCGCCGTCGATGCCCAGCAGGGTCCGGGTGCCGGGTCGGGTGAGCGGTGCCAGTCCCGCGCAGTGCTCGAACACGGCCTCCAGGGCGAGCAGGAGGGAGGAGCGGCCGTTCTCGATCCCGGCCTCGGCGCGGACGGCGTCCTCGCGGGCGGAGGTGGCGCGTCGGCGCAGGTCGGCGAGGGCCGAGCGGGTGCGGGCGAGGTCCTCCTCGGTGCGGCGCAGCCGGTCGATGACCTCGCGGGCGGGGGCGTCGACGCTCTCCTGGCGGACCTGGAGCCGCGTGACGGTCTCGGCGTGCTCGGCGGCGCGCTCCTCGTGGGAGCGGGTGTCGGCGGTGTGGGCCCGGGTGAGGCGTTCGATGGTGGCGGTGCGCTCGGCGAGGTCGTGCTCGGCGCGTTCGACGTCGGCGCGGGTCTGGACCAGGGCGCGGTGGGCGGCGCGGAACGCCTCCAGGGCCGCGGCCACGGCGTCGAGGTCGGCGGGCGCGGTGGGCAGGGAGCGCTCGGCGGCGGCCGCGCGCAGCCGGGTGCGGTGGGCGTCGACGTCGGCGGTGGCGGAGTCCAGGCGCAGGCGGGCCCGGTCGAGGGCGGCGCGGGCCCCGGCGACGAGGGTGGCGTGGTGCTCGACGGTCTTGAGGGCGCGGGCGACGGGCGCGGTGTCGGGCAGGTCGGTGCGGGCCAGCGCGAACGCCTTGACCCGGTCGGCCGCGGCCGCGAGGCGCTCCTCCAGGTCGGAGAGTTCGGCGGTGAACGCCTGGATGCGGGCGTCGAGGTCGGCCAGGCGCTCGCGTCGGCGGGCGGCGCGGTTGGTGGCGCCGATGAACTCGGGGGCGGCCTTGGGGCCGGCGCCCGCCAGCACCCCGAGGGAGAAGTGGCCCGCGGTGCTGATGTGGGCGGTGGGGAGATCGGAGATGCCCGGAGTGGTGGAGGCTCCCGGTGCCGCGGTACCGCCAGAGGAGGCGGAGACCGCGGAGATCCCAGGTGCCGTGGTGCCGCCGGAGACCATGGGGATTCCAGAGGCCACGGGGTCGTCGGGGGCGTCCGCCAGGGCGACGGAGGCGAGGAGGCGGTCGATCACGTCCGCGGGGACGTGGTCCTGCTCCTCGGCGACCAGGACGTCGGCCAGGGTGGGGCCCGCGGGGGCGCCCTCCTGCGGGGTCGGGACCAGGTGGGCGTCGGCGGCGCGGCCGTCCAGGGCGGCGCGGGCGGCGTCCGGGTCGGGGTGGACCCAGGCGGTGAGCAGCCCGGCGGCGTCCAGGGCGCCCTCGATCCCGGCGGCGCGGGCCGGGTCCAGGCCGTCGGCGAACCGGACCAGCCGCCACAGCGGGGCGCCCGGCCGCCCCTCGCGCGGGGCGGTCCGCGCCCGGTCGGCGGGCGGGGCGTCGTCGCGCTCGGCGGCGACCTCGGCGCGTTCGGCGCGCGCCGCCGCCAGGTCGGCGGTGATCCGCTCGCGGTCCGCGGCCAGGCGGTGCTCGTGGCGGATCGCGTCGGTGCGCGCGGGGTCGGTGAGGTCGGTGAAGACCTCCGGGAGGGTGGGCGCGCCGGGCTGGCCGCAGGTGTCCAGGGCGGCGTCGAGCGCGGGCAGGGACGCCCGGTCGCAGACCGCGCCCGGCCCCTGGGCCCAGCGGCCGGACCAGGCCGCGAGCGCGTCGGCGGCGTCGGCGCGGGCGGACTCCAGGCCGGCCTCGGCGCCGGCGCAGGCCTCCTCGGCCTCCGTCAGGGCGGTCAGGGCGCGGGCGGCGTCGGCGTCGGCGCGGGCGCGTTCGGCCTCGACCCGGTGCAGGTCGGCCAGGTGCGCGCGGACCCCGTCGAGGTCGGCGGCGCGGGCGGCGGCCCGGGCCCGGGCGGTCTCGGGGTCGGTGTCGGCGGGGCCCTCGCCGTCGCCGGTGATCCCGGCCAGGTCGGCGGACTCCTCCAGTTCGGCGAGCAGGTCGGCGATGGCGGAGCGCCGCTGCTCCAGGTGCCGGGCGACCCCCTCGGCCTCCTCGCGCAGGCGGGCGATCTCCTCGCCCTGGCGGTGCAGGCGGCGCTCGGCCTCGGCGAGTTCGCGGCCGCGGTCGTCGCTGTGCCGCAGCTCGACCTCCAGGGCTCGGGCGTCGCGCAGCGCCTCGCTCTCGGACAGGCCCCGGCGGACCGCGTCCAGCCCGGCGGCCTCCTCGTCGGCCCGGGCGACCTCCGCGGCCAGGCGCTCCCCCTCGGCGGTGGCGGCGGCCAGCGCGGCGGTGTGCCCGGCGAGGGCGGAGATGTACTCCTGCGCCCGGGCCAGGGAGGCGGCGACGCCGGAGGTCCGGTGCCGGGCGTGGGCGGTGAGGTAGGCGGTGTAGGAGGCGGTGAACGCCTCGACGGCGGTGTGGGCGGCGGTGGCGTCGTCGAACCGGCGCTGGACCGCGGACAGGTTGGCGAAGTCGCGGGCGGCCTGGTCGATGAGCTCCTCGTCCACGGGGCTGAGCCCGGCGGTGAGGGTGTCGGAGACCTTCTCGGGGTCCAGGTCCTTGGCCAGCAGCGGGCGGCGCAGGGCCAGCAGCAGGTCGAGGAGCTGGATGTAGCGGTCGCCCAGGCCGAACAGGCGGGCGTCGACCGCGGCCCGGTAGTCGGCGGCGGAGGTGTGGTGGGCGCCCTCGCCCAGGGCCACCTTGAGCTGGCGCTCGGTGAGGGGGCGGTTGTCGGTGGCCAGCAGGCCGAAGTCGACGCCCAGGCGCTTGTCGGTGACGAAGAAGGAGGTGGCGACGCCGTCGCGGTGCTGCTGGGCGCGCAGGCCGATGACGAGGGTGACGGTCTCGGGCCGGGACCCCTCGCCCGGGCGGGCGAACTCCATCCACACGAACCCGTACTCGGCGTCCTGCCCCCGGTAGAGGAGGTTGGACTTCATGGTGCGGTTCTGGCCGCTGAAGGGGTCCAGGCGGCGCGGGTCGGTGTGGCCGTCCAGGATGAACGGGAACAGCACCTCCAGGGCCTTGGTCTTGCCGGAACCGTTGTGGCCGCGCAGGACCAGGCGCCCGTCGGCGAAGGTGAACTCCTCGTCGACGTAGTCCCAGACGTTGATCACCCCGGCCCGGGTGGGCTTGAAGCGGGCGGCGGACATCAGGTTCCTTCCGGTTCGAGGCCCAGGGGCAGCATGCCGGTGTCGGGGCGCTGGGGCAGCGCGCCCTGGATGTTGCGGTAGCGCAGGGCGGCGGGCAGGACGAGGACGCCGCCGGGGACGGGGCGCAGCAGGGACAGGTCGGTGAGCAGTTCGAGGGCGGCGTCGAGCAGTCCGCGGGGGTCGCGCTGCCAGGCGGCGGTGAAGGAGGCGGCGCCGAACTCGGCGAACAGGTCCTCGACCATCGCCTCCAGGCGGCCCTGCTCGATGAGCGGCGCGGTCGCGGGCTCGGGGGCCGCGGCGGCGGTGGCGGGAGGGGTCCAGGCCAGGGCGCCGACGACGCCCTCGCGCGGCAGGGCGGAGTCGATGCGGGCGGCGAGCTCGGCGTGGGCGTCCGGGGCCGCGGGCAGCGGCAGGTGGGTGAGGGCGGCCCGGGCGGTCTCCATGCGGTCGGCGATCTTGGCCAGCAGGAGCCCGGCGGTGCGGTTGACGGCGCTGCCGCGCCCGGGGAAGGGGCGGTCGGTGAACAGCCCCCCGGGGTCGGCGAGCAGGACGCCCTCGGCGCGGCGCTCGACGGTCAGGCCGGTGAGGCGGGCGACCTCCTCGGCGACGCCGGGGGCGCGCAGGGCGTCGGCGACGTCGGGGGTGACGTCGGCGTAGTGGACGACGGGGTGTTCGACGAGGAGCCGGCGGGCACGGCGGGCGGTCTGCTCGCGGGTGGGCTCGTCGGGGTGGTGGACGAGCAGGCCGGTGACGCCGGTGACGTGCTGGACGGGGCGCACGGGGCGGAACAGCACCTCGCACACCTCGTGGTCGATGTCGAAGAGGGCGTCGGCCTGACCGTGGCCGCCGGCCCACGCCTCCAGGGAGCCGTCGGAGACGTGCAGGGCGCCGTGGTCGACCAGCCAGGAGCAGACGTCGACGAGGGCGGCCTTGTGGGTGCCGTCGGTGGGGTCGTAGCCCAGGCCGCCGACGGCGTTGGCGGAGGGGGTGAAGTGGCGGATGAGGTCGGCGAGGCTCACCTCGACCTGGGAGCGCTGGAAGGAGGCGAGCAGCAGGCACAGGTAGGCCAGGCGGCGCCGGTCGAAGGGGCGGCCGGCGCGCGCGAAGACCTGGCGCTGGGTGGGGTCCAGGGTGTCGGGGGCGCGGACCAGGCGGACGTGTTCGGTGGTGGCGATGAGGGTGTGGCCGAACAGCTCGCGCAGGTCCTCGGACAGCTCGTCGGCCCAGCGCAGGACGTTGGCGAGCACTCCGGGGCGGGGCCGGTCGCGGGTGATGATGTCGCAGGTCAGGACCCGGCGCATCGCCTGCTGGTAGGCCCCCAGGTCGGCGGGGTCGATCCGCTGCGCGGGGCGGCGCCGGCGGCTCATCGCCCCTCCCCCGGGCGGGTGGGGACGCGGGGCGCGGACACCCGCGGCGCCGCGCCGGGAGCGGCCGCGCACAGGCGGGCGGCGCCGGGCCGGACGGCGGCCCGCGGGCGGGCGGCCGCGGTGTGGGCGGGCATGCCGGGTGCGGGCGCGATGCGGGCAGACCCGGTGCGTGCGGGCGCGCCGTGCACGAATGCGGTGCGTGTGAACGCAGTGCGCTCGGGCGTGCCGGGTGCGGGCGCGCCGTGTGCGAAGGCGGTGTGTGCGGCGGGGCGGGGCGGGCGGCTCATCGGGCGGCTCCACGGGCGCGGGGGGCCAACTCCAGGCGCATGCCGGGCAGGTGGAGCAGGCCACGGGTGGTGCGGACGGTGCTGCCGGTGTCGCTGGGGACCAGCCGGACCAGGGTGCCCTCGTCGGTGCCGGTGGCCGAGGACAGCCGCCCGGCGACGACGGCGCGCGACTCCAGGGCCCGGGTGATCAGGCGCAGCAGTACGCGGGTGTCGACCTCGTCCAGGACCCGGTCGTGGGCCCCCTCCTCGGCCAGGCGGGCGGCGGCCTGGCGGTCGGCGGAGCGGTCGGCCGCCTGGCGGCGGCGCAGCTCGGCGCGGGCGTTCGGGTTGCGGCGCACCGGCTTGGGCACCCCGGCGGTGGGCGCCTTGCCGCTGCGGAACAGCGTCACCGACACCTCCACGCCGGGGGCGTCCCACCAGGTGGCGTTCGGGGAGATCTGCTCGTCGTCCTCGTGGGCGACGCCCAGGTGGCGGGCGGAGCGGACGTTGAACGCGGCGCCCATGAGGGCGTGCGCGGCCCCCTCGTCGGGGGTGTCGAAGACCCACTGCGCCAGGTGGCGCAGCTGGGTGGCCCGGTTGACCCCGCCGCGCCGGGCCTCGGTGAGCTGGCGCAGCAGCGCGATGACCCCGGAGGTCGCCGAGCGGGTGGCGGCGTGCAGTTCGGCGGCACGGGTGGGCGCGCCGCCCTCGGTGGTGAACCAGCCGCGCAGCGCCGACCAGCGCCGACGCCAGTCGTCGAGGCGCTCGTCGCGGTCCATGAAGAGCCGCTCGTCGGTGTCGGCGGCGCGGGCCAGCAGCGTGGTCAGACCGGTGTCCTCCACCTCGCGCACCGCGCGCTCCAGGCGGGGCTGGTGGCGGTCGAGCTCGGCCATGAACTCGGTCATGTGGACCAGCAGGGCGTTCTTGTACCTGAGGAAGGTGTCCGGGGAGGCGTCGGTGGAGCGCAGGATCTCGCCCAGGGTGACGTGGAACTGGGCGGAGCGGCGGCCCATGTCCTCCATCACGGTGTCCAGGCGCGACAGCCGGCGGTAGACGTGCTCGGCGCGGCCGGTGCGGTTGGCGTCGGCCAGGGCGCGCAGGTCCTCCAGGACGTCGGAGAGGACCAGGCGGGACAGGTTGACGTCCTCGCTGCGGGCGCCCAGGACGCCCTCGACCGCCCGGTAGGCGCGGTAGCCGAGCTCGCTGAACTGGTAGACGGACTGGCGGTTGCGGTAGCGGGCGAGGTTCCCGGCCCGGGAGGCGTCGTCGAAGCGGTGGACGACCCGATCGGCGTACAGCTCGTCGAGGCGGTAGCGCAGGTCGGCGGTGTCCAGGGCGGGCACCCCGTCGTGGGCGGCGGCCAGCTCGCGCAGGGTGGCGGCCAGGTCCTCGGCGCCGGCCTGCACCCGGTGGACCTCGCGCAGCCGGTCCAGGGCGCGCAGGATCCACAGGTAGGTGACGTGGTCGTCGCGGCGGGTGAAGTTGAACAGCTGGAAGCGGTCGCTGATCGTGAGCGCGTCCAGGTCGAGAGCGCTGCGCTCGGCCACCCGTGGTTCCCCGTTCCCCTGTGTGCTGCCGGTACGTCGCGGCCGCGCGGCGGCGGCCCTCCCCGCGGCCGCCCGTCTCCCCCGTCCGGCCGTCGGGCACTGGCCATTATCGCAGCGCGCGACGACGGTCCGTCCCGGGACGGCGACGCCTGTGGACGGCGGCTCCGGAAGCGGCGCGCACGCGGGCGGCGCGGAGGCGGACCGCGGCCCGGGGGCGAACGGCACGGTGGCCGGCCGTACCCGAACGGACGGTGCCGGCGGGCGGGGCCGGGGCGGACCACGGCACGGGGCCGGGCGGCCGCGGGGCGAAAACCCGTTGCCGGGCGGTTCGGGGGCGTGGCAGCCTGCCGGGAGGCGCGCGGGCCGGGCCGGGCGCCTGGACCTGTCGCCGACCCCGGTGGAGTACGGCCGTGGGCCACATCGATGTCAACCGGGTGTCCCACACCCTGCCGGACGGGCGGGTGCTGCTGGACGAGGTGTCCTTCCGGGTCGGCGAGGGCTCGGTCACGGCCCTGATCGGGGCGAACGGCGCGGGCAAGAGCACCCTGCTGCGGATCGTCCGCGGAGCGGAGCGCCCGCAGTCGGGGGCGGTCACCCTGGACGGCGCCCTGGCGGTGATGGACCAGTTCGTCGGGCACGTGCGCGACGAGACCACGGTGCACGAGCTGCTGGTGTCGGTGTCGCCGCCCGCGGTGCGCGAAGCGCACGCCGACCTGGAGGCGGCCGAGGCCGCGATGATGGTCGACGACGGCGAGAAGACCCAGATGCGCTACGCCGGGGCGATCGCCCGGTACGGGGACGCCGGCGGCTACGAGGCCGAGGTGGTGTGGGACCAGTGCTGCACGGCGGCGCTGGGCGTGCCCTACGAGCGGTGCCGGTGGCGCGAGGTGCGCACCCTGTCCGGCGGCGAGCAGAAACGGCTGGTGCTGGAGTCCCTGCTGCGGGGTCCGGCCCCCCTGCTGCTACTGGACGAGCCCGACAACTACCTGGACGTGCCGGGCAAGCGCTGGCTGGAGGAGGCGCTGCTCGCCACCCCCAAGACGGTGCTGCTGGTGTCCCACGACCGCGAGCTGCTGAGCCGGGTGCCGGACCGGATCGTCACCCTGGAGCTGGGGGCGGCCGGGAACACGGCGTGGACGCACGCCGGTGCCTTCGGCACCTACCACGAGGCGCGGCGGGAGCGGTTCGCGCGCCTGGACGAGCTGCGCAGGCGGTGGGACGAGGAGCACGCCAAGCTCAAGGCCCTGGTGTCGATGTACAAGCAGAAGGCGGCGTACAACTCCGACATGGCGTCGCGGTACCAGTCGGCGCAGACCCGGCTGCGCCGGTTCGAGGAGGCGGGGCCGCCGGAGAAGCTGCCCCGGGACCAGAGCCTGCGGATGCGGCTGCGCGGCGGGCGCACCGGCAAGCGCGCCCTGGTGTGCGCCGGCCTGGAGCTGACCGGGCTGATGCGCCCGTTCGACCTGGAGGTCCACTACGGGGAGCGGGTCGCGGTCCTGGGATCCAACGGCTCGGGCAAGTCGCACTTCCTGCGGCTGCTGGCCGGGGGAGGCTCGGACCCCGAGGGGACGCCGCTGTCGGAGGAGGAGCGGGCCAGGGGGGCGCCGGTGCCGCATGAGGGCCGGGCCCGGCTGGGGGCGCGGGTGCTGCCGGGGTGGTTCGCGCAGACGCACGAGCACCCGGAGTTCGCCGGCCGGACGCTGCTGGACATCCTGCACCGGGGCGAGGGCTCCCGGAAGGGGGTGCCGCGGGACGAGGCGGGCCGGGCGCTGGATCGCTACGAGCTGGCGCGGGCCGCGGAGCAGACCTTCGACACGCTGTCGGGCGGGCAGCAGGCGCGGTTCCAGATCCTGCTGCTGGAGCTGTCGGGGGCGACGATGCTGCTGCTGGACGAGCCGACCGACAACCTGGACGTGGTGTCGGCGGAGGCGTTGGAGGCGGCGCTGGACGCCTACGAGGGGACGATCCTGGCGGTGACGCACGACCGGTGGTTCGCCCGGGGGTTCGACCGTTTCCTGGTGTTCGGCGCGGACGGGAACGTGTACGAGTCGGACGAGCCGGTGTGGGACGAGGGCCGCGTGCAGCGCGCCAGGTGAGGGCGCCGGGCCGGGGCGCGGCCGCCGGGGCCGGCGACCCCGCGGGGTCGCCGGCCCCTTGTCCTCCGCCCGGGACGGGGGTAGGGTCGATTTATCTCGACATCAAGATAAATGTGAGCGGCGAAACCCCACCCCCTGGAAGGTCCGCGCATGCAAGCCCTGGAGATCTCCGGCCTCACCCGCACCTACCGACGCAGGGGAGGTGAGGAGTTCCA